>NZ_CP009354.1:0-2400000 GCF_000772105.1 Vibrio tubiashii ATCC 19109
TTGCAACAGCTTCAAGAAGAGCTACCAGCAACGGAATTCAGTATGTGGGTTCGTCCATTACAAGCTGAGCTCAATGACAATACACTCACTCTTTTTGCCCCAAACCGTTTCGTATTGGACTGGGTACGTGATAAGTACCTCAACAGCATTAATCGTCTGCTGCAAGAGTATTGCGGCAATGACATGCCAAGTCTGCGTTTTGAAGTGGGTAGCCGACCAGTTGCAGCGCCAAAGCCAGCGCCTAAGCGTACGCCTGCTGATGTCGCTGCTGAATCTTCAGCTCCCGCGCAGTTACAGGCAAGAAAGCCAGTTCATAAGACTTGGGATGATGATGCGCAAGCCATTGCGGATATTAACCATCGCTCGAATGTGAACCCAAAACACAAGTTCAACAACTTTGTTGAGGGTAAATCGAACCAACTAGGCTTAGCGGCTGCTCGTCAGGTGTCAGATAACCCTGGCTCTGCATACAATCCGCTATTCTTATACGGTGGTACAGGTTTAGGTAAAACTCACCTGCTGCACGCTGTAGGTAATGCGATTGTGGATAACAAGCCAAATGCTAAAGTTGTCTACATGCACTCTGAGCGCTTTGTGCAAGATATGGTCAAAGCGCTGCAAAACAACGCGATCGAAGAGTTCAAGCGTTACTACCGTAGTGTCGATGCGCTGCTTATCGATGATATTCAATTTTTTGCCAATAAAGAGCGTTCGCAGGAAGAATTCTTCCATACTTTCAACGCTCTGTTAGAAGGCAACCAACAGATCATCTTGACTTCAGACCGTTATCCAAAAGAGATCAATGGTGTTGAAGATCGCCTTAAATCTCGTTTTGGTTGGGGTCTAACGGTTGCGATCGAGCCACCAGAGCTAGAAACACGCGTCGCGATCTTGATGAAAAAAGCAGAAGATCACCAGATTCACCTTGCCGATGAAGTCGCGTTCTTTATTGCTAAGCGATTGCGTTCCAATGTTCGTGAGCTGGAAGGTGCTTTAAACCGTGTTATCGCCAATGCGAACTTTACTGGCCGCCCAATTACTATCGACTTTGTTCGTGAAGCGCTGCGTGACCTACTTGCCCTGCAAGAAAAGTTGGTGACGATTGATAATATTCAAAAGACAGTGGCGGAATACTACAAGATTAAAGTCGCTGACCTGTTGTCTAAGCGCCGCTCTCGCTCAGTAGCCCGTCCACGTCAGCTAGCGATGGCATTAGCCAAAGAGCTGACTAACCACAGCTTGCCTGAAATTGGTGATGCGTTTGGTGGTCGAGACCATACCACGGTACTGCATGCTTGCCGTAAGATTGAGCAGCTACGTGAAGAGAGCCACGACATTAAAGAAGATTACTCGAACCTGATTCGTACTCTATCTTCTTAATTCGCACTATTTCTTGATTCACAGTATTCTAAGCATCGAGCAACAATAACGAATTCGGATAAGAGCATCCTATGAAATTTTCCATTGAGCGTAGCCACCTGCTTAAACCACTTCAGCAAGTGTCAGGAGCACTGGGCGGTCGTCCAACTTTACCAATTCTTGGTAACTTACTTCTTAAAGTCGAAGACAACGTACTCTCAATGACGGCAACCGACCTTGAGGTCGAGTTAATTAGCCGTGTTAACCTCGAAGGTGAATTCGAAGCGGGGAGTATTACCGTCCCTTCACGTAAGTTTTTAGATATTTGCCGTGGTTTGCCTGATGACTCTGTGATTACCTTTGTCTTAGAAGGCGACCGTGTTCAGGTTCGTTCTGGGCGCAGCCGTTTTTCACTATCGACTCTACCTGCTAATGATTTTCCAAACATTGAAGATTGGCAGAGTGAAGTGGAAGTATCACTGACTCAAGCAGAGTTACGTGGCTTAGTGGAAAAGACACAATTCTCAATGGCGAACCAAGATGTTCGTTATTACCTCAACGGTATGCTGTTTGAAATTGACGGGACAACGCTACGCAGTGTTGCGACCGATGGCCACCGTATGGCGGTATCTCAAACCGAGCTTGGTGCTGATTTCGCCCAGAAGCAAATCATTGTGCCGCGTAAAGGTGTATTAGAGCTGGTTAAGTTACTCGATGCACCAGAGCAACCTGTTGTGCTGCAAATTGGTAGTTCTAACGTTCGTGCTGAAGTGAACAACTATGTGTTTACCTCTAAGCTGGTGGATGGTCGATTCCCAGATTACCGTCGCGTTATGCCACAGACGACAACCAAAACACTGGAAGCAGGTTGTGATGAGTTACGCCAAGCTTTTTCGCGCGCTGCGATTCTTTCTAACGAAAAATTCCGTGGTGTACGTGTCAACCTAGCTGACACCGAAATGCGCATTACGGCCAATAACCCAGAGCAGGAAGAAGCAGAAGAGATGCTTGATGTCAGCTTTGAGGGGGAACCGATTGAGATTGGTTTCAACGTTAGCTATGTATTGGATGTGTTGAATACCCTGCGCTGTGAAAAAGTCAGAATTTCGATGTCAGATGCCAATGCCAGTGCGCTGATCGAAAACTCGGAAGATGACAGTGCCATGTACGTGGTGATGCCAATCCGACTCTAGCATGCCGCTCTCTCGTCTTATAATAAAGCAGTTTAGAAACATTGAAGCCTGTGACATTAACTTGTCAGCAGGCTTTAACTTTCTTATTGGACCAAACGGCAGTGGCAAAACCAGTGTCTTAGAAGCGATCTACTTACTTGGTCATGGTCGCTCATTTAAGAGCTCTTTGACTGGAAGAGTGATTCAAAATGACTGTAATGAGCTGTTTGTTCATGGACGTTTTTTGAACTCGGATCAATTTGAGCTACCAATTGGCATTAATAAGCAGCGTGATGGCTCAACAGAGGTTAAAATAGGCGGTCAGTCTGGGCAAAAGCTCGCACAGCTGGCGCAGGTTTTACCCTTACAGTTGATACACCCAGAAGGGTTTGATTTATTGACTGATGGGCCGAAACATCGTCGTTCGTTTATCGACTGGGGTGTGTTTCATACCGAGTCGGCTTTTTATGATGCTTGGGGGCGATTTAAACGTCTTAACAAGCAGCGCAATGCTCTATTGAAAACAGCAGCTAGCTATCGAGAGCTGAGTTATTGGGATCAAGAGATGGCGCGTTTGGCTGAGAGTATCAGTCAATGGCGAGCCGATTACGTTGAACAAATGAAGGTCAAAGCGGAGCAGATCTGCAAAGCGTTTTTACCCGAGTTCGACATCCAATTGAAGTATTATCGTGGTTGGGATAAAGATACGCCTTACCAAGAGATACTAGAGAAAAATTTTGAGCGTGATCAGGCGTTAGGGTACACCTTTAGTGGCCCCAACAAAGCGGATTTGCGCATTAAAGTGAATGGTACGCCTGTCGAAGACGTGCTTTCACGAGGTCAGTTAAAATTGATGGTCTGTGCACTGCGCGTAGCGCAAGGACAACACCTAACAGAAATGACTGGCAAGCAATGTATCTACTTAATTGATGACTTTGCATCTGAATTAGATAGCCAACGTCGTAAGCGTCTTGCTGACTGCTTAAAAGAGACGGGGGCGCAAGTTTTTGTAAGTTCTATTACTGATAGCCAAATTGCGGATATGCGTGATGAAAATGGCAAGATGTTCCATGTGGAACATGGCACAATAGAGCAAAATATATAGCGGAAGATAACTCATGTCTGAAAATTACGATTCATCGAGTATTAAGGTACTAAAGGGTCTGGATGCGGTTCGTAAGCGTCCTGGTATGTACATCGGCGACACGGATGATGGCACCGGTCTGCACCACATGGTTTTTGAGGTGGTGGATAACTCAATTGATGAAGCGTTAGCGGGTCACTGTCAAGACATCGTTGTGACAATTCATGAGGACAATTCAGTATCGGTACGCGATGATGGTCGTGGTATCCCAACCGAAATGCACCCAGAAGAGAACGTATCAGCAGCAGAAGTTATTATGACGGTACTTCACGCTGGTGGTAAGTTCGATGATAACTCATACAAGGTATCGGGTGGTCTGCACGGTGTAGGTGTTTCGGTAGTAAACGCACTATCTAAGCAAGTAACACTGACTATCCATCGCGGTGGTCAAATTCATACTCAAACTTACCATCACGGTGAGCCTCAAGCGCCACTGTCTGTGATTGGTGAAACTGAGCAAACGGGTACAGAAATCCGTTTCTGGCCAAGTGAAGAGACCTTCTCTAACACAGAATTCCACTATGACATTCTAGCTAAACGTCTACGTGAGCTTTCTTTCCTAAACTCTGGCGTATCGATCAAGCTACGTGATGAGCGTGAAGAAGATAAGCAAGATCACTTCATGTATGAAGGTGGTATCCAAGCGTTCGTTGATCACTTGAATACTAACAAGACACCAATCATCGAAAAAGTATTCCACTTTAACGCAGAGCGTGAAGACGGTATCGCGGTAGAAGTCGCGATGCAGTGGAACGATGGTTACCAAGAGAACATTTTCTGTTTCACCAACAACATTCCTCAGCGCGATGGTGGTACTCACCTTGCTGGTTTCCGTGCAGCCCTAACGCGTACATTGAACTCGTTCATGGACAAAGAAGGCTTCTCGAAGAAAGCGAAAACAGCAACGTCAGGTGATGATGCACGTGAAGGTCTAACAGCGGTTATTTCGGTTAAGGTTCCTGATCCTAAGTTCTCAAGCCAAACCAAAGACAAACTGGTTTCTTCTGAAGTGAAGTCAGCGGTTGAACAAGCTATGGGTGAGAAACTGTCTGAGTTCCTAATTGAGCACCCAGCAGAAGCTAAAACGGTTTGTACTAAGATTATCGACGCAGCTCGTGCTCGTGATGCGGCACGTAAAGCGCGTGAAATGACTCGTCGTAAAGGCGCTCTAGATCTAGCTGGTCTGCCAGGTAAATTGGCTGACTGTCAGGAAAAAGATCCAGCACTTTCTGAACTATACATAGTGGAGGGTGACTCGGCAGGCGGCTCCGCAAAACAAGGCCGTAACCGTAAGAACCAAGCGATTCTTCCTCTGAAAGGTAAAATCCTTAACGTTGAGAAAGCGCGTTTCGACAAAATGCTTTCTTCTCAAGAAGTGGCGACACTTATTACAGCGCTTGGCTGTGGTATCGGTCGTGACGAGTACAACCCAGACAAACTGCGTTACCACAACATCATCATCATGACCGATGCCGATGTCGATGGTTCGCACATTCGTACGCTACTATTGACCTTCTTCTATCGTCAAATGCCAGAGCTGATTGAGCGTGGCTACGTGTACATTGCTCAGCCACCGCTTTACAAAGTGAAGAAAGGTAAGCAAGAGCAGTACATCAAAGATGAAGATGCGATGAACCAATACCAAGTGGCTTTGGCGCTAGATAACGCATCTCTGCATGTTAACGCTGAGGCGCCAGCTCTAGCCGGTGAAGCGCTAGAGAAGCTTGTTCAGGAGTACAATGCGGGTATTAAGCTGGTGGATCGCATGAGTCGTCGTTATCCACGTGCTCTTGTGCATGAACTGGTTTACACGTCACGTCTAACGGCAGAGCAGTGCCATGACGCAGCGGCAGTTGAAGCTTGGACTCAGCAGCTTGTCGAGCAGCTTAATGCCAAAGAAGTGGGCGCAAGCCAATACAGCTTCGAAGTGGAACAACACGCTGAACTAGGTCTTAACCTACCTAAGATTATTGTTCGTACCCATGGTGTGACGCATGAGTTTGCATTAAGTGTTGATCTGTTCAACTCGAAAGAATACGGCAAGCTAGCAGACCTATCTGAAGCGTTAGATGGCCTAATTGAAGAGGGTGCTTACATCAAACGTGGTGAGCGCACTCAGCCAATCACAAGCTTTGTTGATGCTCTTGAGTGGTTAATCAAAGAATCACGCCGTGGTCTAAGCCTACAGCGCTACAAAGGTCTAGGTGAGATGAACCCTGATCAGCTTTGGGAAACTACAATGGATCCAGAGACTCGCCGCATGATGCAAGTAACGATTGAAGATGCGGTTGGTGCAGATCAGCTGTTTACGACACTAATGGGTGACCAAGTAGAACCTCGTCGTAACTTTATCGAAGAGAATGCACTTAAAGTAGCTAACCTAGACGTTTAGATTGTTTTCTCTTCGCTGGATGAACTGATTTCTGTGTCGAAGGTGCTCATTTATGCTTATAAACTCCGCGCCTTCTCCTTGAACTAAGCTCATCCAGCTTCGATAAAAATAATCTAAAGATTTTAAAAAGACTGTCAGAAATGACGGTCTTTTTTGTTATTAGGTGTTTGAAAAATATAGAATTAGAAAATTATTTGAAGATAATCCCTTGAAACTTATTTGAGCTATCCACATATCTATTGTTGAAGAGGGAAGCTGTCTTGCTCAAGAGAGAAGAAACAGAACCTCTGGATTCGCTGATAAGATATCGCTCATGAGAGGATAACCTTAGAGGCACACATTGAACTGATTTATTACTACGTCCCAGCGTTATAAGAACCCGAGGAGTAGAAAATAAATCCCTTAGCCGGCAAAGATCTCAACAAGATAGATCCGCGCAAACTCACGGCTAAGACTATTGCTTACTATGAGGATAGCATTATGAGAACTGTAGATTTCACTCCACTTTACCGCAACGCAATTGGCTTCGATCGTCTATTCAACATGATGGAAGCAAACACCGCGAAGAACGCTTCTGGCGGTTACCCTCCTTACAACATTGAGCAGAAAGACGAGAACCACTACCGCATTACTATGGCAGTGGCAGGTTTCGCTGATGAGCAGCTCGATCTGACTCAGAAAGAAAATATGCTGATAGTTAAAGGTGAGCGTAAAAGCGAAGAAGAGAAGCAATACGTTTACCAAGGTATCGCAGAGCGCGATTTCGAGCGTAAATTCCAACTGGCAGACTACGTAAAAGTCGTGGGTGCTAGCATGGAAAACGGTCTACTGCATATTGACCTAGAGCGCGAGATTCCAGAAGCGATGCAACCGCGTAAGATTGCTATCAATGGCAGTAACCTAATCGAAGGTTAATTAACTGTCTCAAAACTGAGAGTAAAGAGTGAAAGAGCGCACATTAGCGCTCTTTTTTATTGTACTCGAATCTGTAAATCAGTACTTTCTGCGCCGTAAACTATAAATGTGGAAAATAGAATGAAAAAATTATTATTGGCGGCTTTAGTTATTGCTGTCTCTGGCTGTTCTAGCCTTGTTGCTCCGCTTGCTACTGATTACACCGCATCAAACGGTGAAAAGATTCGTATCGCTTACGCAAACCCTGAAAAATCGGCTAACTGTGAGCTGAAAGGTCAGTCAGCGTTCAACCCTAACTCGCAAAGTATTATGGGTATTGTATCGTTTGGTGATAGCGGAATGGATGCTGAGCACAAAATCAACTCAACTTTTGGTGAAGAAGCAGCAGCATTAGGCGCTAACTACATTAATCGTGGGTTTGCTGGCTCTTCTACATACGGTGGTGTATATCAGCGTTCTTCTACAATAGAAGCAAGCTACTTCTCATGTGAGCACATCCCTGCTCTATAAATACCAACAGCCCAAAGCGTGAACTTTGGGCTGTTTTTGTTTTGCTGCGCTTAACCTTGCTGGTAGGCGCGCTCTACTTCCTCTGCGATGATAGCGATGCCTTTTTGCATCATTTCATCATCTTGAACATAGTTCATTCGCAAGCATTGATGAGCATGTTCCCAGTCATCTTCTTGACCAATAAAGAAGTACTCGCCAGGGACAATCAGTACGCCGCGTGCTTTTAGGCGCTGATACAATTCCATAGTGGTGATCGGCAGCTCATCAAACCAAAGCCAAAGGAAAATAGCGCCCTCTGGTTTGTGAATTCGGAAACGTGAGTCAGTAATTGCTGTTTGCAGTAACTCGACAGCGCGCTGAGACTTCTGTTTGTAGAAAGGTTTAATCACCTCTGAACTCAGCTTTAACAAATCCCCTTTGCCAATAATGTGGTTGGCAATTGCAGGGCCTAAACTGCCCGGAGCGAGACTGATAATGCCATTCATATTGGTCATAGCCTGAGTGATTTCTTCACTGGCAATCACGATTCCGCAACGCACACCCGGCAAACCGAGTTTTGATAGGCTCATGCAAAGAATGGTGTTTTCATTCCAGAATGGCTCCACATCTTCAAAAATAATATTTGGAAACGGTAAACCGTAAGCGTTATCAATGATCAGTGGGATGTTGTTCTCACGCGCGAGCTTATCCAATTTATGGATCTCTTCGTCGGTCAGCACATTGCCAGTCGGGTTGGTAGGGCGGGATGCACAGATAGCGGCGACGGAGTCATCTACTTTTAGCTGTTCAAAATCGACATGGTATTTAAATAGACCATTGTCGAGCATTTCAATCTCTGGGTGGTAAGAGACAAAGATATCTTCATCTATGCCTGCATCGCCATAGCCAATATACTCTGGAGCGAGCGGCAGTAAGATTTTTTTGTGCGAGCCGTCAGGCTGTTTGCCAGCCAGCAGATTAAATAGGTAGAAAAAGCCACTTTGACTGCCGTTGGTTAAGCTGATGTTTTTTTCTGTGATATTCCAGCCATAGGTCTCTTTAAGTAGCTTGGCGAGCGCTTTAACAAATGCATCTTTGCCTTGCGGGCCATCGTAGTTCGCCATTGCGGCAACCAGCTCTCCACTTTCTAGCAGTTCCTCACTGGCGAGTCGAAAATAATCGAGCATGGCAGGAATGGCGGCCGGGTTACCCCCGCCGAGCATGATGGCGCCCGGAGTGCGTAGACCATCATTTAAATCATCCATTAACTGGGTAATACCTGAATACTGATTAAATTTTTCACCAAACTTAGAAAACTGCATTACTTTCTGTACCTAATTCATTGTTGTCATTGCTTTAGTTCTTGAACAGCTAGTGCGTGGCTAGCCAATAGAGTAATCCTTGAACATACATTAATGATAATAGGACGAAAAGCACTAAATCAGTGCATTGATAAAGAAAAGCCCAACTCCGAGGAGTTGGGCTTGAGTAGACTTGCTTAGTGTAAGGTCTTAGACCCTACTTTGGCGTTTATTTCTGCAGTAAAGAAATATCGGCAATTTCCAAGAACAGGTTACGCAGGTTGTTTAGCAGTGTTAGACGGTTCTTCTTCAGAGCTTCGTCATCAGCCATCACCATTACGTTGTCGAAGAAGGCATCAACAGGCTCACGTAGGTCAGCAAGCTTGCTTAGCGCCTCTTGGTAGTTACCAGTTGCGAACGCTGGCTCTAGCGCTTCTGTCATCACTTCAACGCTTTCAGCTAGTGCTTTTTCTGCGTCTTCTTGTAGAAGCGCAAGGTCGATGTCTGTCGCTAGCTCACCGTCGAATTTCGCTAGGATGTTACCTACACGTTTGTTCGCTGCAGCTAGTGCTTCTGCGGCTTCTAGCTCACGGAAGTGAGATACTGCTTTCACACGCTGATCGAAGTCTGCAGGCTTAGTTGGACGGTTAGCCAGTACAGCTTGGATGATATCCACGCTGAAGCCTTCGTCTTTGTACCATGCATTGAAACGACCAAGCATAAACTCGATTACGTCGTCAGCAACATTTGCGTTAGTCAGCTTGTCACCAAATAGAGACTGAGCTTTAGCAATTAGGTCAGTTAGGTCTAGGTTGTAGCCGTTTTCTACGATAATACGTAGTACACCTAGTGATGCACGACGAAGTGCGAATGGGTCAGAGCCCTTAGGAGCTTGACCAATACCGAAGATACCAACGATAGTATCTAGCTTGTCTGCCATTGCTACCGCAGAAGAGATCCCTGTGCTTGGTAGCTCGTCACCCGCGAAACGAGGCATGTACTGCTCGTAAAGCGCCAGTGCAACTTGCTCATCTTCACCATCGTGAGTCGCGTAGTGCATGCCCATTACACCTTGAGTATCGGTAAACTCGAATACCATTGATGTCATTAGGTCACACTTCGCCAGAAGACCTGCACGCTTAGATTTTTCAACGTCAGCATCGATCTGCTCAGCGATGTAGCCAGCAAGCTCTGTGATGCGGTCTGTCTTGTCTTTGATAGTACCAAGCTGCTTCTGGAAGATAGCTTGCTCTAGCTCAGGTAGACGGTCGATTAGAGGACGCTTACGGTCAGTGTTGAAGAAGAACTCTGCATCCGCTAGACGTGGGCGAACAACCTTCTCGTTACCTTCGATGACGTAGCGAGGCTCTTTTGATTCGATGTTTGAAACGAAGATGAAGTTAGGCAGTAGCTTCTTGTTGTCATCGTAAACAGGGAAGTACTTCTGGTCACCTTTCATAGTGTAAACCAGCGCTTCAGAAGGTACTTTTAGGAACTCTTCTTCAAACTTCGCAGTTAAGACTACTGGCCACTCAACCAGAGAAGTCACTTCTTCTACTAGGTCATCTTCTAGATCAGCAACACCGCCAACGGCCGCTGCTGCTTTTTGCGAGTCAGCAAGGATGATCGCTTTACGCGCTTCGTAATCAGCCATAACTTTACCGCGCTCTTCTAGGATCGCTGGGTATTGCTCTGCTGATTCGATAGTGAACTCTTGCTCACCCATGAAGCGGTGACCGCGGATAGTACGGTCCGATGCTACGCCTAGGATCTCACCTTCGATAAGGTCAGAGCCCATTAGCATAGTTAGCGTTTTAACCGGGCGGATAAACTGAGTTGTCTTGTTACCCCAACGCATTGGCTTAGCAATAGGTAGATTACCCAGTGCTTTTGCTGCCAGCTCAACAACGATTTCAGACGTTGCTTGGCCTTTCACCTCTTGTTTGAAAAGAAGCCATTCGCCTTTGTCTGTCACTAGACGGTCAGCTTGTTCAACCGTGATACCGTTACCACGTGCCCAACCTTGAGCCGCTTTAGTCGCGTTACCGTCAGCATCGAATGCCACAGAAACTGCAGGGCCACGCTTCTCTACTACTTTGTCTGCTTGGCCTTCAGCTAGTGCTGAAACCTTAAGTGCTAGACGACGAGGAGCGGCGTACCATTTCACACCTTCGTGTGCTAGGTCTGCGCCTTTTAACTCTGCTTCGAAGTTTGCTGCGAACGCTTCCGCTAGAGTGCGAAGTTGCGTTGGTGGTAGCTCTTCAGTACCTAGTTCAATTAGAAATTCTTTAGCCATGATTACTTCTCCTCGTTGCGGCACATTGGGAAGCCAAGCGCTTCACGTGATGCGTAGTACGCCTCAGCAACAGACTTAGTCAGGTTGCGGATACGAAGGATGTAACGTTGGCGCTCTGTTACAGAGATAGCTTTGCGCGCATCAAGGATGTTGAATGCGTGACCCGCTTTTAGAATGCGCTCGTAAGCTGGAAGCGGAAGTGGCTTCTCTAGCTCAAGTAGCTCTTTACACTCTTTTTCACACTGATCGAAGAACGTGAATAGGAAATCTACGTCTGCGTGTTCGAAGTTGTACGTTGATTGTTCCACTTCGTTTTGGTGGAAGATGTCACCGTAAGTCACTTTGCTGCCGTCTGGTGCGATGTTCCACACTAGGTCGTAAACAGAGTCCACTTCTTGGATGTACATTGCTAGACGCTCGATACCGTAAGTGATCTCACCAGTAACAGGTTTACACTCAAGGCCACCTACTTGCTGGAAGTAAGTAAACTGAGTCACTTCCATGCCGTTTAGCCATACTTCCCAACCAAGACCCCATGCGCCTAGCGTAGGGTTTTCCCAGTTGTCTTCTACGAAACGAATATCGTGTACTAGCGGGTCGATACCAAGAACTTCAAGCGAGCCTAGGTACAACTCCTGGATGTTATCTGGAGATGGTTTTAGAGCTACTTGGAACTGATAGTAGTGCTGCAGACGGTTCGGGTTTTCACCATAGCGACCATCGGTCGGGCGACGTGAAGGTTGAACGTAAGCTGTCGACATTGGCTCTGGGCCAAGTGCACGTAGACATGTCATTGGGTGAGAGGTGCCCGCACCTACTTCCATATCTAGAGGTTGAACAATAGTACAACCGTTTTGTGCCCAGTAATCCTGCAGCGCGAGGATCATTCCCTGGAAGGTTTTGATATCGTAATTTTGCATAGTAATTCGCGCGATTCTTGTGTCAAAAATTGAGAAAAAATAACAATCAAGTATACCCAGATATTTGGCATGGGAGTAGCGTTAATCTTGATTAATTCCTAGGCAAAATTCTCCTTTAATGGAAATTTAATGGCTTATTCGTCCAAATTTTCCTAAAAGGGAGTTTATTTGCAGTTTATCGCTTGAGAAACACCTTTCAGATGGTTAGAATTTCGCCGTCTTTGGGGAGTAGCTTACTTAACTATCAACACTGGGATGTTAAGTTCGTTCGTCAACATAATTGATGCAAAATCATCATGGCGTTCGAGACGTATCGACCAATTTAATCACAACAATGTCGAATGCGTTTAGCAAGACCTTAGACAAATCATCACGAACCGGGGTGGGGCGTGAGGTTTGTCTTCGGTTAAAATTATAATCCCTGCCCCAGAAGAGCATGTCGTGAGCGTTTTAGCTATTTCTATCACCACCGTTGCCTTGGCGGAAATCGGTGACAAAACCCAACTTTTATCTCTGCTTTTAGCCAGTCGATACCGCAAGCCATTACCTATTATCACTGCGATATTCTTAGCAACAATCGCGAATCATGCCTTAGCTGCTTGGCTCGGTGTGGTGGTGGCGGACTATCTTTCGCCCGAAGTTCTTAAATGGGTGTTGGTGGTCAGCTTTATTGCCATGGCTGGCTGGGTACTGATCCCTGACAAACTTGATGATGATGAACAGTTTTCGAATCGAGGGCCGTTTGTCGCAAGCTTCATTGCCTTTTTTATCGCTGAAGTTGGAGATAAGACTCAAATCGCAACTTCGATTCTTGGTGCGCAGTATCCAGACGCACTGACATGGGTCATTCTGGGTACCACGATTGGTATGTTGCTGGCCAATGTCCCAGTGGTACTTATTGGCAAACTATCCGCTGATAAGATGCCGCTAGATTTCATTCGCAAGATTACTGCTTTGCTGTTTATTACTCTGGCGACCGCGGCAGCCGTGTTTCAATAACATCGGCTAAGTTGGTGTTAAATATCAATAACTAGCAGTAAAAAGATCCAGTTCAAACTCTGAGTTTATTTCATTCTGAGTCGTGATCGCTGACATATAAGTGTCATACTTGTCATGGTACTTTAACCATGTGAATGATAGCGAGAGGGCAAGGTTATGCTTACACGTTATACGGGGATGACACCTAAAAGTCAGAGTTATTTGTTCACCTTTGGTCTAGCGCTGTGTTTGCTAGCAATGGTACTGACCGATATGTGGCTACCGATTGTGGCTGGTTCGTTTATTTTGACTGGTTTGACTGTTGAAGCTTGGATTCGAGCTGAACATATTATCCCGATGCATGAAGAGATGCGCGCGATGAGAAAACAGATAAGTAAACTTCAGTCAGAAGTCCGCACACTAGAATACGATGAATAAAACAACGGCAGCCACAAAGGCTGCCGTTTTCTTTTCTGCCGTGGCGTTTAAGCCATTCCTTTCTTGATCAGATACTGATAAGGCAGTTGCTCGGTTTGCGAGCCAATCAATTGGTGGTCCATAAAGCGACAAAAGCTTGGAATGTCGCGAGTTGTTGATGGGTCATCCGCCTTAACGAGCAGTACTTCACCATCTTGCATGGTTCTAATTGTCTTCCTGACCATCATCACTGGCTCTGGGCAGCGTAATCCTTCCGCCTCTAATGTCTTGGTTGCCTGTTCTGGATTGAATGTCATGGTCGTATCTTTGGTTACTCAATTTGGCCTAGATAATACTAGTGAAGAAAAAATATTCAATAACCCCTTGGCAAAGCGATCATTTTGTTTTAACTTAGTTAACAAGTTGGTAACATTTAAAACGGGAGAGCAAGTATGTTGACAGCTTTAGATCGTCTAACCATCTATTCAGTGCTGTGTTTTATCTCTTTTTGCGCACTTGTTTTACGTTCACCAGCAGAATCGTCGTCATTTATGCCTTTGCTCGGCATGGGTGCGACGGTGGTAGGGATTTGGCTTGAGATGCATCGCTGGCCGAGCGCATCTGAAGAACACGAAAACGAACTGTAGCGCTTCCAACTACGCTTCGTTTTTTATCACTACGCTCAACTACATTCCGACACTATCCCCAGTTTTCTTGGGCTTCCCCGCTGAAAAGCGGGATTTTTTTTGCCTGAAAAAGGTACAATACGCCCATACCCATCTAAAATACGTGGTTTAAGCGTGGAATTAGAAGATATTTATCGTCGAGATCTCAACCTATTGGTCGCATTGCGCGTACTGATTGAAGAGTGCAGCGTGAGCAAAGCTGCGAATCGCCTTAACCTTAGTCAATCCGCGATGAGTCGTGTTTTGGGGCGGCTACGCGATATGCTTGGCGACCCTTTGTTCACCCGCCAAGGTCAACATCTGATTCCGACAGAAAAGGCACTCGAAATTGATCGCTGTTTAGGTGAGCCACTAGAATCACTTCGTCAGTTGTTGTCACCAATTGAGTTTGAACCAAGCAGCTGCGATCAGACGTTTAATATCGCTACGACGGACTACGCAATGCAAACTATCTTGCCGTTTGCTTTGCCACGTATTTATCAAGAAGCGCCCAATGTGTCGTTTAACTTTTTACCACTTCAGCATGATAGATTAGCCGATCAGCTCACCTATGAAGGTGCAGACCTAGCGATCTGCCGCCCAATTGGCCCTGTAGAGCCACTGCGTAGCGAAATTTTGGGTCGGGTTGGGGTGTTGTGCCTACTATCGAAGCAGCACCCATTAGCAGACAAAGAGCTCAGCTTGCAGGATTATCTCAACTACCCGCATGCGATGATCGCTATTAGTGATGGTGTTAAGGCGTTGATTGAAGGGGCGTTAGTTGACCAACCTAAGCGCAAGATGGTGCTGCGTGCGTACCATCTAGAGGCTGCGTTGGCGATTGTCGATACCATGCCACTGATTATTACGGTTCCGGCAGACTTGGCTTATTTGGTCGCTGAACGCTATGACCTAGTCATCAAGCCACTGCCATTTCAGTTTACCCCGTTCGACTATTCGATGATTTGGCACCCACGCTGTGAGCATTCGCCTGCTCAGGAGTGGTTACGCGGAATCGTAAAGGAAGAGTGCAGTCGCTTGATTGCCAAGCGCATTGACGATATTGGTTTGGACTAAATCGTTTCAATAACAAAAGAGCCAGCATTACAGGTGCTGGCTCTTTTCTATCTAACTGCAGCTGTTATAGCTTAATCACAACACGACCTGTTACTTGACCGTTAGTGATATCTTCCGCGTATTTTGGTGCTTCAGCCAATTCTACTTCAGTACAAGCTTGCTCAAAGTAGCTATCTGGAAGTAGCTCTACCAGTTTCTCCCACGCGGCAATGCGTTTTTCGGTTGGGCAAGAGACTGAGTCAATACCTTGTAGGCGAACGTTACGCAAAATGAAAGGCATCACTGTGGTTGGTAGGTCAAAACCACCCGCTAGACCGCATGCTGCTACCGCGCTGTTGTAATCCATTTGAGCCAGTACTTTTGCCAGTACTTTACTGCCTACTGTATCAACTGCACCTGCCCAAACTTGCTTTTCAAGTGGGCGTGCTGGTTCTTCAAACTCAACACGGTCGATAATGCGACTTGCACCTAGTTTCTCCAGTAGTGGGCCATTTTGCTCAACACGACCTGTTACCGCCGCCACTTTGTAACCTAGCTGCGCCAATAGCGTTACTGCTACTGAGCCAACACCGCCACTTGCACCAGTAACAAGAATTTCGCCATCTTCAGGTTTAATCCCTGCATCAAGTAGTGCTTGGACACATAGCATACCTGTGAAGCCAGCCGTACCAACCATCATGGCTTTCTTGCTATCTAGACCTTTTGGTAACGGAACGAGCCAGTCAGCTTTCAGGCGAGCACGCTGGGCCATACCACCCCAGTGGTTTTCACCGACGCCCCAACCAGTCAGCACCACTTTGTCGCCTGCTTGGTAACGTTTGTCTTCAGAGCTGACTACGGTACCGGCTAAGTCGATACCTGGAACCATAGGGAAGTTACGGATGATTTTGCCTTTCCCTGTGATTGCTAAACCGTCTTTGTAGTTTAGTGATGAGTAATCAACATCAATCAGTACGTCGCCTTCTGGCAGTTGTGCTTCGTCGATTTGCTCGATAGAAGCAATAGTACGTTTTTCTTCTTGGTTTAGAATCAGTGCGTTGAACATAAGTGGTCTCCACAAATAAGAGCAGCAATTTAAAAACTGGTTACGAGTGTAGATCCAAATTAGATATGACAAAAATGAAACTTTAGCATTATATCTATGCGCATCACGCATTTTGACCAAAGTATAAGCAAGAGAGAGACATGGATTGGTTATAAATGACAAAAGCCCCTAACCGAGGGGGATTAAGGGCTTAGGTATTTAAGAGAGGAAGAATTTGTACGACGGGTTGTCGGTTTCATCCTTGCACTGGTAACCCAGTTCGCGTAGGTGAGCAGAGAAGCGAGATAAATCGGATTCATCTAACTCAAAGCCACACAGTACGCGACCATAGTCAGCACCATGGTTACGATAGTTGAACAAGCTGATATTCCAATGCGTTCCCAGTGTGCTCAAAAACTTCAATAGTGCACCAGGGTATTCAGGAAACTCAAAGCTATATAAACGTTCTTTAAGTGGTTTAGAAGGTTTACCACCAATCATATAGCGCACGTGCAGCTTAGCCATTTCGTCGTCAGAAAGATCGACCACAGGGTAGCCACCATCACGCAAGTCATGAATGATGTTATCCAGCTCTTCTTGCCCGTCTTGCAGACGAACACCAACAAAGATATTGGCTAGTGCGTCATCACTGTAACGGTAGTTAAACTCAGTCACGGCACGGCCACCGATTAGATTGCAGAACTCAAAGAAAGCGCCCTGACGTTCAGGAATCGTCACCGCCAATAGACCTTCACGTTTCTCACCCAGTTCACAGCGCTCAGAGACGTAACGTAGACCGTGGAAGTTAGTGTTGGCACCTGAAAGAACCGTGCCTAGGTTTTTATCTTTCAGCCCATTTTGCTCGGCAAATTTCTTCAAACCCGCTAAAGCCACTGCGCCAGAAGGTTCGGCAATCGCACGTGTGTCTTCAAAGATATCCTTCACAGCTGCGCAGATTTCATCACTGGATACCGATATATGACCATCAATGTATTTCTGACAAAGGCGGAAAGTCTCATCACCAATGCGTTTTACGGCGACGCCATCAGCAAACATGCTAACTTGATCGAGAACGACAGGTTCACCTGCGTCTAAGGCTGCCTTCAAACAAGAAGAGTCTTCTGGTTCAACGGCAATCACTTTGATTTCAGGCATCAGTTGTTTAACCAGCACAGCAACACCTGCTGCGAGACCACCACCACCTACGGGAACGAAGATGTAGTCGAGGTGACCATTTTGCTGCAGCATCTCCATACCAATCGTACCCTGACCGGCAATCACTAGTGGGTGATCGAATGGTGGCACAAAGGTATAGCCGTGTTCTGCTGATAGACGCTCTGCTTCGGCTTTTGCCTCGTCAAAGTTATTGCCGTGCAGCACCACGTTACCGCCAAAACCACGTACCGCTTCGACTTTAATGTCTGGCGTGGTTTTTGGCATCACGATAGTGGTCTTGATGCCGAGCTTGGTCCCAGAAAGCGCCATACCCTGAGCATGGTTACCCGCAGAGGCTGCAATAACCCCCGCTGCTTTTTGCTTTTCACTAAGGCTTGCAACCATGTTGTAAGCACCGCGCAACTTAAACGAATGAACCGGTTGGCGGTCTTCACGTTTGATTTGTACGTTATTACCAATACGCGCAGCAAGGCGAGGCATTTCCTGAAGTGGCGTTACTGTCGCCACTTCATAGACTGGGGCTCTTAAGATCTGGCGCAGGTAATCTGCGCCAGTTTGGTTAGCTTTCCCTGAAAATAAAGAGTCAGTCATAAGCTAGCCCTCTAGCTTAGATTTGTCTCGTACTGCACCTTTGTCAGCACTGGTCGCCATACTTGCGTACGCTTTTAGTGCAAATGAAACTTCACGTTGACGGTCGACTGGTTTCCAGCCTAACTCATCTTGTTTTGCACGGCGCTCAGCAAGTTCTTGTTCTGAAACTTGTAAAGAAATTGAACGGTTTGGAATATCAATAGCGATCATATCGCCTTGTTTCACCAAGCCGATCGCACCACCGTTAGCTGCTTCTGGAGAAGCGTGACCGATAGACAAGCCAGATGTACCGCCAGAGAAGCGACCATCCGTCAGTAGGGCACACTCTTTACCTAGTCCCATAGACTTTAGGTATGTCGTTGGGTAGAGCATTTCTTGCATGCCCGGGCCACCTTTAGGGCCTTCGTAACGGATAACAACCACATCACCCGCTTTCACTTTGCCACCAAGGATGCCTTCAACCGCATCTTCTTGGCTTTCAAACACTACTGCAGGGCCAGTGAATTTATGAATACTCTCATCCACACCTGCGGTCTTAACGATACAGCCATCTAATGCAATGTTGCCAGAAAGAACGGCCAGACCACCCTCTTGGCTGAAGGCGTTGTCTTTGGTGCGGATACAACCTTCAGCGCGGTCGTCATCAAGACGATCCCAACGACAATCTTGTGAGAAGGCTTGAGTGGTACGAATACCCGCAGGTCCTGCGCGGAAGAATTTCAAGACTTCTTCATCTTCAGTTTGGATGATGTCGTATTTGGCGAGCTGCTCTTTCATTGACAGTCCAAGAACGGTGCGAGCTTGGTTGTGAAGTAGACCAGCGCGGTCAAGTTCACCAAGAATCGCCATGACACCGCCCGCACGGTGTACATCTTCCATATGATATTTCTGCGTCGAAGGCGCTACTTTACATAGGTGTGGAACTTGACGAGATAGACGATCAATATCTTCCATATCGAAATCCACTTCACCTTCTTGTGCTGCTGCCAGCAGGTGCAGAATAGTGTTGGTTGAACCACCCATTGCAATATCGAGTGCCATTGCGTTCTCAAATGCGTCAAAGGTCGCGATGTTGCGTGGTAGTGCAGATTCGTCATCTTGCTCGTAGTAACGACGCGTCAGTTCAACAATGCGACGGCCTGCATTAAGGAAAAGCTGTTCACGGTCAGCGTGAGTAGCTAGCATTGAGCCGTTACCAGGCTGAGAAAGACCCAGCGCTTCGGTTAGACAGTTCATTGAGTTAGCAGTAAACATACCTGAACATGAGCCACATGTCGGACATGCACTACGTTCGATCTGCTCACTCTGCTCGTCTGACACTTGCGGGTCAGCGCCTTGGATCATCGCATCAACCAAGTCTAGCTTGATGATCTGATCAGAAAGCTTGGTTTTACCCGCTTCCATTGGACCACCAGAAACAAAGATAACCGGGATATTGAGGCGCATTGACGCCATTAGCATCCCCGGGGTGATTTTGTCACAGTTAGAGATACATACCATGGCATCAGCACAGTGGGCATTGACCATGTACTCAACTGAGTCGGCAATTAGCTCACGTGACGGTAGCGAATAAAGCATACCGCCGTGGCCCATTGCGATACCGTCGTCGACAGCAATGGTGTTGAATTCTTTGGCGATACCGCCCGCTTTTTCAATCTCACGCGCTACCAACTGACCCATGTCTTTTAAGTGCACGTGGCCTGGTACAAACTGGGTAAACGAGTTGACTACCGCGATGATAGGTTTACCGAAATCTTCGTCTTTAACGCCCGTAGCACGCCATAAGGCGCGCGCACCGGCCATATTGCGTCCGTGTGTTGTGGTTGCTGATCTATATTTTGGCATTGTGTTACTTCCTATATTTGCCGGTGCTTTTTAAGCTTTGTCTGCGTCTTGTGGGTAAACGTAATCTAGCCAACCCCATTTATCTTCTGTGGTGCCATTAAATAGGCCGAAGTAAGCTTCTTGGAGCTCTTTGGTGATTGGGCCACGTTTACCGCTGCCGACTTCAATCTTATCGATAGTTGCAACAGGAACGACCTCTGCTGCAGTACCTGTCATAAAGACTTCGTCTGCTAGGTAAAGCGCTTCACGCGCAATGTTTGCTTCACGCACTTCATAACCGCGATCACGAGCGATAGTCATAATTGAATCGCGAGTGATACCAGGCAGGATTGCGCTGGTTGCTGGTGGCGTAGTGATAACACCATCTTTAATCACGAAGATGTTTTCGCCAGCACCTTCAGATAGGTAACCATCGACACTGAGCGCAATACCTTCATCGTAGCCGTGACGACGAGCTTCACCACCAACAAGTAGTGAAGATAGGTAGTTACCACCAGCTTTGGCCGCTGTAGGAATTGTGTTTGGAGCTGCACGGTTCCAGCTAGAGATCATTGCATCTACACCTTTCTCTAGTGCTTCTTCACCTAGGTATGAACCCCAAGGGAAAGCTGCAATGATCAGATCCATTTCAGTGCCAACTGGTGGGCATACACCTAGGCCTACGTTACCCACGAAACCTAGTGGGCGAATGTAGGCGCTATCAAGTTTGTTTTGACGCAGCGTTTCGCGTGTTGCTTCCATAATCTCTTCAACAGAGTATGGAATAGGGAAGCGATAGATTTTCGCTGAATCTTTAAGACGTTTTGCATGCTCTAAATGGCGGAAGACAATTGGGCCTTTAGGTGTGTTGTAGCAGCGTACGCCTTCAAAGACTGAAGTACCGTAGTGCATAGCGTGAGTTAACACATGCACGTTAGCCTCGGCCCAAGGAACCATTTCACCGTTAAACCAAATGTAGTCTGCTGTTTTTGTAGCCATTATTGCCTTCCTTATGCACAAATCTTTTGTTGTAGGTTGTTATTTGGGAGTTCGTCACTCGCAATTTGCGTGACTTCAACAGTGCGTACATCCCAAAGCTTCTCGATTTGATTGGTGAGAAATGAAATAGGACGATCACTGTCGACGATGATTTCAACGCTAGCGACTTTGCTCTCGTGGTTTTGCGTACCAGCAACTTGCTTAACAATAAAACCACGGTGGCGTACCACACGAAGAACGCGTTCTAACAGTACAGGTTTATCATCCGCTTTAATGTCGATTAGATATCTTTCCATGTTAGGTGTTCTCCAGCATGTCGTTGTTTGATGCACCTGGTGGTACAAGTGGCCATACGTTTTCTTCTTCGTCGATTAAAACATGAAGTAAGTATGAGGTTTTACTTTCTAGCATTTCTTTAAGAGCTGGCTCAACTTCTTCTTTTTTAGTGATCACTTTACCCGGAATATTAAAGGCTTTTGCTAGCATCACAAAGTCCGGGTTGTCATCAAGAATAGTTTCACTGTGGCGACCATCAAAGAACAGAGATTGCCATTGACGAACCATGCCTAAACGCTGGTTATCGAGTAGAACGACTTTGACCGGAATCTGACGGCGCTTCAGTGTGCCTAGCTCTTGGATGTTCATCATAAATGAACCATCACCTGTGATAAGAATAGACTGATCATCAGGTCGAGCAACCGCTGCTCCCATCGCTGCAGGAAGACCAAAGCCCATAGTGCCTAGACCAGCGGATGTGATGAAGTTTTGTGGCTCGCGCGGTTGGATGTGCTGGGCTGCCCACATCTGGTGCTGGCCCACATCGGTAGAAATAATCGAAGTGTCCGGCATAAGATCAGATAGCTGCTTCAGTAACCCTGGAGCGTAGATAAGATCGCCAGGGTGGTCGTAGCGCCACTTGAAGCCACTACGTAGACTTTCACTATGCTTAACCCAAGGCGTGATGTCTTGAGTCAGCTCTAGTTGAGGAAGAACGGCTGGGATCTCACCACGTACTGGCGCATTGGCTTGGCGCAGTTTGTGAATCTCTGCAGCATCAATATCAATATGAATCACCTTAGCATTTGGCGCAAAGGTATCTAGCTTGCCAGTCACTCGGTCATCAAAGCGGGCGCCAACAGCAATCAAAAGGTCACACTCTTGTACAACTAGGTTGGCCGCTTTAGTACCGTGCATGCCAAGCATACCTAGATAGTGAGGGTCATGACGCTCAATCGTACCTAGCCCTTTTAGGGTGCTAACAGAAGGCATAGGGTTTAAACGTAGGAACTCTCGTACCGAGTCCGTTGCGTGACCAAGCTGTACACCACCACCGACGTAAAGTACCGGACGAGAGCTTTGAGAAAGCAGCTCTTGTGCTTGGGTTATAGCCTCTTGGCTAGCCACAGGCATCGCTGGTGGAGAAAAAGGAGGAAGAAGGTTTACTGGTGCTTGGCCTAGTTGAACATCTTTGGCGATATCAACGATTACTGGGCCTGGTCGACCTGCTTTCGCCACTTCAAAGGCTTCAGCAAGTGTTGGTGCCAGTTCATTGATATCCGTTACTAGATAGCTGTGTTTAGTACACGCGAGTGACATACCGATTACATCGATTTCTTGGAACGCGTCAGTACCGATATGAGAGCTAGCAACCTGACCTGTGATCGCAACCAGTGGAATTGAATCCATAAAGGCATCGGCGAGACCAGTGACTAGGTTAGTTGCCCCTGGCCCTGATGTTGCCATACAGACCGCGACGTCTTGAGTTGAGCGAGCCATACCAATTGCGGCCATCGCTGCGCCTTGTTCATGTCGACAAAGGATATGTTCGACGCCACCATCATAGAGGGCATCATAGATTGGCATGATGGCCCCACCTGGGTAACCAAATACGGTTTTAATACCTTGCTGCTTTAGGGCGGCAACGACTAACTCGGCACCTGTCATTGTGAGCCCCCTTTATGCATTGCTTGATGTTGTGTTGTGTTGCACGTCATGTGCGCTCCCATTCTTCCTACGGCTCTTGTTTTTCTGAGCTTTAATTTATGTCTGCCAAATTTTCAGCGTACTAATTGTAAAAAACCCCCGGACTTTTCAGTGCGGGGGTTTTTTTGAATCTGTGGTTATCTTTCGCCCACTCTACCCCGCGCGGAATCAATAATGACCACGATAATCAGGGCAATCAGTGCGTTAATGCGGGCGTTGAAGTTCATTTATTATTTCTTTAGTTATCTGTGCCTATATGGGCACGAAATTGTTTGCGTCTCTAGTGGTAACATACAATTCCGCCGCATGACAAGCAAAAACTCATTCTTTTTTCACATTCTTTCAGCATCTCGCCAAGCTATATAACAACCTTGATAACAAAATAGACGAACTATCAGGGGGATAAATAATGGTCAGACAACAAGTGAGCTTGGTATGGGATTAGCGATCATTCACAGCCGAGCTTGCGTCGGGGTAGAGGCACCAACAGTGACGGTAGAAGTGCATATCAGTAATGGTATGCCGGGATTTTGTTTGGTTGGTCTACCTGAAACTACGGTTAAAGAGTCTCGCGACAGAGTGCGCAGTGCGATCATTAATTCGCGTTTTGAATTTCCAGCTAAGCGAATCACAGTCAATCTCGCGCCTGCTGATTTACCTAAAGAGGGTGGTCGATTCGATCTACCGATAGCGTTAGGTATTTTAGCTGCGTCGGAGCAAATTCCTGTTAATGAGCTAAATAATCAAGAGTTTATTGGTGAGCTCGCATTATCTGGAGAGCTGAGAAGGGTGAAAGGCGTGTTACCCGCGGCGTTGGCTGCCAATCGAGTTGAACGCAGTTTAGTGGTCCCTCATAGTAATGGTGATCAGGCGGCTTTAGTTGGTGCTGAAAGACATAAATCGGCGCAAAGCCTACTTGAAGTGTGTGCCGATCTGTGTGGACAACAAAAACTCTCGTTACATCAAACAACGCAGCGCTGTGTAGCACCGAGTAGCCAGAGAGATCTGCAAGATATTATCGGGCAGCAGCAAGGCAAGCGTGCTTTGGAGATAGCTGCCGCAGGCAATCACAACTTGTTGTTTCTTGGCCCGCCGGGGACAGGAAAAACCATGTTGGCGTCGCGCTTGTGCGACTTGCTGCCCGATATGTCAGATAGTGAGGCGCTTGAATCGGCTTCGGTAGCTTCACTAACCCAACAAGAAATCAATGCCCACAATTGGAAGCAGCGTCCTTTTCGCGCCCCGCATCACTCAAGTTCGATGGCGGCACTGGTGGGAGGAGGCTCTATCCCAAGACCGGGAGAGATCTCTTTGGCGCACAATGGATTATTGTTTCTCGATGAGATGCCAGAGTTCGAACGCAAAGTACTCGATTCGTTGCGTGAACCACTGGAATCTGGGGAGATCATTATCTCACGAGCCCAAGGCAAGACGCGCTTTCCGGCTAGGTTTCAGTTGGTTGGGGCATTAAACCCAAGCCCCACCGGATATTATGAAGGCAACCAATCGCGAGCCAACCCGCAAACTATTCTGCGCTACTTAAGCCGTTTATCTGGTCCATTACTTGATCGCTTTGATATGTCTCTGGAAATCCCTGCTTTGCCAAAGGGGACGTTAGCGGAAGGGGGCGAAAGAGGTGAATCGACCCAGATTGTGCGAGATAGAGTATTGATAGCGCGTGAGAAAATGTTGTCACGAGCGAGTAAGGTGAATGCCTTATTAGGCAGTCGAGAAATAGAGCGCTACTGCCCCTTACATAAGCAAGACGCCCAGTTTTTGGAAACCGCATTGCATCGACTGGGTTTATCGATTCGTGCTTATCATCGGATTATCAAAGTCGCGCGTACTATTGCCGACTTAGAGGGGGCAAGCCATATTGAACGCAATCATCTTGCCGAAGCTCTGGGCTACCGAGCGATGGATCGCTTGTTGCGGCAGTTGACCGCGCAGGCTGTGTAAAAAAGCCCGCATTTGCGGGCTAGTGAAGTTAGAACTGGTAGTTAACACCGACAGAGAAGATCATCTGGTCTTCATCGTAGAAATCGATGTTTGAATCGGTCTGGCCATAACCCGCAAAAGAGATCAAAGACCAATCTTGCCAACCCATAAACTGCTGATATTCATAGGCAGCAAAGAGACTTAACTCGTCATCGTCACGAACCTTGTTGTAGACAGGGTGTGACGCATCATAACCTTTGCTTGTGTAGCTCGCGGTAAGTGCGAATTGATGGCGATTGATGACTTTAAACAGCGAAAGCTCGCCGCCCCAAGAGGTGAGAGAGTTCGCATCGCCGTCGGCATCCGTTTTAATGTAAGTCAGCGATGGCACTAAGAACATAGTACGGTCGACGGGAATGCGATAACTACCTTTTACATAGATCGATGTCGCGTCACGTCGCAGTAACTGTTGGTCACTCACTGAACGTGTCTGACCAGACTGTTCATTCTCAATATCTTTGATCGCATATGCGGTATCTAGACTAAAACCAGAGTTGGCAATATTGCTAAATTTAACACGATACGCATTGCCTTTCTCATCGGTGACACTACGAGCTGAGTTAGTTTGGAAAGGATCGGCCCAAGTTTCACCAGACATAATGGTCGGTAGGAAAGAGGCATCAATCACTGTTCCATTGGCCAACTGTTGCTTATAGCCTAACTCTAACGCTAAGGTACCGATGGCAATATCTTCACGAGATGTACCCGCATAGAACTGCTTGTCGAGTTGACTACCAAACGTATAAGCAATGCTACCTAGCGGCAGCGCTAAGACACTGCTATCTCTTTGACCTTTCTGCGTATTGTCCGTAATGGTCGCGTTAGTGTCGGTATTAAAATTAGAGGTTGAAGAGGTATAACCGGCACTGAGTGAGACTTCGCCGCTGATCCCCGCTGAATCAGAGAGCTGGGCCATTGCTGGTGCTGTGCTCAGTACAGCAAGCGCAATAAGGGTTGGTTTTGTGGTCATTACGGGTTCTCCATGGTGTAAACCTAGTGACTGATTGCCTTGAGGTCGAAGTGTGCTCTAACAACTCTGACCATAGTTAGATTAGTTTCAAACTTTCCAATGGCTTGTATAATTACACGCTGTTTTATTATTCATAAATGAATGTTTATAAATTTTTCATTAAATCTCACTTATTAAGCGTATGTTGGCACATTTACTCCTTGTTCTGAATGTTAGTTTGGTCATCTTGAACTCCGCAGTCTGCTCGATAGCTATTTGCGTTGTGGCCGTTTTTAAGTTTGTTTTGCCAAGTGCTGCACTTAAAGCAAAGGGCACTCAGCTTGCCAATAAGATCATGTGGCTTTGGGCAACAATGAACTCTGCCATTCTTAACGTTTCGAACCGAATTGAGTGGGATATTCAAGGCGGTGACGAACTGAAAAAAGATGGCTGGTACTTGATGATCAGTAACCACCTTAGCTGGACAGATATTGTTGTACTGTGCTGTGTGTTCAAAGATCGCATTCCGATGCCAAAATTTTTTCTTAAGCAGCAACTGCTCTATGTACCATTCATCGGTATGGCTTGTTGGGCTCTCGATATGCCATTTATGCGTCGCTATTCACGCGAATATCTGATTCGTCATCCGGAGAAACGTGGGCAGGATTTGGCAACCACTCGTCGTTCATGTGCTAAGTTCAAGCACACCCCTACAACGGTTGTGAACTATGTGGAAGGGACACGCTTTACCCAAGACAAGCAGCGTAAAAGCAAAGCGGGTTATCAATATCTTCTGCAGCCTAAAACGGGTGGGATAGCGTATACGCTCGCAGCGATGGGCGATCAGTTTGAGAGCATTATTGATGTCACGTTAGCGTATCCAGAGAATACACAAAAACCGTTTAAAGATGCTCTTATGGGCCGTATGACCAAGATCGTTGTTCGCACCAAAGTCTTGCCTGTGGATGAGCAAGTGCGAGGCGATTACTTTAATGACAAGCCATACAAGCGCCAATTTCAGCAATGGCTAGGTGATGTTTGGCAACAGAAAGATGAATTGCTACAGCAAGTACACCAAGATAAGTGATTAAATTTAAAGAATAAAAAAGGGAGCGTTTGCTCCCTTTTTACTTGGTGACTATTTTAGCGTTAGTAAGTAATTGACTAAGGCAAAGTACTCATCCAGAGAGGTGATTGAGCCTGCTTCAACTAGGTACTTGTTGTTAACAATAACCGCTGGAACACCAGATAGGCCGCTGTTTTTAAACTGTTTGTCGAAGCGACGAACCATTGAATCTACCGCAAAACCGTTAAAGGCCGCGTCGAACTTCTTCGCATCGACGCCTTCATCCAAGAAGATCTGACGCAGTTCTTCATCATTTTTTGGTGCTTTGCGCATATTGTGGATGCGGTTAAATAGTACTGGTGTCATCTTGTCTTCGACTTTCAGTACAATCATGGTTGCGTAAGCTTTGCTCATCGACTCACCCATATTGCCACCCATGAAAGAAACATGATTTTTCTGGAACTTAGCATCTTTAGGTAGCTTAGTTTTTAGCTGCTGAATGATAGGCTCGAACGAGTGACAGTGTGGGCAGTAGAAAGAGAAAAACTCCGTTACGGTCGGTTTCTTTGAGGCTTCTAAATCCAGCACCTTGTAGTGCTCACCTTGGTTGAACTGCGCAGCGTGAGCAGATAGGCTCAACATCAGTGTGGCAACTAGTGCAAACAGCTTTTTCATTCTTGACTCCATGTTGTCGATTTTCTTACCACTGTGGCATAAGTGAAAGTGGTGGCTCATCCAGTGCAGAAATCTGCTCTTTAAAAGCAAGCACCTGACTCTCCCAGTATTTTGGATCATTGAACCAAGGGAAAGCGAGAGGAAAAGCAGGATCTTGCCACCTTTTTGCTAACCATGCCATATAGTGCACCATACGTAGACCGCGCAGTGGCTCAATTAGTTTCAATTCATTGCTGTTGAAGTCGTTAAACTCCTGATACGCCTCTAGCAGAATGTCTAACTGCATCAGCTTGTCTGCTCGCTCACCGTTGAGCAGCATCCACAAGTCTTGAATAGCAGGACCGTTACGAGAATCATCTAGGTCAACAAACATCGGGCCATCGCGCCAAAGAATATTTCCTGGATGACAGTCACCATGCAAACGAATCAGGCTGGTTGAGTCATCCCAGTGATTTTCTAGAGATTTGATCAGCAGGTCGAGATCATTAAAAAACGCATTTTCAAGATGCATCGGAATAAACTGAGATTGCTCCAGTAACTTGCGCGGCTGATAGACGTACTCTTCGAGCCCGATTGTAGGGCGATGCTGGAAAACTTGTTTTGAGCCAACTTTATGAATGCGACCCAAAAAGCGTCCAACCCCTTCGAGTTGCTCTAGGTTATCGACTTCAAACTGGCGCCCGCCAACACTTGCAAATAGGGCAAACAGGTAGCCTTGATATTGGTGGAGAGTTTGACCGTTAATGACTGTAGGTGGAGCCACTGGGATCTCAGACTCGATCAGTTCAAGAGTAAAGTCATGCTCCTCTTGAATTTGTTCTAAGCTCCAACGCTCTGGGCGGTAAAACTTAACCACATAACGTTGGCGCTCTTCATCGGTAAACTGATAGACGCGGTTTTCATAGCTGTTTAGGGCCAGAAATCCAGATTCCGCTCGAATACCAATGCTTTCGAGGGCATACCACATAAAGTCAGGCGTTAACGCATCAAAGTTAAAGGCTTGTTGTGTCATAAAATAAAAGAGGCTCATTGCTGAGCCTCTTTCCATATCTGTGAGTAGAGCGCGCTTAGAGTTTCTTAATAAAGCGGCTTTCTACCTCAATAGTGAAGTCTTCGCTATCGGACAGTATAAACTGAATTGTTGAAACTGAAGAGCTGAGATTGTCAGGATTGACGCCTAAACTCATTGGCAGGTTAAGGACTTCACCCGGTTCCACTTGAATAGTTTGTTTGCCATACCAAGAGACATCACTTAGGCCTTCAACGCTGAGTTTGTACTCTTGTTCTTGTTGAGTTTTATTAATGATTTTCAGGGTGTAGGTATTCTCTACTTCACCTAAGCCATTGACTCTGAACAACTGATTACGGTCACGAAGAACGCTCAAACCTGCCGGGTCGACACTGGCAACCTGAACAAAGAACAAACCAATCATCACTAATAGTACCGCGCCATAACCGAGCAGTTTTGGACGCGCGACCTTAGTATGCTTGCCAGAGAGGCGGTGCTCCGTGGTGTAGCTAATCAGGCCTTTTTCATAGCCCATGCGATCCATGGTTTTGTCACAGGCATCAATACAAGCACCACAGTTAATACATTCATACTGTAGGCCGTCACGGATATCGATACCGGTTGGGCAAACCTGAACACAAAGGTCACAGTCAATACAGTCACCTAAGCCCAGAGCTTTGTGATCGGCTTTGCGTGAGCGAGGGCCTCGAGTTTCACCACGTTTGCTATCATAGCCGACGATAAAGGTATCTTTGTCGAACATGGCTGATTGGAAACGAGCGTAAGGACACATGTGAACACACATAATAGAGCGCATCCAACCTGCGTTGGCGTAAGTACAGCCGGCGAAGAATAGAACCCAGAATACCGGCCAGAATTCGGCATTAAAGGTGAAGAAACCAACCACTAGGTCTTTGATCGGTACAAAATAACCTGTAAAGGTGAAGCCGGTAGCAAGGGCAATTGCCCACCAAGCTAAGTGTTTTACACCTTTGCGCATTGCTAGATTGGCAGTGAGCTTACCTGAATCTTGCTTGCGGCGTTTGTTGGCGCTGCCTTCCAGCTTTTCCTCGAACCAAATATACATAAAGGTCCACACCGTTTGTGGGCATAGGTAGCCACACCAAACTCGACCTAAGAAAGTGGTGAGGAAAAAGAGACCAAAGGCGGCAATCATAAATAGCAGTGCAAGCAGGGTTAAGTCTTGCGGATAAAGTGTGGTGCCGAAAAAGTTAAACTGCTGATTGCCAAAGTCGAGCAAGATAGCTTGGCGTTCGCCATAAGGTATCCAAGGAATAAGAGCAAAGAAAACCAGTAGGAACCAGCCGCCATAACGACGTAGCTGTTGAAAGGTACCTTTACTCTCGCGAACATAGATTCGGTTGCTGGGATTAAACCTGTCCCCTTTGTTTTTATGGGCCTTAGGGTTAAAGGTCTTGGGAGTCACATCTTTGATATCGATTTTATCCTGACTCATTGCGCTTCCTTCTTGAGCTAAACGGTGAGATTTCTATTGTTCTCACTCTAGGGGCTGTTTATCTTTCGTGGTTAAATTTTGTTCGAGATAAAAGCGTTTTAATCACGGCGAGAGGTTTGCCGCCTAGTCATTCTAAGCAAAATACCTCTCAACAAAGAGTAAAACGCTTTTAGCCGAACCCTTCGGGCAGCGTTTGTGGTTCCTTTCTACTGCGTTATCGGCTTATTAGGTAGGATAACTACATTTCAAAGCCTCTGCCTTGTATAAAGAACCCACAAATTGCTGCAAAAATCATCTCGAAAGGTAAGCAGCCCCTACACATTGCTATTTGATTATAATATTTTAGTAAATTCTTATGGACGGCGATTATATACGCAATAACATTTTCATTTCTTTAAGGCTATCAACCTTTAACAACAAAGATCAGTACAGTTCTATAAATAAATGGCCTAACAGTTTCTAGCTTTGTCACCAAATAGGTATAAAAAAAGCGACTCAAGGTCGCTTTCATTAAAATTGCTCGCTGCTAGTCAATAAGACCACGGGCACGCAGAATCGCTGTTTTAAAATCATCTTCTTGGTCTTTCTTTAGACCGGGAATCATTTCATCTTTGCCACTGTTGCGCATTTTTAGATGGTAAATAAGAACATCGTCTGTCAGATCTTCTAGTTTGCCTTCATAGCCCGCTTCTTGAGCGAGCTTAACGATCATCTGTAGCAGGTTAAGTTCTTGATCTTTTTGCCATTCAGGTTCAAGTAACTCTAGTAGCTCCTCAATACGGTGACACTTCATTGGCTTTCTCCACAATATTTATAATGATTTGCTGCTAAAGGTATCAAATAGATGAAATGAAGGTAAGAAAAAAGCGCAGTCAGCACTGCGCTTTTTAATTAGGCTGCCTTAATAACCTTAGCAGGAGCGGTTGCCATAACGGCGGTCTTCTCTACTAAAGTCATTGCTGGAGCTGATTTTTTTGCCACTGGAGTAGAAACAAATCCACTACGGCGGCGCATCGCACTACGGTTTGTGTGCGAAAACCTGACTGTTGTTGGGCGCATTCAGTTACCTAACTGTCAGGCATATCCATTGCCAATGTAATGGCCTAATTAATCATGAGTTTGCTTCATTGCTGAAGTTTGGCTCTTCTGGCTCACGCCAATCCGAACAATTAATTAGGAATATTGATATGCACGCATATCAATAAATAGATTAGCATTATCAGTCGGATTGGTCGATATCTAATCGATTGCGATTCGCTACAATTATGTGAAGATATCTATAGTAGTGAGACAGTAAACCAGATTAGTATGAAAGTAATTTAATGGTTTCGTATGTGCCAAGGAGGTGTTGATGTCGTTATTTAAGAAAACCCTGGCCAGTTTTGGTATTGGATCTGCAAAGGTTGACTCTGTTTTGCAGCAAGAAGTCTTGTATCCAGGACAAAAAGTGAATATTACGATTCATGTCTATGGTGGGTCGACAGCACAAGAGATCGATAATATCGACCTCAAGCTCTATTGTCGCTATATCAAAGAGGTGCCTGCCAACCCAGATAAGGACAAGCACAATGCAGGGCGCATGCGTCGAGTCCCGACAAGTTATGCCTTAGCTAAGTGGTCACTGCCTTACGCTTTTACTATTAATCCGGGTGAAACGCGTGACTTTGAAATTGAGCTCGATGTACCGTGGAACACACCCGTTACCATTGGTGACTCCAAGGTGTGGTTGGAGACAGGCTTGGATATTGCGATGGCAAAAGATCCGACCGACAAAGACATTCTAACCGTCAGGCCTGACCCACTGCTTGATGGCATATTTACCGCACTTGAAGAGCAAGGTTTGCGTATTCGTCAGGTAGAGTGTGAAGAAGTTGACGGCTTTGCGATGCCGTTTGTCCAAGAGTTTGAATTTGTTCCGACCACAGGGCCTTTTCATGGCCGATGGCGAGAGCTCGAAGTGGTGGCATATCGAACTGACGATAAGTTACAGATGTGGTTTGAGATCGATCGTCACCGTGAAGGTGCAAAGGGCATGCTCGCAAGCTTGTTAGGGATTGGTGATTTGAAACGTCAAATGGAAATTCCTCTCCATACGTCTGCACAGGAAGCGGGCGCACAAGTAATTGCTTACTTGGACGAACATTCTTAACCAAAACTTAAAAAACTTTCAGCTTACAAGTGTAAGCTTAATGTGCCATACTCTCGAGTAATTATTCCATATTTACTCAGAGTAGGGCACGCATGTCTGCTAATCCTCCCACTGAATACAGCACGAAAGAAGAGTTTGCTAATACGCTGACCCATGCTCTAGGTATGGTGCTCAGTATTGTCGGCTTGGTTTTACTCTTGCTCAAATCGACCGAAAACAATGCGGATACGCTAACAATCACCAGTATGAGTATCTATGGCAGCAGCATGATAGTGTTGTTTCTTGCCTCTACGCTCTACCATGCGATTCCTTATAAGCGAGCCAAACGAGCATTAAAAACCTTTGACCACTGTGCTATCTACTTATTGATCGCGGGTAGCTACACGCCTTTTCTACTAGTGAGCCTGCGTACACCGCTAGCGATTGGGCTAATGGTAGTGATCTGGAGCATTGCTCTGTTCGGCATCATTATGAAGCTCGCCTTTGTCTACCGTTTTAAGAAGCTTTCTTTAGTGACTTATCTGACCATGGGTTGGTTATCGCTGATTGTGATTTACCAATTGGCGATGAACTTATCGGTTGGTGGGTTAACTCTGCTTGCCGCAGGGGGAGTGATTTACTCACTGGGAGTGATCTTCTACGTCGCAAAACGCATCCCTTACAATCATGCTATTTGGCACGGATTTGTTCTAGCAGGATGCGCTTGCCATTTCTTCGCTATTTATCTCTACGTTGATCCCGTTTAACGTCGCCAGAAGGCTGGGAAAAACAGGACAAGCAAGGTCAAAATTTCCAGCCTTCCCATCAACATCCCTAGGCTTAGTAGCCATTTAGCGGCGTCTGGCAGTGGAGCAAAGTTACCAGTTGGACCGATGACTGACCCCATACCCGGTCCAACATTGGCAACCGCAGTAATAGAACCAGAGATACTGGTGATAGGGTCGAGCCCCATAGCACTGAGGCCACCAGCAATCGCAATGATGGTGATAAAAAACGTCAAACCAAAGGCGACAACCGAACGGACGATATCGTCGTTTACAGGGCGTTGATTGTAACGCTGAACAAATACCCCTGAAGGATGGATAAGTTTCATCATCTGCTTGTTAAGCAATGTCAGGGCAATCTGAAAACGGAAGATTTTAATCCCGCCCGCAGTTGAACCTGAACAGGCTCCTGCCATCATCAGGAATGCAAACAAGGTGGTAGGAAGTGCGCCCCAGGCGGTGAAATCTTCCAAGCCAAAGCCTGTCGTGGTAACCACTGAGACAATGTTGAACATGGATACCCGAAGCGCATCTAAAACGGCATAACCATCTCTGATCACTAACCAAGCCGCGATGATTAAGCTGCTAACCAAGAACAAGTAGCTAAATCCGCGCACTTGTGCATCTTTGACTAATTCATTGAGACGGCGTTTTTTAATTGCTGCAACAAACAGTAAGAACGGCAAGCCACCCAAAAACATAAATAGTGTCGCTACCCAATGCGCACCATTAGAGAAATGGTTCATCGAGCCATCTGATGTGGAATAGCCACCGGTGGATAAGGTGGTAAAGGCGTGGTTGATCGCTTCAAACAGATTCATGCCCGTTAGAAGGTAGCCAACTATGCATAAACCCGTCAGTGATAGGTAAACTGCGACAATGTTCTTTGCCACTGTTTTGGCTCTCGGGCTGCTTTTATCTGACCAGTCGGAGGATTCGGTGTGGAAGAGTTTCATACCACCGACGTTAAGCATAGGTAGTACCGCAACCGCCATCACGATAAAGCCAATCCCACCTAACCATTGCAGTATCGAGCGCCACAATAAAATGCTCGGTGCCATGTTATCTAGGCCACTGAGTACGGTGGAACCTGTGGTTGTGATGCCCGACATGGTCTCAAAGTAAGCATCGGTAAAGCTGATGTGATTGATAAACACGAAAGGTAGCGCTGCGAACGCACTGGCGATGGTCCACACCAAACTGGTGATAAGGAACATATCGCGCACACTGAGTTTAAATTGTTTGGTGCGACCAATCGTCAAACAGGCAAAAGCGGCAGTATGAGTAATGATAACAGCTTGGCCAAACTCTAAAAATCCAGACGTACCAGTGATGAAGGCGACCAATGTTGGCACGTACATGAACAGGGCTAGCTTAGATAACACTAGCCCGATAACAAACAGTACAGGACGGAAATTGACCATAACCCTTGCCTAAAGGAAGAACGGACTCGGTTGGAATAGGGCTTCTACGTCAGGGACGTATTTCTTGTCGACCAAGAACATCACCACATGATCATCTTGTTCGATAACGGTACGGTCGTGGGCAATCAACACTTCCTCGCCACGGACAATCGCACCAATGGTGGTACCTGGTGGTAGTTTGATATCACCAATCGCGCGACCAACAACTTTCGATGTGGTTTCATCACCGTGTGCAATGGCTTCGATTGCTTCTGCAGCCCCTCGGCGCAGTGAAGATACGTTAACAATATCGGCACGACGAACGTGGGTCAGTAATGCAGAAATCGTCGCTTGTTGTGGCGAAATCGCGACATCGATAGCGCCACCCTGTACAAGGTCGACATAAGCCCCGCGCTGAATCAGTACCATCACTTTTTTGGCTCCCATGCGTTTCGCAAGCATGGCAGACATAATGTTGGTTTCATCTTCGTTGGTGAGAGCAATAAACACATCGACCTGATCGATATTCTCTTCCGCAAGGAGTTCCTGATCTGCCGCATCACCACAGAAAACGATGGTATTCTCTAGCTCTTCTGACAGCTTTTCCGCGCGTTGGTAGCTATGTTCAATCAGCTTAACGCTGTAGAGCTGTTCTAAGCGGCGAGCAAGGCTAGCACCGATGTTACCACCACCAACTATCATAATACGGCGGTAAGGCTTCTCAAGACGTTGTAGCTCACTCATTACCGAGCGGATGTGATTACTAGCCGCGACGAAGAAGACTTCATCGTCAGCTTCAATGATGGTGGTGCCCTGTGGTCGAATTGGTCGGCCTTGGCGGAAAATCGCCGCAACACGCGTGTCGATATGTGGCATGTGCTCACGTAGCGCAGACAGTGCATTACCAACCAGTGGTCCACCATAGTAGGCTTTTACGGCAACCAAGCTCACTTTCTGCTCAGCAAAACTCACAACTTGCAGTGCCCCTGGGTATTGAATCAAACGTTCAATGTAGCTAGTGACTAGCTCTTCTGGTGCAATCAAGTGATCGACGGGTACAGCGCCCGACTGGAACAAAGCTTCCTTCTCAGATAGGTACTGCGGAGAGCGAATTCGCGCAATTCGGTTAGGAGTGTTAAACAGTGTAAAAGCCACCTGACAGGCAGCCATATTGGTTTCATCCATATTGGTTACAGCAACCAACATGTCAGCATCTTGAGCACCGGCTTCACGCAACACGTCTGGGTGGCTAGCATAACCATTCACGACACGTAGGTCGTACTTATCTTGCAGTTCGCGCAGACGATCTGAGTTGCGGTCTACAATGGTGATGTCGTTGTTCTCGCCAACTAGGTTTTCCGCCAGTGTGCCGCCAACCTGACCTGCACCAAGGATGATGATTTTCATACACTAATCTCGTTTAACTACTGAAAAGGCGGCGACTATTGTCACCGCCTAACTGTATTACGCGTTTTTGATTAACACTGCGTAGTAGAAGCCGTCCATATCCTCTTCGCCAGGTAAGATTTGGCGTCCTGGATTGTTGATATCAGAACCCACTAAGGTTGCGTTATCAGTGCGCTCAAGGAAAGCTTTTACTTGTAGTACGTTTTCTTTTGGAGTAATTGAACAAGTGGCGTAAACCATAGTACCGCCCACCTTCAATTGGCTCCACATTGCATCCATAATTTCACTTTGTAGCTCAGCTAAGGCGTCAATGTCGTTTGCTCGACGTAACCACTTAATATCTGGGTGACGACGAATAACGCCCGTTGCTGAACAAGGTGCATCAAGTAGAATGCGGTCAAATTTTTCGCCTGTCCACCATTCTTGAGGGTAGCGAGCGTCACCACAAATCACATCGGCACGCAGTTGAAGACGTTCTAGGTTGTCATAGACGCGATCAAGACGTTTAGCGTCACAATCAATTGCAACCACTTCGGTATCTTCCGTATGCTCAAGAATATGCGCGGTTTTACCACCTGGCGCTGCACAACAATCAAGAATCAACTCACCATTTTGTGGTTGCAGATAGTTTACTGACAACTGAGCCGCAGCGTCTTGTACCGATACCCAACCACGATCGAAACCTGGAAGAAGCGTCACGTCACAAGGCGAGGCCAATTTTATGGCATCAGCAGCTTCTGGGTGAATGCTGCATTCAATGTTTTCATCTTTCAGCAGTTCTAGATATTCATCACGAGTATGGTGCTGACGATTTACACGCAGCCACATGGGCGCCTTGCTATTGTTCGCTTCGACTAATTGCTCCCATTGCTCTGGGTAGCTATCGCGTAGCATGTTAAGCAGCCAGTTTGGGTGGCCATATTTGCCAGCGTTGTGGCTAACAGCTTTTTCATCTAGCTCTTCTTGTTCACGAAGGTAGCTGCGCAGTACAGCATTGATCAGGCCGCGTAGGCTTGGGCCTTTCAACGTCTTAGTTCCTTCAACCGTTTCTGCGACGGCAGCATGTGCTGGAATACGCATGAAACTCAGTTGGTAAATTCCGACCAAAATAAGATGGTGGAAAACACGCTTTTTCCCTTTGAGTGGATTTTCCATTAGCTCGTTAGCAATAGATTCCAAACGTGGCAAGTAACGTAGCGCGCCATAACAGATCTCTTGCAACAGTGCATGGTCTCTTGGTCTGATGGTCTTTTGCGCCGCAGGTAATGCGTGTGAAAGAGATTGGCCTTTGTCGACCACTTGGAATAGGACGTTGGCTGCAGCAGCGCGAACATTCATGATGAATACCTTAAATTAAGGGAGGGTGTCTCCACCCTCAAAATGTACGTTTCCCGATAAGGGAGAATATGTTTAAACCAGCTGAGTGCCGACTTCAAACCAGCTTGCACGAGAGTTCAAGATATCTTGAACAGACATCGCTTTCTTACCTGGAACTTGTAGTTGTTCTAAAACCAGTACGCCATTACCAGTAGCAATGTAGATACCGCTTTTATCTGCTTGCAAGATAGTGCCAGCAGGTTGAGTTGTTGACTGCTCATCGACCCGGCTTTGCCATACTTTGATGCTGTTCTCAGCAGCGATAAAGTGGCTCATTGGCCAAGGGTTGAAAGCACGAACGCAGCGCTCGATATGTGCAGCTTCGTCATTCCAGTCAATGCGGGCTTCTTCTTTGCTCAGTTTCTTAGCGTAGTTTGCCAGTGCATCGTCTTGCTTCTCTGGTACTGCGTTACCTAGCGCAATATCTGCTAAACATTCAACTAATGCTTGTGGGCCAAGTTCTGCCAGCTTTTCGTACATAGAAGTACTGGTATCACTAGCTTCAATAGGTAAAGTCGCTACTTTGAGCATATCACCGGTATCTAAACCGATATCCATTTGCATAATGGTCACGCCTGTTTCCGCATCTCCCGCCCAAATAGAGCGTTGGATCGGCGCAGCACCACGCCATCGTGGCAGGATTGAACCGTGAACGTTAATGCAGCCTAGCTTTGGCGTATCAAGTACCGCTTGCGGAAGTAGCATGCCGTAAGCTACCACCACCATGATGTCTGCGTTTAAATCTGCCAGCTCTTGTTTTGCTTCATCAGACTTAAAGTTTTCTGGCTGATAAACGGGAATATTATGCTCTAGTGCTAATTGCTTAACAGGTGGCGCTGCCAGTTTCTTACCACGACCTGCAGGACGGTCAGGGTTAGTGTATACAGCAATGACATCGTGCTCCGAAGACAACAACGCCGCCAAGTGACGGGCGGCGAAATCCGGAGTACCAGCAAAAACAATTTTCAAAGGTTTGCTCAAGGTACCTTCCTTCTATTTAATTAGCGATTAGGCTTTGCTTGCATTCTTCTCGTTGAAGCGCTTGATCTTAGCTAGCTTGTCTTGAATACGCTTGCGCTTTAAAGGCGAAAGGTAGTCAACAAACAGTTTGCCTTCTAAGTGGTCAAGTTCATGCTGAACACAAATAGCTAATAGATCATCAGCTTCAAATGTGTACTCTTCACCATCACGGTTAAGTGCTTTCACCGTCACTTCCGCTGCGCGTGGCACCAATGCACGTGCGCCAGGGACAGACAGACAGCCCTCTTCGATACCATCTTCGCCGCGTTTTTCTAAGATTTCTGGATTGATCAGAACCATAGGCTCATCACGTGTTTCAGAAATATCGATAACAACGATACGTTGGTGGAAATCAACCTGGGTTGCTGCCAGACCAATACCTTCTTCGTCGTACATGGTTTCAATCATGTCATCAACGAACTTTTGAATCTCAGGTGTCACTTCTTCTACCGGCTTAGCTACGGTGCGAAGACGATCATCTGGGAATGTTAATACTTGTAATACAGACATATACACTCGAAATGTTGAACTGTGCCGAATCAGGATAAACCTCGTTGGCTCAATTCTAGACATTTTATACCCCAAATGACAGCATCAATGCGCTTTTTGAGCCGCTTCTCTTTGTTGTTAACACTCAGTTTAACAGGGAATGCCATAAGGATAGGTCGCTGATAGGGAGTCGAAACATGTTACGCATTTGGCGAGGTCTGTTTGTTGTCGTGTTGGTGACGATCGTTAATGGGGTCAGTGCTCAAGAAGGGGCTCTATCGATTAACAAACAAGCACCGAAGACTTATACCGTAGTCAAAGGTGATACCTTGTGGGATATTTCAGCACTGTATCTCGAAAGCCCGTGGCAGTGGCCGCGCTTATGGCAATTGAATTCGAGCATAGTAAACCCGCATCTGATCTTTCCCGGAGATAAACTGACTCTTGTGTGGCGAGAAGGGCAACCAAAACTGATTCTAAAACCTGTGGTCAGTTTGACGCCCGCTATTCACCAACGAGCAAAACAACCCATCCCTGTCATCAAAACACAGCATATCCTGCCTTTCATTGAACACGATCTGTTGTTGGAGGGGGAAGCAAGCCATGAAATGAGTCGAGTGATTGGTAATAGCGTCGGGAGTCAGTTGATGGATTCACAAAACGTCATCTATATTTCGGCTCATCAAATCGCTCAAGAGTGGGGAGTTTATCGTTTAATGGATGAGTTTAAACGGGCAGATAAAAGCGCCAAAGTGATAAGAAAAATAGCTCATGGCCAACTTGTTGCCAGTGATGAGCACTACTCCTCGCTGCGTTTGACCAAGCAAAGCCATGAAGTAGTGGTGGGCGATATCGCTATGCCAATATTACAACCTTCAAACTCAACCACTTCGCTAAGCTTAACCCCTGTCTCTGGGCAAATTGATAAGGTTGAGATTCTCGGAGCGGTAGAAGGCACTCATTATGTGGGCAAAGACCAAGCGGTGGTGGTTAATCGTGGTGAGTTAGATGGTGTTAAACAAGGCAGTGTGTTTGAGCTGTTTAACTCGGGCGCCGGTGACTTTACTCATAGTACAAACAACTCATCAATCCTTTTACCTGATAGGCGTATTGGCTACTTGATGGTTGTCCGTCCTTATCAGCATTTTAGTATCGCGATCATTACTGACAGTTCAGAAGCAGTCAGTATCGAGACCAAGGTTCACTCCCCAAGGAGTCGGTAGTTTGTGACCAATGAAGAGCTCGCGGCATGGCTGTCGCTTAACTTTACCCCTAGAGTCGGTCCGAAAACCTTTTCTCGTCTTCTCGCAATGGACTCACCATTAAACATTGTTCAATCTGAACTTCCTGCTCTTTTAGCCCTTGGATTAAGCGCACAACAGGCTAACTATCTAAAAAACCGAGCGGCGAAAGAGGTTGCGCAGTGCTTTGAGTGGCAACAACAATCTGCTCAACACAATATCATTACTAAGCAAGAGAGCAGTTACCCGGCATTACTTGAACAGGCGGTAGGCTCTCCTCCGGTTTTATTCGTTCAAGGAGAGGTGAACGGCTTGTCTGAACCTCAAATTGCGATGGTCGGTAGTCGCAATGCCAGTCCTGAAGGGCTCAATACCGCGCGGAGCTTTGCTCGTGCTTTGGTTGAACAAGGTCTGACGGTTACAAGTGGTTTGGCCCTAGGTGTGGATGGCTACGCCCATGATGGGGCGCTGCAAGGAGGAGGACGTACACTCGCGGTTCTCGGTAGCGGTCTAGAAACTATTTACCCAGCTAGACATCGTGAACTTGCTAGGAGAATCCTTGATAGTGGAGGGGCGCTTGTTTCGGAGTTTCATCCCAAAGCGAAGCCTAAAGCCGATCATTTTCCGCGCCGCAATCGAATTATTAGTGGCCTATCTGTTGGAGTGCTGGTGGTTGAAGCCGCAGAGAAAAGTGGCTCCTTGATTACGGCGCGCTATGCCATAGAGCAAGGGCGTGACGTGTTTGCTATTCCGGGTTCTATCCACGATTCAAATGCACGCGGTTGTAACCTGTTGATTAAGCAAGGTGCGTGTTTGGTGATGAGAGTTCAGGACATAGTTGATGAAATAGAGACGCTTTTACGCTGGTCTAATTCCAGTAAGCCACCGATTCAAAATGAACTTTTCGAGGAAATAGATAGTAAAGAAGAATTGCCATTTCCTCTGCTGTTAGCTAACGTAGGAAGTAAGGCTATACCAGTTGATATTCTTGCAAACAGGACCAATATACCTGTGCAGGACGTCATGATGCAGCTCTTGGAGCTTGAGCTTTCAGGGCATGTTGTTGCAGTTTCCGGTGGCTATATTCGAAAGGGGAGGGGCTAGCTATGATGATGGATATCTTAATGTATCTATTCGAAACCTACATCCATAGCGATGCAGAGTTACAAGTCAATCAAGATGAGCTAGAAGAAGAACTTCTTCGCGCAGGTTTTCATCAAAAAGACATTTACAAAGCCCTTGTCTGGCTAGAAGAGCTAGCAGCACTGCAGCAAAGTGAAACCCACTCTGCGATCTCGGTGTGCAGCACTTCGAACTCGACTCGTATCTATACAACTAAAGAGTGTGAGCGCTTAAGTCTAGAGTGCCGCGGCTTTTTGACCTTCTTAGAGCAAGTTAACGTCCTCACGACTGAAACTCGTGAGATGGTTATTGACCGCATTATGGGCCTAGAGACGGACGAGTTTGAGCTTGATGATCTGAAATGGATTGTGCTTATGGTGCTATTTAATGTACCAGGCAATGAGAATGCATACACACTTATGGAAGAGCTGCTGTATACCAAAGAACAAGGTATCCTTCACTAACCTTTCTGAGTTGATATGAGCAATAAAATTGATCATCAGCTGTTTTCAGCCCATGAACATGCGCTAGAGCACCAAGCTTGCCCTAAATGCCAAAGTGAACAGCGCGAAGGTGAACTTCACCTTCGCCACGGTAAGCATGGTCCTTTCTTAGGTTGCGATCAGTACCCTGTGTGCGACTACATTAAACCTTTGCATCAGAACGATGGTCACATCGTTAAAGAGCTCGGTGTTGCTTGCCCTGAATGCGGCAATGAGCTTGTTCTCCGTCAGGGGCGCTATGGGATGTTTATTGGCTGTAGTCATTACCCGCAGTGCAACCACATCGAGTCTTTAGATCAACCTAAGCAAGAACAGCAGCAGCCGGAACACCATACATGTCCAGAGTGCAATAAAGGCCAGTTAGTGGAGCGTAAAACTCGCTTTGGTAAGGTTTTCTATGCCTGTGACAACTATCCGAAATGCAAGTTTGCTGTCAATCAGCCGCCGATTTCAGGTCAGTGTGAGAAATGTGGTTTTCCACTGTTAGTTGAGAAGAAGCTCGCCAGTGGAGTCAAAAGGCAGTGTGCCGACCGGAAGTGTCACCACACACAATCTGAATAATAAAAAAACGGCGCATCAAGCGCCGTTTTTGCTATCTATAAACTGAGTTATTGGGCGAAGTTTGCTGAAAACTCATGAACAGCAGGAAATGCTTGTTCATCCAACAGATCGGCAAGTGCACACAGTTTACGCTGCAGTTCACCGCTGTAATCACCACACACGTTAATGTGACCCATCTTGCGGCCTGTACGTTTCTCTTTGCCATACCAATGAACGTGCACCCCATCCATCGCGAGTAATTCGCTTGGTAAGGTATCTTCACCCAAGATATTGATCATTGAAGTTTCACGAATCAGTTTAGTGCTGCCTAGTGGTAAGTCGCATACTGCTCTTAAGTGATTTTCAAACTGACAAGTTTCTGCGCCTTGTTGAGTCCAGTGTCCAGAGTTATGCACCCGTGGGGCAATCTCATTGACCAGCAAGGTGCCGTCGACATCGAAAAACTCAAGGGCTAATACACCAACGTAATTGAGCTTATTGGCGACAGCAGTAAACATCTGTTTTGCTTGTTGTTGCAGTTCAGTATCTGCGATGGCAGTAGACAGCGTCAGCACGCCGTTAGTGTGAACATTCTCAGCCAATGGATAAACAGCAACGCTACAGTCTTTGCCACGTGCACCTACTAGGGAAACTTCACGATTAAATGGCACGAACTCTTCAGCTACGATCGCTTGAGTTTCAGATGCAGCGATGCACTCGGCCATTTCTGTCCAAATGGTCTCGATTTGAGCTGGATCTTTTAAACGCCACTGACCTTTTCCATCGTATCCGCCAAGCGCACTTTTTAGCACCATAGGGATGCCAACGTGTGCAATAGCTTGGTCAAAGTCTTCACGTGTATTGATGACAAAGTACTTCGCATTGCGTACATCTGCGTCATCAAGCAACTGCTTCTCGATACGGCGATCGCCGCCTGCTTTTATCGCTTCAGTCGAAGGTAAGAACTTTCCACTTTGCTCGCAGATTGCCAGAATGTCGTGAGGGATATGTTCAAACTCAGCGGTGATAACATCAGCTTGAGCGATGGCGTTTTCAAGTCCGTGACCAATTACAGTCTGCGTGAGTGGATGAACGACATTTTTACTGCCTACGTCATACGCTGAGATATCAATATTAAGCGGCGCGCCAGCCAGTGACATCATGCGAGCTAATTGACCAGCACCTAGCACTAAAACATGCATGACTTAGTCCTCTGCAGGATTTGGGTTCGCTAAAACCGTTTCTGTCTGTTCAGCGCGGAAAGCTTCAACTTTCGCCATTACAGCTTCATCATGTGTACCAAGAATTTGCGCAGCGAGAATACCTGCATTTGCCGCACCCGCTTCGCCGATAGCAAGAGTACCAACAGCAATACCTTTTGGCATTTGCACGATGGAGTATAGAGAGTCTAGACCACTAAGTGCACGGGACTGAACTGGAACACCTAGGACTGGCAGTGAAGTGAAGGCTGCCGCCATGCCTGGTAAGTGCGCCGCACCGCCAGCGCCAGCGATGATTACTTTTAAACCACGCTCTTTAGCGCTGGTCGCATAGTCTGCAAGAAGTTGAGGGGTACGGTGCGCAGAAACCACTTTAGTTTCGTACTCAACCCCGAATCTATCGAGCATTTCTGCTGCTAGTTTCATGGTTGGCCAATCTGATTTAGAACCCATGATGATACCGACTTTCATCTCAAACTCCTTCAAAGCTGCATAGAATTGGTGAGCAAACATTTTGAGCGCATTATACGGAGATTTCACACTTAAGCAAACGTTTGCGTCGGGGTGGAATACTTAGCTTGGGAATTTATTAATAAATAGCTTTAGTCTCGGATTGAGATTGTTTGTAAACTTAGGCCAATAGAGAATAACCAAGGTGTGATTAAGTGGAAAACTTTAATCAAGCACTGAATGCTTTGATGGATGGTGAAGTGATCGCTTATCCAACCGAAGGAGTCTTTGGTGTGGGTTGCGATCCCGATAATAGTGAAGCGGTGCGCAAGTTATTGGATCTTAAGCAACGTCCTGCCGACAAAGGGCTCATTCTTATTGCAGCGAGTTACCAGCAGCTAATTCCGTATATTGATGAATCTCAGTTGACTCAAGAGCAGCTAATCAGGGTCAAGCAGAGTTGGCCAGGGCCGATCACTTGGATAATGCCATCGAGTGAGCGTGTATCTCGTTGGGTATCCGGCCAGCATCAATCGATTGCCGTGCGAGTGACGGATCATCCTTTGGTACAAAAGATGTGTAATGCATTCGGAAAGCCGTTAACCTCTACCAGCGCAAACTTGTCCGGTCAGCCACCATGCATGACAAGTGAAGAAGTTTATATGCAGTTTGGTTATGACCAGATTGCGGTACTCGAAGGCCAAACGGGTGGTAGAGAAAAGCCCAGCGAAATTCGAGATGCTAAATCACTACAAGTATTAAGACAGGGATAACCCTGCAGTAAAGGAAGTTGTATGTCAGCCATAGATAAACAAACGGTAAAGCAATTTTTAATGGATCTTCAGGATTCGATTTGTCAGCAGCTCGAAGAGGTGGATGGACAAGCGGTATTTGTTGAAGATGCATGGCATCGCGAGCCTGGAGAAAAGCTAGGTGGCGGTGGTCGTACCCGAGTAATGAAAGATGGTGCTGTTTTTGAGCAAGGTGGGGTTAACTTTTCACATGTGCAAGGTAAAGAAATGCCAGCTTCCGCCACGGCGCATCGCCCTGAATTAGCTGGGCGTCGCTTCGAGGCAATGGGCGTCTCTTTAGTTATGCATCCAAATAACCCTTATGTGCCTACTTCACATGCCAATGTTCGTTTCTTTATTGCGGAAAAAGAGGGTGAGGAGCCGATTTGGTGGTTTGGAGGCGGTTTTGATTTAACACCTTTCTACCCATTTGAAGAAGATGCGCAGTATTGGCACAACACGGCTAAAGAAGTGTGTGCACCATTTGGCGAAGGCGTTTACTCAGAACACAAAGCTTGGTGCGACAAATACTTCTACTTACCTCACCGAGATGAAACTCGTGGTGTTGGTGGCTTATTCTTTGATGATCTCAACCATTGGCAGTTTGATAAGTGTTTTGACTATATTAAGGCGGTCGGTGAGGGTTATTGCCAAGCTTACCTGCCGATTGTTGAACGTCGTAAAGAGACTGAATACGGTGAGCGTGAACGCCAGTTCCAACTGTATCGTCGTGGGCGCTATGTAGAGTTTAACTTAGTCTTTGACCGTGGCACATTGTTTGGCTTACAAAGCGGCGGCCGCACTGAGTCTATTCTTATGTCTATGCCGCCACTAGCGCGCTGGGAATACGCTTACCAAGTGGAGCCAAACTCTCCAGAGGCTGAGCTGTATGATCATTACCTTAAACCGAGAGAGTGGTAATACTTTCCTCCTTATATAGATAGTGATAGGGTCAATGTTCCGCATTGGCCCTTTTTGTTTCTGATAGGTAAGGATATGACTCAGCAAATAGACAACTACGTTGTTTTTGGTAACCCAATCGCCCAAAGTAAATCACCATTTATTCATACGCTATTTGCTCGTCAAACTAATCAGTCTTTGACCTATACCACTCAGAGCCCGGCAACCGATGCTTTTGCCCAAGCAGCCAGTGAGTTTTTTGCTGAGGGTGGCAAAGGGTGCAATGTTACTGTGCCATTTAAAGAGGACGCGTTCCGCTTTGCGAATCGTGTCACCGAGCGCGCGCAGTTAGCAGGTGCAGTTAATACGCTAAAAAAACTTGATGATGGTGAGATTCTAGGCGACAACACTGATGGCGAAGGGCTTGTCCAAGACTTGTTGCAATATCAGGTTATGCTAAAAGGGGCTCGTATTCTGCTGATTGGGGCTGGTGGTGCCGCGCGTGGCGTCATTAAGCCACTATTAGATCAGCAGCCCGCTGAAATTGTGGTCACCAATCGCACCTATGCTAAAGCGCAGCAGTTAGCAGAAATGTTTCAGCCTTATGGCAAAATTTCTGCCCAACCAATGGAGGCTGTGTCTGAGAGCTTTGATTTGATCATTAACTCAACATCGTCGAGCTTAAGTGGTGAGCTACCCGCTATCTCTTACGCTATTTTTTCACCTCAAAGCACTGTCTACGACATGATGTATGGTGCAGGGAAAACGACCTTTAATCAGTGGGCAACAGATAATGGCGTAATCAAGGTATATGATGGTCTAGGCATGCTGGTAGGGCAGGCAGCGGAAAGCTTTATGTTGTGGCGTGGACTAAGGCCTGGTACAAAGCAGATTTTGCGTGAACTGAGAAAAAACCTAGAGGGCATGTAATGAACCAATCTATTCTTTTTCCTGATATCCAATCATGGGATGAAGATAAGCAAGCTGTGTTGTTTTCTGCGCAGCAAGCTGGGGCGCTGATTCAGTGCTTAGTCAGTAAAACGGAACTAGAGAAGTTGTCAGGTCAAACGGTTGAGAATGAGCAGCAAGCTCTCGAAGTATTTTCTCAATACCGTTTTGACCTTGAAGAGCTTGCTGAAGAGTTAATAGAAGACGAAGAATTTAATTCACAAGGTTGGATAGAAGTCGTTAGTTAATCTCTTTAACCTCGTGAAGGTAGTCTTCTTTATTCTGCACATAGTTATCTGCCGACTTTTGTAAGAATGCGCGTTCCTTTTCATTGAGTGGACGCGCTTGCTTAATTGGGCTACCTACGTACAAAAAGCCGCTTTCCAGAATTTTACCTGGGGGAACTAAACTCCCGGCACCTATCATTACCTCTTCTTCTATTACCACACCATCTAAGACAATCGCCCCCATTCCAACTAGCACTCGATCTTTGATCGTGCAGCCGTGTAGCATCACTTTGTGACCAATAGTGACATCATTACCAATGAGCAGAGGGTAGCCGTCAGGGTTTTCTTTATTCTTGTGGGTGACATGCAACACACTGCCATCTTGGATATTGGTGCGATTGCCGATATGAATATGGTTTACATCACCTCGCGCTGCAACGAGCGGCCAGACACTGGAGTCATCTCCAATACGAATATCGCCAACTAATACTGAGCTGCTATCTATGTAGACTCTTTCACCTAATTGCGGAGTAATACCTTTGTAACTGCGTAGAGAACTCATTTTTTCTCCTTATATAGAGGGAATCTTGCCATGGTAGGGGTAGAAAAGTGGCAAAAACAGGTCGTTTTGAATAGAAAATACTCAAACAATAAAAAAATCAAAAAAAACTGAAAAAAGGGCTTGCCAATGTGATGGCGATCTCTATAATGCCCCCTCGCTGACACGGGAACGCTTCGAAAGAAACGAGAGCCCAGTTAGCAAGGTCAATTAGCCAAGCGGAAACGCTTGAAAAAAGTTTGAAAAAAGTGGTTGACACTAAACTTTATCTCGCTAAAATGACCGCCTCTTCCGAAGTGATGTGAGTCACAAAGAAGAAAGCTCTTTAACAATATAAACCTATCAATCTGTGTGGGCACTCGTTGATGATAATCCAATTAGAAACTTCGGTTTCAAATTAGGTTTCAATGATACGAAGTGACCATTGAATCTTCGGATTCAGCACAGTCAATTCAAACATTACTTATGTAATGTTCAGTATTCATTGAGCCGAACAAAATCTTAAATTGAAGAGTTTGATCATGGCTCAGATTGAACGCTGGCGGCAGGCCTAACACATGCAAGTCGAGCGGAAACGAGTTAACTGAACCTTCGGGGAACGTTAACGGCGTCGAGCGGCGGACGGGTGAGTAATGCCTGGGAAATTGCCCTGATGTGGGGGATAACCATTGGAAACGATGGCTAATACCGCATAATAGCTTCGGCTCAAAGAGGGGGACCTTCGGGCCTCTCGCGTCAGGATATGCCCAGGTGGGATTAGCTAGTTGGTGAGGTAAGGGCTCACCAAGGCGACGATCCCTAGCTGGTCTGAGAGGATGATCAGCCACACTGGAACTGAGACACGGTCCAGACTCCTACGGGAGGCAGCAGTGGGGAATATTGCACAATGGGCGCAAGCCTGATGCAGCCATGCCGCGTGTATGAAGAAGGCCTTCGGGTTGTAAAGTACTTTCAGCAGTGAGGAAGGTGGTAGTGTTAATAGCACTATCATTTGACGTTAGCTGCAGAAGAAGCACCGGCTAACTCCGTGCCAGCAGCCGCGGTAATACGGAGGGTGCGAGCGTTAATCGGAATTACTGGGCGTAAAGCGCATGCAGGTGGTTTGTTAAGTCAGATGTGAAAGCCCGGGGCTCAACCTCGGAATTGCATTTGAAACTGGCAGGCTAGAGTACTGTAGAGGGGGGTAGAATTTCAGGTGTAGCGGTGAAATGCGTAGAGATCTGAAGGAATACCGGTGGCGAAGGCGGCCCCCTGGACAGATACTGACACTCAGATGCGAAAGCGTGGGGAGCAAACAGGATTAGATACCCTGGTAGTCCACGCCGTAAACGATGTCTACTTGGAGGTTGTGGCCTTGAGCCGTGGCTTTCGGAGCTAACGCGTTAAGTAGACCGCCTGGGGAGTACGGTCGCAAGATTAAAACTCAAATGAATTGACGGGGGCCCGCACAAGCGGTGGAGCATGTGGTTTAATTCGATGCAACGCGAAGAACCTTACCTACTCTTGACATCCAGAGAACTTTCCAGAGATGGATTGGTGCCTTCGGGAACTCTGAGACAGGTGCTGCATGGCTGTCGTCAGCTCGTGTTGTGAAATGTTGGGTTAAGTCCCGCAACGAGCGCAACCCTTATCCTTGTTTGCCAGCGAGTAATGTCGGGAACTCCAGGGAGACTGCCGGTGATAAACCGGAGGAAGGTGGGGACGACGTCAAGTCATCATGGCCCTTACGAGTAGGGCTACACACGTGCTACAATGGCGCATACAGAGGGCGGCCAACTTGCGAAAGTGAGCGAATCCCAAAAAGTGCGTCGTAGTCCGGATCGGAGTCTGCAACTCGACTCCGTGAAGTCGGAATCGCTAGTAATCGTGGATCAGAATGCCACGGTGAATACGTTCCCGGGCCTTGTACACACCGCCCGTCACACCATGGGAGTGGGCTGCAAAAGAAGTGGGTAGTTTAACCTTCGGGGGGACGCTCACCACTTTGTGGTTCATGACTGGGGTGAAGTCGTAACAAGGTAGCCCTAGGGGAACCTGGGGCTGGATCACCTCCTTATACGATGATTATTGCGATGAGTGTTCACACAGATTGATGGTTTATGTAGTTTAAGAGATAGAACATCCCCCAAGATGTTCAACTTAGTGTCCCGTTCGTCTAGAGGCCTAGGACACCGCCCTTTCACGGCGGTAACAGGGGTTCGACTCCCCTACGGGATACCATTGGGTCGTTAGCTCAGTTGGTAGAGCAGTTGACTTTTAATCAATTGGTCGCAGGTTCGAATCCTGCACGACCCACCATTCTTCTCCACGAAGAATTAAAACTTATGTGGGCGATTAGCTCAGTTGGGAGAGCACCTGCCTTACAAGCAGGGGGTCACTGGTTCGAGCCCGGTATCGCCCACCATTCTCTAAGTATTTTTGGATTAGGATTTCCAAACCACTTCAGTAAATAGTATGTGGTTGGAATTTTCGACGCCGAAAGTCTTTAGAAAATGTACTTCCTTGTGAAGAAACATGCTCTTTAACAATTTGGAAAGCTGACGAATAACAACAATCCCCATCTCTTCGAGATGCGTTGTTATTCAATTAAAAGTTCTCAAATCCTAAAACTATGTTTTAGGTACCAACACACATTCAAGTGTTCTTGGAAACATCCTTGCGATGTTTAATATTTGAGTCCGGCAAAATCGTGTCTGCACATGTATAAAAATGCAGACAACTTTGGTTGTTTAAACAGAGACCCTTTGGGGTTGTATGGTTAAGTGACTAAGCGTACACGGTGGATGCCTTGGCAGTCAGAGGCGATGAAAGACGTAGTAACTTGCGATAAGCCCAGATTAGGTAGTAACAACCATTTGAGTCTGGGATTTCTGAATGGGGAAACCCAACTGCATAAGCAGTTACTGTTAACTGAATACATAGGTTAACAGGGCGAACCGGGGGAACTGAAACATCTAAGTACCCCGAGGAAAAGAAATCAACCGAGATTCCGAAAGTAGCGGCGAGCGAAATTGGACTAGCCCTTAAGCTTTTAATGAGACAGGTGAATGAGCTGGAAAGCTCAGCGATACAGGGTGATAGCCCCGTAACCGACATCTCATCATCAGTGAAATCGAGTAGGGCGGGACACGTGATATCCTGTCTGAATATGGGGGGACCATCCTCCAAGGCTAAATACTACTGACTGACCGATAGTGAACCAGTACCGTGAGGGAAAGGCGAAAAGAACCCCTGTGAGGGGAGTGAAATAGAACCTGAAACCGTGTACGTACAAGCAGTAGGAGCACCCTCGTGGTGTGACTGCGTACCTTTTGTATAATGGGTCAGCGACTTATATTCAGTAGCAAGGTTAACCATCTAGGGGAGCCGTAGAGAAATCGAGTCTTAACTGGGCGTCGAGTTGCTGGATATAGACCCGAAACCAGGTGATCTAGCCATGGGCAGGTTGAAGGTTGAGTAACATCAACTGGAGGACCGAACCGACTAATGTTGAAAAATTAGCGGATGACTTGTGGCTAGGGGTGAAAGGCCAATCAAACCTGGAGATAGCTGGTTCTCCCCGAAATCTATTTAGGTAGAGCCTCGGACGAATACTACTGGGGGTAGAGCACTGTTAAGGCTAGGGGGTCATCCCGACTTACCAACCCTTTGCAAACTCCGAATACCAGTAAGTACTATCCGGGAGACACACGGCGGGTGCTAACGTCCGTCGTGGAGAGGGAAACAACCCAGACCGCCAGCTAAGGTCCCAAATTATAGCTAAGTGGGAAACGATGTGGGAAGGCTTAGACAGCTAGGATGTTGGCTTAGAAGCAGCCATCATTTAAAGAAAGCGTAATAGCTCACTAGTCGAGTCGGCCTGCGCGGAAGATGTAACGGGGCTAAGCTATAAACCGAAGCTGCGGCAATGCGATTTATCGTATTGGGTAGGGGAGCGTTCTGTAAGCCGTTGAAGGTGGATTGTAAAGTCTGCTGGAGGTATCAGAAGTGCGAATGCTGACATGAGTAACGATAAAGGGGGTGAAAAACCTCCTCGCCGGAAGACCAAGGGTTCCTGTCCAACGTTAATCGGGGCAGGGTAAGTCGACCCCTAAGGCGAGGCCGAAAGGCGTAGTCGATGGGAAACGGGTTAATATTCCCGTACTTCTTACAATTGCGATGGGGGGACGGAGAAGGCTAGGTGGGCCTGGCGACGGTTGTCCAGGTTCAAGTGCGTAGGCTTGAGAGTTAGGTAAATCCGGCTCTCTTTAAGGCTGAGACACGATGTCGAGCTACTACGGTAGTGAAGTCATTGATGCCATGCTTCCAGGAAAAGCCTCTAAGCTTCAGATTGTAAGGAATCGTACCCCAAACCGACACAGGTGGTCGGGTAGAGAATACCAAGGCGCTTGAGAGAACTCGGGTGAAGGAACTAGGCAAAATGGTACCGTAACTTCGGGAGAAGGTACGCTCTTGACGGTGAAGTCCCTTGCGGATGGAGCTATTGAGAGTCGCAGATACCAGGTGGCTGCAACTGTTTATTAAAAACACAGCACTGTGCAAAATCGTAAGATGACGTATACGGTGTGACGCCTGCCCGGTGCCGGAAGGTTAATTGATGGGGTTAGACGTAAGTCGAAGCTCTTGATCGAAGCCCCGGTAAACGGCGGCCGTAACTATAACGGTCCTAAGGTAGCGAAATTCCTTGTCGGGTAAGTTCCGACCTGCACGAATGGCGTAATGATGGCCACGCTGTCTCCACCCGAGACTCAGTGAAATTGAAATCGCTGTGAAGATGCAGTGTACCCGCGGCTAGACGGAAAGACCCCGTGAACCTTTACTACAGCTTGGCACTGAACATTGACCCTACATGTGTAGGATAGGTGGGAGGCTTTGAAACCGGTACGCCAGTATCGGTGGAGCCGTCCTTGAAATACCACCCTTGTAGTGTTGATGTTCTAACTTAGACCCGTTATCCGGGTTGAGGACAGTGCCTGGTGGGTAGTTTGACTGGGGCGGTCTCCTCCCAAAGAGTAACGGAGGAGCACGAAGGTGGGCTAATCACGGTTGGACATCGTGAGGTTAGTGCAATGGCATAAGCCCGCTTGACTGCGAGAATGACAATTCGAGCAGGTGCGAAAGCAGGTCATAGTGATCCGGTGGTTCTGTATGGAAGGGCCATCGCTCAACGGATAAAAGGTACTCCGGGGATAACAGGCTGATACCGCCCAAGAGTTCATATCGACGGCGGTGTTTGGCACCTCGATGTCGGCTCATCACATCCTGGGGCTGAAGTCGGTCCCAAGGGTATGGCTGTTCGCCATTTAAAGTGGTACGCGAGCTGGGTTTAGAACGTCGTGAGACAGTTCGGTCCCTATCTGCCGTGGGCGTTGGAAGATTGAAGGGGGCTGCTCCTAGTACGAGAGGACCGGAGTGGACGAACCTCTGGTGTTCGGGTTGTGTCGCCAGACGCATTGCCCGGTAGCTAAGTTCGGAATCGATAACCGCTGAAAGCATCTAAGCGGGAAGCGAGCCCTGAGATGAGTCTTCCCTGACCCCTTGAGGGTCCTAAAGGGTTGTTCGAGACTAGAACGTTGATAGGCAGGGTGTGTAAGCGTTGTGAGGCGTTGAGCTAACCTGTACTAATTGCCCGTGAGGCTTAACCATACAACACCCAAAGGGTTTTGATGGACTCAAAGCAAGAACTTTGAATGTGTAATTACAGAACTTAAAACAGCTTTCCGAATTAAGAATTTGCTTGGCGACCATAGCGATTTGGACCCACCTGATTCCATGCCGAACTCAGAAGTGAAACGAATTAGCGCCGATGGTAGTGTGGGGCTTCCCCATGTGAGAGTAGGACATCGCCAGGCTTACTTTATGTTTTCAGATTTTGAAAAATCTGAAGGCAAAACTAAAACATAGCATTGTTAAGTAAGACTAAGTTTTAGGAACAATTTGTGGAGAGATGGCTGAGTGGTTGAAAGCACCGGTCTTGAAAACCGGCATACGTTAATAGCGTATCTAGGGTTCAAATCCCTATCTCTCCGCCACTATTTAAACCCCAGCAGAAATGCTGGGGTTTTTTCGTTCTTGTCTTATAAGTCTGATACTACTGAATTTCGCATACAGAACTGTTTCTTATAGCGGAATTGAAGTGAGAAATAATAGCTTCTGCTAATGGGTGCTCACGACTTACAGCGATGTGTAGAGGAACTCTCTTTACTGCTAGATCTGATACGTAAAAGTCTTTTAGCTTGAGCCCCATCGTTTTTAAGTTCCAAGAGAAGACAGCCTCATCCATCAAGATGGCGTCCGCTCTTTGTTTAGTTAAATACAGAATGTTCTCTTTGACATCTTTCGCTGCAAGAATATTAAGCCCTGTCTTAGACTTTAATGCCTCCCCATAAGCGTACCCAGAGACTAAACCTAGCCTGATCTCGCTAAGGCTCTGAGCGTCTTGGTACTTAATAGGTGCCGACTTCGGGCTTATTAATTTAATTTGATTGATGTAATAGGGATGGCTAAATAGAAAGTCTTGCTCTCTTTCCGGTGTTTTCCACACTCCAAGTAAGACGTCTGATTTTGCTTCTAACGTTGACTTATAAGCTCTCTTCCAGGGTAGAAAATGCGTTTCTAGTGCATATCCCGCAAGGCATAGCGTGTCTTTGACTATCTGATGAGCATAGCCAAGAGGTTGAGACGGAGCATTAAAATACGGCGGCCACTCGTCTTGAACACCAGTTAGAGGTTTCAATGCATAGCTGTGACCCGAAAAGATGAAACACAGTACTATGAAGGCATACTTTGCCACTTCAAGCTTCCTTGCTTACCATAAGTTGTTCTTTTTATCTTAGGAGGAAGGTAATCAGGAAACCGTGACTCGGTCAAAAGATATGATTATCAATACAACTTGGAGCGTTGCTTATTAAAGAAGGGCTTTATTTTATGTTAACTAGATTGCTTGGCCATTCTTCATAAGGAACAGGTCTGCTGTATAGGAAGCCTTGGCCAAGTGGACAGTTGAGCTTTGATAACAACTTAGCCTGTTCATCCGTTTCAATACCTTCTGCAATAAGCGATACCTTCATTCCTTTGGTCATATTGACAATCGCAGCGACAATCGAGGTATCAAGCTCTTCAGGGTTAAGGTTATTAACGAAAGTGCGATCAATCTTAAGGCAGTTAAAGGGCAGCTTGTGCAAGTAAGCGAGCGAGCTGTAACCAGTACCAAAATCATCAATCGCGATATGAACACCGAGATCACGTATTGCCTGCATGTTCTGAATAGTGACGGGATCGTTGTCAACGATGCGTGATTCAGTAATTTCCAAGGTTAGATTGTTAGCGCTCAATGTCGACTGAGCTAGAACCTTTTGCAACGTTGAAATGAAGTCTGGTTGAGATAGTTGATTTACTGACAGGTTGACGTGTATATGGAACGATGAGTCCCATTTGCCCTCTTTCATCCCTTGAACTGTGTCGTTACAGGCTTGAAGCAGTATCTGTTCGCCAATTGCGCCAATCAGTCCACTTTCTTCTGCAATAGGAATAAAGTCCATTGGCGATACCAAACCAGCAGAAGGGGAGAGCCAACGTGCTAAGGCCTCTGCGCCGACGACTTCTCCAGTCTTAAGGTCAACAAGGGGTTGATAGAAAGGTACAAACTCATTGTGTTCCAATGCATCTTTAATTTTGACCTGCATTAGTGTGCGGTTACGAGAAATATCTGCCATTTCAGGACGATAGTGGCTAATACTCGTCAAATCTTGTTTCGCATTACTTAGTGCGATACTGCCGTTTCTTAGCCACAGAGTCATGTTTTCATCCGGGCCATTTTCAACAATACCGATTGATACACTGACAACAACGCTTTCTTGCTCCATGACAAAAGGAGAGGCGAATGTATTTAGAACTCGATTTGCGGTTTGAAGGGAGCTTTCACCATTTTGTTGTTCGGGTATATAAATGGCGAACTCATCTCCGCCAATTCGTGCTAAGTAATGCTCACCAGTGAATACTGATTTGAGACGTCGCGAAATAGTAATCAGTAGCTGATCACCTTGATAATGACCTAGGCTGTCATTGATATCTCTAAACTTATTGATACCAACCAGCATCAGTGTGCCATTTAGAGCAGGAAGTTTGTCACAGGTATCTATCAATCCTTCTCGACTATAAAGTTTGGTTAAAGAGTCGTAGAGAAGCTGAGAGCGAAGCGCTCTGAACGAAGCTTTAAGGTTATTTGCCATCTCATTAAAGGCGTAAACCAGCATGGTTGTTTCGTAAATACTCCCGGGCTTTGGCATATGACTATCCCAATCCCCTTTCGCTAAACGCTTAGCCGCTGCCGCTGTTGATGTGATTGGCGCGACGATACGGTTAAAAGCGACCAGACCTAAACCTATGCCGATAAAACTGGCAATGACACCAATTATCCAGCTATTTCTTTGGCTTTCAGGAAGTTTACCCAACAAGTGATTTTCTGAAATAGCGACGCCGATATACCACTTCAATCCATGTTCGTCTGTGTAAGGGGTAAAATGATTGAAGTAGCGCTCACCTTCAATATCAAGCGTGTACCTTTGAGTCTCGCTTTGCTGATGCAATTTGTGAGATGAGAAATAGTCAGCGTTAGCTTTGACGATAGGATCTGAGCTTTCGGTAGCAAGCAGCCGTTCACCTTTCTTACTTTGTGGTGTACCCCAAGAGACAATTCGCCCACTGGTCGACTGGGCGACAACACGATTTTTATCGTCGACGATGTAGAGCACGGCATTGGTTTTTTGTTGTTGAGCTTTTAGAAAGGTATTGAAGGTATCGATTTTGATGTCCGTGACGACAACACCTTGAAAAACTTGGTCGTAAAAGACCGGAGTTAATGCCGAGAGAGTGATTTCTTGTCGCTCATCCGCGTTGGCATATATCGATGACCACATAGGCACTAGACTTTTGGCAACAGGTGCATACCAAGGACGAATCCGTGGATCGTAACCTTCAAATACTGAGCGAATATCTTCACTGATTACCTGTCCACGGTAAATGACAAGCTTTCCGTCAGTGCGGTCATCTTGCACCATTAGGGTATAACCTTTATTCGGCTCCTTGCGAAAGCCGATATACTCAGCACTTTCTCCGCCAAAACCAATCACATCAAGTTGTGGGAAATTGTTGTAGAGGTTCCGAAATGAGGTAAGCAAATACTGCTCAATCTCTGTAGTGTCACCCGGAGTATAGAGTCGATTGAAACCTATGGAGTGGCTCAAAGCTAAGCTTGCTTGAAAGGGTTCGTCTAGAAAACTGTGAAGTTCGAGGTTAACGTTGTCGGTCAGGGCAGTGAGCTGCTTGTCACTGATATCTACTACCATCTCTTCGTAACTATTTTTTTGAACAGTGACGATCACGCCTATGGTGAAGATAAAAATCATCACAAACGGTAGTACTACGGCGGTTCTAAGAGTGATTTGAGTGGTCGCTGACATCCGTGTTCTTCTGCTGATACAGTACTCTGAATTTATTCTTGTATTAAATGCGAGCGAGTGTATTGATTAAAAAGTAGGTGATTTATCCTTATTATTCAAGCTAATGAGTTTAGCCATGTTGATTAAATCACCTCTATTTCAATCAAGTTGTGACGTTTGTTCCAGTGTTAATAGAGCTCCTTGAGCTTACGTGTTAGTGTATTTCGTCCCCAACCTAATACTTTTGCTGCATCTTGCTTATGCCCGTTGGTATGCTCCAACGCCGCTTCCAAAAGTATACGTTCAAATTCAGGAAGTGCATAAGAAAGTAGCTCCGTATCGCCTTGTGATAGAGAACTTTTGGCCCAGGTTGCGAGTTGTTGTTGCCAAGAGCCTGAAGAGGAAACATCGTTGTGTGCCTTTTCTTCAAGCAGCTCAGTGGGAAGATCTGCAGGTAAAACTTCAGTACCGCTCGCCATGACGGTTAGCCAGCGACAGATGTTCTCGAGCTGACGAACGTTGCCTGGCCAATCTAAGCGGTTGAGTGTTTCAACTGTGCTTGGATGAAGTGTTTTTACATCGACGCCAAGTTCTTCTGCAGCAAGAGCGAGGAAATGTAGCGTGAGCTTTTCAATATCTTGTTTGCGCTCTCTTAAGGCTGGTATCTGGATGCGAATAACATTGAGGCGGTGAAACAAATCTTCACGGAAATCGCCTTTATGCACTAGCTTTTCAAGATTTTGGTGGGTCGCTGCGACAATTCTTACATCCACTTTAATCGGCGAGTGTCCTCCAACACGATAAAACTGCCCATCCGCAAGAACACGCAGCAATCGCGTTTGAATATCGAGCGGCATGTCGCCAATCTCATCCAAGAACAGAGTACCGCCATTGGCTTGCTCAAAACGACCTTGGCGAACGCTATTTGCGCCGGTAAATGCTCCTTTTTCATGACCAAACAACTCCGACTCGATTAAGTCTTTCGGTATCGCGGCCATATTTAAGGCGATAAAAGGCTTGCTGGCTCGTGGGCTATGGCGATGAAGGGCATGAGCGACCAGTTCTTTACCGGTACCTGATTCCCCATTGATCAGTACTGAGATAGAAGAACGCGACAAACGACCGATAGCGCGAAACACTTCTTGCATGGCGGGCGCTTCACCAATGATTTCTGGCGGTGTGTAGTTATCGTCTGCAAGGGAAGCCTGTTCTTGTTTTTGTTCTTGGCTATGGGTAATGGCGCGCTCAACTAAAGTCAGCGTTTCATCAACATCAAATGGTTTAGGCAAATACTCAAACGCCCCTTTCTGATAAGCATTCACAGCTGCATCAAGATCGGAGTGGGCAGTCATAATGATCACGGGTAATTCAGGCGAGCGTTCATGGACTTGCTTAAGGAGCTCAATGCCGTCAATACCAGGCATGCGTATGTCGGAAACAAGCACATCAGGTGTTTCACGTTCAAGCGCCATCAGCACGCTCTCTGCATCAGCAAAGGTTTCACACTTGATATTGGCAGATGATAGGGTCTTCTCCATGACCCAGCGAATGGAGCTGTCGTCATCGACCACCCAAACATATCCTTTACTCATATTGTTTTCCTTACAGCAATGCCACTAATGTTGTTTAAATAGGTAAATAAATCGTAAATGTTGTTCTACCTGGCCAACTCTCTACATCAATTTTACCTTGATGTTGGTCGATCAAATTTTGTGCAATTGAAAGCCCAAGTCCTGTTCCCCCCTCACGGCCACTGACCATTGGGTAAAACAGCGTGTCTTGTAGGTCGGCTGGAATACCCGGTCCATTGTCGATAATTTCGATCCGAGCAGCTAACTTGCATCTCTGACCATGTATATTGGCTTGATGCACTGTTCTGGTGCGAATGGTGATTTGGCTATTCGATTGGTTTTTTAATATGTGCCCAGCATTACTAACAATGTTAAGCAGTGCTTGTTCTATCTGATCCGCATCCATTAAGATTTCTGGCAAGCTCGGATCATAGTCTCGTTCAATCGTGACACTTTGATTGACTTCAAGGTCGACAAGTTGGCGAACTTTTTCCAAAATCAGATGCAGATTCTCGGGTTGCTTCTTACCGGGTTTTTGCGGGCCCAACAACCTGTCGACTAACGCGCGAAGCCGGTCTGCTTGCTCAATAATGATCTGGGTATATTCCGCTAAGCTTGGGTCTGGCAAGGTCCGCTCAAGCAGTTGTGCCGCTCCTCTCAACCCTCCTAGAGGATTCTTAATTTCATGGGCTAATCCGCGCACCAGGAGCTTGGCTGCTTGTTGCTGCGCATGCTGATTGAGCTCTTGAGATAAACGACGCTGTTGGCCAATCTTTCTCATCTCGACTAGCAGCATTAACTCTTTTTTCCATGAGATAGGGCTAACGGTGACTTCTAACATCAGAGGTTTACCATCAACCACGAAAGTTACGTCACTATCTGTGATGCTTTGACCGCTTTGCAAAGGCTGAGAGAGCAATGCCAGATCCATTGAGGCGTGCTGAATTAAGTGGGAAAGAGGGTGGTCAACGATGCGCTTAGCGCTCTGGGAAAAAAGCTGCTCTGCGGCTGGGTTGGCGTATTTGACCAACAGCGATTCGTTCATGATCAAAATCGCCGTTACTTGATGATTTAAAATAATGTCGTTGAGTTCGCTATCCACTGCTTTTGCCCCATCCTTGAACTTGAATTGTGCAATGCACCAATATGGTGCGTTAAGTAATTCAAGTATGGCGCATTGAATGTGAGAACTGAAGTGAAAACAGGTGAAAGTCCTAGGAATTAGGGCTTGGTTTCACTGATTTGATGGTTGCTCGCAGTAAATGCACCGTTATAGGTTGAGACGATGCAATAAGCTTGCCGTCTCTAAATGCTTGAATGCTCAATGAGTGTTGACCTCGATCGAGGTTCTGTAACTGCCAATTGGGCTGAGTATTAAGGTCGCCATAATTAACCCCGTTGACAATAAGTTGTAGTTGCTCATTAGGGGCAAGCTTGCGGTTGAGCGTCGCTTTAACCTGTAGCGAGCCGTTATTGCTTCTTACCGCGGAGTCTGGCTCCGGTACGGTAATGTTTACTTCCAGTGGTATCGTTAGTGCGGGTGAGGAAAAGGGAACTTGCTGTTGCTCAATATCGTGCTGATCCAAAGTTTGGCTTTCTCCTTGTTGATGTAAAGGAGCATTTATTGGTTCATGCTGAGGCAAGGTAATTGCACTGGCCGTGCTTTCGGGCTGTGAGTCACTGAAATGACGAGTACCATCGTCATCAACCCAGGTATATACAGTTTGAGCTGTTGCTATGGCAGTGAAGAACAGACTAGTTGTGAGAGCGAGTTGAAGTCGGCGCATAACAGGTCCTGATTGCATGTCACAATCATGGTATCAGGCGCATCAAACGGTATAGAAACAAAAAGGCTCACCTGCGAGGTGAGCCTTATTTTTATGTAACCCGACGCGCTAGCGCGTACTAAAGTTGATTATACAGAGTAGTACAATTCGAACTCTAGTGGGTGAGTTGTCATGTTTACTTTCTCTACGTCTTGAGACTTAAGATCGATGTAAGAGTCGATGAAGTCGTCAGAGAATACGCCGCCAGCTGTTAGGAACTCACGGTCAGCGTCTAGACACTCTAGGGCTTCTTTTAGTGAGTAAGCAACAGTTGGGATTTCAGCTGCTTCTTCTGCTGGTAGGTCGTAAAGGTCTTTATCCATTGCTTCACCTGGGTGGATCTTGTTCTTGATACCGTCAAGACCAGCCATAAGCATTGCAGCGAAACATAGGTATGGGTTCGCAGATGGATCACCGAAGCGTAGCTCGATACGACGTGCTTTAGGGCTTGGTACCACAGGGATACGGATAGAAGCAGAACGGTTACGTGCTGAGTAAGCAAGCATAACAGGTGCTTCGAAGCCCGGTACAAGACGCTTGTACGAGTTAGTTGATGCGTTAGCAAATGCGTTGATTGCTTTAGCGTGCTTGATAACACCACCGATGTAGTAAAGCGCCATTTCAGATAGGCCGCCGTACTTGTCACCAGCGAATAGGTTAACACCGTCTTTCGCTAGAGATTGGTGAACGTGCATACCAGAGCCGTTGTCACCAACAAGTGGCTTAGGCATGAATGTCGCTGTTTTACCAAATGCGTGAGCAACGTTGTGTACCACGTACTTGTAAACTTGGATTTCGTCCGCTTTCGCTGTTAGCGTGTTAAAGCGAGTTGCGATTTCGTTTTGACCCGCAGTTGCTACTTCGTGGTGGTGCGCTTCTACTACTTGGCCCATCTCTTCTAGGATTAGACACATTGCGCTACGGATGTCTTGAGAAGAATCCACTGGTGCTACTGGGAAGTAACCACCTTTAACGCCTGGACGGTGACCTTTGTTACCGCCTTCGATGTCTGAACCTGTGTTCCAAGCTGCTTCGATATCGTCAATCTTGAAGAAAGAACCAGACATGTCAGTTGCGAACTTCACATCATCAAATAGGAAGAATTCTGGCTCTGGACCAACAAGTACTGTATCAGCGATACCAGTAGCGCGTAGGTAGTCTTCAGCGCGTTTTGCGATTGAGCGAGGGTCACGGTCGTAGCCTTGCATTGTTGCAGGCTCTAGGATGTCACAACGAACGTTTAGCGTTGCATCTTCAGTGAACGGGTCTAGTACAGCAGATGATGCGTCAGGCATCATTACCATGTCTGATTCGTTGATGCCTTTCCAGCCAGCAACTGATGAACCGTCAAACATTTTACCTTCTTCGAAGAAGTCTGCGTCAACTTGGTGAGCAGGGATAGATACGTGCTGCTCTTTACCTTTAGTGTCGGTAAAGCGTAGGTCAACAAACTTAACTTCGTTTTCTTGGATCAGAGATAGAACGTTTTCTACTGACATCTTGGATAACCTCCAGTGTTATTAAAGCGGTTTAGCTCGATTCGGTTTATGAAATCCAGCATTGATTAATTTCATTTCAATCGTATTAATCGATGCTATTTCTCTTAAAGCCAAAAGCGTGCCAAAAAAATTAATCCATTAATTTCAATAAATTAGCGGTTTTGGTGTTAATTTGGTGCAGCTCTTTGCACCAAAATGATCTTTGTTTGCACTTAATTGGTGCGTTTGGTGTGTGTTGCACCAAGATAAGACAAAATCGATATTCATTCAGCCGAGTTTTCGACCGCATGTCAATGGGGATTTCCCTTTACTCGGAGTGAGCTTGCGTTTCATCAATAAAAAATTCGTCGAAATGGAGCGAATCAGATCACATATTTCTGGGTTTTTCGCTAGAATCTGGTACATTACGGTCGTTTTTTTAATCAAATAGGCAGTGCTCATTAAATGTTCAATTTAAGAGGGTTGCTTCTTTTATAAGTGAATCAAAATCCATGGCTACTCCACAGATTGATAATTTAAGAAATATCGCGATCATCGCGCACGTTGACCACGGTAAAACTACACTGGTTGATAAACTACTACAGCAATCAGGTACTTTAGAGTCTCGCGGTGAAGCTGAAGAGCGAGTCATGGACTCGAACGACATCGAGAAAGAGCGTGGTATTACCATTCTTGCTAAAAACACAGCAATTAACTGGAATGATTACCGCATCAACATCGTAGATACTCCGGGACACGCGGACTTCGGTGGTGAAGTAGAACGTATCATGTCGATGGTAGACTCAGTGCTACTTATCGTTGACGCGGTTGACGGCCCAATGCCGCAAACGCGTTTCGTAACGCAAAAAGCCTTTGCTCACGGCCTTAAGCCAATTGTTGTAATCAACAAGATTGACCGCCCAGGTGCGCGCCCTGATTGGGTTATGGATCAAGTATTCGACCTATTCGACAACCTAGGTGCAACTGACGAACAGCTAGACTTTAAAGTGGTTTACGCTTCTGCACTAAACGGTTGGGCATCTCTAGAAGAAGGCGAAACTGGCGAAGACATGGAACCACTGTTCCAAACTATCGTTGAAGAAGTATCTGCACCACAAGTTGACCTAGAAGGTCCACTACAGATGCAAGTTTCTCAGCTAGATTACAGCTCTTACGTTGGTGTTATCGGTGTTGCTCGTGTAACTCGTGGTAGCGTTAAACCAAACCAACAAGTGACAGTTATCGGTGCTGATGGTAAGACTCGCAACGGTAAAGTCGGTACGGTAATGGGTTACCTAGGTCTAGAGCGTCACGACGTAGATCAAGCAAACGCGGGTGACATCATCGCGATCACAGGTCTTGGTGAGCTGAAGATCTCTGACACTATCTGTGCACAGAACCAAGTTGAAGCGCTACCTGCGCTATCTGTTGATGAGCCAACAGTAACAATGACGTTCCAAGTAAACACTTCTCCGTTTGCGGGTAAAGAAGGTAAGTTCGTGACTTCGCGTAACATTCTTGAGCGCCTAGAGAAGGAACTGGTACACAACGTTGCACTACGTGTAGAACAGACTGACGATCCAGACAAATTCCGTGTATCAGGTCGTGGTGAACTTCACCTATCTATCCTGATCGAAAACATGCGTCGTGAAGGTTTCGAGCTAGCAGTATCTCGTCCAGAAGTAATCATCAAAGAAGAAGATGGTCAGCTAATGGAACCGTTTGAAACGGTAACTATCGACGTGATGGAAGAGCACCAAGGCGGCATCATGGAGAACATCGGCCTACGTAAAGGTGAGCTGAAAGATATGTCTCCAGATGGCAAAGGCCGTGTACGTATGGACTTCGTAATGCCATCTCGTGGTCTGATTGGTTTCCAAACTGAGTTCATGACACTGACGTCTGGTTCTGGTCTTCTATACCATACGTTTGATCACTACGGCCCTCACAAAGGCGGTAACATTGGTCAACGTATCAACGGCGTACTGATCGCTAACGCGGCAGGTAAAGCACTAACTAACGCACTGTTTAACCTTCAAGAACGTGGTCGCATGTTCATTGGTCACGGTGTTGAAGTATACGAAGGCATGGTTATCGGTATTCACAGCCGTGATAACGACCTAACAGTAAACGCACTAAAGGGTAAGCAGCTAACTAACGTACGTGCATCTGGTACAGATGACGCACAGGTACTGACTCCGCCAATCATCATGACTCTAGAGCAAGCGCTAGAATTCATCGATGACGACGAGCTAGTAGAAGTTACGCCAGAAAGCATCCGTATCCGTAAGAAATTCCTAACGGAAAGTGATCGTAAGCGTGAAGCACGTAACGCTAAGTAATATCACTTAGTTGTTGTTCAAGCTTTAAAGCCCTGAGTTGATGCCAACTTGGGGCTTTTGTTTTTTTGGGGTATGAAAATGAAACCTATCGTTATTACAGGTGGCCCGGGCGCAGGTAAAACAACCTTGCTTGATGCTTTGGCAGAATATGGCTATGCCACATTTGCTGAAGGCTCTCGCGCGTTGATTGAGCAGCAGAGCCAACTGCCCGATGGTATTTTGCCATGGACAGACTTGCCTAATTTCGCGCGTTTATGCTTAAGGTTTATGGGTGACCAAAAGCTCACCGCGCAGCAATCACAGGTGGCTTTTATGGATCGAGCTATCCCTGATATTGTTGGCTATCTTAAAGTGGGCGGCTGTGAGGTGGTGCAAGAGTTCCTAGGCCAAAGTGCTGAATACCATAGTCAGGTGTTTGTCTGCCGACCTGAAACCTCGATTTATGTTCAAGATGAGGTGCGCCCACATAGCTTTGAAGAAGCGCTTCAAATCCACCAAGTGCTTGTCGAAACCTATTCGGAGCTAGGTTATCAAGTGGTTGAGGTGCCATGGGGGGCTGTCGATGAAAGGGTTGCTTTTGTTCGCCAAGTAGTGGATTTAGCTACAGAGGCAGTAAGCTAAAACCTCCTCATAAGGAGGAGGTTTTAAATATTACTTTTGACTTAGCTTTTGCAGGAACTTATCAGATTCTGCAATCGCTGCATTCATATCTTGTATTGCGTATTGGATATCTTGTTCCAAGCTTGCAAACTCACCCTGTAGAGAGCCAATCGCGCTCGCGTTAAGGTTGTGCTTTAGATAAAGAGTATTGTCGCGCAGTGTATTGAGTACTGGGGTCATTTTGTCTTCTGCGCGCTTCATCGCTGACAACATAGTATTGTATGAGCGCTGAGTCTCTTTAAGTTTTTGTTCACTCGAACGCTTAAGCTTGGTACTAGTGTATAGCTTTAGCTCTTCTTGCCATTCGGCAAATAGCGCATCAGACACATCTTCAATCGCAGCAATGCGGTCACTGACATCTTGCGCGGCTTTTTCACTGTCTTGGTATTTGTCGTTGATCTGGTTGTAGACGGTTTCTAGTTCTCCACCGTCGAAGTTGGTTAGTGCCGAAAGCGCTTCCAGTGCACTTGTAAATTCTTGCTGCGCGTCTTGTTGTGATTGTTTAGCGTCTTCAACGCGATCCACCATGATGTCTCGTTTATGGTAGCCTACTTGTTCCATTGCAGAGTAATAGGCTGATTGACACCCTGTTAGGGCAAAAATCGACAATACAATAGCCAGTAAGTACGGCATGATGGTTTCCTTTCCTTTAGAATTAGACTGTTAGGATGACTGAGATAGTAGGGAGTTACAAGTTGAAAATTGAGCCAGTGATTAAGCAAACCGTATTATTTGCGCGCTATCTGCTGACCAGAATGGGTCACGATAGAGTCAATGTTAATGCTGGCTATCTGGCGTACATTACCCTGCTGTCAATTGTACCTATGCTAACCGTACTGCTATCAGTCTTATCCTCTTTTGCGATTTTTGAAAATGCTGGCACTGCGTTGCAAGACTTTGTGATTACTCATTTTGTGCCAGCCGCAGGAGATGCGGTTAAGAACGCTCTGCTGGAGTTTGTCGCCAACACAGGAAAAATGAGTGCTGTCGGTGGTGCCTTCTTGTTTGTTGCGGCTTTGATGCTGATCTCGAACATCGACAAAAACCTTAATTATATTTGGCGCGTAACAGAAAAGCGCCGTGCTGTGTTTTCCTTTTCAATGTACTGGATGGTACTGACGCTTGGGCCAATACTTGTTGGCGCCAGTATTGCTGCGACTTCCTATGTCACTTCTCTGAAAATCCTTGAGAGTGAGACGATATCAGGTGTCTACAACCTGTTATTGCGCTGGCTACCCTTCTTACTGTCATTCTTCGCTTTCGTCGGTTTATATCTGTTAGTGCCAAACAAGAAGGTGCGATTCCCCCATGCGGTTATTGGCGCGATTGTCGCTGCACTGCTGTTTGAAGCAAGTAAGAAAGGGTTCGCTGCTTATATTACCGAGTTTCCTTCTTATCAGTTGATTTACGGCGCTTTAGCTGCAATTCCTATCCTGTTTGTTTGGGTCTACTTATGTTGGTTAATTGTTTTAGTGGGCGCTGAAGTGACGGCTGCTCTGGGTGAAAGAGAGCAGTGGAGTGAGCAGCAAGAAATGGTAAACTCAACCCAATCTAATATTGAGCCAGTCAAAGGAAAGCAGAGTGATAGCACTGATCCAGAGAGTAAGTGAGGCAGCCGTACGCGTAGATGGTGAAGTGGTCGGAGAGATCGACAAAGGTCTACTTGTGTTGCTAGGCGTAGAAAAAGACGATGATGAAGCGAAAGCAAAACGTTTGATGGAGCGCGTAACCACTTACCGTGTGTTTGGTGACGATGAGGACAAGATGAACCTCAACGTGAAACAAGTCGATGGTAAAGTGCTGGTGGTCTCCCAATTTACGTTACCCGCTGACACTAAGAAAGGCACAAGAGCCGGATTTTCTCGTGGTGCACACCCAACGGACGCTGAGCGATTGTATGAATACTTTGCGGATCGCTGCGCAGAAGTATTACCGACAGAGCGAGGACGCTTTGCGGCAGATATGAAAGTGTCGTTAGTTAATGACGGCCCCGTAACCTTCTGGTTGCAAGTATAATTATAAGGCTAGTAGAGAGGCGATCTCGTCTCTATAAAAAGGATTTTTATGTTTAAGCTGATCACGCCAAAAACAGATAACCAACTGAATAAGTACTATCACTTTCGTTGGCAAATGTTGCGCGAACCGTGGCGAATGCCGATTGGTTCAGAGCGCGATGAATACGATCCGATGAGTCACCACCGCATGATTGTTGATGGTCGTGGCAGACCAATGGCAATCGGGCGTCTGTACATTACGCCAGACAGTGAAGGTCAAATCCGCTACATGGCGGTTAAAGGTTCTCGTCGTAGTAAAGGCATGGGCTCACTTGTCTTGGTGGCGCTTGAATCTTTGGCGCGTCAGGAGGGGGCAAAGCGCTTAGTGTGTAATGCTCGTGAGGATGCGATCTCCTTTTATGAGAAGAATGGTTTTGAGCGACGCGGTGAACTGACCGACGAGCGTGGCCCGGTGAGACACCAGCAAATGGTCAAGCAGCTTGATCCGATGGCGAATGTACTGCGTAAACCAGAGTGGTGTACTGAGCTTCAAGAGCGATGGGAGCATCAAATCCCGATCAGTGACAAGATGGGCATTAAGATAAACCAATACACTGGCTATCAGTTTGAGTGTGGTGCGCAGCTTAACCCGAACCTCAACCCGCATAATACTATGTTTGCTGGCTCAGCGTTTACTTTGGCAACGCTGACTGGTTGGGGAATGACTTGGCTACTGATGAAAGAGCGTGGCTTAAGCGGCGATATTGTGTTGGCCGATAGCCAGATTCGTTACCGACATCCAGTGACGCAAAACCCAGTCGCTTCAACTTCATTAGATGGTATTAGTGGTGACTTAGATCGTTTGGCGTCAGGACGCAAAGCGCGAATTGTCATTCATGTCACGATTCAGAGTGGCGATCAGGCCGCGGTAGAATTCATCGGCACCTATATGCTGATCCCCGACTATAAGTCTGTGCTTGGTGATGACTCTTCAGCGTCGGTGTAAGCGTTCGCTTCTTGTGCGGCCGATTCAGGTTTAGGCTTATCGGCCTGGCAAGTCTGCTTAATCACGTTGGCACCATTGAGGATATCTGACCAAAGCTCTAAACATTCTTGTTGCGACTTAAACAGCAAGGTCGCAAACTGAGGTTTGGTCAAATCCATTTCACCAGCAACCTGTGAGTGGTTAGTTGAGCTACTCACAGAGATTCTTCCTCGATCGGCAATCATTTCTATGGCTCCCAAGTCTAATGGGTGACGATATTCTTGCTCGCCATCGACACTTTTCGCTTCTAGTATGGTTTGGTGCAAATAGGTCGTTATTTTTCCAGACAAGCTATGTGATAGCATTGAGTAGTCACCCGATAGACCTTTAACTTCAACCTCTACTTCTGCCAGCCCGGTGAGAGAAAATGGCAGTGTTTGTTGTAGCAAATAATGTTCTAAGGGTAGGCCATCGGCATGAAGTGTCAGCTGCCAAGGGGCACTCAATGTGCTTCTGTCCCAAATACCATTAGCTTCAATGTAACCTTGTTCTAGCGGAATGAAGGCGCGATCTAAGGTGAGTTTGTTGTTACTGGCATGCGCAGTCAAATGAGCCTGAGTGGTGAGTAGCTTATCTATACTAGCGGCATTGGCGCTTATCTCTAGCTTGCCTTCTAGCAGGCCGTGTTTGTCTTGATCAATCAGCGTCAGGTCAGAGCCTTCAATATTCAAACCTGAAACTTGCCAATATGGCTGCTTTTCAACTTGGATAAACTGAGAGTTTTCCACTTCAAGTTGATCAATTGCTAAATGCTTTACTGCCGCTGTGGCCTTTTTGAGATTAGGTATTAGCTGCTCGGTTTGTTCTAACCACTTAATCCCTGCCAGCTTGAGTTGCGACAGTGAGATAGTTTGTGGTGAAACTGTGCCTTGTAGCTGCACTCGTCCCTGTTTGAAGTCTGCGTCAAACTCCTCAATCCTGATCTGGTTGGAAGCGAATGCGAGCTTTGCTCTTGGAGAGAAAAGCTGTAGCTCTCCGTTGCCAATGTTTTCGGCGTTAAATGACGCATAACCAGACTGTTGTTGCCACACTGGCTGGGTTAGGTCGAGATCCTCTAGTGAGGCATCAAGGTGTTCAAAGCGCCAATGGCGATAGTTAAATGAACTATTAAGAATGTCTAAGCTGTTGATGTGGTAGATCGGCAGGTTGAGGTTACGAAATGTGGTTGAAAGCGTTTCTATCTGGCTCGAAAGTGGCAGCTTCAGTTGGTCGATGGTGACGTTAATTAAAGACCAACCTTGCGGGTACTGCTCTGCTTGTCCGGAAATATTCGCTCCGCGCCAATTAAAAGAACTGCCAAATATTGTGCTGTTGGCGGCTTGGTAACGCATATCGACGAGCACGTTATCGAGAGCCTCTCCTTGCATGTAAAGTTGTTCAACAGATAGCTGGATATCGCCATAAGGTAGCCCGTGTTGATAGCTGTGCCACACTGGGTTTTCTATCTGCATATTCACGCCACGAGCCGACCATTTGTTAGCACTGATATCGACATGTTTAAAAGCTAGCTGGTGGAGCTTAACTTGTTCGAAAAGGGGAGATTCAAGTTCATTCAGGTCTAAACTTGCGCCTTCGACTAAAATAGAGTCGAAGCTTAATTTGCCTTGCTGCCAAGGGAATTGGCTCAGCCATAAAGTGAGCTTAGGGAGCTGGATCGCCTTGTCGTCATGTTGCAGCTCAACGTCGTTTAACGTCAGTTGGAATGGTGGAGAATATTCAGCGTGGGTGGTTTCGAGTTGATAAGGTGTCAGGGTATTAATAAAAGTGGTGACGAGTTTTGCGGCATAGCTAGTTTGCATGACCGTATACAACGCAAGTAAGGATAGAGTGATGGTACTGACCACTAGAATAGTAAGCAGCAAGAGTGCTTTTTTCACGTTGAATCACTTTCCCTCGTCTATAGATGCTACTAGCTTGGAACACTTTTTCTTTTCAGGCAACAAAAAGCCCCTCAACTTAGGGGCTTAGCTACACAATTTCCAATCATACCCTTCATACTTGAATCTGCAGCTTTGTTCACTGCGCCAATTCTCCGGAGCGCCGGCCGCCCTAATCACATAGAATACCTATGCTCATAGGGCTGAATTGTCTTGTTGCCGCGCTGCAACTCCAATTATTTTGGGTATACGTGACTAATCTAGCTGAGGTCCAGCCGCAACCAGCGATTTACCTTCGTCATTGTCAGTGTACTTATCAAAGTTGTTGATGAAGCGCTCAGCTAGATCTTTCGCTTTGCTTTCCCATTGTAGTGGGTCAGTGTAAGTATCACGAGGATCTAGGATTGCAGGATCAACGTCATGCAATGCCGTTGGCACTTCTAGGTTAAAGATTGGAATATGCTTGGTTTCCGCATTCTCAATTGAGCCATCTAGAATTGCATCAATGATGCCGCGAGTATCTTGAATTGAGATACGTTTACCGCTGCCATTCCAGCCTGTATTGACTAGGTAAGCTTCAGCCCCCGCTGCTTCCATACGCTTAACCAGTACTTCCGCATATTTTGTTGGGTGTAGTGTTAGGAACGCAGCACCAAAACAGGCTGAGAAAGTTGGCGTCGGTTCAGTAATGCCGCGCTCTGTACCCGCTAGTTTGGCGGTAAAGCCAGATAGGAAGTGGTACTTAGTTTGCTCTGGAGTCAGCTTAGACACTGGCGGTAGAACGCCAAACGCATCAGCAGATAGGAAGATGACCTTGTTTGCATGGCCCGCTTTCGACACTGGCTTAACGATATTCTCAATGTGTTCGATTGGGTAAGAAACACGGGTGTTTTCGGTTTTAGAACCGTCATCGAAGTCGATAGAGCCGTCGCTACGTACAGTGACGTTTTCTAGTAGTGCGTCGCGGCGAATCGCGTTGTAGATGTCTGGCTCAGCTTCTTTAGATAGCTTGATAGTCTTAGCGTAACAACCGCCTTCGAAGTTGAAGATACCGTCGTCATCCCAGCCGTGCTCATCATCGCCGATTAACTCGCGTTTAGGATCGGTAGATAGCGTGGTTTTACCTGTACCAGACAGGCCAAAGAACACGGCAACATCGCCATTTTCTTTACACTTGTTGGCGCTACAGTGCATAGAAGCAATATCTTTAAGAGGAAGGAAGTAGTTCATCATTGCGAACATACCTTTCTTCATCTCACCGCCGTACCAAGTACCGCCAATAAGCTGCATGCGTTCAGTTAGGTTAAATACCGTGAAGTTTTCAGAGTTGAGGCCGTGCTCTTCCCATTTCTGGTTAGTACACTTAGCACCGTTCATTACCACGAAATCCGGTTCGAAGGTGGCTAGCTCTTTTTCCGATGGGCGGATGAACATGTTTTTCACGAAGTGCGCTTGCCACGCTACTTCAGTGATGACTCGAATGCTTAAACGAGTGTCCGGGTTGGCACCACAGTAGCCATCAATGACGAAAACACGTTTTCCAGATAGCTGATTTGTGACGAGCTGTTTAAGATCATTCCATACCGCTTGATCAATCGGCTTGTTGTCATTTTTCACCGCATCTGATGTCCACCACATGTGCTCTTCTGTGGTCGCGTCTTTTACGATGTACTTATCTTTTGGTGAGCGTCCAGTAAAAATACCGGTATCTACAGCGACTGCGCCTAGCTCGGTGACCACGCCTTTTTCATAGCCTTCCAGATCCGCGCGAGTTTCTTCTTCGAACAACATTTCGTAGCTTGGGTTACGAATAACCTCTTTAACGTTTTGAAGCCCGTGTTTGGTAAGATCAATTGTTGCAGCCTTTGTATGTTCCATAACGGTCATAGGTGCTCCTTATAGGAATATTTTGTAGGGATTTTGTAATAATCTTTTAATTTTTATCTGCTCACCATGCTAGCAATGGGCCTCGTAGAAAACAGGGATATAGCTCAAAAAATATCCGTATTTTTGGTGGGGTTTTAAGCGACACATCACATATTGGTGGAGTTAGTTTATCGTGTGCGCAAAGCTTTGCGCTAGAGCAAAATCATTATTAATTGATAAAAATTAACAGGTTAATTTATTACGGATGAGGCTAGGTATTACGGGGGAGTGATCACAAAAAAGGCCAGCGTGTGCTGGCCTTTTGAAGGGTAAATTACAGTCTTGCTATGCTGTAAAAATTAATGCAGTGTTTTGTTGCCTGAATCCGTTTGATTGAACAGCTCAGATACCTGTGCTTCGTCGAACGAATAGTTCGTGCCGCAGTAATCACAATGTAAAGAAATTGAACCAACCTCAGCCAAAATGTCGTTCACTTCTGCTCGATCGATGGTCACGATAGCTGCACCACTACGTTCACGAGAACAGCCACAGAAAAACTCAACGGCTTGTGGATCAAATAAACGAACTTTTTCTTGGTTGTAGAGGCGGTAGAGCAGTTCATTCGCCTCTAGGCTAAATAGCTCTTCATCTTTTACAGTATCTGTTAGTTGCTCAAGGTGCTCGAAATCTTCAGGTGTTCCAGTACCATCAGGCATAACCTGAATTAGCATGCCAGCCGCACGTTGTTGGTCTTCGTGCTCACCAGTGCGTAACCAGATGCGAGTTTTAAGCTGCTCTGAGTTGGCAAAGTAGCTTTCTAAGATTTCAGATAAGTTGTCGCCGTCTAGACCAACAATACCTTGGTAACGTTCACCTTTCTTAGGGTCGATGGTAATCACAAGATGGCCTTTACCCATCATGTCATGAATAGTCGCGTTATCTGCGATATCACCTTCCCAGCGAGCAACACCACGGATTTTCTGATCGTGATCGCCATTGATGACAGCCAGTGATACAGGGCCATCACCTTGCAATTGCATAGTGATAGAACCTTCAAACTTCAACGTTGCTGTTAATAGGGTGGTTGAAACCAATAGCTCACCAAGCAGCTTTTGTAGTGGTGCTGGGTATTCCTTGCTAGAAATAATACGTTGGTAAGCGTCATCCAATTGTACCAACTCACCACGAACTGAAAGATCTTCAAATAAGTAGCGGTTCAAAACATTGCTTGCCATGTGGCGATTCCTCGTAAATCTGGTAGAGCTTATTGGTGTTTAAATTTAATAATATCGCGGCGCTGCTTTTTATCAGGGCGGCGATCTGGGCTAGGGTTATGGGCGTGAAGTTTGCGACGTGCTGCATTCTCTTCACGTTTACTTAGACTCTCTGCTGTTTCAGAGTAGAGCGTTTGCGCTTCTGGGGCTCCGCGACGTTGGTCAGAAATTTTCTCTATGACCACAGTCTTTTCTTCGTGCCCTTGTCTCAATGTAATCACCGCACCGAGTTCGACAGCCTTACTTGGCTTGCTGCGCTGGCCATTATAATGGACTTTGCCGCCATCGACCATGTTGCGCGCGATGGAGCGAGTTTTATAAAATCGTGCAGCCCATAGCCATTTATCGAGTCTAACTGCTTCGGTTTGGGAACCCATTGTGTTTCTTGCCCTCTAAGGTGGTGAATGTTTGTTCCATTCAGATGCAGTAACAATGGTGACGAATGTGGCATTTTTCAAGCGAGATCATAAAAATTAAGCTCTAAGAAAGTGACGTTCGATGGTTTTATGTTTAGCTTGTTTCATATTTTGATACAATGAACGGCTACATCTTTGATAACTAATATTAACTTCCGTTATACAGGGCTTAGTACCATATTCTTAACGGGTGTAACAAAGCTCCAAGCTAGCGAGATAGGGACAGCGAGTGAAGCAAAACAGTGTAATGGCACTACTTAAATTCGGTGAGGCGCTCAAAGACGTGACTATGCAGCAGCGTATCAGCTACATAGTAATGATGCTTCTACTCACAATCAGTGCTTGGATTGGTGGGCAGATGCTTTGGCAACCGTGGAGCGCATCTTCCGTATCGCAATGGCAGCCGAGTGGCGTGGTGAGTGCAGGCTCGTCTAGTGCATCGCAACTCGATATTTCAGAGCTGCAGAACAGCAATCTTTTTGGCAAGTATCAAGAAAGTGCACCAGTTGTCGAGCAACCTAAAGTTCAAGATGCGCCGAAAAGTCGCTTGAATGTGGTTTTAGTTGGCGTGGTCACTAGTTCAAATCCAGAAAAAAGCTTAGCGGTGATTGCTAATCGCGGTCAGCAGGCTACGTATGGCATAAATGAAGTGATTGAAGGCACTCGCGCTAAACTTGTCCAAGTTCAGCCTGATCGAGTCATCATCGACAATTCAGGCCGCAATGAGACCGTTATGCTAGAAGGTCTGAAATATACAAAACCATCAGTAACGGCAGTTAAAGTGCCAGAAAGTGTGACACGCAGTCAGGTTTCACCAGACTCATTAAATAAAATTCGCGAAGAAATCCGCCAAGATGCTAAACAGATCTTCCAATATGTGCGGATGTCGCAAGTAAAACAAGATGGAGAGGTGGTTGGCTACCGCCTTTCTCCGGGTAAAGATAGAGCGTTGTTTGACGCTGTTGGTCTTAAACCGGGTGATATCGCAATTTCAATAAATGGACTGGATCTCAAAGATTCTGCGGCAATGGGTGAAGTATTTAGAAGCTTATCCCAGTTGACCGAACTCAATCTAACAGTAGAACGAAACGGTCAACCACACGAAATATACATTGAATTATAAGGTTGTCGCAGCAGCGTCAGCGATCCGAGGAGTACAGAGTGAACCATTGGCTTAAAAAAAGCGCATGGCTTTTAGCAGGAAGCTTATTAACGTCACCTGCAGTGGTAGTAGCAAATGATTTTAGTGCCAGCTTTAAAGGCACAGATATTCAAGAATTTATCAATATTGTTGGCCGTAACCTAGAAAAAACCATCATTGTTGACCCTTCGGTTAGAGGTAAAGTCGACGTGCGTAGCTACGACATGTTGACTGAGGAGCAGTACTACAGCTTTTTCCTCAATGTGCTGGAAGTGTACGGTTTTGCTGTGGTGGAAATGGATAATGGCATCTTAAAAGTCATCAAAGACAAAGATGCGAAAACATCGGCAGTGCCTGTTGTCGGTGATGGCAGTATCAATGGTGATGAAGTTGTCACTCGAGTTGTCGCAGTACGAAATGTCTCAGTGCGCGAATTATCCCCTCTACTACGTCAGCTTAATGACAATGCGGGTGCGGGTAACGTGGTTCACTATGACCCAGCAAACATTATCCTAATTACGGGTCGCGCGGCTGTGGTGAATCGTCTGGCGGACATTATCAAGCGTGTTGACCAAGCGGGTGACAAAGAAATTGAAGTGGTTGAACTAGATAATGCTTCAGCTGCAGAAATGGTGCGTATTGTCGAAGCTCTGAACAAGACCACCGATGCCAAAAACACTCCTGCCTTCCTTCAACCTAAATTGGTTGCTGATGATCGAACCAACTCGATTCTGATCTCTGGTGATCCGCAGGTACGTGAACGCCTACGTAAGTTAATCAAACAGCTCGATATTGAGATGGCATCAAAAGGTAATAATCGCGTGGTTTACCTTAAATATGCCAAAGCCGAAGACTTAGTTGATGTGCTAAAAGGTGTGTCTGATAACCTGCAAGCAGAGAAATCATCCGGTTCGAAACAGGCGAGTAGCGCTAAACGTGGTGAAGTGATGATTGCCGCCCACCCAGATACCAACGCATTAGTGGTAACCGCTCCGCCTGATATCATGAATGCGCTGCAGGATGTGATTGCTCAGCTCGATATTCGCCGTGCCCAAGTGTTAATCGAAGCGCTAATTGTGGAGATGTCTGAAGGTGATGGCCTTAACTTTGGTATTCAATGGGGTTCACTAGATACTGGTGCCGTGATTCAGCACTCTAATGCTGGCGCACCAATTGGTAGTGTGATGATTGGTCTAGAAGAAGCTAAGGATACTGTAGAAAAGAAACCAATCCGAGACTCTAATACAGGTGAAATTAAATATTACGAGGAAACGACCACTAAGGGTGATTACAGTAAACTGGCTTCTGCTCTAGGTGGTGTAAATGGTGCGGCATTGAGTGTCGTTATGGGCGACTGGACAGCATTGATCAGTGCAGTATCGACCGACTCCAACTCAAACATTCTATCTTCGCCTAGCATTACCGTAATGGATAATGGTGAAGCGTCATTTATTGTTGGTGAAGAAGTTCCTGTCATTACTGGTTCTCAGACTGGCTCAAATAATGACAACCCATTCCAGACCGTTGAGCGTAAAGAGGTCGGTATCAAGCTTAAAGTGGTACCGCAAATCAACGAAGGTAACTCAGTACAGTTAAAGATTGAGCAAGAAGTCTCTAACGTATTGGGCGCTAACGGTGCGGTCGATGTGCGTTTTGCCAAGCGTCAACTGAATACCTCAGTGATGGTAGAAGACGGTCAGATGATTGTCCTTGGTGGTCTTATTGATGAGCGTGCACTCGAAAGTGAATCTAAAGTGCCACTACTGGGCGATATTCCGTATCTAGGCCATCTATTTAAATCAACCAGTACTCAGGTTGAAAAGAAAAACCTCATGGTATTTATCAAGCCAACCATCATTCGGGATGGCATGACGGCAGATGGTATTACTCAACGTAAATACAACTTTATTCGTGCCGAGCAGCTCTACAGAGCTGATCAGGGTTTGAAGCTGATGGATGACGGTCATATTCCGGTATTGCCAGAGTATGGTGAAGAGATAGGCCATCCAGTCGAGATCCAAGCATTTATTGATCAGATGAGCGCTAAGTAATGGACGTCGAGTTAAATCCAAGCTTTAAACGCTTGCCGTTTAGTTTTGCCAATCGCTTTAAGCTTGTTTTAGAGTCTTCTGACAGTGGTTTAGTGCTTTACTATATCGCGCCGATTTCAGTGCAGGCTTTGATTGAAGTGAAGCGCGTGTGTGGTCAGTCTTTTACCTTGCAAGCGCTAAGCAAAGAGGCATTTGATGGTAAGTTAACTGAAGCTTATCAGCGTGATTCTTCGGAAGCGCGCCAACTGATGGAAGACATCGGTGCCGACAATGATGATTTCTTCTCTTTGGCGGAAGACTTACCGCAAGATGAAGATTTGCTTGAGTCAGAAGATGACGCACCGATCATCAAGCTTATCAACGCGATGTTGGGCGAGGCAATCAAAGAAGGGGCGTCGGATATTCATATCGAGACGTTTGAGAAAAGCCTCTCCATTCGTTTCCGGATTGATGGCGTGCTGCGTGATGTTCTTTCACCGAGCCGTAAGTTAGCCCCATTGCTTGTATCGCGTGTTAAGGTCATGGCCAAGCTTGATATCGCTGAAAAGCGTGTACCACAGGATGGTCGTATCTCGTTGCGTATTGGTGGACGCGCTGTTGATGTTCGTGTTTCAACGATGCCGTCTTCACACGGCGAACGGGTAGTAATGCGTCTGTTAGATAAAAATGCGACGCGTTTGGACTTACATAGTCTTGGCATGACAGAAACCAACCACAACGCGTTCCGCCAGATGATCGCTCGTCCGCACGGCATCATTTTGGTCACGGGCCCTACAGGTTCTGGTAAGTCAACCACCCTGTATGCTGGCCTGACAGAGATTAACAGCAATGAACGCAATATTCTGACGGTCGAAGATCCGATTGAATTTGATATCGATGGTATCGGCCAAACTCAGGTTAATCCCAAAGTGGATATGACTTTTGCTCGTGGTTTACGTGCAATTTTGCGCCAAGATCCGGATGTGGTCATGGTGGGTGAGATTCGTGACCTAGAAACAGCGCAAATCGCAGTTCAGGCTTCTTTGACTGGTCACTTAGTGATGTCGACGCTGCACACCAATACAGCCGTCGGTGCGATTACACGTCTACGTGATATGGGCATTGAGCCTTTCCTTATTTCTTCCTCTTTGCTGGGTGTTTTGGCTCAGCGATTAGTGCGTACGCTATGCTCCGATTGTAAAGAGCCTTATGAAGCAGATAAAGAAACCAAAAAACTGTTTGGTTTGAAGAAGAAAGAGGACTTAACTCTCTATCGCGCATGTGGCTGTGAAGCATGTAATTATAAAGGCTACCGCGGACGTACAGGCATTCATGAACTGCTCGTGATTGATGAAGATGTTCAGACCTTGATTCACAGCGAGTCAGGAGAGCAGGCGATTGAAAAGCAGATTCGCGAGCATACTCCGAGCATTCGCGATGATGGTCTAAGTAAAGTGCGTGCAGGTATCACCTCGCTTGAAGAAGTGATGCGGGTGACCAAGGAAGGCTAATGGCGGCATTTGAATATAAAGCGCTCGATGCGAAAGGTAAGACCAAAAAAGGCGTTATCGAAGGTGATAATGCTCGTCAGGTGCGTGCCAGACTTAAAGAACAAGGCCTAATACCGGTTGAAGTGAGCGAAACAAGGCAGAAAGCGAAAAAGCAGACTAACCAAGCGACGTTTCAGTTTAAACGGGGTTTAAGCACGCCTGATTTAGCCTTAATCACTCGTCAATTGGCGACCTTGGTTCAGTCCGGTATGCCGCTCGAAGAGTGTTTAAAAGCCGTTTCTGAACAGTCAGAAAAACCGCGCATCCGTACTATGTTGCTTGCTGTCCGTTCCAAGGTGACGGAAGGCTATACCTTAGCCGACAGCTTGGCCGATTTTCCCCATGTATTCGACGAGCTGTTTCGTTCGATGGTTTCAGCGGGCGAAAAGTCAGGGCATTTGGACTCAGTGCTAGAACGTCTCGCGGATTATGCTGAAAACCGCCAAAAATTACGTTCTAAATTGCAGCAAGCGATGATTTATCCAGTCGTGCTGGTGGTTTTCGCGGTCGGTATTGTGGCGTTCTTGCTTGCCGCTGTTGTTCCGAAAATTGTGGGCCAGTTTGTCCAAATGGGTCAAGAGTTGCCTCAATCCACTCAGTTTTTACTTGCTGCCAGTGACTTTATCCAAAACTGGGGGCTTACCCTGCTTGTTGCTTTGATTGTGGTTATCTACCTAGTTAAGTTTGCGCTCAGTAAGCCTAAGTTACGTTTGAGTTGGGATCGCAAAGTTATCTCTATGCCATTGGTTGGCAAAATTGCCCGCGGCCTAAACACTTCGCGCTTTGCGCGTACATTATCTATCTGTACTTCGAGCGCGATTCCAATTTTGGAAGGAATGCGCGTTGCAGTGGACGTTATGTCGAACCATTACGTTAAACAGCAGGTCTTAATCGCGACAGATAATGTTCGTGAAGGTGCCAGCTTACGCCGCGCTCTTGAGCAAACCAAATTGTTCCCACCCATGATGCTGCACATGATAGCCAGTGGTGAACAGAGTGGTGAGCTAGAAGGCATGCTGACTCGTGCTGCGGACAACCAAGACTCAAACTTTGAATCGACAATCAATATCGCACTGGGCATCTTTACTCCGGCTTTGATTGCTTTAATGGCGGGGTTGGTGCTGTTTATTGTTATGGCGACGCTAATGCCAATTTTAGAAATGAATAACTTAATGAGTTCATAACAGCTTTTAGCAAATCTAAGCTGCTTTTGTGGAGAATAAAATGAACAAAAAAATGAAGAAACAGTCTGGCTTTACCTTGTTAGAAGTTATGGTTGTGGTGGTGATCTTAGGTATTTTGGCAAGCTTTGTCGTACCTAACCTACTTGGCAACAAAGAAAAAGCGGATCAACAGAAAGCGATTACCGATATCGTTGCGCTAGAGAATGCGCTTGATATGTACAAGCTCGATAACAGCGTTTATCCGTCAACAGACCAAGGTTTAGAAGCGTTAGTGACGAAGCCTTCTAGCCCAGAGCCGCGCAACTACCGTGACGGTGGCTACATTAAGCGTCTACCTTCCGATCCATGGGGCAATGACTACCAATACCTAAGCCCAGGTGACAATGGCAATGTGGATATCTTTACGCTAGGTGCAGATGGTCAGGAAGGTGGCGAAGGTGCCAACGCTGATATCGGCAACTGGAATATTCAAGATTTTCAGTAATTAGTAGTTAACGCTTAGCCTTTATGCGTCGTCATTCTGGATTTACTCTGCTTGAGATTTTACTGGTATTGGTGCTGATTTCACTCGCATCCGTAGCGGTGATTTCTACTTTACCAGTTAGTGCAGAAGACGGCGCAAAGAAACAGGCTCAATCTTTGTTTTATCGGGTTCAGCTTCTTAATGAAGAGGCGATGTTGAGTGGTAATGACTTCGGTCTGCGCGTTGATGAGAAGAAATCAACGTACCACTTTATGCGACTAAAATCGGAAGGTTGGCAAAAGCTCGAGCAACACCATATACCGCCTGAGACTGAGCTAGCGAATAACCTATCTATCATGTTAACGCTGGGAGGCAGCGTCTGGAGTGATCAAGAGCGCTTGTTTAAACCCGGCTCTCTCTTTGATGAAGATATGTTCGCTGAGTTTGAACAAGAGAAGAAAAAGCTGCCACCACCGCAAGTTTTCATTATGTCGAGCGGTGAAGTGACACCATTTTCTATTGCCATTTACCCGCAGGAGCGCAGTGCTGAAGACGATGCATGGCGAATAGTGGCAAAAGAAAATGGTCAGATCATCTTGTTAGCACCTGGAGAAAGTGATGAAGAAAGCTAAGCAAGGCTTTACGCTTCTTGAGGTGTTGGTCGCGTTAGCGATTTTTGCCACTGCAGCGATTGCGACCATTCGCTCGGTTAGCCAACATATTAATACGCTTAACTTTCTCGAAGAGAAAACTTTTGCGGCTATGGTGGCAGACAATCAAATGGCGAAGGTGATTTTATCTGGCAGTAAGCCAAGTAAGAAAAAAGGCAAAGAAACACTCGCACAGCGAGATTGGTTCTGGACAGTGGAACCCGTTTCCACCGCTGGGGATATGCTACAAGCCTTTGATGTTAAAGTTGCGACCAGTGAAAAAGGATCGCCAGTGGTCACGGTGAGAAGCTATGTACCGAAATAGTCTTAATCGGTCACAGGGCTTTACCCTGATCGAAGTGCTGGTGGCGATTGCGATTTTTGCTAGCTTGAGTGTCGGGGCTTATCAGGTTCTCAATCAGGTTCAGCGCAGCAATGAAATTTCGATGGAGCGTAGTGAGCGTTTAAAAACGCTACAACGAGCCTTAGTGTTTATGGACAATGACTTTCGCCAAATGGCGCTGCGTCAAGCTCGTACCAATGGCGAAGAGCCTTCTCCTTTGTTGTTGCAATGGAAAGACTATTTACTCGACTCTGATGCAAAAGGGGTGATGTTCGTTCGCGCTGGTTGGCACAATCCGCAGCAACAGTTTCCGCGTGGTGAAATAAGTAAAGTCGGTTATCGGATTAAAGACCAGCAGTTGCAACGAGTATGGTGGCGTTATGCGGACACACCCGCTGGGCAAGAAGGCATTGTGATGCCATTGCTCGATGGTGTGGAAGATTTTGAGATGCGTTTTTTCGATGGCAAGCAGTGGCAGAAAGAGTGGCAAACTAAGTTTGCTCTACCACAAGCCGTAGCGTTGAGTTTAGAGCTAGAGGATTATGGCAAGATTGAGCGCATCTATCTGACATCAGGGGGCACTCTAGAGCTGTCTGAGGAGCAGAAACAAGATGGTTAGAAAGCAGCGCGGCGTCGCACTTATCATCGTGCTGTTGTTATTAGCGGTCATGGTCAGTATCGCTGCAAGCATGGCAGACCGTCTGTTTAGTCAGTTTAAACGAGCGACTAACCAGATCAATTATCAGCAAGCTTATTGGTATAGCGTCGGGGCTGAAGCATTGGCGCAGGCAGGTCTTGAACAAAGCTTTAAAGACTCAGATACGATTAATCTTTCGCAGCCATGGGCATTAGAAGAGCAAACTTACCCGTTGGACTACGGTACGTTAAAAGGCCGCTTAGTTGATCAGCAGTCCTGCTTTAACCTCAATGCACTGTCGAGCTTAGCTTCGACAGCTGGGTCGGATAAGTCTCCATACTTGGTCGATGTCTTTCAAAACTTGCTCGAAGAGTTGCAAATTGAAAATTACCAAGCGGAAACAGTTGCTCAATCTACTTGGGAATACGTCGACAGCAATAACTCGGTTAACTCGACGGTTGGGGTTGAAGACAGCTTCTATGAGTCGATGTCTCCCGCCTATATGGCGGCAAATAGCCTGATGGCGGATAGCTCTGAGTTACGTGCAGTCAACCAGGTTTCGGGTGAAGTGATGGAAAAAGTACTGCCTTACGTGTGTGCTATTCCAACCACCGATTTGAGATTAAATGTAAATACGATCAAGCCAGAGCATGCTGCATTGTTGGCAGCTTTGTTTCAACCTGCTCTTAGTGTTACTCAAGCTAAGCAGGTTTTAGAAAATCGCCCTTTTGACGGCTGGGCGAGTGTTGACGACTTTTTAAATGAGAAAGAGTTTGCCAACGTAACGGCTGATGCACGTAAAGAGGGCAAAGGCTATTTGGCTGTAACCAGTGCCTATTTTGAGTTGGATGTTGAATTATTAGTTGGGGACTCTCGCGTGAGAGTACGCAGCTTGCTATTTAGTAGTGATAAACAAACTGCGACGGTCATTAGCCGTCGCTTCGGAGGTATCGGTGAACGAGTTTCTGATCGTTCGACTGACAAATAATACCGCTCAGGCTATCCAGTGGTTAGTCTGGTCGGAGTCGCAAAAGGAAGTGATTGCGAGCGGAGAGCTAGACAGTTATCAGGCACTGCCAGAGATCGCGACATACGCGGAAGGGCGTCGCACGATTGTTTTGTTGTCAGCAGAAAGCTTGGTTCTAACCGATGTAGAAATTCCCGCGGGTGCAAGTCGCCAGCTTGAATCTATGTTGCCCTATGTGCTTGAAGATGATTTAGCGCAGGATGTCGATCAACTGCATTTTACCATTCTAAACAAATCGCAAGGTCAAGCGCAGGTGTGTGCGGTGGATTCACAGTGGCTAGAAAAAGTCCTCATGGAGCTTGGCGATATTGGTTGTCAGATCCAAAAGGTCATGCCCGACGTATTGGCGCTTCCAGATAGTGAAGGATTGTCTGCGGTTGAGATTGGTCAGCAATGGCTATTGAAGAAGTCTAGCTACCAAGGTATGTCGGTTGAGAGTGATTGGCTATCGCTGGTGGCTCAGTCTGAATGGGTACAGCAAGACGAAGAATTCCTACCGCTAACTTCATATTCGGCTTTGCCGACTTCTCTTGAGCTTGCTGAACAGCAGCAGTGGCTGAACGGCGAGCCTAAGTTAGTGATGCAGTTACTCGCTGAACAAGCGATCATAAGCAAAATTAATCTTCTGACTGGGCAATTTAAGCCTAAATCGTCTTTCAGTCGCTATTGGAAAATATGGCAGAAAGTCGCTGTTGCGGCGGTGCTGCTATTGGCGGTGGTGGTTGTCGATAATGTGCTTAAAATTCAAAAGTATGAAGCGAAGGCGAGTGCTTATCGTACGGAAAGTGAGCGTATTTTCCGCCAGTCCTTACCGGGTAAAACCAAGATACCGACCGTGAGCTATTTAAAGCGTGAAATGGAGCGTGAAGCGAGTCGTTTGTCTGGTGGCTCTGATGGCAATGAACTCATTAGTCTGATGGTGAAGCTGCCTCCTTTACTCAATCAAGTGCCTGGTTTAGATCTCACCAGTTTTAAGTATGACAGTGGACGTAATGAAGTTCGCTTACAAGCGCAAAGCAAAGATTTCCAAACCTTTGAAAAGGCTGCAGAGCTGATGGGCTCTAATTTTGCGGTCGAGCAGGGGCAACTTAACCGCTCAGGGAGCCTAGTCAATGGCTCTTTTGTTCTAAAGCCGTTGTGAGGGATTAAGCATGAATAAGTTGGTCAATACCTTACAAACTTGGTGGTTGAGTATTTCACAACGTGAGCAGCGCTTAGTGGTTGCTTGCTCTCTATTGGTGGTCATTGGCGGCCTGTATTGGGGCGTCGTTCAACCTGTCGCCGAGCGAGCAAATAACGCTCAAATGCGCATTCAAAGCGAGAAGCAACTGCTTTCTTGGGTGAAAGACAAAGCGGATCAGATCAGTCAGTCCCAAGGGCAGGGTGGCAGAGCGGTTTCTAGCCTACCTATCAACCAAGCGGTTTCTTCAAGTGTTGGGCGCTTTAAAGTTGAGTTGATTCGTGTCCAACCGCGTGGCGAGCAGTTTCAGGTGTGGGTTGCGCCTATGCCGTTCAATCAGTTCTTAAACTGGATAACCTTTTTGCAAGAGACGCATGGAATCAAGGTGGTATTTCTTGATATCGATAAAGGAAACCAAGACGGTATGATTGAAGTTAATCGACTTCAGCTTGGTAGAGGGTAATTGAGTGAAGAAAACAGTGTTATCGGGTGTGTTTCTTAGCTCCGTATTTGTCGCTAGCGCTATGGTGCATTTACCCGCTCAGTTCGTAGTGCAATATGCGCCTCTGCCTAATCAACTCAGCTTGATTGGGGTTGAAGGTACGGTATGGCAGGGCTCTGTTCACCAAGTGAAATGGCAAAACCAAAACTATGGCGCGCTAAACTGGCAGCTTAACGTTGCTAAGTTGTTAACTGGGACTGCAGAGGCTCAAGTGCGTTTCGGTCGTGGTAGTGATCTATCGCTTCAAGGTCGCGGAATTGTTGGCTATTCGCCAAATGGCTTATATGCTGAGAATTTAATTGCTTCGTTGCCCGTTGAAAAAGTGATGCAGTTTGCGCCTTCTCTTCCGGTTCCTTTAGAACTGAACGGGCAGGTAGAGCTTAGCCTGCGCTCATACGCTTACGCGTCTCCTTATTGTGAGAGCGCCCAAGGAAGTGTGGTGTGGAATACTGATACTGTCGGCACGCCAATGTCTGACTTAGAAGTGGGCCCTGTGATTGCTAACTTTAGCTGTCAGTCGAGCAGCTTCGATGTGGTTGGCGAGCAGAAGAGTAATCAAGTCGAAAGTGGCTTCACTGCTAAGCTGAATTCGGATCAGAGTTACACCTCAAGTGCTTGGTTTAAGCCTCAGGCTGAGTTTCCGAGTGCATTTCAGCAGCAGTTAAAATGGTTACCAACCCCCGCAGACCGCGAAGGTAAGTTCCAGTTTAGTTACCAAGGTCGACTCTAAACATTAGATCTAAAAACGAACAAGGGCAGCGATTAAGCTGCCCTTGTTGGATTTATTCCCTGTTACTTTGTCGCTGGGAAACTGATTTGTACTTTTAAGCCACCGCCACTGCGATTATTGACGATGACTGAACCATTGTGCTGGCTGACAATGCGTTTAACAATCGCTAAGCCAAGCCCTGTTCCTTCGCTTCCTCGCGCGGTATCGCCCCGAGTGAAGGGTTCAAACAGTTTGGCGATCTGGCTCTGTTCTATCCCAGGTCCATTATCTTCAACGCACACCCAAACCAACTTGTTATCTGCGGTAATGCCGGTGCTCACTTTAGTCCAGCCATTACCATAGCGAATTGCGTTGACGACTAAATTGCTCACCGCGCGCTTGATAGCAATTGGGCTGCCTAAGGTCTCCTTGATTGGCTGGTGGAGTTCGGTATCAATTTGCACCTCATAGCCGCCTTCAGATGAAGCGACATCGTTAGCGATTTCATTAAGGTCAACCTCAATAAAAGATTGCTTGTTTACCGGTTTAAGGTAATCCATAAATTGGCTGATGATCTCGTTGCACTCTTCAGTATCGCTAATAATGCCCTCAGCTAGATAGCTGTCTTCAGGGGACATCATTTCTGTCGCAAGACGAATTCTGGTTAACGGAGTTCGCAGGTCGTGGCTAATGCCCGCCATCAGTAGGGCTCTGTCCTCCTCAAGTGCTTGGATACCTTTAGACATCTGGTTGAAAGCGCGCGTTACTGAGCGAATTTCTGAAGCGCCTTTTTCAGGTAATGGTGGTGGAATCTCACCACGACCAACCCCTTTGGCCGCTTTTTCCAACGCAATGAGAGGACGGTTTTGCAAACGGATGAACAACCAGCCTCCCGCAACAATCAACAATGCCATGATCAGGCTATTGCGAAACAGTGGCGTAAAATCTTCTTCTTGCAGTTCAGAGAGAGGAATGCGTAAGAGGGAGTCAGGTAGGGAGTCAATCTTCATCCACAGGATGTAGCTATTTTCTCCGAGCATCATACGAACATCAGTTGGCGAGCCAAGTTCATTGGTCATCTCTTCACTCATCAGGTCGATGCTCACCGCATGGTAATACTCTTCTGCCATTGGACTATCTTCAGCATGAACGGTTACCCCTAGCTGCTCCAATACACGCCTACGCAGAGGTGCATCCATAGCCAGGCCATCTGCTAGGGTGGCGGAATCATCCAGCATCAGATTAATTTCGTGGCCGAGGATTTTATTAAACTGCTGCAAGCTTGGCATCAGCGCGTAATTAAACACGGCGTAGTAAGAATAGACTTGGCTGGCAATAAGCAGAGTCAGAAAGATAAAAATGGATTGAGTAAATGAGCTGCGGATGCGCATAACACCTACCTTGAGAAAAGGTTAGTCTAAAACAAAGAGTGCGAGACTAAGTCTCGCACTCTATCAAATCATATTTTTGGTTACGCTTCTTTGCCATCTGGGACAAAAACATAACCTAGGCCCCATACAGTTTGGATGTAACGAGGTTTACTTGGATCGACTTCGAGCATACGACGTAGGCGAGAGATTTGCACGTCAATCGAACGTTCCATCGCTGAATATTCGCGGCCGCGGGCCATGTTCATTAACTTATCACGCGACATTGGCTCACGAGCATTGGTCACGAGAGCTTTCAGTACGGCAAACTCACCTGAAGTTAGCGGCATGGCTTCATCGCCACGGAACATTTCACGCGTACCTAGGTTTAAGCGGAAATCACCAAACTCAACCACTGACTCTTCACTACTTGGTGCACCGGGTAGCTCGGTCGTTTGACGGCGCAAGACTGCTTTAATACGTGCTAATAGTTCACGTGGGTTAAACGGTTTTGGTAAGTAGTCATCTGCCCCTACCTCTAGGCCGACGATACGATCGATCTCGTCTCCTTTTGCGGTCAGCATCAGAATCGGTAACGTGCTGTTGGCATTACGAAGGCGACGGCAGATCGATAGCCCGTCTTCGCCTGGTAACATCAGGTCTAGCACCATCAAATGGAAAGTTTCACGCGTTAGCAGGCGGTCCATCTGCTCACTGTTTGCAACACTACGAACTTGGAATCCTTGTTCAGACAAGTAACGCTCTAGTAGTGCACGAAGTCGTGCATCATCATCAACAACTAAGATCTTGTGATTTTCTTGCATGTAATGGGTCCACCTAGTTAATAAGCTTGCGCGACTTCAGGCTGTTGAAACAATCACCTTTATGCGCAACTTAAAATGTAACACTGTTCTTAAGCTATTGGTGCAAAGAATTGTTAACGTTTATTTCCTTTTTAGCTAATGTATATCGGAACTTCAATTTAATAACGTCAGAAATATGAAAACGAACCTAATAACAAGAGAAGGCTTTGATCGACTTAAAAAAGAGCTCGATTTTTTGTGGAAAGAAGAGCGTCCGGAAGTAACAAAAAAAGTGACTTGGGCGGCGAGTCTCGGTGATCGGAGTGAAAACGCTGACTATCAATACAACAAAAAGCGTTTAAGAGAGATAGATCGCCGCGTACGTTATTTGCGTAAGCGTCTAGAGCAAGTCAAAGTGGTTGATTACTCGCCGCAGCAAGAAGGCAAAGTGTTCTTTGGAGCTTGGGTTGAAATCGAGAACGAAGCAGGGGAAGTCAAAGCTTTTCGTATTGTCGGCCCTGACGAAATTTACGGTGACGCCAAAGGTTATATTTCGATTGATTCACCGATGGCGCGCGCCTTATTGAAAAAAGAAGTCGATGACGAATTCAGCGTTAAAACCCCAGAAGGTTACAAAGAGTGGTTCGTTAACACTATTCGCTACAGCGCTGAATAACAAAAAGTCCCGCGGGGCGGGACTTTTGGCTGTGATTATTTTTCGTAGTCGGGTTTTTCAGTAAGGATGTAATTGTGTTCACTGCCCACCACTGCGCCGTATTTGAGGAAGTTTTTACCTAATATCATGCTGTAGTGGAAACGGCTGCGGTCTTTCAGGTTGACCCGTATCTTCTTCTCGAGTTCGCCCAGTTTGACTTGCATTTCAACGACTGGGCGAATAGTCGGTTTCTCACCTTTTTTCGCCCTGATTTTCATACTATCGACGACCTCTAGGGTAAAGTCTTTCTCCATACCGAGATCATTTTGGTAGCTAAAACTGACCATAGGTTTGCCGTCTTTTTCAAACTGTTTGATGTTCTGCGCATTGATAGAGCTGACGTCTGCACCAGTATCGAGCTTAACGGGGAAGCTAAGACCTTCTACTTGCGCAACCTCGATATGACCTGCCTTAAATAGCGGGTAGGAATCGAGTAGATGATCAGTGCGAGTGTTTATGAGCACGCCATTTTTGGACATCTTCTGACCTATGATGAAGTAATCACTGGTCTCGTCTTCATCGAGCACATCAATGGCGTACGGCAGTTCAACTTTCTCGCCGTATAGGGTGAAGGTACCAAATACCACTGGGCGAGTGGAGTCACCGACTTTTAGGGTTTTATTGATCGGTTTAGAAAACTGCTTGGCCTCGCCGTTTTGGTCAGTGAGGTAGTAAGTTACCCACTCTTTGCCTTTCTTTTCAAAAATCTCGAAGCTTGCGACTTTTAGCAGCGGTGTTTTCACTACCAGTGATGGTTCTGCCGTTAATTCAATACCATCAAGCAATAGAGACTCCTCACCGGAAACCTGCATCGCTTTTGACTTGCTACTGATGGTTTTAGGCTTGCCTGATAACAAAGACGTCGCGCTAGTATCGATCATAAAGCGTCGATTGAGCGTGCCTTTGCCGAGACGTAGCTGTGAATTGAGTTTGCTACGGTCAGTTAAGTAGACGAACCAGTATTGAGTTTCAGCACCGTTAGTGTCGATTGGAACGAACACCATTGGGCGCTTTTTGCCACTCACGTTCAACATACGTACCAGTGGGAGTGTGAGTGTCTCGCTGCTGCCATTGCCATCTTCGACATCGAAAGAGACCAGTTGCTTGTTAGAGTCGATGTTTATATTGGTGGCATGCAGTGAAGAGTAGTTGTTTTGCAGTGAGTAGCTAATCTTCTGCTTTACGCCAGCGATTTCAACCGACTCTTTCTTACCAACAAGTTGCGCGTTCTTTTGCTCTTGAAGGTAATCGTAGCCTGCGTAAACCCAAGCGTTGTTATCGAGAAAAGTTTTGCCAATCAGAATTGGCGCTGAAAACTGGTTTCTATCAGTTAAGTTAACTTGTGTCATGACGGTTTTGCCAGCAATGGTCATTGGCAAGGTGATGGTTGGGCGCAGAATCGGTTCTTTTTGTGTTCGATTGCGAATCACGCCAACACGTTCTATTGGTCTAGTCACCTTAATGCTCTCACCCGTGTGCGGATGCTTAATGGTGAAAGTCACTTCAACACCGTAAGGGGCAAAAAGTTCAGCATTCCAATCATCGTAATCGACATCATCAATAGGAGCGAAGTCGATCAGCGCTTTCATCAGCTTGTGATCTTTGAGTTGGCTAAACTGGGGATCAGAGCTGGAAACGTGAATGTTGGTAGCATGCATCGATGTCGTGTCTGCGCCAGTATCAATCTTACCAGCAAATGAAACCCCTTTTAGCGCCTCGATCTCTTCGAGATAAACGCTTTCTACCCGCCCTAAGACAAGTTTGTCATCAAGGGTGTAAACAGGAGACTGGGTAGAAGCATTGATCGCAGCGCTAGCTTGATCAGCTAAGGCCAAAGGAGAAGCTAAGGATACAGATAGTACAGAAAGGGCCAGTAAGATTTTTTTCATAGCGGTTCCAACTACTCGTTATTCGCACAAGGTCTTGAACGAAATTAGTTCCATTTTTCAGATCTAAGTTCTGACTTATCTCTATTTCTGACACAACTTTCACATAATTGCCAAACTATTGGCAAAACAATTGCGTAACCTTGCTCGCGGTAACAAAAAGTATTGGGTTTTACATCAAGAATCCCAATATAAAGAAGGTTAAAATACAACAAGAGATTCAACGGATGAGCCAAGCTATCTGTAATTTGATTGCTCAGGAACTGAGTGTTCGACCTGAGCAGGTCACTGCTGCTGTTAACCTCATTGATGATGGAAACACAGTCCCTTTTATTGCCCGCTACCGTAAAGAAGTCACGGGTGGATTGGATGATACTCAGCTGCGTAACCTTGATAGCCGTTTATCCTACCTACGCGAGCTAGATGAGCGTCGCCAAACCATTCTTAAATCGATTCAAGAGCAGGGTAAGTTAACCTCTGAACTTGAAGCTGAGATAGCACAGGCAGACAGTAAAACACGTCTTGAAGACCTTTACTTGCCATACAAACCAAAGCGTCGTACTAAAGGCCAAATCGCGATCGAGGCAGGCTTAGAGCCGCTAGCAGATAAGCTTTGGAATCAGCCGCAAACCGAACCTGAAGCGGAAGCGGCAAATTACCTAGATGCAGACAAAGGCATTGCTGATACCAAAGCAGCTCTGGATGGTGCTCGTGCTATCGTGATGGAGCGAGTCGCTGAGGATGCCAATCTACTAGAGAAAATTCGTGCTTATCTGAATCGCAACGCGGAACTCGTCGCTAAAGTGGTCGACGGCAAAGAGCGCGAAGGTGAGAAATTTAAAGATTACTTTGAGCACAATGAAGCGTTGAGTAAAGTGCCATCGCACCGCGCCCTAGCCATGTTGCGTGGTCGAAATGAAGGTTTCTTAACCCTTGCGATGAATGCTGACCCTGCGCAGGAAGAAGGCGTTCGTCAGTCTCATTGTGAGACGATTATTAGTGACCACTATGGTATATCCCTAAGCAGTGCTCCGGCAGATGGTTGGCGTAAGCAGGTGATCAGCTGGGCATGGCGCATCAAAGTTTCGATGCACATGGAAACTGAATTGATGGGTGCGATGAAAGAGCGTGCAGAGATTGAAGCGATTGAGGTTTTTGCCACTAACCTGAAAGATCTGCTGATGGCTGCACCTGCGGGTCCTCGTGCCACACTTGGCCTTGATCCTGGTCTTCGTACTGGTTCGAAAATTGCCGTGGTCGATTCAACCGGTAAAGTGCTAGCAACCGAAACCATCTACCCTCATCCGCCACAAAAGCAATATGATAAATCAGCGCAAATTGTTGATGCTTTAGTACGTAAGTACAACGTGGATTTGATTGCGATTGGCAATGGTACTGCTTCACGTGAAACTGACAGCTTTGTCGCTGACCTGATTAAACGTGGCAACCTCAAGGTGCAGAAAATCATGGTTAGCGAAGCGGGTGCATCGGTTTACTCGGCGTCAGAGCTAGCAGCAAAAGAGTTCCCGAACTTAGATGTGTCACTGCGTGGTGCGGTGTCGATTGCTCGCCGTTTGCAAGATCCACTGGCTGAATTAGTTAAGATTGACCCTAAATCGATTGGTGTGGGTCAGTATCAGCATGATGTTAGCCAATCTATGTTGGCAAAACGTCTTGATGCGGTAGTCGAAGACTGTGTGAATGCTGTTGGTGTCGACGTGAATACAGCATCACCGGCTCTGCTAACTCGCGTAGCTGGCCTATCAAGCACAATTGCGCAAAACATTGTTGACTACCGTGATGAGAATGGCCGCTTTGAAGCGCGTACCACGCTGAAAAAAGTCGCGCGTCTTGGGCCTAAGGCATTTGAGCAGTGTGCGGGTTTCCTGCGCATTATGGATGGTAAGAACCCCCTTGATGCCTCTTCTGTTCACCCAGAAGCGTACCCTGTGGTAAAAGCGATTGCTGAGAAAAACAGCAAAAATGTCAAAGCGCTGATTGGTGATACTCAGTTCCTACGCGGACTTCACGCTGTCGATTACACCGATGAGAACTTTGGTGTTCCAACCGTGAGCGACATCATTAAAGAGCTCGATAAGCCGGGTCGCGATCCTCGCCCTGAGTTTAAGACAGCCACATTCGCTGATGGCGTAAATCAGGTTTCTGATCTTGAACCTGGTATGGTGTTAGAAGGGGTAGTGTCTAACGTTGCGAACTTTGGTGCCTTTGTTGATATCGGCGTTCACCAAGATGGTTTAGTACACATCTCTGCGCTGACGGACCGTTACGTTTCGGACCCACGAGAAGTGGTTAAAGCGGGCGATATCGTCAAGGTGAAAGTGATGGAAGTGGATGTGCAGCGTAAACGTATTGGTCTTTCAATGCGCTTAACCGATGAGCCAGGGCAGGACAATCGAACTCAGCGTTCAAGTGCTCCACGTGGTCAGCAGCGTCAACAGCAAGGTGGTCAACGCCGCCGTGATGAGTCGTCGAACAATAACAGTGCTATGGGTGGTGCATTCGCAGCTGCCTTTGCAAAAGCTAAGCGTTAAGTTGTTGCGCTAAAAATATAAATCCCCGTAGTAGCGATACTAGCGGGGATTTTTTTCGGCATTACCTTATCGAACCAGGGAACGACAAGGTACTACAACACCGCAATTACATCAGAAGGGGTATTTGGGGCCACGGCATCTCCGTAATGAAATTTAATCACGGTTCTGCGTTTTTCCATCATCCCCTCTGTTATCGCCGCATCGATTATGCGCCTCGGTAAACGAAAACGCATGGCATAGCCTTTACCTTGATGTTCGCTATAACTTTCCAGTGCCAACAGTTGGAATAGCCTTTCGAGGGTATCTTTAGGTTCTTCCTGAGAAACTGCAACCACACTCCCACTTTCTTCCGTCTCATAGCTTGGGTGCTCTGAGGGATCCCATGAGGATTGCTTTCGCCGTTTATCGTCTGCTGTTACCTTTCGTTCTGCGTTGCTCTTGGTCAATGCAATCGTTGGTGCAATTGGCTCTCGGACTTTATTGTCGCGCGCCGCTTGCTCCGTTTGCACATTAACCGATGGGGCGATGAGTGGAACGCTTACGTTCGTAGGTGATACGAGCATTCATTAACCTCCTCACGCCCAACCTGAGAGTGGTAACTCTTTCGGTTAGTTTATTTATCGACCAGTTAGGGCAAAGGTTTAGCGCAGATTTTTATTTTTTGTACATTGTTCATTTAATGCTTTAGCGATCAAGGAATTGGTGTACTTGCTGACAAAATGACTCGAATTCAGTCATAAACGGCGCATGAGAAGAGTCGGTGAAAATGTAGCTATCGCTGTTTGGCGCGAGGCTATCGACATCACTGGCGACTTTAGCAGGCACAAGGCCATCTAAGCGGCCATAGAGACGTAGCATCGGAATGGTTAGGCTTTCTAGCTCAGCACGATAGTCGATATCGGCTAACAGTTGTAAACCTGCTAACAGAGAGGTTGGGTTTGGTGTTGGTCTTGAGAGAACGGCTTTTTTCAGCTGTTTGACATCTTGTCTTGCTGAAGGGCTCCCCATCGCCTGCAAGGCCATAAAACGTTCGATAGTCAGTTGGAAATCATCAACCAATTGTTCGGTAAACGCACTTAACACATTCGGTTGAATGCCGCGCCAGGGTCTCTCGGCGGCAAATTTGGGTGAGCTTGCGACAGTAATCAGCTTTTCGACTCGTTGTGGGGCATTAAGTGCAATATGGGTTGCCAGTAAACCGCCTAGTGACCAGCCAAGCCAGATCGCTTTCTCAGGTGCGTGCAGCAAGACTTGCTCAGCGAGATCATGCATATTCTCGAAACTAGACTGATGGCTATGACCAAACCCTGGTAGGTCGACCACATGGACACAAAAATGCTGGCTAAGAACTTCAACTGTCTGCTGCCAAACCGCGCCATTCATTCCCCAACCATGGAGTAGCACTAGGTCATCACCTTGACCTTGGGATTGCCAATACAAAGATTCACGGTTGTTCTCAGTTTGTAGCACTTTTTCCATCCTCTCGCTCTCAGTCCTGTCTAGACAATCATCAAATACTGTTTCAATGGAGTGGGGTTATGTTAACTCAAAAGGTAGTGAAACACATCGCCGACCTGTTGCCTATGCATTGCGAGGTTTGCCATCTCGCGTTGACCAGGCCCCATTCACAAAGTGGCATATGTGACCATTGCTCGCGCTACTTCGCGCCTTTACCTCGTTGTCAGCGCTGTGGTTTGCCTACTCCTTTTGATATTGCAGAGTGCGGAGAATGTCTTAAACATCCACCTAAATGGCGGCGGCTTTATTGCGTTGCTGACTATCAACTACCACTTGCGCAATATGTTCATAGGCTTAAGTACGAGCGGCAATTTTGGCAGGCGAGTAAGCTCGCGAGCCTGCTCGCCCCAAGAATAGAAACGCCCGCACAGGTGATTACTTTTGTGCCCTTGCACTGGGGGCGGTATCTAAGGCGCGGATTTAATCAAAGTGAGTTGATAGCACGTTCACTGGCGCGGCAACTCAACGTACCGTGTCAGCCCCTGTTCAAAAGAGTGAGAGCAACACCTCAGCAGCAAGGTTTAACTAAGGTGGAGCGAAAGCGAAATCTAGACCGTGCTTTCTTACTCAATGGAGAGATTGTTGCTGACCATATCGCGATTGTTGATGATGTTCTCACTACTGGTAGTACGGTGCAGCATTTATGTGAATTACTGCTTGAAGCGGGGGTGAAAAGCGTTGATATTTACTGTATATGCCGTACTCCTGAGCCAGCAAGTTAGTATACCCTTCATTCTAGAATCTGCAGCGTTGTTCACTGCGCCAATTCACCCTAATCACATAGTACACCTATGCTCATAGGGCTGAATTGTCTTGTTGCCGCGCTGCAACTTCAATTATTTTGGGTATATAAATTGACTAAAAGGCTAGACCTCTTGCTATTCAGGAGTAAAATGGTCAACTAATAGCCTACAAAATTACTCAGGTATTCGTCGTGTCAAATACAATTACTATTACAGAAACTGCCCAAAAACACTTTGCTAACCTATTAGGTCAGCAGCCAGAAGGCACTAATATTCGTGTATTCGTGGTAAACCCTGGCACTCAAAACGCAGAGTGTGGCGTGTCTTACTGCCCGCCAGAAGCGGTAGAGTCTGCCGATACTGAATTGGCGTTTGAGTTCTTCTCAGCATTTGTTGATGAGCTAAGCCTGCCGTTCCTTGAAGACGCTGAAATTGATTTTGTAACTGACAAAATGGGCTCTCAGCTAACTTTGAAAGCACCAAACGCGAAAATGCGTAAGGTTTCTGATGACGCGCCTCTAGTAGAGCGTGTTGAGTACGTGATTCAGACTCAGGTTAACCCTCAGCTTGCGGGTCACGGTGGTCATGTAAACCTAGTTGAAATCACAGACGAAGGCATTGCAATTGTTGCCTTTGGTGGCGGCTGTAACGGCTGTTCTATGGTTGATGTAACACTGAAAGAAGGCATCGAGAAAGAGCTTCTTCAGCAATTCGAAGGTGAGCTGTCTGCGGTACGCGATGCAACTGAGCACGATCGTGGTGAGCACTCTTACTACTAAGAAATGCATTTAACCGAATGAAATACATAGGGTTGGCAGCAATGTCAGCCCTTTTTTTGTTTTCAAAGCTGATAAATTTCTCATATATTAGGAGTGTTGAACTTTCGAACAATATGGTTACGAAAGAGCGACAGATTCTAGAACCTTCCCTTGATGCAAAGGAGTAAGCTCGTGGCCAAACGGAACCCACCAGAAATTCTGGCGAAACAGACTGTCGCGCAATCTCGACTGTTCTCTATTGAAGCGTTGGATTTACGCTTTAGCAATGGTGAACAGCGGACTTATGAGCGCATGAAACCCAGTGGGCGAAATGCAGTCATGATGGTTCCTGTTACCGAGCAAGGTGACATTTTGTTAGTCAGAGAATATGCCGCGGGCACTGAGAGGTATGAGCTGGGTTTTCCTAAGGGGTTAATCGATCCAGGTGAAACTCCTCAGCAAGCGGCTGAGCGTGAACTGAAAGAAGAGATTGGCTTTGGCGCTCATAAGTTAACGCCTTTGAAAGAAGTCGTTCTTGCCCCTTCTTATTTCTCTAGCAAAATGACCCTGTTCATTGCGGAGCAACTATACTCAGAGCAATTGGAAGGTGATGAACCAGAACCGTTAGAAGTGGTTCGTTGGCCTTTAGCGCAAGCTGAAGAGCTATTAACACACCTCGATTTTAGTGAAGCGCGCAGTATTACTGCGTTATTACTCGCTCTACGAATCTTAAAATAATTAACGTTTTCCTCTGCGATGTCGTCTGAGGAAAGAGTAGGTAGAGCGTAAGGATTTTTTATGCCAATGACAGAAGACCTTTCTCATCATTTGCCCGCAGTGATTGAAATTGCCCGTAGTGCTGGGCAGTTGATTCTCGATATTTACGAGAAAAAAGAGTACCAAGCGTTCACCAAAAGTGATGAAACACCCGTGACCAGTGCTGATATCGCCGCGCACAAACTGATTGTGGAAAGACTCACCGAGCTGACTCCAGATATCCCGGTGTTATCAGAAGAAGCGGCCGATATCAGTTTAGATAAACGCTCACAGTGGGATCGCTACTGGCTAGTTGATCCACTGGATGGTACCCAAGAGTTTATTGCCCGCAGTGGCGACTTTGCTACCATTATCGCTCTCGTAGAAAACAATAAACCCGTGATGGGAGTGGTATATGGTCCGGTTTCTGGAGTGACGTACTACGCTTACCAAGGTAAAGGGGCGTGGAAAATTCCAGACTTAAGCGAAAGCGTGCGTATCAAAACCCATCAACATGATGGCAAGCAAAGCCCAATCGCTATTGCGATTAGCCGTCGCCAAGATATTAATCGCATCACGAGCCGAATGAGCAGCGGTTGGAATTATGATTTAGTCCCACTTGGCTCAGCAGCGCTGAAAGCCTGTTTAGTCGCGGAAGGTGCAGTCGATTGCTACCTACGACTTGGCCCTACCGGGGAATGGGATACCGCCGCAACACAATGTATTGTTGAAGAAGCCGGTGGGCGTATTCTAAGTACCTTGCTAGAGCCGCTTTCTTACAATGAGCGCGATACGTTAGAAAACCCGAATTTTATTGTCTTGGGTGATGAGAGCTTGCCTTGGGATGAGATTTTAAAGGTTAAGGATTGAAGCGGACTCCGTCCTTAAGAACGCTTCGCTTCAGAACGGGCTTCGCCCTATGGAAAGCGGGATCGCTACGCTGCTGGATTGCTGGCTCTGATTTTGGTCATTCCTCACTCTTGAGGATGATGAATTGTTTAATCAAACTAAGAGGGTTGACGTTTTCACGCCAATCCTCTTTTTTGTTATCCAGTTATCCAGTTATCCAGTTATCCAGTTATCCAGTTATCCAGTTATCCAGTTATCCAGTTATCCAGTTATCCAGTTATCCAGTTTAAGCCTTCGAATACACATCTCTATCACCCAACCAGCGGTCGATAATCGCGACTGCATTATCTGAATAGTTGTCATGAATATGTCGAGCGATGCGCTGAACTTCGGGGATTAAGCGCTGATCACGGACTAAATCTGCAATCTTAAAGTCAGCCATACCGGTTTGCTTGGTGCCTAATAGCTCACCTGGTCCACGGATTTCTAAGTCTCGCTGTGCAATCACAAATCCATCGTTGCTTTCACGTAAAACGCCTAAGCGCTTTTGGGCGGTTTTCGACAGGGGCGAATGGTAGAGCAGCACACAATGACTGGCGACACTGCCTCGACCTACACGGCCTCGTAGCTGGTGGAGCTGAGCTAAACCTAAACGCTCAGGGTTTTCGATAATCATTAAGCTTGAGTTAGGCACATCTACACCTACTTCAATCACGGTGGTCGCGACCAATAGATGGAGTTTATTGTCTTTGAAGTCTTGCATCACCGCTTGCTTCTCAGCGGGTTTCATTCGACCGTGGACTAAGCCAATCTTGACGTCTGGCAGTTTGCGTTGCAGTTCTTCAGCCGTATCCGCTGCCGCTTGAGCTTCGAGCACCTCAGATTCATCAATCAGAGTACACACCCAATAGGCTTGTTTCCCCTCATTGAGGCAAGCGTTTCTGACTCGCTCAACAATATCGTCCCGCTTAGTATCCGGAATGGCAACGGTTTGAATCGGCGTTCTCCCCGGTGGGAGCTCATCGATCACTGACGTCTCTAGGTCAGCGTAGGCGGTCATTGCCAGTGTTCGAGGTATTGGAGTTGCAGTCATAATCAGCTGATGCGGATAAGCGCCTTGCTTGGCCCCTTTTTCACGCAGCTCTAACCGTTGGTGGACACCAAATCGATGCTGCTCATCAATGATGACTAAAGCTAAGTGATGAAACTCGACATGCTCTTGGAACAGAGCATGGGTTCCGACCACCATTTGCGCTTCACCATTTGCGATTTGAGCCAGCTCTGCTTCTTTGGCTTTACCTTTCAGTTTGCCAGCGAGCCAACCTACCTTGATGCCCATAGGTTCGAGCCAAGCCGAGAAATTAATTGCGTGTTGTTCAGCGAGCAGTTCTGTAGGAGCCATCAGGGCGACTTGGTAGCCATGCTCAAGGGCGCGCAGAGCAGCAAGCGCTGCGACTAGGGTTTTGCCTGAACCTACGTCCCCTTGAACTAGGCGCATCATAGGGTGTGGCTTTTCTAGATCTTGTTCGATTTCACCCACTACGCGTGCTTGTGCATTGGTTGGTGAAAAGGGAAGTTGCTCGAGCAGTTGTTGCTTAAGTTTGTTGCTAACGGGCAGCGGTAATGCTGTGTCTTGCTGACCTTTACTACGCACCGCCAACATCGATAGGTTTTGTGCCAGTAGCTCTTCCATAATCAAACGGATCTGCGCCGGGTGTTTGCCTTCATCAAACTGCTCTAAATTGATATTCGGTGGTGGACGATGAATTGTGTGCAACGCTTGCGCTAGGGTGATTTGGTGATCATACAGACCATTAGGTAGCAGTTCTTGCACGGCTGCTTTGTCGAGTAACTCAAGCGCTTGGTCAGTAAGATTACGTAGCGTAACTTGACGCAGACCATCTGTCGTTGGGTAAACAGGAGTTAATGTCTGTTCTATATCAGCTTTTTGGTTCGGAGCATAGAACTTGTAGTCTGGGTGGACAATCTCCAGTCCGTAGCCACCACGCTTAATTTCACCATAAGCGTGAACAGTTTTACCTTCGGCGAAGTTGTTCTTCATTCCGGCGGTAAAATTGAAAAAACGCAACGTGATGGTGCCGTTACCATCACTGATTTTCACCGACAGCATTTTGCGTTTACCAAACAAGGTATCAACACTCATCACCTTGCCTTGCACCGCTGCCCATAGGCCAGCATGCAGTTTTACTATCGGGTAGATACGAGTACGGTCTTCATAACGCAGAGGAAGGTGAAACAGTATATCTTGAACGCTATTGAGCCCAACTTTGGCTAACTTCTCGGCGACTTTGGCACCAACGCCAGTCAAAGAAGTGAGAGGAATCGCAGATAGCAGTTGGGACATGACACAGCTCGCTCGTTATTTTGAGTAAGTGACTCAGTGAGTTAGATAAGACCTTGTTAGTTAACCATTGGGCTGTGTTTTTGTACAGGAAAAATTGGAGTGAGATACCGGGAACGGACTGCGTCCTATGGAACGCTGCGCTATGGAAAGCCCTGCTGGAAAACTAGTGTTGGCTCTAATGTGTATGGCGGGCAGTTCTAGTTCATCCAAATGACAAAGGGTTGACCCTAAGAGTCAACCCTACATAATTTCTCCAGCTCTCCAGCTCTCCAGCTCTCCAGCTCTCCAGCTCTCCAGCTCTCCAGCTCTCCAGCTTTCTAGCTCTTTTACTTCTTCTGCATCTCTGCCCACCATTCATCATCGGCGATGATCTGGCCTTGTTCGTCTAGTGGTGGGTAAGGAAGCTTTTTACGCTTGGCGACTTTGGCTAGCACCGGATGACCGCGTTCGAACAGTAGGCGGTGGATGGTTTCTTCTGGTACAGAACTGACTTCATTGTCGTACATGCCAGCGGCTTCGCGTTGGCGTTGCGCTTCATAAAGGATGACGGCACTGGCTACAGAGACGTTGAGAGACTGCACCATTCCGACCATAGGGACGATAATATCTTGGTCAGCGAGCTTTTTGGCTTGCTCAGATGCGCCTACTTTTTCACTACCGAGAATAATGGCTGTCGGTTTGGTGTAGTCGATGTCGCGGAAGTCTACTGCAGTTTCAGACAGATTAGTCACAAGTACCTGCATACCTTGCGCTTTGAGCTCAGTAATCGCCTCGTCGATAGAGTCATGGGTTTCAACGTCAACCCAGTTACGAGCACCTGCAGAAGTATGGCTCAGTGTGCGCATCTCATTTGGCCATACTGCGTGAATCTTGTGAATACCCGTAGCATCGGCGGTGCGGATAACAGCAGATACGTTATTTGGCTTGTGAACTTCTTCTAGGCAAAGGGTTAAGTCAGCTTGGCGTGCTTTTAACACTTCTTGGATTCGATTGTAGCGTTCTAAATTCATAATCTTATACAAAAGAAAAGCCCTTGAAATGGTGGTTTCAAGGGCAGTTAGATATTCAAATCAAACGGTTAGTTCTTGCGGCGACGAACTTTAAGCGTCTGTGGCATAGCTTTAATCTTACGCATAATGCCAGCAAGGTGAACACGATCTTTGGTCGTTAGCAGTACTGTTACTGTGTACAAGCGACCATCACGCTCTTCTGTTGAAAGTCCGTGAATGTTGGAACCCGTCTTTGAAATAACATTGGTCAGCTCTGCGAGCGCACCTTGACGATTTTGTACGTCAACAGTGACTTCGGTGATGAACTCTTTGTCGTAATCATCAGACCATTCCACCGCCATGTACTTATCAGGTTCTTTCTGATAACCGCGTACATTTGGACACATCTCGCGGTGAACAACTAAGCCTCGGCCCGGTGAAACATGAGCGATGATATGGTCGTCTGGGATCGGGTGACAACAGTTGGCGAACGTCAGCAAAATACCTTCCGCACCACGGATCGGTAGTTTCTTCTTACCTTCGTTATTACTCTCAACTTCGGTCAGCTCATCTGCATCGCCTAATAAGCGGCGCGCAATGACGATGCTCATCAGCTCGCCTAGACCAATATCTGCCAGTAGATCGTCGATTGACTCTACTTTTAGGTCGGTCAGAACATGATTGATGTTCTCTTCATCGATATCTGATAGAGAAAGCTCACCTAAGGCATGGTTAAGCAGGCGGCGACCTAAGGTAATCGACTCTTCGCGGCGCATGGTTTTCAGAACCTGACGGATCTTAGTACGCGCACGAGACGTCACCACGTAGTTGAGCCATGCAGCATTTGGACGCGCACCCGGAGCACTGATGATTTCAATCGTCTGACCGTTTTTCAGCGATTTACTCAGTGGATAAGGGTTGCGATCAACACGAGCACCAACACAGGTATTACCGACATCAGTATGTACAGCATAAGCGAAGTCTACTGCGGTAGCACCCACTGGCAGCTCAACAATACGGCCTTTCGGCGTAAAGACGTAAATCTCATCTGGGAACAGATCTGACTTAACGTTTTCGATGAATTCGAATGAGTTCCCCGCGCTTTGTTGTAGCTCAAGCAGGCTTTGCATCCAGCGCTGAGCTTTGACTTGCGCCGTAGTGCCTGTTCGCTCACCGTTGCCTTTGTAAGACCAGTGAGCCGCAACCCCTTTATCCGCCATTTGATCCATATCTTCGGTACGGATCTGAACTTCAACCGGTACACCATGAGGGCCAACCATTGAAGTATGGATAGATTGATAGCCGTTCGCTTTCGGTACTGCGATGTAGTCTTTCATCCGACCAGGACGTGGCTTGTATAGGCTATGCACCTGACCAAGCACGCGATAACAAGTATCGGCATTGTCGACCACGACACGGAAAGCGTAGATATCCATGATGGTATGGAAGCGCTGCTCTTTGGTCTTCATCTTGTTGTAGATGGAGAAGAGGTTTTTCTCACGACCAAAAACACGCGCTTTAAGACCGACTTCTTCAAGGCGACCTTCAATCTCATCATGGATACGTTGAATCATCTCTTTACGGTTACCACGCGCGGCTTTAACTACCTCTTTAAGAACGCGATAACGGTTCGGGTAGAGCGCTTCAAAACCAAGTTCTTCTAGCTCAGTTTTAATGTTGTGGATACCAAGGCGGTGCGCCAATGGAGAATAGATTTCTAAGGTTTCACGAGCGATACGACGCTTCTTGTCTGGACGAAGAGCGCCAAGCGTGCGCATGTTGTGCGTACGGTCAGCAAGCTTAATCAGAATAACGCGGATGTCTTGCACCATGGCAAGAACCATCTTGCGGAAGTTTTCTGCCTGAGCTTCCTTGCGATCGCGAAACTTAAGCTTATCAAGCTTAGAAACGCCATCCACCAGTTCTGCAACGGTATTGCCAAATTGGGCTTCAAGCTCTTCTTTGGTGACTTCAGTATCTTCAATAACGTCGTGAAGTAGGGCTGCTTGCAGGGTTTCAATATCAAGGCGCATTTCAGCCAAGATACGAGCAACAGCAACAGGGTGGATGATATAAGGTTCACCGCTAGAGCGGGTTTGCCCTTCATGGGCATCTTTCGCTACCACATAAGATTGACGCAGAGCCTCAATTTGAGGCTCTGTTAGGTATTCTTGGGCAACGTCTTTTAGGCTATCGAATAGATACAAACTTTAGGCCCGGAAGATAGTTGTAGTGACGAGAAGGTCTAATTAACGGCTGTGAGCAATGCTGCTTACAGCTGCTAGTTCAGCGGCTTCTTGCTCTTGCTGCTCTTGACGCTCACGTGCATCAAGAATCTCTTTAGTGATAAGACCTTCTTCGATTTCGCGTAGAGCGATAACCGTTTGCTTATCATTCTCTTCTGGCACTAGTGAATCTTTGCCACCAGTTTGCATTTGACGAGCGCGGCGTGCCGCAATTAGAACTAGGTCGAAACGGTTGCCAACTTTTTCAACAGCGTCTTGAACAGTTACGCGTGCCATGAGAACTCCAAATTAGTTAACTAAAATTTTGAATGACGAGAAATTATACAGGCTGACAGTTCCTAGTGTCTAGGATCTGTTTGTGTTTCCTGCTATTTACTCAGCTAAAAGCGCATCAAGCATGCCTTTATATTTAGCAGCTTGCTTGTCTTGCTTCAATCTTTCTGCGCGGATGATGGCTTTAAAGTCCATCAGAGCAGTGTCGAAATCATCGTTGATGATCACGTAGTCGTACTCACTGTAGTGTGAGATTTCTGATTTTGCTTCAGCCATACGCTTAGCAATCACTGCATCGCTGTCTTGTCCACGAGCGTTAAGGCGACGCTCTAGCTCACCATTTGAAGGCGGCAGGATAAACAGGCTTTTTGCCAAAGGCATTTGTTCACGGATCTGACGAGCGCCTTGCCAGTCAATATCTAGGAACACATCAATCCCCTTATCGAGGTTTTCTTCAATCCAAACACGAGACGTGCCGTAGTAGTTGCCAAACACTTCGGCATATTCAAGGAATTCACTTTTCTCAATCAGCTCTTCAAAGTGCTCTTTTTGTACGAAGTGGTAATGAACACCATCTTGCTCGCCAGGGCGCATACCGCGAGTGGTATGAGAGACCGACACTTTCATCGCGTAGGTTGGGTTAGTTTCTAGCATGGCTGAAATCAGACTAGATTTTCCAGCACCACTTGGTGCAGATACGATATATAGAGTGCCTTTACCCATAGGTACGATCCCACATTTGGTTTGATAACTGCCGGTAGATAATACCGACATGTTTAAAGATAGCACTGACCACATAGAAACACCGAAGTGGTGAAATTTAGGCCAGAAAAATGGAGGCGAAGAGTAGCATAAATCGCCTATTTAGGACAACTTGCAATAACTGCTTAATTGTCACCGTTTTCACGCGTTGAGAACTAAGGGGATATTCAACATATTTATCGCCCAAAGCAATCGTTTGCTATTTTTGTATATTTAGCAGAGAAAAGCGTTGAGTTTTTATTCGAGATCCTTACAATCCGCGCAAACGATTAAATGCTGTATATGTCTAATAAAACGGATTGGACGTTTCTACCACTGAGCCTACCTTAGTGACTACAGTAGCTTATGCGCCTATCCCTTTTTGCAGCATTGAATCCGTTTACTGTTTACCCTACTTGTAAAGGTTTCATTGTGAGTCTCGAATCAACTCTAAAAGCCCAGAGTCAGTCTGGTGTGCTGAATTCAGTATTTAAAATTACTGAGCGTAAAACAACCTTAGGTACCGAGCTATACGCTGGCTTTATTACCTTTTTGGCAATGAGCTATATTTTGGCGGTTAACCCTGCCATTTTGGGCGGTATTCCTGGGATGGATAAAGGCGCAGTGTTTACAGCAACTGCACTGGCTGCGGCAATCGCGACTTTCATTATGGGTGTTTGGGGTAATTACCCAGTTATGCTTGCGCCAGGCATGAGTATGAATGGTTTCTTTAAAGGGATGCTACTCAGCGGCTCGGTTGCGCTCGTGTGGAACGAAGCCCTATTTGGCATCTTTTTATCAGGTGTGCTTTATCTGCTCCTCTCCCTGACCAATATCCGTAAATCCTTGATAGAGTCGATTCCTAACGATCTGAAGAATGCAATTACGGTATCGCTTGGTCTGTTTATCGCCTTTTTAGGCTTGAAGAACGCGGGCATCATCGTCGAAAACAAGTTTGTTTTGGTCGGTATGGGTAATATTACTGACCCTCAAGTTATCATTGCCTACATCAGTATTTTTATTGCTTTGGGCTGCATGGTTCGTGACATCAAGCTGGCGACCTTTATCTCGTTTGTCAGTGCGATATTACTAACTGTTATCGCTGATATGGTGATGGGAACAAGCAACGCACCAATCCCTGAGCAAATCGTGACGGCACCGCCAAGCATGGCGAGTACGTTCGGTGCTGTGTTTGATTTCTCTGGCCTAACCGCAGACAAGATGTTCGATCTGCTGTTTGTTGTGGTTATCTTCCTGATTGTCGATTTCTTTGATGGCATGAGCACGATAGTAGGTGTTGGCCGTGATGCAGGTATTATCGACAAAGATGGCAAAGTACCTAACGCTCGTTCAGCCCTAGTTGCGGATGCAGGGGGAACTGTGATTGGTTCGGTGCTAGGTACAACCTCGATTACTGCGTTCTCTGAGTCGGGTATTGCTTCGTCTCAAGGTGCGAAAACAGGTCTAGCGGCGGTTGTGGTGTCGGGTTTGTTCCTTGTTTCACTGTTTTTATACCCTCTGTTCTCTATTTTTTCTGCAGCTATGGTTGCTCCGGCTATGGTCGTGGTAGGCATCTACATGATTGGTCGCTTAGGCCAGATTGATTGGGAGAAGAAAGAGTCTCGCATTGCTTCATTCTTTACCATTATGTTCACCGTACTGAGCTTCTCGCCAGCCAATGGTATGGCGATGGGCTTTATCAGCTACGCCTTCACTATGGTTGTTGCTGGTAAGGGTAAGCAGGTTCACCCAGTGATTTACGCTCTGTCTGCTATTTTCTTAGCCTACTTGCTGCTACTTTAATTGTTAGAAGAGTTGGCACATCGACTAAAGGATGAATGTTTGCCAACTCTTTTTCATCTTCCTCGTGATAAACCGTTTCTTAAGATCTTTTATGCTCTAGAGGCTGTGCTCTTGGTGGCGATTACGCTCGCTACTTTGTACGCCATGGTTGAAGAGTTTTTGCATGTGTTTACTGAGAAGCGTGTCCTTCTTACCGATATTCTGCTGATGTTTATCTATCTCGAAGTGCTTGCCATGGTTAAGCAGTTTGTGATGAACGGTAAGATTCCAGTGAGATACCCGATCTATATCGCCATGATGGCTATTGCTCGTTACATCACTCTAGGAATGAAAGAGATGGATGCGACCTTGGTGGTGTGGTTGTCTGTCGCGGCATTGATTCTGGCCGTCGCTACTATGGTGATTCGAGTTGGGCACCATTACTGGCCTTACGTGGATAGAAACACCTTAGAGAAAGATGAGTAGCTATTTAGACTAAAATGCCCCGCGAGTGAAGCGGGGCATTTTGTTTTAGAGGCACTGACGGATTAGTCACTGACAAGTTGGCTGTCGTCTTCAAGCTCTGTAGATGATTGAGGGAAAATAGACGCGAGATGGCGGTAGTCTAGAGTTTTTCCATCAAACAGTAGCTGTTGGGTGAGGTTGTTAAAATCTCTACCTTGCTGGTAAAGAGGCTGCACCCACTCAGCATTACAATCGGTCTTGATTAGGCTGATAGTATTGTCCTCAATGGTAAAGCACTGCTTAAGTTGACCATCCGGTGAGTTAATAGTGACGGCATGGCGATTATCAACCCAATAGAACAAGCTACCATCGGAGAAACTACTGCGATAATACTCTTGCTCTTCTAGCAGCGATTGCCCGGTAAACCAAGGAGCGTAGCCGCCCATCCAGTCTAAGATAGTGACCCCAATATCACGCTGTGAAACCGCAGTATCGATCTGTTTAGTAGGGATGGAGCCATCTGTTGCATAAATAAGGAACGGAATTGAGTTTTTCGCTAGATCCGGTTCAGATACCTTAGCCGTATGGTCAGACATAAGGACAACCAGTGTTGGTTTATCGAAACGCCCCTCAAGTTGAGCAAGGAACTCATGCAAAGCGATATCGGCATGGTTTTGTACACTTGCACGGATCTGCGACATGTTGTCATCACCAAACGGATAACCAAATGACTCAGGTAGGTAAACGCTGTGTGTGGTACCTGTATTGATCATCATAAAGAATGGCTTGTCTGGATTCTCCGCTTGCATTTCATCTAAACGATCGAGCGAGTAACGGTAGATACCACCATCCATGTATCCCCATTCATTCGTCTCATCATCGAAGTCATAGTCCATTTTTCCGTATGACTCAGTAAATCCGAGGGTTTTGGCAAATGCGCCGACAATGCCTTTACCGCTACCTTGAATGAATCGAGTGTCCCAGCCACGATCTTTCAGCATATGAGGCAAGCAGTAGTACTGGTTGTTTTGCAGTTGAGTGCTTGCCACGATTCCGCCATTTGGGTTGGGGAATGAGCACATGCTAGCAAACATGCCTTGTACGGTGCGGTAACCGTCTGCGTACATGGCGTGTGAGGTGAGGGACTTTTCACGTAGAGCGTCGAAGAAAGGGCTAGAGTCAATATCAGAACCGTAGCTCTTCATATCGATAGAGACCCAGCTTTCCAGCAGAACAAAGACAATATTGGCATCTTTGAGGTTGTCGAGTACGGCTGGAGACGCCGTGGTTTGAGCTAACTCTTGGTGTAACTCACTACTAGCTGGTTGAGTGACATTGCTGGCTGATTTCTTTGCGCCTTTAGCGAGATGGTAAGTCACGCTGTAAGGGGCGCTCCAAGCAATAAAGGCGCGGTCATTATCGCCGATATTGTAAGCACTCATTGGAGACTGAGGATGATCCATCCACCCGCCGCGGATAGCCGTTACCGTAAACAGGAGCCATACGATAATGCTTAGAGAGAAACTCAATTTTGTAGAGCGAGTTTGGACGCAGCGAACAAGGTTAGATTTCCAAATCGCAATACTTGTTAGCAGCATTAAAGCGATACCGATTAAGATCAGATGCCAGTGCAAAGAAAACGCGGTTTGAATGAGCTCTAACTCTAAGTCTTTGGAGGTAAACAGCTCAAAGGTGACATGCTTGTTTGCATCTAGGGAGTAGATGGTATCGGACATCGTGGTGCCGATCAGCCAAATAGAGCCGGCGATAACCAGTGCTTTGACAAGTCGGCTGCCATTGATTTTGGTGTAGTGCAGGATAAGTGCTGCGATGATAATCGGAGCCGCGAGTGCAGCCCCAGCTGTCGCATCGAATCTCAAACCATATAAAAGGCTATAAACTCCGTCAGAGGAAAGAAGTGGGATGTTTGAGCTTGAAGCAATACTAAGGAAAATGACCTTAGATGTGAAAGCAATGCCAATCAAGGGCAAAATAATTCGTAGTATGGTACTGAGCATAGTTCTATTTATCGTGGTGGTGGTTTCGGCTTTACAAACCTCGTTGAGCTAAAGAGCTCCTAGTGAAAATGTTCGACTAGGAGCAATGTACGCGATTTATTCAATTACGTTTATTCAATGTTTTGGATCTGCTCGCGCATCTGTTCAATAAGCACTTTCAGCTCAACACCCGACGCAGTGATATCTGTGCTTATTGATTTAGAGGCAAGCGTGTTTGACTCACGGTTGAACTCTTGCATCATGAAGTCTAGACGGCGGCCACAAGCACCACCTTTCTTAAGAATGTTAGTTGCTTCTTTTACGTGCGAGTCTAAGCGGTCTAGCTCTTCTGCGACGTCAGATTTTTGCGCTAGAAGGATCAGCTCTTGCTCAACGCGTGATGAATCAAGCTCAATTTTCGCTTCTTCAAACTTCGAGAACAGACGCTCACGTTGCCACTCCAAAATTTCAGGCATACGTGCACGTACTTTAACCACTTCGTCAGTGATCGCATCTAAGCGCTGGACGATTAGTGCCTTCATGTTCTCGCCTTCACGGCCACGCGCTTCAATAAATTCGCTCACAGCGTCATCAAATGCACCTAGCAGATCTTTGTTTACCGCATCCATATCTTGCTCAGAGGTTTCCATAACACCCGGCCAGTTCATGACTTGGAATGGGTTTAGACGGCTTTCTTCGCCCGTCATCTGCATTACTTGGTTAGCGGCGTTGATCACTTGCTGTGCTAGATTTTCGTTGATGCTTAACTCGCCTTTCGCCGCTGGGTTAGCTTCAAAGCGCAGTGCACATTCCACTTTGCCGCGCGCAAGACGTTTACGAAAACGCTCGCGTAGCACGGGCTCTAGGCCACGGAACTGCTCTGGTAAGCGGAAGTAGGTTTCAAGGTAGCGTTGGTTTACGCTACGGATTTCCCACACGGCTGTGCCCCAATCACCTTTGACTTCTTTACGAGCGTAGGCTGTCATACTGTAGATCATCGAATTTTCCTGTATATCATCTTTGAAAATAACGCGAGGCAATAGTAGCACAAAGGTTGGCCAAAGGAGGATAGTTTGACATCGCAATCCAAATAGCTTTGTTTGCCAAACTTCGCTATAATCCTGCTCCAACCAAATTCGTCTCCCCCTTCATATAAGGTAGATGCCCATGCGTCCAAACGATCGCAAGGCGGATCAAGTTCGCCCAATCAAAATTACTCGTAACTACACTGCGTATGCAGAAGGCTCTGTGCTTGTTGAATTCGGCAACACGAAAGTGCTGTGTAATGCGACCGTTGAAGAAAACGTACCACGTTGGCTAAAAGGTCAAGGTAAAGGCTGGGTAACGGCTGAGTACGGCATGCTACCGCGTTCGACTCACTCGCGTATGCGTCGTGAAGCAGCGAGCGGCAAACAAGGTGGTCGTACGATGGAAATTCAGCGTCTGATTGCTCGTAGTTTACGTGCTGTTGTTGATCTAGAAGCAATGGGCGAAATCATGGTGACCGTTGACTGTGACGTGATTCAGGCAGACGGCGGTACACGCACGGCATCTATTTCGGGTGCAAGCGTAGCGATGGCGGATGCCTTCCAACACCTAGTAGAGAAAGGCAAGCTAAAAGCGAATCCTATGAAAAGTCACGTAGCGGCGGTTTCTGTGGGCATTCTAGGTGAAGATATTCTGTGTGACCTTGAGTACACAGAAGATTCAGCAGCTGATACCGATATGAATGTTGTGATGACGGAAGATGGTCGCATGATCGAAGTTCAAGGAACGGCAGAGGGCGAACCCTTCACTCACGCTGAGCTGATGAAGTTACTGGAGTCGGCGACTAAAGGTATTACCGAAATTGTAGCGGCGCAGAAAGCGGCGTTAGAAAATTGATTTAGATAGCTCCCAATTGGGAGCTATTTTTTTGTTTTCTTCTTAGATAACTTAACAGCGTTGTTAGCTTCAACTTTTCACTCCATCACATAGCGCACTATGCTCAGGAGCTGAAAAGTTTCGCTGCCTAGCTGTAAAGCTATCTACTTTGAAAACACTCTTAATAAATTGAGTTATCTTTTCTAGGGACTAGAGGCTAGGAACTAGAAACTTATAAACGGAGAAAGTAATGAAAGCATACCAGCGTGAATTTATTGAGTTTGCACTAGAGAAAGAAGTCCTAAAATTTGGCGAGTTTACTTTAAAGTCTGGCCGTAAGAGCCCGTACTTCTTTAACGCTGGTCTTTTCAATACAGGCCGTGACTTGGCTCGCTTAGGTCGTTTTTATGCTGCGGCACTGGCTGATTCAGGCATTGAATTTGACGTGCTATTTGGCCCAGCTTACAAGGGCATCCCAATTGCAACGACGACAGCAGTAGCGCTAGCGGATCATCATGACATTGATACGCCTTACTGCTTTAACCGTAAAGAAGCGAAAGACCATGGTGAAGGCGGTAATCTTGTCGGTAGCGCGCTAGAAGGTCGTATCATGCTGGTGGATGATGTAATTACCGCGGGCACGGCTATTCGTGAATCAATGGAAATCATTAAAGCCAATGGCGCGGATCTAGCGGGTGTTTTGGTTGCTATCGACCGCCAAGAGAAAGGTAAAGGTGAATTGTCAGCGATTCAAGAAGTTGAGCGCGACTTTGATTGTGCAATCATCTCAATTGTTAGCCTGACTGACCTAGTGACTTTCTTAGAAGAGAAAGGTACTGACGCCGAGCATCTAGAAGCGGTGAAGGCTTACCGTGCTGAGTACGGCATCTAAGACCGGATTTCGTCCGTTAGAACGCTTTGCTCGAATCGGGAACGTGCTTTGCTCTTCGAGAAGTTAACTGTCATTCCATAGAGTGACGAAGGAGCGAGTAGGGAATCTCATTAAGAGTTCGATTTGCTTCAAGAGATCCCCAACTCACTCGTTCCTCGTTCTTGAGGATGACGGGATTAACCTATTGAAATGAAGGGTTGACGCTTTCACGTCAACCCTTCATTTTTGAAGCTCTCCAGCTCTCCAGCTCTCCAGCTCTCCAGCTCTCCAGCTCTCCAGCTCTCCAGCTCTCCAGCTCTCCAGCTCTCCAGCTCTCTAGCTCTCTATATCATCCCGATCACCGTGGTGTGAGTTATCGTAAATCTCACGACCATCGCGTTGGGTTTTCAGCAGCGAAAGGTTCCACATATATTGCTCTGGATGTGGACGGACTAAATCCTCAATCGCTTGGTTCATCGCGCGAGCATCGGTCTCTTCATCGCCTGTTGGGAAGTTTTCAAGCGCAGGCAAGATATGCACTTCATACTTACCGGTTTTATCGTTGTAGGCAGGCAGAACAGGGACGACTTTCGCTTTAGATAGACGAGCCATTTTACCAAAACCTTTGAGCGTGGCTTTCTCTGTACCAAAGAAAGGAACAAACACTGAGTTGGCAGGGCCAAAGTCTTCGTCTGGTAACCAATAACCCAGATAACCGTCCTTAATTGAGCGCACAAAAGGTTTCACCCCTGCTTCACGAGCAAAGATACGGCCACCATACTGCATGCGCTGAACCTGCATTAGCCAGTCACCAATTGGATTGCGCTGTGGCTTCATAATGGTGGTGACTTTATAACCTTTCGCGGCAAGCATAACCGCAGGGTAGTCAACCGCCCACGCATGAGGCGCTAGGATGATGACGTTCTCACCAGCATCTAGCAGCGGTAAGATGTTTTCCTCACCGATCATCACGCCACGGCTTTGGTTGTGTTTGGTTGAGCGCACTAAAAATTCAGAGTAACCCAACAGGTATTGCGCAGCCTTGACGAAAGTCTCTTCAAGGATCTCTTGACGTTCTTGCTCAGACTTTTCAGGGAAACAGTATCTTAGGTTGACGCGAGCCCGTCGCACCACACGACCATTTTTGCGCACGGCAAAGACGGATAACTTGCGTGCAAGCGCATCACGCCAGCGATATGGAATAAAAGCAAATAACCCAGCAAACAAGATACCTAACCAAGTGCCCCAATGTTTAGGGTGGAGGAAAGACCACTCAAAAGTTGGGTTGTGCAGGTGTTTGTCTATGCTGTTTTTTTCATTGGTGCTCATTCAGCAGGGCCTATTCTATTGATAACGAGAGTTGGTTAGCGTTTCATCTGGCTGCGATTTGAAGCGTTTGTGTAGCCACATCCACTGCTCTGGAGCACGCATAATAATCTCTTCGACAAATTTATTCATATATGCCGCAGCGGCGGTTTCATCTTTTTTCGGGTAGTCAGGCTCAATATTCTTATCAGCGATAATTTCGTACTTACCTTGGCTGTTTCTAAAGCCAGAGCCCGGGATAATGGCACACTTACTGGTGTAGGCAAGAATGCTCGTCCCTGTTGTGGTGCAGGCCTCTTCAACGGCAAAGAATGGCACAAACACGGATTTGTTATGACCGTAATCTTGATCTGGCAGATAGAAAAGGCGATGTCCCTGACGCAACACGCGAATCATCTGCTTAAGGTCGGTACGGTAGATAAGTTTGTTGCCATTACGTGTGCGACCACGATATTGAATGAATTCATAGGCTGGGTTGCTATGCGGGCGGTAAGCGCCATAGCCTTGTAAACCCAATACTCCAAAGGCTCGTGCGGTGATCTCAAGGTTGAGGGCATGAACACAACAAAGCAAGACACCTTTGCCTTCTTTACCTAAGCGCTTGAGCTCTTCAACGTCTTTAGTCTGTAAAATACGTTTAAAGCGCCACGTCGGCCAAAACCAGGTAATCCCTGTTTCAATTAAGGCCATACCGGTATTTTTGAAGTTTTCTGCAACGCTTTTGTCGATCTCACTTTGTGACATGTCTGGAAAAGCGAGTTCGAAGTTTCTTCTCGCGACATGTACACGGGATTTGCCAAAGCGCATCCCTAAACGACCTATGCTTTGCCCCAAACGCAGTAATAGCGGGTAAGGGAGAACATTAACAATCAATGCGAGCAGTCCAAAGCCGAGCCAAACTCCCCAGTTTCTCGGGTGTAGTAAGGAAAGGGTAAATGGAGGCGGTTGATTGTATTTATCTTTACTCATAGTGTTTACTTAATTTGTGCGCTTAACAGTGCCCAGTATTCTTCAAAGTTTGCAGTCGGTTGGTATTTAAAATCAGAGCGAACGAATCGGTTTAAGCTTCCTTCTACCTGACCAAGCAGTTGGGCGGCTAATACTTTCTCATCAACAGGAAATGCTTTTCCTTCACGCAGCATACGCTCACGCAGGATCTGACGGATAGAGGTTTCAATACGCTCAAATAGTTGATTGATACGGTCGCGCAAGCGTTCATTTTCAAACATTAGTGCGTGACCAGACAAAATACGGCTCAGACCTGGATTACGCTCAGCAAAGGCTAGAATCAATTGCAGTACGAGTCGAATTCGAGTCAGAGTGTCTTTCTCTTCATCCAGAATACGGTTGATGCGCGACATTAGAGACTCTTCGATAAACTCGATTAAGCCTTCGAACATGCGCGCTTTACTTGGAAAGTGTCTATACAGCGCGGCTTCTGAAACGCCAACTTGCTTAGCGAGTTTTGCGGTTGTAATGCGTGAAGCGCCTTCGTTGGACTCCAGCATTTCAGCCAATGCTTGCAAAATTTCATCTCGGCGGTTGGTTTTTCTTGTTCCGGCCATGAACCTTTTTCCTTATTGTTACCATTCTGAATAAAGCTTTGAGCAAAAAAGCTCAAAGCCAACAACTTATGACGATTCCATTTATCGCGAAGGTTTGTTCTTCTTGAGAATAAATATGAGCTTTACGCTTCTAGTTTTTTCGCGATTGTCGTGATGATTTGCGAGGCAATTTGTTGCTTCGACGCAAGGGTAAGTGATTGCTTACCATCTTTCCAGTATACGGTGATTGCGTTGTCGTTGCTATTGAAGCCTTGTCCTTCGACAGAGACATCGTTAGCACAAATCATATCAAGATTCTTCTTGCTGAGCTTTGTACGAGCGTAGTGTTCTACGTCTTGAGTTTCGGCAGCAAACCCAACAGTAAATGGTCGAGATTCACTGAGAGCAGCGACAGAAGCGATAATATCGGGATTTTTCACCATAGTGATGGTCATTTGATCGCTATCATCGGTCTTTTTGATTTTTTGCTCGGCGATGGATTCAGGGCGATAGTCAGCAACCGCGGCACAGCCGATAAAGATGTCATGAGTTTTTGCTTGCTCTATCGCAGCGTTATACATGCTTTGCGCACTGTCGACATCAATACGCTCTACACCTGCTGGTGTCGTTAGGGATACTGGGCCAGAAACGAGTGTTACTTTTGCTCCCTGTGCCACTGCAGCTTGCGCCAATGCAAAGCCCATTTTTCCAGAACTGTGGTTAGAGATGTAGCGCACTGGATCGATCGCTTCACGGGTTGGGCCTGCCGTAATCACCACGGATTTGCCTTTCAGTGGCTTATCAGCAAAAAACTGTTCACAACGCTCGACGAGCTGCATTGGTTCTAACATGCGCCCAGGGCCCACATCCCCACACGCTTGTTCGCCTGCCGCAGGGCCCCAAACATGCATACCACGACGCGCTAGGGTAGAGATATTCTCTTGGGTGGCGATATTGCGATACATCTGCTGATTCATCGCTGGCGAGATGGCAATGGGTGAGTCGGTGGCAAGCACTAATGTCGTGAGCAAATCGTTACCCATACCTGCGCTCATGCGGGCAATTAAATCCGCGGTTGCCGGTGCAAGTAGGACAAGATCAGCCCACTTGGCAAGCTCGATATGCCCCATAGAGGCTTCTGCAGCAGGATCGAGTAGGCTATCAGAGACAGGTCTGCCAGAGACGGCCTGCATGGTAAGTGGGGTAATAAATTCTTTAGCTGCTTTGGTCATAACCACTTGAACCTGCGCGCCACGTTCAATAAGGCGGCGAGTCAGTTCAGCACATTTGTAAGCAGCGATACCACCACTAATACCTAATAGGATCTTTTTACCTGCGAATGTTTGCATGATGATCTTCCTTAAAATTTCTGCCCGTAAGATACCACGGCTGATATTTACGTGCCTAGGGTCGCTATCTGAGTTATTAAATTTGAAAGTTGATTTGGTGCAAAGTTTGCCACACCTCTATAGCTACAGTGTTTCAAGCTCTGCGCTTAGTTAATCGCACTGTCTCTTGCTCGGTTTTATCTATGATGCCTTCTTTAATTACTCTAACTTTTGCTGAGTTCACTACTGATGGGATATAGATGAACGCTTTACCAAAAGAATCCATGCCTAGAGAAAAGCTGCTATCACATGGCCCGCAATCGCTAACGGACGCCGAGCTGCTGGCGATATTTTTAAGAACGGGTACTCAAGGAATGAATGTTCTGGCTCTATCAGACCATTTGATTAAGGAATTTGGCTCACTCAGAGCGCTTTTTTCTGCTGACTTAGACCATTTTTGTCGCCATAAAGGGCTCGGTGTCGCTAAATATGTTCAACTGCAAGCGGTACTAGAAATGACCCAACGCTACTTAGCTGAGACGCTAAAGCGTGGTGATGCCTTAACCAGCCCTGAACAAACGAAACTCTATCTATCTGGACTACTCAGAGATAAGCAGAGAGAAGAATTCTTTGTGCTCTTTTTAGACAATCAACATCGGGTTATATGTGGAGAGCCTCTGTTTCAAGGAACGATAGATGCTGCCTCTGTGTACCCAAGAGAAGTCGTTAAGCGCGCTTTAGAGCACAATTCAGCGGCTCTGATTTTGGCCCATAATCACCCGTCAGGTGTTGCAGAGCCTAGCCAAAGCGATCGACGAATAACCCGCCGAATCAGTGATGCGTTAGCGCTGGTGGACATCCGCGTACTAGACCACTTTGTGGTTGGCGATGGAGAGATTGTTTCCTTTGCGGAGCGCGGTTGGATTTAAATCACATTTTTAGTTGTGAGTTCGCTGATTTCTGCTACAATCCCCCGACATTTTTTAGCACATAAATCAGCTCTGCCTAAAAAAGATCACGAAAACCTGTAAAAAGGATCTGTTCGGGTCTTGAGCAATGCTACTCAAGTTAGTATAATGCGCGACCTTTGATAGCCTTGTATGGGTTTCCATAGCGGTATAAGACCTCAAACTTCTAATTTAGAAACTGAGAGGTTCGGCCACCAAGGTTGATATCGAGCTGAAACGATTTTGGAGAAGACATTCATGTCACGAGTATGCCAAGTAACTGGTAAGCGTCCAGTAACGGGTAACAACCGTTCACACGCACGCAATGCTACTAAGCGTCGTTTTCTGCCGAACCTACAAACTCATCGTTTCTGGGTAGAGAGCGAAAAACGTTTTGTTAAACTACGTCTATCTGCTAAAGGTATGCGTATCATCGATAAGAAAGGCATTGATGCTGTTCTTGTTGATATCCGTGCAAACGGCGTAAACGTTTAAGAGGAAATAGACAATGGCAAAGAAAGGCGTACGTGAGAAAATCCGTCTAGTATCTTCTGCAGGTACTGGTCACTTCTACACGACTGATAAGAACAAGCGTAACATGCCAGGCAAATTTGAGATCAAAAAGTTTGATCCAGTAGTTCGCCAGCACGTTATGTACAAAGAAGCTAAAATCAAGTAATTGATTCTTCTTTGAACTTCCTTCGGGAAGCGTGAATTGAAACCCAATCATAGTAATATGGTTGGGTTTTTTATTGCGTAGAGAACGGGAACGCTGCGCTTATGGAAAACGGGATCGGGCTTCGCCCTGCGAGAAATCTAGACTTGACACCTTAACCATGCTCAAGCAACGTTAGCTCTCCAGCTCTCCAGCTCTCCAGCTCTCCAGCTCTCCAGCTCTCCAGCTCTCCAGCTCTCCAGCTCTCCAGCTCTCCAGCTCTCCAGCTCTCCAGCTCTCCAGCTCTCCAGCTCTCCAGCTCTCCAGCTCTCCAGCTCTCCAGCTCTCCCAGCTCTCCAGCTCTCCAGCTCTCCAGCTCTCCAGCTCTCCAGCTCTCCAGCTCTCCAGCTCTCCAGCTCTCCAGCTCTCCAGCTCTCCAGCTCTCCAGCTCTCCAGCTCTCCAGCTCTCCAGCTCTCCAGCTCTCCAGCTCTCCAGCTCTCCAGCTCTCCAGCTCTCCAGCTCTCCAGCTCTCCAGCTCTCCAGCTCTCCAGCTCTCCAGCTCTCCAGCTCTCCAGTTCTCCAGTTCTCCAGCTCTCGCCTAACTACCTCTTTTCTGCTACTTTTGAGTCAGTTAAAAGCAGAGAAGTCAGACACTATGCGAGTTTCCCCTTCACGTCGTAGACGTTGGAACAACATCCTTATGTTAGGCATCATTGCGTTTATCGCTTTGCTTAACCTTCCTACTTTGATCAAAACCTATCTACTTGAGCCGACGGTGGTTGAAAGCCCTTATCCGTATTTGTTAAACCCTCAGGCTGAGTTACAGGCATTACATTTTTCTGATTGGTCATTGGAGAAAAACCAAGGACGTTGGCGTAGTACCGTCCATACCGCCATTCCTGAACAGGAGCTTGCCCAGCGTTGGATTGATTTGGTGGGCACTGAAGTATCTCAAGATAACTTCGATAGCTTAAAGCCTCAGCTTAGTCGCCCCAGCTCAATTGAAGCATGGTATTTAGATCAGGAAGAGCCACAAAGGATCACTTATTACCAAACCCCACAATTTTGGTTACTGAAAAACTGGCAAGACAAGTGGATAGCCATTTCGGTTGAACCTCGCTATCTTATGCCTGAGTAAATCCACACTTTGTGTAGTATGCGATAGGAATAATTGATGCCTGAATTACCTGAAGTTGAAGTAAGCCGAATGGGGATCTCGCCTCACCTAATTGGTCAAACGGTGGCTAAACTGACATTTCGTACCCCTAAGCTGCGTTGGGACATACCAGCAGAGCTGAAAAAAATGGAAGGGCAGGTCATTCGAGGGATTACTCGCAGAGCCAAGTATTTATTGATCGAAACCGATGCAGGTAGCGCGATTGTCCATCTTGGGATGTCTGGCTCACTAAGAGTGCTAGACGCTGAGATCTCACCGGCTAAACATGATCATGTTGATCTGAAGTTAGCTAACGGGAAGGTGCTGCGCTATAACGATCCAAGACGATTTGGCGCTTGGCTATGGACAGAAGATGGTACTCATGCAGCACTAGGTAGTATGGGGCCTGAGCCGCTAACCCCTGAATTCAATGCCGATTATATTGCTGAAAAGGCCGCGAATAAGCGCGTTGCGGTGAAGCAATTTATTATGGATAACAAAGTCGTGGTTGGCGTAGGCAACATCTACGCTAATGAGTCGCTATTTAGTTCCGGTATCCATCCCACACGACCTGCCGGAAAGCTAACGGCGAAAGAGTGGGAATTATTAGTCAAAGAGATTAAACGAGTACTGAATACTGCAATCAAACAAGGTGGAACGACGCTAAAAGATTTCGCTCAAGCTGATGGAAAGCCAGGTTACTTTGCACAAGAACTGCAAGTTTATGGCAAATCAGGCGAGCCCTGCCCAACCTGTGGCGAACTTATCGAAGAGCAGAAGATCGGTCAGCGCAATACGTTTTTTTGTAATAGTTGTCAGAAATAGAGAGCGGAGCGGACTACGTCCTTCGGGAACGGGCTTCGCCCTTCTGGAAAACTAGAGTTGACTCTTCAACTACAGCGGAGCAACTTCAGTTATCCAGTTATCCAGTTATCCAGTTATCCAGTTATCCAGTTATCCAGTTATCCAGTTATCCATTAAACATGCGCTTTGGTTTTTAGCGCTTCTGCCACCACTTTTGGTACGAAGTTGGTCACGTCACCACCGTGAATGGCCACCTCGCGAACTATGGTTGAAGAGATGAAAGCATGCTCTTCGGCTGGGGTTAAGAATACACTCTCTAGTCCTGGCATAAGGCGGCGATACATATTTGTTAGACCAAATTCGTATTCGAAGTCGACAGTGGTACGCAGACCGCGAATCAAGACATTAGCTTGCTCTTGCTTGGCAAAATCGACCATAAGGCCTGAAAATCCCTTAGAGCTGACGTTGTCTAGGTGCTTTGTGACTTGTTGAGCGAATTGAACACGCTCATCCAAGGTAAACATAGTATTTTTACTCGGGCTGGCTGCAACGGCGATGATGACTTCATCAAACATATCTGCGGCACGCTCAATCAAGTCTAGATGTCCGTTAGTAATAGGATCAAATGTTCCCGGATAGATGACTCGGGATAGGCGTTTTTGGCTCACTTTGCGCGTCTCTAATTTTTCCATCTCCTTCAATGTTAACAAAAAGGCTCACAATTACCCACTGAAGCCGTTATCATTGGAACAAAAGATAGATGTGGATTGAGTGATGAAAAAAATACTGGTAGTGAGAAACGACAAAATCGGCGACTTTATGTTGGCATGGCCGAGCTTTGCCATGCTTAAAGCCTCGCTACCAGATTGTCAGGTTACAGCTCTGGTGCCTAAATATACGGTTGCGCTTGCTAAGCTATGCCCGTGGATTGACCATGTGCTTGTCGACCCGACAAAGAATGCTTCAAAACAAGCTCAGAAAGATCTGATTGAGCAGATTCGTCACGAGCAGTTTGATGCTTCGATTAACTTGTTCTCTACTACTTATAACGCCAAGTTAGTTTGGAAGGGCAAGATTCCTTATCGCTTAGCTCCCGCAACTAAGCTCGCGCAGATCTTTTATAATAAGCGCATTAAGCAAAAACGTTCACAATCGGCTAAGCCAGAGTTTGAATACAACCTAGATCTTATTCGCGCCTTTTTAAGTGATATTGGTAAGCCTATCGTTGAACCTTCAGCCCCTTACTTATCATTTAGCTCGCAGCAGTTAGAGCAGCAAAAAAACAAGCTAGCGCAACAACTCGAATTAGATATAAACCAGCCTTGGGTCTATGTCCATGCGGGTAGTGGTGGCTCTGCAAATAATCTTTCTTTAGAGCAATACACACAGCTTGTCAGCGATTTAGCGGGTGAATTTGAAGTGGTTTTAACCGCTGGGCCAGGTGAAGAACAAAAAGCGGCTGAGTTACAAAAACTGATGGCAGAGCGTGGCCGAAGTGCTGTGCTTTACGATAAGAATGATGGCTTAGTTGACTTCTCTTGCTCGATTGCTTGTGCCGATATGTTTATCGCAGGCTCAACTGGGCCGTTACATATTGCGGCGGCGATCGATGTGCCAACCGTTGGTTTCTTCCCAAGTAAACGTTCTGCCACGCCACTACGTTGGCGACCGATTAACTCAGAAGGGAATCATATCGCTTTTTGCCCACCACAAGCTGAAGATAAAGCAAGCCAGGAAGATATGGCGCGTATTGATGTCGAAAAGGTGTTGGAAGAGTTACAGCCTTGGGCTAATGCTAAATTAGCATAGAAAAGGCGACCTTATCGGTCGCCTTACAATTCAAGCGTTCAAAATTTTTCAGGCATCTTGTCGGTTTCTGTTCGAATCCATAAATCCGCATATTTGACAAAGGTAGAATGCGCAGAGAGTAGTGACAGCAGGAAGCCCTGTTTACCATCTAAAAAGCCGGCCTTAACGACATACATTTTCAAAAAGCAGCCTAATGCATGAAGGATACCTTGTGAGATACTGCTCTTTTTACCCTTTTTCTCTCGCTGCTCTGCCCACGCTTTCGCATAGCTTGCTGATTTAACTAAGTAATGGTTCATATCATTGTAAGTAAAGTGAATCAGGTCACCAGTAAGGTTTTCAACCTTCATCTCCCCAGTTACTTCGACTTTCTCGTGCACCAAGGCGTCATTGTACTGAGTCAGTTTCGTTGGATATAAGCGCAGAACGCGGTCTGGGTACCAGCCACAATGACGAATATAACGACCAAACACCCAACTTAAGCGCGCGGTTTGATAGATGGTTGAAGGCTCATTATTAGCAACCGCCGCTAAAATGCTCTCTTTCAGTTCAGGCGTGACACGCTCATCAGCATCGAGCCACAGAATATAATCTGACTCAACATAAGACTGCGCGATACGACGTTGGGGCCCAAACCCTGGCCACTCTTGATTGACGAAAAACTTGTCGGTAAAGGTTCGTGCCACTTGTTCGGTGTTGTCTGTACTTCCAGAGTCGAGGACGACAATTTCATCAACCCAGTCATGGACGGTTTCCAAGCAAGCTTTAAGATGCTGCGCTTCGTTTTTAACGATTAAGGCAACGGCAATGGTTGGTTTACTCACTAGGATACCTCTGGAGTGGATGATGGTAGGTTTAAATCAGAGACCACTTTATCAAACATGGTGATAACTTGCTGAGCCTTAATGCGTTGCATCGCGTTTTTGTCTTTCACTCGTGCGCGCCAACTCAGCTCTTTTGATGTTTTGCCTGTCTCCGCTTGAATCGCTTCTTCATAGGCCGACACAACATAGTGGCGATACTGATAAGGCCCCGTTCGCTCTGGGTTATGATGAGCATATAGGCCAATAATAGGAGTGTTGACAGCATTTGCCATATGGGCTGGGCCTGTATCCGGTGCAACAACGAGATTGGCTTTATCTAATAGCGCTAACATCTCTTTGAGAGAACTTTTGCCAACCAAGTTGTTCACTACAACATCAATTAAATTCTCGATTTTCGCGGCAAGATCTAGCTCTACCTGAGCAGGACTCCCAGCTAAAATAATACTCCAGCCTGCTTGGTGAGCATGTTGAATCAGTTTGGCATAACCTTCTGCTGTCCAGTTTTTATAGGCTTTACTCGCTGCCGGAACAATCACAAGGTTCGGCTTGGTCGCGTCAAGTTGAGCGGTTGCCCAAGCTAAATCATTCGCAGAGTAGTCAATCCGCCATTTCGGTGACATATCTTGCACACCGAGCGTTTCACCAAAGGCAAGTAGCCCATCGAGAACATGCATGGTTTGCGGGGAAGGGACTTTGACATTGGTAAACAAGTTTTGAAAGTCTTGGCTACGCGTGGCATCAAATCCGAGTTTGTACTTCGCCTTTATTCCTAAAGTTGCAATGCTGGCTCTAAACGCGTATTGCATATGCAGGAGAGCGTCGAACCGATAATCTTTTAGCTCGCGCCACAGTGATTTATAGCCTGACCAGCCATCTTTTTTATCAAACACCACTACTGTGATGTTGTCTAAATCTTCAATTAGCTTTGCTTCCAGTTTGCCTGTTACCCAGACGACTTCAGTCTCAGGCCATTGGCGCTGTATCGCTTGTACAGCCGCAACGGTATTACAGACGTCACCAATCGCAGACAAGCGCAGTATGCAGAGAGATTTAGGAGCAGAGGAAAAAAGTGGCATAGTGATTTCAATTAGCGTGTATTAGCCAAGATTATGCAGAGAGGCTCAATAAATGTAAAATGGCGGCGCAAATAAATTGAGAGATCACCACGCATGAAGACTTTGCAGTTTGATAATCAGACCATATGGTATGACGAAGAGCTACTCAAAGAAGACCCTAAACAAGTTTTCGAACCAAGTTATTGGCAGCAAAACGACAAAGTTATTGGCAGCGCTCAAGGGCGTGGTACAACGTGGTTTGTGCAAACAGAGTCAATACCTGCAGCGCTGCGACACTATCGTCGTGGTGGTCTATTTGGCAAATTGGTTAAAGACAGTTACCGCTTTTCAGGTTGGGAGCAAACGCGCAGTTATCAAGAGTTTCAGCTGTTGAAGACGCTAATCCAAGCGGGCGTTAATGTCCCTAAGCCGATTGCAGCTCGTGCAATCAAAAGCAGCTTGAGTTATACCGCGGATTTGTTGAGTGAAAAGGTACCTAATGCCAGAGATTTGGTATCGATTCTGGTAGAAAAGCCACTTTCTGCACAGATATATCAGAAAATTGGCCAAGAAATCCGTAAGATGCATAACGCGCAAGTGAACCACACTGACCTCAATATCCACAATATCTTGCTTGATGAAGACGAAGAAGTTTGGATTATCGACTTCGATAAGTGCTACCAACAATCTGGCGAAGAGTGGAAGCAGAGCAATTTAGCAAGACTAAAGCGCTCTTTTGAGAAAGAGGTGGGGAAGAGACATGTCAAATGGGTGCACAGTGATTTTTCTGTAATTCTGTCTGCTTACAAAGGTATTTAATGAGATTTATAATTAGCCGACTGCAACGTTTTCGGGATGTGGTTAGAAGACACCTTGGTGTACTGCTGTTTGATCGTAAAAGAGAGTCTACTTTTGATCCTAAACAGGCGAAAAGCATCTTATTTATTCGTAATGATGCCAAACTCGGTGATGCAATTGTCTCTTCTGGAGTTATCAATAAAATCCGCAAACACAGGCCTGATATTAAAATTATGGTGTTGACCACGCCATCGATGGAGCATCTATTCAAACAACATTTTTCCGTGGATCAAGTTGTTCATCTTAGTAAACGTCCTTCCTATGGTGAGATACGGGCAGTTTGTCAGGAGTTAGGGAGCATTGATGTTGTCGCATCACTTAACCTTGATATGAAGATGAAGGATATCTATCTGCTCAACAAGCTAGATTCGAAGGTCATCGTTGGTGTGGATAGCTTACTAAAGTTGGTTGATATTAATATTTCTGCTGATATTCAGAGTCTCCATTATGCGGAAAAATTTGATTACGTATCCAAGCTTTTGGGTATCTTAGAGCCTGCCGAGAGATATCAAGTACCCGTGCTCACCGAGTCGGTAGCCAAAATTGAAAGCTTCATTGCGGCAAGTGGCATCAATGATTATGTACTCTTGAACCCGTTTGGAAGCGGCAATGAGCGTAAACTCAGTCGTGAATCGATAGAAGCTATTTCGACCGCGGTGCTAAGTCTCGATGAATCTCTTAAAGTTGTTGTATTAACTGCTCCTGATACCATAGAGCAATTTCAGTCAATGAACCTAACGAGTGATAGAGTTGTTCATTTTGCGGATAGTCAGTCGATTTATGATGCGATTGCCACAGTTGTTAAAGCCAAGCTAGTTATTTCTGTTGATACCTCCATTGTGCACATCGCTTCTGGGCTTCTCAAACCTCAAATTGCTATCTACAGCGATGATGCTGCCAACTTTTCAAACTGGCATCCAAACTCTGATATTGCTGAAGTCATTGTTGCTTCAGGGGAAGTTAATAATTTTGATCACACCTTGGTCATTCCAAAAATACAATCGTTACTTGAGGAAGTGGCTAGTTGATGAAAGTTCTGTTTATATGCCCCAACTGGGCGGGGTTGGCTGACCCCATCGTGAGAGAAATGGTGAAGCAAGACCACGAAGTGGTACATCTAGATCACTCGGACTTTTCAAAGTTTAGCTATTTCGATGCTTGTCATCGAGTACTTGCTAAAATCTATCAGCTTGTAACGAAAAACAGTTATAAACATCGTATAACCGATGCTGAAATTACACGGACAATTAATTCATTTTTTATTGCGAGACCAAAGTTTGATGTCATCATTATGACAGAGCCGAGTCTGTTTAAGCGTGAACACTTGGAACTGCTTAAGCAGCATTGCAACAAGTTAGTCGCAACTCTTTGGGATAGTTTGACGAAATCCCCCGAGAATAAACAACACTTGGATCTATTTGACGTTGTATTTAGCTATGATCACGAAGATTGCAACGCCTATGATCTTATTAAGATCAATAACTACCTAGACCCTTCATGGACCACATCAGTGTCGTTGGAAAGCGCTAAGTATGATGTTTTTTCCATCATGAGCTATACCAAAGAAAGATATCAGCAGGTTGTGAAATTCCTAGATGCTAATCCAAGTATCTCACCTAATATCCATTTTTACATCGACCATCCCAGAAAGAGAAAATCAATTACTGATAAGCGGATTAAAGTAACTGATAAATTAATGCTAGGAGATGAACTTAAAAGTAATATTGAGAGTTCAAAGGCAATCTTAGACTTCTTGCAAGGACACCAAGCAGGGCTTTCTTTTCGCGTATATGAGTGTCTAGGCTATCAAAGGAAACTTATAACGACGAACCAGAACTTAAAGCATTATGATATTTTTTGTGCAGAAAATATGGTGGTGTTGGACAGTAGTTATCAAGTGCCGGAGTCCTTTTTCTCAACCCCTTATTTTGAGCCTGAACCACAGATTGTAGACAAATACATGCTTTCTTCGTGGGTTAGAAATGTGTTAAGTAAGGCAATGTAGGAAATCAGCCCAAAGTACATTTGATATATGTTAGGGTTATTTAATGAATTTTATAGTTTTAGCTAAAGCCCCTTTATTGTCTTTGACGCACTGCTCGCTTAGCTCACCTTGATGCGATAGTTTCTTTCTATCACTCAGAAGTTCCAATATTATCTTACTGATTTCCATTGGCGAGTTAGTGATAATAATCGCTTTATGGGCTAACAGCTTATGTACTATTTCTGTGAAATTATAATAGCTAGGGCCAGAAAGAACAGGTTTGGCTAATGCCGCTGGTTCGAGAACATTATGTCCACCTACCTTGGCGCCAATTAAACTACCGCCCATAAAACAGATGTCAGCGGCTTGTATCAACGCTAACATTTCTCCCATGGTATCGGCCAAATAGACTTCTGCATTTTGCAGCTCTTTCTCATTGGAGTCGGTTCGACGTTGAACTGCAAAATCTTCTTTTTGACATAGTTCAAATACTGAACTGAACCTTTCAGGGTGACGTGGAACAAGAATTAGCAACGCGTTAGGGGTGTTCTTGAGTATCTCTCGATGTGCGGCTAGAACCTGCTCATCTTCACCTACATGCGTGCTGGCAGCTATCCAAACTGGGCGATCTTTTCCTAGTTGATCTCTAAGACGGTTACCGTGCTCAATGTGATTGGGCTCAATACGTATATCGAATTTAATTGAACCTGTTACAGTCACTTTGTTGGAGTCGACCCCTAACTTAACAAACCGCTCCGCATCATCTTTATACTGACATAATAGCTGTTCAATATTTTTGCTCAGCAGATTAAAAATGGGCTGCACTTTTGAGTAGCGTCGATATGAGCGTTCAGATAGGCGTGCATTAATAACACTGATTGGAATGTCGTTTTTTGCGACAGTGTAAAGAGTGTTGGGCCATAGTTCGGTTTCCATAATCACCATCTTGCAAGGTTTTATCGCTTTGATAAAACCTTTAACAGCGAATGGGAAATCTAACGGCATATAACGATGCTTTACTAGCTTACCAAGCTTAGCTGCTTGCTCTGCCCCCGTGGGAGTTGTAGTTGTTAGGACAATCTCAGTATCCGGATGATCGAACTTTAGTTGCTTGATCAGTGGGGCAACTGCGATAGTTTCTCCCACTGAGACTGCATGAACCCATATAGGCTGTTTATCTGACTCTAATTTTGGGGTAAAACCAAAGTGCTCTTTCCAACGTGAACCAATACTGGGTTTACCTTCTTTTTTTTTGTACAAGCCAAACAGTAAGAATGGTGCGAAGAAGGTAAGTAGCAGTGTATACAACCAACGAATAAGCACTTTTTACAATCCCTATTTAGATTACTTTTTTATAAGGTCGTTTGGATCTTGGTGAGTCCATTTACCACGAGGCTTGTCTAAGTATTGGAAGTATTCATTGGTGAACGTTCCTTGAATACAAACATAGCGGCGGCGGCGAGAGTTTACTTCTTGTGTATTGAGCACATCATTAAACACTTGAGGGCCAGTTGTACCATAGACACCTTTAGTTGGATCGTAATTCTCTACATTATGGACAATGGCCTCCATTACCGCTTTATACTCTGGATTGTTTGGGCATGTGGCTAGGAAGTAATTTGTTATCTCAGTGTCATCTTTAATTTTGATATAAAGCGATTTGCTGACACCTTTGAGAATCCGCTTTAGTGGCCAGACCAAAGTCGCGTCAATATCCATGTAGATCCCCCCCTGTAGGTAGAGGGTGGTTACGCGCCACAAGTCTGCTTGAGCGGCACCATCTGTCAGTTTTAAATAGGCTTCATAGACTTCTTTTGGGGCGTGTTCTCTAAGATACTCTTCACGACCTTCAGTACTCACATAACGGTATTCGTAATCTAGCGACATCAAGCGGTTAAAAAGGTAATTCAGGTAAACAGGCAACGTTGATCTATTGGAGTAATTAGTCTGCCAAATTATCTTTGTTACGTTACTTGTATTTGCTGTGCGAACCCTTGCTGGAGAATGTTCAGGAATCGAGAAGCGTGTTTTTGGAAGAACAAAATGAAAGGGATAGGCCAGAACCTTAAAAATATTACCGATTAGTTTTATGGTACGGTTAGCGACCATTATTGGAAATGTGTTCATGCTTTGCCTTTTGAAACGAAACTTTTTCGGTACTCTTTGAGAGACTTACAGAGTTAGTAGTTCTAGATTTTGAGTGAAGCGCCCAAACGAGAAAGTGCTTACTTCTCTTGCCATTGTTTGCCAGTCTGGACAATACCCTAAACGTTGGAACCAGATTATTGCTAATTATTCTACTAGGTTAAAAACTCTTCTAGAGCATTGATAACAGTGTTTGGTGTTAACTTGTTTAGACAGTCTAGATGTCCTAACGGACATTCTCTCTTAAAGCATGGTCGACACTCAACATCAGTGTGAACCATTTTTAACTTATTGGTGAGAGGCGGGGTGTATTTTGGTGAACTTGAGCCGTAAATAGCGACGATGTTGCAGCCGACAGCGGCAGAAACATGCATCAGTCCTGAGTCATTACTGACGACAGTATGGCAGGCAGCTAAAAGATCGACCGCTTCAATTAAAGAAGTTTCCCCTGCCAAATTAAAACAAAGTTGACCTTGCTCGCTTGACAGCTTGGAGCGGATTAGCTCACACACTTCCCTGTCTTTGGCTGAGCCAAACAACCATATTTGATAGCCTTGCTCTATAGCGAACTTTGCAACTTCGGCATAGTATGCGTCTGGCCAACGCTTTGCTGGACCAAATTCGGCTCCAGGGCATAGTCCGATAATAGGTCGAGTGTTCTTTATATGTAATCGAGATCTTGCGTTGTTTTGGTTGACGAAGTCGATGGTCAGACTTGGTCTAGGGCAATTTGCTAGCTCGACTTCGTTAAGCATATCGCTTTTTGAATGCGCTAAAGCAACGTACCTTTCGACCATATACTGGAACACACGCTTATCTGGCCGTAAGTCATTGAGTAGACCATAGCGCATTTCTCCTTTCCAACCTGTTCTTGAACTGATACCTGCGAAGAATGGAATCAAAGCAGATTTGGCGGAGTTAGGTAAAATATAAGCGTGACTATACCCTTTTTTAGCCAGTATGCGAGCTAATTTCCAGCGGCCCTTTAAGTTGAATTCACCATGCCCCATTGGCATCTCAATAGCTTGGTTGACTTCAGGCATGCGCTCCAAGATAGGTTTACACCAAGCAGGAGCAAGAACATCTATCTCTGCGTTTGGATACTTATGCTTTAACGTTGTGTAAAGGCTTTGCGACATGACCATATCGCCAACCCAAGATGGACCTATGATTAGAATCTTCATTGCTTAGTGAACCGACTTGTTGTGCTTTTCTGATGCTATAATTGCAAAGAAGACTGCTAACATAAAGCCATAAAACGAGCCTATCAGATTGGCAGTGAGTGGTACTTCGGTAAGACCGAAAATCATAAACCCAGCAACAAAAACAGTACCGGAAAATGCCCATTCAGAGGATGATTTTATATAGTGTGAGGCCAACAAAACAAAAGGGAAAACAAAAATTGCCAATATGCTAATTATACCGAGTAAGCCGTTACTTGCTAGCATTTCAAAGTATTGACTGTGTGCATGCCCTCGGTTAATTCTGGAGGCTCGCTCTCCCATCTTTCCCTCTGAGTGCAGCTTTTGATTTAAGTGTTCTCTTTCTTTATACGGTAAACCAATTAATGGGCTCACTTTAAAGGCTTGAGTTGCCGCAAACCAAAATTGTATGCGGTCACCAGAAGATAAAGCATTATTAATATCTCCTGAAGAAATATGTGAAAACTCAGATATTGTAAAATCTATACGTTGTCTGAAATCTGACGAGTAATGGTATGTTGCTATGCTAGCTATTACAAATATACTTGCACAAGTAAGAATGTGTTTGAAACTTAAGCTCTTAAATTTAAGGGCGGTGACTAGAATGAGAAGTATGGGGATAGCAAAGATTGCTCCACGAGTTAATGTAAGTGTTACAGAAAACACGCCAAGTATAAAAGCTGTTAGAAGTAAGGCTTTCTTATTTGAACTGAATGTAAGAGTGAAAGCTAAAAAAGCCAAGCTACATGCTAGGTATCCAAAATTGATACTAAAAAGAAAGCCATCAACTCTTCCCATTTCAAGATAATAAAACTGATATATTGCCAGTATGAATGCTGATGCGGAACCGAATATTACACCAAGTTCAAGATGTTCTCTCAGGTTAACCTTTTTTATTTTTAAGTAGTGGCTTAGAGAGACATAGATAGGGATGCATAGTAAAAGCCGCGCCCCTCCTTGAAAGTATCTTGCTGTTGTACCGTCATAAATTGCTATAGGAATAGCCCCAAAAAAATAAAACGATAAACTAAACATCACCAAGTAATCGAATTTATCTAGTTTAATTTCATTCTTGTTACTTAATAAATAGAATGTTGAAATAATGACAGAAAAAGCAATCACACCAACGCTAAAGTTTGGTGTTGATAGCAAGAGAGCTGGAACTAAAAAAAGGCACCAACAGATTACGTTCTTAGACGATAAATTAGTGTGATTGAACATCTATATTACAACTTTTTCTTTCTAAATAGGTAATGGCCACGTACTTTCCTCCAGAGGCCGAGTACATCAGTTCTCGGGAAAATCGCAATTCTACGAATTTGATATAAATCCTGATGAGTAGCTAGAGGGCCACTATTAGTTGCTACAGCAAACTGATAGCCAAGTTTTTCCGTGATACGTTTAGAGTCTGAATCTAACGAGCCGTAAGGATATGCAAAAGAAGTTAGAGGCTTACCTAACAGGTTTTCAAGCTCTTCCTTATTCTTCTTGATCTCAGCTTCTTGTTTCTCTGGGGATAAAGTATTTAAATGAGGGTGGCTGATTGTATGTCCCCCAATCTCAATATGTCCAGATTCAGACAAGGCTTTTAGCTCATTTGCATTCATTAATGAAACGGCTTTTTCTGGATTATCTTTGACTTCAACATCCCAACGGTTAAAAGTTTCACCTGTAACCGCATAGACAACAGCTTTGAAGTTGTACTTTTGTAGTAAAGGGAGAAGTAGATCATAGTTATCTCTATAACCATCATCAACTGTAATTATAATGTAGCGCTTGCCATATTCTAATCGACTGATTAAGCCCTTTTCTGCTAAATCCTCAAAGGTGATTGTTTCAAACCCCATCTTTTTGATTAGTTTGAAATGCTTTTCCAGCATATCCACATGCAAATATGTGCCATGTACCCCTTTTTCACTATCATTTTTAATGAAGCGGTGGTACATGATGATTGGCATCTCTTTACGTATTTTTTCAACGTAAACCGTTTGGTAGATGTTTTCTACTTGGTCGACGATGTTTGTTAGGCTATAGTTTTCTCTAATCGTTTCAACGATTTCTTTGTAACAATGTTTGCTTTGTAGACCAATTTCAACTTGCTGCTTGATTGATGAGAAGTCTATGTCGAGATCTTTAGGGCCAATATCGCCAAAGTTGCTCGCCATTGCTTCTTTGATATTACTTCCATCCACCAAACCAATCGCTTTTGCTTCACCTATCGCTAAAGTGGGTCTTCCACACAGCAAAGATTCCATTGCTACGCGACCAGCACCGATCACAAGATCTGACGTAGATAAAACAGAGGCTACGTTATTGGAGTAGCCACAAAAATCTACGCATTGTCTAAATTTATCAAAACGGGCCTCTACTTGAGAGCCCGAAACTACTTTTACATTGCAAGAGTTAGTATCTAAACACTCATCGAGTAGCCGGTAGCAAAGGTCCCCCTTAGGGCCTGTTAAGCGACCAATAATTGTCACAATCGGCTTTTCATTTTCAGGAGCTTTTAGCCACGTGAACTCGTCTGTTTCTATACCGTTTCTACTTATCTCGAGTTGCTTTTCTGAAACACCTAAATCGAGAATTAATTGATCTTTAATCGCCTCACATACGGGAAGAGCTTTATCTCCCATTGCATGGAATTTCTTTCGTGATGCATGAACTGGTTGCCTACCATGAACTGTCGTAACCATCGGCGTGCCAGTGATCTTACATGCTACATGACAACTCCAACTGGAAGCACGCGAGTGAGCATGGACAAGCTGAATCTTTTGCTTTTTAATTAAATAGACTAGATAAGCGACATGCCAAAAACGACGAGGGATGCTGCGTTTGTTGAAACGTAGCTTGAAACATTCGCCTTCGAAAGGTTTTGTTAACGTGTCAGACACATAATGAACGTTATGCCCTCTGGCAGTTAGTTCATTGCCCACCGTAGTGGCATAAACTTCTGCACCCGTTACTTCTAACTGCGAGAGTGCCATTAAAATATTCATTATTTAACTCTAATAAATTGAAAACGCTAAGCAGATTATGGATGAGCGGGTGAGCATAGCGTTTTATTGATGCCTATGTCACCCCTAAGTGAGCTAAGAGTTGATGGTTTGCATGTATTCAGCAACGCCTTCCGCTACAGATCTAAACTCATGCTCGCAACCTGCTGCGCGCAGTTTGGTAAGATCTGCTTGCGTAAATTCTTGGTAAGCACCTTTTAAGTGTTCAGGGAATGGGATAGTTTCAATTTCACCTTTGCCATGAAATTTAATTACCGCTTTGGCTACTTCTTCGAATGACTCTGCGTTACCTGTACCTAGGTTGAAGATACCTGAAACACCGCTTTGCATAAACCATAGGTTAACAGCTGCTACGTCACCCACATAGACGAAGTCACGTTGGAAAGTTTCACTACCTTCAAACAGTTTTGGATTTTCACCTGCATTCATCTGGTTGTTGAGGTGGAATGCTACGGAAGCCATAGAGCCTTTATGCTGCTCGCGGGGACCATAAACATTGAAGTATCGGAATCCGGTTACTTGAGACAGTTTTTCTTCATGCTCTTCAGCATCTTGCCAAATTCGACGTACATAATTATCAAACTGCTGTTTTGAGTAACCATATACATTCAATGCACCCTCGTACTCTTTTTCTTCGATAAACGTATCTGTTTCACCATATGTAGCCGCAGACGAGGCGTAAAGAAAAGGAATCTCACGTTCTAGACAATAGTGCAGTAGCTCTTTCGAATACTCATAGTTGTTGAGCATGACATACTTGCCATCCCACTCTGTAGTCGCTGAGCACGCACCTTCGTGGAAGATTGCTTCAATCGGGCCGAAGTCATCGCCAGCCATGATTTGAGTAAGGAAATCATCACGATCCATGTAGTCAGTGATGTCTAAATCAACCAAATTCTGGAACTTTTTACCGTTCTTAAGGTTGTCAACTACCAAAATGTCGTTAATGCCTTTTCCATTTAATGCTTTAACGATGTTGCTGCCAATCATGCCAGCGCCGCCAGTTACGATGATCATATAAGTCACGCTCTCTTAAATCTCAAATCGCGTTATTATAACACGTCACATGACAGTGCAAGTAGTTATATTGAATTGTGTGCTCGAGATGGTAATTGATCTATGGTCGACCATTGTATTCGTTTGTTGTATCATTGGCGCGAATTTTTTTTCAAATAACCCACATTTCGGCACTTTGGTTTAACCTTTTGATTTGTTTTGATTTGTTTTGATTTCTGGTTTTAGGTATTTAGGATTTCTTTAATGAAGATATTAGTTACTGGAGGCGCTGGTTTTATCGGCTCAGCGGTCGTTCGCCATATCATCGAGAACACTAACGATAGCGTTGTGAATGTCGATTGCTTGACATATGCAGGGAATTTGGAGTCACTGGTCGGTGTGGCACTAGATGAGCGTTATGCCTTTGAGCAGGTGAATATTTGTAATCGTTCAGAGCTTGACCGGGTGTTCAGCGAGCATCAACCTGATGCGGTCATGCATTTAGCCGCGGAATCTCATGTCGACCGATCCATTACTGGACCTGCAGCATTTATTGAAACAAACGTAGTAGGTACCTACACATTACTAGAAGCAACGCGAGCCTACTGGAACACTTTAGATGAAGGTTCTAAGCAAGCATTTCGTTTCCACCATATCTCAACTGATGAAGTTTACGGTGACCTACCGCATCCAGATGAGGTAGAGGCAGGTAATGAACTTCCAATGTTCTTGGAGACTACGCCTTATGCCCCATCTAGTCCATACTCTGCGTCAAAAGCTTCTAGCGATCACTTGGTTCGAGCATGGCTGCGCACTTACGGTCTACCAACCATGGTAACTAACTGTTCAAATAACTACGGTCCGTACCATTTCCCGGAAAAACTGATTCCGCTAGTTATCCTGAATGCTCTGGAGGGTAAAGATTTACCTATTTACGGAAAAGGCGACCAAATTCGAGATTGGCTGTATGTAGAAGATCATGCTCATGCGCTTTACAAAGTGATTACAGAGGGTATCGTTGGTCAAACATACAACATTGGCGGTCACAACGAAAAGCAAAACTTAGAAGTAGTACAAACCATTTGTTCCATTTTGGACACGCTAGTCCCGAAAGAGACCGCTTACGCTGAACAAATTACCTACGTTCAAGATAGGCCAGGACATGATCGCCGCTACGCGATTGACTCAAGCAAAATGCAAAAAGAGCTTGGCTGGACTCCTGTGGAAACGTTCGAAACTGGCCTGAAGAAGACGGTTCAATGGTATTTAGACAATCAGCAATGGTGCCAAAATGTTCAAGATGGTAGCTACCAACGCGAGCGTTTGGGTGTAGTGTCGGGGGAGAGCAAGTAATGAAAGGTATTGTACTGGCAGGGGGGTCAGGAACTCGCCTTTATCCACTTACACGTGGTGTATCTAAGCAACTGTTACCTATCTACGATAAACCGATGGTGTTTTACCCGATTTCAACGTTAATGTTGGCGGGTATAAAAGACATTCTGATCATCACAACTCCAGAAGATAATGAAAGCTTTAGGCGTTTACTAGGTGATGGCAGTGATTTCGGCATCAACTTAGAATACGCCATTCAACCAAGCCCTGATGGGCTAGCGCAAGCGTTTATTATTGGTGAAGACTTTATCGGCGATGAAAGTGTGTGTTTAGTGCTCGGAGACAACATCTTCTATGGCCAGTCCTTCAGTAAGACCCTTCGAAATACTGCATCGCGAGAAAGTGGTGCAACGGTGTTTGGCTATCAAGTGAAAGACCCTGAGCGTTTTGGTGTTGTAGAGTTTGATGAGAGCATGAAAGCGGTGTCAATTGAGGAAAAGCCGGTGCAACCAAAGTCAAACTATGCGGTTACAGGCTTATACTTCTACGACAATAGAGTGGTAGAGTTTGCCAAGCAAGTGAAACCGTCTGATAGAGGCGAGCTTGAAATCACATCCATTAATGAGATGTACCTCAATGACGGTTCTCTTAATGTTGAACTGCTCGGCCGCGGTTTTGCTTGGCTAGATACTGGCACGCACGAAAGCCTTCATGAAGCATCATCATTTGTTCAAACCATCGAGCATGTACAAGGATTAAAAATCGCTTGTTTGGAGGAAATTGCGTGGCGTAATGATTGGTTGAGCGATAAACAAGTATCAACACTTGCAGAGCCGATGATGAAAAACGAATATGGGCAATATCTTGCGAACCTAATGAATGAAAGCAAAAATAAGGCGAAAGGATAATGCGAATATTAGTCACAGGTTGTAACGGGCAGGTAGGCTATTGCCTGACAAAAATTCTTTCCAACACTGAAAGCGTGGTCTTGTTGGCTGTCGATAGAGAAGAGCTGGATATCACCAATCAAGAAGCAGTAAATGACGCGGTAAAAGCTTTTAACCCTACCATCATCATCAACGCAGCAGCGCATACAGCCGTTGATAGAGCCGAGCAAGAGGTTGAACTTTCATACGCAATCAACCGTGATGGCCCTAAATTTCTAGCTGAGGCGGCTCAAGGTATTGGTGCAGCTATTTTACATATCTCGACAGACTATGTGTTCGAAGGAAACAAAGTCGGAGAGTATGTCGAGAGTAATGCAACCAATCCTCAGGGGGTTTACGGCGCTAGCAAGTTAGCAGGAGAGATTGCAGTAGCTGAGGGTTGTGATAAGCATATTATCTTACGCACCGCATGGGTATTTGCTGAGCATGGCAACAATTTTGTAAAAACTATGCTTCGTCTTGCCGCCACTCATAATGAACTAGATATTGTTGGAGATCAGTTTGGAGGCCCCACCTACGCTGGCGACATTGCTGAAGCACTAGTTGAAATAGCCAAAACCATATCGAATAATAAATCGGTAGATTATGGAGTATACCATTATTCGGGTTTGCCACATGTGAGCTGGTATGAATTTGCGGATACAATTTTTGATACCGCAGTTGGGCATTGCGTCTTAGAAAATAAGCCAATTCTATCAAGCATTACAACAGAACAATATCCAACACCGGCCAAGCGTCCTAGTAACTCAAAGCTAAGTACTCGAAAAATCAACGAGGCGTTTGCCATACAAGCTAGCGATTGGGTAAAGGCACTTAAGAATATTAAAGCGTATGCGGAATAAAGCTATGAAAGTTATTGATACAAAAATTCCAGATGTAAAAATTATCGAACCAACAGTGTTTGGTGATGAGCGTGGTTTCTTTATGGAAACCTGGAATCAAAAGCAATTTGAAGAACTTGTGACGGGAAAGTCGACGCAATTCGTTCAAGATAACCATTCCAAGTCTAAGAAAGGGATTTTGCGTGGTTTGCATTACCAAACCGAGAATACACAGGGCAAGCTCGTTCGTGTAGTGTCAGGTGAGGTTTTTGATGTGGCTGTGGATATAAGGAAGGATTCTCCGACTTTTGGCCAATGGATTGGGGAGTACTTGTCTGCGGAGAACAAGCGCCAACTTTGGGTGCCGGAAGGTTTTGCTCATGGTTTTTATGTGACGAGCGATGAGGCTGAATTCGTTTACAAATGTACTGATTATTATAATCCGCAAGCAGAATTATCTATTTCTTGGGAAGACCCCAAAATAAATATTCAATGGCCTCTTATGGAAGAAGCGCCGATGTTATCTGGAAAAGATAGAAATGCGAATGATCTAATGCATATTATCGACAGAATATGATAATTATTAATATAGACCGAATCTTACAAATTATTTCTAAGGTATAAGCTAATGTGTGGTATTTTTGGAATTGTTTCTAATTCAAAAATAAATATAAAAGATCTAAACATACTTGTCAAGCATTCAAAGCAAAGAGGACAAGATTCCAGTGGATTGATAACCTTTTCTGACAATCAGTATAATGTATATAGAGCTGATTATAATATTGATAAGTTAAAAAGAAAGGCTGCCTTGGATGAAACAAATGTTATTTTTGGACATAGTCGTTTAATTACAAATGGTTTAGAAGATAATCAACCTGTAGTCAAGAAAAACATAATGGCCATTCATAATGGTATTATTGTTAATGATGATTCTATTTGGAGTGAACTGTCTAGTAAGCGTGAGCGTAAAATTGATTCAGAAGTTATACTAGGAATCGTTGAAGATGAACTAAAAAATGGTACATCAATTGATGATTTATCAGCGAAAGTACTAACACTTTGTCAAGGTGTCATCTCCTGCGCATTGTTTATCCCGGAAGTTGGTAAGGTCGTTCTTTTTTCCAATAATGGAAGCCTTTATATTGGAGAAAAGAGTGGGGCAAAATATTTTGCGTCAGAATCATATGCACTTAATTTGCTTGGGTGCAATGATATTGAACAAATAATTAGTGACTGTGTTGTTTTAGATATACCAGAAACTAAACAGAACATTAAAATAAAAGACTTTAAAGGTCGAAAAGTAGATTTAGTTCCAGAGCTGAAGTTTAGGCCAGAAGAAGCATTGTTAGAATATCATAAGCATGACCTAAAAAGATGTACTAAATGTATATTGCCAGAAACAATGCCGTATATTGAATTTGATAGTGATGGGGTATGTAATTATTGTAATAACTATAAGTTGCGTAATGTTCCAAAACCTAAGGAAAACCTTTTTGAATTAGTAAAGCCTTATAGAAGGCCTGGTAATCAACTTGATTGCTTGGTTCCATTTTCAGGTGGACGTGATAGCTGTTATAGCCTCCATTTGATAGTCAATGAGCTAAAAATGAAACCCGTAACTTATACATATGATTGGGGGATGGTTACCGATTTAGGGCGAAGAAATATAAGCAGAATGTGTTCTAAATTGGGTGTTGAAAATATAATTGTGGCGGCTGATATTACTAAAAAGAGAAAAAATATTTCCATGAACTTAAAAGCATGGTTAAAGTCACCACACTTAGGAATGATGAGTATACTCACTGCTGGTGATAAGCACTTCTTTAGATATCTAGAGAGAATTAAGAAACAAACAGGTATCAATTTAAATATGTGGGGTGCAAACCCTTTAGAGGTCACTCATTTTAAAACTGGTTTTTTAGGCATTGCACCTGATTTCGCGCAACAACAAGTATATTCAAATGGCTTAATGAAACAGATTCATTACCAGCGCAAGCGTTTTGGCGCAATGATGGACAGCCCTAGTTATTTTAACTCCTCTTTGTGGGATACCTTATCTGGAGAATATCATCGTAGTTGTGTAGAGAAGCAAGATTATTATCAAGTATATGATTACTGGCACTGGGATGAGAATATTATTGACAATACGCTTTTAAATGAATATGACTGGGAAAAGGCTATTGACACTGATACTACTTGGCGTATTGGTGACGGCACTGCGGCTTTTTACAATTATGTCTACTATACCGTTGCTGGCTTTACTGAGCATGATACGTTCCGAAGCAATCAAATTCGAGAAGGTGATATTACTAGGGAAGAAGCTCTTGCTTTGGTTGAAAAAGAAAATCGACCTAGATATCCGAATATTCGTTGGTATCTAGATACCTTGGGAATAGATTTTAAAGAAGCTATTGATGTTGTAAATAAGATACCAAAAATGTATAAAATCTAAAGTTTAAGTGGCGTTTATGAATAAGATATTATACTTAACAGTGGTTGATAAAAATAATGAACCAGGTATATACAAGAAAGTTACGGCTCAAACTAAAGCTTTGAGAAAGTTGGGTTGCAAAGTTGACCTAACTTACCTAGATGGCGAACAATTTAAGGTCAATGATGATTCATTGGGGAAAGAGAAACAATCACATTTAGTTAGGCTGAAGAATCGTTTCGTTTATCCCAAAGTTTTACGCAATTATCTGACCGACCCAAACAATCATTACGACGTTGTATATATTAGGAAAAGCTTTATAAATGGCTCATTCATAAATGCATTGAAGGTAATAAAAGGGCGAGGTACTAAAGTCGTATTAGAAGTACCTACTTACCCTTACCGAAATGAGCTGAATTTTGCAAATAAGATTCTTTATACATGGGAGTATTGTCACCTTGGAATGCTAAAGGCTTGTGTAGATCTAGTTACATATATTGGTATTGAAGACCTTGATGTGTTCAATATTCCTAGCATTAGGTTTTACAATGGAATAGACGTAAGTTCTGTGAAAGTTAAGCAGGATACTATTGATAATAAAACAATACGTTTTATCGCTGTAGCTAACTTAGCTGAATGGCATGGATATGAGCGTTTCTTTGTTGCAATGGCTAGCTGTTCTGAAAACGTTGAATTACATATCGTTGGCGAAGGGCCGGCATTGGCGACATTAAAAAAATCAGCTAAAGAGTTGGGAGTAGAGAAATCAGTATTTTTCCATGGTAATAAGTTAGGGCGAGAATTAGATAGTCTATTTGACTTATGTCATATTGGAGTCGACTCATTAGCTATGTATAGAGCAAACTTATTCGTGTCCAGTTCGTTAAAGACAAGGGAGTATGCTGCCAGAGGTATTCCTTTCATTTTAGGATGTGAAGACCGAGATTTTGAAGAAAATTGCCAGTTTGTCTACCATGTACCAAATGATGATAGTGAGATAGATATTCAAGATATAATTAAATGGTATAACTCTTCTAATTTTAATAAGAGTATGATTAGAGATTTTGCTCAAGAAAATTTAGATTGGACCGGGATAATGAAACCTATTAAATCTAAGATTTTTGACTTTTAAAGACTGCTTGCAGCGCCCTGACCAATTCTACAGGTACTGACCATGTATTGCATACTATTATTGATCTATAATGGATACTAAATGAAAAAAGTCGCAATAATACAATCTAACTATATTCCTTGGGAAGGTTACTTTGATTTAATTGCTTCTGAGGATGAGTTTATCCTTTACGATGGTATGCAATATACTAAAAGAGATTGGCGAAATAGAAACAAAATGTCACTGATGCGAAGCTGTTATGAGTACTTCGTTCTAATCTTATTTTCGTATTCGAAATTAAGTGTATATTTAACTTGTTTTAGAACCATAGTTAGGACGAAGGAATATAATTTAAATAGATTTTATGTCGGTATTATGTTGCTCTGTTTTTTGTGTGGAATATTTTTGAATGGCAGTGCTTTTAGAATTTGGTGATTATTTCTGTCGCCGTTATTTCAAAGCTAGATTATAAAGTTTGAGTTTGTGTGTAAGTTACACAATCTATCCCAAGTATTTAGAGTGAAAATTAAGGTATTTCGATGAAATTTAAAAATAATAAAATTGCAATTATAGGTCAAGGTTATGTTGGCCTTCCTTTAGCTGTTGAATTTGGTAAAGTATATCAAACAATCGGATTTGACATTAACCAGGGACGCATCGAAGAACTTTCGTCGGGCCTTGACTCTACGTTAGAATGTTCGTCGGAAGAATTAGCTGAAGCCACACTTTTATCTTACACAAGCCAATTGTCAGATCTTGTTGACTGTAACATCTATATAGTGACTGTTCCGACCCCGATTACTGAAGACAAGGTGCCTGATTTGACACCACTTCAAAAAGCTTCTTCAGCTCTAGGGACCATTATAAGCAAAGGGGACATTGTTATCTTTGAATCCACGGTATACCCAGGGGCAACTGAAGAGGTTTGTTTACCTATTATAGAAAAGAAATCGGGTTTGAAGTATAACCAAGATTTTTATGCAGGTTATAGCCCAGAGCGTATTAACCCAGGGGACAAGGAAAATAGGCTAACTACAATTGTTAAGATAACTTCGGGGTCAACACCTGAAGTTGCTGATTTCGTAGATGGGTTATATTCATCGATAGTTTCAGCAGGTACGCATAAAGCACCGTCGATCAAAGTCGCAGAAGCCGCTAAAGTGATTGAAAATACCCAGAGAGATTTGAATATAGCGATCATTAACGAGTTCGCTAAAATATTCAATAAGTTGCACATTGATACGGGTGATGTACTTAAGGCTGCTGGCACAAAATGGAACTTTCTTCCTTTTAAGCCTGGTCTAGTAGGTGGGCACTGTATCAGTGTTGATCCTTATTATTTGACTCATAAAGCACAAGAGGTTGGATATAGGCCTGAAGTGATACTGGCTGGACGTCGTATTAATGATGGAATGGGTGAGTATATCGCGACACAACTTGTGAAAAAATTAGCTAGTAAGCGCATACATATTGACGAAGCCAAAATATTGGTTCTGGGTTTCACTTTTAAGGGCGATTGTCCAGATGTACGCAATACAAAAATCATTGACATTGTTAGAGAGCTCAAAGACTTTAACGTGTCTGTTGACGTTTATGACAGTTGGGCATCTTCAAAAGAAGTACGTGATGAATATGGAATAGAGTTGATTGATAGTTTAGAGCAAGGCAAATATGATGCTGTAGTTTTAGCTGTAGATCACAGTGAATTTAAAGTTATGGGTGAGGAAAAACTAAGATCTTTTGGTAAAGAAGCACATATATTATACGATGTGAAGCATGTGCTTGCAGCTGATGAATCAGATATTCGATTATAAGGAACTTTAGTATGAAAAAATTTGCCCTTATTGGCACTGCTGGTTATATCGCCCCTCGTCATTTGAATGCGATTAAAGATACAGGAAACCAGCTCGTTGTCGCAATGGATGTCAATGATTCTGTTGGAATTATGGATATGCACTTTCCTGAGTCTGAGTTTTTTACTGAGTTCGAAGATTTCTCGGCATTTGTAGAAGATGAGGCTATTGCCGGAAATAAGTTAGATTATGTATCTATTTGCTCACCGAACTATCTTCATGTATCACAAATGAAGTTTGCTCTGAAAAACGGCATAGATGTAATTTGTGAGAAACCATTAGTTTTGAATTCGTCCGATATTGACGTGTTAAAAAAATATGAAGATAAATACAACGCGAAAGTTAACAGCATTTTGCAATTGCGTTTACATCCATCAATAATTGCTCTTCGTGATAAAGTTAAAAATGCACCGATAGATAAAATATTTGATGTCGAACTAACTTATATGACATCTCGCGGTAAATGGTATTTAAAATCATGGAAAGGTGTTAATGAGAAATCTGGTGGCGTTGCAACTAACGTAGGAGTGCATTTCTTTGATATGTTACATTTTATTTTTGGAGATATTAAAGAAAATGAAGTTCACTACAAAGATGAACAAACAGTTGCTGGGTATCTAGAATACGATCGCGCACGTGTTAAGTGGTTCTTATCAATTGACGCAAATCACTTGCCTGAAAATGCTGTTCAAGGAGAAAAGAAAACTTACCGCAGTATTATTATTGGTGATGAAGAGCTTGAGTTCTCAGGCGGTTTTACTGATCTTCATACCCAAAGCTACCAAAACATACTAAATGGTAATGGCTATGGTTTAAACGAAAACCGAGCGGCAATTGAAACTGTTGAAAAAATACGTGACCAAGAGGTTGTTAGCAATCCGAGCCTACATCATCCAATATTGAGAAACTTGATAAAGTAATTATGGAAATAGTTTCAAATTCATGTATACGTACCTTTATTCCAGCGGATATGGTTTGGTTGATTGCCTCTAGGTGAGAACTTAGAATAATGCCATGAGCCTTCCTTCTGTATCCATTATTAAATTAATGACTGAGAGATATTTAATCGTGAGAAAAATTATAATAGAAAAATTAAATGAAGCATTAGAACAAACAAATGTTGATCTTCAATATACAGATATTGATGATGCACAAGTATTGTTAGAAAGTGGCTTAGATTCTTTAGGTTTTGCAATTTTAGTTGCTTTACTTGAAGAAGAGTTAGATTTTGACCCATTCCAAGAAATGGAAAATGCAGTCTACCCTACTACGTTTGGTGAGTTTTTAGAAATTTATGAAAATCGAACAGAATAATAAAATTGTACACCACCTACAAAAAGTGCCAAGCGAGAGGTGCTTTCTTAAATTTGAAAATAAGAACTATACGTTTGGTGATATCTTACAATTATGTTCGGAGTTCTGTGAGGAATTTTCTGAATTGGTCGGCGAAAATTGTGCAATTATTTCTGATGATAGAGAGTCGTTAGCTGTATATTTACCAGCAATTGATAGCATTTGTAATAGTGTTTTTTTACAGCCAACTGAAAATATTAGTGATGGTATGGAATTTTATCTATCTGCTGGCATTTCCTATGTCATTAGATTGGGCAATTTCTCTGTTACATCAGTTGAGCCGGTGACAGGTTTTCAATATTCTGAAAAGAAAAATGAAAATGTGGCTGACTATATATTAGCGACGTCTGGAACAACAGGTACACCTAAATTGGTGTCATATAAGTTAAACTCTTTGACCGCTACGGCTCAGAAAAATATTGATCGTGGCGGGGAGTTCATTTGGGGGCTATCATATGATATCAATCGATTTGCCGGCCTTCAGGTTTATTTACAAGCTCTTGTTGCTGGCTCAACATTAGTTATTCCATCTAAGATCGAATCTATCGATCTATTAGTCAAACTGTATGAGAATAACCATGTAAACTGCCTTTCGGCTACTCCTTCTTTCTGGCGTAAACTATTAATGGTTTCTTCGCATAAGAGTATTCCTCTTAAACGAATTACATTAGGTGGCGAGATTAGTAATCAAGGTATTCTAAATGCCTTATCTAATAGTTTTCCTGATGCGAATATAATCCATATTTATGCATCAACAGAAGCTGGTGTTGGGTTCGCTGTTAAAGATAAAAAAGAAGGGTTTCCTGCCAATTTCCTCACCGTTGAAGGTGCTTTGGCATGCGATTTGAAAGTTAAAAATGGTTTGCTATGGATTCGAAGTCAGCATGGCTGCTCTAACTTTGTTAAAGGTGAGCTGGGTTTGGATGCTGATAATTATTTTAACACCGGAGATATGGTTGAAGTTAAAAATGATAGAATCCTTTTTCTTGGACGTGAAAGTGGCTCGATTAATGTTGGCGGCAATAAAGTAATGCCAGAAAAAGTTGAAGCAGTACTTGAAGATAGCCCTTTAGTATCAATGGCAAATGTGTTTGCTAAAAATAATCCAGTGTTAGGATCTTTGGTTTCCGCTGATATTGTTGTATCTGAGCAAGGTCAGGTTATTTCTAGTAAAGAGCTTAAAACAGAGCTAATTACATTTTGTCGAGGCAAGCTTGAAGCGTTTGAAATACCAGCAGTATTTAAGCAGGTTGGAGTTATTGCAACTAACGCTACTGGAAAGAAAGTTAGGAAGAAAATATGAAAAATGTGATTGTAACAGGCTCAGCGAAAGGCTTAGGTTTAGAAATATCAAGTCAGTTGGCTGCTGAAGGGTATAATGTTATTGGCATTAGCAGAACGGTGACAAAAGAATACGAAAGTCTTAAAGCTGAATACCCAGAAACGGTGCATTTTTACAAGTTTGATTTCGAAAAAACTGAACAAATAGCTTCACTAGTGAAGCGAGTAACAAAAAAACATGGGCGTATCTACGGCTTGGTTAATAATGCAGCACTAGGTCACGACGGTGTTCTTGCAACAATGCATGAATCCGATATCACAGTATTGCTCAAGGTTAACATAGAAGCCCCAATTCTACTGACAAAGTACGTATCGCGATCTATGTTATTGAATAAAGATGGTAGGATTGTGAATGTTGGTTCGATTATTGGTTCAACAGGTTTCAATGGTCTGAGTGTATACGGTGCAACTAAATCAGCATTATCTGGGTTTACTAAATCTCTCGCTCGAGAACTTGGTAAAGCGCAAATTACAGTAAACACACTTGCTCCTGGCTATATGGAGACTAACATGACAGGTGATCTGAGAGGGGCAAAGCTTGAGAAAATTAAGAGACGCAGTTGCCTTGGCAGGCTAGCGAATGTTTCAGACGCATCCAGTATGGCCGTATTTTTAATATCAGATAGTGCATCAGGGATTACTGGGTCGACTTTTACTGTTGATGCAGGAAGCACTGCTTAATTCTGTTAGGACTTAATTATGAATAATATATTTTCTCACTCATTGAGCGTAAGCGAAATATGTGAATTACTGGAAGAGTTTGAATATTTTGGGAAAGAATTTGAAGTCAATTCAATATCAGATATTTCTTCACCTTTAGAAAATAGTCTTTGTGAGTATACCAAAGGTGATCTGCCTGAAGTTAGTGATAAATTTGTATTACTAACTCAAGAGAATATTGATGGTTATAATTGTATTGTAGTAAAAAATAGTAAGAAATGTTTAGTTGAAATTATTAGTAAAATTAGTTTTAAAAAAATAGAATCAAATATTTCTGACACGGCTAAAATAGGTGAGAATTGTTGTATTGATGATGATGTGGTGATCGGGGATAATACGGTTGTTGAGGATGGTGTAATTATCCGAGGTGGGACGATTATTGGTTCTAACTGTACTATCAGGGCCAATGCAATAATAGGTAGTGAAAGTTATTCTTTCTACTATGATGATGAATATCACTCGGTTCCTTCTTTAGGCGGAGTCTTAATAAATAATGATGTTGAAATTGGGCCTGGTTGCAATGTCTCTAGGGGAAACTTCGATAATACTATTATTGGGAAGGGTACTAAAATGGATGCCCTCAATCACATAGCTCACGATTGTGTAATAGGAGATAATTGTACTATTACTGCTTCGGTTGCTTTGTGTGGATATGTAAAAATTGGCTGTAATACTAGGATTGCTCCTAACGCCTCTATTCTCCAAAGAAAGGTTGTGGGTAATAATGTTGTTATTGGCTTAGGTGCTGTTGTAGTAACAGATGTTTCCGACGATAGTAACTATTTTGGAAATCCAGCAAGAAAACTGCCTAAAAAACAATAATTTATATGCTTGGTAGATAAGCTCTAATGGTAGAGGGGAATTTAATGCACTTTATTGATTTACAAGCCCAGTATAACCACCTTAAAGACAGAATTGATGAGCGCATCCATAGAGTGCTTGACCATGGGCGATATATCATGGGACCTGAAGTCAATGAGTTAGAGGATAAGCTTGCACAATATGTAGGAGTCAAGCATGCAATAACTTGTGCCAACGGAACAGATGCATTGACATTAGCAATGATGGCAATAGGTGTGTCCGAAGGTGATGCGGTATTTTGCCCGACATTTACCTTTTTTGCTACGGCAGAAACCATAGCATATGAAGGCGCTACACCCGTGTTTGTGGATTCAGACCGTGCAACATACAATATTTGTACTAGAGATCTTGAAGATAAAATTAAGAAAGTAATTAAGGAAGGGCTCCTCAAACCGAAAGCGATTATTTCGGTTGATTTATTTGGTTTGCCTGCTAACTATCCAGAGATTGCTCTTATCGCGAAAAAGTATGGCCTCAAAGTAATTGAAGATGCTGCACAAGGTTTCGGTGGTACAATAAACGGTGAGCGAGCGGGAAGCTTTGGTGATTTGGCTACTACTAGCTTTTTCCCAGCGAAACCTTTAGGGTGTTATGGTGATGGCGGAGCCATCTTTACTGATGATGATGAATATGCGGAGTTAATTAAATCTTATAGAGTTCACGGTAAAGGTTCTAATAAGTATGATAATGTTCGCATCGGTATGAATAGTCGTTTAGACACTATTCAAGCTGCTATCTTACTTGAAAAATTAGCAGAATTCCCAACCGAATTGGCTAACCGCAATATAGCAGCTGAAAATTATAACTCGACTTTGAATTCGGAGTACATCTTACCATTAGTTCCTGATGGTTATACAAGTTCTTGGGCTCAATATTCTATTCTTGTTGAGCGTAGAGAAGAAGTCATTAAAGAGTTCACGATGCAGAAGATACCAACTATGATTTACTATGAAAAATGCTTACACCTACAAGAGGCATTTAGGTATCTCGGTTATAGTGAAGGAGATTTCCCTGTGGCTGAGAGTATATCAAGAAAAATATTAAGCCTTCCAATGCATGGATACTTGAGCAAGTAGATGTTAAAAAAGATTCTTAAAGAAGACTTTTTTAGAAATGTTGGGCTATTAGTTAGTGGTACTGCTATTGGACAAGTAGTAAGCATAGTAGCTCTTCCTTTTCTAACTAGACTTTATACTCCCGAGAGTTTTGCTCAGTTATCGCTATTTCTTTCTATAGTTAGTATATGCTCTACTATCGCTTGCTTGAGATTTGAAATTGCTATTCCCTTGTCTAAAAGTGAAAGTGAAAAGGACGATTTGTCTATATTGGCCTTTGTTTCACTTACCGGATTCTCTGTCACTTTAGCTATATCAGCCTATTTTATTTACAATTATATTGATGAAGCAAGGATTACCCTTGAATTTATTATCCTTGCAATTGTTACTGTCTTCTTGTTAGGTCTTTTTAACTTACTCGACTTTCTAGTTGTTAGAGATAAAAATTTTAAGTTATCTTCAAAAACAAAAATACTCCAGTCATTGATACAAAATTCCTCGCAAGGTTTTTTGGGTTTTACAAAGTTTTTTGGTGGTTTGCTAATAGGCTACATATTATATGTTGTTTGGGGTATTTTTAGTTATAGAAGATATCTAAGTTTTCTATCTAAAAAGCTCTTCTCATTAGATTTTAGTCAATTAAAAAAAACAGCAATTAGCTATAGGAACTATCCACTTTATTCAACATTCCAATCGCTATTTAATGTTTCATCTATCCAAGTTCCAATTATAATCATTGCAATTTACGGTGTAACTCCTGATGCAGGTTATTTGATGTTGGCTATTCGAATTATACAAGCACCGCTGTCGCTTCTGTCCAATTCTGTATCTCAGATATACATATCAAAGGCGCATGAAGAACGAAAGAAAAACAATCTGTATAATTATACGGTTGACATCATAAAGAAATTGGTTAAGTTAGGCGTTTTACCATTAGTCACTATTGGTGTTAGTGCTCCTTATATATTTCCTATTATTTTTGGTCCCGAGTGGAAGATGGCAGGTGTGTATACACTATATTTAACGCCTTGGTTTTGTATGCAATTGATGTCCTCTCCTGTGTCTTATTCAATGGATGTTTTATCCAAACAAAAAATAGGAATGGTTTTCCAATTTCTTGGTTCCTTATTTAGAATTGTGAGTGTAGTTATTCCTTTGTTGTACATGAAGGATTTGATGATTATTGGTCACGCAATATCTGGATTTATATTTTATACAGCGTATATGTGTATTATTATGTTTCTCCTTAAAAAAGATCAAAAAATGGTAAGTGTTTAGACCTATGAATAACTTATATGAAATATTAACTGTTACTACATTGGTCTTTTTCTTATCACTGATATTGTTTTATTTTGCTATGGGGTCATTTAGTCTGACCAAGCTAAATATTAACTCCTATCTTTTCTATAAAGATATAATTTTAATGACTTTCATCGGTGTGGTTTTAGTCGTTACCCAATTTGATTTAATATTTGGGATTAGGTTTTGGGCAATAACAGGTGACGTTAGTAATGAAAGTCGAAATCTTGGTTGGTATGCTATACTTTATTTCTTAATTGCATACCCAGTTGGAATGATGGCATCGAATCTTCTATTTAATTATTCAATTAGGTCGAATCTGTTTGAGCGTTATCTAACTAAAGAAGTTATTAATTCATATCAACTCAGTAACAAATCGTTGCTGCTGTCATTGTTAGTTTGTTTATTGGTATCAATTGCTTCTCTTTTGTATGTTTACATTAGTATGGAGTCTGTACCAATAATTGAATTGTTAAAGGGAGCAAGTTTTTCCGAGATTCAGGTATCAAGAACTAATGCCAAGCTTTACTTTTCCGGTTCTCCATTTATTAAAGATATGATAGCTTTGAAGCTACCGATCCTAGTCTCATATGTACTTTATGTAGTAATTAAGACTGATAAAAGTAGATTACCCACCATATTATTCACTATTTCATTTGTCACTTCCTTTTTTGCGTTAACATATAATTTTGAAAAAGCACCAGTTGTTTTATATATGCTTGGATTTTTTCTCATTAATGTCGTTATGAATAACGGAATAAAATTGAAGACATTATTGATCTTTGGCGGTTTATCATTTTTACTAATGCTTTTTCTTTTCATATTCCTTATTGGTCATTCTGATTTGTATCAAGCACTAGGGAAGCTTGGAGGTCGTTTGTTTATAGCTCAAACATCTGCTATTTTCTTGTCTTTCGATTACTTTCCCGACAATCATGAATTTCTTGGTGGCTTATCAGTATCAGGAGTATTAGCCAAGGTCTTTGATGTTGAATACTTTCGGTATGGTAGGGTACTGTTTGAAATATATGATTACTCCTCAGTCCTTAATGGTGAGGCGGGATTAATCGTTGGTAACTTCATTTCAGAAGCTTGGGCTCTTTGGGGAATCGGAGGGGTTATATTCTCTCCACTTTGGGTTGGATTTTTTGTTGCGTCTATATCTAACTTTATTTTTAAATTACCTAAAAACGCACTTTTCATTGCCTTGTATGCTCAGATTGGTTCTATCATATCACTGAATGGAGGTATGGCAGTGTTTATTAACATTATTTCATTTCTTGTTCCTATTTTCTATATAGCTTTTATTTTCTTACTTAGTTACTTTTTTCAGAATTTGTTATTTAGAAAGAAAAATTCTTGTTGTTAGTTCGTTATTTGTTAATTATATATCGAGAGGTTAAATTTGAAAGTTTCAGTTTGCATAGCGACCTATAATGGTGGAGAATATCTAGTGGAACAATTAAATTCTATCTTCCCTCAACTGGGCACTGAAGACGAAATTATAATTTCAGATGATTATTCTACAGATAATACACTTGAAATTGTTAAAGAGTTAAATGATCCTAGGGTCAAAATATATTTAAATAGTTTGGGCAAAGGATATACAAGAAACTTTGAAAATGCATTAAGTCAATGCACTGGAGATATTATTTTCCTATGTGATCAAGATGATGTCTGGGAACCTAATAAAGTTCAAAGAATGTCATATCTATTATCTAAAAATGACTTAGTAGTAAGTGATTGCAAGGTGGTGAACGACAAATTAGAGACGATCTATAACTCACACTTTTCAATACATCGGACAAGTAGCGGTTTTCTGAAGAATTTTATTAAACCTCGTTATATTGGTGCCTGTATGGCATTCAATCGAAGAGTCTTAGATTGTTCATTGCCATTTCCCAAAAAACAAAAATACTGCGCTCATGATTATTGGATTTCACTAGTCGCTGAAATGAAATTCAATGTCGCCACTTTAGATGAACCATTGATGTTATATCGAAGACATGCTCACAACGCTTCAAGTGGCGGTGAAGTCAGCAAGTTTAGCCTGTCTCACAAGGTGTCGACTCGAGTGTATACGGGGATCTGTTTGCTTTTAAGGTGGATACGTTGAGTAGAGTATTAAAATTAATTTGGATGTTGAGAGCCATATTCTATAAGCCGTTTATGAATCGTTTCGGTTGGTTTAGTTATATAGGCCCTACATGTTATCTAAGCGGTGTTAAACACTTCTCTTTTGGGGATAGAGTTAGAATATACCCAAACGCAAGGGTTGAGTCTTTGGGGGGTAGTATTCAGATTGGTAACAACGTCTCTATTGGACAGAACCTCCATATTATAAGCGTCAATGATGTTAGAATTGGGAAGGATACAACCATTTCTTCTAATGTATTTGTTTCTGATGTGGATCATCAATACGAAGCTTTGGATATTCATATCATGGAGCAGCCCTTAGATGTCAAAAGTACTCATATTGGTGACAATTGCTTTATTGGTTATGGGTCAGTTATAATGCCGGGCACTATACTTGGTAAGCATTGTATTGTTGGTGCTAACTCTGTTGTTAAAGGTATTTTTCCCGATTATTGCGTTATTGCTGGCTCCCCAGCCCGAATAATTAAATATTATGATTCCAATGAACAATGTTGGGTTCAAGCGAGTAGCAAAAAATTATAGGTTTAAGATGAAAAGAAATATTTTAATTACTGGTGGTGCTGGGTTTATTGGCTCAAACTTAGCTTCGAAACTTGTTTCGGATGGGCATTCTGTCAAGGTTCTCGATAGCTTATCTCCTCAAATTCATGGAGAAAACCCAAACACCTCTCCTCTTTACTGTTCGTTAGATGAAAAAGTTGAGTTTATCCATGGTTCCGTGACTTCTAGGAATGATTGGAATAAGGCCCTAGATGGTGTAGACACGGTTGTACACTTAGCCGCAGAAACAGGTACAGGTCAATCAATGTATGAGATTGAAAAGTACTCAACATGCAACATTAACGGGACTGCAATATTACTAGATATACTAGCTAACCAAGACCATGGAATCCAAAAAATAGTGATTGCTTCTTCTCGTTCAATTTATGGAGAAGGCAAATATTTGTGTGAAACACATGGCGAAGTTTATCCAATGAGCCGAAATGATCATGATATGACAAGTGGTGATTTTGAAGTTAAGTGTCCAGTTTGTAGTAGTAAGGTTTTATTGTGCCCAACAGATGAAGACAGTAAGATCCACCCTTCTTCTATTTATGGAATAACTAAACAAGTTCAAGAGCAAATGGTTATGCTTTCAGGGGAAAGCTTATCGATTGCGACTGTTTCTTTAAGATTTCAAAATGTTTACGGGGTTGGTCAATCACTTTCAAATCCTTATACCGGTATATTATCTATCTTCTCAACTCGAATTAAGAATGGCAACGATATTAATATTTTTGAAGATGGGCTTGAAAGTCGAGACTTTGTATATATTGACGATGTTGTTGAGTCTATCTGCTTGTCTATTTTTGATGATAATGCAAACGGTCAAATTTTTAATGTCGGTTCCGGTGTATGCACTGATGTACTCACGGTCGCAAATACTTTAAAGAATATTTACCAATCGGAATCAAAAATTGAAGTCACTGGCAATTATCGATTAGGTGATATACGACATAATTATGCCGATCTCGGAAAAATTAAGAGCAAAATTGGCTTTGAGCCAAAAGTCGATTTTCAAACTGGAATGAGATTATTCACTGACTGGGTAAACAAGCAAAGCGTGAAAGTTGACTTATATGAGGATTCTATCGAAGAAATGAAATCCAAAGGGTTATATAAGTAATAAAATTATACTAAAGGTAGTCAATGTTAAAAGGTAAGAAGATCCTACTTATTGCTCCATCTTTTTTTGGTTACGAATATGATATTGCCCAAAAAATAGAAGAGTTGGGTGGCCATGTCGATTATTTTGATGAAAGACCATTCGACTCTTCATTTGCCAAAATAATGAATAGGCTAGATGTTAAATTTTTTATAAAACGTCGTATTGACACTTACTATAAAAATGTAGCGAATTGTAGTCGAGAGAAAGGTTACGATTACCTTTTGGTTATCTCTCCTGAAACACTTGAGTGTAAAACAGTAAAAAAAATCAAAGAGTATAACCCGAACGTAAAAACAATCCTGTATATGTGGGACTCTTTTAAGAATAAAAATGCAGCAGACTTAATTCCTGTTTTTGACAAAGTTTTTTCGTTTGACAAATCTGATGGTATTGAAGATAAGCGTATATGTTTCCTTCCTCTCTTTTATAACGATTTGTTTTCAAGTCAACATGGTCAAGAGGTAGCTAACGCTAGGTACACAGCTACGTTTATAGGCACTATTCATAGTGACCGAGCTAAATTGGCAAAGAAAATTTTGAATGATCTTGAAATTAAGGGATACAAAACGTACAGCTTTTTTTATTGTCCCAGCAAGTTGCTCTTTGTTCTAAAAAAAATATTTACCAAAGAATTTGACTTTTTGAAGTTTAAGGAAGTTTCATTTGTTTCAATGCCGAAAAAGGCATTAAAATCAAAAGTCTTGGACTCATCGATAATCATTGATATTCAGCACCCTAAGCAGTCTGGTCTAACCATGAGAACAATTGAAATGCTGGGAGTAGGCCGAAAATTAGTTACAACTAACGCAGATGTTATTGATTATAATTTCTTCAACAAAAATAATATATTAGTAATAGACAGAGTTGCTCCTACCATACCTCAATCTTTTATCGACTTACCTTATGCTAAACCTAAAAAGGAAATACACTATCAATATTCTTTAGCTAGTTGGTTGTCAATTGTACTAGGTGTGGAATATGAGGCTGAGTCGTAGTATCTATGATGATTTCAATGGATTTATGAATTGTTAGGCTGTTAATATGACATGTTTATTCCCAGAAAGAGTGCTATTAACCGGTGCAAATGGTTTTATTGGTAGCTGTGTAAATCAATATTTAGACTTTAAGTGTGCAGTAGCTGTGCGCGACCCAGTTAAATGTAGGTTAAACAATAGAGCTTTCTTATTGAGTGAGTTAGTCAACCCCCAAGGTGATCTATCCAATTTCAATGGGATCGATAGTATTATTCACCTTGCTGGCCTAGCACACTCTAAAGAGTTTTCGGCCCAAGAGCATAATGCTGTTAACACTAAACTTACGTTGGATTTAGCCAAAGCTGCAGCAAAAGGTGGCGTAAAGCGCTTTGTATTTGTTAGTTCAATTACTGTCAATGGTGTATCTAGTCGGAAATTACCTTATACAGAGAGCTCAATAGCTTTTCCTCATACTCCACACGCTAACTCGAAATACAATGCAGAGCTTGGACTTAAAAAACTAGCTAAGGCAATAGGCCTCGAAGTTGTTATAGTTCGGCCTACTTTGGTTTATGGTCCGAATGCTCCTGGGAATTTTGGTATGTTAACTAAACTAGTTGCCAAGTCACCATTATTGCCGTTTGGTATGGCGGACAATTGTAGAGATTTCATCGCTGTTCAAAACTTAGCGGATTTGCTAATTACCTGTGCAATCCATCCAGATGCCGCAGGACAAACGTTTTTAGCGAGTGACGGTGAAACTGTTTCGATTAAAGAGTTTACTTGTGCCATTGCAGATGGGTTAGGGAAAAACGTTATTCAACTCCCGTTGCCTGTGAGTGTAATGCGCTTTGCGGGTAGACTCATAGGACAGTCGACCATGATTGAGCAACTCTACGGCAACTTAGAGGTTGACTCTTCTAACATCAAGAAGGTATTGGGATGGACTCCTCCTTTAACAATGAAGCAAGCAATGGCTTCACTTACTGAGAATAGATTATGATACGTTTGCTAGACTTTTTAGCCGCCTTTTTCGGTTTGCTTTTTTTATGGCCGATTTTGTTGATTGTGAGCATTATTGGCCTGTTTGACACTGGCTCTCCTATCTTTGTTCAAGAGCGTGTTGGCCGTAATAAAAAACCATTTAAGTTAATTAAATTTCGCACCATGTCAGTTGAGACGAAATCGGTTGCGAGTCACTTGGCAAGCAATGCTTCCATTACTAAGCTGGGTGGATTTCTGCGCAAAACTAAAATAGACGAGCTGCCACAGTTAATTAATGTGTTGAAAGGCGAGATGAGCCTCGTAGGACCAAGACCGAACCTTTTTAGCCAAGGTGAGCTGATGCAAGAGCGCGATTCTAGAGGGGTGTATGACGTGCTCCCGGGTATCACTGGTTTGGCTCAGGTGCAAAACATCGACATGTCCACGCCGCAGCTGCTTGCTAAAACCGACAAACAGATGATTGACTCGTTAACCTTAAAGGATTATTTCAAATACATCTTGATGACCGCAACGGGGAGTGGTTCGGGGGATGCGGTGAAGTAACCAATCATCTCCCCTCTTAAAAGCGTCTCTTCAGGTGCCCCATCAACGTTGAAATTGACGGCTTCGGAGGCTCTATCACTGCTAAATGAACATGATTTACCTGAACATTGAGTTCGAGTATTTCATAGTCCTTAATATTGCTAAGAATATAGATTGTTTGATTCAGCTCTTTTCCTACGGCACCTTTTAAGATATTGAACCTAAATTTAGGTGTCCAGACTATATGGTATTTACATCGCAAATAGACATATGATGAACTTTTGTAATCGCTCATGTTAGTTGCTTCCTCTGACTTGTGGTGAATGAGAATGAAACTTCTACCATGGGGACTATTACGGGCTATAGCCCTGAGGAACAATCACCACTGCCATAGGCTGTGGTATAAGGATGTAAATAAAATACAGTTATTTTAGAAGTGAGCCCGAGATTCCGCAGTCAATTTGGGGATAAACTGACTCATATAGCGTCCCAAGAAGTTTAAGTAGTCGAGATTGATGTTCTTAAATGTAACTATTCCCCCCCCTCCCCCGAGCTATTGACGGCGGTTTACGCTAGGAATGCTGATAATTCACTTTGAGCATATGATGTTCGACGACTTCATGTATCCATTTATAGGCTGAGATCTTCTGAAGCTCTGCTTGATGTATTTCACCACACTATGAGCACTCACCTTTGAAGACCTGATGCTCTACAAGTGTGTAAGATGTATCGGGCAAATCAAAGACTTGGTGTCGTTTATTAGGTTTTCTATTTGGAATAAAACAACCACCGCAATGGCATCTTTTATTTGGTAAGTATTACTCAACCGAGGTGCTGCCTTCAATGGGGTGAAGCAGTCGGCGATGGCCTTTATGACCTGATTGATCTCCTTGCTTTTTTCCTGATTTTTTCCTGATTTTTTCCGATTCCGCGAAGTGTTCTTGGTTTTGTTATGCAGAGGCTGTAGGGATGACGGAACGAAGAGTTACGGCTATTTTTGTTTAGCCAGTCTTCAAGTTCAGCCAGCTTATTCCATACTAAATGGTTATATCTTTCGCCTCTTCAGGCGAATCGAAATCTGGTGGTGGAGGTAGTGTTTTCTTTTTCATACCACCAGATTTCCACCTCAGAAAGATCACTCAAGTCGAATATGGGTTCAAGTTCGCCTCGTCACATTACCTCGCTGTTAAGGCCTCGCGGGTGAAGAGTTACTTTCTTGTCGCCATACCGACTCGCTGTTTTTCAAGCAAGTGGTTGCCGTTTGAGACGCGCAGCGGTCACACTGCTTGGATAAACACGCCGCCACTCTTTGCTTATAACGCTCGGTGCACTCATCTCAAGTCCATTAAGTGGCTATGGTGCAATGGATTAGGTATGGAGCCCGGTGCTGTTCACCATGGTCATATCGATAGCTCAAATCACGGTGTCTCAGCTAAAAAAGCAAACGTTCTTTGGCGTGTAGATTGGGGTTTAGGACATGGCCAAAAAATGGAGACGAATAGCCCCAACCATTGGCTAGAATAGTTGCCCTATCTGTTAGGTCGTGACAACCCAACTCGCACAACAACGCAGCGCGACTAGGATTTTACGCTCTGGTGCGATATGCTGCGCGCATCGAAGTACGCGCTTGACATTCACGCGTTCCAGAGGCCTATTCACTATCTTGGTTGTTTATGAATATCATTGAGTATCTTTTTAATCTAACTCGCCTTAAAAAACGCATTATCAGTGTGGCTGTTGATGTTGTGATGATCGTTTTTTGTCTTCATGCGGCCTTTTGGCTGCGCTTGGATGAGTGGGGGAGTCTGGATACGTTGCAGGAATTTGTCGTAGTCGGGTTGGTTGCGATCGCTACTGTGGCCGTATTCATTAAGTTAGGGTTGTATCGCGCTGTTTTGCGCTACCTCGGTTTTCAAGTGCTGATCATTGTTGCCCTGGGGGCGGCAAGCTCTGCGGTTTTTACCGCGCTCAGCGCGTACTATTTTCATATCGTCATTCCACGCTCGGTGCCGATCATTTATGCGTTATTGCTGGCATTGAGTGTCGCAGGTACGCGCCTTGTTTTTCGTGGTCTAGTTGCGCAGGCGCAGTTTAAGCGCATTGACAGTGTGCTTATCTATGGAGCCGGCAGCGCGGGTCGGCAACTTGCCCAGGCGTTGCGTTCTTCAAGTCAATATCAAGCGGTGGCGTTTATCGATGAAGACCTCACCTTGGTTGGCTCTTCTTTGATGGGGCTGCGCGTATATTCAATGACGAGTGTGGTCGAACTGATACAACGCAAACACATCTCCCGGGTTCTTCTTGCTGTGCCGGCGGCTTCTCATCAACGCCGCAAACAAATCCTTGAAGCGTTGGCTCCTTTACCTGTCGAAGTCAGAACGGTCCCTGAGCTCAGTGACATCGTCAGCGGTAATGCCAAAATCGACGACATTAAAGAGGTCGACATTGATGACCTACTTGGTCGCGATCCCGTTATTCCTCAACCAGCGCTAATGGAAGCCAACATCCGAGACAAAGTCGTGATGGTCACTGGTGCTGGTGGATCTATAGGTTCAGAGCTTTGCCGGCAAATAGTTCGTCAGAAGCCAAAGGCACTTGTGCTTTTTGAGTTGTCCGAATTTGGCTTGTACCAAATAGATAGGGAGCTTTCCAATATAGCTAAAGAAGAACTCTTAGAGATTGAAGTGATTCCTCTATTAGGATCTGTTCAGCGAATCAACCGATTGGCGACAACTATGAAGAGTTTTAGTGTCGACACGGTTTATCACGCAGCGGCGTATAAACATGTTCCTTTAGTTGAATATAATGTCGTAGAAGGTGTACGAAACAACGTGTTTGGTACTTATTATACTGCCAAAGCAGCTATAGAAGCCGGCGTTGAATCATTTGTTTTGATTTCAACAGATAAAGCGGTTCGCCCTACAAACGTGATGGGCACGACCAAACGCGTTGCTGAGTTAGGCCTACAAGCTTTAGCTGAGCGAGAAAATGCAAAAACGAAAGGCACACGTTTTTGTATGGTTCGCTTTGGTAATGTGCTAGGTTCTTCTGGTTCTGTTATTCCACTGTTCAAGAAGCAAATTGCTGGCGGTGGGCCAGTTACTGTGACTCATCCAGATATTATTCGTTACTTTATGACTATTCCTGAAGCTGCACAACTTGTTATTCAGGCTGGAGCAATGGGTAAAGGAGGGGATGTTTTTGTTCTTGACATGGGGGATCCTGTAAAAATCACAGATTTGGCTGAGAACTTAATACAGCTATCAGGTCTTGAAGTTAGAAATGATGAAAACCCTTACGGTGATATTGCTATCGAGTTTTCTGGGCTACGCCCAGGAGAGAAACTGTTCGAAGAGCTATTGATTGGTGATAGTGTCGGTGAAACAGCCCATCCAAGAATTATGACTGCAAACGAACGCTTCTTACCGTTAGAGGAGTACTTAGAGCTCATTGAACGTTTAGATAATGCTTGCCACAATTTTGAACACGATAAAATCAGAGAGCTATTGTGTGAAGCTCCAGCAGACTTTAATCCAACTGATGGGATAGGTGATTTAGTATGGTTGAGGCTTAATGAAAAATTGAGCTTGAAGGAACAAGGTTCAGAATAGAGTATGGATTTTGCTACAACTTGGCGCAGATTAATATTACTTTTATTGCCAGTTTAGAAGTCGTTATGAATATCGTAGTTTAGAGCTTAGTCACTAATGAAGTGATTGGACAGGTAGAGCTATTGTTCAATGATGTGATATTAGGGTAATTAATTAGGCAAATGTGACTGGCTTATCCAAACGTTTAGATTGTGACTAATAGAGGTAAATTTGTCTAAGTGCTTAACGAAGCCCACGATGCACACCACTTCGAGCATCACAAAACCCATGATATAGCATTTTCTCGTGATTAGGCTTTATTATAAACATGATTTATATACAAATCGCAATATGCTTAACAGCACTAGCGGTATGTTTTCTGAAGCCCCTTTTGGCGATATCTTTATGAGACAATAGCGTAAAATGATAAACGAAAAAAAAGATTACATTGCTGTAAAGTTAATTACGCAGCATATCTTGGTCGCCTTATGTGCTATAGGTAGCGTACTTCTTGTGTGTTGGCTTGTTAGATTTGGAGCATATGGTATCGATTTTACCGATGAAAGTTTCTACTTGTTGTGGATAGATGCCCCAAACAGATATTCATGGCCAGCATCGCAATTTGGATTCATTTATCACCCTGTCTACAATTGGTTGGGCGGTGATGTAGCTGCCCTTAGGCGTTTCAACATAATATCCATTTTCGCTCTAGCCTGGATACTATGCGCCATTTTACTTACATCTTTAGAACCACGATTAAAAGAAAATAGAATATATAGCTTGACGATTTCAGCTGGTCTAGCATGTAGTGCTTTGATTTTATTTGATGCTTGGTTGAGCACTCCAAACTATAACAGTCTAAACCTCAAAGCATTACTTGTAGTTTCTATTGGTTTGGTCTTGGCTAATAATACTATGCGATGCTCGAGTGTATTTGGATGGTTTTTAGTTAGTGTTGGTGGTTGGCTAGCTTTTATGGCCAAACCAACTACTGCTTTAGCTTTGGCGTTTGGTGTTTTGATCTATCTCGTTGCTGCTCGTAGATTTTCGATTAAGTTCCTTTTGTTTTCGTTAATATGTGCAATAAGTCTACTCATTATGAGCGCGCTACTTTTTGATGGCTCGATTTCTGGCTTCATAGAGCGACTTCAGTTAGCAACGGAATTTTCTCTTCTTCAGGAAGGTGGATATAGTACTTTTGAAATGCTGCGCATTGACAGTTTTAACTTAAATGTAAAATTACAGGCTATTATAGTAACGCTCTCTTTGATATTGTTTTTTACACTCTATAGTTTATGGGGTGGAAAACTTTTATTTGGCTCATTTATATCCCTGTTGTTTTTTGTGATTACAGGACTGTTAACCCTTGGGTTTATTCATCAATCTGCTGAGTTTGGTGGTTCTCAAGGTTTATTGATGCTTGCGGTTACTGGGGCTATGTTAGTTTTTGTTGCCGTGACTGGAGGAAGTCGACTTAAAATGATTTCTAGGCAGCAGTGGGCTATTGCTGCTTTTTTCTTAATTTCTCCACATATATATGCATTTGGTACAAATGGGAATTACTGGGAGCTGGGAAGTTGGGCTGCGATATTTTGGGTACTCGCGGGGCTGGTCATACTGATTCCAATTATTCGTGAGCGCAACTTATGGGTAGTTCTTATTGCAATTTCTCTTTGTGTTCAGTCGGTCACTGCGGCTCTCCTTCACTCGGGGATAGAGAGTCCTTATCGTCAACCTCAACCTTTAAGGCTGAATTCATCTAGTTTAGAATTAGGCCCTCTAAAATCGGAGTTTGTATTGTCAAATGGCTATGCAAACTATATGTCTAGTGTCATGTCGGTATTCGATAAAGCAGGGTTTGAATCCAATATGCCTATCATTGACCTCACTGGCCAGTCCCCGGGTATTGTCTTCGCGGTAGGTGGTGAAAGTATTGGTCAGGCTTGGCTTATTGGCGGCTACTCTGGAAGTGTAAACTTCACCGAAGCGGCATTTTCAATCACAACATGTGAGAAAATTTCAAAAGCATGGATCTTACATGAGCCACAGGGTCCTCGCAGTATCTCTGCAAATGTAATGCAAAGCTTTGGCTCTGAATTTGCTGAAGATTATAAAAAGGTTGGTTCATGGAAAGTAGCTGATGGAGCTGGAGGCTATCAAACCCGTCCATTGCAAGAACTCTACAAACCTATTGATCCAAAAGAAATAATGAAAAATTGTCAAATGCTTCGTCAAGTTGAATAGATCATATATGGTGGCTGAGGGGTTTAGAGCAAACTATAAACTATCGACTTAGAAAGCGGAATGAAATGTCCCTTCAGCTTCAATAACTAGAATTTTAAATAGAATTAGCGCATATTTCCATGTATGTGCTTAATAGGAGCAAATAATGGAATATTTTCCGGTATTCTTATCTGTTGTCTATGTTGTTCGCAATCAAAGTGAGCAACTGGAAAGCTTTATTCAAACAGCGACTAAGAAGTTATCATCACTTGTTGCCGATTACGAATTGATTATTGTAGATAACGCATCTGATGACGATAGCGTGGCTGCACTTAAAAACTTTAGTGCGCAAACGGGTTACCCCAATTTACAAGTCTATGCTTTAACCAAAGAACTTAATCATGACACAGCGTCATGGGTAGGGTTGGAAAATGCTCTTGGCGATTTTGTTGCAGTTATAGACCCTCTTATTGACGATATAGATTTTTTACCGGAAATGCTTGATAAAGCAGTTCTAGGTGCAGACGTTGTTTTGGCAAGCAATAAGCAAAAGCCTAGACATAGTTTCCCTTATCGCGCGGCCTATGCAACCTTCAATTTCCTTTACAAGTTTTTTAATGGTATTCATTTAGCCAAAGAAGCACCACCTTATAGGCTGCTGAGTAAGCGTGTTGTCAACTTCATTCTACAGCATCCCCAACCTTCCATTACTTATCGACACCTTCCTGCAACGGGAGGCTTCGCACGTGTTAACTTAGAATATAGTGCAAAACCGCTAGCAATTAACACCAAAAAACTAGGGGATAGCGTTGACCGAGGCATGCGCCTTCTCGTTTCTACAACCCAGGCACCTATGCGACTTGTAACATTTCTGTCGTTATTTGGAGCCGCGGCTAACTTGTTTTATTCCTTCTATGTTTTGGGGATTTGGGTCTTCAAAACGGATGTGGCTCCAGGCTGGGTTAGTATGTCATTGCAACAATCAGGAATGTTTTTCTTAATATCTCTCGTGCTATTGGTTCTTGGGGAGTATATCTTACATATGGCTAGTGTAAGTAATGAGGGACCTCTTTACCATGTTGGTTAAGAGTTCACAAGCGCACGCATGACTCGCCGAGAGAAGTTAAATATCGAGGATGTTCAGTCGCCCGCAATCGGAGACACTCACGATTCAGAACGGATTATTTTATGAAAATACACTCCAATACAGCAGACGCAGTTGTAGTCGGTGGGGGATTTTATGGTTCTGCTATCGCTGCTTATCTTGCTAAGACGCGAGGTTTGAGTCGTGTGATTATAGTTGAAAGGGAATCTGAACTATTAATACGTGCTTCATATAATAATCAGGCACGAGTACATAATGGCTACCATTACCCCAGAAGCTTTACTACTGCTTTTCGCAGTAGAGTAAATTTTCCACGCTTCGTACGCGAATGGCGGCAAGCTATTAAGAGCGATTTTGTAAAGTTATACGCCATTGCTAGAAACAACTCTAAAGTAACAGCCAAACAGTTTGAACGATTCTGTAATGAAATTGGAGCGGATATTAAGCCAGCTAATGCAAGTCATAAAAAGCTATTCGAACCTGGATTAATTGAAGATGTATTTCTCGTAGAGGAATATGCCTTTGACGCAAAAAAGCTTGCTGGATGGGCTCTCGCAGAACTTAAAGAGATTGGTGTTGAAATCCAATATTCCACCCATGCACTTTCGATTTCTCGCTCGTCTTCCAATAAAGGGATGACTGTAACCACTCAGTCGAAATCAGGTAGTATTTCATCAATTTCCTGTGATTACGTTTTTAACTGTACCTATAGTGGTCTGAATCAGTTTTCAGGAGATTTTTCCGGAACCCAGACTGATCTCAAGCAAGAAATTACTGAGATGGCATTGCTAAAAGTACCTCCAGAACTTGAAGAAGTTGGAATCACAGTTATGGATGGCCCTTTTTTCTCGATGATGCCTTTTCCTGCGCGTGGACTGCATACACTATCGCACGTTCGCTATACTCCCCACTTGAGCTGGGAAGATATACACGGAGTTGATCCATATACACAGCTAGATAAATATGATTGTGCGACTCGTGTCGACCGTATGATTAGGGATGTCGGACGTTATTTACCATCTATATATGATGCTAAGTATGTTGATTCGCTGTTTGAGGTAAAAACTGTCTTAGTAAAAAATGAAGGGGATGATGGTCGCCCTATTTTATTCGAAAAGCACTCAGATCTTCCTGGTTGCTACTCGATTCTGGGCGGTAAGATAGACAATATTTTCGATGTTTTAGAAAAACTTGATACAGAGTCTTTCTCATAATTAAAGGTTTGCAGCTAGAGATGGCAAGGAAAATTGAAATAACTATACCGGTTTTAAATGAAGAAGCTTCTATCGATGAAAAGATCAATGAGTTGAATACTTATATTGAAGAAAATCTTCAAGACCTCGGTGAAATTAAAATTATAATTGCGGATAATGGATCCACTGACGAAACAAGAGTAAAGGCTGAATTACTCGCGGATAAGCTATTACGCGTTGAATATATGCGCCTGGAAGAGAAAGGTGTGGGTCTTGCGCTGAAATCATCTTGGACTAAGTCAAATGCAGATATCGTTGGTTATATGGACCTGGATCTTGCAACTGATCTGAAACATATTCGACCAGCACTAGCCAAGTTACTATCTATTGATGCTGATATCGTCACTGGTTCTAGATTAAAGAATGGAGCTAAAGTAATTGGTAGATCTCGATTGAGAAACTTCACAAGTGTATCATTTAATACACTTGTAAAGTTGGTATTTCGAACATCATTTAGTGATGGCATGTGTGGATTTAAGTTTTTAAATAGAAGTTTACTTGAAAGCCTAGTGCTCAAAGGAGCAAAAAGTAATGGGTGGTTTTTTGCGACGGAGATACTGATTGTAAGTGAATTTTTAAAGTATCGAGTTTACGATTTACCTGTAACTTGGACCGACGATCCGAACTCTAAAGTAAAGATAGTGAAGTTGTCAATTGAGTATGTTAGGCAAATTATTGCCTTAAAAAAGCTGCTGAATAAAAGCAACACTTTTGTAGAAAATTAAATGATTAAACCTGCATCATCAAATAAAGATATCATATTAGGGACTGCATTATGGGGTTGGGGTATAACGCGCACCGAAGCATTCAAACTCTTGGAAGGGCATTTCGATAATGGTGGGACTATCGTTGATACCGCAACCAATTACCCTATTAATAAGTGCCAAAAGGACTTCGGTCTCGCTATTCGGTGGTTAGAAGAATGGACACGCTTGAACCCGGATACAAAATACTCATTAATGGTCAAACTTGGTTCTAAAAATAATTTAGGTGGTCCTGAGGTAGATCTAGGTAAAAAAAATATTTATGAAACAACAGAGAGATTAAAAGATTCGTTCGGAAGCTCGCTTTCTTGTATTTCTATTCACTGGGATAATAGAGTTACTAGAGATAAAGAAGAGGGTATGGTAAGGGAAACCGTAGAGGCAATGTCAAGGCTTAAAGAAACAGGGCTTAATATTGGCTTGTCTGGTATAAGTGACCCCAAATTGTATTACCTGGCAAGCCCAGACTTAGCGAACGAGTGGGTCATACAGGTTAAAGAGAATATTCTAACTAATCAAGCTCGTCTAGCGTATGAAAAGTATTTTCCACATGCACGATATTTTGCTTATGGAATAAATATGGGTGGTCTAAAGTTAGAAGATTATAGCTGCAACAGCTCTATCCGCCTCAGAGGAATAAAAGTTGATCAATCAATTGTAGATAAGTTGAGAAGAATCCTTAATTCTAGTGATGATATCAAACCCAGTCCAAAAAATTTAAATCAGTTGTCACTGGCTTTTACCCATAGCAATGAGGCGCTTTCGGGAGTTATCATAGGGCCGAGAAACATGAGTCAGTTAGAAGACACGTTCAGGTTTTGGAATGAATTAGAAAAGTCAGATAACAGAGCTATATGGTCTTATCTATTTCAACAAGCTAAGAAAGGTAATTAGTAACGTTCGGTGGACAATGCAGTTTATTAAATTCTTATCAGTTGGAGTTATCAATACAGTTATTGGTTATGGTACGTTCCTCGTCTTTTTAAGGTTTCTCGCAATTGATCCAGAAGTCGCAAATGCTATCGGATATTTGTTTGCGCTGACAGTAGCATTTTTTTTGAATAAAAATTTTGTTTTTGGGGGGGGGAGTCATTCTACATCTAGTATTTCAAGGTTTATTTTTTCTTTTTTGATTTCATTTTTGATTAATCAGAGCGTTTTACATTTTTTTTGCCACTATTTGCAGCTTCCGCCTGAATTATCTCAAATCCCAGCAATGCTGACCTACACGATAGCATTTTTTTTGTTGAACAAATTTTTTGTTTTTAAGCACAAAGTATGACGACTCTGAACGTAAAAATGGTAAGTTATGAAGTTAGTTTCAGACAGGAAGTAAAAAACCTTTGCGAGAGACATAGATATCTCGGATATGGGAGCGGCCTAGCGGTGTCAATGAATGCGTCATAACAGTAAGTAGCAACCGAGATACTTTTGTTCGCTTCATCTCTCGATAGGACTAAGAGCTCACCTCCCATATTATTCGATGCCTAACGGGAAGTCGACGTTTCAACACTTAAAGATTAGCTCTCTGGCATCGCTCGATACGATGTTTTGTTGCAACAAACAGGGCACATGGTACAACAGACTTGAAGCTTCCAGCTTTCTGCGACCAGAGGAGATTTATGCTTTAGTCATTGTTATTACCGATATTCCCAGCAAAACCAATGTTAATTCTTGATAGCGATAAATCGCTTGGATAGTTCCTAGAGCCCATAACTACAAGCTATCGGACAGATATGCTTAAGGTTTACAAACGTTGTTATCTCGAATGACCTAAGTGGTATTGATTGTGTTGAACCACATTCATGTTTCGCTATTAAGAATGGCGTAGATAGGATGTCTCTATAACATCACAAAATCTGCCTCAAAACCCGATCTGCGCTAACCCTAGTAATCTTACGCATCAGCTTCTGAACGGCATCAGGGTAATCTTCTGCTTTCTCTAACTGTCTGTAAGTACAAATGAGTTGGGTGTGCTGGAGAATATTCTCCACCTCTTTCTCAAATTGAGGTGTTAGGTGGTGGAAGTTATCTTGGATAAATAGAGCGTTTTCTAAGTCTAAGCTCCAAGCCCTTGGGTTGAGGTTATTACCCGTAATCAGCATGTAGCGCTTGTCTACCCAGATACCTTTTAGATGGAAGCTGTTTTCTTCATGCTTCCATAAATGGATAGACAATTTACGGCTTGCGATATTGGCCTCATTTGACTTGGCAAACTGGCGTAAGTTTCGCTCATAAAGGTAGGGCAGCCCACCGATAGTTTTGAACTCTTCCTCAGGAGAGATATAAAAGTCATTCGCCGTTTTATCACCTACGACGATAGTCACTTTCACACCACGCTTAAGTGCTTTTTTAACTTCCTTAGCCACGCTGCGCGGGAAGTTAAAATAAGGTGTACAGATGAAAATCTCGTCTTTGGCCTGTGCTAGTAACTGGTTGATACCTTGATTAAGCTTGTTGCGTTTTTTACCCACGCCTACGATAGGTGTTACAGCAACCTGTTCTTGAGATGCAGTCTGTGACTCAAATTGATAAGAGGATTTAGCAAGAGAAGCTCTCAATTGACGAATCTGAGGTTTTATCTCTTTAGTTTCTGGCTTATTTGAACATGCTAAATTGTTAACCGCAGGGTGGTCTATCATCTCTTTATGAACGAAGTTGACCATACTATCGGCTAGTGCTTTGTTATTTAGCACATGATAGCGGTCGAAACGATAACGTTCTTTGTAGTTGAGATAGATGTTGTTAAGACTTGCGCCACTGTAGATAACCTGGTCATCAATAATGAAGCCTTTTAAGTGCAAAACGCCGAAGACTTCACGTCCACGAACTGGAACACCATAGATAGGAATTCTGTGCTCGTAATTATCCGCAAAGCTCTTATACATAGAGGCGTTGGTTTCGCCAGGTTCAGCACCGATTAAGCCGCGCTGAGCACGATGCCAATCAACACATACATTGATTTCTAGACCAGGGTTGCGCTGTTTGGCTTCATAGAGTTCAGTTAAGATCTCTCTTCCTGCTTCATCATCCTCCAAATAAAGAGCAACCAGGTAGATTCGTTTACTTGCCTGACGAATCGCTTCTATTAAGCGAGTTCGAAAATCTTTAGCTGCATAAAGTGTCTCAAACTGAGCTGGATCTTGCGCCAAAGTAGGAAGTTGTTCGAATAAGTTCCTATTAGTCATCATGTTGGATGGGTTACCTTTACTTAAAGTGGACAAGGATATTAGCAAAATGTGCTAGCAGTTCCTAGCTACCAGATCCTAGTTCGACAATGCGAGTTGTAAAACCTGTGATTTACTGATTAGGACGAAGGCTGATTTCACCACCGATGAAGGTTTCTAACCCATTTTCGGTTTCTAAAAGAACTGCGCCTTGTTCGTTGATACCTCTGGCGATTCCGCTAATCTCCCTAGGTCCCATAAGCAGTTTTACTGAACGGTTGATAAAGTTATCCAAGCGATTCCATCTCTCGACAAAGCCTGCCATCCCATACAGTTCATAATCATCTAAAGCTTTGTGTAGGGTGGTTATCATGGTAATCGCCAGTTGGTTTCTATCAATCAGTTGATTATCTGCCACCTCATCTAGGCTAGCCCAGGGCTGGGTAATGCCTTCTGTTGCCTCAGACATCATCAAGTTGAGGCCCATACCAATGACAAGGTTGGCCGCTGCACCAGCTTGGCCTGACATTTCGACTAGAATGCCAGCGAGCTTCTTGTCTTGATAATAGAGGTCATTCGGCCATTTTAATTTTACACCTGCTAATCCCATCTTTTCGAGAGCTTCAACGATTGCCACGCCAACTACTAGACTTAGTCCCATTGCGGCCGCCATACCAGCATCTAAACGCCAAAACATCGAGAGGTATAGGTTCGAGCCAAAAGGGGATACCCACTCGCGTCCGCGGCGACCTCTTCCTTTGGCCTGATACTCAGCAATACACACTGATCCAGATTCTAAGCTATCAACTCGATCAAGTAGATATTGGTTGGTTGAGTCAATAATAGGTATTAGTTCTACTCGATTAGCTAAACTATTTTGAAGGATCTCTTTGTCGAGCAATTGCATAGGCTTGGCGAGCTGATAGCCCTTGCCCTGCACGCGAAACACGTCGACGCCCCAAGCTTGGATACCTTTAATATGCTTACTGATCGCGGCTCTGGATACGCCAAGCTTATCTCCTAGCTCTTCTCCAGAGTGAAAGCCGCCTTGAGATAAAGCCTTCAAGATAGAAAGTTTTACGGAATGCTCTTTCATTGTTGGCTCTCTAATATTGTTTCTAGATTCGTTTCTGCATGAGAACCAATAAATCTCACTTCATGCTCTAATTCTATCTGATATTTTTCCAATACAGTTTGACGTACTGTTTCTGCTAGTTTGAGCACATCATTTGCCGATGCATTGTTTGTATTAACTAGCACCAATGCTTGCTTAGGGTGGACTTGAGCGCCACCGATTTGATGCCCTTTCAATTGGCATTGATCTATTAGCCAGCCAGCGGCGATTTTTGCGCCATTTTGTGTTGGGTACGCGGCAATATTGGGGAATTGTTTACTCAAATTTTCGAACTGCTGGTTCGAGATAACCGGGTTCTTAAAGAAGCTGCCTGCATTGCCTAGCTTGGCAGGGTCAGGCAGCTTTTCCATTCGGATTTGGCAAACTCGCTCAAACACCTGCTGCGCGGTGAGCGTTTCGCTCTGAAGAGATTGAAGCGGGCCATATTCGATATTCGCTGACCACTGTTTTGGGAGTTTCAAGCCAATCGCTACAACCATGACTTTTTCAAACAGTTCATGTTTAAAAATGGAGTCTCGATAGCCAAATTGACACTCTTCAGCACTCAAGCGCTTGGTATTGAAGGTTTCTAAACAAAGTACGTCGACATATTCGCAGGTATCTTTAAGCTCAACACCATAAGCGCCGATGTTTTGAATCGGAGCGCTGCCCGCACAGCCGGGGATGAGAGCGAGGTTCTCTAACCCAAAGTAACCTTGTTCAACACTCCACTTCACCAAGCTTGGCCAATCTTCACCACCAGCGATATGCAGATGCCAATGCGTTTCGGTTTCACTGACCGACTTTCCGAGCAACTTATTGAGTACCACCACACCTTGGTAGGGCTGGGTAAACAAAACATTGCTGCCTTTACCTAAAATCAGTTTAGGAAGGCTTAACCACTCTTGCTTTTGATAGACATGTTTGATTTCTTCAACGGTTGTGACTTCAACCAGATAAGAGCAGGTTTGCGAGATAGAAAAGGTATGACAGCGACTAAGATCTGCGTTAGCTAATATTTGCATCGGATTCATCGAGTAATCTAAACTGCCTGCATTCTACCCTAAATTGAAGTTTGGTGATAATGAGCCCAATGCAGATTGAAACCTTAGACCCAATCAAACTCCCCCTTATCTCGCGTTTGTACAAAGCTCACTATCCTTCAGGCAAGGCGAAAAAGGATGAGCTGACAATTGTTGGTTCCATTGATCAACAAATCGTCTCACTGGTTCGTTTTAGAAATATTGATCAGTATCGTTTGCTAACAGGAATGCTAGTTTTACCAGAACATAGGGGAAGCGGCTTAGGTCATCAGTTAATGGGCTACTGCGCTCAGTATGTTTTATCGGATCATGACTTCTGCTTTGCCTACGCACATCTAGAAACATTTTATGCTCAACATAACTTCAAGACGATTGATGCGAGTCAGTTACCTAACTCGCTAAAAGGGCTGTTTGAACGTTATAGCCTGAAGAAGAAACTTGTAGCGATGAAGTACGTCAAACCATCTCGGTAAAGCGTTTGCTTTATAAAGCTGATGCTCCATAATATTTCAGTGATTGAGGGAGCAAGCATGAAAAGCGCCGACAAAATATTACAGACCATAAAAAGAGAGGGGGCTGTTACTGCTAAGCAGCTTGCTGACGCACTCGATATGACTACCATGGGGGCGCGTCAACACCTACAAACTCTTGAGAATGACGATTTACTGACTTTCGAAGACCTAAAAGTTAAAGTAGGAAGACCTACGCGGCACTGGTCGCTGACAAAGAAAGGTCATGCGCAATTTGCTGATCGTCATAGTGAGCTGACTATTCAAGTCATAGAAGCGGTCGAAAACCTGTTTGGTCAAGAGGGTTTGCAAAAAGTGGCCAATGAGCGGGAAGCGAAAACGTTAGATCACTACCAAGAAGAACTCAGCCTTTTTGCCGACTCCTTTTCTAAGCTGAAAAGGCTGGTTGAATTGCGGCAACAAGAAGGCTACATGGCGGAGCTTGAAAAGACAGACTGTGGTTACTTGTTGATTGAAAACCACTGTCCTATTTGTAAGGCTGCGACACGTTGTCCGAGTTTGTGTCGCTCAGAATTAGCTATTTTTCAGACTTTACTTGGTGACAAGTTATCTGTCGAACGCACAGAACATATCGTTGCTGGGCAGAGAAGGTGTGTCTATCAAATTAAAGGCATGCCAGTTTAAAGTGTCTCAAATGTAAGAAAAGAATTTTCAGGCTCCTCAATTTTGTCTGAATCGCCTATCCTTACATTGCGGTGTTGATAATTTAGTCATCACCAAGGGAGGCAGTATGAGTTCACCATTAATTAATCAAACCTTACCTTCTTTCGATGAGCTAATGGCACTGGCAGAACATAATCCGGAAGGCTTTACCCAGCTAAAGCAAGATATGTGTAAAGAGATGATTCTTTCGGCTTCAGAAGAAATGCAAGACCGATTATGGGCGCAGCAAAGCCATATTGATCGTGTAGTCGGAACCTGCAAAAACCCCAATCATGCCAATGTGCTCCTCATGCGTGAGCTGGTTTCCCAAATGGTAAAATTCCAGGATGTGCTTGATGGTGATGTGAGCGAGATAGACTCTCAGCACAGTGCGCAGGTTATTCCTTTGGATGATTGGCGTTAGTATCAGCTAATTGATGATCGCGCTCTCCTTTTCCAGACTGCTAACACTGTCCGATGGTTACAGGCTATGCTAGTATTCACGGATTAAAATGAATATCTTTAGTTAACATAAGCAAGTTGCTTGTAAAAGGACTACGTGTGAGCGAGCAAAACCAACCACTAACAAATCAACATTACTCACCTCAAATACCTTCAGCTTTTCAATCTAATGATGAAATTGACCTTCGAGAGTTATTCAAAGCTCTTTGGGATGGCAAGTTAATTGTCATTATTACCACGTTAGTCTTTGCAGTAGGGGCAGTGGCTTTTGCGCTTAACTCTCAAGAATGGTGGTCTTCAAAAGCAAAAATCACTCAACCACAGACACAAGATATTGCTGCTTACCAACAACAGGTTAAACAATTCCAACCCGTATTCGATATTTATCAAGATGACGGCACGGTACTTGTTAATTACGAACTGGAGAGCTTGATTGATACGAAGGTTTTATTTAAGCGCTTTGTCGATGCTTTTAACTCAAGCAATAATAAAAGAGGTTTTTTAGATGCGAGTGAAGAGTTCCAACGCTTTAAAGATAAGTTAGATACAGATACAGATACAGATACAGGTGATGTAGAACGTCGTTTGTATGCTGAATGGTTCCAAAAAATCACAGCTAAGCAAGATGGCAGGGATGAGCTGGCTCCATATGACATCTCGCTCCAATCAACTACCAAAGAAAGCAGCTATTCATTGCTAAATGAATATATCGCTATTATTGAACGTAAAGCTCACTACGATGCTTTAAACAACTTACAAGCTATTGTGGACAGTAAGCGTAATGAATTGGTCCAACAAAAACGAATTTTAGAGAGCCAAGCAGCCAACAAGTTACTTGTTGAAGCAGAAAGAGCTAAGTATGCAATGGATATAGCCAAAGCAGCCGGTGTGACGCAACCGATTCAAACTAACAGTAGCAATGAATTATTTGGTATTGATTTAGGTACTAAAGCACTGGAAGCGAAAGTTAAAGCGTTAGAGTCAGTAAAAAACTTAAGTGTTGTGGAGCCGCGCCTCCAGCAAATTAATGCTAAGTTAGATATGCTTGAAAATATTAAGATAGATCGAACGATTCAATTCCAATCATTTCGTTTCTTAGAAAATGTCGAGCAACCCATTACACGAGATAAGCCTAAACGAGCTTTGATTGCTGTTTTGGGTACCTTACTTGGCAGTATGCTAGGCGTAGCGATTGTTCTTATTCGCTTTGCATTTCGCAGAGAAGAAGATTAAGTAGGCTTAACTTTCTTGCTTTCAAACGCCTCACAAGCTACAAACTTGTGAGGCGTTTTTGTTTACCTCTCTATGATTAACCTTATCTCTGAACCAGATCACAAAAATCCACTGCTTCCCCCTTGGATTTCCTGAATTTATCCCACATATAGAAAGCACAAGACTTTGAAGCCTTGTGCTTTCGCGCAATGCAATTATCAAACAACATGGAAATTTTCAGGAGAGACGACCGATGAACATTCGTCCATTACACGACCGAGTTATCGTAGAACGCCAAGAAGTTGAATCTAAGTCAGCAGGTGGCATCGTTCTGACTGGTTCTGCTGCAGAGAAATCGACTCGCGGTGTTGTACTAGCTGTGGGTAAAGGCCGCATCCTAGAAAACGGTACTGTGCTACCGTTGGACGTTAAAGTTGGCGACACTGTTATTTTCGCTGAAGGTTACGGTACTAAAACTGAAAAAATTGACGGTAAAGAAGTGCTAGTTATGTCTGAAAACGACATCATGGCGATCGTTGAATAATAGCAATCATTGAGTAATTTTTTGCTCAGATTCAGCTGAAAATCAAAACAAAGAATTTAGAAAAGGAAACTAAAGATGGCTGCTAAAGACGTTAAATTTGGTAACGACGCACGCGTAAAAATGCTAGAAGGTGTAAACGTTCTGGCTGACGCAGTAAAAGTAACACTAGGCCCTAAAGGTCGTAACGTTGTTCTAGACAAATCTTTCGGTGCACCAACCATTACTAAAGATGGTGTATCTGTAGCGCGCGAAATCGAACTTGAAGACAAGTTCCAAAACATGGGCGCGCAAATGGTTAAAGAAGTCGCGTCTCAAGCAAATGACGCTGCGGGTGACGGTACAACAACGGCAACAGTACTTGCTCAAGCTATCGTTAACGAAGGCTTAAAAGCGGTTGCTGCGGGTATGAACCCAATGGATCTTAAGCGTGGTATCGACAAAGCGGTTGTTGCTGCTGTTGAAGAGCTAAAAGCGCTGTCCGTTCCATGTGAAGACACTAAAGCGATAGCTCAGGTAGGTACTATCTCTGCGAACTCTGATTCAAGCGTTGGTAACATCATTGCTGAAGCGATGGAAAAAGTCGGTCGTGATGGCGTTATCACTGTTGAAGAAGGTCAGGCTCTACAAGATGAGCTAGACGTGGTTGAAGGTATGCAATTCGATCGTGGTTACCTATCGCCTTACTTCATCAACAACCAAGAAGCAGGTTCTGTTGATCTAGAGAATCCATTCATTCTTCTAATCGACAAGAAAGTTTCAAACATCCGTGAACTTCTTCCGACTCTAGAAGCAGTAGCAAAAGCTTCTCGCCCTCTACTTATTATCGCAGAAGATGTTGAAGGTGAAGCACTTGCAACACTAGTTGTGAACAATATGCGTGGCATCGTGAAAGTTGCGGCGGTTAAAGCGCCTGGTTTCGGTGACCGTCGTAAAGCTATGCTACAAGACATTGCTATCCTAACTGGCGGTACAGTGATTTCTGAAGAAGTCGGTCTAGAGCTAGAGAAAGTGGTTCTAGAAGACCTAGGTCAAGCGAAGCGCGTTGCTATCACTAAAGAAAACACAACTATCATCGATGGCATTGGTGAAGAAGCAATGATCTCTGGTCGTGTTGCTCAAATCCGTCAGCAAATCGAAGAAGCGACTTCAGACTACGACAAAGAGAAGCTACAAGAGCGTGTTGCTAAACTGGCAGGCGGTGTTGCAGTGATCAAAGTTGGCGCAGCGACTGAAGTTGAAATGAAAGAGAAGAAAGACCGTGTAGAAGATGCACTACATGCAACTCGCGCAGCGGTTGAGGAAGGTGTTGTGGCTGGTGGCGGTGTGGCATTAATCCGCGCAGCTTCTAAGATCACTGAACTTCAAGGCGACAACGAAGAGCAAAACGTGGGTATCCGCGTAGCTCTACGTGCAATGGAAGCGCCTATCCGTCAAATCACTAAGAACGCTGGTGACGAAGAGTCTGTAGTGGCCAACAACGTGAAAGGCGGTGAAGGTTCTTACGGCTACAATGCTGCAACGGGTGAGTACGGCGACATGATCGCAATGGGTATCTTAGATCCAACTAAGGTTACTCGTAGCGCACTTCAGTTCGCTGCATCAGTAGCAGGTCTAATGATCACCACAGAAGCTATGGTAACAGACCTACCACAAAAAGATGCTCCTGCAATGCCTGATATGGGCGGCATGGGTGGTATGGGTGGCATGGGTGGTATGATGTAATCCCCTGAGCTACCTACAGCGATTTAAAAACGGAGACTTCGGTCTCCGTTTTTGTTTTTATAGGTCTAACTGTTGGTGCACATAGCCGCGAATAAACGGCACAACCTCAGCTTCAAACCAAGGGTTTTTCTTTAACCACAAAGTATTACGTGGTGATGGATGAGGTAGGGGGAGGTAGCTGGGTGCCCAGCGTTGCCATTGCTGAACCGTCTCGGTTAGTGTTTTCGGTTTATCGGACAAATAGTAATTCTGTGCATATTGACCGATGAGCAGCGTCATACCTATGTTAGGCAGTTGCTCAAGAACGCGCTGGTGCCAGAGTGGCGCGCATTCTTCACGCGGCGGTAAGTCGCCACTTTTGCCTTTGCCCGGATAACATAAGCCCATTGGCATAATGGCAATCTTATTAGGGTCGTAGAAGGTTTCTTTGTCGAGCGCTAGCCACTCACGCAGCCGATTACCGCTTGGATCATTCCAAGGTATTGAGGTTTCATGGACTCTCGTCCCTGGCGCTTGGCCTATGATTAACAGTTTCGCAGAACTAGAGGCTTGGATGACAGGATTGGCTCCCAGTGGCAGAGAAGGCTCGCAAGCTTTGCAAGCTCGGATCTCTTTCAATAGCGGTTCTAACATCAGTAACCTTTATTTAGGTCGACCACGTTCATCAGCCCAAAACCATCACGCCAACGCTGATAGTTTTCGGCAAAAATGTCGATCACTTGTTCAGGGAAACTTAAAGCTGCGATATGGGGAGTAATAGTTATCCTCTCATGTTGCCAGAATGGGTGATCTTCATTTAGTGGTTCTTGTGTGAACACATCCAGATAAGCATGACTGATGCTGCCGCTATCAATCGCTGCGAGTAACCCATCTTCATCGACTGCACTACCGCGACCGACATTAAACAGCAAAGCACCTGAACAGTGACCCAAACTCTCACTATTGAGGATATTTTCTGTTTCAGGAGTGTTTGGCAAGGTGTTAACAACAATGTCCGCCTGTTTTAAGGCTGTGGCCAGTTCTTGAATATGATAAGTCGCATCAAAAGGGGACTGTTTGCCAGGAATGCCACTTCTATTAACGCCAATCGGCACGATGGCAAAACCCTTCGCGACGCTCGCAAGATAAGCGCCTATCGAACCGGTACCAAGGATAACCATGTTCTTTTTCACCAGAGATAGGTAAGGCTTGGGCTGCCACTGATTTTGTGTTTGCAGCAGTCGGTAGTGATTAAAGTGACGATAGTGCTCAATGGTATAACCCAAGACGTATTCGGCGATTTGCTGACCGAAAATACCTTTTACATTGGTGAGCTCGCCTGAGAAGTCGTCTAGTTGGCTCACTAGGGCATCGACGCCAGCATAAATAGATTGAATCCATTCGACGTTGGGGAAATCATCAATATGTTTAGCGGCGAGTGGGGGCGAAGCAAGTAGGATGGTTGCCTCACTGCGCGATGTAGTGAATTCGAGTTCAGGAAGTGCCGCTTGTTCGAGTAACTGTTGGTAGCGGCCATCATCTTCGGTAAGAAGATAAACTTTATGAGTGAAATTGTTCATCGCCTTGCTTTTTTCCCTGTTGGTTATCAAGTACACTTTCGTTGTCTAATTCAGCAACTAGGTCAACTGACCCAAAGAGTCTCTATGCTACAGAACCCTCTTCAGCTTCGTCTTGAGAAGTTAGAACCATGGCAACAGATTACCTTTATGGCGAGTCTGTGTGAACGTATGTACCCAAACTATGCAATGTTTTGTGATAGCACCGAGTTTGCCGAAGCGCGAGTTTACCGTGATATTTTAGACAGCATCTGGGAACAGCTCACTGTCAAAACGGCAAAAGTGAACTTTGAGCGTCAGCTAGAAAAGCTAGAAGAGATCATTCCAAGCTCAGAAGATTTTGATTTTTATGGCGTTTACCCAGCGATTGACGCTTGTGTTGCCTTGTCTAACCTTTTACATGGCTTGCTAGATAGAGATTATCTGTTTGAAAACATGCACAAAGTGAGTCAGCAGTCGGTGATGACAGTGGCTCAACTTGAAGAAGCACAAACAGGTGAAGAGATTACTAACGATAACCAAAAACAGAATGAAGCAGTTTGCGGTGAATGGGATGTGCAATGGGCGATCTTCCGTCCATTGAGAGAAGCTGAACAACGTGATATTGAATTGATCAAAGATTTACGTGCTGAGCTTCGCGATGAAGGTGTCAGCAATATTGGCATCGAGCTATAGAGAAATCCTCCATAGTTAGGTATTCCCTACTTAAATTTATTAAAGCAGAAGAGGGTTGACGCTTTCACGTCAACCCTCTATTTTTCCAGCTTTCCAGCTTTCCAGCTTTCCAGCTTTCCAGCTTTCCAGCTTTCCAGCTTTCCAGCTTTCCAGCTTTCTAGCTAACTAGCTCTCGTCTTTATTCTCTTTCGGCTTATCTACTGGTTCTTCAACAACTTCTTCGTCTTCATCGTCATCACGATTTTCGATTACGCCGTGCTTTTCTTTCCACTTCTCCCAGCGGTCAAAAGCAAGCTCTTGCATGTCAGTGGTGCGGTCTGCTTCATCGACAATTTCTTCACCAACTAAGTGTTCAAACACATCTTCCAGAGTCAAAATACCTTGAATGGTGCCGTATTCATCGACGATCATCGCCAATTGCAGGCGCTTCGCCATCATCTGCTCAAAAGCTTTTGGCAGTGCCATCGTGTTGAAGAGTACATGCACAGGGCGCATTATCGCACCGAGTTGCTTTTCACCACAGCCTGCTTGTTGCAGCTTAAATAACTCAAGACGGTGAACAAAACCAATGATGTTATCAGTCGACTGGCTATAAACCAGAGGACGCGAGAACGGCGTCTCTTTATGTTTATCGAGAAACTCATTAATCGTCATTTCGGCATCTACACGGAAAACGACAGGGCGCGGCGTCATCACCTGAGTGACGGGCACATCTTGGATACCGAGCAAGTTAGTCAAAATCTTAGACTCACCTTCTGCAAATTCACCGCTCTCTTTGGCTAAAATTGCCATAGCGGATAGTTCATCACGCATCTTTGGCGCTTCATGCCCACGAGCTAAGCGCTTAGTGATCTGCTCTGAGAACCACACAAATGGAGTTAGCGCCCATACCATCCAACGTAGAACCACAGCTGAAACAGGGGCTAGCTGACGCCAGTATGTGGCACCAATGGTCTTAGGCACGATTTCTGATAGCACTAAGATACCTAAAGTGAGCACACCAGAGAAAACGCCTAGCCACTCGCTACCAAATACAACCGCAGCTTGTGCACCTGCACTCGCCGCACCAATAGTGTGGGCAATCGTGTTCAAGGTCAGGATCGACGCCAGTGGGCGGTCAATGTCCGCTTTTAGCTTAGCCAGTTGCTCAGCCGCAGGGTGCCCTTGCTGGCGCAATTGGGCGATATAACTTGGTGAGATACTCAGAAGAACCGCTTCTAATACGGAGCAGATAAACGATACGCCAATCGCAACAGTGACGTATATGGTTAGCAACAACATAAGTGTCCTATGTAGATTTATACCCCTATCAATTCTTGCCGGAAAAGTGCGACTTTTCGTACCTGTGCATTATTGATATGAGCATTTTGTATTCGCTTTAGGTCCCGAAATATCAGGCTTTACGGGCTCTCGCATGTCTATAAATAAGGCCAAAATAGGTTAAAAACAAGTATTAAGTCTTGCTGACAGAGTAACAAATTGTGAGTTAATGCTCAGAATATGGTTAAAAGTGCGTCATGAGAGCTAAAGATCGCTTACAAACCTTTGCCAGATGGGGCATTTATGTTTTAGAGTGAGTTGAATTCGATAACATATGAGAAGGGAAACCTAATGAACAAGACCCAATTAATCGACTTTATCGCAGAGAAAGCAGACCTATCTAAAGCGCAAGCTAAAGCTGCTCTTGAAGCAACTCTTGAAGGTGTGACAGATGCACTTAAAGAGGGTGACCAAGTTCAACTAATTGGTTTTGGTACATTCAAAGTTAACCACCGCGCAGCACGTACTGGTCGTAACCCTAAGACTGGTGCAGAGATTCAAATCGCTGCGGCTAACGTTCCTGCATTCGTAGCAGGTAAAGCACTGAAAGATTCAGTAAAATAATTTATTGCTGATTTCAGAGTTTCAAACTCGGAATTGTATATAATACGCCAAGGTAGCTGCTATCTTGGCGTATATTTGTTTATGACGATGAAAAAACTTCTAGCACCTTCACTAATCGCTTCTTTACTGGTTGGATGCTCCTCGAGTATTCCTACTCCCAACCTAGACCAGTTTACTGAGTATACTGGTGGTCAGAGTATGGGGGATGCGACCAGCTTATATTGGTACACCGAACGTTTATCTTTTCCTTACACTGCTGCGGACTATGTGAGCGCCGGAGACTATGGTTGGTATAAATCTGACTATCGATGGGAAGATGGCGAGATTCGAGAACTGATTCGTGAAGGGCAACAGCTAAAAGACAATCAAGGCTTAGTCCCGTACCGTATTCATGTTCGCTTTAGCAAAGACGGTGAGGCGATCTATCAGCAGTATCGACTCGACGGGAAGGTCCTGCCGCTGAAAGCTGATAAAATTGCTTGGCTTAAGCAAGAAGCGTTGACTATTCCAACTCGCACCAAAGAGCAGAGTAGCACCGGTGTTCGTTTGATTCAGGGCTATTGGGATGGCTCAAGCTTTGATACTTGTTCAGGACAAAGCTACGAACATGTAGAGTTTAACGAGACATTACCCAGCTTTGTGATCAACCGCTTGTCGAGTGTAGACAGCTATGCGGCGTTTTTAGGCACTACGCAAAGCAAAAAGGTTATCGTAAACCAATTACTCATGCTGGCGGAAGACAGTCATGACTGCATCGAACGACCAGGTCTGATCGAAGAGTAATAACCGGCAAAAGATAGATAAAACAAAGGCGCTCAATGAGCGCCTTTTTACGATAAGCCAACTGATGTTGTTATTTACTGTTCTTGCTCGCGCGCAATCGCTCTGTAGCCGATGTCATTGCGGTGGAACATACCATTCCAGCTTACTTGCTTAGCTAGAGCGTATGCTTGCTCCTGAGCCTCAGAAACACTATTACCAAGTGCTGTTGCACAAAGAACGCGGCCGCCGTTAGTTACGATCTCACCTGATGCGTTGTTAGCAGTACCTGCGTGGAAGATTTTCTGACCTTCAACTTCTGCTGCTGGTAGAGAAATAACATCGCCTTTAGCGTAATCTGCTGGGTAACCACCCGCAGCCAGTACTACACCGATAGACGCACGTGGATCCCATTTAGACTCTGCTTCATCAAGCTTCTCGTCAATAGCCATTAGACACAGTTCAACAAGATCAGATTCCATACGCATCATGATAGGTTGCGTTTCTGGATCGCCGAAGCGGCAGTTGTATTCGATAACCTTTGGCGTACCGTTTTTATCGATCATTAGACCTGCGTAGAGGAAGCCTGTGTATGGGTGGCCTTCTGCATCCATGCCGCGAACTGTTGGGTAGATAACCTCTTCAAGGATACGCTCGTGGATTTCAGGAGTCACAACAGGAGCAGGAGAGTAAGCACCCATACCACCTGTGTTGGGGCCCGTATCTTTGTCACCGACACGTTTGTGGTCTTGGCTGGTGGCCATAGGCAGAACGCTCTTACCATCCACCATTACAATGAAGCTTGCTTCTTCACCGTCTAGGAACTCTTCGATAACCACACGGCTACCCGCTTCACCAAATGCGTTGCCTGCGAGCATATCTTTGATTGCGTCTTCGGCTTCTTCTAGAGTCATCGCAACAATAACGCCTTTACCTGCCGCAAGACCATCTGCTTTGACCACGATAGGTGCGCCTTGCTGACGAACGTAAGCCAATGCAGGCTCGATTTCAGTAAAGTTTGCGTAAGCACCGGTTGGGATGTTGTGACGAGCTAGGAAGTCTTTAGTAAACGCTTTTGAGCCTTCTAACTGTGCTGCTGCTTCGGTTGGGCCAAAGATTGGCAAACCCGCTTCACGGAACGCATCAACCACACCGATAACAAGTGGCGCTTCAGGGCCAACAATCGTTAACTCGATTTTTTTCTCTTGGGCGAAAGCAACCAGTTCAGAAATCGCTTCAACACCAATGTTTACGTTCTCAAGCTTAGGTTCAAGAGCAGTACCTGCGTTACCAGGTGCAACAAATACGGTTTCTACGTTTGGGTTTTGCGCCGCTTTCCAGCCTAGTGCATGTTCACGACCGCCAGCACCAATGATAAGTACGTTCATTTTAAATCCTTCAATCAAAAGTCGTCATTCCCGAAGTTGAGGAACGAAACTGTCGGGAATCTGTTTAACATGTTAAACCTAGAGATTCCGTACTACGTTCGTTCCTCGCTATACGGAATGACGGTTTTGAGAAATCTAAGTTAGTTTTGCTCTACTCGGAGCGCAGCGTTCCCGTTTCCAGAAGCGCAGCGCTCTCGCTTCTTTCTAGTGGCGGAAGTGACGCATACCCGTAAAGATCATCGCCATGCCATGTTCGTCTGCTGCTGCGATAACTTCGTCATCACGCATAGAGCCACCCGGTTGAATCACGCACTTGATGCCTGCTTCTGCAGCCGCATCGATACCGTCGCGGAATGGGAAGAACGCATCCGATGCCATTACACAACCTTCAACTTGTAGACCTTCGTCAGCCGCTTTGATGCCTGCGATTTTCGCTGAGTAAACGCGGCTCATTTGGCCAGCGCCAACACCAATTGTCATGTCACCTTTCGAGTAAACAATCGCATTTGATTTAACGTACTTAGCCACTTTCCAGCAGAATAGGGCGTCTTTTAGCTCTTCTTCTGTTGGTTGGCGCTTAGAAACCACTTTTAGGTCATCTAGGCTTACCATACCTTGGTCACGGTCTTGAACCAGTAGGCCGCCATTAACGCGTTTCACGTCAAAGCCCGTAGTCTTAGTTGTCCATTCTCCACACTCTAAAAGGCGAACGTTCTTTTTCGCTGCTACCACTTCAATTGCTTCAGCAGATACTGATGGCGCGATGATCACTTCAACAAATTGGCGCTCAACGATAGCGGTTGCTGTTGCTGCATCTAGCTCTTGGTTGAAGGCGATAATGCCGCCGAATGCAGACGTTGGATCAGTTTTGTATGCGCGGTCATACGCTTCAAGGATGTTACCACCTAGCGCAACACCACATGGGTTAGCGTGCTTAACAATCACACATGCTGGCTCATCGAACTCTTTAACACACTCAAGTGCTGCGTCAGTATCGGCGATGTTGTTGTAAGAAAGGGCTTTACCTTGGATTTGGCGAGCAGTAGAAACAGAGGCTTCTTCTGGATTGGCTTCAACATAGAAAGCCGCGTCTTGGTGGCTATTCTCACCGTAACGCATGTCTTGTTTCTTGATGAACTGCTGGTTGAATGTGCGAGGGAACTTGCTCTCTTCGTCACCTTCTTTGTTCTCTCCGTTAGATGGAACCATAGTGCCGAAGTAGTTAGCGATCATGCCGTCGTAAGAGGCTGTGTGCTCGAAGGCTGCGATAGCTAGGTCAAAACGCGTTTCTAGAGTCAGAGACGTTTCGTTCGCATCCATCTCAGTGATAACACGGTCGTAATCGTGCGCGTTAACGACGATAGTCACATCTTTGTGGTTTTTCGCTGCTGAGCGAACCATAGTTGGACCACCGATATCGATGTTCTCAACTGCGTCGGCAAGAGTACAACCTTCTTTCGCCACTGTTTCAGCGAATGGGTAAAGGTTAACCACAACCATGTCGATTGGGTTGATGCCGTGCTTTTCCATTACGTCGTCATCTTGACCACGACGACCTAGCACACCACCATGTACTTTAGGGTGAAGCGTCTTAACACGACCGTCCATCATTTCTGGGAAACCAGTGTAATCTGATACCTCAGTTACTGAGATGCCTTTTTCTGCCAGTAGGCGAGCAGTGCCACCTGTTGATAGAATATCAACACCTCGGTTAGCAAGAGCTTGGGCAAACTCAACAATACCAGTTTTGTCTGATACGCTGATTAGTGCGCGGCGAATAGGACGAGCGTTAGTCATGCTTCCATTTCCTCAAAGTCACAGAGTTAATACGTAAGATAAAGATATTTGCCAAAAGTGAACTTGTTCTTATGCTTTGATTACAATCAGGCAGTAAGATATTGGCCAGTTTTGGTAAAGACCTTTCCAACATTTGTTGGTGGTAAACTAGTCTCTGAGTTTGATGGCGCACATTCTAACTAATTTATTACAAAAAAGCTCGCGCAATCGTTTGGCATCTCAAAAATAATTATGAAAAGCTCAAGTTTAGGCTTAAAACGTAACGAAACAGTTAATAGGAAAAGTTATGTTCCAGATCGGAGAATTGGCTAAGCGCTGTAATGTCACAGCAGATACATTGCGCTTTTACGAAAAGAATCAGCTAATTAAACCTGCAGGTCGCAGTGATTCAGGTTACCGGCTCTATAATGAAGAAAACCAACACCAAGTCAGCTTTATCCTAAAAGCGAAAGATTTAGGTTTGAGTTTGGATGAGATTCGCGAACTTTTAGAGATAAAACTTGAGGCAACAGAACATAGCTGCGCCGAAGTTAAGGCCATCACCACAGCTAAGCTTTCTGTGATTGATGAGAAGATTATTGAATTAACTCGAATTCGCACAGCACTGAAGAAAATTAATGATGCTTGCTGTGGACATGTTGATGACGATGCCAGCCATTGCTCGATTTTAGGTGCACTTGCGAGCGAAGCACATCAAGACTCTTGCTGTGAGATAGAAAAAGGCGTTTAAGAAGCGCGGCGGATATTGGCTTTCAGCTCAGTGGTTGACTTAATATCCGGAAGATTCTCGTAGTAGAGAGTGACTTGGTTACGACCAGTTTGTTTAGAGTAATACATCGCTTTGTCTGCTTGTACCATCAGTTCTCTAACGGATGACACATGGTCATTCAACTCGGCAATGCCAATGCTCACGGTCGGCAAGATGATGTGGTCATCAACCTGACAAGGTGTTGTCTCAATCGAGTGACGGATGCGCTCAGCAATATCGTACGCTTGAATTGCGTTAGTGCGAGAAAGCACCACACCAAACTCTTCACCACCCAAACGGCCAATATAATCACTGGAGCGAATTAACCCTTGGCAAATATGCGCAACTTGGACGATGACTTCATCACCGGATAAGTGGCCTACTTGGTCATTAATTTCTTTAAAGTGGTCGATATCAATCATCAAACAAGAAAGGTGCTGCTGAGTTGGGCTATCGAATTCTCGCTCCAGTCTTAGCATAAAGGCACGGCGGTTTAATATGCCTGTCAACTCATCGGTTTCAGCCAGTTTCTTTAATTCAACTTGGTGAAGGTGAGCTTTGGTGATCTCTTTCTCTTGCCACAGAACATATTTGGCACCGCTTGCCAATGTGATGGGCTTGAGAGAGGCTTCAAACCATCTTTCGTCGACGCCATTCCAAGCTTCAAGCTCTTCAATAGAAAGCAGCAGCTGTTGGCAAGGCGTCATTGAGTATTGCAGAGTTTTACGTTGACCTGAGGTTAACACCTGTTTGAAGTGGTGCTCCAAGTTCTCGGCAAGGTTTTCTGGAAGGATCTCGCTAAACGTACGGTTGAGGTACTTATTGGTTAACTCAGGATCAGATTGAGTTGCTTCACCAAAGCTATCTACGATACGTCCGTGCTCATCAATGATCAGCAGACGATCAGGTAGCTCGGAGAGCATAAGACTCAGCCATTCTTCCCTTTGCATATCAACCATGTAGATTAGTCCGAACGTAAACGTAATTGATTATTATATCGACCACTTTGAGGTTAGCAATCGCAATAGATCACAGATCGTTGAATATTCGTGCAACTAACACTGGCTCTAATGATAAAAAAACCGGGATTACTGACGTAAGCCCGGCTTCTTAAAATCAAAATATCGAATGAACGATTAGTTCATGCCGTATTTTTTAAGTTTCTTGCGAAGAGTACCGCGGTTGATACCCATCATAGTTGCCGCGCGAGTCTGGTTACCGCGAGTGTACTGCATGATGGTATCTAGTAGTGGCTGTTCAACTTCAGCTAGAACTAATTCATATAGTTCTGTTACTTCTTGGCCATTTAGTTGAGCCAAGTAGTTTTTAAGAGACGCTTTAACAGAGTCACGTAGTGGCTTCTGAGTAATCTGGTCCTGTGACGTTACTGTAGTTACTGTTAATGCTTCTGAAGTCAGATTTTGTTCGAACATATTCGGTCTAGCTCTTCTCTTAATTATGATGCAACGTTTACCTGTCGTAGTTGGGGCGAAAGCACAACTAGTTAGGCTTTATCAAAATACTCTTCAAGCGCTTCAAGTTGCAGCTCAGCTGCCTCAATGGCGTTGAAGGTACGGCGAAACTCACTTGCTTGCTCATGCTCTTTTAGGTACCAACCTACGTGCTTACGCGCGATTCGTGGACCTAAATACTCTCCATAGAAATCATGCAGTGCATTCACATGGCCAAGCAGGATGTCTTTCACTTCCGAATAAGGAAGCTCAGGCATCGTGGTGCCGTTTTCCAAAAAGTGTTGGATTTCCTGAAAAATCCACGGACGACCTTGGGCAGGGCGTCCAATCATTAAAGCGTCAGCACCGGTATATTCCAGTACATGCTTGGCTTTCTCTGGGCTATCGATATCACCGTTAGCGATAACCGGAATTGAGATAGCTTGCTTGACCGCTTTAATGCTGTCGTATTCGGCCTCACCTTTGTACATACACGCTTTTGTTCTGCCATGCAGAGCAAGAGCCTGAATGCCGCAGTCTTCGGCTAATTTAGCGATTTGGACACAGTTTTTGTTATCTGTATCCCAGCCAGTACGGGTTTTCAATGTCACCGGGACATCGACTGCATTAACCACAGCCTTCAGAATATCTTCAATGATATCTGGATACTGAAGCAGGGCAGAGCCGGCTAGCTTCTTATTCACTTTTTTGGCTGGACAGCCCATGTTGATGTCGATGATTTGCGCACCGTTTTCAACACTGAACTGAGCAGCGTCGGCCATAAGCTGTGGATCAGCGCCCGCAATTTGTACAGAGCGAATGCCCGATTCGCCTTCATGTACCATGCGTTGCTTTGATTTGGACGTTTTCCATAGCTTTGGATTGGATGACATCATTTCACTGACGGCCATTCCAGCACCATAGCGGAGACACAACTCACGAAACGGTCTATCAGTCACACCTGCCATAGGGGCAACGATGAGATTATTCTTAAGTTGGTAGTTTCCGATTTTCAAAACGTCTTCACAGCTTAGTACCAGCAAGGGCGCGCATTTTACGCATTTTTTAGCGCTGTGAAAAGACTAATATTTGAGCATTTACAAATTGTTTTCACAAAATGCCCAAAAATCAGTCAATTAGCTCGCAAAGTCTTGTCTAGCCTTGCTTTCGACCAGAGATGCGACACCATTCACTTTGCTCTTTGATAGGATCAATGTGAAGCTCATCACGGTAATAGTTAGCCACATCTTCAGCTTGAGTATCAAGCACGCCTGACATCGCAAGCTCGCCGTTTGGCTTAACTAAAGACTTAATGATTGGTGAAAGTTCGCGTAGCGGACCTGCTAAGATGTTAGCAACAACCACGTCAGCAATCAGACCTTCTGGCTGATCTTGAGGAAGGAACACTTCTAGTTGGTCGGCAACACCGTTACGCTCAGCGTTGTCTTTAGAGGCAAGCAGTGCTTGAGGATCAATATCGATCCCGATTACCTTTTCAGCGCCCAGTTTGATCGCGGCGATCGCAAGAATGCCAGAGCCGCAACCAAAGTCGATCACGGTTTTGCCCGATAAATCTAAGCCTTCTAGCCATTCAAGACATAAAGCGGTAGTTGGGTGGGTACCAGTACCAAAGGCAAGGCCCGGATCAAGCATTACGTTCACTGCATCAGGCTCAGGGATTTCACGCCAGCTAGGGCAAATCCACAAACGCTCGCCAAACTTCATTGGGTGGAAGTTATCCATCCACTCGCGTTCCCAGTCCTTATCTTCCAACTGCTCGACTTTATAAGCGAAATCATCCGCCAGTAGACCGCTGAGTTTGGTTTGCTCAATGATAAAGTTAGTATCCGCTTCCGCGTCATACAGCGCTAGGATATCCGTATCACCCCAAAGACGAGTTTCACCAGGTAGAGGTTCGAATACAGGTGTATCCTGCGCGTCTAAGAAGGTCACAGACAGCGCACCAGTCTCTTCCATTAGCATGTCGCCGATCTGTTCAGCGTTTTCATTGGTCGCATTGAGTTTGATTTGAATCCAAGGCATGAGTATGAGCTCTTTACATTGATTGATGTGATTTGGCGCAGAGTGTAGCAGAAAAGGCTAACAAGTGCGCGAAAACAAAAATGCTCACCGAAGTGAGCATTTTCATTATGACTTAAGCGGAAATCGGCTTATTGCAGTCCTAGTTTCTTCTCTAGGTAGTGGATATTTGCTCCACCGTGCTGGAAGTTTTCATCATTCATGATCGACTCTTGAAGAGATACGTTCACCTTGATGCCTTCAACAATCATTTCACCTAGAGCATTCTTCATACGAGCAATCGCTACGTCACGGTTCTCACCGAATGTGATCAGCTTACCGATCATTGAATCGTAGTGAGGTGGTACTGTGTAGCCCGTGTAGATGTGCGATTCCCAGCGAACACCCATGCCACCAGGGGCGTGGAAGCGTTCAATCTTACCTGGTGAAGGTAGGAAGCGCTCTGGGTCTTCTGCGTTGATACGACATTCGATAGCATGGCCGCGGATCTTGATGTCATCCTGAGTGAATGACAAAGGTTGACCTGCTGCTACACGCAGTTGCTCTTTAATTAGGTCTACGCCCGTTACCATTTCAGTTACTGGGTGCTCAACCTGAATACGAGTATTCATTTCGATGAAGTAGAATTCGCCGTTTTCGTATAGGAACTCAAACGTACCTGCGCCGCGGTAACCGATTTCTAGACATGCACGTGTACAACGTTCACCGATGTACTTACGCATCTCTTCAGTGATACCTGGTGCTGGCGCTTCTTCAACCACCTTCTGGTGACGACGCTGCATAGAACAGTCACGTTCACCTAGGTGGATAGCACCGCCTTGACCATCAGCAATAACCTGAACTTCAACGTGACGAGGGTTCTCTAGGAATTTCTCCATGTAAACCATATCGTTGTTGAACGCTGCTTTTGCTTCGGCACGTGTCATAGCGATGGCTTCAATGAGCTCGCCTTCAGAACGAACAACACGCATACCACGACCGCCGCCGCCGCCAGACGCTTTGATGATGACTGGGTAACCAATACGCTTAGCGTGTGCTTTGTTTGCCTGCTCGTCGTCATCTAGTGGGCCATCAGAACCCGGTACACAAGGTACGCCAGCTTTCTTCATCGCTGTGATAGCTGAAACCTTGTCACCCATGATGCGGATTGTTTCCGCTTTAGGACCAACAAAGATAAAGCCGCTGCGCTCAACTTGCTCAGCAAAATCTGCGTTTTCAGATAGGAAACCGTAACCAGGGTGAATTGCCACCGCGCCAGTCACTTCCGCTGCTGAAATGATGCGTGGAATATTTAGGTAGCTATCGATACCACGGGCAGGACCGATACAAATCGCTTCGTCTGCAAGTAGTACGTGTTTTAGGTCACGGTCAGCAGTTGAGTGAACAGCTACTGTTTTGATGCCCAATTCTTTACATGCGCGAAGAATACGAAGTGCAATTTCACCTCGGTTCGCGATGACTAATTTATCTAGCATAAGAGAGAGCCTCTATTATTCGATAACAACAAGTGGTTGGTCGAATTCAACTGGTTGGCCGTCTTCAACTAGGATAGCGGTTACAACGCCAGATTTGTCTGCTTCGATTTGGTTCATCATTTTCATCGCTTCAACGATACATAGCGTGTCGCCTGCGTTTACTGTTTGACCAACTTCAACGAATGACTTCGCGTCTGGGCTTGGAGAACGGTAGAAAGTACCTACCATTGGAGAAAGAACTTGGTGCCCTGCTGGAGTTGCAGGAGCCGCTGCCGCTTCTGGTGCTGCTGCAGGAGCAGGTGCCGCTGCTGGTGCAGCCGCTACAGGAGCTGGAGCTGCTGCGTATTGAACTGGTGCTACAGGTGCAGCAGTACCGTTACGGCTGATGCGTACCGACTCTTCACCTTCAGAGATTTCTAGCTCAGCAATGCCAGACTCTTCTACTAACTCGATAAGCTTCTTGATTTTACGAATATCCATCTTTTCTTTCTCTTTTATCTTGTGAATAAGACAGCTCAAAACGAGCTGCAGAGTGTTTATTTACGTTGAGCATCTGCGAACGACTTCAACGTCAGTTGGGTTACTTTGCCTGCAGTTTATTCAGCGCGGCAGACAGAGCGAATTCGTATCCTTGTGCACCTAAACCACAAATCACGCCCTCAGCCTTATCTGAGAGATAAGAGTGATGACGGAATGGTTCACGAGCATGCACATTGGATAAATGTACTTCGATAAATGGGATAGCCACACCTAACAGTGCATCTCTAAGTGCAACGCTAGTGTGGGTAAAGGCGGCAGGGTTGATGATAATAAAATCCACCTTGTCGTATGCCGCATGGATAGCTTCGATCAGCTCATACTCACGATTGGATTGAAGATGTTGGAGTTCAACATTGGCTTCATTCGCTTGCTTAGTTAATGTGTCGATAATCTGCGGTAGTGTTGACGAACCGTAATGTGCGGGTTCGCGTAGACCTAACAGGTTTAAATTTGGACCATTTAAGACAAGAATGCGTGATTTTGCTGTCATTGTGCTGCCATCTTCCTACTTCATGATATGAACTGGAATATTCCCATATTATCTCGGATTCATCATGCAGTTTTTACTAAAAATAGCAGTGAATCTTTGAAATAGACCCAGATTATAGCTAATTCAGCGCATTTAGCAGCAATTTACTGGTCTAATCTCCCAGCTTGAAGCCGGATTTTTGTAACCGAGGTAACATTTTTTGCTCAATGAGAAAGGGCGAGAGAGGAGTATTTTAGACGGTAAAAACAAAAAACCGCCACATAACGTGACGGTTTGAAGTTCTACATAGTGGTGTTGGTAATTACGCCAATTCTGCTTTTTCTGCAATCAGCTTATCAACCACACTTGGATCCGCTAGGGTTGAAGTATCGCCTAAGTTGCTAGTATCGCCTGTAGCAATCTTACGTAAAATACGGCGCATAATCTTACCTGAACGAGTTTTAGGTAATGAGTCTGTCCAGTGCAGTACATCTGGCGTTGCGATAGGGCCAATTTCTTTACGCACCCAGTCCTTCACTTCTTTATGCAGTTCTGCACTTGGGAACTCACCATCATTGAGCGTGATGTAAGCGTAGATTGCTTGGCCTTTAATATCGTGAGGGATACCAACAATCGCTGCTTCAGCAATCTTATCGTGAGCGACGAGTGCCGATTCGATTTCTGCGGTACCCATACGGTGACCAGAGACGTTTAATACGTCATCCACACGACCTGTAATCCAGTAGTAACCATCTTCGTCGCGACGTGCGCCGTCACTGGTGAAGTACATGCCTTTAAATGTAGAGAAGTAAGTTTGCTCGAAGCGCTCATGGTCGCCATATACTGTGCGCATCTGACCTGGCCAAGAATCAAGGATAACTAGGTTACCGTCAGTCGCACCTTCGATAATGTTACCCATGTTATCAACCAGAGCAGGCTGAACACCGAAGAATGGGCGAGTCGCAGAGCCTGGTTTAAGGTCTGTTGCGCCTGGTAGTGGGGCAATCAAGATGCCACCCGTTTCGGTTTGCCACCAAGTATCCACAATAGGTGAATCTTCATTACCGATGGTTTTGTAGTACCACTCCCACGCTTCAGGGTTAATAGGTTCACCCACCGAACCCATAATACGTAAGCTGCTACGTGAAGTGCCTTCTACCGCTTCATTGCCTTTCGCCATAAGTGCACGAATCGCTGTTGGTGCCGTGTAGAGGATATTGACTTGGTGTTTATCCACCACTTGGCTCATGCGGTTTGTGCTTGGGTAGTTAGGCACACCTTCGAATAGGATTGTTTTTGCACCGTTGGCCAGTGGGCCGTAAATCAGATAAGTGTGGCCGGTAATCCAACCCACGTCAGCGGTACACCAGAAGGTTTCGCCTGGCTGATAATCAAATACGTACTTGAATGTCATGGTAGCGTAGACAAGGTAACCGCCTGTGGTGTGCAGAACACCTTTTGGTTTACCTGTCGAGCCAGAAGTGTAGAGGATGAAAAGAGGGTCTTCTGCTTTCATCTCTTCTGGTGGGCAGTCAGCAGAAACATTTGCGGTTGCTTCATGCCACCAAACATCACGATGCTCATGCCAGTCAATGTCGCCGCCAGTACGTTTCATGACGATGACTTTTTCGATGGTTTTTACTTCTGGGTTAGTCAGTGCTTCATCAACATTCTTTTTCAGAGGAACGGCACGACCACCACGCACGCCTTCGTCAGCGGTAATCACCACTTTAGCGTCTGAATCAATAATGCGGCCAGATAGCGCTTCTGGAGAGAAGCCACCGAATACAACAGTATGTACCGCACCAATACGGGTACAGGCTAGCATGGCAACGGCAGCTTCAGTCACCATTGGCATGTAAAGACAAACCACATCGCCTTTACGCACGCCTTGCTCTTTCAGTGCGTTCGAAAACTCACACACTTCTTTATGCAGTTGGTTAAACGTCAGTGTTTTATCGTCGTTTGGATCATCACCTTCCCAGATGATGGCGACGTCATCACCACGTTCAGCAAGGTGACGGTCAATACAGTTTGCAGATACGTTTAGCGTACCGTCTTCGAACCAACGGATATCAACGTGGCCAGTATCAAATGACGTGTTCTTTACTTGAGTGAAAGGCTTCATCCAATCGACGATTTTTCCGTGCTCACTCCAGAAACCAACAGGATCTGTCACAGATTGTTGGTACATAGCTTGGTAGGTATCGTTATCCGCGTGGGTATTTTTTTTGATGTTTTCTTTTACCGGATAAATATGGGCTTCACTCATTGCTTATCTCCTTGTGCTTAATTCCTTGTGAATTGAGCAAGTGTCCGTTTAAAACGATAAGGTCACCTGACCCTGACGTTGTAAAATCCCTATACCCATAACTTTCAAGCACAGGCGAGAATTCGACAATTAGACTTTAGGATGAGAGAGATAGATCTGCTTTGAAATGAAGGAATTAAAACGCAAATTGAGAACTTGGTCGTAAGTTAGGTTAGCGGGTGTAGGGCAGATTTAAGCTAGGGAGGTCACCTTTTGTTAATCGAACAAACACTAAGGCGGCAGAAATCGCATCTTGTAGGGCATCGTGTTTGTCTTGCAAAGGCAAGTCGAGATGCTTACAAATGGCGTCCAAGCTGAGATCAAAGTAGGCGTTAGGCAGGTGCTTTTCTAGCTTGTCGTGATAGATCTGGCTGACTTCGATTAAAGGATTGGGTAGAGGGAAACCTAACTGTTTGCGACAAGCGAGATCGAGAATTTTTTTGTCATAGCGAATGTGATAGCCGACTAATGGGCGATTGCCAATAAACTCCAGCAGTTGCATCAAGGCTTGTTTTTCATCGATACCATCAACGAGATCCTGATGGCGGATGCGGTGGATTTTAATCGAGCCAGAATCCAGTGATTGCGGGGCTCTTAGCCTGACTTCAAACGGTTTGCTGGTAATAATGCGATTGTCGATGATTTTGGTTGCCGCAATGGTGACGAGTTCGGCACGATTAGGGTCTAGGCTAGTGGTCTCACAATCTAACGAGACGTACTCGCCTTTTTGCACCGAGGCAAAAAGAGGCTGGTAAGGAGAGCCCTTGAGTTTGTAAAACCAATAACGGCGTTGCAACCAATTCATACACCAGCCTCTAATCTCTTATCTGATAATGATAGCCCAAGAACTGCTTAAACTTTTTCACCACATGCAAACTATGACGTAGTAAATCTCGCTCGGTACGTTCTATCTGTTTCAGGTCGATGCGATTATGGCTGTGTTGATTTGTCAGTTGTTGATTGAGGCGCAGCTTGAATAGCAACTTAAGTGCTTCACTGAGGTTGTCGGCGGTCTCTGGTTCAAGTATCCGTTTCACTCTTAAAGCTTCTATGCGTTCAAAGGTGTTTTTCTCTTCAATGCCATACTCTAGCGACAAGGTACGGATCCCATGAACGATAGGGAAGATGCCGCCACTTTTTACGTCGACACCTTGTTTGTCTTTCTTAACATTGCCAAACAGAGTCAATGGTAGAGAAAACTGTAACGCAGGACGCGAGAAGTCTTGCAGTGCGAGCATGTTGTTCAGCATGGTTTGCTTAAGATGTTGCGTGATGGGTTCGAGTAACGTTTTGTTGCCTGCGACGGCATGAGCATCGGTGAAAATCGCTAGGTCCATGACGTTTTCTGCACTGCTAGGTTTAGACCATTGGCTGATAGTGCTTTTCCATTCTGACTGGGTCTTGACCCACTTAGGGTTATTAACCATGACATTACCAGGGCAAAGTGGGTAGCCAAGTTGTTGTAGCGTATGAGTTAGCTGACCCATCACGGTTTCACATTGGTGCCAGTGAAGACCATCTTTGATGATCAATGCGTTGTCTTGGTCAGTTTTCAGTATTTGTTCCCCACGCCCTTCTGAGCCTAGAACGACCAAACAACAGTGATCGTGAAGGGCAGGAGGAACAATCAGTTCAAAGGCTTTCTCTATGATCTGCTCGTTGACCGCTGAGATCAGTTCCATGATAAAGCGGGTGCGAATGCCGTTATTAAGCAGACTTTCGACTAAGTTTCGTTGCCTGTTCGAGGCGAGAGCCAACTCTTCAATACTGGTCGAGCGAGCAATACTTAACGTTAATACGTGCGAGTGGGTAGAGAAAGCACTGAGGATCTGGGTCATATCGAGCATGCCGACCGCTTCTTTACCATCGGCGACCATCACGCGTTTCATTCGGTGACGTGTCATTTTAATCATCGCATTAAAAAGAAACTCACCGTCCTCTACATGCACCACAGGGAAAGTGGCAATTTTGCCTACAGGAGTGTCGAGTGGATGACCTTCAAGCATAACGGCATGCAGCATATTGGTTCGAGTAATGATCCCATACGGCATTGAGTGCTCATCTTCAACGAGGCGGACGTCAGAGTCGTTTAATCGCACCAACGCAGAGTCGATACCATTTTTCTTGAGTGTTTGCGTCACTTCATTCAGCGGTTGCTCGGGAGAGAGTATCATTGGTGGATGATAGATCTCTTTATCGACCTTAGTCAGGATAAACTCGGCCAGGTTTTGCTGTTGCTGGGCCGCATCGATCAGCTCTTGGCGCTTGGCAAGGTTGTTGTCGAAGTAGGCGGCGAACTGACCATTCTCGTTATACAGCTCAATGAAAACTGACTTGGGCAATAGATAGCAAAGGGTATCTTCTAATGCGATGTAGCGATGCTTTACCGTCTCTTCAAATAGAGCACGTACATCAAACAAATCATCATTAGCGTAGTGAGCAAAAACTTCTTTGTCGTCTTCCGAACGCTCTTCGACTGCTCCTTTGATCAGGATGTGCAGGTGTTGGCTCTGTGTACCGGGCTGAAGTAAGGTTTCTTTGGCACGGTAATAAGCGACATCCAATGAGCTACGCAGCCGGTTCTGCTGCTGGCTGTCCAATCGATCAAACGGTGGGGAGTGCATATTAAATTTATCTGGCATTACGAACCCTACTTCATTGCCACTCTATAGGTTAAGTGTGCAGGATTGGCATAATTGTTCCAGACGACTTTGGTCGAATCTATTAATGAAACAAGTCCGCTCATTTCGTTGCTAATGATGAAAATAGTGAGAATAGGGAAACGCAGTTGTGACGATTATTCCCTTTTTATTCTCAGCAAAGCAAACGATAATATCGCCGCTTTGTTCCAATTTATTCACGCATTCAGAGGTAATGATGCTCACCCCATCTCCATATGGCTGGATTTCCCAGTATTTTGTCGGTTTCTTTTTCGCTTATGGTGTTTATCTACCATTTTGGGCGTTGTGGTTTGAAGAGCAGGGGGTATCGGCAACAGATATCGGGTTGTTAGTTGGTATTGGTTTTGCGACCCGATGTGTCGCTAATATGGTGCTAACACCACGTATCCATAAAGTCGAACACTTGATGCCAGCACTGCGATGGCTCAGCTTTGCCTCTATTCTTTTTGTTAGTTTCCACTTCTTTACAGGTGGTAGCTTTTGGTTAATGGCATTGGCGACTGTGTTGTTCAACTTGTGCTGTGGCCCTATTGTTCCCTTGTCTGATGCCATGGCGAACTACTATTCACGTTTGCAAATGCTTGATTATGGCCGCACTCGCTTGTGGGGTTCGATTGCCTTTATTGCCGGTTCAACGGTGGTTGGCTTCTTAGTTGCGCAGTATGGCAGTGACATGATTATCTTCACTGCGCTGGCTGGTGTGGTTGTAGCTTTGTTGTTCTCAATGCGCAACATCAATCCAATGCCCGTTACGACGGAAGATGAAGATGCTGAGCGCCCTAAGTTGACAGAGCTGCTGTGTGAACTTCCTGTGGTTAAGTTCCTGATTTTGGTTTCTCTTATTCAAGGCAGTCACGCTGCGTATTACAGCTTCAGTTCGATTTATTGGAAAGAGGCGGGCTACTCAGAAGACATTATCGGTTATCTCTGGAGCTTAGGTGTTGTGGCTGAGGTGGCGATTTTTGCTTTGAGTAAACGTCTGTTCTCGGGTTGGACGCTTCGAGCGTTGTTTATGGTCGCTGCACTTGGTGTGGTGGTACGTTGGGGTTTGACTGCTTCTACAACCGCATTAGTGGCATTGGTGATGATCCAGCTTCTACATGGTGTGACCTTTGCAATCGCACATATCGCCGCGATTCAATATATCCAGCACTCTGAGCAAAGAAAAATGGTGGCGCTGCAAGCGCTATACAATGCGATTCCTTTAGGGGCATTCATCGCGTTGATGACCACCTTAAGTGGTTGGGGCTATGAAAACTGGGGGGCAAACGTCTTCTGGGCGATGGCCGTTATGGGTGTCTTGGCTCTATTTATCAAAGTTGATCCCCAAAAACATCAAGTTAGCGATATGTCGAAAGCGGAGCCTAATGCACAGAATTAAGCCTAGCTGATTGAGTTGATAGCATATCCTTAGTTAAATGAAACCTCTCCAATATGGGGAGGTTTTTGTTTGGCGCATGATAAGGATATCTGATGCAAGGCTGGCTAGTGATCACTGTATCACTGATGTATCTCGGACTACTGTTCCTCATTGCTTGGTATGGTGATAAACAGCACAACTGGTTGGCCAAATGGCGACCTTGGATTTACAGCCTATCTATCGCAGTGTACTGCACATCGTGGACATTTTACGGCACCGTCGGGCAGGCTAGTAACAATCCTTGGGCTTTCCTGCCTATCTATATCGCCCCAATACTTGTCTTTACTCTCGGTTGGCGAATTCTGGCTCGGTTGATTATTACCGCCAAACGAGAACACATTACCTCTATTGCTGACTTTATCGCTGCGCGCTATGGCAAATCACAAGGTCTAGCTGTGGTCGTTACCTTGATTGCAGTGGCTGGTATTTTGCCTTACATCGCACTGCAATTGCGCGGTATTACCATGGGGTTAGAGATCATTTCGCCTGAACTGCCGCGAAGTTTCGAAGGCTCAAGCCTTGATGTGTCTTGGTTCGTGGTTGGTGCATTGGCCATTTTTACCATGCTGTTTGGTACTCGCCATATTGATAATACTGAGCATCACCGCGGTATGATGATGGCGATTGCGTTTGAATCTATTATCAAGCTGGTGGCATTTCTAGCCGTTGGTCTGTTTATTCTGTTCTTAGCGCTTAATCGCAATGACGTTGAGCTAGCACAGATTGCGCGTCAGACCTACCAATCACCGAACATACCGACCCTAGTTATTCATACCGTGCTAACCATGTTGGCGATTGTCTGTCTGCCACGCCAGTTCCATACTATGGTGGTAGAAAACGAGCGCGCGCAAGACCTGCATACCGCGCGTTGGTTATTTCCTCTTTATTTGATTTTGATGGGCATTTTTGTCTTGCCGATTGCTTGGGTCGGGCAATCTCTTCTGACCGACGCCAGTCCCGATACCTATGTGATTAGCTTGCCGATGGCGGTAGGTGCGCAGGATATTGCTTTACTTGCTTTCCTCGGCGGCACATCTGCGGCCAGTGGCATGGTGATTGTTTCAACCATCGCTTTGGCAATCATGGTCTCCAATGATTTAGTCATGCCATTGCTGCTGCGCCGAATGCGACTCTCACAGCGCAATCACAGGCACTTCTCTGGTCTGCTGTTGATTATTCGCCGTGGGCTAATTCTTCTGCTATTGCTTGGAGCTTGGGGATTTTATCAAGCACTAGGTAATATCCACTCCCTTTCTGCGATTGGTTTCCTCTCCTTTGCGGCGATCACTCAGTTTGCCCCCGCTTTGATTGGTGGTATGTATTGGCGTCAGGGAAACCGCAAAGGGGTATACGTTGGCTTGGCGGTAGGTTTTACCTTATGGCTGATTACCTTAATGAGCCAAACCGATATGCTAGCGGGCAGCGCGCAAGACAACTTCCTATTGTGGATGATCACTCCGCCTGAATGGCTGCAGAATCTCAATGTCAAAAATTCAGACTGGGGCATTGTACTCAGTGTTGCGCTCAACACCCTTTGTTACGTCGTTGTCTCGCTGCTTACTCGCGCCAGTCTAAGTGAGCGCTTACAGTCTGCTTCGTTTGTGGGTACGCCTCTACCTGAAAGTGAAAACATGAGCTTGTATCAAAGCCGTGTCACAGTGGGTGAGTTAGAGATGCTGGCGTCGCGTTTTGTTGGCAGGCAACGGGTGCGAAGTGCATTCAGGCAATATTGGCAACAGCAAAGAGAAACCTTACTGCCCAATCAACAAGCGCCTTCTACTTTAATTCGCCATACCGAAAGGGTGCTGGCTGGGGTTTTTGGTGCCTCATCGGCTAAGTTAGTCCTTACTTCTGCGCTACAAGGCAGAAACATGCAGCTGGAAGAAGTCGCTACCATTGTTGATGAAGCTTCAGAGCTGTATGACTTTAGCCGAGGACTACTGCAAGGGGCGATTGAACATATCGGGCAAGGTATTGCTGTGGTCGATAAGCAGCTTCGTCTTGTGGCATGGAACCAGCGTTACTTAGAGCTGTTTACGTTTCCGGCTGGCTTGATTCAGGTGGGTAGGCCGATTGCCGATGTGATACGACACAATGCTGAGTGCGGGTTGTGTGGCCCGGGTGACCCTGAGGAGCATGTGCGTCGACGGGTTTATCACCTTGAGCAAGGAACGCGTCATACCTCGTCGCGCGTACGACCTGATGGTCGAGTGATAGAAGTGCAGGGCAACCCAATGCCAGGTGGTGGGTTTGTGATGAGCTTTACCGATATCACCGTCTTCCGCGATGCTGAGCAAGCCCTAAAAGATGCTAACGAAACCCTTGAAGAACGCGTCCAAGAGCGTACTCAAGAGCTAGAGCAACTGAACAAAAAACTGGTCTCAGCCACTCAACGCTCTGAACATGAATCACAATCCAAATCGCGCTTTTTAGCCGCAGTAAGCCATGACTTAATGCAGCCACTCAATGCTGCTCGTCTGTTCGCCTCATCTTTATCGGAAGTCGCAAAAGAGCCTGAGACCAAGCAGCTTTCCCATCATATTGAGAGTGCCTTAGGAGCCGCTGAAGATTTGATTGGCGATTTACTGGATATCTCGCGTCTAGAATCTGGCAAGCTAGATATCAACGTACATGGTTTTGCGATTAACGATGTTTTATCCAACCTCAATGCGGAGTTTAGTGCGCTTGCGAAGCAGCAGGGTATTGAGTTCACCATGATACCGAGTCAGCTATTGGTTCAATCTGACCCGAAACTCTTACGTCGTGTGGTACAGAACTTTTTAACTAATGCGTTTCGCTACAGTCCAAAAGGTAAAGTGGTCCTCGGCGTAAGACGATTGGGAAGCCAAGCACGTATCGATGTGTGGGACAATGGTATGGGCATTGATGAGGACAAGCAGCAAGAAATATTTGAAGAGTTTAATCGTGGAACTCAAGTTCGTTCCGATCAGGGCTTAGGGCTTGGACTAGCGATTTCTAAAGGGATAGCTCATGTTCTTGGTCACCAAATCACTATGCGTTCATGGCCAGGTAAAGGCAGCGTGTTCTCGATTACACTCGCGCGCAGCGAAAAAGCCCTAGAACCAGTAAAAGCTGTACCGGCAAGCTCTACTTCAGACTTGAGTCATTTGAAAGTTCTATGTGTGGATAACGAAACCGATATCTTGGTTGGCATGGAAACCTTGCTCGGCCGCTGGGGGTGCGACGTACGAACCGCTGTGGACTTGGTTAACTGCTTGCAGGCAATAGAAGAAACCTGGGTGCCGGATGTGATTTTGTCTGATTATCGACTCGATAATGGACGCACCGGATTAGAGGTGCTTCAGCAATGTCGCCTGCGTTTAGGCGATAGCTTTATCGGTGTTATTATTAGTGCAGACCGCACTGACGATATGCTAGATGGTATCAAGTCGAATGGATTTAGCTTTATTCCCAAGCCTGTTAAACCGCTAAAACTCAGGGCGGTTTTGAATAGGGTTTAGAGGAGTGAGAGTCGGGAACGGGCTGCGCCCTATGGAAGGTTGGATCGCTACGCTGCTGGATAATGGGATCGGGCTTCGTCCTTTTCGAAGGTTCGATACATATCCCGTCATTCCCTAGACTCACGAAGGAAGGAGTAGGGAATCTCCATAAATCATCGACTTGCTTGAAGAGATCCCCAACTCACTCGTTCCTCTTTCTCGGGGATGACCGTTATTAAATAAAAACAAAGGGTTGACGCGAAAACGCCAACCCTGAAAAATTCTCCAGCTCTCCAGCTCTCCAGCTCTCCAGCTCTCCAGCTCTCCAGCTACTCCGTAAACAAAGTTTCGTATTTAACAAACGCAGTTTGAGTTTCGCCGTAATACAATGTGCCTTCAGACTGAATCGCGACGCGTAGCCAGCTTTCAGCTGATGTTGGTTTCGCTACAGAGATTGCCCAGTGTTGGCCGGTGCTGTCTGTTGGCTGCATATCCAAAGGTTGAGCACTTTGTTCTTGGCTATCGACAATGGATAGCTTTACACCTTCTAAAGGGAAAGCGGCTTTTAAAGATAAGTCCAAACCGTTCGCGGTTAACTTCTCAGAACGAAACTGCACTTTAAAGTCGCCGTTGGTCATATCACACAGTCCGCTGGTGTAGCGGCAGTTAGATTTGGCGGCTAGCTTATAGGTTTCGCCTTCTTTCGCGGCATGAGGCTTTTCACTCAACGCCATATCTGTACCAAAGTAGGCAATCAGAGAAAGAATTGGGGCAATAAGTAAGGCTATTAGAAAGTGCTTATTTTTGAACATCTTGCGTCCTGGCTTCAACGTTAAAAGGCTAAGTTAACTCAATTTAGCGAATAAAAAAGCCCCCGAGGGGGCTTTTGTGGCTTAGGTATTATTTTAGTGGTCTACTGCACCGCCAGCACCTGCTGGTACACGTACGTGTTCAACCAAGTCTTTCACTTCTTGTGGTGTTTCAGCTGTTACTTTCGATACAGCGAACGCGACTGCGAAGTTAAAGACTGCACCAATTGCACCGAATGCGTTTGGCTCAATGCCTAGGAACCAGTTGCTGCCCCAGCTTTCTAGGTAAGTCCAGTCAGCAACAAACAGGATGCCTTTGTGCTGGAATACGTAGAATAGAGTGATACTGATACCTGCAATCATACCTGCGATTGCGCCTTCCTTGTTGATACCTTTACTGAAGATACCCATCATCAGTGCCGGGAAGATTGAGGACGCCGCAAGACCAAATGCCAGTGCTACCGTACCTGCTGCAAAGCCTGGCGGGTTGAGGCCGAGGTAGCCTGCCACCGCAATCGCCACCGCCATGGAAATCCGACTGGCGAGCAGCTCTTTCTTCTCGGATATATTCGGATTGATGACGCCTTTGATTAAATCATGGGATATCGCAGAGGATATCGCGAGCAATAGACCTGCCGCCGTTGATAGTGCTGCTGCCAGACCACCGGCTGCCACCAAGGCAATCACCCAGTTTGGAAGCTTAGCAATCTCAGGGTTAGCCAGTACCATGATGTCACGGTCAACTTTCAGCTCGTTAGTCGCTGGGTTTGACGTGTATTCAATCAGACCATCGCCGTTCTTATCATCAAAGCCTAGTAGACCTGTTTTCTCCCAGTTTTTGAACCAGTCAGGACGCTCATCATAAGCTAGGTGCTGACCTGGAGCTGGGTTTACGGTATCCATTAGGTTTAGGCGAGCCATTGCCGATACTGCTGGTGCAGTTGTGTATAGGATAGCGATGAAGACTAGTGCCCAACCTGCTGAAGTACGTGCGTCACGTACTTTAGGTACCGTGAAGAAACGGATGATTACGTGTGGTAGACCCGCAGTACCGATCATTAGCGACATAGTGTAAACAAACATGTTGAGTGTATCGCCACGGACTTGAGTGGTGTATTCACTAAAGCCGAGTTCGGTGACCACTTGGTCGAGCCGATCGAGTAGATAGACGTCGGTGCCTTGTATGGTACTACCGAGACCAATCTGAGGAAGAGGGTGACCAGTCAGTTGCAGAGAGATAAAGATTGCAGGAATAGTGTAAGCTAAAATGAGTACGCAATATTGAGCAATCTGCGTGTAAGTAATCCCTTTCATGCCACCCATTACAGCGTACATGAATACGATACACATACCGATCAGAAGACCAGTTGAGTAATCAACTTCTAGGAAACGACCGAACGCAACACCAACGCCTTTCATTTGACCGATTACATAAGTGACCGACGCGATGATAAGACACACAACTGCGACGATACGTGCTGCGTTTGAGTAGAAACGCTCACCTACGAACTCTGGTACAGTAAACTTGCCGAACTTACGTAGGTAAGGTGCAAGTAGTAGTGCGAGAAGTACGTAACCGCCAGTCCAACCCATTAGGAATACGGAACCGCCGTAACCCATAAAGGCAATTAGACCTGCCATAGAGATAAATGATGCGGCTGACATCCAGTCTGCTGCGGTTGCCATACCGTTGGCGATTGGGTTTACACCGCCGCCTGCAACATAAAACTCTTTAGTTGACCCAGCACGTGCCCAAATCGCAATACCGATGTAAAGGATAAAGGTCGCACCAACAACGAGGTAAGTGATAGTTTTCAAATCCATCTGAGTTACTCCTTACTCATCTACGCCGAATTCACGGTCGATTTGGCGCATTTTCCACGCGTAGTAGAAAATAATACCCAGGAAGGCATAGATTGAGCCTTGTTGAGCAAACCAGAAACCAAGCTTGTACCCGCCTAGTTGAAATTGATTGAGTTCATCTACAAATAAAATGCCGCAGCCGAAAGAAACGACAAACCAGATAACCATAAGGCTAATCATCAGTTTTACGTTCTTATCCCAGTAGGCTTTGGCTTTATCCTGACTTTCAAACGCCATTGCCGTCTCCTTACGTGTTTGTTGTTAAGAAAATGTTTCAACATCTACATTAGCAAGGGTGGGACAAGAACTCTTTTCAACTTTAGTCGCGGTGAGAAAAACAAAAAGCGCCTAAAAATAAGGCGCTTAAGGATTAATGATAGATTTTTGTGATGTTAATGGTGTGTTAAATTAGCCTAAAGTCTAACGTTTTATTGTTAGTCTTATCGATTTTCGCTATCCGGCGTAAAAATCTTTGATCCCCATCAGCAGGTTGCTTACTGCTACGGCTGCAAGAATAAGCCCCATCACACGACTGATAATGGCGGCACCGACATTGCCAATCCACTTCTGAATATGTGTCGCACCAAGAAGTAACAATAGGGTGATAAGTAAAACCGTCACCATGACAGCGGCAGTAATTCCCTGATCGACAAGTGCGTATCTATGATTGTCCGTCAGCATGACAATCGCCATCATTGCTCCCGGTGAAGCGATAGAGGGAATAGCTAAAGGGTACACCGCCAAATCAGCGAGGTCGGAATGGCTCACCTCTTCTGAAAGCTTAGTTTCTTGTTCCGGCTTAGATTCACCAAAGATCATGGTTAGGGCAAACAGTAGTAGCACTAAGCCACCTGCCGCCTGAAATGCTGGCAAAGGTATCTGCATCGCTTCAAGGAGCAACTGACCTGCGACGAGGAAAAACAGCAGTACACCCGTTGCAATAGCCACAGCTTTTAACGCAACCAAACGGCGCTGTTTAGCAGTGAGATGCTGAGTTTGAGATAAGTAAACCGGGACTGAGCCAATAGGATCGATGACAGCCCACAGGACGACGAATTGAGTAATTAGAACGCTTAGCAAGAGAAGTACTCCCAGAGTTTGTTGAACAGAGGGGTAAATCAGATTGTTGCCTGATGCCTCAAGTGTAGCAAATTTCTAGGAGTATTTGTGTCAGAAACTGGTGAGTTAAGTTTCTGATTCGAGTTGTTGAAGTAAAATAACCGCCTGAGTGCGATTTTTCACACCTAACTTACGGAATATCGCCGTCATATGAGCTTTTATTGTCGCTTCTGATACATTTAATTCATAAGCAATCTGCTTATTAAGTAAGCCATCAGATAGCATTCCTAAGACTTTGTATTGCTGTGGAGTTAAAGTGGCAATTTTTTCTGCTAAATCATTACACGCTGCGTTGTTGGTAATGGAACCTTCAGGGAAGAAAGGTTCGCCATTGAGCACCTGATTAAGAGCACTGACGAGCTCACGCATATCACTGGACTTGGGAATAAAACCGAATGCGCCATGACTCTTAACCTGAGTCACTACTGACGGTTCTTCACTAGCTGAGACGACCACAATGGGTAAATCAGGATATTCAGCACGCAGTTGAATCAAGCCTGACATGCCGTTTGCACCAGGCATCTTTAAGTCGAGCAGAAGTAGGTCAGGTTCGTCTTCTTTAGCGAGCAGGGTAAGAAGGGCATCTAATGAGTCGGCTTCTAGCAGATTTGCGCCACTCACCGCCATATGCACCGATTGGAACAGAGCATTGCGAAACAGCGGATGATCATCCGCAATGATAATGGTGTAGGTCGAATCCATGACGTTAACTACTTATGACGGTTTAGTTAATAGAATTATTGTCATCTTTGCGATTGTGGACAATGTTTATCCGCTAAAAGTCTGAACTGTATCGGGTTTTATTAGCGAAATTGCATATAGATACCAGCCAAAGCAAACAAATGCCCATTTCTGCTGGTTAAAATTGCTTATAACGTCGTTATGGCTTTTGAAGTTAGACCCGCTAGCTCGCTACAAGCCACGCCTAGTTCTAAGCAATTTTTCCTACGCAGTTTATAGACATTTGCTCACTTTAGCTGGTATTTGGTTGCTGATTACAAAAGTACTAGTGAGTAACTGGCGCTGTTTGAAAGCTTAGAGGTTATGGGTGTCCAAATGCTGTAGGAATGTCTCTGCGTTCATAAAGCCAGTAATGCGAGCGTTTGAAACGGACTCTCCATTAGTATCCCAGAACTCGATAGTAGGAAGCCCTAGCACGCTCATCTCTTTCAATAAGGCAATGTCTTGTGGTTGGTTTCGTGTCACGTCTGCTTGCAGCAACACAAAATCTTTTAGGCGCGACTCAACATCAGGCTGATGGAAGGTGTATTTCTCGAATTCTTTACAGGCCACACACCAGTCGGCGTAGAAATCGAGCATTACCGCTTTGCCGTCCGCTTTTGCTTTAGCAAGTTGCGTGTTGAGCTGTTCAACATTAGCAATCCGGATAAACTCTATCTGATTTTGTTTTTGCTCTGTGCTGATCGCGCTCTTACCAAAGTAGTGGTTCAATGCAGGTTGAGCTGAGGCAAATAGACCAAGCACAGCAATGATTCCTACCACACTCTGTTTCCAGCCACCAAATGGCAGTGAGTTCTTAACATGATATAGCCAACCAAACGCTGCGATGCCGAGCACTGACCATAGTCCAGTCGCCCACACCTCAGGCAAGATGCGCTCAAGTAAGAATATTGGCGCAGCCAGTAGAATGAAGCCAAACAGAGTCTTGACCCGATCCATCCAATTGCCCGCTTTTGGTAGCAACTTGTTGCCAAAGACAGCGACTAGCATCAATGGGATGCCCATACCTATAGCTAATGCGTATAGAGCGATACCACCAGTGAGTAGATCGCCACTTTGAGCTACATACAGTAGAGCTCCAGACAGTGGTGCTGTAGTACAAGGTGAACAAACTAAGCCAGAAATCGCTCCCATGGCGAACACGCCCAGTGAGCTTCCACCTTGCTGTTTATTGCTTAAATTGTTCAACCACGTCTGAACGCTGCTAGGCAGTTGTAAGCTATAGAGACCAAACATGGAGAGTGCCAGAGCGACAAATAAAACACTTAAGCCAATTAAGACATAAGGGTGCTGCATAGCCGCTTGAAATTGCATACCTGCTGACGCAACAACTAGTCCGAGTAAGGTATAAGTCAGTGCCATGCCTTGCACGTAGATAAAGGCCAACCCTAGGGCACGTCCATGGCTAAGCTTACCGCTACCCAAAACAATACTGGTTAGAATTGGGTACATTGGCAGTACGCATGGTGTAAAGGCGAGACCAACCCCTAAGGCCAAAAATAGTAGAGGCGTCCACCAGTTGTCACTGAGCTTAGAAGCAAGGTTTGACTCGCTTGAAGCGGGTGTTTGCTTTGTTGCTGCTGTTGATGCGGTTGGTTTTTTTTGAGTTGGAATGACAGCATTCGCTTCTTGGAAGTCGAAGCTAGTGACATCGATAACTCGGGTTTCTGGTGGGTAGCAAAAACCGGCTTTGGCACAGCCTTGGTATTGAACGATCAGGCGCGCCCCATCTTGGTAATTTGCGAGCGGAACTTCGACAAATAGCGGTGTCGTGTAAATATTTACCTCACCAAAGAACTCATCTTTGTAAGGTTCTCCATCTCGCATTTCAATATCACCTAGAGTGACATTTTCGCCACTGACAGAAATACGATGTTGATAGAGGTAGTAATCTTCTTTGACTTGCCAATCGAGGAAAACGCGATTCCCTTGTTGGAAAGAATTGAATGGGAAAGCTTGGTCTACCGGAACAAAAGTGTTGTTGCTAACGCCAAAGCTTGGTGCGGAGTTTGATTGCTCAAAAACGGCCAAAGCAGGTGCAGAAACAATAGAAAAACACAGCAGAATTAGAGATAAAGCGAAGCGCATAGAAGAGTCACTTAAGTTAAATTTTCATCATTTTAACTCAATCAGACAGAGGAAAGGGGGAATAAGTTTCAACTTGCTATCAATTAGAACATTTATTGTGTGATGCCTCCCCAAAGAATGGGGCTCTTAGAGGAGGCAATAAAGTACTAAGCGACACCTAACCGCGCGCGAACCACACGCTCACACGCATCAATGTTGTCAGTGTCTTTAGGGATGACAAGTACCGTGTCGTTACCACCAACAGTACCTAAGATCTCGGTATGTGGGTCAATATCGACTAATCGAGCAACAAGTTGCGCGCTACCTGGGTGGGTTTTGACCACCACCATGGCTTGGTTATGAGTAATGAATTCTATCTGGGAAGAGATAGAGGACTCGACACGTACCGGAGCCGTTTCAACGGTAATGCAGTAAACCTTCTTACCACACGCATTCTGGACTTTCACTACACCTAACTGAGACAGCAATCTAGAGACGGTAGATTGACTGATACCTTCGAAACCAATATCTACCAAGGCTTCACGGAGCTCATTTTGAGTGCTAAAACTTTGCTGTTGCAGCAGACGTTTGCATGCCGCGGTTAGCGTTTTGTCTTCACTGTAGTCAATAGTGGTTGCGTTTAGAGTTTCACTCATGGGAACTCCTTAAAAAACATGACGTAGGGATGATTCGTCCATGTAACTATCAGCACTTAACTCCATCTAGGTGCCGTACCATTTGATTGAGCGGTCACTTCTTTTTTTGGTGACTTATATTTAATGCGATCATAATACCACCAAAGTATATGTGGCTTTGTGAGTGTGATCGCCAAATAAATAACTACTTCCATGGATGGTTTTTGGAGAAATGTTCTGATGGGAAGTGGATATTTATTCCTGATTGGGAATAAATATCCAGCTTAATTTTAGAGGGAGTGTAGCGAGATTAAGCGCTGATTGCTTAGCGCGCTTCCGTCATGATTTCGCGAGAGAATACTTTTTCACAGTAATGGCATTTTAGCTGCACATTCTCTTTCTTTTGCTGCACATTAAAGCGACTTTCTACCGGTTCTCCGTGTGAAATACAGTTGCTGTTTGGGCACTCAAACACACTTTCAATGCTTTCTGGAAGCACAAGATTAAGCTTGTTGACTACCTTATATTCTTCAATCTGATTCACCGTTGCTTTAGGTGCGTAAAGCGCCAGTTGGTTCGCTTGTTCTTTAGTCAGGTAGATGTTTTCAATCTTGATCAGGTCTTTAGCGCCTAGCGCTGAAGAAGGCAGGTTTAAACCTATCGTAATACGTTCATTTGACTTGTGCATCTTGAACAGTTTCAGCACCTTGATGCCGATGTTTGCAGGAATATGGTCAATGACAGAGCCGTTGCGAATCGCTTCTACTTGTAGTTGAGTTTCTTTTACCATGATAGTTCTCCTGCAGATTAAAGAGTTTCGTTCAAGACTAGGGCTAGCAGAGCTTCGCGCGCATAAACGCCATTTTCAGCTTGCTCGAAGTAGTAAGCGTGTTTGGTCTTATCGACATCTGTGGTGATCTCGTCAACACGTGGTAGTGGGTGAAGCACTTTTAAGTTGTCGCGCGCGCCTTCTAGGGTTGCTGCTGTAAGGATGAAGGCCGATTTCATGTGCGCGTACTCTGACTCATCAAAGCGTTCTTTTTGCACTCGCGTCATGTAAAGCACATCGAGCTCAGGTACCACTTCTTCAATGTTGTTGTGCATACTGAACTTGATACCCGCTTCCTCTAACTCTTCGCAGATATAGTCAGGCATAGCCAGCGCATCTGGAGCGATAAAGAAGAAGCGCACGTTGTTGAATTTTGCCAGTGCTTGAGTCAGTGAGTGCACAGTGCGGCCATATTTTAGGTCCCCAACGAAAGCAACGTTGAGGTTATCAAGCGTGCCTTGCGTTTCGTGGATAGAGAATAGGTCGAGCAGAGTTTGGGTTGGGTGTTGGTTTGCGCCGTCGCCACCGTTAATGATTGGTACACCGTTAGAGAACTCAGACGCTAAACGTGCAGCCCCTTCTTGAGGGTGGCGCATCACAAAGGCATCAACATAGGAAGCGATGACTTGGACCGAGTCAGCCAAGGTTTCCCCTTTCTTAGCCAGAGATGTGTTACCCCCGTTATCGAAGCCAATCACGCTGCCGCCTAAACGTTCAACGGCGGTTTCAAACGACAGACGGGTACGAGTCGATGGTTCGAAGAAGCAACTCGCCACGACTTTGTTTTTTAGTAGCTCAGGGTTTGGCTCTGCTTTTAAGCGTGCTGCAGTATCGACGATAAGTTCAAGCTCGCTGCGGCTGAGCTCAGGGATGGAGATGATGTGCTTGTTAAATAACGAATGCGCCATAGCTGTATTTCCTCGCCTCATAGATGACAGACAAAAAAAAGCCCCCTAACAATAGGAGGCTGATAAAGGATCGATGGAGACTAAAAATAAAACAGCTGACGTCCCTGATTCAGGGCGCGTTTTGTAACAACGAGATGTTGTATTTTGCTGGTTCATAATGCTCTCCTAGACAAATTGCGGAGGATTATACGGACAAAATTACGCGACGCAAGCGTTTGCGCAAAGTATCCAGAAATTGGATTTTTATGCGAAGTTGACTGTTTTTGATGTGCTTTTCGCAGCCGTTGTCGGAACTTGCTTGGAGGGTGATTGAGAGTTTTTTTATAGTAAGCGCGATGAAAAAAAATGCGGGCTTTATTCAGAGCCTCTGAATGCCACCCGCATTTCCCTGCAAACCACTCGTGATATCTATGGATTAATTCCGTGATATAGAGTGTTCGCGATTAATATCTTTGAGTGATATTAGTCGCCTAGTGTTGCTACCATCACTGCTTTGATAGTGTGCATACGGTTCTCTGCTTCATCGAAGACGATAGAGTGTTTAGATTCAACAACTTCATCTGTTACTTCTACGCCATCTTTAAGTTGTGGGTACTCAGCCGCTAGCTGTTTACCAACGGTAGTATCTTCGCCATGGAATGCAGGTAGACAGTGCATGAATTTCACATGTGGGTTACCTGTCGCTTTTAGCATTTCCATGTTCACTTGGTAAGGCATCATTAGGTTGATACGCTCAGCCCATGCTTCTTTCGCTTCACCCATAGATACCCATACGTCTGTGTATAGGTAATCACAGCCTTGAACGCCTTCTTGTACGTCTTCAGTCAGAGTGATTTTCGCACCGGTTTCTTCAGCGATTTCGCGACAAGTCGCTACTAGCTCTTCTTCTGGCCAGAACGCTTTAGGAGCCACTAGGCGGATGTCCATACCCATCTTCGCCGCACCAACCATTAGAGAGTTACCCATGTTGTTGCGAGCGTCGCCTAGGTAAGCGAACTTCATTTCATGTAGCTGTTTACCACGGCCGTGTTCCATCATAGTTAGGAAGTCAGCGAGGATTTGCGTTGGGTGGAACTCGTCTGTTAGGCCATTCCATACAGGAACACCAGCGTACGCACCTAGCTCTTCAACGATTTCTTGACCAAAGCCGCGGTACTCGATGCCGTCGTACATGCGACCAAGAACGCGAGCAGTATCTTTCATTGACTCTTTGTGACCGATTTGAGAACCCGATGGGCCTAAGTAAGACACTTGAGCGCCTTGGTCAAATGCTGCAACTTCAAATGCACAACGAGTACGAGTAGATGTTTTCTCGAAAATTAGCGCAATGTTTTTGCCTTTTAGACGAGGTTGTTCATAGCCGTTGTATTTCGCTTTTTTAAGTTCCGCAGATAGATCCAACATGTGTTGAATTTCACGTGGAGTAAAGTCTAATAGTTTTAGGAAGTTACGGTTGCGTAGGTTAAAAGCCATGATGTTTTCCTTCTTTGTTTTGATTGCGCTCTCTTGGTTGCAGGGAAAGAGGTAAGAAAGCGCATAAATAAGTAATGTTTGTATAACTTTTGCTTCCACAGTGGGGAGCGAGATATGAATACCTTAAGTTCAACGAGGGTCTGGTTATTCAATCTCGCTCCAGTTGTGGAGTAACGAGTCGGTTAGCCTTTGGTGATATTGGTACCCGCAGTGCCTTGAAGAATGCGTAAACCATCTTCTAGAGAACCAATGCCGACCACTTTGCCACCTTGTTTAATGAACTCGCATGACGCTTCGATCTTCGGTCCCATTGAGCCAGCATCAAATTGGTACTGAGCCAGTTCAGATGGGTTAGTGCTGCGTAGAGCATGTTGAGTTGGTTTGCCCCAATCTAGGTAAACTGCATCAGCGTCAGTCAGGATAAGTAGCGCATCTGCGTCCAGTTGTTTTGCTAGGAATGCAGCAGACATGTCTTTGTCGATAACCGCTTCAACACCAACTAATTTGCCGTTTTCGCGTTTGACTGGAATACCGCCACCGCCAGTACAGATAACCAAGTGGCCTTGCTCGATAAGTGCGGTAATCGCTTCATGTTCAATGATGCCTGTAGGCTGTGGGCTTGGGACTACGCGGCGGAAGTGTTGGCCGTCTGGCTTGATTGTCCAACGGTACTTCTCTGCTAGTTCACGCGCTTCTGCTTCTTCGTAAATTGGGCCTATAGGCTTGGTTGGATCCGCGAATGCAGGATCGCTTGGGTCAACCGTCATTTGAGTCAACATGCAAGTCGCGTTGACGTTAGGCATTTGGTTTTTAAACTCTTGCATCAGCATGTAGCCGATCATGCCTTGAGTTTCACTGCCCAGTACATCGAGTGGGTACGGAGCGACTTTCTTGTATTCCAGACCTTGTAGAGCAAGTAGGCCAACTTGTGGGCCGTTACCGTGCACAAGCACTACGTTGTATTCTTGCGCGATTTCAGAAATTGTCTTAACCGCAATCTCAATGTTTTGGCGCTGAACTTCAGCTTCTAATGGCTCGCCGCGGCGAAGTAGGGCGTTACCACCAAGTGCTACAACTACTGTTTGTTTAGTCATTGCTTTAATCTCTCTGCAGGGGGCAGGAGCAAAGGGCTCCCGCCAACTAATCACTTACTTAAATACCGTCACGCTCGATTGGGCAGCTCATGCAGCGAGCGCCACCACGACCACGGCCTAGCTCGTCACCTGGGATAGGTAGAACAGTGATGCCCGCTTTGTCGTATTTCTCGTTGGTGTAAGTGTTGCCTTCGTAGCCAACAACCACGCCTGGTTTCACAGTCAGTACGTTGTTTGCGTCGTTCCACTGCTCACGTTCTGCGTGGAAGTTGTCACCACCCGTTGTGATAAGGTTTAGCTTGTCGACACCAAGTGCTTTCTCGATAGCCGTTACAAAGTAGCCCTCTTCTTTCACATTCACCGAACCAGACTCATCGCCAGTTAGGCTCCAGCATTTCACGTCTTTACGAACCACTTCTGGGTAAACAGAGAAAGTATCTTCGTTCATGTGAGTCATAACGGTGTCTAGGTGCATGCAAGAGCGGTGTTTAGGTAGCTCCATCGCAATGATTTGTTTCGCTTGGCCGTGCTTGAATAGACCAGAAGCTAGGTGCTCAACACCTTGTGCGGTTGTACGCTCAGACATACCGATAAGTACCGTGCCACGACCAAGAACCAATACGTCGCCGCCTTCGATAGTTGAGTTGTCGTAGTTGATTGTCTCTTCGTCGCCGAAGTACTTAATGAAGTCTTGGCCTGCGAAGGTTGGGTGCCAGCGGTAAATCGCACGAACATGGTTTGTTTCACGTTGACGAGCAGGTTTTGCCATTGGGTTGATTGATACGCCACCGTATACCCAGCAAGAAGTGTCACGAGTAAATAGGTGGTTTGGTAGAGGCTCAATGATGAAGTCAGTTGGAGCATGCAGACCTTGCATCATTGAAGAAGATTTCATTGGCATTTCAGCGTAAGAAAGGCCACCTGTCAGAATTTTCGCGAGCTCTAGATTAGGTAGGTCACCTAAGTAGCAGCGTACATCGTTAGCGAAGGTTTTGCCTAAGCGGTAATCTGATACTTGGCGGCTAAGTAGCCAGTCTTTGGCTTCTGGAACAGCAAGCGTGTCTGCTAGTAGGTCTGTAAGAAGTAGCACTTCCACACCTTGATCACGCAATGTTTGAGTGAATACGTCGTGCTCTTTACCTGCACGCTCAACTGCCAATACGTCATCAAATAGCAGATCGTGACAGTTAGAAGGTGTCAGGTGAGTCAGAGCTCGTCTAGGGCGGTGAACAAGAACGCGACGTAATTGACCGATTTCAGAACCTACGTATAACTTACTCATGATCGTATCTCTCTTATATTTTAATTAGTCTTAATATTTAAAAACTAATATTTAATTTGTAGGGAATAGAAGCGTGAATTTATTTATTCACTTATTTTGTTTCTGGAACTCATATTACGCCTGTTGGCGGGGGAATCTTAGAGGTCAATCACAGTTCGATTTTTATGCCCCAGGCCTTGATTTACAAGGGTTTTAACAATATCTATGCAGTTGTTATTGAGCTGTAACACCCCTAATTAGCCACTCAGTGTGGAACTTTATGCAGGTAAATATCCAAGATGCTAGATAAACAATAATTAGAAGAAAGAATATGCACTAAAAATTTAGTGACAATAAGTTGAATAAAGCGGAAATATGCAATGAATCTTTCTAGATAATTGCTTTTGAGGTGTGAATTAATCGTTTTATAACAAAATATTTGGTAATAATTGTTGTGCTGATCACATACTAATAATTTGCACTGCTTTAATTAGAGGGGTTTATTTAATTAATAAAGTTTATTGGTTGGGGTACTTTTTCTAATTCAAAAAATTGAAATGGGAACGGACTACGTCCTAGGAGAGCTGGATCGCTACGCTGCTGGATAACGGGATCGGGCTTCGCCCTTCTGGAAAGCTAGAGTCGATGTCTCGACCACAGCGGAGCAACTTTCGTTTTCCAGTTTTCCAGTTATCGTAAGACAAAGTCCGTTCCCGCATCCCATTTCTGTAGCTAGGCGTTCAGAACAAAAAGGGTTGACCTTAAGTGCCGACCCTTAATAATTTCTCCAGCTCTCCAGCTCTCCAGCTCTCCAGCTCTCCAGCTCTCCAGCTCTCCAGCTCTCCAGCTCTCCAGCTCTCCAGCTCTCCAAACACAAGAAAAGCCGCACTAAGGCGGCTTTGAGGGCGGCTCACTTCCTGTGAGCCAGGGTAAGGAAAAGAAGTCTGTGGATTAGATTAGTGCACCAATACTTAGAACCACGATGCAGAACAGAGTTAGAATCGCGAGTAGCGGTGCGACCCATTTCACCCAGCGCACGTATGGGACACGTGCGATAGCCAAACCACCCATAACCACAGCTGAAGTTGGTGTAATTAAGTTAACCAAACCTGACGCTGATTGGTATGCAGTGATAACGAGTTCACGACCAACACCTGCAAAGTCTGCTAGTGGCGCCATGATTGGCATAGTAAGTACCGCTAGGCCTGACGTAGAAGGTACAAGGAATGACAGTAGAATTTCTAGGAAGAACATCACGTTGATGAACACCACAGACGATAGACCCGTCACCATTTGTTCTGCTGAGAACAAGATAGTATCTGTGATCATACCGCGGTCCATCACCACGACGATACCACGTGCGATACCGATAATCAGTGCAACACCAAGTAGGTCACGAGCGCCATCAATAAAGCTGCTTGTAAACTCTTCTTCACTCATGCGTGATACCAAGCCAACAATTATAGTTGCCGCTAGGAACATGGCAGAGATCTCTGCCATCCACCAACCTGCAACCGATACGCCGTAGATCATGACACCAAACGAGCCACCGAAGATAGTTAGGATAATCTTACGAGTAGTCGTGAATTCCATTCCTTCCTCAGATTGGTTGCCAAGGAAGTGGGCTTTGTTTTCTTCGTACTTATCGTAAACGATAGATTTAGATTGGTCGGCGCGAACCATGCGTGCATAGCGCATTACGTAAGCAACACAGATAGCGTAGCCAATCACTAGCATGATAATGCGAAGCATGATGCCGTCAGTAAATGGAATGCCTGAAGCGTTAGCTGCGATAACCGTTGCGAATGGGTTAATGGTTGAACCGAGTACACCGATACCTGCGCCTAGTAGTACCGTAGCGGCTGCAACTAATGGGTCAAAGCGCGCTGCCATCATCACAGGAACAAGCAAGGTGTAGAAAGGTAGTGACTCTTCCGCCATACCGTAGACAGTACCACCTGCAGCAAATAGTGCCATCAGGATAGGTATCATCATCTCTTCACGCCCTTCAAGGCGATGGGTTACACGCTCGATACCCGCGTCAATTGCCCCTGTTTTCGTTACTAGCCCTAGGAAACCACCAATGATGAGGATGAAAAGAGAAACGTCGATCGCTGCAGCTTCGTAGCTGTTGTGATCATAGAAGCCATCAATAGGTGCAAGAAGAACATCAATAACGCCTTGTGGGTTGCCTTCAACTGCCTGATAAGTTCCTGTTACAGGAACTTCACGACCAAGATCTTCGTTCATTGCTCGGTCGTATTGGCCAGCAGGAACTATCCAGGTCAGCATTGCTACAAGTGCAATTAAGACAAAAAGAATCGTATATGCAGAAGGGAACTTAAAGTTGGCAAAGAAGCCGCCTTTTTTTTCTTCAGTCGGTACAGTTTGGGTTGTCATGGCTATCTCCTTACTTTTATTTATATGACAATAAATAAAAGTGAATCAGCGACTCATAGTTATTAGGAATTAAATAACTTATGTAGGGTAAGTTATTGGTATTCGATTTATAGATTGGGCTTCACTGTCAAATCCGCCCTTTGATGCTATTTTAAAAGCAGTTCTTGATGCTAACTTTGGTGATCTTCACAAAATAAATCGACAAAAAAATCGCTATAAATCTAGTGATAAATTGGAGCGACTAATTGTTTGAAATAGGCGGATTAATATTCTAGAAAAACAGTTATAGAAGGTGGGTAAGTAGGCTGTGGTTGGAAAGTAAAAATTTGACCGGAATTTTATTCAAACGTTGGGATTTAAATGCACAAAGAGTTTTTGAACACTTTATTGACTAAAGTCAAAAATAAAATGTGAGCTAGATTTTTTACACGAGATAAAATAAAAAAGGGAGCCGAAGCTCCCTTAGTTTTAATAGGGTTTTTAGATGAATAAACCACCGAATGTAAAGCCTAGTGCTACCGCAGATGAGATAGTCACCACACCAGGAATAAAGAACGGATGGTTGAAAACGTATTTGCCGATACGTGTTGAGCCAGTGTCGTCCATTTCAACTGCTGCAAGCAGTGTAGGGTAGGTAGGTAGTACGAATAGCGCACTTACTGCGGCGAAAGATGCAACAGCTGTGAGAGGCGCGACACCAATAGCCAGTGCAGCTGGCATCAGTGCGACCGTAGTTGCCCCTTGTGAGTAAAGCAGCATTGAAGCAAAGAACAGCACCATAGCTAGCATCCACGGGTAATCTGAAAGCAGTGCACCCGCCACTTCTTTAATGCCGTCTACGTGTGCGTTAACAAAGGTTGAACCAAGCCAAGCAACACCAAGTACACAAACACATGCTGTCATACCTGAGCGGAAGGTTGCCGCTGAAGGGATCTTAGACGCATCAATCTTAGTCACGAGAACGATAGCTGCCGCTGCTGCCAGCATCACTGTCATGATCGCTTCATTTCGGCCTAGCGCCGGATCCTTGATAAGGCCAATCGAGCCGGAAATTGCTGCTGCGTAGCAAACAACAAAACCGATCGCGGCAAGGAAGATGTAAGTTGCAGTTTTTGCTGTCGGTAGAATTTCACGCTGCTTTTCAGTTGCTAGCTTGATTAAGCCTTTTTCCAGACGCTCTTGATAGATAGGGTCATCTTTAAGCTCGCTGCCCATAAAGTTAGCAACGAATGCACCAATCATACATGCGATGAAAGTGGTTGGAATACATACCGCTAACAGGGTTAGGTAATCAACCCCCATAGGTGCTAGCATTGCTGCAAACGCAACAACAGCCGCTGAAATTGGTGAAGCGGTAATAGCAATTTGTGAAGCAACAACTGCAATAGACAGTGGGCGAGATGGGCGAACCCCTTGGCCTTTTGCTACTTCAGCGATAACAGGCAGAGTTGAGAATGCAGTGTGTCCTGTTCCTGCCATTAGCGTCATTAAGAAAGTCACAATCGGCGCATAGAAGGTGATGCGCTCAGGGTGTTTACGCAAAAAGTTTTCAGCCACTTGTACTAACCAGTCCATGCCGCCAGCAACCTGCATGGCTGCGATCGCGGTAATGACCGACATAATGATAAGAATAACGTCTACTGGAATAAAAGCTTGGCTAGTGGGTACACCAAGTACCAAAGAAAGTGCGATAACACCTGCACCACCTGCTAAACCAATGCCAATACCACCAATTCTTGCTCCTAAATAGATAAAGAGCAGAACGACAAAGAGTTCGACTGCCACCATATTGATACCTCATAAAGTTTATTTTGATTCTGATTATCTAACGACTCAGCGTCTAAATGGTTAGATAATAGGAATGAAGAGAGACCTTGATAAATTTGTGGTTAACCGTATTGAGTGCCAAAAAAGGGCTCCGAAGAGCCCTTTCTTACTGCGATTATTCGTAGCGTTTCGCTTTATACGTTGGGTGCATAAAGTTTTCAACACAAAGAATTTCATCAAGCTCTTCTTCGGTTAGCAGACCGCGCTCAAGCACGACTTCACGAACACTTTTACCTGTTTCTGCACAGATCTTACCAACGATGTCACCTTCGTGGTGGCCGATGTAAGGGTTTAGGTAAGTCACGATACCGATAGAGTTGTAGACATAGCTTTCACACGTCTCTTTGTTGACTGTGATGCCATCGATACACTTGTCACGCAGGTTGACACATGCGTTGGATAGGATTGAGATAGACTCAAACATGCTTTGTGCAATCACAGGTTCCATCACGTTAAGCTGAAGCTGACCACCTTCTGCTGCAAACGAGATAGTGTTGTCGTTACCTAGCACTTTGAAACAAACTTGGTTAACTACTTCAGGAACTACTGGGTTTACTTTCGCAGGCATGATTGACGAGCCTGCTTGAAGTTCTGGCAGGTTCAGTTCGTTTAGACCTGAACGAGGACCAGATGAAAGCAGACGCAGGTCATTACAGATCTTAGACAGTTTAACCGCTAGACGTTTTAGTGCGCCGTGCGTCATTACGTATGCGCCACAGTCAGACGTTGCTTCGATTAAGTCTTCTGCAGGAACCACTTCTAGACCTGTTACTTCTGCTAGGTGTTTCACAGCTGATGCTTGGTAACCTTGTGCAGCGTTTAGGCCTGTGCCAATTGCTGTTGCACCTAGGTTGATTTCTAGTAGTAGTTTTGATGTGTACTCAAGCGCACGAATTTCTTCGTTTAGAGTAACTGCCCAAGCATGGAACTCTTGACCGACTGTCATTGGCACTGCGTCTTGAAGCTGAGTACGACCCATCTTCAATACATCTTTAAACTCTTGGCTCTTAAGCTCAAAGGCACCTTTTAGGTATTCAATCGCTTCAATCAGCTTCGCTACGCTGTTGTATACCGCAATACGGAAGCCAGTAGGGTATGCACAGTTCGTTGATTGGCTCTTGTTTACGTGATCGTTCGGGTTAACGATGTCGTACTGACCTTTCTCTTTGCCCATTAGTTCAAGAGCAACGTTAGCAATCACTTCGTTGGTGTTCATGTTGACTGAAGTACCTGCACCACCTTGGAATACGTCTGATGGGAACTGATCCATGCACTTACCTGTTTCAAGGATCAAATCACACGCTTCGATGATGTAGTTAGCAACATCTTTAGGGATAACACCTAGCTCTTTGTTTGCTAGTGCAGCGGCTTTCTTTGTCATCACCATACCGCGTACAAATTCAGGTACGTCAGAGATGGTCATGTTAGAAATATTGAAGTTTTCAATCGCGCGAAGAGTATGAATGCCGTAGTAAGCGTCAGCTGGTACGTGGCGCTCGCCGAGTAAGTCTTCTTCGATACGGGTTGCTTGGTTAGCCACTTGAGAGGTTTCAGTTAGGGTAGCCATACAGGATCCTTAGATATTTATTCTGATAATAAAGTTGCTTTATAGCCAATCTGTAGTCTAAGAATCCATTCGACAGAATTTTTGGCTGTATAATCCGTCCTGACTTATGTGGCACATGATACTGTACCTGCGGTATAAAAATAGTAAGTGGATCACCTTTTTTGCTTTTGTTGAGTTAAAGTTTTGTAAGATATGAATAGGTTATTAATAACCCTTTAGTGGTAGGGGTTTATTGAGTGTTTTATCACGATTTTTTACAGCTTCAATTTGAGCTAAAACCGTGGAACACGTACACTGAACCCAACAAAGGAGGGCGTGTGTTTCCTATCTTATTATTGCTGTTTATCTTCGTTCCTATTATTGAAATAGGCCTATTTATTCAAGTCGGTGGTTTTCTGGGTTTGTGGCCTACCATCGGCTTGGTACTGATCACGGCATTTGTTGGTGCCTCGTTAGTTCGTAGCCAAGGGCTGCAAACACTGATGTCAGTGCAAAACCGCCTTCAGCAGGGAGAGTTACCTGCTCAGCAGATCTTTGAGGGCGTGATGTTGGCGGTTGCCGGCGTGCTGCTTCTTACCCCAGGCTTTATGACCGATGCATTTGGTATGCTGGTTTTACTTCCTGCTCCTAGGGCGGTTATCGCTAAGTACTTGATGAGCAAAATGGTGGTGAAATCAGTGGGTGGTGGATTCCAAGGTGGTTTTCATGGTGAGCAGTTTGGTCAGAACCCATTTGAACAAGGTCCTTTCCACAAAGGGGACTCTAAGCAAGGCTCTACTTTCGAAGGGGAGTTTGAGCGTAAAGATGATGATGACCAAAACCGACTAAACTAATCCGTATAACTCCCTTTCTAAAGGCGCTATCACAGCGCCTTTTTCTTTTTAAACACCAAACTTACGAATTAGCATATACAGGGTTCTGATATTCAATTCTGTGATCGCTGAGTAATTACTCTATATTTTTTTGCTAAAAATATCAATAGGTAAGGAAGGTGTTGAAACATAAATTGACTTCTATTTATCGTGTTAATGTATGAGATCTAAATCGCAATAGAAATGAATGTAAATTTACATCTCGACAATACAACGTGATATTTGCCACAAAACGTCAACAAGTGAATGTAGACAGAATAATGATATGTGGTGAAACAATGAATAGTAAATTTTATCCCAAACTTCTTGCCTTATGTGTAGCGAGCGCGATTTCCAGTGGCGTGAATGCTGATATTTTTATTTCTCAGTACGTTGAAGGCGGAAGCTACAACAAAGCTGTAGAGATTGCGAACACGGGTTCCTCTCAGGTCGATTTAACAGGTTATAAGTTGGCCAACTCATACAATGGTAGTGGCAACTGGGACAACAAACTCTCTCTTGACGGTCTTTCAATTGCCGCAAATCAAGTGATTGTCATTGCCAATACGAGAGCAAGTGATGCCATTAAAGCGTTAGCAGTAAAGCAAGATTCTTCAGTTGTAAATCACAACGGTGATGATCCATTAGCAATTCTAGATGCTAGTGATCAAGTGGTGGATATGATCGGTGTTATGGGTGATGTTGATTGGGGGAAAGATATCACTCTTGTTCGCAACTCTAATGGTCAGGCGGCGAGTTCAACATACAATAACAAGCACTGGAACAGCTTGGCAAAAGATGACATTACAGGCTTAGGCCAGCTTGATGTTCCCGCCGCACCAGAACCATTTAATTGTCAAGTCAATGGCAATTCACCAACCTTTACTAATATTGAGGCGATTCAGGGGAGTGGTGAACGCTCACCTCTTCTAGCTGATGGCACATACATAGGTACAGATGATGTTTATGTACAGGGTATTGTTTCTGCGGTCACTACTGGTCTAACAAAAGGTTTTTATCTGCACGCCCAAACTCCAGATAACGATCCTGCGACTTCAGATGGTTTATTCATCTCAACGGGAGAAGGAACCTCAGAGCTAAAAGCTGGCGATGTCGTATGTGTGAAAGGTAAAGTTCAGGAAGATTACAACAATACTCAATTGGCTTCGAATGGCGACAGTTATATTAAAACCGGAACCACAGAAGTCCCACACGGTGCGAAATTTGTTGTGAATGAAGGTGAAACTTTGCGTCAGGCTCTGGAGCGCTATGAAGGTATGCTGCTAGAGCTAGATGCTGACAGCAAACTGTTTGTTACTCGTAACTTCTCATACGACTATGACAGCAAACGCAATAACATGCTTCTTTCATATAAAGCACCACTATTTAAGCCAACTCAGTTATATGCGGCAGAAAGTGCTCAAGCGGTAGCGCTGGCGGATCAAAATAAGAATAGTCGAGTGTTCCTTGAGTCAGATGCCAAAGCTCCAAGTGGAAAGATTCCTTATTACCCAGATTTTGCCAAAGATATAGACCAAGATGGTTCCTCTGAATATCATATACGCTTGGGTTCGCGTCTGGAAGGATTAAAAGCAGTCGTAAACTACAGCTTTAATGAATATCGTCTTATTGCCACAAACGAGGTGACCAATAGCAACTTTGTGACTTCTGGAAAAGGATTCGACGTTTCTCGAACTTCTGCCCCAAGCATTGCCAAATCTGACTTGAGAGTTGCTAGCTTTAATGTGCTCAATTACTTTACTTCGGTTGCGGCAAGTGGAGATGCTAACCCGACGGGACAGAACAGAGGTGCAACCAAAAATGAAGAGTTTCTAATTCAGCAAGCTAAAATTGTGGCTGCGATGACGAAGATGGATGCTGACATTATTGGCTTGATGGAAGTAGAGAACAATGGTTTTGGGGACGGGAGTGCGATTAAGAGTCTTACTGATGCACTAAACGCAAAGATTGCCAATACCGAAGACCATTACAGCTTTGTTGAAATTGCTAAGGCAGACAAACATCAAGATGCGTACTTTGGTACAGATGCCATCATGGTTGCTATCTTATATCGTGCATCAGAAGTGACGCCTAAACAGGCAGCGCAGGTCATTGTTACTCCTGAACAGCATGTCGCCGAAAGCACCGTCACGCGTAGTGATGGTAATGGAGGAACTGAAACTAACAATCCTGCTTACGACAAGTACCAACGTCATAGCTTATTGCAAACGTTCACGCTTAAAGAAACTGGAGACGATTTATCTATCGTAGTCAATCACTTTAAATCAAAAGGCTCGAACTGTATTGAAGAGTGGATTGATAGAGCAGATAGAGAGCCCACGGATCTACAAGGAAACTGCAATAGATTCAGAGTTTCAGCTGCCAAAGCCGTAGGTGAAGCACTGAAAACCCTTCAAGGTGATGTATTGGTAATGGGAGATATGAATGCCTATGGCCTAGAAGATCCTCTGTTAGTTCTTACTGACTACAGCCAAGAAAAATATGGTCGAGAGGTGTTTACTGCGGGTTATACTACCCTAGGGAAAAATGCTGATGGTAGTAATGCTACTTATGAGCAAACGGGGTCCAAAATTACCCAAGGGTACGGGTATATTAATCTAGCGACTGCACTGCACGGCACTCACACATATTCATACACTTATGGAGGTGAATTGGGTAATTTAGATCATGCATTGGCAAACTCCAGTCTTGCGAATAAAGTTGTCGCAATTGAAGATTGGCATATCAACTCGGCAGAAACCAATATGTTTGAGTACAGCAGTAAGTACACAGCGGACATGCCAAAGTATAACGATGCCTACTCTGCGTCTGATCACGATCCAGTTGTCATTGCCATTGATCTACCGGATAAGAAAATTGAATTGCCTACGAATGGTGAGAAATTAACGGTTAATGTGACTCTACCCTTTAGTGCAAAAATTGATGACGTAGTAACAGTGACATTGACCCAAGAGAGTTCAACAGCGGCGTCAAGGTCAGCGGCACTGACTCAGGCAGATACGACTTACTTAGCTTCGGCTAAGGTAACTCAGGCTGATTTGGATAAACGCAGCATTGCTGTGAAATTTGATAAAACGCCAACGGCGGGTAGTTATAAAGTAGAGCAGAAGCTTAACGATACCATACTATATACTGGCAGTGTCACTATTGCTGAATCATCGGCTTCATCTACAACAAATACCGACGGTGGTAGTGTTGGTTTAGGCTTCTTGATGTTCCTATCAGGGCTAACAATGTGGAGACGCCGTAAGTAACTCCCTCTATATAGAAAGGCCAGTTTGACTGGTCTTTCTATAATTGTCTCTCTTGTACTTGAAAAAGTAATCATGTAGCTCAACAGTCAGCTATCTTCTTCTCTCTCCCTCTTGTTATTAACGACTTGTGTCTCAAGAGTGAGATGCGTGTTATCGACATGTATTGAAAATTTGACGACGCTTCAATTATTCATCATGTCTATGAGATCGAAATCTCACTGTCACTGAATGTAATTTTTAGTTTCATAAAAAACATCAACACTGGACATGATTTATTAAAAAGTAGTCACGAAAAAAGTGATTTGTAACACGCTTTCTCGTTGTGGAGCAACATTGAAAGCGATGCATGGTGGATAACATGAAACAAAAACTAACCCCAACGCTACTTGCAGCAGTGGTAGCAGGTGCTCTGTCTTCTCCAGCAATGGCAGACATTATTATTTCTCAGTATGTAGAAGGTGGCAGCAACAACAAAGCAATCGAGATTGCTAACACTGGTGATGCTTCTGTCTCTCTTGATGGCTATGAGCTAGCCAAATCAACCAATGGCAATGGTGAGTGGGGCAGCAAGCTGTCACTCAACGGCCAAGTGCTGGCAGCGAAAAGCGTACTGGTTGTTGCTCATACTAGCGCCAGCGACGACATTAAAGCGGTTGCGGACATCCTTAATGGCTCAGTAACGGGTTTCAATGGTAATGACCCAATGGCACTGCTGAAAAATGGCAGTGTGCATGATCTGCTAGGTGACATGGGTGGCTCTGACTTTGCAAAAGATACCACTTTAGTTCGCAACTCAGATGCGATGGCACCTTCCACAGCGCACAATGCTGCACAGTGGTCTTCACTGCCGAAAGATAGCATTGAAGGGTTAGGTACGTTGGATGGTGGCACAGCTCCAGAGCCATTCGCTTGTACTCAAGATGGCGCAGCGCCAACCTTTACTTCTATTCAAGAAATCCAGGGTGAAGGTGATACCTCTCCATTTATTAATGGCTACCCATACATCACAGACGAAGACTTCTTTGTTAAAGGTGTGGTTAGCGCCGTGACGACGGGCCTAACCAAAGGTTTCTACCTACAAGCACTAACTGATGACTACAACCCACAAACATCAGAAGGTTTGTTCGTTCACACTAACCAGTCTAGCTCAGAGCTAAAACCAGGCGATGTCGTGTGTGTGAAAGGTAAAGTTCAAGAATACTACAACCACACTCAGCTAAAGACAGAAAATAACAACTGGGTTAAGCAAGGTGAGCAAGCAGCGCCAACGGCGACGGATATCGAGATCCTGCCAACAGATAAAAACTTCGATCGCACGCTAGAGCGTTACGAAGGCATGCTAGTCAGAACTACTGAAGCGCTCGATATGCGTGTGACGCGTACTTTCGGCTACGATTACGCTGCTCGTCGTAACAACATGGTACTTGCGCAAGGTCGTATCAGCATGCAGCCAAACCAAAACTTTGCCGCAGGTTCAGAGCAAGCGAAACAACAGAGCATCGAAAACGCGGAGCGTCGTCTATACGTAGAATCTGATGCCAAAGCGCCAAACGGCTCTATCCCTTACTACCCAGATTTTGGCCGCACCGACGCAGACCAAGATGGTTCAACAGAAGATTACATCCGTGTTGACGATACGATTGTTGGTTTAGAAGGTGTAATCACTTACAGCTACGGCGATTACCGTCTAATCCCGACTAATACGTTAACCAGTGAAAGCTTCGTACGTAACGATCCACGTACTCAAGATATCGATATGAAAGAAGGCGACCTACGTATCGCGACTTTCAACGTCTTGAACTATTTCAACTCGCCGTTTGGTGGTGACACGAACCCACATGGTAACAACCGTGGTGCGAACAACTTTGAAGAGTTTGAAGTACAGCAAGCGAAGATCGTCAATGCGATTCTACGTCTAGACGCTGACATCATCGGCCTGATGGAAATCGAGAACAACGGCTTTGGTGAAAGCGGTGCGATTCGTCAGCTTGTAGACCAGCTAAACGCACGCATTGAAAACAAGAAAGATCGTTACGATATCGTCGCTATCGACAGCAATGGCGATAAAGTGACAGACGAAAATGATTACATTGGCACCGACGTTATCACAACAGGCGTTATCTACCGTCCTAAAGTGGTTAAGCTAAAAGAGTCTCGCGTTATCGCAATGCCAAGTCAGCAAGCACCTGAAGTGGTTGATGAAAACGGCAAAGTGATTGAAGACGGTAAGAACTACCAACGTGACTCTCTAGCGCCAACCTTTAAGGTTAAAGGGACCAAAGAGAAGATCACAGTGGCGATTAACCACTTCAAATCAAAAGGTTCTAAGTGTTGGGAAGATGCAGCACCAGTTGAGCAAGGCGGTCAGGGTGGTCAAGACCTAGATAAGCAAGGCTCATGTGAAAACTTCCGCGTTGCAGCGGCAGTGGCACTGGGTGATGCGCTGAAAGAGATTAAAGGCCACAAAGTTATCTTAGGTGATATGAACTCGTACGGCATGGAAGATCCAATGCTTGTTCTGACGGATTACAGCCAAGATAAGTACGGTAAGACAATCAAAGCGGCTCGTAACACATACATCGGCGGTGAAGTTCAGTACGGTGATGACGGTGCAGTGATTACTCACAACTACGGTTACATCAATGCCGTCGCGAAAGCGCATCCAAACAGCTGGAGCTACTCATTCAATGATGAAGTGGGCGCACTTGACCACCTATTGATCAGCCCAAGTCTAGAGAAGCACTTTGTTGATGCAACAGACTGGCACATCAATGGTGGTGAATCTACGCTGTTCGATTACAACGATGAGTACAAAGGTGACCTACCTAAGTACCAAGATCACTTCCGTTCTTCTGACCACGATCCAGCAGTTCTAGAGCTAAACATGGCAGGTTCATTCGGCTTCGGCGCAATGATGTCTCTGTTCGGCCTAGCGCTATGGCGTCGTCGTAAGTAATCACTCTACAACAAAAAATCGAAGGGCAGGTGAGTAATCACCTGCCCTTTTACATTGTGATAATCTGATCAAGTTAATGATTTATCTGCTATTTTTATATCGCGATCTATATCATGTCGATTGTAATGATAACTTGAATGTATATAAATTGAATGTACTGTGCTCTTAATTTATAAAGCGCCCAATGCTCCACCATTAAGTATCACAGTCGGTGGAAAACAATAGTTTTGAAAGTGACGATTAATAATCCGAACAGATAGGTGACATTTTTGCTCGGCTAGAGTTGCTGTAGGCAGGGGCTGGTTAGAGTACTTAAGCACTGAATGTATTTCCAATAAAGATACTGTACTAAACGTGCTCATAATGTGAAATTTGAGATAACGTCACCACTATGAAAAAAATATTGAAGACCCATGTAGGAAACTTGAAAGGGCATCTAAGGTTATACAACGCCACTTTGGATAGTTTTCTTGGTACTAATGAATTCTCAATGAACAATGCAGGGAGAGATCGGTTTGGTTTTGAAACAGGTTATGAGGATCAAATTAAGTTATTCGCTATAGGTAATCATTTACCTTCAGTTTCTAAGCAAGAAGTCAGCGATCATTTATTTACTGCTCAGCAATACTTAATGTTATGGCAACATGCGCTAATACAACCAGTAGGAGAGATTGTTCCTTTCACTTATCAAGGGGTAGATTTCGCTATCCCTACGAGTGGGAAAATACAATCAATCCCTTCTCTTGAATGGCTAGAAATGATCTATCTCACGATCGTTACGGGGCGTTACCAAGATCTAAATTTACTCATGGATTTACTTAACAGTGGTCAGGTGTTTTCTCCATCTGAATTGCAGGCGCTCCACTGTGAAATTGTCTTGCATATGCTGGGGCTAAAAGACAGTGAAGATATTTCTGCTGCAATCAATCAACTGACCACTCTTATTGTTAGTAAAGAGAGCTTAAGTCAAGGTAAATGGGCACCTGTCCATGCTATTACCATCACGCTTGGCTTTTTTGATGTGATGAAAACCGTGCACCAGCAAGATCAAGACGCCTATCGTAAGGCTATGTATCGTGCTTTGGAAATGCACAAAGAGTGGTGGACGCATGACAAGGACTTTAGTCAAATCGCTCAAGGTTATGTTGCTATGCCATTACTGGCTGCAGCCAAGTATGCGTATGAGAAGTATGGCTTTACGCTAGATTTTGAATGCGGCTATCTCCCTAGCTATATATACCTGAGTTAGCTACTTCAATATTTGAGCGCTAAGTAAGCCAGCTAAAAGTCTAAGGATTGAGTACTAGCAATGACAAACCTTCATTTATCAATCGTTCGCATAAGCTCATCGATGATGGCTTTAATAAAGGCAATGGCAAGCGGAAACAGTACAAAGAGAAGGCATTTCAACCAGATGAAAAAATGTACCTTAGAACACCATGTGATTGAGTACTGTCAACGAAATTGGGGAGATGATTACTCCTTACTTAAGTTGAAGCAGTGGTTAGAACCGTTGATAAATATGACCCCGTGTAGGGATGACCTTGAGGGGCTAGCGCCTAAAGAATATCAGTTTAGTTGTATTACTCAGCAAGAGTGGCACCTTGAAGTATTGGGAAAGCGGCTTATTAATGGGGACCCAAAATCGCATTTAGAGTGGCACCTAAAACTTATCTACCACTTAGGGCAAGCATATTTTCGAATGACATTTAATGCAGGCACAGAGGTCCCAATCAATGTCAATCAGCATTGTTATTCTGCGGTTGGTAAGGTTTACGATAGCAGCTTAGGCTTAGATGATTGGGTTGTCCCATTTTCAGCGGCATTAATTCTTCAAGATTACAATGGTGCCTTGGAACTATGCGAAATGAATGATTCTTTCATTGATGCTGATATTTTTACCGCAAGCTCTGCAGACAAGCAATTTGATAAAGCCATGTTACGGTTATTGAAAGGAGTTTTGCATCCAGAATCTGATATAGAAGCGCTACTGAAGGATGCGGCACAAAAAGTCTTTGACCCTCAGGCGATTGGCTCCACCAGAAAAGGAGTCGATCACAGAGTGGAAGAGGTGCAATATCGCTACTTGCCGCTAATCTCTTTGATTCATGCGATGTACAGTTCTGACAGGGAAACCTTGTACCCAGAGAAACTAAAAGAAGCCCTAGAGGATCATAAAACATACTGGATGAGGAATGAACCACAGCATGATAATGCTTATGTCTCTAAACAATGGATGGCCATGCTAATCACTGCTCTTGCTTCTTTGGCTTATCATCGTTGGGGGCTTGAGCCATGCGTCGATACTCTATATATGCCTGAGTGGATGGTAAAAGGGGACATAAGCCCAGAATTTAAGAGCAAAGAAGAAGTATTTGCTTTGGCGAAGACAGAATAATCCTTTGGTTTGATAATCTTTTCTTGAATACCACGATATTCAACGAACCCAATCTCGATTAAGAAGGTGAACGAGGCATTTAATAATGTATAGTAAAGTACAACATCATATTGAGCTTAATCCTACCTATGTAGAGCGAGTGCACTCTAGACTTCCCGATAGTTTGGTTAAATTTTATAACAATCAACAGTCTGGTATAAGAAAGAAGCCGGAGAATGCAAGCATAGGAGGCGAACAAGCAATAGGGATACTTGGCGAGTTGCAGCGTTTCGACTGGGATAAGCCGACGGCTCAATGGCTTCTTCAAGAGGCAGCTGAACTGATGACAGTTGGCTTTAGCATTGCTCTGAACCCTGATAAGCAGGTTATGTGCCAGTATGCTGGCTTTCTGTTTGAGGCTGAGGGGCAAACTAACCAAACTTCCAGAGACTTTTTCTCTTGGCTAAATGCATTTTGTCTCGCACTTATAACTCGTGATAAAGAGTTACTTGAAACAATCTGGTTATTTGAAGAGTCAAATATTGTTACAGAGCCCGGTGGGTGGTCGTTTGACCCTGAACATCGTTTCATTAAATCACTACTGGCTATGCTGAAAGGGATGTTTAACCCTAATGCAGATATGTCTGCGCTTATCAAAACAGCTGCCGAAATGTCTGCACCTGAATACATCGACCCCTTGTGGCGTGATGAAGCGAATCACCTTTATGTGCCTTTAATACCACTTGTGGCATCAATGTATACCTCAGATCGAAACGAAGCTTACCCCCAGGCTTTAGAGCAAGCTATCCGGACTTACCGAGCTTACTTCGATTTACCTGCTCCAGACGACTCCCCTAGTTTTGGTTGGAATTCATCGCAGTGGGTATCTTTTCCCATAACCGCTTTAGCGTCGCTCGCGTTTCAACGTTATGGTTTGGAGCCGCAAGTAGAGAGTTACTACTTACCTCTTTGGTGGGTTAAAGGAGATATTCCAAATCACAGACTGAGAGCAGAAGACGTTTTGGACAATTTGTAGGTGCTATTTTTTAAGTACCAATGCCGCGAAACCATTTCATTAGGCCTGACCACGATCCAGCAGTTCTAGAGTTAAACATGGCAGGTTCATTCAGCTTCGGCGCAATGATGTCTCTTTTCGGCCTAGCGCTATGGCGTCGTCGTAAGTAATAGGCTTCCTTTAGCCAAAACGAAATCCGCCACTTTATGTGGCGGATTTTATTTTATAGGTACTGATCTTCTTCTAAACAGCGCTGCTCGTCGTAGGCGTCGTAGCGACCGCGTGGTCCCTTAAAGTGGATACTAACGACCATCCCTTTCTCTACAAAATAACGTAGGTTATCGCAGGAGACTTTTCGCCCCCAGCTTTTTACTGTACTCGTGCGCCAGTAATACCCAGACGGCAGAGATTCCTCTGTTGAGATGATGCCGTCATCGGATACTTTGAAGTCTTTCCATTCCGCTAGGGCTTTTTGGGCTTCGTTAATAGTTTCCTTGCTTGCAGTCGGTGTAGGGACCTCTGGTGATAGAGTTTGGCAAGCCGAAAGAGTTAGTACTGCAAGAGCGCTAACAAGTAATGGTTTTAGTTTCATTTGAATCTCTTAATTGTATTTGAATAGACCTAGCCCTTATCGAGCATCAGGATGATATTACAAATGTGTTTTATGTATATAAAATCGTTGAACATTTGTGTTCTTTATCAATTGTTTTTTGACAGTTGAAGATGAAATTATCTTTCTGATAACGCTTGCCTTTCTTGCCCTGTATTGCACAATACCGCCCCTAACCAAGAAATTTATCAACGCTAGTCTCCGAGTAATGCTGTTAATCATCGATAATTACGACTCTTTTACCTACAACCTGTACCAGTATTTTTGTGAGCTGGGCGCAGAGGTTAAGGTAGTGCGTAATGATGAAATCACGCTTGAAGAGATAGAGGCGTTGAATCCTACCCATTTGGTTATCTCTCCGGGGCCCTGTACGCCCAATGAAGCGGGTATTTCGTTAAGTGCAATTGAGCATTTTGCGGGAAAGTTGCCGATTCTTGGTGTTTGCTTAGGCCATCAGGCGATTGCGCAGGTGTTTGGCGGGGAAGTGGTACGTGCTAGGCAGGTAATGCATGGAAAAACGTCCCCAATTCGTCACAATGATCGCAGTGTGTTTTCCACGCTCAATAATCCGCTGACAGTAACGCGTTATCACTCACTTGTGGTTAAGAACGGCTCTTTACCAGATTGTTTTGAGCTTACCGCCTGGACAGAGCTTGAAGATGGCTCGATGGATGAGATCATGGGGTACCAACACAAAACCTTGCCGATTGATGCGGTACAGTTCCATCCTGAGTCGATTAAAACAGAGCAAGGCCACCAGATCCTCGCTAACTTTTTGGCTCGCCAGCCACTTTAAAACGCTCTCTTTGACCGTCTTTTGTCTGGTTAAAGCCTGACTTAGATCACTATTTTTAACATTTCCTTCATAATTCACCATGCGGATATTTTGTGAAAAAGTATGCGCAGAGTTTGTCGCGTCTACGCTAGAGCCCTTATCCGGACTATGATTAACCATAGCTTATCGTAGCTATAAGAATATATTGCTTCATAAAAGTAGAGGCGTGATGCATAAATACGCATAGGTAGTGACTATCAGACTCCGCAGTGGGCACTAAAAAGAATAAATCACTATTGAAATGGTTAATTAAATGTAAATACAATGCCGTGATTGCTTAATAGCAAAACAATATCTTATTTCATTGAATAGAAGTAAGGACACCATATTCGCTATGCATGCGGTATCAAGAGGGAATGTGCAATGACTGTAGAAAATAACGTAGAACGCGGTTTGTTTGATGAGGTAATGGTACCTTGTTATAACCCAATGGAAATGATTCCAGTAAAAGGCGAGGGTGCTCGCGTTTGGGATCAGCAAGGTAAGGAATACATCGACTTTGCTGGTGGTATCGCCGTGAGCTGTTTAGGTCATTGTCATCCTGCAATGGTGAATGCGTTAACTGAACAAGGCCAAAAGCTTTGGCATTTAAGTAACGTAATGACTAACGAGCCTGCGCTTCGTCTCGCTAAAAAGCTTACTGAAGTCAGCTTTGCGGAGAAAGTGTTCTTTGCTAACTCAGGTGCAGAGGCAAACGAAGCGGCTCTGAAACTAGCGCGCCGTTATGCAGCTGATAAGTTTGGCCCAGAAAAATCAGAAATCATCGCATTTAAACAAGGTTTCCATGGCCGTACTTTCTTTACTGTAACTGTTGGTGGTCAAGCGGCTTACTCTGATGGTTTTGGTCCTAAGCCAGGTGATGTCACTCACTTACCATACAATGATGTTGAAGCACTTCGTGAGCATATCTCAGATCGCACTTGTGCCATCATGATGGAACCACTTCAGGGCGAAGGCGGCATCATTTCTCCAACTGACGAATTTGTTCAGACAGTTCGTGAGCTATGTGACAAGCATAATGCTCTACTGATTTTTGATGAAGTACAGACAGGTAACGGTCGTACTGGTCAATTCTACGCATACCAAGGTCTGGGTGTGACTCCAGATATTCTAAGCACAGCTAAGTCTTTAGGCGGCGGTTTCCCTATTGGCGCAATGCTAACTACTACTGAGCTATCTAAGCACCTGAAAGTCGGCACTCATGGTTCGACTTACGGTGGTAACCCACTAGCGTGTGCGGTTGCTGAAGCCGTGGTTGATGTTGTCAGTGCACCAGAAACATTGGCCGGCGTTGCAGAGCGTGAAGCCCTGTTCCGCGAAGGCCTAGCTAAACTGAATGATAAATACAATATGTTCGCGGAAGTTCGCGGCAAAGGCCTTCTTTTAGGTGCTGCGCTTAACGATGAGTGGCAAGGCCGCGCACGTGATGTGTTAGTCGCTGCAGGTAAAGAAGGTCTGATGGTTCTAGTGGCAGGTGCAAACGTAGTTCGTTTCACACCATCACTAGTGATCAGCACGGAAGAAATTAACGAAGGACTTGCGCGACTAGATAAAGCTCTAGCGACGCTAGTTAAATAAGAAATACCTAGTCTAGTGCTCATATCGATATAAACAGTGTCATCCTCAAGAGGGAAGCACGACCGAGTTGGGGATCTCTTGCATCGTGTTGAGAGATTCCCTATCACGATCGTTCCTTACTGTAGGGAATGACAAAAGTGAAAGTAAAAAACGATAACCAATGAGTACTAGCGCTCACTACATCAGGAGGGAGTTTTGATGCTGGTTGTTCGCCCTATCGCAATGTCGGATTACGATGCGCTGCATACATGCGCAGTGGAATCGGGTCACGGATTCACATCTCTACCGGTTAACGAAGAACTGTTAACCAATCGCATTACCCATTCAGAATATAGTTTTACCAAGCCGGACGTAAACGAGCCGGGTGATGAAGGCTATCTCATGGTTGGCTTTGATAATGAGACTGGCGAAGTCGCTGGTTGTACCGGGATTGAAGCCTCCATTGGTTGGGATGTGCCTTTTTACTCTTACCATATCAGTACCGTCGTTCACTCATCGCCAAAACTGGGTGTGAATAACGTGGTTAAGCTACTGACATTCGGTAACAACTACACTGGTTGTAGTGAAATTTGTACTCTGTTCTTAAGACCTTCTTTCCGTCAGGGCTTGAATGGCCGCTTGATGTCGAAGTGTCGTTTTCTAATGATGGCAGAGCATCCGGAAAGATTCTCGAAAACGGTCTTTGCTGAGATGCGCGGTGTATCAGATGAAGAAGGTAACTCACCATTTTGGCAATGGCTACAAGAGCATTTCTTCTCGATTGATTTCACTATGGCTGATTACCTCACTGGTATCGGCAAGAAAGGCTTTATTGCTGACCTTATGCCTAAGCTGCCAATTTACATCAACCTACTGAGCAAAGAGGCTCAAGCGGTGATTGGTCAAGTGCATGAAAACACTAAGCCAGCGTTACGCCTGCTAGAAAAAGAAGGCTTTACGTGTCGTAACTACGTCGACATCTTTGATGGCGGCCCAACGGTTGAGTGTGATGTACGCAATATCGAGTCGGTCCGTCACTCATTTAGAGCAAAAGTCACTATCGCGGAACACACCAGTTCTCAAAACTACTTGATCTCAAACACGTCGTTTGAAGACTTTCGCGCAACTGCGGCGAAAGCGGCTTACGATCAGGCTTCAGATTCAGTGATTTTGTCTCCTGAAGTGGCTAATGCCCTCAAAGTTAACGAAGGCGAATTCGTTCGCATGTTGGCTCAATAGAGCTTTGTATTAAGGAAAATGTGAAGGAACAAGCTATGACACATTGGATTGCTGGCGAATGGGTTGCAGGTCAAGGTGAGTCGATGAACTCACAAAGCCCATACAACAACGAAGTTATCTGGCAGGGCGACAGCGCAACACCGCAGCAAGTTGAGCAAGCGGTGTCAGCGGCACGCAGTGCATTCGTTGGCTGGAAAAAACTAAGCTTTGCTGAGCGTGAAGCGATCGTTCTCGCTTTTGCTGAAAAGGTAAAAGAGAACAGCGAACAAATCGCAGAAATTATCGCTAAAGAAACCGGTAAGCCAATTTGGGAAACGCGTACTGAAGCTGCGGCAATGGCAGGTAAGATTGCAATTTCAATTCGAGCTTACCATGACCGCACCGGTGAAGCTCAACGTGAAGCAGCAGGGAACCAAATCGTCCTTCGTCATCGCCCATTAGGTGTCATGGCGGTGTTTGGCCCATATAACTTCCCTGGGCACCTACCAAACGGTCATATCGTTCCTGCGCTACTGGCAGGTAATACCGTGGTATTTAAGCCGTCAGAGCAAACACCGCTAACCGGTGAGTTTGCCATGAAACTGTGGGATCAAGTTGGTCTGCCGAAAGGGGTGATCAACCTAGTGCAAGGTGCTAAAGAAACCGGTATCGCACTGGCTGATTCTAAAGGCTTAGATGGCGTGCTATTCACAGGTAGCGCGAATACAGGTCATATCCTGCATAAGCAGTTTGCCGGCCAACCGGGTAAGATGCTCGCGCTAGAAATGGGTGGTAACAACCCAATGGTGATCTCTGAAAATTACGGAGAGTTGGACGCGACCGTCTACACCATCATTCAATCAGCGTTTATCAGCGCGGGTCAACGTTGTACTTGTGCTCGCCGTTTGTATGTTCCAGTTGGTGACAAAGGTGACTTACTGGTCAGCAAGCTAGTGGCAGCAACCAATAAGATTCGTGTCGATCAGCCATTTGCTGAGCCAGCACCATTTATGGGCCCTCAGATCTCTAAAGCGGCTGCTGATTTTATTCTTGCTGCTCAAGCAAATCTACAAAAGTTAGGTGGCGAGAGCTTAATTGAAGCTAAAGCCGGAGAAGCTGCATTTGTAACACCTGGCATTATTGATGTTACCGCGATTGCTGAGCTACCAGATGAAGAGTACTTCGGCCCACTACTACAAGTGGTGCGTTATCAAGGTCTAGAGAAAGCGGTTGAGTTAGCCAACGATACTCGCTTTGGTCTATCAGCAGGCTTAGTTTCTACTGACGATGGTGAGTGGGAATACTTTGTCGACCATATTCGTGCTGGCATCGTAAACCGCAATCGCCAGTTAACTGGTGCAAGTGGTGATGCGCCATTTGGTGGCCCGGGCGCGTCAGGTAACTTACGCCCAAGTGCTTACTACGCAGCAGATTACTGTGCTTACCCTATGGCTTCGATGGAAGGAGGAGAAACACTTCTTCCTGCAACGCTAAGCCCAGGTGTTGAACTATAAAAAACGATAAATTTTAGGGAATTCCCTTCTCGCCTCCCCGAGCCGGGAGGCTTTTGAAACGTCACAGGCTGAAGGCTATCTGATCAAACTTTCTGGACACATTTGGTTAGATGGCCTTTTTTATAATTAAACAGATAACAACTCATACTCCATTTACGTAAACCACCCCTACAAGGAGGCGTTATGACGCCAGATGTTTTATTCCAACAGTTATGGAATGACTATATTCAACGCTTATGTCCCTCTGCTGAACAAGTCCACCAACTTCTGCAAGAAGACGAAGCGCTGATCAATGACCACATTGCTCTGCGCACTTTCAATGTAGAACCTCTGGGCATTGCGACCCTTGCACAACCATTCTTAGACGTAGGCTACAAGCCATGCGGTGACTATGTGTTTGAAAGCAAAAAGCTTGTTGCCAAACATTATGAGCACCCGGACACAAAACAGCCAAAAGTGTTCATCAGTGAATTGAAGGTTGAAGAGTGTTCAGCCGAGCTACAAGCTATTGTCGCTAAGCTTGTCGAGCAATTGGACACCAGCAAGCTAAAAGGTCATGAGTTCTTGTATGGCGGTCGTTTGTGGGACATTAGCTTTGCTGACTTCCAGACGTTAGCTAAAGAAAGTGAGTACGCTTCTTGGCTGGCAGCGCATGGTTACGGCGCCAACCACTTTACTGTTAGCGTCAATCAGCTCAATGCATTTGAAGAAGTGAAAGGCGTCAATGACCACCTACGCGATTCCGGCTTTACCATCAATGAGTTTGGTGGCGAAGTGAAGGGGTCTCCTGATGTGCTGCTAGAGCAATCTTCAACGATGGCGGATAAAGTTGTGGTAACCTTCACCGAAGGTACAGAGATTATCCCTGGCGGTTTCTACGAGTTTGCTAAGCGCTACCCAATGAGCAACGGTGAACTTTATCCAGGATTTGTCGCAGCTTCTGCTGACAAGATCTTCGAGAGTACTAACGGCTAGGAAGAGCTGAGAACGGGCTGCGCCCTAGAGATGCGGGAACGCTGCGCTTCGAGAGAGTTTGATCTCGGATGTGGAAAGGTGTTCTAGAAGGACGAAGTCCGTTCCGTAGCACTGCGTTCCCGATTCTCGCATCCGATAATCCGATATAAACAAAAAGCCACCAATGTCTCCATTGGTGGCTTTTAAAATTTTAGCGGTTAATCGAAATTAACGAGTACCGTAAACCACGATAGTTTTACCGTGTGCAGAAATTAGGTTCTGCTCTTCTAGCATCTTTAAGATACGACCTACTGTCTCACGAGAACAGCCAACGATTTGACCGATTTCTTGACGAGTGATCTTAATCTGCATGCCATCTGGGTGAGTCATCGCATCTGGTTGCTTCGCTAGGTTTAGTAGCGTTTGAGCAATACGGCCAGTTACGTCTAGGAATGCTAGGTCACCTACTTTTTGGCTAGTCACTTGTAGGCGGCTTGCCATTTGCGCAGATAAGCGCATTAGGATGTCTGGGTTTACTTGGATAAGCTGACGGAATTTCTTAAATGAGATTTCCGCAACTTCACAAGGAGATTTAGCACGAACCCATGCTGTACGCTCTTGGTCTTCTTCGAATAGACCAAGTTCACCGATAAAGTCACCTTGGTTTAGGTAAGAAAGGATCATTTCCTTACCTTCTTCGTCTTTAATAAGAACCGCTACTGAACCTTTTACGATGTAGTACAAAGTTTCAGCTTTCTCGCCCGCGTGAATTAGCGTGCTTTTTGAAGGGTACTTATGAATATGACAATGTGAAAGAAACCACTCTAATGTTGGGTCGGTTTGAGGTTTACCTAGAACCATAATATCTCACTTCCTCTGCAGGGTACGCTTGCCGCTTTCCATATTTTAGCTAAGCCTTAATCAAGACCTACTAGGATAAGAGCACTTTACAAATGCTGCAAGCCAACTTGTGTTTCGGTAAGAAATAGTATCCTTTTTCGAAAACGATTTCTTGATTTTAATCGGGTACAACTGGGGTTTTAGTACGCAAAACTGTGCACATGATCACGGTATGAAAAGTAATCGTGTTCTAGCTGAGGGTATTAACCAATTTTGCCCGTTTCGATGAGCTGTTGAAGTATCGGTTTAACGATTAGCTCCATGGCAAAACTCATCTTACCGCCAGGGACAACAATCGTGTTATGACGCGACATAAATGCCCCATCAATCATTGCCAGTAGATATGGGTAATCTACGTTTTTAATGCCTCGTAATCGAATAACAACAAAACTCTCATCTAAACTCGGAATGCCTTTGGCGTTAAGCGGGTTAGATGTGTCGACGGTAGGGACACGCTGAAAGTTAATATGAGTACGAGAAAATTGGGGGGTAATGTAGTTCAGGTAGTCATCCATGGAGCGGACGATAGAGTCCATCACCGCTTCACGCGAGTGACCACGATCGCGGGTATCACGAACGAATTTCTGAATCCATTCAAGGTTCACGATAGGCACCATGCCAATCAGAAAATCAACATGCTGTGATACGTTAACCTCGCCATCGACAACACCGCCATGCAGACCTTCATAAAACAGGACGTCGGAGTTTTCTGGCAGATCTTGCCAAGGCGTAAAGGTGCCTGGCATTTGGTTGTATGGAACCGCTTCATCGAAAGTATGCAGGTAACGGCGGATTTGACCGACGCCTTCTTGACCGTACTTGCGGAAGAACTCTTCAAGTCCATTGAAGTCGTTCGCCTGAGGGCCAAAGTAACTGATATGGCGACCCTGCTCACGTGCCTTTCGGATTTCGACATCCATTTCAGGGCGCGTAAAGCGGTGGAAGCTATCGCCTTCAACCCAAGCGGGTTTGACGTCCATCATATTGAACATCTTGCGGAAAGCTTCAGAAGTCGTTGTGGTACCAGCTCCAGAGGAACCAGTGACCGCAATAATCGGGTGTTTTGCTGACATGACAAACCTTGTCGTAATCTAATCCTTTAAACGAAAACCACTATAGCACGCTTTAGTGGTCAGTCACTGTATGCGATGCGCTAAAGTACTAAAACTTTCGTTTGAGTTGAATATCGACGGTTTCGTGCAGTTCTGAGAAGACAACAACCGCTTCCCCTGATTCCAACTGGGTACGTATCTGGTCGATTTTGTTTTGCAGCGAGATCTCGACATCCCCGTAGTCAGTCCCTTCACGCAGGACAAATTCCCGAATGAGATTTTCTAGTGTTGCTGGCTCGATTTGTTGCCATGGAACGATCATAAATACCTCTTTATTTTATGATTTAGGCCAAGGTGATTGGCTACGCGGAGAGAGCCAAACTTTCATAGTATGCAGGTAGTGCCTCTTCGAGCCAAAACCTCGGTTTTAACGCACTGCCGGTAACAAAACCAACATGCCCACCTTGTTCAAACAGTCGGTAGTCAATGTTATCAGGCAAGACATATTTGGGAATCACAGCATCGGTCATGAACGGATCGTCTTTCGCATGTATGATCTGTGTGGGTAGAGTGATTTCTTTTAGGCGATGGATGCCCGAGCAGCGCTGATAATAGTCTTCTGCGTCCTTGAAACCATGCAGCGGGGCGGTGATTAGGTCGTCAAACTCGTACAGTTTAGTTACGCGTTTGATGTTTTGATAGCTCAAGCCAAGCTCTCCTTTCAGCAGTTGATGCTTTTGCAGTGCGCTTTTCTTCAGCGATGACAGGAGATAATTTTTATACAGCTTGGAAAAGCCTTGTTCGATGCGCTCAGAGCAGGCAGACAGGTCTAGTGGCGCAGACACTATGGTGGCGGCATCAATCAGAGGCTCTTGATTGTACTTGGCAAGGTAGTTGGCCAGCATATTGCCGCCAAGAGAAATTCCTACCGCGACTTTAGTTTGGTGTGGGAACAGCGAATCTAGATGTTCAAGGAAGAAACGGGCGTCTTCCACTTCACCTGAGTGATAGGCGCGAGCAAGTTTGTTGGGTTTACCGCTACAGCCACGAAAATGCATCATCACCGACAGCCAGCCTTGCTTTGCAAAAGCGTCCATTAAACCATTAGCATACGGGCTGTAGAAACATCCTTCCAAACCGTGGAACAAAACAAAAATCGGCTTGCTTTTGGCTGACTTGCCATTGATATCTTCACTCCAAGCGATATCGAGGAAGTCTCCATCCGGAGTATCTAAAGTTTGCCAGATTGGTTCAAACAGGGCTTTTTTGCGAATAAAGCGCGGAGCAAGCGTTTGTAGGTGTGGGTTGGCTAATCCTTTAGCGGCAACAAAATGAGTCATAACGGTTCCAAAGCTTAGGGCTTATAGATTGGCGATATCATCGATAGGTTCAGCAAAAGCCTCATACAGCTGTTCACCGCCTAATTGGCGGCAGTAACGTAAAGTAAGGGGCTCTGCGTGATTCACTGTAAGTTCAATACTGTTGATGCAATCGACCAGATCAGATTGCTGCTGCTTTTCTAATTGCAGCTCAAATTGCAGTGATTCACGATACAAGGTATCTGGGAGGTGGAGCTTGAGTTTTCGTCTTAGCTCGCGGTAACTGTGCAGTAAGGCTTCTGAGCGTCCAAGGCATTCTTCAACCTTGTGCCAGTCCTGTTCTTGAAAGCAAACCTGCTGCTCATCAAGCCATTTAAGCAGCAGGAGTAGGTTAACGTTACCTTTGAAATGATTTTGCAGATGGAGGCACGCCTCTTTTACTTCTCGCACACTGTAATACTGCAAGCTAAATTGCCACAACCGTTCCAGTGTTAAAGAAATAGCGACGTGCTTTGAACTCATTGGCTATTGAACTCCTGCTCCATATTCTCTAGCTCTTCTTGCAGAGCCATCCATTCCATTTCGACATCTTCTAGCTCACTTTTGCTATTGGCCTGAATAGCTAACACTTCGTTAAGTTTAGCTTTATTTTCGGCATCATAAAGTGAGTTATCTGATAATTGCGTTTCTGCTTCCGCAAGTTTAACGCCCAACTTATCCATTTTTTCTTCAAGTTTTGTCAGGTTTTTGCGAATTGGTGCCGTTTGCTTACGGAACTCGGCTTCACGACGTTTTTGATCTTTCTTTGCCGCCGCGCTATTCACAGAGCTCTTTTCAGGTTGCAGAGCTTGAGCCTCTCGGCGCTCGGCTTTTTGTTGTTCCGTCAGCCACTTGTAGTAGTCAGCTAGGTCGCCATCAAATGGTGCAACTTGGCGGTCATGCACAAGATACAGATCATCTGTGGTTGCACGTAACAAGTAGCGGTCGTGCGAAACAATCACCATGGCACCTTCAAAGGTTTGTAGGGCCATCGTGAGCGCTTGGCGCATATCCAAGTCAAGGTGGTTAGTTGGTTCATCGAGGAGCAGCAGATTAGGCTTTTGCCACACGATTAAAGCCAGTACTAGTCGCGCTTTCTCACCACCAGAAAACGGTGCGACTTTTTCTAGCGCCTTTTCGCCTTGGAAGCCAAAACTGCCTAGATAGTTACGCAGTTCAAGCTCGTTCTTATCTGGGGCGATTTGCATCATATGTTGCAGTGGTGTTTCTTCAGGGTGCAGCGTTTCCAACTGGTGCTGAGCAAAGTAGCCAATCTTGACGCCTTGTGAGTAGGTTAAGTCGCCGCCCTGAGGAATAAGTTCACGCGAGAGCAATTTGATGAGCGTTGATTTACCTGCACCATTGCGACCTAGCAGACCAATGCGACTACCAGGGACTAGGTTAAGGCGAATCTTTTCTAAAATCAGATTGTCACCATAGCCCGCCGACACTTCATCCATCATGATGATTGGGTTTGGCAAGGCCTCGGGATCGCGGAACTGGAAACTGAATGGGTTATCAAGCTGAGCAGGTAGCACTTTTTCCATACGCTCAAGAGCTTTGATGCGGCTTTGTGCTTGGCGAGCTTTTGAGGCTTTATAGCGGAAGCGGTCGATATAGCTTTGCATATGCGACATTTGCTTTTGCTGCTTTTCAAATTGAGCTTGCTGCAAGATAAGCTTTTGCGCGCGCTGATCTTCAAACGAAGAGTAGTTACCCGTGTACTCATTGAGTTGCTGGTTTTCGACATGAATAACGCGACCGACGATAGGATCTAGGAAATCACGGTCGTGAGAGATAAGGACAAGCGTGCCAGGGTAGTTCTGTAGCCAGCGTTCGAGCCACATAACAGCATCAAGATCTAAGTGGTTGGTTGGCTCATCGAGTAGCAAAAGATCGGAGCGACAAAGTAGTGCTTGTGCAAGGTTAAGGCGCATACGCCAACCACCAGAAAACTGAGTGAGGTTCCAGCTCATCTGATCTTGGCTAAAGCCTAAACCATCGAGTAGCTCTGCGGCGCGTGCGCGAATACTGTAGCCACCAATGGTTTCAATCTTGCCATGGATTTCGGCGACTAAAGTGCCTTTGTCCTGTTGCTCTGCCGTCTCCAGCTCTGATTCTAAGCGGCGGTATTCACGGTCACCATCAATGACATACTCAATCGCACTACGCTCCAGTGCAGGGGTTTCCTGTGCCACCCAAGCCATTTCCCAGTGCGCCGGCTTACTGAAGTTACCCGCGTCAATAGAGAGTTCGTCTTTGATCAGGGCGAATAGGGTTGATTTACCACAACCGTTTTTGCCGACTAGACCGACTTTATCGCCTGGATGAATGGTTGCCGAAGCTTGATCTAGAAGTGGTTTGCCACCTCGAAGAAGCTGGATGCCAGAGAAGGTAATCATAATCTTTTGCTTTGTCTTTGCTCGTATTGCGACGAATAGTAGGGTAGTTAACGAGTTATGTCGATCGTTGCGTTATTGCCACTAACAACGTATAACAAACTGATAACGATAAATGGCAATAAAAACAGTCATAACTGGCTATTCATAACATTAAGGATTGCTGTCGAAGGAATGCAGAGTTTATCATCCGACAAGCCTAAAGTGTTGGTGCTTTACGCCCATCCAGAGTCACAAACTTCTGTGGCTAATCAAATGATGATCAAGAAGATTGAATCGCTTGATCACGTCCACGTGCACGATCTTTATGCACACTACCCAGATTTTTTTATTGATGTTCCGGCTGAGCAGCAATTGCTTGAAGAACACGATGTGATTGTGTTCCACCATCCTCTTTATATGTACTCTTGCCCCGCTTTGCTTAAAGAGTGGTTCGATCGCGTTCTCGGTAAGGGGTTCGCCTACGGCAAGGGAGAAGCGCTGAAAGGAAAATACTGGCGCAGCGTGATTACCACCGGAGGCAAAGAAGAAGCTTTTGGGCGCTCCGGTTACAACCGCTATCCGCTCGATGAAATTCTGCAGCCGTTTGAGCTTACTGCAGCGTTGTGTCAGATGGAGTGGATTGAGCCGTTGGTGCTCTATTGGGCGCGTAATGTCAGTGAAATGGAACGCTATCAACATGCAGAGACCTATCGTCAATGGCTGAATAATCCATTGCTAACCTATACTGAACAAGTAGTAGGGGGTGGGAATGGCGCTTGAAAGTGATTTTCTCCAGAGTAGTGTGATCTTTCTAACGGCTGCGGTAATTGCCGTGCCGATTGCTCAGCGATTGGGTCTTGGCTCAGTGCTGGGCTATTTGCTTGCGGGCGTTGCTATTGGTCCTTGGGGGCTAGGGTTAATCCGCGATGTTGAAGCCATTCTCCATTTTGCTGAGTTTGGTGTCGTCCTGCTGCTGTTTCTGATCGGTTTGGAACTGAATCCGAAAAAGCTCTTACAAATGAAAGGCCCCATATTAGGGCTTGGCGGGGCGCAAGTTGTTGTCACTACTTTAGTTTTGTCATGTGTTGCTTATCTGGCAGGAACATCTTGGCAAACCAGTCTTGTGATTGGCATGGGCTTAGCGCTTTCTTCTACGGCCATTGCCCTGCGAGTTATCGAAGAGCAAGGGCTAGCTGGTGGCGAGACCGGACAGTCTGGTTTTGCGGTTCTGCTATTCCAAGATATTGCGGTCATTCCTATGCTCGCGATTCTTCCTGTTCTAGCTGGTAATACTGCAGGTAACTGGCTTGATGCGTTGTGGATGCTAGGTGGTGTCGGCGGGTTGCTGGTTGGTGGTCATTTCCTACTAAGACCTCTATTTCGTTATGTAGTGCTCAGTGGCGTTAGAGAGCTGTTTACAGTCGCGGCACTGTTGTTGGTCATTGGCATTGCCCTGTTAATGAAACACCTTGGTCTATCCATGGCACTTGGTACCTTCTTGGCGGGCGTGTTACTCGCAGAAAGCGAATATCGTCATGAGCTTGAAATTGCCATCGAACCATTCAAAGGCTTACTGCTTGGTCTGTTCTTCATTGCCGTCGGTATGGCGGTCAACTTGGGACTATTGGCTTTAGAGCCTTTCACTGTATTAGCTGCCGTTGTCGGTTTAGTTATCGTTAAGGGATTGATTCTTTATCTTCTGGCACGACTTGCGGGCAGCAGCGCTAAAGCTCGCAGTAAGATGGCAGCAATACTTAGCCAAGGTGGTGAGTTTGCTTTCGTTATCTTTACTGCCGCAAGCAGCGAAGGCCTAATCAACCAAGAGCAAACCGCCTTTTTGTTGGTGGTAGTGAGCTTGTCTATGGTCACGACGCCGTTGCTACTGATGGCACAAAACAAATGGTATGCCCGTGGCTTAAACGCAGAATCCGTTGAGGCTCTGCGCAGTGATGTGATTAATAAGCAGCCAAGAGTCATCATCGCAGGCTTCGGTCGCTTTGGTCAGATCATTGGCCGTTTGATGTATGCCAACAAGATTAAAGTGACTGTCCTAGAAAGTGATGCCAGCCAGATCCAGTTGCTGCGTAAATATGGCTACAAAGTCTTTTATGGTGATGCAACTCAGCTTGATTTATTGCGTGCGGCGGGGGCAGATAAAGCAGAGGCCATGGTGATCTGTACTGATTCGCCAGACGAGATCATGCAAATAGTTGAGTTGTGCCAAACCCATTTCCCTGATTTGAAATTGCTGGCACGTGCTCGAAGTCGCGTCGAAGCTTATCAACTTCTGAGTCATGGGGTAGACAACTACTCACGAGAAACCTTCTTAGGTGCCTTAGATCTTGGTCGTCAAACCTTGATCAATTTAGGCATGCATCCGTATCAAGCAAAGCGAGCGGAAGCGCATTTTAGAAAGCTCGATAATGCTATGCTCAAAGAATTGCTGCCTCAGCACAATGATGATAAACAATTGGCCCAAAGAGCCAAAGAAGCCCGCAAAGAACTGGAAGAGATATTTGGTCGAGAGCTAGAGAGCGATCAACAAGCCAAAAACTTCTGGGATTAAACTAGTGAAACAAAACAGATGAAAAAAAGATTTATCGCAGGCGCCAGCTGCCCAAAGTGTTCAGCACAAGACACTTTGCGCTGGTGGATAGAGAATAATATTGAGTTAGTAGAATGTGTTGAATGTGGTCACCAAGACCAACGTCAGCCTCAGTCCGTTGAGAAAACAGAACATGGCGGTCAAGAAATGATCGGCATTTTTAAGCCCGATTGATTGTGTTTCTATAAATCATCCCCATAATACCCCCGTAGAAAGTTTATAGACCTTAGTTTGGGCTAAGGTCCTTTATTCTCCTTGGAGTAAATATGAAAATTGAAAAGAACGTAGTTGTAAGCCTTGCTTACCAAGTGAAATTGGAAGACGGTGTTGTTGTTGATCAGTCTACGGCTGATGCGCCACTAGATTACCTACACGGCAACAACAACCTAATCACTGGTCTTGAAACAGCACTAGAAGGTAAGGAAGCAGGCGCTAAGTTCTCTGTAACCGTTTCTCCAGAAGAAGCATACGGTGAGCACAACGACGCACTTGTACAACGTGTTCCTGCAAATGTATTCCAAGGTGTTGAGCAAATCGAAGTAGGTATGCGTTTTCTAGCGGATACTGACCAAGGCCCAATCCCTGTAGAAGTGACAGAAGTGGATGGCGACGAAGTAGTTGTTGATGGTAACCACATGCTTGCGGGTCAAACTCTGACTTTCGACGTTGAAGTTGTAGCGGTACGTGAAGCGACAGCGGAAGAAGTAGAGCACGGTCATGTTCACCAAGCTGGTGGCTGTGGTCACGACCACGATCACGAAGGTGGTTGTTGTGGTGGCGAAGGCCATGATCATGGTGAAGAGAAGAAAGATGGCTGCTGCGGTGGCGGTAGCTGCGGTTCTCACTAATCCGTTAGCTTAGAACTAGATTGTAAAAGGCGTTTCCCGCTGTACGGGAAACGCCTTTTTTGTTATTAACTTATCAGTCAACTCGTTGTTAGGAGAGCCGTCGATGACTCAACCATTCTCAATCGCCATTCATGGCGGAGCCGGAACTATATTACGTGATCAAATGAGCGAAGAGTTAAAGGCTTCTATCCTAGCTGACCTTGAAGCTTCGGTTTGCGCTGGGCATAGCATTCTAGCTCAGTCGGGTGATGCACTTGATGCGGTCGTTGCCGCGGTTAAAGTGCTCGAAGACTCACCTAATTTTAATGCAGGCAAGGGTTCTGTCTTAACTCATAAAGAGATGGTTGAAATGGACGCGTCTGTCATGCATGGCAAAGATAAAAATGCCGGTGCCGTTGCAGGTGTTCGTCATATTAAAAATCCTATCGAGCTTGCACGCGATGTGATGAACAAGAGCAACCATGTATTACTGATTGGTGAAGGGGCCGAGGAGTTTGCATTCGAGCATGGTTACGAGTTCACCGAGCAGGACTATTTTTTCACCGATCGTCGCTATGAGCAGCTGCTATCGATGAAAGAGAAAGGCTTGTTTGCTTTGTCGGAGTCTAAATACCCTGATGATAAGAAATACGGCACTGTAGGGGCGGTAGCACTGGATCAGCAAGGCAATCTTGCGGCGGCAACCAGCACTGGGGGCGTGACTAACAAGAAATATGGCAGGGTAGGTGACTCTTCGATCATCGGCGCTGGGACATTTGCTGAAAATGGCAATGTTGCTGTATCCACCACAGGAATGGGAGAGTTCTTCATTCGTCAAACTGTCGCGGGCGATGTTGCCGCAAGAATGCGTTACTTGAAAGAAGATTTAGCCACTGCATGTGAGACGATTATTCAAGGAGAGCTCAAAGAGATGGGCGGAGAAGGTGGTCTGATTGCCGTTGATGCCCAAGGACAGCTCCATTTTGCGATGAACAGCAGTGGCATGTACCGAGCAGGAATCGACGCAAATGGTCGCTTTAGCGTGAAAATCTACGCAGATGAGTAGCTAGTAAGCGACTTGAATCCAGCAAGTGTGCTATTAAGTCGCTGATATAATTCGACGTTAGCTGAGTCACCCCTTTATTTAAGCGGTATTACGCTTAGATGATTAAAAAATGACTGCAAGAAATGTGATTCAGTGCTAGAATCCATTTTTAACTAGCAACAGATACTGGAAAGATGGGAAATAACGTAGTCGTTCTGGGCACCCAATGGGGTGACGAAGGTAAAGGTAAAATTGTTGACCTTTTAACTGAAGATGCAAAGTATGTGGTTCGCTACCAAGGCGGTCACAACGCAGGTCACACTCTTGTAATTGACGGTGAAAAAACCGTTCTTCACTTAATTCCATCAGGCATCCTACGCGATAACGTAAAATGTGTTATCGGTAACGGCGTTGTACTATCGCCTGAAGCACTTCTTAAAGAAATGAAGCCTCTTGAAGCGCGTGGTATCCCGGTTCGTGAGCGTCTTTTCGTTTCTGAAGCTTGTCCTCTAATTCTTCCTTACCACATCGCTATCGACAACGCGCGTGAAATCGCTCGTGGTGCTAAAGCGATTGGTACAACTGGTCGTGGTATCGGTCCAGCTTACGAAGATAAAGTTGCTCGTCGCGGTCTTCGCGTTGGTGACCTTTTCGATAAAGAAATGTTCGCTGAGAAACTAAAAGAAGTGATGGAATTCCATAACTTCCAACTAGAGCACTTCTACAAAGCTGAAACAGTAAGCTACGATGAAGTTCTTGAGCAGTGCATGGGTTACGCTGACCTACTAACCTCTATGGTTATGGACGTAACTGACGAACTAGACGCAGCACGTAAGCGCGGCGACAAGGTTATGTTCGAAGGTGCTCAAGGTACTCTACTAGACATCGACCACGGTACTTACCCATACGTAACTTCATCTAACACGACTGCTGGTGGTGTTGCTGCAGGTTCTGGTTTTGGTCCTCGTCACATCGGTTACATCCTTGGTATTACTAAGGCTTACTGTACTCGCGTTGGTTCAGGTCCATTCCCAACTGAGCTTTACGATGGTCTAGACAAGCAAGACCCAGTAGGTAAGCACCTAGGTGATGTTGGCCACGAGTTTGGTGCAACAACAGGTCGTCTACGTCGTACAGGTTGGTTCGATGCAGTGGCAATGCGCCGTGCAATCCAAATCAACTCTCTAACTGGTATGTGTCTGACTAAACTAGACGTTCTTGATGGTCTTAAAGAGATCAAGATTTGTACTGGTTACAAGATGAAAGATGGCTCTATCCTAGAAGTTTCTCCAATGGCTGCAGAATCATTCGAAGAAGCGACGCCAATCTACGAAACTATGCCAGGTTGGTCTGAGACAACATTTGGTGCTAAGTCTCTAGACGCGCTTCCACAAGCAGCTCTAGATTACATCAAGCGTATCGAAGAGCTAACGGGTGTACCTGTAGACATCATTTCTACTGGTCCAGACCGTAACGAAACAATCATTAAGGTTCACCCTTACCAGGCTTAATCTTTGATTGTTCAGCAATTTTATAAACCGGCGTCTATCGCCGGTTTTTTTATAACCAATTTTTCTTGCGATTCCCTTAACTTACGGCAACAATTTGCCATAGAACGGCAATTTTGATTAAAGAGTTAGCATTGATTGCCGATACTAGTATCAAGCTTGCCGTGTTTGCGGCAAATCTGATGTTGACGAAAAAGCATCAATGGTCGAAGTTAAGAGTGCAGAAAATGAAGCTAAGAAAATTAGCTGCTTCGATGGTGTTGGCGTTAAGTGCCTCATGGGTACAGGCAAATGAGTTGCCTGATATCGGTGAGCCAATACCTATATATACCGAAGCCGAACTAATTAAACTCATCAACAACAACCAACATTTAGAGCGTGTAAAAGCCGATAACTGTCAGCTTGTTGAAGATATTGTGGCTCGTGCGACTCGAATCAGCTTACCTGCGTATGAATTTTTATACGGAGATATGTTGGCGTGGGGAGTGTGTGTCAATCAAGATGTAGAGCTAGGTCTCTACTACATGGAAAATGCTGCCCACCAAGGTTTGCCGGCTGCTCTAGAGCAGATTGGTCGTTATTACTCACGTGGTACCTTAGTTCAGCAAGATAAAGAGCGCGCGATTCCTTACTTGCGTGAAGCGGCGGCTATGGGCAATCTCAATGCGCGTATTCACTTAGCAGAGCTGCTGCTACGTGATTATGGTAGTCCGCTTGACTATGAAGATGCCTATCGCTGGCTATATAACTCGGTCACGGCTGATCAGCGGGTACACAAACGCATTAGTGTGCTAAGGCAAGGCTTAGAGAGGCGTATGCCTCAGAACATTATCGCCAGAGCGAAAAAGCGCGATACCTTCTGGTAACAGCTAAAAAGTTTAACAGCACCTGACTTACTGCACTCGGTCGGTTGCGAAAATACAAAAATGCCCAGCACTTGCTGGGCATTGCTATTATGAGCCTGCGGTTATTGGACCACTTCACCAGATTTAATCACTGTCTCGCGAACCACTTTAGTGAACTCAAGTGCTTCTTTGCGAATCGCTTCTTCATCGACAGTGAGCATTTCGCGATCTTGCATCAGTACGTTTCCATCAACAATAGAGTGACGTACATTGCCTGAGTTTGCTGAGTAAACCAAAGCCGAGTACGGGTTATAGACTGGCACCATGTTTGGTGCTTTAGTGTCGATGACAATGATATCTGCCAGTTTACCAGCTTCAAGGGAACCGATTTTGTCTTCCATATGCAGTGCTTTGGCCGCACCCATGGTCGCCATATCAATTACTTTGATTGGTGGCATTGCCGCGCGATCTTTGTTAACCAGTTTATGTACTTTAGCCACTTGGTTGAATTCATCAATAGTACTCAAAGTGTTGCCTGACATTGGCCCATCAGTACCTAAGCCAATACGAACTTCTTCATCGTACATCTTAAGAGCAGGAGAAACGCCTTTTGCAGATTTAATGTTGGCGCTCATGTTATGTGCGACACCCATATCTGCTTCTTTCACCAGTTTGATGTCTTCATCATCAACTAAGATCATGTGAGCGCCAACTAGGTTTTTGTTCAGTGCGCCAATGCTATGCATGTATTGAACAGGCGATAGGCCATCAGAGCGTTCTGCGATTTTCTCTTCTTCACGGTGTGATTCCGCTAAGTGAATCATCACGGGCACATCGTGTTCAAGTGACAGCTTAGCCACTTTTTGCAGTGTTTCAGTGGTGTTCGTATATGGGGCGTGTGGCGCGAAAGCTGGTGTGATTCTCGGGTGGTCTTTGTACTCTTTGATAAAGTTAAGTGCGTACTGAATGCCTTCATCTGCGTTAGCAGCGTCAGCAACCGGGAACTTAATCACTGTTTCGCCCAATATGGCTCGCATGCCGATCTTATCGACGGTCTTTGCCACTTCATCTTCAAAATAGTACATGTCCGCGTAGGTGGTTACGCCACCTTTAACCATTTCGACGTTGCCAAGGTTTGCCCCGATACGGACCATATCTCGTGAAACAAGCTTAGCTTCTAGTGGGAAAATATAGCGGTGAAGTCGGTCAGGGACATCATCAGCTAGAGAACGAAATACCGTCATAGAGACGTGAGTATGGGTATTGATAAGGCCAGGCATAACAATATCGCCATCCACATCCAGTACTTTCTTCGCTTGGTATTGTTTCTCTAGGGATTGGTCACCAACTGCAATGATTTGATTACCCTTTACCACTACCGTTCCTTTTTCATACACGGTCTTATCTTGGTTCATAGTAAGAACCATGGCATCTGTGATCATTAAGTCCGCTTTCTCAGCAGCGGACGCCTGAAGCGAGAACAGACCAAGGCTAGCGATAGCCGAAGCGATTAAGGTACGTTTGATACTCATAGCAACACCTGTAGTAAAAGGAATAGTAAATTTTTCCTGAATCATACCCCCTTCTTTACTAGGTGCAATCGTTTGCCCAGTCAGTTGCAATGAAGTGTGATCTTTATCGTACGATGTTATGAGTTGTGAAGAGTCGAGATAAGTTATGAAAAATAGGTGGAAAAACTGCGAAATTAAAGCGACTTACCTGTAGCTTACCCCGCTAGTCAGATATACTAGTTTTAATTCCCCTCCTTTGTTAATTAGGCGCGCCTATGTCAGACAATATCCATAATGACCCATTTGCAGCTCGTGAATCGGAAAATTATGAAAACCCGATCCCAAGCCGTGAGTTTATTCTTGAGTTCCTCAGCCAAGCTGGCGTTCCGATGAACCGCAATGATCTCTTTGACGCTTTAAAGCTGAAAGGAGAAGATCATTACGAAGGCTTACGTCGTCGACTGCGCGCCATGGAGCGTGACGGGCAACTGGTCTTCACTCGCCGCCAATGCTACGCCTTACCAGAGAAACTGGAAATGGTGAAAGGCTATGTGATTGGTCATAAAGATGGTCATGGTTGGGTGCGTCCCGAAGGAAGCGTCGGCAAAGATAACGATATCGTACTTCCTCATCACCAAATGAAAAACATCATCCATGGTGACTATGTATTAGTTCAACCAACTGAGAACTCAAAGCGAGGCCGAAAGGAAGGGCGCTTAGTTCGTGTACTTGAAGAGCGCGTCACGCAAATCGTTGGTCGCTTCTTTATGGAATATGGTTACTCATATGTGGTGCCAGATGACTCGCGCATTAGCCAAGACATCTTGATCCCGAATGACCTACGTGCAGGGGCGCGTATGGGGAATGTCGTGGTGATTGAAATTACGGATCGTGGCTCTCGTTCTCGCGGTATGATGGGTAAAGTGGTTGAAGTCTTAGGTGAAAACATGGCACCAGGGATGGAGACACAAATTGCGATCCGTACTCACCAAATTCCTCACGAGTGGCCTGAAGCAGTCGATAAGCAAATCGAAGGACTTGGTGAAGAAGTACCGGAAGAGGCAAAAGTTGGTAGGGTAGACCTACGCGAACTGCCACTCGTGACTATCGATGGCGAAGATGCTCGTGACTTTGACGACGCTGTTTTCTGTGAGAAAAAGAAAAGCGGTGGTTGGAGACTTTGGGTCGCTATTGCTGATGTCAGCTATTACGTTCGCCCAGACAGTGCACTGGATAAAGAAGCGATTAACCGTGGTAATTCGGTATACTTCCCATCGCAAGTGGTTCCAATGCTCCCGGAAGTATTATCTAACGGCTTATGTTCTCTTAACCCACAAGTCGATCGTCTGTGTATGGTGTGTGAGATGACCATCTCCGAGACGGGTAAGTTATCTGGCTATAAGCACTACGAAGCGGTGATGAACTCTCATGCTCGCCTGACCTATAACAAGGTACACCATATCCTTGAAGGGGATGAAGAGCTGCGCCAAAGATACGAACCACTCGTTCCTCACCTAGAAGAGCTGCATAAGATGTATAAAGTGCTTAAGCATGCTCGTGACAATCGTGGTGCGATTGAATTTGAAACGGTGGAAACCAAGTTCATCTTCAACGCGGAGCGTAAGATTGACAGTATTGAACCTGTGATTCGCAACGATGCGCATAAGATTATTGAAGAGTGTATGATCTTAGCCAATATCGCTTCTGCTTCTTTGGTCGAAAAAGCAAAAGAACCGGCACTCTACCGAATTCACGAATCTCCGGGTGAACTCCGTCTGCAAGGTTTCCGTGACTTCTTGGGTGAGTTAGGTCTGCACTTAAATGGTGGTTTAGAGCCATCGCCAACCGATTACGCTGACTTAGTTAAGCAAATTGGCGAGCGTCAAGACAAAGAGCTGATTCAAACCATGCTGTTGCGTTCGATGAAGCAAGCGGTCTACAACGCAGATAACTGCGGCCACTTTGGCTTGGCACTAAAACGCTACGCGCACTTTACCTCGCCTATTCGTCGCTACCCAGACTTGCTATTGCATCGCGCGATTAAATATCTAATTGCCAAAGAAAATGGCACATTGAAAGATCGCTGGACACCAACCGGTGGTTGCCACTATTCATTTGATGACATGGACTTCTACGGTGAACAATGTTCGATGACTGAGCGTCGCGCCGATGATGCGACTCGCGAAGTTTCTGATTGGCTCAAATGTGAATACATGCAAGACCATGTTGGTGAGGAACTCGAAGGCGTTATCGCCAATGTTACTGGTTTTGGTTTCTTCGTTCGTCTTAGCGATCTGCATATTGACGGTTTGGTGCATATTTCAGCGCTGGCGAATGACTACTATCAATTTGACCCTATTGGTCAGAGACTTATCGGTGAAAGCTTTGGTGCTATCTATCGATTAGGTGATGCAGTGAAAGTCAAAGTGCTTTCCGTTAATCTCGATGATCGTCAAATTGACTTTGAATTAGTCGAAACAAGTCGTAAGCTACGCGGCGAAGGGAAGACGGCTAAGAAGCGCGCGGCAGAGGCGAAAAGAAAAGCCAAAGAGAAAAAACGCGCCGCAACCAAAGGTGGCAAAGCAGGCCGTAAAGCCAGCCCTGACGTTGAACCAACCAAACGTCCGGAGCCGTCAGAGTCAGGAACAGGCAAGAAGCCGAAAGTGACTAAGGCGCGTAAAAAAAAGCCGGGCGCAAAACCTAAGAAAGCCAAGCGTACTAAGAAAGCTGCGCAGTAAGAATTTAACCCAACAGGTTTTTAAATGAGTAACGAATTTATCTATGGTATCCACGCTGTAAAAGCAGTACTAGAGCGTGAACCAGAGCGTTTCATTGAAGCGTTCGTATTAAAAGGTCGTCAAGATGACCGTCTAATGCCGATTCTGAATGAGCTACAAGTGTGTGGTGTTTCAATTCAGCAGATGACTCGTAAAACGTTAGATGACAAAGCTCGTGGGGCTAACCATCAAGGTATTATGGCGCGTGTTAAGCCCGCTAAACAGCTTAATGAAAATGACTTAGATGACATTCTTGCTAAGCATGAGTCACCACTACTGTTAGTTCTTGATGGTGTCACAGACCCGCACAACCTAGGTGCTTGTCTACGTAACGCTGATGCAGCGGGTGTTGCCGCGGTTATTGTACCGAAAGACAAATCAGCAAACATTACTGCGACAGTCAGTAAAGTAGCTTGTGGCGCAGCAGAGACTGTACCTTTGGTTCGCGTGACTAACCTAGCTCGCACTATGCGTGCGTTGCAAGAGCAGGGCGTGTGGTTTGTTGGTACAGCCGGTGAAGCGACACACGACATATACCAAGCAAAGCTAACAGGTTCGCTAGCTATCGTCATGGGCGCAGAAGGTGACGGTATGCGCCGCCTGACTCGCGAAACTTGTGATGACTTAATCAAGATCCCAATGGCAGGCAGTGTCTCAAGCCTAAACGTCTCTGTTGCATCAGGCGTATGCCTATTTGAAGCGGTGCGCCAGCGCTTAGCTTAACGTGTAGGAACGCTGCGCTCCTAGATAACGGGAGCGCTACGCTAATGGAAAACTGGAGTTGACCACCTAAACCAGAGTGGTCAACTTTAGCTCTCTAGCTCTCTAGCTCTCTAGCTCTCTAGCTCTCCGTAGGACGAAGTCCGTTCCCCCATCCCTAATCCCCATTCCCTCTTGTCCGTTTATTTTTCAAACAGCACTTGCAAGTAAAACTGTGATCTGTATAATGCGTCGCACTGGTTAAGCCAGTTGTGAACCAATGAGCGAAGAGGAGCTGATTTATCTCTTTGATATTTCAGGTAATGTAGACTCAGCTTATGTTCGCGGTTAATACAATTAGCTACTTATTCTTCGGAATAACTATCCCCAGACGTGATTCTGGTATGTAGGGGTAGTTAATCGAAAATTAACTGACAATACTTCCTAATCTTGGAAGTTACGGTTTCACATAAATCAATCGGCATTCTCTCGTCTTTACGAGTTTGAGTGGCGATATTGTTTGTGTAATTTTTAATATTGGAGCTCTGTCTCATGCAGAACCAACGTATCCGTATCCGCCTAAAAGCTTTCGATTACAAACTAATCGATGCTTCTACAGCGGAAATCGTTGAAACAGCTAAGCGCACTGGCGCACAGGTTCGTGGTCCAATCCCACTACCTACTCGTAAAGAGCGTTTCACAGTTCTTATCTCTCCACACGTTAACAAGAAAGCACGTGACCAGTACGAAATCCGTACTCACAAGCGTCTAATCGACATCGTTGAGCCAACAGACAAAACTGTTGATGCTCTAATGCGTCTAGACCTTGCTGCGGGCGTTGACGTTCAAATTAGCCTAGGTTAAGGGAGATTAGAAGAATGATTGGTCTAATCGGTCGTAAAGTGGGCATGACCCGCGTATTTACTGAAGAAGGCGTTTCTATCCCAGTAACTGTTGTTGAGGTTGAAGCTAACCGTGTTTCTCAAGTTAAAACTCTTGAGACAGATGGCTACGCTGCAATCCAGGTTACTACTGGTGCTAAGAAAGCTAACCGCGTAACTAAGCCAGAAGCAGGTCACTTTGCTAAAGCAGGTGTTGAAGCTGGTCGTGGTCTTTGGGAATTCCGTTTGGAAAACGGTGAAGAGTTTGCAGTTGGCGCTGAGCTAACAGTTGAACTATTCAACGAAACAAAGAAAGTAGACGTTACTGGTACATCTAAGGGTAAAGGTTTCCAAGGCGCTGTTAAGCGTTGGAACTTCCGTACTCAAGATATGACTCACGGTAACTCATTGTCTCACCGTGCTCCTGGTTCTATTGGCCAATGTCAAACTCCAGGTCGCGTATTTAAAGGCAAGAAAATGGCAGGTCACATGGGTGCTGAGCGTGTAACGACTCAAAACCTAGAGATCGTACGTGTTGACGCTGAGCGCAATCTGCTTCTTATTAAAGGTGCAGTCCCAGGCGCAACTGGCGGTAACGTGATCGTTAAACCAGCTGTTAAAGCATAACGTCTCAGGAGTAAGTAATGGAACTAATGGTTAAAGGTGCTGATGCACTAACTGTTTCCGAAACTACTTTCGGACGTGAGTTTAACGAAGCTCTTGTACACCAAGTAGTTGTTGCGTACGCAGCAGGTGCTCGTCAAGGTACTCGTGCTCAGAAAACACGTTCAGAAGTTTCTGGCGGTGGCGCTAAGCCATGGCGTCAAAAAGGTACTGGCCGTGCACGTGCTGGTACAATCCGTAGCCCAATCTGGCGTACAGGTGGTGTTACTTTTGCTGCGAAACCACAAGATCACAGCCAAAAAGTAAACAAGAAAATGTACCGTGGTGCTATGAAGAGCATTCTTTCTGAGCTTGTTCGTCAAGAGCGTCTAATCGTTGTTGATAACTTCTCAGTAGAAGCACCAAAGACTAAAGAACTAGTTGCTAAGCTTAAAGAGCTTGAGCTAACTGACGCTTTAATCGTGACTAGCGAAGTAGATGAGAACCTATTCTTAGCTGCTCGTAACCTATACAAAGTTGACGCTCGTGACGTTGCTGGTATTGACCCAGTTTCTCTAATCGCGTTCGACAAAGTTGTAATTACTGCTGACGCAGTTAAACAAGTAGAGGAGATGCTAGCATGATCACTGAAGAGCGTATCCTAAAAGTTCTACGTGCACCGCACATCTCTGAAAAAGCAACTATGGCAGCTGAGAAAGCGAACACTATCGTTTTCAAAGTAGCTAAAGATGCAACTAAAAAAGAGATCAAAGCAGCTGTAGAAAAGCTATTTGAAGTTGAAGTTAAGTCTGTAAATACTCTTATCACTAAGGGTAAGACCAAACGTCAAGGTCTACGCCAAGGTCGCCGCAGCGACGTTAAGAAAGCGTACGTTACTTTGAAAGAAGGTCAAGATCTTGACTTCGTTGGCGGCGCGGAATAACAGGAGTAGTTAAGAATGGCTATTGTTAAATGTAAGCCGACTTCCCCTGGTCGTCGTCACGTTGTTAAAGTTGTTAACGCTGACCTACACAAGGGCAAGCCATACGCACCTCTTCTAGAGAAAAACTCTAAGAACGGTGGTCGTAACAACAACGGTCGTATCACAGTACGTCACATCGGCGGTGGTCACAAGCACCACTACCGTGTAATTGACTTCAAACGTACTAAAGACGGTATCCCAGCGAAAGTTGAGCGTCTTGAATATGATCCAAACCGTAGCGCTAACATCGCTCTAGTTCTGTACGCAGACGGTGAGCGTCGTTACATCCTAGCACCTAAAGGTGTTAACGCAGGTGATGCTATCCAGTCTGGTGTTGATGCACCAATCAAAGCTGGTAACACTCTACCAATGCGTAACATCCCAGTAGGTTCAACTGTACACAACGTTGAACTTAAGCCTGGTAAAGGTGGTCAGCTAGCTCGTTCGGCTGGTGCATATGCTCAAATCGTTGCTCGCGACGGTGCATACGTAACTATCCGTCTACGTTCTGGCGAAATGCGCAAAGTACTTTCTGAAGGCCGTGCAACAATCGGTGAAGTTGGTAACTCTGAGCACATGCTACGTGAACTTGGTAAAGCTGGTGCTAACCGCTGGCGCGGTGTTCGTCCTACCGTTCGCGGTGTGGTAATGAACCCGGTAGACCACCCACACGGTGGTGGTGAAGGTCGTACTTCTGGTGGCCGTCACCCAGTTTCACCATGGGGTCAGCCAACTAAAGGCTTCAAGACTCGTAAGAACAAACGCACTGACAAGTACATCGTACGTCGTCGTAACAAGTAATCTATATAAAGAGGAATCGCCATGCCACGTTCTCTCAAGAAAGGTCCATTTATTGACCTACACTTGCTGAAGAAGGTAGAGAAAGCGGTGGAAAGCGGAGACAAAAAGCCTATTAAGACTTGGTCCCGTCGTTCAATGATCATCCCTACGATGATCGGTTTGACCATCGCTGTCCATAATGGTCGTCAGCACGTACCAGTATTCGTAACCGAAGAAATGATCGGTCACAAACTGGGCGAATTCGCACCAACACGTACTTACCGCGGCCATGTCGTGGATAAGAAAGCTAAGAAGCGTTAAGGAGTAGATGATGGAAGCATTAGCTAAACATAACTTTGCTCGCATTTCGCCTCAGAAAGCTCGCTTAGTTGCGGATCAAATTCGTGGAAAATCTGTAGACCAGGCTCTAGAAATTCTAACGTTCAGCAACAAAAAAGCTGCTGATCTAATCAAGAAAGTTCTTGAGTCAGCTATCGCTAACGCGGAGCACAATGAAGGCGCAGATATTGACGATCTAAATGTCGCAAAAATCTTCGTAGATGAAGGCCCTATCATGAAGCGTATTATGCCTCGTGCTAAAGGTCGTGCGGATCGTATCTTGAAGCGTTCAAGCCACATCACTGTTGTTGTAGCAGATCGCTAAGAGACTAGGAGAGTAAGCAATGGGTCAAAAAGTACATCCTAATGGTATTCGTCTAGGCATCGTTAAGCCTTGGAATGCTACATGGTTTGCTAACACCAAAGATTTCGCTGACAACCTAGACGGCGACTTCAAGGTACGTCAGTTCCTTACAAGTGAACTGAAAAAAGCATCTCTTTCACGCATCGTTATCGAGCGTCCAGCTAAGAGCATCCGTGTGACTATTCACACTGCTCGTCCTGGCGTTGTAATCGGTAAGAAAGGTGAAGACGTAGAAAAACTACGCACAGCTGTAGCTAAAATTGCAGGTGTACCAGCGCAAATCAACATCGCTGAAGTACGTAAGCCTGAACTTGATGCACAGCTTGTAGGTGATAGCATCGCGTCTCAGCTAGAGCGTCGTGTTATGTTCCGTCGTGCTATGAAGCGCGCGGTACAAAACGCTATGCGTCTAGGCGCTAAAGGTATCAAAGTAGAAGTAAGCGGTCGTCTAGGCGGCGCTGAAATTGCACGTTCTGAGTGGTATCGTGAAGGCCGTGTGCCTCTACACACTCTACGTGCTGACATTGATTACGCAACTTCTTCGGCTCACACTCAATACGGTGTGATCGGCATTAAAGTTTGGATCTTCAAAGGTGAGATTCTAGGCGGTATGCCAGCAGCTAACGCTGTAGAGCCTAAAGGCGACAAGCCTAAGAAGCAGCGTAAAGGCCGTAAGTAAGGAGTCGACAGATGCTACAACCTAAACGTACTAAGTTCCGTAAGGTTCAGACTGGTCGTAACCGTGGTCTAGCTAAAGGTACTGATGTAAGCTTCGGCGAATTCGGTCTTAAAGCTACTGGCCGTGGTCGTCTAACTGCTCGTCAAATCGAAGCGGCACGTCGTGCAATGACACGTCACGTTAAGCGTCAAGGTAAAATCTGGATCCGTGTGTTCCCAGACAAACCTATCACAGAAAAACCACTTGAAGTTCGTCAAGGTAAGGGTAAAGGTAACGTTGAGTACTGGGTAGCCCAAATCCAACCTGGTAAGGTTATGTACGAAATGGGTGGTGTACCTGAAGAATTGGCTCGTGAAGCGTTCCGCCTAGCGGCTCGTAAACTGCCATTCAAAACTACGTTTGTAACTAAGCAGGTGATGTGATGAAAGCACAAGATCTACGCGAAAAAAGCGTTGAAGAGCTTAACGCTGAGCTTTTGAATTTGCTACGTGAACAGTTCAACTTGCGCATGCAAGCTGCTACTGGTCAACTACAGCAAACTCATACTCTGAAAGCTGTACGTCGTGATATCGCACGTGTGAAAACCGTATTGACTGAGAAGGCAGGCGCATAATGAGCGACAAAATTCGTACTTCATTTGGTCGTGTAGTTAGCAACAAAGGCGATAAGTCTATCACTGTTGCTATCGAGCGCATGGTTAAACACCCAATTTACGGCAAGTTCGTAAAGCGCACGACTAAAGTTCACGCACATGACGAGAACAACGAGTGTGGCCTAGGCGATACTGTTGAAATTCGTGAGTGTCGTCCACTGTCTAAGACTAAGTCTTGGACTTTGGTAAAAGTTGTAGAAAAAGCGAAAGGCTAATCCCTTAGCTAGTTCTATGATATTAAACGGCTCCAAAATTATTTTGGGGCCGTTTATTTTTTGACTACCCAATCACAAAAAAGGGTGGTACAATTCGCGTCCCTTTTAAAGAGGCAGCCCGACCCGTGATGGGTCTAGTTATTAATATTTAGCGGAGCACTAACAATGATCCAAATGCAAAGTACACTTGACGCAGCTGATAACTCTGGCGCGCGCAAGGTAATGTGTATTAAGGTCCTGGGTGGCTCACACCGCCGTTATGCACATATCGGTGACGTTATCAAAGTTACTGTGAAGGAAGCAATTCCTCGCGGTAAAGTTAAAAAAGGTGACGTTCTGAAGGCGGTTGTTGTGCGCACTCGCAAAGGCGTTCGTCGTCCAGACGGTTCTGTCATTCGCTTCGACCGTAATGCTTGTGTGTTGTTGAACGACAATACTGAGCAACCAATCGGTACACGTATCTTTGGCCCTGTGACGCGTGAACTTCGTGGCGATAAGTTCATGAAGATCGTTTCACTGGCTCCAGAAGTTCTGTAAGGAGCACGTAGAAATGGCAGCTAAAATCCGTCGTAATGACGAAGTAATCGTTCTTGCTGGTAAAGACAAAGGCAAGAAAGGTAAAGTAACTAAGGTTCTAGCAACTGGTAAAGTTATCGTTGAAGGTATCAACCTTGTTAAGAAGCACCAAAAGCCGGTTCCGGCTCTAGGTCAACAAGGTGGCATCGTTGAACAAGAAGCAGCTATTGATGCTTCTAACGTTGCAATCTTTAACGCAGCTACTGGTAAAGCTGACCGTATCGGTTTCCGTTTTGAAGATGGTAAGAAAGTTCGTTTCTTTAAATCTAACAACGAAATCGTTTCTAACTAATAGAAGTAATTTGGAGTTCTACTATGGCGAAACTGCATGATTACTACAAGTCGTCTGTAGTCGCTGAACTGACCAAACAGTTTAGCTACACAAGCGTCATGCAAGTCCCTAGAATCGAGAAAATCACCCTAAACATGGGTGTTGGTGAAGCAATCAACGATAAGAAACTGCTAGAAAACGCAGCTGCTGATATGGCAACGATCTCTGGTCAAAAGCCACTTATCACTAAAGCGCGTAAATCTGTTGCAGGTTTCAAAATCCGCGAAGGCTACCCTATCGGTTGTAAAGTAACCTTGCGTGGCGAACGTATGTGGGATTTTCTTGAGCGTTTAATTAACATCGCTCTTCCACGTGTACGTGACTTCCGTGGCGTTAGCGCTAAGTCTTTTGACGGACGCGGTAACTACAGCATGGGCGTTCGCGAGCAAATCATCTTCCCGGAAATCGACTTTGATAAAGTTGATCGAGTACGCGGTCTAGACATCACTATTACGACGTCTGCTGGTACTGATGAGGAAGGCCGTGCTCTGCTGGCTGCCTTTAACTTCCCATTCCGTAAGTAAGGTGAAGGGTTACTGTTATGGCTAAAAATTCAATGAAAGCACGTGAAGCAAAACGTGCGAAGCTAGTAGCTAAGTTCGCTGAAAAGCGTTCTGCGCTTAAAGCTATCATCAGCGATGTAAACGCATCTGAAGAAGATCGTTGGAACGCAGTTCTTAAATTGCAATCTCTTCCACGTGATTCAAGTGCATCACGTCAGCGCAACCGTTGTAACCAAACTGGTCGTCCACACGGTTACCTACGTAAGTTCGGTCTAAGCCGTATCAAAGTTCGTGAAGCTTGCATGAAAGGCGAGATTCCTGGACTTCGTAAGGCTAGCTGGTAATTGCCACTTAATCATTTGGAGTAAATCATATGAGCATGCAAGATCCGATTTCGGATATGCTGACCCGCGTTCGTAACGGTCAGGCAGCAAACAAAGTTGCTGTTAAAATGCCTTCTTCAAAGCTTAAAGTTGCAATTGCTGCACTACTAAAAGCTGAAGGTTACATCACTGATTTCGCTGTAGAAGGCGAAGCAAAACCTGAGCTAGAAGTAACTCTTAAGTACTTCCAAGCTAAACCAGTAATCGAGCAACTTAAACGTGTTTCTCGTCCAGGTCTACGTGTTTACAAGAAGAAAGATCAACTTCCTTCTGTAATGGGTGGTCTTGGTGTTGCTATCGTTTCAACTTCCAAGGGTCTTATGTCAGACCGCGCTGCACGTAAAGCAGGTCTTGGTGGTGAAATCATCTGCTACGTAGCTTAATAGGAGTAGACTATGTCTCGTGTTGCTAAAGCACCTGTCGCTATTCCAGCTGGCGTAGAGGTGAAACTAAACGGCCAAGAAATCACTGTAAAAGGTGCTAAAGGCGAACTATCTCGCGTTCTTAACGCTGCGGTAGTTGTTGCTCAGGAAGAAAACAATCTTACTTTCGGTCCACGCGAAGGTGTTGCTAACGCATGGGCACAAGCAGGTACTGCTCGCGCTCTAGTTAACAACATGGTTGTTGGCGTTACTGAAGGCTTTACTAAGAAGCTAACCCTTAAGGGTGTTGGTTACCGTGCTGCTATCAAAGGCAACGCTGTAGGCCTAACTCTTGGCTTCTCTCACCCAGTTGAGCATGAATTGCCAGCGGGTATTAAAGCTGAGTGTCCAAGCCAAACTGAAATCGTGATCACTGGTTGTGACAAACAACTTGTTGGTCAGGTTGCGGCTGACATTCGTTCTTACCGTGAGCCTGAGCCTTATAAAGGTAAAGGTGTTCGTTACGCAGATGAAAATGTGCGTACTAAAGAAGCTAAGAAGAAGTAAGGTAACACTATGGATAAGAAAGCATCTCGCATCCGTCGTGCTACACGCGCACGTCGTAAGATTGCAGAACTGGGTGCAACTCGCCTAGTAGTACACCGTACTCCTCGTCACGTGTACGCTCAGGTTATCGCATCAAACGGCTCTGAGGTTATCGCAGCAGCTTCTACTGTAGAAAAAGCGATCCGTGAGCAAGTTAAGAACACTGGTAACATCGATGCAGCTAAAGCAGTAGGTAAAGCTGTTGCTGAGCGCGCTCTTGAAAAAGGCGTTGAGTCAGTTGCATTTGATCGTTCTGGTTTCCAATACCACGGTCGAGTGGCGGCGCTAGCAGAATCTGCTCGCGAAGCTGGTCTGAAATTCTAAGGTAGGGTTGGAAGATGGCTAAAGAACAACAAGTTCAAGCGAATGATTTGCAAGAAAAGCTAATCGCAGTTAACCGTGTATCTAAGACGGTTAAAGGTGGTCGAATCATGAGCTTTACTGCACTAACAGTAGTTGGTGACGGTAACGGTCGTGTAGGTTTCGGTTACGGCAAAGCCCGTGAAGTACCTGCAGCGATCCAAAAAGCAATGGAAAAAGCGCGTCGTAACATGACTACGATCGCTCTAAACGAAGGCACTCTTCACCACCCGGTGAAAGGTCGTCATTCGGGCTCTAAAGTTTACATGCAGCCTGCTGCTGAAGGTACTGGTGTTATCGCAGGTGGTGCGATGCGTGCAGTACTAGAAGTTGCTGGTGTACACAACGTACTATCTAAAGCATACGGTTCTACGAACCCTATCAACATCGTTCGTGCAACGATCGATGCACTAGGTAGCATGAAGTCGCCAGAAATGGTTGCTGCTAAACGTGGTCTAACTGTTGAATCTATTTCGGAGTAAGAACACCATGGCAACTATTAAAGTAACTCAAACTAAAAGCTCAATTGGTCGTCTACCTAAGCACAAAGCGTGTCTTAAAGGTCTAGGCCTTCGTAAAATCAACCACACAGTAGAACTTGAAGATACTCCGTGCGTACGCGGTATGATCAACAAGGTTTACTACATGGTTAAAGTTGAGGAGTAATCAGAATGCGTTTGAATACTCTATCACCAGCTGCTGGTGCTAAGACTGCTGCAAAGCGCGTTGGTCGTGGTATCGGTTCTGGCCTAGGTAAGACTGGTGGCCGTGGCCACAAAGGTCAAAAGTCACGTTCTGGCGGTTCAGTTCGTCCAGGTTTTGAAGGCGGTCAGATGCCTCTAAAACAACGTCTACCAAAATTCGGTTTCACTTCTCGTAAGAGCCTAGTGTCTGCTGAAGTTCGTCTAGCTGAGCTAGCGAAAGTAACTGGTGACGTAGTAGATCTAAACAGCCTTAAAGCTGCTAACGTTATCACTAAGAACATCGAATTTGTAAAAGTTGTTCTATCTGGTGAGCTTAACAAAGCAGTGACTGTAAAAGGTCTACGTGTGACTAAAGGCGCTAAAGCTGCAATCGAAGCTGCAGGCGGTAAAATCGAGGAATAATCTCGAGGAACGAGGTACAGATGGCTAAGAAACCAGGACAAGATTTTCGTAGTGCTCAGAGCGGCTTAAGTGAACTAAAGTCGCGCTTGTTATTCGTAATTGGTGCACTTTTAGTATTCCGAGCCGGCTCTTTCGTGCCGATTCCTGGTATTGACGCTGCTGTACTTGCCGAATTGTTCGACCAGCAAAAAGGTACCATCGTAGAAATGTTTAACATGTTCTCCGGTGGTGCTCTTGAGCGTGCATCTATATTAGCGTTGGGCATCATGCCGTATATTTCGGCATCTATTGTTGTCCAACTGCTAACTGTAGTTCATCCAGCGTTAGCTGAACTCAAAAAAGAGGGTGAAGCAGGCCGTCGTAAGATCAGCCAATATACACGCTACGGCACGCTTGTACTTGCAACATTCCAAGCTATTGGTATTGCAACTGGCTTACCAAACATGGTCGATAATCTGGTTGTTATCAACCAAACCATGTTTACGCTAATTGCTACCGTAAGTTTAGTAACCGGCACCATGTTCCTAATGTGGTTAGGTGAACAAATTACAGAGCGCGGAATCGGTAACGGTATTTCGTTACTAATCTTTGCAGGTATTGTTGCTGGATTGCCTTCTGCAATCGGTCAAACAATCGAGCAAGCGCGTCAAGGTGAATTGCATGTACTTCTTCTGCTGTTGATTGGTGTACTTGCTTTTGCAGTTATTTACTTCGTTGTTTTCATGGAGCGTGGTCAGCGTCGAATCGTTGTTAACTACGCGAAGCGTCAACAAGGTCGTAAAGTATTTGCTGCGCAAAGCACTCACTTGCCACTTAAAATTAATATGGCAGGTGTTATTCCAGCAATCTTCGCATCGAGCATTATCCTGTTCCCAGGGACATTGGCTCAGTGGTTTGGTCAGAACGGTGAGAGCAGCGCGTTCGGTTGGTTAACTGACGTGTCTTTGGCTCTTAGCCCAGGTCAACCTCTGTATGTAATGCTATATGCAGCAGCGATTATTTTCTTCTGTTTCTTCTACACGGCGTTGGTTTTCAACCCGCGTGAAACAGCAGATAACTTGAAGAAGTCCGGTGCATTCGTACCCGGCATCCGCCCAGGTGAGCAGACAGCTAAGTATATTGATAAAGTAATGACGCGTTTAACCTTAGCAGGTGCGTTATACATTACCTTTATCTGTCTGATTCCAGAGTTCATGATGGTCGCGTGGAACGTACGTTTCTACTTCGGCGGTACATCTCTACTAATCGTAGTGGTTGTTATCATGGACTTTATGGCACAGGTACAGACTCATCTGATGTCTCAACAGTATGATTCTGTGTTGAAGAAAGCAAATCTGAAAGGCTATGGCCGTTAATTCGGCGGTAGACTCAGATTTCATTTACGGAGTTTAGCAATGAAAGTTCGTGCTTCCGTTAAAAAAATCTGCCGTAACTGTAAAGTTATCAAGCGTAACGGTGTCGTTCGCGTGATTTGCAGTGAGCCAAAGCACAAGCAACGCCAAGGCTAATTAGCAGAAATTTTTACTTGTAATATAAGGTAGTGTCGAGTATATTCCTCGGCCTACCTTTTGCGTGCAAAAGAAGTAGTATTCCGCAGCGTATCCATAACGGGCTTTGCTGCGGCTAATTCTTTTATGAAACACTAGGAGTGAATAATGGCCCGTATAGCAGGCATTAACATTCCTGATCAAAAACATGCTGTGATTGCACTAACGTCAATCTACGGCATCGGTAAGACTCGCTCTCAAGCTATCCTAGCTGAAGTGGGTATTGCTGAAGATGTTAAGATCAGTGAACTATCTGAAGAGCAGATCGATCAACTGCGTGATGGTGTAGCTAAATACACTGTAGAGGGTGATCTACGTCGTGAAGTATCAATGAACATCAAGCGTCTTATGGACCTTGGCTGTTACCGTGGTCTTCGTCATCGTCGCAGTCTACCACTACGTGGACAGCGTACTAAAACCAATGCTCGCACCCGTAAGGGTCCGCGTAAGCCGATCAAGAAATAATCGGGAAGGTAGAGTACAATGGCTAAACAACCAACTCGCGCGCGTAAACGCGTTCGCAAACAAGTTGCAGACGGTGTTGCGCACATCCATGCTTCTTTCAACAACACAATCGTAACCATCACTGACCGTCAAGGTAATGCTCTTGCATGGGCAACTGCAGGTGGTTCAGGTTTCCGTGGTTCTCGTAAGTCTACTCCGTTCGCTGCACAGGTTGCTGCTGAGCGTTGTGCTGAAATGGCTAAAGAATACGGTCTAAAGAACTTGGAAGTTATGGTTAAGGGTCCAGGTCCAGGTCGTGAATCTACTGTTCGCGCACTGAACGCTGCTGGTTTCCGCATCACAAACATCGTTGATGCTACACCAATCCCTCATAACGGTTGTCGTCCACCTAAGAAACGTCGCGTATAACGTTTTTTAGATTACTGGAGAAAGATCATGGCAAGATATTTGGGTCCTAAGCTGAAGCTTAGCCGTCGCGAAGGTACTGACTTATTCCTTAAGTCTGGTGTACGCGCGATCGATACCAAGTGTAAAATTGATAACGCACCAGGTGTACACGGCGCTCGTCGCGGTCGTCTATCTGAGTATGGCGTTCAGCTTCGTGAGAAGCAAAAAGTTCGTCGTATGTACGGCGTTCTAGAAAAACAATTCCGTAACTACTACAAAGAAGCTGCACGTCTTAAAGGCAATACAGGTGAAAACCTGCTTCAGCTTCTTGAAGGTCGTCTTGATAACGTAGTTTACCGCATGGGCTTTGGCGCAACTCGCGCAGAAGCACGTCAGCTAGTTAGCCACAAAGCTATCCTAGTTAACGGTAAAGTTGTAAACATTCCTTCTTTCAAAGTTGCGGCTAATGACGTTGTATCTATCCGCGAGAAAGCTAAACAGCAATCTCGTATCAAGGCTGCTCTAGAAGTTGCTGATCAACGTGAAAAACCAACTTGGATTGAAGTAGATGGCGGTAAGATGGAAGGTACATTCAAGCGTATGCCTGAACGTTCAGATCTATCTGCTGATATCAACGAACAATTGATCGTCGAGCTTTACTCTAAGTAAGGTTTAAATTAAAGAGAGGACACAATGCAGGGTTCTGTAACAGAATTTCTTAAGCCACGTCTTGTTGACATCGAACAGGTTAGCACGACTCACGCAAAAGTAACTCTTGAGCCATTAGAGCGTGGTTTTGGCCATACTCTTGGTAATGCACTTCGCCGTATTCTTCTATCTTCTATGCCAGGTTGTGCTGTAACAGAAGTAGAAATCGAAGGCGTACTTCATGAGTACAGCACTAAAGAAGGCGTTCAAGAAGATATTCTTGAAATCCTACTTAACCTTAAGGGTTTAGCTGTACGTGTTGCCGAAGGCAAAGATGAAGTGTTCATTACTTTGAACAAATCAGGCTCGGGCCCTGTGGTTGCAGGTGACATCACCCATGATGGTGATGTAGAGATCGCTAACCCTGAACACGTTATTTGTCACCTAACAGATGACAACGCTGAGATCGCAATGCGCATCAAAGTTGAACGTGGTCGTGGTTATGTTCCGGCTTCGGCTCGTATCCATACTGAAGAAGATGAGCGTCCAATTGGTCGCCTACTGGTTGACGCTACGTACAGCCCAGTAGACAAGATTGCTTACTCTGTTGAAGCGGCTCGTGTAGAGCAGCGCACAGACTTAGACAAGCTTGTTATCGATATGGAAACGAACGGTACTCTAGACCCTGAGGAAGCAATCCGTCGTGCAGCTACTATCCTAGCTGAGCAATTGGATGCGTTCGTAGATCTACGTGATGTACGTGTACCTGAGGAGAAGGAAGAGAAGCCAGAATTCGATCCGATCCTACTGCGTCCTGTAGACGATCTTGAACTAACAGTTCGCTCTGCTAACTGTCTGAAAGCAGAAGCGATTCACTACATCGGTGATCTTGTACAGCGTACTGAGGTTGAGCTACTTAAAACGCCTAACCTGGGTAAAAAATCTCTTACAGAGATCAAAGACGTACTTGCATCACGTGGTCTTTCTCTTGGCATGCGCCTAGAAAACTGGCCACCAGCGTCTATCGCTGAAGATTAATCGATAAAGTTAGAAGGATTAGGTCATGCGCCATCGTAAGAGTGGTCGTCAACTCAACCGCAACAGCTCACATCGTAAAGCGATGTTTAGCAACATGGCTAGCTCTCTAGTACGTCATGAAGTTATCAAGACTACACTGCCAAAAGCAAAAGAGCTACGTCGCGTAGTTGAGCCTTTGATTACACTAGCTAAGACTGACAGCGTTGCTAACCGTCGTCTAGCATTTGCACGTACTCGTGACAACGAAGTAGTTGCAAAACTATTTAACGAACTAGGTCCACGTTTTGCTGCTCGTCAGGGCGGTTACACTCGTATCCTAAAAGCTGGTTTCCGTACTGGTGATAAAGCTCCAATGGCTTACATTGAGCTTGTAGATCGCCCAGCTGCTGAAGAAGCTGCTGAGTAATCAGGTTCGTAAGAACGAAAAAGCCGAGCATTAGCTCGGCTTTTTTGCGTCTGGAGATCAGGAACGGACTTCGTCCTGCGGGATAACTGGAACGCTGCGCTTATGGAAAACGGGATCGGGCTTCGCCCTTCTAGAGTGAGCGTCGACACAATGGTGAAAGAACCTTTGGAGCGAAAGTATTGACAGGACTTGTTCTCTGGAAGAGATAATAATCCAGCTCTCCAGCTCTCCAGCTCTCCAGCTCTCCAGCTCTCCAGCTCTCCAGCTCTCCAGCTCTCCAGCTCTCCAGCTCTCCAGCTCTCCAGCTCTCCAGCTCTCCAGCTCTCCAGCTCTCCAGCTCTCCAGCTCTCCAGCTCTCCAGCTCTCCAGCTCTCCAGCTCTCCAGCTCTCCAGCTCTCCAGCTCTCCAGCTTTTACTGCCAGATTGTACCTAAGCTGCCCAACAACCCGCTGCTTGCACCTTGGCTTTGCAATGCACTTAAGATGATAGGGGTGAAGGTTGAGATCAGAGAAGGGTCCATTCCTAATGCTGAAAACGCGCTCTTAACGGATTCGTTATTAGCAATCATGGTGCTTAAACCACTCGATTGAAGAGAGTCAAAACCAGGAATAAGGCTCGCCATCTCACTGGTTTCGCTGCCACTTAACGAGTTTTGCGCTAAGGCTAACATCGAACCGAGTCCGCCTATCGCTTGTTCAGAAGAAACATTGGCATTGCTTTGTAGGGCTGAAACTAAATCTGTCTCTGCTGCACCTTGCGCAGACCATGCTTGAACCGCTCCCATTAATGCTGCGTTGGCAATTGTCCCATAATTGCTTTCAGTCGTACTTGCCTGACCATCGCTTGAAGTACTTTGGCATCCTATTAAAGCAAGACTGGCTAAAGTCGCTACTGCTAATTTCTTGTACATTGTCTCTCCTTGTTTCAATAGTACCTATACGCGTTGTTCTGATAAGTATCATACATAAAAAACGGCGACACAATGGTCGCCGTTATACATGCTTAAATTTCTTAAGAAATTAAAGGATGTCTAGAAGTTCTACTTCAAATACTAGAGCAGCAAATGGAGGGATAGCAGCACCTGCGCCACGCTCACCGTATGCTAGGTCTTGTGGGATGTATAGTTTCCACTTAGAACCTACAGGCATTAGTTGAAGTGCTTCAACCCAACCTTTGATTACGCCAGTTACTGGGAACTCAGCAGGTTGACCGCGAGATACAGAGCTGTCGAAAACAGTACCGTCAGTTAGCTCACCGTGGTAGTGAACACGAACTTGCTTGTCAGAAGTTGGGATTTCGCCAGTACCTTCAGTGATGATTTCGTACTGTAGGCCAGACTCAAGAACAGTCACTTCTGGACGTAGAGCGTTGTCTTTTAGGAACGCTTCGCCGTCAGCTGCTGCTACTTTAGCTGCTTCTTGACGTGCTGCTTCAACGCGAGTGTGTAGCTCTTGTAGTGCGTTGTTGATCTCGTCGATTTCGATAGCTGGTTGCTCACCAACTAGTGCAGTTGCGATACCAGCAGCGATAGCGTCAACGTTTAGACCTTCAAGACCAGAACCAGCAAGTTGCTGACCCATTTGTAGACCGATACCGTAGCTAGCTTTCTGCTCTACAGTCTCAAATTTAACTTCAGACATGTTGTCTCTCTTTATATGGTGTATAAAGGGTAAAGGATACCAGTTATAGCTTTGTTATGAAACGGTCGAGCCTAGATAGTCTCTCGCCACATTGTGCGATTAAGATCGACTTTTAACGACATTTTATCGAAATTTAACTGGGCTATTACCTTCAATGCTTAAAAATCCTATACTCATAAGCGCTTGGTTTTTATACTTGTAGCGAAGGCCGTTTGGAGACAAGGTGCGATGAATCGCAGAAAGAAAAAGAAACAGCAGCAGGTGGATTACGTTGAATTGGCAAAAGCCAAGCTCAACCAGATTGATTGGCAGCAGATTAAGCAGACTATTCTAGATAAATGGAACTTGTTACCTAGGCTGCATCAACGTGCACTTATGGTGATTACTCCTTTGCTATTGGTGTTACTTGTTATCCCAATCCCTGAAGCTCAAACCGAAACAGAGCCGGCAGTTTCTTCTAACACTCAACGTGTCGAAGTTGATATCAATACCCGTAGTCTGAGTGAGCAAAAAAGCGCAGAGCAGGATTCACTCGTTTCTAAAGCTTGGAATGAGTATGAAGTTAAAAGTGGTGATACCTTAGCTCAAGTTTTTCGTAGTAACGGCTTAGCTATGGCTGACCTTAATGCCTTGGTAAAGGTCGAGGGTTCGGATAAGCCTTTGAGTAGAATTAAAAAAGGTCAGCTCGTGCGATTTAAACTAGCCGAAAACGGCCAGCTTGATATCTTACAGCTTGAAAAAAGCAATCAGTCCGTTATGTTCTTCCGACTTTCAGATGGCGGATTTGGTCGCAGTAAGTAATTGACTCTAAATAGTTTCAACACCGCTTTCCATGGCATTAGGGGAAGGATAATCATCACTATCCCTAATGCTGTTAGCCAATCTGGCACTTCATCAAACCACATCACACCAAACAGCGCGACAAACACTAACCCAGAATTTTCGGCCACTGCGATTGAGCTGGCTGGCGAGCGTTGGTAGGCCATCACCGCAAAACCATTGTAGGTCAGAATCAAGGCAGCACTGGCTAAGATTAGCAGTAAGTGGTTATTCGATATCGGCTGCCAGTAAAGCAGCGCCAGTATACCTGATACTGGCAGTGATAGGACTGATGTCCAAAACAGAGTACTGACGACCGTTTGCTGGCTAGGTAGCTTTCGTGCGCTTATGTTAAACAGGGCAAGAGTGAAGGTTGTTCCGAGTGCAAACAGGGCTGCCCAGTGAAACTCCGATGGCCTCAGCACCACCATCACTCCAGCAAATCCAAAAATGGTTGCCGCACTGCGTTGAAGTGTTGGTTTCTCTCCAAGTAACACAATCGCTAACGGCAGCATGAGTAAGGGGGCTGCATAGAATACTGCATTGGCCGTCGCCAAGGTTAAGTGGGTGATAGCGACAACCATGCATCCACTGCCAATTAAGATCAGATGCGCTCTGAGCAAATTTAACTTGGGACTGTACATCTTTCTTTGTGGCTGCGATTGTTTCCACCATAAAGGAAAAATAACCGCAGCAGAGAGTAATTGGCGAATGAAGATGTACTGAAAGGTTGATACCTCACCATCAAGCAGCTTCACAGCGACATCGGAAAGAGAAGCTGCGAAGTTGCCAATCACTAGCAGTAGGATAGCGACGTAGGTTGCAGAGAGAGCCAAGGCTACTTTTCCAATTTCATATCAATGTGTGGGATATCATCTTCTAAGTACATAGCGGATGTTTGAACAAAGCCGTGTCGTTGATAAAAAGAGGCTAAGTGTTCTTGTGCGCCAATTTCAATCGACTCACTGGGCCATAATGATTCACAATCTGCCAAGGCTTGTTGCAGTAGTTTATGACCTAAACCACCACCTCTATGACTTTCCTTAGTGGCAACACGACCAATACTCACTGACGGATAACTGATTCCTTTAGGTAACAAACGTGCGCAAGCTATTAGCTCATCATCTTGATAACCGAGTAGGTGGAAAACGCCCAATTGGTGGTCTTTATCATCCAGCTCTGGGTAAGGACAAGTTTGTTCGACGACGAAGACGTCGACTCGAAGTTTTAGCAGCGTATACAGTTGCTCTGTGGTGAGGTCGGAAAAAGGTTTGAGTTGCCAAGTAATCATTGTTTATCTGTCTTGCTGTTGTTGATATCGCCAATGTAGCAAGACAGTTTTCGATGGGCATTAACAATTGTTAACTTTGGCTGCGCTTTTTGATTCGGCTTAGGCTAATTGGAGTAATCCCAAGATACGCTGCGATCTGATAATCGTTGAGGCGTTCAAGTAAGTTAGGGTAATGCTGGCAGAAAAGTTCATAACGCTCTTCTGGGCTGTAGAGCAACATAAAGCGTTCTTTGTTTTCTTTATACATCAGCTGAGTTTCAAGCAGCTTGAGGTAAATACTGTGTTTTTGCTCGCGCCATACCCGTAAGGTCTCAATAGGTAGAGAGAGCAAGGTGCACTGGGTTAGAGACTCAAGCAAGTAAGGGGAGGGTTGTTGGTTGACCAAGCTTTCAAAACCGATGATCCAGTCATTCTCCCAATAGAACTCTTTACTGAACTCTTTGCCTTTATCGGTTAGATACGCCGAGTGGCACATTCCATCTAACAAAAAGAAAATCTCTTCAGCGACTTCCCCTTGATGTAACAGAATATGGCGAGTAGGCAGTTCAATCAATTGCGCTGATTGAGTGAGTTGTTCTATTTCAGGTTGCGTGAATCCGTTTTGTGACAGTTGCTGATGGAAAGCGTCAAACATAATGGCAAAAATCTTACGTAGATGAAGAGCGGTCATTTTAAGATAAACGTTAACCAATAAAAAAGCCGCAATTTTCATTGCGGCTTTCAGTTAGTTTAATGAAGTGTTACTTCTGTAGGTCGATTTGGTAAACACCAAAGCCAACATCATCCGTCGCGACACGTTTCATTGGGTACTGACCTTTCGCTTCAATGAATTTCGCTGCTTTTTCACTTGGTGATGTTTCAAAGCGGATATCAAGTTTGTTGTCTGACTTGATTGGAGCGAATGACCAGTTGTTGTCAGCGCTTGGCGTTACTTCACCTTTCTCTTGGCTTACACGAGTGATGTACGCTGCGATAACTGAACGGTTTTCATCTGGAGAATCAAATGCGACAAACTCAGCGCCTGTTCCTGGGAACTTGTTGCTGTATGCGCGGTAGTTGTTGGTTGCGATGATGAAATCTTGCTTCATATCGATTGGCTTACCTTGGTAAGTCAGGCCAACAATACGCTCGGCATCTTGGTTAACGACTTTACAGTTACCATCGTATTTCGCTGGTTGAGTGACGTCGATTTGGTAGTTTACACCGTCGATAACATCGAAGTTGTAAGTGCGGAAGCCATCCCAGTCGATAAGTTGCTGTGGTGCAGTGCTGTTGACGTCGATTTGCTTAAACTGTCCAGCGGTACACTCTAACCACTCTTTGACTTCTTTACCGGTGACCTTCATCGCTACTAGCGTGTTCGGGTACAGGTATAGGTCTGCTGCGTTACGGAAGGTTAGCTGACCAGATTCAACTTCAGTGAAGTTTGCAGGATCATTCTTACGACCACCCGCTTTGAATGGCGCTGCCGCAGAAAGTACTGGAATATCAGAGAGATCTGGGTCACCCTGAATGAAGCGCTCAACATAATCTTTTTGCGCTAGGTTGACGATTTGAACCGTAGGATCATCCTGAACGAGAGCTAAGAAGCTGTACATGACGTCATTCGCTTTACCAATCGGTTGGTTAACGAAATCGCGAGTACCTTTGTGGTCAGCTTCAAGTGCTTCGACCATCTCTTTATCTGCTTCAGCCAGTGACTTCTTGTTTACTTTGTCGAAGATTGGGCGTGCTTCTGATTGGCCATTAACCACAACCCATTTGCCATCTTTCTCTTTAAGTTCTAGATCGATAACACCAACATGGCTACCCCAGCGGCCTGGCATTACTGAGGCTACGCCATTGATTGTGCCTTTTTGGTTATCAACGCCTTGAATATTGTCGAAGCCTTTACCTGGGAATACCGCATGCGAGTGACCAAATGCAATTGCGTCAATACCTTCAACTTCAGCTAAGTAGTATGTAGAGTTTTCAGCGCCATGTTTGTATGGGTCTGCTGCTACACCTGAGTGAGGAATCGCAACGATAACGTCGGCACCCTCTTTTTTCATCTGTGGAACAAGCTCTTCCGCTGTTTCCTTGATGTCTTTAGCGAACACCTTACCTTCTAGGTTCTTCTTATCCCAAACCATGATCTGTGGTGGAACAAATCCGATGTAACCTACTTTGATTTCATGCTCAACGCCGTCAACGTCTTTGAATTTGTGAGACTTAATTATGTATGGCTTAAAGTAGTGCTCACCGGTTTTTTGATCAAATACGTTAGCGCTGATGTAAGGGAAGTCTGCATCGTTGATGGTTTCAGCTAGGAACTCAAGGCCGTAGTTGAATTCATGGTTACCAATGTTGCCCACATCGTAGTCTAGTTGGTTCATCGCTTTGTACACTGGGTGTACTTCACCAACTTTGATGCCTTTAGCTGCCATGTAGTCACCCATTGGGCTACCTTGGATTAAGTCACCGTTATCAACCAGAACACTGTTCTCAACTTCAGCGCGAGCCTGTTTTACTAAAGTAGCAGCACGAGTCAGACCAATCTTTTGCGATGGCTTATCTTTGTAGTAGTCATAATCCATGACATTAGTGTGAATATCAGTTGTTTCGACAATACGAAGTTTGATCGTATCTGCCATTGCTGGGCCTGCCATGGTTAACATGCCACCCAGTACAGCAAGAGATAGGGGTTTCACTGCTACTTTCATTTTTTGATGCTCCGATAGCGTTTAGTAAGACGCTGCATAATGTAACAAAATGAAATGAAACAATGATTTCATTGAAAGACAAAGTGTGATGTTGAGCAATTACTTTATAGCGTTCTGCTGAGAATATCTCAAAACCGAACAAAGCTTGAACAATCTTAAAATATTCGCTTATCAGGAATTGATATAAAAAATGAAATTTTAGAATTTCAGGTAATATAACTAGAGCGCCATAATGCCTTCATAGATTAGGTAAGGGTGACATTATGGCGAGCAAGGATAAGATTTCTCAATTTCCTCTGAGCAATCAGCACGCACAGCGTAGTAAGCAAGCAGATCTCAATACAGTGGGTCAGAGTCTGCTCGGTAAAGGTGAAGTTGCACTTGTTGGCGCAGGTCCGGGTGATGTAGAACTTCTGACCTTGAAAGCGCTGCGTTTCCTTCAGCAAGCTGATGTTGTGCTTTATGACTACCTAGTATCGGATGACATCATCTCTTTGGTGCCAAGCGATACCATCTTAGTGTGTGTCGGTAAACGTGCCGGTCACCACAGTGTTCCTCAAGAAAAAACCAATCAGCTACTACTCGACTTCGCGCTGCAAGGTCACCGCGTGGTACGCATAAAAGGTGGTGATCCGTTTATCTTTGGTCGTGGTGGAGAAGAGCTAGAAGTCCTTGCGGATGCAGGCGTCTCTTTCCATGTCGTACCTGGTATCACAGCCGCAGCTGGCGCAACTGCTTATGCGGGTATTCCCCTCACTCATCGCGACTATGCTCAGTCAGCAATGTTTATCACGGGTCATTTAAAAGCCGAAAGCGATCAGATGGATTGGTCGACGTTAGCGCGCGGTAATCAGACTCTAGTGATCTACATGGGTTTGATGAAGTCGGAATACATCCAAAGCCAACTGATTGAACATGGTCGTCAGCCAGAAACACCCATCGCGATCATTGAGCGCGGTACGCACAGCAAACAGAAAGTATTCAAAGGTCAGCTCAATGAGCTTGCTGATCTCGCAAAAGACGCTCAGTCACCTTCACTTATCGTCGTTGGTGAAGTGGTGGCATTGTCCGAAAAGCTTGCATGGTTTGAACCCCAAGCAGAACAAGTCACCGCTCAGCGTCAGTCAGCCTAACGCCATTTTAACTAGATTAGCCATAGGCTCAATGAGCCATAAAGGAAGCAATTAACATGGATCAAGAACGTTTAACCCATCTTAAGCAGCTTGAAGCGGAGAGTATTCACATCATTCGTGAAGTTGCCGCTGAGTTCGATAACCCAGTGATGATGTATTCAATTGGTAAAGACTCATCTGTCATGCTGCATTTGGCACGTAAAGCTTTTTACCCAGGTAAAATTCCTTTCCCGCTACTTCATGTCGATACCGACTGGAAGTTTAAGGAAATGATTAAGTTCCGTGACCGTACTGCTGAGAAATACGGCTTTGAGCTTTTGGTTCATAAGAACCCAGAAGGTCTTGCGATGGGATGTAGCCCATTCACACATGGCTCATCTAAGCATACTGACATCATGAAAACTCAAGGTCTTAAACAAGCTTTGAACAAGTATGGTTTTGATGCGGCTTTTGGTGGCGCACGCCGTGATGAAGAGAAATCTCGTGCGAAAGAGCGTGTTTACTCTTTCCGTGACAAGAACCATACGTGGGATCCAAAGAATCAGCGTCCTGAGTTATGGCGTACTTACAACGGCCAAATCAATAAAGGTGAGAGCATTCGTGTCTTCCCACTTTCAAACTGGACTGAGTTAGATATCTGGCAATACATCTACCTAGAGAACATCGAGATCGTGCCACTTTACCTAGCCGATAAGCGCCCAGTTGTTGAACGTGATGGCATGCTGATCATGGTGGACGATGAGCGTATGGAGCTTCAACCAGGTGAAAAAATCGAAGAGAAAAGCGTTCGCTTCAGAACACTTGGTTGTTACCCACTGACTGGTGCGATTGAATCTGAAGCCAATACGCTCACAGGCATTATTGAAGAGATGTTAGTTGCGACGTCCAGTGAACGACAAGGTAGAGCGATCGACCACGATCAGTCTGGATCGATGGAACTTAAGAAACGCCAAGGTTACTTCTAATTAGGATCTAAGGAAAGAACATGAATAGCGCAGTTGAAGCTCAGCTTGAAGAGCTTGGTATTGAAGGATACCTAAAACAACACCAATACAAATCACTACTTAGATTCCTCACTTGTGGTTCAGTAGATGATGGTAAAAGTACCTTGATCGGTCGCTTACTGCATGACTCTAAGCAAATTTATGAAGATCAATTAGCAGCCGTTCACAACGACAGCCAACGCGTTGGTACTACCGGAGAGCGTCCAGATCTTGCTTTGCTTGTCGATGGACTTCAGGCTGAGCGAGAGCAAGGGATCACAATCGATGTAGCTTACCGTTACTTCTCAACACAGAAACGTAAGTTCATCATTGCAGATACTCCAGGGCACGAGCAGTACACGCGTAATATGGCAACAGGGGCATCGACCTGTGATCTCGCAGTGATCTTGATTGATGCACGTAAAGGCGTACTGGATCAAACTCGCCGTCACTCATTTATCTCAAACCTACTTGGTCTTAAGCACTTTGTGGTTGCGGTAAACAAAATGGATCTTGTTGACTATTCGCAGCAGCGTTTTGAAGAGATTCGCGATGAGTATCTTGAGTTCTCCAAAAACCTGCAAGGCGAAACCGATATTCAAATCATCCCGCTTTCTGCACTTGAAGGGGATAACGTTGTTGAGCCTAGCCCGAAAATGGCTTGGTTCGAAGGCTCGCCGTTACTTGAGATTCTAGAAAACGTGGATGTTGACCAAGATAAAGAAATTGGTGAGTTCCGTTTCCCTGTCCAATACGTTAACCGTCCGAATCTAGATTTCCGTGGCTTTGCTGGCACGATTGCTTCCGGTAGCGTCAAAGTGGGTGATGAAGTTAAGGCGTTGCCTTCAGGTAAAACGTCGAAAGTTGCACGTATCGTCACTTTTGACGGTGACCTTGAACAAGCTCAGGCAGGACTAGCCGTCACGTTAACGCTTGAAGATGAGATTGATATCAGCCGTGGTGATTTGATTGTGCTAGAGAATGCGCAAGTTGAGTCGAGTAACCACTTGCTTGCTGATGTCGTGTGGATGACAGAGCAACCACTTCAGCCAGGCCGTGATTATGACGTGAAGATTGCTGGTAAGAAAACGGTCGGTCATGTCGAGGCGATTCGCCACCAATATGACATCAACAATCTATCAACGCACAGCGCAGTTGAGTTACCTCTTAATGGTATCGGCTTGTGTGAGTGGACTTTAACTGAGTCTGTTGCGCTTGATGACTATCTTGCTAGCCAAGACACTGGTGGTTTCATCATCATCGATCGCCTAACCAATGTAACGGTCGGTGCAGGTCTTGTGCGCGAAAGTCTATCAAGTGTTGAAGTGAAAAACTCTGATATCTCTGCATTTGAACTAGAGCTGAATGCCTTAGTTCGCAAGCACTTCCCACACTGGGAAGCAAAAGATATTAGTCAGCTACTTAAATAGCTGATTGCTAGAGTAGGGAAGCGTTATGTGGCAGCAAGGATTTGTGTTGGCAATTTTACTCGGCATCGTAGCATGCTTGGTAACAACACGAATTAAACCAAGTTATATCTTCGCCGGAGCAGCATTTATTGCTTTCCTTGGTGGTATGATAGAGCTAGGTGAAGTGGCGACTAATTTCACCAACTCTTCGCTACTCACTTTAGTGCTGCTGATCTTAGCATCAGCAGCACTAGAAAAGACTCGCCTGATTAGCTGGGTAAGCCGCTCACTTTCAACCGGAAGGTTGGGTACTGTTGTAGCCAAACTGGGCGTCTCAACAGCGCTACTTTCATCTTTTACCAATAATACTGCGGTCGTGGTCTCTTTGATTGGCGCCATTAAACGTAACCAGCAGCATGCACCTTCAAAGCTATTGATCCCGCTTTCTTATGCCGCGATCTTAGGTGGCACACTGACTTTGATCGGTACGTCGACCAACTTGATCATTAACAGCTTTGTTGAAGATGCCGGACTACCCAGTCTTGGCTTCTTTGCTCCAACAATGATCGGTTTGTCTGTCTTACTTGGTGGCATGTTGATCTTAATCCCGCTCAGTTATCTGTTGCCCAATTATGAAGATCATAGCCAAGATGAGTTGCCCTATTTTCTTGAGGCGAGAGTCGAACCAGGTTCGCCATTGGTCGGTCGTAGCATTAGTGAGAACAACTTACGCGCCCTACGTAAATTGTTCTTAGCCGAAGTGGTACGAGACGGTGAAACCATGCCTTCTGTTGAACCGGACTTTGTGCTTCAAGCTCGTGACCGATTGCTGTTTTGTGGTGATATTGAAAGTGTTGCTACGCTGCAAGAAATTCAGGGGCTGACCTTATTTGGCCAGCATCACCTCAACGGCCAAGGCTTTGTCGAAGTGGTGGTGAGCTCTTCGGCAAGCTTTTGCAATAAAACGCTTAAATCGAGTCACTTCCGTGATCGTTTTGATGCAGTTGTTGTTGCCATACGTCGCGGGCATGAACGCTTACAGGGCGGGTTAGGGAATATTACGCTCAATGCGGGTGATACCTTGGTCCTTGTTCCGGGTAAACGCTTTGAGCAAGAGCGCCGTGCGCATCGTAAAGAGTTTGTCTTAGTGAATGACTTAGATTCGAGCGCGCGTTTGGATGCCAATAAGTCGGCAATGGTGTTAGTCGGTTTTGCGAGCGTTATTGCCCTTGCGCTGCTTGAGATCGTGCCGCTGATAAAAGGGTTGTCTGTTTTCCTCTTGGCTGCGCTGTTTTTTGGTGTCGTTCAGCTTGGTGAGCTTCGCAGACGTTTTCCCGTTGATATCGTAGTGATTGTTGGTTCAGCGCTCTCCATCGCTCAACTGATGCTGTCGACAGGTTTGTCCGTTAGCTTAGGCCAGATGTTTATTGAAGGCTTCAATGGTTGGGGTGTATTTGGTGCCTTGGTTGCCACTTACTTACTAACCCTGATTTTAACTGAGCTTGTAACCAATAATGCAGCGGCGGCGTTGTCGTTTCCTATCGGCTACAGCATGGCGATTGGCTACGGTGTCGACCCAATGCCATTCATTATGGCAGTGCTTTTTGGCGCTAGCGCGAGCTTTATTTCTCCCTACGGTTATCAGACCAATCTCTTGGTTTACAGTGTAGGCAATTACAAATTAACAGATTACGTTCGAGTGGGAATTCCTCTTTCTATTGTTTACTCCGTATTGGTGTTAACGCTGATTCCACTCTTCTTTCCGTTTTAAAAGGACTGAATTATGACTACGGAAACGCCAACTAAAGATGAAAATGTCGTATGGCATCAACACTCTATTGATAAGGCTTTTCGCTCTCAGTTAAAGAAGCAAAAGCCGGTGGTACTATGGTTTACCGGTCTTTCTGGTGCAGGTAAATCTACCGTAGCGGGAGCGTTAGAGACGCGTCTTGCACAAGCGGGTTTTCATACTTACCTGCTAGATGGAGACAATGTACGTCACGGCCTATGTAGTGATTTGGGCTTTTCAGAGCAAGATCGTCGTGAGAACGTTCGACGCATTGGTGAACTAGCTAAGTTGATGGCTGATGCTGGCTTAATTGTTTTATCAGCGTTTATTTCACCACATCGCGCGGAAAGGCAGTTGGTCAGAGAGATGCTACCTGAGGGAGAGTTCCTTGAAGTCTTCGTCAACACCTCACTCGAAGTTTGCGAGCAGCGTGACCCTAAAGGTTTGTACAAGAAAGCGCGAGCAGGGGAAATTGCAAACTTCACAGGTATTGATTCTGAATATCAAGCGCCGATTAACCCAGAAATAGATTTACGCGCTGGTGAGAAATCGATTGAAGCTCTGGTAGAAGATTGCTTGGCGGCTCTCAAGGAAAGACAAGTTATCGCATAAACTAAAAAACGCTTCCCTAGAGAAGCGTTTTTTATTGATTCACTTGAGTGGTTTACTACTCGAAACAGATCTCAATAAAAGCATTACCCCATTGAGAGGTGAAAGGCATGATGATGATAGAACCTTCACACTTGTGACGGATAGTGTGGCCTTTACCAGAGACAACAACCGGTGTAGCCATATCAAAATCGAAGCCACTTTCTGCAAGAATACGCTTTGCACCACCAGTAACCATATTGGTGATTTCACCCACCATATCCGTTACTTCATCGTTAAGGCCATTCGGGCGCTCACCTAGCATATTCTGCATAATCTCTAATGCGAGGCTTTCATCAAAAGTAATAGACATAGAGCCGCGGCTTTGAGTGCCAACCATCCCTATTAAACCTGATACATCTCCACGTGCGATTTCATCTTTCTTCACACGAGGCTTCTGTGGCTTCAATTCCAGCGAAGCCATCGTTTTTAATACGTTCATCAATGAAGCTAAAAACGGGTTTACAAATTCAGCGCGCATAATCTTCTTCTATATCTTTATTTCGCATTGTCAGCAGAACATGCCTGACAAGTACCGTGTGACTCAATTACGTGATTATTGATGGTAAAACCATGTGCTTCCGCATTGTTCGCAAGTAAGGCTACCAAACTATCATCTTGAAGTTCAATAACGCTCCCGCATTTATCGCAAATCAATAGGTGCGAGAAATGCTTATGTGCATTGCATGAAACACATTGAATGTAGCTATTGGTTGACTCTACCCTATGAATAAAGCCTTGCTCCAACAAAAAATCTAACGCCCGATATACGGTCGGTGGTTTTGCTTGAGGCTCACTTTGCTTCAAATCTTCAAGTAGCTCGTAGGCACTAGAGGCCTTTGGGCTCTCACATATCAATTCAAATACGCGCTTACGCTGAGTTGTAAGGCGTACACCTCGGGCAGAGCATATCTCTTCAACTTGCTTCACTAAATGCAGGTCCAAACTTATCACCATTACCATTGGACATTTTAATAATATACCATTTCTCGCGGTTTATCGTCGCTTACTAGGTAATATCTTATAGCTTTGTCAGTAAGTTACTTATTCATAATGTGAATAATGTCTAACTTGTCTGGAACGCTATAACTTACCTTATCTACATAAAAAACGATACCAATAACAGCATTTTAGCTATTTCTTATCGTTGAGCTGTGTCCAAGATCTGCAATCCACGCTCAAAATCGAATTCTTCGACCACGCGGGAAAGCTCTGATAACTGAGCACTGCTCAAGCCAATCTGCTTGCCTGAGTCAATGTCATTGATGATGGCTACCGCCTCGGTATCGCTTTGTTCAATGGCCGAGTAGAGCTTTTCATATGTCTCTTGGTCATAATTTTTAGTTGTAGCTTGTACCGTTTTCGTTTCTGGTTGTGAGGCGGCAAGAGCTTGCTCTATCCTGTCAATTAATTGCTTAAGTTGCTGGATTAACTCTTTACGTAAAGTGCTGTTATCTAGATCTTGCTCTAGTGAAGCACTTAGCTGGTGGAGTTCACTAGCACCAATATTTCCAGATACCCCTTTGAGAGAGTGAATATTGCGCTTTCTCACCTCTTTGTCTTGATCTGAAAGTGCCAGCAAGACAGCATCAGTGTCTCGATATGTCGTGGCAAAACGCTCAAGAAGCTTTTTGTACAAGTTGCTATTACCGCTAGAGCGAATCAGTCCCGCTTGTGTATCGACGCCTTCAATTTCAGGAATGTCTGAATTGTGCTGCGCAGACTGTGCGACAAACTGTTGAGGATGTTTTGGCGTAATCCATTTGGCCAGAGTGCTAAACATACTTCCGACATCAATAGGTTTAGCAATAATGTCGTTCATTCCTGCTTCTGCGGCTTTGACCTTATCTCGTTCCATCACGTTAGCTGTCATGGCGATAATGGGTATCGAATGGTCACTTAGCTTGGTGCGAATATATTGGGTAGCTTCATAGCCATCCATAATTGGCATTTGGCAATCCATCAGAATGCCATCGAACTCATTGGTCTTATACAGATCGAGAGCAACCTGACCATTCTCCGCCACGGTGACATGCATTTGTTGGCCTTCAAGAAGCTCAATAGCCAACTCTTGGTTGATTTCATTATCCTCAACTAACAGAAGTTGGGCGCCAGCCAGTTGCTGAACATTGGCTAGTTGGTTCTGCTCTTCTGCCTCACTGCGACTTAGACGAGCATGGTCAACGCCGTACAGAGAAACAATGGCATCAAAAAGATGAGACGCTGTTATCGGCTTATCGAGAATACTAGGAACCGTAATGCCTCTTTGTTCAATGATTTCGGTGAGTTCCTCTCGACCGAAGGCGGTCAACATAAGTGGTTTTGGCTGTTGAGATTGAGAAATCTGAGCTTTAACCATCTCAAGTAAATCAATGCCATCTTTGCCAGGCATTTGCCAGTCAGTGATCAGTAGATCATAAGGTTGTTCATTGCTGAGTGCTTGATTGAGCTCAGCGAGTGCGTCATCTGCACTGCTTACGCTGTGAGCGTCAAATCGTAGTGATTCAAGGATATCTTCAACAATAATTCTAGCGCTGGCATTGTCATCGACGACAAGTACTCTCAGTTTTCCTAGCTCGACAGGAACCGCGATCTCTTCTTGTTTCAGGGCGTGACTGACTTTGGAGGCTACAGTAAAGGTAAAGCATGAGCCTTTACCTGCTTCACTTTCTACACGGATATCCCCGCCCATTAACTGGCTAAGTTCTTTACTGATGGCTAACCCTAATCCTGTACCACCATATTTTCGTGTGGTTGAGCTATCAGCTTGAGTGAACTTGCTAAACAACTTAGCGGTTTGTTCGGCTGTCATGCCTATACCACTGTCTTCAACACTAAATTCTAGTACTAGGTCATCACCATTACGTTCGGCAACTCGAATGGATATTTTGATTTCCCCTTTCTCTGTAAACTTGACCGCGTTATTGGCGAGGTTAATTAAGATCTGCCCAAGGCGCAGAGGATCGCCGACTAAGGTAGTGGGCACGTCACGATCAATGTGGATCAGCAGCTCAAGTCCGCGTTCAGAAGCACGTAAACCAACAAGGTTCGAAATATTGTCGAGTACATTTTCTAAATGGAAATCGACGTTTTCAATATCTAGCTTACCCGCTTCAATCTTAGAAAAGTCGAGTATGTCATTGATCAGCCCAAGTAGGGAGTCTGCAGACAGCTTAACTTTATGAATGTAGTTACGCTGAGCTTTAGTTAAATCGGTTTTGAGCGCCAAGTAGCTCATACCTATAATCGCATTCATCGGGGTGCGGATTTCGTGGCTCATATTCGCTAAGAAATCCGACTTAGCGCTGTTCGCTGAATCTGCGTCATCACGCGCAATCGCAAGCTTTTCGGCAAATCGCTCTAAGGCAGAGTGAGATTTATTGGCTAGAAAGCCTAGGAGTAAAAGTGTAACTAGGAAGATTGCACCACCAATGGCTAGATTACGTGCGATACTGCCAGAGTCTTCCACTGTGGCTAGCTGTGCTTCATAGCCAGGTAAGATTAGCTCAATGATGGCTTGATGCTGCTGTTTGAGTGCTTGGATTTGACGGTTTTTCTCACCACGTAAGTCTGTGAGCTGATTGAACAGAGTTAGGTAATCTTGTGTCGCGTCTTGTAGCGTACTGATTTGAATTTGTTCATCCTCAGTGACAACTTGCTCATAGAGGTTTTCTAACAGTTCGATGGCAGCAATAAGGTTGTTCTCAACTTCTGTTTTAAGCTGTAACTGACGCTCAATTTGTTGAGTAATAGCGTAGTCTTTGTCACTTTGCTGTGCATTACTAATCTCAGTGTGTAATACCAATAAGTTGGTGCTGATAGAAAGCTTGTCACTAATAGAGAGCTGAACATTGGTTACGGCTTGCTGGGCGAATTTGAGTCGTTGCTGGAGATGTGAACGTAGCTCGATTGAGACCCGAGTCAGTTCAGTGACCGATCTTTCTATCTGGGAAGATATATTCGCCTGCAGAGGTTTAGACAACTTCGGCCAACTGCGAAGTTGAACTAAGGCTGAGCTGTAACGGTTTTTTGCATTCTTGATTAGAGCAATTGTCTGTTGGCTTTCGCTATCGGTGACGTCGCGCTCAAGTTTATTGATCAGTTGCTCCGCTTTTTTTAGTTCTAGCTGAGCAAGGTTTAGAGATTCTTGTTGATTGGAAACGATGTAGGTTTTCTGCTCTGCTTGAGAGTTAGCTATCAGACTGACCAACCAATGAGCTTGAATCGCGAGGTCAGATTCTCGGTCGACTTTATCTCTAAGTTCATCAATCGACACGATACTCGACTCGATGAACTGTTCGTGTTCAAGCTGAATTTCTTGCACTAAGCTCTCGACGTAGTCTCCGGTCTCAGACAATTCCGTCCGTGTTTGAGCGGACTTTTCACTCAGCTCCACATAGGTTTCAAACTGCTGATGATATTGAGCGAGTGAGCTTTGAATCTGCGAGTCAGCCCCATTGCTTACAGCATCACTGGCAATTAATTGTGCTTTACTGACCGCCTGCGACAGTTGGTTTTGCAGTTGGGCATCTGGCTGGCGAATATAGCTTTGCTCGATAACTTTAATACCATCAAGGGTTGAGAGCAGCTGAGCGTTATTGGCATATTGATCAACGGTGTTAAAGCGTTGAGTTAGGCTTAACCATCCGATAATGCCTGCAATGAGTAACATCACCGACGCGATAATAAAGCCAATAAGAATACGTTTGGAATCGAGAGCGTAGTTTTTTACAGAGTCCATTCAAGCCTCAGTGGTTGATTAGAATTCATCTTTAAAAGATTCTTTAACTTTCAAAATCTCATCGAGTTGTTGGAGAAAGATTGGGACCAGCGTTGGATCAAAATGTGAGCCCGCTTCTTCTTCGAGTAAAGCCGTTGCTTTTTCAATCGGCCATGCCTGTTTGTAAGGACGTTCACTGGTTAAGGCATCGAAGACATCCGCAATGGCAACAATTCTCGCGCTAAGCGGAATATCCTCCCCCTTTAATCCATGAGGATAGCCACTGCCATCCCACTTTTCGTGGTGATAAAGCGCGATCTCTTGTGCCATCTGCATTAATCGTGTGTCGCTGTCTGCAATGATATCTGCACCGATTTTTACGTGGGTTTGCATCACTGCCCACTCTTCAGCATCCAGTTTGCCCGGTTTGCGCAGCACTGCGTCAGGGATACCTATCTTACCAATGTCATGCATAGGGGAGGCTTGGAACACCAACTCAACCCATCGCTCACTCACATCTAACTGCTGAGCAAGGATTCTCGAGTAGTGACTCATGCGAATAACGTGCATGCCTGTTTCGTTATCTTTATATTCCGCCGCTCGACCAAGGCGCTGAATGACCTCAAGACGAGTTTTTTCCAGTAGAGCAGTCCGTTCTTTCACTTTGTTGGCTAATGAGAGGTTTTGGTCATACAGAGAAATATGCGTTTTGACCCTAGCTTGAACGATAGGCGGGCTAACGGGTTTGGTAATATAGTCGACAGCTCCCATCTCGAAGCCTTTTTGCTCATCAACCACTTCCGCTTTAGCGGTAACGAAAATAACTGGAATTTCAGCGGTGACTGGATTGGATTTAAGTTTCTCACATACCTCGTAACCGTCCATTTCCGGCATCATAATATCGAGCAGGATGAGGTGTGGGTAAGGTTTGGTACTCGCAATTTGTAAGGCCTTTGCGCCGCTCGTTGCCGCTTTTATACGGTAGTCATCAGAAAGAATGCCTGACAAAGTATGGATGTTGTCGGGGATATCATCGACAACCAGAATTACAGGTTTTTCATGCTGTTCAATTGGCATTGCGGTAAATCCTTTACTGCAGAATCATTGACTTATTAATCCATAGAATAGTTATTTATTATAAATATTGGCACTCAATAATTCAGTGGTCGTATAACTCATCCTAGATAACGTGACCTACGTTTGAATAATCGTTATTTGTTACCGACGGTATTTAACCTGAATCTTTTCCCACAGCGGTGTATAATCGCGCGATTATTTTTGATGCCGCGTTGGAAATAGGGACGTTATTTGAAAGCGGTACTGACTGTTTAGAGGTAGCTTCGTGTCGAACACTGAAACGAAACAACAATTTCCAATGCGCCCATGCTCGATTGGACTCACTTTTAAGCTATACCTAAACTCGCAAGCCCTCCATACGTACTATATACGTACTTTTTAATACTCCCACGCTTAATACCATATTAATACTCGCTCTGATTTTCGTTAGTGACTGTGAGGTTTCTGATAGTCAAATTGCAAGTTGTCACATTTATTGGCTGATCGTCACGGTTTGATGGATGACAGAGTTGATCTCTAACGGTATAACCAGCACAAGATTTTATGCAACTAGAATGGTATCAGTGATGGCGAGTATTGGCGTTTGTGAAATAAGAAACATGCAGCTCAGTAAAAGAAGTAAAAGAGATGTAGCGGATATAAAATCCATCATGGAGTCCGGTAATCTTTTGTCAGGAGTCTTAGCAGCGACGCCGTTTTACTTTATTTTTGGGACGCCAAGTGTGACCAAAAGTCCATTTGAAACGATGATTACTATCCGGGAAAATGACTGGGATACCTTTGGTAAGGCCATGCTAGGGTCGTCTTCATTTACTCGAAGTGCAATTTTAAAAATCGCTATGGAGCGCCAAATCTTTACTAATGGGGAAGAGCAAAAATTTTGGGGGTGTGTCGTTGAACTATCGAAGTAAAGTCTTAATCGCTATCACGTTATTGTCTGGTTGCGCTTCTAGCCAAGCCAGTATCGAGCAACTGGAAAAACAATGGTTAGATCGTATCGATTTCTGCGTGGATTTAGCCCGCAGTAATGAAGTACCTTTTCCTGACTCTGCATGGTTTGAATCGTTATCGCTTGAAGATCAAAAGAATGTGGCAGGCTATCTAGCGAACTACAACGATAGGCAGTGTTCTAAAGCCGAAACTGACGCTTTACTGGAAGCTATCGATGAGGAAAATGCAAAAGAGGTGTATGAAAGACACGCTGTCGATCTAATACCACTTGAAGAGCAGGCCGCTGAAAGAATGAAAAATATTGATATGGTCAAACTGATGGACTTGCAGAAGCGCTTTAGTGAACCATTTAGTCTTCGATATGTTATTGAAGAGCAAGGCTGGTATCCCCAATAATAGCTAGAGTGACATAAACCTACTATATAGAAAAACCACCAGATGGTGGTTTTTTCGTAAATAAAGGAAGCATTTGAGCTATGTTCTTTAAAGCAGAGTTATAAGAGAAGGCCTTTTCGTTTTGCTTTTCTACTGATGGCGAAAATCTTACCTCTAGGGTTTGTTATAATTATATATGTATGTTTATTGTTCGATTTGAACGCTTTTATTTGTTTCGAAGTCAACTCATAGCTAACTGGTTCAAAGCAGTTCAAAACTCCTCGTTTTCCAGTCACTAGCGTTTTATGTGGAAGTTTTCCCTTTTTGCCAAAAAAATGACGTTCTGTAATGTTGTTTTGAATGTAAGGTCAAGGAACCAAATTTCGTAAAATTGTTCATTCTGCATACCTTCATTGCAGAGCTCCAGTTCCCATTTTTCCTGTCCATTGAGCTTCTTTATTTTGATCTGATACGTCACGTATCGCCTTAGCTCACTTAGTTTCATTCCGACGTTGTAGGTTAAGGCAATACTTGCGATGAGCAACATGACAAATGGAAATAGATGAGGAATTGACGAGAAAATAGAAGAAGAACGTTTTTCCTCTTTGTCTGTAACTTCTTTTAACAAACACCTTATCTCTCTTAGCTCTTTCGTTGTGGGGGCGGCTATGTTCTCCATACTCGTATAGTGGCAGTCTGAGTTCCAAGAGAGCATTGCATTCCATTTTGTATCTGATTGCTGATCGAGGTGTAAAATATAAAACATCCCCCCAACCAATAGCATTGAATAGAATGTTGTGACCATACCTCTAACAAAAGATTCTACTCTTGGAGAGTAATTGAACTCCCTAGATACTCGTCTGACATACAACGACCACTTATATAAGTATTTTTAAATTCAACAACTACTTCAAATCCTTTTTCCTGACCAAACGACTTCCCTTATTATCTGGAAGTCCTTGTATTCTATACCTTTATTTTTTATGCGCCAAGGTTGGTACGTTGGGCTGTCACTTGTGACTTGTATTATTCTGCAAGGAATTGCAACCGCTTAACCAACAGCGCGCCTTCAAACCGAAATACATAGATTCCATCCGAGGCAAAATCATCGATTTTGTTGACCATTACTATGCTTTGGTTCTTGAGCGTGGGCTCTATACTGTCGCCACGGACTGACAACAGGAAAACATTCTCTGGGTTGTAACCGAGATCTTTACGGATGTATTTCTCACTAAAAAGTAAAGAATTGGAAAGGTCTTCATTCTAGACTAGAGAGCCTGAGCCTGCGCTTACTTCCACATCTTAAAGTTTGATGAAAACATAACCACGAGGTGTAACGCTCCCGTGCTGAGCAACTTGTTGTGCTTTTAGGAAAATATCATCAGGAATTTTTTCTCTATAACGCCACGTTTGGATTGTTGAAGTCGAAACTCTTAACACTTTAGCCAAATCGACGTCCCTGGATGAAGTCTCGATTCGAGAGCGTGGTTTGAAAGATGAGTTCATTATGCTGGTGGTGTTCATCCCACTCATTTTGTCTTTCATTCCTGACTATGCCGGTTACGTCCAGGATGGATTCAAAGCGCTCGAGTTCGTACCGGAATACTACTGGTACATCGTTGGGGCAGTAGTCATTGATACCTTTGGGTTTCGCTCTATGGTGCGTTATTTACTGGAGTTCTTTTCATTCAGATATAGGGGGAAATGATGGGTTTAGTAGAAGCTCTGGTCATTTCTCTAGTCACAGGTCTGGTCTCAAGTGCTGGCACTATTGCCGCGCTCAAAACAGACATCAATTGGATTAAGAAAGTCCAACAAGACCAGGAACAACGGATCCGAAAACTGGAGGATAGTCATGGCTAAGAAAGGCTTGAAAAGGAATGGACGTTTAAAAAAGGGTTATCGCTTTGTGAAAGGAGGGCGAGTTGTAAGATCTAAGAAGCGTAGATAGGTCATCTACGCTTCTTAGTGGCGCTTGTAGAAATTGGTGGAGCTCACAGGTAGTAAAGCAGCATAGCATCACTAGCCCAAACTTACGGTTACTAGTTCCGTGTCGCTAAAGGTCTTATGTAGTCCCCTGCAAAGCCCCGCTGGTGCTGCACCTACTACCTGTTCGCTTACCCACTTCACTACCATTGTTGCCGCGAATGTTCCCATAAGTCCTCCGAGATAAGGTAAAAAGTGGAGTTCAAGGGTTGTGACAACGGCCAAAGTAACCGCTTGCATCAGACTGATGCGTGATTCTGTATTTAACTAGTATCATATTTGTATTTTGTTTTTTAGTAAATAGGTATAACTACTTTTTATGGTTTGTTTTCGCTGGCTGTTCTAGTGATTTTGTAGAGTTATCGTCAACATTGTCACCATTCGTTTGGTTGTTGACACCAACTATATTTGCTGAAGAGACGGTAACTACAAGTATCACGAGAAAGACTATAGTTATGTCATTGAACATAAGCGCTTTTTTTCAAGCGTACAAAAATCGAGTGACAAAATTTATTTGAATAAATACCACTACATTTTTGTTTAAGTAACTTTAACAATGAAAGGAGTGGAAGTGGTTGGGAAAAGGTTACGAGTGGGTGTGATTATTAGCGGTAGATAAAGAGTAAAAAGCCTGCGTAAAGGCAGGCTTATAGAGGTTAAAGATATTTTTTTACCCAACTTTCGCTTTTGGGGTAAGTTCGCTCAAAAGCTGAATACAGCTCTACTTCTATTCTGTCAGAGGCATTAAGAGCGATAGAGTAGCTTTTGATATTGTCGATTTCTGAGGTAGTAAACGCCATTCTAAGCTCAACTAGCTTATCTTCCGGAATAGAGATTCCACGAGTTTGTAGCTGCGCGAGCTTAGTTTTTAGTAATTGATACTTTGCGTGAAACTTAATATCGAAACCTTGGCGCTTGATTAGCTTATCTTTGGAGCTAATCGGGTCGTAAGAGCTAGAGCTTCGTTCATAGAGGCTGTTCTCAGCCATTTCTCGAAACTCTGAGATCAATGTTATTGTCGGCCCTAACAAAGAAAACGATTCACTACGAAGAGAAGTCTTTTCGGCTCTTTTTTCAAGCTTATTCCAACCTAGCCACGCAATGCTAAATGAGACCCCAGCACCTATAATTATTGAACTAACAGCCATTAAGCTTCTTCTTCAACTACAGCTTCGTTTATATATTTATTGATTTCCCTTTTGTACACTTCATCCTCACAAGTGATGATGAGTACTTCTAACAGTCTTTCTTTTGAGATATAGCCTTTCTTAACCATTCCTCCGAAGCTCTCAGACAGGAAGGAAGAACCAATTCCTACAATGATCCCATCTAAGTTTACATCGATTTTATCCCCTGCTTTGAGACGCTCAATAGCAGGTTTTAGAATGTTATCTCTAAATCGTTGACCAGTGAATTCACCATCCTCTGGTGATGTTCTGCCAAATGGAAATTCAGAAAAGTCTTTGGCTAAGTCAATTTGGTACATCATTGGACTCCTCCTTATGTATGCAGATTTGCCACTCTACAAGGGTGCCGTCAAATGGTAGGCGACTCTCTAACGCTTGAGAGTTCTGACCTTCTGCTTTTATATATATAGCATTATTAGAACCAATAAACATCAAGGAATTGTTTCTAATAATTGTAGCTTCTTCCATATTTTTGGTTCCTTTACCGCGATCAACTTCATCGGTTCGGGTTACGCCATACTTCATTGCCCTAGTAATGTGTTGTACTGGTGTTTCATTATTTTGGTTTGGTAAAGATTTGAGCATTCCGCAACCCAAATCAAAGATGATGTACACTAGAGTCTCGTCGCCATTGGCTTTTTTTTGTAGCCAACAAGCTTGCCACCACCTGCGCCCAATACCTCCTAAAGGCTCTAATTGATCACTATAGGCATGGTTAATTACATTGAGCATTGCTTCATTGACACCTTTAGTAAACACTCGAGTGTCAGGCTTACTTAGAACAACACCACTTTTAAATAGTAGCTTCATGATGGAGGCCATAGCCTTATTGGGCTCACTAACTGTTTGGAAAGTGTGGTCATTATCAAATAGCGAAGCGTACTTTCTGTAATGCAGAGTGATTGCTTCTTCCCAAGACGTGTCACTAAACTCTTTGGGGAGCTCTATAGTTATGACATCATCTTCTTCCAGAGCCATTCTTGCTCGGCTTACTTCAGCAAAAAGCATAACTAGGGCGGCAGCTGAGATATTAGGGCATGCCGTGAGATCTAAATGCACTTTTACGTTGTGTTTAAACAGAGCTGAACTAATGTTGCTGAGAAAGTTAAGAGTAAAGTCTCTTTGTTTGTAGTAAACGCAGAGCTCTTCCGATACCGTGAAGTGCATACGGCGTTTCTGACTAAAAAACTTAATTTTGAGTCTGCTGTCTAGTCTTTCAAGATACTCGGTAAATCTATCGTCCAATCTAAAGCGAAGCCTCAATTAAGAAGTTGTTTGTATATAGGACTATGAAGTATTGCTAATGTTCATACAATACAAAGAGTTAAAATAATTGATCGTATATGCATATATTTTAAGTTTAACCAAAAGGTGTTAATTGTACGAAGAATGTAGGTTGGCGGGATAAAGTTGAGTATATACTTGCCACAGTATATTAAGGTTCCTATGCCCAGTGACTAGTGCCACTTCTTCAATAGAGTACCCTTTTTCAAATAGTCGGCTAGCTCCTTCTCGCCTTAAATCGTGGTACCGAAGATCTTGTATACCCAGTTCATTTCGAACCCTTTGAAAACCAGCTGTAACACTTCTAGGATTGTACGGAAAAATGCGTTCCCTTCCCTGGGATTGCTTCATGACGATATCGAACGAACCTCCTAGCAGCGGAACTAGCATATGATTACCAGATTTTTTACGGGGGTCTTTTCTATCTCTAACTACTACCGTTTTGTTTGTCTTGTCTAAGTCCTCCCAGCGGATTGAGCAAACTTCACCAATTCTCATACAGGTTAGGATGCTGAACTCTAGAATGTCAGTGAAAGGAATACGAGTCTTGCCATTTGGACGAAAGCTTTCTCTCTTTAAAAGACCATTTCTAAGCTTATCCAATTCTTGAGAAGTTGGGCGTCGGGTTCGCTTCTGGCTTTTTCCAATTAATCCCATATCAGAGAGAACAGGAACCGCCTCTTCGAAAATTTGATAGTTAGCTGTGATATTAAAGACGGGCTTAGCTTTTTTCATGACAGAGCGCAGATAGGCGATGTCGTGATAGATGGTTGCGCCGCCTGCTCCAGCAGCCCTACGATTCTTACAGTGAGTAATTAGATCACTGGTTCGAAGTCGATTGCTCTCGATATTGGATATGTCGCAATCTCTAAGAAGTTGGATAACATACTTCTTTGTACGACCTGTTTTATCCCATAAATCAGGCTCTTCCATAAATCTGTCGAGTAGTACGTATATTGGTACGGATTTTTGGCTAAATGTTTCAGGGTCTTCAAGCTCCTGGACGCGTTTGTATCCGTAGCTTCGGGCGAGTTCTTTTTTCCTGAATGTTTTTGATTCTCTGTGTATAATCGCCGAATTATTTTTTACGATGATGTCCACTGTGAAGCGAGTTTCTCCGCTTTTTAGTGTGCGTTTTTTAATGCTGAATGACGCCATCTGTCCTACTCCTTGATACGTACTATATCCGTACTGAATGAGTAAACTAAGGGCAATTCTAGCAGATTGCTGTATATTTATACAGTATATAGATTTCGAGTAACACCTTATGAAACCTGACAATACTAGTAAATACTCGGCTAACCGCTTTTCCATTGCGCCCATGCTCGATTGGACGGATCGCCATTGTCGATACTTCCATCGCCTGCTGACAAGTGAAACACTGCTCTACACCGAGATGGTGACAACTGGTGCAATCATTCACGGTAAAGGTGACTTCTTAGCTTATAACCAGCAAGAGCATTCAGTGGCGCTTCAGCTTGGTGGTTCGAACCCTCAGGATTTGGCTACGTGTGCTAAGTTAGCGGCGGAGCGTGGTTATGATGAGATTAACCTTAACGTCGGTTGTCCTTCAGACCGAGTTCAAAACGGTCGTTTTGGTGCGTGCTTAATGGCAGAGCCGGAGCTGGTGGCTGAATGTGTTTCTGCAATGCGTGATGTAGTTGATGTCCCAGTTACGGTGAAAACTCGCATCGGTATCGATGACCAAGACTCTTATGAGTTTCTAACTGACTTTGTATCAATTGTCTCTGAGAAGGGCGGTTGTGAGCAGTTCACGATTCATGCGCGCAAAGCTTGGCTATCTGGTTTGAGTCCAAAAGAGAACCGCGAGATCCCACCACTTGATTATCCGCGTGCTTATCAGCTCAAGAAAGACTTCTCGCACCTGACAATTGCGATTAATGGTGGCGTTAAGACACTGGAAGAGAGCAAGGAGCACCTTCAGCACCTTGATGGTGTTATGGTTGGGCGCGAAGCGTATCAAAACCCATATATCTTAGCTAACGTTGATCAAGAGATCTTTGGTTTGGATAAGCCAGTGAAGAAACGCAGCCAAGTGGTTGAAGAGATGTACCCATACATTGAGCAGCAGCTATCTCAAGGTGCGTATCTTGGTCATATTACTCGTCATATGTTAGGTCTATTCCAAAATATGCCTGGTGCTCGTCAGTGGCGTCGTTACATCAGTGAAAACGCGCACAAACCAGGTTCGGGTATTGAAGTGGTTGAAGCTGCACTGGCAAAAATTCCTAAAGAGTTGGATGTGTAAAAAATACCTAGTTACTTGGTTAATTTTACCTCATCGAAGATTTTTAAAGAGCACTCAAATAGAGTGCTCTTTTTTATTTGTTATTTATCAATGCTTTATGTTTGGGTGTGAGTTTGGCACGTATCCTGATAGATAGTCTAGGTCAACTAAGGAGAATCGTATGTTTGAACTGATCTTTATCATGGTATTTGCTGCTACATTGCTAGTCACTGGTGTGACTATGGTGACAGTGCTTGCGGGTGTAGCGTTTTCTTTGGTAGTCATGGTACTGCTTGGCATGGTAGGAGCAGTCCTTAAGTTGTTGCCTTGGCTCATTGTTATTGCAATCGGTATTTGGTTCTTTAAATCCTATGTGGCTCAGCCTAGATAAATAGATTGAAAGACAAATACTTGATGGCTAGTCGTACAAATATGCATTAGTATTTGACGCATACCATACTTGTCTAGCTAAGGCAGCACAGCGAGGTGCTGCCTATTGCGATTAACTGGAGAGTCAAATTTATGGGTTTAAAAACCGCAATTGCGTTGGCAGCTGTTGTTTCTACGTCTGCATTGGCAGAATCGTCTCTAACCACTAAGTTTGGCGCCGAAATGTGGTTTCCCAAGACTGAAGTAAATGAAGTCAACCGAGAAAGCGATACCACACCGAGCTTCTATGCTGCGATAGAACATGATGTTAAATATGTCCCAGATGCACGCGTTCGCTATTCTACGGTCGATGCCGACTATATGGCATTCAACAAATTAGATCTGACTTTGTATTACCGTATTCTGGAGCATGACTTAATGCATTTTGATGCGGGTATGACCTTCAGTGATTTGAGTAATACTAAGTACGTCAACGCGGATACTAATGACGTAAAGAACTTTGATGAGATGATTTGGGCTTGGTACGGCTATGCAGAAATTACGGTGCCGAATACCAATCTTGATGTGATTGGTGAAATGAACTTTGGCAATAATAGCGGGATTAAGAGTACTGACTTGATAGCTGGGATGCAGTATCGACTGCCGCTTGGGAGCAGTACTTTGGCATTGCGCGGTGGTTACCGAGTCATAGACCTTGAAGCTGAAGAGATCTTTAAGCCTGCTGAAGGCTCAAATCTAGGTAAACCATTTATTTTCGCTAATGGCTTTTTTGCTGGAGCAGAGTTCTCGTTCTAACGAAGCTTTAATATTGATTTTTTTTAAAACGCCGTCTTCTAAGACGGCGTTTTTTTATATCTATTGATTATATTTACATAATTCATTTAGCACTTTCTTGTCGATTGACCATGCTTAAAGAGGAATAGTGTTTTTAGCCAGAGAAAGGAATCTCATGACTATCAATGAACTTAGACATCTTTATCGAGAGCAGCAATTGGTTGAAGCCATCATCGAGCCATCGGCTCAGGAAGGCAGTTGGATCGTTGAGTTTCGTCATGCCCGTGGAGGCTTTGTTCTTTTAACCGACTCTCATGGTGAAGAATGTCACTATATGAACTTAGACCTCGCGTCGAAGTCAGCAATGGCGGTAGGTTTCAAACAAGTCAGAGTCGAAGCCAAGTAGGTGAGTTAGTTCAATTCTTCTCCTTTCTTTAATTCGAAAAGTTATAAAACATTCACTTCTATTCTTTCTTGTTATTAAAGAGAGTGGTTAATCTATCATCACGCAATGAATAGGGATGTCGAGACCATGTCTTTGAACAAGAACGTGTCCTCTCAAGGAAACACACCACAAGAATTACCATCAATCGCTGCTCCTCTTAATGATCAACAGCTTAGCTCGCTACAACAGACGGTTACCGATCTGTCGGCGCAGCAGTTAGCTTGGGTGAGCGGTTATTTCTGGGGATTAGCTCAAGCTCAACCGGCGGCAGCTTCTGCTCCAATTAATCAAGCGGCAGCTGCTGTTGCGGCTAAACCTGCTGGAAAACTGTCAATTATCTTCGCATCACAAACGGGTAATGCTAAAGGCGTTGCTGAAGCGTTAGAGCAAGAAGCAAAAGCACAGGGCATTGCCGTTGAGCTGTTTGATGCCAGTGACTACAAAGGTAAAAACCTTGCCAAAGAAACGCACGTAATTTTCGTGGCATCAACCAATGGTGAAGGTGAAGCACCAGACAATGCTATCGAGTTGCATGAGTTCTTACAGTCGAAGAAAGCACCGAAATTGCCAAATCTGCAATATGGCGTGATTGGCTTAGGTGACTCAAGCTACGAGTTTTTCTGTCAGACAGGTAAAGACTTTGATGCATTTTTGTCTAAGTTAGGTGCCACTTCATTTATCGATCGTGTTGATCTCGATGTTGACTATGAAGCGCCGGCCGCTGAGTGGCGTGCTTCAGCGTTAGAGAAAGTTAAAGAGGCGCTATCGTCTGGTGCAGAAGCGGAAGTGGTGCAACTCCCAGTAGGCCAAGCGGCACCAGGGCACTCTCCATACAACAAACAAAATCCTTATACAGCGACATTGCTGACGAGCCAAAAAGTAACAGGTCGCGATTCAGGTAAAGATGTTCGCCATGTAGAGATCGATCTCGAAGAATCAGGTTTAACTTACCAACCGGGTGATGCGCTAGGTGTATGGTTTGAAAACAGCAGCGATCTCGCTAATGCCATTTTAGCTAAAGTAGGCCTATCTGGTGTAGAAAGCGTTGAAGTTGATGGCGAGAGCCTATCGATTCATAGCGCTTTGGTCAGCAAGTTCGAGATTACAGCGGCTAACCCTCAACTAGTAACTAAGTTTGCAGAGTTGTCTGACAGTAAAAAACTACAAAAGCTGGTGGAAGACAAAGACAAGTTACGTGAATACGCTGGGAATACTCAGGTTGTTGATGTACTTGCTGAGAAAAAGGCTAAGTTATCTGCACAAGAGTTGGTTGGTTTATTGCGTCGTTTAACTCCGCGTCTTTACTCTATCGCATCAAGCCAAAGTGAAGTGGATGAAGAAGTTCATCTAACGGTAGGCTTAGTTGAATACGACAAAGGGGATGAAAAGCGTTACGGAGGGGCATCGAGCTTCTTATCACAGCGCTTGGAAGAAGGCGGCGAAGTGAAAGTCTTTGTTGAGAACAACAATAACTTCAAACTACCTCAAGATGACAACACCCCAGTTATCATGATTGGCCCGGGTACAGGTATCGCGCCATTCCGCAGCTTTATTCAAGAACGTGATAATCGAGATGCAGAAGGTAAAAACTGGTTGTTCTTCGGTGATCGTACCTTTACTCAAGATTTCCTCTACCAAGTGGAGTGGCAGAAGTACCTTAAATCTGGATTACTCAATCGCCTTGATGTGGCATTCAGCCGTGATCAAGCAGAGAAAGTCTATGTCCAACACCGAATTCTAGAAAATGCCGAGCAAGTATGGCAGTGGATCCAAGAAGGCGCTTACATCTATGTTTGTGGCGATGCAACACGCATGGCGAAAGATGTGCATGAAGCCTTGATTCATGTTGCTGAGCAACAAGGCAAGCTATCACGCGATGATGCGGAAGAATTTATTAACGAACTACGTAAAGCGAAACGTTATCAAAGGGATGTGTACTAATGACTTTTTCTACTGAGAATAATAAGCAGGTTGTATTAGGCGAAGACTTAGGAAAGCTTTCTGATAACGAGCGTCTAAAAACGCAAAGTAACTTCTTACGCGGTACGATCGAGCAAGACCTACAAGACAGAATTACGGGTGGTTTTACTGCTGACAACTTTCAGCTGATTCGTTTCCACGGCATGTATCAGCAAGATGACCGTGACATTCGTAACGAACGTGCAAAGCAAAAACTTGAGCCGCTACATAATGTCATGCTGCGTGCTCGCATGCCGGGTGGCATTATCAAACCGGATCAGTGGTTAGCGATTGATAAGTTCGCAACGGAGCACTCTCTTTACGGCAGTATTCGCCTGACGACTCGTCAAACCTTTCAGTTTCACGGAGTTCTTAAGCCGAACATTAAGTTGATGCACCAAACCCTAAACAGTATTGGTATTGATTCGATTGCAACTGCGGGTGACGTGAACCGTAACGTTTTGTGTACCACTAACCCAATTGAGTCAGAGCTGCATCAAGAAGCCTATGAATGGGCGAAGAAAATCAGTGAGCATTTGCTACCTAAGACTAAGGCATACGCAGAAATCTGGCTAGATGGCGAGAAAGTAGAGACAACAGAAGGTGATGAGCCAATCCTAGGTAAGACTTATCTTCCTCGTAAGTTTAAAACGACGGTAGTGATTCCGCCGCAAAATGATGTTGATGTTCACGCCAACGATCTTAACTTTGTGGCGATTGGTGAGAACGGTAAGCTGGTGGGCTTTAATGTTCTTGTCGGTGGTGGCTTGGCAATGACCCACGGTGATACTTCTACTTATGCCCGTCGTGCCGATGATTTTGGATTTGTTCCACTAGAGAAAACGCTTGATGTTGCAGCGGCAGTGGTTACCACTCAGCGAGACTGGGGTAACCGCTCGAACCGTAAGAATGCCAAAACCAAGTACACCTTAGATCGCGTCGGAATCGATGTGTTCAAAGCAGAAGTAGAAAAGCGCGCAGGCGTTGAGTTTGCTGAAAGTCGACCTTATGAATTTACTGACCGCGGCGATCGTATCGGTTGGGTTGAAGGTATCGATGGTAAACATCACTTAGCACTGTTTATCGAGAACGGACGCTTACTAGATTTTCCAGGTAAACCTCTTAAGACAGGGGTTGCCGAAATTGCCAAGATCCATAAAGGTGATTTCCGCATGACGGCTAACCAAAACTTAATCGTTGCGGGCGTCTCGAAAAGTCAAAAAGCCAAGATCGAAAAGATCGCACGTGAACACGGTTTGATTGATGATAGCGTGAGTGAACAGCGTAAGAGTTCGATGGCATGTGTCGCTTTCCCGACTTGCCCACTTGCTATGGCTGAAGCTGAGCGCTTCTTACCTCAGTTTGTAACAGACGTAGAAGGCATACTTGAGAAACACGGTTTGCCAGAAGAAGAAAATATCATCTTACGTGTGACTGGTTGTCCGAATGGCTGTGGTCGTGCAATGTTGGCTGAAATCGGCTTAGTCGGTAAAGCTCCAGGGCGCTATAACCTCCACCTAGGTGGTAACCGAGCGGGTACACGCATTCCAAAGATGTACAAAGAGAACATTACCGATAAGCAGATTCTTGAAGAAATCGATCAGCTTGTTGGTCGTTGGGCGCAAGAGCGTGAAACGGGTGAAGGGTTTGGTGATTTTGCAATTCGTGCTGGAATCATCCAAGAGGTAAAAGTATCGAAGAGGGACTTACATGCTTGATTCTGTCGCTTCTAAACCTCAGTTAGCGAAACTTCTCTCATTAACTAAGACGGAACAAATACTCCAGCTTGGTCAAATTAATGCAGAGTTAGAGCAGCTAACTGCGCAGCAAAGAGTTGCTTGGGCGCTTGAAAACCTTGAAGGTCAGTTCGCTGTTTCCTCTAGTTTCGGTATTCAGGCTGCTGTTATGTTGCACCTTGTTACTGAGCAAAAGCCTGATATCCCCGTTATCTTGACTGATACTGGTTATCTGTTTCCAGAAACCTACCGCTTTATTGATCAGCTAAGTGAGCAGTTGACGCTAAACCTTAAGGTCTATCGTGCAAAAGAAAGTGCTAACTGGCAGGAAGCGCGTTATGGAAAATTATGGGAACAAGGTATAGAGGGAATAGAGAAATACAACAAACTAAATAAAGTCGAACCGATGAGGCGAGCTTTAGATGAGCTTGAGGTAGGGACTTGGTTCTCAGGTTTACGTCGTGAGCAATCTAAATCACGAGCAAGCTTACCTATCTTATCGATTCAAAATGGTGTGTTTAAGTTCTTGCCTGTGATCGATTGGACAAATAAAGATGTTCATTATTACCTAGAGCAAAACGGACTTTCTTATCATCCCCTAAGAGATGAAGGTTATCTATCTGTTGGTGATACCCATACAAGCAAGAAGTGGGAGCCAGGTATGAGTGAAGAAGAAACTCGTTTCTTTGGATTGAAGCGTGAATGTGGTCTTCACGAAGACGATAGTGAGCAAGATGGTTCGGGGATTTAGTTTTTCCCTCTATATATAGATAAAAAGGTCGCGAGAGCGGCCTTTCTTCTTGCGTGAAAAACAGCGAATGTGGATAACTCTGTGAATATTTTGTTGGCTTGATTTGGGTAAAGTTGGATAAATAAGGCTTTGGGCGAAAGTTAGCCTGTTAAACGTTATTTTTGCAATTTTTTCAAAATAACGCTTGCCAATGTGAGCGCGATCTCTATAATGCCTCCTCGTCGACAGGGCAAGGGCTCACAAGGGTTCAAGCGAAATCGACAGGTTAACTAGCCAAGCGGAAACGCTTAAGAAAAAAGTTTAAAAAAGTGGTTGACACTAAAACTTAAAACGCTAGAATGGCCGCCTCTTCCGAAGTGATGCGAATCACAAAGAAGAGAAGCTCTTTAAAAATATAGACCTATCAATCTGTGTGGGCACTCGTTGATGATAATCCAAATAGATACTTCGGTATCAATTTAGGTTTCAATGAAACGAAGTGACCATTGAATCTTCGGATTCAGCACAGTCAATTCAAACATTACTTATGTAATGTTCAGTATTCATTGAGCCGAACAAAATCTTAAATTGAAGAGTTTGATCATGGCTCAGATTGAACGCTGGCGGCAGGCCTAACACATGCAAGTCGAGCGGAAACGAGTTAACTGAACCTTCGGGGAACGTTAACGGCGTCGAGCGGCGGACGGGTGAGTAATGCCTGGGAAATTGCCCTGATGTGGGGGATAACCATTGGAAACGATGGCTAATACCGCATAATAGCTTCGGCTCAAAGAGGGGGACCTTCGGGCCTCTCGCGTCAGGATATGCCCAGGTGGGATTAGCTAGTTGGTGAGGTAAGGGCTCACCAAGGCGACGATCCCTAGCTGGTCTGAGAGGATGATCAGCCACACTGGAACTGAGACACGGTCCAGACTCCTACGGGAGGCAGCAGTGGGGAATATTGCACAATGGGCGCAAGCCTGATGCAGCCATGCCGCGTGTATGAAGAAGGCCTTCGGGTTGTAAAGTACTTTCAGCAGTGAGGAAGGTGGTAGTGTTAATAGCACTATCATTTGACGTTAGCTGCAGAAGAAGCACCGGCTAACTCCGTGCCAGCAGCCGCGGTAATACGGAGGGTGCGAGCGTTAATCGGAATTACTGGGCGTAAAGCGCATGCAGGTGGTTTGTTAAGTCAGATGTGAAAGCCCGGGGCTCAACCTCGGAATTGCATTTGAAACTGGCAGGCTAGAGTACTGTAGAGGGGGGTAGAATTTCAGGTGTAGCGGTGAAATGCGTAGAGATCTGAAGGAATACCGGTGGCGAAGGCGGCCCCCTGGACAGATACTGACACTCAGATGCGAAAGCGTGGGGAGCAAACAGGATTAGATACCCTGGTAGTCCACGCCGTAAACGATGTCTACTTGGAGGTTGTGGCCTTGAGCCGTGGCTTTCGGAGCTAACGCGTTAAGTAGACCGCCTGGGGAGTACGGTCGCAAGATTAAAACTCAAATGAATTGACGGGGGCCCGCACAAGCGGTGGAGCATGTGGTTTAATTCGATGCAACGCGAAGAACCTTACCTACTCTTGACATCCAGAGAACTTTCCAGAGATGGATTGGTGCCTTCGGGAACTCTGAGACAGGTGCTGCATGGCTGTCGTCAGCTCGTGTTGTGAAATGTTGGGTTAAGTCCCGCAACGAGCGCAACCCTTATCCTTGTTTGCCAGCGAGTAATGTCGGGAACTCCAGGGAGACTGCCGGTGATAAACCGGAGGAAGGTGGGGACGACGTCAAGTCATCATGGCCCTTACGAGTAGGGCTACACACGTGCTACAATGGCGCATACAGAGGGCGGCCAACTTGCGAAAGTGAGCGAATCCCAAAAAGTGCGTCGTAGTCCGGATCGGAGTCTGCAACTCGACTCCGTGAAGTCGGAATCGCTAGTAATCGTGGATCAGAATGCCACGGTGAATACGTTCCCGGGCCTTGTACACACCGCCCGTCACACCATGGGAGTGGGCTGCAAAAGAAGTGGGTAGTTTAACCTTCGGGGGGACGCTCACCACTTTGTGGTTCATGACTGGGGTGAAGTCGTAACAAGGTAGCCCTAGGGGAACCTGGGGCTGGATCACCTCCTTATACGATGATTACTCACGATGAGTGTCCACACAGATTGATATGTCTTATTAAGAGCCCTTATTAGTGTCCCGTTCGTCTAGAGGCCTAGGACACCGCCCTTTCACGGCGGTAACAGGGGTTCGACTCCCCTACGGGATACCATCTTTAAGCGTACTTAGTTAAGTACTTTTAAAAATGGTTACCTCATTGAGGTGATTTGCTCTTTAACAATTTGGAAAGCTGACGAATAACAACAATCCCCATCTCTATGAGATGCGTTGTTATTCAATTAAAAGTTCTCAAATCCTAAAACTATGTTTTAGGTACCAACACACATTCAAGTGTTCTTGGAAATTTGAGTCCGGCAAAATCGTGTCTGCACATGTATAAAAATGCAGACAACTTTGGTTGTTTAAACAGAGACCCTTTGGGGTTGTATGGTTAAGTGACTAAGCGTACACGGTGGATGCCTTGGCAGTCAGAGGCGATGAAAGACGTAGTAACTTGCGATAAGCCCAGATTAGGTAGTAACAACCATTTGAGTCTGGGATTTCTGAATGGGGAAACCCATCTGCATAAGCAGATACTGTTAACTGAATACATAGGTTAACAGGGCGAACCGGGGGAACTGAAACATCTAAGTACCCCGAGGAAAAGAAATCAACCGAGATTCCGAAAGTAGCGGCGAGCGAAATTGGACTAGCCCTTAAGCTTTTAATGAGACAGGTGAATGAGCTGGAAAGCTCAGCGATACAGGGTGATAGCCCCGTAACCGACATCTCATCATCAGTGAAATCGAGTAGGGCGGGACACGTGATATCCTGTCTGAATATGGGGGGACCATCCTCCAAGGCTAAATACTACTGACTGACCGATAGTGAACCAGTACCGTGAGGGAAAGGCGAAAAGAACCCCTGTGAGGGGAGTGAAATAGAACCTGAAACCGTGTACGTACAAGCAGTAGGAGCACCTTCGTGGTGTGACTGCGTACCTTTTGTATAATGGGTCAGCGACTTATATTCAGTAGCAAGGTTAACCATCTAGGGGAGCCGTAGAGAAATCGAGTCTTAACTGGGCGTCGAGTTGCTGGATATAGACCCGAAACCAGGTGATCTAGCCATGGGCAGGTTGAAGGTTGAGTAACATCAACTGGAGGACCGAACCGACTAATGTTGAAAAATTAGCGGATGACTTGTGGCTAGGGGTGAAAGGCCAATCAAACCTGGAGATAGCTGGTTCTCCCCGAAATCTATTTAGGTAGAGCCTCGGACGAATACTACTGGGGGTAGAGCACTGTTAAGGCTAGGGGGTCATCCCGACTTACCAACCCTTTGCAAACTCCGAATACCAGTAAGTACTATCCGGGAGACACACGGCGGGTGCTAACGTCCGTCGTGGAGAGGGAAACAACCCAGACCGCCAGCTAAGGTCCCAAATTATAGCTAAGTGGGAAACGATGTGGGAAGGCTTAGACAGCTAGGATGTTGGCTTAGAAGCAGCCATCATTTAAAGAAAGCGTAATAGCTCACTAGTCGAGTCGGCCTGCGCGGAAGATGTAACGGGGCTAAGCTATAAACCGAAGCTGCGGCAATGCGATTTATCGTATTGGGTAGGGGAGCGTTCTGTAAGCCGTTGAAGGTGGATTGTAAAGTCTGCTGGAGGTATCAGAAGTGCGAATGCTGACATGAGTAACGATAAAGGGGGTGAAAAACCTCCTCGCCGGAAGACCAAGGGTTCCTGTCCAACGTTAATCGGGGCAGGGTAAGTCGACCCCTAAGGCGAGGCCGAAAGGCGTAGTCGATGGGAAACGGGTTAATATTCCCGTACTTCTTACAATTGCGATGGGGGGACGGAGAAGGCTAGGTGGGCCTGGCGACGGTTGTCCAGGTTCAAGTGCGTAGGCTTGAGAGTTAGGTAAATCCGGCTCTCTTTAAGGCTGAGACACGATGTCGAGCTACTACGGTAGTGAAGTCATTGATGCCATGCTTCCAGGAAAAGCCTCTAAGCTTCAGATTGTAAGGAATCGTACCCCAAACCGACACAGGTGGTCGGGTAGAGAATACCAAGGCGCTTGAGAGAACTCGGGTGAAGGAACTAGGCAAAATGGTACCGTAACTTCGGGAGAAGGTACGCTCTTGACGGTGAAGTCCCTTGCGGATGGAGCTATTGAGAGTCGCAGATACCAGGTGGCTGCAACTGTTTATTAAAAACACAGCACTGTGCAAAATCGTAAGATGACGTATACGGTGTGACGCCTGCCCGGTGCCGGAAGGTTAATTGATGGGGTTAGACGTAAGTCGAAGCTCTTGATCGAAGCCCCGGTAAACGGCGGCCGTAACTATAACGGTCCTAAGGTAGCGAAATTCCTTGTCGGGTAAGTTCCGACCTGCACGAATGGCGTAATGATGGCCACGCTGTCTCCACCCGAGACTCAGTGAAATTGAAATCGCTGTGAAGATGCAGTGTACCCGCGGCTAGACGGAAAGACCCCGTGAACCTTTACTACAGCTTGGCACTGAACATTGACCCTACATGTGTAGGATAGGTGGGAGGCTTTGAAACCGGTACGCCAGTATCGGTGGAGCCGTCCTTGAAATACCACCCTTGTAGTGTTGATGTTCTAACTTAGACCCGTTATCCGGGTTGAGGACAGTGCCTGGTGGGTAGTTTGACTGGGGCGGTCTCCTCCCAAAGAGTAACGGAGGAGCACGAAGGTGGGCTAATCACGGTTGGACATCGTGAGGTTAGTGCAATGGCATAAGCCCGCTTGACTGCGAGAATGACAATTCGAGCAGGTGCGAAAGCAGGTCATAGTGATCCGGTGGTTCTGTATGGAAGGGCCATCGCTCAACGGATAAAAGGTACTCCGGGGATAACAGGCTGATACCGCCCAAGAGTTCATATCGACGGCGGTGTTTGGCACCTCGATGTCGGCTCATCACATCCTGGGGCTGAAGTCGGTCCCAAGGGTATGGCTGTTCGCCATTTAAAGTGGTACGCGAGCTGGGTTTAGAACGTCGTGAGACAGTTCGGTCCCTATCTGCCGTGGGCGTTGGAAGATTGAAGGGGGCTGCTCCTAGTACGAGAGGACCGGAGTGGACGAACCTCTGGTGTTCGGGTTGTGTCGCCAGACGCATTGCCCGGTAGCTAAGTTCGGAATCGATAACCGCTGAAAGCATCTAAGCGGGAAGCGAGCCCTGAGATGAGTCTTCCCTGACCCCTTGAGGGTCCTAAAGGGTTGTTCGAGACTAGAACGTTGATAGGCAGGGTGTGTAAGCGTTGTGAGGCGTTGAGCTAACCTGTACTAATTGCCCGTGAGGCTTAACCATACAACACCCAAAGGGTTTTGATGGACTCAAAGCAAGAACTTTGAATGTGTAACTACAGAACTTAAAACAGCTTTCCGAATTAAAGAATTTGCTTGGCGACCATAGCGATTTGGACCCACCTGATTTCCATGCCGAACTCAGAAGTGAAACGAATTAGCGCCGATGGTAGTGTGGGGCTTCCCCATGTGAGAGTAGGACATCGCCAGGCTTTAATTTCGACTTTGTCTACTCTGTAGACAAGTCACCATAAATCTTTAAGTTTTCTTAGAGTTTTATGTTGACTTACCGAGTCAATAGCGTATTATACGCGTCCTGCTCAAGTGCTAAGGCACTGAAAGCAAAGCTCTTTAACAATATAAACCTATCAATCTGTGTGGGCACTCGTTGATGATAATCCAATTAGAAACTTCGGTTTCAAATTAGGTTTCAATGATACGAAGTGACCATTGAATCTTCGGATTCAGCACAGTCAATTCAAACATTACTTTATGTAATGTTCAGTATTCATTGAGCCGACAAAATCTTAAATTGAAGAGTTTGATCATGGCTCAGATTGAACGCTGGCGGCAGGCCTAACACATGCAAGTCGAGCGGAAACGAGTTAACTGAACCTTCGGGGAACGTTAACGGCGTCGAGCGGCGGACGGGTGAGTAATGCCTGGGAAATTGCCCTGATGTGGGGGATAACCATTGGAAACGATGGCTAATACCGCATAATAGCTTCGGCTCAAAGAGGGGGACCTTCGGGCCTCTCGCGTCAGGATATGCCCAGGTGGGATTAGCTAGTTGGTGAGGTAAGGGCTCACCAAGGCGACGATCCCTAGCTGGTCTGAGAGGATGATCAGCCACACTGGAACTGAGACACGGTCCAGACTCCTACGGGAGGCAGCAGTGGGGAATATTGCACAATGGGCGCAAGCCTGATGCAGCCATGCCGCGTGTATGAAGAAGGCCTTCGGGTTGTAAAGTACTTTCAGCAGTGAGGAAGGTTCATGCGTTAATAGCGTATGGATTTGACGTTAGCTGCAGAAGAAGCACCGGCTAACTCCGTGCCAGCAGCCGCGGTAATACGGAGGGTGCGAGCGTTAATCGGAATTACTGGGCGTAAAGCGCATGCAGGTGGTTTGTTAAGTCAGATGTGAAAGCCCGGGGCTCAACCTCGGAATTGCATTTGAAACTGGCAGACTAGAGTACTGTAGAGGGGGGTAGAATTTCAGGTGTAGCGGTGAAATGCGTAGAGATCTGAAGGAATACCGGTGGCGAAGGCGGCCCCCTGGACAGATACTGACACTCAGATGCGAAAGCGTGGGGAGCAAACAGGATTAGATACCCTGGTAGTCCACGCCGTAAACGATGTCTACTTGGAGGTTGTGGCCTTGAGCCGTGGCTTTCGGAGCTAACGCGTTAAGTAGACCGCCTGGGGAGTACGGTCGCAAGATTAAAACTCAAATGAATTGACGGGGGCCCGCACAAGCGGTGGAGCATGTGGTTTAATTCGATGCAACGCGAAGAACCTTACCTACTCTTGACATCCAGAGAACTTTCCAGAGATGGATTGGTGCCTTCGGGAACTCTGAGACAGGTGCTGCATGGCTGTCGTCAGCTCGTGTTGTGAAATGTTGGGTTAAGTCCCGCAACGAGCGCAACCCTTATCCTTGTTTGCCAGCGAGTAATGTCGGGAACTCCAGGGAGACTGCCGGTGATAAACCGGAGGAAGGTGGGGACGACGTCAAGTCATCATGGCCCTTACGAGTAGGGCTACACACGTGCTACAATGGCGCATACAGAGGGCGGCCAACTTGCGAAAGTGAGCGAATCCCAAAAAGTGCGTCGTAGTCCGGATTGGAGTCTGCAACTCGACTCCATGAAGTCGGAATCGCTAGTAATCGTGGATCAGAATGCCACGGTGAATACGTTCCCGGGCCTTGTACACACCGCCCGTCACACCATGGGAGTGGGCTGCAAAAGAAGTGGGTAGTTTAACCTTCGGGAGGACGCTCACCACTTTGTGGTTCATGACTGGGGTGAAGTCGTAACAAGGTAGCCCTAGGGGAACCTGGGGCTGGATCACCTCCTTATACGATGATTATTGCGATGAGTGTTCACACAGATTGATATGTTTATACACGTTAAGAGACGATACTGGGTCTGTAGCTCAGGTGGTTAGAGCGTTCGCCTGATAAGCGAGAGGTCGGTGGTTCAAGTCCACTCAGACCCACCAATCTTCCTCCCAGAAGAATTGGCATACAGTATCAACACCTGATGGGGCTATAGCTCAGCTGGGAGAGCGCCTGCCTTGCACGCAGGAGGTCAGCAGTTCGATCCTGCTTAGCTCCACCATCTTTAAGCGCATTTGCGTAAGTGTTCTTAAAAATGGTTTCGAAAGAAATCTAGCTCTTTAACAATTTGGAAAGCTGACGAATAACAACAATCCCCATCTCTTCGAGATGCGTTGTTATTCAATTAAAAGTTCTCAAATCCTAAAACTATGTTTTAGGTACCAACACACATTCAAGTGTTCTTGGAAATTTGAGTCCGGCAAAATCGTGTCTGCACATGTATAAAAATGCAGACAACTTTGGTTGTTTAAACAGAGACCCTTTGGGGTTGTATGGTTAAGTGACTAAGCGTACACGGTGGATGCCTTGGCAGTCAGAGGCGATGAAAGACGTAGTAACTTGCGATAAGCCCAGATTAGGTAGTAACAACCATTTGAGTCTGGGATTTCTGAATGGGGAAACCCAATTGCATAAGCAATTACTGTTAACTGAATACATAGGTTAACAGGGCGAACCGGGGGAACTGAAACATCTAAGTACCCCGAGGAAAAGAAATCAACCGAGATTCCGAAAGTAGCGGCGAGCGAAATTGGACTAGCCCTTAAGCTTTTAATGAGACAGGTGAAGCCTCTGGAAAGTGGCGCGATACAGGGTGATAGCCCCGTAACCGACATCTCATCATCAGTGAAATCGAGTAGGGCGGGACACGTGATATCCTGTCTGAATATGGGGGGACCATCCTCCAAGGCTAAATACTACTGACTGACCGATAGTGAACCAGTACCGTGAGGGAAAGGCGAAAAGAACCCCTGTGAGGGGAGTGAAATAGAACCTGAAACCGTGTACGTACAAGCAGTAGGAGCACCTTCGTGGTGTGACTGCGTACCTTTTGTATAATGGGTCAGCGACTTATATTCAGTAGCAAGGTTAACCATCTAGGGGAGCCGTAGAGAAATCGAGTCTTAACTGGGCGTCGAGTTGCTGGATATAGACCCGAAACCAGGTGATCTAGCCATGGGCAGGTTGAAGGTTGAGTAACATCAACTGGAGGACCGAACCGACTAATGTTGAAAAATTAGCGGATGACTTGTGGCTAGGGGTGAAAGGCCAATCAAACCTGGAGATAGCTGGTTCTCCCCGAAATCTATTTAGGTAGAGCCTCGGACGAATACTACTGGGGGTAGAGCACTGTTAAGGCTAGGGGGTCATCCCGACTTACCAACCCTTTGCAAACTCCGAATACCAGTAAGTACTATCCGGGAGACACACGGCGGGTGCTAACGTCCGTCGTGGAGAGGGAAACAACCCAGACCGCCAGCTAAGGTCCCAAATTATAGCTAAGTGGGAAACGATGTGGGAAGGCTTAGACAGCTAGGATGTTGGCTTAGAAGCAGCCATCATTTAAAGAAAGCGTAATAGCTCACTAGTCGAGTCGGCCTGCGCGGAAGATGTAACGGGGCTAAGCTATAAACCGAAGCTGCGGCAATGCGATTTATCGTATTGGGTAGGGGAGCGTTCTGTAAGCCGTTGAAGGTGGATTGTAAAGTCTGCTGGAGGTATCAGAAGTGCGAATGCTGACATGAGTAACGATAAAGGGGGTGAAAAACCTCCTCGCCGGAAGACCAAGGGTTCCTGTCCAACGTTAATCGGGGCAGGGTAAGTCGACCCCTAAGGCGAGGCCGAAAGGCGTAGTCGATGGGAAACGGGTTAATATTCCCGTACTTCTTACAATTGCGATGGGGGGACGGAGAAGGCTAGGTGGGCCTGGCGACGGTTGTCCAGGTTCAAGTGCGTAGGCTTGAGAGTTAGGTAAATCCGGCTCTCTTTAAGGCTGAGACACGATGTCGAGCTACTACGGTAGTGAAGTCATTGATGCCATGCTTCCAGGAAAAGCCTCTAAGCTTCAGATTGTAAGGAATCGTACCCCAAACCGACACAGGTGGTCGGGTAGAGAATACCAAGGCGCTTGAGAGAACTCGGGTGAAGGAACTAGGCAAAATGGTACCGTAACTTCGGGAGAAGGTACGCTCTTGACGGTGAAGTCCCTTGCGGATGGAGCTATTGAGAGTCGCAGATACCAGGTGGCTGCAACTGTTTATTAAAAACACAGCACTGTGCAAAATCGTAAGATGACGTATACGGTGTGACGCCTGCCCGGTGCCGGAAGGTTAATTGATGGGGTTAGACGTAAGTCGAAGCTCTTGATCGAAGCCCCGGTAAACGGCGGCCGTAACTATAACGGTCCTAAGGTAGCGAAATTCCTTGTCGGGTAAGTTCCGACCTGCACGAATGGCGTAATGATGGCCACGCTGTCTCCACCCGAGACTCAGTGAAATTGAAATCGCTGTGAAGATGCAGTGTACCCGCGGCTAGACGGAAAGACCCCGTGAACCTTTACTACAGCTTGGCACTGAACATTGACCCTACATGTGTAGGATAGGTGGGAGGCTTTGAAACCGGTACGCCAGTATCGGTGGAGCCGTCCTTGAAATACCACCCTTGTAGTGTTGATGTTCTAACTTAGACCCGTTATCCGGGTTGAGGACAGTGCCTGGTGGGTAGTTTGACTGGGGCGGTCTCCTCCCAAAGAGTAACGGAGGAGCACGAAGGTGGGCTAATCACGGTTGGACATCGTGAGGTTAGTGCAATGGCATAAGCCCGCTTGACTGCGAGAATGACAATTCGAGCAGGTGCGAAAGCAGGTCATAGTGATCCGGTGGTTCTGTATGGAAGGGCCATCGCTCAACGGATAAAAGGTACTCCGGGGATAACAGGCTGATACCGCCCAAGAGTTCATATCGACGGCGGTGTTTGGCACCTCGATGTCGGCTCATCACATCCTGGGGCTGAAGTCGGTCCCAAGGGTATGGCTGTTCGCCATTTAAAGTGGTACGCGAGCTGGGTTTAGAACGTCGTGAGACAGTTCGGTCCCTATCTGCCGTGGGCGTTGGAAGATTGAAGGGGGCTGCTCCTAGTACGAGAGGACCGGAGTGGACGAACCTCTGGTGTTCGGGTTGTGTCGCCAGACGCATTGCCCGGTAGCTAAGTTCGGAATCGATAACCGCTGAAAGCATCTAAGCGGGAAGCGAGCCCTGAGATGAGTCTTCCCTGACCCCTTGAGGGTCCTAAAGGGTTGTTCGAGACTAGAACGTTGATAGGCAGGGTGTGTAAGCGTTGTGAGGCGTTGAGCTAACCTGTACTAATTGCCCGTGAGGCTTAACCATACAACACCCAAAGGGTTTTGATGGACTCAAAGCAAGAACTTTGAATGTGTAATTACAGAACTTAAAACAGCTTTCCGAATTAAGAATTTGCTTGGCGACCATAGCGATTTGGACCCACCTGATTCCATGCCGAACTCAGAAGTGAAACGAATTAGCGCCGATGGTAGTGTGGGGCTTCCCCATGTGAGAGTAGGACATCGCCAGGCTTTAAATTTAGACTCAAGAGTCTAACCAGTGCGGAGCGGTAGTTCAGTTGGTTAGAATACCGGCCTGTCACGCCGGGGGTCGCGGGTTCGAGTCCCGTCCGCTCCGCCACTTATTCCAGACCTCAGCAGAAATGCTGAGGTCTTTTTGTATCTGCAGTATTATTTTGGTCTGCGACCAACGAGTCCCGCTTGCCCGCAAGCCCGGCCGTCAGCCACTTATTTAAAAAACCCAGTCTTCGGACTGGGTTTTGTCGTTTTAGAAGCCCGTTGCTGACGCAACGGGCTTCTTGCGTTTAAGGGGGAGATAGAACGGGCTACGCCCTATGGAAATCGGGATCGCTGCGCTGCTGGAACGGACTTCGTCCTCTAGAATCGGATTCGGGCTTCACCCTACGAGAGGTGAGTGTTGATACTAAGTTGGTAGAGCCTAAGGGGACAGATCAAAAAGATTCGCATACTTCAATAGCTTCGGTCATTCCATGGAGCGACGAAGGAGTGAGCAGGGAATCTATTTTAGTTTTCGACTCGCTACAAGAGCTCCCCAACTCACTCGTCCCTCGCTCTTGAGGATGACAACGTAATGTATTGAAAACAAAATAGGTTGACACGATAAGCCAACCCTCAAAGTTTTCCAGTTTTCCAGTTTTCCAGTTTTCCAGTTTTCCAGTTTTCCAGTTTTCCAGTTTTCCGTAGGACGAAGTCCGTTCCCGCATCCTAGTATCGTTGCTCAACACAACGGCCGACCTTTTGTCATTGCGACACCTGTTACATCACAGCGGGGCTTATGGCAGCGCCAGTCATCACCTTATGCGCTGCTCTTTCAAGTATTATTGTCATCAAGCTGCGCAAATCGATGATGAAACCTGTCACGGAAAATGCTCAAAAATAGCTTTGGTCTACCTATGACCCAAAAGCTCTAGATACTAAAAAGGCAGCTTAGTTAGCTGCCTTTACGTTATAGATGTTTCCAAAACCTATTCTTGCTCTGCTTCTCTATTCTCAGAATCCATCTCTTTTTGGGCAAGCTTAGCTTTTTCGATCATTGGCGTAATGGTAGAGCCTTGAATTAAGATTGAGAACACTACTACCGAGTAGGTCATGACTAGGATAATCTCTTTTACATCGATCAGTTTATCTTGAATAACCCAGATGCCAGACGGAATTGACAGCGCCATGGCTAACGCCAATCCGCCTCTTAAGCCACCCCAAGTAAGAATCTTGACTGACCAAGGGTTATATTTTCGAAAACGCTTAAAGCCGATATATGACAAGAAAACACTGAGGTAGCGAGCTGACAAGACTAGAGGTACAGAGAAAGCCATTAGAATCCAGTCTTCCTTATGGAATTCAAACAGCAGCATCGACATACCAATCAGCAGGAATAGAACACCGTTTAGGAACTCATCAACGAGCTCCCAAAAGTGATCGAGGTGATCTTCACTCTCTTTGGAGAAACCGATAAATCTGGTCCAGTTACCAATCATAATGCCAGATACGACCATAGCTAATGGTCCAGAGACATGCAGAACTTCGGCGAAGGCATAGCCTGCTGTCGGTATACCTATGGTCAGCAGGAGCTCCATTGAGTGATCGTCGGTAGCACTGATTAAATAGTGGAACAGTAACCCTAAAGCAAAACCATATAAGATGCCGCCAAGCGCTTCTTGTATAAACAGCATAGTAACACTGCCGACGGTAGGCGCTTCGGTACCAAAGGCGATGGTAAAGATGGTGACAAAGATAACGAGACCAAAGCCATCGTTAAATAGAGATTCACCTTCGATTTGAGTTGAGATTCGTTTAGGAGCGTCGAGCTTTTTAACGATGGCCAGTACAGCAATTGGATCGGTTGGTGAGATCAGCGCACCAAACAGTAAGCAGTAGACTAGGTCGAACTGAATGCCGATAAACTGACAGAAACCATAAAGGACAAAGCCAATAAAGAAAGTCGAGAATAGAGTCGCGCCCAGAGCTAAGGCAGTTATTTCCCATTTTTGATCTTTGAGGTTGGGTAGTTTGATACCTAAACCACCGGCAAAAAGGAGAAAACCTAATATCCCCTTAAGTAGGAAATCTTCAAAGTTAATGCTCGCCACTGTGTTTGAAGCGATTTCTGTTAAATGAAACCAATCGTTTTGACCTGCTACAAGAATCAACAGCGACAGCATCATCGAACCTGCTGTAATTGCGATGGTGGTTTGCATTTTACCTATCTTGCTGTTTACAAACGCAATCAACATAGCGGCAGCTGATAGGAAACAGAGAGTGTAATAGACCGACATTAGAATCTCGACATGTAACAAATTATGAATGGGAATTTTCTGCCTACTATGTACAAATAGCAAACATTTTTTTGTCATAACTAAGTCATCAATTAAGTCTTTTAGACGTCTAGACTCCTTTTTAATGTGTGATAGGATGGAGTGATAACTAAAGGAATGAGGCTGTACCGTGGGAAGTAATGTAAGGCAACAGATTGAAGCTCAATTAAAACAACGTATCTTGCTGATCGATGGTGGTATGGGCACCATGATTCAAGATTACAAACTAGAAGAGCAAGACTATCGAGGTGAGCGCTTTGCTGACTGGCATTGCGATTTAAAAGGCAACAACGACTTACTTGTTCTTTCTCAGCCTCAACTTATTAAAGATATCCATTCTGCTTATCTAGAAGCAGGTGCAGATATCCTCGAAACCAACACCTTCAACGCAACCACTATTGCAATGGCTGACTATGAAATGGAAAGCCTAAGCGAAGAGATTAACTTCGCTGCAGCCAAACTCGCACGTGAAGCGGCCGATGAGTGGACGGCAAAAACGCCAGAAAAACCTCGTTACGTTGCAGGTGTATTGGGCCCAACTAACCGCACATGTTCTATTTCACCCGATGTGAACGATCCCGGTTATCGAAACGTTAGCTTTGATGAGCTTGTCGAAGCGTATTCCGAGTCGACACGCGCTCTGATTAAAGGCGGCTCAGATTTAATTCTGATCGAGACTATCTTCGATACCTTGAACGCTAAAGCTTGTGCCTTTGCGGTAGACACTGTGTTTGAAGAGTTGGGTTCCAAACTGCCAGTGATGATATCGGGCACCATTACCGATGCGTCAGGTCGAACGCTTTCTGGCCAAACAACCGAAGCTTTCTACAACTCACTTCGTCACGTCAATCCAATCTCATTTGGTTTGAACTGTGCGCTAGGCCCTGACGAGCTACGTCCGTATGTGGAAGAGCTCTCACGTATCTCAGAGACATTTGTTTCTACTCACCCTAATGCGGGTTTACCTAACGCCTTTGGTGAGTATGATTTATCACCTGAAGATATGGCAGTGCATGTTAAAGAGTGGGCGGAAAGTGGTTTCTTAAACCTGATTGGCGGTTGTTGTGGTACGACTCCAGAGCATATCCGCCAAATGGCTATCGCGGTAGAAGGAGTAAAACCGCGCGCATTACCAGAACTTATCACGGCTTGTCGTCTATCTGGTCTTGAGCCACTGACAATCGAAAAAGAAACCCTGTTTGTTAACGTTGGTGAACGCACTAACGTAACGGGTTCTGCACGCTTTAAACGTCTGATCAAAGAAGAGCTTTATGATGAGGCGTTAGAGGTTGCACGCCAGCAAGTCGAGAACGGTGCACAGATCATCGATATCAACATGGATGAAGGCATGCTTGATGCTGAAGCATGTATGGTGCGTTTCCTCAACCTGTGTGCCTCTGAGCCAGAAATTTCCAAAGTGCCTATCATGGTCGACTCCTCTAAGTGGGAGGTTATCGAAGCTGGCTTGAAGTGTATTCAGGGTAAAGGCATTGTTAACTCCATCTCACTCAAGGAAGGCAAAGAGAAGTTTGTTGAGCAAGCCAAGCTGATTCGTCGCTACGGTGCGGCTGTTATCGTGATGGCGTTTGATGAAGTTGGTCAGGCAGAAACGCGTGAACGCAAACTGGAAATTTGTACTAATGCCTACAATATCTTGGTTGATGAAATTGGCTTCCCACCGGAAGATATTATCTTCGACCCGAACATTTTTGCTGTTGCGACCGGTATCGAAGAGCATAACAACTACGCAGTAGACTTTATTGAAGCGGTTGCGGATATCAAGCGCGACCTACCTTACGCTATGATCTCTGGAGGTGTCTCTAACGTCTCTTTCTCATTCCGCGGCAACAACTATGTACGTGAAGCGATTCACGCCGTATTCCTTTATCACTGTTTTAAAAACGGTATGGATATGGGGATCGTAAATGCTGGTCAGCTTGAAATTTACGACAACGTACCCGACAAGTTGCGTGAAGCGGTAGAAGATGTGGTTCTAAACCGACGTGATGATGGTACAGAGCGACTGCTCGATATTGCCGCTGAATATGCAGGTAAAGGCGTTGGAAAAGAAGAAGATGCCTCAGCACTTGAATGGCGTACCTGGTCAGTTGAGAAGCGTTTAGAGCATGCGCTAGTTAAAGGCATCACCGAGTTTATTGTTGAGGATACCGAAGAGGCGCGAGTTAATGCTAGCAAGCCGTTAGAAGTGATTGAAGGTCCATTAATGGACGGCATGAATGTGGTTGGCGACCTGTTTGGTGAAGGCAAGATGTTCTTACCTCAGGTGGTAAAATCAGCTCGCGTGATGAAGCAGGCGGTTGCTCACTTAGAACCTTATATTAATGCATCGAAGCAAGCGGGCTCGTCGAACGGTAAAATTCTTCTAGCGACAGTAAAAGGTGATGTTCACGATATTGGTAAGAACATTGTTGGCGTTGTTCTACAGTGTAATAACTACGAGATCATTGACCTTGGCGTCATGGTGCCGTGTGAGCAGATCCTCAAGGTCGCCAAAGAAGAGAATGTTGATATTATTGGTTTGTCCGGCCTGATTACTCCTTCATTGGACGAAATGGTTCATGTGGCCAAAGAGATGGAACGTCTTGATTTTGATTTGCCACTGCTGATTGGTGGCGCGACGACATCGAAAGCCCACACTGCGGTTAAGATTGAGCAAAACTACAAACATCCCGTGGTGTATGTAAACAATGCTTCGAGAGCGGTTGGCGTGTGTACATCACTTCTTTCAGATGAACTGCGTCCTGCCTTTGTCGAGAAGTTAGATGCGGATTACGTCCGTGTTCGTGATCAGCATAATCGTAAGAAGCCAAGAACCAAGCCTGTCATTCTTGAGCAAGCGCGTGCTAACAAAGTGGCGATTGATTGGGAGTGCTATACACCTCCAGAGCCTGCTAAGCCGGGTGTCCATGTGTTCGATGATTTTGATGTTGCCACATTGCGTAACTACATTGACTGGACGCCTTTCTTTATGACTTGGTCGCTTGTCGGTAAGTACCCAGCGATTTTAGACCATGAAGAAGTCGGTGAAGAGGCGAAGCGTCTGTTTAAAGATGCCAATGATCTGCTAGACCGAGTAGAAAACGAAGGGTTACTTAAAGCTCGCGGTATGTGTGCACTCTTTCCTGCAGCAAGCGTTGGTGATGATATTGAAGTGTACACCGATGAGTCTCGTACAGAAGTGGCCAAAGTGTTGTATAACCTGCGTCAGCAAACAGAGAAGCCAAAAGGCTTTAACTACTGTTTATCAGATTACATTGCTCCTAAAGAGTCAGGTAAGAAGGACTGGATTGGTGCGTTTGCAGTCACGGGCGGTATAGGTGAGCGCGAACTTGCTGACCAATATAAAGCGGCCGGTGACGACTATAACGCCATCATGATTCAGGCGGTGGCCGATCGCTTAGCTGAAGCGTTTGCCGAGTATTTACATGAACAGGTACGTAAAGAAATCTGGGGTTATTCTGCCGATGAGAACTTATCGAATGACGAGTTGATCCGTGAGAAATATCAGGGGATTCGTCCTGCTCCAGGTTACCCAGCTTGTCCAGAACATACTGAGAAAGGCTCTCTGTGGGAGCTGCTTAAAGTTGAAGAGACCATCGATATGTCACTGACGACAAGTTATGCGATGTGGCCAGGCGCGTCTGTTTCCGGTTGGTATTTCTCTCACCCAGACTCTCGTTACTTTGCGATCGCTCAGATCCAACAGGATCAAGCGCAAAGCTACGCGGATCGCAAAGGTTGGGATATGCTTGAAGCAGAGAAATGGTTAGGGCCAAACCTTAACTAGTTCTAAATTAGCAACAAAAAGCGCAGCTTATAAGCTGCGCTTTTTAGTCTCTGAGAGTCTGATTAAATCATGATGGTTGCTAAGCCAAGGAAGACCGATAGGCCGATAACATCGGTCACTGTTGTGAGCGCCATGCCTCCTGCCAGTGCCGGGTCGATGTTCATCTTCTTGAGCAGAATAGGGATGGTTACCCCAGCCACACCAGCGACCAGTAAATTGGTCAGCATTGCGGCGGAAATAATGCCGCCTAACATCCAATTTCCTTTCCAAGCGACAACGATACCGCCAATAATCAGTGCCCACATGATGCCATTGAGTAGGCCGATCGCGGCTTCTTTCATCAGCAGTTCACGTTTATTGGCATCACCGATATGACCAAGTGCTAGACCGCGAATTACGAGCGCTACGGTCTGGTTACCCGCGACACCGCCCATAGAGGGGACTATGGTCATCAAGACAGCAATTGCCGCCATTTGGTCAAGCGTTGCTTCAAACATGTTTGAAACGGATGCGGCCGCAAGGGCTGCGAGAACATTCGCACCTAGCCAGATACTACGCTTACGCGCTGATTTTACTACAGGGGCGAAAGTGTCTTCGTCATCATCCATACCCGCCATACTCATCATGGAGTGCTCAGCGTCTTCACGGATAACATCGACCACGTCATCGATAGTGATACGACCGACCAAGTGTTGGTTCTCATCGATAACAGGCGCCGAGACCCAGTTACGACGTTCGAACAGGCTAGCAATGTCAGAGTCGCTCATGGTGACATCGATAGCTTCATCGGCATCTTCCATGACATCGCTGATCTTAACGTCAGGCTGAGTGGTCAGAAGGGTTGTGATCGGCAGTTCGCCAATCAGACGGCTCTCTTCGTCAATCACGTACAAAGCATCGGTGGCTTCTGGAAGCTCTCCTTTCATACGCAAATAACGAAGCACAACATCGACGTCGACATCACCACGAATGGTGATAACGTCGGTGTTCATCAAACTACCAGCAGTGTCTTCCGGATAGGAAAGGGCCGTTTCAACCAATAGACGCTCAGCAGCATCCATTTGGGATAAGACTTCGCGCGAGACGTCATCAGGAAGGCTTCGGAGTACGTAAGCGACGTCATCCGTTTCCATACCTTCAGTGGCTTCAGCAAGCATCTCCGGCGCCATCTTAGACACCAGATCATCTTTAACGTCTTCGTTTAATTCATCAAGAATTTCACCGTAATCTTCCGGATCGGTGAGTTGCCAAAGGACTTCACGACTTTTACGTGGAGAGGCTTCTAAGAGATGGGCAATATCTTCTGGTTCCATGTCCTGAAGTTGGCGACGGACATGGACAAAACGACCATTTTCTAGAGCTTCGGTAACTTCTTGGAGGGCTTGGTGAGCTTGATCGAATTCTATTTGCTCTGCCATTCATTCCCCCTGACTCTCTATGCTTACAATGCTGTGAATAGTAACTTAATTTTAGAATGTATTTAATAAGTTATTGTGAAGGAGGGTTATTTAGTGCTAATTGGTCGGTGAATTACTCGTCTTCGTCAAACTTGTCTTCAATAAGATGACAAACGGCTTCAAGTGCAGGGTGCGCATCGCTACCTTCAGCGCTTATAGTGACATGTTCGCCTTGCGCTGATTCGAGCATTAGCAGCCCCATTACGCTATCTGCAGTCGCTTCTTTGCCTTCATGATTTTGAATGGTGAGAATGGCATCAAAGGATTGAGCCAATTCGACTAGTTTTACAGCAGCACGAGCGTGAAGACCTAAACGATTTTGGATTAAGACAGTACGGCTTTGCTGCTGCATAAACTATTCCTTGTGGTTTTTCTCTAGTGAAGCGTGACGAATCTGAACTTGATGTCCCATCTGCGCAAAGTATTCGCCAATTTGCTGAGTGAGATAGACGGAGCGATGTTTGCCGCCAGTACAACCAATCGCGACGGTGAGATAGCTACGATTGTTTTTCTCCAGCATTGGCAACCAGTGTTCAATGAACTTTTGAATTTGCTGCTTGAGTTCCATCACTTCATGATGACCTTCCAAGAAGGATTTGATTGGTGCATCTAAGCCAGTTAATGGCCTTAAATCAGGCTGCCAGTGCGGGTTGGGTAAGAAGCGTACATCAAACACGTAGTCGGCATCGCTTGGCAGACCGTACTTGAAACCAAAGGACTGAAAAACCATCACGAGATCTTTGCGTTCTCGCCCTTCAACGCGCATACGTACTGTTTCACTCAGTTCATGCAGAGATTGATTACTACTGTCGATCACTAAGTCAGCATGCTCTTTGAGAGGAGAGAGGATACAGCGTTCTTTCTCAATCGCCTGCTCTAACGAGGTGTTTTCAATACTGAGTGACAAAGGATGAATACGGCGAGTCTCGCTGTAGCGTTTTAATAGCGTCTCTTTGTTGGCATCCAAAAATAGCACGCTGACATCAGAACTTTTCTTTAGCTTAGTTAACACAGCTTCGACTAAGTTTGGCTCTGTTGGTAGGTTACGGATATCGATGCTGACGGCGACATTCTGTTTGCTGGTTTGAACCGATTGAACAAAGACTTCAAGCAGGTCGACTGGCAGATTATCTACGCAGTAGTAACCTAAGTCCTCCAGTACGCGTAATGCAACGCTTTTACCTGCACCGGACTGACCGCTAACAACGATAAGGCGCATTATTGATTAACCATGATGTCGTAGAGCTCTTGGTCTGACTGAGCTTTACGCAGTTGTTTGAGGATCTGTTTGTCGTTTAGACGTTCTGCCATGCTCGAAAGTGTTTTTAGGTGCTCTTTACATTGTGCGTCTGGCACGAGTAGAGCAAAAAGTAGGTCGACAGGGCGATTGTCAATGGCGTCAAACTCAACAGGTGATTCACACTGCAGCAATACTGCGACAGCTTTATCGCTTGCTTGCATACGAGCATGGGGAATGGCTATTCCATTTCCAATGCCAGTACTGCCCATTTTCTCGCGACTGAGCATACATTCAAAAAGTTCGGTTGAGTTTTGCCCCGTTTGTTCAGCGACAAGTTCACTGATCATTTCAAGGGCTCGTTTTTTACTAGTACATTGAACTGCACTTTTGGTGCAGTCCAATGTAAGGATTTCGCTTAATTGCATGGTTTTAGTGGGCGTTTAGCTTTTCTTTGTGCTTGTTGAGCTGTCGAACAAGTTTGTCGACGAGCGAATCTATCGCTGCATACATGTTTTCATCGTCTGAAGAGGCATGAATTTCAGCTTGATTTACGTGAAGGGTAGCTTCCGCGATTTGACGGAGTTTTTCAACTTTTAATACCACATGAATACTGTTGATATGGTCAAAAAAGCGTTCGAGCTTCTGAAACTTTTCGTTTACGTAGTCTTGCATTGAATCGGTTAGATCAACGTGGTGGCCATTAATATTGATTTGCATAGACTTTCCTTCTCGGTTGTAGGCCTAAAGCAGGCGTTTGCGCTGACTTGAAGGGGCTATTCCTAAAGACTCTCGGTATTTCGCTATTGTCCTACGAGCGACCTGAATCCCTTGGTCAGCGAGTAGAGCTGCAATCTTACTGTCACTGAGTGGTTTCGCACTGTTCTCTGCAGCGACGAGTTTCTTAATCAGTGCACGGATTGCAGTTGATGAGCACTCTCCGCCATTGTCGGTGCTGACATGGCTTGAAAAGAAGTACTTCAGTTCAAAAATGCCACGAGGGGTATGCATGTATTTCTGCGTGGTAACCCTAGAAATGGTGGACTCATGCATGTCGACAGCTAACGCAACATCATTAAGCACCATTGGTTTCATGGCTTCTTCACCATACTCAAAGAAATCGCGTTGATGTTCAACAATACACTTAGCAACTTTGAGTAACGTCTCATTTCTACTTTCTAAGCTTTTAATTAGCCATTTTGCTTCTTGCAGATTACTGCGAATGTACTGGCTATCCGCATTATTACCTTTACCCAGCGCGGCATATTGCTGGTTGACCTTAAGTCTTGGTACTGAATCTGGGTTGATGGTGACCACCCATTTTCCGTGGTCTTTAAATACGGACACATCTGGAATGACATATTCAGCATGGTCTGGGGCAATGCGACTTCCCGGTCTTGGGTCAAGCTGTTGAATTAGCTTGAGCACTTCACGCAGCTCTGCTTCTTTTAGCTTAGTCTCTTTTATAACCAGTTTGTAATCACGGTTACCTAACTGATCAATATGGTTAGTCAGTACTAACTTAGCTTCTGTTAGCCAAGGTGTGTCTTCTGGGAAGGTAGCTAACTGGAGTAACAAACAGTCTTGGAGATTATTAGAGGCAACGCCGAGTGGATCAAATTGTTGGATACGTTTACGTACCGCTTCAATCTCTTCGATCTCAATCTCTTCGTTATTGAAACTTTCAAGGATGTCCTCAGTTGAGACGGTTAAGTAACCATAGTCATCAATGGCATCGATCAGTGCTAAGGCGATAGTACGGTCCGTTTCACTAAATGGCGTGAGGTCCAATTGCCAGATTAGGTAGTCTTGCAGAGATTGAGTGGTTTCACCTTGGTAGACGGGAGCGTCATCATCAAGAGCGATGCCTGTACTACCCGTGTTTGCACTGTAGACATCTTCCCAAGTGGTATCAATTTCGAGGTCGTTGCTGATTTCAGATTTTTCTATCAGCTCTGAGCTGTCTTTTACATCAGGCTCTGCTGTTTCTGCAAGCTCAACTGTGGGTTCTTTCTCTTCATTGCGGTTTGTTTCTTCAGCAGACGGCTCATCACTGGTTTCTTCAACCTCGAGGAGAGGGTTTGAATCCAAAGCTTCTTGAATCTCTTGTTGAAGATCTAGCGTCGACAGCTGCAACAAACGAATCGCTTGCTGCAATTGAGGTGTCATCGCTAACTGCTGTCCTAGCTTGAGTTGTAATGAGGGTTTCATTCAGTATTACTTGCCTTAATGCTGGAGAATCTTACCGTTCTTCCCTTTAATCATAGACGGAATTGTTCGCCGAGATAAACTTGTTTCACTTGCTCGTTGTTTAGCACTTGATCTGGTGTGCCTTCTGCGATGAGGTGACCTTGGCTTACAATGTAAGCTTTTTCACATACATCCAGTGTTTCACGAACGTTGTGGTCAGTGATCAATACACCCAGTCCACGATCTCTTAGATGTTCAATGATCTTTTTAATGTCGATAACCGAAATCGGGTCAACACCTGCAAACGGCTCATCCAACAGAATGAATTGAGGGTTGGCTGCTAGTGCGCGTGCAATTTCTACACGGCGACGCTCACCCCCTGATAATGCCATACCCGCGCTGTGGCGTATGTGCTGAATGTGGAATTCTTCTAACAAATCTTCTAGCTTGTCTTGGCGTTCTTCGCGAGTCATCTCTTCGCGAGTTTCCAAAACCGCCATAATGTTGTCTTCAACAGACAACTTACGGAAGATAGATGCTTCCTGAGGCAGGTAGCCAATACCCATACGTGAACGACTATGCATCGGTAGGATACTGATGTCTTCACCGTCGATAGTAATCGCACCTTGGTCACGCGCCACTAGGCCGACAATCATATAAAACGAGGTCGTTTTACCTGCACCGTTAGGACCTAAAAGGCCAACAATCTGACCCGATTCCACTTGCAAACTTACATCGGTAACAACGGTACGGTTGCCGTAAGTTTTCGCTAAGTGCTCAGCTTTAAGTATTGCCATAATTATTCTTGTACTGCTTGTGGCTGAAGTACGGTAGAGACGCGATCGCCTTTCTGTTTACCGTCAGCAATCAGCTTCTGAGATGAAATTTTGTAGCGTATTTTCGTGCCGCGAATCACGCTGTCATCTTGCGAAAGCATGGCTTCATCGATCATGGTCAATTGGTCATCGACCATGACGTAGTAAAGCTCTTTTGCTTCCCCGTAAAGCGTTTTTCCATCATCCGTTAACTGAGAAAACGTAGCTAAATCCCCATACCCTTCAATCTCTTGGATTGAACCATCTTTGGGGTCACGGGTAACAATAACTTTATCAGCATTGATATTAATACTGCCTTGTTTGAGTTTTACGTCACCAAGGAAAGTAACTTTGTTGCTCTGCATATCTAGCTGTTGGCTATCTGAGTCGATATAAACCGGTTGATCTTGGTCGGTCGACAAAGCCATCGCTTGGCTAGACAGTAATAAACAAGAAATCAGACTAAGGTGTGAGAGTTTCATATCTACTTTGTACGTGATTGTAGAGGGTAGCGTGATTATCGGCGAAATTACCCGTCATCGCTTGCCCTACTGTTTCAAATTGAGGCCCAACCATGATTACTTGGTTGTCTGCCCAAAAGTCTCTACTGTCTAGCTGGATGTTCATAACATCGGTAGACAGGGTGTCAAAGCCTGAATCAGGTAATAAGTTTGTCGCTAAAACATCTTCATAAAGCGTCAAAACATGATCTTTGCTTAAAACACCACGGACTGCTGTCACTTCCCACTCTTGAGTGGTGCCTTCCTTATAAACTTTAAGGACCGGCTGATAAAAAATGGTATCGCCACTTCTTGCGAAGTGGTCAAGATTTACCGATGTTATTACGTAGCTGCGAATGCCTGACTCATTGTATGAGGTGTTGACTAGACCTTCACCACTGAACATCGGGAGCTCTGTATCTGGCTCTACCTGAATATCATAACCCTGCTGCTTATCGAAAAGATAGTAAGCAGACCAGCATATTATGAAAGTCAGGATGAGATATCCAATACGAGATAGACTCATATACTTAGACCTTTATGAACATCGAGTTCGTTTCGTGCTTGTAGAATTAGGTCGCAGACTTCTCTTACTGCTCCATGTCCACCTCGAATAGAGGTCACGTAGTTTGCTCGACGCGCCAGTAGTGGGTGTCCATCAGCCACACATACTTTTAAAGCAACTTGCTCCATCACTGGCCAATCAATTAGGTCATCACCAATATAGCCAGTTTGTTCTGGTGCAATGTCGAGCTTGGTACAAATATCCTGATAGGCTTTGATTTTGTCATCTTGGCCTTGGTAAATCAGGCTGATACCTAATGCCTTCATTCGGTTTTCGACGATCTGAGAGCGTCGACCGGTAATAATGGCGATTTCAATCCCCGCATTCATCAGCGATTTTACGCCATAGCCATCACGGGTATGAAATGTTTTCAGTTCTTCACCATTGTTGCCCATGTAAATCAGACCGTCAGAGAAGACGCCATCTACATCGCAGATCAATAGTTTAATGTCTTTGGCAATATCTAGAATGGATTGTTCCACTGGTTGATATAAAGTTTCAATCATTTTCGACATTACATCACTCCAGCTTTTAATAAATCATGCATGTTGAGTGCGCCAACCACTTTGCCATTGTCACATAGGATTAGGCCACTAATGCTTTTATCCTGCATTAAGTTTAACCCCTCAGCCGCGAGCATATTTGGTATTGCGACGGTTGGGTTTACTGTCATCACATCACCAATCAGCGCTGTGTGAATATCGACTCGTTTATCCAAGGTTCGGCGTAAATCACCATCGGTAAAAATACCAACCAGTTGCTGGTGGTCATCGACGACCGCCGTCATTCCAAGCCCTTTTTGGCTGATTTCGAGCAGCGCATCACGAACAACTGTGTTTGGAGTGACAAGCGGTAAGTCCTCGCCTGTGTGCATGATATCAGACAGCTTAAGCAACAATTTTCTTCCCAACGCACCACCTGGATGCGATAGGGCAAAGTCTTCTGCTGTAAAACCGCGTGCTTGCATCAGTGCCATTGCTAACGCATCGCCCATTACTAAGGTTGCCGTGGTGCTAGATGTTGGCGCAAGTTGGATTGGACAAGCCTCTTTTGGCACTGTGATTTGCAGATGAATATCAGCCAGTTTTGCCATGTTCGACTTCGGCTTGCCAGTCATACTGATGATTTTAATATTGAGGCGTTTTAATACTGGGAAAAGCCCAAGGATTTCTCCAGATTCACCTGAGTTGGAAATCGCTAGCACAATATCTCCGGGCTCGATCATGCCTAGATCGCCGTGAGCAGCTTCGCCTGGATGAACAAAAAAGGATGAGGTGCCTGTACTGGCAAGTGTCGCAGCAATTTTGTTGCCGATATGACCAGATTTACCCATACCCATGACTACTACCTTGCCATCTTTATTAGCAAGGATAAGCTCACATGCTTTGATAAAGTCTTGGTTTAGATATTGGTCGAGCTGTTCTAGTGCTGCGATCTCGGTTTTTAGTACTTCTAGTGCCGCAGAGCGATAGTCAAACATACAGAACTCCAACAGGGTTTTAGGCGGTCATGTTCATAATTAAGTAGGCTTGGTAGCCAATAAAGCAGCAAAATAGGGCTGCGCCTTCAAAACGATTAATGCTACGAGATTTACCTAGCGCCATCGCAACAAGCAGTAGTGAGACGCCAAGCATGACCCAGAAATCACGCCCCATTGCATATTCACTTAAAATTGATGGGTTTAGAATGCCAGGGATCCCCATGACTGCGAGAATATTGAATACGTTCGAGCCGATGATGTTACCGACTGCCATGTCATCTTCGCCTTTCATAACGCCAGCAAGAGAAGCCGCTAGTTCAGGTAAGCTAGTACCAACCGCAATAATCGTCAGGCCTATCACTAGATCGCTCATGCCAAAGTATTGAGCAATGATCACCGCATTGTCGACTAATACATCGGCAGCGAGTGGCAAAACAATCAGGCCGATCACTACCCACATGGCCGCTTTACCGTTACTTACGCCTTCTGGTACTTCGGATTCTTGCTCTTCAATGAATGCATCGCCGTTCTTTTTCTCGTTACGGCTGATGCGCAGCATAGTGAGGATAAAAGCGGCAAAAAGAGCAAACAGCAATACACCTTCATAGAAGCCTAAGTGGCTATCCCACAAGAGAACACCTGCTAAAAGCGTCACCCCAATCATCAAAGGTAATTCACGGCGTAGAACGCCTGAACTGATTGAGAGTGGCTTGATTAGTGCGGTGATACCTAAGATTAACGCAATGTTGGCAATGTTTGAGCCTAAGACGTTACCCACTGCTGTGTCGGTTTTACCATCGAGAGCTGCAGTGGCAGAAACCATCATTTCAGGTGCTGAAGAGCCCATAGCAAGGATGGTCATACCGATAACGAGAGGAGAAATACCTACGTTACGAGCCAGGGCAGCAGCACCAAACACCAGTTTGTCGGCACTCCAAACCAAAAATACCAATCCAATAATGAGAAACACAACGGCTTCAAGCATGATGATTCCTAATCAATATACAACGAGAGAATTTAACCGTTAATTTTGACGGTTTGGGGGTAAAAAGAAAAGCAGTTCATTCAATTAATTGTTAACCAAATACGTAATTGGAGCGACTAAGGTAGAGTAGGCGGGCTATAGAGTGAGAATTCGAATAACTCACATTTAATTGAACAGTGCTTTAAATTCAATTTGAATGTGCTTATGATTGCCCATTCTTAAAGGAACAAATATGAGTCCAGCATGGAATCTGAAGACCTAGTCACCGTTAAGCAGCTAACGTTTTCTCGTGGCGAGCGCAAGATCTTTGATAACGTCAGTCTACATGTACCTAAAGGTAAAGTGACTGCGATCATGGGTCCATCAGGGATTGGTAAAACAACCTTGCTGCGCCTTATCGGCGGCCAAATCTACCCTGAGAGCGGCGATATTTGGTTTGATGGTAACAATATCCCCACTTTAGGCCGACGCAAGCTCTATCAAGAACGTAAGAAAATGAGCATGTTGTTCCAATCTGGAGCCTTGTTTACTGACTTGTCAGTGTTTGACAATGTCGCCTTTCCTTTGCGTGAACATACCGAGTTGGACGAGTCGATTATTCGCACTTTAGTCCTGCTTAAATTAGAAGCTGTCGGATTACGTGGTGCGGCGCAGTTAATGCCAAGTGAACTCTCTGGGGGTATGGCAAGACGTGCTGCTTTAGCTCGAGCGATCGCACTCGACCCCGATCTCATCATGTACGATGAACCTTTTGTAGGCCAAGACCCGATAACGATGGGCGTGCTGGTGGAGCTGATTCGTAACTTAAATCAGGCGTTAGGTGTTACCTCTATCGTCGTGTCGCATGATGTTCCTGAAGTGATGAGTATTGCGGACTGGGTGTATATCTTGGCCAACGGTAAAGTGATTGCGAGCGGAACGCCACAAGAGTTACGTGCCAATATGGATCCACAAGTGCAGCAGTTTCTTAAAGGGGATGCGGATGGTCCAGTGCCATTTCGTTTCCCATCTCAACCTTTAGCTAAGGAGCTGTTCTTATAATGGGCTTAGCGAATTTCGTAGCTTCGATTGGCCGCCGTACTATGTCGGTGTGTGAAGCGTTTGGTAGAGCAAGCTTGATGCTGTTTGGCGCATTAGCGAGTCGACCTCAGCCACTTAAAAATTTACCTCTACTAGTTAAACAGCTCTATAGCGTGGGCGTTCAATCCCTGATTATTATTGTCTTGTCAGGTCTTTTCATCGGCATGGTGTTGAGTCTGCAAGGTTATGTCATCTTGGTCGACTTTGGCGCTGAAGGTGCTTTAGGCCAAATGGTTGCGCTCTCTTTGCTTCGAGAGCTAGGGCCAGTGGTAACAGCACTATTGTTTGCTGGGCGTGCAGGCTCTGCATTAACGGCTGAAATTGGCCTAATGAAAGCGACTGAGCAGCTATCGAGCATGGAAATGATGGCGGTTGATCCACTTAAACGCGTCATCGCGCCTCGGTTCTGGGCTGGCGTTATCTCTATGCCACTGTTAGCGATGATTTTTATGGCTGTCGGTATCTGGGGTGGTCAGTTAGTTGGGGTTGATTGGAAAGGGATTGACCACGGTAGCTTCTGGTCGGCAATGCAAGCTTCCGTTGAACTTGGACAAGATATTGGTAACAGTATGATAAAGAGCTTAGTGTTCGCGATAACTGTTACTTGGATAGCGCTTTTTAATGGATACGATGCGATTCCGACTTCGGAAGGGATCAGTCGCGCAACGACTCGCACCGTTGTCCACTCTTCTTTGGCTGTACTTGGTCTAGACTTCGTACTAACTGCCTTGATGTTTGGTAATTAAATGATGTTTGGGAACTAATCATGCAACAAACTCGAAAGATAGAATTATGGGTTGGTAGCTTCGTTCTCGCTGGAATTTGCGCAATTCTGGTGATGATTTTTCAAGTTGCTGACGTAAAGGGGCTCGGCTCTAACGATACTTATACTCTCAAGGCCGAGTTCGATAACATTGGCAGCTTGAAAGTACGTTCCCCAGTTAAGGTAGGCGGAGTGGTAGTCGGGCGCGTGACCAGTATTGGTCTCAATAGTGAGTCTTTACTCCCTGTGGTTTCCATGGCAATCAGCAGCACCTACAACCAGTTTCCAGAAACGTCGAGCGTGAAAATTTTAACGTCAGGTTTAATTGGCGAACAGTACATTGGTTTAACGCCGGGCTTTGTGTTTGAAGATGAGCAGATGCTGGTGGAAGGCGACTATATTGAAGATACCAAGTCTGCTTTGGTGCTAGAAGATTTGATTGGTCAGGTCTTGTATAGCGTTGGTGGCTCTGAAGAGTAAGGAGAGAATGATGTTGAGAAAGTTAGTACTTACTCTGTTTTCAATGTTTTTGGCGTTTAATGCTTCTGCACAGCCAATTGATAAGACTCAACCTTATCAGATGATGAAGCAGGTATCAGAGATCGCTTTTGCTCGCTTGAAAGCAGAGCAAGATCAGGTACAGCAAGATCCTAATCATCTAAAAGTGATTGTTGATGAAGAATTAATGCCTTACGTCAACGAAAAGTATGCGGCTTTGAAATTGCTTGGGCCGAACTTAAAAGGGGCCAAGCGCGAGGATGTAGGTCAGTTTATCGTTGCATTTCGTGCCTATTTAGTCAGCTCTTATGCGCAAGTATTGACTCAGTATACTGACCAGACAATCGAGTTTGGTCCAGAGCCAAAGCTTGACACTAAAAAGAGCATTACTAGCATTAAGGTCGACATTGTTGATACGCCGCGACCAAACATTAAGTTGGAATTTAAGCTGCGCCGTGACAAGAACAGTGGCGAATGGCAAGCATTTGACATGATTGCCGAAGGTATCAGCCTTCTGTCTAGCAAACAGTCTGAGTGGAGCACTAAGCTTCGCCAAGAAGGTATTCTGTCGGTCGCTCAAGAGCTCGAAGAGCTTGCCAAGCAACCGATTCGTCTTGAGAGTAAAGCTCAATGATGGAACCCAAATGGCAGCAAGATAATGATGGTCAGTACTTACTAACGGGTGACCTGAATCGAGATACTGTCCCTAAGTTGTGGCAGTCTATTCAAACATCGCAGCTAGCTAGTGAGCAGGTTGAAGTTTCGTTAGAAGCCGTAACAAGAATAGACTCTGCTGGAATGGTGATGCTAATTCATCTAATTGAGAATGCAAAAAAACAAAACTGTCATATAATGCTCAGTTTCGTGCCGGAACAACTGCGCACATTATTTCAGTTGAGCAATGTCGATGAACTCATTGCAGGGCATTTAAAGAATACTACAGGGGTGAATTGTGGATAGCGCAAAAGTACAACAGATTTTAAACGAAGCACTTAAATTAGAAGAACTGCACGTGAAAGGCGAAGGCAGTCATTATGAAGTAGTTGCTGTTGATGCTTGTTTCGATGGAATGAGTCGCGTTAAAAAACAACAGCTAATTTATGCACCACTGATGGAATACATCCAAAGAAATGACATCCACGCTGTCTCTATCAAGGCATACACTCCTGAAGAGTGGGCTCGTGATAAGAAGTTGATGTCACTGTAAGGTTTAATAATGGAAAAGTTTCGAGTTACTGGTTCTAACAAGCCTCTTGTAGGTGAAGTAACCATTTCTGGTGCAAAAAACGCTGCACTGCCAATTTTATTTGCGTCTATCTTGGCTGAAGAGCCAGTTGAAGTGGCCAATGTGCCTCGCTTGCGTGATATTGACACAACGATGGAGCTACTAGAGCGACTCGGTGCTAAAGTCGAGCGCAATGGCTCTGTTCATGTTGATCCAAGCTGTATTAATGAATACTGCGCACCTTACGATTTAGTAAAAACGATGCGAGCTTCAATTTGGGCTTTAGGTCCATTAGTGGCGCGCTTCGGTCAAGGTCAGGTCTCATTGCCTGGTGGTTGTGCGATTGGTGCTCGTCCGGTTGATTTGCACATTCATGGTCTAGAGCAGCTTGGTGCGACGATTACGCTTGAAGACGGCTACGTTAAAGCGAATGTTGATGGTCGCCTTAAAGGTGCTCACATTGTTATGGATAAAGTCAGTGTTGGCGCAACGATTACAATTATGTGCGCGGCAACTTTGGCGGAAGGTAAAACAGTTTTAGATAACGCTGCTCGTGAGCCTGAGATTGTTGATACTGCTGACTTCCTTAACAAGCTAGGTGCTAAGATCTCTGGTGCAGGTACAGATACCATCACTATTGAAGGCGTCGAGCGCCTAGGTGGTGGTAAGCACTCTGTGGTTGCAGACCGCATTGAAACGGGTACTTTCCTAGTCGCGGCAGCGGTCTCTGGCGGTAAAGTGACCTGTCGCAACACTAAAGCGCACTTGCTTGAAGCGGTACTGGCTAAGTTAGAAGAAGCTGGGGCAATGGTTGAGACTGGTGAAGACTGGATCACTGTCGACATGACGGGCAGAGATCTGAAAGCGGTGACAGTTCGCACTGCGCCACACCCAGGCTTCCCAACCGATATGCAGGCTCAGTTCACGCTGCTTAATCTAATGGCCAAAGGCGGTGGTGTTATCACCGAGAATATCTTCGAGAACCGCTTTATGCATGTGCCTGAGCTGATGCGTATGGGCGCTAAAGCAGAGATTGAAGGCAATACTGTTATTTGTGGTGACGTGGATGAGCTAAGTGGTGCACAAGTGATGGCAACTGACCTCCGTGCCTCGGCAAGCTTGGTAATCGCCGGTTGTATTGCGAATGGCGAAACCATTGTTGACCGTATCTACCACATTGATCGTGGTTACGACAAAATTGAAGACAAACTGTCTGCTTTAGGCGCAAATATTGAACGTTTTCGCGATTAAAGATAGAATCAGCTAACGCTTGTAAGCCGAAACGCGAGTTTCGGCTTTTTTATGAATGATAGATCAGTTAGAGTCTGCTCAACTGATAAATGACTCTCTATTTTGGAGAACCACAATGATTGCACTATTACGTGTATTGGCTGTTGCGATATTTGCAATTGTGATGTTTATTTTTGGCTGTGGCTATTGCTTACTGAGCCCGCGTAATCCAAAGCACGTGTTTACCTTTGGTCGTCTATTTGGAAAGATGTCGAGAGTGTTCGGTATTAAGCTTGAGCTGCGCATTCCTGAAGACGCTTACAAACGCGGTCAGCATATTTACATTGCCAACCACCAAAACAACTGGGATTTGTTTACTGTCTCATCGGCGGTAACACCAAAGGTTGTGACAGTAGGTAAAAAGAGCCTAGCTTGGATGCCTTTATTTGGTCAGTTGTACTGGCTAACAGGTAATATTCTTATCGACCGTGCTAACCGCTCTAAAGCAAAAGGGACAATCGATCAGGTAGTGGATAGCCTAAACAACAGTGACGTATCTGTGTGGATGTTCCCAGAAGGGACACGTTCGCGAGGTCGTGGTCTACTGCCTTTCAAAACAGGTGCTTTCCATGCTGCTATTGGCGCTAAGCTACCTATCATTCCTATCGTATGTAGCTCAACAGGTGGCGTGAAGCTTAACCGCTGGAACAATGGCCACGTTATTATTGAAATGTTGCCTCCAGTACAAGTCGAAGATTACGGCAAAGAGAATGTTCGTGAGCTCGCCAATACATGCCGTGAGCAGATGAAAGCTAAACTAGAGTCGCTTGATAAAGAGGTTGCAATGCTCAACCAGCAGCAAGGTGTGAAAGCCTAGCCTAGAGCAAGCGATTAGAGAGAGCCAGTCCAGTGAGTGACTGGCTTTTTCGTATCTAGCCGTCTACACCGCAATACCTACATCGAGCTCATCAAGCCAAGCTAAGAAGCATTGGACATTATCACCTTTAAAAATCCCACCGTGCTGCGGACAAATCATATCGATATCAAGATTTCGCACTCGTTCAATCCAAGCACTCTTAGCCTTATTTGACGGCATCCAACGTCGATGGAAGTACTCCATCTTTGGAATATGAGCTTCAAAGTCTTCGACAAATAAAGGGGCATTGGGCACATCGAGCGCCGCCCCAATATCCCCTGACATTAAAATCTTGGCTTTACGATCATAGACGGAAAAGTTCCCTGATGAGTGCATGTAGTGCGCGGGAATAAATTCGATATCTATGTCAGCAAGCGATAAGCGTCCACCTTCATCTTTGATCGGAGAAAAGGAGATAGACTCCATACCAAAGTGACGGATAAAGCCTTCCCATAGCCAAGGAGAGTATAGGGTCGCGCTTGGCAAAGCTTTATCCCATAAACCGAGAGACGAGATGATGTCCGGATCTTGGTGAGAAGCAAACAGATACTTAATTTGCTCTGTGGGTACTTCCTTGACGACGCTGCTGAGCATGGAAGAAAACATCTCTATACCACCGGGATCAAGCAGAATCGCTTGCTGCTTGTTGACGATCATATATTGATTGGTATCGATGATCTTTTCCGGTTTGTGAGGATCGCGGGCAAACATGATCCAACGGTGTTCATCATCTCTAAATAAGACTTTTGATTGCATAGTATTCCTTTACTCGAACAATGAGAATAATTTGAGGGATTGCAGAACATGGCTACGGATAGCTTCCGCAGACTCTTGGACACTGTCGGCAATGGAGTTCAGTTGCCCTTTAAAACGCTCTTCGACTTGGGAGGCTTCAACGCTTAGCAAGGTTGAAATGATCAAGGCAACTCTCAACTCACTGTGGAGCGTATTAAGAAGCGTGCTGAGCTCTTTAGAGTCTTGAATGAAGGTCTGACTGAGCTGCTCTGCTTCTTCAAAACATCGAGAGCGGGTTGCATCAAGGCTATGGAGGTAAACAGCGCCTTGTGAGCGCGTATAGACGGTTTCAAAATGATTCAGAACAGTACGCGAGCGCGCTTCAGCAGTGGCTATCTTGCTGAGCCTCTGCGCCTTTAAATTGATACTGCTAGAAGCATTGAGAGTAAGGCGGACAAGTTCGTCAATGGAATCAGTGATAGGGTGGAAACCAGCCGCACTTTCTCCAGCACGTAAAGCCAAGGCGCGCGCATTGCTTGCAACAAGCTGGAGCTGTTTCGCAATAAGTACACCACGATTAAGTTCTGCAGAGATCTCCGCAGCAATGACAAACAGTTGCTTCCTAGCCATGATATTTCCTTATAGATATTATGGAATAAATATAGGAAGCGAAGATGGCTTTTTCCAATGTGCTTGAGGAATTACCGACAATGGGGTAGGTGAGGGAGGGCTGACAACAAAAAGCTTCATCTTGCGATGAGGCACTTTCAAATATGGCTCCCTCTGTCGGAACTCAACGCGGCCGGCTAGGACGGTCCGACGCTTCGGCTGAGACATTGGTTTGGAACAAACCAGGAGCAGTAGAAACGAAAAAGCCTCATCTTGCGATGAGGCTTTTTCTAATATGGCTCCCCCTGCGGGACTCGAACCTGCGACATACGGATTAACAGTCCGCCGTTCTACCAACTGAACTAAGGGGGAATTATGCTTTAAGAACGAATTCTTAAAGATAATAAATGGTGCCGACTACCGGAATCGAACTGGTGACCTACTGATTACAAGTCAGTTGCTCTACCTACTGAGCTAAGTCGGCACACTAAAAATGGCTCCTCCTGCTGGGCTCGAACCAGCGACCTGCGGATTAACAGTCCGTCGCTCTACCAACTGAGCTAAGGAGGAATTGTCCATTAGGAAAAGAAATGGTGCCGACTACCGGAATCGAACTGGTGACCTACTGATTACAAGTCAGTTGCTCTACCTACTGAGCTAAGTCGGCGCACGTTATTTCTTTTCTTGTTGTTGTCTAGCTTAGACACCAACAAATAAATTGTGGTGCCCGGAGGCGGAATCGAACCACCGACACGAGGATTTTCAATCCTCTGCTCTACCGACTGAGCTATCCGGGCGACGAGGTGTATTAAACGGCTTTTCGTGCTTTAGGTCAACATTAAAATGCAAAAAAAATATCGTTTGTTGTTTTTCTATACTTAATGGGCTGTTTTTATCCATTTTGGATATTAAATGTATAGAGGACAACAGGCGTTATACGCTTTGATAGGTGAAATAGTCCAGTTTAGACAACAAAAAAGCACGCGAAGAGGCGTGCTTTTTGCTACTCCAAGCCGAATTAGTGCTTAACAGTAAACTTGCTTACCCAGTTTTCTAGCTCATTCGCTAATCTTGCTAGGCTTTGAGTACTGTTATGACTCTCGGTGACGACGCCACTTAACTGGTTGCCGCTCTCTTCGATCATATTGATTCGCTGAGAAATATCATCACTTACTTGAGTCTGTTCAGCCGCTGCTGTGGCAATTTGCTGACTCATTTGGGTAATAGACTCTAGTGCGACAACGATTTGCTGCAATGCTTCAGAAGCATTTTGCGACTCTTGAACCGTGCTTTCACTGGTTTCTGCACACACTTCCATAGTTTGGATCGCGTTGCGTGAGCCTTCCTGTAAGTTGCTAATCATCTGCTGAATTTCTTTGGTGCTGTCTTGAGTTCGACCCGCTAGGTTACGAACTTCATCGGCAACTACAGCGAAACCTCGGCCCTGTTCACCAGCACGGGCTGCCTCGATAGCCGCATTAAGCGCTAGCAGGTTAGTTTGCTCGGCAATATCACCGATAACATCGAGTACCTTAACGATATTGTTTACATCGTTATCTAGGTCAGCGACAGCTTGACTTGCTGTACCAAGTTGAGTGGCTAAGCCTTGAATATTATCGACAGTATTATGAATCAGGTGCTGAGTATGTTGGCTCTGTTTATCCGCTTCATCAGTGTTTCTTGCAGTATCACTGGCTGAATCAGCAACATTGCTTGCAGAAGAGGCCATTTCTGTCATTGCTGTAGCGATCATAGCGGTAGATTGCTGCTGAGAATCAGTAAGCTGGGCAATACTTCCTGCGCGATCTTCTACACTTGCCAATTCGCTACGTAAGTCATGCATTGAACCTTCAAGGTTACTCACTAGTTGAGCCAAAGACTGACTCATCTGCTGAACTGCTTGATAGATGCTGCCGTCATCGGCTTGGTTTTCAAACGTTGTCTGGATGTTGCCTTTCGCGACTTCTTGAACTGCTCGGCGTACTTCTTGTGGCTCACCACCAAGAAGAGTGAGCATGCGGCGTATTGACACAATTAATGTGGCTAAGATAGCGCCCGCAATACCTAAACAGAGCACCAGCTGCCATTGCGCTGTAGACCAAAAACGAGCATTGACTTCATTAAAGCCGATACCTGTCCCTACCACCCAACCCCAATGAGGAGTTTTCTCCGCGATAGACAGTTTCTCTTCGATGCTGCCATCTGGTTGTTTCTGCGTCCAAGTATACTCAACCATTTGCCCAGTTTTACGACCTAGCACATCGAGAATGAGTTGCCCAACGCTGTTACCATCGCCATCTTTGAAGTCATGGAAGCTTGTTCCATGAAGCTGCGGATCAAGAGGGGTGGCAACAAAGGTCATCTTCTCATCGGCAACATAAACATACTCATTGTCTTTGTAGATGTTGTTGCGCAGCAAGCGTGTTGCCAGTTCTTTAGCTTGTTGCTCTTCGAGTGTGCCGTCGATCGCCATCTGCTCAACTTCAGTAAGGATACTGTAGGCGCTGCGGAACAATTCTGTTACGCGAGCCTTGTTGTCTAAGTTACTTGCCACGCGCAGAGTCCACAGACCTGTTGCGGTTAACGCAAGCAAGGCGATCAAGATAATTCCTGATAATAAATAAGCTTGTGTCTTAAGTTTCATAAAAATTGCTCATCAATAGGTCGATTTCTAACGAAAACGAAGTTGGTGTCTTATTTTAATATTGTTGTCATCTTATTTTAGATGCTCTAAGCCTAATAGCAGACTGAGTTCAAACTATGATTTAGATTAAATTTTTGGTGTGAAATAAGTCGTTTTTTACGACAGCACAAGCATAAAACAGGCTTGGACAACAATTTTAAGGGCAGGGCTACATAATCGAGGCAATAAGTAATATATGAAACCAGTGCGGTAAAGGTCTTGTGTTTGGAAAGATTCTTTGGGAGAAATATGAAAAAAGCCAAGTCTTTCGTCGGGGACGCCCAGTTTTGGCTTCTTGAAAGTGGCTCCCACAGTCGGAACTCAACGCGGCCGGCTAGGTCTGAGACATTGGTTTGGAACAAACCAGGAGCAGTAGAAACGAAAAAGCCTCATCTTGCGATGAGGCTTTCTCTAATATGGCTCCCCTTGTTGGGACTCAACGCGGGCGGCTAGCTCTGAGACATTTACTTGGTACAAGTAAGTCGCAGTTAAAAACGAAAAAAGCCAAGTCTTTCGACTTGGCTTTTTGAAAGTGGCTCCCCCTGCGGGACTCGAACCTGCGACATACGGATTAACAGTCCGCCGTTCTACCAACTGAACTAAGGGGGAATTATTTGTGTTAACAACAGGTCTGTAAGACCACTATTTGTTAAGCACCAAATAATGGTGCCTCGAGGCGGAATCGAACCACCGACACGAGGATTTTCAATCCTCTGCTCTACCGACTGAGCTATCGAGGCAAAAGAATGGTGCCGACTACCGGAATCGAACTGGTGACCTACTGATTACAAGTCAGTTGCTCTACCTACTGAGCTAAGTCGGCACACTAATATTCTTTTTGCTAACTTATTGATGTCTTAGACACCAACAATCAAATTGTGGTGCCCGGAGGCGGAATCGAACCACCGACACGAGGATTTTCAATCCTCTGCTCTACCGACTGAGCTATCCGGGCGACGGAGCGCTATTAAACGGATTTTCGGTCTTGCCGTCAACTTGTTTTTAGAAAAAAATTCAAAAAAGTGGTTGAGTGCCGATTATTTAGGCGTTTTTGATGATTATGTTTTGCCTGAGTTAAAATCCTTTTTGAATTTGGTAACTTTTTCGAGATAACGACGTGCTTCCGCATTAGGGTGCTTTTTGGTTAATGCCCAATAAACTTGATTAGGTTGCAGTGAGTTAAGATCTCGCATTGCACGTTTACGGTCATTGCGATTGAAAGTATTGAGTACCCCACCTGTGCCTCCGTTGTAAGCAGAAATCATACTGTACTCCAATGAAAGGGGGTGGCTGACATCTTTCAGGTAGCGATTTTTGAGAATATAGAAATAGGCGGTACCGGTATCGATATTGTTCTCTGGATTAAACAGGTATTCCGGTGAAGGTTGTCCCGATTTTTTCTTTACTAACTTGAAGACGTCTTTTCCGGCTGTTTTTGGCACGACTTGCATCAAGCCATACGCATTCGCCCAGCTAACCGCATATGGATTGAAGCTACTTTCTGTTTTGATGATTGCGTAGATCAGGTCTTCTGGGATGTCATATTTACGTGAAGCGCGCTGAACAATGTCGGCGTATTTGTAACTACGAATCTCAAATTGTTCTTCGACCATCGGAATTTCGACGTAATACGCTTTCTTAAAGTCGACATTTTTCACTTTTAGCTTATTAGCGATCAAATAATCAGCGAAACGATTGGCGCGCCAAGACCATTGAATTGCCTTTTTGTCTTGATCGACCACTTGTCGGTAGAGAAAAGGTTGCCCTTCAAGTTTGACGTCTTTGGAAGAAAACAGATCGACGTTAGCGGGATCATCAGGAGTGAGAAGAGTGGTAACGATCGCGTTTTTAAGGTGTCTCTTTGGGTCAGTTGGGGAGACGGTTTCTATAGTAATCAAGCCTTTATCAAAGTTTACTTCGGAGCGGCTAAGATAGTTATCGATGTACTTTACGTAATTGCTTTTGCCAGCAAATTTAATTTCTCCTCGTCCCCAGCGTTTTTCAATGTTGCCAGAAAAGCTGCTGATGAGCGCATCGAGAGCTGCAGTATCTTTCTGAAATTGCCCCGGTAGCTCTGCAAGGTTCTTCGCAAACCTATTGGTCGGTTCATAATTGACATCATAAAGGCTTTCTACAAACTCGCGGCTACAGCCTGTCAGTGTCACTGCAATTAAAAAGTACGCTAACTTTCTCATAACTCTCCTAAAAAAATGACATCACTGCAGGCAATGATGTCATTTCTCTGTTTCAACTTGGGCTATTCGTTACTCGCTTGGTGGAGTGTAGCCTTCGATATGAACGTCTTTACCTTCAAATAGGAAGTTAACCATTTCGGTTTCGATCAACTTGCGGTGCTCAGGATCCATCATGTTGAGCTTCTTTTCATTGATCAACATGGTCTGCTTGTGTTGCCACTCAGCCCAAGCTTGCTTTGAAATGTTATCAAAAATACGTTTGCCTAGCTCGCCTGGATAAAGTTGGAAATCTAATCCATCGGCTTCTTTTTGTAGTCGAGCACAAAATACAGTGCGGCTCATAACGACTCCTTAACAATAATTAGCTTTGAAGTTCGAATGGTAAGCTTTCCAGTAACTGTTTTACTGGTGCAGCTAAGCCAATCTCTTCAGGTTGCGATAAGTTATACCAAAGACCTTTGCTTCCTTCCATTATCACATGAGGTTGCTTTGATAGGTCTACCAAAATTGGTGTGATATCGAGGTGGTAATGGCTAAAGGTATGGCGAAAGGCAATCAGTTGAGTTTGCTGCTCAATCATTTTCGAAGATACTCCTCGAATATCAAGCTGATGCGCAAGCTCTGCATCTGGATTTTCAGGAAAGCAGAACAAACCACCCCAAATACCGGATTGAGGGCGCTGTTCTAGCCAAACTTGCCCTTGGTAGTGCAGCATGACAAACCAAGTTTCTTTTATTGGCTTGTCTTTCTTAGGTTTTTTACCCGGATAATCGAGTGGGTTACCTTGCTTATTAGCGATGCAATAAGATTCAACAGGGCACAATGTACATTTTGGTTTGCTGCGAGTGCAGACCATCGCCCCCATATCCATCATGGCTTGGTTATACTTATCGACATCGACATCCGGTGTGTGTTCTTCGGCGTATTGCCAAAGTTGATTTTCGACCTTCTTTTGTCCTGGCCAGCCTTCTACGGCAAAACTTCGCGCTAGGGTTCTTTTGACGTTGCCATCTAAAATAGCATGAGGCTGTTTGTATACGGACGAAAGGACAGCCGCAGCGGTCGAGCGGCCGATTCCCGGCAGGGCATTCATCTGCTCGATATCTAATGGAAACTGACCATCATATTCTTGCGCGACAATTTTGGCGGCTTTGTGCAGGTTTCTAGCACGAGCGTAATAACCTAAACCTGTCCAGAGGTGGAGGACCTCATCTTGCTCTGCATTAGCAAGATCAACCACGGTTGGAAAGCGCTCTAGAAACCGTTGGTAATAGGGAATCACGGTCGCAACTTGAGTTTGCTGCAACATGATTTCTGATAGCCATACGCTATAAGCAGTTTTATCCTGCTGCCAAGGTAGGCTCTTACGTCCATAGTTTTCGTACCAATCTAAGATGGCACTGGCAAATGGGGTCACGATATGCTCAATATAATTAGGGTCTGTTGACCTTTTGCGGTTAAATTTTGTTCGAGATAAAAGCGTTTTAATCGCGGCGAGAGGTTTGTCGCTTAGTCATTCTAAGCAAATACCTCTCAACAAAGAGTAAAACGCTTTTAGCCGAACCCTTCGGGCAGCGTTTGTGGCTCCCTTCTGCTGCGTTATCGGCTTATCGGGTAGGGCAACTACAATTCAAAGCCTCTGCCTTGCATAAAGAACCCACAAACTGCTGCAAAAATCAGCTCAAAAGGTCAACAGACCCTAGATTAGGCAAAATTGCACCATATAACATGGGTAAAGTACAACCGATAAAGAGTAAGGATATAAGCGAACAAAGCTGAAATTCGCTAAAAAACTTGCACCGATAGCAATTCTTTGGATAATCACAATCCCTTTGAGGCGAGACCAATTTTTAAACAGGCAAAATCATGAGTGAAGTGACCACTAACGAGTATAACGAAGACGGTAAACTGATACGCAAAGTTCGCAGCTTTGTTCGACGCGAAGGTCGTTTGACCAAGGGTCAAGAAAACGCGATGAATGAGTGCTGGCCGACTATGGGTATTGATTACCAAGAACAGCTTCTTGATTGGAAAGAAGTGTTTGGTAATGACAACCCTGTCGTTCTAGAAATTGGTTTTGGCATGGGCGCATCGCTAGTAGAAATGGCGAAAAACGCTCCTGAGAAGAACTTCATCGGTATTGAAGTGCACAGCCCAGGCGTTGGTGCATGTCTTTCAGATGCGCGTGATGCAGGCATTACTAACCTGCGCGTAATGTGTCACGATGCGGTAGAAGTTTTCGCTAACATGATTCCTGACAGCAGCTTAGCGACTCTACAGCTATTCTTCCCAGACCCATGGCATAAAAAGCGTCACCACAAGCGTCGTATCGTTCAGTTAGACTTTGCTGAGATGGTTCGCCAAAAGCTTATCGAAGGTGAAGGTATCTTCCATATGGCAACAGACTGGGAGAACTACGCAGAGCATATGATTGAAGTGATGAACGAAGCGCTGGGTTACGAAAATATTGCTGAACAAGGCGATTTTGTACCTCGTCCAGATGAGCGCCCGCTAACAAAATTTGAAGCACGTGGTCACCGTTTAGGTCACGGCGTTTGGGATATTAAGTTTAAGCGCGTAAAATAACCAAAACGAATGCAATGACCGCTTTCTGAACATGAGAGCATGCATCGAATAGAATTTTAAAGCCAACATGCCTATGTTGGCTTTTTTGACCCTACAAGAAAATAATAATAACTGATTGATTTTTAAGGTTGCTGATGAAACCGACACAACAAATATTACAAGAGATTCTAGAAGAGGTTCGTCCACTTATCGGTCAAGGTAAGGTTGCTAACTACATTCCTGCCTTGGCGAAAGTCCCAGCTTCAAAGTTTGGTATTGCTGTTTTTACCAATCAAGGTGAAGTAATCAAAGCGGGCGATGCTGATGAAGCATTTTCTATTCAATCAATCTCCAAAGCGCTCAGCCTGACGCTAGCGATGTGCTTGTATAAACCTGAAGAGATTTGGGCTCGTGTTGGTAAAGAGCCTTCAGGGCAAGCATTTAACTCTCTTATTCAGCTTGAAATGGAGCAGGGTATTCCGCGCAACCCGTTTATCAATGCCGGAGCCATTGTTGTGGCGGATTTGCTTAATAGTCGCTTGTCGGCTCCTCGCCAGCGTTTATTGGAGTTTGTTCGCCAGTTGTCTGGTGATACTCATATCTGTTACGACAAGATTGTGGCTGCTTCAGAGATGATGCACAGTGATCGCAATGCGGCAATTGCCTACTTAATGCGATCGTTTGGTAACTTTGAAAATGAAGTCATTCCTGTACTAAACAACTATTTCCACGCGTGTGCACTCAAGATGAGCTGTGTCGATCTGGCAAAAACTTTTAGCTACCTTGCTAACAAAGGAACTTCAGTTCAAACCGGAAAGCCTGTGATTACACCAACGCAAACCAAGCAGCTTAATGCTTTGCTCGCGACCTGTGGTCTATACGATGGTGCCGGTGAGTTTGCCTACCGAGTGGGTATGCCAGGAAAGTCGGGTGTCGGTGGTGGTATTATGGCCGTTGTACCGGGTGAAATGACGATTGCTGTTTGGTCACCAGAACTGGATCCATCAGGTAACTCTTTAGCAGGAACCAAAGCGCTAGAACTGTTAGCAGAACGTATTGGGCGCTCGATTTTTTAGAGAAGTATGGTGCGCTTCGCTGCTAGAGAACTGGGTCGGGCTTCGCCCTGCTAGATAGCTATGTTGATTCTCTACTGAAGTGTGGCTCAACGTCAGTTATCCAGTTATCCAAAATGAAAAAAGGATTGAAGCAATGCGCCAGTCCTTCAAGATTCTCTAGCTCTCTAGCTCTCTAGCTCTCTAGCTCTCTAGCTCTCTAGCTCTCTAGCCCTCCATAGGACGAAGTTCGTTCCTTCCTCCCGCTTCCCATTAACGCTCTACTCTTCCACCATAAAGGCTTCTAGTAAGTCGTTGAGGAACAGTTTGCCTTTCTCGGTGATTTGCCAGTGAGTGTCGCTCTCGTCGATGTAGCCCATCTCAATAGCCCAATCTATGGTCTCTTGAATGGCTGCAAAGCCAAGCCCTGTCGTATCTAAGAAGTCTTGTTTAGGGCACGCTTCTATCAGGCGGAAGCGGTTCATAAAGAACTCGAAAGGACGGTCTTCAACAGCGACTTCTTGCTCGCTGTTGAGATAAGGCTTAACCATATTATCGTAAGCGGCAAGATAGCCTTTAGGGTGCTTAATCTTGGTGGTACGTACAATGCGACCATCCGCAAAGCTTATTTTACCGTGTGAGCCGCAGCCAATCCCGAGGTAGTCACCAAAGCGCCAGTAGTTGAGATTATGCTGACATTGATAACCGGGCTTGCTGTAGCCAGATATCTCGTACTGCACATAGCCTGCGTCAGCTAACTTTTTATGCCCTAACTCAAAGATATCCCACAAATCATCGTCGTTAGGCAAAGTTGGCTGCTTGTAGTAGAACATGGTGTTTGGCTCGATCGTCAACTGATACCAAGATAAGTGTGGGGGAGCGAGCTCGATCGCCTTTTCAAGATCGCTAAGTGCTTGATCAACAGACTGATCCGGTAGGCCATGCATCAGATCGAGGTTAAAGCTGTTGAGGCCAATCTTATGGGCAAGCTTAGCAGCATTCACCGCTTCATCTTGACCGTGAATACGGCCAAGCCTTTCTAGTTTCTGCTGCTCAAAACTTTGTACACCCACGGATATTCGAGTCACTCCCGCTTTTTGGTAACCAGCAAAACGTTCCGCTTCTATGGTTCCGGGGTTGGCTTCCATTGTGATTTCGATGTCTGACTTGAATGGGATTCGCGCCTCGATACCTTGCAACAAGTCTGCGATCCCTTGGGCCGAAATCAGACTTGGCGTTCCGCCACCTATAAAAATCGAGTGCAGTTGGCGCTGATTGTCTGCAATCTGGTAGCGCTCAATATCTGCATCTAAATCTTGTAGCAGGGCAGCAATATACTCTTGCTCTGGAATATCCGCTTTAAGCGCGTGCGAGTTAAAGTCGCAATAAGGGCACTTTTGTACACACCACGGGATGTGTACATAAAGGCTCAGAGCTGGTGGAATTAACTGATTCATAGTGGTGAAAAAGATGACCTAGACCGCTTGCTCAGATAGTGTCGCAAAAAGCTGTTTCAATGCTTTGCCGCGGTGCGAAAGCTGCTTTTTACGTGCAGGTTCTAGCTCTGCTGAAGCGCAATTATCTTCAGGGACAAAGAATATAGGGTCGTAGCCAAAGCCATTCTCGCCATGTGCTTTAGTTAAGATGCGGCCTTCCCATTTGCCATGACAGACGATCGGGGTTGGATCGTTTTCATGACGCATCAGTACTAGCACGCAGTGAAAGCGAGCAGTGCGTTGTTCTTCAGGGACATCTTTCATGGCTTCTAGCAGTTTTTCTAGATTCTGCTGATCGCTTGCGTCTTCGCCTGCATAACGAGCCGAGTAGATACCTGGCGCACCTTTTAGAAAGTCGACTTCAAGACCTGAATCATCGGCGATAGCGGCAAGTCCCGCTTCTTTAGCTGCATGACGCGCTTTGATGATAGCGTTTTCAATGAATGTTGTTCCGGTCTCTGCTACTTCAGACACATTGAACTCGCTTTGAGCAACAACATCAAAACCAAAGTCAGACAGTAAATCTGCCATTTCGCGCACTTTGCCTTGGTTACCGGTCGCTAGAACAATCTTATTGCTTTTCATCGTATCGCCTTATCTATTTCTCGACTGTCGACTGTCGACTGTCGACTGTCGACTTCTATTCTTCGACATAAAATTTTTGGGTGAACTTTAATGCCCCTGCGCCTTTATTACCAGCGCTAACGTCAATGTTGAAAGTTAGTTGCTCTTCGTCTGAGATTGGAAACTCAGCAAGATAGTAAATAGCACTGCCTTCTTTCACTTCGCGGAAGCTGAGTTCACGCGTTTGACCAATCAGGTTTTTTGCGCTGCCAGAAAGCTCTGCGGTGATCGCAGGTTTGCCCACTTGAGAGTTATCTAACACGCTTATATTGAGAATAGCTGAGTAACCGTTACGCTTGAGTTTATAGCTGCGTGCGACTTGAGGGGTTAAAAACGTTGAGTTAAAGGCTGAATAATGCACTTCAACATCTTTGATGGTTTTAAACTGACCTGCCCATGCAGGTAGGGCTAGGGCTGTAGCAAGAATAAGAGTGATCCATTGTTTCATAATGCTTCCTTTGTATTGGGCGTGTGCTCTACATGAACACAAATAAAAAGCCATCATAGGATGGCTTCTATCTCGTTAGGTATTTGGGATGGAGAGCTGATTCGGACTTGTTTATGTCTGCCCAGCTCGCCTTTTTCTATTGTTATTAATCCCTTTGCCACCTTAAATTGCTTGGCGAGATACTTACTCAGGTGAGCGTTGGCTTTACCATCGACAGGAGGCGCTGTAATCGCTATTTTCAGTTCCTCGCCGTGTTGACCTACAATCTTATCTCGACTTGCTTTCGGCTGAATATAGAGCCGAATAACAAGGTCTTCACCATCAAACCAAGCTGCTTGTGACATTATAGTTGGAACCAGATTGGGCCGATCAGATCACCCATCAAGAAATTGGCAAACTGTAGCGCAATAAATAAAACCAGTACGCTTAGGTCAAAGCCACCCATCGCAGGAATAATACGACGAATCGGCGCTAGCATAGGCTCTGTTAGTTGATGGAAAACATACTCAATTGGGCTTCGGCCTTGGCTCACCCAGCTTAGAATTGCGCGGATTAATAGCACCCAGAACAATAAGCCGCCTGCTGCTTTAGCCAATGACAATAGACCTAAGAATAGGAAGTCAGCACTGAATGAAACGGAGCCATTTGAAGCGACTAGAATAAGCGCGACAAATTTAAGCACACAAAGCACATAGGCAAATAGCAGAGTCGCTAAATCAAGGCTGCCGACAGAAGGGATTACACGACGCAGCGGTGCAATCACTGGTTGAGTAGCCTTGACGATAAATTGCGAAAACGGGTTATAGAAGTCTGCACGGGCAGCTTGTAACCAAATACGTAAGATCACCACCATGATGTAGAGATCAAACAGGGTGGAAATCAGAAAACTCATTGAATTCATAGGTTACCCTTATTGTCTAGAGACTATTGCTCTGGTCATTTAAAATAATTTTTCCATCTCTTCAGCGCGTGAAACCGCGGCTTGCATCGCTTTGGCTACTATATCTGAAAGTTGATGTTGGTTGAATGTTCGCAGCGCTTCTGCGGTGGTGCCACCTTTTGAAGTCACGTTCTCACGCAGGGTTGAAAGTTCAGTATCGGGATTACCTTCAACCATGCTAGCAGCGCCAAGAGCCGATTGTTGTACCAGCAAGCGAGCCGTTTGTTTATCAAAACCTTGAGCGATGGCTTCAGCTTGCATCGCTTCCATAAATAAGAAGAAATACGCAGGTGCGCTGCCAGCCGCCGCAATAATGTTGTTGATGCCAGATTCTTGTTCAACCCAGCATACTTTGCCGCATGATTCCATCAGCGCGGCGGCGAAGGTTTTATCTTGCTGCGATACCTTTTCTGGCGCATAAAGGCCACTCATACCTAGCCCGAGTTGCGAAGGCGTGTTCGGCATGACGCGTACAAGGTTAAGTTCACAATCAAGCATTTGGTCAAAGCGTGCACTTTGAATTCCAGCAGCAATGGAAATCACCAGTTTTTGTGACCAATCGATGTCTTGCAGTGGTTTACACACTTCTTCCATCATTTGAGGTTTTACCGACAGTACGACAACGTCCGCTTGCTGCGCCGCTTGAAGGTTGTCATCGGTGGTACGAATACCAAACTCTAGCTCTAAAGGCACTCGGCGCGTCTCTGATGGCGCAGTCGCTGTAATTAGCTCCGCTGGATAACCATCAGCCACTAAGCCCGACACTATGGCTTTTACCATGTTTCCTGCGCCGATAAAGGCAATTTTCTTATGTTCCATTACTGTTGTATTCCTTGTGAACCGCTTACGCTTTATTACTGTAATCTCGTGCGCCAAATATCGCTGTGCCGATACGTACCATAGTGCTGCCAGCTTCAATTGCTGCTTGCATATCGCCGCTCATACCCATTGATAAGGTATCGATGTTTTGCTCTGGAAAACGCTGCGCAAGCTTATCTTTTAGTTGAGCTAGTTGAGTAAAGGCGTCTAGCTGTGAGGCATAGTCTGAGACGTTAGCCGGAATTGACATCAATCCTCTTAAAGTGAGGTTGGGCAGGCTAGAAATCAACTCTGCTAGCTCAAAGATTTCATCATCATTGATGCCTGATTTCGAATCTTCGCCGCTGGTGTTGACCTGGATTAGCACTTGTATTGGTGCCATATCATCAGGTCGCTGTTCGTTGAGGCGCTTAGCAATCTTGGCTCTATCAACGGTATGAACCCAAGCAAAGTTCTCAGCAACATGGCGTGATTTATTCGACTGGATTGGACCGATAAAGTGCCACTCAAGCTCTAACTGTGGATGGTGCTCGGCAAAATACTCGACTTTGTTTGCGCCTTCCTGCACATAGTTCTCGCCAAAAGAGACTTGCCCGGCTTGAGCTGCCTCTAAAATTGCCTCGACTGGCTTAGTTTTACTTACTGCCAGAAGTTGCACTGTGTCTCGACCGCGTCCACACTTTTGTTGTGCGCCCTCAATCTGTGAGGTGATCTGTTCAATGTTTTGTTGAATACTAGTCATAGCAGATTTTACTTAAGGATTTTAAATGGATATCGCCGAATTACTGGATTTTAGTGTAAAGCATAATGCTTCAGATCTACATCTTTCTGCCGGAGTATCTCCAATGGTACGGATAGATGGTGAAGTAAGAAAGCTTGGCGTGCCTGCTTTTAGCCATGCAGATGTGCATCGTTTAGTATTCGAAATTATGAATGATGGTCAACGCAGTGAATTTGAAGAGCGCCTTGAAGTCGACTTTTCTTTTGAGTTGCCGAATGTTGGTCGTTTCCGTGTTAATGCATTTAACCAAGCGCGTGGTTGCGCGGCGGTATTTCGTACCATTCCGACCGAGATCCCAACCTTAGAGCAATTGTCAGCCCCGCAAATCTTCGAAAGCATCTCCAATATGGAAAAAGGCTTGGTACTGGTGACGGGCCCTACAGGCTCGGGTAAGTCCACTACTTTGGCGGCGATGGTTGACCATATCAACCGCAACCACAATAAGCATATTCTGACGATTGAAGACCCAATTGAATTTGTTCATAGCAATAATAAGTGCTTAATCAACCAACGCGAAGTCCACCGAGATACGCATAGTTTTAATAATGCGCTGCGCAGTGCACTGCGTGAAGACCCAGACGTGATCTTAGTGGGTGAATTGCGTGACCAAGAGACAATCAGCCTAGCACTGACAGCAGCAGAAACCGGGCACTTGGTGTTTGGGACTTTGCATACCAGTTCAGCGGCAAAAACCATCGACCGTATTATCGATGTTTTCCCGGGGAGTGATAAGGACATGGTTCGCTCTATGCTCTCTGAGTCATTACGCGCAGTCATTGCACAAAAGTTGCTGAAGCGTATTGGCGGTGGCCGTACCGCTTGTCATGAGATCATGATGGCGACACCGGCGATCCGTAACTTGATCCGTGAAGACAAGGTTGCTCAGATGTTTTCTGTGATTCAAACCGGTGCTGCACATGGCATGCAAACCATGGAGCAAAATGCCAAGCAGTTGATCGCACAAGGTCTTGTTGATCAAGATGAAGTAGCGAAGAAGATCGAACTTGAAACTTCAATGTTCTAGGGAAAGAGTTATGGATATTGATGTTTTTTTGCAACAGATGATCGACCAGAATGCGTCTGATCTTTACATTACAGTTGATGCGCCAATTCTTTACCGTGTCGATGGAGAGTTGCGTGCACACGGGGACAAACTATCGCACGCTGTTGTGAGCTCTTTGTTGGATGGGATTATGGATCATGATCGCCAACACGAGTTTCATTCGAGCAAGGAAGCGAACTTTGCCATTGTGCGTCACTTTGGTCGATTCCGTGTCTCTGCATTTTATCAGCGCGAATTGCCTGGGGCGGTGATTCGCCGAATTGAAACCAAGATTCCTACCTTTGATGAGCTTAAGTTACCAGATGTTTTGCAAGACTTATCGATTGCGAAACGGGGTTTGGTGCTGGTGGTTGGAGCGACGGGATCGGGTAAGTCGACGACCATGGCTGCAATGACAGGGTTTCGTAATAGCCAGCGGACAGGGCATATTTTAACTGTTGAAGACCCGATAGAGTTTGTTCATGAGCATCAGCGTTGTATTGTTACGCAACGTGAAGTGGGGTTAGATACCGAAAGCTATGAAGTGGCGTTGAAGAACTCACTGCGCCAAGCTCCAGATATGATCTTAATAGGTGAGATTCGTACACGTGAGACGATGGAATACGCAATGACCTTTGCTGAAACTGGGCATCTGTGTATGGCGACCCTTCATGCAAACAATGCTAACCAAGCGTTAGAGCGGATCCTTCATTTGGTGCCTAAGGAACAAAAAGAACAGTTCCTATTTGATTTATCGATGAACCTACGTGGTGTGATAGGTCAGCAACTTATTCGAGATAAAAATGGTCAAGGTCGGCACGGCGTGTTTGAAGTTTTACTCAACAGCCCACGTGTGTCGGATCTGATTCGCCGCGGCGATCTGCATGAGCTTAAAGCGACCATGGCTAAATCGAAAGAGGTTGGCATGCAAACTTTTGATCAGGCGCTTTATCAACTAGTAGTGGAAGACAAGATCAGTGAAGAAGATGCCATGCACAGTGCAGATTCAGCTAATGATTTACGCCTAATGCTTAAAACACAACGTGGTGATGTATCTAGCTCAGGATCACTCAGTGGCGTGAAGATTGATATGGACTAGTCTTCTAGCCTCTAGCGATTACTATTTTTAACTCTGTGATATTAAAATGAAACCCAGCCGTACTGGCTGGGTTTTCTCGTTTAAGTTGTTACTTCTTTTTAGTTTGAGAGGCGCAGTCACCGCCACATCCATTGCCACAACTGCCTTTCTTTTTCACTAAACGGAAGTAGAGGTAACCCACGGCGATGGCGACAACGACCACTAGGGTCAGGATGTCCCACATTTCTACGTTTTGTTGATACATGGCTATTTCTCAATCATCTGAATTGGGATCGGCTTACCCTGCTTTTTCTGTTGCGCACTATCGCGTAAACCTACGATGAGCAATGCCAATAGAGCGGAGAAGTAAGTCAGCGACATGACTTGAATGCCACTGAGTGCAAAATGAGTCCCAATGGTGTACACCGCTGTTGCGACTGTAAAACCTAGTAAAGTGGGTAAGAAGATCGATAGCAACAGCCATTTATACTGACCGGTTTGGACCTTAATCATCATCACGGTCGCTAGGCAAGGCGGGTAAAGAATGAAGAACAGAATAAGTGCCACTGCCGCAACCTCACCATGGCTCGCCAGTTCATCTGATTCTGCCATTCGTTGCTCAAGCTTTTGATTACTGCCCTCTTCTGGTTGAAACAGCACCCCTAAGGTTGCGACACTACTTTCGCGCGCTGCAAAGGAAGAGAACAGCGCGACGTTGATTTTCCAATCAAAACCAGCAAATTGCGTCACAGGTTCAATGGAGCGACCAAAACTACCCAGTAAGGAAGCTTCTAAGCGTCGCTCTTTCATTTCGCGACGAATTTTCTTACGTTCGGAAGCAAGCTTGCGCAGTGGTTTGTTAAGCTTCTTGGCATCTTTATCACCCTTACGAGCAGTAATCGCAAAGTAGAGCTCATTGCGAGCTTGAAAATCGGCATTTACCTTCTGTGAGGCTTGTGCGCCTTTGGCATTCAGTTTCGCTTGACGATAGTCGGTGTAGAAGTTGACCAGATCCGTCAAAGTATGTTGGTCAAAAGCATCAGCATATTGTGTTTTGTTGGCTGCTTTTTGGAATTGAGCTACTGCTTTTTCTGCGCGTAGTTGGTAGTCATTGAGCTCTTGCTGTGGAACCCCTGGGAACTGGAGCAGAACGAAGATGACGGTTGAAACCGCAAGCACTATGGTCCCGACTTTGCGAACGTACATCCAAGTTCGCTCCATCGCCCGAGTCACGACACTGCGAGCTGTTGGCAGGTTGTAGCGTGGCAGTTCCATGACAAAGGGCGCTTGCTCGGTACGACGCAGTACCGATTGAGTTAGCAGTTTTGCCACTAGCAGCGCAGCGATAATGGAAATGGTTGAAATATAAAATGTCATCAATGACTTATCTTCAACAAAGAAAATACCGAGCAGTAGTGTATACAGGGGAACTTTAGCCAAACAGTTCATATAAGGAACCGTTAAGATGGTCGCGATACGGGCTCGGTTATCCGGTATCCCTTTGGTTGCCATAACGCCGGGTACTGCGCACCCTCCGGCAAATACGCCGGCTAAAATCATCGGAAGAGTGCTTTGCCCATGAAGGCCAAATCGGTTCAAAACTCGGTCAGAAATAAACGCGATTCGAGCCATATACCCCGAGTCTTCCAATATTGCGATTAGGGCAAAAAGGATCAAAAAGATCGGGATGTAGTTGAGTAGAGTGTTGGCTGAATCGATGATCCACAGCCCTAGTGAGCGAACATAAGGATCGTGCAAGAAGCCCGCTTCGGGAAGTAAGCTTGCCACCAACTCACGAAATGCAGCAAGGTAAGGCCACCAATAATTGGTCAGTTCATAGCCGTAGACGATAGAGCTCTGGTAAATGATGAATACAGTGGCAATTAAGAACAGTGGGGCGCCGAACTTATTCAGGACTACTTTATCGATTTTGTCGGTGAGTGAAAGCTGGTTGCTTTGGTGTTGGGATTGAGTTGTGCAGCGCTCAATAATTGTTGATACACGCTGATGGCGCTGAGCGACGATATAATCGCTGACGGTTCCACTCAATGTCTGTGTAATTTTGTCTAAGTGCTGTTCGACTCTAGCACTTAGCTGTTTAAGCTGTGGCTCGGGCATCAAATCTTCTAACCACTTTCCTATGTGGCTATCACGTTCAAGTAATCGTAGAGCAAGCCAGCGGGTACTGTAGGTCTGTGGCTCAATATAGAAATCTATCCACTGGGTGAAAGAGGTGAGTTCTGGCTCTAAGAGAGGATATTCAACAGGTGTTGAGCCAATTTGGGCCTCTACTAACGCAGTCGTGATGCCTTCTACCCCTTTACCTTTTCGCCCTATACATTCAACGACAGGGACTCCGAGTTCCTGACTTAAAGAATGTGAGTCGATAGTAATTCCTTCGGCTTGTGCGACATCCATCATGTTGAGAGCGAGGGCGAGTGGGAGCTCCATCTCAAGTAACTGCATGGTGAGATGCAAAGAGCGATTAAGGTTGGCGGAATCAACAACATTCAAGACCACATCTGCCGCTTCGTTTCGTAATGCGTCGCGAGCGACCCTTTCCTCAAGTGAAAAGCAGCTTAAGCTATAGGTGCCTGGTAAGTCGATGAGCTGATAAGCGGCGTTATCGTTAGAGAAGTAGCCGGTTTTCTTGTCTACAGTCACACCGGGGTAGTTGGCTACGTGCTGTCTTGCCCCTGTCAGCATGTTAAAAATGGTCGATTTGCCGGCATTTTGTTGACCAGCTAATAGTACTTTTGTCCGTTGCATTACTCTGTCCTCACTGCCTGCGCTTAATCTAAACGCACGATTACAGTGTCTGCTTCTGTTGTTCTGATCACGACGCTGGTGGCACCGACGCGAAACTCAAGTGGGTCCCCTAGTGGTGCCTTGCGTACAAATTCAATCTTGGTCTGTGGAATAAGTCCCAAATCCAGTAAGCGTTGGCGAATCGCGCCATCAGACATGTGAGCTGTGATAGTCGCATGCGCCTTAATTGGTAATTGGCTTAGAGTGGTTTCCATAAAGAACACACCGAGTTGTTTTTCGTCTCAAGATTGTAATCAATATCCGTTTTGTTAAATCAAAAATAACTCCACTAAATATGATTTAAATCAATGAAGGTGTAGTTAAGAATCATTCTCACTTTCATTTAAATAAATAGATCGTTAGTCTTCCCTTCATCAAATTGAGAGCAAGTCTCAATATCTGTCTATTTGCGTAAGCTCAAAATGGAATTAGCAATGAAAAAATCAACCCTGTTGTTATTGGCTAGCGCCGCTTTACCTAGCTTGGCGTTTGCCCATACCCCTCTATTTTCCTGTTATGACTTTGGTGATAACACCATTCTTTGTGAAGGTGGTTTCTCTGATGGTTCATCAGCCGCTGGCGTAGAAATTTTAGTCGTGGATGGCTCAGGTACAGAGCTAATTAAAAGTGAAATAAACGAAGACGGTGAAATTGAATTTAATAAGCCACAAGGTGCTTATAAAGTTCTGTTTAATGCAGGTCCAGGACATTCCATCGAAGTCGATGGCAAAGATATTGTTGAATAGTTATTTGTATTTAGGGAAATAAAAAATGAAAAAGCTATCTTTAGCTGTTGGTATGGCAGCACTCTCTATATCCGCAGTTTCTCAAGCACACTTTCAATTGATGTATACACCAACTTCTCAGCTTGAAAAACCAGCGACTGTCGACATGAAACTTGTGTTTGGTCACCCGATGGAAAATGGTCACGTGATGGACATGGGTCAACCAGAAGAGTTTTTTGTAAGCTTCAAAGGTGAAAAGACAGATCTTCTAAAAGATTTGAAGAAAATCTCTTGGGCTGGTCACGATAACAAAGCAGATGCGTACAAGGTAGACTACAAAATCCGTCGCAACGGCGATTACATCTTTGGTCTAGTACCAGCGCCTTATTATGAAGGTGGCGAAGACATTTATATCCAACAGATCACTAAACGCTACATCAACAAAGGTGCAATGCCAACAGGTTGGGAAGAGCCTCTAGGTCTTAAGACAGAAATCGTCCCTAAGAACAAGCCTTACCAAGTGTTTGCAGGCAGCACATTCACTGGTCAACTTCTATCTGAGGGTAAGCCAGCAGCTGGCGTTGAGTGTGAGATTGAATTCCTAAACACTGATATCGATACTAAAGCCAATGCGTTTGGTAAAGACACTCACCGTGCGACTCCAGCTTCTGCTATCGTTGCGATTACAGACGACAACGGTATGTTCACTTTCGGCATCCCAACAGCTGGCAAGTGGGGCTTCGCTTGTCTAGGTTCTGGTCCAGATACCGAGTTTAAAGGTAAAGAGCTGTCGCAAGACGCAGTACTTTGGATTGAGGCGCAAGACCTATAAACCACTCGATGTAAAAACAAAGCTGGCACTTGTGCCAGCTTTTGTCGTTTAGTCTCAGCTAAGTGTAAGTAGTTATTCACCCCATTGGGCTTCAAACCAACTTTCTAAAATGACTACCGCAGATTGGCAATCGACATTGCCTTTGCTCAAGGCTTTATAGCCGCCCATCTCGAACAGATCGGCACGTGCTTCCATGGTAGAAAGTCTTTCATCATGGAGTTCAACAGGCAGACCAAATCGTCCATGCAGGCGGTTGGCGAACTTTTTTGCTCTTGGCGTAATGGTTTCTAAATCTTTGCCATACAGATCGGTAGGTAAGCCAACAACCAGTAAATTGGGTTGCCACTCTTTAATCTGTTTCTCAATATCATCCCAGTTTGGAATGCCATCATTGGCTTTAAATGCTTTTAGTGGTGAAGCTGTGCCTGTGATCTCTTGCCCAATCGCACTACCAATGCTTTTAGTGCCGAAATCAAAGGCCATAATTGTTTTAGACATAAACAGGTATCTTTTTTGTTATGCGTGGCCGATATCACTTGAGAGCTGCGAGACGTCAATACCAAGCATTTGTACTGCTTTCTGCCAGCGTTCATTGATTGGTGTATCGAACATCACGTTAGGATCCGCTTCTACGGTTAACCAAGAGTTTTCAGAGAGCTCGATTTCTAGCTGACCTGCTTCCCAACCTGAATAACCTAAAGCGACGATATAGTGGTTTGGCTCAGCCTCTGTCCCAAGTACGCCAAGAATATCTTTAGAGGTGGTGACAGATATGTTATCCGTCATCTTGATGCTTGATTCATATTCATCTTTAGGCTGATGAAGAATGAACCCGCGATCTTCAGAGACAGGGCCGCCGTTAAGCACTGGCTTGTCTAAACTCTCGGTCACAAGCTTAGGGTGAGAGGGCTCTACATCGACTCGTTCCAACATTTTACCGATGGTGATATCGATAGGAGCATTAATCATTAAACCCATCGCGCCATCTTCATTGTGCTCGCACACATAGATAACACTGCGCTGGAAGTAGGGATCTTTCATCCCCGGCATTGCCACTAAAAAATGGTTGGTTAAATTCATAAAGACTCCCACTTACAAAAGAAGGGCAACCAATAGCGTTGCCCAAATATGATTAGGCTTTTAAGCGGCGCTCAATGGCATCCATTAGCTTGCCTGTAATTGACACATCGAATGCAGCCTCGATTTCACGAATACATGTTGGGCTTGTTACATTGATTTCTGTCAGCTTGTCACCAATAACGTCGAGACCAACAAAGATCAGTCCTTTTTCTTTAAGTGTAGGCGCTACAGCCTCAGCGATCTTTTTATCTGTCTCACTAAGTGGTCGAGCTTCACCTGTGCCACCTGCCGCTAAGTTACCGCGAGTCTCGCCTTTGGCTGGAATTCGCGCCAAACAGTAAGGCATTGGTTCGCCGTCAACGACAAGAATTCGTTTGTCGCCATTGCTGATATCAGGAACGAAAGTCTGCGCCATTGCGTAGTTTTGACTATGATTGGTCAAGGTTTCAATGATCACCGAAACGTTAGGATCGTTTTCTTTAACGCGGAAGATCGAAGCGCCACCCATGCCATCAAGAGGTTTTAGGATCACATCACCATGCTCTTCACGGAAAGCTTTAATCTTATCTGCTTTACGCGTCACAATCGTGGTCGGAGTGAGGTCAGGGAACCAAGCCGTGAATAACTTTTCATTACAGTCACGTAGGCTTTGCGGCTTGTTGACGATCAATGTGCCTTGCTCTTCAGCGCGCTCTAGAATGTATGTCGCGTAGATGTACTCAGTATCAAACGGAGGATCTTTACGCATCAATACGGCATCTAACTCAGACAGTTCAATAGTTTGCTCCGACTTGAACTCATACCAAGCGTTTGGATCTTCTTTTAGTTCAACAACTTTGGTATCTGCAATGGCTACACCTTGATCTAGATGTAGGTCGTGCATTTCCATGTAGTGAATTTCGTAGCCGCGGCGCTGCGCTTCAAGCATCATGGCAAAGCTAGAGTCTTTTTTGATGTTAATGGACGAGATTGGGTCCATTACGATACCTAATTTGATCATGTATTTTCTCCGTTTAACCAAGATCGCCGAAACGAACTTGCAAGGCTGTAATTGCAGTGAGAGCCGCTGTTTCTGTACGTAATACGCGCGGACCAAGCAGCGTCTCTTCAAATTTGTATTCTTCAGTCATACCGATTTCTTCTGCGGATAGCCCACCTTCAGGACCAATCAACAGACGCACTTTTTCAACAGGTGCAGGTAGGGTATTGATTGAGTATTTTGCGCGAGGATGAAGGTTGAGTTTCAAGCCGTCATACTCTTCAGCACACCACTCTTCAAGCTGCATAATTGGGCGAATTTCAGGTACGGTGTTACGTCCGCATTGCTCGCAAGCACTAATAGCAATTTTTTGCCATTGCGCGAGTTTTTTTTCAAAACGCTTTTGATCAAGCTTAACGCCACAACGCTCTGATATGAGGGGAGTAATGGTGTTTACACCCAGCTCAACAGATTTTTGAATGGTGAACTCCATTTTATCACCACGTGAAATGACTTGACCAAGATGTAGGTCGAGCGGTGATTCAGAGCTGCGTTCGATACGCTCCGTGACGTCGACTTCTACTGATTTCTTCGACACATTCGCAATGGTTGCTGGAAACTCAGCCCCACTACCATCAAACAGTAAAATATCTTGTCCTTCCTTCATGCGCAGCACGCGGCCGATATGGCCAGCAGCGTCATCACTGAGCATCAAAGAGCCTAACTGAGAAATGGCTTCTGGGTGGTAAATTCGTGGGATTCGCATGGTGTCTCGATTTCCAACAAGAGATTTGAAGTTCTCTCTAACATGGATGCTTTGGGTTTAAAAAACAAGGGTTAGAAAGAGTTTCCAATTAATTACCAGAAACTCTTTTGAGCTAACTTATAACGCTTGGCAAGCTTGATGCACAAATGGGTTGTGATTGCCTTGAACCTTGAAGATGCGCTGCTCACGTTCGCATTCCCAATGGTCGACAGGGAATTGTTTATTCCACGCATTCATTAACTGTGTTTGCTGCTTAGAGAGGCGAAAGCCATACTCTTGGCTCATGTACAGATAAGTACGGGCAATGGAACCCTTAGCGCGATCTGGTGGCATCACCTTACGATGCTTAAAGTTGACCTGCATTTCACAACGACCATAGCTTACGCCATCGATGCCATTCCACTGACTGAAGTTATAGTTAGAACGGTCACCGTTAACTTCACCAATCGCAGGAGTCAGGTTGTGTAAGTCAGCTTCCATCATACGGAAGGCTTTATCATTCTTAGTACAGTTTTTACGTCCACCATTTTGCCAACATTGACGTTGGTGACCAAACTGCCAGGCTGGAACAACATGTTCCCATTCGATGCGCGATGCTCGTTTTTGCTGTTTACGAACCTGATAGCCACATGATTCTAAGTCAGGTATTCCTTTGCGACCTTGCCATGAAATATTGCAGCCGCAATAAAAACTGGTGGGATGGTCAGCGTATATCTTTACCGCTTCTTTTTTTGCCTTAGAGAAAGATGAAGGGGGCGCAGCATGTACAACAGCAGCACACAACAAGCCGATAGCAGATAACCACAGAGATTTGTTCATGATTGAGTGTTAGAAAAGTAGTAATAACTACAGTTTAACACGCAAATCTAGCTATAAATTGATGATGCTCTACTTAATTATGACAGTTGCTTACCTGTAAAACTAAGTGGTTGCTGACACTGCTGGCAACGGTAGCTTGCTTGATAACGTAATACTTTATTATGGCGGCGAATGGATAACGGATAAGTGCTACAGCCACAGTAGTACTCAAAGGTTTTCCCTTGCACTGACGTTGTTTCGAAGCTGTGGGTGGTGCGGGCTGGCACGTTAAATACTGATTCCATGACTCCTTGCCATTCTTTACCATGTGGTCGAACGCGGCCATAGACTTGGTAGGTAATCAGATGAGCGACTTCATGAGGAATAACTTCCGCTAAAAATGCCTGCTGATTCTCTGTGAACAAGACTGGGTTGAGGCGAATCTCATTCAGTTGCAAGTAGGCTTTACCCGCCGCTTTGCCGCGTAGATTGAAGTTTAACTGCGGGAGAGGAAAAGAGCGCTTAAAGGTATGTGATGCGGTCTGGATGCAGTCAGCCATGACCTTTTTTGCTCGGTATTCAAGTTCCAAGTCCAACGCACACTCCAAATAAAAACGCCTCTATAGTTAGAGGCGAATCATATACTGGTTCAGTGTAGAGCGCGACTTATGGGTGATGCTTTTTCTTGATCGTTTCGTGATAAGCATGCCAAGTACCATAACCAAGAATTGGCATGGTAAACAGCATTCCGATTCCGTAGGTCGCAAAGCCGACGAGAATACCGCCACAAATGAGGGCAGCCCACACAATCATGGCTGGAATATTCGATTTCACTGCATTGAAGCTTGAGAAAACCGCAGTCATCATATCAACACGACGTTCCATCATTAATGGAATGGAAAACGCTGAGATACTGAATACGACACATGCTAGAACGAAACCGACCAGCGAGCCTATGACTAAGAAAGGCAGAAACTCCGTTAGCGGTGCGCCCTGGACGGATGGATATAGAGCGTGTAGAAGTGCTGCTATTCTCATCCAGAAGATCATACATACCGCCAGTAAGACGGCGAATGCCCATTGAGAAGATGAGTTACGACCAATCGCTTTCATTGAGTGAAGTAGGCTTGCACTATGGCCTTTTTCTCTTTCCCAGCTCGCATCATAAAGACCAAGCGCTAAGAAAGGACCAATAAGCATATAGACAACGAGACTTGGCATCACGACTAAGTGCGTGCCCTGCCATTGGACAAGTAAAACAATACCTATTGCGGCGGCCATAAAGCACAAACCGTAAAAGGCGCTGATAAGTGGCATACGGACAAAGTCATGCAGACCGAGGGCAAGCCAATGGAATGGGGCAGAAATACTGACCTGATTACACGGAATCGTGCGGGCGTATTCTGAGTCTTTGACTTCTTTGTTCTTGTCATCGAAGTCGTGTGGATTCACCGTACGAGGCATATATCCTCCTTGATCGATTCTCTACCTACACTGCGCTCTTGAGCGACAGTGAACGAAACTCGATGCCCGGCTTGGCGACCTCTAATAATGTAAGCGGCGCATCAGTTAAACAGTTTACGAAGCAAGATCGCTGTGCGATTTGTTCGTTAACATATTTTTAACTATTGACCGCATGGCAAAAAAATACAAATTTCTTGATGTTTTTTTGCGCATAAAAAAAGAACGTCTGGTAATCCAGACGTTCTTAATATTTTTATAGTGTAATCAAAGATTACTTCAGACCAGCGAACTCGCGCAGTAGAGCTGCTTTATCTGTCGCTTCCCATGGGAACTCTTCGCGACCGAAGTGGCCGTATGCCGCAGTCTTCTTGTAGATAGGCTGAAGTAGGTTCAGCATCTCTTGCAGACCGTATGGGCGAAGGTCGAAGTTTTGACGAACTGCTTCGATGATGATGTCGTGAGATACTTTCTCAGTACCAAACGTCTCAACCATGATAGACGTTGGATCAGCAACACCGATCGCGTAAGAAAGTTGGATTTCACAACGATCTGCTAGACCAGCAGCAACGATGTTTTTCGCAACGTAGCGTGCTGCGTATGCTGCAGAACGGTCAACTTTTGATGGATCTTTACCAGAGAAAGCACCACCACCGTGACGAGCCGCACCACCGTAGGTATCAACGATGATCTTACGACCAGTTAGACCACAGTCACCCATAGGACCACCGATTACAAAACGGCCGGTTGGGTTGATGAAGAAGTTAGTCTCTTTATTGATCCACTCAGAAGGCAGTACAGGTTTGATGATCTCTTCCATTACTGCTTCACGTAGGTCAGGCGTCGAGATTGAATCACAGTGCTGAGTAGAAAGAACAACTGCATCAATACCAACGATCTTACCTTGGTCGTACTGGAAAGTTACCTGAGACTTAGCGTCAGGGCGTAACCATGGCAGTGTACCGTTTTTACGTACTTCAGCTTGCTTTTGAACAAGAAGGTGAGAGTAAGTAATTGGAGCTGGCATTAGAATGTCAGTTTCGTTGGTCGCATAACCGAACATGATCCCTTGGTCACCAGCGCCTTGCTCTTTAGGGTCTGCTTTATCAACGCCTTGGTTGATGTCAGGTGATTGCTTACCGATAGTGTTTAGAACCGCACAAGAGTCAGCATCGAAACCCATGTCAGAGTGAACATAACCAATTTCACGCACTGTCTGGCGAGTTAGCTCTTCGATATCTACCCATGCTGAAGTCGTGATTTCACCACCAACCATCACCATGCCGGTCTTTACGTAAGTTTCACAAGCAACACGTGCCTTTGGGTCTTGCTCTAGAATCGCATCAAGGACTGCATCAGAAATTTGGTCTGCAATTTTATCTGGATGACCTTCTGAAACAGACTCAGAAGTAAACAGGTGCTTAGCCATGTGAGCTCCACTTTAAATTTTTAGAGAGCGCTCCGTTATCAAAGGGGGAGCACTAATAAATAATACTGATATCTGTAGGTGTATCTACATCTAGACGTCTATTTTAGTTTTGAATGCTCGGATTACAAGCTCTTTTTTGTTATTTACTAAAACCAAACGTTTGCGTTAATCGGTCGAAATATTAGTAACTTTTATCGATATGTTGCGAAAGCGAGGAAATTTGTGAGCTTTTGTCTTGGAAAACGATTGCAGTGCTGGTGGTGCTTTGAGAGAATTATCGCTCATTTTATATTTGATTCGCTTAATGCATTCAGGAGCTGACATGTCTTCTCGTCAACATCTCGCTAACGCAATTCGTGCTCTAAGCATGGATGGAGTTCAACAAGCTAACTCTGGTCACCCAGGTGCACCTATGGGTATGGCTGATATCGCTGAAGTTCTTTGGCGTTCTCACCTAAATCACAACCCGTCTAACCCTGAGTGGGCTGACCGCGACCGTTTCGTTTTATCAAACGGCCACGGCTCTATGCTGATTTACTCTTTGCTACACCTTTCTGGCTATGAGTTATCAATTGACGATTTGAAAAACTTCCGTCAGCTACACTCTAAGACTCCAGGTCACCCAGAGTATGGTTATGCACCAGGCGTTGAAACTACAACGGGTCCTCTAGGTCAAGGTATCACTAACGCTGTTGGTATGGCGCTAGCTGAGAAGACACTTGCAGCACAGTTCAACAAAGAAGACCACGATATCGTTGATCACTTCACCTATGCATTCATGGGTGACGGCTGTCTGATGGAAGGTATCTCGCACGAAGCATGTTCTCTAGCAGGTACACTAGGTCTGGGCAAACTGATCGCGTTCTGGGATGACAACGGCATCTCTATCGACGGTGAAGTAGAAGGTTGGTTCTCTGACGACACACCTAAGCGTTTTGAAGCATACGGCTGGCACGTAATCCCTGCAGTAGACGGTCACGATCCAGAAGCGATCAATGCAGCTATTGTTGCAGCGAAAGCTGACCCACGCCCAACTCTAATCTGTACTAAGACGATCATCGGTTTTGGTTCACCTAACAAGTCTGGTTCACACGACTGTCACGGTGCTCCGCTAGGCGCTGAAGAAATTGCAGCAACTCGCAAAGAACTTGGCTGGGAACACGGTCCATTCGAAATCCCTGCTGACGTATACGCAGAGTGGGATGCGAAAGAAGCAGGCGCAGCTAAGGAAGCAGCGTGGAACACTAAGTTTGATGCATACGCAGCAGCTTACCCAGCTGAAGCGGCTGAGCTTAAACGTCGCCTAAACGGTGAACTACCTGCCGAGTGGGAAGAGAAAGCCAATGCAATCATTGCTGATCTTCAGGCTAACCCTGCCAACATCGCATCACGTAAAGCGTCGCAAAACGCACTAGAAGCGTTCGGTGCTATGCTACCTGAATTCCTAGGCGGCTCTGCTGACCTTGCCCCTTCTAACCTAACTATGTGGTCTGGTTCTAAATCTGTGTCTGCTGAAGATGCGTCAGGTAACTACATCCACTACGGTGTACGTGAATTCGGTATGACAGCGATCATGAACGGTATTGCACTACATGGTGGTTTCGTACCATACGGCGCAACGTTCCTAATGTTCATGGAGTACGCACGTAACGCGATGCGTATGGCGGCTCTGATGAAAGTTCAGAACATCCAAGTTTACACGCACGACTCTATCGGTCTTGGTGAAGATGGCCCAACTCACCAACCGGTTGAGCAAATGGCTTCTCTGCGTCTAACGCCAAACATGAGCACATGGCGTCCATGTGACCAAGTGGAATCTGCAGTCGCTTGGAAACTGGCTATCGAGCGTAAAGACGGTCCAACATCTCTGATCTTCTCTCGTCAAAACCTTGCACAGCAAGAGCGTAACGAAGAGCAGGTTGCAAACATCGCTCGCGGTGGTTACATCCTAAAAGATTGTGAAGGCAAGCCAGAGCTAATCCTTATCGCTACAGGTTCTGAGGTTGAGCTAGCAGTAGAAGCAGCAGCGCAACTAACGGCTGAAGGTAAGAAGGTACGTGTAGTATCTATGCCTGCTACTGACGCATTCGACAAGCAAGACGCTGAGTACCGTGAATCTGTACTTCCATCTGACGTTACAGCTCGTATCGCTGTAGAAGCTGGCATCGCTGACTTCTGGTACAAGTACGTTGGCTTCGACGGTCGTATCATCGGTATGACAACATTTGGTGAATCTGCACCAGCAGGTGAGCTATTCAAGATGTTCGGTTTCACTACAGAAAACGTAGTAAACACAGCAAAAGAGCTACTAGCATAAGATTTGCTGAAGTCATGAAGTAGAAAACCGAGCCTAGTGGCTCGGTTTTTTTATGCGTTCAATCTGAGGTCAAGTAGCGACTACTCAAACTCGTTACCCCAGTTATCCTTCTCTTTGTGGCCGCAGACTTTACACGTGACATATCTGTCCATGTCATAGTAGTGACCGCCATTAATAAAGGCATGAGCCATCAGTTTGACTCTACCTAACAAAGAAGTGTCCGTGTCGTAGCTGCTGGTCTTTCTTACAAGCACTTCACTATGGGGTGCTTCTTGTTCGCACTGTTTACAAAAGTGAGTGGCTGGGTACCCAGACATAGTCATTTCCTTTGGTTGATGAAACTAGATAAGAAACAGCCATAAGGAAAACAACCTCACACAGCGACTATCTATATTGCTGGCTTATTATTCAAGTTATACAGTTTCAATTGTTCGGCACACATCACTAACTTAATGCGCTTTGGCCTACTATCGGGTAGTATTTGTGACACGAAAATGATGTAGGGCGATGGAGTTATGCTGAAAGTTGCGATCAACGGGTTTGGACGTATTGGCCGTAATGTTTTGCGAGCGGTATATGAAAGTGGCAAAAACCAACAAATAAAGGTAGTGGCGGTGAATGAACTGGCGCAACCGGATGCGATGGCCCATCTACTTCAATATGATACTAGTCATGGTCGTTTTGGTAGAAAAGTGACCAACGATCAAGAGCACATCTATATCCACCATGATACTCCTCATCAAGGCACTGGTGAGTTTGATTCCATCCGTATCCTTCATCTTAATGATATTGAGCTACTGCCTTGGCGTGATCTCGAAGTGGATTTAGTTCTCGACTGCACAGGTGTATTTGGCACTCAAGCGGATGGTCAGGAGCATATCAAAGCAGGAGCCAAGAAAGTCCTGTTCTCGCATCCTGGTGCCTGCGACCTTGATAACACCATCATCTATGGTGTTAATCACGAAACGCTCAAAGCGGAACACAATGTGGTTTCCAATGGCTCTTGTACCACCAATTGTATTGTGCCGATCATTAAAGCGCTTGATGATGCGTTTGAAATTGAATCTGGCACTATCACTACTATCCACTCTTCTATGAACGACCAGCAAGTCATAGACGCCTACCATTCGGACCTAAGACGTACCCGTGCAGCGAGTCAGTCGATCATTCCTGTGGACACCAAGTTGCATAAAGGTATTGAAAGAATCTTCCCGAAATTTTCCAACAAGTTTGAAGCGATTTCTGTAAGAGTTCCGACGGTAAACGTCACAGCAATGGATTTAAGTGTCACAATTAATACAAATGTGAAAGTTAATGACGTAAATCAAACCATTGTTAACGCATCTCAGTGTACATTACAGGGCATTGTTGACTATACTGAAGCGCCGCTCGTTTCGATCGACTTTAATCATGATCCCCATAGCGCGATTGTCGATGGTACACAGACACGAGTGAGTAATGGGCACTTAGTAAAAATGCTCGTTTGGTGCGATAACGAATGGGGCTTTGCGAACCGTATGTTGGATACAGCGCTCGCAATGCAGAGTGCGAAATAACCACTCTTTTAATGGAGAAATATTTATTTTAACCCTTGAAATAAATATTGAGCATCTCCACTATACCAACAGCGTTTGAAGAATTAATAGGTCTGGCAGGGTTGCCGGGCTACTGAAAACTTTACTTATTGAAAATTTGAGAGGACACATCATGTCTGTAATCAAGATGACTGACCTGGATCTAGCAGGTAAACGTGTATTTATCCGTGCGGACCTAAACGTACCAGTAAAAGAAGGCAAAGTGACTTCTGATGCACGTATTCTAGCATCTCTACCAACAATCAAGCACTGTCTAGAAGCAGGCGCGAAAGTTATGGTTACTTCTCACCTAGGTCGTCCGACTGAAGGTGAATACGCAGAAGAGTTCTCTCTACAACCTGTTGTTAACTACCTAAACGACGCACTAGATTGCGAAGTTAAGCTAGCTAAAGACTACCTAGAAGGCCTAGAGCTAAACACTGGTGAGCTAGTTGTTCTTGAGAACGTTCGCTTCAATAAAGGCGAAAAGAAGAACGAAGAAGAGCTATCTAAGAAATACGCTGCCCTATGTGACATCTTTGTAATGGATGCATTCGGTACTGCTCACCGTGCACAAGCATCTACTCACGGTGTTGGCATGAATGCACCTGTAGCGTGTGCTGGTCCTCTACTTGCTGCTGAACTGGAAGCACTAGGTAAAGCAATGGACAACCCAGAGCGTCCACTTGTTGCTATCGTTGGTGGTTCTAAAGTTTCTACTAAGCTAACAGTTCTAGAATCTCTATCTAAAGTTGCTGACCAACTTGTTGTTGGTGGTGGTATCGCAAACACGTTCATCGCAGCTGATGGCCACAACGTAGGTAAGTCTCTATACGAAGCAGACCTAGTTGAAACAGCTCAAAAGCTAATGAAAGAGTGTTCTATCCCAGTAGCGACTGACGTTGCATGTGCGAAAGCATTCGATGAAAACGCAGAAGCTGAAATCAAGCACGTTTCAGAAGTAGCTGACGACGACATGATCTTCGACCTAGGTCCAGAATCAACAGCGGCTCTAGCTGATATCATCGGCAACGCAAAAACTATCCTTTGGAACGGTCCTGTAGGCGTATTTGAATTCAAGAACTTCGAAGCAGGTACTAAAGGTATCTCTGAAGCAATCGCTCAGTCTGCAGGTTTCTCTGTAGCAGGTGGTGGTGACACGCTAGCGGCTATCGACAAGTTCGGTATTAAAGCTGACGTTTCTTACATCTCTACAGGTGGTGGTGCATTCCTTGAATTCGTTGAAGGTAAAGTACTACCAGCAGTTGCGATGCTTGAAGAGCGCGCTAAGTAATTAAGTGAAAGCGGGGGAGTTAATCTCCCGCTTTCTTGTTTGCTGCACATCACACTTTTTTGCTAGAATAGCGCGAGTTGTGAGCAAACGTTTGCAAGAATTTAAACTTAACAAGTTTTATTTTTAAAACGACAGATAAATAGGATTAAATCCATGTCTAAGATCTTCGATTTCGTAAAACCAGGTGTTATCTCTGGCGACGACGTACAGAAAGTTTTTGAAGTTGCTAAGGAAAACAACTTCGCTCTACCTGCAGTAAACGTAGTAGGTACTGACTCTGTAAACGCAGTACTAGAAGCAGCTGCTAAAGTTAAAGCTCCAGTTGTTGTTCAGTTCTCTAACGGCGGTGCAGCTTTCTTCGCTGGTAAAGGCGTTAAACTTGAAGGTCAAGGTGCTCAAATCCTTGGTGCTGTAGCTGGTGCTAAATACGTTCACGCTGTAGCTGAAGCTTACGGTGTGCCAGTAATCCTACACACTGACCATGCTGCTAAGAAACTTCTTCCTTGGATCGACGGTCTACTAGACGCAGGTGAAGAGTTCTTCGCTCAAACTGGTAAGCCTCTATTCTCTTCTCACATGCTAGACCTTTCTGAAGAGTCTCTAGAAGAGAACATCGAAACATGTGCTAAGTACCTAGAGCGCATGGCTAAAATGAACATGACAATCGAGATCGAACTTGGTTGTACTGGTGGTGAAGAAGACGGCGTAGATAACTCTCACATGGACGCATCTGAGCTATACACTTCTCCAGAAGACGTTGCATACGCGTACGAGAAACTAAACGCTGTTTCACACCGTTTCACTATCGCAGCTTCTTTCGGTAACGTACACGGTGTATACAAGCCAGGTAACGTTGTACTAACTCCAACTATCCTACGTGACTCTCAAGCATACTGTGCAGAGAAGTTCGGTATCGCACCTAACGCTCTAAACTTCGTATTCCACGGTGGTTCTGGTTCTACTGAAGCTGAGATCCAAGAGTCTATCGGCTACGGTGTTATCAAAATGAACATCGATACTGATACACAGTGGGCTACATGGGATGGTATCCGTGCATACGAAGCGGAAAACCGCGATTACCTACAAGGTCAAATCGGTAACCCAACTGGTGAAGATGCGCCAAACAAGAAGTACTACGATCCACGCGTATGGCTACGTGCTGGTCAAGCTTCTATGGTTGCTCGTCTTGAGAAAGCATTCGCTGACCTTAACGCAGTAGACGTACTATAATTCGTCTTTACTAAGTTAAATGAAAAACCGCTCACCTTGAGCGGTTTTTTTATGTCTGTTATTCAGTAAAGTTATCTGCTTGCGAGATGAAAGTGATGGCGAAATAGAAATTTGTTGCGTAACCTGTAATGTGTCGATATCAGAGAATTCTGATAAGTTTTTGTTTTTGCTCTCTTTGCAAAAACATAACTTTGAGATTAGTCAAAAATGAGATATCGTGCCAAAAAGCTGACATTGCTTCAGTGAATGTATAGGGATGTTGTTTCTGATTGGTAATTAAAAGCAGTTTGGTTCATAGAATCATTTTATTGAGAGGATAGAAATTATGGCGGGTGAATCAGCAGGGATTGAAACTCCTTTGGTTGATGGTTTAAGTCATGCCGAGCAGTGGTTGACTAACAATTCCGATCTTTTAGTGCAGTATGGCGTGAACATTATTTCCGCTGTTCTGATCTTATTTATCGGTAACATCATAGTTAAAATGGTCGCCAACAGTGTGGCTAAAGTTTTAAACAAGAAGAAGATGGATAAAGCGGTTGTTGAGTTTATCCATGGTCTGGTTCGTTACCTTCTATTTGTTATTGTGCTGATTGCGGCACTAGGTCGTTTAGGTGTACAAACCGCGTCTGTGGTTGCTGTTATCGGTGCGGCTGGCTTAGCTGTAGGCTTAGCTCTACAGGGCTCACTTTCTAACTTTGCTGCTGGTGTGCTTATTGTTGCTTTCCGTCCATTTAAGTCGGGTGACTACGTGGAAATTGGTGGTGTGGCAGGCTCGGTAGATTCAATCCAGATTTTCCAAACCGTGCTAACTACACCAGACAACAAAATGGTCGTAGTGCCGAATGGTAGTGTAATTGGTAGCCCAATCACTAACTACTCACGTCATGAAACACGCCGAATTGATCTGATGATTGGTGTTTCTTACAGCGCAGATCTACAGAAGACCAAAGAGCTACTGACAAAGATTTGTGAATCAGATGAGCGCATTCTTAAAGAGCCTGGTGTACAGGTTGGCGTGCATACACTAGCTGACTCTTCAGTTAACTTTGTCGTGCGTCCTTGGGTTAAAACCGCCGACTACTGGAATGTCTACTTCGATTTGATGCAAGCGATCAAAGAAGGCTTAGATAAAGAAGGTATCGAGATTCCATTCCCACAAATGGATGTTCATATGAACAAAGTGGACGCATAATCTCTAAGCGTAGATTGAACAAAGCGAGGCAAACTGCCTCGCTTTTTACATTTCTAGCACTTTATTTTCTAGCGAGCTTAAGACGGTTTTTAATTGGTTGGCTGGGATGCCAAAGGTCACCTCTGGTTTACCCGGTGTATATAAGATTTCATTGTGTTGATACAGTTTGCTATCCACAATAATTTCTACTTCAGTAGGCAGACCGAAAGGGCACACCGCTCCCGGTACGCAACCAATCTGCTCAATCATCTCGTCATTGCTGACTATCGAAGGTCGCTTGCCGGTTAGGGCTTTAATCCCCTTAGTGTCTAAACGGCTATCTTTGTCGGTGAGAAGCAACGCATAGCCAGATCCTTTTAGCTTGAGAAATAGGCTTTTACTATGAGTGCCCGTCCAACCTAATTGCTCTGCTACCTTCTCGTCGGTGGCAAAATCTAATATAGGTTCGTGTTGCCACTCTTGATAATCAACATTCAATTGCTCTAAGAGCTTTTTGTTGAACTGATAAATAGCATCCAGCTTGTTCATACATCACCTACATTAACTGATTGAATAACTCTTTTGCCAACAAGGCGGCAATCACGTACATCATAATCGCAACCACAATATCAATACCTTGCTTAACTCGCGGTTGTGACAAAGTGGGACCGAGCTTGGCCGCGCCAATTGAAAGAGAGAAGAACCACACTAGCGAAGCCATCATGGTGCCGATGGCAAATGCGATACGATCTTGGCCTTCAAATTGGCCGCCTATTGAGCCGAGAATCACCACAGTATCAAGGTAAAGGTGAGGGTTCAGTACCGTCACTGCTAAAGCGCCTAGAATGACAGCGCGCTTACCTCTGAGTGTCTGGTTGAGCTGAGTCTCTTCCGCTTGTGGTGTAAAAGCGCTTTTGAGTGATAGTGAGCCATACACAGCAAGAAAAGTAATACCACCGAGAGTGACCAACATGAGCAAGGTTTCATTTTGTGATAGCAGAGCACCGCCACCGAAGATTCCGAGCGAAATAAATACAATATCAAGCACACTGCAGATCGTCGCGGTTGTAAGGTGGTGATGGCGCTTAATGCCTTGATTTAGTACGTAAGCGTTTTGGGCGCCAATAGGGATGATCATACTTGCGCCTAGGCCAAAGCCTTGTAGTAGTAGCCAAAAGTTCACGGCTTTCTCTCCAACAAATTAACTGATATGGCGAGAAGATAAGTAAACTGTCAAAATAAGTATATTTAATAATTTTTATACTATATTAGACTATCTAATAAACTGGTCGTAGAGAGGAATAAAAGATGCGTGGCTTGGATTATCGGTGGATAGAAGCTCTAGAGGCGGTGATCAGTAGTGGTAATTTTGAGCGTGCCGCTGAAGCATTGTTTGTCTCTCAATCGGCAGTTTCGCAACGACTAAAACAGCTAGAAAAGTATCTAGCTCAACCCGTTTTAGTGCGCGAGCAACCGCCAAGACCTACCCCGATAGGGCAAAAGCTTCTCGCGCTCTACCAACAAGTCCAATTGCTAGAGTCCGAGTTGATTCCAGAGCTAGATAACGAAACGGCTGAGCGTCTACAAACCGCGGCTATTGCGACTAACGCAGACAGCTTAGCGACATGGCTGCTGCCTGCTTTAGCACCAATTATGAAGTCACGGCGGGTTCAGTTTGAACTTGAGGTTTATGGGGAAGCGAGAACGTTAGACAAATTAAAAAATGGCGAAGTCTTGGGCGCGTTAAGCATGGAGCCCAAAGCCATGGTTGGCTGTGAAGCGAAATACATTGGTCGGATGGATTATGTATGTGTGGCGAGCCCAGAGTTTGCTCAGGAGTATTTTCCAACAGGAGTGACGCGAGAAGGGCTAAAACAAGCACCGGCTGTCTCTTATGATCAGCATGATGAACTACATCGTGATTTTCTTAAGCAGCATTTTAATATTTCTCCCGATTCTGTGCCGCATCATCATGTTGCAAGCTCTGAGGCTTTCGTCAACTTAGCTTTGATGGGATGTGCTTATTGCTTGATCCCTAAGCTACAAATAGAACGGGAACTTGCCTCTGGAAAATTAGTGGATTTGATGCCGGGTTTTTTTATGAGCTTTCGTATTTACTGGCATCATTGGCAACTTGAAACGGGTTTACTTAAACAGGTGACACAGGCCATTGTCGAATACACAAAGGATTTGCTGCCGAAATAGCGAGTATGTAGCCGCGTAAGTGCTCAGTTAATTCTCTGTCAGAACTGATGGCTAGATCTTGGTGTAGATTTATTCCATGCCTATGATGTATTGAGTTAATGGCATATGGTAATTGAGTATGAAAGCTATCCCTACAGTTGTTGCAGCTTTGTCGCTGTCTTTAAGCAGTTTTGGCGTGTTGGCCAATAGTCCCGATTTTCCACATTTATCAACCACAGGTTATGGTGAAGTGATCGCCAAACCCGATATGGCTGAGTTCTCGGTTAAGGTTGTAGAGTCAACCATGACGGCAGAGCAAGCAAAGCAGTCGGTTGATAAAGTTGTCCGTACCTTCCTTGATGCTCTAAACAAAGAGGGCGTAGAGAAGCAGGACGTGACTAGCTCGAACCTCTACATTACCCCTCAATACCACTACCCTAAAGACGGTAAACCAGAGCTTGTAGGCTACCGAGCTTCACGCAGTGTTACGGTGACGGTCGAAGATTTGGCTGACTTAAACCAATACTTAGATCTGGCGCTCAACTCTGGCATCAATCAAGTTGATAACATTCAGCTAAAAGTCAAAGACCAAGCTAAGTATCAACAGCAGGCACGAATGGCGGCGATCAAAGATGCCAACAGCAAGGCCGAGTCGCTCGCAGAGGGCTTTGGTAAAGAGCTGAATGGTGTTTGGCGCATTGATTACAATATGCCTGGCAATCAGCCTGTTTTGCTGCGCTCAATGGCTATGGATGCGCGTTCAGAATCGAACAGTTACCAAGACTCTACCATCGTTATCCGCGATAGCGTTGATGTGATTTATAAGATCGATTGATCAATTCAGTGATTCTATTGCTAGTAAAGTCGCCCCTATTCTACTTCTTCCGGTAGGGGCTTTAATCCTATTTCGATTAAATGATATACTGCTCGGCCTTATCGACACGAGCCTTCTTCACCTAATGCAGCGTAAATCCGTATTTTCATATCTCGCTATTACTACGCTGGTCTTTTTTTCTCTCGTTTCTTTTTACTATTTCAAGAAACATCAACAGCTTGAAAAAGACATCATTGTTCAAAATGCTGAGTTGGCGATTCACCAGCTTGCGTACAGTGAGCGTGAATACCAAAGCGTTCGTAGCCAGTTTATCTCGATTATTGAGTTGCTTTCTCATAGTCGCAACCTCTATGAGTATGTACTAGAGCCGACAAAGACCAATAAAGGCGTTGTTGAAGAGGTTTGGTCGTCAGTTGCAAGCAATCAAAAGTGGTACACCCAGATCCGTTTTTTAGATACTAACGGAATGGAGAAAATTCGCCTCAATTACAGCGACGGAGTTGCCGAGGTTGAGAGCGAAAAAAATCTTCAAGATAAATCACAGCGAAATTATTACCTGTACGCTCAAACTCTGAATGAGAATGATATTGGCGTATGGGGAATCGATCTAGAGCATGAACATGGCAAGCTTGTCGAGCCTTATCAGCCCGCGCTGCGCTTAATTACACCTGTCTATGTCGCTGGAAGCCGAGCAGGTTATTTGGTCCTCAATATTGATGTTCGCTATCTTTCATCTCGTTTAAACTATTCGCCCGATGAGCGATTTAGCCCCGAGCTTATTGGTGAGCAGGGCTTTTATTTGGCGGGTTCAAGCCTCAATGAGCTATATGGTCATTTAGTCAAAGAGAGAAATGAGCACAATTTTGCACGCTCTTTCCCTGTCACTTGGCAGATGATGCAACACAATAAGTCGGGTTACCTGATGGAGAAAGAGGGTTTGATTGTCTTTAATCAGATTTATCTTTCTCCACAGCAGCCCCTCTATCTGGTGATAGAACTTGATGGCAAAGAGTTAGACGCGATTGCCAAGCATGAGAGCGAAGCTTTAGTGCAAGAAGCAACTTTAGTGTTCGTTTTGATGCTAGCGTTCGTTATCCCAGGTACTTTACTCGTTGGTCACTACCGAAAACGCAGTATCGAAAGCCAATTAGCCCGTGCAGCCTTGAGTGGTATGTCTGCTGTGATTATTTCCGACCGCAACCATCGTGCGATTATGGTTAATGATCAATTTTGTGCGCTCACCGGACTCGCCCATCGCGATATCCACTCACGCAATATCATCAAGCACTTGCTTGGCGAAGAGCAAATTGAACTATCGCTAGAGATCTTTGAGCAAGTAGCCCATCAACAGCTATGGGAAGGCGAAATTAGTATTCAAAGAGCCGATGAAGAGCGAGCTGTCACTGCGTTACTACGGGTACAAAGTGTATTGGCAAAATCAGGTCGAGTTAGCTATTACATCACCTCAATTGTCGATATCAGTGATCGTAAAGAGCTTGAAGAACGCCTGCGTATTTTAAGTGAAAGAGATGAGCTCACCCAGCTTTGGAATCGTCGTAAGTTTGAATTGGAGCTGCGCCGTAATGCCCGGCTTATGGAGCGTTATCCTGCCACCTCGAATGCTTGCTTGGCTTTGCTCGATATCGACTTTTTTAAACGCGTTAATGATGAGCTTGGTCACGACGAAGGAGACCGCGTCATTACTAATGTGGCTCAGATGCTTGAGTCCACCTTGCGTGAGACAGATTTTGTGGCTCGAATCGGTGGTGAGGAGTTTGCGATCATTATGCCTCATACCTCAATATCAGAGGCTGAACTGGCCTTAGAGCGCTTACGTATAGCGATTGATTTGGAAGCGAGCATCCCTGTCACCGTCAGTATTGGTGTGACCGATTTTATTGCTGATAGCACGCGTTGTTACAAGTGCGCGGATATTGCGCTCTACGAGTCGAAGTCTTCTGGTCGTAACCGAGTGTCGGTCTGTTTTAGCTCCGAAGAGGTGGCATAAAAAATCGAGCCTTTTGGCTCGATTCTTATCTCATATCGCTATGCAGCGACGGCTTGCTCATCAATGATGGCTTGAATTTTCTGTCTGTTATGCTCTAGGTGACTATCTAGTGTCTTGGCGGCTTTTTCTCCGTCTTTGGCTAATACTAGCTTCATAATTTGTTCGTAGTCATCTAAGCAAGAACTGCCATACTCTAAACCGTTAACGATTGCGTAGTAGCGATAACGTTTGATCTGGGTGATGAGATCACTGAAGAAGCCAAGCATGTTATTCGAACGTGCCCCTTCGAGGAGTGAAATGTGGAACTGATGTTGACGCTCTTCCCACTCTTGCCAGTCAAAGCCTTCTTTTGCGTGTTGTACGCGCGACAACTTATGAAATGACGTCAGTACTTCTAGCTCCCAGCCTTCATCGCCAGCTTCAATCGCTTGCTTGAGGAGAATGGAAGAGATAAAGCGTAAGCTTTCATAGAGATCGTTCAGTTCATCAATAGAGACAGGCGCAACCCAACAACCTTTTTGCGGTTGTAAGCTGACATACTTGCTCCAAGAAAGTTGTACCAGTGCTTCTCTGATAGGAGAGGCACCGACATCGTATCTCTGTTTAAGCTCAGCAACGACCAGCTTTTCATCTGGTTGAAGTTGCCCATTCAAAATATCTTGCACAATCATTTTAGCGACTTTGTCTGTTAACGTCGGGCTAGACACGATGCATTCCTCACTACTTACACTGCTACTAAGACACCACTAATAATTATTAAACGGTATGTGGTACTGAATTTTGGTTGATAATACAGCGTACGGAATGGGTGGGCAAGAAAAATATATAAAAAAAGAGGGCCTAAGCCCTCTTTAATAGAATGTGCAATTGTATGCGTTTTATTATAGAACGTGTACAGATGCAGTGTTTGTTGTACCAGAAGCAACTAGTGCACCAGATACCATAACAACGATGTCGCCTTTGTTACCTAGGCCAGACTCTAGTGCAAGTTCTTTACCTGCTACGTAGAACGCGTCTGTGTTCTCGATAGAATCAACAACAACTGGAGTAACACCTTTAGTTAGAACTAGCTGTGCTGCTGTCTTAGTGTTAGTTGTAAGCGCTAGGATGTTCGCTGTTGGGAAGTACTTACGTACTGAACGTGCTGATTTACCACCTTCAGTTGCAACAACGATTAGAGGAGCTGCTAGTTTCTCAGCTGTATCAACTGCGCCTTTACATACTGCTTCAGTGATGCGTAGACGTGGGCTATCTAGGCGAGAGCCAAGCTCAGCTTTTAGTGCTGAATCAGTACGGTTCGCGATTTGAGCCATGATAGTTACCGCTTCAACAGGGTACTTACCTTTTGCAGTTTCGCCAGAAAGCATCACTGCGTCAGTACCGTCCATTACTGCGTTAGCAACGTCGCCTGCTTCCGCACGAGTAGGGCGTGGGTTGTTGATCATAGAATCAAGCATTTGAGTTGCAGTGATAACCATCTTACGTGCACGGTTACACTTCTCGATCATCATCTTCTGAGCGAAGATTACTTCTTCAGCTGGAATTTCAACACCTAGGTCACCACGAGCAACCATGATGCCGTCAGAAAGCTCTAGGATCTCGTCGAAGTTATCAACACCTTCTTGGTTTTCGATCTTAGAGATGATGTGGATGTTCTCGCCACCGTTTGCAGCAAGTACTTCACGGATTTCTTGAACGTCAGAAGCTTTACGGATGAATGAAGCTGCAACGAAGTCAACGCCTTGCTCACAACCAAACTTAAGGTCGTTCTTATCTTTTTCAGATAGAGCAGGTAGGTTTACTGAAACGCCTGGTAGGTTAACACCTTTGTTTTCACCTAGTGCTCCGTTGTTAAGAACTTTACACTTAACTTCAGTTTCAGAAGTAGCAAGTACTTCCATTTCGATTAGACCGTCGTCTACTAGGATAGTGTTACCAACGTTTAGGTCTGCTGCGAAACCAGCGTAAGTCACTGCTACTTTATCTTTGTTACCTACAACTGAGATATCAGTTGTGAAAGTGAACTCTTGACCAGCTACTAGATCAACGTCGTCGCCGTTTTCTAGTTTGATAGTACGGATTTCTGGACCTTTAGTATCTAGAAGGATAGCAAGCTGCTTACCAGACTCTTCCATTACTTTGCGGAAGTTCGCGATACGAGTGCCGTGCTCTTCGTAGTCACCGTGAGAGAAGTTCAGGCGCATTACGTTCATGCCTGCGTTTACTAGTTCAGTTAGCTTCTCTACAGATTCAGTTTTAGGGCCAATCGTACATACGATTTTGGTCTTTTTCATGGAAGATACTCTCCGGTCGATAATAGTTACAATTTGAAAGTCGGTTATTGGTCTGAAACCAAGGCTGTCGAATAGGCATTTTGTGCCTGCCAACTCTTCATGACAGCATTACATCTAGTTGGCTCCAGAACTGAAAGTCTTTCACATAGTTTAGTCATTTTATGACCAACTTAATGCCGTTCAACGCCGTATTTTTGTGACAACACTAGGATATAGTGGCTAGATTGCAAAAAAATAACGGTCAATTCTGTAATTTTTTTTCTTTTAGGGTGCGAATTCTACCACCTAATGATTTCAATATCACTGCTTAACAATTGTCTTAGGACAAGGTTTTTGCGCTAAATATTAATTTTTTGGATCGAAATAAATGGACATGAATGTTTCGACTTGACTATAATTTCTTTCAGTTCGAAACTTGAATGTATAAATTAAATGTCGAAACGAAACACTCAGCTAAGAAGACACGCTATTTCTAATCTAGTAAATGAGAAAGGAGAGGTCAGCGTTGAAGCACTTTCTGTTCAATTTGAAACCTCTGAGGTGACGATTAGAAAGGATCTTGCTTCGCTAGAAAAAAATGGTCAGCTTCTTCGTCGCTATGGTGGTGCGATTGCCTTACCCAAAGAAGTGGTAAGCGACGAAATGAACGAAAATGTTTCGATTCGAAAGAACGAATTGGCGGAGGCGGCGGTTAAGCTGATCCGCGAGCATAACCGTATTGTGATCGACAGTGGCAGTACAACTGGCGCTCTGATCAAAATGCTTGATGGCATGCGCGGTTTGGTGGTGATGACCAATTCTCTTAATGTCGCTAACGCGCTGAATGAGCTTGAAAGCGAACCGACTCTATTGATGACAGGCGGAACTTGGGATGCACACTCTGAGTCGTTTCAAGGTCAAGTTGCAGAATCTGTTCTACGCTCATATGACTTTGACCAGTTATTTATTGGCGCAGACGGTGTCGATCTTGAGCGCGGGACCACCACCTTCAATGAGCTCGTTGGCCTAAGTAAAGTGATGGCTGAGGTGTCACGCGAGGTCATCGTCATGGTCGAGTCGGAAAAGATCGGCAGAAAGATCCCTAACTTAGAGTTAGCTTGGGATGCCATCGATATCTTGATTACCAACAAAGACTTAGACCCAGAGTTAAAAACAAAAATTGAATCTCATGGCGTCAAAGTGCTTTGTGCATAACGTTAAACAAATTTTTTAATCTTACTTCTCCGAATCTGGCCTTTGCTTGCTGCCTATCGGAATCAACAAATTGGAGTTGAATATGTGTGGAATCGTCGGTGCTGTTGCACAACGAGATGTCGCTGAAATTTTAGTAGAAGGATTACGTCGCCTTGAATACCGTGGTTATGATTCTGCGGGTGTGGCGATTGTTGATGGTGAGTCAAACCTAACTCGCGTCCGTCGCCTTGGTAAAGTGCAAGAGCTAGCAGACGCGGTAGATTCGGCACAAGTTGTCGGCGGCACAGGTATTGCGCACACTCGCTGGGCGACTCATGGTGAACCTTCTGAAGCGAATGCCCACCCACATATGTCAGGCGACATTGCAGTGGTGCACAACGGTATTATTGAAAACCACGAAGAACTGCGTGAGCTACTTAAGTCTCGCGGTTATGTATTTGAGTCTCAAACAGATACTGAAGTAATCGCTCATATGGTTGAGTGGGAGCTGCGTAGCTCTGAGACACTATTGGAAGCAGTCCAAAAGACCGCGAAGCAACTTGAAGGTGCTTACGGCACTGTGGCATTGGATCGTAAAGATCCTTCGCGTATTGTCGTAGCTCGTTCAGGCAGCCCAATCGTGATTGGTTTTGGTGTTGGTGAGAACTTCCTTGCCTCTGACCAACTTGCTCTGCTTAACGTGACTCGCCGCTTTATGTATCTAGAAGAAGGTGACGTTGCGGAAATCACTCGCCGTGAAGTAACGGTATTTGATGCTTCAGGTGAGCGTGTAGAACGTGAGATTACGGAATCTAACGCTGAGCATGATGCGGGTGACAAAGGCCAGTACCGTCACTTCATGCAAAAAGAGATTTATGAGCAGCCAACGGCACTGATCAACACCATGGAAGGCCGTATTACGGCAGACTCTGTGGTAACAGAAGCTATCGGTGTTAACGCAGCGGAAATCCTAAGCAAAGTCGAGCATGTACAAATTGTTGCGTGTGGTACTTCTTACAATGCAGGTATGACAGCTCGTTACTGGTTTGAAGATCTCGCTGGCGTAAGCTGTGACGTAGAAATTGCTTCTGAGTTCCGTTACCGCAAATTTGTGACGCGTCCTAACAGTCTGTTAATCACGCTTTCTCAATCCGGTGAAACGGCTGATACCTTGGCAGCTCTGCGCCTAGCTAAAGAGAAAGGCTATATGGCTGCAATGACGATTTGTAACGTTGCTGGCTCTTCGCTGGTTCGTGAGTCTGATTTTGCCTTTATGACACGTGCTGGCGTAGAGATCGGTGTGGCGTCAACCAAAGCCTTTACCACTCAGCTTTCAGCCTTACTGATGTTAGTGACTGCGCTAGGTAAGCAACAAAATCGTATCAGCAAAGAAAAAGAGCAAGAGATTGTTGAAGCGCTGCATGCACTACCTAAGCAAATCAATGCTGCTCTCTCTTTTGAGAAAGACATTGAAGAGTTGGCGACAGATTTTGCTGACAAGCACCATACACTGTTCTTAGGTCGTGGTGAGTTTTACCCGATTGCTATGGAAGCCTCTCTTAAACTAAAAGAGATCTCTTACATCCACGCTGAAGCATACGCAGCAGGCGAACTAAAGCACGGTCCACTGGCGCTGATTGATGCTGATATGCCAGTTGTTGTGGTCGCGCCAAGTAACGAGTTGTTAGAGAAGCTAAAATCGAACGTTGAAGAAGTTCGTGCACGTGGTGGTTTATTATATGTATTCGCCGATGCAGATGCGGGCTTTGAAGCTGATGAGACAATGAAGATCATCACTATGCCGCACGTCAGCGAGATCACGGCACCGATTTACTACACCATCCCGATGCAGCTTCTGTCTTACTACGTTGCTTTGATTAAAGGAACGGATGTGGACCAACCACGTAACCTAGCGAAAGCGGTGACGGTTGAGTAACAGTCTAGCGAAGGCTAGCAATTAGAAAATGGTGGCTGTTAGGCCACCATTTTTGTTTACATGCCCTGTTAGAAACTAGGTCAACCATTGGCAGGATAGAGGGTAATTGGGCCAAGAAACATAGACTGGTCGCTCGGAGCAAGAATCTGCGGTAAGCCATTCCCTTTCTCTAGGCTGCGAACATACGTGCAGTGTACTTCTAGCACTGGTACGTTAGCTGCACTTGGGTAGGCTGGTTTTTTGACAATTCTGTCTACCGTTAACTGCGCAGCAGGAGGCAACAAAAACTCGGCTTGGACTGCGATTGCCGATTCTTGGTCTTTGAATTCCATCAGTTTGGCGAGATTCTCATAGCCTTGCTTCATCTTATTTCTTCGGCGTCTTTCAAGGTAGAGCGTTTTGCTTTTCTCTATCACATCAGTGACGTATTTCTTTTCGTAATCAGGGATGCTTTTAATTGAATTGTCGTTTAGATTTAATAGTCTTACTGCTGTCTCATCTAATCGGTTAGCTAAGTTAGTACTGTTGTAACCGCTAAATGCACTGATATTGACCCCTTGAGCACGACGTATAACGAAGTTAAGGATACCTTCGGTGTTTTTGTAAACAGGGAAGCAGGCTCCCTCAATAAACCCTTTGTGGAAGCTGCATGATAAGTAGCGACTACTTTTTATTGTCCCAACCGGACCTTTAGGATTGGCGCCGTTGACTATTTCATTGGCGTACTTCCACCAAGCCGAGTTTTGCGGATTTGGCACGGTAATTTGGCGATAGACGGGTACATCAACGCGCGTAGTTGAGTTCTGTCCCCACTTTTTGTAAGCCCGCCAGACTTTAACTGCGTCATCTTTAAGCTGGTTGCCTTTAGTGGTGTAGCCGGTCATCTCAGTATTGATGGTGTTAGAGTTGAACGTATAAAAAGACAGAGCTGTCACCATCTCCATTTGTTCAATCAAAGCTTGTTGCTCGAGGTCAGTAATACGAGCGCTGACGCTGTCAGGCACAGACCAGCGATGTCTCATACTTTGTGCCACCTTGTATTGATTGACAAAGCCTCTCATCATGTCCATCCACTCAGTGGGGCTATTGTTCTGGCAGTGTTGTCTATATGAGGTTTGTGTGAGATTTAGTGCCATCTGATGGAGTGCGTCTAAACACTCTTTCTCAGCCGCTTGATTAATTTTGAGGTATTTGAGCCTTTTCGTAAGGTTACCGACTCCCACAGATCTTAACTGCTCGTAGCGATATTCATCGTAACCGCCTATTTCCATTTTATTTTCCTTATCCAACTGACTTTATATTTGGAGCTCTAATTCTCATCTCAACTACGATTACTTTGCGTGAGGCGAAAACTGGCTCCATTTAAACTATCAACTTAGATGCAGTTGCATAGGCTGACAACGGAGCTTAGCCAAATTGATTTGGTGCTTTGGTTGTAATCCTACATGGGTCTAATAGTTGGAAGGATTTAACTTTCAATTTGTCATCAGGAATTGAGGCTAATTACTGATCTATCAGCATATTTAGATGCGGAATAACCTGTTCTAATGAATTCATAACAATAGCTTCTGTGTTTACTTCGTCTGATGGAGCAACGAGATCTGGCACCATGACCACAGGGCAACCCGCAGCCAGTGCCGCTTTTACTCCGTTATTAGAGTCTTCTAAAACTAAACACTGTTCGGCTTCCAAACCGAGGCGAGTGTATGCCATTTGGTAGCAGTCAGGGTAAGGTTTACCGCGTTCGACATCTTCTGCTGTGATGACTAAATCAAACTGAGGTAGGTAGTCGCTGGTGGCGAAGTTGTATTTGACCTCAGCAAGGTGTGAGGAGGTGACAATGGCTGTTGCGAGTCCACGTCGCTTAATGTCTTGGAATAGTTGGTCAAAACCGGGTTTGAAAGCGATGCCATTGGATCTTAAGCGATGAAAATGGTCGTCGCGAACCTGTTTATAGCGTGACAGATCGAGTGCATTTTGAAAGTGCTCTGCGAGAATCCGTTCGCACTCAGGGTCTTGAACACCGATGAATTGTTGATAGAAGTCGTCGCTTAAATCGAGATTTTGTTCACTAGCGGCATACTGCCAGCTCAGTTTGTAGATGGACTCGGTATCAAAGATAAGCCCATCCATATCGAAAAGAACCGCTTTTAACATGATGTCTCCTGTTGTAAGTCAATAGGAGGCTGACAATGGTAAGTCGTCGTTGTTATTAGAATGGGCTCTCTTTGTCGAGTTCATTACATATCTCGACAATTGCCAGTGAGAGCCCTGACTTTATGATCTGTTGTTGACGTTGAAGCTGTAGCTGGTAGAAATCAAGATCTATGTCGTCATCAGGTTCGGCGACTTCAAGCTGTACCATGCCCATTTTTTTAACCAAGTTGAGCTTTTTGATTGGTTGTAAAACGTTAGGATCAGTGAACTGATAATCAGCAGCGTCACTGTTAAGTTCATTTTTAATTCTGATGATGTCTTCTATGTCGTGATAGACATCATTAGGTAGAACACCTAAGCCAAACAGTAACTTCAAACGGACAGATAAATCGCCTAATGGACCGGAGTCATGGAGCAACGGACCAACAACCGACTGCACCGCAAAGTTATCTTTCTGAAAGATTCTTTGCATCAGTGCATCAATTGAGTCATTAAATACGTCAACGGCAGCAATAAAAAAGCCGCGTACCGATGGGGCGCTATTTAATCGCTCTATAATGTCGGTTTCATTAATTTTGTCTGCCATATACTGAACTAAAACTTTTTGTTGATAGAGGAGGAGAGTTCTCCTCCCCGTATTTGTTGTTATAGTGCTGCGAAAAAGGATTCGATTTGCGCGACTTCTTCGCTGTTTTCATCCAAACCTGTGTACCTTGCTAGCGTGTGGCGAATGCCATGTTCTTGCAAAGAGGTTTGTAGCTCAATTGCTTGTGGGTCATCCTCACTCTTATACTTGAGAGCTGCGGCGATACCCTTTAAAAGCGTTTGATTTTCAGTGCCATACTCAATTGTACCTAGTAATGGCTTCACTAATCTATCATTTGCGCCTAATTTGCGAATTGGTTGGCGGCCAACGCGGTCGACTTCATCAACCAAATATGGATTAGCGAATCGACTTAGAATTTTTTCGATATAAGCGTTGTGTAATTCGCGATCAAAGCCATAGCGACGAATCAGGACTTCACCACTTTCGAACATTGCTTGTTTTACATCCGCTCTAATGTCTGGGTCTTCAATAGCCTGACGAATGGTTTGGTGACCATTCAAGCAACCTAAATAAGCCGTGATGCAGTGACCAGTATTGAGAGTAAACAACTTACGCTCAACGAAGGCCATTAGGTTATCGGTTTTCTCCATTCCAGAAATGTCGGGAATTTCACCTTTAAACTGCTGCTCGTCAACAATCCACTCGCTAAAGCTTTCAACAGTGACTTCAAGTGGATCATCGTTGGCGGCTTCTGCGGGTGGCACAATACGGTCAACGGCTGAGTCGACAAAGCCAACCAAGTCATCAGCTTTACCATGCAGTGTGTTATCTAGGTGTTTATAGACTTCGCCTTTGAGGTGAGTGGTGCCACGAACCATGTTTTCGCAGGCGATAATATTGAGCGGTGATTCATTACCAGATTCAAAGCGCTTTGTGATACCTGTTGCGATCGTTTTCGCAATGATATCCAACACATTTGGACCAACGGCGGTGGTGACCAAATCGGTTTTCGCTATACGTTCAATCACATCTTCACTTGCTGAGTTGACCGCAGTCACGTGAGTAACGGTCTCGATTTGGCACTCAGTGCCCACAACTTTAACCTTGTACTCTTGTTTGTGACTGAGTTGATCGACAAGCGGAGTATCCACATCGGCGAACGTGACTTCAACATCCGCGTCAGCAAGTAGCTTTCCAATAAAACCGCGACCGATATTGCCTGCACCAAAATGAACTGCATTTTTCATAATTTACCTACCAAATAAAAGAATAAAAACTAACGACTCTAGGGGGAGGCCAACTGCATAGGGGGTGACAGTCGACCTCGTTTGCTCTCAGGAACAAAGGTTTTGAGTGAAGGATTAAGCGGCTTGTGGATTCCCTAAAATATTGAGAATCTTGGCCACATCTTGAGTGCTGGTTAGCGTTTCAATCGCTTCAGGCTCATCGAGTGCATTAGTGATGGTAGTGATCACTTGAATGTGTTCATCATTTTTAGCGGCAATACCAATAACCAGTTTGGCGACATCACCTTGGTCATCAGTAAATTGAATACCTGCTGGATATTGGCAGATGACAATACCGGTTTTCTTTACTTTGTCTTTTGCTTCAATGGTACCGTGAGGGACAGCAATAGACTCGCCTAAATAAGTTGGGACCAATTTCTCGCGCTCAAACATGGCATCAACGTATTCTGGTTCTACGTAGCCCATTTCAACCAGTTTGTTACCTGCAAAACGAATCGCGTCTTCTTTGTTGCTAGCGGTTAATCCTAGATGGATGTTTTCTGGTGCGATTTGGAAAACAGAAGGCTGCTGCGGCTCATAGCTGTCATCATTGGCTGCGAGTACAGAGACTTTGGCGTTGTGCTCATCATTTGCGGCTGCCCCTTTCTGAGCAGCAAGAAGCTTAGTGACGAGTTGGTTGTACATTTCACTGTTTAAGAAGTTAGTCAGAGAAATATGGTGGGCATTCGGAGCATGCTTGCGAGCACGATCCGTTAGATCTTTGTGGGTAATCACGATATCAGCGCTCTCAGTTAGGCTATTAATGGCTAGATTGTTTACACCAATGTTTAGACCTGCATCTTGGACTTTTTTACGCAGCATGCTCGCGCCCATCGCGCTAGAGCCCATACCAGCGTCACAAGCGACAATAATGCTGGTTACGTTTGCAAGATCGATGTTGCCTTTGTTTTGAGCGTTGACTGTTGATTCTGATTTTGCGCCAGACTTCATTTCTTTCATTTGCGAAGTGGCTTTTTCTAATGCCGCTTTGTCGCCATCTTCTTCCGTTGATGTTTGAGTTTTCATCAGCAAGGCAGCAACTGTAAATGAAACACCAGTAGCGGCTGCAATAGAAGCTAATACACCAACGATAGAGCCTTTCTGCGTCATCAATAGAATGGCAAAAATAGAACCTGGAGAAGCTGGAGAGACGATACCCGCATTAAACATGACGAGTACGAATACGCCTGTCATACCGCCAGCAATTGCAGCTAGGATAAGACGCGGGTTCATTAGGATATACGGGAAGTAAATCTCGTGGATACCGCCAAAGAAGTGAATGATTGAAGCTCCACCTGCAGTTTGACGAGCAGTACCTTTACCGAAAACCATGTAAGCCAACAGAATACCTAAACCAGGACCTGGGTTTGCTTCGATTAGGAAAAAGATCGACTGACCGGCTTCAGAAGCTTGCTGAATACCTAGTGGTGAGAATATTCCGTGGTTGATCGCATTGTTGAGGAACAGAATCTTCGCTGGCTCAACAAAAATAGAGGTCAAAGGTAGAAGGTGTGCTGAGACTAGGAAGTTAACGCCAGCCGCTAGGCCACCAGAAAGAATTTTGACAAAAGGTCCAATGAACATGAATGCCAAAATAGCGCATAGCATACCGATGATGCCAGCAGAGAAGTTGTTGACCAACATTTCAAAGCCGCTTTTCACTTTGCCATCAATGTAGTTGTCGAATTTCTTAATTGCCCAACCACCCAGAGGGCCGACCATCATCGCGCCCATAAACATTGGTATATCAGTACCAACGATGACGCCCATGGTCGTGATGGCACCAACAACCGCACCACGATCGCCACCAACAAGTTTACCACCGGTATAACCGATAAGGAGCGGTAGTAAGTAAGTGATCATTGGGCCAACCATAGCTGCTAGCGTTTCATTAGGTAGCCAGCCAGTTGGAATAAAGAGTGCCGTGATAAAGCCCCATGCGATAAACGCACCGATATTCGGCATTACCATGTTAGACAGAAAACGACCAAAATTTTGTATCTTGATCTTAGCATCTGGTGATATCATAAGAGTTCCCCGTTCGATGTTCTGATGAATATTGTAGTAGTACGGTTCGCCAAAACCGCTTGATTGCTTAGTACCCAATCAATTTACCACACAAATTCAGTTTGGAACTGACAACGGGTTTTTTGTGATTAGTCGCAAATAAAACACTTCTACCTAATAGTATTTAAGCGATCTAGTTCAAGTATTTCGTGTGTAACTTTTTTACAAATTAGAACTTACTCTTTTGTCAATAAATATTAGTCGATCAATATCTTGTTTTTGATTTTTTAATATCTCAATGCTTGGTGATCTAGATCACCTTGTGTCTTCTTTGATTATTCGAATTAACTATTAATGTGATCTTTGTTTGATTTTGTTGTGGGGTGGTTAGGCGTGTGATTGTGATCGTTATCACATCGGGCTTCTTTCTGTAACTAAGTAACACATCAAACCCTCCGTCTAGCCAAGTAAGCTTGTCGTTATTTAAGGCAGATTACGTGGCAGAGTCTCCTCTGCCACTAAGTTGAGTTAGTTGGTATCTAGGTAAGCTTTAGAAGAGATGTCAGTCCATGCACGTACTTTAGTTAAGTACTGTCTTTGTGACTCAATAATTTCTTTCGCTAATGCGTCGCTGCTAGCCTGCTGTTCAAGCAATTCGGTGGTTGCTGTTTGCATCGCTTTTAACACTTCTGGTGGGAAGTCCCTTACTTTTATATCTGGGTACTCAGCACTCATTGTCGCCCAACTATTTGCATTTGCATCGACTGCCTGAGTGTACATATCAAATGCCGCCACTCGGAATGCTGTTTCCAATATTGTTTGTAGATCTTTAGGTAGTGAATCCCATTTCTTTTTATTCACTAAGAACTGAGTTTCCGAACCCGGTTCATGCCACGCCGTGTAGTAATAAGGCGCAATTTTCTGAAAGCCCATTCTAAGATCAAATGCAGGGCCAACCCATTCTAGTGCGTCAATGGTTCCCCGCTCTAATGAGGTATACAGTTCACCCGGAGCGATGTTGGTCGGTTTTGCACCTACTTTTGCCATCACTTCACCAGCAAAGCCAGGAATGCGAATTTTAAGTCCTTTTAGATCTTCTACTGAGTTGATCTCCTTTTTAAACCAGCCGCCCATCTGAATGTCAGAGTTACCGCCGGGGAAAGAAAGAAGGTTGTGTGGTGCATAGACTTTTTCCATTAACTCCATACCGCCACCGCGATAAAACCAAGCATATTGCTCAGTAGAGATCATGCCAAATGGCATGGAGGAGAAGTATAACGTGTTAGGTACTTTGCCTTTCCAATAGTAGGAGCTTGAGTGGCCCAGGTCGTATTGACCAGACTTGACCATATCGAATATCCCTAATGGGGCTTTATGTTTATTGGCGGAATCAATACGAATTTTTAGGCGACCGTTTGACATCTCTTCGGCAAGCTTGGCCATGTTCTTGGTAGCATCACCTAAGATGGGGGTATTCGGTCCCCAAGTTTCGGCAAGTTTTAAACGATAGACTTTCTCTGCTGCAAGTGCAGAGAATGAACTAAGAGCAAGTGATAATGTTAGCGTTCCTGCTAATAGTGAGCGCAGTTTCAGCTTGGATGGCAACATAACTAAGCGACTTCCTTATTGTTGTGTTTTGTTATCTTACCTAGCTTTTATCTTGTTGTTTTTTTCGTCAATCTCATTTTTAACTGATCCTGAAAGTAATCTTGGTTTTAATCTCTATAACTGTGTTCTTATCCAGTTCAATTCCCTAGGTGTAAAGGTTGCTTCTATTGCAATCGAGCGATTAGTGAGGTGTTGTAAGCAGATAATCTGGATAACAAAAGTGCTGCCTTGGTCACGCAGCACTTAGGGGGAGGGAGGTGATGATTTTCTAGAGCTCAATATGATGGGATTTTAAGTAAGCCTCAGCTTGGTTAGCACCCATATATCTCGCTAAGGTTTTGAGTGGAACATCTCTAAGATCAACCATGATCAAGCCATCAAGTGCGTTATTAAAGGCTGGATCAACGTTAAAGGATACTAGCTTTCCATTTAGTCCAAGGTATTGCCTCAATAAAACAGGCACGCCTTTGCCATCATCGATTCTGGCAATGACTCGTGACAAGAGCTGCAGATCGGCAAGGGCTGTGAGCATGCTTGTATTCCAGCTCGGAGCGCTAGTTGATAATGGGTTAGAAGGGGTGACGTACTCGGCTTTTTCGGAGTCATAGTGATGAAGGGTCATGGTCTCTGCGAGTAATTGTCTTGTTTGCTCACTGTAATCGTTGCTGATACTGACCGGACCAAACAGGTGGGTATACTCTGGGTTCCTATCTACATAGGCGGCAATACCTTTCCAAAGCAGCAATAGTGGCGCCATACTCTTCTGATACTTTTCATCGATTACAGAGCGCCCCATTTCTATTGATTGACTCATGGTATCGATAAAAGGCTGTTCAAAGTTAAACAAGGTTCTTGAGTAAAGCCCCTTAATTCCATGCTTACTGATGAGTTGATCTACCAGTCCTAGTCGATAAGCGCCGACGAGGCATCGATGCTCTCTATCCCAAATAAAGAGATGTAAGTAATCACGATCAAACTCGTCGAGATCAAGATCCAGACCTGTTCCTTCCCCAACTTGGCGAAAGTTATATTCTCTCAGGCGTCCAATCTCATGCAGTATCGAAGGGATATGCTCGGCGGTCGTACAGTAGACGTCAAACTCTGCGCTCGAAAGCAACAAATGATCTTTGGGCATGGTGCTGAGATCCGCTTCGAGATCATCAATGGGTAGTTGAGTGGCAATAGGTAAAAATGAGTTAGCGGATGAGCTCTGTTTTTGCTGCGTCAGTGTCTTGCTTTGTAATAAGTAGGTATTTAAGCGCAGGTAATTGACGATTTGGTTATCTGTGAGTCCATTGACTTCTTTGTATTTGATCGCTGAACCGATAGAGATCTGAATCTTCTGATGCGTTTTATTGAGTAACTCTCGGCCAAGCATCAAGGTGCGCAATAGAGGGTGTACTTTCCCCGCTAGATAAAAGCGTTGAGAGTTTTGACCATCGATAAACACCGGAATGGTGGTTGCTCGTGATTTACGAATCAAACTACTGACTGAACGACTCCACTCCTTGTCTTCAAGGCGCTGCGCTTTTCTATCGACTAACTGTGATACCTCTCCAGCAGGAAATAGCAGCAATAAACCACCTTGTTCTAAATGCTGGTGGGCTTTACGAAGTGCTTTTAGATTGGCCTTGTGAGCATTTTGTCCTTCGAATACATCCACACCAATAAAGAGCTCATCAAGTTCAGGAACCGTTTTTAGGTATTGATTAGCAAGGATCTGAACGTCACTTCTTATTTGCAGTAACAACTCGGCGAGAATCACGCCTTCGACGCAACCTAGCGGATGGTTGGCGACAATCACAGTAGAACCCGATTGCGGAATATGGCTTAGCGAACCTTTACACACCTGATAGTCAATACCCAGCACTTCAAGAGTGAAGCGAAGAAAGGCTTGAGTATCACAGCCAGCAGGGCGCTGGGCATAAAATTTATCGAGCTTATTGAGACCAGTTGCCCATTCAGTAAAGCTCTCTCCTAGGCGAAATGGGGTCTTTTTCGGTAAACGAAACGGACTAGAAACTTCCATAGCATCCTCAAAATGGTAGTGGGTCGAAATGAGGATAGGTATGGGATGTTGCAAGAAGGCTTCAGCGAGATGAGAGTTAGATGATCACCTTATGACGTTTTGATGACCAAAGGCTAATTTGGGAAGGAGATGAGCAAAGGATGCAATAATGATTTATTTAAGCATTCTAAAAAATATATTGCTCACAAAATGTACTAAGGTCATGTTAAAGATCAACCTTTAGTGCTAGGTTTGAATAGCGGGTGAGGTTATTAAAGCTTTGGAGCGCAAAGACTCTATGTATAGTAACCAGTCAATTTACCTTCGATTTGCTGAGCTGGAACTCTCTCTAATAAAGAGAGAAACGGGAACCTAGAGGTTCCCGTTGTTGTATATGCTGCTTAATTACTGTCGCAAAAATTAGCTCGTGCGATGAACCGCCATGTGAGCAAGCGTGACGAGTGCTTGTTTATATTCAGACTCTTCCAATACCTTTAGCTCAGCAATGGCTTTATCTGCCTCTTGGTAAGCTTTTTGGCGTGTGTACTCTAAAGAACCGGTTTGTTCCATTGCTTCGAGAATATCGTTCAAGCGTTCCATGCCATTGGATTTTTCAATTGCTTCACGAATCATCTCCGTTTGTTCTGCACTACCGTTACGCATCGCATAAAGAAGAGGTAAGGTCGGTTTACCCTCAGCAAGGTCATCCCCAACATTCTTGCCCATCTCTTTGCCATCAGAAGTGTAATCCATCACGTCATCAATCAGCTGGAATGCGGTTCCTAGGTATTTGCCGTAATTCTGTAAGGCAAGCTCTACCTCTTCAGGTGCTTCATTTAGGATGGCACCTATCTGGGTTGCCGCTTCAAACAAGCGAGCTGTCTTAGAGTAGATCACTTGCATGTAGCTTTCTTCGCTGGTGTCAGGGTCATTGCAGTTCATCAGTTGTTGAACTTCACCTTCCGCAATGACATTTACTGCGTCACTCATTAGCTTAAGGATCTTTAATGATCCTAGCTCCGTCATCATTTGGAATGAGCGCGTGTATATAAAGTCGCCCACCAAAACGCTCGCGGCATTACCAAAGGCAGCATTAGCTGTGGCTTTACCACGTCGCATGTCTGATTCATCGACGACATCATCATGTAGTAGAGTCGCGGTATGAATAAACTCAATAAAAGCGGCTGCGGTAGTATGAGCCTCTCCTTTATAGCCAAGCGCTTTAGCTGACAGTACAGCTAAAAGAGGACGTATACGCTTGCCACCACCGCTAACGATGTAGAAACCCAGTTGATTGATTAAAGAGACATCAGAGTTGAGTTGTGCGTGAATTGTTTCATTCACTTTTGCCATGTCATCGGCGGTGAGTGCTTGGATAGCTTTAAAATCCATTGTAATTCCGGCTGAAGTTAGAACTAGTAAGGTATTCTTATCTATTTTAATTGCTGAATAATACACTAAAAAACGTTGATTAATACATGGTTAAAGGGCATCATCTGGGCACTTTTCATTGGCGATTAGCTTTTCGCCAATTTTTTCAAAATATGGCTTGTCATAGGTGCGACCTTTCTGTAGAATCTGCGCCCTATTGATGATTAGTTTAGCGCACACCCTTGATGCTCAAATAGCATACGGCTGTGCGGAAAAAGCGGAGTAAGATATGTACGCTGTTTTCCAATCTGGTGGTAAACAACACCGTGTAAGCGAAGGTCAAACTCTTCGTTTAGAGAAATTAGACGTTGAAACTGGTGCAACTGTTGAATTTGATAAAGTTCTTCTTGTTGCTAACGGTGAAGACATTAAAGTGGGTGCTCCTCTAGTAGAGGGCGGTAAAGTAGTTGCTGAAGTTGTACAACACGGTCGTGGCGATAAAGTTAAAATCGTTAAGTTCCGTCGTCGTAAGCACTCTCGTAAGCAACAAGGTCACCGTCAGTGGTTCACGGAAGTGAAAATCACTGGTATCAACGCTTAATCGATTAGGAGAGTTTAACAATGGCACACAAAAAAGCTGGTGGTTCTACTCGTAACGGCCGCGATTCAGAAAGCAAACGTCTAGGTGTTAAGCGTTTCGGTGGTGAGTCTGTTCTTGCAGGTAACATCATCGTTCGTCAACGTGGTACTAAGTTCCACGCTGGTACTAACGTTGGTATCGGTAAAGACCACACTCTATTCGCTCTTACTGAAGGTAAAGTGAAGTTCGAAGTGAAAGGTCCTAAAAACCGTAAATTCGTTAGCATCGAAGCTGAGTAATTTAAACCTAGTTTAAATCACTTATTAGCTTTCAAGCTGAATTCAAAAGCCCTGCCGATTCGGCGGGGTTTTTTATTTATGGTAGCTCAAGAGATAGCTTTGAAACGTGGAATCTATACTAAGGCACTTTGAAAAAAGTCCCTCAATATGTATTCCTAGTTAGCAGAACGATCGAAGATCAAGGTGATCGATCTGAAAATGGAATCTGCTAGAATTTATATCATTCACTTCTCCCTAAGAGATTGGGTGTTTTGAGATGATATTTGCAACGCAGCTACGATAAGTAGCACAAGGGCGGAGTAAGAGATGAAATTCGTTGATGAAGCGGTAGTAAAAGTTCAAGCCGGTGATGGCGGTAACGGTGTAGTGAGTTTCTGGCGTGAGAAATTCGTTGCGAAAGGTGGCCCTGATGGTGGCGACGGTGGTGACGGTGGTGATGTATACATCCAAGCTGATGAAAACCTTAACACGCTAATTGATTATCGCTTCCAGCGCTTCTATGAAGCTGAGCGTGGTGAAAATGGTCGTGGTGGTAACTGTACAGGTAAGCGCGGTAAAGACAAAGTGCTTCGCGTGCCTGTTGGTACTCGTGCTGTTGACATTCACACCAATGAAATCGTTGCTGAAGTTGCTGAACATGGCAAAAAAGTCATGGTGGCAAAAGGCGGTTGGCACGGTTTGGGTAACACCCGTTTTAAATCATCAGTAAACCGAGCACCACGTCAAAAGACGTTAGGTACTAAAGGTGAAATTCGCGAAGTTCGTTTAGAGCTGTTGCTACTTGCTGATGTGGGTATGCTTGGATTGCCGAATGCAGGTAAGTCGACATTCATTCGCTCAGTATCTGCAGCGAAGCCAAAAGTGGCAGACTACCCATTTACGACTCTTATCCCGAGTCTAGGCGTAGTGAGTGTTGTTCCAGAGAAGAGCTTTGTTGTTGCGGATATTCCAGGCTTGATTGAAGGTGCTGCTGATGGTGCTGGCCTTGGTATCCGTTTCTTGAAGCACTTGGAGCGTTGTCGCGTTCTGCTGCATATGATCGATATTATGCCGATTGATCAAAGCGATCCTGTGCAAAATGCCCTAACCATCATTGACGAGCTAGAGCAATACAGCGAGAAGCTAGCGGACAAACCGCGTTGGCTGATCTTCAACAAGGTTGATCTGATGCCTGAAGAAGAAGCGAACGAAGTGATCCAAAACATTATCGATGCTTTAGGCTGGGAAGAGGATTACTACAAGATCTCTGCCGTGAATAAACAGGGCACCAAAGAGCTTTGTTATAAACTGGCTGACTTTATGGAAAATCTACCGCGCGAAGAGGAAGAAATCTCTGAAGAAGAGAAAGTCGACTTCATGTGGGATGATTACCATAAAGATGCGATCGCAGGTGATGATGTTATCACTGAAGATGATGACGACTGGGATGACTGGGACGATGAAGAAGATGACGGCCACGTTGTCTATGTCCGCGAATAACAGTGCATAAAATTTATAGCCGCAATATCTATTGCGGCTTTTTTGTGTCTAAATCAAATCACTATAGTAAATTTCTCTGCACAATAAAGAGATTCTAAAGGAGTAGGATAGAATCATGGCATCTAAACAACGGGCGGTGTCTCGTTTAATCGCCCAGGCTGGGCAAATGCTTTTGGCGCATGGTGCTGAAAGTACCCTCGTTGGCGATCTTATGCGCCGCTTCGGTTTCGCCGCTGGAATGGATGAAGTTGAAGTTTCATTATCTGCAAGTTCATTAGTTGTCACTACGGTTTACCAAGAACACTGTATTACTACCGCCCGTCGTTGCCCTGATCGCGGTATTAATATGCGCGCAATCACTCAGGTGCAACGAATCTGCATTATGCTCGAACGTGGCATTATTGATTACTCTTTAGCTCAGCAGCAGCTAGATAAGATTAGCCCTGAACGATACAACCGCTGGTTAGTTGTGTTTATGATCGGGTTGTCATGCGCTGCATTCAGTCATTTAGCGGGTGGTGACTGGGTTGTGTTTGCGATGACTTTTATTGCTTCATCGGTCGGCATGGTGGTAAGACAAGAAATTGGTCATCGCCATTTCAATCCATTGATGAACTTTACCGCGACGGCATTTGTGACCACTGTAGTTTCAGCGCAAGCGGTTATCTATGAGCTGGGTAATTCTCCCTCTCTGGTGATGGCCTCTTCGGTTTTGATGCTCGTTCCCGGCTTCCCTCTAATTAACTCAGTCGCAGATATGCTTAAGGGCTATATCAATATGGGCATAGCACGCTTTGTGATGGCGAGTTTACTGACTCTGGCGACAAGTCTCGGTATCGTCGCAGCGATGAGTTTAGTTGGTGTATGGGGGTGGGTAGTATGATCTCATTCGATCTTATATTGGGCTTACTCAATGACATGTTGTTTGCTGCTATTCCCGCAGTCGGTTTTGCCTTGGTGTTTAACGTGCCACAAAAGGCGTTAATTTATTGTGCTTTGGGGGGAGCTATTGGTCATGGTTCGCGTTATTTAATGATGCATTTTGGTATTCCCATTGAATGGGCGACTTTCTTTGCGGCTATGATCGTCAGTATGGTCGGTATTCATTGGTCAGCGCGCTTTTTGGCTCATCCGAAAGTGTTTACTGTCGCGGCTCTGATTCCAATGGTACCAGGTGTATTTGCCTTTAAAGCGATGATTGCCTTGGTTGAGCTGAATCATCGAGGGTACAGTCCTGAGCTTGTGGCGATGCTGATGGAAAACTTCCTTAAAGCAATGTTCATAATCGCGGGATTAGCAGTTGGCTTAGCCATGCCTGGGTTGCTATTCTATCGCCGCAAACCTATCGTTTAGAATCCAAGGAGTTACTCAATGATCATCAGCATGATCGCCGCAATGGCCAATGGTCGCATTATCGGCAAAGACAACCAGATGCCATGGCATTTACCGGCTGACTTCGCTTGGTTTAAGCGTTCAACAATGGGTAAACCGGTTGTGATGGGACGTAAAACCTATGACTCGATTGGACGTCCTCTGCCGGGTAGACAAAATATTGTGATTAGCCGTAATGCGTCTTTGGTGATTGAAGGCGTTGATACGGTAATTTCTATTGAAGAAGCACTGCAAGTGGCTGGAGATGTTGAGGAAGTGATGATCATTGGTGGCGGTACTATCTATGAGGCTTGCCTTCCTAAAGCCAATAAGTTGTATGTCACTCATATTGAAGCTGAGATTCAAGGTGATACTCAGTTCCCAGCATGGGGTGATGAGTTTAAAGAAACTTACTCCGAGTCTTACTCTGCTGATGAGAAGAACGCCTACAATATGCGTTTTGTCGTATTGGAAAGAAGCTAGCTTATAGCTCCGCAATTCCAACTATGAGGCATCAAATCATCGTCATTCCATAGAGCGACGAAGGAGAGAGTAGGGAATCTTTACAATAGGGAGCTTACTATTGGAGATTCCCTACTTAGTCATTCCTCCTGCTTGGGAATGACGTTGGTATATTAAGATAACGCCTTTTGAGTAAAGAATTGCTTGTCTTCCCATCGCAGCATAGTTAGATGACCGCCCCAGACGCAGCCAGTATCTAAGCCAATTACCTCTTCTCCGGCATACCCATCAAGTGCTGCCCAGTGACCAAATAGTACTGTCTTTTCGAGCTGCACTCTGTCTTTGACTTTGAACCAAGGAATGAGATTGTCGTTGTTAATTTCGTTCGGCGGCAGTTTGCAGTCCATATCTAATCGGCTATCGGCCGAGCAAAAACGCATCCGGGTAAAAGCATTGATGATGTAACGGTAGCGCTCGATACCTTGTAAAGAGTCTTGCCAAAGAGCAGGTTGATTGGAGTACATGTTTTCAATCAGCCAAGGCCATCTTTCGCTACGTAATATGGTTTCCACTTCACTTGCTGCTTGGCGCGCTTGTTCTAAAGACCACTGAGGGGAGATGCCAGCATGACACATAACAAACTCATTGTGCTCGGCTAACAGAGGTTGCTCTCTTAACCAATCAAGCAGCTGTTGTTTATCATCGGCAGCAAAAATAGGTGCAGTTTTGTCTTTGTTTTTAACTTTGAACAACCCTAGCGAGACCGCAAGAAGATGCAAATCATGGTTACCTAAAATGACTTTGGCAGAGGAACCTAGAGAGCGTACAAAACGTAGTGTCTCAAGCGATTTTGGCCCTCTGGCAACGAGATCGCCAGCAATCCACAGTGTGTCTTGCGTCGAGTCGAAAGCGACTTTATCTAACAATAATAAGAGCTCATCAAGGCAACCTTGTAGGTCACCGACAATGTATGTAGCCACGGATGTACCTTAGTTAAGAATATTGGGGATGGCGAGTCTAAATGGTTCAATCTCAACGATGAACTCATTGCCATCTTGGTCATGCATAATGTATTGTCCTTGCATCACGCCAACAGGGGTTTCGATCACCGTACCGCTGTTATAAGTGTACTCGTCGCTAGCTGAGATAACGGGTTGTTGACCAACCACGCCTTCCCCTTCAACGGTCATTTGCTTGCCATTGGCATCAGTAATCAGCCAGCGTCGGCTGATAAGTTGGACGGATTGTTGGCTAAGATTTTTGATCGTAATGATGTAGGCAAAAACGTAGCGTTTTGCATCAGGTTGAGATTGGTCAGGAATGTATTTGGTATGGACTTGGACTTTAATACAAGGGGTAGCTTCCATGTAAACTCCTATGCAAAGCCAAAAAAAAGGGTGATAAATCTGCAATTTATCACCCTTAATATATAGCGCTTATTGGTGGTTGGCGTCTAGCCAGTTGGCCATATCAACAAATTGTTCTAGGGTGAGATTCTCTGGACGCATACTTGGGTTAACTCCGAGTTGCTCAAGAATCTCAGCACTAAGTAGTGCTTTATAACAGTTGCGAACTGTTTTACGGCGTTGGTTAAAGCCTTCACGACACACGCGATCAAGCCATTTTAAGCTTGTCACAGGGTGAGGGATCTCTTCGTAAGGAACAAGGCGTACCACAGCAGAATCCACTTTTGGTGGCGGAACGAATGCAGTTGGTGGAACTTCTAGCACCGGAACAACCTTACAGAAGTATTGAGCCATTACGGTTAAACGGCCGTAAGCTTTAGTTCCTGGGCCTGCTGCTAAACGGTTAACTACCTCTTTTTGCAGCATAAAGTGCATGTCTTGCACATCTTTATGAAACTCAAATAGGTGGAACATCAATGGCGTAGAGATGTTGTACGGTAGGTTACCAAAAATACGCAGCTTGTTGTTTGGCTTTACTAGCTGAGTGAAGTCGAAGCGCATTGCATCGCCTTCATGAATAGTCAGCTTGTCACCTAATTCAGGGTGGTTGCGTAGACGCTCTGCCAGATCGCGGTCAAGCTCAATAACTGTAAACTTATCGACTTCTTTACCTACTGGTTCAGTAATCGCACCTAGACCAGGACCGATCTCAACCAAGTTTTGACCAGGTTTTGGGTTAATTGCAGAGACAATTCCATCAATGATGTAAGGATCATTTAGGAAGTTTTGACCAAAGCGTTTTCTTGCTTTGTGTCCTAAGTGGACATCGTTTCTCATAGTATTCTCAAGTTAATTCGATTTTTTATCGACTAGCTCAATCGCATGAGCCAAAGCCGTTCTAAAGCTTCCTGTATCCGCATTGCCAGTCCCTGCAAGGTCAAGTGCGGTGCCGTGATCAACGGAGGTCCTTATAAACGGCAAGCCCAAGGTGATGTTCACCGAGCGGCCAAAGCCTTTATATTTTAATACAGGAAGTACCTGATCGTGATACATCCCGAGCACTGCATCGGCATCTTGCAAATATTTTTCATTGAAGATGGTATCTGCAGGCAAAGGGCCAATTAGGTTGATACCTTTCTCTTGGCGCAGTCTGTTCAGAGTTGGAGTGATGGTTTCAATCTCTTCCATGCCGAGCACACCATCTTCTCCTGCATGCGGGTTTAAGCCACATACGTAGATTTTAGGCGAAGATATAGCGAATTTTTCCACCAAATCCTTGTTTAGGATGTCGATGATCTTCTCTAATCTTTCTTCTGTTACTGCCTGCGATACATAAGCGAGTGGGATGTGTGTGGTGACCAAGGCTACTCTAAGTCCTTCGGTCGCTAACATCATTACCACAAGTGGTGTGTTGGACTTCTCAGCGAAGAACTCTGTATGACCGCTAAATGCGACACCAGCACGGTTTATCACCCCTTTATGCACAGGGCCGGTGACAATAGCATCAAATTCATTGTTCATACAGCCCAATGCGGCTCTTTCTAATGTTTTTAATACATATTGACCGTTAGCTTCATCGAGCTGGCCTGCAACGGCAGGATTAGCTAAAGGGATATGGTCAACCACTAGGGTTCCCGCTTTTTGAGCGACCACTGCACTATCGGCTTGATAGTCAATTAATTCGACACAAATACCAAGCTGAGCAGCGCGCTCAGCTAGCATCTGTTTGTCTGCGCAGACCACGATTTGATGGCTCCAATTCTCTTTAGAAAGAGCAAGCACCAAGTCCGGGCCAATTCCTGCAGGTTCACCTGCAGTCACAATAATGCGCTTAACGGTCATCTTGGTCCTCTTCCTCAACCACTTCGACGAAGGCACTGGCACGGATTTCTTGTAACCAAGCACTCGCTTCTTCATTGAACTTGCGGTTAAACAGAATTCGGTAGGCTTTATTCTTCAGTGCTGAGTCAGTGCGGTCAACTTCACGGCGATCGATAACTTCAACAATATGCCAACCATGAACGGTCTTAAATGGTTCACTAATCTGGCCGACAGGTAAAGTATCAACTTGGTGTTTAAATTCAGGGACGTAAAGATCAGAAGTTTGGTAGCCTAGCTCACCATCTTGAGCCGCAGAACCAGGATCTTGGCTGTATTGCTGTGCCATTTCACCAAAGGTTGTTTCGCCAGCTTTAATACGACGAATGATCTCATTAAGATCGTTTTGTACACCCTCATCACTAAGAATGACGGTTGGCTTAATAAGAATATGGCGAGCATTGACTTCGGTAACCGCGACAGTTTCTAGACCTTTAACGTCTTCGATCTTGATAATGTGGAAACCAACGCCGCTGCGGAATGGGCCAATAATGCTACCTTTGTTTTGTAGATTAATTTGATCAGCAAAGATGGTTGGCATCTCTTCTTTACGCATCCAGCCCCAATCACCACCTTGTAGCGCTTTAGGACCTTTTGAGTAGGTGTAAGCCATAGTGCTGAAATCGGCGCCGTTTTTTAACTCTTTAACTAGTTGGTTGGCTTCTGCTTCAATCGCTGATTTATCATCGCCGTCATCTACGCGTAGCTGAATATGGCCGATCTTGTATTGAACTGTTGCATTGGTTTCTTGAGCAAGAATATTGGCTAGATTGTCTACTTCCGCTGGTAAGATATTTATGCGACGTCGTACCAGTGCATTGCGTGCTTCACTAGCTGCAATTTCTTTGCGAATTTGTTCCCTGAATTCCGCGTAGCTTAAGCCCTCTTCTGCAATTGAAGCGCTAAGTTGTTCAACCGTTTGGTTGTTGTTCTTAGCAATCTCAGTGATTGCTTCATTGAGGCGGTTGTCATCGATACGTACACCAATACGTTCCGCTTCCTGTTGTTGAATCGTATCAACGATAAGCTTCTCGGTAACTTGCTCAATTAACACATCTTCATCAGGCAGCTGCTGGCCGTTCTTCTTTGCATTGGCTTTAAGCGTTTTAATTGAGACATCGATATCACTTTGCAGTACCACGCCTTCATTAACGATCACTGCCACTTTATCTAGAGGCACTGGCTCTGCTTGAACTGGGCTGATTGCACTCGCCGTTAGCAAGGTAAGTAAAGTGTGTTTCCAAAATTTCATTGAAAATCCTATAAAAATAAATAGCTCGCTACGATTAGACAGCGAGCTAAGCAATTAGTTACTTAAAGAGAATGGGCGACCATAACCTAGAGAGTTACCAGCATCATCAAGACCTGCCAAACCTGAACCCGAACCAATGCTTGTGCCAAAACCAATAATACCAAAGTTTAAGCTAAAGTTGTTTTCATATTGTGGCGTCGCGTTTGGTGAGTTAGGGAAGCCACCAGTACCAAGGTTGTTCCATGTTTGTAGCTTGTTACTATAAGTAAAGCCGATATACCAACAGTCTGAGGTATAGTTAATTTGACCTAGCCATTCAAGAGCGTTTTCAGTGGTTAGATCGTAAAAATACTGAGCGCTAGCATTCCACTTGCGAGTAATTTGATAACCAGCTAAAAGCCCTGCCTGTGAAATCCCGTCTTTGGTAATACTATCGAGGTTGCCAATACTGTCCCCTAGTGTCGCTTCAATGTACTCTCGCGTTACGTAGCGGTAGTTACCTTGGATGTAACCGCCACTAAAGCGATATTCTAAGGTGCTGTTACCAAGCTGAAGTTCACTAGACTCGATATCATATTGCACACCACCATGGTAGAAAAGGTAGTCGTCATAGTTAAAGTCCATTTCTACTGCCCAAGCAGAGAAGTTAGATTTCGAACCAGGGGCTTTGTTGTCTCGCTCTAAATAGAAAATTTGGCCAAAGGAGATGTTAAGACGCTCTTTGTAGGCGTCATCAAAGAAGCGTGTTGAGGCACCATAACTAAATTGATTGGCATCTTTGATTTCATCCACACCGCTGTACTTACGGCTACGGAACAGACCATAGTAATCGGTTTGTAACAAGGTGGTATCGTATTTACCAATGCTGGTTTGATCTTTATCAGGCACATACAAGTATTGCACTTGTGGCTCAAGCGTCTGAGTATAATTATCAAAAATAACCGTATCTCTTTCTAGCACGACCCCTGCATGAGTTCGAAACTCGGGGATTACTCGTGAGGCTGTTTCCTCCAGGCCGTAATAAGGATTTGTTGTTTTGTTACCAGAAGTGGTGTCTACCCCGTCTAAATCTTGCTGGTAGTATGTTCCTAACAGGCGAGCCTCTGTCGTCCACGTACCCCAAGTTGTTCCAACGGGAATGGTTAAGCCTGGTTCAACATGGACGCGAGTTGCAGAAGGCTGACCCTTAGCATCAGTATCAAAGCGTGAAATATGACTGATCATATCGAAGTCTAAATAACGCATCAGTTCTGGTGCATAGTAATTAAAGCTCAGCTGAGGTAACAAACGATAAGGCGTAGCACCTGGTGTTAACGCTTGAAAGTCTCGCGCCAATAGTGACGCATCCCAATTTTCTGAACGATAAGATGCACGCCCTTCTTGGATCAGTTGACCATCTTCCTGCTTACCAATACTGGAGTCCATATCAGAAAAGTAGCTGATATCACTGACTTTGGAGTAGTCAACTTCAAACTTCCAGTTTTGTTGGTAAATGCCTGAGTGTTGCCATTGGAAACCCCAACGGTCGCCAAGCTCTGGGTTTTTCTTATCATCAACCAGGTATTCAGACTTAATCGTGCTGTAGCCCAAATCTGATAAATAGCGGAACTCACTATCTAGTTGGTTGCCGCGATTTTGCATATGTTTAAAGGTGGTTTTTAAATCGTAGTTAGGCGCTAGGTTCCAGTAGACTGGCACCTCCATCTCAAATCCATCTCTTGACCCGTAGGAGACTTTTGGGTAAAGGAAGCCTGTTTTACGCGTATCACCAATGGGTACAGTCAAAAATGGCATATAGAAAACAGGAACATTCAGAATTTCGAATCTAGGATTGTAGAAAATCGCTTCTTCTTCATTTTGGTCGATATCGATGCTCGAAGCACGCATACGCCATGAGCTATCTCCCTCTGGACAAGAAGTGATAGTGCCGTCTTCGATTTCGTATACCGCTTTACCTGTTTTCGCAACATATACTGCTTCACCACGCCCCGGTTCACACAGGAACTTATAGTTGGTATTTTCTAGCGTGACTTCTTCAGTGTTGAGGTTATTGGTGGCTTTCTCAGAGATGGTTTTTACTTCACCATCACTAAAGGTTACGTTCCCTTCTGCAACAACAATGTTTTCTTGTTGATGCATGGTGACGTTATCAGCCAACATACGTTTTTTGCCTTGAACAACAACCACATTACCACGATAGGTCGCTTTATCGCCGTTAATGGCTTCTAAGCTGTCTGCTTCAACGTTAACAGGCAGTTGATTTGGATTTTCTGCTTCAGGTTCATTGATCAGACATTGATCTATAGTGGGCAATTCCTGCACACTATCGTCTGACATAGTTTCTGCTTGAGTCTGAGGCACTACGAAAGCAGCACTGATTGAAGCGGCTAGCAAGGTGCGGGGAAAACGTAACATCGAGTTTTACTATCCTGTTGAACTTGATATATCCGGTGAATAGGGACCGAACGTAAAATAAATCGGTCCTTATAATAAAGTAATTTACAGCTTACGGCACTATCAGACCGCGACGCGAAGATAAAATTCAGAGATTGAGAGCACATAATGCATATTTTTGGCAAAATTCTCGGCACATTCTTTGGTTTCCTATTTGGAGGCCCATTTGGTGCTGTATTCGGTTTATTTATAGGCCACCAATTCGATAAAGCGCGCCGTTTACGTCAAGCGGGCTTTAATTCTAGCTTCGGCAACGGGCCAAGTCAGGCTGAGCGACAGGAAGAGTTCTTTAAAGCCGCATTTGCGGTGATGGGCCACGTCGCAAAAGCGAAAGGACAAGTGACGCGAGAGGAAATTCAGCTTGCGACCACCATGATGGAGCGCATGAATCTTCATGGTCAGCAGCGAAAAGCTGCGCAAGAAGCTTTCAGAGAAGGCAAAGAAAGCGACTTCCCACTTGAAACAGTATTGGAAAGAGTGCGAATTTCATCTGCTGGTCGATTTGACCTGATGCAATTCTTCTTAGAGCTACAAATTTCTGCAGCCTTTGCCGATGGTGATATTCACCCTAGTGAGCGTAACGTACTGCATAAAATTGCTCGCGGGCTTGGGTTTTCCTCAGAGCAGCTTGAGCAACGTTTACGTATGCAAGAAGCAGCGTTTCGATTCCAGCAAGGAGGGTTTGGTGGTCAGTCGAGTGGCGGACATTCTCATCAGTCAGGGGGAAGTTGGCAACAAGCGTCTACTGCGGATCAACTCAGCGATGCCTATAAGCTGCTCGGCGTTGACGGCAGTGCAGATTCGAAAACAGTCAAGCGAGCGTATCGTAAGCTGATGAATGAACATCACCCAGACAAGCTGATGGCAAAAGGTTTACCGCCTGAGATGATGAATGTTGCTAAAGAAAAAGCGCAAGAAATCCAGAATGCTTATGACTTGATCAAGAAAGCGAAAGGTTTCTGATCGCTGCTGGTTTATACTCATAAAATGCCCCCAGAGAGTACGATTTAGTACTCTCTTGTTCCCTTCCTCACAGTAATATCATCGAATATATAGATGTTTTAATCGGTTAGATGGTTGGTTATTGAAGCTCTTTCTATGACGCTTTTTGTGTTGGATCAATTTAGTCTAAGAATTGGCAACATCTTCTTGGTAAGGAGCAGAAAACTGCATCTACACTTACCTTTGAATGGAAGTTAGAGCGGTTAGAAACAATGGAAGTTACATCTAGGGAAGTAGAGGCAAACATCACTTGCCATCATCTGCTTAATCGGCAGTTAGCTCACATCCAGGAGCGAATAAAAGTCCATCTACCAAAGTTAGATAAAATCTGTTTTGCACTGTATGATACTCGAGAGCATCTGCTTAGAAGTTATGCCGATAGCTCTTCTCTGTCGTTGAGCTTGATACATTTTGAAGCTCCACTGAGTTCACTACCGTATCTAAAGCAGTGTATAGAAAGTAGAACAGCGACGATCTTGCCTGACATCGATTGTTTGCGTTCTTCCCCTTATATCAACTCACTTATCGAAGACGGTTATCAATCTTCAGTCGCTATCCCTACGTTTAATGCTCAGCAATTTAGAGGCTTTGTGTTCCTTAACTCTCACCACAAAGACGCATTTAGTGAAAGTGGGATTGAAGCTGTTAAGCCTTACCTTAACATGCTTGAAGCGACCATATTTTCTGAGTATCAGTTGGTTGACCGGTTGGTCGAAAAAGCCAACAAGCTGGTGGCGCACTCCCCTGTGTATCAAAGAGAATCAATTAGCCATAAGCAGCGTGTTTCAAGCTACGCTAATGTCATTGCTTTAGAATTGGCGGATAGATATGACTTTGACGATGAGTTTGTGGAGCACTTAACTTTGCTCTCTCAATATCATGATTTGGGTAAAGTAATGATATCACCTGAATTACTTTGTAAGCAGCAAGCGCTTGCAGCGGAAGAAGTCGCTGAGTTACGTCGCCATGTTATCTATGGTGAAGATTTAGTAGCGAAATTTATCACTGAGCTTGAAGCTGACAATCACCGCAGTGCTCAGCTGTTTCGCGATATTGTTTCTTTTCACTACGAATTTTTAGATGGGAGCGGTTACCCTCATCAATTGTGTGCCGGAGCGATTCCTATCAGTGCGAAGATAGTGTGTGTTGCTAACATATTTGATGCCCTTACCACCCATAAACCCTATAAACAGGCTTGTTCCGTGCCGTACGCTCTTTTAGAGCTGGAGAAAATGGTTTTTGATAACAAACTAGATACGGATTGTGTCAACGCTTTACGTAAGCACCAAGCCCAACTTGATACGATCATCCAACGTTATCCAGAGAGAGACCCATTAGAAGGGCTGTATTAGAGAATGGTACTTACTGGAAAAATGAAAAAAGGCGTAGTAGAAATTAACCTGCTACGCCTTTTCTAATTTGGTGGCCCCTCGCAGACTTGAACTGCGGACCAATCGATTATGAGTCTATAATTTAGCGAAATTACGGTGAACGACCATGTTACATTGTGAAGTTTAACACATTGTTTTTGCTTTTATTTTTTATAAATTAATATTCATTAGTATTCACTGAAGTACATCACTTTTTATTATTTCTGCTACATATTTGCTACACAGAAAACGTGTCCAAGGAGTAGTTGAATGGTGATGAACCAGAAAATCACTACAAAAACGATTAAGGAGCTTAGTCCTGAGGACAAGCGTCTTAACGATACTGTGGTTAGTGGTTTTCACGCCAGAATTTCAAAAAGTGGTGCTGTTAAATATTATCTCTACTACCGAATACAAGGAAGACAGGCAAATTACTTTCTTGGCCCAGCCTCAGTTTTGACTCCAACACAAGCAAGGGATCTAGCAACAGAAAAGTTAGCCGAGGTTGTCAAAGGGGTTGATATTCAACGTCTAAAATATGAAGAAAAAGCGATTCAAGACCAAGCGAGAGTTTTAAAGCTAGGTCGCTTCCTCTCAGAAAGGTATCTACCATTCCTGCTCACACGTAACCCCAAGACCGCAGAGAAAATTATTAAAGATATCCGCTCCTCTTTCAGAGATTTCCTCGATAAAGAGCTGACAGCTATTACTGCATGGGATATTGAATTGTGGCGGAATAAGAAAACCAAACAGGGTAGAGCTCCTGCAACAATCAACTATGCAGTTAACTCTTTAAAAGGTGCTTTATCAAGGGCTGTTGAATGGCAGATTATTGAAAGCCACGAGTTAACGAAAGTTAAGTCTCTGAAGTTTGATAATACGAGAATTCGCTACTTATCTGTTGAAGAAGAGGTGAGGCTCTTATCTGCTATCCAGCTACGAAATGAAGAGATCGTTAGAAAGCGCGAGTCAGCGAACCATCATAGAAGCGTTCGAAGAAAGAAACTCTTTCCATCTTTTAACGCTCAAGAGTTTGTTGATTATGTGGAACCTCTGGTTTTAACCGCGATGAATACAGGGCTGCGGAGAGGTGAGTTATTACAGCTCGTTTGGAGTGATATTAATTTGGATCAGCGATACCTTTCCGTAGCGTCTAAAAACTCCAAAAGTAAGAAGACTCGTATTGTCCCTCTTAATGACTCGGTCTATTCAGCATTGATGCAATGGCGTAGCCAAAATCTCAACAAAACTTTTGTTTTTCCAAGCCAAGTTGATACACCACTGAGCGACATCAAAAAACCATGGCTGCGATTGCTTAACAAAGCTCAGATATCAGATTTTAAGTTTCATGACTTGCGGCACCATTTCGCAAGCAAATTGGTAATGGCTGGAGTTGACTTGAATACGGTTCGGGAACTGTTGGGTCATTCGGATCTCAAGATGACACTGAGGTATGCCCACCTAGCTCCCGAACATAAACATGCTGCTGTAAACCTAATAGGCTGAGAGGCTACGATGAGAAATAGAACTTACTATCGAATTGATGAGTTATCAGATGTTGCCCAGATAACATTGGGCGACTTGAAGCATGCTGTAGAGAATGAAGGGTTATCTCTTCATGCATGGATAAAAGCGGAAAACTTAGGCTACGTCCATTTCTGGACTAAGAAAGGAGTAGGCAAAAGTGTGGTACTTCGAGGTCACTTCACATACAAGGGGTTAATCAAGCTAAGTGCAGAAAACTCATTTGAGCTATTAGTTCGTGAGGAAAAATCACGTGTTAAGTATTTTTTAATTGAAGAACCTTGGCGTTGCTCAAACTTCAGAAAGCCGTATTTAGCCCTTGAGGAATACTCTCGATCTGATTTTGAATTTGTTCAGGATAACTATTTATTACCTGAAGAGCCCTTTTATGCATGTGGAGAAGTTCAGGTTGGTAAAGATTTGTTCGGCGCTCTTAAACGTGCGACTAAAAAGCCAGCAGGGACATTTAGTGATTTTTTCGAAAACGTAAATGCTGATGATAAGCAATCTGTTCATATAGTGCAGATGGTTTTAGAACCGCAAAACCTTCGCTTTAAACTAGATGAGTTAACCGAGCATTTCGGTTTAGACATAGGTTTAGTTAATGGTTTAGAAACCGACTACCTTCGGTTAACTAACCGTTTAACAAGTGGTTTATTAACCGAAAATAAGCAGCTACCAAACCTAAAAGGTTCTGAAGAAAGAATTGTCACGAATCCGATAGAGCAGATCATGGTGCGTATTCTCAAGGATAAAGGTAAGGACTTGTCGTCAGATCAGGTATGGAGATGCTTGAGGGTTGATGTCAAAAATGAGGATGAGCGGATTTACGACACTGACTTTGTTATAGAGTGCATGGATCAAAATGAGATTGTAAGGCGCTCTTTGGATGGAGAAAGTACTGTTAGTACCGGTAGGAGACGATTTAGAAACTTACTTGTGGAAGTGAAGAAAAATTTTAAGTTTTACTACTAAGTCAATCAAAAGCTGGCAGCATTGGTAATGTTTGTTCGTAGCTCAATTCTGTCCCATTAAGTGTGCCAGAGCGGGGTTAAATTTAACTTCGACCTCCTCAATAAGATTTATTCGCCTGACTATTATTTTCTAAGTGTTTGTGTGTCTATATTGGCACTTGCAATGAGTTTTCCCCATTTATCTTAAAATAGAGCAACTCACGCTCTGGAAACACCGCTTATCGCAATTATAAGAACTATAGATACAACAGCCTCATCATAGAGCCTAAACAACAGCCAAAAGGAAAGCGTCATGAACGGTAAGAACGTAAGAATAATTTTGAGGTGGATACACATAGCGTTAGCGCTATGTGTTGGTGCGGCGTTCTATTCTCCCTTAGGAAAAGATGAAGCGTATCTTACAGCTACGCTATGGGGTCTCATACCAGCGCTTGCTTTAACAGGTATCGGTATGTGGAAACAGTCGTCAGTTATGAAAGTGTTAAAGTCGATAAGCAATAAAGCGTACCAGTAGGTAAAAGATTACGCGTGAACCAATAGTGATCGCGTTTATCCCGTTAGTTGCCAACTCATTTCTGGACAAAAGCGCGCCAGCCCCTTAAGTAAATTGCAAAAATTACAATAACTCTGGGTGTGGCAAAGCGAGTTGTAGAGAGCTAGTGCGACGAGTTAAATTGCACTAGCTAACATATTTGGTTGAGGTGTGGATTGAATGTAGTTATGTTTCGTGAGAATCAAATGCCTAGACCTCTTTCAAGGAAAGCCAGAAAGAAAACCATTATCCAACTCCAAAAGCCCAAAGCATTCCACCACATAAAAGCCTTAAACTTTTTAGAATTCGTTGTTTCACGATGGCGAATAAAAGGATAAGCAATACAATAATTAATAAACCGACTCCCGACATCCCAAGATGCTTGATACTTTGGTCGCATATAACCTTTATCGTCGTAATACTTATTTAAATCTTTAGCTAACTGCTTATCTATGAAAATAATGTGTTTAAAACTACCTAACGAGATCACAGGCAATACAATCACTGATGGAAAACACCAGACAATAGCAATAACACCGAAAACAACCATTAACCAATCCAACATTTATCTATTACCCAAAACGTCTTCAACCTTTTCATAAATAACATCAGCTCCCCATTTACCAGCGGTCGAACCAGCAACACCTCCGACAACACCACCTGCAACCGCACCGCCGATTGCAGCAATAGCCAGAACAGGGACCGAGGCTGTTACCCCAATAATTAAGGCAATACCAGAAATCGTTGCCACCGCTGCACCAGCACCAACGGATCCACCTTTCGCACCACCGACAACGCCACCAATAAATCCAGCGAACTCTCTAGTCGTCGTTTTACCACAATTCCCTGAACCATCGACCTTACAGGCTTCATAAATGTTATCGACGCCGCTTACCGCTCCAACAGTGAGACCGATGTAACCCAAGCCTCTAGATGCTGAAATCCCAATCGCAATATTGGCAATCCTTTTCCCTAAGTCTTTCACAAACCCTTTCTTGAGAATCTCATCAGCATTATGGATCATTGATCTTGAGGAGAGACTGAGATTGCGCTTGACTTGCGTGTGAATCGGAAGCTGAACACTTCGTTTAGATAACATAGCAAACGAACCATCCAGTTTTTTAAACAAGGCGGCACGTTGTTCAAAAAATCGATCAAAATTGACATAGCCTACTTTACGCTTGGTTTCGAGATGCTTCACATGCAGAGTATTGATTTCTAACAGGACATTCTGAATATTTTTAAGATTCTGTTCGACCAATGCTGACGTGGCGCCCACCCCTGTTGCCACTTGTGCATAGTAATCTGTAGGCAACCCATCATTACGGATCCGTTCATCCAACTGATGAGAAAATAAATCAAAGTGACGATTGAGCGTGGCGACTTCTTCATCCGCTAGCTTGGCTAGTTCAGCACTGGCAGTTTTCGCTTGTTCCAGCCATTCATCAAATAAGCGTTGATCATCAGAAGTTGTTGGCTCTCCCGTGGGTAATAAAACAATCTCACCCTGACGCACTGGTTCATTCAAATGAACATTGCACTGCTTGATATACAACTTTTGCTCTTCTTTGGTTTCAGCTGTAAACAGGCTTGCCCACAGCGCCTCTTGTGACTGTGTTACAGGCGATTGCAACCAACCAAGTTCAAAGACCTGTGCTGCTTTCTCACGTTCAGAAATGACTCTTTTTCGGTTTTCTGTCCATCGTTTTTCATCACTTTCTGAGTACGTTAATTCAGCCCTGCGTTCTAGGCGTTGGCGTACTGCACTTTCTCTTGTGGATTTTTGTCTTACTCCTGGAGCAACAGGAGCGGATTCATATCTCATGGGATTCGGCTTGACTGACAAACAAAGAAGGATGATAACAATGTTTTCAATGATTTATCATTCCCATTTAGATGAACTGATGACCTCACTGCCCAAAAGGTCACTTTGACAAGCTAAACAACCATAATGAAGGCTTAAATCGTCTTGAATTAGATTTAATCGGATAACTATTTGTAGGGTAAAATGAACGCCCCTGGACAGAAATGAATTAGTGCAGTTCGTTAAAAGTGCTCAATCCTCAATTTAAGAAATGGAAGATTATTTTCTTAAACACATCTAATAGAACCCTGCAAAAACCTTCTATAGATATCGTTAAACTCTGATGAACCCCGATGATTAATTATGAATTAATTAAGGGATTTACGCGGCTATCCAAATTCTAATGTTCTCTCCTTTTGCTCGTTTGCAAAATGGTCCTCCTTTTTATTTTATTCAAACAATACGGTTGAGCTAAGTCGTACAACTCAGTAGCTAATATGGGAAGCTATTGAAATGAGAGAACATTTATTGTCAAAACCGCAGTTGCTGACGACCTTCATAGCTGCAAGTGCGCTAATGATTTCCAATGAAACTTATTCCTCGGAGCATAAAACAGTCGATGTTACCGGTGATTACTACGTATTTGGATTAACGTCCAATGAGACTCTTTCAGGAAAAGATAGTAGTGCCGCGGCTGGTATTGCTCGGGTAACTATCGATTGGTGGGCTTATCAGGATGAAACTGACTTAGATACAGGATCATTAAGGTTGAGGGTCGATCATAAACATGATTACACCGACGATGCTCCTTCCAAGTTTGTTATGGGGAATATCGGAGGTTTCGGCTTAATACAGCCCGCTTTTAGTGACATAGGTTTAAGGCTTACTAACCTATATTGGAAGCAGGAGTTTAATGCGCAAGATACTGAAGTGATGGTTGGTTTTTTAGATAGCACTGACTACATTGATACTTACGCTCTTGGTAATCCCTATTCTGGCTTTTCTAACATCCAATTCAGTACCGGATCAGGCTCTATTGCGATTCCTGATGAATCGACGCTCGGGGTTTCTGTTCGACACATGATGTCTGAAAACTATTACGCCTACTTAAGCTTCTCTGATGCAAAAGCAGATTCAACCGAGCCGTTTGAAGGTTTTGATAACTTCTTTAGAGACAACCAGTACTTTAAATCATTGGAAATAGGGTGGGTATCCAACAAAGGTTCATTTTATATGCAGAATTCTCATTTGACGGTTTGGCATAGCGAAGGCCCTAAAGCTCAATCTAGTGAGAATTATGGGGCTAACTGGTCGACAATTTATAAAATGGGGAGTTGGGTTCCTTTCTTCAGAGTGGGTATAGCACAAGGGCCGGAAGCGCTCTATAAATCATCTGTTGTAGCTGGGACTGGGTATTTAGGGCTAGGGCCCGGTACTCTGGGCTTTGCAGTCGGGTGGGCAGAACCCAATGCATCGTTTGATGATACGTACAATTCTGAACTTTACTATCGAATGAAGTTTGGGCTTGTTTCGGTAACACCCAATGTTCAGTATCTAAATACACTTCCGTTTAACTCTCAGGCGGACAGTGCTTGGGTATTTGGGCTGAGGGGAAAGGTAAGTTATTAGGGGCAACCACATTTATGTTGGGAGTTAACTACCAATCGACAATTCCAATAAGAACCTGTTAGCATATTAGGCTTTATGTATCCAAATTTAGGTATTTATCGTATGGATTTTAATTGGTTTCTCGAGCACTTGTTTCCAATTTTAGGTGGTTTTTTGGGCGGGTATATACTTTTAAAGCTGCAACACAAAACCCAAAAAATCAAAAGAGAAATTAGTGTGCATTGCAATGCAATACAGTTGTTTGATGTTCATGAACAGGCTCCCAAAGAGCTAAAAGTCATTTTGGCTCAGCCTGAGAACTCTAAAGACGAGAAAGTCGGCAGGGATAATGAGGTTGATGGTGCTTGTGCTCATTCCCTAAAAATTAAAAATAGAGGGAACACTGAAACTGACGAAGTTTTTATAGACATTAGCTTTGAACCTGATGTTGAGATCATCTCATTTTCATGTGATGGGGTAGGGAATCCAGAGTATAAAATGTCTATAGAAAAGAAAGACAGTGAGCCAAATACCTTAAAAGTTTACCTTCCATACTTAAATGATGAAGAAGTAATCGATGTGTCAGTTCTTACTGCTGGAAAAAATGCTGCTAAAGAGCCAGAGATAACAGGGCAAGGGAAGGGAGTTAAGGTTTCAATATATCGTCCTAAAATTCCTTGGGTGTACGGTCTTCTCGCACTTTCCTCACTGACACCAATACAATTTTTCTGGACAGGTTTCCCTGTCCAGAGTGTGGATTTTATTGTTGGCCCTTTATCTACCAATTTGGTTGAACGTGCTGGTGGCATTATCACACAACAGACAACATACTTGGCTACTTTCCCTCTGCTCTTAAGCTTCATATACATATTTGTATTCGCATTTTTAGCTTACATCTTCGCTAAGAAAGCTTATCTCAGCTTGAAGTTTTAGCACATGACTTTCTGCCGACGTAAATAATGTCACGCTGAGTGTCACGCTCAGCGTCACGTGACGTTTTCAATGTTCTAAGGTGTCTTTCGTAGTCAAACGGAGGACACATTATGACAACTATCAACTTAGATAAGCGTGTATTAACCGAAGAAGAAACTTCGGAATATATTGGCATGAGCCGTTCCTATCTGCGCCAAGCAAGAATGGAAGGTATTAGGAAAAATCGTAAGATTGCCCCACCATTTATAAAGATAGGAAGAGCAGTCCGATATCTGCGTGAAGACCTTGACCAATGGTTAAGTGAGCAGGTTAAGTTGCAGCACCTCCCATGCAATGGAGGTGACTATGCTTAGTCCTAAACAGCAAGCCATCTTAATTTGGCTTCAAAAGGGAAACTATTTTGAAGTTTGTAGTGAACATTGCAGTCATTGGGGAAAACTTTATTGTTCTTCTCCACCGCCTCATAGAATCTTTGAAAAGACACGATGCAAACTCATCAAAGAAGGTTTTGCTGAATACACCACTCAAAGAAAACACGGCATAAGGTGGGATAGGTTTTCTCTGACAGAAAGGGGGAGAACATGGAACAAGTAGCGAACCTTTTAGCTCAAGTTGATTGGGATGATAAGGGGTTTGTTCGAGACATGATTAATCCATTCCCCCAAGAATTAAGACGCTTGTTACTCAAAGAGTATCTTTCTATAGCTAACAAGTTCGAGCGTAATTGTCATTTGCGAGAAACGATTCGAGCCATAGAAAGTAAACTAACCCTGCCTTTGAAAGAACTGTCACTGGATTGGTCAGAAGAAGATCTACGAAAAGAAGCGAAAAGGTGTGTTGATACATGCCTTTCTCTTCGGCGTATTTACCCTGACGATAGTGACTTATTACTTCAGGGAATCAAGGTCCTTCTTCGAAAAAAGGGAGTTCCTGCTAAAAAGTTGGAAACCTTTTCCCGCACAGGCCAGATCGGAAGGCTATCTAATGAGCAATGGTGGCTAAGACAGATTCGACGGACTCAGAGAAGGCACGTTGAAACGGTTTTCCATCACATGAACCAAATTAGTCGGATTAAAGGGCTATATTGCTCGCGGCATACACTTCGTGCTCGAATTAGACAAAAGGAGTACCAAAAAGAATTTCTTGAGGCTTCCTATGTTACCAATCAGTTCGGGCAAACTTTCTCTTTACTAGAGCTATCTCAAAAGAATGTATCCAATCCTAAATTACGTAAAGCAGAGCTCATGGTAAGAGCACGAGGATTTGAGGATTTAGCGAAAGAGCTCGGACACATGGCGACGTTTTTAACTATTACATGCCCGTCCAAGTACCATCGGTGTTATTCAGCAAGTGGTGATATGAACCCTTCATGGGACGGTATGTCTCCACTAGATGGGCAAAACTACCTAAATACGCTTTGGCAGCAGATACGTGCGAAGTTAGATCGGCTTAAAGTTCGATTTTATGGCTTTCGCGTCGCCGAACCACAACATGACGGTACACCTCACTGGCATTTGTTACTTTTCGTTGAGCAAGAAAACTATCAAAAGCTGGTGGAAGTTATCCGGCATTACTCATTGCGCGAAGACCGCGAAGAATTAGGTGCTAATGAGCATCGATTCAAGGAAGTGAAAATAGATCCAGACAAGGGCTCGGCTACAGGTTATATCGCTAAATATGTCTCGAAGAATATTGATGGTGAAGGGTTAGATTTTGGAGTGTATGGAGAGGATCCAACCGATGCTGCGGCTAGAGTTGACGCTTGGGCTTCGTGTTGGGGAATTAGGCAGTTCCAGCAACTAGGCGGTTGTTCAGTAACAGTCTGGAGAGAGCTACGAAGACTCAGAGAACTTATGAAGCTACCAGAGCTAGCTCGTACGGTGGTTGAGGCTGCTGATAAAGGTGATTGGTGCGAATACACCAAAGGCATGGGCGGAGTATTTTGCCTTCGAAAACAGCAACTATTCCAACCGTATTATGAGTTCTCGATTGATACAGACACTGGGCTCGTTAAAACTTCTCGTTACTGTTCAGAAGAACTCATATGTTCTTTAAAAGGCGTTGTAGTCGGTGGCTTGGAGTTAATAACAAGAATGTTTGAGTGGCGCGAGTGTTTACAGCGTCAAGCTCTATAGGCACCTAAGTGCGATAAATAATAATTACTTATTAGTTTTGTATGCACTCATGCGCATAAATGGTTTGGTCAAAGGTTTAATATTTTATCGTTTATGTAATTAGGAACGGTGAAAAGTTATGACTGTAGCAAAGAGAGCTTCAGAGCGAGTCGCTTTTAGTGCGCAATACCTACCACTAGCTTGGTTTGTTCTTCTCGTTATTTTCCACTAACCAAAATTAGTAAGAAGTAGTTGTAAACATAAACACCCCTCATCATTGATGAGGGGTGTTTTACTTGGAGTTCTGTGAATAAGTGTACGTAAAGCGCTTTTAGATATGAACCAATGATTTTACCAAATTAGTATTTTAAGGATTCCCTATGGTGTATTCCCCTCAATTTTTTGAGTAGCTATGTTCTTCTCGAAGTTGAAACTGATATCACACAATTTAAAACAATCGGGATCACCAACATCAAACCCTTTGCTATCAAAGAAGACAAAATTTCGCCCTTTACCAAATGAGCTATTAAAGATTATTCCATCATAAGAGCCTAACGACTTAAAGTACTCACAAAGGAACTGTGTAGGGATGTATTCTAGCTCAGAGAGGTGTGGCTTAACCGGAATTGAAAGCTGTAAAGAGAAGGACTCTAACAGCTCAATAATAGCTAAAATTTCATCATACTCACTCTCAGAGAAAGGTATGATGGAGAAGGTTTCTCTTGGGTTGGTAAGGTCTATAACTCTTCTGTTTTCTTTGGTTTTAAACTCTGACACGTAGATATCACTACCCTTATACGGCCTAACTTCAGAAATACAAGTGTCAATATTATCTGCTAGGTAAATGTAGGAGATACCCTTCGGGTTGGCTCGCCCAGCCGTACTTAGTTTTGCTGGTGGGGCCCCCATCACATCAGCGGTTAAAGGTTCATCATTAATGCGTGCACGGTAGAACACGTCATCAGGATTAACTTCTTGCTCAAGTTGCTCTAATATCATGAATAGCTTTGAAAGTTGACCTTCAGAGCTATGGTTGAAAATTTTGTTGTAAAGTTCATTCTTTAAAAAGAATCGATTTGTGTGCTTTAGTTCACTACAGAGCTGGCTCCAACCTTCTGTATAATGATCTTTAGAAAGCTTTAGTTGAAAGGTTTGGCCATCAAAATTTTCTTCAACAATATCATGAAGTAACTGCTTCGTATCTTGTACTTTCTCACTAAAAATGGCAAATGCACCATTGATTAACTCATGGGCAGCACAGCCACCTTCTGCTTCATCTAGAACATAAGTCAAAAACTCAAACTGTTCTGATAGTGAACTAGCTTCACAGATCGGAGTTTGCTTGGATTGACAATATGAGCATCTGCCTAATTTATTCTGGCTTGTGATAATTTTTTTTATTTCAATATCATGAAAACAATTGATACAGCAGGTAGGCATCATTTAACTCCGTACATGGCAAGAGTTTCAATATGATGCTGCATTGAAAGTTTTTTCACCTGTCCTAATCCAGGAAAATGATCCTGTAAATTTAACTTTCTAAACCCTTCTAGTCCCAAAGTTTGCTCGAAAAGATCTGGATTGGAATCACAAAAACTAATCAGCTTTTCTAACGCATCACCAAATTTTTCTCCAGGCCTAGTCGGAGAGTTATCATCAAATGATTTGAAGTGACGAATGTACATAGCGTCAAATTCATCAGGATCTATGTAGGATAGGTGGATCGTTACAACAAATGCAGGGCCACCACTTTCTAAGAAATCATTCCCCGTTATAGTGTAATCCCCGTAGCCACAAACATTTTTGCCTTCTTGGAAGTCTGTATGTCGGTCAGAAAAGTATGAACGTTCAGGGTAATCTGAATTTCGTGAAGCGCGGGAGAAACTATCTTCAACAATAACGACACGCTCTAAGTCCTTAAAGGCAGAACGCTGATATTTGGTGGTGATTACCAAACTTGCGTCAGAAAGAAGTGGTAGCATTTCTCGGCTTAATCCCTCCTCCACAAAGATTGCAAATGGAACTGAAGTGCTAGAAATTAATTGTTGTAGTGATTCAGTAGTCTGCTTCTTAGTCGAAAAGCATGGCATGAAACGAAGTTCTTGAGCTTCTTCTCGCAACTTACTTTCAATGTTATAAAACGACTGCTCGCTAAAATCACCTAAACTAGGATTGACGATTACAATAGGCTCAATATCTGATTCATTGAGAAAGGAAATCGTTTTTCCTAGCGCTTGTAGTTTACTTCTTACTGGCTCAATTATTGGGCAAAATAACTCTTTGCTTAATCTTGATGATAATTCGCGAAGGGCTATCAGCTCGAACTGTTTGCCTCTAAGAGTTGGGTAGTACATGATCGTCCCTTACATAAGTTATTGTCAAGAATATCAATAAGCTGCGATTGAATTCTGCTGTTAAACTTATAGCTAATCCCTGCATTTTTCAAGGATTTAGGTAACGATAACACAAAAGGGATATTAGGCTTTCTGTGTGCTTTTAGTATCTCTCTATATTGCTTCCTTATTTCACTAGGATCCGCTTCAGAAATAATCTGGTAGCAAGCTGAGTACATTTTGATATTGCTAACATTCGGGACATTACCACTAATCATTTTTGCTAAATGTTTATACTCATCAGCACGAAGAGAGCCCATAACATTTTCTACACTAATGTCTCGGGTTCGTAAGTCAGTTGCTTGTCGTTTAGGGGAAAGGGTGTTTCGTTTCGTTAGTTGGATTATACCGACTTCACCTGGAGTAGTTTCTATTATTTTGTCTAAGTGTTTTTCATCACATACAACATATACACTATCAAAAACAGAACAATATGAGTTAAGTTGCTCTTCTAGCCGCTCTAACGAATCATATTCAGTTTTAATCTCATAGCATGTGGATGCGCCATTTAACAAAACACAATCGGCAACATTTTGCCCAACTCGAAATTCAGAGAGCATTGTGGCTGTATTCAATGAGTGTCTGCCAAGCAACTGCTTATTTACTAAGGTGTTTTTGTAAAAGTACTCAAAGCGATAGTGCTGACAGACTTCCATATAGACACGCTCATAGATATCTCTAATCGTATCGTTTGAACCGTCACAAAGATCAAACTCTGACGCTACTCTCGAAAGCAATGAAAAGTCTCCCTCAGCTAACCGTTTTAGGTAACTGCTGCTGAAGATTCTTGCTGCATCTTTAACTCTCATGATTCATATCACTTACAAAGCATTAAACGTTGGATTCCGAGGGTATCTAATCTTTCCCTGATTTAAACATACTCTACAGATAGGGACTTGAGCAAACGCCTAGACATCAAATAGTTTAGTACTCCAAGCTTTTATTTTAAAAGGGACAAATTATATAGAAAACATGTAATAGTGAATAGCAGGAAAAGCCGATGTAGGAGTCAGAACGATTATCAAATGGTTGCATCACCCCAAAGACTAATTCTCTTTTGCATCTATGTGATCACCTCGCTGGAAGGAGAGAAAGCAAGTTAAGCAATGCTTAGATGAAGTTAACCTTTAGTGAGATGAAACAAGGAAAGGGACAGAAGTAAATTTAGTTGCAGTGATCAGAGGCTATTTCAGATAGGGAGCGAGAGGCGATTAAAAAAATCTGCTACATATTTGCTACACAGCAGCTAGAAAAGCAAAAGGCCTGAGAAGCGGAATCGCTCTCAGGCCTTTCTGTATATGGTGGCCCCTCGCAGACTTGAACTGCGGACCAATCGATTATGAGTCGACTGCTCTAACCACTGAGCTAAGGGGCCGTGTAGGGCAATGATTATAGGGGATGCAGATCTAGCTGTCTAGACGCTATCTAGGGTAAATGCGCTTAGATTTTATCCACTTAAATCGATAGGCAATAAAAAAGGTGAGCCAGTGCTCACCTTTTCATCAATCTTAGCAAAGCTGAAGAGTTTACTCGTCTAGGAAGCTGCGCAGAGTTTCTGAACGGCTAGGGTGACGAAGTTTACGTAGTGCTTTAGCTTCGATCTGACGGATACGCTCACGTGTTACGTCAAACTGCTTACCCACCTCTTCGAGAGTGTGGTCAGTGTTCATATCGATACCGAAACGCATACGTAGTACTTTCGCTTCACGCGGTGTAAGACCCGCTAGAACGTCTTTGGTTGCTACTTTTAGGCTGCCTGCAGTTGCAGAGTCTAGTGGTAGCTCAAGCGTTGTATCTTCAATGAAATCACCTAGATGCGAATCTTCGTCATCACCGATTGGTGTTTCCATTGAGATTGGTTCTTTGGCGATCTTCAGTACTTTACGGATTTTGTCTTCCGGCATTTGCATGCGTTCAGCCAACTCTTCCGGTAGCGGCTCACGACCCATCTCTTGCAACATTTGACGAGAGATACGGTTAAGCTTGTTGATCGTTTCGATCATGTGTACCGGGATACGAATCGTACGAGCTTGGTCTGCGATTGAACGAGTGATTGCCTGACGGATCCACCATGTCGCGTAAGTCGAGAACTTGTAACCACGACGGTATTCGAACTTATCTACCGCTTTCATCAGACCGATGTTACCTTCCTGGATCAGATCCAAGAACTGTAGACCACGGTTGGTGTATTTCTTCGCGATAGAGATTACTAGACGTAAGTTCGCTTCAACCATCTCTTTCTTCGCACGGCGAGCTTTCGCTTCACCGATAGACATACGACGGCTGATGTCTTTGATGTTCTGAACCGTTAGTGATGTCTCTTCTTCGATCACTTTCAGTTTCGCGATAGAGCGACGGATGTCGTCTTCGCTACGACGAATCTTTTCAGCGTATGGCTTATCAGAAGAGAGGATTTCGTCTAGCCATGCTTCACTTGACTCATTGCCAGTGAATAGCGTGATGAACGATTTCTTCGGCATCTTGCCGTACTCAACAGACGCTTTCATGATTAAGCGTTCTTGAGTACGTACACGTTCCATAGAAGTACGTAGCTCTTCAACTAGGTAGTCGAACTGTTTAGGCGTTAGACGGAACTCTTTGAAGACGTCGATAACCATCTCATGAGCCAGTGTCGCTTTCGGACTTTCGTTGCCGTACTCGTTACACGCAAGCTGATAGTTCTGGAATGTGTTACGTAAAGCCGTGAACTTCTCTAGAGCAAGCTCAGGGTCGATGCCTGTATCTTCCTCTTCTTCTTCATCGTCTTCAGACTCTTCTTCGTCTTTCTCTTCAGCATCTTCATCTTCAAGATCTGATTCAGCAAGCTCAGAACCGATGTGAGTTGCTGTTGGAGCAGCCGTCTCATCAGCATCTGGGTCTACGAAACCTGTAATAAGATCGGTAAGACGTAGCTCTTCAGCCTGAACTTTATCAAATTGCTCAAGGATGTATGGGATAGTGCCTGGATACTCAGCTACTGAGTTTTGAACTTGGTTGATACCATCTTCAATTCGTTTCGCAATATCGATCTCGCCTTCACGAGTCAATAGCTCAACAGTACCCATTTCACGCATGTACATACGTACTGGGTCAGTAGTGCGGCCGATTTCGTTCTCTACGCTTGAAAGCGCAGCAGCAGCAGCTTCGGCTGCATCTTCATCGGTAATTGTATCGTCATCATTCAGTGCAAGATCATCAGCATCAGGAGCAGTTTCTACTACTCGAATGCCCATATCGTTGATCATCTGAATGATATCTTCGACCTGCTCTGAATCGACAATCTCTGCCGGTAGGTGGTCGTTTACTTCTGCGTACGTCAGATAGCCTTGTTCCTTGCCTTTAATGACAAGTTGTTTTAGCTGTGACTGCGGATTTTGATCCATAGACGGTATCCAACTTAGTATCTGGTGAAGGAATTAGTATGCGAGTTGCAAACCACACATCTTAACAAATTTATTTATTGCTGACTATTCGAACAGGGTTACGCTTTTAAATCTAGCATCAAAGCTAGCAGCTCCCTTCTTTCTTCGGTTGATAAACCGACACTTCTTTCTCTGGCCTGCAGGTTTTCAATTTGTTTTTCGACGCATTGGGCAAGAATCTTGTCCAATGAATCTAAAAATATATCTTGTTGATTATCTTCGTCGAGGGGGATTTCCCACCCAGCGAGACGAGATAAAAGTGCCTCTTGGCTACTATTTCGCCAGCGTTCTAATAACTGACCCGTAGTGATATTGGGATGCTGATGACAATAATCAAGCACCTCAGCAAATAAACTTAGTCCCGGTACTGTTAACTCTCTCACAGTAGAGAGGTCTGGTACCATTTCAGCATAGCTCGGATTTTGAATAAGCAAAGCGATCACTTCGCGCATAGGCGTACGTTTGATCTCTTTATGCGGTTGAGGTCGAGTTTCGCTGGTTTTCTTACGTGTCTGGCGTAGACGATTGTCAAAGCCGGTACGCTCATCCAATAGTTTTTCGAGCAGTTCTTGGAAGTAAGGATCTGGAATTTTATCAATCAATGCACTGGCATGAGCTCGAAGTGCGGATTTACCTTCATTGCTTCCAAGATTCAGACTATGGATTTCAATCAAGTTGTCGAACAAGTAGCTCGAAAGTGGCGTTGCTTGTTCTATTTGTTGTTCAAATGCTTCTTTGCCGTACTTACGGACATAGCTGTCAGGATCTTCGCCATCGGGTAAGAACAAGAATTTAAGCGTATTGCCGGTTTTTAGGTATTGCAGAGCGTTCTCTAACGCTCGCCATGCTGCTTCTTTACCTGCTCGGTCACCATCGTAGCAACAAACCACGGTATTGGTCTGACGGAACAGCAGTTGAATATGATCACCTGTAGTTGAAGTACCCAGTGAGGCAACTGAATAATCGACGCCATACTGCGCTAGAGCAACCACATCCATGTAGCCTTCCACAACTAGGATTTGCGTAGGCTCGCGGTAGGCTTGCATAACTTCATACAAGCCGTACAACTCTTTACCTTTGTGGAAAATAGGCGTTTCAGGAGAGTTAAGGTATTTCGGCGTACCATCACCAATCACTCGACCACCAAAACCAATCACTCTTCCACGGCGATCGCGAATCGGGAACATCACACGACCACGGAAACGGTCGTAGCGGTTACCTTTGTCATTCTCAATCAGCATACCACCAGAGACTAACATCTCTTGTGTCTGCGGTGTTTGACCAAAGTTCTTGCGTACAAGGTCCCATTCATCGGCTACATAGCCAATACCAAACTTCTGCACGATTTGACCAGACAAGCCACGTTCTTTGAGATAATCAATGGCGACTTTGCTTTTAGGTTGCTTAAGTTGGTCGCGGTAGAACTGACCAATGCTGCCCATTAAGTCATACAGATTCCGCTTCTGTTCAGAGTTGGCTTTAGGTTGGTTGGATTGAAAACTGCCACCTTGGCGTTGCTCTCGTGGAACTTCTAAGCCCAGGTAAGAAGCCAGTTCTTCAATCGCTTCAACAAAATCGAGGCGTTCATACTCCATCATAAAGTCGATGGCGTTACCGTGTACGCCACAGCCAAAACAGTGATAGAACTGCTTTTCTTGAGAAACGCTAAATGATGGGGTCTTTTCGTTATGGAAAGGGCAACAAGCGCCGTAGTTTTTGCCTTTTTTCTTAAGTTTTACGCGAGCGTCAATAATGTCGACGATATCAAGTCGAGCAAGGAGATCATCAATGAAACTTCGAGGGATGTGTCCTGCCATAAAACCTTAGAAAAATGCACTAACAATAAGAAAGGGTAGATACAAACAAGCCGCGCATTCCGAAGGATAGCACGGCTTGTTGCAATTGGGTTGGGTTATTAAGCCAGTTTAGCGCGAACTAAACCGCTAACTTTACCCATATCTGCGCGCCCTTGAATTTGAGGCTTAAGAACGCCCATCACTTTACCCATGTCTTGCATGCCCGCAGCACCAGATTCAGTAATTGCACTATCAATTAGCGCAGCGACTTCTTCGTCAGTAAGCGGTTGAGGCATAAAGTCCTCAAGTACAGTGATTTCAGCCTTCTCAGCATCTGCAAGATCTTGACGACCTGCTGATTCAAATTGAGCCACAGAGTCGCGACGTTGTTTAACCATTTTGGTCAACACGGCAAGAATGTCGTCTTCGCCCAGAGTGATCCGTTCGTCGACTTCACGTTGCTTAATTGCTGACAGAGCTAAACGAATAGTGCCAAGGCGCATTTTGTCCTTGGCTTTCATCGCTAATTTTTGCTCTTCTTTGAGTTTGTCAATCAGAGCCATAACTATAATCCTTTTGGACTTAGTTATTAGTACAGGCGAACGCGACGAGCGTTTTCGCGAGCTAGCTTCTTAGCGTGACGCTTTTGAGCTGCTGCTTTAGCGCGTTTGCGAACTGTAGTTGGTTTTTCGTAGTGCTCACGACGACGCACTTCAGAAAGGATACCTGCTTTTTCGCAAGAGCGTTTGAAACGACGTAGAGCAACGTCGAACGGTTCGTTTTCACGTACTTTAACTACTGGCATATGCCTTTCACCTCAGGGGTTAATTCGTTAATGCTGACTTCACAGTACTTAGCTTAGTCGCTAGGTCTACAATCAGCTTGATCAAAAATGGTGCGGAATTTTAATCTGATCACACTGGCTTTGTAAAGTATTTTGTTGGGTAGAGTTTGCACAAAATTTGTTTGAGAAGCGAAGGCGCGGTAAGATTGCGCCAATTTTGAATACTAGACAGAGACATCCAAGGTAAACCATGCGCATTATTGGTATCGAAACCTCTTGTGATGAAACAGGAATTGCTATTTACGATGATGAGAAAGGACTGCTTTCGCATCAATTATATAGTCAGGTAAAACTGCACGCGGATTATGGTGGTGTAGTGCCAGAACTGGCTTCACGCGATCACGTTAAAAAGACGATTCCGTTAATTAAAGCGGCAATGGCGGAAGCGAATCTGACGCCAAAAGATATTGATGGTGTCGCTTATACCGCGGGCCCGGGTCTGGTGGGAGCACTGCTGGTTGGTGCCACTATAGGTCGTAGTATTGCTTATGCTTGGGGTGTACCTGCTGTACCTGTTCACCATATGGAAGGGCATTTATTAGCCCCAATGCTTGAAGACAATCCGCCACCTTTCCCATTTGTTGCGGTCTTGGTTTCTGGTGGTCACTCGATGATGGTTGAAGTAAAAGGTATTGGCGAATACAAGATCCTTGGTGAGTCTATTGATGACGCGGCTGGTGAAGCATTCGATAAAACCGCTAAGTTAATGGGCTTAGATTACCCGGGCGGCCCTTTACTGTCTAAACTAGCGGAAAAAGGTACGCCTGGTCGCTTTAAGTTCCCACGTCCTATGACGGATCGCCCTGGACTCGATATGAGTTTCTCGGGTCTAAAGACGTTTACTGCCAATACCATTGCTGCCAATGGTGATGATGAGCAGACCCGCGCGGATATCGCGTTGGCGTTTGAAGAAGCTGTGTGTGCGACTCTAACGATCAAATGTAAGCGAGCGCTTGAGCAAACAGGTTTTAAGCGTATCGTGATTGCTGGGGGAGTAAGCGCCAACCGTCGCTTACGTGCTGATCTTGAGCAGCTCGCAAAGAAAATCGGTGGCGAAGTTTACTACCCACGCACTGAGTTCTGTACAGATAATGGTGCAATGATCGCGTATGCAGGTATGCAGCGACTGAAAAATGGTGAAGTGGCCGATCTTTCGGTTCAAGCGACACCACGTTGGCCTATCGATCAACTAGAGCCAATTGCTGAATAAGAGCAGAGTCGCCTAGCAAGGCGACTTTTTTGTATCTAAGCTCCGAGCTGTTAACGATGTAAAAAGTGCTACGCTTTGGACTTTATAAAACAAATGGATAAATTGAGATGAATAAGTTTGCGATCGACGGGCGTGAAATGGCGTACCAAGATATTGGTCAAGGTCCAGTGATTGTTCTCGGCCACAGTTATCTTTGGGATAGCGAGATGTGGGCGCCACAAGTCGCTGCATTGAGCCAAGATTACCGCTGTATTGTTCCAGAGCTATGGGCGCATGGCCAATCAGACTTTGCACCAGAGTCGACGCGTTCTTTAACGGATTACGCTAAGCAGATTGTGGCATTGATGGATCATCTTGATATTGAAACCTTCTCAATTATCGGTCTGTCGGTGGGTGGTATGTGGGGCACTGAAGTGGTTAGCCTAGTACCACAACGCGTTCAGTTGCTAGTATTGATGGATACTTTTGTTGGTCTAGAGCCTGAAGTTACCCATGCGAAATACTTCGGTATGCTCGATACCATCAGCCAGCTACAAGCGGTACCAGAACCATTGGTTGAAGCGGTGACGCCACTGTTTTTTGCCAATAACGCACAGCAAGATAACCCAGAGTTGGTCGAAAGATTCACTGAATCTTTGCGCAGCTTGAAAGGTGATAGAGCGGTTGAAGTCGCTCGTGTAGGGCGCATGGTATTTGGTCGTCGCGACCAAATTGAAGAGATCGAAAAATTCGCTCTACCGGTTTTGATTGCGGTAGGCCAAGAAGATAAACCTCGTCCGGTTCTAGAGTCATACCTGATGCACGATACTATTTCTGGCTCAGAGCTTATTCAGATTCCGAAAGCGGGTCATATCTCTAATCTAGAGCAAGCGGATTTTGTTACCGAGATGCTTAAGAGCTTCTTAGAGCGCGTAAACTCTTAATTAGACCAGAAAACCTCTATAAAGCCTCATAACTATGAGGCTTTATTTAATCCATTCTTCTTTTCACCCACTTTAGGTTCCGTTCCTTCAAATAGACGTTTAATGTTTTGATGATGGCGGAAAATGATCAAACAGCACAGCATGGCTACTGGCAGTGTATATTGCGGCTTGACCATCCACGTATAAAACGGGGCAAGCAACACAGTGACAATCGCGGCCAGAGACGAGTAGCGGAACAAAAACGCGACGCTTAGCCAAGTTGCGATGATCATGCCTGTCAGATCTAATCCAATCGGAGCAATGGCGCCTAACGCTGTGGCTACCCCTTTGCCGCCCTTAAAGTGAAAGAACAACGGGTACATATGACCTAAGCAGGCCGCAATCGCGATAACGCCAAGTATGATCGGATCAATATCAAGGAAGTAACCGCCCCAGACAGGAATGGTGCCTTTCAACATGTCACATAGAAGAACTGCAACCGCTGCTTTCTTTCCGCCAATTCTTAGTACGTTGGTCGCGCCAGGATTGTTTGAACCAACACCACGAGGATCCGGTAATCGCAGAACACGACAAATAAGCACAGCACTCGATATCGAGCCTAGCATATAGGCAAAGATGATCATAAACAGTGCTAGTGGGGTCATAGTAGAGTAACTCGTCCGAAACAGGTGTTAGCCAAGCAAGTAACTGATATCATATCGCGCCTGACGCTCTCAAACTACAAAATCAGTCTAGTTTGAGCTGCAAATAGTACGACTTTTTACTTAAATTGGGTATCCGACCTCTAAAGGAAGCAACAAATGGATAAAGTATTTATTGAGCAACTCGAAGTGATTACTACGATTGGAGTGTACGATTGGGAGCAAGAGATTAAGCAAAAATTGGTGCTTGATATCGAAATGGCTCACGATAACCGTCCTGCGGGTAAAAGCGATGATGTGGTTGATGCGCTTGATTATGCTCAGGTTAGCCAAGCGGTGCTCTCTCATATCGAAGGTGGTCGATTCCTGTTAGTCGAGCGTGTTGCAGAAGAAGTCGCTGAACTGATTATGTCTCGTTTCAATGTTCCTTGGATTAAAATTCGTCTTACTAAACCGGGGGCAGTCCCTCAAGCAGCAGGCGTAGGTGTGGTGATTGAAAGAGGCACTGCATGATCACCACCTATATAGGTATTGGTTCAAACATTGACAGGCGCAAACATATCCAAGCCGCAATTACTGAGTTGGGTGCGATCGGTAGCGATATTCGTCTATCGACGATTTATGAGTGCGAGTCGATTGGCTTTGAGAGCAATGCCTTTTACAACCTTGTCGTAGAAATGAAAACATCGTTAACTTTAACGGAATTTTCACGACAACTGCGTAAAATTGAGCTCAAATGGGGGCGAGCTGAGAACGCTGGTAAATTTGAGCCTCGCACCGTCGATCTCGATATTATCCTGTTTGGTGATCAAACTTGTTCATCTAAGCCTGAGATACCGCGTGGTGATATTTTTAAATATGCCTTTGTTCTCAAGCCACTGTTTGAGCTTTGTCCGCAATTAGTTGTCCCTCAAGATGGACGGACGATTGAACAAATTTGGCAGCAGACCTCGTTTGATACTGATTTAGAAGCCATTCCCTTATGGTTTAACTAAGGTCACAAGACCTGAAGACGTTATGAGATTTTAATGAGTTATTTTGAAGCTTTTGTTCTTGCTTTGATTCAAGGACTAACCGAATTTTTGCCTATTTCTAGTTCTGCGCATCTGATTCTTCCATCGGCCGTTCTGGGTTGGGAAGACCAGGGGTTAGCGTTTGATGTCGCAGTGCATGTTGGTACTTTAGCTGCGGTAGTGATCTATTTCCGCAAAGAAGTGATCAGCTTACTCTCCGCATTCTTAGGTTCGATTTTCAAAGGCGAGCGCAGCAAAGAAGCCAAGTTGGCATGGATGATTATCTTAGCGACCATTCCAGCCTGTGTGTTTGGCTTGCTGATGAAAGACATTATCGAGCTGTATTTACGTAGTGCTTGGGTTATTGCAACGACAACCATCGTATTTGGTTTACTGCTTTGGTATGTCGATAAAAACTCAAAGTTAGCCGATGATGAGTATCAAGCTGATTGGAAGAAAGCGTTGTTTATTGGTATCGCTCAAGCAATGGCAATGATCCCTGGCACGTCTCGCTCTGGTGCAACCATCACTGCGGCTCTGTATCTTGGTTTTACCCGTGAAGCGGCGGCACGTTTTTCGTTTCTAATGTCGATTCCAATCATTTTGTTAGCGGGCGGTTATCTAGGCCTTAAGCTAGTCACGAGTGGTGAACCTATCCACTTAGGCTTTTTACTGACAGGGATTGTGACTTCTTTTATTAGTGCCTACATCTGTATCCACTTCTTCTTGAAGCTTATTTCTCGCATGGGCATGACACCATTTGTTATCTACCGTTTGATTTTAGGTGTCGGCTTGTTTGCGTTTTTAATGATGAGCTAAGTCTCTCAAACAGATACACAATCTTTACTAAGACCACATAGTCCAATCTCGCTTGAACCGTGACATTGTGATATATATGTGGTCTTTCTTTATCTCTCTTCTTTGATTGACGGTATGCGGATTTTTGCACTGACCCTAACCTTAGTTTTAGGCTGGCTACAATTTGAACTGTGGTTCGGCAAAAATGGCATTTCCGATTTTCAGGCCGTGAATGCTGAAACTCAAGTTCAGCACCAAGTGAATGGCAACTTAAAAACTCGCAATGATGAAATGTTTGCGGAGATTGATGATTTACGCCAAGGGCTTGATGCGATTGAAGAACGCGCTCGCCATGAGCTTGGTATGATCAAAGAAGGGGAAACTTTCTATCGTATCGTTGGAGAGGACAATTAAATGTCTTCGACCCGTCAAATGTCTGTGGTAGCTGTGGTCCCCGCCGCTGGTGTAGGGAGTCGCATGAAAGCGGATCGCCCTAAGCAGTACCTTCAGATCCAAGGTCATACAGTATTAGAGCATACTGTTGAAAAACTTTTGCTCCATCCTATGGTCAATAAAGTTGTCGTCGCGATTACAGATGGTGACCCATACTATCCAGAACTTTCATTAGCAGAGAACCCGAATGTTATTCGAGTGCCGGGTGGTAAAGAACGGGCAGATTCCGTGTTATCCGCTTTGCAGTACATCGAGCAAAATCAACTCGCTGAATGGGTGTTAGTACATGATGCGGCGCGGCCATGTTTCGCACTGGAAGATGTCGATCGTTTGATGACAGAAGCTGATAACAATCAGTTGGGCGGTATTCTTGCGGCGCCAGTTCGAGACACGATGAAACGAGCGGATAGTGAGCAAAATATTGATCATACTGTCGAAAGAGAAGCATTGTGGCATGCACTTACTCCACAACTGTTTAAAACTCAGCCGCTAACAGAAGCATTGACGCAGGCGCTCGCAAGTGGTGTTGCTATCACAGATGAAGCGTCAGCAATGGAATGGTTAGGAGAAAAGCCCGCCTTAGTACAAGGGCGCGCTGACAATATAAAAATAACCCAACCAGAAGATTTAGCGTTAGCTGAGTTTTATCTAAATAGAAACAAAGGATAACTCATGATTCGAATTGGCCATGGCTTTGATGTGCATAAATTTGGTGGCGAAGGCCCGGTTATAATTGGTGGTGTTGACGTTCCATATGAGCAAGGGCTGATTGCCCATTCGGACGGTGATGTCGCTCTGCACGCATTGTGTGACGCACTGCTAGGTGCAATCGCTGCTGGTGATATTGGTCGTCATTTCCCTGATACTGATGACAAGTGGAAAGGAGCCAATAGCCGAGATTTATTACGCGATGTTTACCGTCGAGTGCGAGAACAAGGCTATATTCTTGGTAATGCTGACGTTACGATCATGGCGCAGGCACCTAAAATGGCGCCGCATATTGAGTCCATGTGTCAGGTGATTGCCCAAGATCTGGAAACAGATATCGGGAATGTGAACGTGAAAGCAACGACGACTGAGCGTTTGGGTTTCACGGGGCGCAAAGAAGGTATTGCAACTGCAGCGGTTGTGGTGCTGATTAAAGAATAAATAGATTACTGGTTGGCTTGAATTGTTTTGGCTGCCAAGTAACGGAAAAAACTATGTCTGATATTTTATCTCCATTGGCTTACTTAAATGGTAAGCCAGTAGCAAAGGGCAAGCTAAAAGTTGAGCCTGAGCATTTTCAAGTCAACGAAAATTTAGGTTTTGACTTCACTGGTAGCGGCGAACACCTTATGGTGCGTATCCGTAAAACGGGTGAAAATACTAGCTTTGTCGCTAATGAATTGGCCAAAGCATGCGGTGTCAAATCTAAAGATGTGAGCTGGGCTGGCCTTAAAGACCGCCATGCAGTCACAGAGCAGTGGCTGAGTGTCCATTTGCCAAAAGGAGACACTCCAGACTTTAGTGCTTTCCTCGCCCAATATCCGAGTATTGAAATACTGGCAACAGATCGACATAACAAAAAGTTGCGCCCGGGTGACTTGGTTGGCAATGAATTTACGCTGACCATCACTGAAGTGAGCGATGTGCAAGATGTAGTGTCACGTTTAGAGTCTGTGGCGAAAACAGGGGTGCCAAACTATTTTGGTAGCCAACGCTTTGGTAATCAAGGTAATAACCTTAACGAAGCTCGTCGTTGGGGGCGAGAGAACGTCCGCACTCGCAACCAGAACAAACGTAGCCTTTATTTGTCTGCTGCACGATCTTGGATCTTCAACACGATTCTATCTGAGCGTATTGAGAAAGACCTTTTCGCGCAGCCAGTGATGGGTGATATCGTTTTGCAAGATGATGAGCGAGTGACTATCACTCAGGACAATCTAGCCAGTGTGACGGAGCAATTGAGTTTAGGCCAAGCGCAAATTACTGCCGCAATGGCGGGCGACAACGCTTTACCGACTTTAGAGCAGGCGCTTGAGCTTGAGCAGCCGCATTTGGATGCAGAGCCTGATCTTATGGCTTTGATTCGTGGTAATCGCATGCGTCATGAGCGACGTGAGATTTCATTAATGCCTCAAAACCTCACTTGGGAAGTTAATGGTGACCAAGTGACTTTGAAGTTCTCCTTAGATGCAGGCTGTTTTGCGACTGTCATTGTTCGAGAGCTAATTGAAGAGGTCGAAGTGGAGCGTCACTATCAATGAATGATAAGCCACTAAAAATCCTAATTAGTAACGATGATGGTGTTCATGCTGAAGGGATTCATGCCTTAGCCGATTCGTTAAGAGATATGGCAGAGGTGACGATCGTTGCGCCTGACCGTAACCGCTCTGGTGCTTCCAATTCATTAACGTTAGAACAACCCTTACGTGTGACTGAAATTTCACCGAAGATTTTTTCAGTTCAAGGGACACCAACGGACTGTGTCCACTTTGCGCTCAATGAATTGATGAAAGATGACTTACCTGATCTGGTACTGGCCGGAATTAACCACGGTGCCAACTTAGGTGATGATGTGCTTTATTCGGGGACTGTCGCCGCTGCAATGGAAGGTCATTTTCTGGGCGTACAAGCGATAGCATTTTCGCTGGTGGGTAAGCATCACTTTGCAACTGCAGCAGCCATTGCGCGCGAGTTAGTCTCTCAGCATGCAGCCAAACCTATTCCAACCAACAGGCTTCTCAACGTTAATATTCCAGATGTTGAGCTTTCTCAGCTCAAAGGAACTCAGGTGACTCGACTGGGTGCGCGCCATCACGCTGAAGCAATGATTAAGCAGAAAGATCCTCGTGGTCATGATATTTATTGGTTAGGTCCTCCCGGTAAAGAGCAAGATGCTGGAGAGGGGACGGATTTCTTTGCGATTGAGCAAGGCTACGTATCAGTAACACCACTGCAAGTTGACCTGACTGCGCACGAATCTCTGACAAGTATGGATAACTGGTTAAAGGAACAATAAGAATGGTAAACCCACATGCTGACAGATTAATCGACTTTCTTGTCGCGAGTGGCATTCAAGATCAGAAAGTGCTCGATGCTATTTATCGTTTACCGAGAGAACAGTTTGTCTCTCAAGCGATGATGCATCAAGCATACGACAACAATGCATTGCCGATTGGGCAAGGGCAAACCATCTCTCAGCCCTATATCGTCGCCAAGATGACTGAGATATTGGGTCTAACGAGGCAGAGTAAAGTCCTTGAAGTGGGCACAGGCTCTGGCTATCAAACCGCTGTATTAGCCCAACTAGTCGATCATGTGTTTTCGATTGAGCGTATTAAAGCGCTGCAATGGGAGGCAAAGCGTCGCCTAAAACAGCTTGATATCTACAATGTTGCGACCAAGCATGGTGACGGATGGCAAGGCTGGGCTGCAAAAGCCCCGTTCGATGCGATTATTGTTACCGCAGCAGCAGAATCAGTACCTGCGGCATTGCTTGCTCAATTGGCTGAGGGCGGCGTTATGGTGATTCCTGTCGGGAACGAAGAGCAGCAATTGTTGAAGATTACCCGCAACGGTGACGATTATCTCTCCGAAGTGATAGAGATGGTGCGGTTTGTTCCTTTGGTTGCAGGTGATCTGGCATAAAGATGAAGCAGCAGTCTTACTTTCTTCTGGTATTAGCCTTGTGCAGCGTATTGATTGGATGCGCGGCGCATACTCCTGCGCCAGTGACCGGACTGAAAAAAGACTACAGCTCAGTATCAAGAGGTAGCTATCGAGGTAGTTACTACCAAGTTGAAAAAGGCGATACGCTGTATTTTATAGCCTATGTCACAGACAAGGATGTAAAAGAAATCATTAGTTACAATGGTTTGAAAGCTCCATATACCATCTATCCAGGACAAAAGTTAAAGCTATGGCAGCCCGCTTATACCGCACCAGCGTACGGTGGTACTGGGGCGGGCGCTGTTGTCGCTGCGGCAAGCACGCCATCTACCCCAAGCAATAAGTCAAGTTCGAGCAAAAACTCGAATCAAAAGGTTAGCTCAACTCAAGCTAAGAAAGATCACAAAACGGCGAAAAAAGATCCACCAAAGAAGGTTGATCAATCGAAATCAAAGGAGTATGTTGGTTCTACAGGTAAACAAAATGTTAACAAAACTGTTAGCAAATCAGCTACCAACAACAATAAAATTTCCAAGTGGTTATGGCCAACAAAAGGGAGAGTAATCAAAAACTTTTCTGCTGGAGATCAAGGGAATAAGGGTATTGATATCGCAGGACAGCGGGGTCAATCCATCGTATCAACAGCAGGTGGCACCGTCGTTTATTCAGGCAATGCGCTACGTGGTTACGGTAATCTCGTGATTATAAAACATAACGACAATTACCTCAGTGCATATGCACATAATGATCGGTTGCTAGTACACGAAGGACAAAGTGTAAAAGCAGGCCAAAAGATTGCAACAATGGGCAGCTCAGGAACAAGCAGCGTTCGTTTGCACTTTGAAATTCGCTATCAAGGTAAGTCAGTAAATCCAAAACGCTACTTACCGTAAATTTACTGTTAGGTAAAATAGCGACATTAGACGTAGTAATGTCTTGCTAGCTCGCCAGGGGGAGGCGCTATGAGTATCAGCAATACAGCAACGAAAGTCGAAGAATTCGAAATCGGTCAAGAAACAACGGAAACGTTTCAAGCCGTAGAATCTGCAAAACCCGCACAAGAAACCAAAGAAGAGTTTGATGCATCGACCAAAAGTCTTGATGCTACCCAGCTTTACTTAGGTGAAATTGGTTTTTCTCCACTACTTACCGCTGAAGAAGAAGTTCTGTATGCGCGTCGTGCCTTGCGAGGTGACGAAGCTGCGCGTAAACGAATGATCGAAAGTAACCTTCGCTTAGTAGTGAAAATCTCACGTCGATATAGCAACCGTGGCCTAGCGCTTCTTGATCTTATTGAAGAAGGGAATCTAGGATTGATCCGTGCGGTTGAGAAGTTCGACCCAGAGCGTGGTTTCAGATTCTCTACCTACGCAACATGGTGGATTCGCCAAACCATTGAACGTGCATTAATGAATCAAACTCGCACGATTCGATTACCTATTCACGTCGTCAAAGAGCTCAATATTTACCTGCGTACCGCTCGTGAACTTTCACAAAAACTAGACCATGAGCCTACTGCAGAAGAGATAGCGACTCAGCTAGATAAGCCAGTCGATGATGTGAGTAAAATGCTCCGCCTTAATGAACGCATCAGTTCTGTTGATACACCCATTGGTGGTGATGGTGAAAAGGCTCTGCTTGATATCATTCCAGATATTAATAACTCAGACCCTGAAGTCTCAACTCAAGATGACGACATCAAAAACTCTCTAATCCATTGGTTAGATGAGCTTAATCCAAAGCAAAAAGAAGTCTTAGCGCGTCGCTTTGGCCTACTTGGCTACGAGCCATCGACTCTTGAAGAGGTCGGTCGCGAGATTAATCTTACTCGAGAACGTGTTCGTCAGATACAGGTAGAAGGTTTACGTCGCCTACGAGAGATATTGATCAAGCAGGGACTAAATATGGAAAACCTATTTAGTGTCACTGAAGATTAATCTTCAAACTGATAGCAAAAAGCCTTGGAATTCCAAGGCTTTTTTGATCTTCTAGCTTTTGTACTTGTTACTGAGTTTTGAGAACAGGAAATACTTTGACTAGCTTGATGCGGTTCTCTTCAAGCTCAACGATCTCCATTGGATGACCAGAGACTTGCACACTGAGGTGGCTTTCCGGGATATCTTCTAAGTGTTCGAGAATCAATCCGTTCAGCGTTCTTGGCCCGTCAGTTGGTAGTGTCCACTTGAGTCCCTTGTTGATGTCTCGAATATTGGCGCTGCCCTCAATAAGGAAGCTGCCATCACCTTGTGGGGTAATTTCATCTGATAAGCTTGGTGCAATAGAAGTGGTAAACTCACCGACGATCTCTTCCAAGATATCTTCTAAAGTAATCAGGCCGATAATATCGCCGTACTCATCTACGATTAAACCAATTCGCTCTTTGTTGCGTTGAAACTTTAGTAGTTGCACGTTGAGCGGGGTACTTTCCGGAATGAAATAAACTTCATCGGCAGCACGGAGCAAGGTTTCCTTAGTAAACTCATTCTTCTCTAGCATTAAACGGTATGACTCGCGCAAACGCAGCATACCAACCACTTCATCAATTTGATCGCGGTATAAGACAACGCGGCCATGCGGAGAGTGAGTCAACTGGCGTACGATAGATTTCCAGTCGTCATTAATATCAATACCGGTAATCTCATTACGTGGCACCATGATGTCATTTACCGTTACATGCTCTAAATCGAGAATGGAGATCAACATATCTTGGTGACGGCGTGGAATCAGGCTCCCCGCTTCATTGACGACAGTACGCAATTCTTCAGAGCTTAAATGATCGTCACCACCATGATCGGCTTTGATTCCGAGAAGGCGGATGAAACCGTTGGTGATAAAGTTAACCAAGATAACCAGCGGAGAAAGAATCTTCATTAGGATGGTCAGTACAACGCTGCTCGCGTATGACACTCTCTCAGGATAGAGAGCTGCAAGGGTTTTTGGGGTGACTTCGGCGAAGACCAGAATGACTAAGGTGAGCGTACCAGTTGCAATGGCGACACCTAAGTTACCAAACAATCGCATACCTAGAATGGTGGCAATTGCAGAAGCAAGAATATTGACGAGGTTGTTGCCGATGAGGATCAAGCCTATCAAACGATCGGGGCGATCGAGCAGCTTTTCAACACGTTTAGCACCTTTGTGGCCTGTGTTGGCTAGGTGCTTGAGGCGGTATCGGTTCAGAGACATCATCCCTGTTTCTGAGCCTGAAAAATATCCTGAAATAACAATAAGACACGTGAGTAGCGCAAATAAGATACCCGTTGATATGTCGTCCAAAGCTTATCTTTTCCTTGTTATGTTTGGTTAATTTATGACCTAATTTCTGGGTTAAGTCAATTTCAAAAAGAGAACTGAATATTGTAAAAGAAAGGTGCATTCGATGCACCTTTGTTGATACTAGTTAGCTAGCGAAGAATGATTTCCCGTACAAATCGGCTGCCAAAGTAAGCTAGGGTCAGTAAAGTGGCACCTGCGACGGCAAACCAAGTAACCTTCCTGCCGCGCCACCCTTTCTGGTAGTGTCCCCAAAGCAGTACTGAATAGACAACCCACGCAATAAACGAAAGGATGCCTTTATGCGCTTTCCCTTGAGCAAACATATCTTGGACAAAGATAAAGCCAGTCAGTAGTGTCCCTGTCAGTAGTAGATTACCAATTAAGATGATATTGAATAGTTGACGCTCAACCATTAGTAGAGGTGGCAAGTTGGGATTGATCGCCAAGGCTTTCTTGGTTTTAAGTTTATGGTCAAGCCATGCCAACTGTAAGGCGTACAAAGCACCAATGGTCAAAGTCGAGTAAGAGAACAGTGCCAAGGAGATATGAATGAGCAGCTTAGGGTCTTGTTCTAGATGAGTAATAAAAGTACTCGGTAAAAAAGCTGCCGCAACAAGATTCATTGCAGAGAAACTGTAAACCACAGGCAGTAAGAACCAGAGGCGAGTTTTTAACATCGCGCCACTCATGACTAAAGAGATAATAAAGCCGATTAATGAAGCGACATTCAGAATACTGAGGTTTTGCCCGGAGCTGCCTAAAATAAGATCGCTTAGCAACCACGCATGAAAAGCCAGCGCTAGAATGGCACTAACGAAGACTGTTTTTACGCGGATCCCTGTTTGATGTACAAGTCCCGGAACGATGGTTGCAATCGCTAATAGATAAAGTATGGCTGCAACAACGGCGATTAGGTTATCCATTATTCTCTAGAGCTGGTGAATTTTTAACAAATTATACCTTGCATCAACGGCTTGAGCTATGACTTATCTCGCTCATTTGCGTGACTTGAGATATCAAAAGTTATCTAGGCAGTGTCAAGCATGGGTTGGCTAAGGTATACTCATAGTAATTTTTCGCCAATATTGACGGGCGAGCCTCCTTGCACACCGTCTGGGTAAAGAGACTAAGATGTTTGAGAATTTAACGGATCGCTTATCCAAAACGCTGAAAAACATCAGCGGTAAAGGTCGTCTGACCGAAGACAATATTAAAGAGACGTTGCGTGAAGTGCGTATGGCGCTTCTTGAAGCTGACGTTGCTCTTCCGGTTGTACGTGAATTTATTAAGCGTATTAAAGAGAGCGCCGTTGGGGTAGAGGTTTCGAAATCTCTCACACCAGGCCAAGAGTTCATTAAGATCGTTCAAGCTGAGCTTGAAGCGGTGATGGGTGAGTCCAATGAAGCGCTTAACCTAGCTGCTCAGCCACCTGCTGTTGTATTAATGGCTGGTCTGCAGGGTGCAGGTAAAACGACTTCTGTTGGTAAGCTTTCAAAGCTATTAAAAGAGCGCGATAAGAAGAAAGTGCTGGTTGTATCTGCCGACGTTTACCGTCCTGCGGCGATCAAACAGCTAGAAACATTGGCTTCAGATGTGGGTGTTGATTTCTTCCCATCTTCAGCTGATCAAAAGCCGATTGATATCGCTAATGCTGCCATCGACCACGCGAAGAAGAAATTCTACGACGTACTTCTTGTCGATACGGCGGGTCGTTTAGCGGTTGATGAGCAGATGATGGCTGAGATTCAAGAGCTGCATACTGCGATTAACCCTGTTGAGACTCTGTTTGTTGTCGATGCGATGACAGGTCAAGATGCGGCGAACACAGCCAAAGCTTTCGGTGATACGCTGCCTCTAACGGGTGTGGTTCTGACCAAAGTAGATGGTGATGCACGTGGTGGTGCAGCGCTGTCTGTTCGTCATATCACTGGCAAACCAATCAAATTCCTCGGTGTTGGTGAGAAAACCGACGCACTAGAACCTTTCCACCCGGATCGTGTCGCATCTCGTATTCTTGGTATGGGTGACGTCCTGTCGCTTATCGAAGATCTACAACGTAATGTTGACCAAGATAAAGCAGAGAAGCTGGCTAAGAAGTTTAAAGAGAAGAAAGGTTTTGACCTTGAAGACTTCCGTGAACAGCTTGGTCAGATGCAAAACATGGGCGGCATGATGGGGATGATGGACAAGCTACCAGGCATGAGCAATTTACCGGACAACGTGAAAGACAAAGTTGACGATAAGATGTTCAAGCAGATGGAAGCGATCATCAACTCAATGACGATGAAAGAGCGTCAGCGCCCTGAGCTCATTAAAGGCTCGCGTAAGAAACGTATTGCCGCAGGCTCTGGTACCCAAGTACAAGACGTTAACCGCCTGCTTAAACAGTTCACTCAGATGCAGAAGATGATGAAGAAAATGCAGAAAGGTGGCATGAAAGGCATGATGCGTAACATGCAAGGCATGATGGGTGGTATGGGCGGAATGGGAGGCGGTGGCTTCAATCCATTTGGACGCTAATTTCACCCAGCAACAAAAATTTCAAGGTGTTAGCTCGGTCACAAACTTAGATCTCGTTTTATGTTGGTGAAAAAGTAGCTAAATACCTTGCATTGCTCCGGAATAAGAGTAAAATTCCGGAGCTTTATTTTGGCACGAGCCCCAAACTGTTTAGTGATAAATGGTTTCTGGGGTTAATTTTATTTTTGAGAAAGCAAAGAGGACGACATGGTAACCATTCGTTTGGCACGTCACGGCGCTAAGAAGCGTCCATTTTATCAAATCGTAGTAGCGGACAGCCGCAATGCAGCAACTGGCCGTTTCATCGAGAAAGTTGGTTTCTTTAACCCAACTGCTCAAGGTCAAGAAGAAGGTCTACGTCTAGACCTAGATCGCGTTAACCACTGGGTTGGTCAAGGCGCATCTGTATCTGACCGCGTAGCTAAGCTAGTTAAAGACGCTCAAAAAGCGGCTTAATTCTTATTTTAAGAAGTAGAAATTAGCTTATGTCGATGAAAGGTAAAGAAACAATGAGCGATGACAAGATTGTTGTAGGCAAGTTTGGTGCTACTTATGGCATTCGCGGTTGGCTCAAGGTTTTTTCCTACACAGACAATACTGAAAGCATATTTGATTACGCACCTTGGTTTATTAAGCAAGGTGAAAAGTGGGTCGAGTACAAAGTAGAAAGCTGGAAGCGCCATAACAAAGGTTTGGTGGTAAAGCTGGAAGGTCTTGATGTGCGCGAAGAAGCGCAGCTCATGACTAACTTTGAAATCTCAATTGACCCTGCGGTATTACCAGAATTGCCATCAGACGAGTTCTATTGGCGTGATTTGATTGGTATGCAGGTAGTAACCGACAAAGGTTACGATCTAGGTGTCGTTTCCGACATGCTAGAAACTGGCTCCAACGATGTTCTCGTAATTAAAGCAAATCTAAAAGATGCTTTCGGACAAAAGGAACGATTAATTCCGTTCCTTGAAGAGCAAGTGATCAAAAACATTGATCGTGAAGCTCAACGGATCGAAGTTGACTGGGATCCTGGATTCTAAACTCCAAATTACCAGAGCGAGATAAACATGTGGGTTGGCGTAATTAGCCTATTTCCTGAAATGTTCCGTTCTGTTACTGATTTTGGAGTAACAGGTCAAGCGGTTAAAAAAGGTCTTTTGTCGATTGAGACTTGGAATCCTCGTGATTTCACGCACGACAAACATCGCACTGTTGATGATAGACCTTACGGTGGCGGCCCTGGCATGCTTATGATGGTTCAGCCTTTGCGCGATGCTATCCACGCAGCCAAACAAGCGTCACCGGGTAAGACGAAAGTCATCTACCTTTCTCCTCAAGGTCGAAAACTTGACCAACAAGGGGTAGAGGAACTGGCAACAAACGAGAACTTGCTTCTTATTTGTGGCCGTTACGAAGGGGTAGATGAGCGTATCATCCAATCTGAAGTTGACGAAGAATGGTCAATTGGGGATTTTGTGATGACGGGTGGTGAAATACCAGCCATGACGTTGATTGATTCAGTGTCTCGGTTTGTTCCGGGTGTACTAGGAGATTTCGCGTCAGCAGAAGAAGACTCTTTTGCTAATGGCTTGCTAGATTGCCCTCACTATACGCGCCCTGAGGTGTTAGACGATAAAGAAGTACCTGCGGTACTCAAGTCTGGTAACCATAAGGACATTCGTCGCTGGCGACTAAAGCAGTCGTTAGGCCGTACTTGGCTAAGAAGACCAGAGCTCCTGGAAAACCTAGCTCTGACTGACGAACAGGAACAATTACTGGCCGAGTTCATTAAAGAGACCCGAGCTAAGTAACCTATTAAATTTAGTATCAGTTTATTCTAGGAATATTGAAAATGAGTAACATCATCAAGGCTCTTGAAGAAGAGCAAATGAAAAAAGACCTACCTAACTTCGCACCTGGTGACACAGTTGTTGTTCAAGTTAAGGTAAAAGAAGGTGACCGTGAGCGTCTACAGGCTTTCGAAGGCGTTGTAATCGCAATCCGTAACCGTGGTCTACACTCTGCATTCACTGTACGTAAGATTTCTAACGGTGAAGGCGTAGAGCGTACGTTCCAAACTCACTCTCCAATGGTTGATAGCATCGAAGTTAAACGCCGTGGTGCAGTACGTCGTGCCAAGTTGTACTACCTACGTGAGCGTTCTGGTAAGTCTGCTCGTATTAAAGAGAAACTTGCTAAGAAGTAATGCTATAACTAGCGTTCTCATAGTATTAGCGGAGACCAATTGGTCTCCGCTTTTTTGTTTGGAGCGGACTTCGTCCTGCGAGATTCGAGAACGGACTTCGTCCTATGGAGCGCTTCGCTTCTGGAAAGTTAGATCCGCCCTGCGAAGTGGAAATTCCGTCATTCCCTAGACTGACGGAGGAAGGAGTAGGGAATCTCCATAAGTCATCGACTAGTATGAAGAGATCCCCAACTCACTCGTGCCTCGTTCTTGAGGATGACATGCTAACTTTTTGACATAAAAGAGTTGATACTAAATATCAACCTTCCAAAACTTCTCCAGCTCTCCAGCTCTCCAGCTCTCCAGCTCTCCAGCTCTCCAGCTCTCCAAAAAAACAAAAAAAGCCGATGCTCTAATCACATCAGCTTCTCTTTAATCTCGGCGCTAAGCGTTCCGTACTTTCAGTACTGATCTTCCGACCAACTGTCAGCGTCAGACATATCTGGTGCGCCGGGGATAGTGTTCTCTTCGTCAGCCCACTCGCCGAAATCAATCATCTGACACTGCTTACTGCAAAACGGGCGGAAAGGGCTCTGCTCGCCCCATGTAACATCTTGGCCGCATTGAGGGCAAGGAACGACGGTAATCTTAGACATGGTGTTTCTCTGAACTTAAACAAAGGTGTGGGCTTAGTATAGCTTGAATACGGAATCTGTTGTTAGCTACACACAGCGAGTTTGAACTCAACGTTAGCAACCGATGCTTGACCTGATTCAAACTCAATGAACTTTATCGCGAAGCGGTTCTTATGCCCTGAAATCATAGGGTAGACGCCAAAGTGCATCGGGATTTCTAAGCGGAGAATATTGGCTTCATCGGCGTCACTTTGGTAGAAGCCAGAATTGGCCTGAATGGCGCGGAAGTGACCCGTTTCTCGCGTGAGTTTAAGCCAAAGCTTGAGGGCTTCAGCGAGAGGTCTTAGGGTTGAAAGCCACTGAGATGCATCGGCTTTTTTGTTTTCAAGTGGTAGGTGTAGCCAGTGATGAAGTGCTGGTAGGTCAAAGCAACACGAACCACCAGGGAGATTGAAACGTTGCCTAATTGCACTTAGGAAGCGGTCTTCCTTAAGACTTTGCCCAAAACGTTCTGCACCCATTAGGTCACTGTGTACCGCGTCGACTTCATTTAAGATATTTTGCAGCATATCTTGGTCAACGCCCTCGACATTGAGCCAAGAGCGGTATGTTAATCTTTGCTTTTCGATATCTTTGGCTAGCTCACTCTTAAGTTGAATTTGCTCGAAGATCTCAAGCAGATCAAACAAAGAACGATAGAAAATCAGGTGCTGCATATCATCACTAAACTGAGCCGCTACATCCAGTTGATTCAGCAAGGCTTCAACCCGGAGGTAAATTCGAGTTTTCTCGTTCAGTGGATGTTCAAAATAATGCGTGGTCATCAATATGCGGCTCTGTATTCTTCAACCTTTATTCTCACCGATTTTCCCTACTGATTTCTAGGAACTTTTTATGTAATTCTGTGATTTGAGGCAAAAGTTTTTGGTTTTCTGTATTATTTTTAATCACATAATCCGCTATGGCCAATCTCTGCTCTCGCGTTGCTTGAGAAGAGAGAATAGCTTTCGCTTGAACGGCATCAACTTGGTCTCGCTCAACGGTGCGCTGAATTTGCGTTTGTTCTTCAACATCAACCACTAGCACCTTATCTGCGAGTGCCTGTAGGTTGTTCTCCACCATTAGAGGGATGACCAGTAAGGCATACTCCGATTGTACTTTGGCAAGCTCAGAGAGCATTTTGGTTCTAATCATAGGATGGAGTAGATTGTTCAGCCATTCCTTTTGGCTCGGATCGCTAAAGATGATTTCTCTTAGTGTTGCACGATCTAATGTTCCATCTTGTTGAATAACGCTTTGACCAAAGTGTTGCGCAATGGCCTTTAAGCCTTGGCTTTTGGGCTCAACCACTTGCCTAGCAACAATGTCAGCATCCACAATCTCAATACCAAACTCTTGATGGAATAGGTCTGCAACCGTTGTTTTACCACTGGCTATGCCACCAGTCACACCAATAACTAGTGCCATGTTAGATTCCTAAAAAGTTACTTAAATACCAATTGAGAATGTTATTTCCCCACATCATGCTCAACCAACCTGCAATAGCTAAATAAGGACCGAAGGGGAAGGCTTTGTCGATTCCTTGGCTTTTCAATTTGAGCTGAATGAGGCCAAAAACTAAGCCAACTAAAGAAGAGAGCAAAATTATCATCGGCAAATATTGCCAACCAAGCCAAGCGCCCAAGGCGGCAAGCAGTTTAAAGTCTCCGTAACCCATTCCTTCTTTGCCTGTGGCTAGCTTAAACAGCCAGTAAACTGACCATAAAGCAAGATAGCCAGCCATTGCACCGATCACCGCGTCTTGTAGAGATACTGGGCTAATCCCAAACAGTGCGAGCGCAATTCCCGCCCAGGTTAGAGGAAGAGTGAGTTGATCTGGCAGCAGCATGGTGTCGAGATCAATAAAGGTTGCCGCGATAAGAGTAAAGGTGAAAAACAGCAAGGCAATCGAGAAGTAGTTCAATGCAAACTGATTAGCGATAACAAAGCATAGACCTGCTGATAAGATCTCAATCAGAGGGTAGCGCATGCTTATTTTATTATCGCATTGACGACATTTCCCTTTCAGTATCAGCCAACTAACAACAGGAATGTTGTCAATCATGCGAATTGGGGTATCACATTTGGGGCAAGTTGAATTTGGAACGCTGAGGTTGTAAGTCCCTTCTGGGGGCGATATTTGGTATTCAGGAAAGCTTTCCGCACATTCGGCTCGCCATTCACGTTCCATGATGATCGGCAGGCGATGAATAACCACGTTTAAAAAGCTGCCTACGATAAGACCAAACAATGTTGCTAGTGTAGGAAAAAGCCAAGGGTAATAGTCAAAAACGTCCATAAAGTAGGTGCAGCTCTTTAAGTAAAAGCATTCAGTTCAATTAGATAAGCCTTGTATCTTATCCTAAGACACTCATCAAATTAAAGATAGGTAAATACATTGCGACAATCAGACCACCGACAACAATACCTAGAAAGATGATAATCGCGGGCTCTATGATCTTACCAAGGTTATCAACCGTGTTATCGATCTCAAACTCATACACATCGGCAATTTTGTGTAGCATTTCCCCGAGTCGTCCTGACTCTTCACCTATCATTATCATCTGCAAAACCATTTCGGGAAAACAGTCAGAGTTGCGCAGTGAAAGATACAGCGGCATACCTGCAGTGACATCAAGCATAGCCGTTTTGATTGTTTGATGATAATGCTGGTTACGAACCGTTTTAGCGGAGGCTCTTATACCTTCTAGAATTGGGATTCCGGCGTTAAAGCTAGTGGCAAGTGTTCGGCTAAATTTAGCAATTGCCGCTTTAGTCAAAATGTTGCCGAGAAGCGGGATCTTGAGTAGGGCACGATTAAATAGTAATTGAAGTCGGTATGATTTTGTTAAACAGAGCTTAATGACCCCTAAGAACAGTATTAATCCAATTAAGCTAGGTCCCGAATAGGTTTGTAGCCAAGCGGATAAGTCTAACACTTGTTGGGTAAGCCAAGGTAGCTCAGCACCAAAGCCTGCAAACATCGCTTCAAATTGAGGTATCACCATCGTTAGCATTAGATACGTAACTGCGAAAGCCGTGATCATCACCATAGTGGGATAGATGAGCGCTTTGGTGACTTTAGCGTTGAGTCGCTGCGATTTTTCCCGATAGTCAGCAATACGTTGGAGTACTTCCGCTAAGTTGCCAGATTGCTCTCCAGTGGCAACGAGGTCGGTATAAAGGCTATCGAATAGCGGGCTAGCAGCTCCGAGACTCCTTGATAACGGGTTTCCCGATTCTACCTCTTTGCTGATGTAGCTTAAGATCGATCTCATCTCCGCTTTGGGGTGGTTAAGAGTAATAAGCTTCAATACTTGAAGAAGTGGCACTCCGGTCGCAAGCATGGTGCTCAATTGTCTAGTAAGCAAAGTGATGTCTTTCTTTTTGACTCTTTGCGTTAGGCGAGTGACGAGAGACAGTGACTTTCTTCTTAGAGATTTAACACGGATCGATTGCTCACTCAGCTTATCTTTTACTTCGTTGTCACTTAAGGCGAGCGTAGAGCCAGAGACGAGCTTTCCTCGCTGGTTAACCCCCTTCCAGCGATAGTGTTTGAGTTGATGAGATGTTGCTTTCATTTCAGATCACCTACAAGTAAAGAACACGTTGCAACTCTTGGTAACTGGTGACTCCTGCGAGCAGTTTCTCCGTTCCAGACTCTTTAAGCGTCTGCATTCCTTGCTTTATCGCGATCTTTTCGATGGCTTTAGCATCCGCCTTTTGATTGATGACTTGCACTAACTTGTCGTCTATCTGCATCACTTCATAGATTCCGGTTCGCCCAAAGTAGCCTTGATTGCATTCACTGCACCCTTGCTCACTAGCAGCAAAAACCACGGTGTTGTTTGCTAACTCCAGTTGTTGGCAGTGCGCTTCGGGCAAGGTTTGCTGCTGCTTGCAATGGTTACACAGCTTTCGTGCCAAACGTTGGGCAATGATTAAGCTCAGTGATGAAGATAGATTAAATGGGGAGATGCCCATATGTTGCAAGCGAACGATGCTTTCGGCAGCCGAGTTTGTATGCAATGTGGATAGCACTAGGTGACCGGTTTGTGCCGCTTTGACTGCGATTTCAGCCGTTTCAAGGTCGCGTATCTCACCGACCATGACAATATCCGGGTCTTGGCGTAAAAAGGCGCGCAACGCTTGGACGAAGTCTAGTCCAATTCTGGGGTTGATTTGAACTTGGTTAACGCCCGGTAAATTAATTTCCACCGGGTCTTCTGCGGTTGCAATGTTCACTTGTGGGGTATTGAGCATGTTTAACCCCGCATAAAGAGAGACTGTCTTACCGCTGCCCGTTGGTCCTGTCATCAAAATCATGCCTTGGGGTTTACTCAGTAATTTTTGATACAAAGCTTGTTGGTGTTGGTTGTACCCTAGTGATTGAATGTCTAACTCGGCACTGCTGCTATCGAGAAGGCGTAGCACGATCTTCTCGCCCCACAGGGTTGGTAAGGTTGAAATTCGAATATCAACAGCGGTACTTGCACTGAGTTGAAGCTTGATGCGCCCATCTTGAGGTAAGCGGCGCTCGGCAATATCGAGTTTGGCGATGATCTTTAGTCTTGCGGATAACCGACGGCTTAATGTATGGCTAGGTTGTTGAGTCTCAATCAAAATTCCATCACAGCGAAAGCGCACACGATAAGAGGCTTCATAGGGTTCAAAGTGAATATCAGATGCCTTTTTCCTGACCGCATCCAATAAGATTTGATTGATATACCGACTGACTGGGGAGTTATCACTACTCAGGTCTTCGACTGGGTTCATCTCATCATTAGAGATCTCGACTAAGCTGACGAGCTCTTGTTCGCTCAGCTCTTTTGCATGACTCGCTTCTTCACCACAGATAGCGCTGCCATACAAGCGACGTAACGCGCCATTGAGTTGCTTTACGTCAGCTAAAACTAACTCAATCTGCTTTCCGGTCGCAAAGCGAAACTCTTCTTCGATTGCGATATTGGTCGGGTCGGTAACGGCGATAAGCAGTTGGTGTTCACTCTGCCTAATAGGTACAGCTCGGGAGCGGGTGATCAGTTCGCGCAGGCCTAAACTGTGGCATACCGCTTGATAGTCGTAATTAGCAAAGTCGATGATGGGTAAGGCAAAAATTCGCGAGAGTTGTGAGACTAGCTCTGCTTGGGTGAGCCAACCTTGCTCTATTATGACTTCGGCCACGGTAAGGCTTGTATCGTTAACCAGTTCAACTAACTGAGCTTCTTGAGCAGGATCAAGAAGCTCAGCATGGCGTAAAATAGAGGGTAGGTTGGTTAGCATATTGGTTAAGAACAGCCTTTTGGCTTTAGGTCGCTGTCTACGTCAGACTGGCAAGTCCAAGCCCCGTTTCCATCACGCTTTAGAGAGACTTTTTTACTAACAACATCAGGACTAACGCCTGAAGAGCTGAAAGTGAAGAGAATATCTCCCGCCGCTGAAGAAACATTGTCATAGCTAATGATGCCAAGAGGTGAGGAAGGTATTGCCAAGGCAGATGAGTTCGCAGGAAAGCTCCCTTCTGTCAGAACATACGTTTCGACATTGGCACGGTGTCCGGTTATTGAGGCTAATGCTGAGGATGCCTCGCTTTTCGCTACATATGTTTGATATTGAGGCACCGCAATTGCTGCTAGAACGCCAATAACGGCAACCACAATCATCAACTCAATTAAGGTAAAGCCTTTGGTTTTACGGCTTTGTAAGCTTTGCATATTTCTCTCCATAGATAAAAGACGAATTGTCCGGAGAGAGTATTGAATGGGGTGCTAAGCAGAAATGTTGGTACAGGTTGTTTCCGAGTAAGTTAGGGAAAAATAGTCCTTAGTTTCATATCAAGTACAATTTGATCAGAGCTAGGACAAGAGCTGCGGTAGGTTAGCTGGGAGGTAAATACAAAAATAGAGGCTTGGAGCCTCTATTTTTCTTTGATAATGCGTCTGTTCTTCAGCTGATAGTTACTTAAAGCGCATGGATAAATCCATCGCCTTTAGGTGTTTAGTCAGTGCGCCAACCGAGATATAGTCAACGCCAGTCTCAGCGTATTCGCGGATAGTCTCTAGCGTCACATTACCTGAGTTTTCTAGTGCAGCGCGGCCTGCGTTAATTTTTACTGCTTCACGCATCATATCGGTAGTGAAGTTATCGAGCATAATGATATCGGCACCTGCTTCAATCGCTTCTTGCAGCTCTTCAAGGCTCTCTGTTTCGACTTCAACCGGTTTGCCTGGATTGAGCTCTTTTGCCGTTTTAATGGTTTGAGAAATACCACCGTTAGCAATAATGTGGTTCTCTTTGATTAGGTAAGCGTCAAACACACCGATACGATGGTTAAAGCCACCGCCACAGGCAACAGCGTACTTTAATGCACTACGTAGACCAGGAATAGTTTTGCGGGTATCAAGTAGGCGACAACCAGTGCCTTCAATTTTCTCAGCATATTCAGCCACGGTCGTTGCACAACCAGAAAGAGTCTGGATAAAGTTCATCGCATTGCGCTCACCAGTAAGAAGAGCACGAGAAGGGCCTGAAAGAGTACACAGTACTTGGTTAGGCGCTACTTTATCGCCATCTTCTACATTCCACTCAACCTGTACTTCGCCGCCTAGCTGTTTAAATACTTCGTCAGCCCAAGCTTTACCACAAAAAACACCATGTTCTCGAGTGATAATGGTTGCCTCGTTGCGTGCATCTGCAGGGATTAGACTTGCGGTAATATCTGCGGCAGGGTCTAGAGTACCACCCAGATCTTCCTTGATGGTATCCGCGACTGCGCGGGAGATCTCTAAAGGAAGTTGCTGTTTCAAATATTCGAGACGTTCTTGGCTATTGTGTGTGTTTTTCATCGCAAATCTAATACGCAGTTGGACAAGAGGTGGGCATGATACGCTGACTGAGTGTGAAATTCAGCCATTAATCTCGCATTTCATCGCCAAAGGGATAAAATCAGAGAGTTAATCAAGATAATGAGCCGCTTATGATCGATGAAAATGGTTGGTACGACAAAGCTAGACATGTACCTTCACCTTTTTTTGACCACAGAACAGACGCTACAGACATTTCTCTTTTGGTTGTGCATAACATCAGCTTACCGCCGGGTCAGTTTGGTGGTCAGTATATTGAACAGTTTTTTACTGGGCAACTAGACCCGAATGAACATCCGTTCTTTGAAGTGATCCATAATATGGGGGTTTCGGCTCACTGTCTGATCAGGCGTGATGGAGAGGTGGTTCAGTTTGTACCGTTTACTGCCAGAGCATGGCACGCAGGTGTTTCGAGCTTTGCTGGGCGAGATAAGTGCAATGACTACTCTATCGGCATTGAGTTAGAGGGCAGTGACTTTGTTGCCTACACAGATGAGCAATACCAAGCGTTAACGGAGCTCACCAGGCAGATTCAAGTCAGCTACCCGAAAATCACCTTACCGCGCATTACTGGCCACCAATACATTGCACCACTGCGCAAAACCGACCCAGGTTTGGTGTTTGATTGGGGTAGGTTTAGGGGCGGGCTGCGCCCTATGGAGAACTAGAACGCTTCGCTACTGGAAAACTGGATCAGGCTTCGCCTTTCTGGCGGTGGGGGCTGGTTGCCAAGTAATAGGACTATTGATCTTGAAGGTGTTGACGGAATTTGTTCCTAAAGGAAGATAATCAATCAGCTCTCCAGCTCTCCAGCTCTCCAGCTCTCCAGCTCTCCAGCTCTCCAGCTCTCCAGCTCTCCAGCTCTCCAGCTTTAAAGCGTCTCTTGATACTCAACCAGAATCTGCTCGACCCAAGTGGCGATACGTTCATCGCTCAGTTCGTATTGGGAATCTTCATCAAGTGCTAAGCCGACAAATTGACTGCCATCTTCGGTTAGAGCTTTTGAGGCTTCAAACTCGTAGTTCTCGTCGTTAGGCCAGTAGCCAACAAAGTTAGCTCCGGTCTTTTTCAGCTCGTGGTGCAAGAGTCCCATTGCATCCAGGTACCACTCGCCATAGCCTTCTTGATCGCCTAAGCCGAATAGTGCGACGGTTTTGCCATTTAGCGATACGCCATCGATTTGATCCCATAACTCATTCCAGTCTTCTTGGATCTCACCAAAATCCCAAGTCGAAATGCCGATAATCAGAAAATCATAATCTTCCATCAAAGAGAGTGGTGACTCTTTAACGTTGTGAATATCAACAAGGTCTTCACCAATGATAGCGCGGATTTTCTCTGCCGCCATTTCGGTGTAACAAGTCGTTGAGCCGTAAAATAGACCGATTTTCATAGCATTGTTTTATATTTTGAGAATTGATGGTGAATTCTAACCACAAAATGGCGAGCTTTGCAGCGAATATCCACTTTCACTAGCAATTTTTATAGCTTTATTGTTTTGTGGCACTTACATTTGAGCGCAGAAAAAATTTTTGAGGTTTGCCGTGTCACAACAAATGTCGCCTGACCAAGGGCTAGTGGAACAGTTTTTAGATGCGATGTGGATGGAGCGGGGCTTATCTGAAAACACCCTTGCCTCATACCGAAATGATCTCTCAAAGCTAATCCAGTGGATGACAGCCAATAATTATCGTCTCGACTTTATCAGTTTGTCTGGGCTGCAAGACTACCAGACGTGGTTGGTCGATGAAGGGTATAAGCAAACTTCACGAGCAAGAATGTTGTCCGCAATTCGACGTCTGTTTCAGTATTTGCATCGTGAGAAAGTACGCAGTGATGATCCGAGTGCACTACTGGTAAGCCCAAAACTACCCAAACGCCTGCCTAAAGATCTGACTGAAGAACAAGTGGATGCGCTACTTGATGCGCCAGATCCGAATGATCCGATGGAGCTGCGTGATAAAGCCATGCTTGAATTGCTTTATGCGACCGGGTTGCGTGTCACAGAGCTAGTCAGTCTGACAATGGAAAACGTCAGCTTGCGTCAAGGCGTTGTTCGGGTCACGGGTAAAGGTGGTAAAGAGCGTTTGGTGCCGATGGGAGAAAATGCCGTTGAATGGATTGAAACTTTTATCCACCAAGGCAGGTCTGAATTACTTGGAGAGACAACCTCTGATGTGGTGTTTCCAAGTAAACGCGCGCGACAAATGACTCGCCAGACGTTTTGGCATCGTATAAAGCACTACGCGGTGATAGCTGGAATTGATACCGAACTACTTTCTCCTCACGTGCTAAGACACGCTTTTGCGACCCATTTGTTGAACTACGGCGCAGACTTACGTGTAGTACAGATGCTTTTGGGGCATAGTGACTTGTCTACAACACAAATTTATACTCATGTAGCAACTGAACGATTGAAACAGCTACACAGTGAGCATCACCCAAGGGCTTAATCGCTCAGGGTTACAACTAAATCGATTTAAGGTGAATTGAATGAGCGTATTACGCCGAATGACTCTACTTACATTGCCATTTCTACTTGCTACACAAACCGTATCTGCAGGTGATGTGAAATTTGATAAAGCGCAGCTAGAAGAACATTTTGCCAAGCTAGGATTGGAAGTGAAGGACGTTGTTCCTGCTGATATTGATGGCTTAGTTGAAATACAAACCAGCGGTGGAATCCTGTTCTCATCACCAACTGGCGATTACTTTATCACGGGTACCTTGTACAAGTTGGACTCTAATGGCAAGTACGAAGATGTGCTAGCAAAACGCCAAGCGCCAATCAATGCGGCGAAAATTGAAGCCTTTAAAGACAGCATGATTGAGTTTAAAGCTAAAGATGAGAAGTACGTGATCTCTGTGTTCACTGATATTACATGTGGCTACTGTGTTCGACTTCATAGTCAGATGAAAGACTACAATGACCTAGGGATTACTATTCGTTATCTTGCTTATCCTCGTCAGGGGGCGACAGGCTCAGTAGCTGATCAAATGGCATCGATTTGGGGTGCTGAAGATCCACAATCCGCGATGCACAACGGTAAGGTAAAGCGTGAGTTCCCAGAAAAGAGTGAAGACTTTGCTAAGTATCAGCAGATTATTCAGGATCACTATGCGCTAGGTCGTGAACTAGGAATCAGTGGTACGCCAGCAATCTTCTTACCTAATGGTGAGATGGTCGGTGGTTACTTGCCACCAGAACAGATGTTGCAACGCCTGCAACAAACTCCAAAGTCGTAATTTAAACGAATCAAGTAACCAAACTAAATATCCTCAGTTTAGTTTGGTTACTGCTATGATTGTCCCACTTAACTTATCATCACCCGATCTATTGCCATGATTGAAATCCAACGTCGCCCTGAACCTGATTTATCCTCTCTGCCAGATACCATTGCGCCTTTACTTAAACGTATCTACGCCAGTCGAGGCATCACATCGCAGCAACAACTAGATACTACAGCGCGTGCGTTGCACTCCTATCAAAAACTGCATGGCATTGAAGCGGCGGTTGAGCTGTTATTTGAGTCTATTCAGCACAACAAGCGGATAATCGTGGTGGGTGATTTTGATGCAGATGGGGCGACAAGTTCGGCTTTGTCTGTATTGGCGCTTAGGATGTTAGGTTCGAGTAATGTCGACTACCTAGTCCCAAATCGTTTTGAAGATGGCTATGGCCTAAGTCCTGAGGTTGTTGACCAAGCGATTGAGATTGGCGCTGAAGTGATTATGACCGTCGACAATGGGGTCTCTTCGATTGATGGTGTGCGCTATGCGAAAGAGCAGGGCTTGAAGGTATTGGTGACTGATCACCACTTACCTGGTCATGAGCTGCCGAATGTTGATGCCATGGTCAATCCCAACCTGCAAGAGTGCGCGTTTCCCTCCAAGGCTTTAGCTGGCGTTGGCGTTGCCTTTTACTTGATGATGGCGCTTTGCGTTCATATGCGTAAAACCGGCTGGTTTGCCGAGCAAGGGATGGCAGAACCTAAGTTAATGGAGTTGATTGACTTAGTGGCACTCGGTACGGTTGCCGATGTTGTACCTCTAGATGAAAACAATCGTATTTTGGTTCATCAAGGTTTACAGCGAATTAGAGCGGGTAAAGCGCGTCCGGGCATTCAAGCTCTGATTGAAGTGGCAAAGCGAGATTCACGTCGTTTAGTGGCTTCTGATTTTGGTTTCGCGTTAGGGCCACGTATCAATGCTGCGGGTCGATTAGATGATATGTCGTTTGGTGTTGAGCTGTTAATGGCAAACAACATTCATGCCGCACGTCGAATGGCGAGCGAGTTAGATGGTTTGAACCAAACTCGCAAAGAAATTGAAGAGGGAATGAAGCAAGAAGCGATGGCTTTTTGTGAACGTCTGCAGTTCGGCGATCAAGATATGCCTCATGGCCTAGTACTTTTTCAGCGTGATTGGCATCAGGGCGTGATTGGTATTTTAGCCTCACGCATTAAAGAGAAGTTTCACCGTCCTGTGATTGCTTTTGCAGATGGTGGTGAAGGCTCGATTAAAGGTTCATGCCGCTCGATACCGGGTCTTCATATGCGTGACACCTTAGATCGCATCGATACGCAAAACCCAGGTTTGATACTCAAGTTCGGTGGGCACGCGATGGCAGCGGGTCTAACCATTTTGGAGAGAGATTTTGAACGCTTCTCTAAACTGTTTGATGAGGCAGTAAAGCAAGACTTAGATGAAGCGGCACTGAAAGGTGTTATTTTGTCTGATGGCGAACTCAAGCCAGAAGAGTTCTCTATGCATGTCGCCGAGATGCTTCGTGCTGGTGGACCTTGGGGGCAAGCTTTCCCAGAACCACTGTTTGACGGTGAATTTAAAGTGCTTCATCAGAAACTGGTTGGCGAGAAGCACCTGAAACTTATGCTAGAACCCCTACACAAAGGCCATCCAACCAATATCATGATTGATGGTATTGCATTCAACGTTGATCTGCGCCGCTGGCCTGATGCTTCAGTGAAAACGGTGCGTTTAGCCTATAAGCTCGACATTAATGAGTTCCGCGGCAATCAATCGTTGCAGTTGATGATTGATCATTTAGAGGCGAAGTAGTGCCTATGGAAAACTAGAGCGCCTCGCTGCTAGATAATTGGATCGGGCTTCGCCCTGCTGGAGGTAGGTAACGGCAGAGTGATGATGAAGCCTTTGATGAAAATATGTTGACAGTATTCACTTCTTAGAAGAAATCATCTGCCAGTTCTCTAGTTCTCTAGTTCTCTAGTTCTCTAGTTCTCTAGTTCTCTAGTTCTCTAGTTCTCTAGTTCTCTAGTTCTCTAGTTCTCTAGTTCTCCAGCTCTCCAAACTCCTCATTTCCCATCTTTTCACGACATATTCTGTTCATATTCCTTTAAAACTTACCAATTAAACTGTGATACCTAGCACGGTTTATTCCCATCTGTTTATATTTTGTAATTGGTCAGACCAATTTGATTGCTGTTTTAATCAGCTATTGTTATCAAAGTGTTGGTACATGGCTCGTTCTATGATTTGGGTCAATTTTTGTCTGGAACTTGCGTTTTAATTATGTTAATTTTCTCGCCAACTTAAAATTGGTATTACCAATTGACTGCAAAGAGTAGAAGAAAAACAACTATGGCTTATCAAAGGATTCGTCAGCCAAAACTTTCTGATGTGATTGAACAAGAGTTAGAAAGGCTGATTGTGGAAGGAACATTGTCTCCGGGGCAGCAGCTGCCTCCAGAGCGCGAACTGGCAAAACAGTTTGATGTTTCCCGTCCTTCAATCCGAGAAGCGATACAACGTTTAGAAGCTAAACGTCTTCTTACTCGCCGTCAGGGTGGTGGCACTTTTGTTAGCGAGAACATCTGGACCAGCTTTTCAGATCCTCTGCTAAATTTATTGTCTAGCCACTCCGAAACTCAGCTGGATTTACTGGAAACGCGTCATGCGATGGAAGGTATAGCCGCTTACTTTGCAGCAGTTCGTGGTACCGAGGAAGACTTCGCTCGTATTCAGGCTTGCCTGAAAAACATCAGTGAAGAGCAAACTAAGAAGAATGTCGAAGCAGAATCAGCTGCGGTAATGCAGTTTTTGATCGCTTTAACTGAAGCTGCCCATAACGTGGTACTTCTGCACATTGTTCGCAGCCTTGCGCCTTTGCTAGAGCAGAATGTCTTGCAGAATTTAAAGCTCTTACATCGCCGCGATGAAGTGGTCGAAAAAGTAAGTAAACACCGAGCTAATATCGTGGATGCGATTGTTTCTGGTCAGCCTGAAAAGGCGCGTGAAATGTCTCACTCACACTTAGCTTATATTGAAGAAACATTGTTGGATTTGACTCGTGAAGAGTCTCGCAGAGAGCGTTCTTTGCGTCGAATTCAGCAAGGTAACGATTCTTAAAACAAGAAACGGTTACTTTAAATAAGTAGATCCAACCAATAGAAGGATAGATCGCCATGTCTGATATGAAGCATGACGTAGATGCACTGGAAACTCAAGAATGGCTACAAGCACTTGAGTCAGTTGTACGTGAAGAAGGTGTAGAACGTGCTCAGTTCCTACTAGAGCAAGTTCTAGACAAAGCACGTCTAGACGGTGTTGATATGCCAACAGGTATCACAACGAACTACATCAACACGATTCCTGCAGATCAAGAACCAGCTTACCCAGGTGACACAACTCTTGAGCGCCGTATTCGTTCCATCATCCGTTGGAACGCAATCATGATCGTTCTACGTGCATCTAAGAAAGACTTAGAGCTAGGCGGCCACATGGCGTCTTTCCAGTCTTCTGCTGCATTCTACGAAGTATGTTTCAACCACTTCTTCCGCGCTCCAAACGAGACGGACGGTGGCGATCTAGTATACTACCAAGGTCACATCTCACCAGGTATCTACTCTCGTGCATTCGTTGAAGGTCGTCTAACTGAAGAGCAGCTAGATAACTTCCGTCAAGAAGTAGACGGTAAAGGTATCCCATCATACCCGCACCCTAAACTGATGCCTGAGTTCTGGCAGTTCCCTACAGTTTCTATGGGTCTAGGTCCTATTTCTGCGATCTACCAAGCGCGTTTCCTTAAGTACCTAGACGGTCGTGGTATGAAAGATACTTCGGCTCAGCGTGTATATGCGTTCCTAGGTGACGGTGAGATGGATGAGCCAGAATCACGTGGTTCACTATCTTTCGCTGCGCGTGAGAAGCTAGACAACCTATGTTTCCTAGTTAACTGTAACCTACAGCGTTTAGATGGCCCTGTAATGGGTAACGGTAGCATCATCCAAGAGCTAGAAGGCCTATTCAAAGGTGCTGGCTGGAATGTTGTTAAAGTTATCTGGGGTAGCAACTGGGATGCACTACTTGCTAAAGATACGTCTGGCAAGCTTCTACAGCTAATGAACGAAACTGTAGATGGTGACTACCAAACATTTAAATCTAAAGACGGTGCTTACGTACGTGAACACTTCTTTGGTAAGTACCCAGAGACAGCTGCACTAGTTGCAGATATGACTGATGACGAAATCTTCGCACTTAAGCGTGGTGGTCACGAGTCTTCTAAGCTGTACGCAGCATACAAAAACGCGGCAGAAACTAAAGGTCGTCCAACAGTAATCCTAGCTAAGACTGTTAAAGGTTACGGCATGGGTGAAGCGGCTGAAGGTAAGAACATCGCGCACCAAGTTAAGAAGATGGACATGACTCACGTACTACATCTACGTGATCGCCTAGGTCTTCAAGACATCCTAACTGACGAAGCGGTTAAAGAGCTTCCGTACCTGAAACTTGAAGAAGGTTCTGCGGAATACGATTACCTACACGCTCGTCGTAAAGAACTAAAAGGTTACACGCCACAGCGTCTACCTAAGTTCACTCAAGAATTCAAAGTACCTGAGCTAGAAGAGTTCGCGCCGCTACTAAGCGAGCAAAAGCGTGATATCTCTACAACTATGGCTTACGTTCGTACTCTTAACATCCTGCTTAAGAACAAGAACATTGGTAAGAACATCGTTCCTATCATCTGTGATGAAGCACGTACGTTCGGTATGGAAGGTCTATTCCGTCAGATCGGTATCTACAACCCGCACGGTCAGGAATACACACCAGAAGATAAAGGCATTGTTTCTTACTACAAAGAAGCGACATCTGGTCAGGTACTACAAGAAGGTATCAACGAGCTAGGCTCAATGGCATCTTGGGTTGCTGCTGCTACTTCTTACAGCACAAACGATCTGCCAATGATCCCGTTCTACATCTACTACTCTATGTTCGGTTTCCAACGTGTTGGCGACATGGCGTGGATGGCTGGTGACCAACAAGCTCGTGGTTTCCTACTAGGTGCTACTGCTGGTCGTACAACGCTAAACGGTGAAGGTCTACAGCACGAAGATGGCCACTCGCACATCATGGCGAACACAGTACCTAACTGTATCTCTTACGATCCAACATTCGCTTACGAAGTTGCAGTCATCATGCAAGACGGTATCCGTCGCATGTACGGTGAGAACCAAGAGAACGTGTTCTACTACCTAACTGTGATGAACGAAAACTACGCAATGCCAGCAATGCCAGAAGGCGCTGAAGAAGGCATCCGTAAGGGTATCTACAAGCTTGAGTCTTACGCAGGTGACAAGTCTAAAGTTCAGCTAATGGGCTCTGGTACTATCATGAACGAAGTACGTAAAGCAGCGACTATCCTAAGCGAAGAGTACGGCATCGCTTCTGACGTGTTCTCTGTAACGTCGTTCAACGAGCTAACTCGTGATGGTCAAGACGCAGAGCGTTACAACATGCTTCACCCAGAAGGCGAAGCAAAAGTACCTTACATTGCACAAGTAATGGGTACTGAGCCAGCTATCGCAGCGACTGACTACATGAAGAACTACTCTGAGCAAGTTCGCGCGTTCATGCCTTCTGAGTCATACAAAGTGCTGGGTACAGATGGTTACGGCCGTTCTGATAGCCGTGAGAACCTACGTCGTCACTTCGAAGTTAACGCAGGCTACGTGGTAGTTGCAGCGCTAACTGAACTAGCTAAGCGTGGTGATGTTGAGAAGTCAGTAGTAACTGAAGCTATTGCTAAGTTCGACATCGACACTGAAAAAACTAACCCGCTATACGCTTAATTGAGAAGGTAAATAAGAAATGGCAATCGAAATTAATGTACCAGACATCGGTGCGGATGAGGTTGAAGTTACTGAAATTCTTGTAAGCGTTGGCGACAAGGTTGAAGAAGAGCAGTCTCTGATCACTGTTGAAGGCGACAAAGCTTCTATGGAAGTTCCAGCGTCTCAAGCAGGTATCGTTAAAGAAATCAAAGTAGCGGAAGGCGACTCTGTTACTACGGGTTCTCTTATCATGGTCTTCGAAGCGGAAGGTGCAGCAGCACCGGCTGCTCCAGCAGTTGAAGCGGCGGCACCAGTTGCAGCTGCTCCAGCAGCAGCGGCAGAGCTTAAAGAAGTTCACGTACCAGATATTGGTGGCGATGAAGTTGAAGTAACTGAAATCATGGTTGCAGTTGGCGACAGCATTGAAGAAGAGCAATCTCTTCTAACGGTTGAAGGCGACAAAGCTTCTATGGAAGTACCTGCACCATTCGCTGGTACACTAAAAGAGATCAAAGTAGCAGCAGGCGATAAAGTTACGACTGGCTCTTTAATCATGGTATTCGAAGTAGCAGGCTCTGGCGCTCCAGCGGCACCTGCAGCAGTAGAAGCTCCAGTTGCAGCGGCTCCAGCAGCATCAGCAGCGAAAGAAGTTAACGTTCCTGATATCGGCGGTGACGAAGTTGAAGTAACTGAGATCATGGTTGCAGTTGGCGATACAGTGGAAGAAGAGCAATCTCTAATCACTGTTGAAGGTGACAAAGCTTCAATGGAAGTTCCTGCTCCGTTTGCTGGTACAGTTAAAGAGATCAAGATTGCAGCAGGCGACAAAGTGTCGACTGGCTCGCTAATCATGGTCTTCGAAGTGGCGGGTGCAGCACCTGCTCAAGCAGCCCCAGCTCAAGCTGCGGCACCTGCAGCCGCTCCAGCCGCATCGGCGGACCGTCCTAAAGCAGAAGCTCCAGCGGCACCTTCAGCAACAGGTGATTTCCAAGAGAACAATGAGTACGCACACGCGTCTCCAGTTGTTCGTCGTCTAGCTCGTGAGTTTGGCGTTAACCTTTCTAAGGTTAAAGGTACTGGTCGTAAGAGCCGTATCCTAAAAGAAGACGTACAGTCTTACGTTAAAGATGCGCTTAAGCGTCTTGAGTCTGGCGCAGGTGCAGCGGCATCTGGTAAAGGCGACGGCGCGGCTCTTGGTCTACTACCTTGGCCAAAAGTGGACTTCAGCAAGTTCGGCGAAACTGAAGTTCAGAAGCTTTCTAAGATCAAGAAGATCTCAGGCGCTAACCTGCACCGTAACTGGGTAATGATCCCTCACGTTACACAGTGGGATAACGCTGACATCACTGAGCTAGAAGCATTCCGTAAAGAGCAGAACGCTATCGAAGCGAAGAAAGACACGGGTATGAAGATCACACCACTTGTGTTCATCATGAAAGCGGCAGCGAAAGCGCTAGAAGCATTCCCAGCGTTCAACTCTTCTCTATCTGAAGATGGCGAAAGCATCATTCTGAAGAAATACGTGAACATCGGTATCGCAGTAGATACGCCTAACGGCCTAGTTGTTCCTGTATTTAAAGATGTAAACAAGAAAGGCATCTACGAGCTATCTGAAGAGCTAATGGCTATTTCTAAGAAAGCACGTGCTGGTAAGCTAACTGCTGGTGACATGCAAGGCGGTTGTTTCACAATCTCTAGCCTAGGTGGTATCGGCGGTACTGCGTTTACACCAATCGTAAATGCTCCAGAAGTTGGTATCCTAGGTGTGTCTAAGTCTGAAATGAAGCCAGTGTGGAACGGTAAAGAGTTCGAACCACGTCTGCAGCTTCCACTATCTCTATCATACGACCACCGTGTGATTGATGGTGCTGAAGGTGCTCGCTTCATCACGTTCTTGAACGCAGCGCTATCAGACATCCGTCGTCTAGTTCTTTAATTAAAGATTAGATGATTTAGAGGCGGCATTAGAGCCGCCTCTACTACTAATAATTATCAAACAATTTGATTGCAGACCTTAGAGTCAATAGGGTTTTCTCAAGCGAATTGTTGTCTAGCTCACAGGCTAAATTGATTTACTTTTCACACCATTAACATCTCTGTAAACTGATGGCGGTCTGAAAATAACTGTTTAAAATAAACTGACTTGAACATATAGAATCAATACCCACTCAGCCTGTTAGGGATAATGACTACAAGAGGTCAAAATGAGCAAAGAAATTAAAGCCCAAGTTGTAGTACTTGGTGCAGGTCCTGCTGGTTACTCTGCCGCTTTCCGTTGTGCAGACTTAGGTCTAGAAACGGTTCTTATCGAGCGTTACAGCACTCTTGGTGGTGTGTGTCTAAACGTGGGTTGTATCCCATCTAAAGCACTACTTCACGTATCTAAAGTTATCGAAGAAGCAAAAGCACTTGCTGACCACGGTATCGTATTTGGTGAACCTCAAACGGATATCGACAAGATCCGTAAGTGGAAAGAGAAAGTAATTAACCAACTAACTGGCGGTCTTGGCGGTATGGCTAAGATGCGTAAAGTTAACGTGGTTAACGGTTTTGGTAAATTCACTGGTCCTAACACTATCGAAGTGGAAGGCGAGGAAGGCAAAACTGTTGTTAACTTTGACAACGCTATCGTTGCAGCGGGTTCTCGCCCAATCAAGCTACCATTTATCCCACATGAAGACCCACGTATTTGGGACTCAACTGACGCTCTAGAGCTGAAGGAAGTTCCAGGAAAACTTCTAATCATGGGTGGTGGTATCATCGGTCTAGAAATGGGTACGGTTTACCACTCTCTAGGTTCTCAAATCGATGTTGTTGAAATGTTCGACCAAGTTATCCCTGCTGCGGATAAAGATATCGTGAAGGTTTACACTAAGCGTATCAAGAACAAGTTCAACCTAATGCTTGAAACGAAAGTAACAGCAGTTGAAGCGAAAGAAGACGGTATCTACGTTTCAATGGAAGGCAAGAAAGCACCAGCAGAAGCTGAGCGCTACGATGCTGTTCTAGTTGCTATCGGTCGTGTGCCAAATGGTCAACTTCTTGATGCAGAAAAAGCGGGTCTAGAAGTAGACGAGCGCGGTTTCATCAACGTTGATAAGCAAATGCGTACTAACGTTCCTCACATCTTTGCTATCGGTGATATCGTTGGTCAACCAATGCTTGCTCACAAAGGTGTGCATGAAGGTCACGTTGCTGCTGAAGTTATTGCTGGTAAGAAGCACTACTTCGACCCTAAAGTTATTCCTTCAATTGCTTACACTGAGCCAGAAGTGGCATGGGTTGGTAAGACTGAGAAAGAAGCAAAAGCGGAAGGCATCAACTACGAAACGGCTACATTCCCATGGGCAGCTTCAGGTCGTGCAATCGCGTCTGACTGTGCAGACGGTATGACTAAGCTAATCTTCGACAAAGACACTCATCGTGTAATTGGTGGTGCTATCGTTGGTACTAACGGTGGTGAACTACTTGGTGAAATCGGTCTAGCGATCGAGATGGGCTGTGATGCTGAAGATATCGCACTAACAATCCATGCTCACCCAACTCTACACGAGTCAGTAGGTCTAGCGGCGGAAGTGTTTGAAGGTACAATCACTGACCTTCCAAACCCTAAAGCGAAAAAGAAGAAGTAATCCACTCTTCTAGCTGAATCTAAAAACCGCTGAGCTCTCTCAGCGGTTTTTTTATGCTCTGCATACAACAAAGCCTGCTCGTTGAGCAGGCTTTGTCTTAGTGTGCGTCAGGCTTTTAGGTTACGCGTTTTTCGCGTGCTTGTAGATGCACAGCATGTCTAAGTAGCTTTCAGTTAGCTTCTTCATGCCGTCTTCATCTTGAGTACGGTTTGCTTGCACAAACAGTGAGTAGAAGATACCGTGGAACAGAGTCGCTAGTTCAGCAGGCTCATGCTCTTCACATACCTCACCACGTTCAATTGCCTTAACAAACATATTCTGAACCAAGAGTTGGTTAGTACGGTTTGTTGAAACAAACAGTGGCCATACTTCATCACGGGTTGATGCACTCCATTCGAACCACACTTTAAGCCAGTGGCAGTCGTTAAGTACCAGTTCAACCATTGCTGAAGTCAGGTTATTTAGGTTTTCTTTCGCGTGAATATCTAAATCGATATTGTCTGATAGAAAGTTTGAGAATTGACGAACAACGTAATTTAGTACGTCATCAACCAAATCTTCACGAGTCGGGAAGTAGTTGAAGACAGTAGCCACAGAAACCTGCGCAATTTCTGCAATGTCAGCATGACCACCGCGGCCGATGCCACGACGAGCGAACACTTCCAGTGCGATTTCCATTAGTTGCTGTTTTCGTTTTTGCGGTGAAAGACGCGTACGCGGTCTTTTAGCAATTGAGTCCATAATTAATTTCCTTGCCAAATGAGTTGTTTATATTTGTTTGGGCTTTTTGCCCTATTTATTAATTTATAATTTGCTGACGCCCTATGAGTGTAATGGTGCATATAGTTAAGGTCAACGGTTTCAGTCTATTTTATAATCACTTTTGTTAATATCGTGCTAAAGATCAATAAGAAATAATCCTGCGTTTCATGAATTATTTAGGCAAACGTTTTTCCTTGGCGCATGCTGGTGGTAAACTACGCGCCTAAATCTTGAGTGACTATAATTACGCTCTATACAGCTAACGTGAAAAACGAGATTGGTATGAAACATACAGTAGAAGTAATGATTTCTGAGCAGGAAGTCAGTGAACGAGTTAAAGAGCTAGGTAAGCAAATTAGCGAACACTACAAGGGCAGCGAAGATGTGGTTCTAGTGGGGCTTCTGCGTGGATCATTTGTATTCATGGCTGACTTAGCGCGTGCCATCGACTTGACTCACCAAGTGGATTTCATGACAGCTTCTAGCTACGGCAATACAATGGAAAGTTCACGAGATGTTCGTATCTTGAAAGATCTTGATGACGATATTAAAGGCAAAGATGTCCTGTTAGTCGAAGACATTATCGATACAGGTAACACTTTGAACAAAGTAAAAGAGATTCTGAGCCTTCGTGAGCCTAAGTCGATTGAAATCTGTACGCTACTAGACAAGCCTTCTCGTCGTGAAGTTGCGGTAGATGTGAAGTGGATTGGTTTTGAAATTCCAGATGAGTTCGTTGTTGGTGTCGGTATCGACTACGCACAAAAATACCGTCACTTGCCTTACATTGGTAAAGTAGTTCCTCAAGAGTAACTCAACTCTTAAAGCTAGATACAGTAAAACGCCCGCTAACTTAGCGGGCGCTTTTTATTGAATTAGAGAATAGGTAGCTGCTTAACGACACAGAAGCTTATGCTGCGGGTTTAGGACGCTTTCCATTGCTTTTTGGTAAGAGCTTTCGACGCTTTCACGAGAATTAGAACGAGCGCCTAAGTACTCTAGCTTACCATCACCGATGCCATAGACCACGCCATGAATCTCAATATCTTGTCCACGTTCCCAAGCGTTTTGCATAATGGTTGAGTTAGCAAGGTTGTAAACTTGCTCAACGACATTGATTTCGCCGAGTTTATCCGCGCGATCTTGTTCAGGCATGGTTTCTAGGTAATCACGATGCTTGAAATACAAATCGCGAATATGTAGTAACCAGTTGTTGATCAAGCCTAGCTGTGGGTTATCAATTGCCGCTTTTACGCCCCCACAGCCATAGTGGCCACAGACAATGACATGTTTTACTTTAAGAACGTCTACTGCGTACTGCACGACTGATAGGCAGTTAAGGTCGGTATGGATAACTTGGTTCGCGACGTTACGGTGAACAAACAGCTCGCCAGAGTAGAGCCCAGTCAAGCGTTCTGCAGGTACTCGACTATCTGAACAACCAATCCATAAAAAGCCAGGGCTTTGTCCTTCTTCCAATTTGGCAAAGTATTCAGGGCGTTCTGCCTTGATCGACTCGGACCATTTCGAATTGTTCTCAAATAACTGTTTAATTTCCGGCATCTTACTCACAACCCTTAATAAAAACTTGCATCACTATACACAATGTTACAATTCCCTTCCCGTCAAAATTGGGTAAAACGGTACTCATCTGACGTGTTCGAGCGCCAAAAATCATAAACTTAGTCGCTATCCTAACTAATGGTTATAACCTATGAGTGATGAGATGCAATTAACACTTATCTCTTTCAAGTAACATTTGTTAAGGTGATGGAGTTAGCTACATTTCGCAGCAAATTTATTACATTTCGCGTGATGTTTAGCTACAAAAACTAAGGTTATTTTTTAACTACTCTCAATAACCAGAATAACCTAAAACCAGTACGTTGTGACTAGGTCCAAATCAAATCTCTGTTGCTCTCTGTCGAGTCGCGGAAACGTATTTGGGCTATGACGTGTTAGACATGGAGTAACGTTTTGTTTGTTAGTCGTTTTGAAGATATGAATCTCAAAGGAGATTTATTTGGTGGTGTCACCACGGCTATTATCTCTTTGCCTTTGGCGCTAGCCTTTGGTGTGGCTTCCGGAGCAGGAGCTGAAGCGGGTTTGTGGGGCGCGATCATGGTCGGTCTGTTCGCTGCTCTGTTTGGTGGGTCAAACACGCTAATCTCTGAGCCTACCGGTCCAATGACGGTTATCATGACCGCGGTGTTGACTAGCATGATGGCTAAGTACCCTGAAACAGGGATGGCGATGACCTTTACGGTCGTCATGATGGCCGGCGCATTTCAAGTTTTACTCGGGACATTAAAGTTAGGAAAATATGTAACTTTGATGCCATATAGCGTGATATCCGGCTTTATGTCAGGTATTGGCGTTATTTTGATTATATTGCAAATATCACCACTACTGGGGCAAGCCGCGCCTGCTGGTGGCGTTATGGGAACCCTGTCAGCGATTCCTGATATTGTCGCCAATATGAAGTTTAGCGAGTTGTTTTTAGGCTTACTAACGCTTGGTATTCTGTTTTTCTTCCCCAAGAAATATCGCCGCTATGTACCAGCACAGCTGGTCGCTTTGGTCGCGGTTACCTTACTCTCGGTCATCATCTTCGATACAGAATCTATTCGCCGTATAGGTGAAATTCCAGCAGGTCTGCCTTCACTGGTGATCCCCCATATCGATGCTGCGATGTTTACTGAGATGGTCATTGATGCTTTGGTGCTTGGCACACTGGGCTGTATTGATACCTTGTTGACTGCGGTAATTGGTGACTCTTTGACACGTAAAGAGCACGACTCGGACAAAGAGCTGCGCGGGCAAGGGTTAGCAAATATCATCTCTGGTCTATTTGGCGCTTTACCTGGCGCAGGCGCGACGATGGGGACGGTAACTAATATTCAAGTCGGTGCTCGTTCTCCTTTATCTGGCGTGGTTCGTGCGTTAATGCTTGCTTTGGTGGTACTGGTTGCTGGTGGGCTAACAGAACCGATCCCTATGGCTGTACTGGCCGGTATTGCGGTGTACGTAGGTTTTAATATCCTAGACTGGAGCTTTATCCAACGTGCTCACAAAGTTAGCTTTGCGGGTATGGCGGTGATGTACGGCGTAATGCTGCTGACGGTATTCGTTGATTTGATTGTAGCGGTTGGTCTTGGTGTATTTATCTCAAATATCATCATCATTGAACGCTTAAGTCGTGAACAAGCTCGTCAGGTTAAAGCCATCAGTGACGCAGACGAAGATGATGTGCCGCTCACTGATAGCGAGCGTGGATTGCTTGATATGGCGAATGGTAAGGTGCTGTTCTTCTATCTTTCTGGGCCAATGATTTTCAGTGTTTCAAAAGCGATATCTCGTCAACATACCAGCATTTCAGATTATGAAGTGATGATCTTAGATCTGACCGATGTGCCTATGATTGACGTAACGGTTGGCTTGGCACTTGAGAATGCGATTAAAGATGCACTCGATGCCAACTGTCAGGTTTATCTGCTGTGTCCGAACGAGAAAACTCGCCAGCAGCTAGAGAAATTCCACGTAATAGACTTAGTTCCTCAAGACAATACCTTCAAGTTCCGTTACGAAGCGCTTAGAGCAGCAGTCAAGCATGTTGATACCGATGAGCATCAGTTAGAAGCTGTATAAGCAACGACTTATTTAAGATAACTGACGCCACTAGAGGAAACTCTAGTGGCGTTTTTTTATCGCGACAAAATTCATTTCCAAAATATTCGAAAGGTTTAATTGTAATCATCGTTATTCAACGATAAACTGATTTACAAATAAGATGTAGCAATGGCAATCGTAAATAATATGTATGCATTAGAAATTGAGCAGCTGCGTAAAACCTATGCGGGTGGGTTTGAAGCGCTTAAAGGCATTAGTTTAAATGTCGCCAAAGGGGATTTTTACGCCTTACTTGGGCCAAACGGAGCAGGTAAGTCGACCACCATAGGGGTTATCTCTTCGCTAGTGAACAAGACTTCAGGTCAAGTTAAGGTGTTTGGCTATGATATCGACAAATCTCTAGAGCTAGCTAAGCAAAATCTTGGCTTAGTGCCGCAAGAATTCAACTTTAATCAGTTCGAAACCGTCGAGCAGATTGTGCTACAACAAGCAGGTTATTACGGCGTTCCTAAACAACTTGCTAAAGAAAGAGCTCAAAAGTATCTAACTAAGCTCGATCTTTGGGAAAAACGTAGCGAACGCGCAAGAAATCTTTCTGGTGGTATGAAGCGCCGTTTGATGATTGCGCGTGCGCTCATGCATGAACCACAACTGCTTATTCTCGATGAGCCGACGGCTGGGGTTGATATCGAATTACGTCGCTCAATGTGGGAGTTCTTGAAAGAGATCAACTCACAGCAAGGTATCACTATCATCTTAACCACTCACTACCTAGAAGAAGCGGAAATGCTGTGTCGTAACATCGGTATCATCAACAAGGGTGAGCTGATTGAAAACACCACGATGAAGGATCTGCTCGGCAAACTCCATGTTGAGACCTTTATTCTCGACTTAGCAGAAGGTAGCTCAGAGCCGCAGTTGTCTGGGGTAAATAGCCAGACATTTACCAACGGGTCTTTGGAGATTGAGATTGAAAAGACACAAGGTTTGAATGCGATCTTTACCCAACTGACTGAGCAAGGTATTCAAGTATTGTCTATGCGTAACAAAGCAAACCGTTTAGAAGAACTGTTTGTCAGTATTGTTAGAGAAGGAGGGCAGTAAGATGTATCAATTATATTGGACAGCCTTTTGTAGTCTGCTGACAAAAGAGGTCAATCGATTTACTCGTATTTGGGTTCAGACCTTGGTTCCGCCTGCAATTACGATGACACTCTACTTCATTATCTTCGGTAGCCTGATCGGCTCGCGTATCGGTGAGATGAACGGCTTTAGCTATATGGAGTATATTGTTCCGGGGTTGATTATGATGTCGGTGATCACCAACTCATATTCGAACGTAGCGTCGTCATTCTTCAGTGCCAAATTTCAGAAGAACATTGAAGAGTTGCTTGTAGCACCTGTGCCAAACTATGTGATCATTCTTGGTTTTGTTATGGGTGGCGTAGTGCGCGGTTTACTTGTTGGTACTATCGTCACCTTCGTCTCACTTTTCTTTGTTGATCTTCAGGTCGATCATTGGGGCATTATTATTGCAACGGTATTTATGACCTCGGTCGTGTTCTCACTCGGTGGCTTGATCAATGCCGTGTATGCTAAGACCTTCGATGATATTTCGATCATCCCGACCTTTGTTCTGACACCACTTACGTATTTGGGTGGCGTGTTTTATTCAATTAGCTTGTTGCCTGAGTTCTGGCAAGGTGTGTCTAAGATCAACCCGATCGTCTACATGGTTAACGCCTTCCGCTACGGTTTCTTAGGCGTATCTGATGTCGGTATTGTGACTTCGTTTAGTGTACTGGGTGTGTTTGTCGTCGCTTTGTATGCGGTAGCCCATTACCTAGTGACTCGCGGAATAGGGTTGCGTAGCTAGCAGTTTGCTGGGAACGGACTTCGTCCTATGGAGAGCGGGAGCGCTTCGCTTTTGGAAAACGGGAGCGGGCTTCGCCCTCCGGGAATACGAAGGTTGATTGTCTAAGGAATTCAATCAATCTTAGTTATCCAGTTATCCAGTTATCCAGTTATCCAGTTATCCAGTTATCCAGTTATCCAGTTATCCAGTTATCCAGTTATCCAGTTATCCAGTTATCCAGTTATCCAGTTATCCAGTTATCCAGTTATCCAGTTATCCAGTTATCCAAACAAAAAAGGCTTGGTTTAGTGCACCAAGCCTTTAATTTTTTCGCTTTATCTTGTCGCTATTCAGCGCTTTCTGATGGCGCTTCTGCCGTTTCTTCTTCTTTCGATTCAACCACCATTTCGACAACTTGGTTATCGATCAGGCGAGCTTTACCTAAGAAAGCAGACATTAGAATCACAGCTTGAGTGGTATCGGCTGTGATCGCTTGCAAGGTGCGGGCGTCGCGAATAAAGATCTCATCAGGCTGCAGACCTGCTGCGCGTAGCTGATCACTTGCATCTTCAATCACAGATGCGTAGTCATCGCGTCCGCCTCGCATAGCGCTGCTAATCCAACGCATAGTACGAGCCAAGACAGGAGCACGCTGACGCTCATCAATGGTCAGAAGGCCGTTACGTGAGCTCATTGCTAAGCCATCCATTTCACGCACTGTCGGCACACCGATGATTTCGATATCCATAGCCAAGTCTTCGGTCATCTTGCGAATTACCGCTAACTGTTGGAAATCTTTCTCACCAAAACAAGCGAAATCAGGCTGAACAATATTGAAAAGCTTGCTAACAACAGTGGCGACACCACGGAAGTGACCTGGGCGAGAGGCACCTTCAAGGATGTTAGATAGACCCGGAACCTCCACAGAGGTTTGATTCTCTACCCCATTCGGATAGATGATTTCAGGTGTCGGAGTAAAGACAACTTCAACACCTTCACCGCCTAGTTTGGCAAGGTCATCTTCCAGGGTGCGAGGGTAGTTGTTTAGATCGTCCGCACGGTCAAACTGCATTGGGTTAACAAAGATGCTCACCACAACAATTTCGGCGTGCTCACGCGCTTTACGAACTAAGGTTAAGTGGCCTTCGTGCAGGTTGCCCATGGTTGGAACAAAAGCCACCTTGCGTCCATCTCGCTTGTACTGCTTAATCTGCTCTCTAAGAGCGACAATTTCAGCAAAAGTTTGCATGACTATAATCCTTACGCGATGGTATGTGCGTCGCCAGGGAAAGCTCCGCTTTCGACATCTTCCTTGTATTTAGCTACAGCTTTGCGCATGTCGCCAGTTTCAGCAAGGAAGTTTTTCGAGAATTTTGGCATGTAGTTCGCTGCAATACCGAACATATCGTGCATAACTAGGATTTGACCATCAGTAGCATTTCCGGCACCAATACCAATCACTGGCACATCACACACTTCGGTGATGCGTGCGGCAAGTTCTTTTGGAACACATTCAAGCAAAATGATCTGTGCGCCTGCTTCTTGTAGAGCCAGTGCATCACGAACCATGCGATCGGCTTTATCTTGCTCGCGACCTTGTACCTTGAAACCACCAAAGATATTTACCGATTGTGGAGTCAATCCTAGATGGGCACACACAGGTACCGCGCGCTCTGTAAGCATTTTCACAGTGTCGACTAGCCAGTCGCCACCTTCAATTTTTACCATGTTTGCACCAGCACGCATCAGAGTCGCGGCATTTTCACATGCTTGCTCTGGTGTGGCATAGCTCATAAATGGCATATCAGCCATCAATAAACAGTTAGGGCTACCGGCACGAACACAGCGAGTATGGTAAGCAAGTTCTTCAACCGTCACAGGTAACGTTGAAGTTTCGCCTTGAAGAACCATACCTAGCGAGTCGCCTACTAGCAGTACTGGCATCTCTTGGCTTTCGAATAGCTGAGCGAAGCTCGCATCGTAAGCGGTAGAAGTTGCAAATTTACGACCTTCTTGCTTCCATTTCATTAGGTCGTTGATAGAAATTTTTTTCATGATTTTTCCTTACAGGAGTTGGCTATGATTGCCAAATACGCAGACCGTTTTGCTCAACGACTTTCAGTAAGTCTTCCAGTCTGGTCCCACATGGGAGGGTTAAATTTGGTGCGATTTCTGCGAGCGGGTAGAGTACGAACTCTCGCTCTTTCATTCCGTAGTGAGGAATGACTAGGCGCTCGGAATCCATCACCTCATTGCCATAAAGCAGAATATCGAGATCTAAGGTTCTTGGACCCCAACGCTCTTCTTTACGGACGCGCCCTTGCTCTTGTTCAATAGCTTGAGTGCTATCAAGCAGTTCAAGTGGCGTTAATTCTGTTTTTACTTCAACCACGGCATTGATGTAGTCAGGTTGGTCTTGAGGGCCCATCGGTGTACTGCTGTACAAGGATGAGCTACGCACGAACTCTGACTTAGGAAATTGTTTTAATGCATCAATAGCCGCATTGGCTTGAGAAACAGGATCGCTAAGATTGCTGCCTACTGCGATAAAGACCGTGATCATGACGATGCCTTAGGCTTTTTCTTACGGTAGTTCTTGCGGCGACGCTGCTTTGGTAGGCCTTCAGTTGAAGAATCCAAGTCGGCAACCATCGCTTGACGCATATTGCGACCCGCATTTTGGAAGGTTTCCCACCATTTGGCTAATAGTTCAGTATCACCTTGCTCAATCTCACCACGCATCTCAAGGAAGTCAAAGCCTGCGCGGAATTTGTTGAGTTCCATTAGGCGGAAAGCGCGCTTACCATTGCGACGGGGCATACGAAGCTGTAATTGCCAGATTTCGCGAATCGTCGCCGTGTGGCGGCGTGGAATGGCGATGGTGCGTACCTGATCATCAAGTACGTAGTTGCTGGCTTCCATGATCGCGTCATAGAAAGAGAGCTTACGCTTCTCCATTAACTGGTTGGCTTTCTCTTGCAGTGGGTACCACAGCATAGCAGCGAACATAAATGCTGGGTTAATGCGTTTACCTTCTTCGATGCGCTGATCGGTAGAATCTAATACCAGATCAAGCATCTGTTCGGTTTGTGATGAGTAATCTTCAGTAAAGAACTCTGCAATTGTTGGGAACAACTGTTGGAACAAGTTGTATTCACGCATCAGGTGGTAAGTTTCTAAACCATGACCTGATTGCAGCATCTTTAGTGATTCCTCATAAAGACGTGCTGGTGGAATGTCTTGAAGTAAGGTTGAGAGCTCTTCAATAGGCTCTGCAGTGTCTTCTTCAATATCGAAGTCGAGTTTTACTGCAAAGCGAATCGCACGCAGCATACGTACTGGGTCTTCGCGATAGCGCGTTTCAGGGTCACCGAGTAAGCGAATCAGTTTGTCTTCTAGATCTTCAATGCCACCGGCGTAGTCGTGAATGGAGTAGTCACCGATGCTGTAATACATCGCGTTGACGGTAAAGTCACGACGTTCTGCGTCTTCATCGATGGTGCCGTAAACATTATCACGTAACAGCATGCCTTCTTTTGACTGCTGAGAGACATTCTTGCTTGGTTCTTGGTGGTGACCACGGAATGTTGCCACTTCAATGATGTCGCGGCCAAACATAATGTGGGCTAGGCGGAATCGACGACCAATTAAACGGCAGTTTTTAAATAGCTGCCTGATCTGCTCTGGGGTAGCATTGGTTGCAATGTCAAAGTCTTTAGGTGCTTGACCGAGTAATAAGTCTCGAACGCCACCGCCAACAAGATATGCGTCGAAGCCTGCACCATGAAGACGGTATAGCACCTTCAATGCATTATCACTGATTTTTTTGCGCGAGATGTTATGCTCTTGGCGAGTAATAATATTTAAATCGAGTTCTGTAATTGCTCGAGATTCGCTGGGTGTATAGTCGTTTTTATTCATGTGCATTTGGCAATAATTGGTTAATCCAATCTTGCTTGAGTTTAGTTTTTTAGGCCCGCTAGGGGCGAATTTGCGGCTAATAATAGCCTACAGCGAGCGGTTTGAGAATAATGGTGTGATCTCAGTCGATGAAGGCAGTTGAGTTAGGTGCCAATTTTGTACCCCCCACTCAATGATTTCATCTATGCTCGAATGTCGAATTTCTTCCTTAATATCAAACCCTAAGAACGTCATCGCATCAAGCAATGCAGGTTTTGGGTTCTCATTATCAATCGCTTTCGCATGGTTTTGTTTGGATAACTTCTGACCATTTGTATCAAGTGCTAACGGAAGATGTAAATAGCCTACAGGGGCTTTATTTAGCATTTGATAAAGACTGATTTGTCTGCCAGTCGGCTCAATCAAATCTGCCCCGCGCACTACTTCAGTAATTCCCTGCTCGATATCATCCAATACTACTGCAAGGTTATAGGCAAATAACCCATCGCGGCGCTTTATAATAAAATCTTCATCTGCCAAGGCGTTTGGGATGTGCAAAGTGCTATGACGCTTATCTTCAAACTCGTACACCGGTTTTGTCATGCGTAATCGAATTGCGCACTGCTCATGATTGGTGAGGCCAAGGTCACGGCAAGTGCCCGAGTAGAAACCACCAAGCGCTTTAATTTGCTTACGTGTGCACTGGCAGTAATACGCTTGTCCGCTTGCTAACCAACGCTCAATTTGCGCTTGATATAAGTCGTGTCGTTGACTTTGGTAAACCACCTCACCATCCCAAAACAGACGGTATGCTTCTAAGGTTTGTAAAATTAAACAAGCGGCACCGGGCATTTCGCGTGGTGGATCTAAGTCTTCAATTCTGACCAACCATTGACCATGATTTGCTTTCGCTTGGAAATAACTGCCTAAAGCGGCAATCAAGGAGCCAAAATGCAATGGGCCGGATGGAGATGGTGCGAAGCGACCAATATAACTCATACTATTTTTATGCCGTGATACAAACCAAAAAGGGAGCCAAAGCTCCCTTCAATAGTCATTGCAAGAGTGATTAACCCTGCATTTGCTTCTCTTTGATTTCTGCAAGAGTCTTACAGTCAATACAAAGGTCTGCGGTTGGACGAGCTTCTAGACGGCGAATACCGATCTCGATGCCACAAGATTCACAAAAGCCGAAGTCATCGTCTTCGATCTTTGTTAGTGTTTTCTCGATCTTCTTAATCAGGCGACGCTCACGGTCACGGTTGCGTAGCTCTAAGCTGAACTCTTCTTCTTGAGAAGCACGGTCAACTGGATCTGGGAAATTTGCTGCCTCGTCCTGCATGTGGTGTACAGTGCGGTCAACTTCTTCCCTGAGCTGGTTGCGCCAAGCTGATAGAATTTTTGTAAAATGAGCCAACTGCTCAGGTGACATGTATTCTTCACCTGCTTTTTCTTGGTATGGCTCAACCCCTGCAATGGCTAGGATGCCTAGCGCTTTTTTCTTTGAGTCTGGCATGCAGCATCTCCTACTAACACCTAGTCAACTGCGCTCGCAGTTATTTTTAAGGCGGGTATCTATAGCAAAAAGAATCTTTGGAGGCAAATACTTGAGGTTAAACTTACTGTCAATGTGAAGGTCACATCATTTTTTGCCGTTAATGGCTAAATTCGAGTGACTTGACCAGTTTAATCTCATCGCTTGAAAGCTCTGCCTTGTAGCACAGTACTTCCACCCCTTGTTCTTGAGCGTATTTCAGTAATTGTGAATATTTGGCGTCTATATGGAGTGCTGGAGCGACTTTTTCAATCCCTGAATGTAAAACAGTGAATAAAAGTACTGCTCTGCTTCCAGAATGCACCATTTCTGTGAGCTCTCTCAGATGCTTTTGTCCACGAGTAGTGACTGCATCTGGGAAATACCCTTGGCCTTGTAAATCCTCATCCAATAAGGTGACGCTTTTAACCTCTATATAGCATTTTGGTTGATTTTCTGATTTGAGCAAGATATCAATCCGGCTATTTTCATTGCCATATTTCACTTCAGTTTGAAGTTGGTCATAACCTTGCAGTTCACTAATCACACCTGCTTCTATCGCTTCCACAGCTAACTGGTTCGCGCGCGCGGTATTTATACAGATGCGATGACCTTGACTGGTCTCCGATAATTCCCAGCTATTCGGGTACTTACGCTTAGGGTTATCCGACGTTGAGTACCAAACTTTATTTCCTGGCGTAGCGCAGCCTGTCATTGCACCTGTATTGGCACAGTGGATAGTGCACTCACTGCCATCCGGTAAAGTAATGTCGGCGAGAAAGCGCTTATAGCGTTTGATTAATGTTGCGGATTCTAATGATGGTTCAAACTTCATTTAGCACTGTTTTTATGTACAATAGTTGCCAACATTACACCACAAGGTTTCTCCTTTGTCACAATTGCCTATTCAGGGCGTGATGCCAGAGCTCATCTCTGGTGTGCGCAACAATTCACAGCTCATTCTTAAAGCAGCCCCAGGTGCGGGTAAATCAACCCATTTTCCGCTGCAACTGATTAAGCACAATGTGGTTAAACGTAAGATTATTATGCTGGAGCCGAGGCGACTCGCCGCGCGTAATATTGCCCGTTACCTTGCCGATCAGCTTGGAGAGCAGGTTGGACAGCGAGTGGGTTATCGTGTTCGTGGAGAAAATAAAACCAGTCCACAGACCCAGTTGGAAGTGGTGACCGAAGGTATTCTGACTCGCATGATTCAATCCGATCCGGAATTGACCGGCGTCGATCTGGTGATCTTTGATGAGTTTCATGAACGCAGTATTCATGCTGATACTGCGCTCGCGTTTTGTTTGGAGATCCAAGAAGCGCTGCGCGATAATCTTAAATTAGTAGTGATGTCAGCGACATTAGATCAACTCGCTCTATCTCGTTTGTTGCCTGACGCTGAATACGTTGAATCTCAAGGCCGAAGCTTCCCAGTTGAGCACCGATATGTCCCCGCTAAGCCAAATGAACGCTTAGAAGATCAGATGGCGAAGCAGATCACCTCGCTGATAGAAAACGAATCCGGTTCTTTATTGGCTTTTCTACCGGGAGTGGTGGCAATCAAACGTGTTGAAGAGCGGTTGCAGCATCTAGCGAGTGATGTTCAGATTTGTCCCCTCTATGGGCAGCTAGACTTTGCGCAGCAGCAAGCCGCAATCCAACCGGCTAAAAATGGCGAGAGAAAAGTTGTATTGGCCACCAATATTGCAGAAACCTCACTGACCATTGAAGGGATTAGACTGGTTGTTGACTCAGGTTATGAGCGCGTAGCGAAATTTGATCTGAAAAGTGGTGTCACTCGCTTAGAACAAACTCGGATTGCTCAATCATCTGCAGAGCAAAGATCGGGACGTGCTGGGCGTTTAGAGCCTGGTATTTGTGTGCGGTTGTATTCTGAAGGACAGCTCAATCAACAGCCTTATGTGCCTTCACCGGAAATATTGCATTCAGATTTGTCCAATCTCGTATTGGAGCTTGCTCAGTGGGGAGCGCAAACGCCTGCTGATTTAAGTTGGTTAGATGTACCGCCCGAAAGCGCGATAAATCAAGCCAGAGCCTTGCTTGTGCAGCTTGGACTATTAGACAGAAAAGGTCAGTTAACTGAAGCCGGTAAACTGGCCGCGAAGTTGGGATTGGAGCCTAGAGCTTGCGCTATGCTTGCCAAAGCGAAAGACTCAAGCGAGACCGCTGCGGCAGTTATCGCTCTTCTGGAGGAGCCTGAACGTAACACATTGGACTTTATGCACAGTGTGCACCGTTTAAAGCTGGGTAAACACAGCAAGCAAAAACTGGTGATTGAGCGCGCACGGACCATTGCCAAGCGCATCGGTAGCGATTTCTCACTGACTAGCATCGACGAGTCATCCGTTGCCTGTTTGTTGGCGCTCGCTTTCCCTGATCGAATTGCTCAGGCTCGTACCAATCAACTAGGACGTTTCTTACTTGCCAATGGGCATGGGGCGCAGCTAGAAGACAGTCAAAGACTCGCTGCTTGCGATTATATTGTCGTGATTGACTTGATGCGCGGTCAATCGGAATCCTCACAAATATTTTCTGCCTTGGAACTTGATCTTGCGTCGCTGCAGCAGCGTTCACCAGAGCTGTTTACATCAATAGAATTGGTTGATTGGGATGAGCAAAAAGGTCGTCTGATTGCTGAATGTCAGACAAAACTCGGCCGCTTAGTTATTGGGAGAAAAGCGCTGCCTGAACCGCCACGCGAAAAAATGACGCAAGCTTTACTTAACTTCGTTCAACGTAAAGGGCTTTCAGTATTAAATTGGACACCGCAAAGCGTTGAGCTCTTAGAACGTATGCGATGCGGGCAGGAATGGTTGCCGGAACAAGAGTGGCCCCAGTTAGATGAAGCAGGGCTAATGAATCACTTGTCTGATTGGTTAGAGCCTTACCTAAATGGTGTAGGTTCAGTAAAGGCATTGGCAAAGGTGGATTTAAGCGCGGCGCTATTGGCTTATCTAGGCTGGCCGCTAAATCAAGAGATAGACAAGTGGCTGCCAACACATTACCAAGTGCCAACGGGCAGCAATAAGAAAATTCGCTATCAGCAAGGGCAGGATCCAGTCTTGTCGGTACGGATGCAGGAAGTATTTGGTGAACAGGCTTCGCCTGAAATTGCTCAGGGTAGGAAGCGTTTGGTGCTAGAACTACTTTCTCCTGCGCAAAGACCACTGCAAGTAACGCGAGATCTGGCGAGCTTTTGGCGTGGCGCTTACAAAGAAGTGCAGAAAGAGATGAAAGGGCGCTACCCCAAGCACGTTTGGCCGGACGATCCAGCTAACCATGTGGCGACAACGAAAACCAAAAGACAGCTAAACTCATGACCAAGAAATCAACGTCGGCAGGCACTAAAAAGACAACCAGTAAGCCTGTGCGTAAACGCGCGACTAAATCCCCAAAACGGAGCCCGAACAAGAAGCCACAGCGTTCTTGGTTAAAGGCTATCTGGAGCTTGAGCTGGAAGCTTGCTTTAGCCGGTATCGCTGTGTTGCTGGTGGTCGGCATCTATCTTGATACACTGGTGAAACAGCGCTTTGAAGGACAGCTTTTCGACCTACCGACAGTGGTTTACGCACGTATTCTTAACCTAGCGCCAGGGGATTCGATTACCATCCAAGAGGTGCGCAATGAGCTGGATGTACTTAACTATCGTAAGGTGCGCCAACCCCGTTATCCCGGTGAGTATTCATCATCGTCAACTAAGATCGAGCTAATACGTCGTCCGTTTGAGTTTAGTGACGGTCCTGAGCCAGATCGTCGCGTGATGCTCCACTTCTCGAAAAATAATCTTGAGCGGATTCAATCGTTAGAGACCAAAGGTGATCTCGGTTATCTGCGTATTGAGCCTAAGATGTTAGGAATGCTTGAGAAAAACCATGATGAGCAAAGGCTATTTGTTAAACGTGTGCAATTTCCAGAAGTGATGATCGATGCCTTACTGGCTACTGAGGATCGTGATTTTTATCATCACGATGGTGTGTCACCATTAGCGATAGCTCGTGCACTAATAGTGAATGTTAAGGCAGGGCGAACGGTTCAAGGGGGAAGTACCCTTACTCAGCAGTTAGCGAAAAACCTATTTTTATCAAGCGACCGAACATTGTGGCGTAAGATCCGCGAAGCTTATATCGCTCTAATTCTTGATCACCGCTACAGCAAAGATCGGATCTTAGAGGCGTATCTTAATGAAGTGTATCTAGGGCAAAGCCGCGGTCAGGCAATTCATGGTTTTGGCTTAGCGGCTCGGCTTTATTTCGGTCAGCCTATTCAAGAGTTACGTATCGATCAGTTGGCTTTGTTAGTTGGTATGGTGAAAGGTCCTTCATACTACAATCCAATCCGTTTCCCAGAGCGTGCCAAAAAGCGACGTGACTTAGTACTAAGATTGATGATGCAACAGGGTACGCTAACTGCGAATGAGTATGATATGGCCGCCAGTCGACCGTTGGATATTCAAGATAATCCACAGATAGCCAGTCGTCAGCCTGCGTACTTCCAACAGTTGAAAATTGAGCTGAGAGAGAAAGTGGGCGAAGCTTTCCAGTCAGATGTTGGCTTGAAAGTCTTTACCTCACTAGACCCTGTTTCTCAGCATGAACTCGAGCAGGCTATAGCGAAGAAAATCCCGCAACTTGCTAGCGTTGCGGGTAGGTCTTTAGAGGGTGCCGCTGTCGCCGTTGATCGCCATAGCGGAGAAATTCGCGCTATGGTTGGTGGTAAACGCACGGGCTATGACGGTTTTAACCGCGCGCTAAATGCCAGTCGTCAAATTGGCTCTCTGGCTAAGCCGGCAGTTTACTTAACCGCGCTTGAGCAGCCGGAGAAATACAACCTCGCGACGACTTTGCATGATAAGCCAATCAGTTTAAAGGGCAGTAAAGGTAACGTTTGGTCGCCGCGTAATTATGATCGTAAATTCCGTGGTGATGTTCCGCTATATATTGCCTTAGCCAAGTCATTAAATGTGCCAACTGTTGAACTAGGGATGCAAGTAGGCATACCTAGCGTAGTTAAAACCTTAGAAAAGTTAGGCGTGGATAAAAGTGAAATTCGCCCTGTGCCGTCGATGTTCCTTGGCTCATTCACACTGACGCCATTCCAAGTGGCACAGATGTATCAAACCCTGACCAACTCAGGTAAGCAGGCTAGGTTGTCCGCGCTCCGTTCAGTCATCGATTTAGACGGTAATGTTTTGTATCAGTCACTGCCAAGAGTGTCACAAACCGTTGATCAGCAAGCGGCATGGCTGACCACTTATGCGATGAAGCGTGGGGTACTTGAAGGGACGGGGCGTTACCTTAATAGCCAATTTGGCTGGGCTGCACTAGCAGGTAAAACAGGCACCAGTAACGATACCCGTGACAGTTGGTTTGTCGGTGTTGATGGGCGCGAGGTGACTACCATATGGTTAGGTCGAGATGACAACAAACCGACTAAGCTGACAGGCTCTAGTGGCGCATTGAGAGTTTACGCTGAGTATCTAAAGCATCGAATTCCAGAGAAATTAACCCTGCCTTGGCCGCAAGGTGTCAGCACTTTAGGTTTTGCGAAAACAGCGCAGGGTAGTTTAGATCTTGATTGTTCTAATCAGTTTAAATTACCGGTGTGGGATGTTGGCGGCAGTCTGAAAAAACAGTGCGAGAATCAACCCAAACAATGGATAAAAGAATTATTTAGTTGGTAGTAATCATTGTGTTGAATATTAATACTTTACGGCGATAATGTCTGACAGTATAAACACAATATAAGCCCCAGAAAGGAACTCGAATTGTGAGAAAACTCGTTGGCTTCCTAGCATGTGTCATCGGAAGTGTTGCATTTAGTGCGGTCGCTCAGCCTGAAACGGAACAAGAAGTCAGACCTAAAGTCGCCCTTGTTTTAGCGGGTGGTGGCGCTAAAGGTGCCGCGCATATCGGCGTATTAAAAGCACTGGAAGAGCTAAGAGTTCCCGTCGACATCATCACTGGTACGAGTATGGGCTCATATGTTGGTGGCTTATACGCCACAGGTATGAGTGCCGACGAAATCGAGTCCTTTATTGATACGGTTGACTGGAATAGTGGTTACCGCGATCGGGTTGATCGCAGTCAACGCAAAGTTCAAGACAAAGAGTACGAAGACAGATACCAACTCACCACCGATCTTGGCTTAAGCTGGGGCGAAATACATGGTAAGCGTGGCATCGTTCAGGGGCAGGGGATGTTGAAGTTACTGCGTGAAACCGCTGGCAACTTACCCCCTTTTGAGTCGTTCGATGAACTCGCCATACCTTATCGCTCTGTGGCGACAGATATCATTGAGCTCGAACCTGTGGTTATTGATCATGGCTACTTGGTTGATGCCATGATGGCGAGTATGTCAGTGCCGGGTGCATTACCGCCGTATGAGCTTGAAGGTCGCTTACTTGTCGACGGTGGTGTCACCAATAACATGCCAGTCGACATTGCACGTGATTTAGGTGCGGATATTGTTATTGCGGTTGATATCAGTACTGAGTACAAAGATAAAGAAGACTTTACCACACTGTTTACCGTTGCCGATCAGCTCTCCAATTACCTAGTTCGCAACACGACCAATCAGCAAGCTGAACTGCTCACCGAGAAAGACCTATACTTACGCCCTGAAGTGGGTGAGATGGAAACGACTGAATTTGTGAAAATGCCTGAAGCATTCAATAAAGGCTATCAGGTAACTATGGAGAGCAAAGAGCTACTAAAGCGATACAGTCTCTCATCAGCGCAATATCAAAAGTACGTTGACCATAAAGAAGAGGTGCGTCGTAAGCTGCGATACGGAGACGAAATTACCGTCCAGAACGTTGTGATCAACAACAATACTCACTATGCCGATGAGCTGCTTGAACAACGGTTAAATTTAGAATCAGGCAATAAGTACAGCTTGTCTGAGGTCGAACAAAGCGTTCAAGACTTGTATGCTTTAGATCGTTTTGAGCTTATTAAGTACCGTTATGATGTCGTTGATGGTCAAGATACGCTAATTGTTGATGTTAATGAGAAATCATGGGGCCCTAACTACGTTAATTTTCGCTTCTTTTTAGAAGATGACTTTAGCACCGATAGCCAGTACTCGTTGGGTGTTTCGAGCAACTTTACCGACCTTAATGATTATGGTGCAGAGTTAAGAACCAATTTTGAAATTGGTACTGATAAGTTATTTGAGGCTCAGCTGTATACGCCATTTTTCTCAAGCCAGAAAGCCTTTACAACCTTTGGTATTACCTTTAACAGCGAAAAGCGAAATGTGCCGGATTCAGGTTTCGAAGACACAACGCTCGATGCTACCAAAAACTATTTCCCTTTAACCTACAACGAGTGGGTTGCAGAGTGGGCGCTTGGCTATCAAGACACGCTATGGCGACGCTTTAAAGTTGGTGCAAGATATGTTGATGGTGAAGGAGAGTTGTCGACCCTACCGTCTTATTTGGACTTAGACTTTAAACGCCTAGGTGTCTTTGCGAATTATCGAATAGATACTTTAGATAACTACAGCTTACCGCGCAAAGGACTCTATCTTAATCTCGATTACTTGATTTCACATGATGAAAGCGTTGGCGGAACGATTGAGACAGAGAGAGTCTACGAGGAAGATACCGCCTATGAGTTTGGGGCAAAAGTGATCGCTGCGCATACATTTTCTCGCCATACTTTGGTCGCAAATATTGACCTTGGTTTTGTAAACAATAAAAACTCATCCGTCCCGATTGATCCTAAAGAAATCGGTGGTTTTCTAAATTTATCGGGTATTCCACGTAACAGTCTGATTGGGCAGAATAAAGTATTTGGTAGCCTCGTTTATCGTTATCGTTGGTTTGACAATGACTTTGGATTGTTCACTTCACCATTCTATGTTGGTGCTTCATTAGAGCATGGTGGTGTTTGGTCGGACCCTGATCTTGGTATTGATGATGCGCCTTTGTATACCGCTGGCTCAGTGTTCGCGGGGGTGGACTCTCCGATAGGACCAATAATGTTTGGTTATGGCCGTACTGAGCAGAACTTTGATTCGGTTTATCTAATTATTGGCACAACATTTAAGTAACTTGAACTTCATTGGCCACCACAATATCCCGTTCTTAATGAGTGGGATATTGGCTGAATTGACATGCAAAATCATAGAACTTTAGTCTTAAGTTGCTATGTTGGTCAAAATGATGAGATTTTAATTTAACGTTAAATTTGCTATTCTACCGCCCACAGTTTGGCCTCTCGGCACTGTTTCTCAGTCAGCATTGAATGAAAAATATGGCAAGGAGAGCCAAGTTTCCAAGGATGTTCACTCCCTTATTCTTTGAATAAATAGCATAAGAGGGAGGAACCGCAATGAGAGGAAAAAGTCGTGCTTGAAGCCTACCGTAAACACGTCGAAGAGCGTGCTGCTGAAGGAGTTGTTCCTAAACCACTAGATGCTGAGCAAGTTGCCGGCCTAGTTGAACTTCTTAAAACCCCACCTCAAGGTGAAGAAGCATTTATTCTTGACCTACTAGAGAATCGTATCCCACCAGGTGTTGATGAAGCTGCTTACGTAAAAGCAGGTTTCCTTACGGCTGTGACTAAAGGTGAAGTGGACTCGCCGCTAGTCAGCCGTGAAAAAGCAGCAGAACTGCTTGGTACCATGCAGGGCGGTTACAACATCGCTCCATTGGTTGATTTGCTAGATGATGACGCACTCGCGTCAATTGCCGTTAAAGCACTTTCACACACGCTACTGATGTTTGATGCTTTCTACGATGTAGAAGAGAAAGCAAAAGCAGGTAACACATACGCACAGCAAGTTCTTCAGTCATGGGCTGATGCTGAGTGGTTTACCTCGAAAGAGAAAGTGGCTGAAAAAATCACCGTTAAAGTATTTAAAGTTACTGGTGAGACAAACACCGATGACTTATCTCCAGCACCAGATGCCTGGTCTCGACCAGATATTCCAGTTCACGCCAAAGCGATGCTGAAAATGGAACGTGATGGTATCAATCCTGACGAGCCAGGAAGCGTTGGTCCTATCAAACAAATCGAAGAGCTACAAAAAGACGGCATTCCACTAGCATATGTGGGTGACGTTGTTGGTACGGGTTCTTCACGTAAGTCAGCAACTAACTCTGTACTTTGGTTCATGGGTGAAGATATCCCATTTGTACCAAACAAACGTACCGGTGGTATCTGTTTGGGTGGCAAGATTGCACCAATCTTCTACAACACGATGGAAGACTCAGGTGCACTACCAATCGAGCTAAATGTTCAAGACATGAACATGGGTGATGTGATTGATATCTACCCATATGAAGGTGTGGTACGTAAAGACGGCGCAGAGATCTCGAACTTCGAACTGAGCAAGGTATTGCTTGATGAAGTACGCGCTGGTGGACGTATTCCATTGATCATCGGTCGTGGCCTAACAAGCCGTGCTCGTACTTCTCTTGGTCTAGAAGAAACGGATCTGTTTGCTAAACCAATTGATCCGTCTGCGTCAGATAAGGGTTACACACTAGCTCAGAAGATGGTCGGTAAAGCATGTGGCGTTGAAGGTGTTCGCGCTGGTCAATACTGCGAACCTAAGATGACAACAGTAGGCTCTCAGGATACAACGGGTCCAATGACGCGTGATGAGCTAAAAGACCTTGCGTGTCTTGGCTTCTCGGCTGACCTAGTGATGCAGTCATTCTGTCACACATCTGCCTATCCAAAACCAGTAGACGTAAACACTCACCATACGCTACCTGACTTCATCATGAACCGTGGCGGTGTGTCACTGCGTCCGGGTGATGGTGTTATTCACTCTTGGCTAAACCGTATGCTTCTTCCTGATACAGTAGGTACAGGTGGTGACTCGCATACTCGTTTCCCATTAGGTATTTCATTCCCTGCAGGTTCTGGTCTCGTTGCATTTGCAGCCGCAACAGGTGTTATGCCACTTGATATGCCTGAATCAATCTTGGTTCGCTTTAAAGGTGAAATGCAGCCGGGTATCACGCTACGTGATTTAGTTCATGCGATTCCTTACTACGCAATTCAGCAAGGTCTATTGACGGTTGAGAAAGCGGGTAAGATCAACGAATTCTCTGGCCGCGTACTTGAAATTGAAGGTGTTGAGCACTTAACTGTTGAGCAGGCGTTTGAGCTATCAGATGCATCAGCAGAGCGTTCAGCAGCTGGCTGTACCGTGAAACTATCTCAAGAGTCAATCGAAGAGTATCTAAACTCGAACATCACTATGCTTAAGTGGATGATCTCGGAAGGTTACGGTGACCGCCGTACAATCGAGCGTCGTATTACAGCGATGGAAGAGTGGCTAGCGAACCCTGAGTTGATGGAAGCAGATGCGGACGCAGAGTACGCTCATGTGATTGAAATCGACTTGGCTGATATCGATCAACCGATTCTATGTGCACCAAATGACCCAGATGATGCTCGTCTTCTATCTGAAGTTCAGGGCACAAACATCGACGAAGTGTTCATTGGTTCATGTATGACTAACATTGGTCACTTCCGTGCGGCAGGTAAACTACTAGAGCAATTTGGTGGTCAGTTAGATACTCGACTATGGGTTGCGCCACCAACGAAGATGGACCGTGATCAGCTAACCGAAGAAGGCTACTACGGCATTTACGGTCGTGCGGGTGTTCGTATCGAAACTCCGGGCTGTTCACTATGTATGGGTAACCAAGCACGTGTGGCAGATAAAGCGACAGTCATGTCTACATCGACACGTAACTTCCCTAACCGTTTAGGTACTGGTGCGAACGTATACCTATCTTCAGCAGAGCTAGCGGCTGTAGGTGCAATTCTAGGTAAGATTCCAACTAAGGAAGAGTACTTAGAGTACGCGAAGCAGATCGATGCAACAGCAGCAGATACCTACCGCTACTTGAACTTCCATAAGATGGAAGATTACACCAAGAAGGCGGATGAGGTTATTTTTCAAGAGCCTGCATAATTAGCTCTGGAACACTGAATAGATGACTAAGCGCCCACCGAAAGGTGGGCGCTTTTTTGTGGGAGCGCCCCTAGGAAATCTAGATCGCTTCGCTGCTAGAAAACTGGAACGGACTTCGTCCTACTGGAGGTGGGTGTTGATAGGAGTTGTTCCTTAAGAGATATAATAAATCAGCTCTCCAGCTCTCCAGCTCTCCAGCTCTCCAGCTCTCCAGCTCTCCAGCTCTCCAGCTCTCCAGCTCTCCAGCATCTCGCTTCCCGACTCTCTACCCTGTATACTCCCGCCCATTAAGTTAGACAGAACCACAAGAGGCGCCCTATGGAATTCGAGTTTATTAGAAACACTTTAATGGGCGAATACTATGTGAAGTCCAGTATGGGGCACGAAATTGTTGCACGCTGGCTGCAGGAAGAAATTGGCAAGGATTGGCAGAAAATTGAGCGCGTTGATGATCTAATTCGCAAGGCACGATCTAATCCTCAACAAGAGCATAGCTTAGAAGGCACTGAAATTTTACTGATGATTCAAGGTGATGAAGTAACGGTTCAAGAGAATGTGCTTGCTCATGGTCAAGAGATGGACGCAGAGAGTGAGTTTGATTTTTATGACAGTGAAAGTACAGCAAGCTGCGGACTGGAAGATTTTGAAGATCTTATTGAACAGTGGAAGACCTTCCTTACGACCAAGTAATGCACTTTTGTGGTGAGTCATCTTAGGCTTGCTTTAAATTTGTGAATAGGGCGCACCGAATTGGTGCGCCCTTTTTGTTTATGGAGCAATGTTTATTGCTTGTTTTTATTTAAATCAATAACTTAACAAGTTGGCACGCACCTTGGATTACTAATAAACAAAAGGATGACAGCTTCAGAGAGGATGCGATGAAACTTATAAATGCGATTATTAAACCGTTCAAATTAGACGATGTTCGTGAGGCCCTAGCCGATGTTGGTATTGAAGGGATGACAGTATCAGAGGTTAAGGGTTTTGGCCGTCAGAAAGGTCACACTGAGCTATACCGTGGTGCAGAATACCAAGTCGACTTTCTACCTAAGGTGAAACTTGAAATAGCGACTCAGGCAGAAAACGTTGACCGAGTGATTGAGGCGGTGTCAAAAGCAGCGCACACGGGAAAAATCGGAGACGGAAAAATTTTCGTTTATGACCTCAGCCAAGCGGTGCGTATTCGTACCGGTGAAATGGACGCTGAAGCGCTTTAAGAATTCAAAGGACTGGAGACAATAAGATGGAATTAACAACTACAGTAACAGAATTACGTTACGCACTAGACACCTTTTTCTTCCTCATTTCGGGTGCGTTGGTAATGTGGATGGCAGCAGGTTTTGCCATGTTAGAAGCGGGTCTGGTTCGCTCAAAGAACACTACTGAAATTCTAACTAAAAACATCTGTTTATACGCGATCGCTTGTACTATGTATCTGATCGTTGGTTACAACATCATGTATGTTGATAATGGTGAAGGCGGTTGGCTACCATCATTTGGCGCACTGATTGGTACTCAAGGAGAGGGCGCTGACCATTCGCTAGAGTCAGACTTCTTCTTCCAGGTTGTGTTTGTTGCTACAGCCATGTCAGTTGTGTCAGGTGCTGTTGCTGAACGTATGAAGTTATGGTCTTTCCTTATCTTCTCGGCGGTACTAACAGCGTTTATCTACCCAATGGAAGGTTACTGGACTTGGGGCGGTGGTTTCCTATCAGAAGCGGGCTTTAGTGACTTCGCAGGCTCAGGTATCGTTCATATGGCAGGTGCAGCAGCCGCACTAGCAGGTGTTCTACTTCTAGGTGCGCGTAAAGGCAAATATGGTAAGAACGGTGAAATCTACCCAATTCCAGGTTCAAACATGCCTCTAGCAACGCTTGGTACTTTTATCCTATGGTTCGGTTGGTTCGGCTTCAACGGTGGTTCTCAGCTAATGGTCTCTGATTTTGAGAATGCAACTGCAGTGGGTCAAATCTTCCTTAACACCAACGCAGCAGCAGCAGCGGGTGCCATTGCAGCGCTACTTGTCTGTAAAACAACTTGGGGTAAGGCTGACCTTACTATGATTCTTAACGGCGCATTGGCAGGTCTTGTCGCTATCACGGCTGACCCTCTATCGCCTTCACCACTTTACGCAGTAGCAATTGGTGCAGTATCTGGCGCGCTAGTGGTATTTAGCATTATCGGTCTAGACAAGCTTAAGATTGACGATCCTGTAGGTGCTATCTCAGTGCACGGTGTATGTGGTTTCTTTGGTCTGATGGTTGTGCCACTAAGCAATGGTGATGCAACATTTGGTGCACAGCTTCTAGGCGCCGCGGTAATCTTTGCTTGGGTATTTGGTGCAAGTCTAGTGGTATGGGCTGTGCTTAAAGCGACAATTGGTATCCGAGTTTCAGAAGACGAAGAGATGGAAGGTATGGACATGCACGATTGTGGTGTCGGCGCTTATCCAGAATTCGTAACAGTGAAGTAATTACACTAGATGTGACGTTACATATAGTTACAAATAAAAGTATCAAAAACCTGCTCTCTAGAGCAGGTTTTTTTGTTTCGTGTCATTGTTTTCTAAACTATGATGAATATAATAACGCAACTGATAAACGTTATCATTACGAAGTTAAAGGACTGAACCAATGAAAAAACTGCTGACTCTTTCTGCATTAGCTTGCGCGACAATCGCACCTACAGCGGCAATCGCTGCAGAAGAAGTGAACGTATACTCTTACCGTCAACCTTTCCTAGTTGAGCCAATGTTCAACGAGTTCACTAAAGAGACTGGTATTAAAGTAAACGTTAAGTTTGCTAAGAAAGGTCTAGCAGAGAAGCTAGCTCAGGAAGGCGAATACAGCCCAGCAGACGTGATTCTAACTGTAGATATTAGCCGTCTATCTGAACTGACTAAGAAGAACCTAGTTCAAGCTGTTGAAAGCGAAGTTCTAGAGAAAAACATTCCAGCTCAGTACCAAGATACTGACAATGAGTGGTTTGCTCTAACAACTCGTACTCGTAGCGTTTACTCTTCACGTGATCGTGTTGGTCGTCTAGGTGAAGATTTCACTTACGCTGATCTAGCTAAGCCTGAATTCAAAGGCAAAATTTGTACTCGTAGCGGTAAGCACCCATACAACGTATCTCTAGTATCTGCAATGATTGCTCACGAAGGCGAAGCGGCAACGAAAGAGTGGTTAGAAGGCGTTAAAGCTAACCTAGCACGTAAGCCACAAGGTAACGACCGTGCTCAAGTTAAAGCAATCAAAGAAGGTCTATGTGACGTTTCTCTTGGTAACAGCTACTACCTAGGCAAGATGGTTAACGATGCAGAGCAAAAAGCTTGGGCTGATGCCGTTTACATCAACTTCCCTAACCAGAAGTCAACAGGTACACACGTAAACATCTCTGGTATGGCGATGGCTAAGTACTCTCCAAACAAAGAGAATGCAGTGAAGCTTATGGAGTTCCTAGCAGGTGATAAAGCGCAAAGCATGTACGCAGAAGTGAACTACGAGTACCCAGTAAAAGATGGCGTTAAGCGTTCTGAACTGGTTGCGTCTTGGGGTGATTTCAAGCCAGATACTATTTCTCTAGATGATGTTGCTAGCCACCATGAAGCTGCGATCAAACTACTAGACGAAGTTAAATTCGACCTATAATAGTTTTTGGTGAGTCATAGACTCATTAAATAAGCACAGCCTCAAGTCGCTCTTTTTGTAGGGTTACTTGAGGTTGTTTGTTTATAAGGGTATAAATACCCTAAACTATTAAAGGGATATGAGAGGTATTTGCAAACGCATTTATATTTCATAAATCCTGGTTGTAAGTAGGCGATGAAAGAAAAAAATTATTTATGGAAAACCAGTAGCGGAGCGCTCGCTTTGCTACTGGTTTTGCCGATCTTAGCGATATTCATGACTGCTGTTGGCGAAACCAATGAGCTTTTTACTCATTTGATGTCAACGGTAATGCCGACTTACGCATTTAATACCGTGGTTCTAGTCGCCGGTACTATGGCACTGTCTCTTCTTTTTGGTATCCCTTCCGCATGGATAATGGCGATGTGCCGTACCCCTGGTGAGCGCGTTTTGCAATGGGCGCTGGTGCTTCCTCTTGCGATGCCTGGTTATATCGTAGGTTACATTTTTACAGATTGGTTCGACTTTGCAGGGCCTGTGCAAATATTACTGCGTGATTTGACCGGGTGGGGACCAGGTGATTATTGGTTTCCAGACATTCGAACTTTAACTGGCGCGATTATTGTTCTCGCCTTAGTGCTTTATCCTTACGTATACCTGCTATGCCGCGCAGCATTTATGGAGCAAAACGTTTCTCTGCTCCAATCGGCGCGACTTCTGAAGTGCTCGCCGTGGGAGAGCTTTCGCCGTATTTCTTTACCTTTAGTCAGACCGTCTATTGCCGTCGGACTTTCGCTGGTGGCAATGGAAACCATTGGTGATTTTGGTACGGTCAGCTATTTCGCAGTTAATACCTTAACCACAGCGGTCTATGACACTTGGCTTGGTTACTCAAGCTTAACTGCCGCAGCGAAAATCTCAGCGATAATGTTGGTTGTCGTGATTCTATTACTTAGCTCAGAACGCTATAGTCGCCGTAAACAAAAACTGTTTCAAAATCAGTTTAGTAGCCGAGAAGACTTCCGTTATCAGTTAGTAGGTTGGAAAAAATGGCTAGCCTTATCTTGGTGCTGGGGGCTTGTTTGTGTTGCCTTTATCTTCCCGCTAGGCCAATTAATTATCTATGCGTACAAATACTTCGCTCAAAGCTGGACGGCGGAATTTCGCGAGTATGCGCTCAATAGCTTGTATGTTTCGCTCACTGCTGCGGTGATTGGTGTTGTGGTCGCACTGATTGTTAACTTCTGCCAACGCGTTAATCCTGGGCGTAAGAGCCTCGCATTTATGCGCTTATCCTCAATGGGGTACGCGGTGCCAGGAACGGTGCTTGCTATTGGCGTGATGGTTCCGGTGCTATTCATGGACCACTTAGTCAATGACATTGCTAAGTTTATGGACTGGGGCAGACCTGGGCTAATTTTTTCTGGTTCCATGTTTGCGTTGATCTTTGCCATGGTGGTGCGTTTCTCAGCCGTTGCTATCGGCAGTATTGAAAGCAGTTTAAGTAAAGTCTCTCCTTCACTGGACATGGCATCAAGAACCATGGGGTGCAGCGCCAATGCCATGCTTTGGCGCATCCACTTACCACTGGTACGTAGAGGGGCTTTAATCGCGGGACTATTAGTGTTTATCGAGTCAATGAAAGAGCTTAATGCAGCCTTGCTGCTGCGTCCTTTCAACTTTGAAACCTTAGCCACCTATGTTTATAACTTTGCCTCTGACGAGCATCTAGAACTAGCGGCAATGCCCGCCGTTCTATTGGTCTTGGTCGGCTTAGTGCCTTTAGTTATTGTTAACCGTTCACTGGAGCATTCCCACTAATGAGCTGTGCATTATCAATCAAAGACTTAACGTGTAAATACGATGAGCAAACGACAGTGCTTGAGTCGCTATCGCTAGAAGTTGAGCAAGGTGAAATTGTTTGTCTATTAGGGGCGAGTGGGTGCGGTAAAACAACTCTGCTCAAAGCGATTGCTGGTTTGCTGCCTTTAAGCTCGGGCACTATGAGCCTGAACTGTATGACTATTGATGATGGAGCGAATTGGCTCCCACCAGAGCAGCGTAACATCGGTATGATTTTTCAAGATTACGCGCTGTTCCCTCACCTAACGGTGGCTGAGAATGTTGCTTTTGGTCTACGTAAACTATCGCTTAGTGAGCAAAAAGCTAAAGTTGAAGAGATGCTAGCCTTGGTCCACTTGGATGGTTATGGTGAGCGCTATCCTCACCAACTCTCTGGTGGTCAACAACAGCGCGTCGCAATAGCACGTTCTTTGGCGTATAAGCCAGATCTCTTACTGCTCGATGAGCCGTTCTCAAACATTGATACTCAAGTGCGTCATGAGCTTATTGCTCAGATCCGCAAGATCTTTAAGAAGCAAGGGGTAACGGCGATATTCGTTACTCACAGCCGTGAAGAAGCGTTTGCCTTTGCAGACAAGATGGCTGTGATGAATCATGGCGTGATAGAACAGTATGGCACAGCAAGTGAGCTCTACTATCAACCATCAAGCAAGTTTGTGGCAGACTTTTTGGGTGGTGGTAGCTACTTAACGGCTAAGCGTTCTTCTGAGTCTCAGTTTGAAACTGAATTAGGCTTGGTTGAAGCCACTGCGCAGCAGCATATTCAAATTGGCGATCATTGTGAGCTCCTGCTTCGACCTCAGCATGTGCAGATCAGCGCGGCTGAAGAGAGTACAGTCACTGTGCTAGAACAACAGTTTATGGGTGATCACTGCCGTTATGTGATTGATGCTAGTGGTAGTCGATTATTAGCAAGCTCAGCAGAGCCTCTGACCATAGGCCAGCAGGTGTCGGTTAAGGTTGAGACCCAAGGTGTGCTCGCTTTCTAGCTAAAAAAGTGCCCGGCTTAGTCGCCGGGCTAATTGTATTCACCTATAGGGAAGTGAATTCAGTTAATTAGAGTTGTAAAAACGCTTTAACTTGTTGTACGACCTGTTCGGCGGTCTCTTTGTCTGCCATTTCTGCAAAGATACGTAGTAGTGGTTCTGTACCCGAGAAGCGCGCAATTACCCAACCACCATTCTTGAAGTAGACCTTAGCGCCATCTTCATAGCTCACCTTATCTATCTCAAACTCAAAATCAGGCAATTGTTTTTCAACGTAAATACGATTGTAGAGCACCTCTTTTTGGGCTGGTTTAAAGGTACAGTCTCCCTCAGCGGTATAGGCATAGCCATACTTGCCATATATCTCATCCAGTAGCTCTGACAGTTTCTTGCCAGTCACAGAGATCATTTCAACCAATAGGCTAGAGGCGAAAACGCCGTCTTTACCCTTGATGTGTCCACGGATGGTAAGGCCACCAGAACTTTCACCGCCAATCAGCGAATCATCGGCTTCCATTTGTGAACTGATATGTTTAAAGCCTACCGGCACTTCAAATGATTTCTCACCATGATCAGCGGCGATCTTATCGAGAATATGCGTAGTGGCAATATTACGAACCACGGAACCTTTCCAGCCTTTGTACTCTAGTAGGTAGTAGTAAAGCAGGATCAGCACTTCGTTAGGATGAATAAAGTGGCCTTTTTCATCGATGATGCCTAAACGGTCAGCATCACCATCGGTTCCGATACCAATGTCGTACCCTTCGGCGGCCACAAGGTGTTTTAGCCTATACAAGGTCGCGGCACTCGGTGAAGGCATCAAACCACCAAAATCTGGGTTCTTACCATCATTGATCACATCGACATCACAACGGCCGTTAATCAGCACAGTTTGCAGCGCGTTTTTTGCCACACCAAACATAGGGTCGATCAAAACACGCAAGTTGGCTTTCTTAATTGATTCAATGTCGATGAAGTTAATGATCGAATCGACAAACTCGTTCATTGGGTTGATGACATCGATCAGTTTGTCTTCAACCGCTTGGTCGAAATCAACCGACTTAACCTGCTCAGCACTTAGCTGGCTAATTTGCGTTTCGATCTTTTCAGTGATGATTTCATCAGCGTCACGCCCGCCTTGAATAAAGACTTTGATACCATTGTAGTCGGCTGGGTTGTGTGAAGCGGTGATACAGGCAGAGTAGGCGCAGCCCATCTCTTTGGCCTTAAACATCACAATTGGCGTTGGAACGAATTTGTCGATAAAGCTGACGGTAATGCCGTTTGCAGCTAAAACCTCTGTAAACCAGCGACCTGCTTTATCTGATAAAAAGCGACGGTCGTAACCAATTACGAATCCTTTTTCAGCCACTTGCTCTTGATTGATGATGTTGGCCAGAGCTTGAGCCACTAAGCGAACATTGTCTTTAGTGAACTCTTCGCCAATGAATGCGCGCCAGCCACCTGTTCCAAATTTAATCATAGTGATAATCCTTTAAGTAAAAGAGCCTCTCGAAAGAGGCTCATTGCTGGCGTTAACCAAGAACAACCACAACGTCGTTGATACTGCCTTCCGCTTGAACTGGAACAGCGCCTGTCACTGCTTGTCCGTTAACCGTGATCGACTTGACCCCTTTGCTTACTGAGTTTGGGTTTTCGACCTTGATGTTGTATGTCGCACCTAACCACTGACGAGTGACTTCAAAGCCAGGCCAGTCAGTTGGAATACATGGATCTATGGTTAAGCCATCAAAACCGGTACGTACACCTAAGATGAAGTTGGTTACCGCGAAGTAAGCCCAGCCCGAAGTGCCCGTCAACCATGGGTGATTAGCGCGACCATGATCTTGGTGATCACGTCCCATAATGAACTGCACGTATGAGTAAGGTTCAGCAATGCGCTTTTCTATGATGTCATTTTGGTTGTATGGGTTGAGCGCATCGTAGAATTTCATTGCGCGGTTACCACGACCAAGTTTCGCTTCAGCTACCCACGCCCACGGGTTTGGATGCGAGAAGATAGCGCCGTTTTCTTTTACGCCCTGGTATACACGGGTGACAAAGCCGATATCATCGTTCGGTGTTGCAAATGAAGGGGCGTTAAGATGTAGACCGTATTCTGAGAATAGGTTCTCATCTACCGCATCCATCGCTTTTTCACCGCGCTCTTGCGATACCGCGCCTGATAGAACGGCAAGAGTGTTAGACTCTAAGTGGATACGGCCTTCGGTCTGTTGTGCAGTACCAATCTTATCGCCATTTTTGGTCAGGCCACGGATGTACCAGCCACCTTCATCATCCCAAAGGTGCGTTTCACACGCTTCACGAACATTGGCCGCCATTTCGGTGTATTTCTCTACATCTGCATCGCGACCTAAGTATTTGGCCAGGTCGATGAACTCTTGCAGAGCCCAGAAGTGGAGGAATGAAACCATCGAGGATTCACCGCCACCTAGGTTTAGACAGTCGTTCCAGTCGGCACGTAAACCTTTACAGATACCGGTTTGACCGACATATTCCGCCGAGAAATCGAGTGCGGCTTTCATATGCTCGTAAACTGATGCGTCTCCGCCGTCAGCGTAAGGAATGACTTCCTCGAAGAAACTATGCTCGCCAGTTTCCATCACGTACTTACAGATGGTAGGAACTAGCCATAGATGATCATCTGAACAAGTATCTTCAATGCCGTGGATCTTATCTTCATCAGATGGTGTCGGAACTACGGTTGGAGATTTTGAAGGCTCAACATCTGCTTTTTCAGGATCGAACCAATCAGGATCAAATAGGTGTAGACCGTAACCAGCCTTAACTTGACCACGTAGAAGATCAACAAGACGTTTACGTGTCATTGCCGCATTTGAATGTGGGACTGAAATCGCGTCCTGAGCAGTATCTCGGTAGCCCAGACCAGTACGTCCGCCGACTTCAATGAAAGAAGCAAAGCGAGACCAAACCACACAGGTTTCAGCTTGGTATAGAGTCCAAGCGTTGATCATAGTATCTAAGCCTTCGTTCGGCGATTTGACTTGGAACTTAGCACAGCGCTCGTCCCAGTGCGCTTTAATGCCTGCAAACGCAGCATCGACATTCGCGAGGTCTTGATACTTTTCACGTAGACGTTCGCCATTACCTTTACCGATACCTAGAATGTAAGCAAAGCGTACTTCTTCGCCAGGTTGGATGGTGAACTGCTTGTGTAGCGAACCACAGTGGTTGTAACAAGTTTGCGCGCTGTTGGTACATTTACCTTGTTCAACGGCAATTGGATTTGCTTCGTCACGGTATAGACCTAGGAAGCTATCACGTTGACCGTCGTATGAGTCAGGGTCGAATGTAGAGGCTAGGTAGTAGAAGCCTTCAAAGTCGTTGGTGTTGTAGTACAGGTCATACTCAATCACGCCATCTTTGTACTCAGTTCCTGCTGAGTACAGTGACATTTGGTGGTTCTGATTGTCAGACTGAATGTGGCTGAATGAGAACTCAACAAATGAGAAGGCACTGATAGTACGTGGCTTATCAGAAGTGTTTTTAATCACAACATCCCAAACTTCCGCATCTTCGCCTTTTGGTACAAAGAGCGTTTTTGTCGCTTCGATGCCGTTGTAATCACACTTGAACTTTGAATATGACAAACCGTGACGCACTTCATAGCTTGCTTCATCTAAGCTTTTCGCCACCGGCTGCCATGAGATTGACCAGTAATCGCCAGTTTGATCATCGCGCAGGTAAACATAGTGACCCGGGCGATCAAAAGTTGCGTTAGGACGGAATTTGGTAACACGGTTATATTCAGGTGAGTTATAGAATGAGTAACCCCCTGCATTGTGCGAGATGACAGTACAGAACTTCTCTGTGCCTAAGTAGTTAGTCCATGGCGCAGGTACGTCTGGTCGAGTGATGACGTATTCACGATTGTCGTTATCGAAATAGCCGTATTTCATGTTGATTTCCTTTTTACCAAGCTGCCATTTTAGCAGCCAAAAATTTAAGCTAGTGAAAACCGCGAATGCTCACCATTCGCTCCAGTGTTATTTCCACGGTTGACGGTAGTTAATGTCTTGCCTGTCGAGTAAAGGTAAATGACCTTTTAACCGTGCTAAATAGTCTTCCCAATCTCGTTCGGACTTCTCTGTCCAACAAGCTTCTGCCATGGCAGTGAGCCTTGGGAAAACCATGTAATCCATGCGATTTTGCTGTGTGATGATTTCGCTCCATAGTGCGCACTGAATACCCAAAATTCGTTTTCTTATTGGGTCGTTATCAGGGACTTGCGCTAATGGCTCATAGCGGTAAGCATTTTCGAGAGGGATAACCGCTGCCCAATCGACCCCAGGTTCCTCTGGGCTGTAGTCTTGGGTCATATCTAAATAAGTCGATTGACCCGGCTGTAAAATGACATCAAAGCCTTGTTTAGCGCAGTTGAGAGCAGCCTCTTCACTGAGCCAAGAGTATATGACAGTGTCTTTGCTCACTTTATTGCCGTGTTGAGCTTCTTCCCAGCCCACCATGCGTTTACCCAGTGAGCGAAGCTTTTTCTCCGCATAACCTAGAAGATGACCTTGGAGCTCTTTAGCGCTCTGATAACCCTTCTCTTGCATCAATTTCTGACAGGCTGGGCTTTCTAGCCATACGCCATCAGGTACTTCATCGGCACCAATATGAACCCAAGGGGAGGGGAATAGCTCAGCAACTTCTTGCAAAACCTTGTCGAGGAACTCGTAAGTGCCAGCAAGGGCTGGCGAGAGCACATTGTCGTTGTAGTGCTGAATACTGCGATATTGAGAACGATCATTCGGATCTTGTAATAGCTCAGGTAAAGACTTGATCGCCGCACGACAGTGACCTGGAATATCGATCTCTGGAATTATGTTGATCCCGCGTTCGTCCGCGTAAGCAATCACTTCTTTGACTTCTTCTTGGCTGTAATAACCGCCATAGGTGTCAGCTAGGTGACTGTACTGAGGTTCAAGCGCCGTCCCAACTCCGCGGTAGCCGCCAGTCTTGGTTAACGCTGGTAGCGCTTTGATTTCCAGACGCCATCCTTCGTCATCGGTTAGGTGCCAGTGGAAGGTATTAAATTTGTAATGGGCGAGTTGATTGATTAAACGCTTCACCATCTCAACTGAGTGAAAGTGGCGAGCACAATCCAACATCATGCCGCGATACTTAAAACGTGGCGCATCAACGACTTTAATACACGGGAGAGATAAGTTGTGGTCTTCATCTTGCTCAATTAATTGCAACAAGGTTGCGCTGGCATGAACAAAACCAGAGCGAGAGCCTGCTTCAAGTCGAACGCCCGCGCCACTCACCGTAAGTTGGTACTCACCTTCATCAAGAGTCGGATTATTTCGATAAACAATCTCGCTATGACCTATGGTTTGAGCTTTAAAATCAAACAGCCTTTCTAGCTCAAGCTGCAGCCATGTTGCGGCTTTCTCGGCTAGATTAGCTTGCAAAGTAATTTGACTAGAGCGAGTCAGTTGGAACTTACCATCAAATAGCTCGACCTTATTTGGCTTTGGAATTAGCGCAATTTCAGGCCTATCAACACTAGGTAGCTCAGCGCGTTCACGATATGGTGAGGCAAGAGCTATCGGGGTGAGGAGCACCTGATGCTTCTCTTGCCCATCATTAGCGATAATGACCGCGTCTTTTAGACCGTCTGTATAAAAGCGAAGAGGGGCAGTGTTAATGCTGAACTCACAGTAGTAGTGCTGATTTGCTTCAAGAACTTGTATGTCAGGTTTGACGGTACAGAAACTACCAACTTGTTTGATTTCTCCATGAGTGAAGCTATCAGGCAAGATAAAGCGATCAATGATGAACTGCAGTTGCCAGTTGTCGAGTGATTGCTCGGTAAGGTTATGCAAAGTTAAACCAAAACGGCAAAACTGCTTTTGTTCGGATAGGACAGCAAGTTCTACGCGAAAGCTCATAATCTTATCCTCAATAAAGATTGTGCTTAGGTTGACCGGCAAACATGATTGCGCCTTCAATGGCATCAAACTGCGGTTCAACGATCCAAGACTGTACTGGTGGCGAAAGCCAAGCTTTGATGCGCTCGGCAATGCTGCCCATTAAACAGATGCGAGTCGCACCTTTACGATTAAGTGCCACTAGGAACATTTCAATATCTGCAGCTGTCTGCTTAAGCATATCGATTGCTAAGCTATCGCCCTGGTGAGCGTGTTGAAAAATTGCAGGAGAGAATTGTCCGTAGTCTCTTGGTAATGCTGATTTAGACCATTCCACTATTTGGTCGACATCATGGTTGAAATGAGCGAGAACGTGCTGAGCAAGTGGAGTCTTTTCGCCGATACCATCTTGAGCAAGAAGCACTTTTTGAATAAGACGTAGGCCCATAACAGCACCGCCACCTTGATCTGAGATTGGAAACTCTCGTCCACCGACAACGTGTTGTTGACCATTTTCAAGGTAGATACCACAAGAGCCTGTACCTGCAATCATGATCGCGCCAGCATCACCATTGTGAGCACCAATACATGCGCCGTAGGCATCGGTATTGAGTACTATTGAGGCAAACGGGTGCGGTAGGTTCATAAATGCTTGCCATGCTGATTTTTGCTCAGCACCCGCGAGAGCAAGGCCAAGATGCATACGAGCAAAGTCATTGGTGTTCAAACCACCCTGATCGGTGGCCTCAGTAATGGCTTGAACAATCGAAGCCATTGCAACTTCAACGCCTAGCAAAATATTGGCGCTACCGCTTTTCGCTTCGCCGATTAAGTTGCCTTGTTCATCACGAATTCTGGCGCGGCAGGAAGTACCGCCACCATCAACACCAACAAATAACTTACTCATTGGCTGTCTCCTCAGTATTGAAGTGAGCGAACTGACTTACTATCGCGAGTAAATACCAAGCGCCATGTGGAATCCATTGCTCTCCCCAACGCCAGTTTTGCAGCATGTCGTCTTTTTGTTTCTCTGGGTTAAAGGCGATGTCGTTTTCGTCTTCAAAGCCTGCGGTAATACCGTTACAAATGCCGCCTTTTGCATTAAAGAATCCAAGCTGTGGCAGGTAATCTGGGTTGTTGATGCCATGCCCATCCAGCATGCACATGTGGTAAGGGTTAAGGCCTAAGATCCAGTTGAGACTGTTTTGGGCGAAAGCGAGGAGTTGTTGCTTCGTCGCATGATCTTCAATATGCGCAAGGGCAAAAAATGCCATGCTACTGAGAGAGCCTAAACGTGCATTCTCTCCTTGCCACCAATAGCCGGTTTCATTGTTCTGCGCGACAAAGAATGCATCTCGCTTTTCACCATCAACAGATTTGACGTATTGGCGAGGGTAACCAAACGGGTTTGCCACGCTATTGCTAATCGTCAATTCAAACTTCACCGCTCGATTGAGCACTTCGGTCACTTGTGATTTTCGTTGAGCGTTAGGTTCAACATTGAGGTACTCACATAGAGCGATAACGGGCAGGCCGGCTTCAGCAGCGTGATAGTATGGGCGACTACCATCTTGGTTGGCTGCCCAGTAATGGTTGAAGTTTTGGTCACTTTGCTGACGTGAGACCAGTTGATTGCTCCAGTAGCGGCACTCTTCAAGATACTGTTCATTTTCTGTTGTACGCAGCAGCTCAGTCACTGCTAGCAATGCACAGTACTCATCAATGATGTTCTCGTGGCTGTCATCTAGGTATTGGCGGTTAAACTCTTTAAGGTGCCAATAGCCTTTCTCAGCAGCGGCTAAGTATTCTTGGCGAGTAAACTCACCTGATTCATCTAATCGAGCTGCCTGAGCTAATGCCGCGATAGAGATACCGCCACCTTGTCTAAAGCCTGCTTGATGGTCTTCAGACTTGTGACCTTCTTGAGTGGCGTAGGCACAAATTTCTCGCTGTTTGGTATCTTTCGACCACTTATCAAAGACGGTCATGTAAAAGTAACCGGCTTCATTTTGCATTCGTACTAGGAAATCTGCGCCGAATAGCGCCTCTTCAACTAAGCGAACTTTAGAGAAAGCGGGTAGGGCATCACCACTGCCTACAAGCTCTAAACCTTTGAGCATGTTCCAAACTACCATCGGAGTTTGCTGTGGGTTTAGATAATTGGCATACGACAGGTGACTTAGGTATTTGCTGACATCTCCTGAGGCATCATACCAACCGCCTTGAACATTTACGGTTTGATCACTGCCGAGAATAGGGATCTGTTTGTCTTGTTTGTCAAAGCGGCCACCACATCGCTGTGATTTGAAGTAGTGGAGTAGGTCGGAAAAGGTTGTGTTGAGCAGTAGGCCTTGCTCAATTGCAAATACTTCAGAGCGCAGGTTTTCAACTCTTAGGTAGAAGCGTCCTGCTTGTTCAAAATCAGAGAATTCAATACGAAAAAAACTCCCTTGGTGCCAATTAGCGACCTTTGTGCCTTTCTCAATAGCAAAAGTCGCCACAGTTTGATGACTGTCGGCACATACTAACAACGCAGTGGTAGATGAAAGTCGTGTCTTGCCGGTCATCAAAACAGCCTGCTTTGGCCCAAGGGCTTCATAACCAATATGGTTAGTAAGTAGCAGCATTAAAATCTCCGAAAAATCAATCTTGGTATTAGTTGAGCCAAGAAAATCTTGGCTCTTTAGGTTTTAGTTTTCGTATAGGTAACAGCGAACAAAGTGGTTATCAGAAAGCTGAGTCACTTCTGGTAGCTGTTCGCGACATTTATCAGAAGCGTGCTGGCATCGACCGGCAAAAGGGCAGCCTACAGAGACTGGCGTCCAGAGTGGGATCTCGCCTTTGTTGCCTTTGAGTTTCTCGTGAATCGATTTGCTTGGATCTGGTACCGCAGAAACCAATAGCTGTGTATATGGGTGCTGAGGGTTATGAATGATCTCTTCCGTATCGCCCCATTCAACCATGTGGCCGACATACATAACCGCGAGATCTTCTGCAATGTAACGTGCAGTAGCGATGTCGTGAGTGATGTAAAGCAGAGACATTTGTTTCTCAAACTTCATCTCTTCCATTAGGTTGAGTACACCAGCACGAATCGAAACATCCAGCATTGACGTCGGTTCATCGGCCAACACCACTTCCGCACCTACTGCGATGTTGCGAGCTAAGTTGACACGCTGACGCTGACCACCAGATAACTGATGCGGGAACTTTTGCGCCGTTTCTTTTGGTGGGATAAGACCTACTTGCTCAAGCAGATCGTATACACGCTCTTCCTGTTCCTTTTTATTGCGAGGATCCACTTTTTTATGGATCAGCAACGGACGAAGAATATGGTGGAAGATATTGTGAGTAGGGTTTAGTGAACCAAACGGGTCTTGCCAAACCATCTGTACACCTTCGCGGTACGCCATTAGGTCAGAACGCGAGTCGATGGTTTGAATATCACGACCTTTGTACTCAATCACACCATCGGTTGGTGCATACATTTTTGCGATCATCTTGGCGGTTGTTGATTTACCTGAACCAGATTCACCAACCACAGACAGGCCGCGGCTTTTGTACATTTTGAATGATACGTCGTTGATGGCACGCATCATTGGCTGTTGTAATGCATTGCTACTGATCGGGAAATCTTTAACTAGGTTTTTCCCTTCTACCAATAGCTCGCCAAATTCTTTGCTCATAATTGTCTCCAGTAATCTTTATAGTTATTTCTCAATGGCTCTCTAGAGTTTGCTTTGAGCTATCGGGTCACCATAAAGGTGGCAATTTGAGAAACGATTAGGCTCAATTTGTCGTAGTTGAGTCGGTACGCGAGTACATGCCTCGTGAACGCGGTCACAGCGTGCTTGGAAACGACAACCTTGTGGAATTTCCAGTAGGTTGAGAGGGTTTCCTGGAATACCAGTCAACTTAGTTTTTGGCCCAGTTAATGGAGGGAAAGAACTACCTAACCCCTTGGTATAAGGGTGGTAAGGGCTTTCTAGAATCTGTTTCGAAGGCGCAACTTCAATTAACTCACCTGAGTACATGATGCCGATGCGGTCAGAGAACTCGACCATCAAAGAGATATCATGGGTAATGAATAAGATTGAGAAGCCAAACTCTTCTTTTAGTGCATAGATCTTTTGCAGAATCTCACGTTGAACCACTACATCCAGTGCTGTGGTTGGCTCATCCATGATGATCATCTTAGGATTGAGCGCGAGAGCGATCGCAATCACCAAGCGTTGACGCATGCCACCCGAGAACTGGTGCGGGTAGTCAGTGAGTCGGCTAGGGTGAATATCGACAATCTCTAACAGACCTTCAGCGCGTTTACGGGCTTGTTCACGAGTCATGTTGGTGTGGCGCATAATAACGTCACAAAACTGCTCTTCCATGGTCAGTACAGGGTTCAAAGCATTCATTGCGCTTTGGAACACCATCGACATTTCGCTCCAACGGAACGACTGCATTCGATCGTCACTGTACTTAAGGATATCTTCACCATTGAAGATAACCTCACCACCGGTAATGAATGCAGGCGGCTTATGCAGGCGCATTAGCGAGAAGGCAACGGTTGATTTACCACAACCAGACTCACCTGCTAGGCCAAAGACTTCACCTGGGGCAATGTCAAAGCTGACATTGTTACAAGCACGGACGTCGCCTGCGTCAGTAATATAGTCAACGCAAAGGTTGCGGATAGAAATAAGTGGGCTAGTCATAATTATTTATCTCCGCTCCAAAGTGCATTTTGAGGTGGCATTTCAGGTGTACGTTCTTTCTTATCTTGAGCAGCAAGCTTCTTCCAACGCTTCATGCCTTTATGTGAACGTAGCTGAGGGTTGGCAATCTCATCGACTGCGAAGTTAAGCAGCGCTAGACCAGTAACCAGTACAGTGAGTGCAATACAAGGTGTAAGAACTTCCCACCATGCGCCGATTAGCATCGCAGATGATTGGTTAACGTTGTAAAGCATGATGCCCCAGCTGATGGTATTCGGGTCACCAAGACCAAGGAACGAAATGATAGATTCCATACCTATTGCGTACATCACTGAACCAATAAAGCTCGCGCCAACAATTGGGATTAAGTTCGGTAGAATCTCAACAAAGATGATGCGGAAAGAAGACTCACCAAGCACTTCTGCGGCTTTAACAAACTCTTTCTCTCGCAAGGCAAGCGTTTGAGAGCGAATAACCCTCGCGCCCCAAGCCCAGGAGGTACAGCCAATAATAATGGCAATGGTTAGCGGCCCTGCCTCACCAATGAATGCGGCTAAAACAAATAGCAATGGGTATTGAGGGATAACCAGCATGATGTTCATCGCGGCGGTTAATACGTCATCAACACGGCCTCCGAAGTAACCTGCTGAAATACCGATGATGGTTGCAAGTAGACACACTGTGATACCCGCACCAAAGCCGACACCGAGAGAAATACGCGCACCGTGAACAAGCTGAGACCAAATGTCGCGGCCCATACGGCTAGTACCAAGAACGTGATCGGCTTTTTTGGACATGATCATTGTGCGGCGATCAGTCGCTAAATTCTGTGCAATCCAACCATCTGGGTTAGCTTTTGCTGAAGTGACAACAAAACCTGGGTACTCATGTGGATTACCTGTTCTTTTATCTGGAGCATGCTTAGTCAGTACCGGTGCGAAAATCGCGACAAGTAAGAACACTGAGACAATGGCTAAACCGACACGTGCGTATGCGTTACCTAAAATTAGCTTAAATAGTTGTTTCATAATTATTTTCCTCCCTTGCGCAGGCGAGGGTCTAGAACGACATAAGCCATATCTGCAATTAAGTTAAATGACAGCATAAACAGCGTCATAATGATTAATTGACCTTGAAGAACCTGGTAATCACGTGCGTGAATCGCGTTAAGAAGAACCGTACCAAGCCCTGGGTAGTTAAAGATGATTTCTACAATTAGCTGACCGCCAATCGCCATACCGAGTGACATTGAAAGGGCAGTCACACTTGGCAGTAGCGCATTTCGTGCTGCGTAGTTGAAAACAACGCGGTTTTCGCTCAAACCCTTACCTTTCGCCATAGTGATGTAGTCTTCGGCGAGTAGGTTAATCATGTTGTTACGCATGTTGATCAAGAAGCCACCGATCTGAACCACAGAAGCACAAAACAGCGGCAGGATGGCGTGGTACGCGACGTCTTTGATGAACTCCCAGCTTGTCCATTCAGGCACTGTACCTGCTGTGTAGGCATATCCTGTTGGGAACCATTTCAAGCCGATTGCGAAAGTAAAGAGCGCTAGCATCGCGATAACAACTTGAGGGACGGCTTGAATAATGAGCATGCCTGGTGTGACGAAAGCATCGTACTTGCTGCCGCGCTTCCATGCGGCGAAGATGCCTAAGATAGAACCTAGCGAGAATGAAAGGATTACGGCTGAACCTGCAAGGAACAGTGACCAACCAAATGCACCACCAAGCAGTTTATTTACTGAGAGCGGGTAGAATTGGATTGAAGTACCCAGCTCCCAGCTAAGAATGTTTTTCATATATGCAATGTATTGAACAAATAGGCCGCCATCGACGAAACCTAGCAGTTCTTTCATTGCTGCAATACGTTCAGGCGTTACCTGAACCGATGCGTTTGCAAACATCATGGTGACCGGATCGCCCGGCATCGCACGTGGAATAATAAAGTTTAACGTCGCAGCAACTAACAGCGCGACCAAATAGAACGACAAACGTCTTAAAAAATAACCCATAACTTACACCTTACTTACCCAGATTTTCCCTGTTTCTGGCTTCAGGTCGCCCTAGCGAAAACGAAAATTTAGAGCGAACAATCCCCTGACGACTAGCGCCACATGACAAACTGGTAACAGTGAGGGGGATTTTGCGGCATACGGAATGTATGCCGCATAGTTAGAACAACTACTTATTTAACTGGTTTTAGGTCCAGTACGTGTAGTAGACGCTCTGGGATACCAGCCCAAATGTTTGGACGGCCTTTTGGATTTTCTTCGTTCCACCAACCAGTAAAGCGAGTTGTGTTGTATTGGAACATGTATGCACCAGACAATACTGGAATCGTTACTTGGTCTTTAGCAATGATTTCCTGAATGCCGTGAGCGATTTCTAGCTGTTCGTTCTTATCAGCTGTTTTGTAGAAGCTGTTAAGAAGACCATCAAGTTTGTCGTTCTTGTAGTAGTGCATTGCAAAGCGAGGCATACCGTCACCAGCTTGTAGCTCAGAGTTGTAGCCACTGTTCCAGTATAGATGTGGATCTGCACCGTGGAAGTAGTTGGTGTAAGCAACGTCATACGTAGCTTCTAGCATCGCTTGGTTGTACACAGAGAAGTCTGGAGTACGAGCTTTTGCTTTAATACCTACTTCAGCAAGTTGCTCAACCGCTAGTTGAACCGTGTTGTTGAAGTCAGTCCAACCGTTAGGAGATTGAATCAGAAGTTCGAAAGACTTACCTGATGGAGTGTCTACGAAACCGTCATTGTTAACATCTTTAAAGCCAGCTTTTTCTAGCAGCTTTTTAGCGCCTTCAACGTTGTAAGTGTTGTAACCTTGGTATTTCTTATGAGTGCCTTCGTCAGACCAAGTCTTAAATGCATAACCTAGACCTGAAGCGAAGTCATTCACTGTACCGCCGCCGTAGAATGCAATGTCGATAATCGTTTGACGGTCAAGTGCCATTGAGAATGCGCGGCGGAAATCAACGTTTGTTAACGCTTCATTTTTAGCTGCGTCAGGGTGCTTAAAGTTAACAACAAATGCCTGTGTACCTGCTGGCGGGTACCAGTAGTGGTGCTTAGGACTTGCCGCTGCATACGTACGATCGATGTCTGGAATGAATGATGAAGTCCAGTCCATTTCGCTGTTTACAACTTTACCAAGGAATTGGTCGTTGTTTGCGATCTGAGGAACTCGTAGACAGTCTACATCTAGGTTATCTGCGTCCCAGTAGTTCGGGTTTTCACACTGAATGTAAAGTTGTGGAGTGAAAGTCGCGATTTCAGTAAACGGACCAGAGCCTACAGGATTTTCGTTAGTGAACGTCGATGGATCTTTAATCTTGCTCCATACGTGCTGAGGAACTACAGGTACTTTTACAATTTCGTAAGGAGCATTTGAGTTTGCTTCTTTGATATTGAATTTAACTTGGTAGTCATTCAGTTTCTCAACGCTAGAAACCCAAGAGTTGATACCACTTTGATCAAGTTCTGGCTTCTCTTTCACTAGATTAAATGAGTAGATCACATCATCTGCGTTGAAGGTTTCACCATCAGACCATTTCACGCCTTTACGTAGGTCAAATACAACGCTAAGTAGATCGTCTGCAATCGTGTAGTTCTCTGCAAGACGGAATACAGGTGTATTACCATGCATCTCGTTGAAAACAACAAGAGGCTCGTATAGGAAATCTGTTGTTGTATGTAAGTTCGTTGCACCTAAGTATGGGTTAAAGTTACGTACGAAAGTGGTGAACTCTTTAGGGTGGATAGTTAATTCACTGCGTTCAGCTGCTGCGGCTACTGAAGTAAAACCAGTTGCTGCTGTTGCGATAATTGCTGTTGCTAGTGCTGTTTTTTTAATGTTGGCAAGCATAGCTGTTCCTTACTATTTGCTTTCATTTCACTAATGGATTGGAATGTCATCAATTGAATAACACTCACTAAGGCCTACCTCTGTAGGTAACTTTTCGCCGGAGGTGACGAGCAGTCTAGAGTGGCCTGTAGGCCTTAGGCACAGTAAGAAAACACCTTAACGTCAATTTTCGCAATTGCTATTCCCGTCAAAACCGTTAAAACCCCTAATTATGACGTCAATAATGTTAAAAAAGCTCTATAGGAGTGATTTTTTGGCCAATAATTGAGTTTGAACTGAGTCGCAATAAGTCACCTTTTGTGTTTGCTTTGTTGGTGGTTACTAACTTGTTACCCCCTTTAAAATCAAAGGTTTTCTGCCGCCTGTAGATCGTGAGATCTTAGTCACGCGTGCTATAAAGCGTTAATTTTCCCCACTAAATAAAAACTGCCGTCTTGTTGTGATTGGCTTCGCAATATGAGCTTTATTTGTTCAATAGAGACGATAATAAGCTTGTTTTGGTCGTTTTGAGTAAGTGTTATAGCTTGAAAATAACGCCTTGTTTGAGTTGTTTTACGCAGCGTATTAACGTCATTTAAAGTTGCTCTACTCATTTTGTTTGGGCAACAAAAAAGCCTGCACAAGCAGGCTTTAGTTCGTTTGTCGCTACGCGTTAGCTGGTGAGCAAATGCTGCAATTTATCGCGTAATCCTTCTATGTGGGTTCTCTCTGGACTTTGTTCATTACAGTGCTCAAGAATGTAATCGAGAGAGCTTAATACGGTTCTCCAACGCGGAGTCTTAGGTAGGGTTTCCGGTCGGAGGTACTTGTCCAAGGTACGGGTTTGCAGTGTACTTCGGTCGAGATACACGCGCCACAAACCGCTTTGCTCAGCAAAAGCAAATTTAGTTTGGCCTGTGACCGATTCCCAATAAATAAGCGCGCTGGTCATCGCTTCTACCAATACTTCGCGCATCACCTCTTGTTTCGATTTGTTGTCGCTTGTTGCTCGGTCTGCCAAGCGTGTAAATTCACCACCTAGTTCTTTAAGCTCTTGCAGTTTTGCTTTATCCCCTTCAAAAGCGAAGCTAGATAATGCTTCAATTGCGGTTTCTAGGTTGTTAATACGCGCAGCATTGATACCACCACCCACATTGAAGATGTACATAGAGCGCAGCCCAGCTCCTTCAGGTAGTTTAAGGATATCTGCCGACAGATGTTGCCTTACATCTTCTACATAGACATCAATAGTGCCGCAGTAGTGTTCCTGTTCCACGTTGAGGAACTTAGGCGCAATGATTTCGTCGGCGCTTGAACGCTTTAGCTGTTCGGTTGAGCGTTTAAACAGTCTTGATGCTGCCTCGTTGGCGAAGCGAATCTTATTATCTTCTCGTACGCAGACAATGGCCTCTGGAGCGGTCTCAAGTTGCTCAAGTAGTCGGCCTTGTGTCTCAAGTAAACTCGCTTCGACGATTGCCCGATGTTTTAGCTCTTGATGCAGCTGCTGATTTTCGATTCGACGCTGTTCCGCTTTGCTAGCGGTGAGATGAGCGACGATACGAGCAGCCAGCTCTTGCTTGTTAAATGGCTTGGATAGATAGTCGTTGGCACCCGCGTTAAAGCCACGTACCCGATCATCAGTTTGGTTTAAAGCGGTTAGCATGATCACGGGTAGTTGCGCATGATCGTAGGTCTCGCGCAGAGTTTCACATACTTGGTAACCACTCATTCCTGGCATCATGATATCCAGTAGTAGCAGCTCAGGTTTTTCTTTACTGATGGCTTCAAGCGCCTCATGACCATCTTTCGCGGTTCGAACACGATAGCCTTCTAGGCGCAAGAAACTATCCAGTACCCGTAAGTTTACGGGTTCGTCGTCGACGACAAGTAATAGTGGGCCGTCTGGATTTTCAGGTAAGCTTGCTGGCTCCTCTAGTTCAATCTCACCAGAGTTTGGCGCTCTAAAATGAGCGGATTCATAATGGTTTGCATGCTCAATTTGCTCTGTATTGGCGATTGGCAACGTGAAGCTAAAGGTGGTTCCAACCATAGGTTGACTGCTGACATAGAGCGTACCTTGCATTAGTTCAATTAGCTGACGGCTAATCGACAAGCCCAATCCCGCTCCCTGACGATAACGACTCGCGTCGCTTCCTGCTTGAATAAGAGGTTCAAATATATGGTCAAGTTGATCCGCTGGGATACCTTGCCCTGTATCGACCACTTGAACGCGAATGTTGTCATCTACCACACTGGCAGAGATAACGATCTTCCCTTCACTTGTGTACTTAATCGCATTGCCGACCAAGTTATATAAAACTTGCTCTAGTCGTTGCGGATCAGCGCTAACCCAGACAGGCTCGTCTGGAACCTGATTAATAATTCGCAGAGGCTTAGAGCCAATAAGATGAGAAGAGAGTTCCAATACCAAGCGAGTAGAGCCTGCTAAATCGACGGCACTGGTCTCTATATCTAGATTGCCATAGCGCATCTTATGATAGTCGAGCAGGTCATCAACCAAGGTTGCTAAACGTTGACCACTATTGATGATGATATCGAGCTGATACTTATGTTCAGAGGTGATTGGGCCATTAGCGCCAGAGGCGAGGGCTTCAGCTATACCGACCATACCATGAAGTGGTGTGCGTAGCTCATGGGAAGTCGTGGCTAAGAACTCATCTTTGAGTTTATTCGCCAATTGCAGTTCTTCATTTTGCTTCTGGATCAGTTGAAGATTACTTTCTAGCTCTTCATTCTGCTGTTTGATCAGAAGGATCTTTTCTCTAATAGAACGCTGCATCCGCTCGAAGCTGATCGCCAAGCGCCCGATTTCGTCTTTGCGCTGAGTGTTGTTCATGTCGGCATCAAGATCGCCAGCTGACACTTTCTCTGCTGCCCAAGTCAGTTGCAGCAGTGGTGAGGTGATAAAGTTCGACAAATAATGCGAGGCCATGACAACCAAGAGAATGGCTGTCAGCATGGCGAAGATAAACAGGGTTTCGAGCTGGTGGACACGGGCGAAGGCGACGCTTTCTGGCACTTCTACCACAATGGCCCAGTCAATGCCTTTAAAGGAAATTGGGCTGTATGCGGCAATAATCGCTTCATTTTCGGTATTAGTATAAGTGCCTACGTCGCTTGCACCTGTAAGTGCAAGGTCGACCACTTGACGGCTTTTATCAATATCTTCTTGTTGGTAGGCAAGGGTGCGTGATTGATGATCGGAGCCGACTAGTAACGTCTTCATCGACACCAGATTGCTCTTGTCGGCGACCAGTTTGGTGATGCCATTATTTGGCAACCTGAACATCGCATAACTGTGCAAATAGCCTTGCTGGATTATAGGCGCACCAAGCCAAGCTACGGGTTTTCCCTGCTCGCTAGAAAAGTCGGAAATAATCAGAGGGGTAAAATCTTCATTGGTTTTGCGTTTATCGTTAACTAGATTACGCAGCTTAGCGAAGGTTTTACCTAAGTTATCGTCTTTGTATTTACCCGTCAGTAGGTTAGTACCAAAGTTATCATGCTTGTAGATCGAGTAAGTGACATTACCTTCTCTATCGACAAGTAGAATGTCATCAAAATCAGAGCGCTTTAGAAGCTCTAGATATGCCCAGTGATAACGTTTGTGGAGAAGGCGGTAGCGCTCTGTACCGTTGTAGACACTGGACTGAGGTAATATTGAGGTTTTAATTTGGTCGCCTGAACCTTGGATATAACGACGCTGAGCGTACTCACGAGCTTGCTCAATATCCAAACCTAAGCTGCTAAATGCGTTGACCAAACCATAGAAACGTCCGCCACTGGCATAGGCTAATTCCGAACGGACGAAGCCCATTACCTCAGATTCCTTGGCGTATAAGTAATCGATCACTTGTTGGCGCTTGCTATCTCTAACCGAGGTTAGGTGTGAGGTACTTTGCTCTTGAAGATCTTGAGTGTGGGATTGTAAGAAAAAGATCGCAATAACCGTCAGAGGGGTAATACTCAACACTAAAAATGCCAGCATTAAGGTACTCTGAAGGCGTTTAAACTTCTGTTTTCGATAAAACTTAAACATAGCCTGAGTTTAGTTTCCGTAAGAATACTGCTTATATGGAATAGGGCGCACCAGATAAGCGAGACAAAACGTTATTTTCCTAAGATGACAAAATTAACGAGTTTTTTTACTTTGACAAGTAAGTTGCGATCAAAGCGTGGAGAGTGGCGCAAATTTAATGGCTACAGGTGGGATATTGCCCAATCTAAGTGAGGGATTGGGCGGTTAAATTACTTTTTCGCGTGGTAAATAGCGAATTTGTTGGTCTTATTTAGCGTCTCACAATTACCGTAAGCTTGCTCAATAATCGGTGGATACTTTAAAAAACTATTGGCAACAATGTACAAGTGACCTTGGTTTGCGCTCTGCTTAGGACCTTCGGCAAGTAAGGTTTCTGTTGCGCTGTAGCTAGTATCAAGCCCCGCGTGGAACGGCGGATTACTAATGACAAAGTCATAATCGTTACTGGTATCAGAATAGATATCAGAGGCAAAAACTTTAGCTGTTAACCCGTTGGCTTCTAAGGTTGCTTTGCTCGATGCCACTGCTAATGCGCTGATGTCGCACATTTCTAGCTCAATATCTGAATTCAATAGTGCCATCACACTACCGATAACACCAGCACCACAACCAAAATCAAGCACCTTGCCGCTTAGGTCAGGTAGTGTATCAAGCAGTAGCTTACTACCGATATCAAACTCACCATGACTAAATACACCCGGTAAGCTCTTAATCGTCAACGAAGTTTGCTGATATTCGACTTGATAGGTTTTAAACCAGGCTTGCAGCTCAAACGGAGCGGGAGTCTGTGTACACTGCCCCCAGTAGAATGAGCAGCGACGCGCGGAATCGTATTTGGTGATCAAGCCATATGGCTTAAACATTTTCTCGATGCTTTTCACACCTGAACGGTTTTCCCCGACAACCACGATCTCTGTGCCTTTGCCAAGTTTTGCCATCAGCATGGCGAGTAAGTATTCCGCTTCGGCTTTTGCTTTCGGCCAGTAGAGCAGCACCATATCGGCTTGAGTCTGCTGATTAAATTCAGCACCAAAGACACTTGTCACCTGCGAGTATGCGCTCAACTGTCGATGGTAACCATAGTTAGTGGTGAAGACAGTGACAGAGTGACAGTGTTTAGTAAGTTCGACGGGAAAAAGATCTTCAGCTTCTCCAGCGACCAAAACGTGCTTACCTTCGAAGTAGGCAAACTGTCTCTCAGCGATTTGACTTGGTGCAATATAAGCAGACATAGCAAACTCAGTATAAAAAAATGAGGGAGGATTTTCGCATAATCCTCCCTCATCTTGAAGTGATAAACTCGCTCAACAGCGCCTAACGTAAACGCTAACTGCGATCTTGTTGATCAAGGAAGCCTTGGAACTCTTCTTCATAGATATTGAACAGTACCATGGTGACGGCAAAGATAATTGGACCGTAGATCAAGCCAATTAAGCCAAATAGATGTAGACCACCAAGCAGTGAGAAGAAGATCATCAACGTATTCATTCCAGCGCTGCCTTGCATTAGTAGTGGACGCAGTATGTTATCAATCGAGCCAACGATCGCGACGCTCCAAACCGTTAAGAAAATAGCCCATGTGGTATCACCGATTAAGAACAAGTAAATCGCGGCAGGTATCCAGATTAGCGCGGTTCCCACTACAGGGATAAAGGAAGCAAAGCCCATCATGGTGCCCCAGAATAAGCCCGGGAATCCAGCAATCCACATACCAATACCGCCCGCAAAGCCTTGCGCAATGGCCGTTAAGAATGAGCCCATTACAGCAGATTTAGCCACCTGTTCCACTTCATCCAGCAGCTTGTCTTCTTGGCTGCGTGACAGCGGTAAAATGTGTCGAATTGCGCTGATGATTTTGTCGTGATCGCGGAGTAAGAAGAACAACACGAACAACATTAAGAAGAAGTCCATTAAGAAGTTAGTCGCATCACCTAAGATCTTGGCGCTGATACCCACTAGGTTACTGCCGAAAGAAGTGGCAAATTGCGCTACCTTTTGGGCAATTTCTTGAGGGCTAATGGTATCAAACGGTAAGTAAGTATTGACTAACGATAGTCCATTCACTACCCAAGGGTGTTCGAAAATCGTTTGAATACCGCCATGGGTGACCCACTGATAGACATTTTGTGAAAAAGCCGAACCTTGCTGAACGATAGCTGCAAAGACAAACAACAGCGGGAAAACAATGATGAAGGTGAGTACGATACATGAGAGTAGCGACGCCAAATTGGTGTGCTTCGGCATGCGTTTTTCTATCCACTCATGAATAGGAAACATCAGTAGTGAGATGATAAATGCCATGACAATTGAGTTGATGTAAGGCTCAACTAACAAAAAGCAAGCAAGCCCAGCAGCAAGTAAGGCAACAATCAATACCCAATGGCTGGAAGTTAATTTGACTTTATCTGACACTTTTCTTGTCCAAGATTTCGATACTGTATCAGTATAATGGCTGTAAATGTCTGAGTGTTCAACGCAAAATCAAAATGTTATTCGCGGAGTGGAAAGAGTATGGGCTGTTGTGAGAAAGAGAAATGTTGCGATAGTAAGGGCGAGCCTAAGCGCAAAATACCTTGGTTTGCTCTGATGTTATTGGGCTTAGCGGTATTAGTGGTCGTTAACTGGCAATAAAAAAGGCTGCACTCGGCAGCCTTCATTTCGTATCAAGCGCTATGATTATGCTTCTGCAGCAATAATTGCGAAGCAGCGGTCTGCCGCTTCTAGTGTCGCTTCAATCTCTTTGCTACCGTGAGCAAGTGACGTGAAGCTTGCTTCGAATGCTGATGGAGCAAGGTAAACACCGTGGTCTAGCATTAGGTGGAAGAAGCGTTTGAAGCGTTCGATATCACATTTCGTCACGTCTTCGTAGCGAGTAATGCTTTCTTGGTCAGTGAAGAAGAAGCCAAACATACCGCCAACTTGGTTAACCACTAATGGGATGTTGTGGTTGTCAGCCAAAGCTTTAAAGCCTTCTGCAAGTTGCTTGGTTTTTGAAGCTAGGCGTTTTTCATTGCCTTCTTCTTTTAACAGGTTCAAACATGCAAAGCCTGCAGCCATTGCTACTGGGTTACCAGAAAGCGTTCCCGCTTGGTAAACAGGACCTGTTGGTGCGATATGTTGCATGACTTCTTTACGACCACCGAATGCGCCAACTGGCATACCACCACCAATAACTTTACCTAGAGTCGTTAGGTCTGGCTTGATGTTGTAGTAGCCTTGTGCGCCACCTAGAGCAACGCGGAAGCCTGTCATTACTTCATCAAAGATTAACAGAGCGCCTTCTTCATCACAGATTTGACGCAGTCCTTCGTGGAAACCTTCTACTGGCGGAATACAGTTCATATTGCCTGCCACTGGCTCTACGATGATACAAGCGATCTCACCTTTGTTTGCTGCAAACAGCTCACGTACTGAATCTAGGTCGTTAAATGTAGCGGTTAGCGTGTGCTTAGCAAAATCAGCAGGAACACCTGGTGAGCTAGGTTGACCTAAAGTCAATGCGCCTGAGCCAGCTTTAACCAATAGGCTGTCTGCATGACCGTGATAACAGCCTTCAAACTTCATAATCTTGTCACGACCAGTGTAGCCACGAGCTAGACGAATCGCACTCATTGTCGCTTCTGTACCTGAACTTACCATACGCACTTGCTCCATTGATGGAACAAGTTCTGATACAAGCTCAGCCATAGCAATTTCCATCTCAGTCGGAGCGCCAAAGCTAAGACCACGTTGTGCTGCATCAATAACCGCTTCACGGATGACTGCGTGGTTGTGACCAAGAATCATTGGACCCCAAGAGCCTACGTAGTCGATGTAGGCTTTACCATCAGCATCAAAAATCAATGGGCCGTCGGCACGTTCTACGAAGATTGGCGCGCCACCAACGCCGTTAAAAGCACGTACAGGAGAGTTCACGCCGCCAGGAATGGTTTGCTGTGCTTTTTGAAATAGATCAGCTGATTTGGTCATGGGATATCCTCTTTTGATTGCTCGGACCAATTTGGCTCGCATTGTACCTGCCCTGCCGGATTCAATAAAACGCTTTGCGCCACATTCTGAATACTTTGACAGCAAATAAACCGCAAATAGTGTAAAAAATGGCTTGAAAAGTGGTGAATACTTGAACGCTTCACTCAGGTATTAGATAATCACTGCAATATTAAAAGATAAGTTCCAGATGGTGAGTGCAGTCTGGATGCAGAAGACTGAGAGAGGTCATCGTGAGCGAAGTAAATATCCCATTAACATTTTCAGATGCAGCGGCTCAGCGAGTAGGCGCTTTAATTGCTGAAGAAGAGAACCCAAACCTGAAGCTACGTGTATACATCACGGGCGGCGGCTGTAGCGGCTTCCAATACGGGTTTACGTTTGACGAAAGCGTCAATGAAGGTGATACCACGATTGTAAACAGTGGCGTGACTTTAGTCGTTGACCCTATGAGCCTCCAGTACCTAGTGGGTGGACAAGTCGATTACACTGAAGGCCTTGAAGGCTCACGCTTCTTCGTTAACAACCCGAATGCGACCACTACCTGTGGCTGTGGTGCATCTTTTAGTGTTTAATCACTGACCGTTTTGTCAAAGGCTGCATTGATTGCAGCCTTTGTTTTATCTGCCTCTCAGATTCCAGAAACTGAGACCTACTCTAAAATACTGTCCAACTGTATTTTATTTTTGTTTGGTTAATTTATATCCTGAATAATACTTCTCACGAATGAATCTCGTGAGCCCCTATATCTAAGGCTTACCTAGTCACCGTTACGCAGGTTGTTACGGTTGAATTAGGATGCGATATAGAATTACTAAGGATAGTTATGGCTAGTATCTCTCCGTTGCGTTTTATCGCGACCAGACCTTATCTTGTATCTCTTTTTTTAGTCACTGTACTTACGCTCTGGCTTGGCGTCGGTATGTTAAATGCTGAAGACTCCACCCCACAACATAACGAACAGGAGATCCCTTTAGCTAAGGTGGCTTTCACTTCGTTTGTCGCCAACCCTACCCATAGGAGCATCGATCTCTATGGACGGACTGCTCCCAATAAGCAAGCAAAACTAGGCGCTGAGATTGCAGGTAAAATTACCCAGCTTAAAGTTTCCAAAGGGGACAATGTTAAGCAAGGACAAGTGATTGCGCTGATTGATAAAGGCGATCTTGAGATTCAACTAGAGCGCGCACAAGCCATGCTTAAGGTAAAAGAGAAAGAGTTTAAAGCGGCCAAGTCGCTGCAAAGTAAAGGCTTGCAGGGTGAGGTCGCCTTCACCAACGCTCAGGCGGGTTTGGTTGAAGCTAAAGCTATGGTAAGCAATGCCAAAATTGCTTTGCGTAACACCTCTGTGACAGCGCCGTTTACTGGCATTGTCGATCATCTGTTTATTGAGAAAGGGGACTTTGTCGGTGTAGGCGATCCTGTCGCGAGCTTACTTGACTTGAGTATGATTGTGATTGAAGCCGATGTCAGCGAGCGACATATTCAAGACTTAGTGCTCGGCCAACAAGCGCAAGTTCGTTTTATTAATGGTCAACAGGCACAAGGCGAAGTTCGTTACATCTCGCGCGTTTCCTCTGATTCGACCAACACCTTTCCGATAGAAATCGAGCTGCCTAACCCTAAGCAGAGAATCCCTGCTGGTATCAGTACTGAAGTGACTCTGAACTTGCAAGATCAACTCGCTATCAAGGTGACGCCAGCCATGCTCGCTCTAGATGATGACGGTAATCTTGGGGTTAAAACTCTAGTCGCAGATCGTATTAAGTTTGTTCCTATTAACCTAGTTAAAGCTGAACAAGATGGCGTGTGGCTGACAGGATTGGGCGAGAGCGTTGATATCGTCACTACCGGGCAGGGCTTTGTTCGCGATGGCGATCAAGTCATCGCTGTAGAGCAGCAAGAATAGGAGGCGCGATTATGTTTGCATTGATTGATGCGGCGCTTTCTCGCACGCGCACCATGATGGTGTTGTTGGTGTTTATTCTTCTTGCTGGCGCTGCGACATACGTGACGATTCCCAAAGAGTCGAGTCCAGATATCACCATCCCTATTATCTATGTATCGGTTGGGCACCAAGGTATTTCGCCATCAGACTCAGAAAGGCTGCTAGTACGCCCAATCGAGCAAGAGTTAAGATCGATTGAAGGGGTTAAAGAGATGACCTCTACCGCATCGGAGGGGCATGCCTCTGTGATGCTGGAATTTAGTGTCGGTGTCGATCTCAACAAAGCGATGGCAGATGTGCGTGAAGCCGTTGACCTCGCTAAGCCTAAGTTACCTAGCGATAGTGATGAACCGACTGTTAATGAAGTGACTTTGGCATCAGAAGAGCCTGCTTTATCTATCGTGCTATATGGTACGGTGCCAGAGCGCACTATTGTTCAGATTGCGCGCCAACTAAGAGATAAGCTTGAAAGCTATCGTCAGATCCTTGAAGTGGATATTGCTGGTGATCGCGAAGATATTGTCGAGATCGTGGTTGATCCGCTTTTAATGGAAAGCTACGGGCTCGATCAAGCAGATATCTACAATCTGATTGCCTTGAACAACAAAGTGGTTGCGGCAGGCTTTGTTGATACCGGTTATGGGCGTTTCTCAGTGAAAGTGCCATCAGTGTTTGATTCCTTGAAAGACGTGCTTGAACTGCCTGTCAAGGTAGACGGTAAGCAAGTAATCACTTTTGGTGATGTCGCGACCGTACGTCGAGCTTTCCGAGATCCAGAGAGCTACGCGAGACTCGATGGTAAATCTGCAGTTGTACTTGATGTTAAAAAGCGTGCGGGCGAAAACATCATCGAAACCGTTGCGTTAATAAAAACGGTTTTAGAAGAGGCGCAAAAACGTCCTGAATGGCCAAATAACCTATTAGTTAAGTACACTTGGGATCAATCCAAAGACGTTAAGATGATGCTTAACGATCTGCAAAATAACATTCTGTCGGCAATCATTTTGGTTGTTATCGTCATCATCGCGATTTTAGGCGTTCGAACCGCTTTCTTGGTTGGTGTGTCTATACCAGGCTCTTTTCTGACTGGGCTTTTAGTTCTGTCTGTATTTGGTTTAACTGTCAACATCGTGGTGTTGTTCTCGCTGATTATGGCTGTAGGCATGTTGGTAGACGGCGCAATTGTGGTGACTGAGTTTGCCGACAGGCGCATGCAAGAGGGGACGCCACGTCGAGAGGCGTATCGAGATGCGGCGAAACGTATGGCGTGGCCAATTACTGCGTCAACGGCGACGACTTTAGCGGCATTTGCACCATTGCTTTTCTGGCCAGATGTGACTGGTGAGTTCATGAAGTACTTGCCGCTTACCTTGATCGCAACTTTAACCGCATCACTGGCAATGGCGTTATTGCTCGTCCCTGTACTAGGGAGCTTAATCGGTCGACCGCAACACGTAACTAAAGCGCAGCGTGAAAAAATGGTCGCCTTGCATGACGGTGATTTCTCTAAAGCGACCGGTATCACTAAGCTCTATTTTCATACCTTAGATATCGCGATTCGCCATCCACTGAAGATCTTGTTGAGTGCAATTCTGTTAGCTATTGCGGTGGGCTTTACCTACGCCAAAGCGGGCTTGGGCGCTGAGTTTTTCCCTGAAGTTGATCCCCCTTTCTTTACCGTTAAAGTGCGCTCTTATGGCGATCTCTCCCTTGATGAGAAAGACGTTATCATGCGTGATATTGAGGCGGTGATGCTTGGGCATGATGAGTTCGAAAGCGTCTACACCAAAACAGGTGGCGACGACGAAATCGGGCAAATCCAAATTACGCCAGTCGATTGGCAATATCGCCGTAAAGTCAAAGAGATCATTGAAGAGCTCAAGCAACAAACGGATCAATATGCAGGGGTGGAAATAGAGTACAAGTTCCCGGATGCTGGTCCACCCGTTGAGCATGACCTAGTGATTGAGATGTCAGCGCGGATTCCTGATCAACTCGATGGCGCCGCAAAGTTAGTGAGGCAATGGGCAGACAATTACCCTGCGTTTACCAACCTGAGTGATACCTCAAGTAAAGAGGGGATCGACTGGCAAATTGATATTCGTCGTGATGATGCCTCGCGCTTTGCCGCGGATGCAACATTAGTTGGTAATACGGTTCAGTTTGTCACTAACGGCTTAAAAATTGGTGATTATCTACCCGATGACGCCACTGAAGAAGTCGATATTTTGGTGCGTTATCCGGAAGAGAAACGCGATATTGGTCGCTTTGATCAATTGCGAGTCAAAACAGCCGCAGGTCTTGTGCCTATTACTAATTTTGCCAATATTGTTCCTGAGCAGAAACAAGATACGATTCGCCGAATCGACGGACATCGCGTGATCAACATTATGGCCGACATGAAAGAGGGCTATAACCTCGCATTGGAGTTGCCAAAGATCAATGAGGCGGTTTCCAAGCTCGATCTCCCTTCGAGTGTTGAGTTTAAGATTCGTGGTCAGAATGAAGAGCAAGAAAACTCTTCTGCCTTCCTGCAAAACGCTTTCTTGGTCGCCTTGGTTGTGATGGCGCTGATCTTGATTACTCAGTTTAATAGTTTCTATCAGGCATTTTTGATTCTAAGTGCTGTTCTGTTCTCAACAGTGGGGGTATTTGTCGGCTTGCTCGTGTTCCAAAAACCGTTTGGCATCATCATGTCAGGTATTGGTGTTATTGCCCTCGCAGGGATCGTGGTTAACAACAATATCGTGTTAATTGATACCTACAATCAGCTATTAAAACGTGGGCTCGATAAACGCGAAGCAATATTGCGCACGGGTGTGCAGCGTTTAAGACCTGTGTTGTTAACCACGGTGACGACCATACTTGGTCTACTGCCTATGGTGCTTGAAATGAACATCGATCTTATCAATCAGAAGATCGAGTTTGGCGCCCCTAGTACTCAGTGGTGGTCGCAATTAGCGACAGCGGTAGCGGGTGGATTAGCCTTTGCTACTGTGTTGACCTTAGTCTTGACGCCTTGTCTGTTGATGCTTGGCAGAGTTCATAAAGTGGAAGAGCAGGCTAACCAAGTCATTGAAGCAGAATAGAAACACCAGCAAAAAAGAAAGACCCGCATGATGCGGGTCTTTGTGTTTATGGAGTCGCGAGCAACTCTCCGTAACGCTCTAACTTCTCTAGCCTTAATTTTGCGTTGGCAATATACGTGGTTTTGGCTTTGCCTGTCAGAGATTTAGATTGTGGTAGCTTAACCGTTCTTGGGTTTTTATGTACCCCGTTTACTAAGAATTCATAGTGTAGGTGAGGGCCAGTGACGCGTCCTGTTCCACCTAGCGTACCTATTGTTTGCCCTTGTTTTACACGTTGCCCTGTTTTGACTTTACGACGCTGTAAGTGGAGGTACTTAGTAATATAGGTATTGCTATGTTTGATAAACACATAGTTACCATTGAACTGGTTGTAACTCGATTTTAGAACCGTACCGTCACCAGCAGCCCATATCGGTGTGCCAACTGGTGCAGCATAGTCAGTGCCGCGGTGTGCGCGGACTTTCCCTGTTACTGGATGGCGACGAGTTGGGTTAAAGTTTGAACTAACGCGACGGAAATCGAGCGGAGAGCGCAAGAAGGCTTTCTTCATTGCACGACCATTTTCGTCGTAGTAATTACCCGTTTTGTCGTCGAGAATCGCTTTAAAGGTATCACCTTGGTTTTTGAAGATGGCAGCAATGATTTTACCTCGGCCGACAACTTCACCCTCAACGACTTTCTCTTGATAAAGAATCTTAAAGTTATCCCCGCCACGAATATCCAAAGCAAAGTCGATATCCCAGCCAAAAATGCCCGCTAGTTCCATGATCTGGTTTGGTGTTAGACCAGCATTGACGCCCGCGTTCCAGAAGTTTGAAGTGATATCTGCCTCAGCATAGTTGTACTGATAGTGGACCTGTTTTTTATCAATCGTTGAGGTATAGCCACCCTCTGATTTGGTGACAAGAAAGGTCTCATAAGGGCTAATGACGCGTTTTAGTTGAATCAGTTGGTTGTCAGCATCGAAGCCTAGCTGGAATGAATCACCCGGTCGAACTCGGGTTAACTGCCTTTCAATATCTTTATTAGTTGAAGTCAGTTGATACAGCAGGCGAGAAGAAAGCCCAGCACGTTGAAAAAGTAGTGCCATGCTGTCGCCAGAGCCTATGGTATGTTTTTCCCATCGCAGCACTGCAAGTTTTGGTGCTGACTCTTGCAAAGCGAGCAATTCAAGATCAATGGCTAGCGGGTAGGCTTTACCTACTTGATAGTTGCTCTCCTCTTGACGGAGATCTTTCGGCGCTGGCAGAAACAAAGCAATGACGATAAAAGCGCTAAATAAGGCGATAAGGGCTCGGTGAATCCATGGCAATCGAGCGAAAAGAGACAACATCTTATGTCCGTTCTAAAAAATTCAGTAAAAAAGCTCAGCTGTTTAGTCTAACTGGTTTCAAAAAGCATCGCTATTCAAGTAAGATGACCAACTAACAAATTTTTGCCAAATCTGTGGGAGTGAACAAGAATGGCGAGCATTGAAGCTGCACTAGCCGAGATTAAGCGCGGTGTTGAAGAACTGATTCCAGAAGAAGAACTGATTGCTAAGTTGAAAGAGGGTCGTCCTCTTCGTATTAAGTTAGGTGCCGATCCAACTGCACCGGATATTCACCTTGGTCATACAGTGATTTTCAACAAGCTGCGTGCATTTCAGGAGCTAGGCCACGACGTTACCTTCCTTATCGGTGATTTTACTGCCATGGTTGGTGACCCTACGGGTAAGAACAACACTCGTCCGCCACTAAGTCGTGAAGATGTACTGCGCAACGCTGAAACCTACAAAGAGCAGGTATTTAAGATTCTAGATCCAGCTAAGACGAAAATTCAGTTTAACTCTGAGTGGTTGTCTGAGCTGGGTGCTGAGGGCATGATTCGCCTTGCTGCTAACCAAACCGTAGCACGTATGCTAGAGCGTGATGACTTTAAAAAGCGCTATGCAGGCGGTCAGCCTATCGCTATTCATGAGTTCATGTACCCACTACTACAAGGTTATGATTCAGTCGCGATGGAAACTGACGTTGAGCTAGGTGGTACTGACCAGAAGTTCAACCTACTGATGGGACGCGAACTGCAAAAATCGAACGGTCAGAAGCCACAGGTTGTACTAATGATGCCACTTCTTGTTGGCCTAGACGGCGAGAAGAAGATGTCTAAGTCGGCCAACAACTACATTGGTATCAGTGAAGCGCCAAGCGAAATGTTTGGTAAGATCATGTCGATCTCTGATGACCTAATGTGGAACTACTACGACTTGCTGTCGTTCCGTCCACTTGACGAAGTTGCTCAACTAAAAGCTGACGTTGAAGCAGGTCAGAACCCACGTGATGTAAAAGTGGCTCTAGCGAAAGAGATCATTGCACGCTTCCACTCTCAGGCAGATGCTGACGCAGCGGAGCAAGAGTTCGTAAACCGTTTTGCTAAGAACCAAATTCCTGATGAAATGCCAGAGTTTGATTTTGATGCAGGTCTACCGGTAAGCAATATTCTTAAAGAAGCGGGTCTATGTGCCTCTACTTCTGAAGCAATGCGTATGGTTAAGCAAGGTGCAGCTAAGATTGATGGCGAGAAGGTAGCAGACTCTAAGTTTGCTCCTGAAGCAGGGACTTACGTATTCCAAGTTGGTAAGCGTAAGTTTGCTCGTATCACGATTCAATAATCGCTGAGCATTCCCAATATATGCATTAAAAAGCGTCTTTTTTAGGCGCTTTTTTTATGCGTGTCGCTAGAGGTTAAATATCTAACTTTTTTGCAAATTTGGGCTGCTTTAGTGGAGAACTTTTGTTATTATCCTCGCGCTGCCAAAACGGCAGTTTTTTCGGAGACTTTTATGAACAATATCGACCATCCTCCTAGTATGAAAGGGGAAAAATAGTCCGCTTCGGTATTGTCGTCTCACGCCTCTGCCATTGCGGTAGAGCGCTTCTCATCTCTTTGTGAATCCTCACGTTTTTCTCCTCTAAATTCTAGAATCCAATACAGCTTTTCTGTGCACTCGTGTACGGATAGACGTGTCTATTTTTTGATTCAACATCAGCTGTATTTGATGGTCGTTACCTATTGCCAATCGGGAGATTCGCCATGACGGTAATGAGCAATACTTACATTGAAAACACCCCGCACTTTTCTCAAGAGGAGATCGGTGCCGCTCGCAATGCATTTTTGCAATACGAGCAAGCCCAGCAGGTCCATTTACTTACGGTTATGCCAGTAGAGGAAGCTGTCGGGATTTTACACCACTGTTCAGTGGGTTATGTCCAGCAATTGATCTCTGCGTTAGAGCTCGATGGACATGAAAAGTTGGCACGTCACTACGCGCACCAGCTTGGTTTTATTCATTCGGAAGTTGAGCCTTCGAATGGTTACCTAGATACACCAGTTATTGAGCATGTAAAGCAACGTATCGGTTGGATCATTGCGCTCGCATTACTTGGCATAGTTTCAGGTCTAATTATCGCTCAATATGAAGATACTTTGAGCCAGTTGGTGCTATTAGCGATCTATATGCCTGTAATAGCAGCGGCGGGTGGTAATACCGGTACGCAAGCGGCGACCTTGGTGATACGAGCTTTAGCGACGGGTGAGTTGCGTAAAAGGCAGTGGTTAGAAGTGTTTTGGAAAGAGAGCCGAGTGGCGATTTGCTTAGCTTTTGCCATAGCCTTGGTGATTATTGGCCGTATCTTACTTTTTAGTGATAGCAGCAGTACGGGTGGCTTTGAGCTTAACACCATCGCACTTGCGATCGCGGTTGCGCTGTTTATTCAGGTCACGATGTCGACCACGCTAGGTGGTTTGCTACCTATCCTAGCGCGTGCATTTAAACTTGATCCTGCTGTGTTGGTTAGCCCAGTTTTAGCGTCTATTGTCGATATCTCAGGAATGTGGATCTATTTCACTGTGGTGAACTACTTCTTAGGTATTGCCTGACTGAACTGGACAATATCTTTGTAGAACAAGGTTTCAAACTTGGTGATTGGGGCGATGGTAGGTTTATCATCGCCCTTTGTTTTTGGTGGGTGGTAGTCAGTCACAAACTGAACAAACAGTGTGCTTGGTTGACCAGATTTATCTAACCCATAGCCTGCCATATTGTAGCTGCCATACACGGAACCACTTTTAGCAATCAACTCGCCTTTAATTGGTGCTTTACGCATACTGCGGCGATATTTCAAAGTGCCGTTGGTGCCTGATGTGGGCATTAAGGCGATCAAGCCTAATTCACTGTCATGTTGCCAAATATAGCGCAGTACCGCAGCCATGTTTTGACTGGTAAAGCGGTTATTGCGTGATAGCCCAGAGCCATCAGCCAGTGGGGTATGCTCAATATCAATGCCGGTTTGGGTAAATAAAATTTGCTTGATTGCCTTGGTTCCGTTGGCAAAACTGCCAGGCTGAATAAAGAACTTCGCACCTAAGGTTTTGGTTAGGTTATCGGCGATAAGGTTATCTGACTTTTTGAGCATGGTTTCAAGTAGCTGTGGCAGTGCTTGCGAATTATGAGTGGCAATGACTTTACCTTGCTGCTCAGGAGCACCTAGCCGAATACTGCCCACTAGCTCGATGTTTAGCTGAGCAAGCAGAGTATTAACAATTCTCTGGGCATATAGCGCTGGATCTTGTACTGCAAATTTTAGTGGCAGTGGCTTGCTACGGTTCTGTAGGCATCCCTGGAGTTGATAGTGGTTGTCTGGGGATGAGAGTAACTCCAGATCGCACTGTGAGCTCTCTTGTTCGATTTTAGACACTGAACTTGCCACCGTCGTGACATAAATAGGTTGATGCTCAGGCACATAGACGCGAGTTTTTCCATCTTCTTGCGTATAGATAGAGGCCTGAACACAATTACCATCAAGTGAAATGGCGCTGGCTGGAGCGCTATAGCAGACGCCAAGAATATCCCACGGCCAACCAACTGCGCGGTCATAACCGGTAAATGCGCTGTTATCTAACCAGAGATCGCCGCTGATTTTTTTCGTGCCGCTATTACGTAGCTGGCTGAGTAGTTGTTTTATGTCTTGGGTGGTTAAAGTCGGATCGCCACTAAAACGCAGCACCACATCGCTGCCAGTCTTCTCAATGCTAGTTGCAAACTGAAACTCATCACCGAGCTCTAGTTTGGCAGCAAGTGCAGTAACAATCTTTAATGTACTAGCCGGTGGGAAGAACTGATTTTGGTTGTCGGTTTGCTGGATTTTATTTTGGCTTTGAAGTGTTTCGACTTTAATTGCTGCACGGCTACCTAATGGCAATTCATTGAGTGGCGCATAGGCCGAGGCAGATACGCTGATTAGAGAGAGTAGGCAAGCAGAGGTAAAACGATCAACAAAGCGCAGCATAAGAATTCACGGTTAGCGGTTTAAGAGGGTCAGTATAGCGGGTAAAAAAAACGCCTGCTATAGAGCAGGCGTCTTAGATTCATGACTTAGTGTCAGGAAATTAGAAGTCGTAACGTAGACCTAGAGCTAGCTCGTCTTCTGCACCAGCTTTACCTACAGTACCAGTTGCTGTCTTATCATCTTTACTAAGTAGGTTGAAGTTGTAAGAGATGTAAGTACGGAAGTTTGGCTTGAAGTAGTATGTTGCATCGATCGCTACATTGTCAGCTGCATCATACGTAGTACCTGAAGTTTTCTCTTCTAGCTTATTGTATGTTGTAGTGAATGCTACTTTTTCTAGAGTGTAAGCTGCTGCGAATTCGTAACCAGTTTTGTCTGTTTTGCTTGAGCCGTCTTTGTCTTTACCATCAGTAAACGTACCAGCGAAGTAGAAATCGCTGATGCGGTAAGATGCAGCAAGCATGTACTGATCAGAAGACTTGTTAGTACCAGTATCTTGATCTGCATAACCACCACCTAGCTTAACACCAGTGTCGCCGATTGCGTAGATAGCAGATAGAGAGTAACCATCTGTTTCGTTGTCAGTGTAACCACCTGTCGCTGGATCATCGATACGATCAGCAAAACGGTAGCTTGCTTTAACGCCTAGGTCAGCAAATTGGCCTTTGTATGAAAGCATGTTATCAGTACGGTCGGCAACTGCAATCTTATATGCAGCAGTGTTACCGTGGTAAGACATGATATCAGTAAAGTCAGTGATAACGCCTAGTGCACCATCGTTTTTACCGTAAGTTACTTCACCAAAGTCACCACCAATACCAGCGTAAGTGTAACGGTGCTCAATGTTATCACCGTCAGTTGTTTTGCCGTCTACAGTTACAGTGTTGTCTGCTGTAGTGTACTCAGCTTCGTAGAAACCTAGACCATATAGGCTATCAGTGATTTGAGTCTTACCTAGGAAGTTTAGACGTACACGTGTTTTGTCTTCAGCTTTACCATCTTTTAGAGACATACGAGCTTCAGCACGACCGCCGATCTCTAGAGAGTTGCCGTTTGAGCTGTATACTGAAGTACCTTCGATACCGCCTGCTTGAATACCATCAGCTGATGCGTTTGCGCCTGTAGCTACTGCTGCAGCTGAAACTGCTAGAGCGATCAGAGTCTTGTTCATCTTATTAGTCCTAATTTACTGTCCATAAATAGTTGTATAGCGAGGAGCGTCTCCACTTAATTGTGGGAGCCCTCTAGTTATCAGCGCTATTAATCCAGTCTCATAACGACGCGTTATAGCAAGTTATTGAGCAATAAAGACTAATCTCGCTGATTAGGTCAGCTAAGTTTTTAACGCAAAGTTCCATGATGGGTTAGTAAAATGATATAAATCGAACTTATGAACAGTGTTTTATTAAACATAAAATAATATCAAACTATTGATTATTAAGGGTTAAGTTGCGTTGTTGATAGGTTGGTTTATATCTAAACCTTTATTTTTTTTTAGGTGAAATATGTTTGACGCCGCGATCGAATTCAAAAACAGCGCTGATTTATCAATTGTTTATCGCGCGCATTTTGAGATAGAGATCACGCTTGATTAATTTGAGTGATTTAGCCGCCAAGTTTGTTTACACTAGAGGCAATTGATTAGTAAATGCATCTACCTAGTCCACTGGATTAGGTAGTTTTGTTTTGTCCAAAGATTGCTTTGGAATGAGGTATATAATGGAAAAAGTGCCAATGACACTACGTGGCGAGAAAAAGCTACGTGAAGAACTAGAAAGACTATTGAAGCTTCGCCCACAGATTTCTGAAGCCATTGCTGAAGCACGTGAACTAGGCGACCTTAAAGAAAATGCCGAGTATCATGCAGCTCGTGAAGAGCAAGGTATCTGTGAAGCACAAATTCGTGATATCGAATACAAGCTATCGGTTGCTCAGGTTATTGACGTAACCACAATGGACAACACGGGTAAAGTTATCTTCGGTTCAACCGTCACTTTGATTGACTGTGATACTGAAGAAGAGAAAACCTACCAGATCGTAGGTGATGACGAAGCTGACATTAAAGCGGGTCGTATCTCGGTAAGTTCACCAATCGCGCGCGGTCTTATCGGCAAGATGGAAGGTGACGAAGTGGTTATCTCTACACCAGGTGGTGATCGCGACTTTGAAATCGACAGCGTCGAGTACATCTAAGCAAGTTTGTTGCTCTGAATATCAAAAAAGGTCGCATAGGCGACCTTTTTTCTTGCTCATGAAAGTAAAATTACTTACGTGGCAACTCGATTTTACGTTCTTCCGATTGGCGGAATAGAACTAAAGTCTTACCGATTACTTGTACTTTCTCTGCACGTGTTTCACGTACAATAGCTTCAATAATCAGGTTCTTAGTGTCGCGATCTTCTGATGCGACTTTGATTTTGATTAGCTCGTGGTGGTTAAGAGCAATTTCAATTTCCGCTAGAACAGCTTCAGTTAGTCCGTTTGCGCCCATAAGCACAACAGGTTTTAGACTGTGCGCTAGGCCTTTTAGATGCTGCTTTTGTTTGGTGCTTAGGTTCATTACGCGGCCAATTTTCTTTAATATAAGGGTTGAAAAATACCATTTTAACGCCATCTAACCCTGAAGACTATAATTTATTGGGTTAGTTGTTCCCTCTATCTATTAGGTAACAAATGAGTAAACAGAAACATTCCGCTAGCTCAGGTCGCTGGTTGAAAGAACATTTTGATGATAAATACGCCAATGAAGCCCGTAAAAAAGGCTATCGCTCGCGTGCTTATTTCAAGATGGAAGAGATCCAAACTAAGGATAAATTGCTAAAACCTGGTATGACTGTAGTCGATTTAGGTGCAGCTCCCGGCGGTTGGTCTCAATATGCTGCTAAGATAGTAGGTGAGGATGGGCAAATTATTGCATGTGATTTGTTGCCGATGGACCCGATTGCAGGTGTCAGCTTCCTACAAGGTGATTTCCGTGAAGAAGCGGTTTTAGACGCTTTGCTTGATCGCATTCAACCTTCGATGGTCGATGTGGTGATGTCGGATATGGCACCAAACATTGCAGGCAATAATTCAGTCGATCAACCTCGCGCAATGTATTTAGTTGAATTGGCTTTAGATATGTGTCGACAAGTTCTAGCACCTAATGGTAGCTTTGTTGTAAAGGTCTTCCAAGGCGAAGGGTTTGACCAATTTGTCAAAGAAGTCCGAGACACCTTTAAAGTCGTAAAAATCAGAAAACCTGACTCATCGCGAGCTCGCTCACGAGAAGTCTTCGTTGTAGCCACTGGTTACAAAGGTTAACTATTTGCCCGTTGATGGGTTAGTTAACACTATAGCTACAGGTTATAAACTGTAGTACCCTACCTTTAATTACAATTAGTTATCGAGAGGCTGACACCTTGAGTGACATGGCAAAAAATTTAATTCTGTGGCTTGTTATCGCTGTCGTATTGATGTCGGTTTTCCAGAGCTTTGGCCCTGGAGAGAGCAATGGCAGAGCGGTGGATTACACCACGTTTGTACAGGAAGTTGGCCAAGGCCAGATTCAGGAAGCAACTTTTAAAGACGGTGAAATCACTTTCACACGTCGTGGCGGCGGCTCGCGTTATGTTACTTACATGCCGGTCTACGACCAGAAGCTACTTGATGACTTAATTAACCAAAATGTGAAAGTACAGGGCACACCTCCAGAAGAGCAAAGCCTACTAGGTACTATCTTTATTTCTTGGTTCCCTATGATCTTACTGATTGGTGTGTGGATTTTCTTCATGCGTCAAATGCAAGGCGGCGGCGGTAAAGGCGCGATGTCTTTCGGTAAGAGCAAAGCTCGTATGATGAGCGAAGAACAAATCAAAACAACTTTTGCTGACGTTGCTGGTTGTGATGAAGCAAAAGAAGACGTAAAAGAACTGGTTGACTACCTACGTGATCCAAGCCGTTTCCAAAAGCTGGGCGGTAAGATCCCAACTGGTGTTCTGATGGTTGGTCCTCCAGGTACAGGTAAAACACTACTAGCAAAAGCGATTGCTGGTGAAGCGAAAGTACCATTCTTTACTATCTCTGGTTCTGACTTCGTTGAAATGTTTGTTGGTGTTGGTGCATCTCGTGTACGTGACATGTTCGAACAAGCGAAGAAAGCGGCGCCATGTATCATCTTTATCGATGAGATTGATGCGGTAGGTCGTCAGCGTGGTGCTGGTGTAGGTGGTGGTCACGATGAACGTGAGCAAACACTTAACCAAATGCTAGTAGAAATGGATGGCTTCGAAGGTAACGAAGGTATTATCGTTATCGCCGCGACTAACCGTCCAGACGTACTAGACCCAGCGCTACTTCGTCCAGGCCGTTTTGACCGTCAGGTTGTCGTTGGTCTACCAGATGTACGTGGTCGTGAGCAGATCCTTAAAGTTCACATGCGTAAAGTGCCCCTAGCAGGCGATGTAGAGCCATCACTAATTGCCCGTGGTACACCAGGTTTCTCAGGTGCAGACCTGGCAAACCTTGTTAACGAAGCGGCGCTATTCGCTGCTCGTGGTAACAAGCGCAACGTATCTATGGTTGAGTTTGAGCTAGCAAAAGACAAAATCATGATGGGTGCAGAGCGCCGTTCTATGGTGATGTCTGAAGAGACTAAAGAGTCAACGGCTTATCACGAAGCGGGTCACGCTATCGTTGGTCGTCTAGTTCCTGAACATGATCCAGTGTACAAGGTATCGATCATTCCACGTGGGCGTGCTCTTGGTGTGACAATGTATTTACCAGAGCAAGATCGTGTCAGCATGTCTCGTCAACATCTTGAGTCAATGATTTCAAGCCTATACGGTGGTCGCTTGGCTGAAGAGCTAATCTACGGTGCAGACAAAGTCTCAACGGGTGCTTCGAACGATATCGAACGTGCAACTGATATCGCGCGTAAAATGGTGACTCAGTGGGGCTTCTCGGAAAAGCTTGGTCCTCTTCTTTATGCAGAAGATGAAGGTGAGGTGTTCCTTGGACGTAGCGTAACTCAGACTAAGCACATGTCTGACGATACAGCGAAGCTTATCGATGACGAAGTTCGTCACTTGATCGACTCAAACTACGCTCGTGCGAAACAGATTCTTGAAGACAACATGGATATCATGCACGCAATGAAAGATGCATTGATGAAGTACGAAACCATTGATGCGGGTCAGATTGATGACCTAATGGAGCGTAAAGCAGATATTCGTGAACCAGCTGGTTGGGGTGATAACCCAAGCAACAAATCAGACGCGAAGCCTGAAGATAAGTCAGAAGGTAAAGCGGAAGAGAGTGCACCAGCCACTGAAGCGAAAGCCGATGACGCAGCAACTTCTCAAGAGAGCACTTCAGCGGAAACCACCGAGAAGAAAGACTCAGAATAATTGTTATGATTAAGAGAAACCCCGAGGCAACTCGGGGTTTTTGTGTTTATGATCCTAAAAGCAAATAATAAAACTCTCGATTTATCTCAGCCACAAGTGATGGGGATTCTGAATGTTACCCCTGATTCTTTTTCTGATGGCGGTCAGTTTCGCGCTTTAGAAGATGCGCTTGTTCAAGCTCAGCGTATGATTGACTCAGGTGTGACCATTATTGACATTGGCGGTGAGTCAACTCGCCCTGGTGCTCCAGATGTTGAATTGGCGGAAGAGCTTCAACGAACCATTCCAGTGATCAAAGCGATTCGCGAGCAATCTGACGTGTGGATTTCAATTGATACCAGTAAAGCGGAAGTAATGCGCCAAGCAGCTGAAGCTGGTGCCGATATCATTAATGACGTCAGGGCTTTGCAAGAGCCTGGAGCGCTTGAGGTAGCGGCAGAAACAGGATTACCTATCTGTTTAATGCATATGCAAGGCCAACCTCGCACTATGCAAGCAAACCCTCACTATGATGATCTGGTAAAAGAAGTCGGTGAGTTTTTGCAGCAGCGTATTGAAGCTTGTGCTGAAGTTGGTATCGAGCGTGAAAAGCTGATACTTGATCCCGGGTTTGGTTTTGGTAAAACACTAGAACACAACTATCATATGCTGTCTCACCTAGAAGAATTTCATCAATTTGGTTTGCCAGTTCTTGCAGGGATGTCGAGAAAATCTATGATCTTCAAACTCCTCGACAAAGCTCCGGCTGAGTGCGTGTCAGCGAGCGCGGCATGCGCTACAATCGCCGCTATGAAAGGTGCGCAAATCATTCGCGTGCACGATTTTGAACAAACGCTTGATGCTATGAAAATTGTCTCAATGACCAAAGCGAATCATTGAGCAGAATAGAAAGATAAAAAGGAACAACCATGTCTGATAAGAGACGTTATTTTGGTACGGATGGTGTACGTGGCAAAGTGGGCCAGTACCCAATTACTCCAGATTTTGTGCTTAAGCTAGGCTGGGCTGCGGGTCGTGTATTGGCTAAGCAGGGCACAAAGAAAGTAATCATAGGTAAGGACACACGCATTTCAGGTTACATGCTTGAGTCTGCTCTTGAGGCGGGTTTGGCCGCAGCAGGGTTAAAAGCGACCTTTACTGGCCCAATGCCAACACCGGCAGTCGCATACCTGACGCAAACTTTCCGTGCAGAAGCGGGCATCGTGATTTCAGCATCGCACAACCCATATTACGATAACGGCATTAAGTTCTTCTCGTCAGAAGGCACTAAGTTACCAGATGATATTGAGCTGGCGATTGAAGCTGAGCTTGATAAAGACATTGAATGTGTTGAGTCGGCACTACTTGGTAAAGCAAGCCGTCTTAACGACGCTGCGGGCCGTTACATTGAATTTTGTAAGAGCACTTTCCCATCAGAGCTAAGTCTAGCGGGTAAAAAGATCGTGGTCGATTGCGCGCATGGTGCGACTTATCATATTGCTCCAGCTGTGTTTAGCGAGCTAGGTGCAGAAGTGATCGCCATGGGTATTGAGCCTAATGGTACCAACATTAACGCAGAAGTTGGCGCTACAGATGTACGTGCACTGCAGAAACGTGTGGTTGAAGAAGGTGCAGAGCTTGGTTTGGCTTTCGATGGCGATGGCGACCGTATCATCATGGTTGACCACCTAGGTAACAAGATTGATGGTGACCAAATTGCTTACATTATCGCACGTGATGCCCTGCGCCGCGGTGAGCTAAAAGGTGGTGTCGTTGGTACGCTGATGACCAACCTTGGTATGGAAAATGGCTTAAAACAGCTAGGCATTCCATTTGTACGCGCTGCTGTGGGTGACCGCTACGTTATGGAGCAATTGCTAGAGAAAGGCTGGAAAATCGGTGCTGAGAACTCGGGGCACGTTATTCTGCTAGATAAAGTGACGACGGGTGATGCCATTGTTGCTGCGCTTCAGGTGCTTGCATCGGTTGTGGGCAGTGATATGTCTCTCCACGAGCTTTCGCAAGGCATGACTCTTTACCCGCAAGTTCTTGAGAATGTTCGTTTCTCTGGTGATTCTAACCCACTAGAAGCGGATGCCGTGAAAGCGTCAGTGGTTGAAGTGGAAGCAGAATTAGGTGACAAAGGGCGTGTATTGCTACGCAAGTCAGGTACAGAGCCTCTAATTCGCGTTATGGTTGAAGGTGAAGATGCAGAGCTAGTTCAGTCTTCTGCGCTGAAAATTGCCGAAGCCGTTAAGTCGAGTTTCTAGATTACAGCTCTTGCTGAGTTTAGAGCGCTGCCTTCGGGCGGCGCTTTTTATTGTGCGTTACCCAGACAAATGCTTGATTGGAACTGGGGTTGTTATGGTAGGATTAGTGCGATTTTATGGGTGATGATTGATATGCCACAGCAAGAGTATTTACAAGAAATGGGAATCCAGTGCTATCAGTTGGCACACCCTGAAAGGTTATTGGGATACCAATCACCACAACTGATCTTGCCTGATAACTGTAAATTGCTGCTTGTTTCTCCTCAACTTCCTCAGGGAAAAACGGCAGAGATGTTTGAGCGGGTATTAAAAAGCATCAAGTTGTCGCTCGAACAGGCTTTACATGTTACTCCAGAGCAATTGAGCCAGCTCGATAACGATAATCATCATCTAGAGTGGATTTGGTTTGCCGGATGCGATCAGCAAGATCGTCTTGAAGCTAAAGCGCTTGTTTCCCCATTACTGACTCAAGTTGATGGTAACAACGAACAGCGTCGAGCCCTATGGCAACAGATCTGTTCTTATCAGTCATCGTGACCCTTTTATGAGCCAATCTTCAATTTTACCGCTCGCATTAGAGCATCTTGATCAAGTGTGGAATATTGAGCAAAGCGCCCACTCTCACCCTTGGTCTGAAACCATAATTCGTGACCTAAACAGTCGCGGCGCGCGTCATCATGTATTGGTGGTTGAAAACCAAGTCATGGGCTATTTTTATGCCCAGAATATCGTTGGTGAAGTCACTTTGCTCAATGTTGCGGTTAGTCCTAGTCAGCAAGGGCGAGGCTACGGCAAGCAGTTAATGAAAGCTTTCCTAGATATCTGCGAGCAAGATAAGGCTGATAGCGCTTGGTTAGAGGTGCGAGAAAGCAATAGCAGTGCATTTGGTCTCTACGAATCGATTGGTTTTAATGAAGTCGATCGCCGCATCAACTACTACCCGACAACGTCAGGCAAAGAAGATGCGATCATCATGAGTTATATCTTTTTTTAGACTGCTACTTTTGTACCGCTTTGACGACCGAAGGGCCTTCTACGGGGTAAAAGTTCTTTTCAAACCTTTCATTCAGTTCTGAGGCTGGTAAAGGTTTATCAAACAAGTAGCCTTGGAATTGAGCACAGCCAAGCTGCTTAAGCGCATTGAGCTCATTAGCATCCTCGACACCTTCGGCAATCACTTCCAAATTGAGTCTACGAGCGGTCATAATGATGGTATCAACGATCGCTTGGTCACTCTCATCTAAATGCAATTGGGTAACGAAGGAGCGGTCGATTTTAAGCACATCGACAGACAAGTGCTTCAAGTAACGTAATGAAGAATACCCAGTACCAAAATCATCAATCGATGTTTTTAGGTTGTGCTCTTTCAACTCTGCCATTTTCTGAATCGCTGCTTCGACATTCTCTAACAGTAGATTCTCGGTAATCTCTAGCTCAATATGTTCACCGTCAATGTCCGCTTGGGCGAGGGAGTCAACGATGTGCTCCACAAACGATGGTTGAGAAAACTGTAATGGACTGATGTTAATTGCCAGTCTACGGAAAGTGCTTGGGAGTATCCCTTCTTTTTTCCAGTGAGAAAACTGATAGCAAGCTTGCTCAATGATCCAATTACCAATTTGCAGGATTTGCCCTGTTTCTTCGGCGATTGGCATAAACACCCCAGGAGGTAACACCCCTTTTTGTGGGTGGTTCCAACGAATCAGAGCTTCAACGCCAATGATATTGTGATTGTCATCGACCTGAGGTTGATAATAGAGCTCAAGCTGCCCTTGGTTGAGAGCTTCATGGAGGCCTTTTTCAATTTCTAGGAAAGATTCGACCTGAGCCTGCATCTCTGGCTCATAGAACATGTATTTGTTTCGCCCTGCTGTTTTGGCGCGGTATAGGGCGGTATCCGCTTGACGCAACACATCGATATTAGTGCTACCCACCGATGGGAAGATAGCGATGCCGACACTAACCGTACAGTAGAGCTGGTGGTCATCAATAGAGTATGGGTTGGAGATAAGGGCAAGGAGCTGCTGAGCAAACTCATGGGCTTTGTCTGCGCTAGTATTGGGCAGCAAGATTGCAAACTCATCCCCGCCGATACGAGCTGCTGTGAAGTCATCTCGCAGCCAAGCTTCGATCCGTTTAGATATCGCCTTAATCAAGTTATCCCCAATCGTATGACCGAGAGAGTCATTGATGGTTTTAAATCTGTCTAAATCTAAGTAGAAAAGTGCACCCGCTTGGTTATTAGTGTTGGCTTCTTCGATCGAGTCTTTAAGCATTTGCAAAAGTAAACTGCGGTTAGCTAATCCAGTTAGTGAGTCGTAGTAAGCCAGTTGATTGAGCTGTACCGCTGCAGCTTCTCTCTCTTTCCAAAGGGTATGGAAGGTTTTCGCTAACTGGCCAAGTTCATCATCTCGATAGAGAGTCGGTGGCGGAAGGTCACTTTTGGTATTTTGTAGTGAACGTACCCATTCAATTAACGTAACAAGTGGTTTGGAAAGCTTTTGATAGAAGAACATCAATAGGATTGACGTTAAAAGGATATTTCGAAATAGGTCAAACAGCAGTATTTGACTGGTTTTGGCAATAAAGTCTTTGGCAATATTAGCGCCATTGACGGAAAAGCTTAAGGTTCCGACCACAACGTGTGAGTTAGGTTGATGCAAGTCAGTGGTATAAATCGGCGTCGTAGGGGTGAGATAGCTAGACAGAGCTTCAGTGAAATCACCTTGCAGTGACACATTGCGCTCTTTTTCCGTTAGCGTATCACCAAAGTCATCGACAATTTGCACCTTGTAGACCGCATTGTCCATCATCAAGCTAGAAGCAACTTGTTCCGCCAATAACTGATTGAGGTGGTAGGCTGCTTGACTGGCATTTGAATAGTTCTGTAGGAGCTTGAACTGGTAATGTTCTTCTATGCGCTTTTGCTCCTGATGGAGATCCACCAAGATATGATAAAAGCTAAAGCAGATCCCTAGAATAACGGAAACTAGGAATACTGTTTTCGCTTGACGAAAAGCTAGTGAGTTTATTTTCTTGCTTTTAGGCATAGTTCAGATCGGTTCCCTCTACTCCTTTAGTTATAGCCCAATTTCATTGATATTTTAATAGACAGGGAAATTGACGTTGATTTTGTGCCATTTTCGCTGTGGAAGTTGCCCCACAGTCCATTATAAGCGAAAATACCGCGCAAAATTGAATCGACCATTTACGCTAGGGTATTTCTTGCCTTCTCTAGCGCTTAGACAGAAGAAGAACCTTTCATGTCAAATACTCCATTTCTAGGCGAAGTGTCTAAACGTAGAACATTCGCTATTATCTCGCACCCGGATGCGGGTAAAACCACGATTACAGAAAAAGTACTATTGTTCGGACGTGCTATCCAAACAGCGGGTACTGTTAAAGGCCGTGGCTCAGCTCAACACGCAAAATCTGACTGGATGGAGATGGAGAAAGAGCGTGGTATCTCGGTAACAACGTCTGTCATGCAGTTTCCGTTCAACGATTGTTTGGTTAACCTTCTCGATACCCCAGGACACGAAGACTTCTCAGAAGATACTTATCGTACACTGACGGCGGTTGACTCCTGTTTGATGGTAATCGACGCAGCGAAAGGTGTCGAGGACCGTACTCGCAAACTGATGGAAGTAACACGTTTACGTGATACGCCAATCGTTACTTTCATGAACAAACTAGACCGTGATGTTCGTGACCCAATGGAAGTCCTAGACGAGGTTGAAAGCGAGCTAGGCATGATGTGTGCGCCTATCTCTTGGCCAATCGGTTGTGGTAAAGAGTTTAAAGGGGTTTATCACATTCACCGTGATGAAACGATTCTTTATGAATCTGGCCACGGTCATGAGATTCAAGAAGTACGCACCATCAAAGGGCTTGATAACCCAGAGCTAGACGAAGCAGTAGGCGCAGACCTTGCTGAAAGCGTCCGTGAGGAACTTGAGTTAGTCATGGGAGCTTGTCCGGAATTTGATCTTGAGCTGTTCCTACAAGGTGAATTAACACCTGTCTATTTTGGTACTGCACTAGGTAACTTTGGTGTTGACCATATGTTGGAAGGTCTTACTAAGTGGGCGCCAGCACCTCAAACGCGCGAAGCTAACGAGCGTTCAGTAGAAGCAACAGAAGAAAACTTCTCAGGTTTCGTATTTAAGATCCAAGCAAACATGGATCCTAAGCACCGTGACCGCATTGCATTCATGCGAATTGTATCGGGTACCTACAAGCAAGGTATGAAGATGAATCATGTGCGTATTGGTAAGCAAATCAATATCTCTGATGCGGTAACCTTTATGGCTGGTGACCGTTCACGTGCAGAAAACGCTTATGCAGGTGATATTATTGGTCTACATAACCACGGTACAATCCAGATTGGTGATACCTTTACTCAAGGTGAAGCGCTGAAGTTCTCAGGCATTCCTAACTTTGCTCCAGAGCTATTCCGCCGTATTCGCCTAAGAGACCCTCTGAAGCAGAAACAGCTACTAAAAGGTCTAGTACAGCTTTCTGAAGAAGGTGCGGTACAGGTATTCCGCCCACTACAAAACAACGATCTAATCGTAGGTGCGGTAGGTGTACTTCAGTTTGACGTCGTGGTAGCGCGCCTGAAAGCAGAATACAACGTAGAAGCGATCTACGAGAGCGTAAACGTCGCAACTGCACGCTGGGTAGAGTGTGAAGATGGTAAGAAACTGGATGAGTTCCAGCGTAAGAACCAAACTAACCTAGCGCTAGATGGTGGTGATAACCTAACCTACATCGCACCAACTATGGTGAACCTGAATCTAGCGAAAGAGCGTTTTCCAGAAGTTGAGTTCCGTGCCACCCGCGAGCACTAATCTTCTGCGTATTTGGGGTGATAACTGCGTTAACTTCGCAAATTTAACCCAATCACATAGTGGACTATGCTCATGGGGCTGAACTTGCTCGTTGCCTTGTTCTAACCCCAACTACTTTGAAGAATTTATTCTCAAATACCGCCTTAATTAAGGCGGTATTTTTTTGTCTAGGGGGGGGAGAGCGGACTTCGTCCTATGGATCGCTTCGCTTATGGAAAACGGGATCGGGCTTCGCCCTTCGGAAAAATAAAGTTGACTCTCTAACGTGATCACTCAACCTTAGTTATCCAGTTATCCAGTTATCCAGTTATCCAGTTATCCAGTTATCCAGTTATCCAGTTATCCAGTTATCCGTAGGACGAAGTCCGTTCCCGTATCCCATATCACTAGCGAAGCGATCGCAAACAAAAAGGGTCGATGCTCGCACATCAACCCTCCAAATTTCTCTAGCTCTCTAGCTCTCTAGCTATTTCTTCTTCTTAGCGACTTTCTTTTTGCCTTTAGCGACAGACTTTTTCTTGTCGTCTTTTTTCTTTTTCTTGAACGTCGGCTTCTTATGCTTAGGGCGCATCTCTTTAATGAAGCGCTCTTTGATCTCTTCTTTTACGTAGCGAGCAACGCGATCCATCATTGGTTGATCGTGTGCTTCTACTAGTGAGATAGCATTACCTTTTTTACCTGCACGCGCGGTACGGCCGATGCGGTGTAAGTAAACATCAGCGCTGCGCGGCATGTCGTAGTTGATCACGTGGCTAACATCTGGAAGGTCAATACCACGAGCAGCTACATCGGTCGCTAGAAGAACATTGACGCTGCCATCACGGAAGCGGGCAATTGCATTGTTACGGCGATCTTGAGGCATTTCGCCTTGGATCCATGCACATGGGATTTGCGCTTTCTCTAGTTCAACACGTAGCTCTGATAAGCGCTCACGCGTTTTTAGGAACACGATTGAACGCTCAGCTTGGTCATTGATGATCTTTTTCAGTAGCTCAAGCTTGTGCGTCATATCGTCAGCACGGTGATACCACTGGGCAATCTTTTTGCGCTCACGACGCGAAGGCTCTGCATCTATCTCAGCAGGCTCTTTAAGTAGATCCGCAGTAAAACCTTCAACACCCTTACCTTCTAGCGTCGCTGAGAAGAGTAAAGTTTGCTTACGCCAACGACACTCAGCAGATAGGCGGTCAACGGTTGGACCAAAGCCCATGTCTAGCATGCGGTCAGCTTCATCTAGGATCAGCCATTCGATCGCTCGACAGTCAAAACGTTCAGCGTTGATGTACTCCATCAAACGTCCTGGCGTCGCGACGACGATATCTTGAGTCTTACCTAAGATTTCAGCGTGCTCTTGATACTGCACACCACCAGTAATGGTGAAGATATTGAGCTTAGTGTGCTTAGCCAGTGCGCGTGCTTGATCGGCAACCTGCATCGCTAGCTCACGAGTTGGAGTTAATATTAGAATGCGCGCAGGTCCTGGCTTACGGCGAGGGAAGTCTTGCAAATATTGCAGAGCAGGCAAGACAAACGCTGCGGTTTTACCCGTCCCTGTCGGTGCGGAAGCTAAGATATCGCGGCCATCTAAAGCTTGTGGAATGGCTTCAGCTTGAATTTGCGTTGGGCGGTCGTAACCCATTTCTTCGATTGCGAGGAGTAGGTTAGGGTCTAACTCTAATTCAGCAAAATTTCTGATCACTATGATGTCTCCACAAGCCAGTTGGTGTGAGCAATAAATTTAAGGGGACGTATTATAGAGTTTTCGGTGACAAGGATCACACGTTATTTTTACATCTTAAGATAAAAGTCTTTCGTCAAATCGATAAAGGCATCGCTATAGCCTCCATCACTATGAATAGTCAGGGATTCTTCAATCGCAGTCGTTGCTGTTTTGGTCAGTTCAATCAACAGCCTAGTGACCTCTTTACGTTCAGTAGGCTTGATTTGGCATCGTTGACTGAGATGCCAACCTTGTTCTACCGCTAACTGGATGAACAGATCTCCCTCGACTTTAGGTAGTACAAAGCTTGCTTTGCCTTGGCTGGTCAGTAACTGCTGACATCGTGCAAGCAACGCTTGATGGGTTAAGGTATCTGTATGTCTAGCCGTTGCGCGCGAAATATTGCTCGCTTGCTCACCTGTATTGAAGTAAGGCGGGTTACATATGATGCGATCAAACTGTTTTGGAAACTGGTACGTAAGCACATCACCTTGATGGAGCGTTAATCTTTGTGCCCAAGGTGAGCGTGCGAAATTTATACTCGCCGCTTCGATAGCATTGTCATCAATATCAATCGCCTCGATAGTCAGTGAAAGATGACATTGAGCGCACATCAAACTTAGCAAACCTGTCCCTGTTCCAATATCCAATAAAGACGCCGCATTTTCTAAGTTAGTCCAAGCACCTAGAAGTACTCCGTCAGTACTGACAGGCATGCCTGAAAGGCCGCCATAAATGCTAAATTGTTTGAAATCGAAGTCTTTTGTTTTTTTCATAACTTTTATGTTTGTCGGAGTTCGGTTGGTTTTTGAGTTAATTGATCTGTTGTTACGCGGTTGTTTGGTTTTTTGTGCTATTTGTGTCCAGTGTGTAGTGGATTTTGACTAGTTTATTAAACTGGTATTTTTATTGATCTTGGTGATGTATGCTGATTTTTAGGTCGAGTTATAAATTTTTATGGTGTTTTTAGCCTTGAGCTTGCGAGGTGATAAGGATTTCGTCATCATGCGCGCCTTAATTTTATAGAGTGAGCGCACGTTCGTATCACTCAGCAAACACAACATCTATTAAATTATAAGTAAAGGGTCGACAGTGAATCAGACTTTAAAACTAACAGATATTATTGCGGTAGGCTTTATGCTTTTCGCATTCTTTTTGGGTGCAGGTAACATTATTTTCCCACCTTTGGCTGGTCAATTAGCCGGAGAAAACTTAATTCCTGCTATGACAGGTTTCCTACTAACGGCAGTAGGTCTACCTCTTATTACTATCGTTGCAATTGCGGTTGCTGGTGGTTCTTGGGAGCACTTAACCAAAGATTTGCCAAAGCGCGTGGCGATGACTATTGCGGTACTGATTTTCATCATCATTGGTCCTGCATTTGCAGCGCCTCGTACAGGTCTTGTCGCTTACGAAATGGCCGTTAAACCCTTCTTTGTCGATGCGGCGCAAATGCATTTGACGGTTTTCTCTATCCTATTCTTTGTTGTTGCGATGTTTTTTGCATGGTCTCAGGGCAAGTTGATCGATGTGATTGGTAAAATCCTGACTCCAGTTCTTTTCTTGGGATTGATTGTGCTTGCGGCTGCGGTATTTATTGATCCGCAAGGTGAAATGATCGCTGCGCAAGGAGAGTACCTGACGCATCCTCTACAGAAAGGTTTCCTAGAGGGTTACAACACCATGGATACGTTTGCCTCGCTGATGTTTGGTGGGCTTATCGTAGATGCACTGCGTAAAAAAGGTGTAGATGATCAAAAGGCGACGGCGAAGTACCTGATTAGCGCAGCATTTGTCGCTGCAACGGGCTTAGTCTTTGTCTATGTATCACTGTTCTACCTAGGCGCAACTAGTGCCGCAGTAGCTGCTGGTGCTGACAACGGTGGTGCGATTCTTAGCGTGTACGTTCAGTCTCTATTTGGTCCATATGGTCAGATTGTGCTGTCTGTGATTGTACTGCTTGCATGTTTGACCACGGCTATCGGTATTATCTCTGCTTGTTCTGATTACTTCAGTTCTATCACGCCAGTTTCTTACAAAGCATGGGTAGTTATCATTGGTGTTGCTTGTGCAACTGTGGCAAATGTTGGTCTATCACAGCTAATTTCTCTATCTGTGCCTGTGCTATTTGCACTATATCCAGTAGCGATTGCGCTAGTGGCACTGACGTTTGTGCGCAAAAAGCTACCAAATCCACAAGTGGCTTATCGTGTGGTTATTTTGGTCTCATTACTGTTTGCACTAATTGATGCGGCAAAAGTTGCAGGTGTCGACGTATCAGCAATGAGCATGCTGCCGCTGTTTGATGTTGGTATGGGATGGTTGATGCCAACGGCAGTTGCGATTGCATGTATGTTTTTTGTTGGTAAGTCAGAGCAACAGTCGCTAACGGAAGAAGCTGCATAATAAAGCAACTTTTTTGAATCAAAGATCCCCTGTCGCGCAAGGCGTGACAGGGGATTTTTTCTATTCAAGCATTTTTATTCGCCAATAAAATATTCCTGTATCTTCATCACATTTTTCAGTAGAATTCTCCGGTTAAATTCTACTCATAAATGTTGAGCAAACATGTTTGAAATCAATCCAATTAAAAACCGCCTAAAGGACGTGTCTGAGCGCACAAATGTCCTGAGGGGGTACCTTTGACTATGACGCCAAACAAGAGCGTCTAGAAGAAGTCAACGCAGAACTAGAACAACCAGATGTATGGAACGAACCAGAACGCGCACAAGCTCTAGGTAAAGAACGTTCTTCACTAGAAGCGGTTGTTGAAACGATTGATCAACTTGAGCAAGGTGTTGAAGACGTTGAAGGTCTTTTAGAGCTTGCTGTTGAAGAAGAAGATCAAGAAACCTTCGATGAAGTTGAACCAGAATTGGCTGAGCTTGAAGCTAAACTAGAAAAGCTTGAGTTCCGTCGTATGTTCTCTGGCGACCACGATGCTTCAGACTGTTATATCGATTTACAGTCAGGCTCTGGTGGTACAGAAGCGCAAGACTGGACTTCAATGATGTTACGCATGTACTTGCGCTGGGCTGAAGCGAAAGGCTTTAAGACCGAAGTTATCGAAGTATCAGAAGGTGAAGTCGCGGGTCTGAAAGGTGCAACGGTTAAGATTTCTGGCGAGTACGCTTATGGCTGGTTGCGCACAGAGACTGGTGTTCACCGTCTTGTTCGTAAATCACCGTTCGATTCAAGTGGCCGCCGTCATACATCGTTTGCTTCTGCGTTTATTTACCCAGAGATTGATGACAACATTCAGATCGACATTAACCCTTCTGATCTACGTATCGACGTATACCGCGCTTCTGGTGCGGGTGGTCAGCACGTTAACACCACGGAATCAGCGGTTCGTATTACTCACGTTCCTACTAACACTGTGGTTCAATGTCAGAACGATCGCTCTCAACATAAGAACAAAGACCAAGCGATGAAGCAGCTTCGCGCGAAGCTTTTTGAACTAGAGATTCAAAAACAGAACGCAGAGAAGCAAGCTAACGAAGATGCGAAATCTGACATCGGTTGGGGTAGCCAAATCCGCTCTTACGTACTGGATGACTCGCGCATCAAAGATCTACGTACTGGCGTTGAAAACCGCAACACTCAAGCGGTTCTAGATGGCGACCTAGACAAATTTATTGAAGCTAGCCTGAAATCAGGTCTGTAAGCTTTTCACCGAAAAAACTATCGTTACTAACGAAAACAGGATACATCGAAAATGACTGATGCTGTTCAAAACGAGAACGTACAAGAAGAGAACAAGTTAATTGCTGAGCGCCGCGCTAAACTGGATCATATCCGTAAGAGCTGCAAAGCAAACGGCCACCCAAATGACTTCCGTCGTGAGCACCTAGCTGGCGATCTTCAAGCGGAATTCGGTGAAAAGACGAAGGAAGAGCTAGAAGAGCTTAACCATGTTGTAGCAATCGCTGGTCGTGTTATGGCTAAACGTGGTCCATTCCTAGCTATTCAAGAAACATCTGGCCGTATCCAAGCATACGCTGCCAAAGATGTTCAAAAAGAGCTGAAAGAGAAATACCAAGGCCTAGACATCGGTGACATCATTGGTGTTAAAGGTGCACTTCACAAATCAGGTAAAGGCGACCTTTACGTGAACATGGAGTCTTACGAGCTGCTAACTAAAGCACTTCGTCCACTGCCAGAGAAGTTCCACGGTTTAACTGACCAAGAGATGCGTTACCGTCAGCGTTACGTTGACCTAATCGTGAACGAAGATTCTCGCAATGCATTTATCGTGCGTTCTAAGCTAGTATCTTCAATCCGCAACTTCATGAGCTCAAAAGGCTACCTAGAAGTTGAAACACCAATGATGCACGTGATCCCTGGTGGTGCGACTGCACGTCCATTCATCACGCACCACAACGCGCTAGACATCGACATGTACCTACGTGTTGCACCGGAGCTTTACCTGAAGCGTCTAGTTGTGGGTGGTTTTGACCGTGTATTTGAGATCAACCGTAACTTCCGTAACGAAGGCCTATCGCCACGTCACAACCCAGAATTCACAATGATGGAATTCTACCAAGCGTACTCTGACTACAAAGATCTGATGGATCTGACTGAAGAGATGCTAAGCACAGCAGCGATGGACGTTCTTGGTTCGACTTCTATGCCTTACGGTGACGAAACAGTTGAGTTCGGTGGTAAGTACGCTCGCATGAGCATGTTTGATGCGATCAAGCACTACAACCCTGGGCACGCTGAGATCCAAGCGCTAACAGAAGCAGACCTACAAGACCGTGACAAGATGGTAGCAATCGCGAAATCTGTACACGTAGAAGTAGAAACGTTCTGGACTTGTGGCCAGCTTCTAGAAGAGATCTTTGGTGAAACGGCTGAGCCTCAGCTAATTCAACCAACCTTCATCACGGGCTACCCAGCGGACATCTCTCCTCTAGCACGTCGTAGCGATGACAACCCGTTCTTCACTGACCGTTTTGAGTTCTTTATCGGTGGTCGTGAAGTTGCAAACGGCTTCTCTGAGCTTAACGATGCACAAGACCAAGACGAGCGTTTCAAAGCGCAAGTTAACGCCAAAGACGCAGGTGATGACGAAGCTATGTACTACGATGCAGACTACATCACTGCACTAGAGCACGGTCTACCGCCAACAGCGGGACAAGGTATCGGAATCGATCGCCTTGCTATGTTGTTCACTAACACGCACACAATTCGTGACGTGATTCTGTTCCCAGCGATGCGCCCTCAAGCTTAAGCTGTAGGCAGGCAACATAATTGAAAAAGTCACCTTCGGGTGACTTTTTTGCGTTTAGTCATCTACAACTAAAGTTTATTTTTCCCTCTAGTATTGGTCTAACCAGTCAATCTATTCACTGCTTTCTAAGCAATTGAGTTACTTAGCAAAGAAAGTTTTTTTCGAGTAGCTTCTCACAACGCATGGAAAAAGTGCGATTCCCCCGCTAGTCTTATATTTGAGACAGATTATCTCTGTAAGTCTCTATAATGTAACCACATACAATTTTATGTGTGTTTACGCGCACAGCATTTACATTATCAATAAAAAGGAACTAGCTTCATGGGTAGTCAATTCCGGATGGATTCCGTTCCAGGTTCGTTGGTTGTAGTGGGAGGAACCTATGAGCCTTGGCTGTCAGTTTTAGAGCAAGTAGGTTGGAGATGTACTCAGTGTGGTGATTTACGCAAAGCCGATGCACTGTTCACTGAAACGGGCCCTTGTATCGGTATTGTTGATCTTAGCCATGATGAGTTCAGTCTCAATGGTATTGCTAACTTGGTGAGCAAACACAAACAGGTACGCTGGTTAGCCTTCATTCGTGAGTCTCAATTAAGCTCAGATACTATTTGCCAATTTATCGTTAACTTCTGTATCGACTTTTTTACCGCTCCAATTCCTGATGCTCAGTTGCTCAGCACCATTGGTCATCAATTAGGTATGCTGAAACTTGAGAAAAAAGTTTGGCCACATTACGGCAATCAAAGTGACATGGGATTAATTGGTGACTCTATCCCTGTTAAGCGTCTACGTGATCAGATTAAGCGCATTGGTCCTACTGATGTCAGTATCTTAATCTATGGAGAAAATGGCACAGGTAAAGAAACCGTTGCCCGTGCCGTCCATCGTACCTCTGCGCGAGCAAACAAAGAGTTTATCTCGGTTAACTGTCGTGCGATGTCGGAGCGTCGAATAGAGAGTGACTTATTCGGAATTAATCGTGATGATATGAGCGAGCCATCAATTCTAGAGAGAGCGGATGGCGGTACGATATTACTCAACGATATTCTCACCTTACCTCGCTCACAGCAGTTTAATTTATTGCGTTTCCTCCAAGAGGGGATGGTAGACACTGCATCAGGTCGTAGGGAAGTGGATGTGCGCGTTTTAGCGGCGAATTCTGCTGATATTGAAAAAGCATTGATTGATGGCGATTTTAACGAAGAGCTCTATCACTACATCAATGTGCTACGTATTAATGTTCCGAGTCTAAAAGAACGTGCTGGGGATATTTCTATCCTTGCCCGTCACTTCTTGCAGGAATACTCAAAAGAGTACAATGCCCAAGCGCGTAGCTTTACTGAAGAAGCAGCACGTGCCATGACTCGTTATCATTGGCCTGGTAATGTCCGCGAACTGATGAATCAGATCAAACGTATCGTTCTGATGTCAGATACCGTGATGCTTGACGAGCCACATCTAGATTTACCTAAGCGTAGTGATAGCCGCCGTAGCTTAAAGAGTATTCGTGAGCGTAGCGAAAGGGATGCCTTGTTGTTGGTGCTAGAGTCTCATTCTGGTCAGGTGTCGATGGCTGCAAAAGAGCTAGGTGTATCGCGTGCAACCATGTATCGATTATTAAACAAACACAACCTAATTTCAGACATACCTGCATAGCTGATTGATTTGTAAATAAAAAGCCGCGCTAGTGATAGCGCGGCTTTATTTATATTACCGATACGATCTATTGTTCATGTAATATTACTTAGCTGAATATCTTATAATCAAAAGCTCAACCCGGTTATTTTTAGGTTAAAAATTTGTTTTGAAAATTTATGCAGCAAGGTGGTTGAAATATCACCTAATATGAATAGAATTTAACCATGAGCTAAGGCTCAAACCCATCAAAATATTTGGATTAATACATTAGCTAGGAGGCGCACAATGAAACATTTCACTGTTCAATCATTTATCTGTGCGTCTGTCGATCAAACCATTCCCGCAATGGATGCTATTAAACGCAATACGTTTGTAGCCGATCGAAAACTAGATAAAACCATGTAATTAATCCGTATCCTTTTTTTAATTGGCTGCGGAAAAGCAGCGAATTAAAACACTCTTGATCTAATGATTCGTTGATCTTTTCCCAGCTTCAAACTCAACTGGAGAAAACTCATGAGTCATTCTGTATACCTAAAACTTGCCACTCTTTTGGTCAAAGCGGATCTACGTCGAGAAGAGCGTGATTGGAAACGTAAACTGCGTCGTAGTGCCTACGACTTACCTTGGAACAATGAGCATTTGCTACGTGATATCGGTCTTGAGCAAGATGGTCGTCCAATAGGATTTACTGAACCAGATAGCGTCAAAGCCGAACGTCGTATTCGTCATCTTCGTCGTGTACTCAGTGCGCGAATACCAACGTAATCTCAGGGGCAGGCGCTTCACCTGCCCCGCTATTTCTGTAACGATAGATTATGGACAAGGGTTGGAGTAAGTCGTACCAATCTCTTGAATCCCTTGAAGCAACTCATCTGTTAATACGACATCTAAACTATCAATATTAGATTTAAGCTGTTCCAAGTTTGTCGCGCCAATGATATTGGATGCGACAAACGGCCTTTGGTTAACAAATGCCAACGCCATTTGCGCCGGATCTAAACCGTGTTGTCTTGCGAGATCGACGTACGCTTGTGTCGCTTGTTCTCCTTGAGGAGTAAAGTAACGAACAAAGCGTTCAAATAGAGAGCATCGAGCCCCTTCAGGACGTGCTCCATTTAGATATTTACCGCTTAGGCAGCCAAACGCGAGTGGGGAATAAGCAAGTAGCTGAACGCCTTCATAATGGCTTATTTCAGACAAACCCACTTCAAAACTTCGATTGAGCAAGTTGTAAGGGTTTTGAATCGAGACAATTCTTGGTAGCTCGTGCTTTTCCGCTAAGCGAAGCAGAGTCATCACGCCCCAAGGTGTCTCATTAGAAACACCGATATAGCGGACTTTTCCTGCTTTAATTAGCTCAGCGAGCGCTTCGAGCGTTTCAACTAATGTCACCTCTTCCTGAGCGTCAGGGTAGGGGTAGTTCAGCTGACCGAAACAGTTGGTTTGCCTTTGTGGCCAGTGTAGTTGATAAAGATCGACATAATCGGTTTGTAACCGTTTCAGGCTATCATCAATCGCTAGATGGATGTTTTTCCGATCTAAACTCATGTTTTCGCGGATATAAGGGACGTTTCTTGGACCCGCAACCTTGGTGGCTAACACCACTTTTTCTCGCTTACCTGATTTAGCAAGCCAGCTTCCAATGTACTGCTCGGTTAATCCCTGAGTATTTGCTTTTGGTGGCACAGGGTACATCTCTGCGGTATCAATAAAATTCACACCGCGCTCAAGTGCGTAATCAAGCTGGCTAAAAGCTTCTTGCTCAGTATTTTGCTCACCAAACGTCATGGTGCCAAGACAGATCTTACTCACTTCCAAAGTGGAATGGGGTAACTTGTTGTATTGCATCGATCTTCCTTGTCGTTACGGGTATGTGATCCCACTATAGGGGATTTGAGTATGATTAGAAAAGAGCGAGGGGTAACAAATTCGCAAATTTTGCAAAGTTGGCTAATACTGGTTAATGGAGGTGAACTATGCAAAAAAGTCAGTTAGATAAGTGGATACATGGTCATCATAAAGACAGCTATCAACCACCAAAGGTGTTTGTGATTGGCTGTTCAGACTTATCCCAGTATCTATTAGCCGTTGAATATAAGCACAAAATAGAGCCAATAAAGATTGATGATGAGCCCGTGCACTTCGACTCGCTAGAGCTAGTCAAAGAGGAGTTACTGAGACTGGGTGTGGAACGAGCATACTTACGTTTACATAACGCTTATGATGAATGTGGTGCGAGTGACGGCCCTCTGTATCATGATGTGGAGCTATCGCTTACCACGCACTAAACATAATGGTTTTCAAGAATACGCGCTGTGAATTGAGTTCTTAAATAGAATCCTCTTGGCAGCGTTTTTATTGGTTTACCGCTTGCTCCATAGGCTTCGGTCAAAACTCGGCTATTCGCCGCTTTAGGTCGTAGCTGCAAAACCTCACCATGACGAGCGTTAATTTGCTCGACTCGACCTAGTACGATGAGTTCCATCAGCTCTTCCCAGTCAGCTTTAAGTTGTTGCTCTTCTTCGATGCTTGGCGACCAGATCAAAGGTGAACCGACGCAACGCTGCGCTAATGGGATCTCCCTTTCGCCTTCTACTGGAATCCACAACACTCGGGAAAGTTTATTGCGAACATGGCTTGTTTCCCAAGTGAGACCATGAACGCCAATCAGTGGTGCGACACAAACAAAGGTCGTTTCTAATGGTTTTCCTGAGTACCCAATTGGAATGGTTTTTAGCTCGATTCCCAGCTTCTCAAAGTCTTGAGTCGGTTTACTGCCTGCCGTTGCCCCTAAGTGCCATTCTAATAGCTGTCCAACCCAGCCTTTATCACGACGAAGATCCGGTGGAACTTCGATCTCGGCTTCCTCTGCTAGATCGGCAAAGCTAACACCTGCGATGCTTTTTGCTCGTTCAAGCAGTTCTTGTTCTGTGGTCGGTTCTGGCTTCATTGGTATTGCAACAGTGTGGAAAGTGGGCTCATTGTAACTCAGTGAAAGAAAATTACGACTGTAGAGAGAATGATCGTTATGAGTAAAAGATCATCAATTAAAAGGTTATCCACAGCCTAGTTGGAGAAACTTGCCAATTGGCGATGGTGTGTATGAATAAACAGGGGTTTTGGGGTGAAAAAATACTTGAAATTTTAGTCATATAGTTAGGTTTAACTTATGTGGTGTGGATAAAATCAACTATGGTTGATCTTTGACCGATCTGTGTTTGTTGATAGAAATGCTTCTATGATACAAACTATTTAAATTTATTTTTATCATAATTCATTGTTTTTATTGAATTTAATATGTCTTGATTTGATCTTCTTGCTGCCCCAAAGTATGAGTTGGTTAGCTATTGATCACTTTCACATTGATTCTTCACATAGTTATGCACAGAAAAGGTGAATAAATGTGGTCTATGTCTCACTGCAGTGTGAGTAACCTCGAATTTGATTAAAAGTTATCCATTGGAGGATGTGAAAGCAATATTTTCTGCCCTAGTCACACTAGTAAGTTTGCTCCTACTGGGGATATGTGGAAAAATCACTGTAATTAAAGATTTTATTTGAGGTTGGCCAGTGATAGATGGCGATGGTTACCGCTTAAATGTGGGAATTGTAATCTGTAACAGCCATGGTCAGGTCTTCTGGGCTAAACGATACGGACAACACTCTTGGCAGTTCCCTCAAGGTGGAATTGATGAAGGTGAAACCCCTGAACAGGCAATGTATAGGGAGTTGTATGAAGAGGTTGGTCTTACAAAGAAAGACGTAAAGATCGTTGCGACAAGTCGTCATTGGTTAAGATATAAGCTACCAAAGCGCCTTGTTCGTTGGGATTCAAAACCTGTTTGTATCGGTCAGAAACAGAAATGGTTTCTGCTGCGACTCGATTGTGATGAATCACGAATTGATATGTTGCGTGGCAGTTCCCCTGAGTTTGATGGTTGGCGTTGGGTAAGCTATTGGTATCCAGTCAGACAAGTGGTTTCTTTTAAGCGTGATGTTTATCGTCGCGCAATGAAAGAGTTTGCATCAATGGCGATGCCATTTAAACAGCGTAAAGTAAAAGGCAAACGTAAGCACCGAAGAGGATAGACATGCTTTCTCAACTAAGGGAAATAGTTGAACAAGTTTCTAAGGTAGAAGAAGTTCATCAGGCCTTAGACATCTTAGTTAAACAAACATGCAGTGCGATGAGTACTGAGTGTTGCACCGTCTATCTTGCTAACGAAGAAATGCAGCGTCTTGAGTTAATGGCGACTCAGGGCCTGCGTTTTAAAGGGGATAAAATTCATATCCGATTTAGCGAGGGCTTGGTTGGCCTTGTTAAACGCAGTGCTGAGCCGCTTAACCTAGCGGAAGCTTCCAAACACCCCAATTTTAAATACTTCTCCGAGCTGGGAGAGGAGGTTTATCAAAGCTTCCTCGGAACCCCAATTATTTACCGTAAACAAGTGCTTGGCGTACTCGTCGTTCAGCAGAAGACCCCGCGTCAGTTTGATGAGATGGAAGAGTCGTTTCTGGTCACTCTTGCCGCTCAGCTGGCCGTGATTATCGCCCATGCCCAGACTCAAGGTCATTGGCGATTAGAGAAAAAACAGCAAGCAATTCGTGGTGTTCCGGCCTCTTCTGGTGTGGCAATTGGCGAGTTTTGGTGGGATGACACCCAACCTGAACTGAGTAATGTTTATCCTGCTTCGACCCTTGATATTGATCGTGAGCAGGAGTGGCTGTTACTGGCGATAGAAGAAGCGTTGAATGACTTTCGACGCATGCGCAAAAAGCTCGATAGCGAGATAAACAAAGATGCTTTAGCGATATTCGATCTTTTTACCCACTTGCTTAACGATCCTATGCTGCGCAAAGACCTCAAAGCGCAAATCCAAAAGGGGGATCGTGCTGACTGGGCGCTGCGCCAAGTGGTCGAATCCTACTCCAACCGCTTTGCTCGTATGTCTGATGTTTACTTGCGAGAACGAGCGCAAGACATCCGCGAATTAGGCCAGCGCTTGCTGTTCTTTTTGCACAATACCGACCAAGAAAAGCAGTCCTTTGATAAGCCCGTTATCTTAGTAGTACGTGAACTCACCGCGACACTATTGGCATCGATCCCCAAAGAGAAACTGCTAGCGGTTATTTCCTTAGAAGGCGCAGCTAACTCGCATGCGGCGATTTTGTCGCGTGCATTAGGTATCCCCGCGGTCATGGGTGTCACGTTAAACCCTAAAATACTGAATGGTAAGAAAGGCGTTGTTGATGGCTATAGCGGTAAAATACTCGTTTCACCCAATCGACAATTGCTACGTGAGTATCGCGCCCTCGCTAATGAAGAGCGCGAGTTGGCTAATATGGTCAATCAGCGTATTGAAGAACCTGCATTTACTAGAGATGGTCAACGTATTGAAGTGATGTTGAATGCCGGGTTAAGTGCCGATACCAATATTGCCATCAACCAAGGTGTTGATGGGGTAGGCCTGTACCGAACTGAAATCTCATTTTTGCTTCAGCACCGATTCCCTTCAGAAGAAGAGCAGACTCAGCAGTATCAAGCCGTGCTAAGCAGCTACCCGAGTAAGCGCGTTGTTATGCGAACGCTAGATGTGGGTGGTGACAAAGCCTTGCCTTATCTCCCGATTGAAGAAGATAACCCATTCTTAGGATGGCGCGGTATTCGCTTTACTCTCGATCATCCCGACATCTTCTTAATGCAGATACGTGCGATGATGAAAGCGAGTTCGAAGCATCAGAATCTAAGTATTTTGCTGCCAATGGTATCTGGTGCCCAAGAGCTTGATGATGCAATTGAACTGATTACGCGCGCCTATGAAGAGGTGGCAGAGCTTGATGATCAGATCGCCATGCCTCAGATTGGTGTGATGATCGAAGTACCGTCGATGATCTACTTGCTGCCACTGATTGCCAGTAAAGTAGACTTTGTTTCTATCGGTACTAACGACTTAACTCAGTACTTGCTTGCAGTAGACCGAAACAATGCGCGAGTTGCCGATGTTTATGAATCAATGCACCCCTCGGTTATTATGGCTTTAAGTCATATTCACCGAACTTGTCAGCAATTAAACCTGCCTGTGTGTATCTGTGGTGAGCTCGCTGGTGACCCAATTGGTGCACTCTTAATGGTTGGCTTAGGTTACCGCAGTTTGAGTATGAACACGTCAAACGTGGCAAAAGTGAAGTACCTGCTGCGCCATACTGAAACGGAAGAATTACGTTCGCTCGCTGACAAAGCGTTGATGCAACCTTACGGCCATGACATTTATGCTATGATGCAATCATTTTTTGAAAGTAAAGGCTTTGCCGGCTTTATTCGAGCGGGCAAAAAATAAGGATTATTGTGTCTATAGAACTACTTGTTTCTTTTATGCTGCTTGGCGCTGTCGTTGGCGTCATGGCGGGATTACTCGGTATTGGTGGTGGATTAATCGTTGTACCAGCGCTGCTTTTTCTTTTACCTGCTGCAGGCATTGATGCCAGCATTAGTATGCAAATTGCGTTAGCAACATCGCTTGCGACCATTATTGCCACCTCAGGCTCATCGGCTCTCAACCATTTTAAACTCGGTAATGTCGACATGTTCGTCGTTAAGTGGCTGATGCCCGGTGTGGTGGTCGGTGGCTTCCTAGGCGCAAATGTTGCTGAGTGGATCCCTGCTCAATATCTTCCTAAAGTGTTTGGCATCATTGTGCTACTGTTGGCTATTCAAATGCTATTTTCTATCCGCGGTAAATCACAGAAAACCATGCCAGGTAGTGCCACTACTATGGTCTATGGTACTGGGATTGGCGTCGTTTCGAGCTTAGCTGGTATTGGTGGCGGCTCATTGTCTGTACCGTTTCTCAACAGCCATGGCATTGAAATGCGTAAAGCGGTAGGCTCGTCTTCGGTTTGTGGTTGTATGATTGCTATCTCGGGTATGGCGGGTTTTATCTTACATGGCTACAAAGTCGATGCGCTGCCTAATTACAGTATCGGCTATGTCTATCTGCCTGCTTTGGTTGCGATTGCATCGACCTCTATGTTGACGACGCGCATTGGGGCAAAGCTAGCGACATCCTTGCCTACACCAACTTTGAAAAAAATATTTGCAGTTTTTTTAATGTTTGTTGCTGGAACTATGTTGCTCTAGAGCACTCTCATCTATACAAATAAAATCGTCAGAACTTCAAAAAGAGTAATCCACCTATGTCTCAGGGATATCTAACTTTTCCAAATATCGATCCTGTACTTGTGTCCATTGGGCCGCTTTCTATCCGTTGGTATGGATTAATGTATCTAGTCGGATTTGCTTTTGCCCTATGGTTGGCGAATCGCCGAGCAGACAAAGCGGATAGCGGTTGGACGCGTGAGCAAGTCTCGGATCTTCTGTTCGCTGGATTTTTGGGTGTCGTTATTGGTGGTCGAGTCGGCTACGTTATCTTTTACAACTTTGATCTCTTCATCCAAGACCCGCTTTACCTATTTAAGGTGTGGACAGGTGGCATGTCATTCCATGGCGGCCTACTGGGTGTCATCACCGCTATGTTCTGGTATGCGAAAAAGAATGGCCGTACCTTCTTTGGTGTGGCGGACTTCATTGCACCGCTAGTACCGTTTGGTTTAGGTATGGGCCGACTTGGTAACTTTATGAATAGCGAGTTATGGGGTCGCGTAACGGATGTGCCTTGGGCATTCGTCTTCCCTAATGGTGGTCCACTGCCTCGTCACCCATCTCAGCTTTATGAAATGTTCCTTGAAGGGATCGTACTGTTCTTTATCCTGAACTGGTTTATTAAGAAACCACGTCCTCTTGGCGCAGTATCAGGGCTATTTTTAGCGGGATATGGTACATTCCGTTTCCTAGTCGAATACGTACGTGAACCGGATGCACATTTAGGTCTGTTTGGTGGATTTATCTCTATGGGACAAATCTTATCCCTACCTATGGTGCTGATTGGTATCCTGTTGATGGTTTGGGCGTATAAGCGCGGCCATTACAAAGATGAACTCCCACAACAAATGAAGTAAGGAATTGGTGTGAAACAGTATTTAGATCTCTGTCAGCGTATCGTTGACCAAGGTGAGTGGATTGAAAATGAGCGCACCGGCAAGCGTTGCCTAACGGTGATCAATGCAGATCTAATTTACGATGTCGCGAACAACCAGTTCCCGTTAGTGACGACTCGTAAAAGCTTCTGGAAAGCGGCGGTTGCTGAGCTACTTGGTTACATTCGTGGTTACGATAGTGCTGAAGATTTTCGCAAGCTAGGCACCAAAACTTGGGATGCCAACGCAAACCTCAACGAGGCGTGGCTCAATAATCCTTACCGTAAAGGTGAAGATGATATGGGGCGCGTTTACGGTGTGCAAGGTCGCGCTTGGGCTAAGCCAGATGGCGGCCATATCGACCAACTACGTAAAATCGTTGATGACTTAACGCGCGGCGTCGATGACCGTGGTGAAATCCTAAACTTCTACAACCCAGGTGAGTTTCACATGGGCTGTCTGCGTCCATGTATGTACAGTCATCACTTCTCCTTGTTAGGTGATACCTTGTACTTGAACAGCACTCAGCGCTCTTGTGATGTCCCTCTGGGGCTTAACTTCAATATGGTTCAAGTGTATGTGTTCCTCGCGATTATGGCTCAGATTACAGGCAAGAAAGCGGGGCAGGCATACCACAAGATTGTTAACGCTCATATCTATGAAGATCAACTTGAGCTGATGCGTGATGTACAGCTAAAACGTGAGCCATTAAAAGCGGCAACGTTCCATATTAATCCTGAGATTAAGTCACTAGAAGATTTGGAAACTTGGGTAACGCTGGATGATTTCTGGGTTGAAGGTTACGAGCACCACGACCCGATTCAGTATCCGTTTTCAGTCTAGCAAGACGTTATAAATTACTAAGCCGCCCAAGATAGGGCGGCTTTTTTGTAGGGGAAAGGAAGCGGGAACGGGCTGCGCCCTGTGGAACGCTGCGCTTTTGGATAGCGGGAACGGACTTCGTTCTACGGGTCGTTGCGCTTTTGGATAGCGGGAACGGACTTCGTTCTACGGGTCGTTGCGCTTTTGGAGAGTGGGGATGGGCTTTGTCCTATGGAGCGCTTCGTTACTGGATAACTGGATCGGGCTTCGCCCTCATGGAAAGCTAGGGTTGATTACTTAACCACAGTGTAGGAACTTTAGCTCTCCAGCTCTCCAGCTCTCCAGCTCTCCAGCTCTCCGTAGGGCGAAGCCCGTTCCCTTATCCCTCTTTCCCGTTTCCCCTTCCTTAGCGCAGCGTTCCTAAATGCAAAAAGCCCGCAACCTAAGTTGCGGGCTTTGTAATAAGCGATGGTCTTTTGTATTAAGCTGTCAGCGCTAGGATTGTGCCTGGCAGTGCAACGAACACTGCTAATAGATAACCAGCTACAACCGCTTTATTCTTCACAGCCATGTCAGAGATTAAGTCAGCACCTTTTACAGGTAGTTCACGTAGGAACGGAATGCCGTAGATGAATACTGTTGCCATGATGTTGAACACTAGGTGTACTAGAGCAATCTGTAGTGCGAATACCGCAAACTCACCTGATACTGCTGTCGCTGCTAATAGAGCGGTGATACAAGTACCGATGTTTGCACCTAGAGTGAATGGGTAAACGTCACGTACTTTAAGTACACCAGAACCTACTAGTGGAACCATTAGACTTGTAGTCGTAGAAGAAGACTGTACAAGTACTGTTACGATAGAACCAGAGAAGATACCGTGGATTGGGCCACGACCAATTGCGTTCTTTAGAATCTCACGAGCACGACCAACCATTAGGCTCTTCATTAGCTTACCCATTACAGTGATTGCTACGAAGATAGTCGCGATACCTAAGACGATAAGCAAGATACCACCCATTTGGTCACCGAATGTTGCTAGTGGCTCTTTAACTGCGCTGACTACTGGCTTAGTTAGAGGCTTAATGAAGTTCAAACCTTTAATGCTCATATCGCCAGTTGCTAGGAATGGAGATACTAACCAGTGTGAGATCTTATCAAGAATACCAAACATCATTTCGATAGGTAGGAAGATCGCAACCGCTAATAGGTTAAAGAAGTCGTGGATAGTCGCACTTGCAAATGCGCGCTTAAACTCTTCTTTGCAACGAACGTGACCTAGTGAAACTAGAGTGTTGGTTACTGTTGTACCGATGTTCGCACCCATCACCATAGGGATAGCTGTTTCTACCGGAAGACCGCCGGCCACTAGGCCCACGATAATAGAAGTTACTGTACTTGAAGATTGGATAAGTGCTGTTGCGACTAGACCGATCATCAAACCTGCTACTGGGTGAGATGCAAATTCAAATAGAACTTTAGCTTGATCGCCTGTTGCCCATTTGAAACCACTGCCTACCATAGATACCGCTAGAAGTAGCAGATACAACATGAATGCCAAGTTAGCCCAGCGCAACCAGCGAGTAGTGCTCGAAATTGGCGCCGCTGTAGTAGTAGCTTGGTTCATAATCATTTTCTCCGTGGACCGTTAATGTCTTAGTTTTGGTCTGTTGTTGAAACTGAGGGCGATGTTAGAGGGGAAATATTTCAGTAATATTACAGTTGTGTGTAATAGGTTTTTTTTTATTTGAGTAGAGAGAGTGTTGCCGTAATTTGAAATTTACGCTTGGTTTAAGTTGTTGTTTTATTTGTAATAATAATTGATTTTGTGGATGCCTTTAGGATGTGATTAGAATCGAAAAAATCGCAGAAAATTTTCGATTGTGAGCCGGTTTGTGACACTTCATTGTCATATTTATAATTCTAGTTTCGGTAAAAGTTACGGTAAATGAATATAAGGTAGGTTTTGTCGAGTTATTGTTGTCACGCGCCGCATTTGCTATAACCTACACACTAAAATAAGAAGAGTATTTCTCTATGTCACACTTAAACTACAACCACCTTTATTACTTCTGGATGGTATGTAAGCAAGGCTCTGTTACCAAGGCTGCCGATGCTCTGTTTCTCACTCCGCAAACTGTTACTGGACAGATTAAAGCACTAGAAGAACGTATGGATGGCAAGTTAACTAAGCGCAATGGCCGTAGTGTTGAGCCTACTGAGCTTGGGCAGCTAGTGTTTAAGTATGCCGATCGAATGTTTGGTCTGAGTTATGAGATGCTAGATATTGTTAACTACAGTCAGCGCTCTAACATTCTATTTGATGTCGGTGTGGCAGATGCCTTATCAAAGCGACTAGTGAGTAAAATACTCCTAACCACCGTTCCTGAAGATAACAGTATTCATCTACGCTGTTTCGAATCAACTCACGAGATGCTACTAGAGCAACTCGCACAGCATAAGCTGGATATGATTTTGTCTGATTGCCCAGTTGACTCTAGTCAGAGCCCTGGTCTGTACAGCAAAAAGCTCGGTGAATCCAATATGAGCTTCTTCTGTTCAGGTAACGTCGATAATGTTAGCTTTCCTGCAGTATTAGAGCAGCGCAAACTGCTTATTCCCGGTAGCCGTACAGCGATGGGACGTAAAGTGTTGCAGTGGTTTGACCGTCAGGGGTTGCAGCCTAATATCTTAGGTGAATTTGACGACGTCGCTTTAATGAAAGCCTTTGCTCGTTACCACCATGATGTGATTTTCTTAGCCCCTTCTATCTATATGTCTGAAGTCGAAAGCGACCTTCCTCTACAACTTATCGGCCATATTGATGAGTTAAAAGAAGAGTACTATGTCATATTTGCAGAGCGTATGATTCAGCACCCAGCGGTGAAGAATGTTTGTGATGCAGACTTCACAACCCTATTTAATTAGACTCCGATCTATTTGAACAAATAGATTAGTTGTTACAATTCGATTAATATTTGAAATAATTCACTCTAATATAATTAAATACACAGTGAATCTGGTGACTGATCGACAGCGTTACTTATTGTGTAAGGCTGATGTTTGTAGAAGTATTGTTGTAGGAAGAGGTAGTGGCCGATGAATCTACAAGAGATGGAAAAGAACTCTGCTCAGGCTGTAGTACTGCTTAAGGCGATGGCCAATGAGAGGCGTCTTCAGATCTTGTGCTTATTACACAATCAAGAGCTGTCAGTAGGGGAATTGTGCAGTAAGTTGGAGTTAAGCCAATCTGCTTTATCTCAGCACCTAGCGTGGTTGCGAAGAGATGGTTTGGTCAATACTCGAAAAGAGGCACAGACAGTTTATTACACTTTGAGTAGTGAAGAAGTGAAAGCAATGATCCAATTGCTGCACGACCTTTACTGTTCAGAGAAATAGTAGATTTATCGAGGTTTGTTGTTTAGCCTCGAAATTTAGATATAAAAAAACCGGCAATTGCCGGTTTTTTCTTTCACTGGGAAATCAGAGTTCTATTAAAGAGCTTTGATTGCAGCAGCGAAACGAGACTTATGACGTGCAGCTTTATTCTTGTGAATAAGGCCTTTAGTCGCCATGCGGTCTAGGATTGGTGTAACTGCAGCAAATGCTTCAGTTGCAGCAGCTTTGTCGCCTGCTTCGATAGCAGCAACAGTTTTCTTCATGTAAGTACGCATCATTGAGCGACGGCTAGCGTTGTGCTGACGACGTTTCTCAGCCTGGATAGCGCGCTTCTTAGCAGATTTACTATTTGCCAAGGGTCTAACTCCCAAAAACTTAGTTCAGTGACAATTTAAGGGCGAGGAATATCCCTCATTTGCGCTTAAATGTCAAATAATTTGTGCAAAAACCAATCGAGCCAAACTAATTTTGGTTTGAAAGGTCTTCACGGTTAAGATGGCGGGGATTCTAACAGTATTTTTTTTTCAATGCTAATACTAATCTGCTCTGGTTATGACATTCCTGTTGTAAAGTAGAGCAAAATTTTTGATTCCCGAGGTAAATGTGAGTAAACGCCTACTCAAGTCAGGCATGATAGTTAGTGCTATGACCTTGATCTCTCGAGTTTTAGGCTTGGTTCGAGATGTTGTTGTTGCCAATCTTATGGGGGCTGGTGCCAGTGCCGATGTGTTCTTCTTTGCCAACAAAATCCCTAACTTTTTAAGGCGCCTATTTGCTGAAGGTGCATTTTCACAAGCTTTTGTTCCTGTATTGACGGAATACCATGCCGCTGGAGAGATGGATAAAACTCGCCAGCTCATCGCGAGAGCAGCGGGCACATTAGGCGTTATTGTCTCTATTGTTACCGTGCTCGGCGTTTTAGGTTCAGGTGTGGTGACTGCGTTGTTTGGTTTCGGCTGGTTTTTAGACTGGCTTAACGGAGGACCTTCGGCAGAAAAGTTTGAGCTCGCGAGCTTAATGCTCAAAATTACTTTCCCGTACTTATGGTTTATCACCTTTGTCGCTTTGTCGGGGGCGATTCTTAATACGCTAGGTAAATTTGCAGTCTCTTCTTTTACGCCGGTTTTTCTCAATGTGATGATTATTCTATCTGCGTGGTTTATTGCGCCTCAATTATCACAACCTGAAATAGGTCTAGCGATAGGTGTTTTCCTTGGCGGCTTAGTCCAGTTTTTATTTCAGATCCCGTTCCTGATTAAAGCGGGAGTTATGGTTAAGCCTAAGTGGGGCTGGCGTGATCCGGGTGTAGTTAAGATTCGCACGTTAATGATTCCAGCACTGTTTGGTGTTTCTGTTAGCCAAATTAACCTATTGTTCGATACCTTTATCGCCAGTTTCCTTCAGACCGGTTCTATCAGTTGGCTTTATTACTCGGATCGACTGTTAGAGTTTCCGCTTGGCTTATTTGGTATTGCTATCGCAACAGTCATTCTGCCTGCCTTGTCTCGAAAACATGTCGATGATCATAATGACGGTTTTGCGCAAACCATGGATTGGGGCGTACGTATGGTCACCTTACTCGGCATTCCGGCCATGCTTGGTTTGATGGTATTGGCCAAACCTATGCTAATGGTGCTGTTTATGCGTGGAGAGTTTACTCCCCAAGACGTGAACTATGCCTCGATGTCTCTGGTTGCTTACGCGTCAGGCTTACTCAACTTTATGTTGATTAAAGTACTGGCTCCAGGTTACTACTCGCGCCAAGACACCAAAACGCCAGTGAAATATGGCATTATCGCGATGGTAACCAATATGGTTTTCAACGCTATCTTCGCTTGGTTCTATGGTTATGTTGGTCTTGCCATTGCAACCGCATTGTCTGCCTTTGTAAATATGTCTCTTCTATATAGAGGCTTGCACATTGCGGGTGTCTATCACCTGACCAAAAGAACGTTACTGTTTATAGCCAAGCTTGTTATTGCTGGTGGCTTAATGGTTGGTGCGATTTTGTGGCAGTTAGAAGATATGAGTGTGTGGCTAACTTGGACATTGCTAGAGCGAGTGATGTGGTTAACGGCATTGATTGGATTAGGCGCGGGTGTTTATCTGTTGTCACTGCTTATTATGGGTGTTCGTTTAAAAGATCTAAAAGCGGCGACAGAATAAGGGTGATTAGTATATAATCCGTCAGTTTCACGCAACGTTAATTCTTTTTTTGAGAATTTGTAGTCAATAAATTAGTTTTTAGTAGTCTCCAATGGAATTGATTCGAGGTATTCACAACATCAAACCACACCATCAAGGGTGTGTATTGACGATCGGAAATTTCGATGGTGTTCACCTCGGACATCAAGAAGTTTTGCGCCAAGTGTCTGAGCAAGCTAAACAATTAAGTTTGCCTTCAATTGTAATGACATTTGACCCTCAACCATTGGAGCTGTTTGCTAAAGATAAAGCACCTGCGCGCTTAACGCGTCTTAGAGATAAGTTTGTTCAGTTGAGCAAATTGAATATCGAAAGGCTGCTTTGCGTGAACTTTAATCATCAATTCGCTAATCAAAGTGCTGACGAGTTTATTAGTGACTTGTTGGTGAAGCGTTTGGGTGTTAAGTTTCTCGTCGTAGGTGATGATTTCTGCTTTGGTCGTGGCCGAAAAGGCAATTTTGCCATGCTGCAAGAAGCAGGCAAAAAGTACGGTTTTGAAGTGGTAAGCACTCAAAGCTTCTGTTTACAACAGTTACGTGTAAGCAGTACTGCGATTAGAGAAGCCTTAGCGCAAGATAAGCTTGAGCAAGCCGCTGAAATGCTTGGGCGTGATTACAGTATTAGTGGGCGAGTTTCTCACGGGAGAAAACTCGGCAGAACGATCGGTTTTCCGACGGCGAACATTCCACTAAAACGTTGCGTATCGCCAGTCTCTGGCGTGTATACCGTGCAAGCTTTGGGCTTGGGCGAAGAACCTGTCGGCGGTGTTGCCAATATCGGTAATAGACCGACAGTTAATGGCGTACGCCAACAACTCGAAGTACATTTATTCGACTTTAAAGCCAACTTATATGGCAAACAGCTAGAAATCGTACTTTTAGATAAGATTCGCGACGAACATAAATTTGAATCGTTCGAAGCTTTGAAACAACAAATTGAATTGGATGCTGAAGCAGCAAGGGTGTGGCTGCGTCAGTATAAAGCCCAAGCGGTTTAGTTCGCTGCTTGGCATAATGTCTAACTGTCACCCAACACAACGGAATTAAGAATCGATGAGTGAGTATAAAGATACCCTGAACCTTCCTGAAACAGGGTTTCCGATGCGTGGCAATCTGGCAAATCGTGAGCCAGAAATGCTTAAGCGTTGGTATAAAGAAGACCTTTACGGTGAGATCCGTAAAGCGAAGAAAGGCAAAAAATCTTTCGTTCTACACGATGGCCCTCCATACGCGAATGGTGACATTCACATTGGTCACGCACTAAACAAGATTCTTAAAGACATTATTATTAAATCCAAAACACTTTCTGGTTTTGATGCACCGTACATTCCTGGTTGGGACTGTCACGGTCTACCAATTGAACTAATGGTAGAAAAGAAAAAAGGCAAACCAGGCCAAAAAATCTCTGCGGCTGAGTTCCGTGAAGAGTGTCGTAAGTACGCGGCAGGTCAGGTAGAAGGTCAAAAAGAGAGCTTCAAACGCCTAGGTATCATGGGGGAGTGGGACAAGCCTTACCGCACTATGGATTTTGCTACTGAAGCAAACATCATCCGTGCACTGGGTAAAATTGCTGATAACGGCCACCTACTAAAAGGTTTCAAACCAGTTCACTGGTGTACAGACTGTGGCTCTGCGCTTGCCGAAGCAGAAGTAGAGTACAAAGATAAAGTTTCTCCATCTATCGACGTACGCTTTAAAGCGGCAGATGAAGCAGCGCTTTTATCTAAGTTCTCATTGAACGAAGGTCATGAAGGCGAAGGCGATATCTCTATCGTTATCTGGACAACCACACCTTGGACACTGCCAGCAAACCGCGCAGTATGTCTACGTGATGATCTAGAGTACGTGTTGATCCAAGTAGAAGGTGAGTCGAAGGAGCGCATCATCGTTGCTTCTGAGCTAGCGAAAGACGTGATGGATCGTGCGGGTATCGAGCACTTCCATAATCTTGGCTTTGCAAAAGGTAGCGACCTTGAGCTATCTCAGTTCAATCACCCATTCTACGACTTCACGGTTCCTGCGATCCTTGGCGATCACGTAACCACGGATTCTGGTACTGGTGTGGTTCACACAGCACCTGGCCACGGTCAAGAAGACTTTGCAGTCGGTAACAAATACAACCTAGAAGTGGCTAACCCAGTAGGTTCAAACGGTGTTTACCTGCCGGATACTGAGCTATTTGCTGGCCAACACGTATTCAAAGCTAATGATGCAGTTGTTGAAACGCTAAAAGAGAAAGGCGCGCTGCTACATCACCACGCTTACGAGCACAGCTACCCGCACTGTTGGAGACACAAAACGCCAATCATCTTCCGAGCAACACCACAATGGTTCGTATCTATGGACCAAGCGGGCCTACGTGCAAAAGCACTAGAGTCAATCAAAGGTGTTGAGTGGATGCCAGAGTGGGGTCAAAGCCGCATCGAAGGTATGATTGAAGGTCGCCCAGAGTGGTGTATCTCTCGTCAACGTACTTGGGGTGTGCCAATCGCTCTATTCGTTCACAAAGAAACGGCAGAGCTTCATCCAAACACTTTAGAGCTGATTGAGAAAGTGGCTCAGCTAGTTGAAGAGAAAGGCATTCAAGCTTGGTGGGATCTAGAAATCTCTGACCTACTAGGTGAAGACGCGGATAAGTACGAGAAAGTACTCGATACGCTAGATGTATGGTTCGACTCAGGTGTGACTCACTACTCAGTAGTTGATGCTCGTGAAGAGTACAACGGCGCGTCAGCAGACTTATATCTAGAAGGCTCTGACCAACACCGCGGTTGGTTCCAATCTTCACTCATTTCATCTATCGCGATGAAAGATGAAGCGCCATACAAGCAAGTGCTTACTCACGGTTTCGTGGTTGACGGTCAAGGCCGTAAGATGTCGAAATCTATCGGTAACGTAGTTGCGCCAAAAGATGTAACTAATAAGCTAGGTGCAGATATCCTGCGTCTATGGGTTGCTTCAACTGACTACACAGGTGAAGTTGCGGTTTCTGATGAAATCCTAAAACGCTCTGCAGATGCGTACCGTCGTATCCGTAACACAGCGCGTTTCTTCCTTGCTAACCTAAGCGGCTTTAACCCAGCAACGGATCTCGTTCCTGCTGAAGAAATGGTTGCTTTAGACCGTTGGGCTGTAGGTCGTGCACTAGCGGCACAAGAAGAGATCGTTAAAGCTTACGGTGAGTACAACACTCACGCAGTAACACAGCGTTTAATGCAGTTCTGTTCTATCGAAATGGGCTCATTTTACCTAGACGTGATTAAAGACCGTCAGTACACAGCGAAACTAGGCGGTCACGCTCAACGTAGCTGTCAGACAGCGCTTTACTACATCGTAGAAGCGCTTGTTCGTTGGATGGCGCCAATCATGTCGTTCACTGCAGACGAGATCTGGAACGAGATGCCAGGCGAGCGCGATAAGTTTGTCTTCACAGGCGAGTGGTATGAAGGTCTGTTCGGTCTAGCTGAAGGCGAAGAGCTGAACAACGAATTCTGGGCTGAAATCCAAGCGGTTCGTGGTGGTGTGAACAAACTGCTAGAAGACGCTCGTAAAGAGAAGACAATTGGTGGTTCTCTGCAAGCTGAAGTGACGCTTTACGCTGATGATGCACTAGCGGCGAAACTAAGCAAGCTAGAAGATGAGCTACGTTTTGCACTACTGACTTCAGCAGCGGTTGTTAAGCCTCTAAGCGAGAAATCAGAAGCGGCGCAAGCAACAGATGTCGAAGGTCTGTTTGTTGAAGTGAAAGCAACTGAAAACGAGAAGTGTGACCGCTGCTGGCACCACACTCCAGATGTTGGCACAATCGCAGGTCACGAGAAAATCTGTGGTCGTTGTGTGTCTAACGTTGATGGTGAAGGCGAAGTGCGCAAATTCGCTTAAGATTAGCGGAACTTTATTAAAATAATCTAGCCCCAGTATCTACTGGGGTTATTTTTAGGAACTTTATGAGCGAACAAACATTTACTCTAAAGCAATCAGGCGTACGTTGGCTGTGGCTAGCCTTGGTTATCTTCCTTGCGGATATTGGCATCAAGCTATTCGTAATGGATAACATGGGTTATGGCTGGGCGAATCGAATTGAGGTACTGCCTTTCTTTAATCTATTGTATGTCCATAACTATGGTGCTGCGTTTAGCTTTTTGAGCGACCAAGCGGGTTGGCAACGTTGGCTATTTACCGGTATCGCGTTTGTGGTAACAGGTATGCTGACTTACTGGATGAGCAAACTTCCGGCACAAGAGAAATGGAACAACATTGCTTACGCCATGATCATTGGTGGGGCTGTGGGCAACGTGTTTGACCGTGTCGTCCACGGCTTTGTGGTCGACTACCTAGACTTCTTCTGGGGTAATTATCACTGGCCAGCATTCAACTTAGCCGATACCACTATCTGTATTGGAGCAGCAATGATTATTCTTGATGGCTTTCGCAAGAAAGAAGATGCCAAAGCCTAATTCGTGATAAATTGAATAACCCTAGGCGCTGTCGGTTGATTCCGGTAGCGCTTTTTAGTATACCCGTCATATTTGAAGCCGCAGCTTCAACTATTTAGGGTATACACCTATAAAAATAACGACCTCAAGGAAGCAGTAACGTGACTACCATTGCCCAAGATTCTGCAGTAACTCTGCACTTTACCATTAAGATGAATGACGGCTCTGTTGCCGACAGTACCCACAATATGGGAAAACCAGCCAAGCTAGTGATTGGTGATGGCAGCTTGAGTGATAACTTTGAACAGTGTCTTCTCGGGCTAAGTAGTGGCGAGAAAAAGGCCATTGAGCTTAAAGCGCAAGACGCGTTTGGTATGCCTAACCCAGACAATATCCACCACATGGACAGAACTAAGTTTGTCGGTGATGCAGAAGTTGAAGTTGGAACGATTATGGCGTTCTCAGGCCCTGATGGGATGGAAATTCCTGGAATCATTAAAGAAATTGCTGGGGACTCAGTGACCGTTGACTTTAACCACCCTCTAGCAGGACAAGATGTGACTTTTGAAGTTGAAATTTTGTCAGTAGAATAGCGAGCCAAAGCGAAAATATAATCATCATGAGCAATGAAATGAAAATTAAGTTAGCTAACCCACGTGGCTTTTGTGCCGGTGTTGATCGCGCGATCAGCATTGTTGAGCGAGCACTCGAAATGTACCAACCGCCAATCTACGTACGCCATGAAGTGGTACACAACCGATTTGTGGTGGAAGGGCTAAAACAACGTGGTGCTATCTTTGTTGAAGAGTTACATGAAGTACCTGATGACAACATCGTAATCTTCTCGGCTCATGGTGTTTCTCAAGCGGTACGCAAAGAAGCCAAAGAGCGCGACTTAACCGTATTTGACGCCACTTGCCCATTGGTGACTAAAGTTCATATGGAAGTGGCGCGCGCAAGCCGTAAGCATATGGAAGTTGTACTTATAGGACACGCAGGCCACCCTGAAGTCGAAGGAACCATGGGGCAATATGCGAGTGAGCAAGGTGGTATGTACCTAGTTGAAACTCCGGCAGACGTAGTTAGCTTAAAAGAGCAAGTGAAAGATCCAAGTCACTTACACTACGTTAGCCAAACAACACTGTCTGTGGATGAAACTGCGGATGTGATTGAAGAGCTGCGACGCGTCTTCCCTGATATTCAAGGGCCTCGTAAAGATGATATCTGCTATGCTACACAAAACCGCCAAGATGCCGTGCGTGAAATGGCGACCGATGTGGATGTCGTGATTGTGGTTGGCTCTAAAAACTCATCTAACTCGACTCGCTTAAAAGAGCTTGCAGAGAAGCTAGGTACGCCGGGTTACCTGACCGATTGCCCTGAAGACATCGAGCCTAAGTGGTTTGAAGGTAAAGTGAGAGTCGGCGTAACCGCTGGAGCTTCTGCGCCAGAAGAACTGGTTAATAAGATCTTAGATCGTATTAAAGATCTGGTAGGCACTCGCTCTGTCGAAGAGATCCAAGGCCGTGAAGAAAACATGTTCTTTGAAGTGCCTAAAGAGCTACAAATTAAACAAGTCGACTAACTGAGTTGAATCTTAATCCAGCCCCTAACTTACTCTTAAGTTAGGGGCTTTTTTGTACCTGTTTTTAAATATCTAGTTTGTTAATAATCATATAAGTTTCAAGATTATATGTTGTGAGTCGTATTTTCTTGCCATTGCTTGTTGTGTATTACATTTGAGTCACGCGGAACGATATAGTGCGATTAGTAATTGGACTAGGAGTCGTTCATGCAAGTTATTAAAAAGTGGCTTACTTTTTCTATCGTTTTACTTGTCGTCGGTTGCAATAGTGATCTCGACAAATCCATTCCAGAAGACGCGAACTGGATCCAGTATCAACTCGATAATGGGTTGCGCTACCATCTCTACCCAACAGAGGATAAAGAGGTTTCAATTCGCCTCATGATTCACGCAGGCTCGATCCAAGAGGCTGACGATCAGCAAGGCTATGCTCATTTTGTTGAGCATATGGCGTTTAATGGCAGCCGTAATTTTACAGGTAACGAAGTAATTAAGCTGTTCGAGAAAACAGGCGGCAGCTTTGGTGCCGATATTAACGCCTTCACTGGATACCAACTGACAACGTATAAAATGGATCTCTCCGATCAAGAACATCTCACACTCGCTTTGACTTGGATGAGAGATGTCGCAGACGGTATTAAGTTTGAACCTGAGCAGGTGGAGCGCGAGAAGGGCGTTATTCTTGGTGAGTTCCGCGCTACTCGACCAGAGAATGAGCCTTTGTTTACCAAAGCGTATCTAGAAGCAATAAAAGGTACGTTGGTAGAGGGGAAGGATCCTCTAGGGACTCAAGAGTCAGTGAAGCAGGCGTCTGTAGAAGGACTGAAAAACTACTACCAAACATGGTACCAACCGCAAAATGCCGAGTTGATCATCTCCGGCAACATCAACAGTGAAGAGCTTTCAAAGCTTATCGCACAGCAATTTTCAACTTGGAAAAGCAATGGTAAGCCAGCGGTTAAAAAGCAACGTGATTACAGCATTAACGAAGAGTCATACACCTTATTAGTGGGGGAGATGGAGTCACCAAGCTTACATTTCCTAGTTGAGCGAGGGTCTATCGCCATCACCACTTTTAAGCAGCAGTATCAATACTGGCTAGATGATGTTACTCAGCAGTTAATCTCTCAACGACTTCACGCCGCGTTTAACAATGCCGCTCAAGCGGTGCAATATTCGGGAAGCTACACTCAATGGATTGAATACAACCGATATTCAGCAGCGAGCATTGCTTTTTCGGCTGATAACAGAGAGGCGAGTCAGCAACTATTTTTAGAGACTTTACGCTCATTAAGAGACTATGGGGTTAGCCAAAGTGAGCTAGAGAGTATTATGACTGGCTATCGTAATAGTTTGTCTAACTTCGATAGTGAATGGGATAAGCGTAAGCCATTGCAAATCGTGGATGACAAGGTGTTCGCAATTGAACAAGCTATGCCAGTACAAAGTCGAGAGACAAATCGCAAAGCCCTGAGTGAGTTTGTTACGCATGTTGATTTGAAGCGAGTCAATGAGAACATAGATGATCTGCTTTCGTCCGATCTCTCCTGGCTTCAAGGTTATAGTGCAGACGAATCTTTGAGTGCGTTAGAGCAGCAGTTCAATAAACTCCCTGAGCAGTATGCTCAAGCCGGCTTTAAACCGTTAGCGTTGCAGCAAGTGACCTCAGAGCTGAAACAACCCGCGACACAGGGCGAGCTAGTGTCGCAAGTGGATAGAGAACGTGACTTCACCGTATGGCAATTGAGTAATGGTGTCGAAGTGTGGTACCAGCGTGATCCGAAAGCAGGTAAAAGAGCACATATTGTCTATGCGAGCCAAGGTGGTAAAGCAGCCCTTACTCCTGATTTGTACGCAGCAAGTGATTTACTGCCACAGTCTGCCGCCCGAAGTGGGCTAGGAGAGTTTAGCGGCGCGCAATTTGACAGCTACTTGCGTAAGAAAGATATCGCAGTGTTTCCATTTATTGGTCTGACGTTTCATGGGGTAGAGATAAACGCTACGGCGAAAGAGCTACCCTTAGCTCTGAATACTATCTTTAACATTACAACTGAGGTGAAGGTTGAGTCGCGTCAACTCGAAGCCGTGAAGCAAGAGTTTTATGAGAACAATAGCGCTTATTACAACTCCCCTGAAGGGAAATGGTACAAAGCGATCAATGCTGGCACTTATCAACCAGATAGTCGTCACCGTTTCGTATTGAACCCAGATATCGCTGGAGTCACTACCGAGCAACTGCTGGAAGTTCATCAGCGCTTGTTCCGCTACAACCGGGATAATAAGTTGGTCATTATTGCCGATCTTGAGCCAGGGCAAATTGCTCCTATGCTGCGTAAGTACATAGCTTCAATTTCGCTGCGAAAAGATAAGCCTTCCCCGCTGAACTTTGACAATGGCTACAACACAGAGCTAGCACCTCTTATTGAAGTTAATGAAGGCAATGAGAAAGGCACTATGCTGTTGACTCGTCTGATTAACACGCAACAAAGAGCGAAAACAGCCAAGGATGTTTTTGCTGAGGACGCACTAAAACGCATCGCAAGTGCACGTCTTCTTGAAGAAGTCAGGGAAAAACGTGGCTTAGATTACTCTCCAGAGATTTACCCTGTGACTCAAGATGGAGAGCAAGTCTCTGATTGGTTTGTAACGGCAAAAGTCGCAAGCGAAGATGTCAAAGAGGTACAGCAAGCTTTAGATACCATGTTTGATGGATTAGCTAAGTCTATCACCGAAGAAGAGGTGTCTACTGCGACTAAGCAACTTGCCGTTGCTGTTGAGCCGATTAATGATGATCCAATTCAGCGCGCTTGGTTTTATAGCCGTTACCTAATCCATGGTTATGGCATTGATGCACTGCTTGATATTGAAGCTACGACGAATAGTATTACTTTGAGTGACATTCAGCAGCGAGCAGATTGGACATTTGGTGCCAACAGTCAAAAAATGACAGCGACCTTATCAGCAAAAAACTAAACAGTGTGCCAAGGTAAAATTTGGCCTCTCTTTTGGTATTTCTTACTATACAACAAAGGCTCCCGAAGGAGCCTTTTTCGCAAGCAAAGATATTGTTGGTTTACGCAGTTTCAGTGACTGCTTTTGGTTTCTCTTCGTCTGCTAGCTCTGTTTCACCTTTACCTTTCGACGTTTTAATCACGTAACCAGCAACGGCTAGAGCAAACAAGATACCTGAGATGGTTGAAACTTGGATTGGCAGACCAAAGCCTAGTGTGCTGTTGTTCAAAATGAAGGTCGCACACACAGTTGTCATGAAGATAGCAGGAACAGTTGTAATCCAGTGCATCTTATTGTGACGAAGTAGGTAAGCTGAAGCGGTCCATAGCATCATGACTGCGGTTGATTGGTTAGCAAAACCGAAGTAGCGCCAGATAACACCGAAGTCTACTTGAGTTAGGATGCCACCAATAATGAATAGTGGAACGGCCATCATTAAGCGGTTACGCAGTGCTTTTTGGTCAACGTTGAAGTATTCAGCTAGGATCAGACGACTAGAGCGGAAAGCCGTATCACCAGAGGTAATCGGCAGAATCACTACACCTAGGAAAGCAATGACACCACCAAACACACCAAGTAGGCCAAATGACGCGCTGTAAACAACATTGCCTGGGCCACCATTGCTTACTGCCTCAGACAGTGCATCTAAGTTACCAAAGAAAGACAGCGCGATAGCACACCAGATTAGCGCGATAACACCTTCACCAATCATTGCACCATAGAATACAAAGCGGCCATTCTTCTCATTTTCCATACAGCGAGCCATCAATGGCGATTGCGTAGCGTGGAAGCCAGAGATTGCACCACAGGCGATAGTAATAAATAGCGCTGGCCATAGCGGCATATCGTTAGGGTTTAGGTTAGTGAACATGTCGCTCACTTGGAAATCACCCATCACGGTATGTTCGCTTGAAAAGGCAACCGCAGTCATCAAGCCAACAGACATGAAGATCAGTAGCGCGCCGAACAGTGGGTAGAAGCGGCCAATAATTTTATCAACAGGAACAATTGTTGCGATGATGTAGTAAGCGAAAATCGCGATGACCATAGTCGTCATGCTAACTGATAGGCTAGTTTGATCATTGATTAGGTTAGTGATCATACCTGCAGGCGCTGATACGAATACAACACCAACCAATAGCAATAGAACAATGGCAAAGATATTCATAAAGTGTTTTGCGCCATTGCCTAAGTAGCGGCCGGTAATGGTAGGAACAGAGGCTCCGCCGTTACGAACAGACAGCATACCAGAGAAGTAATCGTGTACTGCGCCAGCGAAAATACAGCCGATAACAATCCATAGCATAGCCGCAGGGCCGTATAGGGCACCCATGATTGGGCCGAAGATTGGACCAACACCAGCAATGTTAAGTAGCTGAACGAGGTAAACTTTCTTGGTAGACATTGGCACGTAGTCAACACCATCAGCTTTGGTATGCGCAGGAGTTTGACGTTTTTCGTTAATGCCAAAGACTTTTTCTACAAAAGCCCCATAAATAAAGTATCCGCCGATTAGGGCTGCAACACAGGTTAGAAACCACAACATAGCACTTGTTCCTTAGTGAAATTGATTAAGCTCACCATGCATATTATGGGGTTACTTGGCCATCATCATCTGGTTATGGAGTGAGTGGTCGTATAACGAAGTGAGTGGTTTGCTGAGAAAATAAGTGGTTTTTACATTTGGTGAGTGGCAATTATTAGGATTTAGTGGTTTGATTAATAGAAGTCTGCAAAAACAAGGAAAAACAATGAGAAACATCGTTATCGCAGCGTTAGTGTCAGTATTGGCGGCTTGTAGCAGTAGCCCTGAGCAGTTAGCTGAGCAAGGGGATTGGTATCAAATCGGTTATCAAGATGGCATCACTGGTCACACTCAACGCTCTTATACTGAACTGGCGAGTTTAGGCAGTGTTAAACACGCGGATTATGAAGAGGGTTATTTAGAAGGGGTAGGTGAGTACTGTAACCCTGACTTTGCTTATCAAATTGGGTTATCCGGTCAGTATTACGAGGGTGTATGTGAAGGCACCGAAACCGCACAAAGGTTCCGTATGGAGTGGCAGCGTGGTTGGAGTGAACACCAAAATTAATATTTTATAGAGTAGAGGGAGAAGAGTGATCTTCTCCCTTTTTCTATTCGCCGTGGTGGTCTTGAACCGCCTTACGTAGGAAGCCGTCTTGCTTTTCTAGCTGACTCTTAGCTTGAGATAACTCCATGCCAGTCAGTAGCATCAAAATCGCCAGTTTCACATCATAATCGGTTTTCTCTAGCGTTTCGGTGGCTAGGCGCTTATCACAATCTGTCGCTTGCATAACGATTCTGGCTGCGCGTGCGACGAGCTTCTTATTCGTCGCTTTCACATCGACCATAAGGTTCTGGTAGCTCTTACCCAAGCGAATCATACTGGCTGTGGTAAGCATGTTGAGCACGAGCTTTTGCGCAGTCCCTGATTTTAAACGCGTCGAGCCAGTCAAAGCTTCTGGGCCTACAACTGGGCTAATGGCTATTTGGGCAATATCGGCAATCGTTGAATCTGGGTTACAAGATAGAGCAACTGTTGTCGCTCCAATGTCATTGGCGTATTCCAATGCTCCGATGACGTAAGGGGTTCGGCCGCTTGCAGCAATACCGACCACCACATCTTTAGCGCTAAAGTTAATCGATTTGAGATCGTCGACGCCAAACTCTGGGGAGTCTTCCGCTCCTTCCTTTGCTTTTAAAATCGCTTCTGGCCCGCCAGCAATCAGGCCAATCACCATTTGGTCTGAAACGCCAAACGTCGGAGGGCACTCCGAGGCATCTAGCACACCTAAGCGACCGCTAGTGCCAGCACCCATATAAACAAGTCGGCCACCCACTTTAAATGCAGCAGTGATCTTATCGACCGCTTGGGCTATCTCAGGTAGGACTTTTTCTACCGCTAATGGAACTTGTTGATCTTGCTGATTGATTCGCTGAACAATTTCCAGAGAAGGCAATAAGTCGATATCCATCGTCTCTGGGTTACGTCCTTCAGAAACGAGATGAGAAAGAGCGGCGATTAACGCATCGTTAGTCATAGTGGTCCTTATTTATCAGCAAAGTACATCACACCAAGGGAAACCGCTTTACTGGCTCCGGTGACTTCAGGCAGATTGCTTGGCAAATTGTGAATACGGCGATAGGCGAGCCAAGCAAAGGCCATCGCTTCCATATTGTTGCTGTCTACACCCTTGTCATCGGTCAACATGACCTGCCAATCAGCTAGCTGCTGGGTGAGACAACGCATGAGAAGAGGATTGTGTGCTCCTCCGCCGCATACCAGTAGTTCTGGTGAGCTGCCAACGGCAAACTTACTTACCTCGTTGGCAATTGTTATCGCGGTATACTCGCACAAAGTCCGTTGCACATCTGCAGGCTTAATAGAGAACTTGGCAAGGATTGCTTCTAACCAAGGTAAGTTAAACAGCTCGCGACCCGTGCTTTTAGGCGCGCTGAGCGCAAGATAAGGCTCACTGAGTAATTCAGTCAGCAAATCTTGATTGAGCTTTCCTTGTAGTGCGAATTGAGCATTGTAGTCATAGGCATTGCCAGTGTTTTTAGCACACCATGCGTCCATCAACATATTACCTGGGCCTGTATCATACCCAATAACGGTTTGTTCAGGTCGTAATACTGAAATATTGGCGATGCCTCCAATATTAAGTACCACCACACTAGACTCTGTAGAGCCAAAAATCGATTGGTGAAATGCAGGAACCAGTGGCGCTCCTTGACCTCCAAGAGCCATGTCCTTGCGTCTAAAGTCCGCAATGGTGTCTAATCCTGTAAGAGCGGCAATAATATTGGCGTCACCTAGCTGGGTAGTAAATGGAGTATCTCCGCTCGGTTGATGATAGACGGTCTGACCGTGATTGCCGATCGCTGTGATCTCCTCGGCAGCATAACCCGTTTTGTTTAACAGAGCTTGAACGGCTTGCGCGTAGAGTTGCCCGAGCAAATGATCAAGTTGACCAATTTCAACTAAGCTCGTTGCCTGACCTAGGCAAACATTTAATAGGCGCTGCTTAAGCGATTGCGGAATGGGATAGTCGTGGCTGTCTAGCAAGCGAACTTGATTGTGTTCGATCTCAACTAAAACAGTGTCGATACCATCAAGGCTGGTACCAGACATAATGCCAATATACAGCTCTTTACTCATTGTTATTTTCCACTTGTTGTTTTGCTAGCCAAATCGCCCCGTCTAAGGCATCTCCTTTGGGCTGAATCACTCTAGACCGCCATGGGTTACCAAGCCGTGATTGATAGTATGCGCCTAAACTCCCTAGAAAAGCGATATCTAAGTCATTATTTTCACAGCACTTTGCTATAAGCCTATCAATATACCGACAGCCTTGGTTCAAGATGGCTAAGCTATCAGGGCAAGACTGCTCAACCAGTCGAATGACATCGGGAGCGAGTTGGGCAAATTCTGTTGCTGTTGCATGCTTTAGCCAAGTAATGACCTCAGCGCGAGAGTCGCCAATATTGTGTTTAAGATGACGAGTTAACGGCGAAGGCGGTGCCCCTTCGAGGGTATGGATTAACGCCCTAATGCTTTGCTGGCCAAGCCAAGCACCACCACCTTGGTCGCCGATAGGAAAGCCCCATCCACCAAATGTTTTTACCTCTCCATCACGGTTAAGCTGACTCGCCACCGAGCCTGTACCAATCGCAATGACGTTAGTTGGCTGACCTTGATTAGCGCCTAACAGCGAAATATGAGCGTCAGTTGTGACTTGGCAATACGGGTATTTTGTTAAAGCTAATTGTAGTTGTTGTTTTAGCTCCAGATTCCCAGCTCCAGCAACACCAACAACGATTGAGACTTGCTCTACTCGCAGTCTGTGTTGCTCAAGGCAATCAGCAACGGCATGTTGAATAAGTTCTATTGCTTGCTTACCTTGTTGTGTAAGGGATGACGGACCAAACGTTAAGGTGAAAAACGGGTCCGCCGTTAGGGGTTCCAGAGGTGTTAAACGAAGAGCGGTTTTGGTTCCGCCCCCGTCGACAGCAAGAAGGTGTGTAATCATATTAAGCCGTTTGTAGCTGGTCTTGCTCTTGATTGCTTGTTTTCCCACACAAACAAACACATAACGAGACCAAAGTACCAATGCAAAGCTGATATGGGAACGCGAGCTGAACACCCACCCACTCTGGGTTAATAACACCCATGATGCTGTCCCATACATAAGCTTGCAGCAGCAATGTCGTTAAGAAGCCAGCGATAAGCGCCATGGCAACCGATGCTTCACTACCACGTTTAGTAAAGATGGCGGTGAAGTAAACCCCCAGTAAGCCCGTGTAAGCAAACACCATCACGCTGAGAGCAAAAGAGAGTAGCGGCATATCCGTGTACTGTTGCCAGTAGAAACAAAGAATCCCCATGCTACCCAGTGCGGTTGCGGCCACGGCCATGCCGAATCGGCCTGCTTTAACATAGTGGAAGTCATCTTGTTTACCATCACGATTCTCTTTCCAAGGACGATAGAGATCTTGCACCGCAACTGAAGACATAGAGTTCAAACCAGAATTGAGCGTAGATAATGCGGCAGCAACGACACCAACAGTTACCAGACCACGCAATCCAGCAGGCATCTCGTTGAGGACGTAGTACATAAAGATGGTGACATTTTCGCCATTGAAGTTTTGTACTACTTCTTTACCTTCAACGCCCATAAGCTCTGGTCGTTGATAAAAAACATACAGCAGCAAGCCGATGGTCATAAACACTAGTACGACAGGAATCGAGAAGATAATGGAGTTGATCATCGCTTGTGAACCCTGCTTAGCGTTTTTACAGGTCAGAACTCGTTGAGTCATATCCTGATCAAGACCAAATGCACCGATGTTGAGTAACACAAAACCTGTAATACAAGCCCAGAAACTAAAGGTGCCGGCTGGTGAGAAATCGAGGCTAAAATCAAATAGTGTCAGCTTAGAGATTTGATCATTGCCCGGGTTTTGTAAGGCATGAACAATTTGCCCCATATCCGCTGGAATCTGTCCGAGAAGATAGACGATGACTGCAAGGGCTGCGCCCACATAAACAATCAACTGAATAAGATCACTCCAGATGACGGAGCGAATTCCGCCCATATAGGTGTAGGCAAGACCGACGACAACCAGAATCACGACAGAGGTAATGACGCTAGAAGGTTCAATGTTCGTAAACAGAATCATCGACACGGCGATAGCGGCCATATAAAGGCGAGAACCAGAAGCAAACACACGTCCCACGAGGTACATCAAGCCTGCGCGTTGTTTGGTTTTTTCACCAAAACGAACCTTAAGCAGCTCGTAAACGGTCGAGACTTTGTTGTGGTAGAACTTAGGAATCAGTACCCAAGCAACAAACAAAGCACCTAATATCCCGCCGATATTGGTGGCTAAGTAAGTTAGGTTACCGCGGTAGCTAGATTCTGGTCCGCCAAGGAAGGTAGCTGCAGACTGAGATGTCGCCAGTACCGATACCGCAACCACCCACATTGGCATACTGTTGCCACCGAGAAAGTAATCCTTGGTTGAAGTGATTTTGACACGGCTGAAGTGCCAACCTGTGTAGGCAATCAGCGCAAAGTAAAGCGCAAATACTGCCCAATCTAATGAGGTAAATAGAGAATTCATAGCAGCTCCATAGCATGAATTATGTAGGGTATATCTTTGTTATTTTCACCAGTATGCTGTGAAGAATAAGTGATTCAAAAGGCTATTCCTTGGTGGAATAGTGACCAGTTGTTTTCTATGACCATGATCCCATTTAATCGTCGAAGCTATTCCGCCGTGAATTGTTTTTTGGAATAGCTATTCCAGATACAGACTTAGCTGAGTACACTGGCATCAATTGATAGGAGGCTTGATGATGAAAGGGTTAGCGCGAATAAAAACGCTTCTGCCAAAGCTATCACCATCCGATACGCAGATTGCTCAGTTCCTTCTTGAGTACCCTGAGCAAGTCAAGGTAATGTCATCTCCAGAGTTGGCTAAAGCGGTGGGAGTGAGTCAATCAACCATCGTTAAGTTCAGCCAGAAAATTGGTTACAGCGGGTTTTCTGAATTAAAGGTCAAGCTGTACGAAAGTGAGATAAGTTACCAGCCGACCTCACGTAAGGCGATTCATGGCACTATCTCGCGTAGTGATGATATTCCGCTGGTGATGGCTAAGTTACTCGCGAGTAAACAGCAATCATTGGAGAGAACGATTGCGCTCAATGAAGGCGATAAGATAGAGCAGGCAACGCGTTTGCTTCATTTGGCGGGCAAGATTCAGATAGCTGGTGTTGGGGCTTCTTCGCTGGTGGCGAAAGACTTAAGTTACAAGCTAATGAAAATTGGTCATGCGGTGCATTGTGAGCACGATGCCCATATCCAAATTGCCAATGCCTCGGCTTTAAATGAGAACGATGTGCTGATCGCTTTGTCTTACTCGGGGCGAAGTCGTGAAATTCTTCGCGTCGCCCAAATAGCTAAAGGGCGTAAAGCAAAGGTGATTACCATCAGCCAATTAGCGCCAACGCCATTAGACAAGTACTCCGATATAAAGCTAATGACTGCCGCCGACGAAGAGCATATTCGTAGCTCATCGATTACTGCGCGTGACAGTCAGTTATTGATTACTGATTTACTCTTTATTGCTTTAACTCAGCAAGAAGAGAGTGCTGATCAACTGATAGAACAAAGTAAATCCGCAGTGGCGGCATTGAAACAATAAGGATTCGGTATGGGACCGTTATGGTTAGACGTAGCAGGCTGTGAATTGACTGCGGAAGATAAAGAGATTCTTGAGCACCCAACGGTGGGAGGCGTGATCTTATTTGCCCGCAACTATCATGACAGTGATCAGCTACTGGCTTTGAACAAATCGATTCGTCAAGCGGCTAAGCGCCCAATTCTGATTGGTGTTGACCAAGAAGGAGGTCGTGTTCAGCGCTTTAAAGAGGGTTTCTCACTGATTCCTGCGGCTCAAAGATATGCTCAGTTTGATAATGGCGAGCAACTTGCAGAGCAAGGTGGCTGGTTGATGGCTGCAGAGTTAGTTGCCCATGATATTGATTTAAGTTTTGCGCCTGTTCTTGATAAAGGCTTTGATTGTAAAGCGATTGGTAGCCGTGCATTTGGTGATGATGCTGATACCATAATCCGCCACAGTCTGGCTTACATGAAAGGGATGAAAGCGGTTGGAATGTCGACGACGGGTAAGCATTTTCCTGGACATGGCGGCGTTGTGGCTGATTCACACTTAGAAACGCCATTCGATAGCCGAGACACTATCTTTGAACAAGATATGGCGATTTTTAAAGCTCAGATTGAATCGGGAATTTTAGACGCAATGATGCCTGCGCATGTTGTTTTCCCACACTATGATGCTCAACCTGCAAGTGGTTCGGAATACTGGCTTAAGCAGGTACTGCGTGAAAAGCTAGGTTTTAAAGGTATTGTTTTCTCCGATGATCTGACAATGGAAGGTGCATCGATCATGGGCGGCCCAGCAGAACGTTCACATCAGGCGTTAGTGGCCGGGTGCGATATGATTTTAGTGTGTAATAAACGTGACGCTCAGGTGGAAGTGCTAGACAATCTGCCTGTGATGGAAACTCCGCAAGCAAGTCGCTTATTGAAAACACAGAGCTTTAGTTTGTCTGAGCTACATAGCAGTGAACAATGGAAAAAGGCTTCCGAGGCCATGAAGCGTATTCTTGACGCTTAATCTCATAGATTCAATCAACAAGCCGCACATCAAGTGCGGCTTTTTTGTTGCTAATGAAAACCCAGCATCTCTTTTAAAGTTTTCAAGTAACGTCGACTTACCGGAAGTGGATGGTCACTGACGGTGATAATTTCTGCTAGGCCATTTTCGAACAGTTTTATCTCTTTGATTGCTTTAATGTTAACCAAAAACTGGCGGTGACAGCGAACCAAAGGTGTTTTTTCTTCAAGTACTTTTAACGTCAGCTGAGATGTAGCTTTCTGTTCATGGGTTTGAACATGGACGCCACTGATATCACTGTAGGCAAACTCAACATCTTGGGTTGGAATAATGACGATGCGGTTTAAGCCAATACATGGCACTTGATCTAAGTTCTGAGGGGTAATGGCGGCAAATTGATGGGGGTCGGCTTGTTTTGATTTGAGTAACCGCTTGACGGTTTTCTCCAAGCGACAGGTATCAACAGGTTTTAGTAAGTAATCAAAGGCATTATCTTCAAATGCTTGGACAGCAAACTCATCATAAGCGGTGACAAACACCACGTTAGGCATAGTTTCAGGGTCAAGCATAGCTAATAGCTCAATCCCAGTAATCTGCGGCATTTGGATATCAAGAAACACCACGTCAGGCTTGAGTTGATTGATTTTCTTCAACCCTTCAATCGCATTGCTGGCTTGATCTATCACTTCAATGTGACCCGTTTCTTCGAGTAGCTCGGTCAGTTCCTCGCGAGCAAAAAGTTCGTCATCTATGACTAATGCCGAAAGCATGTTGATACCTTAGTACATGTTCTTATTTGGGATGATAAAGCTCATCCGAGTAAAATGGTTAGGCTCGACTTCAATATTGAGAGCTGAAGCGCGACCAAATTTATTGCTCAGTCGTTTGTCGACAATCTGCATCCCCAGGCCTGCATGGTCATCAGCTGGTGGTGTGTAACTGCCAGCATTGTCTTCCACCACGACTTGGAATCCTGACTCACTTATTTGACTGTAGATGTGAATCTTACCGCCTTCCAGAAGATTAGAGATACCGTGCTTAATGGCGTTCTCAACTAACGGCTGTAGGGTAAAGGTCGGTACTTTTCGAGTTAACAGCGCTTCATCAATATCGATCGTCACTTCTAAGCGGTCGGTAAAACGCGCCTTCTCTATCGTGAGGTAGGCATTAACGTGTGCGAGTTCTTCTTTCAGCGTGACCGTTTCAATATCTTGCTTCAAGTTACTGCGAAAGAATTGTGAAAGGTGCTGAATAAGCTCCCGAGCTTTAGGTGGGTCGCGCCTGATAACGGCACTGATAGTATTGAGCGCATTGAATAGGAAATGTGGATTTACCTGAGCGTGCAGCAGTTTGATTTCGGCTTGAGATAACAGCGTTTGTTTTTGCTGATAATCGCCAAACAGGATTTGGCTCGAAAGCAGTTGGGCTATCCCTTCCGCCATCGACATATTGATGGTGGAAAAGAGTTTACGCTTGGGCTCATAGAGCTTAATGGTGCCGATGACCTTGTCGCCTGCGCGAAGAGGAATGATCAGCGCTGAACCGAGCTTACAATCTGCAGAGATCGAACATTGATACGGCTTTTCTGCCCCGTCTAGGTAGATGATGTCATCTTGTTGAATCGCATCTAAGGTGCTTTGAGAAGAGATAGGGGTATTGGGTTTGTGGTGATCATCGCCGATACCTACAAAAGCAAGAATCTTTTCATCATCGGTAATCGATACCGCACCGACATTGGTCTCTTCATAGACAATACGGGCAATTTTCTCAGCGTTCTGCACATTGAAACCAGAGGCTAGAATACCAACAGAACGCTCTGCAATGTTCAGCGCGCGGCGAGAAAAGGTCGCTGAGTATTCTTCGAAGATGGTTTTTCTGTCCTGCAAAATACTCATAAATAGCGCAGCGCCTACCGAGTTAGCGATGATCATTGGCGCCGCAATCGCAGAAACCAAGGAATAAGCTTGATCAAAGGGTTTGGCGACGATCAAGATGATCAGCATCTGGACAATTTCAGCGACAAGAGTAATGGCGAACACGATACTTGGGTTGAACAGTTGGTCAGATTTATTCTTACGCACAAAGTAGATATGGAACAATCCGCCAATCAGTCCTTCTGCTGTGGTCGAGATTGCGCAGGCGAGATCGGTAAACCCACCTAGAGTATAGCGGTGCAGACCACCGGTTAGCCCGACAAAGAAACCCACAACTGGACCACCAAACAGTCCTCCCATCACTGCACCAATCGCGCGCGTATTGGCAATCGCATCATTAATCTGCAAACCGAAGTAGGTTCCCATGATACAAAATAGCGAAAACAGCACATAGACACTCAGTTTGTGACTAAGACGGTTAGAGATATTTAGCAGAGGCAAAAAGATAGGCGTCTTGCTTAGCATATAAGCTAAAACCAAATAGACACACATTTGCTGAAGAAGAGAGAGGATTAGATCCATAACGATTCAATTAGCGGGATTTAGGCTTATTTTAGTTAAGAATCCTTCTAGAAAACATGCTTATCTCATACTTTGACAATAAAGAGAGTTAAAACACAGGATGTAAATTAATTTTTACATATGTGTTTTTTTATATTTACACCTTGAAATCTACATTCAGCCTGTTATTTTATGCTTATTCCAACCTAGTAAACACGGATATAGCTAGGTGTAAAAAATAATATACAGGTTAGAGTTATGCAAAAAAGTGAATTGAGCAATATTAACATTAGTGATGAACAAGTTCTTATTACACCTGAAGAGCTAAAGGCGAAACTGCCTTTGAGCGACAACGCTCGACGTTTTATCCAAGAATCTCGCCAAACCATTGCTGATATCATCCATAAGAAAGATCACCGCTTACTTGTTGTATGTGGTCCATGTTCAATTCACGATGTTGATGCTGCAAAGGAATATGCTAAGCGTCTAAAAGTACTCTCAGAACAACTGAGTGATCAACTGTATATTGTTATGCGTGTTTACTTCGAAAAGCCTCGTACTACTGTCGGCTGGAAAGGCCTGATTAATGACCCACATCTAGATGGCTCATTCGATATCGAGCATGGTCTGCATGTTGGGCGTGAGCTGTTAGTAGAACTCGCTGAAATGGAGATTCCACTTGCGACGGAAGCGCTTGACCCAATTAGCCCACAATACCTAGCGGATACCTTTAGCTGGGCTGCAATTGGCGCTCGCACCACGGAATCGCAGACCCACCGTGAAATGGCGAGTGGTCTTTCAATGCCAATCGGCTTTAAAAATGGTACTGATGGCAGCTTAGCAACGGCAATCAATGCGATGCAGGCTGCTTCTTCAAGCCACCGTTTCATGGGTATCAACCGTGAAGGCCAAGTCGCTCTACTGACGACTCAAGGTAACCCAAACGGCCACGTTATCCTGCGTGGCGGTAAGCAGACTAACTACGATTCTGTTTCTGTCACTGAGTGTGAGCAAGATATGGCTAAGCACGGCTTAGAAGCGTCACTGATGGTTGACTGTAGCCATGCAAACTCGCGCAAAGATTTCCGTCGTCAGCCGCTTGTAGCAGAAGATGTGATCCATCAAATTCGCGAAGGCAACAAGTCTATCATCGGCTTGATGATTGAAAGCCATATCAATGAAGGTAATCAATCTTCAGATATTCCTCTCAATGAAATGCAATATGGCGTATCGATCACCGATGCGTGTATCAATTGGGATACAACTGAGGCACTATTACGTCATGCACATGAAGAGCTAGTCCCTTTCCTAGAAGACCGCTTGAAAGGGTAAGTAGAGAGCACAAGGAATATCAATGGCAGTTGAATTGAATGAATTGCGTGATCAGATAGACGCAGTCGATAAACAAATTCTTGATTTATTATCCCAGCGACTTTCTTTAGTTGAGAAGGTTGGTGAAGTAAAAAGTGAGCACGGTTTGCCAATCTATGCTCCGGATCGTGAAGCCGCAATGCTGGCTTCGCGCCGTGAAGAAGCCGAGAAAAAGGGCGTACCGCCTCAGCTGATTGAAGATATTTTGCGCCGCACTATGCGCGAGTCTTATGCGAGCGAGAAGGATTCTGGCTTTAAGTGCCTCAACCCTGAATTGCGCTCTGTTGTCATCGTTGGTGGTAATGGTCAACTGGGTGGACTGTTTGGTCGCATGTTCACTCTGTCTGGCTACGATGTAAAAGTACTTGGCAGCAAAGATTGGCACCGCGCTGATGAACTGCTAGAGAATGCTGGCATGGTCGTAGTGACCGTGCCAATTCACCTGACTGAAGGTGTGATTGAGAAGTTGAGCAAATTGCCTGAAGACTGCATTCTGTGTGATTTAACCTCGATAAAATCAAGACCGTTACAAGCGATGCTGAACGTCCATAAAGGGCCTGTTGTTGGTTTGCACCCTATGTTCGGTCCAGATGTGCCAAGTTTAGCTAAGCAGGTGATTGTCTACTGTGATGGACGTGGTGAAGAGCATTATCAATGGCTGCTAAAGCAGTTCTCTATTTGGGGCGCGAGTTTATGCCAGATTGATGCAAGTGAGCATGACCACGGTATGACTTTGATTCAAGCGCTAAGACACTTTACATCGTTCGCTTACGGTCTACACCTAAGTAGAGAAAACCCAAATATCGACAAGCTACTGCAGCTTAGTTCACCTATCTACCGCTTGGAGCTGGCAATGGTTGGACGTCTATTTGGCCAAGATCCTAACCTATACGGGGATATCATTCTCTCTTCTCAGGAAAACATCGACATGATCAAGCGTTTCCATCGCTGTTTCGGTGAGGCGTTGGAAATTCTGGATGGTAATGACAAACAAGCATTTGTTGAGAGCTTTGATAGAGTGAGTGACTGGTTTGGCGATTACTCAAAGCAGTTCCTTGATGAGAGCCAGAACTTGTTAAAACAAGCCAATGACTCCATTCATCGCGGCTAATAAGTCGATAATGAATAGAAAAAGAGCGACCAAACGGTCGCTCTTTTGTTTTCTCAGGAAGACTATTGCACTGTAAGATTATCGATTTTCGGCTCTTGGTCGTTTTTTACTGTGCTGACTGAACTGTCTTGGTAAGGGTTGTTGGTCAAGTTCACTTGCAGTCTGACTGTGTCATCAATCAGCTTAACCAGTGGCGCCCACTTTACCTTTTTCTCTTTCTCAAACAGGTAGTTAAAGTTCTCTGGCGTCCAATCCATGGTGTATTGCGGATTTAGAGCACGTCCGAGGAAGCGCACTTCATAATGCAAATGAGGGCCAGTGGAGTTACCTGAGTTGCCACAGGTGGCAATCAGATCACCTTTACTGACAAACTGTCCGCTACGCACTTTAAACTGATGCAAGTGGGCATAGGAACTCATAAAACCAAACGAGTGGCGAACGGTTAAGAAGTTGCCAAAGCCCTTTTTACTTGGTCGGACTGTTTCAATCACGCCATCGGCAGGCGCATAAATCTCTTCACCACGCTTACAGGTAAGGTCGATCCCGGTATGGGTATGTCTTTTGCCTGTGATTGGGTTAGTACGACGACCAAAGGAAGACGAAATACGCTCGTAGTTCATTGGTGTGTCGTTTGGAATTAAGCGAAACATGGTGGCACGTACAGCAGAATCTACCGCCGCTGCATCAATGCGGTTTTCTAGGCTGACATCATCCGTTAAGGATTCATCTGCAAGACCAAGAACGGACTCCACATCGTAGACGCGTTTGCCCAATACATGTATTTGATTGCGCTTATCTTCTAGCTCTTGGGAAAGAGAGTGCGTGGTATCAACCTGTTCCTCATAAAGCACTTCAAGCTCGCTGAGCTTATCGACTAGCGCATGGTACTTTTGTTGGGTGGTTTGTTCTTGATGCGACTGGTAGTAGCCATAACCGACACCTGAAAATAGGATGCCAGCGATGACCGCTATAGAAGTAAACAGAGTTTTTCTTGAAACATCAAAAGTTTGTACCCCCGATGAATTGGGGATAGAAATGGTAATTTTCTTCGACATAAACTAGTTAGATTAGGTGTATTCACCTAAATCAGAGAGGTGTTCGATATCCCTGTGTAACAGGTCATCATCACCTACATTTAATTCAACTAATCGCTTCAAATGTCCGATACTCTCAATATCAATATGATCAATGCTGACACGAATCACATTGTTATTAAGCCCAACGATATTTCCTACAAGTTGGATCGTGACATCACTTCCTGCAAGCGAAAATTCAACATCTACTTGTTTATCTGTGTCGAGCTGGTCTGACTGTTCGCTGGTGGCTAAGAGTCCATGTAGCGATAAATCACACACTAAGGCAGTCACCTCTGTGGATTCTTGAGTCAGTGTAGCTTGAGCTTGATAAACAATGCGCGAAAAACGACGACGTTCGATCATAATCTTCTCTCTATATTTCAACTCATAAGAGTAACAAAACTAAAGTGGCTACTATGCGCGGTTGTTCGCATTCTTCGCTTTAATCAATACCAGAAGTTATCCGTATTGTGAGCTATATAAATAAAGGCCGCTAATATTAGCGGCCTTTGCACAAATTTCAAGCGTATTTACTTAGCAATACGTTTGTACTTGATGCGATGCGGTTCCGCTGCTTCAGGACCAAGGGTCTTCTTCAGCCACTCCATGTATTCAGTATAGTTACCTTCGTAGAAGTTAACCTGACCTTCATCGCGGTAGTCGATGATGTGCGTAGCGATACGGTCTAGGAACCAACGGTCGTGCGAGATAACCATGGCACAGCCAGGGAACTCAAGAAGTGCTTCTTCTAGTGCACGTAGCGTTTCAACGTCAAGGTCATTGGTCGGTTCGTCGAGTAGTAGTACGTTACCGCCAGCTTTAAGCAGCTTAGCAAGGTGTACACGGTTACGCTCACCACCAGAAAGCTCACCAATGATCTTCTGCTGATCTGAGCCTTTGAAGTTAAAGCGTGAACAGTAGGCACGAGCAGGAATTTCGAAGTTGTTGATCTTGATGATGTCAGCGCCTTCAGAAATCTCTTGGTAAACCGTTTTTGAATCGTCCATAGAGTCACGGAACTGGTCAACAGACGCAAGTTTAACCGTGTCACCCATCTCAACCGTACCAGAGTCTGGTTGCTCAGTACCGCTTAGCATCTTAAACAGAGTCGACTTACCTGCGCCGTTGGCACCGATGATGCCCACGATTGCACCTTTAGGCATGCTAAATGATAGGTCATCAATCAGAACACGGCCGTCAAAAGACTTAGATAGGTTATTCACTTCGATAACCTTGTCACCTAGACGCTCACCTGGCGGGATGAAGAGTTCGTTGGTTTCGTTACGCTTCTGACGATCACCGCTTTGCAGTTCTTCAAAGCGAGCCATACGTGCTTTAGATTTAGACTGACGGCCTTTAGGGTTTTGACGAACCCACTCAAGCTCTTTCTCAATCGTTTTCTGGCGCGCTTTCTCTTGAGAGGCTTCTTGTTGTAGACGAGCATCTTTTTGCTCTAGCCAAGAAGTGTAGTTACCTTGCCATGGGATACCTTCACCACGGTCAAGTTCAAGAATCCAGCCAGCAGCATTATCTAGGAAGTAACGGTCGTGGGTGATTGCCACAACAGTACCTGTGTAGTCCACTAGGAATCGCTCTAACCAAGCAACAGACTCTGCGTCGAGGTGGTTGGTTGGTTCGTCGAGTAGTAGCATGTCTGGCTTAGAAAGAAGTAGGCGACAGATAGCGACACGGCGACGCTCACCACCAGATAGGTGCTCAATCTTCTGATCCCATTCAGGAAGGCGAAGTGCATCAGCTGCACGCTCTAGAGCATTCTCTAAGTTGTGACCTTCTTTCGCTTGGATTAGCGCTTCAAGTTCACCTTGCTCTTTTGCTAGCGCATCGAAGTCAGCATCTGGTTCTGCGTAAGCTGCGTATACTTCGTCAAGACGCTTCATCGCACCTGCAACATCGGATACCGCTTCTTCAACGATTTCACGTACCGTTTTAGATTCGTCCAGTACTGGTTCCTGTGGTAGGTAACCCACATTAAGACCTGGTTGTGGACGCGCTTCACCATCAATATCGGTATCAATGCCAGCCATGATGCGTAGTAGGGTAGATTTACCTGCACCGTTTAGACCCAAAACACCGATTTTTGCGCCAGGGAAGAAGCTTAGAGAGATGTCTTTAAGAATTTGTCGCTTTGGTGGCACAATTTTGCTCACTCGCGACATGGTATATACGTATTCAGCCATTGCCGATCGTTCCTAAATAGTCAATTCACGTAAAAGGTTATTTTATACTAACCGAGCTCAGTTTGTTACCAGAGAAAGCAAGACACTGAAATAGATTCTCTTTGCTGATGAATTACTAATCAACAATTTGCCCAAAGCAAGCTGAATGTCACAGTTGTGTGAATTTATTATTATTTACATCTACGCCCTTTACAGCGCTGATTACAATAAGCATTAATAGGGAACACCATAGATTTCTAATCTCAGGATGAGACTCTTATGACGCTGACTTTTCTCAAGTCGCTGCATCGTCTTCCTTCATCGATTTTATTTGTATCTTCGATGGTTTGCAGCGCAGGTTTTGCCACATCAGTGGTGGCTTCTGATCTTCAACAACAGCGAGACTTATACGATCAAGCTCAGTCATTGCTTGATGACAAACAGGTTTCTCAGTACAAAAAAATACGTCCTCAGATAGCGAATTATCCTCTTACGCCTTACGTCGACTACCGCAGTTTCTTAGTTGATATTGGCGATAGAACGCCTAGTGAAGTGGATCAGTTTATTGCCACTCATCAATCTTTCCCTTTCTCGAATCGAATGCGGGCTCCTTACATCGATGCTTTGGCAAGGAAAGGAAAATGGCGCACGCTGTTGGAGTTTCAAACTGAAGAGCCAAGAGGCGAAACGTATCAATGTTACTTCTACAACGCTCATGCGCAGGCAGGAGACAAGCAAGTCGCATTTGCCGGGGCGGAAAAACTCTGGTTATCAGGACACAGCATCGCCGATGCTTGTGACCCGCTTTTTGACGCTTGGAATAAGGCTGGTCTCAAAACCGACCAGCTAGTCCTTGAACGTATGCTGTTGGCGTTTGAAGCTCGTAATGGCAGCTTGATGAACTATCTGAAAAAGCAGCTCAATTCGACTCAAGCAAAGCGTCAAGCCGATGAAATGAAAGCGCTGTTTAGTAAGCCAGAGTCGGTTCAGGCGTTTGCCAAAAAACACAAAGTCACTGAGTTTTACCAAACTCAAACCAAGCTCGCTTTTAAGAAGCTGGCACGTAAAGATGCCGAAATGGCGCAGCAGCAGTTCGATGGGGTGGTTAAGGGCCAACACTTCGACAAAGCCACGGCACAACATCTTGCTGACTATGTTTCGTTTCGTTTAATCAATACAGATTCAGAATCGTTGGCTAAGTGGCGTGACAAGAAAATTACGACCTCTTCAAGTGTGCCTTTGATTGAGCGCCGTGTGCGCCTTGCGATTCAGTTTGCTGACTGGCAAGGCGTTGAAGGTTGGATAGAGCAGTTACCGCAAGATAAACAACAGAGTCTACGTTGGCAATACTGGCTTGCGCGCAGTGAAATGGCGCAGGGTGAGAAGCAGAATGGTCAGCAACGCTTAGAGGCTTTGGTTGGTCAGCGTAATTTTTATAGCGTTGCAGCGGCGAAAGAGCTTAAGCGTTCGATTGAGTACCCTACGTCAGTGATATCCCTCGACCAACAGCAGATAAAGCCTTACCGCAGTGAACTGATTCGAATAGAAGAGTTGATTGATCGCGATAAGATTGCCGCTGCTAAAAGTGAATGGCGCTGGCTACTGGCGCGTGCAGACAAATCTCAAAAAGAGATGCTAGCGGCATTCGCTTCATTTAAAGGCTGGCATCATCTGACGGTGACTGCGAGCATCCAAGCAAAGATGTGGGATAACCTTGAGATTCGTTTCCCGGTTGCGCATCGTTGGTGGTTTAACTTCTATGGTGACAAGCACAGCATTGACCCAATTACTCTGATGTCTCTGGCAAGACAGGAAAGCGCATTAGATATTGAAGCAAGGTCGCCGGTTGGTGCGCGCGGCATCATGCAAATTATGCCTTCCACCGCTAAGTACACTGCCAAGAAATACAAGATTGATTATCAGGGCTATAAAGACCTTTACCAAGTGGGTAAGAACATAGAGATAGGTAGCCACTATTTGGATGGCTTACTCAAACGCTACGATAACAATCGAATTTTCGCGTTAGCTGCGTATAATGCAGGGCCTCATCGAGTGAAAACTTGGCGTGAAAGAACGCAAGGAAAACTAGATGCTTATGCGTTTATTGAAGCGATTCCATTTAAAGAAACTCGTGGATATGTACAAAATATCCTGATGTTTGAAACCTACTACCGTGAGGTGTTAGGTGTTGATGGCGCTTTCTTAAACCCGCATGAGCTGAACGCGAAATATTAGCGAGCACCAGTAGATGTCTTTAGAACCTGAATATAAAGAGTGGCAACAGATACTAGATCTGATTGAACATAGCACAGAGTCACAGCAACATCAGATGTTGTTGACCATGTTATTGACACCAGATGAGCGTGAAGCTCTTGTTGCGCGCGTCAATATTTTTCGGGAGTTGCTCAAAGGGGAAATGTCGCAGCGGCAGATCAGCCAGATGCTCGGCGTGGGCATTGCAACGATTACCCGGGGTTCTAACGAGCTAAAATCAAAGAGTGAAGACGAAAAGCAGCAAATCGCCGCTCTACTCGAAAATAAATAAGGATGCCTCGGCATCCTTATTTTTTTAAAGACATATTACAAATTGGCAGGGAAATGCTCAGGGTTAGCAAATGGAATCAATGCCAATATTAACGCTTGGTGATAGACCGAGCTACGGGTGAGCAAGTCGTGCGTGAGCAAGCTTATTGCGCCACCTTTCTGTTTGATATTCTCTGTACCGAAGACTTCATCCATGACATCACCAAGTTCATTGGCGTGTTGAAGCTTCTCAATAACAACCGGTGGCAACATTAAACTGGCTGAACGGGACTCACCGCGCTGGGTTTGTGATTCCACCACCATCCAAGCAAAAGTAACAGAACCTTCGATACCCGCCTCTAAGCCAACATAATAGTCTGCATTGGGACGTTCAGCTTTTGCATTGACTACACGGTTAAGTGCACCAGTATGTGTTTCTTGATTGGACATTGGCTGGTCTGCGACACCGCTATCAACACTTACGCCAGAAAAATTGAATGCTTGCTTAGGGAATGTGGCTTCAAATGCACTCTTTACCGCATTGATTTTGGCGGGATTAAGCGAAGCTACAATAACCGTCTTCACCGACATTGAGATTTCCTTTCGGGTCTATATGGACAAAACTTAACTGCGAAAGTGACAGTGGTGGCGATAGATGATAACCCTGCATGTAATCACACTTGTTGTCCGCTAACCAGCGATGCATCTCTTCTGACTCGATCCCTTCCGCAGTCACCATCATAGATTGCGAGTGACAAAGGTCAACCAAAGGTTTTACCACCTGATGATTATTGGTTTTGATTAGAGTTTCTAAAAACTCGCGATCAAACTTAATCTTCTGTACCGGGTATTCGACCAGCTGAGTGATCGAGGTATAACCTGAGCCAAAATCATCAATGGTTAACTTAAAGCCCATCTGTGCTAACTCATGAAGGAGTAGGTAGCTTTGTGAATCTGAAGCAAAAGTTTCCGTGATCTCGAAATCGATTAAGTGCGGTTGAACGGGATATAGCTCCATCAAACTTTGAATATCAGCCGCTAGCTGTAAAGAATCCAGCTCTGCTGATGACAAGTTAATCGATAGCTGAATGGGACTCTCAAAGCAACTCTGTAGCTGCTGGAAGTCGATAAAAGCTTGCTTGATGACCCAACGGTCAATGGTGCCAAATAGACCAATTTGCTCTGAAATGGGGATAAACTCGCTTGGAGTGACTTTGCCTAATTTTGGTGAGTCCCAACGCAACAGAGCCTCGACGCCCTTAATGACCTTGCCGTCGCGGTCGTAATAAGGTTGATAGAGCAGGGTAAACTCGTTCTCTAGATCACCTTTACGCAGTGCGCGCTCTACTTGAGTTCGTCGACGTACAATTTCATCTAGCTCTTTTGAATAATGAGCAATTTGATTTTTACCCGCGCGCTTAGCTTGATACATGGCAGTATCTGCATGAGACAGCAACTTAGCTAAATCCATTCCATCATCAGGGTAAGAGGCAATACCGATACTTGCGGTTATTGGGAAACTCCCAATGGATGCGTTGGTATGATTTTGAATAGGGTCTAACACCGCCTGGGCTAATGTGTCAGCAAAGGTGCCTGCTTTGTTGGCGGCAATAAAAATTGCGAACTCATCACCAGACAATCGTGATGCCAGTGACTTAACGCCATATTTTGTTTCGCTTTCTACACTGAGTTTCTTGATGTGTTCAGCGAAGTTGACCAGTAAGGAGTCACCGACATGATGCCCATACTTATCGTTTACATACTTAAAATTGTCTAGGTCGATGTAAAGAATCCAAGCGTGGCTGTAGTTAAATTTGTTGGCCAAGATTCGTTCCACATAGACTTGAAATTGATAGCGATTTGCCAGTTGGGTGAGGTGGTCATTCTCAGCCATCGCTTTGGTTTTTTGATAGCTAGAGTTGAGCTCCTTATACATATCGTAGAAACGGGCAGATAAACGACCTATTTCATTGTCACTATCTAAGCGTTCAATATTAGACCGCTTACGTTGTTCAACTTCTCTTAACTGGCGATCAAGGTGAGTAATGGGTTGAATGACATGACGATAAAGCAGTACCAAAAGAATCAAAACCGTAATCAAGGACGACACGCCAAATGAGAGCATTAAGCGCTGTTCAATCTTGGCGAGTTTTTCTGTAGTAAGATACTGTGCTGGATCTAACACGGCATAGAGGCCTGATTTTAGTTCGACCGATTGAGTGAGCCCTGATTTAAAGATCGGCTCTTCAGAGAAAAAGATGCTGCTGTCGTTGTCAAACTCAAGGATATGCTTGAGTTGATCGAACTTCTCTAGTGACAGCGATACAACGATGAAGAACACTTGATCCTTATTGTAGCTAAGTGGCGATACGAGCGTGTTGTTGTCCAATACGTCATAGCGGATCAAGATACTTTGTCCTTGGTAGCTTTTAGCAAACCCCGTATGGCTCGTTTGTCCGGTTGTTTCATAGGTTTGTTGCACGTAGTAACGAACATTCTCATCTAGCGCGGAAAAAGGGTCGTTTTGGTTATCGGCGTAAAAGCGGACTCTGTGCTGGCTATCGACAATAGCGACGGCGATATCATCCTGCTTATTCGGTTGCAGGTTTTCGATGGTAGTTTGTAGGTTTTCAATCAATTTCATCTCTCGATAAGGGTTCTCTGGCTGCCCAAAGTAGTGATGAATAATGTCACTTTTGGTTAGGGTCAGAGAGTAGCTGTTGATCAATGCCATAGATTGACGAAAGTGACCGGCTAGCTTTTCCATAGAGAGTTGAAGATAACTTTGCTCGCGCTTTATTAAGGCGTCTTTTTGATTGAAGTAAATGCTATAACTAGAGACAGCAGCACTCAACAAAATGACAGGCGCAACGAGTAATAAAACTCTAGTGTTTAGCTTCATGACGTTTAAGTATTTGGTTAATTATTTTTGCCCGTAGGCTTATATTTTCTGCAGAGAGCTCGCTATCTATACGTGCGTTTTTTAGTCTTTCTGCTGGTGGAAATAATGATGCATCATTTAAGTACCATTCGGGCAGTAGTTTCGTAGCACTTAAATTCGGAGTAGCGGCTTTGATATCCATTGCATTTGTTGCAGCCACTTTGGGAGACATGAGGTATTCAAGAAAGGCGATAGCCTGTTGTTTTTGCTCTGAATGACTGGTTACAGCTAAACAATCCACCCAGAGGAAGAGTTCTCCGTCTGGAATGACATAATCCCATTTATCTTGCTTAAAAGAGCGGTTTAACGAGTATTGATCACCGCTATAGGCGAGGGTCATTAGCATTTGGTTGATATTTTCTTGGCTACGAACGTAGCTCAAAATGTACTCATACGTGAGAACTTTTTCGCTAAATGTCATCATGGCAGGATATGCCGCTTGTAGTTGTTTAGTGTCTTCCGTTGTTGGCGAAATTCCTAAGCTGTACAAAACGGGCAAAAAACTTTCCACACTGTCATTAATCATTCCAATCTTGCCAAACAGCTCTTTGGGCGGATTAACAAATTCTTGCCATGTAGTGGGCGGCTGTTCGATTTTATCTTTGCGGTAAGCGACGCCTACTGTTCCCCAAAAATAAGGGACCGCATAAGGACCGCACGCTTGGTTCCATTTAGGGTCGTTATTGGAGCGGTTCTTAAGGTTCGATAAGTCTTCAAATGATCCTAGGCGGCCGTATATTTGCGCTGAAACATTATCTAAAACAACGACATCAAAAGGCAGCTGGACGCTCCTCATCATCAGTAAACTGCGCTCATCATCATTGTCGAAGTGCGACAAAGTTAGCGGTGCACCAGACTTTTGCTCCCAGTCTGAATGGATACTTGGTGAGAGCGTGTCTTCCCACATATAGACATTCAGAGCGGATTCTTGTGCGAAAACAGAGGAGTTGAAAAGGGCGAGTAAAGATAAGAACGAAGCTCTCATACTGACTAGGTGGTACCTTATTAGATAAATCAGAAATGTACTGCTTATCAGAGTCAGTTGGTAAGGGCTGACACAACACTAATATGCAACTAAATATCTGTGATATTAAGAATATTAATAAATTGTGTCAGCTACTAAGTGGTATTTATTTGAGCTATGTAGATATATTTATTGTAGTTTTACTTGTGTTGGTTTCACATTTTCACTCGGATAGCAGCCGAGGACTTTCAGGTGTTTTGTGATCTTAGTGAGCTCGTTAAGTGCTTGCTGCATCGCTTGAGAATCAAGGTGTGCTTCAAGGTCAACATAAAACATCTCTTCCCAAGGGTTGCCCATAATAGGACGCGACTCTAGCTTGGTCATATTGATGCCGTAACGCTGAAGAACCAATAGAGTTTCAACCAGTGAGCCTGCCTCTTGTGACGTCGACATGATCAAGGTTGTTTTCGCCGGAATTTGAGCCGATACCTCGACTGGCTTACGTGCGACGATAATAAAGCGCGTATGGTTTTCTGTCTGATTGGCGATGTTGCCTTGAATCGGCTGCAAGCCATACAATTTTCCACTTGATGCATTACCGATTGCTGCAACGTCCGAGCGATTCATCTCTTTAACTTTACGCATTGCATCTGCGGTACTGGCGCAAGACTCTAGCTTAACACCGTCTAGCTTGCTCAAGAACTCGCTACATTGAGCATGGGGTTGAGGGTGTGAGTAAAGGGTTTTTATCTCTTCTAAACGCAGCTCTGAAGTAGCAACCAAACAGTGCTCAATTGGCAAGGTTAGTTCACCGACGATGTAGAGAGTGGTGTGCTGGAGAAGGTCATACACTTCATTGATTGAGCCTGAGCTAGTATTTTCAATCGGTAACACACCATAGTCTGCGTGGCCAGACTCCACAGTGTGTGTCACTTCTCTGAAGTGTTCGCAGTTCAGTTCAATCAGTTCAGTGTTCTTGCGGCTGAAATACTCTCGACTTGCAAGGTGGGAGTATGAGCCTTTTGAACCGAGGAAAGCGACGCGAGCGAGTGGCTTGCGGCTCAATTCAGGGTTCGCCAAGTTTTGTAGGTATGACTGTTGAAGGAGGACTGAGTCTTCAATAATAGTATGGAAAAGTTTGGTGATGTACTGAGCATCAAGCTGGTACTTTTGGTGACCATTATTGATTAGCTTAACCAAAAGTTGCTGTTCACGATCGGCATCGCGAACAGGTTTTGAGGTTTGTACTTTGCTTTTTGCTACTTCAATACTCATTTGGCGACGCTCAGACAGGAGCTGGAGCAGTTGGTCGTCCAGTTCGTTTAAACGCAGTCGTATTTCATCAAGTGAGTATTTTTGGTCAGTCATCCTGGTATTCCTTATAAAAAAAGCCTCCCTTTGGGAGGCTTTCTGTTCGTTTTTGACTTATCTTTCGAAAACGCGAGAGCCTCCAAGCTTAGTGGAGAAAAAAGAAGTCAAAAACGAACAGAGTGGTTTGGTGCATAATAATCAACTAAGTAGTGAACCCTTGAACACAATAAGCAACACGCTATAGGGCGTCAAGCAAAAAAATAGCGCCAATTGGCGCTATTTTTACAATCCTTTAGATTTGGCTTTATTCAGCTTCTTCCTCAAGCTCTGGCTTCTCGGTACGGCGTGCTTCTGGCTTGTGGAGTAGTTTGTTTAGCTGACGTTCTAGTTTCTGTTCTACCTCGTTAACGGCAGCGTATAAATCTTCGTGAGTGGCGGACGCAATAAGCTGTCCTTTAGGTACGGTGATTACAGCTTCAAATTTCTTCTGCTTGTTCGGCTCCTCGCTGAAGCTTGCCTGACAACCGATAATGTCTACTTGCCACTTTTCTAACTTTTTAAATTTGCTCTCAATGTGATTGCGGATTGCAGAGGTGATGTCGATATTTTTACCAGTGATGTTTACTTTCATAGATGTTTTCCTCTGTGTCATCCCTCATGGGTTAACTCCAGATTACTTATCCAAGGCTAAAAAGATGTGATCCAAATCACCTTTTTGCGGGTGTTTTTAGGCGTTGAAATTAAACGTGATCTATCTCAAATACTAGCTTGATTATGAGTCGAAAAAGCTTGTGTCACGAGAAAATCTCATTAGATTGGGAGAGGTAACACGCTAAAATTCAACTGTTTTTTAGGGACTTCCTGCGACCTAATAAAAACACTTGATTGCGAATTAACCATCTACAAAATGTGAATTAAATTCCATTTTCTTATCCGCTCACAATTCTGTCTCTTTGCTGTTAGCTTGCAACCTTGTTAAGGCTGTTCTGCCACTCTGTTTAGCGCGGCTTGATTTTCCCTTATTAGCCTCAGCGAATTGAGTTGCTTGTAGATAATGAAATAGCGATTGATGTTAGAAACGTAATGCACGGGTTCTCTTCCTATGTTTCTTCTCGCCATGATTTCAACATTACGAAACCACTTATTCGGGTCATAACCATTCTTTTCTGCCAGTCGGCGCATCTTGCGAATATTAGCGGGGCCTGCGTTATAGGCCGCAAGCGCGAAGTAGACTTGATCTTCAGGCAAGATATGTTGTTCGCTAAAGTAGCGGTCTTTAATAAATCGCATGTATTTCACACCGGCATGGATGTTGTTATCGACTTGATAGATATCCGGAATATTGACGTTAGGGTCTTTCGCTGTGCTGGGTAAAACTTGCATAACGCCTACCGCGCCTTTGTGCGAAACCTTGCTTTGATCTAGCCCTGATTCTTGAAAGCCTTGTGCCGAGATCATCAATGAGTCGAAACTGTATTGATCTGAATAGAGCTCGAAGATAGGCGTTAGGGATTCAAGTTTGTTGATGTGGTTAGGGTTTAAGATTCGTTTAAGCCATTGAGTGTTACCTAAGTACTTACCATAAATAACATTACCGAGAAGGGTGCCAGAGCGATAATCTTTGAGGTATTGGTTTACAAAGGCTTCTAGCTTAGGGCTATCTTTACGCATTGCCCAAGCGATCTGTCCTTCTTCACGCAGTGGAATATTGGCGTGAATCTGGATGTTCTCCATCACCTTTAACCACAGCTCGGTCTTGTGGCTATCGAGTATGGTTGCGGGAATATGTCCTTGGTTGATCATCTCAACCAGTTCGTAGTCTTGTAGTGTCTCTTCAATAAATCGAATTGTGATGGGCTGTAAAGATTGGCTATCGAGTTGTTGGTTAAGCTTTTGTAGGCTTTCAAAATAACTGGAGCTTGCGCGAACCCATACTTCTTGTCCGCTCAATTGTTCCAACGAAAGAATCGGTTCAATGGCATTATGGGTAACCAGTAGCTCCTGCACGCCTTTTAAAACAGGGGCACTAAAATCGATTTTTTCTAGCCTTGATTGGGTAATGGTTAGGTTGGCGACAACTAAATCGCCGTATCCCTGCTCAAGGGATGGAATTAACTCGTCTCGATGGACGGGAATAATTTGCAAGTTGAAGTAAGAAGAGCGTTGACGCAGCTCTTTTTCAAAGTGATAGAGAAGTTCTGCGAGTATCCCTTTGGGTTTACCTCCTTCAACATAGTAAAAACCCAAATCAGCAGCGACGAGAACTCTGATGACGCCTTTCTTTTCAAGCGCAGGAAGATCGCCAAAATAAGGTTGTTTCTTTAATGGCGACAAAGAAAGAGCTTGAGCGCACTGGATAGAAAGGAAGATTAATAAAACGGAAACAACTGCTCGCAGCATGACGGACCTCTAAACAACATTGATTAAAATGTAGTTGTAAAGTGGTGCAGGTGCAAAAATTAGGCATAAAAAAAGCGCCATACGATAAAGGCGCTTCTTCTATTAAATTAGCAAGTTACTGAGGGTTTAGCTCGATGAGCTCCTCAGTTCGTTTAACCGCATCTTCTAAACCTAGTTGCTGATAGGCTTCAAGCTGAATTTCTAAAGACTTACGTGCTGCTTCTGTATCTGGGTAAGTCTTTTGTAGTTCTTGAGTACGATTAATCGCAGCAATCCAAGCTTCACGACGCAGGTAAAAATCCGCCGTTGCTAAGTCGTAATTCGCTAATCGATTTTTAAGTGCGTACATACGTTTTTGTGCATCTTCTGCATATGGGCTTGCAGGGTAACGCTCAAGTAGCTTCTTAAAGTCAGCAAATGCTTTTTTCACGGGCTCTGGATCGCGATCGCTACGATCCATGTTAAATACGTCATGCATAAAGTTACGATCTTGCGCCATATGAGTAAGGCCGCGCATATAAAGTACCCAATCTAATTTTTCATGGGTTGGGTTGAGGCGCATAAAGCGTTCAATTGTTGCTAAGCCTAGCGCTAAGTCGTCATTTTTGTAGTAGGCATAGATAAGGTCAAGTTGCACCTGCTCTGAGTAAGCACCAAATGGGTAGCGAGAATCTAGCGCTTCCAGTTTGCTAATTGCAGTCAGCCAGTTACCACTTTGAAGCGAAACCTGTGCTTCTGAGTAAAGCTCAGATGGTGGCACATCTGGCACAACTTCTTCGCTGCTAGAGCAGCCTACCAGTACGGATAATGCCAACAAACCAGATAAAGTATGCTTTTTCATGTCAGGATTCGATTCCTTGAGATAAATATTTCTGTTGCTTCCGTTACTTTCTGTGGCGTAACAGATACAATGTCCAAATAGTATATTTTTCCACAGTAGTGACAATTAGTCTCACAGTTTTTAAAAAAGTTCGATATGGCTCAGCAGATTGAATTAACAAATACAGTAAAAGATAGCCAATTAGGTCAGCGTTTAGACCAAGCTATCGCCGAATTATTCGCCGACTTCTCACGTTCTCGCCTCAAAGAATGGCTCCTGAATGGTAAAGTTCAAGTGAACGGAGAGGTAATCACCAAGCCACGCACCAAAGTGATGGGCGGCGAAGAGATTACTCTGCAAGCGGAACTTGAAGATGAAGAGCGTTGGGAAGCGCAAGATATTCCATTAGACATCGTTTATGAAGATGACGACATCATGGTGATCAATAAGCCTCGTGGTTTTGTAGTTCACCCGGGTGCCGGAACGCCAGATGGTACTGTGCTCAACGCATTGCTCCATCATTATCCTGATATCGCGGAAGTCCCGCGTGCGGGTATCGTGCATCGTCTTGATAAAGACACCACAGGCTTGATGGTGGTTGCAAAGACAGTTCCTGCTCAAACACGTTTGGTTCGCGCCCTTCAGAAAAAGCGTAACTTCGTTCGTGAGTATGAAGCGATTGCAATCGGCCGTATGACCGCGGGTGGTCGTGTTGAACAACCAATTGGTCGACACTCGACGAAACGTACCTTGATGGCAGTAAGCCCAATGGGTAAACCGGCAATCACGCATTATCGAGTAGCGGAACATTTCCGCGAGCATACTCGCATTCGTCTTCGCCTAGAAACCGGACGTACTCACCAAATCCGTGTTCATATGTCTTATCTGCAGCATCCACTTCTAGGTGACACTGCATACGGTGGTCGTGCTCGTATACCAAGCGGAGCTTCGCAAGAGTTGGCAGAACACATTCGCTCTTTTGACCGCCAAGCTCTGCATGCGGTGATGCTTAAGTTCGAACACCCAATCACGGGTGAAGAAGTTGAGTTCCACGCACCAGTGCCTGACGACATGGTAGAAATGGCAGAAGCACTTCGCCAAGATACCCGTGAGCATGGCTTAGAAGACGAGTACTAAACCTATGGATCTGATCGTTCCTAACTGGCCAGTTGCAAAACAGATTAAAGCCCTTGCTTCGACGCGATGTGACGGCTTTTCGACTGGCGTGTACCAAGGTTTGAACTTAGGTACTCATGTTGGGGACGAACTGGCAAAGGTTGAACAGAATCGTCAATGGCTCACAGAACAGGCAAACATGCCAAGTGCGCCTGTTTGGCTCAATCAAACTCATTCGACAGTCGTTGAAGAGGTGAATGCTCCAACCCGTCAGGTGCTAAATGCTGATGGAGTTTTCACTTCCACTACTAATGTTGTCTGCTCGGCAATGACAGCGGATTGTTTACCTGTGCTGCTAACCAATGTTCAGGGAACGCAAGTTGCTGCTGTTCATGCTGGATGGCGTGGGCTTGCCAGCGGCATTGTTGAAAATGCGGTTGAAAAGTTTGATGGTGAAGTCATGGCCTGGATTGGACCTGCTATCGGTGCTCAAGTATTCGAGGTAGGTAAAGATGTTGTTGACGCCTTCGTTTCTGTCGAAGCAAAGGCGATGGCGGCATTTATTCCACGCAAGCAAGAAGGGAAGTGGCTAGCTGATATGAATCAACTGGTTACGCAAAGATTGCAACGAGCAGGAGTGAATCAAGTTTATTACAGCGAACTGTGTACTTTTGAAGATGCAGAGCGCTTTTACTCCTATCGTCGCGATGGGGTAACTGGGCGCCAAGCGACATTTATCTGGATTGAAAATTAATCGTCTGTTTTCATAGCGGAAACAGACTCTCTCCCCTTGAAATTCCCGCCTAGCGTATCCATCTTTCATACTGATTAGTTAATTTTTTCTCAGTTGAGGTAGGAAGGTAGGTATGCGTCTTGACAGATTTACTAGCAAATTCCAAATCGCTATATCTGACGCTCAATCATTGGCTTTAGGCCGAGATCATCAATACATCGAACCTGTGCATCTAATGGTGGCACTGATGGATCAAAATGGCAGCCCAATTCGCCCACTTTTGACCATGCTTAATGTTGATGTTACCCATTTACGCTCTAAGTTAAGCGAAATTCTAGACCGATTACCTAAAGTGAGTGGTATCGGTGGGGATGTGCAGCTATCGAGTGCGATGGGCACCATGTTTAACTTGTGCGATAAAGTTGCACAGAAACGTCAAGATGCTTATATCTCATCTGAAGTATTCCTGCTTGCCGCCTTAGAAGATAAGGGGGCTTTAGGCGCTCTGCTAAAAGAACTGGGTCTAACAGAGGCTAATGTTGCTGAAGCAATAGATAAAGTTCGTGGTGGACAAAAAATCAATGACCCAAACGCTGAAGAGTTACGCCAAGCTTTAGAGAAGTTCACCATCGATCTCACGGAGCGTGCAGAGCAAGGTAAGCTTGACCCCGTTATCGGCCGTGATGACGAGATTCGTCGTACGATCCAAGTCTTGCAGCGCCGAACCAAAAACAATCCGGTGATTATTGGTGAACCTGGTGTTGGTAAAACAGCAATTGTTGAAGGTCTTGCTCAGCGAATCATTAATAACGAAGTGCCTGAAGGTCTTCGTGGTCGCCGGGTACTCTCTTTAGATATGGGCGCACTGGTGGCTGGGGCTAAGTATCGCGGCGAGTTTGAAGAACGCCTTAAGTCGGTATTGAATGAACTGTCTAAAGAAGAGGGTAACGTCATCCTCTTTATTGATGAAATTCATACCATGGTTGGAGCAGGTAAAGGTGAAGGCTCGATGGATGCAGGCAATATGCTTAAACCTGCACTTGCCCGTGGTGAGCTTCACTGTGTTGGCGCGACGACACTGGACGAATATCGACAATATATAGAGAAAGACCCTGCGCTTGAGCGCCGCTTCCAAAAAGTGATCGTTGATGAGCCGAGTGTAGAAGATACCGTAGCGATTTTACGTGGCTTGAAGGAACGCTATGAGCTTCACCACCATGTAGAGATAACTGACCCTGCGATTGTAGCGGCTGCAAGCCTATCTCATCGTTACGTCTCTGATCGTCAGCTTCCGGATAAAGCGATTGACCTTATTGATGAGGCGGCTTCGAGCATCCGCATGCAGATCGACTCTAAACCAGAATCGCTCGACAAGTTAGAACGCAAGATCATTCAGCTTAAGATTGAACAGCAAGCCCTAACCAATGAACATGATGACGCAAGTGAAAAGCGTCTAACCATCTTAAATGATGAATTGGCCGAGAAAGAGCGCGCGTTTGCCGAACTTGAAGAAGTTTGGAATGCAGAAAAAGCGGCCTTGTCTGGTACTCAACATATTAAGTCGGAGTTAGAACAAGCACGAATGGATATGGAGTTTGCTCGCCGTGCGGGTGACCTCAATAGAATGTCCGAGCTTCAATATGGCCGTATTCCAGAACTCGAAAAGCAGCTCGATCTTGCGACTCAGGCAGAAATGCAAGAGATGACTTTATTACGTAATAAAGTCACGGATAACGAAATCGCTGATGTTTTGTCGAAGCAAACAGGTATTCCTGTGTCTAAGATGCTTGAAGCAGAGAAAGAAAAACTGCTGCGTATGGAAGATGTGCTGCACAAACGTGTTATTGGTCAAACTGAAGCCGTTGAAGTTGTGGCGAATGCGATTCGTCGCAGCCGAGCAGGCTTATCCGATCCAAATCAACCCATTGGCTCATTCTTATTCTTAGGTCCAACAGGCGTTGGTAAAACGGAACTATGCAAAACGTTAGCAAGCTTTATGTTTGATAGTGAAGATGCAATGGTACGTATCGACATGTCCGAGTTTATGGAGAAACACTCCGTTGCTCGTTTAGTCGGTGCGCCCCCTGGTTATGTTGGCTATGAAGAGGGCGGTTACTTAACAGAGGCCGTTCGTCGTAAGCCATATTCAGTGATCTTGTTAGATGAAGTAGAGAAGGCGCATCCAGACGTTTTCAATATATTGCTACAAGTGCTAGATGATGGTCGTCTCACCGATGGACAAGGTCGAACGGTCGATTTCCGTAATACCGTTGTTATCATGACCTCCAACTTGGGCTCAACTCGAATTCAAGAAAACTTTGGTTCTTTGGATTATCAGGGAATGAAAGAGCAGGTGATGGATGTGGTCGGCAAGCATTTCCGCCCAGAGTTCCTTAATCGTGTTGATGAAAGTGTTGTCTTCCATCCATTAGGTCAGGACCACATCAAGTCAATAGCCTCTATTCAATTGGAACGTTTATCTAAGAGAATGGAAGAGAAAGGTTATTCACTCGATGTTTCTGATAAAGCGCTAGATCTGATTGCTCAAGTGGGCTTTGATCCTGTGTATGGTGCAAGACCACTTAAAAGAGCTATTCAGCAGAGCGTAGAAAATCCATTAGCTAAAGCAATTCTAGCTGGGAAAGTCATACCGGATAAACCGGTCAAACTACTGGTGAACAACGATCAGATTATCGCGCATCAGTAAATCTACAGGTTGAACAAGAAAAAGAGCCCTGTTTATGGGCTCTTTTGTTTTCTTTTTAGACTTATTGTTCGTTTGCTGAGCGAACGGATTAAAGTTGGTGATTTTTTTTGATTTTGCTCTTGTGCTTCAAAGCTAACTCTCTATAATGCGCCTCCGTTGTCAGGGGATACCGAGCTGAAAAGCAATGACAACTGAGACGGTGAAAGTTAAGCATTAACTTTCGAAGAAATAACGAAAAAAGTGTTTGACACTGGAAGTTATATCGATAAAATGGCCGTCCGTTTTGAGCAGAGCCCAAAACGAAGTTCTTTAAAAATATAGACCTATCAATCTGTGTGGGCACTCGTTGATGATAATCCAATTAGAAATTTCTCTAAATAAAGAGGGGTTTCAAATTAGGTTTCAATGATACGAAGTGACCATTCGAATTGGGAAGCAGCCTTGAGCTGTTTTGTTTTGCTTTTTCAAAAGTGAAAACCAATAAGAGCACAGTCAATTCAAACATTACTTTATGTAATGTTCAGTATTCATTGAGCCGACAAAATCTTAAATTGAAGAGTTTGATCATGGCTCAGATTGAACGCTGGCGGCAGGCCTAACACATGCAAGTCGAGCGGAAACGAGTTAACTGAACCTTCGGGGAACGTTAACGGCGTCGAGCGGCGGACGGGTGAGTAATGCCTGGGAAATTGCCCTGATGTGGGGGATAACCATTGGAAACGATGGCTAATACCGCATAATAGCTTCGGCTCAAAGAGGGGGACCTTCGGGCCTCTCGCGTCAGGATATGCCCAGGTGGGATTAGCTAGTTGGTGAGGTAAGGGCTCACCAAGGCGACGATCCCTAGCTGGTCTGAGAGGATGATCAGCCACACTGGAACTGAGACACGGTCCAGACTCCTACGGGAGGCAGCAGTGGGGAATATTGCACAATGGGCGCAAGCCTGATGCAGCCATGCCGCGTGTATGAAGAAGGCCTTCGGGTTGTAAAGTACTTTCAGCAGTGAGGAAGGTGGTAGTGTTAATAGCACTATCATTTGACGTTAGCTGCAGAAGAAGCACCGGCTAACTCCGTGCCAGCAGCCGCGGTAATACGGAGGGTGCGAGCGTTAATCGGAATTACTGGGCGTAAAGCGCATGCAGGTGGTTTGTTAAGTCAGATGTGAAAGCCCGGGGCTCAACCTCGGAATTGCATTTGAAACTGGCAGACTAGAGTACTGTAGAGGGGGGTAGAATTTCAGGTGTAGCGGTGAAATGCGTAGAGATCTGAAGGAATACCGGTGGCGAAGGCGGCCCCCTGGACAGATACTGACACTCAGATGCGAAAGCGTGGGGAGCAAACAGGATTAGATACCCTGGTAGTCCACGCCGTAAACGATGTCTACTTGGAGGTTGTGGCCTTGAGCCGTGGCTTTCGGAGCTAACGCGTTAAGTAGACCGCCTGGGGAGTACGGTCGCAAGATTAAAACTCAAATGAATTGACGGGGGCCCGCACAAGCGGTGGAGCATGTGGTTTAATTCGATGCAACGCGAAGAACCTTACCTACTCTTGACATCCAGAGAACTTTCCAGAGATGGATTGGTGCCTTCGGGAACTCTGAGACAGGTGCTGCATGGCTGTCGTCAGCTCGTGTTGTGAAATGTTGGGTTAAGTCCCGCAACGAGCGCAACCCTTATCCTTGTTTGCCAGCGAGTAATGTCGGGAACTCCAGGGAGACTGCCGGTGATAAACCGGAGGAAGGTGGGGACGACGTCAAGTCATCATGGCCCTTACGAGTAGGGCTACACACGTGCTACAATGGCGCATACAGAGGGCAGCCAACTTGCGAAAGTGAGCGAATCCCAAAAAGTGCGTCGTAGTCCGGATTGGAGTCTGCAACTCGACTCCATGAAGTCGGAATCGCTAGTAATCGTGGATCAGAATGCCACGGTGAATACGTTCCCGGGCCTTGTACACACCGCCCGTCACACCATGGGAGTGGGCTGCAAAAGAAGTGGGTAGTTTAACCTTCGGGAGGACGCTCACCACTTTGTGGTTCATGACTGGGGTGAAGTCGTAACAAGGTAGCCCTAGGGGAACCTGGGGCTGGATCACCTCCTTATACGATGATTACTCACGATGAGTGTCCACACAGATTGATATGTCTTTATTAGAGCTTTGAAGGGGCTATAGCTCAGCTGGGAGAGCGCTTCGCTGGCAGCGAAGAGGTCATCGGTTCGATCCCGATTAGCTCCACCAATTTCCGTCTGGAAATTCAGTGTCCCGTTCGTCTAGAGGCCTAGGACACCGCCCTTTCACGGCGGTAACAGGGGTTCGACTCCCCTACGGGATACCATCTTTAAGCATTCTTATGAGTGTGTTTAAAAATGGTTACCTCATTGAGGTGATTTGCTCTTTAACAATTTGGAAAGCTGACGAATAACAACAATCCCCATCTCTATGAGATGCGTTGTTATTCAAATTAAAAGTTCTCAAATCCTAAAACTATGTTTTAGGTACCAACACACATTCAAGTGTTCTTGGAAATTTGAGTCCGGCAAAATCGTGTCTGCACATGTATAAAAATGCAGACAACTTTGGTTGTTTAAACAGAGACCCTTTGGGGTTGTATGGTTAAGTGACTAAGCGTACACGGTGGATGCCTTGGCAGTCAGAGGCGATGAAAGACGTAGTAACTTGCGATAAGCCCAGATTAGGTAGTAACAACCATTTGAGTCTGGGATTTCTGAATGGGGAAACCCAACTGCATAAGCAGTTACTGTTAACTGAATACATAGGTTAACAGGGCGAACCGGGGGAACTGAAACATCTAAGTACCCCGAGGAAAAGAAATCAACCGAGATTCCGAAAGTAGCGGCGAGCGAAATTGGACTAGCCCTTAAGCTTTTAATGAGACAGGTGAATGAGCTGGAAAGCTCAGCGATACAGGGTGATAGCCCCGTAACCGACATCTCATCATCAGTGAAATCGAGTAGGGCGGGACACGTGATATCCTGTCTGAATATGGGGGGACCATCCTCCAAGGCTAAATACTACTGACTGACCGATAGTGAACCAGTACCGTGAGGGAAAGGCGAAAAGAACCCCTGTGAGGGGAGTGAAATAGAACCTGAAACCGTGTACGTACAAGCAGTAGGAGCACCTTCGTGGTGTGACTGCGTACCTTTTGTATAATGGGTCAGCGACTTATATTCAGTAGCAAGGTTAACCATCTAGGGGAGCCGTAGAGAAATCGAGTCTTAACTGGGCGTCGAGTTGCTGGATATAGACCCGAAACCAGGTGATCTAGCCATGGGCAGGTTGAAGGTTGAGTAACATCAACTGGAGGACCGAACCGACTAATGTTGAAAAATTAGCGGATGACTTGTGGCTAGGGGTGAAAGGCCAATCAAACCTGGAGATAGCTGGTTCTCCCCGAAATCTATTTAGGTAGAGCCTCGGACGAATACTACTGGGGGTAGAGCACTGTTAAGGCTAGGGGGTCATCCCGACTTACCAACCCTTTGCAAACTCCGAATACCAGTAAGTACTATCCGGGAGACACACGGCGGGTGCTAACGTCCGTCGTGGAGAGGGAAACAACCCAGACCGCCAGCTAAGGTCCCAAATTATAGCTAAGTGGGAAACGATGTGGGAAGGCTTAGACAGCTAGGATGTTGGCTTAGAAGCAGCCATCATTTAAAGAAAGCGTAATAGCTCACTAGTCGAGTCGGCCTGCGCGGAAGATGTAACGGGGCTAAGCTATAAACCGAAGCTGCGGCAATGCGATTTATCGTATTGGGTAGGGGAGCGTTCTGTAAGCCGTTGAAGGTGGATTGTAAAGTCTGCTGGAGGTATCAGAAGTGCGAATGCTGACATGAGTAACGATAAAGGGGGTGAAAAACCTCCTCGCCGGAAGACCAAGGGTTCCTGTCCAACGTTAATCGGGGCAGGGTAAGTCGACCCCTAAGGCGAGGCCGAAAGGCGTAGTCGATGGGAAACGGGTTAATATTCCCGTACTTCTTACAATTGCGATGGGGGGACGGAGAAGGCTAGGTGGGCCTGGCGACGGTTGTCCAGGTTCAAGTGCGTAGGCTTGAGAGTTAGGTAAATCCGGCTCTCTTTAAGGCTGAGACACGATGTCGAGCTACTACGGTAGTGAAGTCATTGATGCCATGCTTCCAGGAAAAGCCTCTAAGCTTCAGATTGTAAGGAATCGTACCCCAAACCGACACAGGTGGTCGGGTAGAGAATACCAAGGCGCTTGAGAGAACTCGGGTGAAGGAACTAGGCAAAATGGTACCGTAACTTCGGGAGAAGGTACGCTCTTGACGGTGAAGTCCCTTGCGGATGGAGCTATTGAGAGTCGCAGATACCAGGTGGCTGCAACTGTTTATTAAAAACACAGCACTGTGCAAAATCGTAAGATGACGTATACGGTGTGACGCCTGCCCGGTGCCGGAAGGTTAATTGATGGGGTTAGACGTAAGTCGAAGCTCTTGATCGAAGCCCCGGTAAACGGCGGCCGTAACTATAACGGTCCTAAGGTAGCGAAATTCCTTGTCGGGTAAGTTCCGACCTGCACGAATGGCGTAATGATGGCCACGCTGTCTCCACCCGAGACTCAGTGAAATTGAAATCGCTGTGAAGATGCAGTGTACCCGCGGCTAGACGGAAAGACCCCGTGAACCTTTACTACAGCTTGGCACTGAACATTGACCCTACATGTGTAGGATAGGTGGGAGGCTTTGAAACCGGTACGCCAGTATCGGTGGAGCCGTCCTTGAAATACCACCCTTGTAGTGTTGATGTTCTAACTTAGACCCGTTATCCGGGTTGAGGACAGTGCCTGGTGGGTAGTTTGACTGGGGCGGTCTCCTCCCAAAGAGTAACGGAGGAGCACGAAGGTGGGCTAATCACGGTTGGACATCGTGAGGTTAGTGCAATGGCATAAGCCCGCTTGACTGCGAGAATGACAATTCGAGCAGGTGCGAAAGCAGGTCATAGTGATCCGGTGGTTCTGTATGGAAGGGCCATCGCTCAACGGATAAAAGGTACTCCGGGGATAACAGGCTGATACCGCCCAAGAGTTCATATCGACGGCGGTGTTTGGCACCTCGATGTCGGCTCATCACATCCTGGGGCTGAAGTCGGTCCCAAGGGTATGGCTGTTCGCCATTTAAAGTGGTACGCGAGCTGGGTTTAGAACGTCGTGAGACAGTTCGGTCCCTATCTGCCGTGGGCGTTGGAAGATTGAAGGGGGCTGCTCCTAGTACGAGAGGACCGGAGTGGACGAACCTCTGGTGTTCGGGTTGTGTCGCCAGACGCATTGCCCGGTAGCTAAGTTCGGAATCGATAACCGCTGAAAGCATCTAAGCGGGAAGCGAGCCCTGAGATGAGTCTTCCCTGACCCCTTGAGGGTCCTAAAGGGTTGTTCGAGACTAGAACGTTGATAGGCAGGGTGTGTAAGCGTTGTGAGGCGTTGAGCTAACCTGTACTAATTGCCCGTGAGGCTTAACCATACAACACCCAAAGGGTTTTGATGGACTCAAAGCAAGAACTTTGAATGTGTAATTACAGAACTTAAAACAGCTTTCCGAATTAAGAATTTGCTTGGCGACCATAGCGATTTGGACCCACCTGATTCCATGCCGAACTCAGAAGTGAAACGAATTAGCGCCGATGGTAGTGTGGGGCTTCCCCATGTGAGAGTAGGACATCGCCAGGCTTTAAATTTAGACTTAGAGTCTAACCAGTGCGGAGCGGTAGTTCAGTTGGTTAGAATACCGGCCTGTCACGCCGGGGGTCGCGGGTTCGAGTCCCGTCCGCTCCGCCACTTATTTAGAGAGTCGTCTCATTAAACACGAACTACAGGGGTGTAGCTCCAATTGGCAGAGCAGCGGATTCCAAATCCGCGTGTTGGGAGTTCGAATCTCTCCACCCCTGCCATATTCGAAAGCCTCAGCAGAAATGCTGAGGCTTTTTTTCGTATGCGAGCTTCAAAGCAAAGCAGCGGATTCCGCCACTACCAAAGACGCGCGTGTTTCAAGTTCGAGTCTTTCCATCCTTGGCATCTTCGAAAGCCTCAGCAGAAATGCTGAGGCTTTTTTCGTATGCGTGTCAAACCAAAGTAGCGGATTCCCCCAATACCAAAACATGCGCGTGTTGGGAGTTTGAATTTGTCCACCCCTGCCATATTCTAGAGCCTTTTTCTTTGTAGCAAGAAAAGATCAGCGGACTCCGACACTACCTAAACATCTATATGCTGCAAGCTGGAGTGTCAGCCTAGTCAGATCTTTCCATTCCTGCCATATATTGAGAATCCCGTTTAAAGGATACTCTTGGGAACAATTCTTCTGATTTTTACCCCTATTTGTTTAAAGATACTGACCTTATGATCCGGGTTGAAGTCTTCGCTAATAAGCCACGCGTTTTCTGGTTCCATCTCTATTCTCATTGCAGTATTTACACCATCAGTAATCTCTGGCGAATGAATGACGGTAAAGCTCTCTGTATTGAGGTTAGCGCTACGAGGGTCAAAGTTATAAGTACCGACAATCGTTATATGCTCATCAATGGTCATCGTCTTAGCATGTAAGCCAAAGATAGGCGTGGTGGGTAAGCGTTTAAACATATGTTCAGTCATAACTCGCTGACGAACTTTGGCATCTGGCTTGAACTCATAAATCTCGACGCCTGTTTTTAGTAGCGCAGAGCGATTCCTTTGGTAGCCGCTAAACGCTTCTAGGTTGTCGTTGGAGGCGAGGCTGTTGGTGAGGATCTTTATCTCTACCCCTTTATCGACTAATTGACGAAGGAACTTACGGTCCGCTTTTGTGGTGACTAGGTATGGTGTTTGGATCAAAATACTTTTCTCAGCACTTTCTGCGAGTTCAATCAACTTGCTCCTTGTAATACTTCCACCGCCAAGAAAAGTTTGCTGATCGTTTTTACCGGGTTTATCTGAGACGTATTCCACCTTCTCAAGGAATCTAAAGCGTCCTTGGTCCATCAAGCGGTCAAAAGTTTGAGGCACTTTCTCGATTTCAGCTTTTATCTCAGGATGGAAGTTCTCAGGGTTACACGAGTAAGAATGCAGGCGGGAGAAGTCAGGGTTCTTAGGGTAAGGGTTATTACCAACCAGTTTCTCAACTCCTACACTTAACTCATGGTTCCAAAATTCATTAAATGACCTTTTTACATCTGATACCGCTTTACCCGCGAGAAAGACGTCGCGATCTCTGAAATTATACTCGTGGTCAAAACCGAAATACTCGTCCGCAATGTTGCGTCCTCCAGTAACGGCTATCTGGTCGTCGACCAAGAATACCTTGTTATGCATTCTTTGGTTTAAACCGTGGAAGTCAGTAAGCAAGGTGCCAAGCTTATTGGTGATGTTCTTTCCTATGTTCACATTTGGGTTATAGATTTTTATCTCTATATTTTCATGGGCATCGAGCATTAGAAGCTCATCGCCTTTTGCATCTAGCATGATGTCATCAATTAATACTCTGACTTTTACTCCGCGCTCGGCCGCGCGAACAAGGTGGTCTGTTGCAATCAGTCCAATGTTGTCTACCGAGAATATAAAGTACTGGATATCAATGCTGTGCTCCGCTCTATCCGTTATCCAAGCTCTAGACATCATGGCTTCCGCACCTTGCTCCAAAACATATACACCAGTTGCATTGTCTAGCTTTGATTGGAAGGGCTCAATGTAATGAGAGAGAGGCTCTACTTGATGCTTTTGGATTGAATCACAATGATCTATTTCAGAAAGTGGCACACTGTCTGGGTCTGAGCCACAGCCAACTAAAAGTAGGGTAATAGAGTAGAAAAGAGGTTTTATCTTCATGCGTTAGTATCGATACATCCGTTGTCTTCAAAAATAGGCATCACTTTCTTATCACACATTGTCTTAGTTATGTGTCTATAGCGAGTTAATAGCTGAGTTAGCTCCCAATAATAGATAGTGTTGATACAAAAAAGCCCACTCATTAGAGTGGGCTAAAAGTTTCAGCTGTGACGGAGCTTGAGATTATTTTAGTAGTGCTTCATTGCCGTTTTCACGGATGTGCTTAAGCATACCTTTAACGCCGCGAGCGCTTGAAGCTACAACGTTGCCCGACTTCATGTAGTCTGTGCCGCCTGCAAAATCAGTTACGATAGCACCTGCTTCACGAGCAATCAGTTCGCCTGCAGCGATATCCCAAGGCTTAAGACCTAGCTCGAAGAAACCATCAACTCGGCCAGCTGCTAGGTAACATAGGTCAAGAGCAGCAGAACCAGTGCGACGGAAATCAGAGCAATCTACGAATAGAGCAGACATGATCTTGAAGTAAGACTCAGAGTGTTGCTTCTGCTTGTATGGGAAGCCTGTCGCTAGAACAGTGCCTTGAAGGTCTTTTAGTTGTTTAACGCGGATACGAGCGTTGTTTAGCTGAGCGCCAGCACCACGTTGTGCAGTGAATAGCTCGTTAAGCATTGGGTCGTATACACACGCTACTTCAGTTTTGCCTTTGATACGAACAGCGATAGATACAGAGAAATGTGGCAAACCTTTAACAAAGTTTGTTGTGCCATCCAGTGGGTCGATGATCCATTGTACGTCTTTATCTTTACCTTCGATTACGCCGTTTTCCTCAGCAACGATCTCGTGCTCAGGGTAAGACGCTTTGATTGTATCGATAATTAGAGTTTCAGCTTCTTTGTCTACGTTAGTAACAAAGTCATTCGCGCCTTTTTGAGTCGATTCGATCTTCTCAGCATTTTCTAAAGATTTAGCAATATGGTTGCCTGCTTTTCGTGCAGCACGAATAGCGATATTAAGCATTGGATGCATACTAATTTCCCAACGGATGTTAAAGAACAGAAAAACGGGCGGCAGTATACCAGATAAATAGTGAAATGGAAGTGGTTAATTTTTGCACTTTTAGTTTTATTAGTAGAAAGGGTCTGACCATTTTACTCAGGTATATGGTACTATCTTGCAGCTCAAATTTTGTGTTCGGAAATCATCAATGCTTAACAACGTAAAAGTCGTCCTTGTCGGCACTTCTCACTCAGGAAATATTGGCTCAGCAGCCCGTGCAATGAAGGTTATGGGGTTATCCAACCTAGTGCTCGTTGATCCTCAGTGTAGCGTTGATGAACAAACCCTAGCGTTAGCGGCAGGCGCGGCAGACATCGCTCAGAATGCTCAAGTTGTATCGACTTTGACTGAAGCGGTAGCCGATTGCGCGTTAGTTGTCGGTTCGAGTGCTCGCTCGCGTACTCTAGAGTGGCCGATGCTTGAGCCGCGTGAATGCGGCCAGAAGTTTGTTGAAGAGGGTCAATCTGCACCAGTGGCTTTAGTCTTTGGGCGAGAGCGCACTGGGCTGACTAATGAAGAGCTACAAACTTGCCATTATCACGTATGTATCCCTGCGAATCCTGAATACAGTTCTCTGAATTTGGCGATGGCGGTTCAGACATTGAGCTACGAAGTGCGAATGGCTTACCTAGAACGTGAACAAAGCCAATATGAACCGCAAGAAACGGCAGAGTACCCAAGGCACAAAGAATTAGAATTATTTTTCTCACACCTTGAAAAAGTGGCGCAAGAGACCCAATTTATCAGTGAAGAACAGCCTGGCAAGGTGATGAATAAGCTACGTAGATTGTTTAATCGAGCTAGACCTGAATCACAAGAGCTTAATATTCTGCGCGGTATCTTAACTTCAATTGAGAAGCGTATCTCTCAACCCAAATAACCACCGTAAGTGAATGGTTAAATACCTGACTAAAACAGTCAATTAAATACTTGACCAATTTAGTCGGGTATGTGACAATTCATACCACATAAACGGTGTGGATATGGTGTTATATGAGACTTACATCTAAAGGAAGATACGCAGTGACAGCCATGTTAGATGTGGCTCTGCATTCGCAACAGAACCCTGTGCCTCTGGCTGATATTTCAGAGCGTCAAGGTATCTCTTTGTCTTACTTAGAGCAGCTTTTCTCTAAGTTACGTAAAGCTGGCCTAGTAGCTAGTGTGCGTGGTCCTGGTGGTGGTTACCGCCTCGGCGAAGACGCTCATTCAATCGCAATTGGCACTGTCATTGCCGCGGTAGATGAGTCAGTGGATGCTACAAAATGTAATGGTAAAGGAGATTGCCAAGGTGGCTCTCGTTGCCTTACGCACACACTGTGGCGTGACCTAAGTTCACGTATCAGTGACTTCTTGAATAACATCACTCTAGGTGAGTTGATGAAAGACAATGAAGTACTAGAAATTTCAGATCGACAAGATATTGATCTTGCCGTTAATCATGGGTTCGCTACTAAAAATACAAACACCGCGCCCATCGGTGTAAACGTCCGCTCATAAGCGGTTTGCCTGTTACATTGGAGTAGAAAATGAAACTGCCTATTTATCTAGATTATTCAGCGACCTGTCCTGTTGATCCTCGTGTAGCTGAAAAAATGGTTCAGTACATGACTATGGACGGTACGTTTGGCAACCCAGCGTCTCGTTCGCACCGTTACGGCTGGCAGGCAGAAGAAGCAGTAGATACCGCTCGTGAGCAGATTGCAGACCTACTAAATGCAGACCCGCGTGAAATCGTATTCACTTCTGGTGCAACTGAGTCAGACAACCTAGCGATTAAAGGTGCAGCGCGCTTCTATTCGAAGAAAGGCAAGCACGTCATCACTTGTAAAACTGAGCACAAAGCGGTTCTTGACCCATGCCGTCAACTAGAGCGTGAAGGGTTTGAAGTCACTTACCTTGAGCCTGAATCAAACGGTCTTATCGATCTTAAGAAGCTTGAAGCTGCAATGCGCGAAGATACCGTTCTTGTGTCTATCATGCACGTAAACAACGAGATCGGCGTTATCCAAGATATCTCTTCAATCGGCGAAATGTGTCGTGAGCGTAAGATTGTTTTCCACGTAGATGCTGCTCAATCAGCAGGTAAGCTACCTATCGACGTTCAAGAGATGAAAGTCGACCTAATCTCTATGTCAGCGCACAAAGTTTACGGTCCTAAAGGTATTGGCGCACTATACGTACGTCGTAAGCCACGTATTCGCCTAGAAGCACAAATGCACGGTGGTGGTCACGAACGTGGTTTCCGTTCAGGTACTCTAGCGACTCACCAAATCGTGGGTATGGGTGAAGCGTTCCGCATCGCGAAAGAAGAGATGCAGAAAGACTTCGATCATGCTCTAGCTCTACGTACTCGCCTTCTTGATGGCGTTAAAGATCTTGAAGCAGTCACGATCAACGGTGACCTTGAGCAGCGTGTACCTCATAACCTAAATATCAGCTTTGCTTTCGTTGAAGGTGAATCACTACTGATGTCGCTAAAAGATCTAGCGGTTTCTTCAGGTAGTGCTTGTACTTCAGCAAGTCTAGAGCCTTCATACGTTCTACGTGCTCTAGGTTTGGATGATGAGCTAGCTCACAGCTCAGTTCGTTTCTCATTTGGTCGTGCAACGACTGAAGCAGAGATCGACTACGCAATCGAACAAATTCGTACAGCAGTGATTAAACTGCGTGACATGTCTCCTCTATGGGATATGTACAAAGAAGGAATTGACCTAAGCACAGTTGAGTGGGCACACCACTAATACTGACTCAGTCATTCCAAGGATAGAAATAGAGGATTCGAGGTAAATATCATGGCATATAGCGAAAAAGTAATTGATCACTACGAGAACCCACGTAACGTTGGTTCATTTGATAAAGAAGATCCAGCAGTAGGTAGCGGCATGGTTGGTGCTCCTGCGTGTGGTGACGTAATGAAACTTCAGATCAAGGTAACACCAGAAGGTATTATCGAAGACGCGAAGTTTAAAACTTACGGTTGTGGTAGTGCGATCGCATCAAGCTCACTTGTAACTGAGTGGGTAAAAGGCAAGAGCATTGATGAAGCAGCAGCAATTAAAAATGCTGAAATCGCTGAAGAGCTAGAGCTTCCACCAGTAAAAGTTCACTGCTCAATTCTTGCTGAAGACGCAATCAAAGCAGCGGTTGCTGACTACAAGAAAAAACACCAAGAATAAGTAATCTGTATATAATGGGGGCCAGAACCCCCATTTCATTCGCGAAATAGACAAACTAAGGTGCAGTATGGCCATTACAATGACAGAAACCGCGGCAAGTCGCGTTAGAACATTCCTAGAAAACCGAGGCAAAGGTATCGGTTTACGCTTGGGTGTGAAAACGACCGGGTGTTCTGGTATGGCATATGTACTTGAATTCGTTGATGAGCTTAACGAAGAAGATTCAGTATTCGAACATGAAGGCGTGAAGGTCATCATTGACCAAAAGAGCCTAGTGTACTTAGACGGAACTGAACTGGATTACGTTAAAGAAGGCCTCAACGAAGGGTTTGAATTCAATAACCCGAATGCTAAGAGCGAATGTGGTTGTGGTGAAAGCTTCAACGTGTAATTGATAAGGCCTGTGGGTTTCGGCTCACAGGTTTATTACCAAGGATAGAATTCTCCATGAATTACTTTGAATTATTTGGGCTACCAAGTCAGTTTAATCTGGATGGTAGCCTTCTTTCTTCACAATTCCGTGAACTTCAAAAACAGTTTCATCCTGATAATTTTGCGACTGCATCTGAACGTGACCGTTTAATGGCGGTGCAAAAAGCTGCCGAGATTAACGACGCCTACCAAGTTCTCAAGAACCCTATCTCAAGAGCCGAATACATCTTGTCTGAGAATGGCGTAGAGATTCGAGGTGAGCAGCAAACGATGCAAGATCCGATGTTCTTAATGGAGCAAATGGAACTGCGTGAAGAACTAGAAGATATCTCTTCAAGCTCCGACGCAGAAGATGCGTTGTTCGACTTTGAAAGCAAAGTGAGCAAAATGTTTAAGCAGCAATTGACTGCAACCGAGCAAGATTTAAATCAAACGGACTGGCAGCAAGCAGCTGACCGAGTTCGTAAACTTAAATTTATTGCCAAACTACAGAACGAAATCGAGCTAGTGGAAGACAAACTCTTCGGCTAGTGCAATACAAGGACCACCCATGGCATTACTTCAAATTGCAGAACCGGGTCAAAGCTCGGCTCCACATGAGCATAAACTTGCTGCTGGCATTGACTTAGGTACGACTAACTCACTGGTGGCTTCAGTTCGAAGTGGCGACGCGGCAACACTGCAAGATGAGCAAGGTCAAAGCATCTTACCTTCCGTTGTTAACTACTCAGGAGAGACTCCCGAAGTTGGTTATGCAGCGAAAGATAAAGCAGAAGCTGATCCAACCAATACCATTATCTCAGTGAAGCGACTATTAGGCCGTTCACTAGAAGATATCCAAGCGCGCTATCCGAATCTTCCTTACCAGTTTAAAGCGAGTGACAACGGCCTACCGGTACTGCAAACGGCAAGTGGGGATAAAAACCCTATTGAAGTATCCGCTGAAATTCTCAAGTCGCTAGGTCAGCGTGCTGAGAAAACGCTAGGTGGCGAGTTAGCGGGAGTGGTAATCACCGTTCCTGCTTACTTTGATGACGCTCAGCGTGCTGGAACCAAAGATGCGGCTAAGCTAGCAGGTCTGCATGTTTTAAGACTGCTTAATGAGCCGACAGCAGCGGCAATTGCTTACGGACTAGACTCGGGTCAGGAAGGTGTGATCGCCGTATACGATTTGGGTGGTGGTACGTTTGATATCTCTATTCTACGTCTATCCAAAGGCGTGTTTGAAGTATTGGCAACCGGTGGTGATTCTGCACTTGGTGGTGACGATTTTGACCACCTGCTGGCTGATTACCTACTTGAAAAGTCGGGTAACACAGAGACTTTAACTGCAACGCAGATGCGCGCAGTTTTGAATGTGGCAACTGCGACTAAAATTGCTTTCTCAGATAAAGAGTCAGTAGAGGTTGATGTTCTAGGTTGGCAAGGTAGCGTTTCTCGCGATGAGTTTGAAGACTTGATTCGCCCGCTCGTTAAGAAGACTTTGATGTCTTGTCGCCGTGCATTGAAAGACGCACAAGTTGATGCCGAAGATGTGCTAGAAGCGGTTATGGTAGGCGGTTCTACACGTACGCTGCTTGTAAGAGAAATGGTGGGTGATTTCTTTGGTCGTAAGCCGCTAACCAGCATTAACCCTGATGAAGTGGTGGCAATTGGCGCTGGTATTCAAGCCGATATTTTGGCTGGCAATAAGCCTGACTCTGAAATGCTACTACTCGATGTTATTCCGCTATCCCTTGGTATTGAAACCATGGGCGGACTGGTTGAGAAGATTGTTCCACGTAACACGACAATTCCAGTTGCACGAGCTCAAGAATTTACCACGTTTAAAGATGGTCAAACGGCAATGAGCGTTCATGTTGTGCAAGGTGAACGTGAAATGGTTGATGACTGTCGCTCTCTGGCGCGTTTCTCGCTAAAAGGCATTCCACCTATGGCGGCAGGGGCAGCGCATATCCGCGTGACCTATCAAGTTGATGCAGACGGCCTCCTGTCTGTAACTGCGATGGAAAAGAGTACAGGTGTTCAGTCTGAGATTCAGGTTAAGCCGTCTTATGGTTTGAGCGATGATGAAGTCGCCAATATGCTGCGTGATTCTATGACGTATGCAAAAGAAGATATGAATGCTCGAGCGCTAGCAGAGCAACGCGTTGAAGCCGATCGCGTTATCGAAGGTTTGATTGCAGCAATGCAGGCAGATGGTGATGAGCTACTGTCTGAGTCAGAACGTGCTGAGCTGCTTAAAGCGATTGAGTCTTTAATTGAGCTACGCAATGGCGACAGCGCTGACGCGATAGAACAAGGTATCAAAGATACTGACAAGGCGAGCCAAGAGTTTGCTTCTCGCCGCATGGACAAATCGATTCGAGCTGCTTTGTCAGGTCAATCAGTAAATGATATTTAAGAGAAAGAGTTATGCCTAAGATTATTGTATTACCGCATGAAGATTTATGCCCAGAAGGTGCGGTTTTGGAAGCAAATAGTGGTGACACCGTTCTTGATGTTGCGCTAAAAAATGGCATTGGCATTGAACACGCATGTGAAAAGTCGTGCGCTTGTACGACCTGTCACGTGGTGATTCGTGAAGGTTTTGATTCACTAGAAGAGAGTGACGAGCTTGAAGATGACATGCTAGATAAAGCGTGGGGTCTTGAGCCAGAATCTCGCCTTGGCTGTCAGGCTAAAGTCGCAGACGAAGATCTCGTCGTTGAGATTCCAAAATATACTCTGAACCACGCTTCAGAAGATCACTAAATACTCTTCATACTTGAAGCCGCAGCGTTGTTAACTGCGTAAGCTCCCCGGAACGCCGGCCGCCCTAATCACATAGAACACCTATGCTCATAGGGATGAGCTTACTTGTTGCCTAGCTGCAACTCCAATTATTTTGAGTATCCTGCATTTATAGATGTGAGCAACAAGAATTACATAAGGAGTTGGTAATGAAATGGACAGATTCACGCGATATTGCGATCGAGCTATGTGACAAGTTTCCAGAGGTAGATCCTAAAACAGTACGTTTTACCGATCTTCATCAGTGGATTACTGAGTTGGACGAGTTTGATGATGAGCCAAACCGTTCTAATGAAAAGATTCTGGAAGCGGTGATCTTGTGCTGGATGGATGAAATGGATTAATCCTTAAACGGAAACCCATCTCAGTTAACAAAATTTACTAAAAAAAACGGGCCTTATGGCCCGTTTTTTTATCAATTTCACATTAAAGTGTTAACATCCCTGAGTGAACAGAAAAAGGCGTAGGCAGCGCCAGTACAGACAAGGAGAAACCATGTCTACACAGATGTCAGTATTTCTAAGCCAAGAGACTGCAGCGCCACATTGGGGTGAGAAAGCAATTCTTTCTTTCTCTGATTCAGGTGCGACAATCCATCTTGGTGATAATCATGATTTAGGCGCAATTCAGCGTGCTGCGCGTAAGTTAGATGGCCAAGGTATCGCTTCCATTTCTTTACAAGGGGAAGGATGGGATCTAGAGAGTATTTGGTCGTTCCATCAAGGTTACCGTGGACCAAAGAAGAAAAATCAATTCGTATGGCAAGAGCTTGAAGAGCAAGATCAAGCTGAGTTAACTGCGCGCATTAAAGCGACGGACTTTACTCGCGATATTATCAATAAGCCAGCAGAAGAAGTCGCACCGCGTCAATTGGCGACGATGGCGGCGGAGTTCATCAAATCAGTTGCACCTGAAGGGACAGTGAAGGCGCGTATCGTAAAAGATAAAGACCTTCTTGCTGAAGGATGGCAAGGTATCTTTGCGGTTGGTCGCGGCTCTGAGCGTACATCGGCAATGCTTCAACTGGATTTCAACCCAACAGGTGATGAAAACGCTCCAGTTTTTGCTTGTCTAGTTGGTAAAGGGATCACCTTCGACTCTGGTGGTTACAGCATCAAACCGTCTGGCTTTATGACAGCAATGAAAGCGGATATGGGCGGTTCAGGTACGATTACTGGCGGTTTAGGTCTTGCGATTATGCGCGGTTTGAACAAGCGTGTGAAACTGATCCTTTGTTGTGCAGAGAACATGATTTCTGGTCGCGCACTTAAACTTGGCGACATCATTACCTATAAAAACGGTAAGACAGTAGAGATCATGAATACCGATGCGGAAGGTCGTCTTGTACTTGCGGATGGTCTAATTTATGCGAGTGAGCAAAACCCTGAGCTAATTATTGATTGCGCTACCTTAACTGGAGCTGCTAAAAATGCTCTAGGTAATGATTACCACGCATTGATGAGCTTTGACGATGAGTTGTCTCATCAAGCGCTGAACGCGGCACGCGAAGAAAAAGAAGGTTTATGGCCACTGCCATTGGCTGACTTCCACCGTGGTATGTTGCCATCTAATTTTGCTGATCTTTCAAACATCAGCAGTGGCGACTACTCTCCTGGTGCAAGTACTGCGGCGGCATTCTTGTCTTACTTTGTTGAAGACTACAAAAAAGGTTGGTTGCATTTTGACTGTGCAGCAACTTATCGTAAGTCTGCAACAGATAAGTGGGCAGCAGGTGCAACTGGCGTAGGTGTGCGTAGCCTAGCTGGTCTGCTACTACAGCAAGCGAATAAATAAGCTAAGAGGTCGTAGAGCCTCTTTTAATAATACCAAGAAATAACGAAAGGATACCCTATGACTCTAGAAAGAACTTTTTCTATTGTTAAGCCCGATGCAGTAGAACGTAATTTAATTGGTGAAATCTACCACCGTATTGAGAAAGCAGGTCTGCAAGTTATCGCTGCAAAAATGGTGCGTTTAACTGAAGAGCAAGCGAGCGGCTTTTACGCTGAACATGAAGGCAAGCCATTCTTTGAAGATTTGAAAGCCTTTATGACTTCAGGTCCAATTATGGTTCAAGTACTGGAAGGTGAGAACGCAATTGCTCGCTACCGCGAATTAATGGGTAAAACTAACCCTGAGGAAGCGGCTTGCGGCACTATTCGCGCTGATTACGCATTAAGCATGCGTCATAACTCTGTTCACGGCTCTGATAGCCCAGAGTCTGCGGCTCGCGAAATCGAATTCTTCTTCCCTGAATCGGAAATCTGTCCTCGATAATTAAAGGACAGGCTTAATGATAGATATGCTGCCTGTATTGTTTATAGGCAGCATTTTTATTCTGAAAAAACTTCGTCAATTCGTTGAAAATTGCCATGAAAGGGCAGATTAACTGCTAGTATTGGTGAGAAAAGTTTTTTTTACATACAGCGCATGCAAGGGTATCAGTCTTGACAGATTGTGATATACTCTGCGCGCAATTTATACCTTATAAACAGAGTAAGACAATGGCAGATTTATCAAAGTACAGAAACATTGGTATTTTCGCGCACGTTGATGCGGGTAAAACTACCACCACTGAGCGTATCCTTAAGCTTACTGGTAAAATCCACAAAACTGGTGAAGTACACGACGGTGAGTCTACAACTGACTTCATGGAGCAGGAAGCTGAGCGTGGTATCACAATCCAGTCTGCTGCCGTAACTTGTGAGTGGAATGGCCACCGCCTAAACGTTATCGATACTCCGGGACACGTTGACTTTACAGTAGAAGTATACCGTTCACTTAAAGTTCTTGACGGTGGTATCGGTGTATTCTGTGGTTCTGGTGGTGTTGAGCCTCAGTCAGAGACTAACTGGCGCTACGCGAACGATTCAGAAGTTGCTCGTCTGATCTTCGTAAACAAACTAGACCGTATGGGTGCAGACTTCTTCAACGTAGTTGATCAAGTGAAAAACGTTCTTGGTGCAAACCCACTAGTAATGACTCTGCCAATCGGTCGTGAAGACGATTTCGTTGGTGTTGTAGACGTTCTAAACCGTCAAGCTTACGTTTGGGATGACACAGGTCTTCCAGAAAACTACGAGATCACAGATGTTCCTGCGGACATGGTTGATGATCTAGAAGCTTACCGTGAAGAGCTAGTTGAGACTGCTGTAGAGCAAGACGACGACCTAATGGAAGCTTACATGGAAGGTGAAGAGCCTTCTATCGAAGACCTTAAGCGTTGTATCCGTAAAGGTACTCGTGACCTAGCGTTCTTCCCAACTTTCTGTGGTTCTGCATTCAAAAACAAAGGTATGCAGCTAATCCTTGACGCTGTTGTAGATTACCTACCAGCTCCAGCTGAAGTTGATCCTCAGCCTCTAACAGATCCAGAAACTGGTGAGCCAACTGGCGAAGTAGCTACTGTATCTGCAGATGAGCCACTAAAAGCGCTAGCATTCAAGATCATGGATGACCGTTTTGGTGCTCTAACGTTCGTACGTATCTACTCTGGTCGTCTGAAGAAGGGTGACACTATCCTTAACTCAGCAACTGGTAAGACTGAGCGTATCGGCCGTATGTGTGAGATGCAAGCTGACGAGCGTAACGAACTTACTGAAGCGCAAGCTGGTGACATCATCGCTATCGTTGGTATGAAGAACGTTCAAACTGGTCACACTCTATGTGATCCTAAGCACGAATGTACTCTTGAAGCTATGATCTTCCCAGAACCAGTAATCTCTATCGCTGTAACTCCTAAGGACAAAGGCGGTTCAGAGAAGATGGGTATCGCTATCGGTAAGATGGTTGCAGAAGATCCATCTTTCCAAGTTGAGACTGACGAAGAGTCTGGCGAAACTATCCTGAAAGGTATGGGTGAACTTCACCTAGACATCAAGGTAGATATCCTTAAGCGTACTTACGGCGTTGAGCTAGAAGTAGGTGCTCCACAGGTAGCTTACCGTGAAACTATCACTCAAGCAGTTGAAGATAGCTACACGCACAAGAAGCAGTCTGGTGGTTCTGGTCAGTTCGGTAAGATCGACTACCGCATCAAACCAGGTGAGCCAAACTCTGGCTTCACGTTCTCTTCAACAGTTGTTGGTGGTAACGTACCTAAAGAATTCTGGCCTGCAGTTGAGAAAGGTTTCGCATCTATGATGGAAACTGGTGTTCTAGCTGGCTTCCCAACTCTAGACGTAGAAGTTGAACTATTCGACGGTGGTTTCCACGCAGTTGACTCTTCAGCTATCGCTTACGAAATCGCTGCTAAAGGCGCATTCCGTCAGTCTATGCCTAAAGCGGGTGCACAACTTCTTGAGCCAATCATGAACGTTGACGTATTCACTCCAGAAGACAACGTTGGTGACGTAATCGGTGACCTTAACCGTCGTCGTGGTATGATCAAAGACCAACAAGCTGGTACTACAGGCGTTCGTATTAAAGCTGACGTTCCTCTATCAGAAATGTTTGGCTACATCGGTCACCTACGTACTATCACTTCTGGTCGTGGTCAGTTCTCTATGGAGTTCGGTCAATACGCACCATGTCCAGCAAACGTTGCTGAGCAAGTAATCGCAGAAGTTAAAGAGCGTAACGAGAAGAAGTAATTCTTACGTTAGCTAGATAGCTTTGAAAGCCCCAGTCGAAAGACTGGGGCTTTTTTTGTTATGGGAACGGGCTTCGTCCTATGGAGAGCGGGAACGGACTTCGTCCTATGGAACGCTGCGCTTTTGGAAAACGGGATCGGGCTTCGCCCTTCTGGAAAAATAGATTTGCTCCCTCAATCATATCGAAGCAACTTTAGTTATCCAGTTATCCAGTTATCCAGTTATCCAGTTATCCAGTTATCCAGTTATCCAGTTATCCAGTTATCCAGTTATCCAGTTATCCAGTTATCCAGTTGTTCCGCTCACCTCGGACTACGACTATCAATAATCTCCAAACCTAAGTGATCGAGCTTCTGGCACTCTTTGGCTTGGTCAAAAATCCACTCACAGAAGCGTTTGATTTTCTCTCTTTTAAAGTAGGCGCGGGGTGCGCACAGGAAATAGTTATAGTCGGTACGCTGCGCTAGATTGCCGATTCTCACTAGTTTCCCTTCATCAATATAACGTTGAGCTAAGGTATGCTTGGCGAGTGCGACGCCCTGAACGGCTAAAGCGCCTTCTAACACAAAGTGGGAACCATTGTATTTCAGTGTCGGCTTAGAGGCTTTATGGCCCACATTGTTGAGCCAAATTCCCCAGTCTAGGTCTCGCCAATAATCTTCAATTAGGTCCGCGCCTGTTAGGTCGCTGAGTTCGTATATGCCGTGTTGCTCTTGGTAGATAGGATGACAAACGGGATAGAGCAACTCTTCAATAAGTAGCTCTGAGGTAATGTTTGGATAATCCCCAGGACCATATCGAATACACAAATCGAGATTAGAGTTTTGAAAGTCAGCCAGTTCGCTGGTGGGTTCAATCATCAACTCAAGATCTGGGTTTTGTTGTCTAAAGTGGCCAATTCTCGGCACAAGCCAGTGCTGGGCAAAGGAAGGCAATGTCGAAATGGAGAGCTGGTTAGGATTCGGATCTTGGTTGATTTGTCGAACACCGCGATGAAGGTGCTCAAAGCCTCGCAGCGCCTGCTCATAGAGTATCTCTCCCTCCATGGTTAGCGTGACTTTACGATGCTGCCTCAAGAACAGTTCTGCGCCTAAAAAGTCTTCCAGTTGGCGTATCTGCTGACTAATGGCTGCGGCGGTGACATAGAGTTCCTGAGCCGCGAGTTTGAAGCTGCCTAGCCTCGCAGCGGTATAAAAGTAATAGATACCCTGCAAAGGTGGTAATCGATCTTTCACTTTAGTTTTCCTTAACTGAAGGTCAATTTGTATCGTTTGAGCAAGATAGGTTCATGGTTAATTATTTAGTCATTAAATGCAAGAGAGGAGAGAAACCATGGAAACTTCAGAGTATGGCTACAAACAGAAACTATCTGATACTTTAGTTTGGGATAAAGAAATCTTAACTCTAATAAAACGCTGGTGGCGTAATTATCGTACTCGTAAGCAGTTAGAAAATCTGCCAGAGCATCTACTCGATGATCTTGGGCTCACGAAAGAGCAAGCGCATCAAGAGAGTATTCGTCGATTTTGGGACAAGTAGTTCTCTATTGGCGACTACTCTGCGATTTCACTGTGCAGCCAGTTAGCAAATGCGGCGATACGTTGTCGACGAGGAGATTCATGGTCATAGAAAAGGTTGAACTGAATACCCGGTGTCATCCCTATCTCAAATGGCTTAATCAGTAGCCCTCTTTCAACGTAGTCGCTTGCTAACGAATCGGAAGCAAGGCAAGCGCCATGACCGGCCATAACGGCATTCATTGCATGGTCAAAAGTACTGACATCCATCCATTGGACTGATTCCTTGTTCATTGTCACTCCCGCTTGAGCGAACCAGGTTTGCCAAGGGTAACCACCAGACTCATAGTGAATAAGCCATGTATTGAGTAACTGTTCAGGGCTAGTAAGTTGGATAGTTTTTGCTAAATTGGGTGAGCAGAAGGGATAGATGGTTTCCTCAAATAGAAACTCTTTATGCAGCTTTTGGTCATTGTTGATATCGAGTTCTTCCCCCTGCCATACCGCAAGGTCAGCGTCGCCTTGCTTGAGGTTTGGGGCATCACAACTGGTGATGATGCGAATCGGGATGTTTGGGTGCTGAGTAGAAAATTTCCACAGTCTCGGCAGTAGCCAACGCGAAGCAAACGAAGGGGTAGAGCTGACACACAGCAAGCCTTCTACCGGTTCACTTTGGATTTGATTGAGGCCACTGATGATGTTTTCAAAACCTTGGGAGACATGTTTAAACAAGATTTTCCCTTGTTCTGTTAAACGCATTTCCCTGCCTTCACGGACAAACAGTTTACAGCCTAAGCCGTCTTCTAGCTGACGAATCTTCTGACTGACAGCCGCTTGGCTAATAAATAGCTCTTCGGCAGCGCGACTATAGCTGTTTAATCTCGCAGCCACCTCAAAATAGCGTAAACCCGGTAAGTGATGCAGCCTTGCATCCATATCCACTTCCTATGTTTGGTCCGAATGAATTGGCATCATAATCGGTTTAGTAACAAAAGCAAAAGGAGAGCGTATGCTCTCCTTTGGATTGAGTTAGTGAAGATTAATCTTCCCACACCACGAGTTGTCCTTTTGGCCAGTTATGACCAATGTCGTGGTATTTTTGTTCTAGAACATGACGTTTGATCTTAAGCGTTGGCGTCAAGATACCATTCTCGATACTCCACGGGTCTTTGATCATTAGCACGCCTTTGATCTGCTCGTGAGATTCAAGGTCGGCGTTCATTCTCGCAATGACCTTTTTGGTTGTTCTCTCATAACGCTCTTTATCGAAGTTCGGGAAGTCATGCGGAACTACGAGAAGAATGGGTGCTGGCAGACCAAGCCCAATCAAACACATCATTTCGACTCGACTGTATTCAAACAGCTTTTTCTCGATTGGCACAGGGGCAACAAATTTACCTTTAGCTGTCTTAAAGGTATCTTTCTTACGACCTTGAATCGTTAGATAGCCTTCACTATCAATAAAGCCGATGTCGCCTGTATGTAGCCAGCCTTCAGCATTGAATGACTCTTGCGTTGCAATATCATTCTTGTAGTAGCCAGAGAACAAGCCTTTACCGCGAACCATGATCTCCTCATCTTCGGCAATCTTAAGTTCAATACCGGGTCCTGCATTACCGACACTACCTATTTTGTCTGCGCGGAATGGGTAGTTGAGCGTACTGTAGGCAAACGACTCTGTCATGCCCCATGCTTCGGTGATATGTAGACCAACGCTGTGATACCACTCAAGTAGAGCAGGTGAAACTGGCGCAGAACCACAGCCGAGTACACGTGCTTGATCTAATCCCAAGCCTTCTGCGAGTTTCTTCTTAATCAGAGAGTTTACAAACGGTATCTTAAGAAGAATGTTGAGTTTTTTCTGCGGTAGCTTGTCTTGAATACGTTGCTGGAACAGAGTCCATAGGCGAGGAACTGAGATAAACAGCGTTGGGCGCTGCATTTTCACGTCTTCGATAAAGGTATCTAAAGACTCAGGGAAGGCGGTTTGAACGCCACCCATAATCGATGAACCAAAGATGTAAACGCGTTCAGTGATGTGTGCTAACGGCAGATAAGAGAACAAGCGATCGTTTTCTTGGATACCGATATGATTAATAAGCTGTTGAACTGACCAACTGAATGCGCCGTAAGTCAGCATTGCGCCTTTAGGTAGACCAGAAGTACCAGAGGTGTATACCAATGACATTAACTTATCATCATAATGTTCTGGACGAGTCTCACTAGGCTGAGCTGAAGCAATTAACTCTTTGAACTGATATTTACATTTTGGCGCAGTATCATAAGGTAGTGAGATAGTAATGACATCAGGCTTTGAGTCGATCACTTGCTGAGTCGCTGCAGCGTCATCTAACTTACCGCCAATCAATACTTTACTTTCACTATGCGTTAAACAGTATTCGATCGTATCCGCCCCCGCAGTAGGGAAGATAGGGACACTTACAAAATCACCAAGCATCATCGCTAAATCACAAATAAACCATTCGGCACAGTTTTTTGAGACTAAGGCGACTTTATCGCGAGGTTGAACGCCAAGATCGTTTAACGCACTTACTAGCTTCAATGCCTGATCGGCGACTTCAGCATAGGTATATTCAACAAACTTTCGATTGATGGTTTGCTTGAGATAAACCTCGTTTGGGCGTTCCTCAGCCCATTTTAGGATCATCTCGTTTGGTGGTGGGAGAGCACAGGTTGGTTTGCTTAACTCGTTAGGCTGAATCATTCTCTAACTCCATGTTATTTGCAAAGTTATGTTTATATTTTTATTGTTAATAGATTGTTAACTCTAGCATGTTAGTCTAAGCGGAGGAAAGTGCAAGTCGCGAGTTTTCGTGCATCTTGTGAACAATATACGTAAACGCGCTCAATATGCATAAGTCGTCCGAATGGGAGACTTCCTCGTTATCTACTACTAGTGTAGTTGACGGTAGATAGCCGGGCTGATTCCAGTCTTCTTTTTAAAGATACGAGAAAAGTAGGAGACGTCGTTGTAACCACATTGGAAGGCGATAAAGGAAATCTTTTCTTTGCGGTCGTTGGTGAGAAGGTGCTTGGCAAGATTGATTCTTTTTAAGGTTAGGTAATCGCGAAAACTCACCCCGATGGTTTTATGAAAAAACTTAGAAAAGTAAGTGACTGAATAATGGCAATATTCGGCGACATCTTCTTCTCTTATTGTTCTAGATAAGTTTTTCTCTATATATCTCAGCATTTCAACGAGGTCTTTACTGATATGTTTTTGAGATTGTTTCTCAACTAATTTATGTATATCAAGAATTTCTTGATGTTTCGTAAACTGATAATAAACCTGCTTATTCAGCTCATCAGACCATAACCTTACGTCATCATTATTTATAGAGAAGGAAGAAAATATCACATCCAACTGACCAATTTCTTCTGGAAGTTCTTCATTGCAGATAACAATTAAGTGTTTATCTAAGTTTTGGCAAAGCTTAACCGCAGTATGCAGTAAAGAAGCAAAGGGCTCTTCAAAATAAAAAAAGCAGAAATGTATATCGGGCTCACTCAGTACTGATACATCATAACCATAATCTAGAATGTGAAAATGTCTTTCTAAATCTCTTACCAGATCTTTTTCGATATAAGTGACTGATTTTCCGAGCCAGTAGCCTTTGTGTAGTACTTCCACTGTATGCAGTCCTTAGTCATCTTAATTAGAATAATGAGGAACTATAAGGTTGAGCTTAGTATGAGATTATGAGGTTGACCAACTGCGCTATTGAGCTTTAACAAACTTATATGATTATTTTAATAGATCATTGTCACACTTTGTTCTCGTCAGAATTTTGTCAAGTATCAAAAGTGAGAAATAAAGTAATGTTTACAGTGTTTTTATAATTTTAGCTTAGATTGTTGATTATTTCTTTTTTAATCATTTATTTGTAGTAATAAAATTATTTAGAGTAATTGTTTTAATGGCTAAATTTGTGCGCTTAATAGGACAAAAAAGTCCAGATCGTATTCGAAGGTTGAGCAAAAAAATACCAAAGATGGACAAAATAATCCTAACTCTTATCTTCGAATAACTCTAAATTATCAATAAGCGCTACAGCTTAATGAACTTTGGAAGGAGACATATCATGAGCAAGCTTATTAAAAACATCACAGCATTTATGAAAGACGAAGAAGGTTTGACAGTTGTTGAGTACGTTGTAGGTGCAGGTCTACTCGTTGCAGGATTAGCGGGTATTTTTGGCACATTCAGTACAACCCTAGAAACTGAGCTGGGCAATGTATTTGCTGATGAATAGCCGAGAGTATAAGGTAAAAGTATCACCTCTCAATCGATAGTTTATGACCCATAGTGAACTCACTATGGGTCTTTTGTACTAGGTGAAATAAGGAGGTTTTTGTGTCTGTATCAGATTTTTTAAAGGATGAAGAAGGACTTACCGTTGTTGAATATGTAGTGGGGGCTGGTCTGATAGTTGTGGGCTTTGCTGGTTTATTTGTTGCGTTTAGAGGAATACTAACTGCCGAATTTGCGACTATATTTAACTAATAACAAAGTCTTATTACGGAGCGGTTAAATGGATGTATTAGTTTGGGTCGTCTTATTTGCAGTAGCCGTTTCTGATGCCAAAGAACATAGAATTCCTAATACTTTTTTATTAACGATTATTGCTATTGTTTTCATAAACAATGCTTTCGTTGTCGGCGATTTTTCTCTTTTAGCATGGTCTTTATTTAGTGGTATTACTTGTTTTATATGCGCCTTGATTCTTTACTTATTAAAAGTTATGGCTCCTGGGGATGTAAAACTAATGGGAGTGGTCGGCTTTTGGTTAGGTAGCGAACACACGTTAAATGCTGTGTTTTGGATTGCAGTTTCTAGCGTAATGATAGGGTTATTGTACGCACTTCAGAGAATGGCACAAAGCCCAGAACAAACTAAAGTACTAATAAAGAAATACTCGATCTTTGCGTTGTATGGCGTTTCTTCTACTAAAGCTCTAGGTGAGAAAAGAAGCATGGAAGAGCATTATAGAATGCCATTTGCTCCAGTCGTTGTAGTTGGAGTTGCTATGTCCCAGTATTTTTGAGTACTTACCTTCAAGAGACAAGGAGTCTCTATGGTTCAGTCGACGGTTCAAATAAAACATAGGGTCGAACTTACGCCCCAAGCCCCCGCACCCTCTGTGCCTGTATCTTTTGATGCTTTGGAATTACCTAAAGCTGTTGTCGAAAATCTTCTTCTTAAACATCTTGCTGCGTATCCAAAGTCTGACATTCTTCAGTTGACTAAGTTGATGTGTATTAATAGCCACATGATTGAAGAGATGCTCAGTGACCTGAGAGCTAAATCCCAGGTAGAAGTATATCAAGCACAAGGTTCTGGCTTCGCTGCATCTTCTGCTGGCAACATACGGTATGGTCTCTCAGAACAAGGTATGCAGGAAGCGGATACTGCCTTTGCCAAAGATGCTTATCTAGGTCCCGTACCGGTTTCTTTAACTAGTTACGATGCGATGGTTAAGTCTCAGGACGTAAGAGCAAAAATGGTCAATCGCAAAGATGTCACTTATGCCTTAGAGGAAGTACTTGGTGCCGAGCGAATGACTGGTGTTTTAGGTCCGGCAATAAACTCGGGTAGAGCGCTGCTTCTTTATGGCGATGCAGGTACTGGTAAAACGTTTGTTGCGACTCGTTTACTGAATTCTCTTAATACATCTGTCTACGTTCCTTATGCTGTCTATGCAGCGGGAAACATCATCAAAGTATTTTCGCCTCAGCACCACAAACGGGTTAGAAGTGCTGAAAATCAGTCCATAACATTTAAAGAACAGTTTGACCGTCGATGGTGCCTATGTGAGCGACCCAGTATCCAAGTTGGTGGTGAGCTGACCATGGATATGCTAGAGGTCAACCACAGTGAGCACAACCGAGTTTGGATGGCTCCTCTCCAAATGATGGCAAATAATGGCATTTTCATCATTGATGACTTGGGTCGTCAAACTATGCCTGTTGCTACATTGCTTAACCGCTGGATAGTACCGATGGAGTACTTCTACGATTATCTATCTCTGCCAAATGGTCAGCAAATCACCATCCCGTTTATTTTAACTCTGGCCTTTTCTACGAACTTAGATCCGGAAAAGATCAGTGACCCCGCTTTTTTACGTCGATTAGGCTACAAAATTCAGTTTGGCCCTTTATTGGAAACAGAGTATCGCCAATTGTGGGACCAGTTTTCTCAAGGTCGTCAGCTAGAGCTTGCTGAGGACTGTATACCATCACTTTTAGAGTTACATCGTCAGCATAGCGTTGGCTTTTATCCTTGTATTCCAAAGGATTTAGTAGGTATCAGCCGAGATATTATAGTGTTCGAAGAAGTTGCCCCGGTCATTACCTCTGAGATTGTCTGCCGCGCATGGGAAGTCTATTTTACTGCTGATGGCAAAGGAGGAGGTGCTCGATGAGTCGAAACCAAGTGATTTTACTATTTTTACTCTCTATCGCATTCGGACTTGGAGCGGTTTTTTTTGCCAAGCAGTGGATGGATCGGCAACTAACACCACAAACCGAAGTTGAAGTGGTAGAGCGTGAGCCCGTGATTGTCGCAGCACAAGAAATTGCGTCAGGTAGCGTTATTGAAGAGCAGCATATTAGTTCTAAGCTACTTGAAGTTGCATGGCGTGATGAGTCTCAGTTTATGGTTGAAGAAGAGTTACTCGGTCAAGTAGTAGCAACTACAATTTACCCAGGCGAAATCGTGAGTCGAAACAGACTCGCAAATTCTGGCGAGGGCTCTACGCTGGCCGCATTAATTCCTGAGAACAAGCGAGCGGTAACTATACGAGTGAATGATGTTATTGGTGTTGCGGGCTTTTTATTACCCGGCAACAGAGTTGATGTGCTGAATACCATTAGCTATAGCGCGACATCAGCAACGACTTTAACTGTTTTAAAAGACATTAGAGTATTAGCGGTAGACCAAACCGCCAGAACTAAAGAAAACAAACCCATTATTGTTAGAGCAGTGACTTTAGAAGTGTCACCAAGAGAAGCTGAGAAGCTTTTATCAGCGCAAAGTAAGGGAGATATTCAACTCGCCCTTCGCAATCCTCACGAAGAGGAGAAGCCTGTTAAAAGATATGTTGCACCAAGTGTCACCATCCTTAAAGGCACAGAGAAAAGCAACATCAGAGTCAAGGATTGAGGTGAGCTATGCGTAAGATAATCATACTAATAAGTGTTTTTTTATTGAGTACGTTACATGTACATAGCGCGACTCAATCGGGAAAAGTGGTTAAGGTGCCACATCATAAATCAACTCATGTCACTTTAGCGGGTAAAGCAAAACGCGTTTCTTTAGGCGACCCAGAAGTGCTTGATATTGTGATGCTTAAATCAAACGAAGTGTTCTTAATTGGTAAAAAACTAGGCTCAACCAACTTGATGGCTTGGGACAGTCGAGGCCAGTTGATTGAATCGATCAATATTGAAGTCACCCATGACTTAAATAGCCTAAAAGCCAAATTATTTGAGTTTTTACCTAATGAACAGATCGAAGTTCACAGTGCTCAGAATCGTTTGATCCTAAGTGGGCAAATCAGTAACCAAGCGGCAATGAATATCGCATTGCGAGTCGCAGAGACTTACGCTGTAGGGCAAGAGGCTGATGAAGCGAAAGAGTCTCTGAGTGAGCAAACAGCTCAAACTGGAGTGATCAATTTAATGACAATAGGTGGTGCGCAGCAAGTGCTACTTGAAGTCACAGTCGCTGAAGTGCAAAGAAGTTTAGTGCGCAAATTCGATGCAAACTTTCAGTTTTTGCAGCAAAGCGGCAATTTTTCTTGGGGAGGAACGTCAGCAGGCGGTTCCCTACCGACATTACCAGGAAGTCCAGGCTCTGTGACACCTGTATTTAACGCACCTACTATAGATACGACAGGTTTGTTGGGCTCATTTATTGATAGCAATACCCTCTTCTCATTCGCGTTGGATATCGCGAAGCAAAATGGAACAGCCAAGGTCTTGGCAGAGCCGAATCTAACCGCGCTCAGTGGTGCTAAAGCTGAATTCTTAGCAGGTGGTGAGTTCCCAATACCGGTACCTGATAAGGATGGAATTACCATTGCGTATAAGGAGTATGGCGTTGGTCTTAAGTTTATCCCCACGGTGTTAAGTGATCAGAAAATTAATCTTAACTTGGCGATTGATGTGAGTGAAATCGCCAATACGTCATCTTTGGTATTAGACCCTAACTTTACTAACAGCACCTATATTATCCCACCCATTACTCGCCGCAGCGCATCTTCGACATTGGAAATGGCCGATGGTCAGACAATCGGTATTGCAGGCTTAATTAGTGAAAACGTTCGTGACATCGTTAATGAAATGCCGGGCTTTAGTGATATCCCTATCCTTGGTCAGATGTTCAATAGTCAGGAATATATTTCGGGTGAAACTGAATTAGTTATTCTGGTCACTCCGCGATTAGCCAAACCTGTGGACCGCCGTCGTGTAACTCTTCCGACCGATTCATTTGTTGAACCAAATGACTTTGAATATTACTTACTTGGGCGTGGTGCTTATTTAGCTCCTGCGAACACGGCTAAGCCAAACGATACCACTGAGCCAGAATATGTTGACCATACCAAAGGTGGTACGGAAGGCACATTTGGGCACAGTCTATAGGGGGCAATATGAAACATACGAAAGTAATTACAGGTGTGATTTTTCTATCTCTGCTGCTCTTTGGGTGTGTCAATAATGCAGAGCGGTTGGGAGCCCATGTGGCGAAATTGAAAACAGAACAAACGTACAACCCTAATGCAACTCAGGACAATTTAGGGGTTATTCCGTCAGGTAGTGGTGAACGAATGGAAGGTGCTTATCAAGTTTATACCGGTAAAAAAGGGACTGAGCTGAAAGGTACTGAGAGTCAATTCTTAGAAGGAGGCTCGGATTAGCCTCTAAGGATCCAGCTATGTGTCGGCGAACAAACACTCGGAGAGCGAGTAAGCAAAAAGGCTTAGCATTAGTACTTGTGACAGCTGCAATGTTGTCGCTAATAGGCGTTGCAGCATTATCTATTGATGTAAACCATGCAATGCTCAATAAAACTCGACTGCAAAACAGTCTTGATGCCGCGGCGCTTGCAGCAGCAATCGTCATTGATAACGGTGGAACGACAGCTGAAGCAACAGCCGCAGCCAATACGACGCTGACCAATGTCGCCAACGCTACTGGTAATGATGAAATGGACTTTTCTACTGCCACAATAGCAGTACAGTACTCCAATGATGCGGGTGTGTTTCCTGATGGCAGTTTTAACGCAGCAGAAGACACATTTGTTCGAGTGTCCGTTACAGGTTTCGAGCTAGATAACTTTTTTGCTCACGTTTTTAGCGTTGATAAGAACTTAGACTCTTCCGCTGTCGCAGGGCCAAGCCCTTCGGTTGGCTCTACCACTAATATTGTGCCAATTGCTGTCTGTGAAGGTGAAGATGGTGGAACCAATGGCTATAACCCAGGTGAAATCTATCCAATTAAAGTCTCCGATCATAAAAACAGTGATATGGGGCCAGGGAACTATCAATTGCTCGACTTTGGTTCCGGGGCGTCTACTGTCCGTGAGGCTTTAGCGGGAGACCCTGAACCCGTTGAGCAATATCAGGCCACCCACGGTTCAATTGGTGTTGGCAGTACGGTCACGACTAAACCAGGTAATACAGTCGGTCCTGTCGGGCAGGGGCTCAATACACGTTTTGGCTCATACAGTGGTGGAGGTTTGTCCGCAGATGATTACCCTTCGGATGTCTACGTGCGTGAGCCTGATACCTCACCGACAACCGACAACGACGGTAATGTTACCTATGAAGACACCAGTGGTGCTGGTGGTCAACCATGGGGATATAGTGATTACCTCAGTGCTTTACCTGACTGTACAGGAGACAGTGATTGCCGAATTTCATCGGGGGGGCAAGTTAACCGCAGAGTTTTAGTTCTTCCTGTTGTTGACTGTACTGGGGCTAAAGGAGGGACAACGAGCTTCGATGTGACCGCTCTAGCATGTTTCTTTTTACTGCAGCAAGCACCGACTAGCAATGGCAGCAAAGACCCTGTCTATGGCGAATTCATTGAAGATTGCTCAGTGTTGAGTGGGCCTCCAGGGCAAAATTCAGATAGTGATGGTCCTTATCGAATTGTGCTTTACAAAGACCCTAATGGAGGTGAGTCATGAATCGCTTAACTCCAGTATGTAAAAAGCAGCGTGGGCTAGCTGCTGTTGAGATGATTATCTCCATACCAGTTTTGTTACTTGTAATGATGGCCATTACTGAATTTGGTAACGCTCTTATTCGTTACAACACTCTAAATAAAATGGCGCAAAACGGCATTAGATATGCCACGACCGATATTGCGGGTTCAGCAAGCTATGATCAAATCGCTGACATCAGTGAGATCAAAAACATTGTGGTTTATGGTCACTCATCAGTGGGAGACGGTTCTACCCCTATGGTTGAAGGTGTCTCTACTTCAGATGTGGCGGTAAGCCACAGCAATGGCTATGTCACTATTACCATTTCTCATGAATATACCCCGATGATGACGGCATTTGATACCGACTTTAATTTTACTGTACCACTGAATTCCTCAGCAATGATGAGGACAGCACCATGAAGCGGCAAGCCGGTATTAGCATTATAGAGTTTACCATGATATCGACAGCGCTTCTGTTGGTTATTTTTTCGGTAATAGAGATTGGGCGGTATGTATATTCCTTACAGGTCATCAACGACGTGACTAGAGTTGCAGCAAGATTAGCAGCAGTATGCCGCGTGGAAGATCGTAATGATATTCCTGCTTTAGTTCTTCCTGCGTATGCGCCGGGAGGGTTAACGACGGCTAACATTGTTATCGATTATCTGGATGACTCTGGAAATGTTGTTACCGGAACTCTGACAGATGATGATGTGTTTCCTACAATTAGTTATGTAAGAGCTAGAGTGGTGAATTTTAATTATCAGTACACAGGGTTATTGAGTTTCGTCAACTTAACAGGGTTGTTGGCTGTGCCTGAGTTTGAAACGATTCGACCGAGAGAAAACTTAGGTCATCATCGAACATCGGATGGCAGCAGTAGTAGTTCAGATTGCTAGGAGGCAAATATGGGAGAGGCTGTGAAGATAACGCCAAATGGAAGTGCTCCGCTAAGACTAAAAACCAATCTTACGATTTGGGTGTTTTACTCGTCTGACTCTTTTCATTTGCATATCAGTCACGAGCTATCTAAATGCCAAAGCATTAGCTACGAAATGATCTCTTTTCACGGGCTAGTCGTTGCTAATTTGGCCCACTTTTCACCGCCAGACTTAATCTTCGTAGAAACAGGCCCTAATTGGGCGCAGAAAATCGTTGAGCTACAGAACTACGAAGCCCCCGAATCTAACTCAGATAACCACGAAGCATCATTGATTGTGTTTGGTAATGAGAATGACAATGGCGCACTAAAGATCTCTTTGCGCATTGGTGCGGCAGATTTTGTTTCGAATACGGCGCAGATTGAAGAACTCATTCCGCTACTTAAAAACGTTGCAGAAGAAAAAGTTGCTAGTCGCAATTTGGGGGAATTGCTGGTGTTTATGAACACCAAAGGGGGATCAGGAGCTTCAACCATTGCTCTCAACTCTGCAATAAAGATGGCTAATCAAAACCCTGAAAAAGTGTTATTGCTCGACTTAGATCTTCAGTTTGGTGTGGTGAATGACTATTTGAGTATTAATCCTTCTTACAGCATGACGGATGCGTTAGCGAATGTGTCTGATCTTGATGAAGTTTCCCTGAGTACATTTGTCACTAAGCACTCCAGTGGCTTGCATATTTTGTCGTTTAAGCGTGAAAACAGCCACGAAAACTACGAGAAAGCCAAGTACTTAAATAAGCTCATGCCCTTACTGCGAGAGCATTACCCGTATGTGATTGTCGATCTTTCACGAGGGTTAGATCGTCTATTTGCTCCCGTGTTGGCACCTGCGACCAAAGTTTACCTGATAGCACAACAAAACTTAGTCGCGATTAAAAATACCACGCAAATGATCAAGCTATTGTCGTTTGAATTCGGCATCAGCAAGGATCAATTAGAAATTGTGATTAACCGCTATGAGAAGCGTCAATCCATTCGCCTTAAAGATATTCAAGGAACGATCGGCGATATCTCGCTTCATGTCGTTCCGAATGATTTTAAAGTGGCATTAGAGAGTGCCAATTTAGGTCGCCCATTTATTGAAGCCAAAAAAAGCAGTTCGATTTCTAAATCAATTAGCCGTTTTGTTGAGTCCATTTCTCCACAGCCTGAAGAGAAAAAAGGTTGGTTTAAGCGGTTATTCTCATAACTTTTCACTTCCAGTGACAGAGAGCGATTATGTTTTTTAAAAGAAAAAATTTGAATCCTGAGTTGCAAGAAAAAGTGAATGCAGTAGAGCAACAGCAAGAAAATTTATCGAAGACGTCAGATTCAAATGTACATGCAGCAGCCAGTTCTTCTTCATCTAACTCTTTCAAAGAACAGAAAATGTTAGAGACAGAAGCCAAAGAAAAGGTCATAGAAGAGACTCGTAAGCAATTGACGCTTGAGCAGGAAGTAAAGCGTTATTACCACCAAAGATTGCTTGAGACCTTAGACCTTGGACTTTTGGCAAGTTTAGAGCCAGAAAGAGCAAAAGCGGATCTACATGATGCCATCGTTCAGTTGATGGCTGAGGACCAGACACATGCGTTGAGTGCGGAAGGGCGTAAACGTGTGATTCAACAGATTGAAGATGAAGTGTTTGGTCTTGGGCCTTTGGAGCCGTTACTTCACGATGCGACCGTGTCTGATATTTTGGTCAATGGTCCTAAGCATGTATTTGTTGAAAGACGCGGTAAGCTTGAGCTCACTCCTTATACATTTCTTGATGAACGGCACTTGCGCAATATTATCGACCGTATTGTTAGCCAAGTGGGTCGTCGTATTGATGAAGCATCTCCTATGGTTGATGCGCGTTTGACTGACGGTTCACGTGTTAATGCGATTATTCCCCCGTTAGCGTTAGATGGCTCATCCGTCTCAATTCGTCGCTTCGCGGTGGAAAAACTCAACATGGATAACTTGCTTGAATTCAACTCGCTTTCTCCAGAGATGGCTCAATTTGTCGAAGCGGCGGTGAACGGTGCTTTGAACGTGTTAATTTCAGGCGGTACGGGCTCGGGTAAAACCACCACTTTAAATATCTTTTCCAACTTTATCCCGTCAGATGACCGCATCGTGACGATTGAAGACTCGGCTGAGCTTCAGTTGCAACAGCCTCACGTTGTTCGTTTAGAGACTCGCCCAGCCAACCTTGAAGGCAAAGGGGAAATTACTCAGCGAGATTTAGTTAAAAACTCACTGCGTATGCGACCAGACCGTATTGTGCTTGGGGAGGTGCGTGGCGCTGAAGCGGTCGATATGCTCGCGGCAATGAATACTGGTCACGATGGCTCATTAGCCACCATTCACGCCAATACGCCGCGGGACGCACTTTCAAGGGTTGAAAACATGTTTGCCATGGCAGGTTGGAACATGTCAGCCAAGAACTTACGTTCGCAGATTGCCTCAGCGATTCACTTGGTGGTTCAAATGGAGCGTCAGGAAGATGGTAAGCGGCGCATGGTGAGTATCTGTGAAATAAATGGCATGGAAGGCGAGATTATTACCATGTCGGAACTGTTCCGCTTCAATCGCCAAGGGATGGATGAAGAAGGTAATGTTCGAGGTTATTACACGGCGACTGGAGTCGTCCCTCAGTGTCATGACCAGTTATCGAAAAAAGGCATGCACCTTCCGTTCGACATTTTTAATGAGACATTCTTATAAGGGGGCGTTATGCAGCAGGATGCGACGTTATTCTTTATATTACTATTCTTTGCAGTAGTGTTTATTTCACAAGCATTGATACTTCCTGCTGCTGGTAGCAAAGCCAAGCACAAAGAATTGTCTCAGCGACTGAAAGAATCTCAAGCTGGCCTCGATGAAGAAGCTCGCTCTTTGTTACAAGAGCACTACGTTAAAAGCTTAACTCCGCTTGATAGAAAACTGGTTAAAATTGAAACTTTCTCTTCCTTAAAGAAAATGATAGAGCTGTCAGGTTACGACTGGAGTCTTACTCAAACACTTACTGTTACTTTTTTATTTTCGACGATAGTCTTCGTCACGACCTTAATATTCAAGCAACCGATTTACGTTGGGCTTGTCGCCGCCGTTGGTATTTGGTTCATACTCTACTTCTGGTTGAATAAAAAGATTTCAGATCGATTAGCGGCATTCGAGGAGCAGCTTCCTGAAGCGCTCGATATTATGCGCCGAATGCTTCAGGCCGGCCAGCCAGTCACTCAGGCATTCAACGAGGTTGGTAACGAAATGCCAGCACCCATCGGAGTAGAGTTTAAAAACACCTTTAACTTACTCAATTATGGTTACGATATGCGGATGGCTATCATGCAAATGGCAGAGCGTACCCCCACTGTTTCCATGCTCGCTTTTTCTAGTGCCGTACTTCTGCAAAAGGAAACGGGAGGGAACCTTTCTGAGAACTTAGAGAAAGTGTCTAAGGTGCTACGTTCTCGTTTCAAGCTACAGCGTAAGATTAAAACTTTGTCGGCTGAAAGTCGTTTATCAGCATGGATACTTGTCCTTTCCCCCTTTATTTTGTTTGTTTTCATGTCGTTCATAAATCCTGAGTATGTAGAACCACTTTACAGAGATCCTCGAGGGTTAGATTTAGTGAGTGGTGGCATAGTGAGTCTATTTATTGGCTCGATGTGGATAAGAAAAATAATCAACTTTGAGGTGTAGTTATGGAAGACCTCATTAATCAACTCAATGCTTTTCAAATAGACGAACAAACTGTTTTTTTAGTTTTCATACTCATTGCGACAGTGGTGATCATCTTTACTCTTTTTTTGCTCTTATTGGGTTCTAAGTCACCCATCGCTCAAAAATTAGAAGAGATCCGCAAAAGTACAGGAAGTGAAAAACTCAAGAAGAGTCGTCGTTTAGATAATACTTTGGAATCATTGGCACCAGTAATGCAGCCTGCCAATAGTAAGGAAAGTGAGAGTATTCGAAGTAAATTAATGCATGCTGGTTACCATGATGCGAGTGCGATTACCATATTTTATGCTTTCAAGGGTATATCAATCATTTTTGGTTTAGCGGTTGCCGCATTTCTTTACTTTTTCTTGCCGGAAGTTACACAGCTAAACCTGTTGATGATAGTCAGTGTCGCTATTGGTTTATATACACCTAATATCGCGCTCAACTATATGGTGGATAAACGCCAGTCTCTGATTCGTGGTGGGGTGCCCGATGCACTAGACCTGCTGGTGGTTTGTACAGAGTCCGGTTTAGGGTTTGGTGCGGCATTGCGTCGAGTGGCTGATGAGCTAATGATCTCTCACCCTGATTTTGCTGATGAGCTTGATACGGTCTGTGCAAAAATTAAAGCGGGTGTAGAGATGTCTGACGCCTTTAGTGAGTTGGTCGAACGCACTGGGGTAAAAGAGATTGCGGGTCTTGTTACCATGTTGTCTCATGCTTCTCGAATTGGTGGTAGCTTGTCGCAAACTTTGCGTGAATATACGGAAGACTTCCGTGATAAGCGCAATCAAGAGGTGGAAGAGATTGCGGCTAAAATACCGACTAAAATGATATTCCCGCTTCTAATTTTCATCTGGCCTTGCTTCTTTATTGTCGCAATAGGCCCTTCAATGCTGTCGTTAACTTCGACTTTAGGGAATTAAGGACTCGTTATGAATGGATTACGTTATTTAATACTGTTAGCTAGCATTGTGTTGCTTTCAGCGTGTGCGAGCAAGGAGCCATCTCTTGATACCTCTCTGTATGACGGACGGCCCATAGATACGCTTTCATTAGAGGAACCACCGAAAACAGAAAAGGAGGCGATTCAGCGCGGTGATATTGCCTTGAGTTCGGGCAACTCTGATCTCGCCTTGTATGAGTATATTCGCTCGCTGGCGTTTGAAAACGGGCAATTCAGAGATAGAGCGCTGTTTAATATTGGCCGTATTCATCAGTCGCGAAACAACTTAGCGTTGGCAGAAAAGGCCTACTTGATTGCTATCGAAGAGAATCCCAACAACATCAAAGTCCTTGAACAACTGGGCATTCTTTATAGTCGCAATGGTGATATTGAGCAAGGTCGCAGTTACTTCCTACGTGCGGTCAATGCTGACCAGTTAAGGTTCAATAACGCTGAGACGCTAGAAAGTGAAGATCTAGTGACGGTGAAATCTGTTACCAATCTTAAGGTTGACCAGCATTCACCTGAGTACGCATTTATGGGGTTAGGAGTAGCGGCAGATTTAGATAAGCAGCACGAGTTAGCACAGGCGTTTTACAAACAGGCTTTAAGCATTGAGCCAGAATCGGTCAAAACTCTCACCAATGTCGGCTATTCATTCTATATGTCTGGAGATTATCGTAAGGCGCAGCGCTTCGTATTGCAGGCGCTCGATATTGATCCCGATAACGAAAAAGCGCTCAATAACCTAGCACTGATTTATCTAGCGAAAGGGGAGATTAATCGCGCGCTCAATGTTTTCTCACAGCATATGGATAAATCTGAAGCGCTAAACAACGTCGGATACTTTCTCACTCTGCAAGGCAAACCCGATAAGGCGATCCCTTATCTTCAGCAAGCAATTAATACCAAATCGACTTACTACAAAGTCGCGAATGAGAATTTAGAAAAAGCTCTGGCTATGGTTAGGGAAGAGAAAATTAAACAAGAGCAATAAAACACGAGTGATAAAAAAGGGAGAGCGCTGGCTCTCCCTTGTTAATTTCTACCTACCTTCTAGTTAGGCGATGTAGCCCGTTGCTAAGCCCGCTAGCATAAAGAAGGCGACCATCCAAACAATCGGCAGCTTCTGTTGCTTGAGTAAATAGAAACCGACCAGAACGAGCGAGATATCAAGTGGATTGATTACTGCGCTAGTAAATACCGGTTGGTATAGCGCAGCGACCAGCAAACCAACGACCGCAGCATTCACTCCGTTGACAGCGCCAGAGACCTTGTGATTTTGAGCCAGTGATTGCCAGTTCTTTAGTACCCCAAGTAGCAACAAGAAGCCCGGTAAGAAAACCGCTAATGTGGCTATCAACGCACCCGCAATCGGAGCTGAAGGCATCAACTCGTAACCTATGTAAGTCGCAAAGGTAAACATAGGCCCAGGCACCGCTTGCGCTGCTGCATAGCCGGTAAGGAAAGCATCTTGGCTTAGCTGATCACCAACGATGTTTTGTAGCAGTGGCAGAACCACATGACCGCCACCGAAGACTAAACTGCCCGCTTGGAAAAAGTCATTGAATAACCCAAGTGCTGGCAATGCTTGTGCCGCAAACGGTAGGCCAACAAGTAAAGCAACAAACAGAGCGAGAGGAGCAATAGAAGGCTCAAACTTACTGGTGCTTTGCGCATCGTCATTACCAAGATATTTAACGCCGATTAAGGCCGCAACAATCAACACGCCCATTTGGGTCGCAATACCAGGTAAAAGCAATAGCGCAACAGCCGTCATCAAACACAATGCGACAGATAGCTTCTCTTTACAGAAGTTTTTGTACATTCCCCAAGTGGCATCGGCAACCACTACAACCGCGAGCAGTTTTAAACCATGCACGATGTTTTGGAACGCACTCGCCTCAGTGAGTTGGCTACTTAGCACTGCGAGCGCCAACATAATGATGACAGACGGTAGGGTAAAGCCGATAAAGGCCATACACGCACCGCCAAGGCCACCACGTTTGTAACCTAAGGCAAAGCCTACTTGGCTCGAACCTGGGCCGGGTAAGAACTGGCTCAGCGCAACAATTTGCGCGTACTCTTTGTCATCTAGCCAGTTGAGCTTTTCAACAAAGGTATTTCTGAAATAGCCAATATGCGCTGCAGGACCGCCAAAGCTAATCCAGCCAAGCATAAAGAAGGTTTTAAAAATCGACAGCATGGTTAGGTTTACTCTTTTGCTAGGTCAAGAGACCTTAAATAGTGCCAATAATGTACGTAATGAACTAAAATGATTCAAATTGATAGTCTTAATACAAACTATGAATCAAATGGGATTGGGTGAGTGAAAGAGTTTAATTGGAAAGGGGTCGACCTCAATTTGCTGGTGGCTTTTCAAGCCTTGTTTCAGACCAACAGTGTCAGCGCGGCGGCAGAGCAGTGCTTTGTTAGCCAGTCGGCAATGAGCCACACCTTACAAAGAATGCGTGTGCTGTTTGATGATCCTCTGTTTGAGAGGGTTGGAGCGAGAATGGAGCCCACGCAACATGCTCAGGAGATAGCTCCGACAATCGACAGGTTGTTGGGCAGTATCAAGAACGACTTGCTAGTTAAGAAGCATTTCACAGCCAATGGCTATTCGGGAGTGTGGAAAATAGGTTTAACTGATTATGCAGAGCAGCTTTTTGCCCCAGCCCTGTATGATGCGATCAAGCAGCAGTCACCCAATTCGCAAGTGAGCTTTTTTAACGTCAACCGCAGCAACTATGTTGAGATTGCAGAGAGTGAAGGTCTAGATGTCGTGATTGGCAGCATTGAAAACCTTAACCGTCGTTTCCTCTCTGAGCATCTCTATACCGAGCAACACCTCTGTTTGTTTGATCCTAGCTCCGTGACCACGAATGAACCGATGAGCCTTGAAGACTTTGTGGGCTATGAACATGCGCTCGTTAGTCCAGACGGTAGCTTACAAACTCAGGTTGATAAGCGTCTCGCTAAGTTAGGTTATGAGCGCAGAGTTGGGGTAGCCTCGCGAAACTTTCTGACTATTCGACGTTTGTTACTCGGGCGAGAGTTGTTGTGTATTGTGCCTAAACGCTTTGCTGAGATGGAAATGTACAGCCATGATCTGCAAGCCATTTCGAGCCCAATAGAGATTCCTGACTTCGATATTCGCTTACTGTTCTTAAAGGCGAATCAGTATGAAGAGAAAAGCATTTGGATAAGAAGGGTTGTGGCCTCAGTCGTCAATTAGTGGCTGAAGTTCTCTCAGCCACTTTGACATCTTTGATCGGCTTATTCGACTCGCAGGCCATTAGCATCAAACAGGTGGCAATCTGAAGCTTTGCAGCTTAGCTCCATTTGTTGGAACTTAGACACTTCTTGGTCACCGGGCAGGTGAACTTTGAAGCCATCGACGCCACATGATTGACCGAACATGTATGTACTGTTACCCAAGCGCTCGACGACTTCACTTTGGAAGTTAAGGTGTACGTCACCGGAGAGGTCAATTTCCAAATGCTCAGGACGAATACCTAGAGTAAGAGTATCGCCCGCTGCTAGGTCTTGCTGCACTGGAGGCAGTGTAAACAATGAACCATCTTCGCTGACAAGCTTCAATCCTTGCTCGTTCGAAGACTCAATTTTTGTCGGGATGAAGTTCATCTTAGGTGAGCCAATAAAGCCCGCCACAAATTCATTTTGTGGGTTATGGTAAAGCTCAAGGGGTGAACCTACTTGCTCAACACGCCCATCGCGCAGCACCACGATCTTATCTGCCAACGTCATGGCTTCAACCTGATCGTGAGTCACATAGATCATGGTGTTTTGCAGATCTTGATGCAGCTTGGCAATCTGCAAACGCATATCAACTCGCAATTCGGCATCAAGGTTAGACAAAGGTTCATCAAATAGGAACACTTTCGGGTTGCGTACAATGGCACGACCAATAGCAACACGTTGGCGCTGACCACCAGACAGCTCTTTTGGCTTACGCTTTAGTAGATGATCAAGTTGCAACGTTTTCGCGGCGCTATGGACTTGTTTTTCGATCTGCTCTTTCGGGTGACCATTCATCTTCAAGCCAAAACCCATGTTCTCTTCTACGGTCATATGTGGGTAGAGGGCATAGGATTGGAATACCATAGCAACACCTCGCTCGGCAGGATCAATATCGTTCACTAGCTGGTTATCGATATGAATTTCGCCGTCAGAGATCTCTTCAATGCCCGCAACAAGTCGTAGTAGTGTTGATTTTCCGCAACCTGATGGACCGACAAAAACGACAAATTCACCGTTGTCTATTTCTAGGTCGACACCATGAATGGTTTGCACATCACCAAAACGTTTGATGACCTGTTTTAAGCTGATGTCAGCCATATCTACTCCTTGCCTTATGGCGCAAAAAACTCGTTCGATGAGCGAAGAGTGAGTGAACAACCACTGTCAATTTCGCTTCGTCTATAAAACATACGCCTTTGATATATTTTTGTTACCTGCCATTAAGGAATTGTTGATCATGATCATGGTTATTTCATGAAAATAGATCAATTTTGTGGAAACGTTTACAAAACTGATTTGTTACTGTGTATTAAATCACCAGAGTTATTAGTATATGAGTGTAGATTAGATATAACTTCATCTTTTGGTCACCCTTCTTCTACTTTTACTAAAGTGTTTGAAGCGGTTGTAAACCTGAAGATGTGACAAGGAGTCACACAAAATGGAGCGATCTGTGAAAACGATATACCCGGAAAATCGTCTTCCTTCTGCAAGGCGCAAAGCAAGGGTAAGCGCAAAGCTCTCACCATGGTTATTTTTAGCCCCAGCAATGGCGATTTTCGCTATTTATGTCATCTATCCAATTCTAGACAGTATCTGGCTTAGTTTTTATGAGTGGGATGGTCTAGGAGAGAAGGTATGGGTAGGTTTAGATAACTATCGCGAGCTGTTTGACTCTGAAGCTTTCTATACCTCTCTTAAGAACAATACCTTGTGGCTAGTCTTCTTTATGTTAGCCCCACCAATCGGTCTTGCTATCGCTTTGTTCCTTAACCAGCAGGTAAAAGGAATCCGCGTGGTGAAATCACTCTTCTTCTTCCCTTTTGTTATTTCACAAGTGGTGGTCGGTTTGGTGTTCGCTTGGTTTTACGACCCGTCGTTTGGCCTGTTTAACATGGTGCTGGGGTCATTTAGTGTAGAGCCAATTTCGATTCTTGCCGATGAAGATTACGTTACCTACGGCATCATTGCCGCTGGTCTGTGGCCGCAAATCTCTTACTGCATGATTTTGTACCTTACAGGTTTGAACAACCTCGACCCAGAGCAGATTGAAGCCGCGCGCCTGGATGGGGCGAAAAAATGGCGCATGCTTTGGTACGTGGTGATCCCTCAACTACGTCCGGCGACCTTTATCGCCATCGTTGTGACCGTGATTGGCGCTCTGCGTTCTTTTGACTTAGTCGCAACCATGACAGCGGGCGGACCTTGGGGTAGCTCGACGGTACTGGCTTATCAAATGTATGAAGAGTCGATCTTTAACTATCGAATGGGCTATGGCGCAGCGGTTTCAGTTGTGTTGTTCCTCATCATGGATGTGTATATCGCTTACTTCTTATGGCGTATGTTGAGGAGTGAAAAATAATGTACCCACAACCGATTCAAAAAGCAGGACGCTTTGCCAACATTAGCTACCGTGTGGCATTGCCCATTTCTATTGTGATGTGGTTATTACCATTGATTGCCGTAATGATGACTTCAATTCGTGGCATGGAAGATATCAATACAGGTAACTATTGGGGCTGGCCGAGTGAGATTCAATTTCTAGAAAACTATACGCAAGTGTTTGCTTCGACGGCGATGGGGCAGTATTTGGTCAACAGTCTTCTCATAACGCTTCCAGCTGTCGCGGGGGCAGTAGCTTTGTCGACATTAGCGGGCTTCGCTCTAGCTAAGTACAACTTTAAAGCCAATATCTGGATCTTCGCGATGTTTATTGCGGGTAATTTTGTGCCTTTCCAAATTCTGATGATTCCGGTACGAGACTTAACCATTAGCTTTGGTTTATACGATACCCACTGGGCGCTGATCTTTTTCCATATCGCTTTCCAAGCTGGATTTTGCACGCTATTTATGCGCAATTTTATTGTTGGTATTCCTGATGCTCTCATTGAAGCGGCACGCGTAGAAGGGGTCACAGAGTGGAAAATCTTCTGGCATGTCGTACTGCCATTAGTTCGCCCAGCATTAGCTGCTTTAGCGGTATTGGTGTTTACCTTTATTTGGAATGATTTCTTTTGGGCGCTGGTACTCGTTCAAAGTGATGAAGTACGCCCTGTCACCGCAGGCTTAAGTTCACTGCAAGGTCAGTGGCTAGCGTCGTGGCAGCTGATGTCTGCAGGCGCCATCGTTGCGGCGATTCCACCAGTTGTTCTGTTCTTCACCATGCAGCGTCACTTTATTGCTGGTTTAACACTCGGTGCGACAAAAGGTTAGTTTTCATAGCAAGCCAACTTTATCCCTCAAAGGTTGGCTCGCTCTTTTATGCAGTAAATAAATATAACAATTGGACCCATGAGCGTAAGCTCACTAACAAGGACCTGAATATGAAATACGTGAAACATCTTGCTGCTTCCGCAATTCTCGGGGCAACACTTTCTACCGCTTCTTGGGCGGGAACCTTAGTGATCAACTCAGATGCATCGGATCCTGCACCAAAAGAAGCTTGGGGTGAAATCGTTAAGCGATTTGAGCAGGAGTACCCAGATATTACCGTGAAGTACAATCTGTATGATCACGAGGCTTATAAGACAACCATTCGAAACTGGTTGGTGACTTCGCCGCCGGATGTCGTGTTTTGGTATGCTGGTAACCGTATGAAAACTTTTGTGGACAGAGGCCTATTCGAAGATGTCAGCGACGTGTGGAAAGAGCAGGGTATGTATGATGACTTTGCTTCTGCCAAACCCGCTATGACGATCAGTGATAAGCAGTATGGTGTGCCTTACACTTATTATCAGTGGGGTATTTATTACCGTAAAGATATCTTTAACAAATTCGGTATTGCTGAACCTAAAACGTGGGATGAATTGCTGAAAGCTTCAGCTACATTGAAGGAGAATGGTGTTACTCCTTTCACTATTGGTACTAAATATCTGTGGACGGCTGCGGGTTGGTTTGACTACATCAACATGCGCACCAATGGCTTAGATTTCCATATTCAATTAATGGATGGCAAGGTGCCATATACAGATGAGCGGGTTAAGAAGACGTTTGCAAATTGGTCTCAGCTAGTAGAGCCGGGTTATTTCCTAGAAAACCACGCTTCATACTCTTGGCAAGAAGCTCAGCCATTCCTTTATAACGGTCAGGCGGCAATGTATTTAATGGGTAACTTCTTAACCGCCAACTTCCCTGAAGGGATGGGGGATAAAATGGGTTTCTTCCAGTTCCCAATTATCGATCCTTCGATTCCAAAAGCAGAAGATGCGCCAATGGATACGATTCATATTCCCGCTAAAGCTAAAAACAAAGAAGATGCTCGCAAGTTCCTCGCTTTTGTCGCGCGTAAGGAAAATCAGCAATTGATCAATCAGATGATGCTGCAAATTCCAACTAACAATAAAGCGGAAGTGAAAGATGATCCGTTCCTGAACAAAGGTGTCGAGATGCTTAACAGTGCATCAGGGACAGCTCAGTTTTATGATCGCGATACGGATCCTGCAATGGCGAAAGAAGGGATGAAAGGCTTCCAGCAGTTTATGGTACATCCAGAACGTATCGATAAGATTCTCGCCAAACTGGATAAAGTCAGTAAGCGTACTTTCAAATAACTCAAACTGTTCTTCCTTTGCTTGTGGCTGTCGTTCCCCGTTTACCATGCCAGCGATAAGCAGAGGAGGGCATCAATCGAGATGAGATTGATGTGGTCAATCTTGAGCGTTTCCTTACCAACAAGGGGCGCTCTTTTTCCTCTTATCTAAAGGGTGCTGTGATGAGTACTTTTACCCAAGTCATAGCGGCGCGCGAATGGGAAAATCAGCATGTGGTTCACCACAATGTGATGCCTGCGCACGCGCCTCTTCATGCTTATTCAAGCGAACAAAACGCATTGAATAAAACGCCTTCAAGCAATCAACTGAGTTTGAACGGTCAGTGGAAGTTTGCGCTGTTCGATAGACCAGATAATGTGCCGGCTGAATGTGTGAGTAAGAGTTTTGATGACAGCAACTGGAGTCAAATAGCGGTTCCGAGTAACTGGCAACTGCAAGGCTTTGATAAGCCAATCTACACCAACGTAAAGTATCCATTTGCGGATACGCCACCAAAAGTTCCTGAAGATAATCCAACGGGTGTTTACCGAACTCGGTTCCTGTTTTCGCCACAGCAAGGGCAAACAACGGTCACCTTTGATGGGGTAAATAGTGCTTTCCATCTATGGTGTAACGACCAATGGGTAGGTTACTCACAAGACTCAAGACTTGCGGCGGAGTTTGATCTGTCAGACTTTCTTATCGATGGCGAAAATCAACTCACAGTAATGGTGATGCGTTGGAGTGACGGCTCATACCTTGAAGACCAAGATATGTGGTGGCTAAGCGGTATCTTTCGTGATGTTACCCTGTTAACGAAACCTGCCATTCATATCAAAGATGTCCAAGTCGTCACGCAGCTAGATAAGGCTTATCGCGATGCTGAGCTAAAAGTGGTAACGACGCTATCGAAAAAGAACCTCCCTTATCAGGTATGTGTCAGCTTGTTTGATGCCCAGCAGCAAATGGTTTCTCAGCAGAGCTCTCAAGCAGGTCTGGAGTTTGCCGATGAGAAGGGGCCTTGGTGCGATAAAGTTAATCACAGTCTATCGATTCAAGCGCCAGAGCTATGGAGCGCAGAGTCGCCAGCACTGTATCGAGTGGTCGTCAGTTTAATTGACGAGCATGGCTCGCTGGTGGATTGTGAGAGCTATGATGTCGGCTTTAGACAGGTAGAAATCAGCCAAGGCCAGCTTAAACTTAATGGTAAGCCGCTGCTGATTCGCGGTGTTAATCGTCATGAGCACCATCCAGAACTTGGCCATGTAATGACGCGCGAAGATATGATTCGCGATATCAAATTGCTTAAGCAAAACAACTTTAATGCAGTGCGCACTGCCCATTACCCCAATCATCCGATGTGGTATCAGCTCTGTGATGAATATGGGCTGTATCTGGTCGATGAAGCCAATATCGAAACTCATGGTCAGTTTCCTATGTGTCGTCTATCCGATGACAGTGAGTGGCTCAATGCTTATATGCGCAGAATAACGCGCTTAGTTGAACGCGATAAAAACCATCCCTCTATCATTATCTGGTCGCTAGGCAATGAGTCAGGGATAGGCCATAACCATCATGCGATGTATCAATGGGTGAAGCAGCGGGACCCGTCACGGCCTATTCAGTATGAAGGAGGCGGTGCAATGACAGCCGCCACTGACATCATTTGCCCTATGTACGCCAGAGTGGATTGGGATTTACCTGTCGTTGCTCATCAACCTCATGTGACGCCAAGAGTTGGAATTAAAAAGTCCATCGCGCTGCCTGATGAGCAACGCCCGCTGATATTGTGTGAATACGCGCATGCGATGGGAAATAGCTTAGGCAGCTTCAGCGAGTATTGGCAGGCGTTTCGCGATCATCCGCGCCTACAAGGTGGTTTTATTTGGGATTGGGTTGATCAAGGGCTGACCAAGGTCGACGAGCAAGGTAATCAATATTGGGCTTATGGAGGTGACTTTGGTGACGAGATTAATGATCGCCAGTTCTGTATCAATGGGTTGATATTCCCAGATCGTAGTGTGCATCCGACTCTACATGAAGTGAAAAAAGCTCAGCAGTTCTACCAGTTCACTCTTGTAGAGCAAACCCCTTTAACGGTGAAAATGACCAGCGAAAACTTATTCACTTCAAGCCAAGGAGAAAGCCTGCAGTGGCAGATTCTTGAAGATGGCGTTGTTGTGGATGAAGGTGACGTAGAGCTTGTTTTAGAAGCGCAGCAAAGCGCCGAATTGGTACTAGAAAATACCGCTTTGCGTGAAAAATCAGGCGCTCGATATCACTTGAATTTAACTGTGGTACTGAGCAAAGCGACTCCATGGTCTGAAGCTGGGCATGTTACTGCCACTGAACAGTTTGAACTGAGCTCAGAGCCAGAGTTGGTGCTGCCAGATCCGAAACCAACTTGGCAAGCGAACATCTCTGATAGCCCAGAAAAGCTTTTGGTCTACAGTGATCTTTTTGCGCTTGAGTTCGACAAACGCCTTGGTGCGATTTCGAGCTGGAAGGTCAATGGCAACGAAAAGCTTACCCAGCCAATCATGGATAACTTTTATCGCGCGCCGCTTGATAATGATATAGGCACCAGTGAGGCTGACCGGTTAGATCCCAACTCTTGGTTCGCTCGCTGGCAGTCGATAGGGTTAGATTCCTTAGAATGTGAAGCGATTGATTTTGAATGGAATGAAACCAAATCTGGCTTACAAGTCATCATCAAATCGGCCTATCTTCAGCAGGGTAGAGTCCTGATTGTATCCACGTGGCGTTATCTGGTGACTCAAGATGGTGAAGTGACTATCGATGTTGATGTTGAATTGGCTAATGGCCTTCCGCCACTACCTCGGATTGGTCTTGAGTTATCACTATATGATCATGGAGTGAGCGAGCACCAAGAGCCTGTGAGCTGGTTTGGTCGCGGGCCTCACGAGAATTATCCTGATAGAAAAGAATCGGCGCATATAGGTCGTTATCAATCCTCCGTTAGGCAGATGCACACCGATTACATCTTCCCTTCAGAAAACGGTCTGCGCTGCAATGTGTTAGAAGCACAGATTGGCGAACTGAGCGTTCGGGGTGACTTCCATTTTGCGGTGAGTGAGTTTAGTCAAGCTAACCTCGCGATGGCAAAACACACCAATGAACTGATGAAGCAAGACACTATTTTTGTTCGGATTGATGGTTTCCATATGGGAGTCGGTGGCGATGATTCTTGGACCCCAAGCGTACACAAAGAGTACTTGCTGAATGACAAACGTTACCGCTACCAAGTAACTTTGACTTTCGATGCTTTCTAAAATTGAAAAGGGGCCAGTTTCATCTGACCCCTAGCTTAGTTACTTAGTTTCGGTAAAGAAATCGTTGTAGAGCATATACAGGTGCGCTGCGCTCCAAGAGAAATTTGGAGCACCCTGCTGAGCACCGGTTAGCGGGTTATAGTTTTCTCTGATTGGGCCATCTTCCACTAAGCCATCAGCGTGGTTAAAGAAGGCTTTCGCCATTTCAACCGCATCGTCGCGGTAGCCATACTTCTCCATACCCTTTAAGCCAAAGTAGAACTGATCGACCCATACGCGGCCACGCCAATAAATATCTGGACCAAAGGCAGGGTTGGTTAACGCTGCTGTTCCTAGTGGAACATAGGTATTGAACTCATTGTTGTCTTTCATCACTTTGACCACGGCATCTGCGTGCACTTGGGTTGCCGCACCATTAAACAGTGGCGACCAGCCTTCAGGGCCTTTGCCACGTTCGACGATAGGTTTTCCTGCACAGCCGTTGGCGAGTGGTCTGTTTTCAATACGAATATCGTAGAAATAGCCTGTGCTTTCATCGAACATACAAGTGTTGATGTAGTTGGCTAGATGATCTGCTTTAGCACGAAACTGTTTGGCTTCTTCAGCTTTATCTAGTATGTCTGCCATGTCAGCTAGGTATTGGTTATCGCTAAACATATAGCTAGCCTGATCGACGGATTCTTGCAGCAAAGAGTAGCCAAGTAAGGTGCCGTCTTTCGCTCGGTTTTGAGCAAACTGTACATCCCAGTCACCACGCTTGCCCCCTTGGGCGACATACTTGTCTAGCTGCTCTTTGTCGATAAAGCCAAATACTGCCGCATCGTCTCTGCCAGATTCCCATGAAGCAGCTGTTTGGGCTGGGATTTCAATATGGTCATATTGGCCATTGGCGATGATTGCTTGATACTGATCGAGCCCGGTAAAGGTTTGCACTTTGTCACCACGAGTGACAGTAAATAGCATCTGACCGTCTGGGGTATTATGGGCTTTATCACGGGCGGCGCCATATTCAGGTACGCCATTACCATTGTTATCACGATTACGTAGCCACCAATTGTGGTAAGCAACCAGTTTTGGATACATCTCTTCTAGCCAAGCTTTATCACCAGTCGTTTTGTACACTTCCATTACGGCCCATGCGGCTAAACTCGGCTTAGTGTTACGCTCATTCCAGTTACCTCCGTCACCGCCGCGCTCTGGGCTTAAGTTGTAAGCCAGCAAATCTGGCACATAGCCTTCATCCCATGGTCGCACCGGATCGTCAGCTTGGATTTGATAAGCGAACATCGCGCGAATATTGTCTTTCGCCACATCTGGATTGAAATGCGCCATCGCATAGGCTTGTTTCCATGTGTCCCAAGGCCAAGTTTGATTACCCGAGAACCATCGGGCGGTAACCGACGGCGTGACAGAGTCAAACTTCATCGCACCAGCGACTCCTCGCCAGTTGCCATTCAACGTTTCCATTGCTTTGACCGCGACGCGCTCTTGTGCTGGTGTAGCATTTGGGTTGCTCAGACCTTTTTCTAAATAGTCTTCCCAGCGTTGAGCCGAAGCCTGTAAATATTGCTGTGGGTGGGCGAATACATCTTGGATCTTGCTCTGTTCAGCCCGACTTTCTTTCTCAGTCAGTACATGCGTGTATGTGGTATAGAGTGTTGTCGACCCAGAAACCTGTGCTTTGGACACAAACTTATGTCCGTCAATCTTTGTCTCCATTGGGATTGATTTATGGATTTGGTATTCAGATTCACCCGAAGTTAACAATATCCATGTCTCACGAACTTTGCCAAAGGTTACCTTGAGACCGTCATCGGTTTTTACGATCTTACGATCATATTCAGGATAAGCTTGATCGATGGTTTTGTCGGATTGCGCTATGCCTTGTTTGGCGTGGTATTTTTCAAGCAACTCTCCATCCCAAACTAGGTCGAGTGGGCTGTCTGACGTGATTTTAGTTTGTAGCAACGAAGTGCGATTAGTCGCAAAGCGTAAAGTCATTTCAATTTGCACATCGTCAGATGAAAGCTTTTGGACGAGTGCGCCAGGAAGACTGTAAGCCTCCATGGTGAATTCAACTTTCTGGCCATTTTTGTACACAGTTAAACGGTCAAAATTATTGGCCATAAAATTGATGTATTCTTCGGTCAGCAATGCCGTGCCTGGAAAACCTCCCATCCCCTCTTGGTTATCAGGAAGTAGATGACCATGCCAAGCGCCATTGTCAAAGAATGGATTAAATCGTTGGTGGTCGTCAAAGTCATAGTCACGCATATACTCTGGAGAACCAGTGCGGTCGATGACATTTTTGAATTGAGCAGCTTGCAGATCTGCGTTGTTTGAATCGGATATAGAACCGCAGCCAGAGAGAGCGACAGCAGAACCAACAGCAACAGCGATTAAAGTTTTTCGTAGGGTCATGTAATTATCCTCGGTCAGCGACCTGAAGTTTGTTTGAGATGATTCTATCGACCCTATTTGTTGGGGTTAAATAATCTTTAGTTAATGTGTGATCATTATTTAGTAAAATTTTACCTTGTATTGTATTTGTCCAGATAGTTATTGGAATGCCAACATAAGATGGCTATAGAATTTGCCATCGATTGATTCTTGATGAGTGTGATAGAGTGAGTATCCACTTGTTTAAATTCAGGAAGAAGCTTTGAGTGGTAAGATAACAGTGAGAGCTTATAGCCGCTCATCGAATGGACATAGTCATAGCCATCATCAGGTGCTGCTGCCTTTACGTGGCTATATTGATTTGACGTTAGATGGGCAGGCGGCGACAGTCTCTTATGGCGATTGTGTGGTGATTTTATCCGGTTGCTACCATGAGTTTCGTGCTCGTGAGGACTTTCGCTTTTTGGTTATTGATGTCAACGAGCTACCAAGCCCATTACTAGAACTAGAGCATCCGATTCTGGCACTCGATGAAGCAACGCATCAGTATCTAAGTTTTATTGAGAAGCGGCTTGAGCAAGATATTTCCGGTGAACTAGAAGAGAACATGTTGTCGCTCTTGTTTGAACTATTAGCTCGCCAGTGTTCCAGTAGTAAAATGGATATGAGGATCAAAAACAGTATCCAGTACCTTCATCAAGACATCGCTAAGAATCACTCAATTGACGAGCTCGCTCAGGTTGCCTGCTTAAGTGCGACTCAGTTTAAACACCTATTTAGCAAAGAAGTACAGCTTTCCCCACTTAAGTATCTAGCTAAGTTACGTATGGAAAAAGCGCGTACTTTGCTGATCAATACCGATATGCCGATCAGCCGGATTGCTGAGGAAGTGGGCTTTAGTAACCCATCTTCCTTTACGCGTAGTTTTAGTGGTTATTTTGGTTTGCCACCGAAAGCTTATCGCGCCCACGATTGAGTCTCGGCTGACGACGATACAAAACAATGCAAATGGCGACGATAGCCATTCCTAGCATAGTCAAAGGCGTTAACACTGTACCGAACAGCAGGTGATCAAACAGATAGGTTAGCATTGGGATTGCGTAAAACAGTACGCTGACTTTATCTGAGCTGTCCCGTTTTACCATGTACATCAGCAGTAAGAGTGCCCCGACGGAAACCACCAAACTCATCCACAACACTGAGAAAACAAACTCTGGCTGCCAATCAATATGGCCTTCAGTGCCCATGCTAAGCGCGATAAATACAAGGCTCGATAAAACACATTGATACCACATGGCTTGAAATGAATTCATCGTCACCTTGGTTTGCTTGATAGTGCCTATGGTGAGGGAGAGGAGCGCTAAGACGGAAAACAGAATACCAGCCCATTGAATGCTATCAAGGCTTTGCGCACCAGCAATCGCGATAGCGAGTCCTACGAAACCAACACCCAGTAAGATAAATTTACTCGCACCGATTTTTTGCTTGCCAAGTAAGGGGGTTATCAAAGGTTGGATACCTAAAACCAAGGTTACTAAGCCAGGAGACATGCCTGTTGCTATCGCCAGAATATAGAAAGCCAGATAGAACACCTGTAACAACAAACCGACCGACAAGACGGTTTTCAATTCTTCCTTGCTAGGTTTATGAAATTGAGTATTGAACAGTGATTTAGCAAGCAAACAAATGATGCTAACACTGACAAAAGAGATCAGCGCACGTATTGCCAGAAAGCTCCATTCGGAAGAGAACTGTAATCCAAGTTTTACAATAACCGCACCACTGCTCCACATCACTAGGAATAGGATAGGAGCGAGAGAATCTAATTTAATCATCAGATTTAACCTTATTAATTCAACTGTAGAGAAAGATGCGGTGGCCACCTATATGGGTAGTTACTATAGCTTGGCTAAATCGGAACAAATGATCCCATCGGACGGTTTTCTGTTCCTAGAGGTCGAAGTTGGCGGATGGAGTTGGTGAGAGCAAGGAAAAGAAAAAGCACCGCATGGGTGCTTTTTAGTGCTAATGATATTATTGAGTGGTTTCGCTTTTAGCGAGGTGAAGTAACCATTGCTGACTTGTGATTTGTTGTGTGCCACATTCGACCATATAAGGTTTACCTGTGAACCAGCTTTTGGAGGCAACTTCGTTAATGAAGGTCTCGATATCTTTGACCTCATCTTGGGCATAGTCCCATTTATTTTTAATGTGCTCAGCGGCTTCTGTCGGGGTATAGGCTTTGCCGTTTCGATAAAAAGTACAGGATGATTGCTCAATCTTGCTGATTAAGCTGTCTACATCATTTTGAATGCTGGCTGCTGCAGAAGTTGCCAACATCGCTAACATTATGACTAGATACAACCGTTTCATCACTTCCCCTTAATCTACGTTTGGCAGCGACCAATACCGACCACTCACCCCGCATAGCCTTATAGGTTCCACCAAGGTTTGAGTTCTAGTGGCTCGTTGAGTTCAACACGTTGTCCAAATTCAGGACTGACTATGGTGACACCACGCTCTTCACTAATCTCCATCGCTTGCTGCATTGGTTCGTTCCAATCGTGCATAGCGAGATCAAAGGTGCCGTTGTGAATTGGCATCATCACCTTACCTCTAAGATCAATGTGTGCTTGAACACTTTGCTCAGGGAACATATGGATTTCCGCCCATAAGCTATTGTAAGCTCCGGTTTCTATCATGGTGAAATCAAATGGCCCGTATTTATCACCAATTTCTTTAAATCCTGAGAAGTAGCCAGAGTCACCACTAAAGAAGACTTTATTCTGCTGACCGTTAATCACCCAGCTTCCCCATAGAGTGCCGTCGCGATCAGTTAGTCCACGTCCAGAGAAGTGTTGGGTTGGAGTGAGCACATATTCCACGCCATTGTGTACATGGGACTCCCACCAGTTAAGCTCAACTATCTTCTCTTCAGGAACATTCCATTCTCTCAAGGTTTGACCAATCTTCAGCGGCACAATAAATACCGTGACTTTTTCGGTCAGTGTTTTGATCGACGCTTTGTCGAGATGATCGTAATGGTCATGACTGATCAGAACGGCGTCAATACTTGGTAGCTCTTGTAACGAGATAGGTGGCTGATGGAAACGCTTTGGCCCAGCCCATTGTACGGGTGATGCTCGGTCACTAAACACAGGATCTGTCAGGATGAGCTGCTGATCAATCTTCATCGCGATACTTGAATGGCCTAAGCGGTAGAGAACATCTTGCTGTTCATTGGCAAGTTGCTCTGTCGTCATCGCATGGACGGGTAAATCAAAGCTTGGCGTTGGGTTAAGGCGCTCAGTCGTGAAATAGGCTTTTACGATCTTCAGGATGTCTCCAAAGCCGCTTTTGTATTCAAGCTCAGTGTTGGCAAATTTCTCTGGGTATTGCTTACCCGCTGCTTTATCTGAACTAGAACAAGAGATGATAGAGGTGGTCATAATTATCGCTCCTACAGTAGCTAACAATGTGCGTTTCATAGTGACTATCCCAAAGTAAACTATACGGTGTAGTTTACATGCTTTGCTTTTAAAGTAAACTACTTGGTGTAAAATAGATCTCAGCAGAATGAGGTAGGATCGTTAACTCTATGAAAGTTAGAAAAAAAGGTCGTAGCGAAATCAAACGTGAGGCGATATTGGTTGCGGCAAAGCAGGCTTTTCAGGAATTTGGTGTGCAAAATACCAGTATGGATAAGCTATCTGCGATGGCAGAGGTTTCTAAGCGAACGGTTTACAACCATTTTGAGTCTAAAGAAGCGATCGTCATGGAACTGCTGGCGGAGTTGTGGCGCACTTCAATGGCTGAACATGAAATAGCGGGGCTTGCTGAACTGACTTTAGAGCAGCAGCTTATCGCACTGCTTGAAAGCGAGATTAATGTTGTGACAGAACCTCACTATGTTGATCTAGCCAAAGTGGCTTTAAGCTACTTCTTCCATAAGCCGGATGAGCTTAAAGAGCAAGAAGCGAAGATGGCAAAACAAGAGACCGCGCTGTTTCGTTGGCTAATTGAGCAGAAGGAGCAGCAGACGCTCATTATTGAGGACGTGGTTGTGGCTAGCACCCAGTTGCATAGCTTAGTTAAAGGTAGCGCCTTCTGGCCTCAGGTTCTGGGAATGAAACCTTCGCTGACCAAGCAAGAGGCGAGGGTATTGGCTGAGCAGAGCACTCGTTTGTTTATGAGTCAGTACCGCGCTTAGCGTCAGATTAAAAAGCCCTTACCATCAAGGTAAGGGCTATAGTTTTACCGTGTTCAACAGACCCTAGGCTTGTTTAGCTGTCTGTAACTTTACCTCTTTGCTCGCCTGTTTTTTCTCGAAGCGAGAGATCCACCACCATGCAAGGCCAGAGAATACTGCGGTCATAAAGACGTTGATGAAGAAGGCACGTACTAAATCAACGCCAGCTGGGAAGGCAGATGCGGTCATACTTACCACAAAGATAGTGATCAATACCGATACCACACCCATACCAAACTTACGTGAGCCCATGCGGAAATCACGTGGCGTATCATCATGTTTTAGACGGAAGATGAAGTAAGCAGCCATGATAAAGATTGGTGGTAGCATCGCAGTACCAGCGGTTAAGTTGATTGCTTGGTTCATCATGTCTTGCACGGATTCTGAACCAAAGCCATTCACCACCAACATCACGACGACGAAGGCAAACTGCCACCAAGCTGCGCGAACTGGTACACCGTGCTCATTAAGCTCAGTGGTTTTCTCACCGTAGACGCCTTTTGGAATCTCTGAGAAGTGGATTTTCACTGGAGCCGCTGTCCACATCATCATAGAGCCAAACATCGCGATAAAGAGAATAACCCCAACAAAGCGACCAACTACTAAGGTAGAAACCTCGAAGTATTGAGCCATACCAGTAAAGATTTCAACCATACCACCTGCGTAAGTGAGATCTTCGCGAGGGACAAAAACGTTAACCAGTAGTGAGCCAAGCGCATACATAGCACCGATCAGAACACCTGCCATGATGATCACCTTGATAAAGGCTTTCTGACCACCTTTGACATCTTTTAGGTAAGCGGCTGCGGTTTCTGCACCACCGGCTGCTTGGAAGATCCAACACATAATGCCCAGAGTTGCCCAGTTAATTGTTGGGCTCATCGCTTCTAAGGTAATCGGTTCAGCTGGTGTGTACTCACCGCCGCCTAATGCCATTAACGCGCCAAGGACGTAAATAGCGAACAGAGCAAAGACGCCGTATGCCACAATCTCTGAAATCTTACCCAGCCAGCTCGCACCTTTAGTCGAGATATGAGTCGCCGCAGCAAAGAGAACAATCGAAATAATCGATGTCACCATAGGTGAGAAGGTGTACTCATAGCCAAGCATTGCGTATGAGGCGTAGGCAATAACATTTGGTAGTAGAGAGACAAACCAGAACAGGTTTACAAACCAGTATAAGAAAGAGCCTAAGTATGCGGCTTTAGTGCCTAACGGTTTTTTCAGCCAGTCGTACATACCGGATTCAGAGTTCTTATTGGCAGAAACAAATTCGGCAATAATGAACACAAAAGGAATGAAATAAACGATGGTTGCGAGTAAGAAAATAGGCGCTGAACTTAAGCCTAATTCAATGTTGTTGTTTACGATGTTACGGACGTTAAATACCGCCGCAAAGGTCATCGACAGCAGGGCAAACTTGCCAATGGTGCCACGCATAGATTCAGACATAGAGTCCTCCGATGAATCACGTCAATTCCTTTGGTACTAAAAGTTACACTTGCTATTGAGCGTTCTGTCATCCTGCGCGAATAGTAGGCTATGCCGCGTTAGAGTCCAGCGCTGTAACTGGCTTTTGTGACTTTAGTACCTCAGGGGTTGTAGTCGTTATTGTTTGGGTCAGTTGTGCTGACCCTGTAAGTTGTATTTATTTATTCAGGAAATAGCCGTCTTCGATGGTCACTTTAAGCACCACTTTGCGAACTCGGTTATCTCCGTGGAAACGATAGGCATTGTTGTTGTCGAAAATGGCAACTTGGCCTTCTGTGAGTTCACGTGTCTCACCTTGACCAGAGAAGTATTCTCGATCCGTTTCATCACGGTACTTATCGGCGAGCTCAAGCTGAGATTTTTCAGCGAATTCGACGCTTTCTCTTCCTTCTAGGTAGTAATGAACATCGAAATAGCGTCGGTTACCTTCAAAGGTGTCGGTATGACGAGCAACACCATCTTCAATCATGTAAACCAATGAATCTCCAATTGAATGCATGACGCCATCTTTGATATTGGCTATGTTTTCAATCGCTTCTATACAGCGGTTCCACTTGCGGCCATCGCGGTAAACGACTTTGAATTGCGCTAAGCTCTCTAACACGATCATGGGTTATGCCTCATTTGCTGTAGTTGAAGTAAAGAAACCTTGTTCAAAGCGGTGCTGCGCCATTGTCTGTGCACTGCAATCCCCCGTTTGTAGCGGAACGAGTGTCAGCCCGTAGCGGAACTCATCCATAGTCACTCGGTAAGAGTCGAGCACTTCACTACCCCAAGAGTTTGAGCCAAGCCCCATCAATTTATGGTCTAAGTTGAGGGTGATATAACCGCTCTTTTCTAGCTCAATCGTGTGCTGTGCTTGATGTAGGTTTTGATTGGTGTAGAACCAAGCGCTGAAGTTGATCTCTTGCTGAGGTTTCACTAACAAACCGGTACCATTACGGTTAGTCAGTGCCGCCCAACGAACGTGTTGGCGGTTGCCGTTGTTCTGTGGGAACGGGTAGTTCTCGAACATGTCGGCAACTGTGCTGTGGTAAATATCAATCAGGTTTGCCTGCTTGCTATCCTGATAGTTTTCTTCAGGGCCACGACCGTAGTATTTCACTTGGTCAAACTCACCATTGATACCAAGATCTAGGCCGATAACTGGAATGACATGAGGGTAGTCGCCGTAACGTTCACCGCTCAGTTCTAGGTTTAATTGGCCGTCAGCACTCACTTGGTAGCGGTATTCGCAGCGCATACCAAAATCAAACACGGGCGGCGCAATGATGCTGGTGGCGGTGATCTCTACTTTGCCATCAAGATGCTCAAGGTGAAGGGTGCGGAAATGCTCTTGCATGATTTGCAGGTGAGCGGGTTCCCACAGACCTTCGTGCTCTTGTTTATGGTTATCGATCATCGGCTTAAAGAAATTCAGTTTAGGTTCTGATTGAATCAGCTCTTCGCCATTGACAATCCAAGAGGTCAGCTTGCCATTCACTTTTGAGAAGTTAAGCGCAAAGTTGTTGCCTGAGATCAGGTAGTTAAGGCGGCTTTCTTCAACGTTAAGTGGTGTCGCATTTTGATTGATGAAGCTTGGTTCTATCGCTGTGCTTTCTTTGAGCTGGTATTGGTAAATAGCTATCTCATGGTTTGCGGCACTGTATAGGGTGCGCGTATCTTTGCGTACCGTGAAGTTAATGAAGGCTTCACGCTCATCAAGTGCAGGGATGGCGATATTAATTTCACGCGCTGAGTTTGCGCTAAGCTGTTCCACTTTGAACTGAACGCTGCGCAGTGTTTCACCTTCAGCGCGAATATCGGCGGTGATGGTGTAATCATTGAGGTCGCTAAACCAAAGTTTGTTTTCAACAATGAACTTGCCTGCTTGCTCATCTACAGCGCGGATTTTCACTGGCGCAATCACTTGCTTGTACTCTTTAAGCCCCGGACCAGGTATTTGATCTGGATAAATCAAACCATCCATACAGAAGTTGTAATTGTTCGGGTAGTCACCGTAATCACCGCCGTATTTGTAGAAGGACTGGCCTTTTTCATCACGAGCTAAAATGCCGTGATCACACCATTCCCAAACGTAGTGGCCTTGAATGTGATCATGTTGGTAGAACACATTTTGGTACTCAGTTAAACCGCCAGGGCCATTCCCCATTGCGTGGGCGTATTCACAGATAATGCGTGGCTTCTCGTGAGGAAACTCACCAAAGTAGTTCATCAGTTGAGCGCGGGAATACATGGTTGAAATCACGTCGACCACTTCTGCATCTCGGTCTTCTTCGTAATGTACTAGACGAGTGTCATCAATCGCTTTGGTCGCCTCATACATCGAACGAATATTGCAGCCATAGCCTGACTCATTGCCTAGCGACCACATAATGATCGAAGGGTGGTTTTTTTGGGCATGAACATGTCGCTCTGCTCGATCAACAAATACCGCTTCCCATGCTGCGTCGTTAGTGATTCGGCTGAGATCGCCAACGTTAGCAAAACCGTGGGTTTCTACATCCGTTTCGGCCATGACAAACAGGCCGTAAATATCACACAGTTCGTAGAAGCGTGGGTCGTTCGGGTAGTGAGCAGTACGTACAGAGTTGATATTGTGCTGCTTCATCAAGACTAAGTCTTTTTCTACACGCTCCATTCCAACAGCTCGACCTTTCAGATGATCGTTGTCGTGACGGTTAACGCCATGCAGCATCACATACTGGTTATTGATGTAGAACAGACCATCGCGCACCTTAATGTCACGAAACCCCACTCGTTGCGGAATGACTTCCACGGTTTTACCTAGGTGGTCTTTTAAGGTCAGAATCAGTTGGTAAAGATAAGGATTTTCTGCCGTCCAGTGGATTGGTGCATCCATTTCAATCTCAAAGCGAGCTTGTGTTGAGGTATCGATTGTCAGGTTGCTGCAAGAGCCTTGTGCAACAACCTGACCTTTATCCATCAGCGCATAGTCAAGCGCGTAGCCAGAAGCTTGTAGGGCAGATAAGTTTTCCAGTTCTACTTGGCAAGAAAGGGTTGCTGCGTGGTATTCTTCGTCGAAATCCGTGCGAACGGTGAAGTCCTGTACGTGAATTTGCTCTTTACCGACTAGGTAAACATCACGGAAGATCCCCGCCGTCCACCACATATCTTGGTCTTCGATATAAGTAGAGTCTGCCCACTGCATAACGCGCACTGACAGCAGGTTTTCACCTTGCTGAACGAACTGTGAAATATCAAATTCAGCGGTTAAGCGGCTACCTTTGCTAAAGCCTGCATACTCACCGTTTACATACACTTCGAAGTAGGTTTCTACACCGTCAAATTTAATGATGGTTTGCTTGTTATCCCAGCTTTCACCTAGGGTGAAGGTGCGTTGGTACGCACCGGTTGGGTTATCGGTTGGCACGAACGGCACATCAATTGGGAATGGGAAACCTTCGTCGGTGTACTGAAGGTCGCCGTGGCCTTCCATTTGCCACATGTTCGGAACCGTAATCTGGCCCCATTGGGTCATCTTTTGCGAATAGAACTCTTCAGGAACCAATAGAGGGTTAGTGAAGAAGTTAAAGTTCCATTGACCGCTCAGAAGCATAAAGCGGCTGCTGAGTTCACGTTGGAAGGTTTGAGCTGTTTTCACTGAGTCATAAGAGAAGAAGTAAGCACGTGGTGCCATACGGTTCTCATGCAGATGTAGGAAGTTTTCCCAGTTGTTCACGTTTACTCTCCCTCGGCTAAAACGATCGAATGATCATGCCGACGTTGTAATGAAATAATTGCTCACTGAGCATCTGGGAAAGATATTAGTAAAAGTTTTACTAAAATAAATTTGTGAAAACGTTTTACTTTAACTTGATCACGATTTATTGACTGAATTGTCTGAAAGCTGTGATCTGTTTAAAAGAGTGAATATTGAACAGTAAATGTGTGGAAGCTAACCACTAAACGCTGGGGTAGGGAAAGGGAGATAATAAAAAAGCGCTGAAAATCAGCGCTTTATATGAGTAATTAGCAGTGGGAACTACTTCTTAGTAGTGTCTCGCAGCTTGAGTTTACTTGGGACGTAAACTTGCAAAGGGAGCGCTCGTCCATCGCGCGCTTTTTCGATCAGCAAGTTAACTCCCTGAATTCCCATCATTTCAGAGTGAATTCTTACTGTTGAAAGAGAAGGGAAGGTGAACTTAGCGGTTGGAATATCGTTAACACTAATCAGTGAAATGTCTTGTGGGATATTAAGGCCATGCTCATGAATCGCACGCAATACACCAATCGCAATTGAATCAGATGCAATAAAAAGTGCGTTAGGGTAGTCCGGTTTAGCGAGCATTTCCTTAGCTAAATCATACCCTGACGAACTAGTAAAATCGCCGCGGTAGATATCATCTAGAGAGACAACGCCTTTTAACTGCCCATATTCTGCAAAGGCAATTTCACGAATATCAGCACTATTCGGTTCGTCTTGACCACCGATGAAACCGATACGTTGATAGTCTTGAGCGATGAAAAAATCGGTGATTTCTTTGCTAATGCGCACGAGATCGATGTCTACCGAATCATATTCACAGTTCGCGTCACTGAAATCGACATAACAGATATTGTCGGTGAGTTTTTGAACTTCAGATAAAACATTTGGATGACTGCGGCCAACTAAGAGGACACCAGTGACCTTATTGCCTTCAAGAGAGATTTCATTGTTATAACAGTTAGTTAGTTCGATGCCTAATTTGTCACATTGGGTCTCAATACCATGTCGAATCGATAAATAGTAAGGGTCATTCACTTCTGCTTCTTGCTTGTAGTTATAGACAGCAAGAAAGTGGTGATTGTGCTTTTTCCCCAGTCCAGCACGTTTTGAGCTACTGGTTTTGTATTCTAACTTTTCTGCAATTTCCAGAATGCGGTGCTTGGTTTCTTCTTTCACACTGAGTGTCGGATCATCGTTTAAGACTCGCGAAACCGTCGCTAAAGAAACGCCTGCCTCAGTTGCAATATCTTTTAGTGTTGCCATGTGTTCTTACATCCCTTTTTGAGCGGGCAATCTAACTATTGGTCTCTATTGTAAACAAACACACTGATGAAGCACTAATTTTTAGTAAAAATTGTTGTCAGCTTTGTGCTGAGTGGAAATTTCCAGAGATGGTGGGTTAGAAAACCAATAAATACAGGGGTTAGAGGAGACTTTAGCCGCAGAGTTAAAATCACTTTCTGCCTAATATCTTCCCTCTTCTAATGAGTGATTTTGTGGAAACGTTTACACAATGCGAATTTGATCACGGATCTGTATGCGGTTTGATTGGTAGACTTTTCCAACATCAAGCATTGAGTATTTAGTGCTCAAGATTATCTGGAGAGCAAACAGTGAAAGTTCTAGTCACAGGTGGGATGGGGTACATCGGCAGTCATACCTGCGTTCAAATGATTGAAGCAGGGATGGAGCCAATTATCGTAGACAATCTAGCTAACTCAAAACAACAAGTGTTGAGCCGCGTTGAAGGATTAACGGGTAAAAAGCCAAAGTTTCACATGGGCGATATCCGAGACGAGGCGTTTCTAGACTCTGTGTTTGCGCAGCATGACATCGACGCCGTTATTCATTTTGCCGGACTTAAAGCGGTCGGTGAATCGGTGGCAAAACCTCTTGAGTACTACGATAACAATGTTAACGGTACCTTGGTCTTAGCGCGTTGTATGCGTAAAGCTGGCGTGAAAAGCATTGTGTTCAGCTCTTCAGCTACCGTGTATGGCGACCCGGATATTGTGCCAATTACTGAAGACTCTCCAACAGGGGCTACCACCAACCCCTATGGTCGCAGCAAATATATGGTCGAGCAGTGTTTGAGTGATCTCTTCAATGCAGAGAGTGATTGGAGCATCACGCTACTGCGCTATTTCAATCCGGTGGGGGCTCATCCATCAGGCACCATGGGTGAAGACCCGCAAGGTATTCCAAACAATTTAATGCCTTTCATTGCTCAAGTTGCAGTGGGACGACGCGAATCTTTAGCGGTATTTGGGGATGACTACCCAACACCAGATGGCACTGGGGTGCGTGACTATATTCATGTGATGGACTTGGCCGATGGTCATATTGCAGCGCTAAAATCTGTTGGCGATAAAGCGGGCTTACATGTTTACAACTTAGGTACGGGTAAAGGTTCCAGTGTGCTTGAGATGGTGAATGCATTTGGTGCAGCTTGTGGTGCGCCTATTCCTTACGAAATCTGTCCACGTCGCCTAGGTGATATTGCTGAATGTTGGGCGAGTACAGATAAAGCGCAGCGAGATTTAGCTTGGAAAGCCACTCGCAGTGTCGATGAAATGACAGCCGATACATGGCGCTGGCAATCAGAAAACCCAAACGGCTATTCCCCTGCGTAACAAGGTTGCACTCCAATTTCATTGGCGAATGCACAAAGGTATTTTTAAAAGTTGAGTAAGTAATATGTCGAGTATTGAGTTTAACCCAGTTGATCATCCACACCGCCGCTACAACCCGCTGACAGGGCAGTGGATTTTAGTTTCACCGCATCGCGCTAAACGTCCATGGAGTGGTGCGGATGAAACTCCTGCTACTGCTGATTTGCCAAGCTATGACGGTAAGTGTTTTTTATGCCCAACGAATGAGCGTATTTCTGGTGATGTGAACCCCGATTACCAAGGTACTTATGTATTTAACAATGATTTTGCCGCTCTGATGACTGACTCGCCAGAGGCGCCCGAATCAGAAAATCCATTGTTTAAAACTCAGGGTGTTAGAGGGTTGAGCCGGGTTATCTGTTTCTCCCCAGATCACAGCAAAACTTTACCTGAGCTTGCCGTTGAAAAAATTCGTGGCGTGATCGATACCTGGAACGAACAAATTGAAGAACTAGGTAAAGACTATGTTTGGGTGCAAGCTTTTGAGAACAAGGGTGAAGCCATGGGCTGCTCTCAGCCGCATCCGCATGGTCAGATTTGGGCGAACAGTTTTCTACCCAATGAAATTGAGCGCAAAGAGCAGAATCTAAAAGCTTACTATCAAGAAAAGGGCACCAATTTACTGGTCGATTATGTTCAAGCTGAATTGAAAGATGGCGAGCGTATTGTGGTGGAGACCGAACACTGGGTAGCGCTAGTCCCTTACTGGGCGGCTTGGCCATTTGAGACCATGCTACTGCCGAAAACGCATATTCGCCGTATGAGTGAACTGACAGAAATCCAGCGTGATGATTTGGCTGTGGCAATCAAAAAACTCACCAGTCGTTATGACAACTTATTCCAATGCTCTTTCCCTTACTCAATGGGTTGGCACTACGCACCTTTCTTTGAACAGGGTACGGATATTGAACATTGGCAACTACACGCACTCTTCTATCCGCCACTGCTGCGCAGCGCAACGGTTCGTAAATTTATGGTGGGATATGAAATGCTGGCAGAAAGTCAGCGTGATTTAACCGCAGAGCAAGCCGCGCAGCGTCTGCGTGATTTGAGCGATATTCACTACAAAGAACAGTAGCCTCTGTCATTTTGCCGATAGTGAATAGATAAAAATTTGAGATTCCTGACATCTCGTCCCTCGATTCTGGAATGACAAACTCAATCATTAGAGAAGTAGTCATTCTCGAGAGTGAGGGACGAACGAGTTGGGAATCTAACTAAATATTGAAGCTGAGAATTTACTATGTCTGATCTAATCCAAAACGTAAAAACTTCTTTTCAACAAGCGTTGGGCTATGCACCAAGCCACATTATCCAAGCGCCGGGGCGCGTTAATTTGATCGGTGAGCATACCGACTACAATGATGGTTTTGTTCTGCCATGTGCCATTGATTACCAAACTGTCGTTGCAGCAGCTAAGCGTGACGACAACATAGTCCGTGTCGTCTCGGTTGATTATGGCAATGAGCTTGATGAGTTTGATATCAGCCAAGAGATCATCTTTCAGCAAGATAAAATGTGGTCGAACTACATTCGTGGTGTAGTGAAGTACCTTATCGCACGCGGATACGAGTTTAGTGGCGCGGATATTTCTGTCAGCGGTAACGTTCCTCAAGGCGCAGGGCTTAGCTCATCAGCAGCGCTTGAAGTGGTGATTGGTCAGACATTTAAGGTGCTTTATAACCTAGAAATCTCTCAGGCTGAGATCGCTCTTAATGGTCAGCAAGCTGAGAACGAATTTGTCGGATGTAACTGCGGCATTATGGACCAGATGATTTCTGCTGAAGGTAAAGAGAACCACGCAATGCTGCTTGATTGTCGCAGCCTAGAAACGCAGGCGGTTTCAATGCCTGAAAACATGTCAGTGGTGATCATTAACTCGAACAAAAAACGTGGATTGGTCGATAGCGAATACAACACTCGCCGTGAGCAATGTGAAGAAGCGGCTCGCATCTTTGGCGTAAAAGCATTGCGTGATGTCACTATTGAGCAGTTCAATGATAAGGCGTCTGAATTAGATGAGTTAGTAGCAAAGCGCGCGCGCCATGTGATCAGCGAGAACGACAGAACGGTAGAAGCGGCTGATGCGTTGCGTAATCACGACATGAAGCGCATCGGAGAGCTGATGGCACAATCCCATGCCTCTATGCGTGACGACTTTGAAATCACAGTCAAAGAGATCGACACCTTAGTTGAGATCGTTAAACAAGTGATCGGTGAGCAAGGTGGCGTTCGTATGACAGGAGGCGGTTTTGGTGGTTGTATTGTTGCGGTTATGCCACCTGAACTTGTAGAGCCAGTAAAAGCGGCGGTTGCAGCACAATATCAAGCTGCGATTGGGCTGAAAGAGTCTATCTACGTGTGCCAAGCTAAAAATGGCGCAGGTGTGGTGGAGTAACTTAAATGATGGCTCATCCTCTTTTTGAGAGTATGACTAAGCAGTTTGCCTATGATGGGCAGCCTGCTCAGTTAATCGAATTGACCAATGCTAGAGGGGTTAGCATTGTGTTGATGGACATCGGAGCTACATGGCTCAGTTGTCGTTTACCTTTGGCGTGCGGGGAGCAGCGCGAAGTCTTGCTTGGTGTAGGGGCTATGGCTGACTTTGAGTGCCAACAAAGTTACATGGGGGTAACGGTTGGTCGCTATGCAAACCGCATTGCCAATGGTCTTTTTGATCTCGAAGGTCAGCAAGTTCAATTGGTAACGAATCAAGCAGGCAATTGCTTACATGGTGGCGTCACTGGCTTTGATAAGCTGCGCTGGGACATTGTCGAGCAAAGCGCACAAAGGGTGACTTTTAGTTTCCAATCTCCAGATGGTGACCAAGGCTTCCCCGGTAATCTAAGTGTCTCTGTCACTTATCAGCTCGATAACGACGGCAGCGTCTCGATTGAATACTATGCTCACACCGACAAAGCAACGCCAGTCAATCTGACGAATCATGCCTACTTTAATCTCAATGGCGCGGGCAGCGAGTTAGACGCGCGCCATCATACTTTGAATATTTGTTCTGATTACTATTTGCCAACCAGCGATGTGGGGATTCCAATCGGTGAACTGGAAAGTGTGAGTGGCACTGGATTCGACTTTCGCGTGGCGAAAAGCATCACGCAAGACTTCTTGCAAGACGAACAACAGCAAGCGGCGAAAGGCTATGATCACAGCTATTGGTTTGAGCCAAACCGAGACAGAAATCTACCCGTTGCAAGCCTAGTTAGTGAAGACCGCTTAGTGACTATGCGAGTGTCAACCGATAAGCCCGCAATGCAGCTTTATACTGGTAATTGGTTAGCTGGAACCCCAGCGCGCGATGGGGAAGAATATGCAGACTACGCAGGCGTAGCATTGGAAACCCAATTTTTACCTGATTCGCCTAACCATCCCGAATGGCAGCAACCAAGTTGTATTCTCTACCCAGATCAGGAATACAGGTATAAAACCACCTATCAGTTTGCTTTCTAATTGAGCTTCGAAAGCACCACCTACTAATAACGCCAGTCTGATAACTGGCGTTAAAACCCTTCAAATTCGTCAATCGCGGCTCTTGCTTCAGAAAGAGAACAACCCGACTGAGTAACGAGCTGATTGATTGTGATATTTGGTGACTCAGCAATGATGGCTGATAGATCAACAACGGGAGTGGGCAAAGCTTTCTCTATCGCTTTCACAATCCACAATGTATCTTCCGTAACCAAGTGCTGTTTGAGTTCTCATAGCACTTGTTCCTCTCCGCTAAGCAACCAATGCCGAGAACGTCGGATACGCTTTACTTGGCAGCCATAACTAACAATCGCGCTGATAACCTGCGCTTTATCGTTAACGCGGTGAACAAAACTGTTTAACGGAACGGAAATCATGGTGAGTCAATTAAGGGAATTAATAGATGCCACTTTATCGCAACACACCTCAAATCGCCACGCTCTCTACTTTCCCGAGGAGTTGATAGATTTTCTCTATCTCGATTGATAGTGATTCCCTATCAGAGCAATAGAAACGTTCAAATTTACCTATCAACCTGGTCAGGGCAATATAACTCCATCGACGCAAGGCAGCGTTCAAACACTAGATTAGAAAGAGAGTAAAATCATGATCAACACACAAATCAAACCATTCTCAGCAACAGCATTTAAAAACGGCGAGTTCGTAGATATCACAGAGCAAGACGTGAAAGGCAAATGGGCAGTATTCTTCTTCTACCCAGCTGATTTTACTTTCGTATGTCCAACTGAGCTTGTAGACCTACAAGAGAAGTACGCTGAACTTCAATCACGTGGTGTAGAAGTTTACTCAGTATCAACGGATACTCACTTCTCACACAAAGCGTGGCACGATACTTCTGACAAGATCGGTACTATCGAATACTTCATGGTAGGTGACCAAACTGGCACTATCACTAACAACTTCAACGTGATGCGTGAAGGTCAAGGTCTTGCTGACCGTGCTACTTTCCTAATCGACCCAGAAGGTACTATCCAAGCAATGGAAATCACTGCTGAAGGTATCGGTCGTGACGCAGAAGACTTACTACGTAAAGTTAAAGCAGCACAGTACGTTGCAGCAAACCCAGGTGAAGTTTGCCCAGCGAAATGGAAAGAAGGTGAAGAGACTCTAGCGCCATCTCTAGACCTAGTAGGTAAAATCTAACCTTATTACCAGGTTTGTACAGGTATGCCTTGCTCTGCTCCTATTGAGCTTGGCATACCGCCTTTAATGATAAAGCCATACCCGAATAGGGTGTGGCTTTTTGCGTTTGATTTTTTGCAGAAAAGAATGTTGATGGCGTGGGATTTTCGATAGGTTTTGCCTACCAAACTAATAGAAACGTTCAAATTTACCTATCTACGACCGCAGGGCAATATAGCTCCATCAGCGCAGTAGAGCGCATCTGAATCACAAATGAATAGTAGGTAATATCATGTTAGACCAAGCGATGAAGCAGCAGCTTAAAGCATACCTAGAAAACTTAAAAACAGACGTTCAGCTTGTATTGAGCCTTGATGAAAGCGAAACAGCAAGCAAGCTCCAAGCACTGGCGGATGATATCGCTTCACTGACAGACAAAATCCAAGTAACGCGTGACGACAACGCAAGCTCACGCAAACCAATTATGCAGGTTGTGAACCAAACACAAGGGACAGCGATTGGTTTTGCAGGCTTGCCAATGGGTCACGAGTTTACTTCACTGGTTCTCGCTCTTCTTCACAGCGGCGGCCACCCAATCAAGCTAGAAGCGGAAGTGATTGAGCAGATCAAGCAGCTAGACCAAGCACTAAACGTGGAAATCTTTATTTCACTATCATGCCAAAACTGTCCTGAAGTGGTTCAGGCGTTCAACATGATGTCTGCGATTAACCCACTAATCAACACAACCATGATTGATGGTGCTGCATTCCAAGATGAAGTGAAATCACGCGATATCATGGCGGTGCCTAGTGTCTTCATCAACGGTGAGCTGTTTGGTCAAGGCCGTATGTCATTGGCTGAGATTCTTAACAAAGTTGATTCCGGTGCAGCAGCGAAAAAAGCAGCCAGCCTAAACGAACAAGCACCATTTGATGTTTTGGTTGTTGGCGGTGGTCCTGCGGGTTCTTCAGCAGCAATCTACGCAGCACGTAAAGGCATTCGCACAGGTGTCGTCGCTGAGCGTTTCGGTGGTCAGGCGATGGATACGATGGCGATTGAGAACTTTATCTCAGTCAAAGCGACAACCGGTCCTAAGCTGGTTGCGAGTCTAGAAGAGCACGTTAAAGAATACGGCGTGGAAGTAATGACTGAGCAACGCGCAGCCAACATTATCGATGCAGAGCAGACTGAAGATGGTTACATCCATGTTGAGCTTGAAAGCGGCGCAGTACTAAAAGCTCGCACAGTGATTACCAGTACAGGTGCACGCTGGCGTGAAATGAATGTTCCTGGTGAGCAAGAGTATCGCAACAAAGGGGTTGCTTACTGCCCACACTGTGATGGTCCATTATTTAAAGGCAAGAAAACAGCGGTAATCGGTGGTGGTAATTCAGGTATTGAAGCGGCGATTGACTTAGCCGGTATTGTTGAACATGTTACCGTTCTGGAGTTTGCAGACACCCTACGTGCTGACCAAGTTCTGATCGATAAAGCCAATGCGACACCTAATATTGAAATCATCAAGATGGCGCAAACCACACAAGTGCTAGGCGACGGCAACCGTGTTACTGGTTTGGAATACCAAGACCGCAACACAGGTGAGATTAAGAAAATCGAGTTAGCCGGTATCTTTGTTCAAATTGGCCTAATGCCAAACAGCGAATGGTTGAAAGGTACTAAGGTTGAGCTTTCACCACGCGGTGAAATTGAAATCGATGCGCACGGTGCAACTACGATGAGCGGTGTCTTTGCTGCGGGTGACGTAACCACAGTGCCGTACAAGCAAATCATCATCGCCATGGGTGAGGGTGCTAAAGCAAGCTTAGGCGCGTTCGATTATCTAATTCGCACACCTGCTCCAGCAAAGGTTGCTGAAACGGCGTAAAGAGTTCGATACCAACCCGAACAAATATCTGGTCATCCTTGCTTGCTAAAATCGCTGATAGCATCGTTATAGATTTTGTAGTTAGAACAACTAGCTAGCTGCAATCTATGCCTTGCTCTAAGCGATTTTTTCAGCGCAATTCTCTGACCACCTATTTATCCCGATTGGTATTATCCCTGTCCATATTCATTTGCAAACATTTTGTCGGTAATTTCGACGCCACTTCCAAGCGATTGGAAGTGGCTTTTTTTGTGTGCAGAGACTACTTACCCTCAAACCATTTCTGAGTGAATTCGATAAAAGCGGCAAGCTTGCTGCTGCTGCGCAGTTGCGGTGGGTAGATGAGATAAATATTGCTTCTGGCAATAAAGTAATTCGGCAGTAGCTGTTCTAATTGTCCGCTGTCTAAAGAAGGCTGCACCAAGTAGCTTGGCATTTTTATAACCCCCTTGCCTTGTTGCGCGGCAGTCAGAAGCAGTAAGTTGTCGTTTATCAGCATATCGCCATTCGTTTCGACCTCAATGCTCTTGGTACTATCGACAAACTGCCAGCGACGTAAGTTGGGATCGGACAAACAGTTGTGATGGACCAGTTCGTCTGGGTGACTGGGTACGCCATGTTTTTCAAGGTATTCAGGTGACGCGCAGCAGATGTGTTGATAAGGAATAAGCTTTTTCGCCACCATATTATCTGGAGGGTTGTTGGTGGCTCTTATCGCTAAGTCAAAATGACTTTTGGTTAGGTCTTCACGGTTATAACCAACATCAAGATCAAACTCGATTTCTGGGTATTGTTGCTGAAATTGATGACAAATATCGATCAAGAAACGGTGGCTAAAAATGGTGGGCGCAGTAATTCGAAGTAGGCCACTGACATCGCTTTTGGTGTGGTCGAGCTCTTTTTCTAACTCGACGATCGATGTATTAATAAACTGCATCTTAGCCAGAATTTTTTCTCCCGCTGCAGTTAGGCGCACATTGCGTGTCGAACGAATCAGTAGACTTGTATCTAATTCTTGCTCTAGCTGATTGATTTGTGAAGAAAGGTAGCTGCGTGAAATGCCTAAATTTTCCGCGGCCTTAGAAAAGCTGAGTTGCTTTGCGACTTCACTAAACAACGCATATCGTTCAAAGCGTTTGTGCATCTTCTGCATATCTGACTCACCTGAGTTCTTGAATCTGTCGTTAATTATATCGTTCTATATAGGAAATTAAATCTCTTCTATTGTGCTGTATATCGAATTATCTTTTCTTGTTAGCTAGTTTAATCCCTCGCTTTAGTACCAGTATACTGAGTGCAGAACAGATTAAACTCACTGCAATATTGCAATGGTGAGGTCTATAAATCAGGGGATAGAGATGAATAAGACACATCCGGTGTTTTCACCAATGATCCAAGGTTACTGGCGTATGGCTGAGTGGGGAATGAATACCCAACAGCAGCTGTCGTTTGTTAAGCAGCACCTAGAGCTAGGCATTACGACGGTAGACCACGCGCCTGTTTACGGCCCAGACTCTGCGTGTGAGCGTATGTTTGGTCAAGTGTTGGCATTAGATAGCAGTTTGCGCGATCAAATTGAGATCGTCTCTAAATGCGGAATTTACCGTGGTGAAGATCCTCAGGTTAACCATTACAACAGTGGTAAAGCCGCCATTATTGAATCCGTTGATCAATCGTTAACTCGACTCAATACCGATCATCTAGATGTGTTACTCCTGCATCGCCCTGACTTACTCATGGATGCTGATGAAGCGGCTGAAGCATTCGCTCAGTTAAAAGCAGCGGGTAAAGTAAAACATTTCGGTGTGTCTAACTTTACCCCTGCTCAGTTTGCTCTATTGCAATCAAGAGTTGAGCAGCCATTGATCACTAACCAAGTCGAGATCAATCCGGTCAACCTGCAAATGACGGAAGATGGCACGCTAGACCAATTACAGCAACATCGCGTGCAACCAATGGCGTGGTCTTGTCTCGCTGGTGGGCGTATCTTCAGTGAAGAGAGTGAACAGATGGATCGCATTCGTCACAGCTTGACACAAGTGGCGCAAGAAATCGGCGCAAGTTCGATCGACCAAGTCATTTTTGCATGGGTATTGCGTTTACCTTCCAACCCAATCCCAATCTTGGGCAGTGGAAACATTGAGCGTGTTCACGCTGCGGTTGGCGCGCTTGAACTGTCATTGACCAATGAACAGTGGTACCGAATTTGGGTTGCATCGAAAGGTCATGGTGTGGCTTAAATGCCTAAAACAACAAAGGCGTTACTCAGGTAACGCCTTTGTTTTATTACGTTTAGGTCACTTTCTCAACTGAATTGCGGCGTACTAAGGTCGGCGTGAACATCAGCGCCTCTTCGTTTGAGCTTTGCTCTTTGGCTAGATTAAGCGCTAAACGCGCCGCTCGTTCTGCCATCATGGCGATTGGATAGCGGATAGTTGTGAGACGAGGGCTGACATAGCGAGCGATCAAGCCATCATCAAAACCAAGCATTGAAATTTGATCCGGCACCTTGATGCCATTTTCGTCTAGCACCGACAGCGCACCCGCGGCCATGTAGTCGTTGTAGGCTACAACGCCAGTGATGTCTAAAGATTTAGTCAGCAGATTTGTCATGGCAACTTCACCGCCATCGTTGTTCGGCTCACCATATTCAATATAGCTTTGCGGAAGTTCGATATTGTTGTCTCGTAGTGCTTGCAAGTAACCATCAACACGTTGATCCGAGTCTTCAATACGATGCGCTGAAGCGACGCAAGCTATCTTAGTATGACCATGGCGGATAAGGTATTCCGTGGCGAGGTAGGCACCCCGGCGGTTGTCTAAAGCAATGCAGCGCTCGGCCATTTCAGGAATGTGGCGATTGATAAAAACCAGGCCTTTGACTTCTTTGGCATAGCCGATCAATTCTTCATCTGACAAACCTTTCGAGTGAATAACCAAGGCATCGCAACGGTTGTTGATCAATAGCTCAATCGCCTTTCGCTCTTCCTCTGGACTGTGGTAGCCGTTGCCGATCAAGATATGTTTACCGTGTTCATGGGCAACATTGTCGACTGCTTTAACTAAAGTGCCAAAAAAAGGATCAGATACATCGCCAACTAATACCCCAACCGTATTACTGCTTTGGCTTACCAAGGCTTTTGCGGCGGCATTTGGTCGATAGCCGAGTTTGGCCATCGCCTGTGTCACTGAAGCAATCGATGCTTTGCTCGCTTTTGGTGATTTGTTAATGACCCGAGAAACAGTCGCGATTGATACGCCCGCTTCTTTGGCGACATCTTTAATAGTTGCCATGTGTGACCTCGAAAAATACTCCTAGGGTTATTTAACCCTTTGAATGTAAATAAGGCAAATTGTATAGCATTCAGTTTCTTGAAATGCGATCTTTACCACTTGCAATATAAGCGATTGCTGATAGTGTAAACGTTGTCTTTTAGTAAAATTTTACCAACTTTAAGTTCGAGGTTTATCATGGAAACGATCGCATACACCGACTTCGCAAAATTAGAAATGCGTACAGGAAAAATCATCGAAGTCGCTCGCCACGAAAATGCAGACAAACTCTACATCGTTCAAATTGATGTTGGGGAAAAGACGCTGCAAACCGTCACTAGCTTAGTGCCTTATTACACCGAGCAGGAGTTGATGGGAAAAGAAGTCGTGGTGCTGTGTAACTTGGCGAAAGCCAAAATGCGTGGAGAAACCTCGGAATGTATGTTGCTTTGCGCTGAGACGGACGATGAATCACAAAGTGTTCTGTTAACCCCAGAGCGTTCTATGCCTGCTGGGGTTCGTATTGTATAGAGTTCTCTTTTCGGCTGAGGGTTTTTTTATTAGGTTCTTGCTTCAGCCACCAGAGCATCAATTGTGTTGTGGTGCTCTGGTTTTACTCCTGCCAAATTGCCATATTTGGGCTGATGGCGATCATTCTCCAATGGAAAGTTCCAGCCAATGGTATGTTCTACAAACTGCTTGGCAAACTGCTCGGAAATTTCTAGACACCCCGCGAGTACAGTATCGACGTAAGTCTGCATGATAGGGCTCAATGAACAGGGTGGTTCAGGGTTGTCTTTGATGTAAACCCACACATGATCGTTTGTCGATAATGCTAGTTCAGCATCAAGTTTATCCGCTGAGATTAAAACTCGCTGATACCCTCGTTCTCGAATGTCGAATTCTTGCAGTCCTTCATCGCTGACTTCCAGCAAAACCCCATTGACCTGTCCCTGTCCTTTGTCTACCACCAGTGGCGATAGAATATAGCTATCATCGACTTTGCCCCAGTAACGCTTGAAGCCATGTGCGGTAGCGGGAATCGCTGCGGAAGTTTGGCCAGTCAGTTGTCGTGAGGCAGAGTTCATCAGACTGCCGTAGCCAAAGATATAGTTTGCCATTCTGCTCTCCTTATTGATTGGCATGATCAGCTGAGTTCTAAACTAGCGACTTTTCGAGATAAAAGTAAGTGATACAAATTGTTTCATTAAGGTCATAATGACATGTATTTATTGTGTCATTATGACTTTAAATGGAGTAATTAGAGCGCTGAAAGCAAGAGTCTATAAAGGTTTAACAAACTGGAACACTTCTTGCGATAGTGAAACAAGTTAGAGATTTAAATTTGTTTAGGAGTATTTCAGTGCTCAATATTACCGACAAAAAGGTCGAAGAAGCCATTCCACCCGTTTTGCGTCTTGGGTTTCGGCCTTTCTTTCTTCTTGGTTCTATTTATGCCGTTATTGCGATAGCGGTTTGGGTATGGATGTTTCAATCCGGCCAGCCAACAACATTGCAAGTGCCTGCGCTGTGGTGGCACGTACATGAAATGATCTTTGGCTTTGCGATGGCGATTGTTGTCGGCTTTGTGTTAACTGCAGTGCAAAACTGGACGGGCATTAACGGCACTAAACATCACCGTTTAGCCATCTTGGTTGGGTTGTGGTTAGCGCCTCGCGTACTGTTATGGACGCCAACGCCGTTGTGGCTCATCTCTTCTATTGAAGCTCTGTTTTTGGCTATGACCGCATTTGAAGTCGGGACGCGCGTGGTCAAAGCAAAAGGGTGGCGTAACCTGTTTTTCGTTCCCTTGTTTGTTCTGGCAATCGTGGCTAACTTTGCCAGTTACGCAACAGTGAAGGGGATGCCACCGTTTCCTTCATCGGCGGTGTGGCAAGCTATGCTGTGGTGGTTCACCTTGTTGCTTTCTATTATGGGGAGCAGAGTGATCCCATTCTTTACGGCTCGTCGGTTTAATTTCGAAAAGCCTCAACCTACTGTCTGGTTAGATTGGGTGGCGAATTTGCCATTGGTAGGGCTGTTTATTCTCAGCTTCTTCCCGATGACGTTTGCACAATTAGGTCAGCCATTAATGGTGATTTCAGGAGTAGCGCATTTCATTAGAGTGATGAGGTGGCAGCCGTGGCGAACTCTCAGTGAGCCTCTCGTCTGGTCGCTGCACGCAACCTACTTATGTATTCCAGTGAGTTTGTTGCTGCGTGGTTTACTCGACAACCCATTTGCCAGCCACAATATGCTGCACATGTTTGCTATTGGCGCCATTGGTGGTGTGATCTTAGCGATGATCGCACGTGTAACGATGGGGCACACCGGGCGCGCGATTTACCAAGGTCCAAATATGAGTGTTGCTTTCGCAGCGATTATATTGGCTGCTTTGGTTCGTAGCTTGGGCGTTGCGTTTTTCCCTCAATATCTGATTGAATCGGTCAACATCAGCGCCGCATTGTGGATACTCGCATTCGCTATGTATGTGGGAATGTTTGGCAAGATGCTGATCACGCCAAGAGTCGATGGGCACCCTGGTTAAAGTGAATTAAATCAAAAGAAAAGGCTTGGCGAGTGCCAAGCCTTTTGCATTGCGATAGGAAAGTGGGGGCTAACCTACCTCAGAAAACGGGACCACTGTGGCAGGTTGCTTACTCTTTAGATAGTCACTTAGCGCCTGTTGCTCTTGGCTGTCTAGGTACAAGCCAAGTTTGGTACGACGCCACAATATATCCTCTTCAGTGACTGACATTTCATGTTCAATGAGATAGTCGATTTCACGTTGAAAAACACCTTGAGCTGCGTCCGAGAACTTAGTTCCCAGCGCATCAATATCTTCCATTCCTTCCAGTAGCTTCCATGTATAGGTGCCAAATTGCGTTACGTAGCGCAGCAATAATGCTTCGGGTAACCAAGGGTAAGCGTTGTGAATCGTTGCGGCTAGCTGCTCACGTGAGCAACTGAAGTTACCGCCAGGAAGCGCATGGTTTGCTGTCCAAGGTGTACCCATATTAGGTAGGTAAGGCTTGAGCTTTTCTAACGCAGCTTCACCCAGCTTACGGTAGGTCGTGAGCTTGCCACCAAATACGGAAAGCAGTGGTGCTTGGTCATATTCCGCTTCCAGTTCAAGTGTGTAATCGCGCGTGATTGCTTGTGGTGAGTCTGATTCGTCATCACATAAAGGGCGCACGCCGCTGTATGTCCAAACCACGTCCTCACGTTTAAGCTGCTGGACGAAGTGTTGGTTGACGATGTCGATGAGGTAATCGACTTCATCATCAGAGATGGCAACTTCACGTGGGTCACCTTTGTATTCCACATCGGTGGTACCAAGGATCGAGAACTTATCTAAATAAGGAATCATGAACACGATTCGGTGATCTTGGTTTTGAAGAATGTAAGCTTGAGGCTCATCATGAATACGAGGAACGACAATATGCGATCCTTTGATCAAGCGAATATTGCGAGGAGAAGCTTGCTCTAAACCATCATCAAAGAACTGTTTGACCCACGGCCCTGCCGCGTTGACTAAGGCTTTCGCCTTGCGTTCTATTGCTTGGCCTGTCAGTTCATCACGAATAGTCACGCTCCACAGTTCACCTTCACGTCGAGCGCTTTCTACACGGCTGTAGTTACGGATCTCTGCATTGTTCTCCTGAGCAGCAAGGACATTGAGCAGCACTAAGCGCGCGTCGTCTACCCAGCAGTCTGAATACTCAAAGCCTTTTTTCATTTCAGGCTTAAGTATGCCGGACTTGGCTAAATCAATCCCTTTACTTGCAGGTAGTGTGGTGCGTTTACCTAGGTTGTCGTAAAGGAATAGTCCACAACGGATCATCCAAGCTGGGCGGAGAAATGGTCGATGAGGTAAGCGAAAACGCATCGGTTGAGCAACATGGGGCGCTTTCTGGAGTAATACTTCACGTTCAGCGAGCGCTTCCGAAACCAAACGAAACTCATAATGCTCTAGATAGCGTAAGCCACCGTGGATCAGTTTAGAACTGGCCGACGAAGTGGCTGACGCGAAATCTTGTGCTTCGTATAGACCGACTGATAGTCCACGACCTGCCGCATCTGCAGCAATACCTGCGCCATTGATACCACCACCAATAACGATCAAATCTAAAACTTTTTGCGAATTAGCCGAATTCTGGTTGTTACTCATGAATATGACCTTGTGTTGAGCGAACGAGCATTTTTGAACATAATTGAATCCTAGCTCAGCTTTCGTTTTTGATCACTATTTATTTTCGTTTACGCTCGTTTGTGTGATTTGTGCACAAAAAAACCTTTATCTCGCGATAAAGGTTTCAATAAGGTTAAATTCAAATGAAGAAATGTTGATTATTCTTCTTTGTTTACCACTTCTAAAGGAATGGAGTGTTCTCTAAGGATTGAAAGAATTTCTTTTGGTGGCTGCTTATCGGTAAACAACATGTGGAGTTGAGAGATGTTGCCTAGTTTGACCATTGCATTACGACCGAACTTGGAGTGGTCAACGGCTAAGAACACACTACGGCTGTTCTCAATAATCGCTTGTTTCACTCTGACTTCATGGTAGTCAAAGTCGAGTAGAGAACCATCAAAATCAATGCCACTAATCCCCAGAATACCGAAGTCTAGTCTGAACTGTTTGACGAAATCGAGTGTTGCTTCGCCGACAATACCGCCGTCTCGATTGCGCACCTCTCCGCCTGCGAGAATCACTTTAAATTCTGGATTCGGAAGCAAGATAGTCGCGACATTGATGTTATTGGTGACAACACGTAATTGCTTGTGATTTTTACTCAGTGCACGAGCGATGGCCTCTGGGGTGGTACCGATGTCGATAAATAGCGTCGCGCCATCTGGAATGTGTTTGACCACTTCGTCAGCGATCACATCCTTTTCATTGAAGTTCATGCTCTTACGATCGGTATAAGAGGTGTTTTCTGAACTTAATGGGATCGTAGCACCGCCGTGATAGCGGCGAATTTTGTTTTCGTCCGCTAACTCATTCAGATCTCGTCTGATGGTTTGTGGACTGACATTAAACTTTTCAACTAACTCATCAGTACTCACATAGCCCTGCTTTTGTACAAGAGCAATGATTTGCTGATGTCTTGGTATTTGCTTCACTCGCCGCTCCCTGTGTTCGAACTATTAGAATTAATACACTAATATTCGAAAATAATAACTCGCGCTATTGTGCGCGAATTCTTTCGTTCTGAGAAGAGAAGCGTGTACGGAATAGGGGGCAAGGCGCAAAAAAGGGCGCCTTAAGGCGCCCCACTTTCGTTAATCGAATGTCGGATTTATTTACTAGTCTTCTTCATTATGCATTTCAGCCCATACCTGAGCACACTTCACGGCGCGCTTCCATCCTTTGTAGCGGCGATTGCGTTTCTCTTCGTCATGATGAGGCTCAAAGGTGCGATCGAGTTCGGCTTTGTTTTGCAGCTCATCAATGCTATTCCAATATCCAACAGCAAGGCCAGCAAGGTAAGCCGCTCCCAATGCGGTGACTTCGGTTACTTTAGGACGGTGAACCTCAGTATCTAAAACATCTGATTGGAACTGCATAAGGAAATTATTAGCGACTGCACCTCCATCAACACGTAAGTTGGCCAGTTTAATGCCCGAGTCCGCCTGCATCGCATCAAGAACATCTCTGGTTTGATAGGCGATACCTTCTAGCGTCGCTCTTATGATGTGGTTAGAGCTGACACCACGAGTTAGGCCAACAATAGTGCCACGCGCCCAAGCATCCCAATACGGAGCACCAAGGCCGGTAAAAGCAGGGACGACATACACCCCATTGGATGAGTCGACTTTGGTGGCGAAGTATTCAGAATCTTTTGCGTCAGCAAGCAGTTTCATCTCATCACGTAACCATTGGATAGATGCGCCACCCATGAATACCGCGCCTTCTAATGCATAAGCAGGTTCCCCTGAAGGTCCACAAGCCAACGTAGTGAGCAAACCATGGGTAGAGTTGACCTTCTCTTGTCCGGTGTTCATCAGTAGGAAACAACCTGTTCCATAGGTGTTTTTAGCTTGACCAGCTTCGACACACATTTGGCCGTAGAGTGCGGCTTGCTGGTCTCCAGCGATACCGGCAATAGGGATCCTTGTACCGCCTTTACCACCAATGTTGGTTTGTCCGTAAATTTCAGAAGAGCGTTTAACCTCTGGCATCATTGAAGCCGGAATTCCTAGTTCATCAAGTAGTTTTTGATCCCAGCACAAGTCGTTGATGTTGAACAACATGGTACGTGATGCGTTGGTGTAGTCAGTGACATGAACACGGCCTTGAGTCATTTTCCAAACTAACCAAGTATCAACGGTGCCGAACAAGAGCTTGCCCGCTTCGGCATCTTCTCTTGCTCCTTCTACGTTGTCGAGTATCCATTTTACTTTGGTTCCCGAGAAGTAAGGATCGAGAACTAACCCCGTATTCTCTCTGACGTACTCTTCCAATCCTCGTTCTTTGAGCTGCTCACAAATTTCTGCAGTTCGGCGGCACTGCCATACGATCGCATTGTAAACAGGTTTACCCGTCTCTTTATTCCAAACGATGGTGGTTTCACGTTGGTTAGTGATGCCAATAGCTGCGAGCTGATCACTGCTTATGCCAGACTTAGCCAGAGTTTCAATCAAGGTTGAACTTTGGGTTGCCCAGATTTCGAGAGGGTCATGTTCCACCCATCCTGACTGAGGATAGATTTGTGTGAATTCACGTTGCGAGATACTAACGATGTTTGCATCGTGATCCAAAATCACCGCGCGTGAGCTTGTTGTGCCTTGGTCTAGGGCAACAATGTACTTTTGCTCAGTCATGGTAAGAGTCCTTTTGTTTCGTTATTACTATTTTAGCTAATCTTGGTCTGCTTATCTTTGCCGTGCGAGTCGAGACAGAGCGGTTTGAGCAGTAAAGATTGGTGTAGTTTCCCTGTTTATGCACATTAATTTTGCACATATCACGGCAATCGAAAACAAACGAGCATAAAAAATGAGCGTTTAAGCATGTAAATGTTAAGTAAACGCGCTTTGTTTGTTAATCATCTCTGTCTGTTTGCTATCTATGGGTAGTTGTCGAAAGCCCTAAAAAATCGATGTTAGCCCCTTAATGAGCGTGCCTTTCAGTCACTCTGTTATCGAGAGTATCACCGTTGTGAATAGCTTTATTTGAGATTTTGTACGGTAGGGGAGTTGGTGTTTTGTTCAATATGGTCATTCGAACAGTAACTAAATATGTGAAAAGTGGAAGCGCGCGCTAACTATTTTGCCTTAATACACTGTATTTACTCAGATTTAATTCTTATGCAACATTTGTCACAGAAATAAATTGAATTTCTAATAGAATGCGCAGGCTTTCGAACGAAACTTTATTTTGCTCGTTCGAGTTTTTGAAGACCCTACTATCGCTCAAATTATAATGAGGCCCCTATGTTTGGAATATTTAAACCTAAGGCGCACATCGATCGATTACCCACAGATAAGATTGATGGCGCTTATTCCCGTTTACGTTGGCAGCTCTTTATCGGCATCTTTGTCGGTTATGCGGGCTACTATCTAGTACGTAAAAACTTCAGTCTGGCTATGCCATACCTAATTGAACAAGGCTTTAGTCGTGGTGATCTTGGCGTTGCGCTTGCTGCGGTCTCTATTGCTTATGGTCTGTCCAAATTTTTGATGGGCAGTGTGTCGGACCGCTCTAACCCACGTTATTTCCTAAGTGGCGGTCTGTTGATGTCAGCCTTGGTGATGTTCTGTTTTGGCTTTATGCCTTGGGCTACCGAAAGCATCGCGGCCATGTTCATTCTGTTGTTCTTGAACGGCTGGTTCCAAGGAATGGGCTGGCCTGCCTGCGGTCGAACTATGGTTCACTGGTGGTCGCGTAAAGAGCGGGGTGAGATCGTTTCGGTTTGGAACGTGGCACACAACGTTGGCGGCGGCTTAATTGGCCCTCTGTTTATTCTTGGATTATGGGCATTCAACGATGATTGGCGAACTGCTTTCTATGTTCCCGCTTTCTTTGCCACTCTCGTTGCGATTTTTATCTGGTTTACTGTTCGAGATACGCCTCAGTCTTGTGGCTTGCCTCCGATTGAAGAGTACAAAGAAGATTACCCAGATGACTACGACAAGTCACATGAGAAAGAGATGACCGCAAAAGAGATCTTCTTTAAATATGTTTTCTCTAACAAGCTGTTGTGGTCGATTGCGATTGCCAATGCGTTTGTCTACCTGATTCGTTACGGAGTATTGGACTGGGCACCTGTGTACCTCAAAGAAGCGAAAGATTTTTCAGTCGACAAATCCTCATGGGCTTACTTCTTATATGAGTGGGCAGGGATCCCTGGCACTCTGCTTTGTGGCTGGATTTCCGATAAGTTGTTCAAAGGTCGCCGAGCACCTGCAGGTATCTTGTTTATGGTTCTCGTTACCGTCGCAGTTCTGGTTTACTGGTTTAACCCAGCCGGTAACCCTACGGTTGATATGATGGCTCTCGTGGCGATCGGCTTCTTAATTTACGGCCCAGTAATGCTAATCGGTCTCTATGCATTAGAACTGGCACCGAAGAAGGCAGCGGGAACAGCTGCAGGACTGACTGGCTTGTTTGGTTACTTAGGTGGCGCTGTGGCGGCGAATGCGATTCTCGGCTATACGGTTGACCACTTTGGCTGGGATGGCGGATTCATCATCTTGGTTGGCTCTTGTATTACATCTATCGTTTGTTTGACCTATGCCTTCTTAGGTGAACGAGCGCACCACGAACAAAAAGCACGCGAGAAAGAAGCGCTAGCCTGATAGCAGCTTGTTGCTTCTTGAGTAAAAACTATAAAAACAACGTCAGTGACATATAATGCTTATTGTTAATTTTTATGCATAAGCGAAAAAATCCCCCAGCAGGTATCTGCTGGGGGATTTTCTTATTAACAAGCGCTAATTTGGTCTACTGTGCTATTAGTTGTTGCTGTGAAGCTCAGAGTTCAGTTCTACAGCCGTCTTGTTAGCAAGACATTCAATTTGGCCGGTTACTGAGTTGCGACGGAAGAGCAGGTCAGATACGCCAGCAAGATCACGAGCTTTAACCACTTCTACTTCATTGCCATCTGAATCAAGCATACGTACTTTAGAGCCCGCAGTTACGTAAAGACCAGATTCAACAGTACAACGATCGCCTAGTGGGAAACCAAGACCTGCGTTAGCACCAAGCAGTGAGTTTTCACCGATAGATACGACAACGGTACCGCCACCAGATAGCGTACCCATGATAGATGCACCGCCACCGATATCTGAACCGTCGCCAACAACCACACCAGCAGAAATACGGCCTTCAACCATGCTTACACCTGTTGTGCCCGCATTGAAGTTAATGAAGCCTTCGTGCATAACCGTAGTACCTTCGCCCACGTGCGCACCAAGACGTACGCGAGATGTGTCAGCGATACGAACGCCTGCAGGAACCACGTAATCAACCATCTTAGGAAACTTATCGACACAATCTACAGATAGTGCGCGACCTGCTAGACGAGCTTCAATTTGACGCTCAGCCAGTTCTGGTAGATCGATAGGACCTTCGTTAGTCCAAGCAATGTTGTGCAGTAGGCCGAAGATACCATCAAGCACGGTACCGTGAGGTTGAACTAGGCGGTTAGAGATCAGTTGTAGCTTAAGGAAGCCTTCTGCTACTGACGCTGGTTTCTCGTCCGATGCTAGAACAACCAGTACTAGTGGCTGAGAAGATTCCGCTGCTTTTGCCGCGAATGATGCGTTTGCTGCGTCGCCATTTGCTTCAAATGCGCCAGCAAGCTCAGCACTTTGAGCCGCAGAGATTTCGATAGCTTGGTTACCTTGCTCATAACCTGCCACTTTTGCTACCGCTTCAACTAGAGCATCAGCTGGGTTAAGAACTGGGTTTGGGAAAAATGCTTCGATGATTTTTCCATCACGGTTTTTGGTTGCCGTACCAAAGGCTAGAGAAAAGTAAGCCATGTTTCATCTCCATGTAGATATCGTTTCGACAGGGCGTTGTTGCTCTGTCTCAAATTAAGTTAGATTCATCATAAAGAGACGATTTAAGAGTTTAAAGACCTGAAATGGAGAAAGTCTGTAAGCCGATATTTTTTGTCTCTTTAGCGATATGTTGTCTTTTTGTATATATTGGCGATTTTGCTACCCGCAATAAAAAGAGCCCGAAGCAATGCTTCGGGCTCTTTAGTAAGACTTTACTTATAACTGATTGGCGCTGCGCTTTTTGCGCTTATTACTGTTTATATAGCTTTATACTACCAACCGTTCATACCCGTGAGCTTGGGTATGTGAAGCAAGTAATTACTTGCTTAGGTCTTCTGCGTGCTCAGATAGGAACGCTGCAACACCTTTTGGAGATGCGTCCATACCTGCTTTACCTTCTTCCCACTGTGCAGGACATACTTCACCGTTCTTCTGGTGGAAGTTTAGAGCGTCAACCATGCGTAGCATTTCGTCGATGTTACGGCCTAGTGGTAGGTCGTTAACTACTTGGTGACGTACTAGACCTTCTTCGTCGATTAGGAAAGAACCACGGAAAGCAACGCCTGCTTCTGGGTGCTCAACGTCATATGCTTTACAGATTTCGTGCTTAACGTCAGCAACTAGTGGGTACTTAACTTGACCGATACCGCCATCTTCGATAGCAGTGTTACGCCATGCGTTGTGAGAGAACTGAGAATCGATAGAAACACCGATTACTTCAACACCTTTAGCTTGGAAATCAGCTAGACGGTTGTCGAAAGCGATTAGCTCAGATGGGCAAACGAAAGTGAAATCTAGTGGGTAGAAGAAAACAACTGCTTTCTTACCTTTAGTGAACTCTGCAAAGTTGAAGTTATCAACGATTTCACCGTTACCTAGAACAGCTGCAGCAGTAAAATCTGGGGCTTGACGACCTACTAGTACCATTTTTTTGCTCCTAAAATATATGGTTAGTTCCAAACCAAGATAAGTGTTTTTGGTTTGGTCCGTGTTTGTACGCGACAAACTATAGTACACATTGTAGTATGTAAAAAAGCGAATTAAATAGATTAAGTTAATCGAAAAAAGCGATAAATTAGTTTTTATTAACTTGGTCAATATCTAGTCAGAAGTAATAAACAAATCTATGAATAAGTGGCCTAGCCTCAAGCAGTTACACTATCTAATCACTTTGTATGAAACACGTCATTTTAGCGATGCTGCTGAAAAGTGTTTTGTTAGCCAGTCAACCTTAAGTAAAGGCATTCAAAATCTCGAAGAGCTGATTGGCTGTCCTCTCTATGAAAAGAAAGATAAGAAGAGCCCACTGGTTTTTACTCAGGCAGGAGAACTCGTTGTCCAGCAAGGGCGAGAGCTACTGGCTAAAGGGCAAGACTTAGTTGAACTCGGGCGTCTGTGCCAAGGGGATGAAATGGAAGGTCAACTTCGAGTTGGCTGTATTCCAACGATTGCTCCTTTCTTATTGTGCGATTTAGTTCAGGAAGTGAACCAGCGCTTCCCGCAACTCAACCTTCTATTAAGAGAAGACACCACCACTAATTTATTAGATGCGCTTCGTCACGGTGAGCTTGATGTGCTGATTTTGGCCTTACCGGTCGAGATTGACGGAATGGACAGCCGAATTGTCGGTAACGACCCTTTCCGGATGATCATCAGTCAAAACCAAGCCGATGCAATTCAAACACCGATTAAATATGCTGACTTGCCAAATGAGTTCGTCTTTCTATTAGAGAAAGAGCACTGTTTAACCGAGCATGCGGTATCGGCTTGTCAGTTAACCGATAAAGAAAAGATCAATCCGTTTTCTGCTACTAGCTTGCACACGCTAGTTCAAATGGTGGCAAACGGCATGGGCACGACGTTTATTCCGCAAATGGCGATTGATCATGGATTGATTGAAAACCAGAATTTGGTCGTAGTCGACGCGCCAGGGCAACAGGCTCATCGCCATATCGGACTCGTTTGGCGACCAAGTTCGTCGCGTGTGAATACTTTTAATCAATTAGCAGATGTCGTGTCAGAGCTACTTTAGCGATAAGTAGTAGCCATTAACTCTCAATATCCCGTAAAAAGCGCACTAGTTTCAGTGCGCTTTTTAGCATTTTATTCTGTTGGTGAACTTTAACTTGTAAAATTTTACAAAGAAATCTTGATGAAGCTTTCATTAAATTGTGAAATTTCACACTGTGAATTTTACAACTAGTCAAATTTACTCTGTTTGATCTCTTCGTTGCATATCCTCTAAAAGCCCAGTTATCGCTAGGTTTCCTTTCTATTATTAATAATCAAACATCTGTTTGAAACGGTTTTACAGGTGTAATTTTACTGTAATTAAATTACGTAACTACTTACATTTTGGTGATCGAAATCAATAGCTTGGAGCTGACCGAATAAAACTTTGAATTTAACGATTTGTTTACTTTAGGACTTTTACTCTAACGGATGTTGGTATAGTTTAAATGCAGGTCTTGTAAGACTTATGTCTAGATTGAAAAGCGAATTAGGCTCAGTCAATCTAACAACCAACGAAACAAAAAATCAATCAAGTGATGGTCAATGTGGATGTTTGATTGTTGTTTGATAGTTACAAATGTAACTTGAAATAGACCAAGCAATACCTGAGTGACAGAAACTAATTAAAGGTGAGTGAACAGCACCCAGTTTCAACACTCTGGATAGTTAAGGAAGAAATTATGCTTGCCAACACACCAGATAGAGAAAAAACAACAGTAGAAGCCCAAGAAACCCTACTAACCGAAGGCATGCTTGATGTCACTGGTACCCTTTCACCAGAGCATCAGGCGATTTTCCCTGTTGAAGCCCAAACCTTTTTGTCTCTGCTGTGTGACAAGTTTGCTGGCCGAGTGGATGAGCTGCTGGCTACTCGTGAAGAGAAGCAAGCGCGCATTGACGCTGGCGAACTGCCGGATTTCCTTGAAGATACGCTAGATATCAGAGAAGGAAGCTGGAAGATCCAAGGGATTCCAAAAGATCTGCAAGATCGCCGTGTTGAAATCACAGGTCCTACTGACCGCAAAATGGTGATTAATGCACTGAATGCCAACGTAAAAGTGTTCATGGCAGATTTTGAAGACTCTTTGGCTCCCGCTTGGGATAAGGTGCTTGATGGTCAAATTAACCTGCGCGATGCGGTAAATGGCGACATCAGTTACACCAACCCGGTTAATGGTAAGCACTATAAGCTGGAACAAGATCCAGCCGTTTTAATCTGCCGTGTACGTGGTCTACATCTAAAAGAAAAACACGTGACATTTAACGGTCAGATTATCCCAGGGGCGCTGTTTGACTTTGCGCTTTACTTTTACAACAACTACACCAGCTTGTTGAAAAAAGGCAGTGGCCCTTACTTTTATCTTCCTAAATTGCAGTCTCATCACGAAGCGAAATGGTGGAGCGACGTATTCCACTTTACTGAAGACTACTTTGGTTTAGACACTGGTACTATCAAAGCAACGGTACTGATAGAAACGCTCCCTGCGGTATTTGAGATGGATGAAATTTTGTTCTCTCTTAAAGAGCATATCGTAGGTCTAAACTGTGGTCGCTGGGACTACATCTTTAGCTACATTAAAACCCTAAAAAGACACCCCGATCGCGTGCTGCCGGATCGTCAGGTGGTGACCATGGACAAGCCGTTCCTAAATGCATACTCGCGTTTACTTGTTCGAACGTGTCACAAGCGTGGTGCTTTCGCTATGGGAGGGATGGCCGCCTTTATCCCAGCGAAAGACCCACAAACCAATCAGCAAGTGCTCGATAAGGTTTATAACGATAAGTCACTGGAAGCGAGCAATGGCCATGATGGCACTTGGGTTGCGCACCCGGGCCTTGCCGACACAGCGCTGGTGGTGTTTGACCAAGCGCTAGGAGAGCGTACCAACCAGCTCAATGTCTCTCGTAGTCAAGATGCTCCGGTTACGGCAGAAGATCTGCTAGCACCGTGTGACGGAGCGATTACTGAGCAAGGCATGCGTCACAACATTCGTGTTGCGCTGCAATACATCGAAGCTTGGATATCTGGTAACGGCTGTGTGCCTATCTATGGCTTGATGGAAGATGCCGCGACAGCAGAAATCTCTCGCGCTTCTATCTGGCAATGGATTCAGCACGGCAAATCACTTGATAACGGGCAAACAGTGACCAAACCGCTATTCGAGCAGTACCTAATAGAAGAAATCGAAGTGGTGAAAAGTGAGATTGGCCAAGAGCGTTATGACTCGGGTCGATTTGAACAAGCCGCCGAGCTAATGGCTAAGCTCACCACCAGTGATGAACTGACCAATTTCTTAACCGTCCCAGGATATGACTTCTTGGACTAAGTAAACCAATAACAACTCAACAATAACGTGAATGTTCTAAGGCAGAGATGGATGTACTGCCAAGGATAAAAGAAACATAGCGCCCATTTACCCACATAAGAAGCGCTCATCAAAAGAGGGATAGACCGATGACTAACTTAACTCGCCGCCAACAAATCGAAGCTCTGGAAAAAGACTGGGCTACTAATCCACGCTGGAAAAATGTTAAACGCCCTTACACAGCTGAAGAAGTCGTAGAACTACGTGGTTCAATGGTGCCTGCTAACACTATCGCTCAACGTGGTGCAGACAAGCTATGGTCACTGGTCAACGGTGACGCGAAAAAAGGCTACGTAAACTGTTTAGGTGCTCTAACCGGTGGTCAAGCGGTGCAGCAAGCAAAAGCGGGTATCGAGGCAATCTACTTATCAGGTTGGCAGGTAGCGGCAGATAATAACACTGCATCAACCATGTACCCTGACCAATCGCTATACCCAGTGGATTCTGTACCTTCTGTGGTTAAGCGTATTAACAATTCATTCCGTCGCGCTGACCAAATCCAATGGTCTAACGGTAAATCGCCAGCGGATGAAGGGGGTATTGACTACTTCCTACCAATCGTAGCGGATGCAGAAGCAGGCTTTGGTGGTGTACTTAACGCTTACGAGCTGATGAAGTCGATGATTGATGCGGGCGCAGCAGGCGTACACTTTGAAGATCAGCTAGCGTCAGTGAAAAAATGTGGCCATATGGGTGGTAAAGTTCTTGTACCAACTCAAGAAGCGGTACAAAAGCTAGTAGCAGCGCGTCTAGCGGCAGACGTATCAGGCACAACAACACTTGTGATTGCGCGTACAGATGCGAACGCTGCAGACCTAATTACTTCAGACTGCGATCCATACGATGCAGATTTCATTCAAGGTGAGCGTACTCAAGAAGGTTTCTACCGAGTTCGTGCAGGTATCGACCAAGCAATCGCTCGTGGCCTAGCTTACGCACCATACGCAGACCTTATCTGGTGTGAAACAGCAACACCATGTCTGGAAGAAGCTCGTAAGTTTGCTGAAGCGATTCATGCTGAACACCCTGGTCAGCTATTGGCTTACAACTGTTCTCCTTCATTCAACTGGGAGAAGAACCTAGATGCTGAAACTATCGCGAAATTCCAGCAAGAACTATCGGATATGGGCTACAAGTACCAGTTCATTACACTGGCAGGTATCCACAACATGTGGTTCAACATGTTTGAACTAGCGCACGACTACGCGCAAGGTGAAGGTATGCGCCACTACGTTGAGAAAGTACAGCGCCCTGAGTTCCAAGCGGCTGAAAAAGGTTACACCTTCGTAGCGCACCAACAAGAAGTAGGTACAGGTTACTTTGATAAGATGACCAACACCATCCAAGGTGGTAACTCTTCAGTAACGGCTCTGACAGGTTCTACCGAAGAAGACCAATTTTAATCCCTAGCCACTGTTCCTAACTAGCGAGTTAAAAAATGCAGGCTTTAACTCGCTAGATTTGGGAATTGGTATTCTGTTAAGCATAAACTTTGACATGCTTTGAGCGGTGCAGACCGCTCTTTTTTTATTCTACTTCTTCTGGTTCAACTTCTTCTTGAAGTTCAAGTAAGTTGATAGCGATAGCAACAAAATCGCTGTCAGTGATAATTCCGACTAGGTGGCCTTTTTCCACTACCGGTAAGCAGCCTACCTTATGTTTCTGCATGTAGATCGCACTCTCTTTTAATCCTGCTTGTGGAGAAACGGTCATGACACCCGTTTTCATAACTTCATATAGCGGTGTATCGAGAGTGAAGGATTGATTTTCTGGAATTTTTTGTAAGCTCGATTCTTGAGCGGCCAATACGTCACGTTGAGAAACCACGCCAAGCAAACACTTGTTCGCGTCGACGATAGGAACATGGCGAATATCTAGTGCTTCCATGGTGTGTTTTGCATCGGCAAGGTTATGTGAGCGTAGCAAGGTATGCGGATTACGCGTCATCATGTCTTCGATTTTAATCATGGCTGCCTCCTGAGTTATTGTTGTTTATAACTAAGTAACCTTTTCTTTGGCAGTACCTTTAATCTTTGTCATCTACCCACTGTCGATATCGACGAAAGCTACTTAGGTATACCTTTAATATAGTAACTTTTGCGACTAGATATTGAGAGCTAGTTGGGTTTTTATTCCGATTTTTAGAAAAAGCTGTAGCGAAATATGAACAGCTTCCAGCAACGACTCAGAAGCATTGCCTACAAAGCGTTTTCATTCGCACGAAATTCGAATCTGATTACAATAATTCACATCTCTTTCCTTGCTATTGCGCGTGCGCAGAATATACTAGTCGGCTGCGAAAAACTCGTCGTCTGTTTGTGACAGAATCAGTTCGACTTCCATCACGACAAGATAAACCACGACAAAAGATTTAGTAACATGCAAGTATCTGATTTCCACTTTGACTTACCTGATGAGCTGATTGCTCGTTATCCTCAGCCTGAACGTACTGCTAGCCGTCTGCTTCAACTGGATGGAAATAGCGGTGAGCTTAATGATGGCACCTTCACCGATGTACTGGATCAAGTACAAGCGGGTGACCTAGTGGTTTTCAACAACACGCGCGTGATTCCAGCACGACTGTTTGGTCGTAAAGAATCAGGCGGTAAACTTGAGGTTCTAGTTGAGCGCGTTCTTGATGAAAAGAGCATTCTGGCCCACGTGCGCTGTTCTAAATCTCCTAAGCCGGGTTCAACCATTTTTATTGGTGAGAACGACGAGTATTCGGCACAAATGGTGGCACGCCATGATGCACTGTTTGAACTGAAATTTAATTCTGAGCAAAACGTTTTGGCGGTATTGGAAGAGATTGGTCATATGCCTCTTCCTCCTTATATTGACCGCCCTGACGAAGATTCAGATAAAGAGCGTTACCAAACGGTTTACAACGAAAAACCGGGCGCTGTTGCGGCGCCAACGGCAGGTTTGCACTTTGATGAGCCTTTAATCGAAAAAATCAAAGCGAAAGGTGCTGAGCTCGCTTACGTGACACTTCACGTTGGCGCGGGCACGTTCCAGCCGGTAAAAGTGGATAACATCAATGACCACCACATGCATGCGGAATATGTTGAAGTACCGCAACAAGTGGTAGAGGCGATTAAAGCAACAAAAGCGCGTGGCGGTCGCATCATCGCGGTAGGCACCACATCGGTTCGCTCTTTAGAAAGTGCCGCGCAAGATGCCATCAAGAAAGGCACTGAGCTTGTTCCTTTCTTTGGTGACACTGAAATCTTTATCTATCCAGGTTATGAGTACCAGCTAGTCGATTGTTTAATCACTAACTTCCACTTACCAGAGTCGACACTGATTATGTTGGTGAGTGCATTTGCTGGTTATGAAAATACGATGAACGCCTATAAACATGCCGTAGAGAACAACTACCGTTTCTTCTCGTATGGCGATTCAATGTTCATTAAAAAGAAAACGGTATAGATTACTTTGAGAGATTCCTGATATCTCGTGCCTCGATTCAGGAATGACGGTTTTGTCATTCTATAGAGTGAGGAACGAGCGAGTAGGGAATCTCTTATGTTCAGCATTGAGCTGAACGCAAACAATTTACGAGTGCTAGCAGTAGGCTAGGAAGTAGAGTAATCGGATACTCTACATCTCGCATGGAAGGCGACCGCTCCTCATAGAGCTAAAAGCTCTGAACTTAATGTCAGACTGTTTCTCTGACAACCGGAGGCTTCGTGAAGTTAAAATTCGATCTTAAGAAAAAAGACGGTGTTGCACGTCGTGGTCAACTGACCTTCGAACGTGGCACCGTTCAAACCCCTGCATTTATGCCAGTAGGTACGTACGGTACTGTGAAAGGCATGACACCAGAAGAAGTAAAAGGTACGGGTGCTGAAATTCTTCTTGGTAACACTTTCCACCTTTGGCTACGCCCAGGTCAGGAAGTGATGAAAATGCACGGCGACCTGCACGATTTTATGAACTGGCACGGTCCTATTCTTACCGATTCAGGCGGTTTCCAGGTATTCAGTCTAGGTAAAATGCGTACCATCACTGAGCAAGGTGTACATTTCCGTAACCCTGTAAATGGTGACAAGATTTTCATGGACGCTGAAAAATCGATGGAAATCCAAAAAGACCTAGGTTCAGACATCGTGATGATTTTTGACGAGTGTACGCCATACCCAGCGACACACGACGAAGCGAAAAAATCGATGGAGATGTCACTGCGTTGGGCACAACGTTCACGCGACCACTTCGATAAGCTAGAAAACCCGAACAACCTATTTGGTATCGTTCAGGGCGGTGTTTATGAAGACTTGCGTGATGTATCGGTTAAAGGTCTAACGGATATCGGTTTTGACGGTTATGCGGTTGGCGGTCTTGCAGTCGGCGAGCCTAAAGAAGACATGCACCGCATTCTTGAGCACACTTGTCCACAACTTCCGGAAGACAAACCTCGTTACCTAATGGGTGTTGGCAAACCAGAAGATTTAGTAGAAGGTGTACGTCGCGGTATCGACATGTTTGACTGTGTAATGCCAACGCGTAACGCACGTAACGGTCACCTATTTGTGACTGGCGGTGTGATCAAGATCCGTAATGCGAAACATAAAACAGATACAACTCCATTAGATCCACACTGTGACTGTTACACTTGTCAGAACTACAGCAAGTCGTACCTTCACCACTTAGAGCGTTGTAACGAAATTTTAGGTGCTCGCCTAAACACGATTCACAACCTGCGCTACTACCAGCGTCTAATGGAAAGTATTCGTAAAGCGATTGATGAAGATCGTTTCGATGAGTTTGTTACTGAGTTCTATGAGCGTCGTGGTCGTGAAGTACCACCGCTAGCAAAAGAGCAGTAATTGACCGATTAAAAAAATTAAAGCCTTTGGCATTGTGCCAGAGGCTTTTGCTAATAAAGTAGGCGAACGCAGGTTATTTTTGAGAGAGCGATCTCTATTAGTCACTCTCAGACTTGAAACTAAAATGCGAAAGCCCAACTTGGATATTAATAAAAAATAATAGAGGACTTTTTAATGTTTATTTCTCAAGCTCACGCAGCAGCAGAAGGCGCTCCAGCAGGCGGCGGTTTTGAAATGCTAATCATGCTAGGTATGTTCGCGGTGATCTTCTACTTCATGATCTACCGTCCACAAGCTAAGCGTGTAAAAGAGCACAAGAGCCTAATGTCTTCGATGGGCAAAGGTGATGAAGTTCTAACAAGCGGTGGTCTAGTAGGTAAAATTACTAAAATCGCAGAAGACAACGACTACATCTCTATCGAGCTGAACACAAATAACGAAGTTGTGATCAAGAAAGATTTCGTTACTGCAGTGCTACCAAAAGGTACGCTTAAGTCTCTATAAAACAGCTAGAGGATCCTCGCTGTGCTAAACCGCTATCCTATGTGGAAGTACCTAATGGTGGTGTTTGCCATCGCCATTGCTGCATTGTATGCACTTCCAAATATCTACGGTGAAGATCCGGCTATTCAAGTTACAGGGGCGCGTGGCGCCTCTGTAGATATGTCAACGCTGGATTCTGTCACTAAAGCTCTTGATGAACAGGGCTTATCTCATAAATCCATTGCTCTCGAAAATGGATCTATTCTCGTACGTTTTAACGACACTGACACGCAAATCAGTGCTCGCGATATTATCAACGAAGCGCTTGGCAGCGATAAAATTGTTGCTCTTAACCTTGCTCCTGCAACACCAGACTGGCTAGAGTCTATTGGTGCGGCGCCAATGAAGCTTGGTCTTGACCTGCGTGGTGGTGTTCACTTCTTGATGGAAGTGGATATGGACGCTGCAATGGAAAAGCTAGTTGGTCAGCAAGAAGAAGCTTTCCGCAGCGAACTTCGTGAAGAGAAAATTCGTTACCGTGCTATTCGTCCTTCAGGTAAAGATGCCGTTGAAGTACTGCTTCGTAACGAAGAACAGTTAGCGGATGCTGAGCGCATTCTAAAGCAAAACCATCCAGATATGATCTTCACTGAATCAGACTCTGATGGCCGCTACGCGTTAACCGCAACCTTTACTGAGCAACGCTTAACTGAAATTCGTAACTACGCTGTTGAGCAGAACATCACCATCCTACGTAATCGTGTAAACGAACTTGGTGTTGCTGAGCCTCTTGTTCAACGCCAAGGCGCAAGCCGTATTGTTGTTGAGCTTCCAGGTGTACAAGACACGGCTCGTGCTAAAGAAATTCTTGGTGCGACAGCGACGCTTGAGTTCCGTGAAGTGGACTCGAAAGCGGATCTAGCAGCTGCAGCAAATGGCCGTGCGCCAGCAGGTAGTGAGATCAAGCAAGACCGTGATGGTCGCCCAGTTGTGCTTAAAAAGCGCGTTATTCTAGGTGGTTCAAGCATTACGGATGCAAGCTCAAGTGTTGATGAATATGGTCGTCCTCAAGTTAACATCTCGCTAGACAGCGAAGGTGGTAACAAGATGTCTGCGTTCTCGAAAAAGAACATTGGTAAGCTAATGGCTACCGTGTTTGCAGAGTACAAAGACAGCGGCCGTAAAACGCCTGATGGTCGAGTGATTCTGACTAAGCATGAAGAAGTGATCAACCAAGCAACGATTCAATCTGCTCTTGGTCGTAACTTCCGTATCACAGGTATTGATTCAGCTTCAGAAGCACATAACCTAGCGCTTCTACTACGCGCAGGTGCTCTGATTGCGCCAATCTCTATCGTTGAAGAACGTACCATTGGTCCTTCTATGGGTCAGCAGAACATCGATATGGGTATTCAAGCGTGTATCTTTGGTCTGGTTGCGGTGATGCTTTTCTGTCTGGTTTACTACCGTAAGTTTGGTATTTTTGCTAACTGTGCCTTGATTGCTAACATCGTACTTATCATCGGTATTATGTCGATGATCCCTGGTGCGACGATGACGCTACCCGGTATTGCCGGTATCGTTCTGACAGTGGGTATGGCGGTCGATGCTAACGTACTTATCTTTGAACGTATTCGTGAAGAGCTACGTGAAGGTCGTAACCCTCAACAAGCGATTCACCAAGGTTATGCCAACGCATTCAGTACCATTGCCGATGCGAACATCACAACCCTTATCACTGCGATTATCCTATTTGCAGTCGGTACAGGTGCGATTAAAGGTTTCGCAGTAACGCTATCTATCGGTATCTTGACCTCAATGTTTACAGCCATCATTGGTACACGTTGTATCGTGAACCTATTGTACGGCGGTAAACGAATCAACAAATTGTCGATCTAGGGAAGTATTATGTTTCAGTTATTGAAAACAGAAAGAACGATCGACTTTATGCGTTGGTCAAAGCTGGCATTTGTTTTCTCAATCCTAATGATTGGTGCGTCAATCTTTACTCTATCAACCAAGTGGTTGAACTGGGGTCTAGACTTTACTGGCGGTACCTTGATCGAAGTCGGTTTTGAGCAACCAGCTAACCTTGAAGATATTCGTAATGCTCTAGAAGCGAAAGGCTTCGGTGATGCGACAGTACAGAACTTTGGTAGTGCTCGTGACGTTATGGTACGTCTGCGTCCACGTGAAGATGTTGCCGGTGAAACACTGGGCAACCAGATCCTAGATGCTATCAAAGATGGTACGGGTGAAAGCGTTGAGATGCGTCGTATCGAGTTCGTTGGTCCGAACGTCGGTGATGAGCTAACAGAAGCGGGTGGTCTTGCGATCCTTGTTTCCCTTATCTGTATCTTGATCTACGTATCGGTGCGATTTGAGTGGCGTTTGGCAGCGGGTGCTGTAATGGCTCTGACTCATGACGTTATCATTACGCTAGGCATCTTCTCACTGCTACAAATCGAAGTTGACCTGACGATCGTCGCGGCGCTATTAACCGTTGTTGGTTACTCGCTCAACGATACCATTGTTGTATTCGACCGCATCCGTGAAAACTTCCGCAAGATGCGTAAAGGCGAGCCTGCTGAGATCATGAACAACTCAATTACACAAACATTGAGCCGTACATTGATTACTTCGGGTACAACCTTGTTCGTAGTTATCGCACTGTTTACGCAGGGTGGTGCTATGATTCACGGCTTCGCGACAGCACTTCTACTGGGGATTACGGTAGGTACTTACTCATCAATCTACGTGGCTTCGGCACTAGCATTGAAACTGGGTATTACCAAAGAACACCTAATGCCGCCTCAAGTAGAAAAAGAAGGTGCAGAGTTCGACGAGATGCCATAAGGCAAATCAAGCTCGCTATACGAAAGCCGCTGAATCTCAGCGGCTTTATTGTTTTAATACAAACCAGAATAACTATCTGATCACCTATTTCTCCCGATTGGTATAAGGAAAATCAATGAAGCGTTGTTTTGCTTTTTTTATCTCTGCACTGCTGAGCTCAACACTATGGGCGAACACCTTTGTCATATCAGAGGATACGGGCGATGAGTTGAAAGCGATGATTCAATCATCGTGGATGCACTGTGAGGAGCAACGTTGGTGTGCTGATGAGGTGTATTACTATCGAGAGAGCTTTATTGCCGAAGCGCAAGTTACCGAGCAGAGCCTTACTGTCGAGTTGTTTGCTGAATACTCACCTCACTTACTTTCTCAATTACAACTGCACCTGCGCCAAGATGGCTTTGAACTGCTTAGAGTAAAGATCGAAGGGGTAGAGTTTGATGTTGCCTCAGCGGTAAAAGAGTCGTCGCTTGCTGAAGCGGACAAGGCTCTAATTCTGTTTCTTAATCGCTACCCCTCTAGCGCTGAACGAACACTTGATTGGCAAAGTCGAGTTTGGCATACCCAGCTAAAAAGTGACGGTGAGTTAGTCTCGTTGACACTTACTCAGCGTCGCATTCAACCAAGTGAAAACTGATTTGCAAAGCTGGAGTTGTCTTAACAACCGTTTTCTTATCGGTACTTCATTAACAGTGCTTTACGTACCTTAGGTTGGTCCATATTCGCTTGAGTGGCGAAGATACTATCTGTCGGAATGTTTTTAGGAAAAGGATTACCGAGAAAAGTCTGATACAAAGCGTAAACACCTCGATAGCCCATCTCATAGGGTTGTTGTATTACGAGTCCATAAATTCGACCATCCGATAGGGCCTCTACAAGAATTTTGTTTGAGTCGAAGCCAATGTGAACTAAATCTGTCGGTGTTTTGAGTGATCTTAAAGCGATTAATACAGCGACAGTTGTGGATTCATTCGGTGTGAAGATACCATCAAGTTGTTGGATTTTGCCGGCAAGGATTTCTTTGGCATTTTTGCGCGCGTCACCAATCTTTAGTCCTAAGTAACGGTCTTCAACAATCATTAACCCAGACGATGTCGCGCCATCTTCAAAGCCTTGCTCACGGTCGTCTGTTGATACCACGCCTTTTTCCATTCTTAACAGAGCGACTTTGCCTTGATTGCCAAGTTTTTTTGCCATTTTTTTCCCGGCTAGAAAACCGGCGTGATAGTTATCCGTCGCAATAACACTTATGACATCTGAAACCCCTGCATCTCTGTCTATATAGACGGTTGGAATGTTGAGTTGTTTGAGCCGTGCAACGTCGTCTGCTCTGTCTGCAGAGTTGGGGGCGAGCAATAAACCGATGCATCTATTTTTTACCACTTGGTCAATGATCATGCGCTGAGCATCAATGTCGGACTCGTCCTTTGGTCCGCGAAAATAAATGGCTAACCCTAGTTCTTGCGCTGCTTTTTCACTGCCTGCTTTGACTGACATCCAAAAGTCATGAACTGAGCCAGCAGGAACCACGCCAATACAATCTTGAGATAAGCTATGAGAACTGAAACTGATCAAGCACAGTACCATTAATCGACGTAATCCTCTGACCATCAAGAAATTCTCCCTTAAAAACTGAAGACACGGTGTTTTCTATCTTCTATCAGTAAGCATAGTGCTAATGGACAACTAAGTAGTAATTGCACTATTGAAGAGAAATACGAGACTGAAACATAGGGTGATCATTTAGAGAGACATTAATGAATAACTTGTTATGATGAATAAAAATAAAATAATAGGAAGCAAGTAATGCCACATTTACGTTTTAGAGCAGTAGAGCCGCAAACGGTCCAGACATTATCAAAATCGCTGATCGATGAGCTACAGTCACATATGGACTGTCCGCGTGAGGATTTTACTTTTGAGTACATCTACAGCACTTTTTATCATGAAGGTGAAGTAAACCAAGCTTATCCGTTTGTCGAGGTGTTGTGGTTCAACCGTGGGCAAGAGACACAAGATGAAGTGGCTAAGATCATTACACATCAAGTACGTGGCATGATCGGTGAAGATGTCGATGTCGCGGTGATCTTCACAGCGCTGGATGCTAGTGGCTACTATGATAATGGTCAGCACTACTAACAGAGCATAAATGAGAGAGGTAAGGATGAGAAACACAATCGCGATGACGATAGCGGCGTTCTTATCCTTGCTGAACGTGATTCCAGTGACGGCGCATGCCACGCCCTGGGAGCAGATTCAAACCCCTTCCAAACAGAACCCTCAAGCCATTGGCAGTTATGCGAACGGCTGTTTAGCAGGTGGTGCCGCTTTACCACTTGAAGGTGAGGGCTACCAAGTGCTCCGCAGTCAAAGAGCACGCTACTATGGTCACCCTAATGCTGTTAGCTTCATTCAGAGATTGGCTAGCCTGACCAAGGATAAGCTCAATACCAGGCTGCTTATTGGTGATATCTCTTTACCACAAGGTGGGCGTTTCTCTAGCGGTCATTCTAGTCATCAAACTGGTCTTGATATTGATATTTGGCTGCGTTTGGCTGACTCTCCGCTGTCGCCAACAGATCTAGAACAACCAACGCCAATGAGCGTAGTGAACCTAAAACAGTATCAACTGCTAAAGAAAAGCTGGGACAATCGTCACTTTCAATTGATTAAAATGGCAGCGAGTGATGAGCAGGTCGCACGGATATTCGTTCATCCAGTGATTAAAGAAAAGTTATGCGCTAGCGAAGAGGGAAGTGAAAGAGAGTGGCTGCGAAAGGTACGTCCTTGGTGGGGCCATCACTATCATATGCACGTACGATTACAGTGCCCTGAAGGAAGTATGAATTGTAAACCGCAGGCGGAGCCACCTCAAGGTGATGGCTGTGGGGCAGAGCTAGCGAGTTGGAAACCTCAACCCAAACCTGCAGCTCCCAAAGTAACGACAGCCAAACCGAAAAAGAAGCCTGTTAAAGTGATGCACCAACAGTGTCAGCAATTACTCAACAAAAACGCCGCTCGATGAGCGGCGTTTTCAATTAAGCTAAACCTTGAATAATGACGAACTTTTCGAGCAGTTCTTCATCGGTTTCAACGTGGTTAGGATCTGTGATGATACATTTGGTTATTGGACACACAGACTGACACGTTGGCTTTTCATAGTGACCTTTACACTCAGTGCAGAGATCTGGATCGATCTCAAAGATAGTGTCACCCATGGTAATTGCGCCGTTTGGGCATTCTGGGTCACACATATCGCAATTAATGCACTTGTCGGTAATCAGTAACGCCATTGCTTATTTACCAGTTGGGTTACGGGTATCTTGACCTGAGTTTAGGTTACGCATTAATAGGCCGTACTCTAGATCCATATCTTCTGGAACTGGAATGAATACGAAGTGGCCGTTTCCTTTTGCGTCCTCAATCTTCTCTGACTTGCGGTTTTCCATTGCTTCAAGTGTGAAGATCACGTTGCCTTTTGGCGTCATGAGCTCAAGGCTATCACCAACAACGAATTTGTTTTTCACTTCAACTTCAGCAAGGTCACCACGGCGTTTGCCTGTGAATTCACCGACAAATTGCTGAGCGTCAGAAACTGAGTAACCGTAATCGTAATTTTGGTAAGCGTCATGAGTGTGACGACGGAGGAAGCCTTCTGTGTAGCCACGGTGAGCTAGGCTTTCAAGAGTGGTCATCAGGCTCTCATCAAATGGCTTGCCTGCAACCGCATCATCAATCGCTTTACGGTAAACTTGCGCAGTACGAGCACAGTAGTAGAAAGACTTAGTACGGCCTTCAATCTTGAGTGAATGAACACCCATCTTAGTCAGGCGCTCTACGTGTTGGATTGCACGTAGGTCTTTTGAGTTCATGATGTAAGTGCCGTGCTCATCTTCGTAAGCTGCCATCTTCTCTTCTGGACGGTGTGCTTCAGAAAGCAGAACTACTTCATCTGTTGGCTTACCACGACCGATTGTCGTTTCTGGACGCTCGTCTTGAACTTCAACTGCTTGCGCTTGTGCTGGGTCGAACTTCTCAACGATGTCGCCAGTGTCGTTTTCTTTGCCTTCTTCAACCTTGTATTCCCAACGACATGCATTGGTACATGTACCTTGGTTAGGGTCACGTTTGTTGATGTAGCCAGAAAGTAGGCAACGACCAGAGTAAGCCATACATAGAGCACCGTGAACGAACACTTCGAGTTCAGTTTCAGGACAGTGCTCACGAATTTCTTCGATCTCTTCCAGAGAAAGCTCACGAGAAACAATCACGCGCTCAACGCCGTTTGCCGCCCAGAACTTCACTGTTGCCCAGTTTACCGCGTTCGCCTGTACAGACAGGTGAATTGGCATTTCAGGGAAGGCTTCACGAACCATCATGATTAAACCAGGGTCAGACATGATTAGTGCGTCTGGGCCCATTTCAACCACAGGTTTAAGGTCGCGGATGAAGGTTTTTAGCTTAGAGTTGTGCGGTTGGATGTTACAAACCACGTAAAGCTTTTTGCCAAGGGCATGAGCTTCGTCGATACCAATCTTTAGGTTTTCGTGGTTGAACTCGTTGTTACGTACGCGAAGGCTGTAACGAGGTTGGCCTGCGTATACCGCGTCTGCGCCGTAGGCAAATGCGTAACGCATGTTTTTCAGGCTACCTGCTGGTGACAGTAGCTCAGGTACGAATGCTTTCTCAGTCATGTGTAATTCTCTTAATCTGATCTCAAGTCAGGCCGATTCCACCAGATGGGATCGGGGGCGAAAATTTTACGCCAAAATGTGACCTGTGACTAGGAAAAAGTCCATAACTAAGATGGGGAATTGCAAAAGGTGCCCGAATAGGTCGAGCACCTAGGAGGCATTAAGCGTTAGGGTGAGGTAAACCACCTAAGCATTCGTACAGGTTAGGTAGGAATGCGCTTAGCTCGCCACACAGTAGAGAGAAGTCAGCGTCAAAGCGCGCTGCTTGATCTTCACGTGGAATATCATCATTTTGGTCTTTAAGCTCATCAGAGAACTTCAAGCGTTTAATACTGCCGTCTTCAGCTAAGATGAACTCGATACGCTCTTGCCACCATAATGCCAGTTTAGTCACGACTTTATCAGCATCAATATGGCTGCGGATCTCGTCTGCTGTCAGCTCTTGCTTCTTACAGCGAATCACACCGCCTTCTTCAAGCACTGATTTAAGCTCGGCTTCATCAAGCATTTGAATACCAACCGGCGTCTCACCCGTTTTCACCCACTCAGTCAGGGTTGTTTCTACCGCTTTTTCTGGGATAGCAGGAACCACAGGTAAGCTGCCCATCGTCTTACGTAGTAGTGCTAAAACATCTTCCGCTTTTTTGAAGCTGCTCGCATCGACTAAAATAAAGCCTTCTTTAGGCAGTATCAGAACATAAGTGTGGTTGCTACGGCTAAAGGCGCGCGGAAGCAAATCCATCACAATATCTTCTTTGAGGTTATCTTTTTCTTTCTTTTTAAGAGGGCGACCTTCTTGCGCTTCAAGAGCTTCTACCTTGGCATTCAAAGAGTCTTTAATGACTGATGCAGGTAGCATTTTTTCTTCTTTCTTAGCGCAGATAAGGATGCGGTTTTCAGAGACGTGAGTCATCATGTCACCATGCTTGCCCATGGCGGTAACCCAGCCAAATTTCTGCTTATCTTGGCTGCCACACGGGGTAAAACGAAACTCAGCTAATTGTTTCTCAAGCTGATCTGCGTTGAACTCAATTTCACGGTTAAAACGATACACCAGACAGTTTTTAAACCACATACTCTTTCTCTATACCTTTAAATTAGCAGCCAATCATAAAGACTTTTGTCGCGCTTGTCTTACTGCAAACACACAATAGTGGGATGAAAGTTATATGAAAATTTGTTTTCAAAGGTCACAAAAGTGTCATAATTGCTAGTAATAATGCCTATGCATCAAGAGGCGGCAGAACTGCCTTAATCATGAGAAAACTCAATTAACATAAGGTTATGCGATTATGTCTAGAAGGATTCTGGTTGTTGAAGACGAAGCACCAATTCGCGAAATGCTTTGCTTTGTTCTTGAACAGAAAGGTTACCAAGCGGTGGAAGCGGAAGATTACGACAGTGCGGTAACTAAACTGGCTGAACCCTTCCCAGATCTAGTGCTACTAGATTGGATGCTACCTGGTGGCAGCGGTATCAATTTTATTAAACATATGAAGCGTGAAGAGCTGACGCGTAACATTCCTGTTGTGATGTTAACGGCGCGTGGTGAGGAAGAAGACAAAGTCCGTGGACTTGAAGTCGGCGCTGACGACTACATCACCAAGCCATTCTCACCTAAAGAGCTGGTGGCTCGCTTAAAAGCTGTGATTCGTCGTGTGACACCAACCGCGCTAGAAGACGTGATTGACGTTCAAGGTCTTAAACTAGACCCAGTTTCACACCGTGTTACGGCTAACGATGAAGCGTTAGATATGGGCCCAACTGAGTTCAAAATGCTGCACTTCTTTATGACGCATCAAGAGCGCGTATATAGCCGTGAGCAACTGCTGAACAATGTTTGGGGAACCAACGTTTATGTTGAAGACCGCACAGTGGATGTACATATTCGTCGCTTGCGTAAAGCGCTAGAGGCAGCAGGGCATGACAAACTGATTCAGACAGTTCGTGGTGCAGGCTACCGATTCTCGACGAAAGCGTAACAAGCAATACCATTTGGAGAGGTAAGTGGTAGAACGGTTAACTTGGAAAAAGCTAGCCTGGGAGCTAGCTTTTTTTTACACCCCTTGGGTGATTGTAGGCTGGATTTTCGGATATATGCCGTGGTTGCTATTAGCTGCCACGGTTTTGCAGCTTGTATGGCATTTACATAACCAGATGCGCTTATCTGCTTGGTTGTGGGACGAAAAGCGTCTTACGCCACCTTCAGGCAGTGGTAACTGGGAATCGTTGTTTAACGGTATTTACCGTTTGCAGCAACGCCAACGTAAAAAACGCAAAGAGTTAACCAACCTAATTCGCCGTTTCCGCAATGGTGCAGAATCCTTACCGGATGCCGTGGTCGTGTTTCGCGGTGAGGGGAATATTGTCTGGTGCAACAAACTTGCCCAGCACCTACTTGGTTTTAAATGGCCCGATGATTCAGGTCAGCCAATTTCGAATCTGATTCGTACGCCGGATTTTATTAAGTACCTCAACAAGCAAGACTTTTCTGAACCACTTGAGATGCGTTCGCCGCTCAATGTTGAACGTATGCTTGAACTGCGTATCGTACCCTACACAGAAGGCGAGCACTTGATGGTGGTGCGTGACGTATCTCAGCTTAAACAGCTGGAAGGGATGCGTCGTAACTTCTTCGCCAATGTCTCTCATGAGTTAAGAACGCCAATGACGGTGCTGCAAGGTTACCTTGAAATGACCGAAGATCCAGACATGGTGGTTGGCCCAATGTGGACCAAAGCTCATGGCGTAATGACTGAGCAGCTCAATCGCATGAATAGCTTGGTTAATCAGTTGCTGACGCTATCTAAGATTGAAGCTGCGCCGATGCATGAGCTTGAAGAGGTCGTCAATGTCCCTGCGATGCTTGAAGTGCTAGAGAAAGAAGCGGCGAGTTTAAGCGGTGAGCTCGAACATAAATTGTCGTTCGATGTTGATAGCAGCCTGCGTGTATTAGGCGATGACGACCAGCTACGCAGTGCAATATCGAACTTGGTATACAACGCAGTGAAATATACTCCGGCAGGGGCAGATATTCGAGTTCGTTGGTATCAGTCTGCACAAGGTGCGCACTTAGAAGTGGAAGACAGTGGTGACGGTATTGAGCCGCAACACTTACATCGCCTGACTGAAAGATTTTATCGCGTTGATAAAGCTCGCTCTCGCGATACAGGCGGCAGTGGCTTAGGTTTAGCTATTGTAAAACATGCGCTTAGTCATCATGACTCACACCTTGAAATTCAAAGTGAGGTCAATGTCGGCAGTAAGTTCTCGTTTATTCTGCCACCGCGATTAGTGGTGAGTTAATGAGAATAGCCGTAGCGTCAATGTTATTGAGTGTCTGTATCTCTGCTTTTGCGGCGGATGAACTGCCAAGCTACAAGAAAAAGTCGGGGATTACGGGCAGCTTAACTAGTGTCGGCTCTGATACTTTGGCAGGTATGACGACCTTGTGGGTTGAGGAATTTAAAGAGCTATACCCGAGCGTTAATGGTCAGGTACAAGCTTCGGGCTCTTCGACTGCACCCCCTGCGCTGACTGAACGCACAGCGCAGTTTGGTCCTATGAGTCGGCCAATGCGAAATCGTGAGATCGAAGCATTCGAAAGAGAGCATGGCTACAAGCCGACTGAACTGAGAATTGCCATTGATGCAATTGGGATTTTTGTTCATCGCGATAACCCAATCAAAGGGCTGAACTTTTCACAGCTCGACAGTATTTTCTCGGCGACACTCCGTTGTGGTTCAACGCAACATATCAATACTTGGTCAGAGTTAGGTTTAGACTATCAGTGGGCTAAACGAGGCATGCAGCTGTTCGGCCGAAATTCCGTTTCTGGAACCTACGGCTATTTTAAGAAAAATGCACTTTGTGGTGGTGATTTTAAAAATAGTGTCAATGAGCAGCCAGGCTCGGCGTCTGTCGTTCAATCTGTCAGCTCTGCAATCAACACTATTGGCTACTCCGGTGTTGGCTATCAGGTTTCTGGAGTGAAGTTGTTACCGATAGCGAAACAGGGTCAAGATTACATCCAAGCGAGCCAAGAGAATATTCTATCAGGTAAGTACCCACTATCGCGCTACTTGTACGTCTATGTAAACAAGAACCCAGTTAAACCACTCAGTCCCATCGAGCAAGAGTTCATTCGCTTTATTTATTCAAAGCAAGGGCAGGCCTTGGTGGCGAAAGATGGTTATATTCCCATCTCGACGGACATCGCTCGCCGAGAGTTAGCGAAAGTCGGTATTTCGGAAGAACAGTAAGCCCAGCTAGAGCCTCATTTAAGAGGCTCTATTTGCATCTAGAAGCTCAATTCCCAGCCGGCAGCCAGCCAATATTCTTGCTCACTGGTTAGGTCCGCATCGAGCAATTTATTTGCTTCCAACCAGTTTTCATCTTGCGAAGTGAGTGACCACTTATCGCCATTGATAGACAGTTTAAGCTCTGGCAGCGGTTCATCATTACGTTGACCATTGACTAAGATCGCCAAGCGTAGAATACGTATCAAACCGACGATGTGCTTTTTCTTAAACAGGGTAAACTCTTCCATTTCATGCAGTTTGAGGGCTTTTCTTTGGAATCGAACCAACATGGCTAACACACGTTGCTGCTCGCGGTTAAAGCCCGGCATGTAAGTATTACGAAGAATGTATGCGGAATGACGGTGAAAAGCTTGCAGGCTGATACTTAACCCTACTTCATGTAGCAGTGCGCTCCACTCTAGCAAGTCGAACAGCTCTGAGCTTTTTTTGATGCCGAGATCTTTATGGACTTGCTGCAAAAACTCGGTCGCTTGGCCTTTGATTTTTGCCGCGTGTTCTAAATCTACGAGATGTTTACTGGCGAGGTTCTCAGTGGTTCGCATACGAATATCAGAGCGTTTAAAGCTGTCTTCCATTTCAAACAGGAGACCTTCACGTAGTGCGCCCTCTGAAAAGTGTATCTCAGTAACTTTGAGGCTTTTTACTATTGCGCACAAGATAGCAACGCCGGCGGCAAAGACGGGTTTACGTTCTGGGGTGAGCCCACTCAGCTCAATCTCATCAATTGTTTCCCACTCGCACAGCGTATCGATCACTTCATTCAGTCTTTTCGCGTTGATGAGGCCATCCTCATAACCTAAGCCTACTAGAACTTCTCGGATTGCCTTGATAGTGCCAGAAGAACCAAAAGCAACATCCCAACCTTTTTTCTTGTAGCGATAGGCTAAAGACTCCATCTTCTGCTCGGCGGCGAGAATAGCTTTAGCGAAATTTTTCTTAGATAACTTGCCGTTAGCGAAGTAACGTTTGGTGTAACTAACGCAGCCCATTTGCTTACTGTTAATCAATTGGGGCTCGAATCCGCTTCCAATGATCATCTCAGTACTCCCCCCACCAATATCGACCACCAGTTTTGAGTCTGATTCAGGCTGGGTGTGAGCCACACCAAGGTAGATCAAGCGCGCCTCTTCAATGCCGGGAATAATTTCAATCGGAAAAGGGAGGACTTCCCGAGCGCGCTGCAAAAAGATATGTGCGTTATTGGCTTGGCGAAGCGTGTGGGTTGCTGCAATGCGAACGTTTTGTTGCTCAAAGCCTTGTAAGCGCTCAGCAAAAATCGCAAGGCACTCTAATCCACGTTCAATAGAAGCATTGTCTAGGTTTTTTTGTGCGTCGAGCCCAGCAGCTAGCCTAACTCGCTGCTTATGGCGGCTGACAAGTTGTAAGTCTTGGTCAATGACTTTCGCTACCACCATATGGAAGCTATTGGAGCCCAAATCTATAGCGGCAACGTCACGAATGTCCGAGGTCATGTTTTATTAACGGCTCTTTACGTTTCTGATTCTTAGTTTGTTTTTCTATATTTTTAAGATAGTCGTAAATGGCAATTTGTGAGCGAACTTTCTTTCGGTTTCCGCGCGCTACGTAGCTATTACTCATTTCTTTATCGATCCATCTCGCCTTCACTGTATCGGTAAAGTGGATGTTAATGATATCAATAATGCGCTGTTTAAGACGTTCGTCACGAATAGGGGTTGCGACCTCAATGCGATGGTCAATATTACGTGTCATCCAATCCGCTGAAGAAATGTAAACCTGTGGGTCACCGTTATTGTGGGTAATCATAACCCTTGGATGCTCTAAGAATCGATCAACAATGCTGATGATCTTGATGTTGTCACTGACGCCTTCGACCCCAGGAACTAAAGAACACATACCGCGAATGATCATGCGAATGTTGACCCCAGCCCCACTGGCTTCATAGAGTTTATTGACCAAGCCTTTATCGACTAAGTTATTGGCTTTAAGAGTCAACTCTGCCTTTAGGCCTTGCTCTGCATTAGCGATTTCATTGTCTATCAGGCGGTAGAGTTGTTTACGCGAGTTGCGCGGTGAGACGATCAAGTGGTGGAACTTAATTGGTCGGTAAGGATTTTCTATGTAGTTGAATACCCCACGAACCTCGTTGGTGAGCTCAGAGTCCGCTGTGAGCAGAGAAAAGTCGGTATAGATTCGCGCATTTTTTTCGTGAAAATTACCGGTTCCAATGTGCGCGTAACGAACAATCTCATCCTCTTCTCGGCGGCTAATGAGTAGCAGTTTGGAGTGAATCTTCAGCCCCGGAACGCCAAATATGACATGAACGCCAGCTTCGGTGAGTACTTTTGACCACTCGATATTCGCCTCTTCATCAAAGCGTGCTTGCAGCTCAACGACAACAGTCACCGCTTTGCCATTATGAACCGCGTCAATGAGCGAGTTCATAAGGCGTGAGTCTTTGGCGACACGATAGATGTTGATCTTAATGCTCAGCACTTTAGGGTCGAACGAAGCTTGCCGTACCCATTCACTGATATGCTCAAAAGTGTGGTAGGGGTAGTGCAGCAAGATGTCCTGCGCCTTGATGGCATCAAATTTATTGGCGTATCCGTTAAAGTCGGCACATGCCATTGGCGGTAATGGTTTGTTTTCTAAGTAGTCTCTTCCGACATTAGGAAAGTCGATAAAGTCTTTAAAGTTATGGTAGCGTCCACCTGGAATTAAGCTGTCATAATTGGAGACTTTGAGTTTTCTACATAGAAAGTCGAGCATAGCTTGCGGCATTTCTCGCTCGTAGATGAATCTGACCGGCATCGCGGTTAAACGTTGGTTGACCCCTTCAGACATTTGCTCAATTAAGCTGTGTTCGACTTCATAGTTAAGATCATATTCAGCATCGCGTGTCATCTTCATCGCATAGCCGTTGAGTTCGTCATAATCGAAAAATCCACTGAACAACTCATCTAAACAGTAGCGAATAATGTTATCGAGTAAGATGATGGTTTTACGATGCTTGCGCTTTTGCTCTGGCACCATCACAAAACGAGGTAGATGATCGGTCGGGACTTCAATCAATGCATACTGACTTTGCTCACCGCTACGCAAATCAACGGCAATGTAGGCATATTCATCTTTTAGAAACTGCAGCACATCAATATCATCACGCATCATCAGTGGGGTGATGTGAGGTAGAACTTGTTTGCGGAAGTATTTTCTTACCCAATTTTGTTGAGTTTCGTTGAGCTGAGTCTCATTGACTAAAAAGATTCTATGTCTTGCCATATCGCGGATCAGCTCAGCGTATAGTTCATCGAAACGTTCGTTGAGTCGTAGCGCTTTGGTCTGCATCTTGGTTAACAAGTGTTTGGAATTATCATTTATTCCACGTTCTTGATTGATCAGAATTCGGCGTTTTACATCGGCAAAACGAACTTTGTAAAACTCATCTAAGTTATTGGAAAATATACCAAGAAAACGGATTCTTTCGATTAAAGGCACACTTTTATCTGCGGCTTCTTGTAAGACGCGCTCATTGAAAGAGAGCCAACTTAATTCCTTTTCAATATACAGTTTCTCTGCGCTCATGATCTTACCTTTAACCGAAGTGACGAAGTAAAGTATTGAGAAAACTCTCAGATGAATAGCAACTTAAGGTGCTTAGATGACAGTTTTATTGCAAATTTTTATTGCATTGTTTTCAGTTGTTTATTGCGATCTGTAATATAATTGTCACCTAGTAGAAATATTATACCCTCGGACGAAAATAGGTAAGAGAAACAGATGGGCCAAGCAGAATTCTCATTGCGAGAGCGAGATCAAAAGCGACTAATCAAAGATCGATTAGTTCGACTCGCTGTATCTGCTGGTGGTGTGGGCGTGTTGGCGGCTCTGGTTCTGATCTTTGTCTACCTTGCCATGATGGTATTGCCCTTGTTTAGCGATGCCAAAATAACGCCTAATGTTCGTTCAGTTCCCATTTCAACCGCGCAGCCAATAGCACTAGGTGTCGATGACTCTGGCGAAAGCGCTTTTGTCATCTCTAACCAAGGAGCAATCGACTTCTGGTCACTGACCAAATCAAGTAGTGAGCCCGTGCTATCGCAGCAGGTGGGTCAACTCAATGACTTATTCGCTCAGTCACTCTCTGCACAAGGTTTATATGCTTTTGCTTCGCCACAAGGACAAGTAAAAATCATCAAGCCAAACTTAGATTCAGAGATGAAGCAAGGCGTTAGAGTACTAACCCCGAGTGTCACTGAACTCAAGCTACCATTTGATCTACGTACTGATAAGCACAAGTTAGTTAAATTTGCTTTTGCTACCCAAGACAGTATGGCGTTGGCGGGTTGGTATGATGATGGTTTTGTCAGAGTCCGTTGGTTAGAGCAGGGGCAAGCCCACCATTTCACTTTTGCCGCGCCAATGCCTGATTTGGATCAGCTAGTATTGACGCCTGACGGCAAGACACTTTATTTGCGTTCTGGCTCAGAGCTTATCGTGGCGCTGAAGAAACAGAATCGATTTGAGGTTCGTGAGGTAGTGGACTTGAGCCAAGGTCGCCCTGAACATGTCGTCACCGATATAGATTTATTACCGGGAGCCTACTCAGTTTTGGTCACTCACCAAGACGGTCTTGTATCTCAATGGTTTGATGTACTGACGGATGGAGAACGTTATTTAACTCATATTCGCCAGTTCAAGCTCGCTTCCGAGCTTCAATTCTTGTTGCCAGATACCTACCGTAAAGGGTTCTACAGTTTTTATATCAACGGCACGGTGCAAAGTCACTATACCACCAGTGAAAAGCTGGTGATGTTTGAGCGCGCATATCAGAAAGCCCCTCAGCTTGCTGCTATGTCGAACAATGAATCTTATCTGCTTGCCATTGATGACAGCACGCTTAGCTTATCTGTGATTGATAACCCGTACCCTGAAGTGTCGCTCTCCTCGCTTTGGCAGAAAGTGTGGTATGAAGGATATCCTGAACCTGAATTTGTCTGGCAAACCACGTCTGCCAGTGATGAGTTTGAGGCTAAGTTCAGCATAGTACCGATTGCTTTTGGTACTTTAAAAGCAGCAGCATTTGCGATGCTTTTCGCGATTCCTATCGCGGTGTTAGGTGCCATCTACACAGCTTACTTTATGACGCCGAAAATGCGCCGAGTCGTCAAACCTTCGATTGAGCTGATGGAAGCACTACCTACGGTTATCATAGGTTTCTTAGCAGGATTATGGTTTGCCCCGATTGTAGAGAGCCATCTTGCAGCGGTCGTTGCTCTAATGCTGTTTTTACCACTCTCAACCATCATGGTCGGGTTTGCTTGGCATATGGCTTCTAAGCAATGGTCTGGGCAGCTTTCAAATGGTTGGCATGCCGCGATTTTAATGCCAATCATTGTGGTGATTACTGTGGTGATTTTGTCGCAGAGCGGCAATATTGAAGCCTTATTCTTTAATGGTGATGTCAGGGTTTATCTGGCTGAACACGGTATCGATTTTGATCAACGCAATGCGCTAGTGGTTGGCTTTGCGATGGGATTTGCGGTTATCCCTACGATCTTTACTATTGCCGAAGATGCGATTTTCTCAGTACCTAAGCATTTGTCGGATGGTTCGCTCGCTCTAGGGGCGACGCCATGGCAAACACTGATTCATGTTGTTCTATTGACGGCGAGTCCCGGTATTTTTTCCGCGATTATGATGGGACTCGGGCGCGCGGTAGGTGAAACCATGATTGTACTCATGGCAACAGGTAACACCCCAATTATGGATTGGAACATCCTTGAAGGGATGCGCACTCTATCCGCGACGATTGCGGTTGAAATGCCTGAGTCAGCGGTCGGTAGCTCTCACTATCGAATCTTGTTCTTAGCAGCTTTATTGTTGTTAGTCTTTACCTTTGCGGTTAACTCTTTAGCTGAGTGGGTACGTGAGCGTTTACGCGCCAAGTATCGCTCGCTATAAATCAGAATTATTAGGAAACCTTCTACGTGTTTAAGTGGTTAAAGTCAGGCTCTCCTTGGATATGGTTGACGGGCGGTGCAGTCAGTATCAGCTTGTTGTCTGTGTTAGGGCTTTTGCTGCTTATTGGCTGGAAGGGGCTTTCTTACTTCTGGCCTGCCCCCTTGTATCAGTGGCAAACAAAGCAAGGCGATATTCTGGTTGGTCAAGTTTACTCGCAAGAGTACGTCCCTATCAGTCACTTGCGAGAGATGGATATTGAGTTACCGCAGGACGTGGTGGAAAAAGGTTTAGTCAAACGAGTTAGCATCAAGATTGCTAATCGTGATTTATACCCTTCAGACTTTGTGTCGCTGTTAGAAATTGACCTTGATGAGCCAACGAAACCAGAAAACTGGGCGGTTATAGAGCGAACTCGTGGTGGAGATTTTTACGGTCATCCAGTTGGATACATACATGCGGATGGACGTGTAAGTAGCGATATTCTTCAAGACTACACGCAGGGAATCGCGTTTGCTGAAAACTTGCGCGACGAGATCGAAAGTCTCATTGAGCGCGATGTGAGAGTGATTAATGCTCAAGCTGAGCGATTAAGGTTGGAGAGGAAAAAACGTAGCCTGAATGGCACGCTGGATGATGATTTCATTGCTTTGTATCAAAGCCAGAGTAGCAAGTACACCGAGGCGTTAGCGGCAACAGAAGCTGAGTTAGACCGATTGCGTAACCAATTGGCGAACCAAGGTTTGCTGGTTGAAGATATGACTGGTCAGCAGGTAACGATTCCACTGAGTGAGATTCTGGATTTATGGTACCCGAACCAAATGAACCTGGCAGAGAAAATTGCTAGATGGGGTAAGCAGGCGTGGAAGTTCTTATCCGATGATCCTCGCGAGTCTAACTCTGAGGGCGGTGTGTTCCCTGCGATGTTCGGTACCGTGCTACTGGTACTGATCATGTCGGTTATAGTGATGCCACTGGGTGTGATTGCAGCTATTTATCTTCACGAGTACGCTAAGAACAATGCGTTCACCCGCTTAATTCGAGTGGCAGTAATTAATCTGGCAGGTGTGCCTTCCATTGTGTACGGTGTATTTGGACTAGGCTTCTTTGTTTACACGCTAGGCGGCTCAATCGACTCGCTATTCTATGCAGAGAAACTGCCAACCCCGACCTTTGGTACTCCTGGTCTGTTATGGTCAGCACTAACACTTGCAGTGCTAACGCTGCCAGTGGTGATAGTCGCTACCGAAGAAGGCTTAACTCGAATTCCGAGCTCAGTTCGTCACGGTTCTTTGGCGTTAGGCGCGACTCAGTTTGAAACCATGTGGCGAATTGTCTTGCCAATGGCAAGTCCGGCGATTATTACTGGTTTAATACTTGCGGTCGCGCGTGCGGCGGGTGAGGTCGCTCCGTTGATGTTAGTCGGCGCAGTGAAATTAGCGTCGAGCTTGCCTGTCGATAGCCAGTTTCCGTTTTTGCATTTAGAGCGTAAGTTCATGCATTTAGGTTTCCATATCTATGATGTTGGCTTCCAAACCACTAACATTGAAACAGCAAGACCTTTGGTTTATGCCACGTCATTTCTACTTGTAACTGTGATTGTTGGCCTGAACTTAACCGCGATCAGTATTCGAAATAATTTGCGCGAGAAGTACCGAACTCTAGGACAAGATTAACCATGTTTTCAGTCAATCAAACACTCGGCTACCAAGCACCCTTAGATGTGAATAATCTGAGCGATGAGCAAACGGCGATTGCTATCGAAGGGTTGAACTTGTACTACCAAAACAGCCAGGCATTAAGTGATATCTCGATGCGAATTCCAAAAGGGCAGGTTACCGCGTTTATCGGCCCTTCTGGTTGTGGAAAATCGACACTGCTTCGTTGCATAAACCGCATGAATGATCTTGTTGATGGTTGCCGTGTCGAAGGCAAGGTCAAACTACACGGAAAAAACGTTTACCACCCGAAAGTTGATGTCGCCACGCTTCGCCGCCGAGTGGGTATGGTGTTCCAGCGCCCGAATCCGTTTCCCAAGTCTATCTACGAAAATGTGGTGTATGGCTTGCGTCTGCAAGGAATCAAAAATAGCCGCGCTCTCGATGATGCTGTCGAGCGCTCATTACGTGCTTCAGCGCTATGGGATGAAGTTAAAGATCGCTTACATGAAAATGCATTTGGATTGTCGGGTGGTCAGCAGCAGCGTTTGGTTATCGCGCGTGCAATTGCGATTGAACCTGAGGTACTGTTACTTGATGAGCCGACCTCAGCACTTGATCCTATTTCCACTTTAACTATTGAAGAGCTGATCAACGACCTGAAAACCAAATATACTGTAGTTATCGTTACCCATAACATGCAGCAGGCAGCGCGAGTGAGCGATCACACAGCCTTTATCCATATGGGTAAGTTGATCGAGTACTCAGATACCGACTCAATTTTTACGTCGCCATTGAAAAAGCAGACTGAAGATTATATTACGGGTCGATACGGCTAACTCGTCGTATTAGAATTTTTACTTATCCATTGGGAGATTAACGTTAACTATGAATTTTGGACGCCACATATCAGGTCAGTTTAATGTCGAGTTAGAGTCGATCCGAACCCACGTATTGACGATGGGTGGTTTGGTCGAGCAGCAGTTGTCGTTTGCGATGCAGGCGTTGCACAAAGAAGACATCGAACTGGCGAGAAAAGTGGTGCGCGATGATCATAAAGTTAACGCGATGGAAGTCTCAATCGATGAAGCCTGCACTCGTATCATTGCCAAGCGTCAGCCGACGGCAAAAGATTTACGACTGATTATGGCGATCATCAAGACGATTACCGATTTAGAACGCATTGGTGACGTCGCAACTAAAATTGCTTATGTGGCGATTGAAAGTCCATCTTCCAAAGAGCGCCAGTTCCATGTTTCATTAGAGCCGCTTTGCCGTCAAGCGATCAGCATGCTGCACCAAGTGTTGGATGCCTTTGCACGTATGGATGTTGATGCGGCAGCAGAAGTATACAAACTCGATGATAAGATTGACGCTGAATACGAAGCGGTGATCCGTCAGTTGATGACCTATATGATGGAAGACCCGAAAAATATTCCCAATATCCTTCAGGTCATGTGGTCTGCTCGTGCGATAGAACGAGTCGGGGATCGTTGCCAGAATATCTGTGAGTACATCATTTACTTTGTCAAAGGTAAAGATGTTCGCCACTTGGGCGAACAGAGTATTGATGATGCACTTCGTTAGAAGTGGAAGATAATCCCAGTAGAGAGGGTAGCGGACCAATTGTTTTCAAGCAGTGTTTTTTTCTTATCGATGTAATTGAAATCGCCACCTAGTCTAAAACCAATGTTATCAGTGGGGAAGACAACCCAAGCCGCTGAAAAGCTTGCCCCAGTGCCTTCGGCATAACGAGTATCGCCACTGAATATTGGCTCTCGATATCCTTCATACTCAACAACCCCAGCTTCTAGTTGCAGTCCAAATTTAATTGGTTGATCGATAAAGTGGTACTGTCCGCCAACACGGTAAGTTTTTAGCCTATCTTTATCCCAGAGTAACTCTGCTGAAGTATGGGAGTAACTTAAGTACAAAGCGTCCAAGCCAAGAACATCCGTTGCCCCAAGTTGCAGCCCACCCCCTGAAATACCAGAGCCAAAATATGGACCAATCTTAAATTCTGGTGAAATATGTAACCCAGTTGCTGAGGCAGTGATTGGAGCTAAAAGTGTGAGTGCTAAAAAGTGTTTTTTCATTGTTTGAAGACCATGAACTAAGGTTGAGAACTGTCTTCCTTGAATTGAAGCTATTCCGATGTGGCAATGTTAAAAAACGATTTAGATAATTTCTAATTAACACTTTTTATATGCGTGATAATCAATACTTATCACTTATGGTTAGATGAGATTTGCTGTTCTAGTGCGCTTTTTATTTCATGATGTAGCCATGCAATAAGAGGGTTATTGCGATTTTTGACATGGTACTGACTATATACACTCGTTTTTTTGAGTTTATCGTCGACGTTGACTTCTATTGCTCTCAAGCTTGGGTATTGATCGATAGGGAAGAGGTTTGAGTGAGGCATAAACATATCGGTGTGCTTGATTACGTCTATTATTGCCATGATCATTTCAGAGCGAAAACCTGTTCGCGCAGTCACCCCTTGTGACTTAAGAATTTGTTCAGCTAAACTTGCATGATCATTCCAACCAGGATTGATAAAGGAGGCAATTTCATAGCCCTCAAAGTCTTGTGGGTCTGCAATTGACTTAGTGATAGGGTGATCTTGACGAACTAAAACGTGTCCTGTTACTTCAATAAGGTGATTGATGTATATTTCTTTTGGAGCCGAAAGGTCGTAATTAACTCCAATTAAGACTTGTCCCTTACTGATTTCTTCAAGAGTTGCATGAGTCCAACTTACAAGCTCGATTTCAGCGTTAGGGGCTTGGGCTCTCAATTGTTGAAACAATGTTCCAGATAAGCAGCTTAACACCATTGGGGCTAGAGCAATCTTGAGCTTGGAGTTGACTTCACTAGGGTCGAATTTTTGTGAGGCATTGAGTGCGTTAGCCAATCCATCTAAGTGGGGAGTGATTGACTCAGCAAGCTCAATGGCAAAAGAGGTCGGCTCTAATCCTTTGGGAACTTTGACAAAAAGATCATCATCAAAATGATGACGTAGCTTCTGCAAAGCTTGGCTAATTGCGGGCTGAGAGACAAACAGACGCTGAGAAGCCTTGCGCATATTAAGCTCTTGAGACAGGACCAAGAAGGTTCTCAAAAGGTTTAAATCTAAGTTGTAAAACAGATCTTTTGCCATGCACTAATAACCCTAATACTTCTCAGGAACAAAGGTTTGTTCTTCAAGTGGAGCTCGAATATAACCTTCTTTGTTAAGCTCTGGTAGCTCGATCTCTGGGTAGGTAATATCCTGATACTCAATTTGTTCAAGTAGATGGCTAATGCAGTTTAGGCGAGCACGTTTTTTATCATCTGAAGGGACTACCCACCATGGGCATTGTTTGGTGTCTGTATAGGCAAACATCTTATCTTTGGCCTCAGAGTATTCAGCCCAGCGGTTGCGCGATTCTAAGTCCATTGGGCTGAACTTCCAGCGCTTGATCGGAGTTTTGATTCGCTCTAAAAAGCGTTTTTCCTGTTCTTCATCGGAGACGGAAAACCAATATTTTAGCAAGATGATGCCAGATCGCTGCAACATGCGCTCAAATTCAGGGCAAGATCGCAGAAACTCATCGTACTGCTCATCAGAGCAAAAGCCCATCACCTTTTCAACACCCGCTCGGTTGTACCAACTGCGGTCAAAAAGGACTATTTCACCTGCGGCAGGGAGGTGTGCAACGTAACGTTGGAAGTACCATTGGGTTTTCTCTTTCTCTGTGGGGGCGGGCAATGCGGCGATTCGGCAAATCCTTGGATTGAGTTTTTCAGTGATGCGCTTGATAACACCACCTTTCCCTGCGGCATCACGACCTTCAAAGATCACAACAACTTTCAGCCCCTCTTGCTTAACCCACTCTTGTAGCTTTACCAACTCAATTTGAAGGCGTTGAAGTTCCTTTTCGTAAAACTTCTTATCCAGTTTGCTCTTAGCCATAGCGCACTCCTTTGTTATCAAAAGGTTAGCACTTGTGGAGTAGGGATGAGAGTTTTATCGCTGAGAACTGAGAGCCTCTACGACCTTTTCGATGGCTGCGCTATTGGTCACTGGAATAATGAAATCGTCGACGTTCTGATTACCCATTTTGGCTTCTTCGCTGACGTTAGTCATGTAGCTTGATCGGGTACTCTTACCGGATAGATGAACTTCTCTGACGCCAGTTTGTTGAACGATGCTTTGAACATTGTCGGCTGTTAGTCCAGCACCTGCCATGATTGAGATTCTACCGTCAGCGACTTTGACCATCTGTTGCAGAACCTCTTTTCCTTGTTCTACATTGGCAGCCAAACCTGAAGTAAGGGTACGCTCGCAGCCTAATGAAATTATCTGTTCAAGAGCTTGCTGCCAGTTGCTGCTTTGGTCAATGGCACGGTGGAAAGTGATACCTAAGTTATACAACTTGGCGCGTTGAGTCAGCTGTTCGGCTAACGGCATATCGATATGTCCATCCGCACTCAGCACACCCAGTACTACGCCTGCCAATCCAGCCTCTGCTGCTGCTTCGATATCGAGTAACATTGCTTCAATATCATCTTGGTCGTACAAGAAGTCTCCTTGCCTTGGTCTAATCATGGCGTAGACAGGGATAGGGGAGATTAGCGCCGCTTTTTTCATAAAACCAAAGCTAGGCGTTAATCCACCAAGCGCTAGAGAGGAGCATAGCTCGATGCGTGTTGCGCCACCTGTAATCGCATTATGCAGTGATTCAAGATTATCGATACAAACTTCAACGTGGTACTTCATAGGTAGAGCTCTCTGAGGATAAGATTGGCGTTATTTTAGCAGTCACCGCGGAAGATATTAGGGTAAAGGTCGAAGATTTGATTTCCTCAAAAATGAGTGGGAGAAAATAAAAAACCTCAGCATTAGCTGAGGTTTAAGATCTTGAGCAGGAGCTAGATTAAGCTGCGTCGTCTTGTGCTGGTTCAGCGTCTTCGACTGCTTCAACCTTTTTAGGCTTCTTAGGTGCAGGTTTGCGTTTTGCACCCAGTGCGTAGAGCACTTCTTCTTTGTTTTGCGCTAGGAACATAGCCAAGTCTTCTTTCTTGCCTTCGTCTTCTAGCAGTTCACTTTTACCTAGTAGCTCAAAAAGCTCATCAGCCATATCAAGCATTTTGTCATATGCGTCAGCTTCCGCTTTAGAGGTAAAAGTCATTTTCTCTTCTCCGTTGCGTTCTACCACGTACTTGACGATTACAGCCATGGTTGGTCCTCTAACTCAAATTATCAAAAATATTTACTGTCTGTTTATACAGTTTTTAACCAATTAAGTCTAGACGAGAGCACCAAACTGAGAGCTAAGTGGTCAGCCTTTGTTCCACCTATGGCAAAATTCAATAAAGGATTTGAGCAATGGGCTCTGATATTTTTCTTTATGTACCAGTAACCAGTAGCGCCTTTTCATATCCAAAGAGAGTTTAAGTTCTACCACTCTACCATCGGTTAACGCCGGCTGAGCCGCGAGTTTAGATAAGCAACCCAATCCAAGCCCAGCAGAGACACTGTTAATCAAAGCTTCTGTGGTGTTGAGCTGAAATGATTCATGCCACTGTTCAATACGCGGAGCGATAGCGCGAAGGAAAAACTCTCTCGAGCCTGAACCCGGCTCGCGCAATATCCACTCACTCTCTTCTAAATCACCAACACTAAACCTTTGTTTATTTGCCAGGGGCGAATCAGGGGAGCAGATCACGCACATCTCGTCTTGGCTGAATTGAGTGGAAATAAGTTCAGGGTGCAGTGTTTTTCCTTCAATAAGTGCAAGATCGAGCTCATAGTCGACCAACTTCTGACAGATCAATGCAGAGTTGGAGATAAACAAGCTTTGCGAGTGGTGATTGGTATGGCGGCGAAAATCACTAATTAGATAAGGCGCAACTTGATTACCTATGGTGTCACTAGCCCCAATTCTTAGTTCACCCGTTAATGTCTGGTCATTATCAAATAACTGTTCAATATCTTGCGCCCGCTCAATGAGTTCGTCCGCTAAAGGCAGTAGTTTCTGCCCTTCTTGATTGAGGATAAGTCGGTTATTGACTCTGTCGAACAATGAATGGCCGATTTGTTTTTCTAGCTCTGACAACGCCATGCTGACTGCCGCCTTGGACAAAAACAAGGCTTCTGACGCTGCTGTTAACGTGTCATGTTGCGTGATTGAGATAAACACTCTGAGCTGTTTTAGAGAAATATTCGTGGCCATAGCTTCGTTAAGATTGTCTGAACATATGTTCTAAATAATTAGATATTATCGAACGATTGGCAAGCGTAAACTAGCTCCATGGTAAGCAAACTAGGTAAATAAAGATGATTAAAGCAGCAAAAGCAAAAGTGATGGGTGCGCCTACTCCTATGGCAGGCTTAGCGCTTGGTATCGCCAGTTTAGGATGGTGTTGGGAAAATGCAGCCCCATTTGATGGTTATGCTCAGTGGAGTGGTGCGGCAATCGCAAGTGTATTGCTGGCTGTTCTAGCAGTAAAATTTCTCTTTCATAATCATCTATTGCGTGAAGATCTTGCTCATCCTGTCGTGGGTAGTGTTGTACCAACGTTTGCGATGGGCACTATGGTGGTTTCGAATTCTTTAGGGCACTTTTACCCTTTAGCTGGCGACTTACTTTGGCTGTTTGCGGTTGGTCTTCACATTGTGTTTCTAGTCAGTTTTATCTACCACAGAGCGCAAGAGTTTGAATTGCACCATATGGTACCGAGTTGGTTCGTACCACCGGTAGGCATCATAGTGGCTGATGTATCTTTCTCAGGTAACCCTGTCTTGAGCCATATTGCAGATGGTACGCTATTGTTCGGAATGGTTGCCTATGCCGTGATGCTGCCAATGATGATTTATCGCTTTATGTTTACTCATGAGATTCCTGACGCAGCAAAACCAACCATGGCGATCATGGCAGCACCTGCCAGCCTATCGTTAGCGGGATATTTAACGGTCACTGCTGACCCTTCACCTGTGATCATTGGTCTGCTGTTTGGCATTGCGATTTTGATGACAGCTATTATCTACTTGGCTTTCTTTAAATTACTCAGACTGCCATTCAGCCCTGGTTACGCAGCATTTACCTTCCCAATGGTGATTGGTGCAACAGCGCTATTTAAACTTGCCGCATGGATGGAAACTATTGGCGTTGCAAACAAGTACATTGTGCAAGTGCAATGGATAGCCGCCATTGAACTGGTTGTGGCGACCTTAGTCGTTAGCTACGTGGCCTTAAGATATCTCACCTTCTACAAACCTGTGAGCAATGCATTGGGCTTAGCATCAAATTAACGCAGTCCTTGTTCTCTCAGCCGTTTATACAAGGTGTTGCGGCTGATATTCAAATCTTTCGCGGTCGCAGAAACATTGCGGCCGTTTTGCTCATAAACGCTTAGCCAGTCTCCTTGGTCTAACTCGGATTGCTCTGGAGGAGTCAGCAGACTGATATTGGTTGTTGCCATCGCGATTGGCTCTAGTTGCTGTGCTTCAAGGTCATGCAGTTCAAGATCATGCAAAAAGTCATCAGGAAGATGTTCGACACAGATAGTCTCATCGCCAGCCATCGCAATCGCAATTTGAATCACACTGACCATCTGTCTGATATTACCCGGCCAAGGGTGTGACTTAAACATGGCTAGCACTTCTAGGCTAATATTGGGCGTTTCCTCATCGAGCGCGTATTTGGCTAGCAAGAACTTCACTAATGCTTCTTTGTCTGTTCTCTCCCTCAGAGCAGGCAGAGATAGATTGAGTCCCGTAACTCGGTAGTATAAATCTTGGCGAAATGTCCCTCTCTCTACATCCTGTTTTAAATTCCGGTTTGTCGCAGAAACTAATTTAAAGTCAACAGGATATGATGTGGTTGAACCGAGTGGCGTTACTTTACGTTCTTGCAAGACGCGCAGCAGTCTAGCCTGAACATTCATTGGCATATCGCCCAATTCATCTAAGAACAAGGTACCTTTGTCTGCCTTGCGGATTAATCCGATATAGCCTTTGTTGTTCGCTCCTGTGAAAGCGCCTTTTTCGTATCCGAATAGCTCTGACTCCACTAACTCGGCCGGAATTGCTGCGCAGTTAACGGCAATCATAGGAGCGTGTTTTCGTTCACTAGATAGGTGTAGAGCGTTGACGAACACCTCTTTACCTACGCCCGTTTCGCCCTGAATCAAGATAGGAATATCGGTATTTAGAATCCGACTTGCCTGAGCAATCGCTTTTGCCAATCTAGGATCGCCCATGTTTAAGCGCTCCAAATCCAGCGGTGCTTTTGCGTCTTTTAAGTCGGTCTTAGGAATCGATTTACGGTAGTCAATTTGTCTTCCTTGAGGCACCTTAGGTGGGGTAATAATACCAAAAAAGCTAAAGCGTGAATGGGTGCTAATCGCCGTAGGATTGAAAGGAGGGTGAGACAACAGCTGTTCAAGCTTAATATCAAAAATCTGTTCCAGTCTTTGCAAAGCTAGATCTTGTCCGAGTACGACTTCTGCACGTCGATTCGCAGAAACAATCACACCCTGTTCATTGAACACCAGTAAAGATGACCACTGGCTATCAATGTTTTCAGGGGAAGTGTTAAACCACAGTAGATAGTGATCAGATTGAAATTTAGAGGCGATGAGTTGGTTCTCAATTGCTTGTGACATCAACTTCACCATACCCAAGGTATGAGCCGTCGGCATGTAGGCATCGCTAGAAATAGACAATACACCAGCCATCTTTCTGTCGGCATCAAATAGCGGCGCAGCTGAACCCGTCATAAATCGATTGGATGTCAAAAAGTGTTCATCGTGAAACACCTGAACAATAGAACCCGTTTCAAGGGCAGTACCTATCGCGTTGGTGCCGATAAGTCCTTCCTGCCAATGCACACCGTTTTGGAAAACCTGTGGTTGCCTTTGCGAGAAAAAGCGTTGTTCACCCCAGCTGTTCAACACCTGACCATTCGTGTTTGCTAGTGTAATCAAGCAATTGCTATTGGAAAGTAAGCTGTCATAGAAAGGCAATACCTTTTGCTGAGTTGTCGTCAGCAACCCCGAGTGTTCTTCGAGAGTGTGCGAAAAGGCTTGTCCTGTTTCCATCTCTATTATCGGGTTGCTGTTGTGAACTAGCCCAGCATCCCGACAGCGTTGCCAAGAGCTCTCGATCATTGATTGATGTTTTTTGTCCATAGTGTTGGCCAATAGCAGCGATACAAAGTCATTTTTAAGTAATTATTCTAATTGTTCGTATGTGAACGTTAATGATCACAAACGCTCACTTAACATATCACTCATCTGAACACCTTGAACATGTTTTGAACACATTTTATTAACAAATGTTACGGTGGTCTCATATGTGGAATGAGTATGAAATCTAGGTCCTTACTGAGTTTTTAGTCACAATATCCTTATGTTTAAAGGGCTGGAAAACTGTATTGTAAAATAATTGTTTCAAATTTTGTAAGTTGGCATGACTCTCGCTCTACCGAACAATATCGAAAAAAATTATTGTTCGAATGGTAAGGAGTTTTTAGTGTCATTAACACTTGAGCAGGTAAGCAAATACGTTGACGGTGAGATGCATATCTCAGACGTTAACCTCACCTTTGAGCCTGGTTCGTTCAATGTGTTGCTAGGACGCACATTGGCAGGAAAGACCTCGTTGATGCGACTTATCGCAGGTCTAGACAAACCAACATCAGGGAAGATTCTGGTAAACGGCGTGGATGTCACGGGAGTCTCCGTAAGGGAGCGTAACATCTCGATGGTGTATCAGCAGTTCATTAATTATCCCAACCTAAGCGTGTTTGAGAACGTGGCTTCGCCACTACGCTTGGCGGGTATGCCAGAGAAAGAGATTCAAGAGCGTGTTCACGCAACCGCAGAAATGTTGCGCATTACTGAACACTTGAAGAAACATCCACTAGAGCTTTCTGGCGGTCAGCAGCAGCGTACAGCGATGGCTCGCGCTTTAGTTAAAGATGCGGAAATCATTCTTTTTGATGAACCGCTCGTAAACCTCGACTACAAGCTACGTGAAGAGTTGCGTCAAGAAATGCGTGAGCTATTCCAAACCAGGCACACCATTGCGATTTACGCGACAACGGAGCCGAATGAAGCGCTTGCGCTTGGCGGTACAACCACAATTCTGCATGAAGGTCAGGTGATTCAATCTGGCCCGACTGCCTCGGTTTATCACCAACCAGATAATGTTGATTCAGCAACCTTGTTTAGTGAACCACCTATCAACTTGATCTCAGGTGCAGTAACCAGCAATGAAGTGACGTTTGATAAGAGTGCTCATTTCCCACTTAACCAGTCTCTCAGTAAGTTGGATAAAGGGGAGTACCAGTTTGGTATTCGCCCGAGCCATCTGAGTTTACTGCCAAAAAATGACGACGATGTAGAGCTAACTGTTCAGGTAGAAGTCGCTGAGATCAGTGGCTCTGAGACGTTTCTCCATGTACGTAATGCGCACCTCGATATGGTGCTGCACTTACCAGGCGTACATACCTACGATGTGGATGAGACGATCAAAATCTATATTCCAATCCACAAATTTTATGTCTTTGGTATGGATCAGAACCTTATCCATGCCCCGATTCGTGATGTTAGGGGGTAGTCGTCATGGTTCAAATTACACTCAATTCGCTCGCGCATACTTATGATAAGAAACCAACGGCTTCATCGCCTTATGCGATTAAAGAGATGAATCATGTTTGGAAGCAGGGCGGTGCATACGCTCTATTGGGGCCATCGGGCTGTGGTAAGTCGACACTGTTGAACATTATTTCTGGATTGATGAGCCCATCTCAAGGTGATGTGATGTTTGATGACATGCGAGTCAACGAGCTTCGCCCGCAAGACCGCAATATCGCTCAGGTTTTCCAGTTTCCAGTCATCTACGACACCATGTCTGTCTACGACAACTTGGCGTTTCCACTGCGCAACATGAAGGTACACAAGGCAAAGGTTCACTCCAAAGTGACCGAAATTGCTGAAATCTTAGAGCTGACCAATGTGCTGTCGAAAAAAGCGCAACACCTTACCGCAGATGAAAAGCAGAAAGTGTCGATGGGGCGCGGTCTGGTGCGAGATGACGTGTCGGCGATTTTGTTCGATGAACCGCTCACCGTTATCGATCCGCAGTTGAAGTGGAAACTGCGCCGCAAGCTAAAGCAAATCCATCAGCAGTTCAATATCACCATGGTGTACGTCACACACGATCAGCTTGAAGCGTCGACGTTCGCTGATGAAATTGCCGTGATGTACAACGGCCAGATTGTTCAATTTGGTACTCCAAGAGAGTTGTTTGAAAGACCGAACCACACCTTTGTTGGTTACTTTATTGGCAGTCCAGGGATGAACTTAATGGAGGTGACACCAACGGATAATGGCGTGATGTTCGATGGAGTTGAAGTACCGTTATCTGAGTCCTACCGTCATGCCATTGCTCAAGCAGGTAGCAACAACATCAAGATCGGCATTCGACCTGAATTTGTTCATGTATGGGAGAAGGGCAATGAGTCTGCGCTGCGTTGTGAAGTGTTGCACGTTGAAGACTTAGGTACCTACAAGATTGTCACACTGCAATTGGGTAACAAACAAATCAAAGCACGTCTTCAAGAGGATCAACCTGTTCCAGAAAAAGAGGCTTACATCAGCTTCCCTGAACAATGGACCATGCTGTATGTCGATGAATTCTTAGTCAATGTAGGGGAAGAGTAATGGATAAGGTAGCAAACAATAAAGCGTGGTTCCTCGTTCTACCCGTCTTCATATTGGTCGCCTTCAGTGCGATTGTGCCTTTAATGACCGTAGTGAACTATTCGCTGCAGGATATCTTTGATGCTAACACCGCATACTTTGTTGGCACCGAGTGGTATCGAGAAATTCTCAATGATGATCGATTACATGGCGCGCTGCTTCGTCAGTTTGGTTTTACTTTCACGATTTTGCTTATCGAAGTTCCGCTAGGGATCATTGTTGCTCTGACAATGCCAACCAAAGGTAAGTGGTCTGCATTTTGTCTGATTGTGTTAGCGATTCCATTGCTTATTCCACTTAACGTGGTCGGCACGATCTGGCAGATCTTTGGTCGTGCAGATATCGGTTTGTTTGGTTGGGCACTCAATGGCATGGGGATTGACTACAACTACGCGGGTAACCCAATTGATGCATGGCTAACGGTTATTCTAATGGATGTCTGGCACTGGACATCGTTAATCGCGTTGCTGTGTTATTCAGGCTTGCGCGCTATTCCTGATGCTTACTATCAGGCGGCGAACATCGACCGCGCTTCTACTTGGTCAATCATTCGTTACATTCAGCTGCCGAAGCTAAAGAGTGTGCTGTTAATCGGCATTCTTATCCGCTTTATGGACAGCTTCATGATTTACACCGAACCGTTTGTTTTGACGGGTGGTGGTCCAGGTAACTCAACGACCTTCCTCAGCCAAACGCTGACCAAAATGGCTATCGGCCAGTTCGATATTGGTCCTGCAGCCGCTTTCTCAATTATCTATTTCCTAATCATCTTGTTGGTGAGTTGGGTGTTCTATACCGCAATGACGCACGGTGAAAACAAGTAAGGAAACTACAATGGCGATGACAAAATCAAAATACACCCGCTATACACAAATTGTCGGGTTAGCGTTCTACATCATCTGTTTGATGCTGCCGATTTACTGGTTACTTAACATGTCTTTCAAGGAGAACCAGGAAATCTTAGGTGGACTGAGCTTTCTGCCAGAGACTTGGACGCTGAAAAACTATGCGACCATCTTCTCTGATTCAAGCTGGTACATGGGGTACGTGAATTCCATCATTTACGTGGTCATGAATATGGTTATTACCTTAACAGTGGCTCTGCCAGCCGCATACGCTTTCTCGCGTTTTAAGTTTATTGGCGACAACCACCTGTTCTTTTGGCTGTTGACCAACAAAATGGCGCCACCAGCAGTATTCCTGCTGCCATTCTTCCAGCTTTACTCGTCGGTTGGTCTTTTCGATACCCATATTGCGGTCGCGCTTGCGCACTGTTTGTTCAATGTCCCTTTGGCGGTATGGATTCTTGAAGGCTTTATGTCGAGTGTGCCACGTGAAATCGATGAGACCGCTTACATTGACGGTTACAGCTTTCCAAAGTTTTTCGTGAAAATCTTTTTGCCGATGATCCGTTCGGGGATTGGGGTCTCGGCTTTTTTCTGCTTCATGTTCAGCTGGGTGGAGTTGCTACTCGCACGTACGCTGACCTCTATTGATGCCAAGCCTATATCTGCGGTTATGACCCGTACTGTTAGTGCGTCTGGCATTGACTGGGGTGTACTGGCGGCTGCCGGTGTGCTGACCATTTTACCAGGTATTTTGGTTATCTGGTTCGTGAGAAACCATGTTGCGAAAGGCTTCGCACTGGGTCGAGTTTAAGGAGATAAATCATGGCTTGGATGGCATGGACAACACCTTCAGCACTGTTCTTTCTGGGGATTGCGCTGATCTTACTCACAATGACGATTCGAGAAATTCGTACGCCATGTATTGAGCGTAAAGGATTTCTTCCTATCACCACCACACGTGGCGATCGTCTGTTTATCGGGTTATTAAGCTCCGCATTTATCCATCTTGGGTTTGTAGGGCTGACTGAATTATCTATTTGGGTGCCATTTACGCTTTGCGTGATCTGGCTGGGTACAGTTTTGAAATGGGGATAAATACAACTGACTGACATGTGCTCATTACCAGTCTGACAGGATGCCATAGTCGCTAGGTAATGAGTGTAATCAATAACGTAAGAGACAGAATACTCATAACTGGAGTTACACAATAATGAAAAAGGATATCAAAAAGTCTTACCTTGCACGTAGCTTAGCACTGACCTTTGCGCTTGCTGCAATCTCTCCTGCTGCGCTAGCTGACATGGCGGCGGCAAAACAATGGATGAGTGAAGAGTTTACTCCGACGACCTTGTCACAGGATGAACAAACGCAAGAGATGCAGTGGTTTATCGATGCTGCTAAGCCTTACCAAGGTATGGAAATCAATGTTGCTTCTGAAACCATTACTACGCACGAGTACGAAGCGAAAGTATTGGCAAAGGCATTCTATGAAATCACAGGGATCAAGGTAAATCATGACCTGATTCAAGAAGGTGATGTAGTAGAAAAGCTACAAACTCAGATGCAAACAGGGCGTAACATCTACGACGCCTACATTAACGATTCCGACTTGATTGGTACTCACGTTCGTTACGGTAAAGTTGTACCTATTTCAGACTTCATGGAAGGTGAAGGGAAAAGCGTAACTAACCCATACTTAGACCTGCAAGATTTTATTGGCCTGGACTTCACGACAGGCCCTGACGGCAAGCTCTATCAACTTCCTGACCAACAGTTCGCGAACCTGTACTGGTTCCGCGCAGACTGGTTTGAACGCGAAGATTTGAAAGCTAAGTTCAAGAAAGCGTATGGCTATGAGCTGGGTGTACCTTTGAACTGGTCTGCGTATGAAGATATTGCCGAGTTCTTTACCGATAAAGTTAAGACCATCGATGGCGAGCCTGTATACGGTCACATGGATTACGGTAAGAAAGATCCTTCACTAGGCTGGCGTTTCACGGACTCGTGGTTCTCAATGGCGGGTGCGGGTGACAAAGGTATTCCAAACGGTCTACCAGTTGATGAATGGGGTATTCGTATTGAAGGTTGTAAGCCAGTTGGCTCAGATGTCGCTCGTGGCGGCGCAACTAACGGCCCAGCAGCAGTTTATGCAACGACCAAATATGTGGATTGGCTTAAGCAGTACGCGCCACCAGAAGCTCAGGGTATGACATTTGGTGAAGCAGGCCCAGTTCCAGCTCAAGGTTCTATCGCGCAGCAAATCTTCTGGTATACCGCCTTTACTGCTGATATGACCAAGCCAGGTCTTCCTGTTGTTAATGAAGACGGCACACCTAAATGGCGTATGGCTCCGTCACCACGTGGTCCATACTGGGAAGACGGTATGAAGCTAGGTTACCAAGATGCGGGATCGTGGACATTCCTCAACAGTACACCTGTTGATCGTCGTCAGGCTGCATGGTTATACGCTCAGTTTGTGGTTTCTAAATCAGTCAGCTTGAAGAAAACTCTGGTTGGTCTAACGCCAATTCGTGAGTCGGATATCAACTCAGACGCGATGACGGAAGCGGCGCCAAAACTGGGTGGCTTGGTTGAGTTCTACCGCAGTGATGCTCGTAAACAATGGACACCAACAGGAACCAACGTGCCAGATTATCCAAAACTGGCTCAGCTTTGGTGGCAATACGTTTCTGAAGCAGCAAGCGGTGAGAAAACACCTCAAGAAGCACTGGATGGTCTAGCAAAAGCACAAGACCGAGTACTGCAACGTCTAGAGCGTAGTGGTGCACAAGGTGAGTGTGGTCCTCAGCTGAATCCGAAGAAAGACCCAGAACACTGGTTATCTCAGCTAGGTGCTCCAAAAGCGAAACTGGCTAACGAGAAGCCACAAGGTAAGACTATTGCTTACAAAGATCTCATCGCTCAATAAGGTTTTATCGCCTTAATTGATGATTTCTCCCTCCTACCCGCTCTTGTCTGTTTAAGGCTTGAGCGGGTATTTTGATTCGAGCCAAATCATACGCTTATAACGCTCTCGAAATTGATCAGCTTGTGCTAGTCTCACCCTAGTTGCGGCAATATTAGTGTGAGTGCATTTTGTTTACTGTCTACCATTCCAACCAAGTCGACGTCTTAAAGTCACTACTCGTTGAACTCGTTCGTCTCAATCCATTAGAAAACCCTTTCGATAAAGAGCAGATCTTGGTGCAAAGCCCGGGTATGTCTCAGTGGTTGAAGATGGAACTGGCTAAAGAGTTTGGCGTAGCGGCGAACATTGATTTTCCTCTGCCAGCGACATTTATCTGGAACATGTTTACAGAGGTATTGCCAGATGTACCTAAGCGTAGCGCCTTTAACAAAGAGTCGATGACTTGGAAGTTGATGCACATCTTGCCTGGGCTTCTGGGTCAGCCAGAGTTCGAACCACTTAAGCGCTATCTAGAGCAAGACGAAGACAGTTCCAAGCTTTACCAACTCTCAGAGAAAATTGCCGATATCTTTGATGGTTATTTGGTTTATCGACCAGAGTGGATTGCCAGTTGGGAAGCGGGGCAAGCGGTACTGGAGTTGGAAGATGAGCACCCTTGGCAGCCGATTTTATGGCAAGCGCTTTACGATCATACTGTTGCCTTAGGTCAGTCACCTTATCATCGCGCCAACTTGTACGAACACTTTATCGATACCTTAGAAAACTTTCAGGGCAGTTTTGAACACTTGCCTCAGCGCTTGTTTGTGTTCGGAATTACCTCACTGCCGCCACGTTATATGGATGCGCTTAAAGCCATAGGTGAGCATATTGATGTCCACCTGATGTTTACCAACCCTTGTCGTTACTACTGGGGTGAGGTTCGAGACAGAAAGTTCTTAGCGCGTTTAGCGGCAAAACACCGTAAACATGTGGTGTGGAATCAAGACCACTCAGAGCAACAGGGCGAGAGTGAGCAACTAAAAGGCTCGATTGAAGATAACGTACTTGATGAGCTGCATACCGATGCGGTGGGGAATAGCTTACTCGCTTCAATGGGTAAGTTGGGACGCGACAACATGTATCTTCTATCGCAGCTAGAATCACACGAGATTGAAGCTTTTGTTGATGTTGAGCGAGATTCATTGCTCCATCAACTTCAAGCAGACATTCTCAATCTTGAAGAGCATCAAGATGATCATCAGTTAGAAACCAGCTCGCATAAGCAAGTGGTGCAATTAGGCGATAAGTCCCTCACGCTGCACGCTTGCCATAGCCCGATGCGTGAAGTGGAAGTCTTACATGATCAGCTATTGGCGATGTTCGATGCCGATCCAAGTTTAAAGCCACGCGATATTATTGTCATGGTGGCGGACATCAATGCCTACAGCCCAGCCATTCAAGCCGTGTTTGGCAACGCTCCCGGTGAGCGATTTATCCCTTACTCTATTTCTGACCGTACCGCCGACCAAGAAAGCCCAATCCTTAATGCATTTATGCAGCTGGTTAATCTGCCAAACACCCGCTGTTTAGCGTCTGAGTTACTCGAACTGCTTGAAACTCCGGCGATTTTAGCTCGGTTCGGCTTAACGGAAGATGAGTTTATTTTAGCTAAACAGTGGGTCGAAGAGTCGGGTATTCGCTGGGGATTGAATGCGACCACAGGACAAGAGTTTGATTTACCTGAGACAGCGCAAAATACTTGGCAGTTTGGTATTGAGCGCATGTTGCTTGGCTATGCCATGCCAGAATCAGCAGGGCTGTTTGAATCAAGGTCAGGGGCGCTTTCACCTTACAATGAAGTGCAAGGAATGGGTGCGGAGTTAGCGGGCAAGCTGGCGCACTTTATTGAGACGATCAGCGATTACCGACACAAACTGGTACAAACTCAATCAATTGATAGTTGGCGCGAAATACTAACCTTGCTGCTGGATGATTTCTTTAGTGTTGAACTCGAAGGTGAAGCTGCGCTCAAATCGATTCGTGACACCTTGGCCAACTTAAAAGAGCAACTGACGGACGCTGCCTTCGAGCAGTCATTATCTCCGGCGATTATTACCACCTATTTGAACAACAAGCTGTCGGGGACGCGGATCAGCCAGCGCTTCCTTGCTGGGCAAGTGAACTTCTGTACCTTGATGCCGATGCGCTCTATTCCATTTAGAACGGTGTGCTTACTGGGTATGAATGATGGGGTCTATCCACGTTCTATGCCGCCAGAGGGCTTCGATCTGATGAATGGGCGAACCAAACCAGGGGATCGCTCTCGCCGAGATGATGACAGATACCTATTCTTAGAGGCTATGCTGTCTGCGCAGCAAACGCTATACATCAGCTATGTTGGCCGCTCAATCCAAGATAACACCGAGCGTGTGCCATCGGTGCTGGTTTCTGAGCTGATGGAGTATTGCCATCAAAACTACCGCCTAGATGGAGATGAGGTGTTAGCGAGTGATGAGTCTGGAGAAAAACTGCTATCAGAACTTATCACTCACCACTCTATGGTGCCGTTTAGTGCTACCGCGTTTGTCGGTGAGCATCCAAGTTATGCTAAAGAGTGGTTACCTGCGGTGAACAGATTAGGTCAGGTAAGCGGTGAGTTTAATCGACAACTGCAAGATTACTTACTCGATGCGACCTACCCGTTAGAGCTAGATCTGGTTGAGTTGCAACGCTTCTGGCGTTTGCCGGTGCAATACTTTTTCAATCGCCGCTTAAAAGTGATGTTTGAGCCACCGCTACCGGTTATGGAAGATGACGAGCCCTTTGTACTTAATGGATTAGAAAGCTATCAAATGCGCGACAGTTTATTGGATAGCTTACTCAAACAGCAGCTTTCTGGTGGTCAAGATAGCAAGGGTGTGATTGAAAGCTTTGTTAAGCAGCAACGGGCGCAAGGGAGATTACCGGTTGGCGCATTTGGTGATATCGAGTTTGAAACTAACCGAGTTCAGGCGCAGGAGCTGGTGGAAAAACTGACTTTCTTATGTGGCAGCGAAGCTAATGACCTCGAAGTAAAGCTGACTTTTGATATCTTAGGCGAGGATAAAAAGGTCAACCTAACTGGCTGGCTGACACAGTATTATCAGTCGGGCTTAATTCGTTTTCGCAGCGGTAAGATTCGCTCACAAGACTACTTGTCTGCTTGGATAGACCACCTAGCGATGTCGGCGATGGGCATTAGTAAGCGCACCCATATGATTGGTTATGATCGCAAGGAAGGGGTTGTTCATCTTATCTACCCTGAAATTGCAGATGCCAGCTACGCTCATAGCTTGTTAGCTGAGCTGGTTCGTTTGTTCTACCAAGGTATGACCGAACCCTTGTGCTATTTCCCGAGAACCGCATTAGCGGGTGTTGAAGCGGGATTCAGTCGTGGGAACTGGGTGGATGATGAAGAGAAATCACTCAAGAAAATGGCCGATACATTTAACGATAGTTTTATGGCAGCAGGTGAAGGCAATAACCCTTACATCTCGCGTATTTGGCCAAATTGGAACGACAACTTAGCCGCGCAGGCACGCACCATCACAACATTGGTACTGCAAACTCCTCGACTAGAGGCAAAGAGCAGTGAAGACGCGCAATAGATCAGCTTAGTGGAAAACAGGTTGAAGGAAAGTAGGTGGCCGCCAGTAAATCATTATAGTGTAGGGCGTTCGCTGTACGGCCACAGGTCAGAGGGACCATTATTCTGTCGGTTTGTTGCAACTTGGCTGCTTAGACAAGCTTAGAGTTGCTCAACACATGGCGCGCATAGTAGCGGTTAGGTAACGAGCCTGCCGTGAGAAGGATCTCATAAAGTCCCAAGTTTTTAGGGATTTATATTAATAACAATCGTTTTTAAGTCTGGATCACATTTGGATCTCGGGTTTTCATAAAAAGGGCAAATATTTTATGACAGCAACGTCAATGGTTACTCCGCTTAATGCCATGACTTTTCCCTTGCACGGTGCACGATTAATTGAGGCATCGGCGGGTACGGGTAAAACCTTTACTATCGCTGGCTTATACCTGAGATTGCTTCTCGGTCACGGTACATCCGAGACCAAACATCAGGTGCCGTTGACTGTCGACCAGATTTTAGTGGTGACATTTACTGAAGCGGCAACTGCAGAGCTTAGAGACCGAATCCGCGCTCGTATTCATGATGCTCGTCTTGCCTTTGCCCGAGGTAAAAGTAGCGATCCTGTGATTGAGCCTTTACTTGATGAGTTCAGTGACCACAAACAAGCCGCGGAGATCCTTTTGCAAGCAGAAAGGCAAATGGATGAAGCCGCGGTCTATACCATCCACGGCTTTTGCCAACGCATGTTAACCCAAAATGCATTTGAATCAGGCAGTCGCTTTAACAACGAATTTGTGACCGATGAGAGTCACCTTAAAGCGCAGATTGTTGCCGATTACTGGCGACGTAATTTCTATCCTTTGCCGCTTAATTTGGCAGGAGAGGTGCGTCGAATCTGGAATGCCCCCTCTGATTTACTACGCGATGTGACTAACTATCTGACTGGTGCACCACTGAGCCTGTCTGTTGCTGCGATGAGTGGCAGTTTAGCGGACTTACACCAACAAAATCTAAAGCGTATCGATGAATTGAAATTGCTATGGCGAGAGCATCAGGATGACTTTTTCGCCCTGATTAGTGACTCTGATGTCAACAAACGCAGTTACACCAAAAAGTCTTTACCGACTTGGCTCGAAGCGGTCAATGTGTGGGCGGCAACAGAAACGACGGGCTATGACTATCCAGACAAACTGGAGAAGTTTGCCCAGAATACCTTGGTTGAGAAAACGCCGAAAGGCACCGCGCCGCAGCACCTTGTTTTTGAAGCGATCGATGCTTTCCTTGCTGCGCCAATTAGTCTCAAAGCGCCTATTCTTGCCCATGCGATTGAACATTGTCGCGAGATGTTGGCAAAAGCCAAACAGCAGAAACAGTGGCTCTCTTTTGATGACTTGCTGACCAATCTCTCTGCTGCTATTGATGGTGATGAATCAGAGCTACTTGCAGAGCGGATTCGAACTCTCTATCCGGTCGCTATGATTGATGAGTTCCAAGATACCGATCCCCTTCAATACAGCATTTTTAGCCGTATCTATTTGAACAACCCTGAATGTGGTTTGTTCATGATCGGTGATCCCAAACAGGCAATCTACGGCTTCCGTGGCGCAGATATATTTACTTACATCAAAGCGCGTAATCAGGTTTCGTCGCACTTCACTCTAGGTACTAACTGGCGTTCTAGCGCAGATATGGTCAGTGCGGTAAACCAGATTTTTGAGTTGCCTTCGAGCCCGTTTATTTACGATAAAGATATTCCATTCTTGCCTGTCGACTCTAGCCCCAACGCGGATAAACGCGTTTGGACTATCGGTGGTCAAAAGCAACCCGCGCTCACTTATTGGCTGCAAGATGCGGACGAGAAGCCATTACCAAAAGGTGAGTACCTAGAGGCGATGTCTAAGGCGACCGCGGATCAAATCCAAACCATTCTCACTGCGGCGCAAAACGAGCAAGCTTTCTTTAAAGATGGTAAAGGAGAGCATACGATTCAGGCGGGAGATATTGCAGTACTGGTTCGAACCGGTAATGAAGGTCGTATGGTGAAAGATACGCTAGCCAAACAAGGTATTGCGAGTGTTTATCTATCAAACCGAGACAGCGTGTTTACCTCGCTTGTCGCCCAAGATATTCAGCGTCTATTGCAAGCGGTACTGACGCCTGAAAATGATCGCGCCTTACGAGCAAGCTTGGCTTCTGAAATGTTTGCTCTCGATGCAGGTAGTTTAGATAAGCTCAACAACGATGAAAATGAGTGGGAAAACGCAATCAATGAGTTTAAAGAGTACCGTAAACTCTGGACTCAGCGAGGTGTGCTCCCTATGTTGCGCAGTGTGATGAGCAAGCGACATATTGCTGAGCGCTTATTAGAAGAAGAAGGTGGAGAGCGTGCACTGACGGATTTGATGCACATCGGTGAGCTGTTACAGCAAGCAAGTCAGGAACTCGATAGTGACCATGGTTTACTACGTTGGTTGGCTCAAGCGATCAGTGATGCACAAAATGGTTTAGGTGGCAGCGAAGACCAAATTCAGCGCTTGGAATCAGAGCGTAATTTGGTGCAAATCGTAACAATCCACAAATCAAAAGGTCTGGAATATGATCTAGTGTTCTTGCCTTTCGTTCTCAGCTATCGCGAGGCTAGCGAAGCAAAATACTATGATGAGCAACAAGACAAAACCATTTTAGATATTACTGGGCAAGATGCTTCTTTAGCGCAAGCTGATAAAGAGCGCCTTGCTGAAGATTTACGTCTAATCTACGTAGCGCTTACCCGTGCCGTTTATGGCTGTTTTGTTGGGGCTGCGCCACTGAGAAACGGTCGCTCTACTAAAGAGCCAACCGGTGTTCATCACAGTGCGATGGGGTATTTGCTACAAGATGGCAAAGAAGGGGGGATCAATGATCTCACTAACGCTATTCAACAGCATGTGGATGGGCTTGAAAGTGTGCGATTAAGCGACTTACCAGAGCTACAACAAGAGGTCTTTGTTGCCCATACTTCGCAGCAGCAAGATATAACCGCAAGTGAGCTGAAAAGTGTGATTGATCGAGATTGGCGAATCACCAGTTATTCTGGATTGGTAAAACAGGGCTCTCATCATAGCTCGGATGCCTTTACTGATTTAATGCATCTTGATATTGATTCTTCCGATGAGCACGATGAAGATGAGTTAGTTGAACCAGAGCAATCCATCTTCACTTTCCCGCGCGGCGCTAGACCGGGTACTTTCCTGCATACGTTATTCGAAGAAGTCGAGTTTACCGAGCCAAGTACTAGCGCAGCGAATACTGAGATTATCACTCATCTTCTCGACAGTGAGCAGTTAGAACCAAGTTGGCTACCGGTTTTACAGCAATTGATTGATACCGTGTTAGCCACACCACTGGACGGAAAGTCTTTGCTGCTTAACCAGAAAGGGCCAAGCCAACGTTTAGTTGAGATGGAGTTCTTGCTACCGATTGAGGTACTGGCGGCGCCGGCATTAAATCGCGTCATCCAGCGTCATGATCCTTTATCTGCAAAGGCTGGTGACTTAGGGTTTTATACCGTTCAAGGTATGTTGAAGGGCTTTATTGATTTGGTGTTTGAGCATCAAGGTAAATACTATGTCCTTGACTGGAAATCGAACCATCTGGGTGACGAGGTCGGTTTCTATCACGGAGAAGCGCTAAAATCTGCCATGGCAGATCATCGTTATGACCTGCAATATCAAATCTATGCCTTAGCGCTACATCGCTTCTTACGCAGTCGAATCGCAGATTATGACTACGATCAGCACTTTGGCGGTGTCTACTACCTATTCCTTAGGGGGATGGATGGAGAAAGCGAGCATGGCATTTTCTCTGCCAAACCAAGCCTAGAGTTTCTTAACGATATGGACAGACTCATCGATGGGCAAAGTGTCGATGCGAAAACGAATCAAGTTGGCCAGATGGAGCTACTGTAATCATGACTACTCTTATTTCTGTGCTTAAACAACTGGCAAACAAATCCAGCATCAGACAACTTGATTATCAGTTTGCCCGATTTATCGCTAGCCAATCGCAGGATGATCAGCTCGCTTTTATTGCAGGAGTCGTTAGTCACGAACTTGGCAAAGGCCATATCTGTCTACCGCTGTTTGATGCAGAAGGGCAGCCTGTCGATCTCGCTGCTAAGCTGGGTTTGTTTGGCGAAGCGGCGCTAGAGTTAAATCAAACGCAGGTGACAGTTGATTGGGTATCCTTGCTCAACAACTCTTGTTTGGTGGCTAAAAACTCAGCTGAAGAGAGTGAAGCGCTACCGCTGATATTTGATGGTGAGCGACTCTATTTACACCGCTATTGGCACTATGAAGTGACCTTGGCTGAGCGTTTGAATAGCTTTGGGTCACCTATGATCCTAAAGCCTAATGAAATCCAAAAGCTTTCCAATCTACTCGATCATCTTTTTGCTCGTAACTATCGCTATCTCTTTGAAGCAATTAACAAATCTCAGCAAGAAGGTAACTCTACGCCAGTAATGCGTCAGCGTATGGTTTGTGACCATCTAGACGTCGTGGCAGAGGATAAATTGGATTGGCCTACCATAGACCAAAAGCTCCTAGCCGCTAAAAACATTGAGCAACTTTCGGTGTTGGACGAGTTAGTTCCTTTATCTGCGTGTGTGAATTGGCAGAAAGTTGCAGCTGCGGTTGCACTGAGTAAAAGGTTTGCCGTGATCTCTGGTGGTCCGGGTACAGGTAAAACGACCACCGTAACCAAGCTGCTTGCCGCTTTGATTGAGCAAGCTCAAAGCTCATCGCAGCAAAACGCTCAAGCTGAGCAGCCAACGATTAAGTTGGTCGCGCCGACGGGCAAAGCAGCAGCGAGATTAACTGAGTCGATTGGTAAGGCTGTGGCAGAATTACCTGTCGCGCCTGAACTAAAACAAGCCATTCCAACCGATGCCAGTACATTACATCGCTTGCTCGGTGCACTGCCTAACAGCTCAGAGTTTCGACACAACAGAGATAATCCACTCCACCTAGATATCCTGGTGGTCGATGAAGCCTCAATGGTCGATTTGCCTATGATGTACAAATTGGTCGATGCGTTACCTAAGCATGCCAGATTGATTCTACTGGGTGATAAAGATCAGTTGGCGTCAGTAGAAGCGGGGGCGGTACTGGGGGACATTTGTTCATTCAGCCAGCTAGGTTTTAGTCATGGTCAAGCGGCTCAAATTGCTCGCTTAACCGGTTTTGAAACACTGGCTCACACCACCAATACGCTGCCCTCTATTGCTGACAGCTTGTGTATGCTGAAGAAGAGCTATCGATTTGATGCTCGTTCTGGGATCGGTCAATTAGCGCAAGCCATTAATGCTGGTTCGGCGCAAAAAGTTGATTGGGTTTGGCAGAAAGATTTCTCTGATATCGCTAAGTTTCCGATGGATAGCCAGCACTACAATCAAATGGTGCAGATTTTGGTTGCTGAATATAGCCATTACCTTAAGCGAATTGATGTGCAGCAACTTGATTCTGCAACAGGCGAAGTCGAAACCATGGCGAAGCGGGCCAAAGCGGTATTAGATCAGTTTGCGCGTTGTCGTTTGTTGTGCGCTATTCGTGAGGGTGACTTTGGTGTTACTGGGCTCAATCAGCGTATTGAACGTGCACTGGCGGCTAAAAAGTTGATTCAAACCCAAGACGAGCTTTGGTATCACGGTAGACCTGTGATGGTGGCGAGAAATGACCATGCACTGGGTCTGTATAACGGTGATATCGGCATTTGCATGCTGGATGACTCGGAAAGCGAGCCAAGATTGAAGGTCTTTTTCGAACTGCCAGATGGCAGCGTCAAGTCAGTGTTGCCAAGCCGTGTACCAGAACACGAAACCGCTTATGCGATGACGATTCATAAATCTCAAGGGAGTGAATTTGAGCATACGCTAATGATTTTGCCACCAGACTTTACCCCGATTTTGACACGTGAGTTGATCTACACAGGGATAACGCGAGCGAAGAAACGTTTGAGTTTATACATTGATGAGCGAGTGATGAAGCGTGGAATTAAAGTTCGAACTGAGCGAGCGAGTGGGTTGATACACAGGTTGCAGCGAAGGGGATAACCATCCGTGGCTACCGTATTAAACGATTAAAGTGCTTTAGAGAAAGAGATACTGCGGATGCGGTACTTTTTCTGATAGTTCAGAATGAACGCCTTTAAGCCTTCTGTCACTGGGAAGACACAGTGAACGTCTAGATCTTCTAGTAGTTCATTATCAGCCATATCCCAAAAACTCTGTACAGAGTTACAGATAATTTTCTTCATCGATAGTTTGCTCTTAGTGACGTAGTCAGTAACCTCAAGCAATCCTTGCGACTCAACTGAGTAAAAAGTTAAGTAGAGAAGTGAATCCTATCTAGCTCCTCACTAGAGGTGAGGAGCTGAAATATTAACCAATTGGAAATATGAAATAAAGCTTATAGTGTAAGAAAAATAAGCAATTTGATCGCAAATGTAAGAATTACAATCGCTTAGAGAACAAGTGCTAAGATCTTCGATTTTCGTTGATAGTTGTATAAGTTTTGCTTCTGGGAAGGCAGGAAATCGACCCCCATTTCATGGAAACCTTGCTCTCTAAACCAGTGAAGGCTATGGGTGGTTAAGACAAAGATGTGTTCAATCCCCTGAGCCTTAGATTGTAAACGCATGTGGTTAAGCAGCAGTAAGCCTCTGTTGCCGTCACGATACTCAGGATGAATCGCAACACAGGCCATTTCAGCCATCTTTTCATCTGGGTACGGGTAGAGAGCTGCGCAGCCAATGATCAGTCCATCTTTTTCTATGATGGTGAATTGATGCAGCTCTTGCTCCAGCTGTTCACGTGAGCGCCTAACTAGCACGCCTTGTTCTTCCAGTGGCTGAATTAGATCTAAGATGCCACCAATATCATCAATGTCGGCTACACGAACTTGTTCAGCACTGGCTTTCACCACTTGGGTTCCGATACCATCGAGTGAAAACAACTCTTGAATCAGAGCACCATCAACTTTATAGCTCACTAGGTGGCTGCGAGGAACCCCTGCTCGACAAGCCGCGGTCGCTGCGCGTAAGAACCTTAGTGTGCCTGAGGAATTATCAACGCCTTCGATTCGGTCTGTTTCAAGTCTTGATAAAATTCTTTCCGCATCTTTTGGGAACAGTTCAGCAACGACGTCACCATTTTCGTCGATGATGCCCTGCTCTGAACAAAAGCCGATTAACTTGTCCGCATTGAGCTTAATGGCGACCTGAGTTGCTACCTCTTCTGAAAGTAGGTTAAACGACTCTCCGGTAACTGAGCTTGCTATCGGGCCAAGGAGAACAATCGAACCTTGATCCAACATGCGATTGATCCCTTCCACATCGATGCGTCGAATCCGGCCACTGTGACAATAGTCGATACCATCGTCGACCCCGAGAGGTTGAGAGGTAATGAAGTTACCGCTAACAACGTTCAGTTGAGTTCCAGCCATAGGGGTATTGCTTAAGCTCATCGACAGCTGTGCAGTGATGGTCAGCTGTAATTGCCCGGCAGCTTGCATGACGTAATTAAGGGATGTCTCATCTGTAACGCGGATTCCTTTGTGATATGGACTATCGTACTGATTTTGCTGAAGAAGGTGATTAATTTGTGGTCGCGCTCCATGAACGAGAACAATTTTGACACCTAAGCTATGCAGTAGAGCCAGATCACTGATAATATTCGAAAAATTGCCGTCAGCCACGGCTTCGCCGCCCAGCATAATGACCATGGTCTTATCTCGGTGAGCGTTGACGTAAGGAGCAGATTGTCTAAACCCTTTGACTAGGGCAGTACTTCGAATCTTCACAATATCTTCCGTGAATTGAATTTATATACAAAGATATTGCAATTTTATTCGGTGTTCAGCAAGGTTTTTTTCAATGTGATGCAAGTGCTTCTTTGTGTTCTTAGTGTAAGGAGCGGATTTCGACTTTGAGACTCAGGGCCATTGAGCAGGTCAAAATGGTTTTGTAATTCGCGGTAAACACATTTTTGGTTAACAATTAATGGTGAAATTATCAGTAGTACATTGGTGACAAAGAAAGTGAGTGGTGTGAGCGGTAAGAAGAAGTTTCTTGAGAGAGCAATAGTGTTAGGTGCAATTATTGCTGCGGTAGCGGCTGTTATGATGACAAGCAGCTTGTATCAGTTCTACTTAGCTACAACGTATCCTAAATCGAATGTTTATGGCACTTGGGTTGAGCAAAACGTTGCGTCTTATGCGGCGGAAGAGTTTGTGGTCAGCTCTGCAGGTATTTCTATTAACGGTGGGATTGTCGATACTCAGTACAGTTGGGATGGCTCCCATCTTGAGTATCGCCTTGGCGATAAGGTACGTAAGTTTAAAGCGCTCAATGAGGAATTTACCGAGCTGCAGTTAGTCTCAGAACCCAACTACCAACCCGTGTATCGATTGTCAGAAAAAGTTAAAAATAACATTCATTAACGACGACTCGATTGCGAATTCCTAACAAGTTTGTCATGCTCATGACATAGCTTGCTAGGGATAAAACCAGTGTTTAAAAAATATCTTCCTCTTGCAGCCGCCAGTGTACTGTTCGGCTGTGCTCAACCTACCGACCGCGCTCAGCAATATGTCGATGATGAATTCAATTCAATTTTGAATAAATCTGCAGTTGTCGAATCGACTAAGCCACGCGATTTTACCGAGTTTCACCGTCAGGCTGAACAAGTCGTTGATAACTCGCCTTCAATGGCGAAGATCTATCAGCCTCTGTATGACAAGCTAAATGAATGGGTGTTGCAAAGCGGTGAACCTACCGATCTCGCTAGTTTTGGCATTCAAGCTGCTCAATTAGGTGGTGGCGACAAGCAAGGCAATGTTTTGTTTACCGGGTACTTTTCTCCGGTGATGGAGCTTCGCCATGAGCCGAACGAGAAATTTAAATACCCAGTTTATGCTAAACCTGAGTGCGAAAGTGATTGCCCGACCCGAGCTCAAATCTACGATGGTGCGCTAGAAGGTCAAGGGCTAGAGCTAGGTTACGCATCAAATAGAATCGACCCGTTTTTGATGGAAGTGCAGGGCAGTGGCTTTGTCCATTTTGAAGATGACGATACCTTGGAGTATTTCGCCTACGGAGGCAAAAACAACAAGGCTTATGTCAGTATCGGTAAGGTATTAATCGAACGAGACTTAGTGCCGAGAGCAAAAATGTCGATGAAGGCGATCAAAGAGTGGGTAATGGAAAATGATGAAGCGACCGTTCGTGAGCTTCTTGAACAGAATCCTTCTTTCGTTTTCTTCCAGCCTCGCGCTGACGCACCAGTAACTGGCTCGGCAGGTATTCCACTTCTACCTATGGCCTCTGTTGCTGGCGATCGCTCCATATTCCCAATGGGGACACCAATCCTTGCTGAAGTTCCATTGCTAAATCCGGATGGTTCATGGAGTGGTGCGCATCAGCTGCGTTTATTGATTGTGCTAGATACAGGCGGTGCAGTAAAACAGAACCATCTCGACCTTTATCATGGGATGGGGCCAAGAGCGGGTACCGAAGCTGGTCACTACAAACATTTTGGCCGAGTGTGGAAGTTGGGGCTTGAAGGGAGTGCGACACAAGCGCCTTGGGCATTGCCTCCAGAAAAGCTACAATAGCTTCATCTAGACTTTTTAATTAAGAGTGCGTATAAATCGCACTCTTTGTTTTTGTACCCTGCGGAAAACCCATATGCGTGAACTCGACACTCCAGCTTCTGATAATTACAACCAACGTTTTGGTGGCACACGCCGTCTTTACGGTAATAGTGAAGTTGAAATTTTGCGCGCTGCGCATGTCTGCGTTATCGGTATTGGTGGTGTGGGTTCTTGGGCTGTTGAAGCACTGGCAAGAACAGGTATTGGTGAGCTAACCCTGATCGATATGGATGATGTGTGTGTGACCAACATTAACCGTCAGATTCACGCAATGAGCGGAACCGTGGGTCAAAGCAAGATCGAAGTGATGGCAGAAAGGGTTAAGCTGATTAACCCGGAGTGTAAAGTGAATCTGATTGATGATTTTATTACACCAGACAACCAACATGAGTACCTGAGTAAAGAATACGACTATGTGCTGGATGCGATTGATAGCGTCAAAGCAAAAGCGTCGTTATTGGCTTACTGTCGCAGCAATAAAATCAAAGTTATTACGACGGGCGGTGCTGGTGGCCAGGTTGACCCAACTCAAATTAAAGTCGCAGACCTGACAAAGACGATTCAAGACCCATTGGCGAAGAAAATCAAAGATACGCTGCGTCGTCATCATAACTTCCCAACTAATCCGGCTCGTAAGTTTGGTATTGAATGTGTATTTTCCACTGAACAACTGAAATACCCTCAGCCGGATGGCAGTGTATGTGGGGTAAAATCAACCGCGGAAGGACCAAAGCGCATGGACTGTGCCAGCGGTTTCGGCGCAGCTACCGTTGTGACGGCGAGCTTTGGTTTTGTTGCGGTATCACGCATCGTTGAAAAGCTTATCCAGAAATACAGCAAGTAAATAAGGTCAGAGAAAAATGTCACCTTTTCCTCAATCACCATTTGGTACTGAAATTACGGCCGAAGAGATTGCCCAAACCATGCAAGGTTTCAAAGGCTGGGAAGATCGCTATCGTCAGGTTATCCAGTGGGGCAAGAAACTGCCAAAGATGCCTGAAGAGCTCAAGTCTGAGCAAGTGACGGTCTCAGGTTGTGAAAGCACCGTATGGCTAGTGAGTGAAAATTCCGATGGAGTCTGGTATTTCTGCGCAGATTCCGACGCACGTATTGTGCGTGGTCTGATTGCTTTGGTGATGGCGGCATTTGATGGTAAATCTTCGCAACAAATTCAATCTTTTGATATTGATGCTTATTTTGACAAGCTGGGCTTGATTGCCCACTTAAGCCCTTCTAGAGGCAATGGCTTGAAAGCGATTGTCGAGCAGATTAAGCAAATCTCTGAAGGCTGATTTCTTCTGTACAAAAAATAAACACCGCTATATTAACGCCTTAGTAAATACAGGGCTTTACAGGTCTTGTTGTCGCTGCGTAAAGGCTGTACAATTCGCGCCCTTAATTAATGTTCCGTCGCTTGAGAGGCCACATGACCACTGAAAAAATCAATCTACTCGACTTTGATCGCCAAGGTTTGCGTAAGTTTTTTGCCGATGAGCTTGGTGAAAAAGCATTCCGTGCAGATCAGGTGATGAAGTGGATCTACCATTTCGGTGTCGATAACTTCGATAATATGACCAACATTAATAAGAAGTTACGTGAAAAGCTGCAACGTCGTTGCGAAATTAAAGCGCCAACCGTAGCGGAAGCTCAGCACTCGTCAGATGGTACGATTAAGTGGGCGATGAAGGTGGGCGATCAAGACGTAGAAACGGTATACATCCCAGAAGATGACCGTGCTACCTTGTGTGTTTCTTCGCAAGTTGGCTGTGCGCTAGAGTGTAAGTTCTGTTCGACTGCTCAACAAGGTTTCAACCGCAACCTGAAAGTATCTGAAATTATTGGTCAGGTGTGGCGCGCTGCGCGTGAGATCGGTTTAGAAAAAGAGACAGGTCGTCGTCCAATCACCAACGTAGTAATGATGGGTATGGGCGAACCACTACTCAACATGAAGAACCTGATTCCTGCGCTTGAGCTAATGCTTGATGATTTAGCCTTTGGTTTGTCTAAGCGCCGCGTGACGGTATCAACATCTGGTGTGGTCTCTGGCCTCGACCAGATGACAGGTAAGATTGACGTTGCACTGGCAATCTCACTGCATGCGCCTAACGATAAGCTACGTAGTGAAATCATGCCAATCAACGATCGTTGGGATATTGAAGATTTCTTAGCGTCTGTACGTCGTTATATTCAGTCTTCTAACGCTAACCGCGGTAAGGTAACAGTAGAGTATGTTCTGCTCGACCATGTTAATGATGATATGGACCACGCACGAGAGCTTGCTGAGCTGTTAAAAGACACGCCTTGTAAGATCAACTTGATTCCGTTTAACCCGTACCCAGGTTCGCCATACAAGAAACCAAGTAACTCGCGTATCGATCGTTTCCAAAAAACCTTGATGCAGTACGAGCACACGGTAACGGTACGTAAAACTCGTGGTGATGACATTGATGCAGCATGTGGTCAGCTAGTTGGTGACGTCATCGACCGTACTAAACGTACAGCGACCAATAAAGCGGCCAAAGGTGAAACAATCGAAGTTAAAGCAGTTTCATAAAGCGCGCTAATTTTGCGAAAGCCAGAGCCTAGCTCTGGCTTTTTTGTTACATCTGGTAGCGATCTAACTGTCAAAATAACGAAAAACCTTGAGCTGCTTGTAAATTATGCGCTTTGTTAGTGTTGTTTCATCTATGATATCTATTAGAATTAATGGTTAACGCTTTCGGGGTACTTACCTCTGTCTATTGAGTGGAGCGTTGATTGACATAAATTAAGGATTATTCCTTACATAATTCAGAGTTTGGTTAGTAGCACGCAACGAAAAATAAATAATTAAGCGGCGATATGGCGAAACTGAAACGAGAAGAGAATTTTTAGAATCATGACAGCTGAACAACAACTTCAAGCGAGCGACGAGAACGTAGAAAAAGTGCAAGCGGGCACTCTGTTAAAAAACAAACGAGAATCGCTTGGCCTCAGTCAAAAACAAATTGCCGACCGTTTACGCCTACGCGTATCTATCATCGAAAATATTGAAAGTAACAATTTTACTTCTGACCAAGTAGCCACCTTTACTCGTGGTTACTTACGTTCTTATGCGCGAGCGGTAGGGATTGCGGAGTCAGAAGTCTTATGTGCTTTAGATGGTTGTGAAGAGACTCAACCTGAAGAGCAAGAAATGAAGAGCTTTTCGCACAAAACTAAGCGCGAAGCTCATGATAGCCGGATTATGACCCTGACGTTGGGTATCGTGATTGTAGTGTTAGGCATTTCATCAGTTTGGTGGTGGCAAAACCAAGAAAAAACCATGGAGTCACTGACCGACCAAACGGATCAAGAAATACAGCTAGAGCAGGAAATAGAGAACCAACCTCTTGATTTTACAACCTTAACTGAAGCGGAACTGGAGCCTGCAGTTGGTGAAGATGCGATTGAAGCACTCGACTCAACGCCTGCGCCGGTTACTGAAGAGGTAGTCTCTACTGAACCTGCCACTACAGAGATAGTCGAAGAGACACAACCAGCACAACCAACTCAAGCTGTGCCAGTAAGTGAAACTAAAGAAGTTGTGGAGCCTGAGCCAGTAGAAGAAACCGCGACAACAGAACAAGCTGCCGCGGCTAACTTACTGGTGATGTCATTCACCGATGATTGCTGGATTCAAGTTAAAGATGCCTCGGGTAAAACCCTTTCTACTGGTGTGAAGAAAGCGGGTCAGAGCCTCAATTTAAGCGGCAATTTACCTTATAGTGTCATTTTAGGTGCACCAGAAAACGTTTCAATGACATTAGCGAGTGAACCTGTCGACCTTTCTGGGTATACTTCAGGCAAAGTAGCAAGATTCAACTTACCTTAAAAAATTACTATGCAATACGAATCTCCTATCAAACGTCGCCCATCGACTCGTATCTATGTGGGCGACGTACCTATTGGTGACGGTGCACCGATTGCTGTGCAGTCGATGACTAACACTAGAACAACAGACGTTGAAGCGACTGTTGCTCAAATTAAATCACTGGAAAATGTCGGTGCTGATATCGTTCGCGTATCGGTTCCAACTATGGATGCTGCGGAAGCGTTCAAGCAAATTAAACAGCAAGTGAATATCCCACTCGTGGCAGATATTCATTTTGACTACCGTATCGCGCTAAAAGTAGCGGAGTACGGCGTAGACTGTTTACGTATCAACCCGGGCAATATCGGTAACGAAGACCGTATCCGCTCTGTGGTTGACTGCGCGCGCGACAAAAACATTCCGATTCGTATCGGTGTGAATGGTGGCTCGCTAGAAAAAGACATTCAGATGAAGTACGGCGAACCAACTCCAGAGGCGTTGGTAGAGTCTGCGATGCGACATGTTGATATTCTTGATCGTCTTAACTTCGACCAGTTTAAAGTGAGTGTGAAAGCCTCAGATGTTTTCCTTGCTGTCGATTCTTATCGCTTACTTGCGAAGAAGATCGATCAGCCGCTTCACTTAGGTATTACTGAAGCAGGCGGCGCACGAGCTGGCGCGGTGAAATCTTCAGTTGGCCTTGGGATGCTGTTGGCAGAAGGGATTGGCGATACGCTGCGTATCTCTCTTGCGGCTGACCCAGTAGAAGAGATCAAAGTTGGTTTCGATATCCTAAAATCTCTGCGTATTCGCTCTCGCGGTATTAACTTTATTGCTTGCCCAAGCTGTTCGCGCCAAGAATTTGATGTGATTGGTACAGTGAATGCACTGGAGCAACGTCTAGAAGACGTGATTACGCCGATGGATGTGTCCATTATTGGCTGTGTGGTCAATGGTCCGGGTGAAGCAGAAGTTTCTCATTTAGGCTTAGCTGGTAGTAACAAGAAGAGCGCATTCTACGAGGACGGTAAACGTCAGAAAGAGCGTTTTGACAATAACGACCTTGTTGACCAGCTAGAAGCTAAAATTCGTGCAAAAGCTTCAACATTAGACGAAGCAAATCGCATCGACGTTAAAGTACAAGATTAATCTCAACGTAACCCAAATTACGGTAACTATTTTTACGGTAGATAACTGTGGCAAAGAAAATCCAAGCAATTCGAGGCATGAACGACTGCCTTCCAACTCAATCACCACTGTGGCAGAAACTTGAGAACACAGTGAAGAACGTAATCAGCGCCTACGGTTACAACGAAGTGCGCATGCCAATCGTTGAGATGACTCATCTATTCAGTCGCGCTATCGGTGAAGTGACCGACGTGGTTGAAAAAGAGATGTACACATTTGAAGACCGTAACGGCGACAGCTTAACCCTTCGTCCAGAAGGCACGGCTGGCTGTGTACGTTCTTGTATTGAAAACAGCCTTATCAACCGTGATGAGCAGCGCCTATGGTACATGGGTCCAATGTTCCGTCACGAGCGTCCGCAAAAAGGTCGTTACCGTCAATTCCACCAATGTGGTGTTGAGGTATTTGGTCTAGACGGCCCAGATGTTGATGCAGAACTTATCATGATGACAGCTCGTCTATGGCGTGAGCTTGGTATTGATAAGCACGTTCGTCTAGAGCTGAACTCAATTGGTTCACTGGAAGACCGTGCGAATTACCGTACTGCACTGATTGCCTTCCTAGAGCAGCACATTGATATTCTGGATGATGATTGTAAACGTCGTATGCACACTAACCCGCTGCGTGTACTGGATACTAAGAACCCAGATGTACAAGCGATTCTAGGTGATGCACCGCGTTTATCTGATTACCTTGGCGAAGAGTCAAAGCAACATTTTGCAGGTCTTTGTGAACTTCTTGACGCGGCAGGTATCGAATACACAGTTAACGAGCGTTTAGTTCGTGGTCTGGATTACTACAACCGTACTGTATTTGAGTGGATTACTGAAAGCTTAGGTGCTCAAGGCACTGTATGTGGTGGTGGTCGTTACGATGGTCTAGTCGAACAGCTAGGCGGTAAAGCAACACCAGCAGTGGGCTTTGCTATGGGTCTTGAGCGTCTGGTTCTTATGCTAGAAACTCTAGAGCTAACAGAAGTTCGTCGTAGTGTTGATGTTTACATGGTAACGGCAGGCGAAGGCACAATGCTAGCGGGTATGAAGCTAGCAGAGTCACTACGTGAACAAGTCCCTGGACTACGTGTTATGAGCCACTTCGGTGGTGGTAACTTTAAGAAGCAGTTCAAGCGCGCAGACAAAGTAGGCGCAGCTGTGGCTCTAGTACTTGGTGAAAACGAAGTCGCTGACAATACAGTGGTACTAAAAGATCTGATTGGCGGTACTCAAGATACACTGAGCCAAGCAGATGTCATCGCTAAGCTAGCAGAGCTCGTTTAATATTAATGAATTTTGAATGGCAGTCTCGGCTGCCATTTTGATGTAAGAGGACAGGAAGTGGAACTCTACGATACTGAAGAACAACAAGTAGAAGCGATCAAAGATTGGTGGAAAGAGAACGGCAAAGCAGTCATTTTAGGTGCTGTTGTTGGTCTAGGCGGTCTGTTTGGCTGGCGTTATTACCAAGATTCAGTGACCGCGGCTCAAGAAGCAGCGTCTGAAAGCTACACTAAAGCGGTTCAAGCACTCGCTGAAAAAGGCGCATCTGCAGAAGGCGATATTCAAGCTTTCATCGATGCAAACAAAGAAACTGAATACTCAGTGTTAGCCGCGCTGCAATTGGCAAAAGTCCAAGTTGAAGCTGGTAACCTTGATGAAGCTTTGGCTCAACTAGAGTGGGCGAAGTCAGCAACGAAAGATGCAGCGGTTTCTGCGGTACTTGATTACCGTTTGGCACGTGTTAAAGCAGAGCAAGGCGAATTTGATGCAGCTGTTGCTCAGCTGGCTAACATTACAGACGAAAGCTGGGCTGGTCGTGTTGCCGAGCTAAAAGGTGACATCCTACTGCGTAAAGGTGATGCACAAGCGGCGTATGCAGCATACACGGAAGCACAGCAGTCAGGTGATGCGAGCCAGACTCTACAGATGAAACTGGATGATCTAGCCAAGTAAGGGCGTCGCATGAAGAATATGCTGAAAAAAGCACTCACAACGGCGGTGTTCGTTGGTGTTCTTGCGGGCTGTGCCGGCGAAGAAGATACCATCATTATGTCACCTGTACCGCAAGTTGACAGTGAGTTCACTCCGTCAAGCCAATGGAGCACTTCTGTCGGTAATGGTGTTGGTCAATACTACTCTAAGCTGACTCCTGAGTACGCTTATGGCAAAGTTTTTGTCGCAAGCCGTGACGGTGTCGTTAAAGCTTTGGATCCTGAAAATGGTAAAACCTTATGGGAAACCGAGATTGAAGCGGATGTCTCTGCTCGTCTAGCTGGTGGCATTACCGCAGGTTACAGCCAAATCTTTATTGGTAGTGAAAACGGTCAAGTGATCGCCTTCAATGAAGAAACAGGTGAAGTTAATTGGCAAGTCGACGTAGACGGCGAAGTACTAACAGCGCCAGCAACGGACAGTAACTACGTTATCGTTCACACCAACAGCGGTATGTTAGTGGCGCTAGACCAAGAAACGGGTGAAACCAAGTGGACCATCAGTACTGAAGTTCCAAACCTAACTTTGCGTGGTAATAGTACTCCAGTAACCGCTTCTGGTGGTGTTTTCTGGGGTACGGCAAACGGCCGACTCGCAGCCGCGATTGTTGAACGTGGACAGCTCATTTGGCAACAACCAATCGGTATGCCACAAGGCGCCACTGAGATTGATCGCCTAGTTGATGTCGATGCCGCACCGCTGATTTTGGGTAGCTCACTATACATCGTAGGTTACAACGGGCAGCTAACAGCAATTGACTTGCGTTCTGGCAAACCAGCTTGGAAGCGCAGCTATTCTTCAGCAACAGACCTAGCGAGCGACGGCAGTCGTCTGTACTTAGTGACAGAAAAAGATCATCTTGTCGCTGTAGATGCTCGCAGTGGTACTGAGCTGTGGACTAATGACCAGCTAGAACACCGACTACTAACTGCTCCTGTAATGATTGATGAGTACGTTGTGGTAGGTGATAGCGAAGGCTATTTGTACTGGATCGATCGCAGTAGTGGCGAATTTGTTTCAATGCAGCAAGTAAATACCACAGGTTTTGCTGTGGCACCGATTGCAGTGCCGGGTGGTTACGTGCTGACGACTCGCAATGGCGATGTAAAGAAACTGACGATCAACGAGTAATCGTGTGATATAATTCACATTCGGCTCCTAGCTGGTAACAGTTGGGAGCCGTTTGTTTGTTTTAGAACCCATAGTTAGATGTGGTTATAGGTAAAGCGCTCAAAGTGTGGACTCTGCTGAGTTGTTACCTATAACTACATAAAGAAAAGAATATTGTAGAGGTTGTTATGGTACCTGTTGTTGCTCTGGTAGGGCGTCCAAACGTTGGTAAATCAACGTTATTTAACCGATTGACTCGTACTCGCGACGCATTGGTTGCGGATTTCCCTGGCTTAACTCGTGACCGTAAATATGGCCAAGCGAAGCTTGGTGAGCATGAATTTATCGTGATTGATACCGGCGGTATCGATGGCACGGAAGAAGGTGTTGAAACCAAAATGGCTGAGCAGTCATTGGCAGCGATTGACGAAGCTGATGTCGTGCTGTTTATGGTTGATGGACGCGCAGGTCTGACGCCATCTGATATTGCGATTTCTAATCACCTACGCAAAATTGAAAAACCTTCAATGCTTGTTGTGAACAAGGTTGATGGTATCGATGCTGATGCCGCATCGGCTGACTTCTGGCAGTTAGGTGTTGAAAACATGTACCAGATTGCTGCTGCTCACGGCCGTGGTGTAGGCGCATTGATCGATCGAGCTCTGAATCCGTTTGCTGAAAAAATGGCGGAAGAAGCGCAAGGTGAAATCGAAGACTTAACTGAATTCGTTGACGAAGAAGAAGAGAAACTCGACTACACCGAAGAAGAAGCGGAAGAAGAGTTCAAACGTCTACAAGATCAGCCGATCAAACTGGCGATTATTGGTCGTCCTAACGTAGGTAAATCTACCCTGACTAACCGTATTCTCGGTGAAGAGCGCGTGGTGGTTTACGATATGCCAGGCACGACGCGTGACTCTATCTACATTCCTATGGAACGTGATGGTCGTGAATACGTTCTTATCGATACAGCGGGTGTACGTCGTCGTAAGCGTATCAACGAAACCGTTGAAAAATTCTCTGTAGTTAAAACGTTGAAGGCAGTTGAAGACGCTAACGTTGTTCTACTGGTTATTGACGCTCGTGAAAACATCTCAGACCAAGATCTAAGTCTACTTGGCTTTGCACTTAACGCTGGTCGCTCAATTGTGCTTGCAGTGAACAAGTGGGACGGTCTGGATATGGACGTGAAAGAGCACGTTAAGAAAGAACTTGATCGTCGCTTAGGTTTCGTCGACTTTGCTCGCATCCATTTTATCTCTGCACTTCACGGTACAGGTGTTGGTCACTTATTTGAGTCTGTTCAAGAGGCATACAAATCAGCGACAACTCGCGTAGGGACTTCTGTGCTGACGCGTATCATGAAAATGGCTACTGACGATCACCAACCGCCACTAGTGCGCGGTCGTCGTGTTAAACTCAAATACGCGCACGCTGGTGGATACAACCCACCGATCGTTGTGATTCACGGTAACCAAGTAAATGAGCTACCAGATTCGTACAAACGTTATCTGATGAACTACTACCGTAAGTCATTGGAAATCATGGGTACACCGATTCGTATCCAGTTCCAAAGCAGCGATAACCCATTTGAGGGTAAATCGAACAAAATGACTATGTCTCAAGAGCGTAAACGTAAACGCCTAATGAGCATGATGAAAAATCGTAAGAAGTAACTCTGCTTCCTAACGGTAAAAACGACTAATTTCGACAAAAGCGCCTGATGATCTCGGCGCTTTTTTTATACCAGTCGAGACAAATAGGTAATCGGCGATATTCACTAGCAAGAACGACCAGATGTTTATTCTGGTTAGTATGATATGGAAAGAATAGAAAGATGCACATTACACCCACCATTACACAATTCTGTCATCAGACTTGGCAGCTAGAAGCGAGCATTCAACTGACCAAGTTAACCGAAGAACATTTCTATGTAGTAACCGATACCACGCCTTTTCACCCTGTAAGCCATATTTGGCCTGATCATCCAGCAGATAAAGGCACACTGAATGGCTACATAGTACAAGATTGCCAAGTCGGCGCTGTCGATACTGAAAGCGGTGAACTCTATGTTGGACAGGCGATTCCGGTTAAACGTGATGAAGCTGGATGGGTGTTTGTCACCGTGCATTGTTTATCAGCAGATTGTTCTGATTTAACTCTAGGGCAGAGCGTGAGCCTATCTGTCGATAAAGAGTACCAACTGTCACTCAGTCGAGGTCATAGTGCAGGTCACTTATCCTATCTTGCATTAAATAAGGTTCTGACCAAACAAGGCTATTGGCGTAAAGATGCTGATCGTAAAGACCCTCATGGAAACTATGATTTTAATAGCTATGCGCAAGTGACCAGTTTTGTCACCCCAGATAAGTGCTTAGATACCTATCGTTTAGGAAAAACGCTGCGTAAACGAGGTTTAAATAGCGCTGATGTACTTTCAGATTTAAGTCAAATCGAGCAGCAAGTTAATGAGCAATTGATCAACTGGCTTGAGCTCAATTCTGACATCAAAGTTGAGTGTGATGGTGAGGCTTTAACCGATTCTCGATACTGGCAATGTGACTTGAAAGAATCCGCAATGGCAGTCATTCCGTGCGGTGGCACCCATGCTAGTTCATTGGCAGAATATCTCGCTATTGAGGTGAGTTTACTTCATGTTGATGAGCAAAATATTGAAATGCACACCAATGTAAAACCGGCTTAATGGAATCTGATCTTTTTATTAAATGCTAAAAACTAGATTTAAAGTTGTATTTCTGAAGTTTTATGCTTTCTAAAATCCAAATGCAGCATATGTAACTTATGCTTTCGGTGTGTGGTTATATAAATGTTCTTTTTAGGGCAGATCGCTGATCACTTTGGATTTTGCCGACGATCAGACTTGGATCTTTTATCATCTTAACGGTTTTGGTGGTAAAGATTAATTGCTCGTGATTATTAATGAGCTAGAGATCGGCTAAAAAGCTCAAACTTTATGCTAGTGTTCGAGGTGAAAAACTAAAACAAATAAAGTAGTCGCCTTATGAGTCACCTTGAACTTCTCACAGCTCACAGAGAAGTAAATAAGCTGCTCGCAAAATTAGCCTTGGGAATGGGAAAAGAAGAGCTCAATCGAAGAGTTGTCGATCTTTCTGAAAGCTGGTTTGGCGAGCGCAGAGCATCCATTCTTCGTTTAGAACCAAACACTGCGAAATTATATTTAGAGTATGCCCCTAGTTTGCCAAAGTTGTATAACGACGCAATAGAAGGGGTTGAAATAGGGGCTAATGTTGGCTCTTGTGGTGCAGCCGCATATCTAAAGCAGACAGTGGTCGTCGAGGATATCAACCTTCACCCTAATTGGGCTCCATTTCTCTCAATAACGGCTCAAGCCAATTTGAGAGCTTGCTGGTCGGTGCCTATCTTATCAAGCGAAGACACCGCAATGGGGACATTCGCAATCTATAGCTCGACGCCATCTGCTCCCGCGGCTCATGAGCTCGAAGTACTTGAGATGTTAGCCTCATTGTATGCTGTTGCTTGGGAAAAGTATCAGCTTGAAGAGCAGCTGTATTATCATGCGAGGTATGATTCGCTAACCAAGTGCTTAAATCGTTCTGCATTACTAGACCAAGTTGCTGACTGTTTGAACACCGACCTTCAGTATGTTTCATGCTTCTTTGCCGACATAGACCAGTTTAAGTTGATTAATGATCGTTTCGGGCATGAAGTTGGTGACAAAGTACTGTCTACAGTGGGAATGCTGCTAAACCAAACCTTTAAAGGTTGCAGTCTAAAAGGTCGTTATGGCGGTGACGAGTTTGTCGTGTTCTCTTTCTCCAATAGTAGAGAAGTGTTCACCGAACTTGAGGAAATGTTTAATCAGCAGCTGAAGAGTGTCTCCCCAATAGAAGGTTTAACGATCAAAGTGAGTGTGGGTAAGGCTGTGTGCGAAGTAAGCCGAGTGACATCACTTCAAAGCTTAATAAAGCTAGCTGATCAGCAGATGTATAAGGTCAAACACCAGCGCAGGCATGACAAAGATCAAGGCAAACTTACCGCAGAATATTAAAGTGAGTGTAAGTTGTGAAAGATTGTTGAGTGCCCGTATGAACGATAACATTTGCCCTGTATGCGAAGACGAACTCGAGTGGACAGGCAAATACCACTGTTCTGCTTGTGATGAGAGTTATATTAAGGTGGGCTTTTGCCCTGATTGTGAAGCCGAGTTAGAAAAGCTCCAAGCATGTGGAGCAGCGAACTACTTTTGCAATAACTGTAATGAACTGAAATCTAAATCTCGTGTTCGATTCGAGTTTCAACCAAGCTAGTTCTCTAGTTCTCTAGTTCTCTAGTTCTCTAGTTCTCTAGTTCTCTAGTTCACGATTGAACGAACTTCGCCATCAGAAAGACGGGTGACTAAAGTGTCACCTGTTTTTATTTGTGAGGATTGAGTCACTACTTTACCTTGTTCGGTCTGGGTGATCGAATAACCACGTTTGAGCGTGGCTAGTGGGCTTACTGTCTCAAGCTTTTCCGCTGCCATTGCAAGTTGGTGGCGAGTATTGAGCAGTTTTCGATCCATTGCATCCAATAGCTTTTGCTCCAGTCTTTGTAATGAAGCATTTTGCTCGGCTAGTCGTTTGATTGGAGAATTGAGCTGAATTTTGTGCTGCTGACGTTCAATCTTCTGATTGCGCAGAGAGATAAATTGCCCCATAGCACGGTGCAATCTAGCCTCAAGCTCGTCTAACTGTTGGCTTTGACGCTGCAGTTGATAATTAGGATGGTGGCGCTCGATGCGATGAAGTAAAGAAGTGGTCGTTCTTTTTTGCTCAGCCAAGTAGTAGCGCATTGAGCTAATCAGTTTGTGCTGGCGAGTGGTGAGCGCTTGCTCTTTGTGGCTGTTATCTCGACTAACTAATTCGGCTGCGGCTGATGGAGTAGGAGCACGCATATCCGCAACAAAGTCGGCAATCGTCACATCGACTTCATGACCGACTGCACTGATGATCGGAATTTGGCTCGCGGCAATGGTGCGCGCCAGTATTTCATTGTTAAAACACCACAAGTCTTCCAGTGAGCCACCGCCACGTCCAACAATTAAAACGTCACACTCATTGCGGCTGTTTGCACAGCCAATGGCTTGTGCGATTTGGATAGCGGCTTCTTCTCCCTGAACCATGGTTGGATAAACAACCACAGGAAGGGAGGGATCACGACGCTTAAGTACATCTAGGATATCGAACAAAGCCGCGCCCGTTTTTGATGTGACAACTCCGACGCGTTTTGGGTGCTCTGGTAACGGCTGTTTACTGGTTTGGGCAAATAAACCTTCCCCCGCCAGTTTCATCTTCAGCTCTTCAAACTGCTGTTGAAGTCTGCCATCACCCTCAGGCTGCATACTTTCAATGATCAATTGATAGTCGCCGCGAGGCTCATAAAGAGATAAGCGTGCTTTGACTAAGACTTGATTGCCGTTTTGCGGTTTGAAAGTAACGCGACGATTGTTACCACGGAACATGGCACATTTAACTTGGGCGCGAGAGTCTTTTAGAGTGAGGTACCAGTGCCCAGAAACAGGCGCAGAGAAATTAGAGATTTCTCCCACTAACCAAACAATGCCCATTTCATTTTCTAGTAACAGACGGACTTCAGCATTAAGACGAGAAACGGTGAAGATGTTTTGATTGGTCAGAGAAGACACAGCTAATCCCGTGGACGTGGGTATGGAAATTAGCGGCAATATAATACATAGCAAGGGGGTAAATGCAAGAAAAAAATTAAAAAATTTGTGGTCAAGCGATTGCGTTAGCCGTATAATCCGTCCGCAATATCTAATCCAAATGCAGCCAAGCATCTCCGCTTACTGCCCTCATTATGCGAAACGATGAGATTGGATTGTTCTTTTTACTCCTCTAATTGTGAGATATTGCAAATGCTAAGAATTGCCAAAGAAGCGCTGACATTCGATGACGTACTACTTGTGCCAGCACACTCCACTGTTCTCCCAAACACAGCTGATCTTCGCACTCAGCTAACTAAGAACATCACCCTAAACATCCCAATGATTTCGGCGTCTATGGACACCGTTACTGAAGCGCGCCTAGCAATTGCACTAGCGCAAGAGGGTGGCATTGGCTTTATCCACAAGAACATGTCGATTGAGCAGCAAGCAGAAATGGTTCATCAGGTTAAGATTTACGAAGCAGGTGTGGTTTCTCACCCTGTGACAGTTAGTCCAGATGCATCAATTGCTGATGTGGTTGCTCTTACTGAAAAGCATGGTTTTGCAGGTTTCCCTGTAGTGACGGATAACAACGAATTGGTTGGTATCATCACTGGTCGTGACGTTCGTTTCGTAACGGACCTTTCTAAGAAAGTAGAAGTTGTGATGACGCCTAAAGAGCGTCTAGCGGCTGTTAAAGAAGGTGCAACTCGTGAAGAAGTTCAAGAGAAAATGCACGAAGCGCGCGTAGAGAAAGTACTGGTTGTGAACGATGAGTTCCAATTAACCGGTATGATCACCGCAAAAGACTTCCATAAAGCAGAGCGTAAACCAAACGCATGTAAAGACGAGCAAGGTCGCCTACGTGTGGGTGCAGCTGTTGGTGCAGGCGCGGGTAACGAAGAGCGCGTAAAAGCTCTAGTCGAAGCTGGCGTAGACGTTCTACTTATCGACTCTTCACATGGTCACTCTGAAGGTGTTCTAAACCGTATTCGCGAAACTCGCGCGGCATACCCAGATCTAGACATCATTGGCGGTAACGTAGCAACAGGTGCAGGCGCGAAGGCTCTAATTGAAGCTGGCGTAAGCGCAGTAAAAGTGGGTATTGGCCCTGGTTCTATCTGTACAACTCGTATCGTTACTGGTGTTGGTGTACCTCAAGTTACTGCTATTGCAGATGCAGCAGAAGTTGCTGGCGAGTACGGCATTCCTGTTATCGCTGACGGCGGTATTCGTTTCTCAGGTGATATCTGTAAAGCAATCGTTGCTGGCGCATCTTGTGTGATGGTTGGTTCAATGTTCGCGGGTACTGAAGAAGCTCCGGGTGAAGTGATTCTATACAACGGTCGTTCATACAAAGCTTACCGTGGTATGGGTTCACTAGGTGCTATGTCTCAAGGCTCTTCTGACCGTTACTTCCAGTCAGATAACGCAGCAGACAAGCTAGTACCAGAAGGTATCGAAGGTCGTATCGCATACAAAGGCCGCCTAAAAGAGATCGTTCACCAACAGATGGGTGGTCTACGTTCAAGCATGGGTCTTACAGGCAGTGCAACGGTTGAAGATATGCGTACTAAAGCTGAATTCGTACGTATTTCAGGCGCTGGCATGAAAGAGTCTCATGTACACGACGTTCAGATCACGAAGGAAGCACCAAACTACCGTTTAGGTTAATCGCAACGCGATAAGTACAAACCTGACGGAAACGTTTGCTTTTTTCCTTGAAGCATTAATAAGAGGCGAGTAAACTCGCCTCCGTTTTAATAACCTAGCTTATAAGACTGCTCAAAATGACTAAAAATATCCACGACCAACGTATTCTGATCTTGGACTTCGGTTCTCAGTACACTCAACTTGTAGCGCGCCGCGTACGTGAAATCGGCGTTTACTGTGAACTTTGGAGCTGGGATGTAGAAGAAGCGGATATTCGTGAATTCAACCCAGATGGCATCATCCTATCTGGTGGCCCTGAAAGTGTTACCGAGGACAACTCTCCTCGCGCTCCTCAATATGTATTTGACTCAGGTGTTCCTGTGCTTGGTGTATGTTACGGCATGCAGACAATGGCAGAGCAGCTAGGTGGTAAAGTATCAACGTCTGATGAGCGTGAATTCGGTTACGCTGCAGTACAAGTTTCTGGCGAATCATCAATCTTTAAAGATCTTGAAGCTTCTCAAGATGTATGGATGAGCCACGGCGACAAAGTTGTCGAGATCCCTGAAGGCTTTGTGAAAGTCGGTGAGACAGACACCTGTCCTTACGCTGCTATGGCGAACGAAGAGAAAAAATACTTCGGCGTTCAGTTCCACCCAGAAGTAACGCACACTAAGAATGGCTTACAAATGCTAGAGAACTTTGTTCTTGGCGTATGTGGCTGTGAGCGTCTATGGACTTCAGAATCTATCATCGAAGACGCGGTAGCACGTATTAAAGAGCAAGTGGGTGATGACGAAGTTATCCTAGGCCTTTCTGGTGGTGTTGACTCATCAGTTGTTGCGATGCTTGTTCACCGTGCAATTGGCGACAAACTAACGTGTGTATTTGTTGATAACGGTCTACTTCGTTTAAACGAAGGCCAACAAGTAATGGATATGTTTGGCGACAAGTTCGGCCTAAACATTATCAAGGTTGACGCAGAAGAGCGCTTCCTTGCAGCTCTTGAGGGTAAGTCTGATCCAGAAGAGAAGCGTAAGACAATCGGTCACGTATTCGTAGACGTATTCGATGAAGAGTCGAAGAAGCTGAAAAACGCGAAATGGCTTGCTCAAGGTACGATTTACCCAGACGTAATCGAATCTGCAGCATCTAAGACAGGCAAAGCACACGTAATCAAATCTCACCATAACGTTGGCGGTCTGCCAGACGATATGGAGATGGGTCTTGTTGAGCCACTACGTGAGCTGTTTAAAGATGAAGTTCGTAAGATTGGTCTAGAGCTTGGTCTGCCTTACAACATGCTTTACCGCCACCCATTCCCAGGTCCTGGCCTAGGTGTTCGTGTTCTTGGTGAAATCAAGAAAGAGTACTGTGATTTGCTACGCCGTGCTGACGCTATCTTCATTGAAGAGCTGCACGCTGCTGACCTATACAACAAAGTATCTCAAGCGTTCACGGTATTCCTACCTGTACGTTCTGTAGGTGTAATGGGTGATGGTCGTAAGTATGACTGGGTTGTTTCTCTACGTGCAGTAGAAACTATCGACTTTATGACAGCGCACTGGGCACACTTGCCATACGACTTCCTAGGTAAGGTATCTAACCGCATCATCAACGAAGTTGACGGTATTTCTCGCGTGGTTTACGACATCTCAGGTAAGCCACCAGCGACAATCGAATGGGAATAACCCCTGTTTGAATAGATAAGCTAAGCCAGTCATCAGACTGGTTTTTTTTATTTTGGAAGATTTAAAGTGTGGCTTTTGTTATTTTACCGAATGATCACACTATTTAGGTGAGCAGTTTTAGTATTTTCGGTTTTTGAACCCACTAGACACTTTTTACTAAACCTATAGTTTCAAATTCCGTTGCAACTTAAGAGTCACTCGCAAGTTGACCTTGCCACATCACACTAGCCGTGAAGTTAGTGCTCGAGTTTTCTAGTCTTTTCATCAGAAATTCACATAAGGACTTGTCTGATGAAGAAAACAAGCTACCTCGCCACAATGGCTATGCTATCTGCGGCACCTACCTCTTGGGCTACGATGAATATCCAACCCGATCCTCAAAACCCTACTGGTTATGTCGTTTCACGTGCTGATATCCAAGCAGCAGAGAATCAAAAGACGGCGAACCCTATGTATCAAATCTGGTCTCAAGCGCTGCGCACTGCACCCAACTCGGTTGTTGAAGCGATTGATTCTGGGTTAGCCACCAACCCAGATAACGTCAAAAGGGCCGAACGTGTCTTCCCAAGAGCGGAATGGGATTTTCTGACCCATATGGCCGCACCGGAATACACCTATACGCGCTTCTTACGTGCGATTGGTAAGTTCCCGGCATTTTGTGCCGAGTACACCGATGGGCGTGATTCTGATGCCATCTGTAAACGTTCGATCGTGACCGCTTTTGCGCACTTTGCGCAAGAAACAGGTGGCCACATCGCTAAAGATAATACCTCTGATAACCCGTTAGCGTTGGAAGAGTGGCAACAAGCCCTAGTACATGTGCGTGAAATGGGCTGGTCTGAAGGTCAGGAAGGCTACACAACCGGGTGTGGTCAAAACGATTGGCAAAACAAAAAATGGCCGTGTGCTACAGGGCAGGGCTATTTTGGCCGCGGGGCTAAACAGCTTTCTTATCACTTCAACTATGGTGCATTCTCTGAAGTCATGTTTGACGGGGACGCGTCAGTATTGCTTAACAATCCTGGCTTAGTTGCCGACTCTTGGTTAAACCTAGCTTCTGCGATTTGGTTCTTTTTGACACCACAAGCACCTAAGCCAGCTATGCTGCATGTCATTGATAAAACATGGACGCCTTCTCAGCGCGAAATTGACGCTGGTATTGGTTACGGTTTTGGTACCACTATCAACATTATTAACGGTGGTATTGAGTGTGGTGAGCAAAACAGAGACAAAGGTCAGCCAGTTAACCGTATCCGCTATTGGGAAGGTTTGTCGGCGCACTATCAGATTCCTATTGAAGCCGATGAAAAGAACACTTGCTGGCAGCAAACGCCTTACGGCAGCCTGAATCTTAATGGCGCAACGGATGTGCTTTACACCAACTGGGATGGTAACTGGAAATACTATGCAGACAGACCGGGTGGGTACTCGTTTGAGTGTGAACTGGTGGGCTTCCAGACTGCGTATTCAGCACTGGTTCCGGGTGACTACGAGAAGTGTGTAACCAACCTCTACGGCTCACACGCTAGCTGGCCTGAAGTCCGAGTTGTCGACAAGTTAGACCCCGTCGATCCTAACCCAGACAATGGAACAGGCTGGAGCGCGACTAAGGTATATAACACGGGCGATCAAGTGACATTCAATGGGGCAACTTATAAAGCGAAATGGTGGACGCAAGGTGATGATCCAAGCTTAGGTGGCCCATGGGAGCTAGTGGCTGGTACACCAGAGCCGACGCCTGATCCTACTCCAGACCCAACCCCAACGCCTGATCCGGAACCGACACCAACTCCAGACCCAGAACCAACACCGGATCCAAATACGTTTATTCAGTGGCAACCGGGTGTTTCTCAGGTCGCGAATGGCGATAAAGTGACCTACAACGGCAAGTGCTTTATTGCTAAAAATGGTCCAGGAACGTGGGATACACCAACTCAAGCAAACTGGTTCTGGGACGAAATTTCTTGCCAGTAAGTCTTTAAAACAAGCTAAATCGATTGAATAGGCCCTGAATTTATTTCAGGGCCTATTTTTTATTGCTCGATGTTGTACGGATTTCACGTGTTTTACATCCCTTATCGGCTCAAATACGGTCAAAGTTCTAACTTAATGATTTGCGCAACCTTAGATTGCGATTCCGAACACTATCTTTTTTATTGAACGTCACTAAAATTTGCGCGTAAATTTTATTAACTTTTTTTAAAGGTGCGCAAAATGTCAACAAAACTGGCAAACCCGGCTCCACTGGGCCTAATGGGTTTCGGTATGACAACCATCCTGCTAAACATCCACAATGCAGGTTTTTTCCCTATTGATTCAATGATCCTAGCAATGGGTATTTTCTATGGTGGTCTGAGCCAAGTTTTTGTCGGCATGATGTGTTTCAAGCGTGGTGATACTTTTGGTACTACGGCGTTTACTTCTTACGGCCTGTTCTGGCTAACACTGGTTGGAATTCTTGTTATGCCTTACATGGGGCTACCTGCAAGCCCAGCAAGCTTTATGGGTTGGTACCTAGCGCTTTGGGGTATTTTCACAGGCTTTATGTTTATTGGCTCACTGTGCTACCCAGTAGCAAAGCAAGTGGTATTTGGCTCACTAACAATCCTATTCTTCTTACTGGCAGCACGTGATTTCACTGGAAGTCAGCTTATCGGTACGATTGCTGGTTTTGAAGGTATCTTCTGTGGCGCGAGTGCGATTTACTTCGCTATGGCACAAGTACTAAACAACGAATACGGTCGTACTATTTTGCCAATTGGTGAGAAGAAGCCAGTCCAAGAAATGCCGCTAGAACAGGTAGCTGCATAATTAAAAGAATTTGGTTGATGGTGTGCCTGAAGCAACATTGACTAAACCTAAGTTATCTAACTTAGTAAATTTTTGGGAACGATAAGATGAAAGGGGTTAGCCATTGGCTAACCCCTTTTTTTACCACTGCATTTTCTTATTTTTTATAGCGTGTCGCTATTAGGTTGAAGGTTGTTCAACCGGTTTAGACTCAGTTTCAGCCGAAGGCTCTTTGCCTGTCTTACGGCGGTACTTGTCTTCCCAGTAGTCAGCACCTTTGATGCCTAGTTTTACTGGGTTGAACGTGTACTCTGTAACACCTTGTTTTTGTTGCTCTTCATAATCATTCAGAGCTTTCAAAGCAGGCTTAGACATGAAGAAGATGATTAAGATACCAACGATGTTTAGCCACGCCATTAGACCTACACCTACGTCACCCATTGCCCATGCAAGGTTTGCTGTCTTAACTGTACCGTAGAACACGACTGCGATTAGTGCCACTTTTAGTAGGAACATCAGGCCATTAACTTTGATGTGGCGACGGATGTAAGCCACGTTAGTTTCTGCGATGTAGTAGTAAGCAAGAATCGTAGTAAACGCGAAGAAGAACAGTGCGATTGCGATGAATGGTTTACCAATGCCTGGTAGTGCACTTTCAATCGCCATCTGAGTGAATACAGGGCCGTTTGCAGCAATATCAGCAGCAACGTTCTGTACTAGGAAGCCTTCAGCGCCATGAACGTTGTATGCACCAGTGATGATGATCATAAATGCAGTTGCAGAACATACTAGTAGTGTATCGATGTAGATAGAGAACGACTGTACTAGACCTTGTTGCGCAGGGTGATCAACGCTCGCTGCTGCCGCTGCGTGAGGACCAGTACCTTGGCCTGCTTCGTTTGAGTAAACACCACGTTTAACACCCCAACCGATAGCAGCACCAACACCCGCCATAGGTGTGAATGCGTCGCCAATGATCATAGAGAATACGCGTGGTACTTCACCGATGTTGAGAAGGATGATGATGAACGCCGTCACGATGTACGCAAGCGCCATGAAAGGAACAACAATCTGCGTGAAGTTAGCGATACGTTTAACGCCACCGAAGATGATAAACGCTAGGATGACTGAAATCAGTGTACCCGTGAAGATCTTCGCAAAGCTGAATGTACCGATAGCTGTTTCAATCATTTCACCAGAACCAAATGCTGCTTCAACCGCATTACCGATACTGTTTGACTGAACGCCTGGTAGTAGGAAACCACAAGCAAAGATAGTCGCGATTGCGAAGATCCATGCGTACCAAGTTTGACCCATTGCTTTTTCAATGTAGTAAGCCGGACCACCACGGAATTGACCTTCGTCTTCTTCCTTGTAGATCTGTGCCAGTGTTGACTCTGCGTATGCTGTTGCTGCGCCAAAGAAGGCAACAACCCACATCCAGAATACTGCGCCAGGACCACCAAAACCGATAGCCGCCGCAACACCTGCAATATTACCTGTACCCACACGACCAGATAGCGAAACCGCTAAAGCTTGGAATGATGAGATACCCTTAGTAGAACTTTTCCCTGAAAGAAGTAAGCGCCACATTTCGCTAAAGTGACGAACTTGAACAAATCGAGTCATGATCGAATAGAACAAACCAGCGCCAAGGCAAAGGTAAATCAATACCGGGCTCCAGATAATTCCATTCAGAAAATCAACTAATGACTGCATAAGTATTTTCCCTGTTTTGTTTTGTAGTGGTTGTTTTCTGAACAGGATATTACCCTTTCTGTAATGTAATTGTTAATTTATTTATTTGTTAGTGTTAATTAGCGTGACCCAAAACACAAAGTGCTAAAAAATTGTTAAATAGTAGCGATTGATTACTTACTGAGCTTCAATTGGAACGCTATATGGTCGATTGGGGAGGTTTAGCGGTGGATTATATGTACGACAAATAACCCAGTTACGTTGCTATATATTTTGTTAATAGAACGTAAATGAGTTAATTGTGTTGATATGAAAAGTGCGTTTTAGCTTAGCTTTTAGGCATACCTCTCCATGCTGAGTTCTGAAAGAGGCTTCTGACCGTTTGATGCCATCAACTCGGCTAAGATATCAGCTGAACCACACGCCATCGTCCAGCCCAATGTTCCATGCCCTGTGTTGGTGAACAAATTACTGAACTTTGTTTGGCCTATGATTGGCGTTCCATCAGGTGTCATGGGGCGAAAGCCTGTCCAGTACTCAGCCTGAGAGAAATCAACGCCTTGTGGGAACAAGTTACTGACGACGTGATTCAGTGTTGCGAGGCGCTTGTCAGGTAAAGCAGGATCAAACCCTGCTAACTCCGCGGTGCCCGCGACACGGATCCTTTGGTCAAAGCGGGTGAGTGCCACTTTATAGGTTTCATCCATAATGGTGGACGAAGGGGCTTGCTGCTCGTTAGTGACTGGCAGGGTCAATGAGTAGCCCTTAACCGGATAAACCGGAATATCGAGACCGATCGGGTTAAGTAGAGCTTTCGAGTAACTGCCTAATGCGACCACAAAGTGATCGGCACTTAACGTCCCTAGAGAGGTTTTAACACCCACCACCTTAGTGCTTTCCGTCAGCAGAGCCTCAACATCGGTGTTAAACATAAACTCAACTCCGGCTTGCTCTGCCATCTTATGCAGCTGTTGGCAAAACAGATAGCAATCTCCGGTTTCGTCATCGGGCAGGTAAAGCCCGCCAACCAATTCACCTTGCATATTAGCCAGCCCAGGTTCTTGATTGAGGCATTGCTTGGCATCGAGTAATTTGAATTGGGTGCCACTCTCTTCGAGCAGCGCCATATCTTTTTCTACGGCTTTAAGCTGGGTAGAAGTGCGGAATATTTGCAGCGTGCCTTGAGTACGTCCTTGGTAATCGAGCTCAAACTGTTGGTTTAATGCGGCTAAACACTCACGGCTACGATTGGCGATGGTAAGCATGCGAGATTTGTTGACACGGTACTTATCCAACTGGCAATTGCCGAGCATTTGGCTCGCCCAATGGAGCAAATCAGGGTTGAGGGAGGGCTTAATTTTCAGCGGGGCATGTTGTTCAAATAACCACTTAATGGCTTTAGTGGGAATGCCGGGCGCTGCCCAAGGTGAAGAGTAACCATATGAGATTTGACCTGCATTGGCAAAGCTGGTTTCTTCTCCCGCTTTAGCTTGTCTGTCTATCACAGTGACATCGAATCCAGCTTGATTTAAGTACCAAGCACTGGTTAATCCGATGACCCCACTCCCTAACACAATAACCTTCACGAACGCTACTCACAGTTTGAAATTTTGCTAAGGATGAATAATTTACATCTGCTTAACAATCGATAAGAATTGATATTAGGTTTTAGTTTTTCTAAAGGCTTAATATGAAATCGACCTTGCTGCACGGGGTGAACTTAATCTGCATTGTTGCTCGCCATCAGAGCCTAACAAGCGCTGCTAAGGAGCTGAACCTTACACTCGGTGCTGTCAGCCAACAACTACAGCAAATCGAACAACGGTTAGGGTTTAGTGTATTTGAACGTCATGCTCGTGGAATCCGTTTAACAGAGCAGGGCGCGAAATTGGTTGATGCGACTAGCCATCATCTGGCTTCGATTGAAGAAAATGTCTTTCAGCTGACACAGGTTTCAGAGCGTAAGCAGATCCGCCTCAAACTAACACCTTCTTTTGCTTTTAAATGGCTGGTGCCAAGACTAGAAAACTTCCACAAACAGTATCCAGACATTCAAATTCATACCTTTGCAGAAGGGGCGCTCGTTGACAGTGACAAGCGCAACTTCGATATTGCGATTGATTACGGGCCGCTCCCTTACAAGCACTCAGATGCCGAGCTGTTGATGGAGGAGTCGCTGATCCCGGTCATGAGCCGTGACTACTTGCGCTCACATCCGCAGCTAACGGAGGGAAACACCGAATGGCAACAAGTGACACTATTACATGATGTGATGCCTTGGCATGGTGCGCCGAAAGATTATGAGTGGCTCTATTGGGCGTCTCATCAGCAGCTAGATTTTGAAACCAATCGCGGCCATTTTTTTAATCGTACCGATATGGCGATGTCAGCAGCAGAGGCCGGAGTAGGGATAGCGCTAGCAAGGGTTGCTCTATTAGGTGATGAGATTGAACAGGGGAAATTGGTTGCGCCTTTTCCCGCTATCGAAGCCAATGCGGGCTATTTTGTTCTTACTCATATCGATGATCCCTACACTCGATTGTTCAAACAATGGTTGAGAGAGCAGGTCAACTAAATTTCTTACGTAAAGTCAGTCATTAAGCCTAAGTGTTATTAATTAAATTGTAAATAACAATGGCGCGACCATATGCACCCACTACACTTAGTAATGTGTCTATGTTGGCTTCTGCCGAGATAGATAATGTTAGGGGCAGCGCATATGGAATCTCACCAAGGCAAATGCAGCTATCAAAATCCTGATGGCTGGTGCTGCGATCAACCGTGTGGGGAGTCAGGCTTGTGTTACTGGCATGACCCAAAAGTCGATAAAAGCAAAGATGATATAAAAGACCAGGTTGAAGAATGGGCCGCAGCGGGTAAACCTTTAGACGGATTTCAGTTGGCAAAAACAAACCTCGAAGACATAGATTTAGTAAACCGAGGCTGTAAAGAAGGTTATCTATGTCGAGATGTTGATTTTTATCGAGCAAACTTAACCGATGCTCACTTTTTTGGCTTAGATTTACGTGGCTCATCTTTGATGAAAGCCAAGCTTATTGGCGCGAATTTACATTGTGCCAAGTTAGACAATTGCAACTTACTTGGGGCAGAGCTTTCTCGAGCCAAGTTAGAAAACATCGAATGGGGTGGTTGTTTAAAGCAAGAACTTGAAGCGAAGAAAGCGTTAAAGCAGAGGGACCGAAAGAAGTCTGTCATGCTGTGTCAGGAAGCCGAAGAGGTGTGCCGTAACATTCGCAAGCAGTGTGAGAAGCAGGGGCTATTTGAAATGGCTGGTGACTTCTTTAAGCGCGAAATGCGATATCGGCGCTATCAAATGCCATTGTTCAGTTTGAAAAGAATGATTTCCAAGTTGGTGGACGTCTTTTGTGGATATGGTGAAGATCCTGTGCGAGTCGTCGGCTTTTCTATATTCTTGATACTAGTTTGTGCGTTGGCTTATTTCTTGTTAGACACGACCGGAGCACATCCTATTTATGAAGGGGTCACGGGGTGGAAGTTTTACGCTTTAGAGTTTTTCAATTCGCTCTATTTCAGCGTCGTGACCTTTACCACTTTAGGCTATGGAGATATATCGCCCGTCGGGGTCGCGAGGTTTATCGCTGCCTGTGAAGCCTTCTTAGGCAGCTTTACCATGGCGTTGTTTGTGGTGGTGTTTGTTAAGAAGATGACTCGTTAAACCAACTACTTTGCTTTGTAGTCACTATCTAGCCAGTCAGAGAGGATTATTTGGTCGTCTTTGTACTGGTTAGAAAAGTGCTCAATTAAAGCGGCAAGGTGCTCGCCTGTGTCGCACATGGTGTCAGCAACTAAATCTTCAGAGACGGTAATCGCGCCGCCTAGAGGAGTAGCATTTGTCGCTATCTGCACAGGGACAATAAACTTCGACTTACTTTCAAGATGGCACTCTTTTAGTCGCCTAGCTTGCTGGTGGATATTGGCTTTTAACTCTTCAGTATAGTCTTGGTGAACAAGGTCAATGGCGACTGGAAACACCAAACCTCGATAAAGAATCACAACCTCGATACCCACATTAGAATCTGCTTGCGACAAACCCAACACAATATCGCCCGCCAAATGTGGCAGTAGATTTAATTGCTGTTTAAGTAGGTCAATTTTTGTCTGCCAGTCTGAAGTCGAGTGTGAAAGCTGCGCGCAGATGTCTGAGTTTTCAGATTGGACAAAATCGAGAATGGAAGCGGAATATTGGGCTTGTAACGTCATCTTGGTTTATTGGCAAATAAGCGAAAAGCAGAGGCTAACCAAGATAATGTAGTGATGCTAGCGAGTTAGCAAAATTGTTTGAACTTAGTGTCGCGGAAAACAAAAAGGGTTACCCGAGGGTAACCCTTTATGCAGAAATTTTTGCTGATTAAGCGGCGTTTGCAAACTCGGCTAAGAAGCACTCTTTGCGCGCGTTAAAACGCTCGACAAGATCGTCAACCGCATCTTGGTCATAAGGTTTCAAGCCGCTTGCCACCATACGCTTAATGCCTTTGCCAACCACTTCGCCATCTTCTTTAAAGCTGAAGTTTAGTGTAACAACACCACGCTTGCCTTCTACGTCAAAGGTCGCGCCCGCAAACTCAACTTCAGGGTGAGTCAGATCAAGACGATCAAACTCCACTTCCATGCTTTCGTAAATCACTAATGGACGTTGGCAGTTAATCATCATTTGCGCTTCTTCCATGAGCGGCACCATGATGTGAGGGAAGTTCATGCCAGAGAATTGAACATAGCTAGTAACAACATGTTCGATAAATGCAGCATCACGGCTAACTTCACCTTCGCGCGACATGTGCAGGTATTCTTTCGCGTTCTCATCGACCAACGCGCTTTCTTTCTCACACTTATTCTCAATTGATAGCGAAATTCCATCGTTAACCATGCCAGAGAAGTCAAAGCGCATTTTTTGGCTAATGCCTTCTTTGCTTAGCAATACCGCAAATAGCAGATCGCCAGGTACGCAGAAGCGTTTGTTGTCTTCATCATGGATAGGGTTAAAGTCACCTGCGACCTTCTTAGCAAAGTGGCTTGCTTGTTGGCGAGTGAACTGGAACTGATTGTTATCTTGTGAAAAATACGGTGTCAGAAACATACTTTTATTCATGTGGCTATAACTGCCGCGCAGTATACATGAAGCTATGCAATTAAATGGTCTATCCAGATGATATTGACCAAAGCTTAACCTTTGCAGTGAAAGTGACTTTGAAAATAATGCGCCCCTGAATGTGAATGAATCCACATATTTGCGCAATTAATAAACAAGTTAGGGATGATTGCTGATATGACAATACACATAATTCACGTTACTCACGCAAGGAAGGCAAATGAAAGACGAAACGCTCTCAATCCATTTTGGTTATGAAACTGACCCAACAACAAAATCTGTTGCCACACCCATCTATCAAACGGTCGCTTATGAGTTTGATAATGCCCAGCATGGCGCCGACCTGTTTAACTTAGAAGTTCCGGGCAATATTTATACGCGCATCATGAACCCAACCAATGATGTGTTGGAAAAACGCATGGCAGCTTTAGAAGGCGGGATTGCTGGTCTTGTTGTGAGTGCGGGTAGTGCGGCAATCAACTACGCAATCCTGACTTTGGCTCAAGCCGGTGACAATATTGTTTCGACACCTCAGCTTTACGGTGGCACTTATACGCTATTCGCGCACATGCTGCCAAGTCAGGGTATCAATGTTAAATTTGCCAAAGATGATAAGCCAGAGAGCCTTGCCGAGCTGATCGACGAAAATACCAAGGCTGTTTATTGTGAAAGTATCGGTAACCCAGCCGGTAACATCATTGATTTAGAGCGAGTAGCAGAGCTTGCTCATGCTCAGGGTGTACCTGTTATCGTCGATAACACCGTTGCAACGCCAGCGCTTTGTAAGCCAATCGAGTTTGGTGCTGATATTGTCGTACACTCACTGACTAAGTATGTTGGTGGTCATGGTACGACGCTTGGTGGAATCATTATCGACTCCGGTAAGTTCCCATGGGCACAGCACAAAGATCGTTTCCCTGTATTTAATCAGCCTGAGCCTTCATATCATGGTGTTGTTTACTCAGAAGCCTTTGGTGAGGCGGCCTTTATTGGTCGTGCGCGCACCGTACCATTGCGTAATACAGGCTCAGCCTTGTCACCGATGAATGCCTTTATGCTGATGCAAGGGCTAGAAACATTATCTCTGCGCATGGAGCGTCACACTGAGAACGCAATGAAAGTAGCCGAGTACTTACAGCAGCACGAGAAAGTGAACTGGGTGAGCTACGCAGGTCTGCCAAGTTCAGAGTTTTTCCCACTTGCAGAAAAATACATGAAAGGTAAACCTTCAGCGATTTTATCTTTTGGTCTTAAAGACGGTTACGATGCCGGTGTGCGTTTCTATGATGCACTGCAGATCTTTAAGCGTTTGGTCAACATAGGTGATGCTAAGTCACTCGCTTGCCACCCTGCCTCAACCACGCACCGTCAGCTAAGTGAAGCCGAACAGAAACAAGCAGGCGTCTCACCAGAGATGATCCGCCTATCTGTAGGTATTGAGCATATCGACGATATTCTTGCTGATTTGGAGCAGGCGCTAAATGCCTAGAGGTAGGAACGGACTGCGTCCTATGGATCGCTCTGCTTCTGGAAAACTAGATAGGGCTTTCGCCTTGAAGGAATACATTGTCATTCCATAGAGTGACGAAGGAGCGAGTAGGGAATCTCATAAGGTCTTCTACTCGTTTCAAGAGCTCCCCAACTCGTTCGTGCCTCACTCTTGAGGATGACAAGGTAAATTTTTTGAAACTAAAGTTGGCTTCACAACCACTGTGGAGCAACTTTAGTTATCCAGTTATCCAGTTATCCAGTTATCCTAACCACTCTAACCTGCAATATCCGGTTGTTTTGTACCTTCAAAACCTCAAATTGCCACTCTTGATACTCAATCACTTCGCTCACTTCAGGGACTCGGCCGATTAACCAGGTTAGAAAGCCATTCAGGGTTTGGAATCCTTCGCTCTCTTCCCCTTCGAATGTGCTGATGTCTAAACGTCGTTTTAGCTCATTGAGTGGAATCAGTGCATCCATCCACCAGCTACCATCTTGATGTTGCCTTGCCCATGTGTGTTGGGGCGCTAAGCCGAGTTCTCCTGCGACTGACTCAAGAATGTCGTAGTGGGTGACTAGTCCTTGGATGTCTCCATATTCATCGACGATAAACGCCATCTCACAGTTGTTTTGCTGCATTTGATTGAGCAAAGGCAAGCCTTTCATTGACTCGGGGAAGTATCGCGGCTTTCTTACTAAGCGAGCGATCTTTTCAATCGAAAGCGATTCATATTGGTCGAGCAGAACCTTAGAGGAAATCGTCCCGATAATATTGTCTAAGCCGCCATGACAAACCGGCCAAACCGAGTGCTGAGTCTGACGAATCTGCTTTAAACAAGACTCAATGGGCTGCTCAATATCGAGATAATCCATATCGCAACGCGGCGTCATCAAAGAGGTCACTAATCGGTCATTTAAATGCAGAATATTACGGATCATCTCTTGTTCTTGCGGTTCAATTGCACCGGACTCAGAGCCTTCATTGACCACAGCAAAAATATCTTCTTCGGTGACTTGGTCATTATCGCCGCCGTTTTGACGAAATAGCTTAAGTAACGCATCGGTAGAGGCACTCAGCAGAACCACAAAAGGTGTGGTGATAATAGCTAGCCAATGGATCGGGTAGGCGACAATAACCGCAATCTTCTCTGCATTTCGCTGAGCAAAACGTTTTGGCACCAACTCACCAACCACAATCGCAAAATAAGTGATTAATACAACGACACTGGCGGTTGCGACGATAGAAGCCAACTCAGTATCAAGCCCTTGCTGTGTGAGCCACAAAGAAAAAGGTGCAGAAAGGGTCGCTTCACCAAAAATACCACTCAAAATACCAATAGCCGTGATACCAATTTGAATGGTTGATAAAAATCGGGTTGGGTTGTTCTTTAGCTCAAGAGCGAGCTGTGCGGAAGGTTGAGTCTGAGCTAGGCCTTTTAAACGACTCGATTTAGCGGCAACAAGCGCCAGTTCTGACATGGCAAACAAGCCATTAAGGGTGATAAGCCCCACCAGTATGAATATGTCCATTGAGAGTTCCAGTGATAAACACCTGCTCAGAATAGCGCCACTGGAGAGGAAAAGATATCGACATGTCAGCGAATAGTTTTTGTGGTTTCGATTAAAAAGAGTGATGCCTAAGCGAGACTCTTTTATCCCAGACTTTGCTGCTGTTCAAAATGATTCACAAGGAAATCTATCAAGGCTCTGACAGGATGAGATAAGTGTTTGCGAGAAGGGTAGAGCAGATACATTTGCAGTGTATTCAGTTGCCAGTCTGGCAGTATCCATTCCAGTTCGCCATTGGCTATTTTGCTATCGGCTAGGTAGGTTGGCTGCATGGATATTCCTAACCCAGAGAGTGAGCCATGGAGTAACACAGTGGCTTCGTTAGCAGTGATATCACAATTCACTTCGACCTGATGTTTTTGCTCACCTTTCGTCAATTGCCAGATATGGCGACCAAAGTTTTTGTAGCCGAGGCAAGCATGCTGCTCCAAGTCTGCTGGGTGGGTAATAGCGGCTCGCGCATCTAAGTAGGCTTTAGATGCCACCAACTTAGAGTGGCAAACCGCAAACGGGCGTCCTATTAAGGCAGGATTCGGATCATTGGTGGTTCTAATAGCAAGATCGATTCTTTCGCTGACCATATCTACGGCTCTGTCTTGAGCATCTATATCGAGCCTTATTCCCGGATATTGTTGGCGAAAAACCGTCAACGCAGGCATCAGTTCTGAAAATCCAAACGACATGCTGACTGATACGCGCACAAAGCCTTGTATTGCCTGGGTAGGCATTAAGCTTTCTTCAATTTGTTGCGCTTGTTCTACCCAGCGCTGTAAGTCTGGCAGCATTTGTTCCCCGGTATTGGTCAGGGAGACTTTGCGAGTGGTGCGTTGCAAGAGCCGCGCACCGAGCCAGTTTTCTACCGCTTCAACATGGCGAGTAACCATAGGGCGAGAGATATCTAAACGGTCGGCAGTGGCGGTAAAGCTCTCTGTTTGGGCCACATCCAGTAGCACTTTTGCTGCGGTTAATTTGTCCATTGATATGATCGTTTTACGAAATAATGATGAAAAGAATAGGCTCTATTTAGAAATAAAACCAGAGGCTAACATGCTTAGCAACAAAACAAGCAATCCACTAGGAGACAGCATGAAAGCCTTAACAACACTTGCTTTACTACTTACCACTTCTTCAGCTGCGATGGCGGCAACCGATTTGAACTTTGAGGTTTACAACGCTGATGAGCACAGCTTCAACGTCACTTCGACTCTGGTTGTTGGAGAAACAGAATCTTTACTTATTGATACTGGCTTCACCCGCGCGGACGCACTCCGTATTGCAGCTAAAGTATTGGATGCAGGTAAACCACTAAAAACCATTTTCATCAGTCAGGCTGATCCGGATTACTACTTTGGCGCGTCTGAATTGCTCACCATCTTCCCTGATGCGCATGTGGTCACCACGGCCGCGGTAAGGGAGGCGATTGCGAAAAAACTAGAGAAAAAAGTCAGCTTCTGGGGGCCGAAAATGGGCTTAAATGCGCCGAAGGATCCTGTTCTGCCAGAGGTGGTTAAAGGTAACGAGTTAACGATTGATGGTGAAAAGATCGAAATACGTGGTACAGAGGGAGTGCTAGCGCATCGACCATATTTGTGGGTGCCAAGTGAAAAAGCCGTATTAGGTAACGTTGGCATTGTTCAAGGTATGCATGTGTGGATGGCCGATACTCAAACCGACCGAGAAGTTAAAACATGGTTGGCGCAGTTGGAAGAGATGCAGGCACTAAACCCAGAATTTGTTGTGCCTGGACATATGCAAAAATCAGGTCGATTGGATGCCAGCACCATTGCTTATACTCATACATGGATAGAGCGCTTTGTTGAAGCGAAAAAGCAGAGTAAAAACAGTGCTCAACTGATTAAGATGATGACTAACCATTACCCAAAACTCGGTTCAGATTTTAGTCTAGAACTTGGTGCTCAGGTCCACATGAAGGAGGCGAGCTGGTAACTGTCTCTTAGCCGATATCAATGGCGACTTAGCGAACAGGTTAAGGCTGTTCGCTTTTGTTAGTCGGAGTCGCTTTTTACTTCGAACCCGAGTGCTTTAAGTTCAGATGTAAACTGCGCTTGTGTATCGGGCTCGCCATGAATCAAGTGAATTTGCTTTGGTTTGTCAGCAATACCATGGATAAAGCGCAGTAGATCGTGTTTATCTGCATGGGCAGAGTAGCCTGACATTGTATGAACCTGCGCTTTGACTTCGATCTCTTCACCGTCAATCTCCACATTCATCGCGCCAGATTGAATTTCTCGGCCCAAAGTCCCTTGCGCTTGATAACCTGCTAGAAGAACATCGGTTGTTTCCAAAGGCAGTAACGCTTTCAGATAGTCCATGATACGACCACCTTGGCACATTCCAGAGGCAGCAACGACTATCGCAGGCTCTTGGGTGGATTGGAGACGATTAACCAAGCGCTGATGAGTGCGATGATCTTCGACTGTAATACATTGCTCGAACGCGAGTGGGTGGCGATGCCTCTCTAGCCGCTGTTTCGCTTCTTTGCCCCATAACTGTTTGAAATGGCGATAGGAACGAGTGACACGCTGGGCCATGGGAGAATCGAGAATGATAGGGATAGAAACATCAATTTGATGGTGGTGGATGAGCTGCTCAATATCGAACAGTAATTCCTGAGTACGTCCAACACTAAACGCAGGAATTAAGATTGCTCCTCCATCTTCAAGAGAGCGATCTATGATGGCTTTTAACCGCTCACCGCGTGTGGCGATATCTTCATGCTGTTTGTCGCCATAGGTTGTTTCAATCAGCAGGCAATCGGCACGTTGTGGAGATTTAGGATCAGGTAGGAGTGGGGTGTTATTTGGACCGAGATCGCCAGAAAAGACCACCACTTCTTGATTCGCCAAGCGCACTTCCACATAGGCGGAACCAAGTATATGCCCCGCGGGTTGAAAACGTATCGTCATCGAACCAAGGGGATTAAACTCGTCTAGGCAATGCCAACAATTATAGTCCAATGGCTTAATTAGGCGACGTATCTTGTTTAACACGCGCTCGGTTTGTTTGCGGTCTAAACCGAGTTGCAGCTTTAGGCTATCTTCGAGCATTAACGGGATCAGTTCGGCTGTTGCGGTCGTACAGTAAATAGGTTGGTTATAGCCAGTTGCGAGTATCCATGGTAGTCGACCTATGTGGTCAATATGGGCGTGGGTAATGACAATCGCGGTCAAGTGAGAGGTTTCAAATTCAATATCCAATGGCCGAGCATCAGCGCCTTGAAACAGCCCGCAGTCGATAAGAATGGCTTGAGCCTCTGATCTGAGCTCATGGCAAGAGCCAGTAATCGTCTGTTTGCCGCCATGGTGAATGATCTTCATGTTAAATCCTCGCAACCGTTTCAAGCTGACTGTGCCGACAAAGCTATTTTACGACAACTAGCCCAGCCAAATTTGCGAGGATTGAACACTTTTGGCAGTAAGTTATAGAGTACTCAGTTGTTTATCTGCGACTGAGTTACTCTTTGATCGTATTATCCTGTGTATTTACGCCACAGCTTTGTTGCGCTTCGAACGCTGCCACTTCTTTATCCAGCTCTGCGATTTTCGCTTCCATTAATTGGTGACAATGCTCAGCAAGAGCGCGGGCATCACTCAGGTTGTATTGAGTGGTATCAATTGGCTCAAGCATTTCAGTGATCACCACACCATTGTTGCGACGGTTAAGGTCAATCTTATTGTACGTGGTGCTCACTACCATAGGTGTAATGGGCACACCGGCTTCAATTGCCATACGAAAGGCACCGGTTTTAAACGGTAGCAATCCTCTCCCTTTACTGCGGGTACCTTCCGGGTAGGCCCAAACGGACAGGTCGCGCTGGTGGATGGCTTCCGCAACTTGCTTAATCGTATCGCGAGCTTTGGACTTATCTTGGCGGTTAATCAAAATATTGCCTGTGATCCAATATAGTTGACCAAAAAAAGGTACCCAAATCAGTTCTTTCTTACCTAATGAAACGGTACGTGGTCTTAGCATTCCCGGTGAAGTAACAAAGTCATATACGCTTTGGTGGTTAGAAATATAAACACTGTTTTTCGGCGTAGGCGCTCGGTCTAACCCGCGCTGAATCAGTTTTAAACCTACCAGTTTGTGCAGTTGGTTAAACCAACGACAAAAGAAATACACATGCCGCGGATTTCTGGGGCTAAACAGGCAATAAACCATAGCGAAGAGGGTCATAAACACGATAAAAATAGCAGCCAATACAAGGCGAAGAATACTTAACAAAACGCGCTCCTTCCGTTATCCAACCCACGTATGAGTGGTCAATCTGGTTGATACAGTTAGAGTTTTAATTCTATTTAACCAAATTGCAACAAGTTTTGCTGGCACTTGGGTGGTAATCAATTATAAAGCCAATTACTATGCAGTAAGTTCCAATTCGGTAGCAAAACTATGTCTTCAAGTTCTTCTTTTTACGAGCAAAATGCGGAACAACTGTGCGCTCAATATAACGCTCTCCAAGCGGAATCAGTGAATAGCGCTTGGCGCCTCTATTGGCCTATTTCGGGGGATAAAGTCCTTGATGTCGGTGCAGGGTGTGGGCGTGATGCGAAGTGGATGGCGGAGTCTGGTTGTGAAGTGTATGCCATCGAACCTTGTCAGGCTTTACGCAATCTAGGCAATGAACACACAGGGGAATCTGTTGTTTGGCTTGATGATTCGTTACCCGCTTTGTCTCGTACAACCAACTTAGGTATTCGGTTTGATGTGATTCTGGTCAGTGCTGTTTGGATGCATCTTGCTCCGACACACAGAAAGCGCGCATTCAGAAAGCTCGCCAACCTTCTCGCACCCAATGGAAAGTTGATCATTACTCTCCGTCACGGTGAATTTGATGATGGTCGGGTGAGCTATGACGTCTCGGTTGAGGAGTTGGAACAACTCTCTAAAGACAGTGCTCTATTGGTGCGCGACGTTACTGACCAATCGGATCAACTCAATCGCTCTGATGTTTCATGGCAAACGGTTGTCATGACATTACCTGATGATGGTTCTGGTGACTTAAATAAAGTCCGCCATATCATCGTTAATGACACTAAGTCAGCTACGTATAAATTGGCGTTACTACGTACTTTGTTACGTATCGCTGACGCACACTCCGGGGCGGTTATAGATCGAAGTGACGGCAAGGTCGCTATCCCATTAGGTTTGGTTGCTCTTTACTGGAACCGTCAGTTTAAGCGCCTGATAGACATTGAAGATATTCAGCAAAGTGCCAATTCTTCGGCTGGACTTGGTTTTGTAAAGCCCGAAGGGTGGGGAAAGCTAACTCACTTAGCTGCTGAAGATCTCGCGGTTGGTTCACTCTTTACGGGTGAAGAGGCAAAAGCTTTAGACAAGGCCATTCGCGACACTTTAGCTACATTGAAGAGTGGTCCGGTCAAATACACTTACCAAAGTGATATTTCAAATCCCTATTTTCATATGCACCGTAGAAAGTATAAGAAAACTAGCTCGTATATTATCGATTTGGATTTCCTAGAAAGTTACGGTGAGTTTGTTTTGGACGAGAGTCTGTGGGACTGTTTCCGTTTGTACCATTCTTGGATAGAGCCACTAGTTGTAAATCAATGGATCTTAGAAATGCAGCGCTTTGAGAGGAATAAGCAGCGCAATATTTCTTTGCAAACTTACCATGACTGCCTTGTCTGGATAGACCACAAACACAATACGCGTGATGTTCGAACTAGGATTGAGGCATTACGTAGAGACAGTTTAGTGATGAAAAGTGTTTGGAGTGGTAAGTCCCTCAAAAATGACTACCACATTGATCACTGCTTACCTTTTGCTCATTGGCCGAATAACGATAAGTGGAATTTACTGCCAACCACGGCAAAAGAGAATCTTGATAAAAAAGATCGTATTCCTACTCATTACCGTCTTTGCTCATCTCGCCAAAGGATTTTAGAGTGGTGGCAATTAGCTTGGGGCGAGAACGAGCAGTTACAACAATGCTTTTTCTCGGAAGCCACGCTTGCCTTACCAAATGTCCCAAACCAATGCCGCGACTTTGAGCAAGTCTTTGAAGCTCTTGGCCTTCAAGTAAGAGGGGTTAAGAGTCGATTATTAGTTGGTGAGTGGTGATGCCTTTGGCGATGTGTATTGAGTCTTATAACCACATTCGCAGGTTAGTGTATAGACACTTTTGTTTTTCGAGACACCTACAGCTTTTCCCCCACACGAGAGGCACACTTGCTTCATTGATGTATTTGTTTGGCAGTTCTCACATTGGACATAGTAACCAAATCGTCCCGATTTTTCTGTTGTATGGTAACTGCCGCAAGCTCGGCACTTAAACCATGAGTTTTGTTTGTTAGAAGAGATTTTTTGCGGTTGAAGATCTGACTTGGTTTCAAGGTTTTGGCTTAAAGACTCTTCTGGGCAACTAGGTGATGTTTGGTTTTGTGCGGATCCTAATGGCTTATGTTGACCAAGCAAGAAATTGCGTACTTTCATCATTTCTTCGGGTGAAAAATTAGGGTTAGTATTAAACATTGTGCTGCTTGAAGAAATCAGAGAACTAACTTTGTTCGCTATTTGTTCCGCTTTAACTATCTGATTAGAAATGGATTTAGGCATTGAATCCCTTTCAATCAAAGTCTCATTTGAAGAGGCACAAACGAGATCCCAACATCTTCCGCCAAAATACGCTTGTATTCCTATCAAAGCGAGCTTGTTGAGCATGATGTCTGCATTCTCATTAAGTAACTGCTTTAAAAGCTTTTTCTGTAGATGTGCTTGAGCAATAGGAGATGCCATACCTTGCCAGTGGCCGTTAAATGTTCTTTGCCACTCTAGTTGCTTGTTTACTCTTACCTTGCCTTTGATCGACTTTGATTCAATTAGAATAAAGCCTTTTTTATACAGGATTAGGTGATCAATTTGGGCAAACTGCTCATTGTGCTCAACTCTTAAATCATTGAAGACAAAAATGTCTTCTCTATCTGCAAACTCTCTGGATAGGTAGAAAGAAACATCTTTTTCTACCTTTTCTCCGCTTTTCTGTCTCTTGTTGTTCGCGGATTTTCCATCTCGGTTTTTAACTATCATAACAACTGGCCTTTTTCTTTTTATGCTACCAGATGTGTATTTTGCTTAGAAAGTGTTCTTATGACTCGCTCTTAAGGAAAGAGATGTGAATCACTAACTTATTTAAGTCTGATATTTTAGTTCTCTATAGTGATCCTATTGCTATCCAACTGCGTTTTAGAATGAGAGTCTCTTGCTTTCTCCATCTGCAAAATCGTGGCTTGAACTGGGATGGCGAACTCGGCGTTGTTTTGTTTGATGATGCGTTCGACGCTAAACAGAAGTTCTTGTTGCAGCTCCAAGAAGCGTTCTCGGTTGGTGGTATCTAGATGAGCAAGAATCTCTAAGTTGATGCGATAGTTATCGAATGTCGAGAAATGCACGCGAACGGGGGACTCTAGCGTGTCTGGATGAGCGACAAGCATCGCTTCAATTTCGTGCGTGATCTTTGTAACTACGGTGGTTGGGGTACCAATTCGCAACGCGATGTCAGCTTTAAACGGGTACCGATCACGGCGACTGTAGTTAACGATCTCCATTTTAACTAATGCACCATTGGCGATGGTGATTTGCGTACGGTCTTTGGCGCGGATTCGGGTTGAACGCACACCAACACGCTCAACAACACCTGAGACTTTTCCCATCTGGCAGTAATCACCGACCGAGAGTGACTTATCTAAGAATAGAATCACACCACCAATCAGGTTTTCCATCGTTGGTCGAATGGCAAGTGCAATCGCCATCCCGCCTAAACTTAGTCCAGTAACGATGCCATACACAGGTACGCCGATTCGGTGCAATCCATAGCCGAAAATGCTGACAGCTAATGCTGAACCAACTAGTGTGCCGATAATTTGAGTAATGCTTTGGCGCAGGTTGGAGGCGTTGCGAGTTTTTGCCATGGCACTGCACGTTTTATAGCCAAGTATGTAGGCGGCCTGTGCGACCAATAACCAAACAATGAGTTCGCCAGAGATCGACATAACAGACATTAACTTACCCGTTAGATTGAGCTGGTGGTTGCTCAAATAGACAAGCGAACCAATACCTGCTGCCATAAGTAGCGGCCGTAATAGCACTAGTTTGTTGGCGCGATAAACGAGCAAGGCATAAAGTGCCAATCCGGCAGATAACACCGCTAAACCTATCCATTGCCATACCGCTTGATCGGCAACTTCTAGCATGAAGAACGGCGGTAAGCTTTCAACCCAAGTAAACCAATTTGGAGGCACGAGCTTACCAGCAGACAGCGAGAAGTAGCGGTAGAAATCTTTTACTGTGCCATCACGATTGGGTAGGTGCTTGACTAATTGATAGTTGGAATGCAGTGCTTCGACAGTTTGAGCAGAAAAAAGGAATTGTCCGTTTGGCTGCTTTTCAATCGACAGTTGAGTATTGGGGATCGTCCATCGCTCAATGCTATCTGTAGCGGGAATAGAGTTAAGATCAAACGCTGGAATTCGGTCGAGGATCTCTTTCATCAGCATGACGGATTCTAGAGAGATACGTGGGTACTCAGATTTAGGTTGCTGCGAAAAATCAAAGCATTGCACTGCTTTGTTGAACAACGCGTAGACAGACTGCCGAGCGCCTTCTTGCTGCTCGCTTGGTAAGTTTGGTAACTGTGCGAGTTGGTTGTTTGCCGCGTCGACGAGCTGATGAAAACTATCAAATGTGGCTTTGGGGCTAGTGGTGTCTGGTGGAGCGAGGGGGAACCGATCTTGTGCGTAACCCCCTGTAGTGATCACCAATAACAAGGTTGAAATAAATACATTAATAGCTGCTTTAAACATGTTTGATAAACCTAGTCTTTCCCTGACATTTATAAGCTAATTCATATCCTTTTGATTGCATACCTATGCTTTTTGCTCTCAGCCTTTTTTCACTGGATTTCGTGCTGTTCATCAAGTCAGGTTTGATTGGTACTTTCGTTTAGTTATGTGGCGTGCAACTGGCCCTTAGATTTTGAGTTCTTGGATTAAGGTTAGCTGGTTATTTAAGAGGTGTCTAAGCATAATAAGTGTTATTAAGTAATTGCTTTTTAAGGAAATAATTTTTCTAATGAGTGTTCACTTTTTAGATGTAAAGGGTGAGCCTTAGCGTAAAAATAGAGCATTAACTTTATAAAATGTTGGCTGTTTTATAATCATTCTTTATAGCTAGATAGCTTGTGAATCATCACTAGAAATGATGATTCATGAGTGGAAAATGAATAAAAATAGCTCAATGAGGAATAGAGCAGATGCATAACATAACAAGTAAAACCAAAGGGTTATTTACCCTTTCAACTATCGCAGTGGCTATGGCTGGAATCTCAGTGGCGAACGCTTCGCCTTCAATGGGATTCAATGAGGCTGATCTACCAACTAAGTACATCGTTAAATTTAAACAAGACGCACCTATGCCGTTTACTCGTGCTGGTGAGCCAGTTATGGCTGCTAGTGAAGTTCGCGAATCGGTGCTTCAGCAAGTTAAAGCTCGTAAGGTCGAAAAACTAGGATCTGAGCCAATCTACAGTGTAGAAATGGATGACAACGAGTTGTCTTCTTTGCGTACTAACGCGCAAGTGGAATACGTGGAGGTCGATCCCCCACGTTACCTGCTAAGTGAAACGACGCCGTGGGGCTACAATGCTGTAAATGCTCAGCTTTTGAATGATTCAAATGCTGGTAATCGCACGGTATGTATTATCGATTCTGGCTATGACATCAGCCACAATGACCTAAGTGGTAACCGTGTTAACGGTACCAACGATAGCGGCACAGGCTCATGGAGTTCTCCGGGCAACAACAATGCCCACGGTACGCACGTGGCTGGTACGATTGCGGCGATTGCCAATACCGAAGGTGTTAAAGGGGTAATGCCGAACCAGAATGTGAACTTACACATTGTTAAAGTGTTCAACGAATCTGGTTGGGGTTACTCATCGAGCTTAGTTAAAGCAATTCAAACTTGTGCGGATAATGGCGCCAACGTGGTTAACATGAGCTTGGGTGGTAGCCGTTCAAGTATTACTGAACAAAACGCGATGCAAGACCTTTACGACAAGGGTGTGCTGCTTATCGCAGCGGCAGGTAACTCAGGTAACACGGCACACAGCTACCCAGCATCTTATGATGCGGTAATGTCAGTTGCAGCAGTTGATACAAACAACGACCACGCTGCGTTCTCTCAGGCAACTGACCAAGTAGATATTGCAGCGCCAGGTGTAGCGGTACTTTCAACTGTGACAGTAGGTGAAGGTGTTCTGTCTGATATTACCATCAACGGTGCGAGCAGCTTTGATCGCGGCGTTGTGCCACATAACCGTAAAATCAAAACGTCCGGCAGTTACGAGTCAGCACCAGTGGCAGGTTCATTTACCGCTCCTATCGCTGCATGTGATATCTCTTCCGGTAGCTACAACTGTGGTGATATGACGGACAAGATCTGTCTAACTGAACGTATCGAAAACCAAAGAACGGGTGTTCGACCTGAAATAAACCCAGTGAAAGCATGTTCTGATGCGGGCGCTAAAGCGGCGATTGTATACAGTAATCAAGATCTACCTGGTCTTCAGAACCCATTTGTTCTGGATGACAACGATAGCTACCGTATGGTTTCAGTTACTGTTGACCGAGCATTTGGTTTAGAGCTAGCAGGTAAAGTTGGTGATACCGTGACGGTTTCTACGGAAACGGGTAAAGACTACGAGTACTACAATGGTACTTCTATGGCGACGCCACACGTAGCAGGTGTTGCAGGGCTAGTGTGGAGTTACCACCCAACTTGTACAGCAGCGCAAGTACGTAAAGCACTAAACGCAAGTGCGACAGATATTGATGTAGCAGGACGCGATGATCGCACGGGTCATGGTCTGGTGAATGCAGATGCTGCAAAAACTTACCTAGATGTGGGTTGTAATGGTCCTGTAGATACAAGCACTGTACTAGAAAACGGTGTGGCGAAAGGCCCTCTATCTGGCGCAAGCAAATCAGGTACGGTTTACACCTTTGAAGTCCCTGCAAGTGCAACTAAAGCGACATTTAAGCTAACTGGCGGTAGCGGTGATGCGGATATGTATGTCCGTTTTGACGGTACACCGACAACAAGAACATACGATTGCCGTTCATGGGAAAGCGGTAACAACGAATCTTGTTCTCTGGATGTCTCTCAAGCAGGCACATACCAAGTATTGATCGATGGCTACTCGGCGTACTCAGGTGCTTCGCTTGTTGCTACTCACAACGGTTCTGACAATGGTGGTCAAGCACCATCGAACTACAGCAACCAAAATGCAATGGCGATTCCAGACAACAGCGCGCTAGGTGCAACGAGTGAGATCGATGTACTGCGTTCTGGTGATTCTGGTACAGTGACAGTTGCAGTTGATATTAGCCATAGCTATGTGGGTGACCTTAAAGTCACGCTGACTTCACCAACTGGTGGTCAAGTTATACTGCATGAAAATACAGGCGGTTCAGCAAATGACATTCGTACCAGCTTCCAAGCCAACTTTACTGGCTTTGAGTCAAAAGGTAACTGGAAACTAAAAGCGGTAGATAGTGCTCGCCAAGATACAGGTACGATCAACAGCTGGTCACTGTCATTTCAATAAGGAGTGAATATGAAGAAGCAAGTGTTTTATGGTGTTGGTTTAGTTGTCTTAGTGATGAGCGCGGTTGCTACATTGAGCCATGCTGATAACCCAGCGTTTCCACCTGTTGATGAAAGGCAGGCAGAAGCAGAGGCTCAATCAACCCGATTCTTTGTGAAGTATCATAAAGGCACTGAGCAGCAGACTCGCGAGCTTCTTCAATCTTACCAGCTAGACATTGTCGAAACGTTAGACAGCCAACAAGTGCTGGTAGTATCGGGTAGCCAGCAGCAAGTCGATAAACTGACATCCAGTCAATACATCGACTATGTTGAGCCAGAACCGATTCGAAGCTTATACTCACAATAATACCAACCAGAATAAATATCTGGTCATGCTTGCTGGTTAAAATCGCTGATAGCTGCGTTATGGATTTTGTAGGTAGGTCAACTAGCTAGCTGCAATCCATGCCTTGCTCTAAGCGATTTTTCCTGCGCAATTATCTGAGCACCTATTTATCCTGATTGGTATAACAAAACGCCCCATCGAGAGATGGGGCGTTTTTGTATTTAGGCCTGAGCTTAAAGCTTAGACTGTGCACGACTTAATCGATCATGAACAGCCAACCACTCGTCTGAGATAGGTGGGTGTTCAACCCAGATCTCTTCGCAGCCCCATTTATCTGCCTCATCTAACGCGCGATAAAGGTCGTGAGAATAGTCAGCCACATCTGATGGCATTTGCTTCGACTTAAAGCTTTGGTTTTCAATCGCAGAAATATGCAGGCAGGCAATGTTACTCCCTTCAGCGTTTTCAATCTCAGCAAGGTCAACCAAACGTACTCTGGTATTAGGTTGGTAGTGGCTAGTCACATTTCCCGGAACGGCAACAGTGTGTGCCTTCGGTGACAGAACTTCTTCGCCCAGCGTTTCTGATAGTTGCGCTGCTGTCACCGGACCGCTGCGCAAAATACGGAAAGGCTTTTGGGTTAGGTCAATGATGGTTGACTCTAAACCATGAGCACAGTTACCGCCGTCGAGTACAGCCGCAATTCTGCCCCCTAAAGAGTTGAGTACGTGCTCGGCTGAAGTTGGGCTGAGCTTTTTATATGGGTTTGCTGAAGGTGCTGCAACAGCCATACCTGAAGATTTCAGCAAAGTAGCAAACACTTCATGAGCGGGCATGCGAATGCCTATGGTGTCCAAACCACCGGTTACCACTGGTGTCGCTTGGTCAGCTTTATTGAGCAGTACAGTCACAGGCCCAGGCCAGTACGCTTTGGCAATGGTGTACGCTTCTTGAGGAATGTCTTTTGCCCACTCAGACAGTTGCTCGACCTCTCCAATATGAACGATCAGTGGATGATTCGCTGGTCTACCTTTGGCGGCAAAGATCTTTTTCACCGCTTCTGGGTTTGATGCATCTGCAGCAAGGCCATAAACGGTTTCAGTCGGAATCGCAACAAGCTCGCCAGATGCGAGAATGTCTTTAGCTTGTTCGATATCTTTGCTGTCACTTGCCAAAAGGTGTTGCGTGTTCAATGTCTCTTCCTCAAACAACCAATAGGGTTAGAAAATCTAAGCGGGCTATTTTAACCATGTTTCACAAAGTTTCGACGTTTAATTGAGTATGAATTGTATCTATCGATAAGTTTTTTCTATATCAGTCGATCTTTCAATCGCTTAACGTCACGATTAATATTGGTGGCTAGGATTAGTTTGGTGGCAAGGAGCAATAGAGTGGATCAGAGTTACGATTACATTGTGATAGGTGGTGGGATAGTCGGTGTCTCGACGGCTTGGCAATTGCAAAATCGTTATCCGGACAAGTCCATTCTCTTGCTAGAAAAAGAGCAGCAACTCTCATCTCATCAAACCGGGCACAACAGTGGTGTGATTCACGCTGGTGTTTACTATGCGCCGGGAAGTTTGAAAGCGGAATTTTGTAAGGCCGGAGTTGCCGCTACAATGGACTTCTGTAACAAGCATGATATTAAGGTCGAGAATTGTGGCAAATTGCTGGTTGCAACAAGCCCAATTGAAGTAGAGCGTATGCAAGCATTGTATACCCGTTGTCAGCAAAATGGCATAGAGGTTGAGCTAATTGATCAGCAAGAGCTTAAAAGGCGCGAACCTAACATTGTTGGGTTGGGGGCTATTGCCGTTTCAGCCACCAGTATTGTGGATTATCGCCAAGTCACCGAGGCGATGGCACAAGAGTTTCGCCAAGCGGGCGGACAGGTGTGCCTTGGAACACCTGTGGTGAACTTACAAGAGTACTCAGATAGGGTTGAGGTCTCGGTTGTCAGTGACGGCCAGGCGCAATTACTTCGAGGTCAGTTTCTGGTCGTCTGTTCGGGGTTAATGGCCGATCGCATGACCAAGATGATGGGGCTACAAACGGATTTTCAGATCATTCCTTATCGCGGTGAATATTACCGCCTAGCGCCTAAGAACAACCAGATCGTCAACCATCTAATTTACCCAATTCCTGATCCTGATTTACCTTTTCTTGGTGTTCATCTCACTCGTATGATTGATGGCAGTGTTACAGTTGGACCGAATGCGGTGCAAGGATGGAAAAGGGAAGGTTACGCACGCATTAACTTTAGTTTTCGTGACGTGTGCGAAATGCTCTCGTTCAGTGGTTTCTGGAAACTGACGGCTAAGCATCTAAAAACGGGGTTGATTGAGACGAAAAACTCTTGGTGGAAAGCTGGCTATTTGAAATTGGTAAATAAGTACTGCCCAAAAATTCGAGTTGAAGATCTTGAGCCCTATCCAGCAGGGATTAGAGCTCAAGCTGTGCTAAAAGATGGCACGCTAGTACACGATTTTCTGTTTGCAGAAAGCCCGCGTAGCTTGCACGTGTGCAATGCCCCTTCACCCGCAGCGACCTCTTCTATCCCAATAGGTAGTTATATTTGCGACAAGATTGCGAGCAAGCAAGCTAAGACTATTCAAGACCATTAATTTGCTTAATAAGGTCGAGAAACAAAGCGTGCCCAATAGGGATTAGCTCGTCCTCAAAGTCATAGTCAGGGTTATGTAGCTGAGGTGTGTCGACACCGGCTCCCAAAGCAAACATTGCTCCTTGCTTTGCTACTGCGGTGAATTGGCCAAAATCTTCAGACCAGCGCATAGGTTCATCCAGCAAGATGTATTCCGTGGACGTGTTGCGACACGCCTGAACGACGCGATCACAGCCTTCATTTGAGTTAACACTTGCCTGAAAAACATCATCAAAACCGAATTCTATTTCTAATCCGGCCTTGTGAGCACAATCGCGCGCGAACTTTTGTGTGATCTCTACTAAGGTATCCATTGCTTGATTGGTCTCGCTACGAAGTGTTGCCATGACAACTGCATCTCCAGGGGCAGTACCAAAAGCCACTTCGCCAAGCTTGGCATGGATGACGGTAACCCATAGTTTATCTTCGACGCCTTGTTCGGCTAGCTCTTCTGGAAGCTGGTTGAGTTTTTCGATGATCTGGCACATTGCGCTAGCGGGGCTGATACCATCCTCAGGGTGTGCGGCATGTGATGTTTTGCCGCTGAGTTTAATGATGATTCCGCGGGAAGCACAATTAAAAGTCCCTGCTCGTACTGCTACCGAGCCAAGTTTTAGTCCTGGATAGTTATGTAGTGCAAAGGCGTAGTCTGGCTTTAGGGGAGCGAATTTCTCATCGTTGACCATATCAATTGCGCCAGCCCCTGTTTCTTCTGCTGGCTGAAAGCAAAGTATCACTCTTCCAGATTGCGGTTTGCGAGTCGCGAGTGTGGTGCCCAAAGCAGAGATAATCGCCATATGACCATCGTGGCCACATTTATGTGACACGCCATCAAGGATAGAGCGATGGTCAAAGGTGTTTTGTTCTTGTATTGGTAGGGCGTCTAATTCGCAGCGTATTAAGGTTGAAGGCCCTGTTTCTTGACCGTGGAAGACAAATGCGACGCCATGACCACCAAGCTGAGTGTGGACTTCATCCGGCGAGAAGCTTTCAAACACGCGAGTTATCCGCAGAGCCGTTTGTTGCTCTTGATGTGAAAGTTCGGGGTGCTGATGAATGTTTTTTCTAAGCTGAGTAAGTTGGGGGAGATCTAACATGCGCTATCCATACACTTTTTAACCAGTGAAATACTATACGCTGAGGCTAAAAACAGTATGTTGATGAGGCTCTAACTATCTAAATTCGAGTGATTTTCTAATTGGTGGTAATTTTAAAGGGTTTAAGTTCCACAACATTGCCCTCAGGATCATCAACGTAAACAGAGCGACCGTATCCTTGTGCGCCGTATCGTTCGGCAAAGCTTGATGTAGTTATATTGTGTTGCTTTAGGTAGGCGAGTAATTCCTCTTCCTCAAATGCGGATACTTGCAGACAGAAATGGTCAACGTTTCTACCGTTTTGTTGTGGCGCTTTGCCTCCCATTCGACCTAGTTCACTATCGACTGTCACTATGTCAATTAATGCGCTCCCCGCTCTGAGTTGGGTAAGCCCAATATCGAGCTTTTCTCGTTCAATCACGCAGCCAAGAATCTCTTGATAAAAGTGCACCATGTTATCGAGCTGGCTCGTTCGCAGCACAATATGATCGAGTGCGATGATATTGATAGGCCGTTTACTCATTGATTGCTGCCTCCTCTAAAGCCATAAATTTAGTATACGCAGTTGTGGAAGAGGTGATCGATTGAGAAAAATAAAAAAGGGCGCCAGAAATAGCGCCCATTGAGTTTGTTTCGCTTAGAGTTAGGCCGTTACTTGTCGAGTCGAGGACTGATAAGCCGGTAGCTCTGAGCGCAAGCCTTTGATCAGGCTGACACACATTACGAGTAGGACAAGAGTGAAAGGAAGACCTGTTGCAACAACCCCAGATTGAAGCGCTTGCAATGCCTCTTTACCACCAATCCAAAGCATAACCGCTGCAATCGAGCCTTCGATACATGCCCAGAAGATACGTTGTGGGATAGGTGCATCAATTTTGCCACCAGCGGTGATACTGTCGATAACGAGTGAACCAGAGTCTGATGAGGTAATAAAGAAAACCAAAATTAGGACAATTGAAAGTACAGAAATGACTGAGCTGTATGGCAGAGCATCATAAACCTGGAACAAGGTCAGCGAAATATCGGTTAAGCCATTCGCACCAAGCTCACCGACTTGGTTGACGACCTGATCAAGAGCAATACCACCGAATACCGACATCCAAATAAGCGTCACTGTGGTTGGAATAATTATCACTGCAAACAGGAATTCACGTACAGTTCGACCTTTTGATACGCGCGCGATAAACATACCAACAAATGGTGACCAAGAAACCCACCAAGCCCAATAGAACACCGTCCAACCGTGCATCCAGCCAGTATCTTCGCGGCCGTGAGGGTTGCTTAGCGGGATAATGTTTTGTGCATAGGCAATGGTCGTGTCCCAAAGTGACAGCATTGCAGTGTCAAAACTGATGAACAATACAAACGCAAGTAAAGCAAAAGCAATCACCATGTTGATGTTGCTTAAAAGCTTAACGCCTCCATCGATACCGCGAATAACAGAGAGCACCGCAATGCAGGTCACGAAAGTGATCACGATCATCTGCATGCCGATGCCACCATCAAGACCAAATACATGATTGATTCCGCTGGTGGCTTGCTGTGCGCCTAAACCTAAAGAAGTGGCTAAGCCAAACAAAGTAGCGAGGACGGCGAGAATATCGATTACATGACCTAGCCAGCCCCAAGCTTTATCGCCAAACAGTGGGTAAAAAGCCGATCGTAGTGAAAGTGGTAGTCCTTTATTAAAGGCAAAGAAGGCCAAAGATAGCGCCACAATAGCGTAGATTGCCCAACCGTGAATACCCCAGTGGAACATAGTGGCACCCATAGCAAGCGCTTTCGCTTCTTCACTATATGCTTCCGCGTTAAGCGGCGTACCGTACCAATCAGTAAAGTATGCCGTTGGCTCGGCAACGCTCCAGAAAAGTAACCCTATTCCCATACCAGCTGCAAACAGCATGGATAGCCATGAAATGGTTGAGTGCTCGGCTTTGGCATCGATCCCACCAATACGGATCTTGCCTAGAGGGGAGAGTAGGAGCACTGCGGCGAACAAAATGAAGAAGTTTGCAGACCACATAAAGAAGGAGTCAAAATCTACAATAATGCTGTTTTTAAGACCGTTCAGAGCGTCTCGAGCAGTAGTTGGGTCAACAATTAAAAGAGTCAGTAGACAAAGGATCACAAGGCCAGCACTAATCCCAAATACCGGATTGTGGATATCGAATCCCCACTTTTGTACGTTGTCTTGTCCAACTTGATAATCAGTGGTTTCGATACTGTATTTTTTTAATGCATTTTCCATAAATACAAGGTTTACGTTTTTATAATGTGTTTCACTTTTTCAAGAAAAACACTAAAAGCGCCCTCCATTTGTTTTGAGTTCAAAGTAATTTTTGCGGCGCAACTATAACCTTTAGTGTATTTAACTGCAAATTTGCTGCGGAAATGATCAGTAACCTCTTTTATCTTGGTTAGTTTTCTAATGTTTTGATGTGTAAGTTTTATAGGCTGTTCAATAATGGATTGATGACGTCAGTTAAGCTCCAAGGAAGAAGACAGTTTTTTGGCTGAACTATCGTGACACAGGTGCTGTTGCAGCACTAAAAGCGCCTATTGAGCAAAATAGGCGCGTTTGGTCTTTGGTTTAGCTGGTTGAAATCGTTAATGTTTAGTGATTTTAACCATTAAAAGCACGAGCTACTCGACCTTCACTACTGATGGTGTATTGCTTAACGTAAGCAGGTACGAAAGCAGATTGTCCTTTACCCAGTATCAGAGTTTCTCCGCTGTCAGCATGTAGCGTTAGATCATTATCAATTGGCATGAGAATTTCTGCACTCGACATTTGCACTGGTTGCTGTTGTGGATCGCGGTAGATTGAGAACTTGAAATCTTGTACAGGAACAGGGAAGTGATGCTCACAACCTTTTACCTCAGCATGTGTAAGCAAAGAGTTGATTGACTTAGGAATAAAATCCGTACATTTGACCAGTTCTTCAACATCCATGTGTTTAGGGGTTAAGCCAGCACGCAACACATTGTCGGAGTTCGCCATAATCTCGAGGCCAGTACCTTTGATGTAGGCGTGAGGGGTTCTGGCACTTAAGAACATGGCTTCCCCGGCCTTAAGAGTAATGACATTAAGCAGAAATGGTGCGAACAAGCCGACATCATTCGGGTATTGCTGTGAAAGAGACAAAATGAGTTCACAAGTCGCACAGGTATTGTTCGATGCTGCATAGCTAAGTAGATGATCAAGAGCATTGGTTTTGCGCTCTTCTTGCATCGATAGTAGCTCTACAAAGAAAGTAGACAAACCCTCTTGGTTTGGATTGCGTTCAAACTGAGCTAAATATTCGCTGATCTCAGGAATGTCACACTGCTTGAAAGCGTCAATGATTTCATTGAATGGGCGAAAACCGTTCATCGCTTGGTAGTCGGTGAGTGCGTAAACGAGCTCAGGCTTGTGGTTGGCGTCTTTGTAGTTACGATTGAAAGCGCCTAGCGGGATACCAAGCTTTTGTTCGTTCGCATAGCCTTGCTCTGCATCTTGCTTGTTAGGGTGTACTTGGATCGACAAGGCTTTATCTGCCGCAAGAATTTTGAACAGAAAAGGCAAGTCGCCATAAATGTTTGACGTGTTTTGCGATAAGAATGCTGATGGGTTTGGTTTGATCAAATCTGACAGCGAAATACTGTCACCTCCTTGTTTGATCATCGAGCAACCATTTGGGTGGGTGCCCATCCAGACTTCGGCTTGCGGTTGCTGCTTGTCGTTGGCGAAACCAAACAAACCTTGGATGGCAGTACGACTTCCCCAGTCGTAGTTTTGGATCTTGTTGTCCATTTTGAAGAAGCTTTTTGGTGAAATAGTATTCAAAATCATAAATTTTACCCGTAGAAAACCCTCCGAACTGAATCGGAAGCAAAAAAGAGTGGAGGTAGTTGGGTGAGCGGTTAACTCACCCTAAGATGTGTAGCGTGGCGGTCGCTATAATCGAAGCTTTGGCGCCAGAGGTTTGCGTGAAGGCTGCGCCTGAAGAAAGGGCAGTAACAGTAAGCCAATAACGGCGGCACACACCGATATAGTGATAAAGAATCCGGTCCAGCCATATTCTTCAAGAATCAGTGCTAATGGGTAGCCCGATAATGCTGCTCCCATATAGGCGAACAATCCGACAAAACCTGTTGCGGCGCCTGCCGAGTCTTTGTGTGAACATTCCGCTGCAGCCATACCAATCAACATCTGCGGACCAAACACAAAGAAGCCAATGGAGAAAAGCCCAGCTGCTTGAAAGGCGAAATTAGTCAAAGGCATTAACCATAAAGCGGCAACCGACAAGAAAATACCCGCGGCAAACAGCAGATTCATAGGGCCGCGATTACCACCGAACAGTTTGTCAGAGCCCCAACCCGCAACAAGAGAGCCGACAAAGCCGCCGATTTCAAACATAGACAGCGCAGCGTTGGCATTAATTAAACTGTAATGGTGTTGCTCTGTAAGGTATAAGTTGCCCCAGTCATTAATCGCAGTTCGAACGATGTAAACCAGCACATAGCTAAAAGCGAGCAACCATATGTATTTATTGCTGAATACGTATTGCTGCAAGATCTCTTTGTAGCTAAGGCCATGTCCGTGATTTTCTTGGGCGAGTTCCAATCCGTCGTTTCGCCATTGCCCCACGGTCGGTAAACCGAGTGTGGTGGGCTTATCTCTTAAACGCCAGCAGACGATAATACCGAGAATAACCCCGATAATACCTGGAATGATAAAGCCTTCACGCCAGCTATAGTGGAGGATGAGAAAGCCAACAAGCAGTGGGATCAGTGCGCCGCCGACGTTGTGTGCGGTATTCCAGATTGCCCACATAAAGCCACGTTCAGAACGGGAATACCAAGTAGTGAGAAGTTTAGAGCACGAAGGCCATCCCCATCCTTGAAACCATGCGTTCATTACCCATAATGCCGCTAATGTCACCAAAGAGCTTGAGAAACCAAAAGCGATGTTGATCAATCCGGTCGCAATCAAACCGACTCCCATGAAAAAGCGTGGGTTAGAACGGTCAGAAATGGTGCCTGAAATGAACTTTGACAGCCCGTAAGTGATGTAGAAAAGGGTGCCAATTAAGCCTATATCACCTTTATCTAGCCCCAAGTCGACAATCATTGCAGGTGCAGCGTAGTTGAATGTTTTACGGGTGAAGTAAAAGCCCGCATAGCCAAGGTACATACCAACCATGATATGCAGACGCCAGTAACGATAGCGTTCATCAACTCGAATTTTACTAAGCGGAGCTTGGTTATAGCTCGGCGATTGAAATAGGCCAAACATGCTGGTTATTCCTTAGGTAATGTGATGGCGATTTGTGTACCATCAACATGATCGTTTAAGGAGTAGATATACATTTTGCCGCCAAGTGCTTGAAGTCGCTCTTGCATACCACGGACACCCATTCCTTTCATACAGTCTTCAGCTTTAAAGCCTATACCGTTGTCTGCGATGTTCAGTGACAAGTCATCTTCGATTGATAGTTCGATAACGATTGACGTTGCGTTGGCGTATTTGGCGGCGTTGTTTAACGCTTCCTGACATAGGCGGAAAAGGGTCACGTTTAATGTGTCACTTAACGAGCCGTAATCACCGCTCCAATCAAGTACGACGCGAGTACCGTGATTATCGAACTCCATTTCACGAGTTAGCTGTTGGACAGATTCTTTGAGATCCAAATCATCGAGCATTTTCGGTCTTAGTTTGCTAAGTAAGTGTTTGGTCGTGTCATACACGTTCAATGAAAGGCTCTCTATCATATCCGCAGAGCGAGTATTGATTTCAGCGTTATCGACTCGCTTAATAATGCTGGCTTGAGTTCGAATGGCGGTGATGTTTTGACCAATTTCGTCGTGCAGTTCTCGCGCTACATCACGACGGACTGATTCTTCGGCTTGTATTAGTTGGCGAGACAGCGTCTGATTGCGAGATAATTCTCCACGTAGTTTTTGGTTGAGATCTTTCTGCTTTTGCACGGCTAGACCGAGCATAATTCCAGTTAGAGTTTGAGCTGAAATAGATAAAAGGAGATCGGTAATCTCTAAGTTAGATACACCGCTTTTCGCAGCAATGAGTGCAATACTATTGAGCATGGTGGCAAGCAGTGCTCCCTGCCAACCATAACGCAGAGCGAGCACTATGATCGGAATCGCCATACAGAAAGGGGCAAATCTTTTTAGTTCGTCGGGCAAACTGGTTTGAATCAAAATACTGGCAATTAGAAGTACGGCGTACAACAAGATATGACGCACTTTGAACTCAACATTGTTTGCCAGCAAATTAGACGTGATCGGTGACCATGGGCTTAGAAATAGATAATTCCAAAGCAGATAGCACATCGGCAAGATCATTAACCCTCCAGCAATACTCGCTAGCCAGAGCATGTAGACCGATTCAACATGAAAGCCGACCGCGGCGACATTGATACAAGATGTGATCAGGATAACAACCGCCATTACAGCAAGGTGCTGGTTTTGATTGCCGGTATAGTATTTCTTTGCGAGGTGAACCACTGGAATGCTTAACACACTGGCGACAAGAACCATCAACCATTGCGGCTGTTCTAAAAGCATCGCCAGCGCGATAGTTAGCCCCCACTCTGCGAGGTATATCGTCACCCAGTATTTAGAGCGAGTGTGCAGAGTAATGCCTAGACGAAGCGCAAACGGAAACAGCAAGATCGCAAGCTCAGCATCGTTGACAAAATAGTAGGCGATGACCCACAGGCAAAACCATGCACAAGCTGTCATGAATAGGCCGCAAATGGATGTCGCAAGGTAACTACGCATTACAGTGGCTCTTTAGAAAACAGCTTTGCCAGCTCGACGTTATTTTTAACCCCAAGCTTGTCGAGAGCATTAGAACGATGAACGTGAACCGTTTTATGACTAAGTCCAAGCTCAACCGCGACAGATTTCACATCTAACCCTCGGGTAAGTAGTTGGCACACCTCGCTTTCTCTACGCGTGAGTTGAGTCAGCGTGGTCGATTTATCACTTGGAGTGGTTAATTTTAGGGCAATATCAGGTGTCAGATAGCAGCCACCAGAAGCACTGGTTCTAACTGCTTGAACCAGCTCATCGGGACTACAGCGTTTGCTAAGGTAGCCCTTCGCACCAAGCTTTAGTGACTTTTCTACCATAGCTGGAGAGTCGTGAACGCTTAACATTACGCAAGCGATGCCGGAGGGAATTTCGTCTAGTAGGGTAAGCCCACTTTCGTCTGCCATCGAGATATCTAAAATGACTACATCAGGCTTGCAACTAGGCAAGCCAATGCGAGCCTCCGCAACTGAGCTAAATTCGCCCACAACGTTCATGTCTGTTTCTAAACTCAATAGTTGAGCGAAACCAGAACGAACAATGATATGGTCATCAACTAGCGCTACGTTAATCATTATAAATACCCAAACATCGTGATAAGCAAACGAAAATGAGCTCTCAAAGAGCTCAAAGAAAAATTCGCCATGATACTAAATTGAACTGCTTAATTTAATGATCTTGCGCGCCTTGGCTGGCAAAGCGCGCTTTGTGATCATGCTTGGCTTTCTGCCAGTTCAAGTTTCTTCTTGTTTTGGCGGATCTTTTTCTCTTCTGCAATCGCAACGAAAGCAAGCAAAGTGATACAGATAAACGCTGAAGTATCGAGGGCCGCAAAGGTACCTTTCCAACCTGTTAAGCCGAAAATTGGGGTTCCATCGGCTATCATGCCTAAACCTAATTTGGCAAAACTATCACCGATTAAGTAGGCAAATGTGCCTTTCACACCGTCTGCCACACTGATGGCTTTCTTAGGGACAAAACCAACCGCTGCAACACCGATTAAAAGTTGTGGACCAAACACCAAGAAACCAAGGACGAACAGAGACGCTAAGTACATAAACTCGCTAGTAGCGTGTTGATAAAATTCTAGTGAAACAATGATTAAGCCCAGAGAAACACAAGCCACTAAAGCACGGCGACCATTTGCGAGATCGGATAGGTAACCCCACATCAACGTACCGACTAGAGCACCGACCTCAAACAGGGTGAAGCCAGAGATAGCCGTTTCTTTGGATAGACCAAGTTCTTGGTAAGCGTAAACGGTAGACCATTGGTCGATACCAATACGTACGATGTAAAGGAAGATATTGGCAAAGCAAAGTAGCCAGATGACTTTGTTTTTCAGAACGTACTCAACAAAGATCTCTTTCTTGGTCATTTGATGTTCTTCAGCCGCTTCGTCTTCTTCGCTCACTGCTTCATCAAATAATTCTTCCACTTTACCTAAGCCGTAGGCTTCAGGAGAGTCGTTACCATAGCGCATACCGATGAAACCCACGATGATGGCAATGATAGAAGGGAAGACGAACATACCGATTACATGACCATCGAATAGGTAGTTCGCACCAAATAGAGCCACACCTGCAGCGCCCGCGCCACCAACGTTGTGCGACATATTCCACAGGCCTAGGTATGAACCGCGTTTGTTACGAGGCGTCCATTTGGTAATGGTTGAGTAACTTGATGGTCCACCCGTACTTTGGAAGAAACCACTTAGAGCGTAGAAGGCCACCATTAAGAAAAGGCTTGCGCTGCCACCACCCATGCTGAAGCTGAAACCAAGCATAGCCAAACCAGAGAGGATAAGCATAAAAGGAAGGAACTGCTTGGTGTTTTTGCCGTCAGCGTAGTAAGAAACGACTGTCTTACCAATACCGTAAGTAATTGAGAAGCCAAGACCTATCAAGCCTAAGTCAGTCATCGACAAGCCGTAAGTTGAAATCATGTCGTTTTGCGCGACATTGAAGTTTTTACGGATCAAATACATGGTTAAGTAGCCAATAAATACCACCAAGTAAGATTGGATAAATGGCTTAAACCACATTTTTCTGCGGGCTTCGACGGGAAGGTCGAGGGTAGGTTTCCGGACTTGTTCCAGGAATTTTAACATCATCAACTCTCTTCTATTTGGGTGATGCACAGAGTGCTCTATTCTTTTTTCTGCCAGCGATTTTATAGAGTCGCTTTGTTAACCACATGAGAGGGGGGCTTAGATCGGCTAGGAAAAATTCCTAGTAACGACTGAATAGCGCAGAAAGCGTGAAAATCATCACGTTCTTAGTGAGTGTTTTGTCGGAAGGAGTGGAAACTGAACAGATTTCGGTAGAGGGATAGCCTCTAAAGCAACAATTCTAGTGTATGCACTAGTTGCAGAGATGCACGTTTTCGACAGAGGCAAAGTCAAAGAGGTTCCCTATATGACTGCTCTTATCTTGGTTTTATGAGAACGATTGCATTAGATGGAACTGAACTATAGTGTGAGTTTGTTTGCATAAAATTTACTGGCTTTAGATTTTTGCAATTAATGAAATATAGGATGTGTTTGGAAAGATAAATACAATTAATCAATAGGTTAAATTAGGTTGTTATGAATAAAAGCCGATGCACTATCCTCACATGTTTCTCGTTATTAATGTCCACTCAGGCGTTTTCTTATGATCTTAGTTGGGAGCTGTTTGAAGGTGATGACCTCGCGCTGCTAAAAAAGGCTGAAACTTCAAGCGACCCAGACGTACTCTATAAAGCGGCTAACTTGTTGATAGATGAGTCTGTTATGCAAGCGAATATAGACAGAGCTCATGAATATCTAGAACAAGCACTAAAGTCAGGTCATGATGGCGCTGAAACTCTCAAAGCAGATTTAGAGTATTCGGATGGTAACTATGAAGAAGCACTCTCGTGGTATCACAAAGCTGAAGACGGACAAGATCCCTATGTACTGTATAGTTTAGGTGTTATGTATTTTGATGGTGAAGGTACAGAACAAGACGTAAAAAAAGGCAACGAGTACTACTTAGCCTCAGCAAAACTTGGCGATGATGACGCTATGTACCAACTCGCTTTTTCCTACAACGATGGTGTTGGAGTCGAAAAGGACTACGCCAAAGCTGCATATTGGTTTGAGCAAGCGGCAAAACAACAGAATGCTAGTGCGATCTATAACTTAGGGATCGCTTACCTCAATGGTGAAGGCGTTGAGATGAACTGCCAAAAAGCGATACAACACTTCGAGCACGCAATTGAACTTGAAGATCATACTCGCTCGGTGGCGAAACTTGGTGATATTTACTACTACCCGAAATACAAACAGCGTTGCGGTTTCAAAACGACGGATTACGCTAAGTCCTTTGAGCACTTCCAAAAAGCAGCAATGCGAGATGATACTTACGCCCAATATATGGTGGGATACGCGTATCGAAATGGTCATGGTGTATTCAGTGATTTTGCCAAATCATTAGCATGGTTCGAGATTGCTCAGGAAAATGGCGATGAGGATGCCGAAAAAGAAATCCTTAATGTGAAGCAATATATGTCTAACGATGAACTCGCTAAAGCACAGCAGTACAAAAACGAAATCATCGACGAAATTTGGTAAACATACAAAAAAGGCGCTAACTCTAAGAGCTAGCGCCTTTCCAAACGTTTGGTGGGCTGGCGCAAGTTGAACCGAACATATAAATATCTGATTTTAAATGCCAATCTTCAGTTTAAAATTGTGTCTGTGTATTCAGTAGTGTACCGATAAACTCGACTTTATTTTGGTTTAATGCGAAAGTGTGAGGAAAATCACAACCAGTAAGCCAGGGCACGGAACATCTCATGACAATAGCTAAATCTTCTTTTGGCCAATCAAGTCAATTAAGTCTATTTCCTCTTCCTTATTTTTCGATCTCTCAAGCTGCTGAGCAAATCGGCGTCTCTGAAGATTATATTCGTTATGCCATAAAGTGTGGTCTTGTTCGTCCTTGTATTTGCTTTGATGATATAGGTCCACAGCATACCTATTCGGCAGTATGTTCAGATAACAAGATCCTAGATAATATTGAAATCTTTAGCTCTTCGGACCAATTGTCACATGACGCTATGTTTGGCAGCTCACAGTTCACCCGACCACTGTCTTCCAATATTGATCATCTGCTATCAACATCAATGTCTCAGTTGAACGCGACTGATTATCAAGAACTTGAAAACGGTGAAGGTATTGTCGAAGGTTACCTATTCGGTTTTTGGCAGGTCTCTGAAATTGAAATTGCAGTTCAGCTAATGTCTTCAGAAGAAATGCTTAACATCGAGGTAGTTCCATTTGTTGACAATGGTTGGTATCAAGAACAAGTGTTCGATAAGGAAATGATAAGAGTAGCTGGCTTTTCAGTTGATGTTAAAGCAGAAAGTATTGTTCTCAGTCACTGTGACGTTAAATGTTTGAAGGAAGCATATCTAAAAGGGACTCCTATAAATAAACCTAACTTTTATGGGCGGCCGGTACAGCCAAAAGTGAGTATAAATAGAGAGGCAAAACCGTCACAAAAAATGGCAGCAGTAATTGCAGCTTTAATTGCGACTAACCCTAAGCTTGGTAAAGACATTTTTAGTTCAAAAGTTAGTCTAGCTGAAGTATTAGAACAGCATTTTGCGAGTGAAGGTATTAGCCTAGGAAGTTATTTCCCTCATGAGAGTACTATACGCCGCTGGTTCCAGGGAGAAGATATACGTGAGTGTATTCGACGGTTTGGGAAGTAACGCGCACTCCAACCCAATGCGCGCGCACGTCGTAGCGATGCGCGCCAGTCCGAACAGATTTTAGGTAATCTCATTCCATCTTAAGCGGTATGAGTTTAAAGGAGCAGTAATGAGAATTATCCGCCTAAAGGAAGTCATTAAAATGACGGGTTTATCGCGTTCGACTATCTATGAACGTATGTCAATGGAAGAGTTCCCGGCAAGTATCAACCTCGGTGGTAGTGCGGTAGGTTGGTTGGAATCGGAAGTTTGTAAGTGGATTGAATCTCGCATTCAGAATCGAGACTCACAGTCGAATAAGCCGCTATACAGTAAGAGTCTGTAGGGGAAGCTATGAATCCGATATTAACAACTCGTGAAGTGTGCCGACTGATAAAGCGCACACCGGCAACCTTGTATCGCTGGTGGAAATCCGGCCGATTTCCTAGACCACTCCGACATAATGGTAGAGCTTATGGCTGGGACAAAGATGCAGTGGACAACTGGTTAAAACACCAATCTGAGTGAATTTGCATTTAAGTTATTTCATTTGATTGAGATTGATTGAATTTGAGAACTCTATACCCACTTTCGTTATTGAGAAAATATCAGATTTTCAGTGTGTCGGCCCAGTTTAGTTAAGGGGGCAGGTGTATGAAGAATGATAATAACAGGTGGGTATTTCTTATTATCTAAGCAACCTAACTTGGATAATAGGTGCCGATCCTTTCCTCCTGAGACTATGAAAAAACACCAAACCAATTCACCTTTTATTAGACATAGGGACAGAGTTTATAAAGTGAATTCTGGCCCCCAAAAGCCCATATTTACTCATCAACTTAGAAAGATTTTAGAACAGCTCGATGCTTTGGAAAGTCATCATTATAGAGTACTAGTGGTCCTGTTTAACTTGCATATGCCTTTTTACACTATAGGGAACCAAGTCATGACTAAGTTTCTAAACAAGGTCAGATATGATCTGAGCAAGCACTATAAGCTGACTCGACTAGGCTATACCTGGTGCAGAGAGCGTAACAATGCTGATAATCAACATTATCACTTCGTGCTGATGATAGATGGTTCAAAAGTACAACATCCCAAGAAGCTGCTACGTATTCTCAGAGAAATCTGGTATGCATGCTCAAATGGGGGGCACCTTCAGCGGCTAAATAACTGTTTTTATCTTCTTAAGCGAGGTGATGAAATGGTAAGAGCAGAGGTTACTTATCGAATCTCTTATCTAGCTAAGGTGAATACTAAGCAAAGCAGAGAGGGACTAACTAATGACTATGGTTGTAGTAGGCTAAAATCAGTTGGACAATAGACTCCATACCTTAGTCATAAGCTCCACTTGCAGCTCTCCTTGATATAATTTTTCTAGACATAAGTGAAACTGCTGACATTGTTCATCAGTTTGGTTCAATGAATTGTTAGCCTATTTTCCTGTCGGGTAATAGTACTTTAGTTAAGGTGCTACAAGAGACGATTGAGGCCCCGATAAACTTGAGGTGCACACTAAGCAAACTCTACATGAAGACAATAACAAAACCAATGTTTGCAGATTGGGTTGGTTATAGTCTCCCAGTGGTGTGTTACTTATTGAAGAAGTACTTATCAATAAAAAGAAACCAGCTAAGCACGTTGGTCCTTAGCATCTAGAGCCACCAGCTTCGCTTTTGGGAATCAGAACTTTGGTTAGGCTGGTGGGAGAGCTGTGCCAGCCTACTATTCCAGATAGACTATGTGATATAATTTGGCGCTTTCAACGGGGACTCACCGTGAGTCGCCAGAACTCCACTTTTCACGTGAAGGGAACCACATGATGAATCAATGTGTCTATTTAGCAGGCAGTTTCAAGGAATATGACAAATTGAAAGCTGTTTATGCGCAGCTGATGGAGGCTGGGATAGTGACGACGATATCGGAGCCTTTGCAATCCAATGGAATTGATGGTTGTCTTACACGAATAAAACAAGCTGATATCCTTTATGTACTGAACTATGACGGTTATGTCGGTAAGAGTGTGGCTATGGACATTGGATACGCTCTCGGTTTGAGCAAAATGGTGTATGCGCTAGAGCCGATAACTGATCCGGATATCACCCACTTGCTCGATGGCGTCCTTTCCCCTTCTTCTCTCATTAGCTTGTTATCGGAATAGGCCAACGCGTGAGCATCTAACAGGCCTTAGTGGTTGACATAAGAAAACTGCTGCGCTAATTGCACATAGTGATGAAAGTCTTCTTGGTGGGCAATTTCTTGGCTAGCGTGCATTGCTAAGATAGGGATCCCGACGTCAATGCAAGGGATGCCGAGTGTGGTGGCTAAGAGGGGACCAAGTGTGGAACCGCTCGATTGGTTTAATTTCGCCGCATACACTTGGTAGCGAATATTTGCTTCGTGAGACCAGTTAAGAAACAGATTGAGTGCCTCTGGATCGTTGCAATAGCGATTGCTTTCGCTGACTTTCATCACGATTCCGTTACCTAGTGAAGGGGCGTGATCTGGGTTTAGATATGCGTCGAGATCCGGCTGACTGGCCTGAACGGTATCAAGAGACAAAGCGATGGAGCGGGCTAACACTTGATGATAGTGAGCGCGTGATCGCCACATACGTTTCAACGTATTCGAGAGCCAGGGGCTGGCACAGCCATTATAACCTTTATTACCCACTTCTTCTTTATCAAACAGCGCGACGACGAGCGGGCTCTTCGCATCCGAATGGATAGCAGCGAGGACTGCGGCGTAACAACTGATCAAATTGTCGAGTCTGGCGCTGGTGAGATAGGGTGTGGTTGGGTTCTGTGTGCTGGGATCGGCCACCGGATAGAGTGATACGTTATGGTGGACAACGGTATGGGGGATCTGGAATGTGTCTTTAAACCAGTTATCGGGATTCGCGTGGTAGGAGAGAGCCACTAAGTGCTCAAGTGCCTGATCTGGTTTGCGATGTTGATGTAGGCCAATGGGAAAGGAGGGGATAGTGCAACTTGGGTGAATGGAATCGACTAAACAATGGCGGATCCCCTTAGCTTCTTCGACAAAGACCTGCCCAGCGAGGGCGAGAGGCCGATCAAGCCAGGTCGAGATCAAAGGGGACGCATACGTATTTACGTCCAGATACAAAGCCGTCTGATGGGGGATGGAAAAGTGCTGCTTGAGTTTCAGTGTTGGGCTGTCAGTATGAGCTACCAATAGACGACCGCCTTTGGCGTTAAGCGTACACTCATTGCTGCTGTTGATAATAACAATCGACGCCCCGCCTTTTATTAAAAAATATTTTTTGTTGTCATCAATAATCCAATTATCTTCTTCTTTAAGCTCCTCAAAACCTTGTTTCAATAATATTGTTCGACATGTTTTTACCGCATGGAATGGGGTCGGGGATTTATTAATGAATGCTAATAAATCAGATGGTAAATCCATTTTTTAAACTCCCTTGCTTTCTGTTAGAAATATCAATTGATCTAATTTTAAAATTTATTAATTACTACAAAAAACGCCATTTTCTACGTTTGATCTACATCAAACGTACGACATAAAAATTCATAAAACATTCAACTTATAGATTGTCAAATCACCATGAGGTCAAGTTTTTTATTTTATTAATGTGACTTTTCTTATTTGTGTTTTTAATTAAATGAATACATTTTGCATAAAAATGCGAAGTTAATGTCATTATAAACCATTGGTAAAATATGGGTATTGTTTCATTGGTGAAAATAATAGTAGTTTAAAAAACAGTTACACAGACGAATGTATGTAACTGTCTCGAAATTAAATCTAAAGGAAATAAAGATGAAAAAAGTAAAACAAGCACCTAAGAAGCGTATTTTCTTCGTGGCGACTGATCACCACTAAGAAAATAAATGAAAGCAGGTTTTACCTGCTTTCATATTTTAAAAATAAAAAAGAGAAAAATATGTTGAGATATATTCTTAGAAATGAATTCTTTGGCGGATTATTGTATGACAGAACAACCATGCAGTATATTCATTTAGATCATTTATCCGTCGCCATGCTAGCTAACCCGGAGAAACCGTTCGCCTTTTATGCGGCGATTGATCCCACAGCGGAGCCGAGTGACGTGGACTATATCACTTCATTTTTCCATGAAATGGGCATTTCAAGCGAAACGGTTGAGTCGCTTAATAATGAGGTGGTGGAAGGGAGCCTATCGGCGCCTACACGTGTGTTTTTTGATTACACGTATTACTGCCCAGAAAAATGCAAGCATTGTTTCACGAACTCAGGCTATAAGCGTGAGCAAGAGTTGAGCTTTGAACAGAAAACAGCGATCGTCGATCAATTGGTGGAAATCGGCTGTTATCGGATCTCTGTCGCAGGGGGGGAGCCTTTAGCGGACAAAACCTTTATCTCATTTGTTCGATACTGCAAAGAGAAGGGGGTCGATGTGTCGTTGTCGACTAGTGGGATCCCCAGTACCAAAAGTCTGGCGCACGAGCTCAGCGCGTTGGACGTGAGAACAATTAATATCAGTTTGGATGGTTGGGACGCGGCCTCGTACGATTGTGTGCGGGGGGAAGGGCGTTTTGACTTGATGAGAAAAAGAGTGGCGACGCTGAGAAAGCACTACCGTGGCAAGTTAGCGGCGAAGGTGACCTTGATGACGACCAACATCCACAATTTGCGAGACATTATTCATACCGCCAGGGAGATGGAGCTGGATGTTGTGAAGTTCAACTGTGTCCGAGAAGCGGGACGCGCAGAGGACAACTCGAGTCTTGTGCCAAGTCGGGCTGAATACATTGAAGCGATGCAAGAACTGGCCAAGATCAAGTATGAATATGAGCAGGATGAGTCGTCACTCGGGATCACTTTATCGTTACCAGTGAATCCATACTCTTACAGTGAGGAAGGGGGGATTCAAAGTACCAGTTCGATTGAGAGTCTTGGCTTCGGGTGTTATGCCGGGAAGGAAAGTTTTTGCATTAGCCCGATTGGGGAGATTCAACCTTGCTCCGCCTTTGGCCCTGGTAACTACTCGGACGGTTTGGTGACAGAGCACAGTATACAAGAGGTATGGCGAGAGGGGAACGCGCTCAATGCGTTTCGTGCTCTGACTGGGGATGAGAGTTGCCATGAATGCCCTTCGTATTCGGCATGCAAAGGGGGCTGCCATTTAAGAAGTTTGTACGCGACGGGCAAGCTTGACGGGTTGGATCCGTATTGTTTCGAACACGATGTCCAGCCGATTGCCATTACCACGGTATAAGAGTGTGATATGAAGTACGTGTGGAAGAGTGCCCAAGGCATAAGAGGTTTCGACTTTGAGCGAGCGAAATACGTGGACTTTCCAACGCTCGGTGGTGCGTTAACGGAACCTGAACGCGCGAAGATCTCGTTAGAGTTTGGTGAAGATTGGTGTGAGTTGACACCTTCTGACCCTTGGGAGGGAGCGATGCCGCTGCCTATGAAGGCATTTATCAATATCACCAAGCGATGCAATTTCAAATGTACCCATTGTTTCAACGACTCGGGCAAGCGTGATGCGGCTGAAATGGATATAGCGACCTTAAATGACTTGTTTGATCAACTGGAAGCGCTGCATATCTTTCATGTCACGATATCGGGTGGGGAGCCCTTGTATCATTCAGAGTGGTCGGCGTTGATCGAGGCATTGCAACACCGCCAGCTCAGTTTTTCTTTGGTATCGAATGGGGCGTTGTTTAACGAGCGTATTATTGCTGGCTTAAATGCCCTGCCGTATTTTCGGGGAGTGACCGTATCCCTTGATGGGGTCGATGCAGCGACCAACGATCATGTGCGAGGACGAGGCAGTTTTAACCAAGCGTGTCAGGGATTGGCGCAGTTGAGTCGTCACGCTACTTTTGATGTGTCGCTAAGAACCACGTTACATACTGACAACACATCCCACATCGATCGACTGATTGATGTGGCAGCGAAATTTAATATAGGGCACATCAAGGTGAACGCGCTGAATCCGTACGGTCGAGCACGCCACCTGATGGATAAAGTACTGGACAATCAAGACTATCTCGCTATCCGTCAATCGTTGCACGATGCGGGTCAGTTACAGAATATTCGGGTCGAAGTGCCGTCGCAAAAGTATGTGGCGAAAGAAGGGCTGGTTGGTTTATGCCGATCGGGACAAGATAGTTTTGAGGTTGATGCTGATGGCACGGTCTACCCGTGTTCGTTTACCTTTGGTCAGTTGGCTCAGGGCAACGTGCATCATCAGTCCTTGCGCGAGATTGTGGGCAAGATGGCTGGGTTCACGCTGGATAATCCGGTCTGCGCAGGCTGCAAAGGGCGCGGTGGGCAACAAGAAAAAGTGTTAGGCGCGGTATCGTCTTTGATCGAGAGGAAGCAATGAAAATCATCGCAACAAATGGGGCAGCCACGTCGACGGCGGACGTGCGACGAGCGTTGGTCGACAGTGGAGTGGCAATCATGCGCTTCAATTTTGGGGTGGGGATTTTTAGCCATCAAGAAATGAATCAGTTTATGCTCGACTACCAGCAGCAAACCCAGGCTTACCCGCACGCACAATCGTTGGCGGACTTACCGGGTGGCAAGGTGCGCGTTTGTGCGATCAGTTCACCACAACTGGCGCTTGGGCAAACGGTGAGGATTGTCGAGCAGGGGACCTTGGCCGAAGGCGAGACCGATGTCTGGTGTGGTATTGATGCGCCGATTGAGAACCTCTCTGTCGCCATTGGGCAGAAAGTGTATATCGCCGACGGGGCGGTGGAGCTGACCATTGAGGCGGTGGATGGGGAGCAGATCGTGTCGGTGGTCACGTACCCTGGAGAGGTCGAACTGCGTAAGGGGATCAGTCTTTCGCGAAAGCACATCTACGCAGAACTAACGAATGAGTTTCATCGCATTTTTCAACAGTTGCGCCATTCAAAGCCGGACTACATTGCTTTGTCGTTTGTCTCGTCAGCAGAAGATGTCTTAATGATTCAGCGTGTGTTGGCGGAATACACGGCGGGGTCGAGTTGGCGCCCGAAGCTCTTGGCTAAGATAGAGAACCAGGCGGGCATTGACCACATTGAGGCGATTCTGGCCCACGTGGCGGGCATCATCGTCGCGCGCGGGGATCTAGCGTTGCATGTGCCGTTTGAACAAATGGGACGACTGGAGCGCTCTCTGATCGAGACCGTTCAGCGTGAAGTCGACAAGGAAGTGTTTGTAGCGACGGAAATTTTTAACTATCGCGATGTGACAGCGTTACCCTCGCGTGCGGAGATCTCATCATTGTATGGGCTACTAGCTTTGGAGATTGATGGAATCATGTTTTCCTCGGAGACTAGCAGTTCGAAGCAGCCGTTAAAGTTTGTCCATTTTGCACAAAAAATCATACAGGATATGAATGAACATTAAACAGTTGGATTATCTCCCTGAGATAGTGTCAAGAGAAGGCGCGATGAGCTTTCTGATTGGGTTGTTGTCGACTCAAGGGGTCAAAGCCAGCAAAGCATGGGATTTGCCCACGCAATTGCAGCGTCGAGTGGAGGAACGCGGCGGCGATTTGAGGGGGATGTCGTTGAGTGAAGTGGTAGCGCTGATGCAAGCTACCCCTGCACTTCATCGCTATCCGAAGAAAATCAGCCGTTATGTAGTTGAGCTCATCGCCCATATTGAAACGGAATACGGTGGTGATCCGCGCTGTATCTGGTCAGGGGTTCCGACCGTCCAGGCGCTTCAGGTTGCGTTGAAAAAAATCAGTGGACTGGGGGCTCACAAAGCGGAACTTGCTGTGTTTTTTTTGTGTTTCCATTACGGCATTGACGTCGACAGCAGTCGCGCCAAAAACATTCATTTATCGGCGTTGTGTCCGCGACTGTTTGAGTCGATTGGACGGCCAGATGAATACTTTTATTGGGAGTAGCCATGAATAAGAAGTTACCAGAGTTGGGATCTTTAGCAGACTATCAAGCCTACGTGAGACAGATTGTGACTGAGCGGCAGTTTGAGGACGTGACGCTAGAGCAAAATTGTCTGCTGTTAGGTGAAGAAGTAGGGGAATTGTTCAAGGCGATTCGTAAACAGGTTAACTTGTCGACGGCACAAGATTCGGATGAGCATGAAGTGGCGCACGAGCTGGTGGATGTGCTGATTTTTGTGTTGGCTATCGCCAACAAGCTGGACATCGACCTCACCTCCGCCTTCGTGGAGAAGGAAACCATTAATATGCGTCGGCATTGGCGTAAAGTTTGAGGCCTCCGGTGAATATTTGCCTGTGTTTTGGAACAAAAGGTGGGCGAATACTTTTAGCTAATGATAGCTATTTTTAATCAATGTAACACTAACTTTCATTTAATGGAGAATCATTATGAAACCATACCAAAAACCAAGTGCGAAAAAAATTACTCTGCCAGCAGCGATGGCAAACGAGTAAAGACGTTGGGCCTATTGTATAGGCCCAAATTTTTGAGAGTGACAAAGGTGTGACGCATGAATTATTCCACGAACCCGCTTTTCCGCTACCGAAAGTTCGGTGGCAATCATCTGCTGATCTCAATGGCGGAAGCCATTGAAATCAACGAGGTCGGCGCAGAAATTTGGCTTGGACTAAAAAATCAGACGAGTGTGGCTGAAATCAAGCGCGACATCGCGAGCCATTACAGTATTGCTTTTGACCATGCCGATCAGGATGTTGACGAGTACTTGTCCACCTTGATGGCGTATGGTGCAATCCATACCTTATGAACATCTATGGACGGCAAGAAAACACACTGCTTATGTTTGCGCTGGTGTGTGCCATCAGTGTGTTTGTATTTCCAGCACTGATAGGCTTTATCGCTTTTGTCTGCCTGTATGTCTGCTTTGTCGCAAATTACTGGCGGCTAGAGTGGTTTCAGGCATCCAATGAGTTAAGAAAGGCGTGCTTGTCGCTTGTGCCGCTGGGGTTCAGTGGCTGGGTGTTATGGAGCCCTGACCCTTCGCCACTGTGGGCCACGGGCTGGGTGCAGTGCGGGGTAACCACAGTCGTGTTTGTGTTGGTGCTGGCATGGCAAGCGTTTCAATGTCGTGCTCTCCTCAAAACCCCGGTGCTGACGCAGATGATCTTTGCCGAGTGCGATCTTCGGGAGCGTTGGACATACGTTAGCTTTATATTGTTATGCGCGATTGGGGAAGAATTGTTGTTTCGCGGTGTCCTTTATCGCCTGTTGAGTCACCATTGGGGGGCGTTTTTGCTCTTGAGTTCCTTGATGTTTTACTTTTGGCACGCTTTGATGCCTTGGGCTCGCCGTACTTATCAACGCTGTGATTATGTGAAGCAAGCGATGTTGGCTTTGAGCTCATCGTCCTTGTTAGTGATGACTGACTCGATCTACCCCTCTTTGGCTTTGCACCTAGCCTATAACTTAGGTGTTTGTCTTCCCTTTTTTATTTATATCTATTCAAGGAACACGCATTATGCCGACTCAATATCTGGATCTTGATGGCTACCTAGCGACCAAGTCATTGTCTTTATCTCAACTTACCGCTTATCTGGATGAGCTCGTTGATTTGACGAGGGTGGAAGGGGCGTATGTGACAGGCTCCATCGCGGAAGGACATGGGACCATTAGCTCTGACTTGGATATCACGGTCGTGTTGCCTGTGTCGAACCCAACGGACTTTGAGGTCAGAAACCGTTTCTTTCAGTCAGTGAGGGTGGATATAGAATTCATCAACCAACGTGTGGTGGATCGCATACAGCGAGTACTAGAGACGATGGACTTCGAGGATATCCACCAGAACTTTCAAGAGATTGATGTCGGGCCTGGGCTTAGAAAGGAGGGGGTGTTGGAGTGTATTGGTCGAATGTTGAATGGGCGGGCACTGAAGCCGAATAGGACGACAGAGGCGATAGGTCAGCAAGGGATGTATCGGTATCTTGGTCACTTATCCCGCTTGTACTCGGAAAATTTGTACGAAGACGTGTTGGGTTTTTTAGACAGTAATGACACGGTGTCGGCGGGGAAGCAAAGTCTCCAACTGCTCGATCAAATATACATGACCAAACTCCTGGCCCAGCAGATCTATATTGACCGTCAGAAGTGGGTCCCTTTCTTTTTATCACGGCATCGACCTGATGATTATCTTCGCTATTTAGAGGCGTTGAGGGAGCTGCCTCTAGGAGATGGAGTCGATGGGGTGCTGCGTCTGGCCGATGAGGTGTTGAGTTAACATGTTAGCAATTGAAGGGCATAAGATCAGCAAGTCGTACCGTGGTCAAGACTTCGCGCTTCGGGACATTGATTTACACGTCAAACAGGGTGAGTGTTATGGCGTGTTGGGCCGAAATGGCGCTGGCAAGAGTACATTGATTAAAATTCTGTCAACCCAGCTCCCGAAAAGTGCTGGCACAGTCTCTATCCTGGGGATGGCAATCAACAAGCCAGGGAGGATTCGAGGGAAAATCAATATTGTGAATGGGGGAGAGCACGGTTTGTATCCATGGTTAAGTGGGTATGAGACGCTGGACTACTTTTATCATTTGTATCGCATGAAAGAGGTTAGTCGCAAACGGCATATCGAGCATCTATTGACCCTAGTCGGCTTGGAGCCGAACTGCTGGCATCGTCCCACTCATAAGTATTCGAAGGGCATGAAGCAGCGGTTGCATATTGCGCGTGGTTTGGTGAACCATCCCGAAGTCGTGTTTATGGATGAGCCGACTATTGGCTTAGATGTCGAAGGAGTAGAAAGTACGCGCCAATTGATCAAAGACATTTGTGGTTTGGGTAAAACCATCGTCCTCACCTCGCATAACATTATTGATATTGAGAGAAGCTGCAACAACATTCAGATCATTGATCAAGGGATCAGTAAAGGGTGTTTTAATTTGAGTGATCTCGCGGAGCAGTACAGTGCGGTGTTGCATGTGAGGGTGGACGCAAGTCAGATCTCGGCGGTTGAGCAGTTATTGGGAGCTGGGTCTATTTTAGAGATCGCACCATGCTCATCCAGTTGCGTCACCATAAAGATCGCTACAGGTCAGTCTAGCGTCTTTTCTCTGTTAGAAGCACTGCACAGATCGCAGGTGTGTATCGCGCACTATACAGTAGAAAACTGCTCCTTAGAGCACTTTTATTTGTCGCAGGTGAGTTGAGATGTTGGGTTTATCGCGCTGTTTTTTGCTGTCGTCGCTCAAAAGGCCGATGGTGCAATACTGTTGCTTGGTGCAACCATTGTTATTTCTGTTGCTGTTTACCCAAGCGACCTCATTAACAGGGGAGGCGTTGTTTTGGTTTATTGCCTTGCATGCCCCGTTTGCATGTGGATGGGGTATCTTGGTGTTCACGTCGATTTCGGACATCGATCGCGATCGGATGGTGGGCACCTTTGCCTATTTGAAGATCACGCCGCTTGGGTATGTGGCGATTCTGTTGTCGAGGACTCTTGTCAATACAATGTTGGCGTATCTCTCTGGCATCTTGTTGCTCGCGGTCGGGCTAGGGGGAGGGGTCATTGCGTTACCAGTGATGAATGGGTTCCCGTGGCTTGTATTGGGGTGGTGGACGCTGGTTTGGTTGCTGGTCGGGTGGTTCAGTCTGTTGCTGGCCGTTTTTATCACGAAATACGACGAGGGTCGGATCTTAATGAATTTCGTCAACTTTCCTATCGTGATTGTCTCGGCGTTTGGTTTTTCCAGTTTTTATTTGCCCGATGCCTTGGCTTGGCTCTCGGTAGTGTTCCCTCATGCGTTGTTATTGGAATTGCTGAGAGAGCGAGTTGGTTTGGTATCGGTGTTGGACAAGCTGGATGTGGCAGTGTTGCCAGTGTTTGTTATGTCGAGTGTAATGATGCTGGTTGCCACGGTGTATTTCTTGAGGAAGAGCATTCATGAACTCAATTAAGAGTGTCCTATTCGCGGCGATGTTGGGGTATAAAGCGACTATCCATCCATTGAAATTCAAAGAGTTCATCATTTCTGCAATGCTGACCCCTCTGTTTACCATGTTGTTTTACGTGTCGGTGAAATACGTGTCTTATCCCAGCGCTATGCAGAAAGAAGGCTTGGTCACCGTGTTTTTGATCATTCCGGCGTTTACCTGTATTTACTATATCTCGCGGTCAATCAATGATGACAAGTATTATGGGACGGTGGACATATTGGCGATTTCGCCAACCGGGTTATTCATGACTAAGTTGCTTGTCCAGCTGTTTACGTTGCTGGAAGTGGTTATGGTGTCGGTGTTTTGGTTGGTCACACTCAACTATGGGTTATTAGCGTCGGCCTTCAGTTTCACCGATGTCCTAAATTTAACCTACATACTGGTTTGCGCTTCCCTTTCCTTAGTGTTTTTTGGGTTGCTGCTGGCGTTGAGTTTTTCCTTGCTTGAGGATGGGCTGATCGTTGTGAACCTTGCTTTTACTTTAGTGGTGATCCTGTCGACGTTAACGTTTGACGGGGAGTACAGTAAATTGGTCACAGCAGTATTGCCCCTTAACTACTTTGTCGAGATCGCAAAAGGCGATCTGAGTCAATTGCCTTACGGTGAGATCGCTAGCATTAGTGGGATAAAGTCAGCGGTGTATCTATTGTTGGCGCGAGTGGTATACCAAGCGAAAAGGTGGATACTGGCGGAGTGAGAGTTCTCATCGCGCGACTCTGAGGCTGATAGCTTGGCGTGATGAATCCTTGTGGGCGATGTTGAGCACTAGGAGCAGGCCGATAGAATCCAGCAGTTCATGGCTTTGAGCCCTTCCATTCTTTCAGGTCGCCCCTATGTGTCGTAAGTAAAGTGACTAAATTAGCACAATCTCTGAGATGTATTGCATTTCTATAGACACATAAATATAGCTAGACTCCATCGTCGTACTCTTGCTTTTATCATATTTAGATCTCCCAAAGGACAGTTGTGTGGGACATATAATGGAACAGGCGGTTACCCTATCATTTTGTTTATATTAAATTTATTCAACACTATTGATAATACTGGGCAGCCTGGCGGACGTTTGTAATGACGAATAATGCTACAACGCGAGTTGATACTAGAAGATTTCGGCTTCGATACAGAGCGGAAAAGTCATACCAAAAAGACCAGTTTTGGGCAAACATGTTTAATATCTGGCACATGTTTAGGTGGTGGTACCCCAACTGTTCATTGAGGGAGTTTTCAGAATATTTTGGATTACCATTGTCAACGGTTTCTAGACGCTTTTCTCGCGGTGTTACATGGGCGATGAGTGGAGAAATAAGCGGTAGTTTGTACCAGAGTAGCCTTATAAACAAGACGCTAGATACTCTTGCTGCTAAAAATGATTGGCATACAATACGGCTTTTATGGGTATTCGAGTCAGCTAGGTTAGTAATAACCAAAAAGCAGTTTTGCGCAAAGTATGGAATTGCGTACAACACTGCGAGGCCCCATCTTGCACAGAACGCACTAGATAGTATGTTGCACGTTGCTCATTTTCATCGTTATGTGTATCGAGAAAGTAAAGGTGGTTGGTTTCATCCAATTAATGAAACTTCAAGACACAAGGGGTTAATGGTTAGGGTTCTAGTAGATTTTAGAGAAAATTGGAAGATGTATTGATGTGCTATCTAATCAGTTAATGGGAGGTTGGTAGCACGATATTCGAGTACAAAAGTTAAGCAATGTCTTGGAAAAGACCAATGATAATAGCCGAAAAAGTTGATATGCCTGATAATTGGTCTGATTGGCTCCCACTTAATGGCGGTTTGAATGTTTATCATAAGATACCTGTTAAGCACGCTGGGGTATATCGGATTCGTGCTCGTAAGCTGGAAAAGTTGATTTACATTGGTCAAACGGGACGTTGCTTGAGACAGCGTCTACGAGCTTTAAGTAAAGGAGTATACTCAGATACTATGCCTTGGAACGATCCTCATACAGCGGCACCTAATCTTTGGGTTTGGATGCAGGAGGAACATTTTGATTATGAGTTCTCTTTCATTCTCACCAGCCTAGACACACAGCAAAGACAGGGATTAGAAGATTACTTCCTTTGGAGGCACCGTTGTGAGACAGGAAGTTCTACGCTGTGTAACTATGGTCGTTTTCATCGCCTTTGGATGAAACCAAGTAATAGAAAGCAAGCTATGGCTGGTGGAAAGTTAAGTGATGGCAAACTTAACCCTTCAGGACTCAGTAGTAGCTCCCCTTTAAAGCCTTCAGGTGGTAGCTCTGATGACAATTGGATGGGCTTACTTTGGTCTCAGATAAAACCTCTCGACAATCAATGTATTGGCCTTGTACCTCAGCACCCTATCATTTATCGCATACAAGATACGAACACGTTGGAAGTTATCTACATAGGGGAAACTAAAAAAGGTCGTGACCGATTAAAGAGTCATGCTAGAAAAGAGTGGGGTAGAAGGTCTGTCTGTTTTTCCTATGTTGATGCTATTAATCTTACTGAATCCTTTTTAAGGCATGAAATTGAAGTTGACTTGATTGGAGCATTTTTTGAAGAGCATGGGCGTGTTCCTGAGTTTCAGTACAAGAAAATTGCCCGACAGCTCTAGAAGTCCCGCATCATTTTGGGCGCTGATATGGCACGCCCTTGAATGTAGCCCGATTAGTCCAAGACTGTGCATCCTAAGCAAGTTGAATGCACAGTCAGGGGCATAGTTACAGGGGTAAAGTTAGAGTGATTGGACAATGATCTGAGGGTTTGACTTTATCTTTGCTGAAATTAGGGTAGTTCTTCCCATGAGCTTCTAAGCCTAATACTGGAGTTTTCCAAATAAGGGTTTCAGCAAAAGCTTTACTGAGGAAGAATCGGTCTATCTTTTCATAGCAGTTCCAGTCTGAGAACTTCCTAAGAAATACGTTTGGCGCATAGTAGATAGCTAGATTTTCAGGCTTGTTATCATTAATTTCATGCAAGAATGAGCGAGTTTTTGAGTCTTTTGTTGGACTTGATTGAGCATCGCTTCCATCTGAACGCGCGTCATAGCTCCAGTCAACTTTGAAGACTCGGTTGAAGTCTCCAAGTAGGATAAAGTCAATGCCATCCTCTGTCATTTTTTCTATCCACTCTTCGATTTTCACAACCTGTTTAGCATATGTTTGACAGTCTGCTTTACTATTGTCGAGTTCGTATTCATGACATGACGACTTCATGTGCAGATTTAAGAATGCGAGCTTTTTCCCGTTGATTGAACCATGTAGTTCAATGCCTGGGCGTACAGGGCGTTTGTGGCCAGAGCTGCTTTCATGCAGAACCATAACATCTGTGTTGACCGAAATTAAAGGCTCTTTGTCGAAGAGTCCTTTGCGGTACGCAATACCTACATTTTGTGGCATGACAGTATCTTTTAAGAGCTCAAATGAACTTATTGATGTATAGGCTTTGTCACTTAGTAGTTCTTCGATAGCTTTCGCATCAGATATTTCTTGAAAGAAGTAAATGTCTGATTTCAGCTGTTGGGCTAGGCTCTGGAGGGATGACACCTTTTCTCTGTGATCATTAATAGTTCTAACTGGTTTAGGCCAACTAAGCGCGTTGCAGTATGTAAGTCTCGGTGGTTTTTTACTTAGCTTATCCCTTATTTCATCTGGTAATGTGGTGTCACGGTTATCCGGCCAATTTAGGGGACCACAGAAGTCCTTCCATTCTTTAAACCTTTCTTCAGACATTAAATGCTCAGTGTTCCATGTCGTTAACGTTAAAGGAGCTGCAGAAACAAGGCCAGAGTACCCTATCAATAGCATCATTGTGATAATGTGTTTTGTGTTCATTGTGTTACCTGTACCAACTTGTTAATGGATTTTAAGAAATCTCTAGAAGTAGTAAGTATAGGTAGGAGCTCTTGATATGCGGTGGGACCTATATCTATTTATGAAGGTTTGGTTAGTCTGAGAAAGAGTAGAGAGTTGCCAGTTTTTCCCTGACTCATAACTAATGAGATAGTGGTGATGAGAACGGGTATATCGATAGTTGTCTAAATCATTTCTGCCCCAAAGCGAGTTAAACTTGATAAGTATCAAGGTCTAAGATTGTTCATTCGACCTACTTTCACTCATGTTTCAAAACGTATCTCTGAGTCAACAAGAAAGTTCTACTTTGTCGTAAAGTAATAAGTAAAGCATGGATCTGTAGGGGTAGGCTAAGCCAATCACTCTATTGTTTCTCCAAGCGAATTGTAATTTCACGACAGGTGAGATTATTTCAACATGTGGTCAATAAATGTTCGTACTTTATGGGGGGTGATCGCCGCACTTGGGTAGACAAAATAAAGCTCGGTGGACCAAGTATAATCAGTGAGTAGATTCACCAGTTCTTTTTGTTCAATATAATCACCGACCAAAAAATCCAAAGCACACGCAATGCCCACTCCATTTTTGGCCATCTCGACCAACATAGCTTCTGAATCTGATCGAATCGTTGAATTTAACTCGACAAATTCATGCGATTCATCTGCAAAGTTAAATCGCCATTTATCCTTTGTTAGACAACTTCGGTAGTTCATACAGCGATGCATTTTTAAGTCTGATGGGATATTAGGTGTCCCATTTTTCTCTAAGTAGTCTCTAGAAGCGACAACCTTTGTGCCGATGCTCTTAATCTTCCTACACCGAAAGCTGCTATTGGGCATATCGCCGATATGAAAGGCGAGATCTATACCCTCTGAAACAAGGTCATCCAGTGTATAGCCATACATGACCTCTAGTTCTACATTGGGATAAATTTGAGCAAACGAGCTGATCTTTTGCATGAGATTCAAATCGTGCTCAAGAACAATTGGCAGGCGTATCCTAAAAGAGCCGCTCAGAGTGTCATTTCGTTGGTCGATGACGTCATGAGCTTCTTTAATGTCATCGAGAACCTTTGAGTATCGTTCATAGAGGTATTGCCCTTGCTCCGTTAAAGATAATGTTCTGGTTGTTCGCTGAATAAGCGTACATTGCAACTCATTCTCTAACTGGCGTATTTGCTTGCTGACAACAGACTTAGACAGTACCAATTCATCAGCAGCCTGTGAGAACGAATTATGCTTCACTACGGTGTAAAAGGTAGTGACCAAGTTTAGGTTCAGGTTTTTCATCGGAGTACCTCTAGTAGTCATTCTATTCTAATGTATTACTACTAAAAGAGCTCACGAGTTCCTTTGCACACCTCACATTATAGTTTCTCTATGAGAACAATCTTTCCACGTAGCTTTGTTTTTCTAAACCTCAATTTCACTCATTCTGTGTTCATACCAATTTCCACAAAAGGATACAGAAATGACGAATATCACCCATGACGTAGCAGATCTAACTCTTGCACCAGAAGGTACGAAGCGGATTGACTGGGCGCGTGCACACATGCCAATTATGCGAAGTCTTATCGAACGCTTAGAGAAAGAACAACCATTTAAGGGATTAACCATCGGTATTTGCCTTCACGTAGAAGCTAAAACTGGCGTATGGATGGAAGCTTTAACAAAAGGTGGAGCCAAAGTCGTTTTGACCGGTTCCCCCGGCTCAACTCAAGATGAAACCGCAGCAGCACTGGTGAAAGATTACGGCGTTCACGTATTTTCTCATCGTAATGAGTCATTTGAAGACCACATTCGCTATTGTGAAAATGTTCTTAGTTTTAATCCAGACATCATTGCTGACAATGGTGCCGATTTACATGAGCTTGTGTTTACGCACCCTGAGTTTGAGCATCTACAAAGTTCACTGTTAGGTGCAACAGAAGAAACGACCACAGGGGCTAACCGTCTACGTGAAGATTTTAAGTCTGACAAGTGGTCAACGTTAATCATTAACGACACCATGTCTAAACGTATCATCGAAAATCGCTTTGGCGTTGGCTCTTCTGTTGTTGACGGCATGATGCGAGCAACAAACGTGATGCTTCATGGCAAGAAAGTGGTTGTGATCGGCTATGGTTACTGTGGATCTGGTACTGCTCAACGTCTACGTGGCATGGGCGCTCATGTCACAGTCGTTGAAAGTAACTCGCTCACGAAACTTGAAGCGCATATGGAAGGTTTCTACACCTCAACACTTGAAAAGGCATTGCCTGATGCTGACATGGTTGTGACTATCACTGGCCGTGATGATGTTTTGCGAAAAGAGCACTTCGAGCTCATGCGTGATAAGACAATTATTGCAAACGCAGGTCATTTCCAACGTGAAATTAATCTGTCTGAACTCAAAGATATGAGTCAGGGTATTAATCGTATTCGCCCACACGTAACAGCCTATCAAATAGAAGGGGAAGATAAAGAGTTGTTTGTGCTCTCTGATGCCAACTTAGTCAATCTATCTGCCGGTGATGGTAACCCAATCGAAATTATGGATTTAGGGCTCGCACTTCAAACGCTAAGTCTTGAGCGTATCGCGCTTAATGCTAAATCGCTCTCTAAGATACCGCAGCCGGTACCATACGACATTGAAATGATGGTGGCTGAGCTGGCTTGTGAGCACTGGATCAATCACTAATCCCAACAGAGCGGTAGGCCATTTAGGTCTGCCGTTTTTATTTGAAAGAACAAGGACATTTCTATGCAAACCCTATTTAGTCTACTTGGCATGGTAGCGTTACTCGGTATCGCTTATGCCTTTTCTATGAACCGAAAATCTATCAATTTAAGAACGGTGCTTGGCGCATTTGTCATTCAATTTTTAATCGGTGCGTTCGTTCTGTTTGTGCCCATAGGTAAAGACCTTCTCCAGCATGTATCAAATGGAATCAATGCTGTTCTTGGCTATTCTGCTGATGGCATTGGATTCTTATTTGGTGGTTTAGCCAGTGATAAGATGTTTGAAGTATTTGGTGGCGGCGGCTTCGTCTTTGCCATTCGCGTATTGCCGGTAATTGTCTTCTTTTCTGCTTTAGTATCTGTTTTGTACTATTTTGGCATTATGCAGATCTTCATTCGTTTCCTTGGAGGAGGCCTTCAGAAACTGCTAGGCACAAGTAAATTTGAGTCGATGTCGGCAACGGCAAATATCTTTGTTGGTCAAACCGAGGCACCTCTTGTCATTGCACCGTATATTAATAAACTTAGTCGGTCAGAGTTGTTCGCAGTGATGTGTGGTGGCCTTGCATCTATCGCTGGTACGGTACTCGGTGGATTTGCTGCAATGGGTGTAAACATGGAGTACTTAATTGCGGCATCATTTATGGCAGCGCCTGGTGGCTTGTTGTTTGCCAAGATTTTATTGCCAGAAACTAAGAAACCTGAAGAGTTGGAGGCAGACCGTAAAAATAGTGAGGTAAGTGAATCAATAGAAGCTCACAAGCCAAGCAATGTTATTGATGCTGCCGCTGAGGGAGCATCAAATGGGGTTGCTTTGGCGATTAATGTGGGTGGTATGCTTTTAGCATTTATTGCTTTAATTGCTCTTTTAAATGGCCTATTAGGTTTAGTCGGTGGGTTTGTTGGGCTACCTGAACTTTCATTAGAACTTATTCTTGGCTACCTCTTTTCACCTCTTGCCGTGATAATCGGTATTCCACTAGAAGAAGCATTTAGTGCTGCAACGTTTATTGGTCAAAAATTAGTTCTTAATGAATTTGTTGCCTATGTTAATTTTACCGAGTTCTTAATTAACAACCCGCTATCTGAGCGTACCACCGCTATTATCACTTTTGCCCTGTGTGGTTTTGCTAACTTCTCAGCAGCCGCAATGTTGTTAGGCGGCCTAGGTAGTATGGCAAAAGAAAGGCGCTCTGAGATTTCTAGCCTGTGTTTATATGCCATTCTCGCCGGTACGTTATCTAACTTAATGAGTGCAACAATCGCTGGTCTGTTTTTGTCCTTTTAATCTATAGAGAAAGGCTTTGAGAGGCTCAAGAAGCCTTTCTCTATTTCTTGTATGGCACTAAATATAGTGGACTGTAGTGGCTGAGTGAGTTTGGCCACTTGATTGGAGGTTTGCAATACTTGAAGTCATTCATAAATCACTAATTTAGGAAACTCGCTGACACGTTTCTGTCCAAAAATGAGTTGCAAGCAATTTAGGTAGCATTAGCGCATGTGCTTGGGTTTTGAGTTGTATTGGGGCATTTAAGGGCGCTAGTTGCTCCGCGCCCTTAATGATACAGGTTAGCTCGTAACTACCTTTAGCTGCTTTGTCCCAGTAACAGATAAACTTCCTTGAGACGCTGTGATTATATGCCCACTCCACCAGCTCATCATGGGACGGCGTCTATCTAGAAAGTCAGTACGATTATAGGCACTGCGTATTTGGTTTTTATCAACGTGAGCGAGCGCTACTTCAATTAAATCTGGTTCGAACCCTTGTTCATTGAGTGTCGTACTGGCTATTGAGCGTAAGCCATGACTAACTAGTCTATTTGCAAATCCCATACGCTTTAAAGCCATGTTCGCCGTTTGACTATTGCAGTGTTTTTTCGGGTCCCTATCTGAAGGGAAGATAAACTCTCGATGGCCACTAATTGGCTGTAAGTATTCCAAGATAGCAACGGCCTCATCGGTCAATGGGATACGGTGTTCACGGCCCTTTTTCATACGTGCTGGTGGAATAGTCCAAATTCGTTCTTCTAGGTTAATCTCTTCCCATCGGGCGCCAGCAGCTTCAGCTGGGCGTGTCATGGTGTGTAGTTGCCACTCAATAAGGCTACGCGTTACTTTCTTAATTGAGGCGGTCGCTAGAGCATTCATTAGTTCGGGGAGCTCTTCGGGAGTTAATGTGGCCATGTGCTGCTTTTTCGGTTTCTTAAATGCTTCTTTGATCCCGGCGAGTGGGTTAGAGAACACAAGCCCGCAGTTAACCGCATAAGTCATCACTTCATTAATCCGTTGAACCAGGCGCTTGACCGTTTCGAGGTTGCCACGGGCTTCAATTGGTCTTAATGCCATGATCACATTCGGAGCGGTCAGCTCACTGATTGGAGTATCACCAAATTTGGGGAAGAAATACATTTCAAACGAACGCCAGATATCTGTGGCGTAATCTACCGTCACGGCATCTTTCTTAAGTTCGAACCACTGAGAGGCTACATTAAAAAGAGTATGCTCAGAAATACTCTGTTGTTCACGCTTCTTTGCTTCGCGGTGTTCTTTAGGGCTAATTCCTAGAGCAATCAGCTCTTGAACTTCCATTGTTAGTTTTCGGGCAGTTGCAAGGGTAATGATCGGGTAGGTGCCCAAAGATAGGTTGGTGCGTTTATCGCTAACGGGATCTTTGTAGTTGACCAACCAACGTTTAACTCCGTTGGGTGTAATGCGTAGGCGAAGGCTATTTACATCGGTAAGGACGTATTCCTTGGATTTAGGTTTTGCTGATTTGAGTTGCTTGTCACTTAGGTATGAAGTCGTTTTCGCCATTATCGGTACACAGATTTGTTTGCTGTGTACACAGTGTATTCATTTGTGTACCTAAAACACAAAGTCACCCTCGGAAGCGATAAGATACTGACGGATCGTAAGTTGTTGATTTTACTATATTGCAGACAATAAAAAAGACGCCCTAGGACGTCTTAGTTATGATATTTGGTGGAGCTGGCGGGAGTTGAACCCGCGTCCAAAAACCATTCATCATTGGTACTACATGCTTAGTCGATCTTTAAATTCACCAAGTACCTGCGAACCGACACGCTAGTAAATGACTATCCTGAATTAGAATTCGCCGTTCATCTCTCAGGCGGGAGAATCCGGGCTAGCGCGTTTGGGTTTGATCTCTCGTTGGTCCCCGTCTTACGTGCGGAAGCTAGGGCGAGAGAGCTCTGAGCAGGTTATTAAGCTGCTAGTGCGTAGTTTTCGTCGTTTGCGACTATTTTTTTGCGGCTTTTTACGTGGCCAACCGCCCCACGGCATGCACCTCAGACTGCAAAATTCCTGTCGAATCCTAAATCAGCCCCAAAGTGTTCTTCGCATAGTACCAGAAAAGTGCAACCTGTCTAGACTTGTGCGTTTAAGTGCTCAATATTAGCGCAGTGAACTCTTCATTACGCGCGCTTTTTCGCGAGCCCAATCTTTTTCTTTAAGATCAGTACGTTTATCGTGCAGCTTCTTACCTTTCGCTACGCCGACTTTCATCTTCACCCAGGAGCGAGACCAGTATAGGGAGAGGGCCGCAAGTGTCATACCTTCGCGGTTGATTCGACCTAGCAGGTTATCAAGTTCGCGACGGCTCATTAATAATTTACGCACACGGGTAGGGTTCGCCACAACGTGTGTCGATGCTTGGTTAAGAGGGGTAATGGTCATGCCACTCACGAAGGCTTCGCCGTCACGCATAAACACGTAGCTTTCTGCGATGTTAGCTTTGCCTTGACGAAGGGCTTTTACTTCCCAGCCTTGAAGCTCCACACCTGCTTCGATTTCATCGTCGATGAAATACTCGTGGCGAGCTTTCTTATTGACAGCGATGGTATTGCTACCCGCTTTTTGTTTAGATTTTTTCTTTGCCATAATGGCTGCATTATACGGCTAGGAGTTAAGTTAGGAAATCCCTTTATTTGCGCTGAGTGCAAATAAAAGTAAAATTGCACCAAGCTTGAAGTTCAAGCAGATGTTACGAGGAGTCAATATGAAGCAAGTTAGTCGTTCTGCTTTAGTGTCGTTTAGTGCCCAGCAGATGTTCAATCTAGTGAACGACGTCGCGAGCTACCCTGAGTTTTTACCGGGTTGCTCTGGTTCACGTGTGATTGAGTCGAGCTCGGATGCGATGGTGGCTTCTGTTGATGTTGCAAAAGCAGGGATTAGCAAAACGTTTACTACGTCGAATGAGCTGGTTGATGGTGAGGCGATCCTGATGAATTTAGTCGATGGGCCGTTTAAAACACTTAAAGGTGGATGGTTCTTTACTCCGCTTGATGAGCAGGCGTGTAAAGTCGAGCTTAAGCTTGAGTTTGAGTTTTCAAGCAAGATGATTGAAATGGCGTTTGGTAAGGTTTTTAACGAACTGACCAGTAATATGGTCAACGCTTTTACGAAGCGCGCAAAACAGGTGTACCCAGCTTATGAGTATTGAGTCTGAAATGATTCATGTTGAAGTCGTCTATGCTCTGCCGCAAGAGCAGCGCGTATTTACGCTAGTGGTTAATCAGTCAATGACCGTCGAAGAGATCATTGCTCAGTCTGGCGTGCTTGAGTTGTACCCAGAGATTGACTTAAAGAAGAATAAGGTCGGCGTATTTAGTCGTAATGTTAAGTTGGATGCTACGATCAATGATAAAGACCGCATCGAGATTTATCGCCCACTTCTAGCCGATCCAAAAGAGATCCGCCGCAAGCGAGCTGAGCAAGCCAAAGCCGCAGGTTCTGCTGATCCGGTCACGGGTGGTAAGAAAAACCCGTTGAGGAAGGAAGGATAGATAGAACGGGCTTCGCCCTATGGACCGCTCCGCTTCTGGATAACGAGATCGGACTTCGTCCTTCCGGAAAGCTAGAGTTGATTTCTCAACCACAGTGGATCAACTTAGTTTTCCAGTTTTCCAGTTTTCCAGTTTTCCAGTTTTCCAGTTTTCCAGTTTTCCAGTTTTCCAGTTTTCCAGTTTTCCTAGGACGAAGTCCGTTCCCGCATCCCGTTTCCGTAGCTAGGCGTTCCAAACAAAAAAGGGTTGACGTATTACGCCAACCCTTCAAATCTTCTCCAGCTCTCCAGCTCTCCAGCTCTCCAGCTCTCCAGCTCTCCAGCTCTCCAGCTCTTAGTTAATACTCTCAAAAAAGTCTTTGCTTGGCGGGAAATCGCCAGCGACATTAACGAGTTGGCCTTCACCGTTGAAGTCAACGATGAGGTTTTTCTGAATTGAGTCGTTGTGACCTTCGGTATGGTGGTAGATGTAGTACCACGTATCAGGATAACCATTTTCTACGAGCATAGGTGAGCCCATTACATAACGGACTTGCTCTTTAGTCATACCAAACTTTAATTGCTCTACTGCAGATTGCTCTACGTAGTTGCCTTGGTTGATATCAATGCGGTATACCAACTTTTCTAATAGCGAGCAGCCTGTCAGCATTGTCATAGCGAGTGGTACAGCGATAAGCCACTTTTTTAATTGCATACTTAAATTCTTGTAACTGATAAAAATCAAACTCAGCCGATAATAAACAAGCTAAGCGCTAAAGTAAAAAGCTGAGAGCATTTTGAATTGATTCAGACCATGATTTTTGAATTTGGTTGCAAAGTCGAGTCAAAATTCTTCATTGAAAGGAACTTTGACTCGAAAAAGCGGGGATTAAGCGGCGATAAGCAGCTCTTTAGCGTTGGCTAGTGTTGAATCAGTAATTTCACTTCCGCCTAGTAGTCGGGCTAATTCTGATACGCGTTGCTCATTGTTTAAGCAGTGCATCTGCGTTTCGGTTTTACCTGCTTTGGTTTGTTTCGCGACGAACAGCTGTTGGTGACCACAACCCGCGACCTGAGGAAGGTGAGTGACACACAGAACTTGAGTGGATTCGCCAAGTTTACGTAGCATTTTGCCAACCACAGCGGCTGTTGGGCCACTAATACCCACATCGACTTCATCGAAGATCAGGCTAGGAGTATCGACTTTTTGTGCTGTGATCACTTGGATTGCTAGCGATATGCGCGAAAGCTCACCACCAGAGGCAACTTTGGCAATAGGTTGCATTGGTTGCCCAGGGTTAGTTGAGACAACAAAGCACACTGTGTCCATGCCAAGTGGGGATGGGTGAGTGCCTTCATTGGATACCTCAATACGGAACTGCGCTTTTTCCATACTAAGCTCGTGCATGCTAGCCGTGATCAGCTTATTGAGTTCTTTGGCATAACGAATGCGCGATTTATGGAGCTTTTCTGACGTTGTTAGGAAGCTTTGATATTTGTTTTCTACTTCTTGTTCAAGTTCTTCTAGGCGTTCGTCCGAGCAATCAAGTGCTTCTATTTGACCGAGTAGATCTTGATGATGTTGGTAAAGTTCATCAGGCATAACATGATGCTTTCTCGCAATCGACATGACTTTAGAGAAACGTTCTTCCACGTAAGCCATACGTGCAGGATCGACATCAATGTTGTCCAAATAATTACGAAGTTCACTATTCGCTTCTTCAACTTGAATAATAGCTTCAGAAAGCATATTGGGTAACTCAGCCAATTTTTCATCCAACTCAGCGAGCTGGATTAAGGAGTGATTGGCCGATTGCAAAATACCAAGCGCGTTAACTTCTTCACCTTCGTAAATAAGTTCGATGGCTTGTTGGCAGGTAGAGGCAAGTTCTCCACTGTTTGAGAGACGCTTGTGTTCTTGTTCGAGTTCTTCATATTCATCCTCGCCAAGAGAGAGTTCATTAAGCTCTTTGATTTGGTACTCAAGAAGTTGTTTCTGAGCTAGGTTTGCCGCACTGTTTTCTTTCAACTGCTTAAGGTTGTTGTCTGATTGTCGCCAAGACTGGTAGGCGTTACGCGTGCTCTTAAGCTGGTTAGAGTGACCTGCATATTGATCCAACATTGCCATTTGGTACTCACTTTTCATCAATTGATGATGGGCATGCTGACCATGGATGTTGATTAACAGTTGCCCCAAAGTTTTTAATTGAGAAAGTGGGACAGGACTACCGTTAATAAAAGCACGTGAGCGGCCTTCTTTACTGATGATACGGCGCAGAATACAGTCGCTACCATCTAATAAATCGTTGTCTTCTAGCCAGCGAGTAGCATTGATATTGTTCTCTAAAGAGAAAGCCGCGCTTACTTCAGTTTTCTCTTCACCTTGCCGTACCATGCTGGCTTCCGCGCGCCCGCCTAAACACAAACCGAGAGCGTCAATGGCGATGGATTTACCTGCGCCAGTTTCACCGGTAATGGTTGTCATTCCTTTGGATAGCTCTAGCTGTAGAGACTTAACAATTGCAAAATTATTAACACTTAGATGAGCCAGCATTTTGTCGTACCTGTTTAAATGAACAATACTGTATAAGAAAACAGTATATACTGTTTCTTTATACAGTAAAGTGGCGAAGGGAAAATTTTGTGATCAGGAGCGGGAACGGACTTCGTCCTATGGATCGCTTCGCTGCTGGAAAACGGGATCGAGCTTCGCCCTTCTGGAAAGCGAGAGTTGACTCCTCAACCACAAAAGAGCAACGTTAGTTACCCAGTTACCCAGTTACCCAGTTACCCAGTTACCCAGTTACCCAGTTACCCAGTTACCCAGTTACCCAGTTACCCAGTTACCCAGTTACCCAGTTATCCATAGGACGAAGTCCGTTCCCACATCCCGCTTCCTTAGAAAAGTGCGCCAAAACTAAAAAGGGTTGACGCAGTACGCCAACCCCTCGAAACTTCTCCGGCTCTTAAAACAACCGACTCGACCAGCCCAACTTGTTTCTCAATACATGGTAGTAGCTGTAATCTTTCGGGTGGATCAGCTTAAGTACATTCGGGCTTTGGTAGATGTGGACTTCATCCCCAGGTGAGACTGGCAATGATACTTGACCGTCACAGCCCACTTCTTGCATTCCGCGGTTATCTGGAGAAACGACAAGCTTAATGTGGCGCGCGCTATCGACCACTAGTGGTCGACTAGATAAGGTATGCGGGAACATCGGCACCAGTGAAATGGCATTCAAACTTGGTGACAGAATAGGGCCGCCGCCGGAGAGTGAGTAGGCGGTTGAGCCGGTTGGCGTAGATACAATGAGGCCATCCGCACGCAAAGAGAACGCGAAGCTATCATCGATGTAAACTTCGAACTCAATCATATGGGCGACTTGCCCAGGGTGAAGCACCGCTTCGTTTAGCGCGGCATTGTGGCTTTTAACTTGCCCATGTCGATGCACTTCTGCTTCGAGCAAAAAGCGCTCTTCTTCGATAAACTCGCCATTCAGTACGGCAGATAAGGCTGTTTGGAAATCTTCTGGGTTTAGGTCGGTAAGGAAACCCAAATTACCTCTGTTTACACCTATGACAGAAATATCAAAGCGAGAGAGGACACGCGCAGCGCCTAGCATGTTGCCATCACCACCGACGACGATCGCTAAGTCGGCAATGCGCCCAAGTTGAATCAGGCTAGCGAAATCGTCACTAGGAATATCATCTAAGATTTCACTCAATCGATCGTCGATATACACTTTATAACCTTCGCTTTGAAGCCAGGTATACAGCTCTCTATGAGTCGCTATAGCTTGCTGATCTCTTGGTTTACCAATGATGGCGATCACTTCAAAAGGTTTTTTCATAGGTTTTCCGCACCAAATAGGCTTGATTCGACAATCTTCATCCCCATAATAATGGCAAGTTAGCTATTTATGCGAATTTTTGTGTATCCCAATACGATAAACGTGATGTGTTGGGAACCAATAAAGTTGAATTCTGGAGATATCATGAGCAACGAAGAAAACAAAGTTACAGAAGAAGAGCTGGATCAAATCATCGAAGAAGCAGAGAAAGTAGAAGCGGCTGCTCAAGAAGCGGAAGCAGAGCTTGAAGATATTGGTGATGAGAAAGACGCTAAGATTGCTCAACTAGAAGCAGCGCTACTAACAAGTGAAGCGAAAATTCAGGAACAGCAAGATGGTGTGCTACGTGCGAAGGCTGAAGTTGAAAACATGCGTCGCCGTACTGAAACTGAGATCGATAAAGCGCGTAAATACGCTCTAAACAAGTTTGCGGAAGAACTGTTGCCAGTTATCGATAACTTAGAGCGAGCAATTCAAGCCGCTGACACTGAAAACGAAGTGGTTAAGCCACTGCTTGAAGGTGTGGAACTGACGCACAAAACGTTTGTAGACACGGTTTCTAAGTTTGGTCTAAAAGAGATCAACCCTGAAGGTGAAGTGTTTAACCCAGAAATGCACCAAGCGATGTCTATCCAAGAGAGCCCTGACCACGAAGCTAATACGGTTATGTTTGTTATGCAGAAAGGTTACGAGCTTAACGGTCGCGTGATTCGCCCTGCAATGGTAATGGTTGCTAAATAATTTTCACACTTAACGTGTTTTAAACAGAAGAGAGGCTTAGGCCTCTCTTTTTTTATCCCCTCAGACCAGTTGTGTTATCTCTCAATAAATAATTGATTTGGTGAATTATTCTTAGTATGAAGTTTAACCGAAAATTAATTTCTGATTTGAAACTTGTAACATTATCGTAAACAAAGTCTTTATTTTGTAACCTTTGTGTGTATTATGTGCGAACTCTGTCGGAAAAACTGGCGGAATAAACTATAAAACCATAAATTGAAAACACAACATTCTGGAGATGGATGATGGATAAATCGCTTTCAAGCAAGATTTTTGTAGGCTTGTTTGCTGGTCTACTGATCGGTACTGCGATCCAGTACTTATTTAGCGGGATTGCAATCTTTGATACTTACCTTCTAGGCGCTGCTGAAGGCGCGGGCGGTATGTTCGTATCACTGATCAAGTTACTTGTTGTACCTTTGGTATACGTTTCAATCGTATGTGGTATTGTTGACCTGAAAGACATCACTGCCTTTGGTCGTCTTGGTGGTAAAACCTTTGCTCTATACATTATTAACACCATCATCGCGATTACTGCGGCGCTTACAGTTGGTATGATTTTCCAACCAGGTGCTGACGCGAACCTAGCAGGTACGATTTCAGAAACGGTTAAACTCACAACAACTGAAACACCTGATATCTTCTCACTAGTAGTTAACATTGTACCAAGCAACCCTGTTCAAGCGTTTGCTAATGGTGACATGCTACAAATCATCTTCATGGCAATCCTGACAGGTCTTGCTATTCAAGCTCTTGATTCACGCGGTGGTCCGGCTATTCGCACATTCAAGATGGCTAACGAAATCATGATGAAGCTGGTTGGTCTTGTAATGAGCCTTGCTCCATACGGCGTATTTGCGCTGATGATTCAACTAGGTGCAACGCTAGACGCGAACACGCTAATGTCTGTAGCAGGCTATGTAGCGCTTGTTGTGGCAATGCTAGTGTTCTGGATCTTCTTCTTCTACCCAATGGCAGTAGGCATTGCGACAGGTACTTCTCCAAAGACGTTCCTACGTGCAACTCGTGAGCAGATCCTATTCTCTCTATCTACTGCAAGCTCGAACGCGACGATCCCTGTAACAATGCGTACTCTGACTGAGAAACTACACGTTTCAAAATCAGTAGCAGGTTTTGGTGTACCACTAGGTGCAACCATGAACATGTCTGGTGTGTCTATCTACATCGCACTAGCGACTATCTTCGTTGCAAACGCATTTGGTCAGCCAATCAACACTGCTGATGTGTTCACTCTAGGTCTTACTATCTTGCTTCTATCTATCGGTGCTGGTGGTGTTCCAGGTGGCGGCGTTGTAATGGTCGGCGTTCTTCTTCACCAACTAGGTCTTCCACCAGAAGGTCTTGCAATCATCGCAGCTGTTGACCGTATCAACGATATGTTCTGTACATCTTCTAACGTAGTGGGCGATACCGCTGTCAACACTATCGTTGCAAAAACAGAAGGTGAAATCGGCAAAGAAGAAGCAGAAGTAGAAGCGAAACCCGCTCAAGCGAATGCTTAATCATTAAAGTGTCGGAATTTGAAAGCGAGCCTTAGGGCTCGCTTTTTTGTTGAAGAGAATGGAGAACTGGAAAGCTAGATAACGAGAAAACTAGGCACTAAGGAGCTGTTAGGTACGAAATTTTCTTATTAGAGAGGCAAGGATCTTTGCGATACGATTGCACTGTTCGCATAATTTGTCTCGGTCAGTTAAGGATATATAGCCAAACTCCGCAGCAAGTAGAAGTTGAGTGTTCAATTCTCCTGTAGATCCTTTCGCGACACTTAAAAAGTATGCAGTTTCTTTATTGCTTTCTCTTTCCATCCCTTCGGCAATGTTACTTGAGATAGAGATACAAGAGCGCCTAATTTGATCTCGAAACGAGTAATCGCTTATGTGATTAACTTTTGGGTAGACTTGCTTACATAGCTCAAAACTGATTTGCCACACATGTAAATTTTGATATTTCATTCTGAACACTGAAGAAATGAAACACCCTAAACCTTGATGAGCGCTTTATCGCATGAAAATAGTATGAAGAAACTCAGCAAGTTTAAAATTAGTTGACGACACTTGTTCTCTGGAAGAGATAATAATCCAGCTCTCCAGCTCTCCAGCTCTCCAGCTCTCCAGCTCTCCAGCTCTCCAGCTCTCCAGCTCTCCAGCTCTCCAGCTCTCCAGCTCTCCAGCTCTCCAGCTCTCCAGCTCTCCAGCTCTCCAGCTCTCCAGCTCTCCAGCTCTCCAGCTCTCCAAATCTTTTTTAACTTTTTTTCACTTCGTCCCTTGAAAAGCCATTTGCCGCCCTTATCTATTGGGCATAGAGAAGCAAACATCATTATTTTTGTTTGTGAGCAAGGGTTGAAACCCGATTCTCCATCCCCACATAGGGGATATAGCAAAACGAAAATAGAAATTTATTCGGAGATAGCCTGATGGGTAAAATCATTGGTATTGACTTAGGTACTACTAACTCATGTGTTGCTGTACTAGACGGCGACAAACCACGTGTAATTGAAAACGCAGAGGGTGAGCGCACCACTGCATCGGTAATTGGTTACACAGACGGTGAAACGCTAGTAGGTCAACCTGCAAAACGTCAAGCAGTTACTAACCCAACTAACACGCTATTTGCAATTAAGCGTCTTATTGGTCGTCGTTTCGAAGACGAAGAAGTTCAGCGCGACATCGAAATCATGCCTTACAAAATCGTTAAGGCTGACAACGGTGATGCTTGGGTAGAAGCGCAAGGCCAGAAAATGGCAGCTCCTCAGGTTTCTGCTGAAATCCTAAAGAAAATGAAGAAAACTGCAGAAGACTTCCTAGGTGAGGAAGTAACTGGCGCAGTTATCACAGTACCTGCTTACTTTAACGATGCTCAGCGTCAAGCAACTAAAGATGCTGGCCGTATCGCAGGTCTAGAAGTTAAACGTATCATCAACGAACCAACAGCTGCAGCTCTAGCATACGGTCTAGACAAGCAAGGCGGTGACCGCACTATCGCTGTATACGACCTTGGTGGTGGTACATTCGATATCTCTATCATCGAGATTGACGAAGTTGAAGGCGAGAAAACGTTCGAAGTACTAGCAACTAACGGTGACACTCACTTAGGTGGTGAAGACTTCGATAACCGCATGATCAACTACCTAGTTGAAGAGTTCAAGAAAGAGCAAGGTATCGATCTTAAGAACGATCCTCTAGCAATGCAGCGTGTTAAAGAAGCAGCAGAAAAAGCGAAAATTGAGCTTTCTTCTACTTCTCAAACAGACGTAAACCTACCTTACGTAACTGCAGATGCGACTGGTCCTAAGCACATGAACGTTAAAGTGACTCGTGCGAAACTAGAATCTCTAGTTGAAGACCTAGTTCAACGTTCTCTTGAGCCTCTAAAAGTTGCTCTAGCTGACGCAGACCTATCTGTGAACGACATTACTGACGTTATCCTAGTTGGTGGTCAGACTCGTATGCCAATGGTTCAAGCGAAAGTTGCTGAGTTCTTCGGTAAAGAAGCTCGTAAAGACGTGAACCCTGATGAAGCAGTAGCAATGGGTGCTGCAGTTCAAGGTGGTGTACTTGCTGGTGATGTTAAAGATGTACTTCTACTAGACGTTACTCCTCTGTCTCTAGGTATTGAGACTATGGGCGGTGTAATGACTAAGCTAGTTGAGAAGAACACAACTATCCCAACGAAAGCGAACCAAGTTTTCTCTACAGCAGAAGACAACCAGAATGCGGTTACTATCCACGTTCTTCAAGGTGAGCGTAAGCAGGCGATGTACAACAAGTCTCTAGGTCAATTCAACCTAGAAGGTATTCAGCCAGCACCACGTGGTATGCCTCAAATCGAAGTAACTTTCGACCTAGATGCGGACGGTATCCTACACGTATCTGCGAAAGATAAGTCGACTGGTAAAGAGCAGAAGATCACTATCCAAGCTTCTGGCGGTCTAAGCGACGAAGATATCGAGAAAATGGTACAAGAAGCAGAAGCTAACAAAGAAGCGGACAAGAAGTTCGAAGAGCTAGCTACTGCACGTAACCAAGCTGACCAAATGATTCACGGTACTCGTAAGCAAGTGGAAGAAGCAGGTGATGCACTTCCAGCTGACGAGAAAGAGAAGATTGAAGCAGCTATCTCTGAGCTAGAAGAAGCACGTAAGGGCGAAGACAAAGAAGCGATCGACGCTAAAGTTCAAGCACTTATGGCAGCAGCTCAAAAGCTAATGGAAATCGCTCAACAGCAAGCTCAAGCACAGCAAGGCGCTGAAGCTGGTGCAGAACAAGCACAGCCTCAACAAGATGACGTAGTTGATGCTGAGTTTGAAGAAGTTAAGGAAGACGGCAAGAAGTAATTCTTGATTCGACATACTTAATTTAATTTCTTGCGGGCGTTTGAGGAAACTCATACGCCCGTATGTTTGTAACTAAGATGTCAGTCTAGATAATGGTTCTCGAATCTCGAATCTCGAATCTCGAATCTCGAATCTCGAATCTCGAATCTCGAATCTCGAATCTCGAATCTTTATCTAGAATGATACAAACACCAAGCGGTGTGATTCCCATCCTCCGTTTGCAGTACTACATTGGTGACGAAGAACATGTCAAAACGTGATTTTTACGAAGTATTAGGCGTAAGCCGCGATGCATCAGAGCGTGATATTAAAAAGGCCTACAAGCGCCTAGCGATGAAATTCCACCCAGACCGTAACCAGGGCGATGAAAGCGCAGCAGAAAAGTTTAAAGAAGTAAAAGAAGCGTACGAAATTCTTCTCGATCCGCAAAAGAAAGCTGCTTATGACCAATACGGTCATGCTGCTTTTGAACAAGGCGGTATGGGCGGCGGCGGCTTTGGTGGTGGCGGTGCTGATTTCGGTGACATCTTTGGTGATGTGTTCGGTGATATCTTCGGTGGCGGTCGTCGTGGTGGCGGTGGTCATCGTGCTCAGCGCGGTGCTGACCTTCGTTACAACATGGAACTGTCACTTGAAGAAGCGGTTCGTGGTGTATCTAAAGAGATTGAAGTACCAACGCTGGTTCACTGTGACAGCTGTGAAGGTAGCGGCGCTAAGAAAGGCACTTCTGCGGAAACTTGTGGCACCTGTCATGGCCATGGTCAGGTTCAGATGCGTCAAGGTTTCTTTGCGGTTCAACAAACCTGTCCTACCTGTCATGGTAAAGGCAAGATCATTAAAGACCCATGTAATGTATGTCATGGACAAGGTCGTAAGCAGAAGACTAAGACCCTTAACGTTAAGATCCCAGCTGGCGTAGATACGGGCGATCGTATTCGTCTTTCTGGTGAAGGTGAAGCGGGAGAGCATGGCGCTCCGGCGGGTGACCTGTACGTTCAAGTTCATGTCAAAGAGCACCATATCTTTGAGCGTGATGGCAACAACCTTTACTGTGAAGTACCTGTGAGCTTTGCTATGGCAGCACTGGGTGGTGAAGTTGAAGTGCCAACACTTGATGGTCGTGTAAACCTTAAAGTTCCAACAGAGACCCAAACTGGTCGCATGTTCCGTATGCGTGGTAAAGGTGTCAAAGGTGTTCGTGGCGGTGGTGTTGGCGATCTGATTGTTAAACTAGTTGTCGAAACGCCAGTAAACCTTAGCTCGCGTCAGAAAGATCTGCTAAAAGAATTTGAAGAGTCTTGTGGTGGTGAAGCGGCAACGAAACATAAGCCAAAATCAGAAGGCTTCTTCAACGGTGTGAAGAAGTTCTTTGATGACCTAACTAGCTAACTTTAGCACTAAGATTTTGAAAGCCTGCTTCTCAGCAGGCTTTTTTATTGCCAACAATTGGGTGGCGTCATTTCACCTGTTTGATTGATGGTCAGTTGGTTATAGTGATTGTCGGAACACTGATCCTTTAACTGCGCGCCGATAGGTTCTGCCTTGATAGTATATGCAGACGCTGTGGCAGAAATAGACACAGTGAAATGCTCAGTATCTAAGGTGCAGAATCTACACCTCCCTCCAGATAACACCGATGTTGCTGCCGATTGGTAACTCCCAGAATAGTGCTGTTCGAGTTCGATCTGAATCTTGGCTAGATCCGCCAGTGCAGCAGTCCGATGTGCCTTGAGTAAGTGGCTTTGATAGCTTGGATACGCGATTGCCGCGACTATCGAGATAATGGCTAAAGCGAGCATCAATTCGACAAGTGTCATTGCTTTTACTCGATATTTTCTTGAATTACATAACTTTTTTCGAATCATTTCGAATGCTTCCTATCAGGTTGTTCGCCTATTTTTCTAAGCTGCTAGCATGTCTTCAAGTTGGAAACTTCTTTACATTTGACTTTGCATAGGAATTTGGGAAATGTCTCGCGGGTTTACTCTGTTAGAGCTATTAATCACGATGCTGGTGTTGGCTGTAATACTTTCAGTCGCTGTACCCAGTTTTCATAATCTCCATCTCAATAGTCAAATGCTCAGAGCAGCCAACGAGCTCAATGGTTTTTTAAACCAAGCCCGTTCTGAAGCGATTTGGAGAAACCGTGATTTATGGGCGCATTTTACCTTCACTTCTTCGCCAGTTTTAGCCAAAGATTGGACGGTGACACTGACAGATTCAGACACCAGAGGAGAGGGCAACAAAATTCTATTCTTACAGGGCACTTCATTTAAAGACTTACAACTCGATTGGACTTATACCGCAGATAGAATCAAATTCGATGGTCTGCGCGGTCGAATTAAAGATGGTAGCTTGAGCTTCTACCCCGAAGGTCACGCTAGCCAAGCGCTGATTGTAAAAAGTTCCTACGCGGGTAACCGAATCATGCTCTGCGCGCTAAGTGAAAGTAGTTATGGTTTTCCCAACTGTGCGTAATTGTCGTCAACGTGGGGCAAGTCTAGTCGAGCTCCTGATCGCTTCGATCATGGGAGTTATGGCGATTGGAGTTATCGGAACGGTATTTACTAGCGGACAAAAGCTCGCCACCGAGAGAGGAAAGCAATTGCTGCTTGCGCAAAACCTATCGAGTACCCTATTGCAAATAAAAGAGGACATTCACCGAGCAGGTTTTAATGGCATTGCAGCTATCCCTGCCCAGTTGTCTGGAGCGACTTCTCATCTTTATATCGACAATGAGCTAGGGGTACTTGGCTATGTTTACCGCATCGCTTCTACGGGAAGCGCTTCATTTCGCAATGTCGTCTATAAACGTGAAGAGTCAGAAACCATAGAGCTAGGAGACTCACTCAAGCTGTGCGAAAAGCACACTAGCGAGCCTCTCTCAATTTCCTCCGCTTCTTCATCTGGGCTCGGAGGTTACTGTTTTAATTTGTTTAACCCTAAACAAATATCTGTGACAGAGTTTTCGCTCAATAAAGAAGTGGTCAAAGGTGGCGAGGCGGAGACGCGAATGGTGACCATATCAATCCATGCGCACCTTCTTTCTGACACTGAGATAACTTATCAATCCAATCTCACTGCGTTACTTAGGAACTGGCAATGAGGCGCACCATTGAAAGAGGGTTTGCGACTCTACTTATTACCAGCGTTGTTTTGGTCACGGCTTTGTTAGTCGGGTTAACTAGCTATAAAGTTCTGTTTTATCAGATTAAACGAGCACAAAACGAAGTGAAGGTTAGGCAGGCTCACTGGCAATCTGAAGCGGGTGTAGAATGCGCCTACGCTTATGTAAATGCATTTCCGGATCAGCTTAACGCGCTTTCTTCTGCGGCTAACACCTTGCTTAATGATGTATGTAAAGAAACCTTGCAACTAGAAGCGCTTTATATCGAACCGCTCAGCGAAGACAACTACCTAGTACACGCCGACAGTGAAAACTATCGAATTAATCGCCGTTTTCATCACAGTGAGGTGAGTGGTATGGGCGCAATACAATCGACAGCGGATTTACGTTTGATTGGGAGCATCGATATTGCTCCAGATGCGCCAAGAGAGGTTCGATCTGATGGTTTTTATGACTGCGTGGCGGTGAGGTATCTCTCTAAAGTGGCGTATGAAACCGGGGGAAGCACAGGAACATTGTCGACCAGCGCGCCTATGGTTAACGGCCCCTATTCAGGATTTAATGGCGAGTGCGCTCCAGAGTACAAAACTTCTCTTTCTAGCAACCAAAGCACCTCTGAAACTGGCAACTTGTTTAAAAACGATTACCAGCAAGACTCGCAGCTTAATACGTTTCACAATTACTTTAATATGGCGAAAAACGCTGAAAATATTGCGCGCGCTAAGCTGCAATATCAGGTGATCTCGTTAGCGACTGTTTCTGACGGCCACAACTGCGCTGATGTGATTAATAGCCACTTAACATCGACCAATAACAGGCTATGGATAGAAGGGCACTGCATCATCACCACTCCTTTGAACATTGCTTGGCCTTCGTCACTAGTGGTAGAGAATGGTATTTTCTCTTCGACAGGTTCAAATGTATTTGCCGGATCTTTCTATCACTTAGTGGACATGTCGTCATTAGACTTTAGCGTGTCGAGTCTGAATGATTATTGGAATGCAGTCAGTTTTAAAAGTTCTATTCAGGCTTGGCTGAGTAGTCATACTGTCTATTTTGATAACGGATCATTTCATCCCAAAGGTGGGTTGCACTTTGATGCGCCGGGTGGGGAAGTTGTACTGAAAGGCTCCTATGACTTAGATTATTCAGCGGCGAATAACCCTATTGAGGGGCGTAAAGCGTTTGCTTGGTATCCCGGAGGCTGGTATGGGCAATAGTCGGCGAGGCTTTACTTTATTGGAAGTGCTAATTGCCTTGTTGCTGATCGGTATTGCGAGTCTAGCTTTGGTTAAGTTACAGGTTTACATCGAGCAAAGAAGTGATTTTGCGATTAAGAGTATTGAAGGATTAAACCTGATAGAAAATAAACTGGAGTGGTTTCGTACCCGAGGTGCAGACCCAAGTCAGTCTGGCGTCGCGGTGGCAGATTTCGATTTGATAAGCAGTGGTTCAGACTCTCTACATTCATATCAGCTTGTTTGGCAAATTAGTACGCCATCTGCTGAACTTTCCTCTTCTCTTAAACAGATAACGATAACCGCACAGTGGCAAGATCGTCTAGGAGAGCCCCATCAATTAACTCTTAACACAATGATTGCGAGAGATGGTGAATTTATAAGCAGATAGATTCATATTGTGAATTGGTAGATCTATTTTACTAACCTGCATACGTTATATTTTGCATTTTGGTTTCATTATTGTTTAGTAATCTCGAGTGTTTGTGTTTTGACTTTGTTGCACGTAGATGGCGTTTTTGCAAAATATGTCTCCAATTATGGAAAAACCTCTAGATTGTTGTGCTTTATTAGAGTGGATTCACTAAAATACTTGGTGAAAAATAGACCGACATAATAAATGCATAAAGGTCTACCGCGACAACATCACATATGGAGTTACCATGAGTAACCAAGCAATTAATAAAGCTCCGTCACCAAAGCCTAGTGGTATGGACCGCTTCCTAAACTTTATTGAACGAGCGGGTAACAAGATCCCAGATCCTGCCATCCTGTTCTTTTGGGCACTGATCATTACATGGGGTGCATCTGCCCTTCTTTCTAACTTCACGTTCGACCTTATTAATCCACGTTCGGGTGAAGCGCTTGCAATCAACAACCTTCTGACTGGCGAATCTCTAGCAAGCTTTCTAGCGAACATGGTTACTACCTTTACTGGTTTTGCACCACTAGGTATCGTGCTTGTAGCGATGCTAGGTGTTGGTGTTGCTGACTCTTCTGGCTTCATTACAACTGGCCTGAAGAAAATGCTTAACTTCACACCAGCTAAGCTTCTTACACCAATGCTAATCCTTGTAGCAATCGTATCGCACACTGCAGCAGATGCGGGCTACGTACTGGTTATTCCTCTTGGTGGTATCATTTTCCACGCAGCTGGTCGTCACCCTCTAGCAGGTATCGCAGCGGCGTTTGCTGGTGTATCAGGTGGTTTCTCTGCTAACTTTATCCCTTCAGGTATTGATCCACTATTAGCAGGTTTCACGCAAACAGCAGCACAAGTTCTTGACCCTGAGTACGTAGTTAACCCACTGGCGAACATTTTCTTCACGGGTATTTCTTCAGTCATCATCGTAGCGATTGGTTGGTATGTTACTGAGAAAATCATTGAACCTCGTCTAGCTAATACACCAGTGGATGAAGATGCAGAAAAAGCACCGGATCTAGGTTCATTCACTGAGCTAGAGTCAAAAGCGTTCCGTTACGCAGGTTGGGCTATGCTTGCGGGTATCGCTCTATTGGTTGTTGCTCTGATCCCAGAAACATCAGCACTGCGTTCTCCAGAAGGTGAAATTACAGCGTTCTCAGCACCAATTATGAAGTCGATTGTTCCATTGATCTTCATTTTGTTTATCATCCCTGGTTATGTTTACGGTAAAGTGTCGGGTACGTTCAAAACCAGTAACGATATTATCAAAGCAATGGCAGATACTATGTCGACCATGGGCGCTTACATCGTAATGTCGTTCTTCTGTGCTCAGTTCCTATCGGCGTTCGCTCAGTCAAACATTGGTACTCTTCTAGCGCTATACGGTGCTGAAGGCCTGAAAGCGATGAACCTACCAGGTGAAGCAACAATCATCGGTATGATTCTTCTAACCGCGGCGGTTAACCTTCTAATCGGTTCTGCGTCAGCGAAATGGGCTCTGATTGGTCCAATCCTAGTTCCAATGCTAATGGCAGTTGGTATTTCACCAGAACTGTCTCAAGCGGCTTACCGTGTTGGTGATTCTGTTTCGAACATCATCTCTCCTCTGATGGTCTTCTTCCCACTTGTGGTGGTTTACTGTCAGCGCTACGTGAAGTCGACTGGTATCGGTACTCTAGCTTCACTAATGATGCCATTCTCTATCGCAATGCTGATTGGTTGGTCTATCTTCCTAGTTGCGTACTGGATGCTAGGTATCCCTCTAGGTATTCAAGCACCTTACACTTACACGATGTAATTGTTGGTCACCGACCACTAAATGACAAAGCCTCGCTAATTAGCGAGGCTTTTGTTTTTGTAGTGGAATATAAACCCAGCAAATGTCTATTTCCTGGGTTTTTGAAATGTAAAAATTAATTTTTATTGGTTGTTAATTCTATTAAATCGATTTTGTATAACATTAATAACAGATCTGAATGTTGCGCGTTGGCCTATTGTCTTGTTATAGCCATTTACTATGGTTTTTTATCTTGCTCACTCTTCTTAGCGCGGTTTTACACCCTATATTCTGTTTGTTAATGTGCCCGCCCAATTTATTAAATGTGACTCAGTTAAAAGTTTAGGGTGTCATCTATGAGTGAAGTTGCAGCGCAAGAAACCAAGCCTTCAGGGGTTTTAGGTTTCATTGAGCGTGCTGGTAAAAAAATCCCAGATCCAGTGATTATTTTCATGTTCTTGTTTGCGTTTTCTCTGGTCATTACCGGATTGATGGATGGCGTAAGCTTTGAAACCATCGGCAAGGGCGGGGAGGCCGTTGAGTTCTCAATTAAGAACATGTTAGCGGCGGAAAATTTCCGTTGGATGTTTGAGAACGCTCTACTGCAAAACTGGCTAGCATTTGGTCATGGTGTCCTTGGCGTTATCTTGATTGTGATGCTAGGTGTTGGTATTGCGGAAAACTCTGGTCTATTGACTGCGGTCATTAAAAAAGTAGGTCTAAAGATTAGTGACCGCTTACTTCCACTGTTGGTTGTCTTCCTTGGCATCATGAGTTCTATTGCGGCGGATGCAGGCTACTTAGTGCTGATTCCTCTTGCGGGTCTACTTTACGCAGGACTAGGCAAAAACCCATTGATTGGTATGGCAGCGGCGTTTGCAGGTGTATCAGCAGGTTTTAGTGCTAACTTACTTCCAGCGACACCTGTCGATGTCGTTTTAGGTGTAAACGCGAAGATCTTTGCTGAATCACAAAACGTTCCTTTCGTTGGTCGCAACGGTGAAGAGCTCAACCCTGCGACGATGCACTATTTCTTCGTCTTAGTGTCCACCTTCTTGCTTGCTGCAGTAGGTGCTTGGGTGACTACTCGCTTTATCACTCCTCGTCTGGAAAAGATGTCTTATCAACTGCCTGAGGAGGTAAACTTTGATGAGTTTGAACTTACGGAGAAAGAGCAAAAAGGCCTGCGTTGGGCGGGTGTCGGCCTAGTAGCGACTCTAGCTGCGATCTACGGCTTGGCGATTGGCCCATTAGCGACTTACACCAATGACGCAGGAAAAGAGGTAACCCCTTACCTAGATAACATCATCCTTCTTATCTCTTTAGTGTTTGCGGTTGTTGGTCTGTGTTTTGGTGTGGCAACAGGCAAGTTCAAGAAGTTGCAAGATGTTGTAAGTGCGATGGTTAAGCAGATGAACACCATGGGTTATGTGTTAGTGCTGACCTTCTTCTGTTACAACTTCTTAGCGCTACTTAGCTACTCAGGTTTAGGCACTTATGTGACCTACCTAGGCGCGACTTTCTTACAGTCACTGGGCCTGCAACAGTTCCCAGCGTTAATGCTGCTTGGCTTTATTCTAACTACTGCTGTGATTAACTTGTTTGTAGGTGGCCTAACATCAAAGTGGATGCTGCTTGGTCCAATTTTCGTTCCTATGCTGTATCAAGTTAACCCGAACATGACGCCAGACTTAGTCACCGCGGCTTACCGTGTTGCTGACTCTTCAACCAACATCATTACACCAATGATGAGCTATGCGGGTGTGGTACTGGCCTTTATGCGTAAGTACAAACCTGAGCTGACATTTGGTGACGTGATTGCCATTATGGTGCCATACTCTGTCGCTTTCTTGACTCTGTGGTCGGCAGTATTGATTGGTTTCTTTACCTTTGGTTTACCGTTAGGTTTTTAATCTTTCCGAGCTCTCTATTCACAACGCCCAGCTTAAAATGCTGGGCGTTTTGTTATACTCGATTTGAAACGCTATAATCCATCCCCCAAATTAATGCTGCGAGCAAACATAGTGTCTACTGAGCAAGAAGCCCCACAATTTTCTGAACAAGATCATCATTTTATGCGCTTGGCACTTAAGCTTGCCGAAAAAGCAGAAGCTGAAGGTGAAGTGCCTGTTGGCGCTGTACTGGTAAAAGAGGGCGAAGTGATTGCTGAGGGGTGGAACCAATCCATCGGTGAGCATGATGCGACGGCTCACGCCGAAATGCAGACCTTACGTAAAGCTGGGCAAGCGTTGCAGAACTACCGTTTGTTGGACACGACGCTGTATGTCACTTTAGAGCCATGCCCTATGTGCGCAGGCGCACTTCTACATAGTCGAGTCAAACGAATCGTATTTGGGGCGCGCGATCTCAAAGCAGGGGCAGCAGGAAGTGTGTTGAATCTATTTGAACACCAAGCGGCTTACCACTATGCGGATGTTGAATATGGCCTACTAGAAGATGAGTGTCGTATTCAGTTACAGACATTTTTTAGACGTCGTCGTAAGGAGCAAAAAGCGCAGCGTAAAAAAGCGAGAAAGTTGCAGCAGAGGGGCCAGTAGGTTTTCAAGCAAACATCTTAGCTAAGATGTTTGCTCTCTGGGTTTATACAGCGATTAACTGCATAAATGCGCGGTGACGTGCAATCACCTTTTTCTTATTGTTGCTTAACATACGCTTACGGCGGTTTGCGGCAACGGTTTTATTAAGGCGTTTTGACTGCATTTTACGTCTTTGCATAAAACAACCTCCTATTGTGGTTAAAATAAAATCAATCACGAACGGTATCGAAGGTAACTGATATTCAGACGGTTAACGTCTTATACCTGCTCATTGTTACGATTTTAAGAAAGTTCGCAAGTAATCTTCGACACGATATTATATGTGGGCGAAGGAGAGGAAATTCAAGAGCGCAATCTTTAAACAAAATTGCGCTCTTAAGAGTGACTATTCGTTGGTGCTTTCACTTGCAGAAACAGGCTCTGCCGCTGAGATAGGCATTGCATCTGAGAGTGCGGTTTCAGGCACTTGGATTACAGTAAGGTCGTCTATGCTTACGTCGTCGCTAGACGTTGTCTGCTGCTCAACATGACCAATGATACTTTGGTAATAGCGACGGATATTTTCTACGTAATTACGCGCTTCATCACCGCGGGCAAAACCATAGCGAGTTTGGCTGTAGTATTTCTTTTGACGCAGCAGTGGCAGACGATCTTTTACATCGGACCACGCATCTGGGTTACCCCCTTGACGTTTGGTTAGGCGTCTCGCATCCATCATATGCCCATAACCCACGTTATATGAAGCCAGCGCAAACCAGATCTTTTCATGCTCTTCAATCGAATCAGGAATGCGATCGACCATTCTACGCAGGTATTCAACACCGCCGCGTACCGATTGCTCAGGATCGAGACGGTTAGTCACTCCAACACTCTTTGCCGTTGGCAAGGTCAGCATCATCATACCGCGTACACCAGTCGGCGATTTTGCCACCGGATTCCAGTGAGACTCTTGGTAAGCCAATGCCGCGACTAAGCGCCAATCAAACTCATCAGAATACTTCTTAAATAAAGGCGACCATTTAGGCAGTTTGGAATCGAGCGCACGAATGAAGGCACGGGTATCGACGTAATCAAAGCTGCCAATGTGACCAATGTATTTCTCTTCTAAAGAAGCTAAGTGGCCGGATTGATTAACCGCACCGAAAAACTCAATCAATAAGCCATATAAGCTTTCATCCTGAGAAGGGCGCAAGAACCACGAGATAGGTTGGTCTTCAGTCAGTTCGAATGCTAACGCAATGTCAGGGTAAATGCGCTGTGATAACGAAACCTCGACCGAGTCCGCGACCGTGAATCTAAGTTCGCCTTGAGAGACGGCTTTAAGCAGATCGTTAACGTCAGCATTTGGGTCGATATAGTAAGAAAAATCTGGATGCTGAGCCTGAATGTCGGTCAGAGTCTTATTGAAGTGAGAATCTCCAACAATACTCAGAACGTCTTTCCCTTCATTTTTCTCAATCAATTCAGCTTGTTTTGCCAGTAACTGCTTTAAGTTTCTTGGACGCCAGTTGCCTTTTTTGTAGACCACTTGTTGGCTTACGTAATAGTAAGCAGGGCCGGGGCGGAAGTTTTTAAGCCTTTCTGGAGATTGGCTAAGCCCGGCGGCAATGATGTCGATCTCTCCTTTTTCTAGCGCAGGGTAAAGGCTAGAGATACGATAAGCAGGCTTCATTTCAAGTTGAACGCCCAATTCGTTGGCAAACTCGCGCGCCAGTTCATAGTCAAGACCCGCTGGGCCGTCTGGGCCAATGTAATACGATAGTTGATTATTGAGTGTGCCCACGCGCAGGACGCCACGCTCTTTAATTAAGTCGAGTTCACTTTTAGGTTCAGATTCTATTTGGCAGCCAGAGAGTAGCAAAGCTGCAAACATAACTAGGCTCAGTGACTTAAAGTGACTTATATAATACTTCTTCATTAACGACGATCTCATACATCCAGTACGGCATTTATATCAAAGTGTCATAACAAGGCAAGCCAATCAGTGATTCGGCGAGATAAGAGTTCTTAAATTCTCAATCTTGCTGTATTTCAAAATTGACAAAAAAAATGACGCAAACGGTTGCTTTTGGTGTTACATCACAAAAACAATTGCTATATAATGCGCTCGCATCAAAGAGGTGGAATCGGCATAGGTTTGAAAAACCTTCGGGAATAGCTTCGAAGGAAATACAGTAACCCACTGAATTTATTCCAATATCACTTTAATCAATTGCATAAGAGACCTAAGCGCATGAGAATTTTTCGTGGCTCCCCAGCTCTATCTGAATTTCGTGTTAACAAGCTTCTAGAGCTTTGTCGTGAACTAGGCCTACCTGTAACAGGTATTTACGCTGAGTTTGCACACTTTGCTGATCTAACGACAGACTTAGATGCGTCTGAAGTTGAGAAACTAGAAAAACTACTGACTTACGGTCCAACAATTGAAGAGCACGAGCCAGAAGGTCTTCTTCTGCTTGCTACTCCTCGTCCTGGTACTATCTCACCTTGGTCTTCAAAATCGACTGACATTGCTAATAACTGTGGTCTAGATAAAGTGGTTCGTCTAGAGCGTGGTACGGCTTATTACATTGAAACGTCTGCTGAACTGACAGAGCTTCAATTAGTCGAGCTTAAAGCAATTCTTCACGACCGCATGATGGAAGTGGTTTTCACTGATTTTGAATCTGCACAAGCACTTTTCCAAGTGGCTGAACCAGCACCAGTGGCGGATGTTGACCTACTTAAAGGCGGCCGTGCTGCGCTTGAAAACGCAAACGTTACCCTAGGTCTTGCACTTGCTGATGACGAAATCGAATACCTTTACGACGCGTTCGTCAACAAGCTAGATCGTAACCCAACAGACATCGAACTGATGATGTTTGCACAGGCGAACTCGGAGCACTGTCGTCACAAGATCTTCAACGCAGACTGGACTATCGACGGCGTTAAGCAAGAGAAGTCTCTGTTTAAGATGATCAAGAACACATTTGAAACCACACCAGAAAACGTGCTGTCTGCGTACAAAGATAACGCAGCAGTTATGGTGGGCTCTGATGTAGGTCGTTTCTTCCCGAACCCAGAAACTCGCCAGTACGGTTACAACCAAGAGAAAGCGCACATCCTAATGAAGGTGGAAACGCACAACCACCCAACAGCTATCTCTCCTTGGCCGGGCGCATCTACAGGTTCTGGTGGTGAAATCCGCGACGAAGGCGCAACAGGTATTGGCGGTAAGCCAAAAGCCGGTCTAGTTGGTTTCACGACATCTAACCTACGTATTCCTGGTTTTGAACAGCCATGGGAAACAGACTTCGGTAAGCCAGGTCGCATCGTTAACGCACTAGATATCATGCTAGAAGGCCCACTTGGTGGCGCGGCGTTCAACAACGAATTTGGTCGTCCAAACCTACTTGGTTACTTCCGTACTTACGAAGAAAAAGTGAACTCTCACGCTGGCGAAGAAGTTCGTGGTTACCACAAGCCAATCATGATTGCTGGTGGTATGGGTAATATCCGTGACGAGCACGTACAGAAGAAAGAGATCCCAGTCGGTGCAAGCTTAATCGTTCTTGGTGGTCCTGCAATGAACATCGGCCTTGGTGGCGGTGCAGCATCTTCAATGGCGTCTGGTCAATCAGCAGAAGATTTAGATTTTGCTTCAGTACAGCGTGAAAACCCAGAAATGGAGCGCCGTTGTCAGGAAGTGATCGACCGTTGTTGGCAGCTTGGCGACGAGAACCCAATCGCATTCATCCACGATGTGGGCGCGGGCGGTATCTCTAACGCACTTCCAGAGCTTGTAGACGATGGCGAGCGTGGCGGTATCTTCCAACTGCGTGATGTTCCAAACGACGAACCGGGTATGAGCCCACTTGAGATCTGGTGTAACGAATCTCAAGAACGTTACGTAATGGCGGTTGCGCCAGAGAACATGGAAGTATTCGATGCGATCTGTAAGCGTGAGCGCGCACCATACGCGGTAGTGGGTGTGGCAACGGAAGAACGTGAACTGAAACTTGAAGATTCACACTTCGACAACACGCCAATCGACATGCCTATGGATGTGCTTTTAGGTAAGACGCCTAAGATGCACCGTGATGCGAAGACGCTAAAAGCGAATAACCCTGCAGTTAACCGTGACGGCATTGAGCTAAACGAAGCAGCAGAACGCGTTCTACGTCTACCTACGGTTGCAGAGAAAACATTCCTTATCACGATCGGTGACCGCACGGTAACAGGCCTAGTAGCGCGTGATCAAATGGTTGGTCCATGGCAGGTGCCAGTAGCAAACTGCGCAGTAACAGCAGCAAGTTACGACACATACCATGGTGAGGCGATGTCGATGGGTGAGCGTACGCCAGTGGCTCTACTAGACTTCGGTGCTTCAGCTCGTCTAGCGGTTGGTGAAGCGATCACGAACATCGCAGCGACAAACATCGGTGATATCAAACATATTAAACTGTCTGCCAACTGGATGTCTCCAGCAGGTCATCCTGGTGAAGATGCAGGTCTTTACGAAGCGGTGAAAGCGGTAGGTGAAGAGCTATGTCCAGCTCTTGGTCTAACTATCCCTGTAGGTAAAGACTCAATGTCGATGAAGACCAAATGGGAAGAGAATGGCGAGCAGAAAGAAGTCACGTCTCCGTTATCTCTAATCATCACTGCGTTTGCTCGTGTTGAAGATGTGCGTAAGACAATCACTCCTCAGCTTCGTACCGACAAAGGCGACACTAGCCTTGTTCTTATCGACCTAGGTAACGGTCAAAACCGTCTAGGCGCAACTGCATTAGCACAGGTTTACAAGCAGCTTGGTGATAAGCCAGCAGACGTAGATAACGCTGCGCAGCTAAAAGGTTTCTACGAAGGCGTTCAAACTCTAGTTGCGAACGATCAAGTAGTGGCTTACCACGATAAGGGTGATGGCGGTCTATTCGTTACTTTAGCTGAGATGGCATTCGCAGGTCACTGTGGCGTTAAAGCTGACATCGCTGACCTAGGTGATGATGCTCTAGCTACGCTATTCAACGAAGAGCTAGGCGCAGTACTTCAGGTTAAGAACGATTACCTAGACTCTGTACTGTCTACGCTAGCAGCAAATGGCCTAGAAGCGTGTTCACACGTAATCGGTTCTGTAGAAGCGTCTGATGAGCTAGTGATTACTTCTGGTGAGACAGTAGTTCTTGAGCGTAACCGTACTGAACTACGTACTATCTGGGCAGAGACAACGCACAAGATGCAAGGTCTACGTGATAACCCGGCATGTGCTGACCAAGAGCACGAAGCGAAGAAAGACAACTCTGACCCAGGTTTGAACGTTAAGCTAAGCTTCGATGTGAACGAAGACATTGCAGCACCTTACATTGCTAAAGGTGCTAAGCCTAAGATGGCAATTCTACGTGAGCAGGGCGTTAACTCTCACGTTGAGATGGCGGCGGCATTTGACCGTGCTGGCTTTGAAGCAACTGATATTCACATGAGCGACATCCTAACAGGTCAAGCCGTTCTAGAAGAGTACCAGGGCTTAGTGGCTTGTGGTGGTTTCTCTTACGGTGACGTACTAGGTGCGGGTGAAGGTTGGGCGAAATCTATTTTGTTCAACGAGCAAGCTCGTAATCAGTTCCAAGGCTTCTTCCAGCGTGAAGATACTTTCTCTCTAGGTGTGTGTAACGGCTGTCAGATGCTATCAAACCTGAAAGAGCTAATCCCAGGTGCAGACCTATGGCCACGATTCGTGCGTAACGAATCTGAGCGTTTTGAAGCTCGCTTCAGCCTAGTGGAAGTTCAGAAGTCTGACTCTGTATTCTTCGACGGCATGGCAGGTTCTCGTATGCCAATCGCAGTGTCTCACGGCGAAGGCCGCGTAGAAGTGCGTGATGCTGACCACCTAGCAGCGATTGAAGCTTCAGGTACGGTTGCGGTTCGTTACGTGGATAATCACGGTAACCCAACGCAGCAATACCCGAACAACCCGAACGGTTCGCCAAACGCAATCACAGGTCTAACGACTCAAGATGGCCGTGTGACGATCATGATGCCACACCCTGAGCGTGTATTCCGTACAGTCGCGAACTCTTGGTCTCCTGAAGGTTGGGGTGAGAACGGTGCTTGGATGCGTATGTTCCAAAACGCACGTAAGAACGTAGGCTAATTAAGCCGAGATTTGTTCTCTACACTGTAAATAGTGAAGCGCTGGTTGAAAGGCCAGCGCTTTCTTTTTTAGAATCGGGAAGCGGGAACGGACTTCGTCCTATGGATCGCTTCGCTGCTGGAAAACGGGATCGGGCTGCGCCCTTGTGGAAAAGAGAGTTGACTCCTCAACCACAACAGAGCAACTTTAGTTATCCAGTTATCCAGTTATCCAGTTATCCAGTTATCCAGTTATCCAGTTATCCAGTTATCCAGTTATCCAGTTATCCAGTTATCCAGTTATCCAGTTATCCAGTTATCCAGTTATCCAGTTATCCAGTTATCCGGCTCTATTTTTGAAAAACTAATAGCCAACAGCCACTTTTTGCGCTCTAATACCGCGCTTGCCAAGGGATGGCTAAATCCCTCAATATTCCATTAGAATCCCTTAGGAAATGAAAATGTCGAACAACAAAAAATTTGCCATTCGTGTTACTGAAAAGCGTAACGGTTGGTGTGCAGAGATCACTCGCCAAGTGACTTCACGTAAAACGTCAGTATCAAAACGTGAAACTGGCTTTGAAACTGAATCAGCAGCACAAGAGTGGGCTGAAAAAGAACTAGCAGGTTTTATTCAAAACCAAGCTGTACGTAACGAGCGTAAAGGTGAAGCACGTAAAGTTCGTATCGAACGTGAAGAGCGACTAGCTCAAGAAGCCGCTGAGAAGAAAGCACGTTACGAAGAAGCGAAACGCGCAGCTGCAGCGCAAGCTGAACTTGACGATGAAGACGATTTCTTCGAAGAAGAGTGATAAGTCGTCATTCAGTAAAAAACCGCCAGCGAGGCGGTTTTTTTGTATCTAATCAACGACAGATTACCGGAACTGACCAGCTTCAGGTAAGAAATCAAATCCAGCAGAGGCCAACTTGGTTTCTAGCGCTGATTTATCAATGTCAAAGAAAGCAACAAGCTTGTCTAAATCACCGCCGAAGTCATCACGTAGCTTCATGTTGACGATACTCATCAACATGACAGGATCCATTGATTCAAAGTTGGCTAAGTTCATTACTTATCCTCAAAATCTGAGATCAGCAAGTTTGCTGCCGAAAATGCTGCTTTTTCACGAGCCTCTTTAGGCAAAGACTCATCCGCAGCGATGTCGTTTAACGCTCTTACTGCGCATGAAATAGCTTGTGGGACATAGGCTTGATCACCGCTTCCAATCTGTGCGTACAGTTCGCGAACTAATTCACAACAGCCGTATACTTGCATGGCTTATACTCCGATAAATGATAACTGCTCTCAAATATACACACTCAAATTGTGAAACTCAAAGCGTAAGCTTGTCCTAACGCAAAGCGTACGACGACGTGTTCAAAACCTAACCAAATTAATTGGTTTGCAGTTGTTGCTCTAGCTGGAAGGTGACCTCTGGGGCGAGCTGGAGTTGCTTTGCTAGCTCTTGAAGATAAGCCTTTTCCATAAAGTTTTGTTCATCAACCACAATCAAAGAGGCTAGATACACCTCTGAGGCCTGCTGTGGTGATTGAGCAAGCCTTGCTATTTCACCTGGGTCGAGTGGCTTGTTGAGCTCACTGTGAATCAATTGCTGAAGTTGGGTATTGGCCCCTGCTTGAGTAAGAGTGGATTCAATACGCTCCATCTCTTCATTATCGACGTGGCCATCAGCTTTCGCGGCGGCAATCATTGCTTTGATGATCAACTCGTCATGGATATTGTCATTTGAATTAAAGGTTTCTTGTGGAGATGAAGTAGACTGCTTGTCTTGATAGTCGTTGTAGACTTTGTAAGCCAAAGCGCCAAGCGCAGCAACGCCACCAATCTTTAGCACGTTTTTGCCGACTTTTTTGCCCATCTTTTTATTCTTCTTCGAACCCATTAATAGGCTCACTAAGCCACCACCTACGGCCCCAGCGCCCAAAGATTTCAGAGTGTTTGAATTGGATTGTTGCTTAAGCTGCTGTTGCCCTTTTTGGACAAGGTCTGAGCTAAGGGCTTGATTGAGTAAGCTTTTAAGATCCATACGTTACCTCCGTCATTTTTTGTCAGAATAAGGTAGCGAAGATGAATGGAGGATTAACAGTCGCAAAGAAAAAGACGAGCATGAGCTCGTCTTTGGATTTGATTGGGTTTAGCAGTGTATTAGTCTTCTGCGTGACCGTGGATTCCAAGCAGCTTACCATCGAGGTAGGCCTCTTTTTCATCTTTCATTACCAAGCGCTCTTCCACTAACCATTTTACCACCATAGGGTAAATACGGTGTTCTTGAGTTTGAACACGTTCAGTCAGTGTCTCGACGGTATCTTCGTCAAAAATAGGCACTTTCGCTTGCAGAATCACAGGGCCACCATCAAGTTGCTCTGTCACAAAGTGAACGCTAGTACCGTGTTCTTCATCACCAGCATGGATAGCACGTTGGTAAGTGTTCAATCCAGGGTATTTAGGTAATAGAGAGGGGTGGATGTTAATCATGCGTCCCATATAGTGACGAACGAATTCGCCACTTAAGATACGCATGTAACCCGCAAGCACGATGACATCAGGTTGATACTCATCGATCTGCTTCATCAACTCATGGTCAAAGGCATCACGAGTATCGAATGCTTTAGGGTCAAGGAAATGTGCTGCTGAACCTGCTTTTTCTGCTCGTTCTAAAGCATAGACGCCTGCTTTGTTAGAGAATACGGCAGTGACTCGGCCACCTGTAATTTGGGTGTTACATGCGTCAATAATCGCCTGTAAGTTGGAGCCATTTCCTGAAACTAAAACAACAATACTCTTCATGCTTATTTGATCTCTACTTGTTCTTCGCCTGCTTCAGCGTTTGCGATTTCGCCAATTACCCATGCATTCTCACCTTCGTCCTGAAGAAGCTTAACAGCAGCATCTGCTTGATCTTTTGGTAGAGCAATAACAAGGCCAACACCACAGTTAAATGTGCGGTACATTTCGTGAGTGGTTACGTTGCCTTTTTCTTGTAGCCATTTGAAGATAACAGGCCATTCCCAGCTGTTTCCATCAACAACGGCTTTAGTGCCTTGTGGAAGAACGCGTGGGATGTTTTCCCAGAAACCACCACCGGTGATGTGAGAGATTGCATGGATATCGTGCTTCTCAATCATCTTAAGTGCTGATTTGATGTAAATTTTTGTTGGTTCTAGTAGGTGCTCACCAATAGTGCGGCCTGCTAGCTCTTCGTTTTTGTCTGCGCCAGATACTTCAAGAATCTTACGGATCAACGAGTAACCGTTTGAGTGTGGACCGCTTGAACCTACAGCGATAAGTGCATCACCAGCGGCAACTTTAGTGCCGTCGATAACGTCTTCTTTTTCAACGACACCAACACAGAAGCCCGCAACATCGTAGTCTTCGCCTTCGTACATTCCTGGCATTTCAGCCGTTTCACCACCGATTAGCGCACAACCTGCTTGTACACAGCCGTCTGCGATACCAGATACTACGTCAGCAGCCGTATCGACATCGAGTTTGCCTGTTGCGTAGTAATCTAAGAAGAACAATGGCTCAGCACCTTGTACGATTAGATCGTTTACACACATAGCAACAAGATCAACACCAATAGTGTCGTGCTTTTTCATATCCAGAGCTAAGCGCAGTTTAGTACCAACGCCGTCTGTACCTGAAACAAGAACTGGCTGCTTGTATTTAGTTGGCAGTTCGCATAGTGCGCCAAAACCACCAATACCACCCATTACCTCTGGGCGACGTGTGCGTTTTACTGCACCTTTAATACGGTCAACAAGCGCATTGCCTGCATCGATGTCAACGCCAGCGTCTTTGTAGCTAAGAGAAGTGTTATCAGCACTCACAGGGAAGTCCTCTGGTTTAAAGTTGGATATGAAAACGGCGCTATTCTACCAGTGGATAAACACAGATAGCAAACGTTTGCGCAAGTTTTTTCTTTTGTCATAGAACAAGAAATTGAGAACGAAATCGTTTATAATCTGAAGGTTTGTTTAAAAATCATCACATAAGCCGGAGATGGAAATGAAAGTTGTTGAAGTAAAACACCCTCTTGTTAAGCACAAACTTGGTCTAATGAGAGAAGGTGACATCAGCACTAAGCGCTTTCGCGAGCTAGCTACAGAAGTTGGTAGCTTGCTTACTTACGAAGCGACTGCAGACTTTGAAACAGAAAAAGTAACCATTGAAGGTTGGAATGGTCCAGTTGAAGTTGACCAAATTAAAGGTAAGAAGGTAACAGTTGTGCCAATCCTGCGTGCAGGTCTTGGTATGATGGATGGCGTTCTTGAGCATATGCCGAGTGCACGTATCAGTGTTGTTGGTATCTACCGTGATGAAGAAACACTAGAACCTGTTCCTTACTTCAACAAGCTAGCATCAAACATGGATGAGCGTATTGCGCTTGTTGTTGACCCAATGCTAGCGACTGGCGGTTCAATGATCGCAACAATCGATCTGCTTAAAGAGAAAGGTTGTAAATCGATTAAAGTTCTTGTGCTTGTTGCTGCACCTGAAGGTATTGAAGCACTTGAAAAAGCGCACCCTGATGTTGAGCTATTTACAGCTGCTATCGATGAGAAGCTAAACGACAAAGGCTACATCGTTCCTGGTCTTGGCGACGCAGGCGATAAGATCTTCGGTACAGTATAAGCTGAAGATGCTAAGTGAATGACAAGAGGAGCCGATTGGCTCCTCTTTTGTTTTATGGAACGGACTTCGTCCTTTAGATCGCTGCGCTGCTGGAAAACGGGAGCGGGCTTCGCCCTGCTAGGGGAAGAGCAAGGTGATATTTCGTCATTCCCTAGACTGACGCAGGAAGGAGTAGGGAATCTCAATAAGTCAGCGACTAGCTTGAAGAGATCCCCAACTCGTTCGTACCTCACTCTTGAGGATGACAAGCTAACCTTTGAAATAAAAAAGGGTTGGCATTAAGTGCCAACCCTCGAAAAATTTCTCCAGCTCTCCAGCTCTCCAGCTCTCCAGCTCTCCAGCTCTCCAGCTTACTTCTTCAAACTCAAAGTGCCGCCAGAGCGTGGTTTTGCAGGGCGCTGTGATTTATCACTGGAAGGCTTATAGAAAGTCTTACCTTTATTTGGCTTGGCTTTTGAGTCGCTTGAGTTGTTACCACTATCGCGGCCTTTCTTCGAGTTTGGTGCATGGCGGAACTCATCGGCGTTACGGCCTTTAAAAGTACGATTCTTTTGATTACGACGCGCTTTAGAGTCTTGGTTTTCTTCGCGGCTATCAAACAGCTTAGCATCAGTCGCTTTGCGAATGCGTTTACCCTTGCTATCTACTTTGGATGCCTCTTCAGTGCCGCTAGAGTCTTCACACATTACCAGAATCTCGGCTACTTCCGCATCTGTTAGGTAACGCCATTGTCCATTAGGAATCCCATCAAGCGAGATGTTCATAATGCGTACACGGCGAAGCTTGAATACTTCATAGCCTAATGCTTCACACATACGACGGATTTGGCGGTTGAGACCTTGAGTAAGCACAATGCGGAACGAGAATTTAGTCTCTTTAGTCACAGTACAAGGAAGAGTGATGGTATCGAGGATATTCACCCCTGAAGACATCTGCTTAATAAACTCTTCAGTGATCGGCTTATCTACGCGAACCACATACTCTTTTTCGTGGTTATTACCGGCGCGAAGAATCTTGTTTACGATATCGCCGTCGTTGGTTAAGAAGATCAACCCGTCTGAAGGTTTGTCTAAGCGACCAATCGGGAAAATACGTTTCTTGTGGCCGATGAAGTCAACGATATTACCCGGAATATCACGTTCTGTGGTACAGGTAATACCCGTCGGCTTATTGAGTGCGATGTAAACAGGTTTATCAGTGGCAGCTGCGATTGGCTTATCATCAACTCGGACGTCATCACCTAGCTGAACCTTGGTGCCCATTTCAGGTACTTTACCATTAATGGTGACGCGGCCTTGCTCGATGAGGCGGTCAGCTTCACGGCGTGAGCAAAAACCTGTTTCGCTGATAAACTTATTGAGGCGTTTAGCGTTATCTTGTGACATGTTGTTCTCCTAACGTTTCACAACGGCGGTTTAAAGGTGTGCTGACCAATAAATCAGCACATAGAGGGCGCGCATTCTAGCACTGTGCTACGCGTTAACCCAGTCGTTTTTGGTGGCGTTCACGAGTTTCGATTTTTTTCTCGGCGCTTTTTCGCAGTAAGACGTACACGGCACCGGTGCCACCATGGAAGCGCTGGGCACTGTGAACACATTGCACTTCTTTAATTTGCATCAGCCATTGAGAGACAAAACTCTTCATCAGTGCTGGTGGGTTAGAACGCTCACCTTTGCCATGAACAATGACCACGGTACGAATATCCATCCGCATACATTGCTTTAAGAACTTAACCACTTCATCGCGTGCTTGTTCGAGGGTACGTTTGTGTAAATCGAGTCTTGCTTGTATTGGGTATTTAGCAAGACGTAACTTTTTGTACACACCGTCTTGGACGCCATCACGTTTGAACTCGATAATATCGTCTGGCTTTATCATCTCAGCATGATCGATGGACAGATATTCAGGGTCTTCTTCTGTTAACCAGATGGCGGCCTCACGCTTAGCAAGTTGTGCATCGGTTACCTGATGTTGCTTTTTATGTTCGGTCGTATCTTGCTGAAGAGGTTTTACATCGCCCATCATTTGTTGAAATAGGCTTAGGTCATCATCATGAGACATAGCTACATCTCAGAGTAGTAAATCAATATCAACATTATACCTGTGAAGGTAAGGGGGGGATCAAGAGTTTGCTAGATGAGAAATAAAAAACCGAAGCAGACAAGGTATCTACTTCGGTGCATAGCGAATGTCTATTCTATGAATAGGGCTAAGCGATTCTAGTGAGGAGATTTGTCGTTCATCACTTTGTAGATGAAGTAACCGCCGTAGAACAGCATTAGACCGAAGGCGCCAAAGATGACAATCATTGAAGATAGACCTACCGCATTACCAAATAGGAGATCAAGCCAAAAGTCCATAGTTCCTCCAAAGAGTACAAAGTGAGATGACAAGGGTTAAGGTAAAACACGGTTAAATATGCAACACTGATCTGGATCAATTGTTGTTATTAGGTTGCGGATTTGTTCTTGTTGATGTGTTTTTGCTCACACTTTATACGTGTTAGATGATGTTTTATACAAACGGACAATAAAATTGAAAAAGTTACTTAAAATGGCTTGCGTTAGAAATCAGAATCCGTATTATACGCCTTCGTTGACGGGCAATGAGCTCGAATAAACATCTCGTGAAGAGCGTGCTAGGTAACGCATCTCGGGGTTTTGGAATAGCGGACCAGAGGGCGACCCTCTCGTAACGCGAGTTTCCAAGTCAACATTTCGGTGAATAGCGCAGCTTGGTAGCGCATCTGGTTTGGGACCAGAGGGTCGGGGGTTCGAATCCCTCTTCACCGACCATATATAGAAAAAGGCTCTGCAGAAATGCAGAGCCTTTTTCGTATTTAGGAACGGGCTACGCCCTATGGAAAGCGGGAACGGACTGCGTCCTAAGGAACGCTGCGCTTTTGGAAAATGGGATCGGGCTGCGCCCTGCTGGACAACTAGAATTGACTCCGGAATAGAAAGTGGAGCAGATTTAGTTATCCAGTTATCCAGTTATCCAGTTATCCAGTTATCCAGTTATCCAGTTATCCAGTTATCCAGTTATCCGTCATTCCCTAGAGTGACGAAGGAAGGAGTAGGGAATCTCCATGAGTCATCGACTTGCTTTAAGAGATCCCCAACTCACTCATTCTTCGCTCTTGAGGATGACAGCTTAATTTATTGAAATAAAAAGGGCTGACACAGAATGCCAACCCTCCAAGATTTCTCGTTTCTCGCTAATTCACATCACAACTGATCTCTTTGATTGGTGTTTCTGACGTCGTAAAGCAGATGTATGCCTCAACGGGATTATTTGGCCCGATGCGAATATAGCCAGCTTGCACCTCATCTTGGTTAAAAGAGATGGAGTGTGACTGGCCTTTCTGATTGTCAAAATAGATGGCTTCAAAGCTGCCTTGCATTTGATTAGCAACGCGATCACGAGTATGAGATGTAGTAAAAGTCACATTAGCACAGCGCATGGGCGGCTTTTCTTTAATAAGAATTTGACCACTTTCTCTATCCAGAACACCACCTTTTGTCTCTGAAGCTATATCAATAGGTTGGTAATATTCTATGGTACATGTGGCTTTGGCAAAGGCATGCGCGGAAAATAAGCTTAAGGAAGCAAGAAAGTAGCCTAAAGCTTTTGATTCTTTCGACATTGATGATTCAGTTTATTTGGTAAGTTTGATTCAAGCGTACCATCTTGCCACGTCCTAAGTATGTTAAAACGCTGCAAAATTAATGTATCGATCGGTCACAGTTAATAAGCAGCTTTAGTATTTAAACTCGCAGTTTGACGTTTTGCTCTTTGATAGCTGTGTTACTTTAAAACCTTCATCTTTCAGTAGCTTCAACACGCTTTGTTCACCTAATAAATGTAGGGTTCCAACGACAATGACATATGACCCTTTAGATTTAGGTAACCATTTGGGGTTGGAAAGTTTTTCTGCCCAATCAAGGTTGCGGTCGATAAGAAATGATTTTTCAAAATCCGGAGACATTTGTGTTAGTGAGGCAAATTCTTCTAGTTTACTCATATCACCCGCTTTCCAGCTTTCGATTAGGCAATGTGTCGCATCTTCAGAATGATCGAACTCCTCGATAGCGCTGATCAATAGCTCTTTGCCAGATTCTTTCTGCCCAGTCAGTAAATCAATTTGAAATTGCAGGGACTCAAGGCTTATCACAGGCTTTTCCCATAAGTTAGCTTTGTATGCGAGCCTAACATCTACCCCATCTGCGGCAGAGTAACCAAGGTATTCAATTTGCCTCATCTGAATGGCGAGAGCAGCAGCCCATGGCGGAGTGTGTAACAGTTCATTTGCGTTCATCTCTAACAAATTAGAAATACCGATGAGTTCGTTTTGTTGAGCTGTTGAAAGCACATCTTTAGATAGTAGCGTTGTTGGCGGGTACTTAATCCCCCCGTTTTGGCGAACGTCGGTTTCAACGATCAAGCCTTGGCTTGTCTTAAGTCGGTTGAAGACTATTTCAGGTAAGGGATACATACTCTTATCGCCAACATGAACAGAGCCTATGACTGTGTATTGCAGCCCACCTTTTTCAATGTTCCAGATGAGAGGCTCGGCTTGGATGCTTGCTGACAACACCAATAGTAAGAGAAGTAATTTACGCATTAATGGATCCTTACCGATGCGGAAAAATTGTTGAAATCCGTTATTTCAACGGAGTTTGACGAGGAAAAAGTGAGTACAACATCACGTTTTCGTATCCAAGTCATCTTTAGATATTACGATAACAAATGCCGTGTTGTGATCTTTCTTCACTTTAAATTGTGTTTTGCACCCGAAAGCTGTGATTTGGTTCTCAGTAATCTCGTTAAATTAACTACGTCGAAATTGACGAGTTGGATAAGTTTATGTTTTTTATCGCTTAAATTTAACTTGAAAATGTAAAGTTTGAATCTGATCACTTTCGGTGATGATTAATTTTACGATGAAAAATAACTCGCGATATGTTGTTTGCATCTTAGTTTTAGAGCCAACTTTTTTCGGCTTAATTTACGTTTTGGGGTAAGTAAGATGTTTAAACAGAGTCTGATCGCGGCGTCGGTTATCACTACATTATCAGGTTGTTCTTCGTTTCAATCTAATGAGCAAAGTGTTGTTAACTCACTGGCGAACAATCTAGATATTCAATATGAAGTGCTAACTAACCACGGCGCAAATGAAGGTCTTGCATGTCAAGACATGGGGGCTGAGTGGGCGTCTTGTAACAAAGTAAACATGACGCTAGTTAACCAAGGTGAAGCGGTTGACTCTAAAGATTGGGCTATTTACTTCCACAGCATTCGTCTGATTTTGGATGTTGAAAACGAGCAGTTCAAAATCTCTCGCGTAACGGGTGACCTACACAAACTAGAACCAACCGATAAGTTTGATGGTTTTGCTGCGGGTGAAGAGGTTGTGCTTCCTCTTGTTGCTGAATACTGGCAGCTATTTGAAACTGACTTCATGCCAGGCGCTTTCGTTGCTGCACCAAATGCAGAGCCTAAGATGATCGCTTCTCTTAACACAGAAGACGTTGCATCTTTCGTGACAGGCCTTGAGGTTAACAACCTAAAACGTACGCCAGATGACAACAACGTATTTGCAAACGCTGTGTCTCGTTTCGAGAAGAACGAAGACCTAGCAAAACAAGACGTATCAACCACGTTACTACCAACGCCAATGTCTGTTGAAGCAGGTAAAGGTACGGTAGATATCGCGGCGGGTATTGCGCTGCCTAAAGACGCATTCGATGCGACTCAATACGCAGCAATTCAAGATCGTGCAGAAGTGGTAGGTGTGGACGTTGGTGGTGATCTTCCTGTAAGCATCACTGTTGTTCCTGCAGACTTCACTGGTGAATTAGCGAAATCTGGTGCTTACGAAATGAGCATCAAAGGCGACGGTATTGCGATTAAAGCGTTTGACCAAGCAGGTGCTTTCTACGCGGTACAATCTATCTTTGGCCTGGTAGATAGCCAAAATGCTGATTCTCTACCACAACTGTCTATTAAAGATGCGCCGCGTTTTGATTACCGTGGTGTGATGGTGGACGTGGCTCGTAACTTCCACTCTAAAGACGCAATCCTCGCAACGCTTGACCAAATGGCAGCGTACAAGATGAACAAACTACACCTTCACCTAACGGATGATGAAGGTTGGCGTTTAGAAATCCCGGGTCTGCCTGAGCTGACTGAAGTGGGTGCTAACCGTTGTTTCGATTTGGAAGAGAAAAGCTGTTTACTGCCTCAGCTTGGCTCTGGTCCAACATCAGACAACTTTGGTTCTGGCTTCTTCAGCAAAGCAGACTACGTGGATATCTTGAAGTACGCGAAAGCACGTAACATCGAAGTGATTCCTGAAATCGATATGCCAGCGCACGCTCGTGCAGCAGTGGTATCAATGGAAGCACGTTACGACCGCCTAATGGAAGAAGGTAAAGAAGCGGAAGCGAACGAGTACCGCCTGATGGATCCTCAAGATACATCGAACGTAACGACGGTTCAGTTCTACAACAAGCAAAGCTTCATCAACCCATGTATGGAATCTTCAACTCGCTTTGTGGATAAGGTGATTTCAGAAGTGGCAGCAATGCACGCCAAGGCTGGTGCGCCACTAACAACATGGCACTTCGGTGGTGATGAAGCGAAGAACATCAAGCTAGGTGCTGGTTTCCAAGATGTGAACGCTGAAGACAAAGTAAGCTGGAAGGGTACGATTGACCTATCTAAACAAGACAAGCCATTCGCACAGTCTCCACAATGTCAGACGCTAATTACAGACGGTATGGTAAGCGACTTTGCTCATCTGCCAAGCCATTTTGCGGAAGAAGTATCGAAGATTGTGGCAGAGAAGGGCATTGCAAACTTCCAAGCATGGCAAGATGGTCTTAAGTACAGCGAAGGTGAGAAAGCGTTCGCAACAGAAAACACACGTGTTAACTTCTGGGACGTTCTTTACTGGGGTGGTACATCATCAGTGTATGAGTGGTCTAAGAAAGGTTACGACGTGATCGTTTCTAACCCTGACTACGTTTACATGGACATGCCATACGAAGTGGACCCGAAAGAGCGTGGTTACTACTGGGCAACACGTGCAACTGATACTCGTAAGATGTTTGGCTTTGCACCAGAGAACATGCCTCAGAACGCAGAAACCTCTGTAGACCGCGATGGTAACGGCTTTACTGGTAAAGGTGAAATCGAAGCGAAACCTTTCTACGGTCTATCGGCACAGCTTTGGTCTGAGACAGTACGTAACGACGAGCAATACGAGTACATGGTATTCCCTCGCGTACTTGCAGCGGCGGAGCGTGCATGGCACCGTGCAGATTGGGAAAACGACTACAAAGTGGGTGTTGAGTACTCGCAAAACTCTAACTTAGTCGACAAAGCGGCGCTAAACCAAGATTACAACCGCTTTGCCAACCTACTTGGTCAACGTGAACTGGCGAAGCTAGAGAAATCAGGTATCGACTACCGCCTACCTGTACCAGGTGCGAAAGTAGAAGATGGAACGCTTTCAATGAACGTTCAGTTCCCTGGTGTGAAGCTTCAATACTCTCTAGACGGCAAAAACTGGCTAACTTACGCAGACAATGCTCGTCCAAATGTAACTGGTGAAGTCTTCATCCGCTCGGTGTCAGCGATGGGTGACAAGGTCAGTCGTGTGACTAGCGTGAAATAGCGGATTAATTTCCCATAAAAACAAAAATGCCCGACCATTGATTTGGTCGGGCATTTTTTATTTTTACTATCAAGCAACTTGAGCTTGTTGCTCTTCAACTTGTTCTGCATTGCTGATTGGAGACTCAGCACCGTGCATCCAACGAACTAATGTATTTGAGAACATTAATAGGATGACACCAGAAACGGTTGCGGCAATGGCGATGCCACCAAAGATAGACATTGCACCTAGCTCACCTACATGAGAACCAATTAAACCTGCGACATAGTTAGCAATGGCGTTGAAACCAAACCATGCACCCATCATCAGTGATGCAAGGCGAAGTGGTGCTAGTTTTGTTACCAGTGATAGACCGATTGGTGATAGGCAAAGCTCACCCAGAGTATGGAAGAAGAATGCACCGACGAGCCACAGCATAGAGGTCTTAACGGCTGTATCGCCACCTTGCTCCATAACAGCACCCACCATACATAGGAAGCCTAGTGCCAAGAAGAACAGAGCCAAGGCAAATTTGACCGGTGAATTCGGCTCTTTTTTACCTAGCTTAACCCAGAAAGCGGCAAGTAAAGGCGCTAAAGTAATGATAAAGAATGGGTTAAGTGACTGGAACCAAGCGGCAGGCACTTCAAAGCTACCGATCATGCGATCTGTGTACTGCTGAGTATAGATATTCATCAGGCCGCCAGCTTGCTCAAAGCCTGCCCAGAATACGATGACAAATAGCCCCATAACTAGAATAACCTTCAAACGATCAACTTCTTGCTTAGTTAAAGGCTGTTTTTGTGCCGATTTTTTATTTTCTAAGTCACGAGCAGCAGCAGGTACAGTACCAATTTCGCCCAACCAAGATTTCGCCATCGTCATTTGCATGATAAGGCTAATGACCATACCTATGCCCGCGACAACAAAGCCCGCTTTCCAGCCAAATTCATTGGTGACAGAGCCTGAAACAACACCAGCAATAAGTGCACCCAAGTTGATACCCATGTAGAAGATAGTGAATGCGCCGTCACGACGGTTGTCTCCCTCTTCATACAGGTCACCAACCATAGTTGAGATGTTTGGTTTAAAGAGACCATTACCAGCAATCAGCAGTGCCAAACCAAGGTAGAAGCTGTGAACAGCACTCATGCCGACCATTTCAGCTGGCAGTGCTAGCGTGAACTGGCCAATAGCCATTAGAGCACCACCCATTAGAATTGAGCGGCGTTGACCTAGGTAGTTATCCGCTAACCAGCCACCGATCATTGGCGTAATGTAAACGAGTCCAGTATAGATGCCATACAGATCGAGAGCATCTTTAGTCGACCAGCCCAAGCCGCCGTTAAGGGTTGTATCTGTCAGATAAAGAACAAGAATGGCACGCATTGCGTAGTAGGAAAAACGCTCCCACAGCTCAGTACCAAACAAAAGGAATAGACCACGAGGGTGGCCAAGGATTTGTTGATGTTGGTTTGTCATAAATTTTACTAATGTGATTTATTAAAGATTTTTATTTGTTGTTACGTATACTCCTTAGTGGATCTATCTGCAATGCTCTAAACTATAAGTGGCATTTATGGTTTTTGTTTAAATCCTTGAATTGACAGAAGTATTTCCTTTAATTGCTCAAAAAATGACGTGCTACAAACTTAGTTTTCAAAATCGAGATTGTTGTTTTTACAATACGCTGTCACATCAAAGAGTAATGAGAAGTAGGCAATATTGACAAGGGTTGGTTGGTAAGTAACCAAATGGGTTGATTTTCATCAATTGAAGAAGCTTGCGGTGAAAAAAAAGAGGCTCTATGAGCCTCTTTTAAGTTTGTTTTTGATTAGTAAGAGTCGTTATGAACGCTTTGAACTGCTCGACCTGATGGATCGGCCATGTTCTTGAATGACTCATCCCATTCAATAGCCTTAGCTGACGAACAAGCTACCGATGGGCCTCCTGGGACACATTCTGCTGCTGATGGAAGCGGGAATAGCTCTTCAAAGATCTCGCGGTATACATAGCCTTCTTTTGTTGTTGGCGTGTTGTATGGGAAGCGGTAGGCTGCTGTTTCCATTTGTTGATCAGAGACTTTCGCTTCTGCCACTTCTTTTAGCGTATCGATCCAGCTGTAACCTACACCATCAGAGAACTGCTCTTTCTGACGCCATGCAATTGAGTCTGGTAGGTAATGCTCGAAGCACTCACGGAGGATGTGTTTTTCCATCTTACCGTTGCCACACATCTTGTCTTCAGGGTTTAGACGCATTGCCACGTCGATAAATTCTTTATCTAGGAATGGTACTCGACCTTCAACACCCCACGCAGCCAGCGATTTGTTAGCACGAGCACAGTCAAACATGTTGAGTGCTAGTAGCTTACGTACTGTTTCCTCATGGAACTCTTTTGCGTTTGGCGCTTTATGGAAGTAGAGGTAGCCACCGAAGATTTCATCGGCACCTTCACCAGAAAGAACCATCTTAATACCCATTGCTTTGATCTTACGGCCCATAAGGAACATAGGTGTCGAAGCGCGGATGGTGGTTACGTCGTAGGTTTCAATGTGGTAGATAACGTCACGGATGGCATCTAAGCCTTCTTGAATCGTGTAGGTCATCTCATGGTGAACAGTACCGATCTTGTCTGCGACTTCACGGGCTGCTTTCAGATCTGGTGCACCTTCTAAGCCAACCGCAAATGAGTGTAGCTGTGGCCACCATGCTTCTGACTTTTCATCATCTTCGATACGCATAGCAGCAAAACGCTTAGCAACAGCAGAAGTGATTGAAGAATCTAGACCACCAGATAGAAGTACACCATAAGGAACGTCTGTCATTAGTTGACGCTTAACCGCAGCTTCTAGCGCTTCAGTCAGTTCTTCTTTGCTGGTGCTGTTACCTTGAACTGCAGCATACTCGTTCCAGTCACGAATGTAGTAACGCTGTGGCTCTGCATCCCCACTACTGTAGTAGCAACCTGGAGGGAATTCGCTTACTGTTTTACATACTGGTACGAGCGCTTTCATTTCTGATGCTATGTAATAGTTGCCGTGCTCATCGTAACCTTGGTATAGAGGAATAATACCGATATGGTCACGACCAACGAGGTAGGTATCTTTCTCTTCATCGTATAGAACAAAAGCGAAAATACCGTTAAGTTCTTCTAGAAGATCTGCACCGAGATCTTGATACAAAGCTAGGATCACTTCACAGTCAGAATCGGTTTGGAAGTCGTATTTTCCTTCGTAGCGCGCACGAATTTCTTTGTGGTTGTAGATCTCGCCATTGACCGCAAGGATGTGCTTTTTATCAGAGCTATATAGAGGCTGCGCACCACTATTTAGACCAACAATCGCCAAACGCTCGTGAGCTAGAATTGCTTTCTCTGAAGAATAAATACCAGACCAGTCAGGGCCACGATGGCGAAGCTTCTTCGACATTTCTAAAGCAACAGGGCGTAGCGCTTCTGCATCACTCTTTATGTCAAGAATACCGAAAATCGAACACATACAACTTCCCTTTAAAATAAAATTAACTTGTTGAGTTCAATTTGCCATTCTGATTAAAAAAATCAACCGTGTTTGATGAAAAAGTTTAATGAACTCGGTTGTTATTAAATTTTATTTAATTAAATGGTAGTTTTGGTGAATGAAGTCTAAGTGTTGCTTTTTTTTTGTTCGGTGGAGGCAAAAAAGGCAGCGATTTGCTGCCTTTTGACTGAGATTATTTAGAGAAGTTGGGTTTGAGTTGATCGCAGACATGCCTCGCAAAACCGCTACCTGCCTCACTGTAGATGTTAAATGCAGCGTCCACACCACCCTCAACCAACGCATCTAGCTGATCTGGGTATTCTGCAATTGCGGCGATTTGACCTTGGAAGTTTTTACGCTGTAGTTGTTCTAAAGCGATTTGGTTACCTTGGTGGTGCGGCATCGCAAGTAATACGAGTTTTACGTTGGCTACGTCTAATATGCGTTCCCAAAAATCAGGGTCGGTAGCATCGCCTTCAATTACGTTTCTACCGTGAGCTTTGTGTTGATGGGCCGCATCTTCGCGAACTTCGATACCTAAGCTGATTTTTCCATAGCGATTTCTCAGTTCGTCGTAAGCACCAGTACCAATTCGACCCATGCCAAGGATCAGAACTTGAGCATGACCTGGGCTGATCAGTTGATCGCGGATGTTGAGGTTTTCTGCTGCATGTTCGCGTAACCAACGACCTGAGCGTTGATAAAGCGAGTGACCGTGGCGACTCAGTGGCGCGGCTAGTACAAACGAAATTGAAACAGCAATGGCAAGGGCGACCAGAATATCACCGCTCATCCAGCCCATTTTAAAGGCTAATCCACCAACGATAAGACCAAACTCACTGAAGTTAAATAGGCTTAATGACGCAAGTAGAGAGGTGCGCACGCGAAACTTAAATGCATTAAGCACTAAGAAGTAGAGAATCCCTTTTAGTGGCAGTAGCAACATGAACAAAATTGCGAGTGCAAAGCCAGAAAGCGTTGGCTGAGCGGATAAGCCGATATTTAGGAAGAAGCAGACTAGGAATAGTTCTTTTAGGTTGAATAGAGATTTAGATAATTCCGACGCTTTCTTATGTCCGGCGAGTAACATGCCAAGGATAAGAGCGCCGAGATCTGGCTTCATGCCGACTAATTCGAATAGACCCGCACCTGCAACTAGGGCAAAGAAAATCCCTAGAAGTACCAGCATTTCTCCGTGGCCGACCCAATCAAGCATTTTGAAGAATAGAGGTCTGAGTAATGGTAAGGCAAATAGCGCAATAGCGTACCATTCTGGAAGTTTGCCCGTTGAAGCGGTTAGGAACACAACGGCGAAGATGTCCTGCATGACCAGAATACCAATCGCAATGGTGCCGTAGGTAGCATTCATCTCCCCTTTCTCTTGCAGTGACTTCACAGCAAAGACGGTACTGGAGAAGGATAGGGCAAATCCAAGCAAGACGATTTGATCGATAGACATCGCCGCTAGCGAACTGACCCCTAAGAATTTGAAACAGAACAGCGCAACACTAAAGAGTGCAGTGGACAATAGATTGTGTAAGGTCGCACCTGCCCAGATCTCTTTAGAGAGTAGGGTCTTGATATCGAGCTTCAGACCAATAGTAAAAAGAAGCAGTGTTACACCGAGATCAGCAAGTGTGATGATGGTGTCGTTAGACTGAAAGCCGAAAGCGTGCAGCCCGAAGCCTGCCAATAAAAAGCCAACCAGTGGGGGGAGGTTGCATTTCAGTGCAATAAATCCGGCGAGAAACGCCGCTGAAATCAAGATCAGTTCCATATTAGTTTTGTTTCGTCCTAAAAAAACGGGCTACATATCGTAGCCCGTTATTCTAACTCAATTAGTTGCTTACTGGGGGGAGAAGATTAATCTTCTAACAATTTTTGTAGCAGAACTCCGTTTAACATTGCGCGTTTTATCATTGCGAATGCACCTAGGGTAGGCTGCTTATCAATTTGCGAGGCAACAATTGGTAAATCTGTGTGGAAAGTGGTGAGAGATTGGTTCTCAACGTTACGGCGAATCGCTGGGAAAAGAATCTCTTCACATTGAGTAATGTCGCCAGCAATCACAATCTTTTGCGGGTTAAACAAGTTGATCGTAATCGCAATTGCCTTACCCAATTGGTTACCAACACGTACTAAGCTCTGTTTAGCCAGTTCATCACCCATATTGGCATGCTCACAGACGTCAGAGATGCTGATGGTTTCAAGTTCAGTTAAGCTTGATTCATAACCTTGTTTGATCAGCTTGTTGACTCGTTCAACGATCGCTGGGTTAGCGGCTACAGTTTCTAGACAGCCAAAGTTGCCACATTGGCATTGCTCGCCAAGGGGATCAATTTGAATATGACCGATTTCACCGACGTTGCGGTTAAAGCCCAGGAATACTTGACCGTTAACGATAATACCCGCGCCTGTCCCTCGGTGAACACTGACAAGAATGGAATCTTGGCAATCTTGGCTAGCGCCAAAGTAGTGTTCAGCAAGCGCCATACCACGAACGTCGTTACCAACAAAACATTGTACATGGAAGGTATTATGAATCAGCTCAGATAGCGCAAGGTTGTCAATCGAGATATTTGGCATGTATTCAACCACGCCAGTTTCTGGATTGACGAGGCCAGGCAAGGCAACACCAATCGCAATAAGTTGATTGATATTGGTCTGGTTATCTTGAATAAAGGCTTTTAACTGGGAAAGTAACCCTTCGACCAGTTCTTCTTGGGTTGTATAGAAGAACTCGTTGTAATCTGAGGCAAGCTCTTTGCCGCCCAAATCGTACAAACTGAACTGAAGGTAGTCACGACCGAGTCGAATCGCTACTGAGTGGAAAGGCTCAACTTCTGTTGTCAAAGAGATCGCTCGGCGTCCCCCTGTAGAAGCTTGTTGCGCGACCTCTTTAATCAGGCCGCGCTCTAGAAGTTGGCGGGTAATTTTTGTAACACTGGCAGGCGCCAGTTGGCTAACATCAGCAACTTGAATCCTCGAAATTGGACCTTGCTGATCGATCAGCCTGTAAACAGCTGCACTATTTAGTTGTTTTACTAAATCTACGTTACCTATTTGTCCGCCATTCATTCTTAATTTTGCTCGTATTGTCCGTTAACAACTGTCGCCTGAACATTGAAGTCACGATCAAATACGGTAAGGTTAGCCACCATGCCTTTTTTAACTCGGCCTAGTTGCTCTTCCAACCCCATTGCTTTCGCAGGATACAGAGTAGCCATGCGCAGTGCTTCGTCCAGTGCGATACCGACGTGCTCAACCGTGTTTTGAACTGCTTCAATCATTGTTAGTGCTGAGCCGCCAAGTGTGCCGTTTTCATCAACACACTTACCATCTCGGTAATATACTTTCTTACCAACAAAAATAAAGTAATCCATGTCAGCGCCTGCAGGAGCTGTGGCATCGGTCACTAATACTAATTTTTCGCCCTTAATTTTGTGAGCGATACGAATGTTTGCATAGTCTACGTGGAAGCCGTCAGCAATGATGCCCGCATAAACGTCAGGGGTATCGTAGATTGCGCCTACAACACCTGGTTCACGGCCTACCATTGGCGTCATTGCATTGAATAAGTGAGTGGCAAATGAGATACCTGCGTCAAAGCCTTTACGGGCTTCGGCATAAGTGGCGTTTGTGTGACCAATTGATACCACAATACCCGCGGCTTTTAAGCGCTCGATATGTGCCGGGTCATTGTGTTCTGGAGCCAGTGTTACTTTTGCAATGACGTCTGTGTTTTCACACATGAAGTCGATCATGCTGTCTTCAGAAGGACGGATATGATCGACACTGTGAATGCCTTTTTTCATCACATTCAGGTATGGACCTTCAAGGTGCAGACCCAAAGATTGATTCTGATACTGAGCGTGATAGTCGCGCGCAGCAGCTACTGCTTGGCGCATGTCTTCGTCAGATGAAGTGATTAGCGTTGGAAGGAAGCTTGTACAACCAGACTTAAGATTCGCTTCATGCATGATTTGCATAGTTTCAGCGGTAATCTCGTCGTTTAGCATCACGCCACCACAACCATTTAACTGCAGGTCAATAAAGCCTGGGCTTAGGTTTGCGCCGTTTAGATCTCTTTTTTCAATGTCTGAAGGAAGCTCTGAGATTGGGCAAACTGATTCGATCAGGTTGTTGTTAATGATTACCGCATGTTCAACGAGGACGTCGCTGCCGGTATAAATTTTACAGTTAGTTAGCGCATACATGGTTAGCTAATCCTTATAAGTTTAGAATCTTAATGCCTTCGGTTATCTATTGAAGCTGCGTTTCACTACATAGTTGTACTTTATTTGTAAGCTTCAATTAGATCGCAAAATATCTTTAGCAAACGAAAAAATGAGTTCTCAATATTATGTAAGCATCATGGTGAATGCTTCAATGGTAAGTGATTCACGTCGCATTGGCGTTAGGTGCTATTACTAAGCCAGACAATCACTTTGGCCTTGTTAGTACTGTAAGAGTACCGCGAAACTGACTCAATGAATGCTATTTTTTTGTATTGTAAAATAAGTTTTATGATCTCGCTAGCAAAAACCTTCCGGATCACCTGTTTCTGGTGATTATGATCACAAATGATGAGGTTTTAATTTGCGGAGCAAAATTAATGTCATAAACTGAGCAGGACTAAATTGAGCGGCTAAAAAAAGTGGCTCAGCCAAAATACAAAATCCTATAGGGGGAACTTAAGGTGAATATTCTTGGATATGCGCAAAAGTTAGGTAAAGCTCTTATGCTTCCTATCGCAACGCTTCCAGTTGCGGCGCTCTTACTACGTTTGGGTCAAGGTGACCTATTAGACATTCCATTTATGGCGCAAGCTGGTGGCGCTATCTTTGGTCAACTTCCACTACTATTCGGTCTAGGTATCGCGATTGGTCTTTCTAAAGACGGTCAAGGTGCTGCAGGTCTAGCGGGTGCGGTTGCTTACTTCGTACTTACGGCGACAGCAACAACAATCAACGCTGACGTTAACATGTCATTCTTCGGTGGTATCATCGCTGGTATTATCGCTGGTCACTCTTACAACGCTTTCCATGCTACACGTCTTCCTGAGTGGTTGGCATTCTTCTCTGGCAAACGTCTAGTACCAATCATGGCTGGTCTATTCGCGCTAGTTGCAGGTGCTATCTCTGGTGTTGTATGGCCAACAATCCAAGGTGGTCTTGACGCACTAGCACACGCAGTTTCTACTTCTGGTGCTATTGGTCAGTTCGTATACGGTACTCTTAACCGTGCACTTATCCCTGTAGGTCTTCACCACGTTCTTAACTCTTACTTCTGGTTCGGTATGGGTACGTGTCAAGAAGTTCTAGTAACTGGCGCTCAAGCTGCTGGTCAAGCACTTCCTGCTCTACAGCAACTTTGTGTAGACCCAGCTCTAGCTAAGACTCTTGTTGCTGGTCAATCTCACACGTTTGAGTTTGCTAACTCTGTAACTCCAGAAATCACTGCAACTGTTAAAGAAGTAACTGAAACAGTTAAATCTGGTGACCTACACCGTTACTTCGGCGGCGATAAGTCTGCTGGTGTATTCATGAACGGTTTCTTCCCAGTAATGATGTTCGGTCTACCTGGTGCAGCTCTAGCTATGTACCTAGCAGCTCCTGCTGAAAAACGTAGCCAAGTTGGTGGTGCACTATTCTCAGTAGGTTTCTGTTCTTTCCTAACTGGTATCACAGAGCCTCTAGAGTTCATGTTCGTATTCCTTGCACCTGCGCTATACGCAATGCACGCAGTATTTACAGGTCTATCTCTAGTTGTTGCTAACATGTTTGGTACTCTGCACGGCTTCGGCTTCTCTGCAGGTCTAATCGACTTCATCCTTAACTGGGGTCTAGCAACTAAGCCGGTAACTCTACTACTAATCGGTCTAGGTTTCGGTGCTCTATACTTCTTCACTTTCAGCTTCGCAATCCGCGCATTCAACCTGAAGTCGCCAGGTCGTGAAGATGACGACGAAGAAGTAGGTGCTGCTCCTGCTGGTGAAGCGAAAAACGGCGACCTAGCGCGTCAATACCTAAAAGCTCTAGGTGGTCATGACAACCTAACTTCAATCGACGCTTGTATCACTCGTCTACGTCTTACTCTAAAAGACCGCTCTGTAGCTGACGAAGTTGTACTTAAGAAGCTTGGTGCGAAAGGTGTTGTTAAGCTAGGTGAGAACAACCTTCAAGTTATCCTTGGTCCTCTAGCTGAAATCGTTGCTGGCGAAATGAAAGCAATCGGTGCTAACGAAGACCTATCTGATGTAAAACTTCCTTAATTACGACACGTAAACTAAGAAAGTGATGAAAGCCTCCTTCGGGAGGCTTTCTTGCGTTTTGAGGGTTTCGAAACTGATCCCTGCTAGCTTATTAACCATACAGAGAAAAAAAAGACGTTTTGCTTCGAGATATTGTTGTGTAATCCACCATAATTGTGGATCATTAGACGCTATGTACTTGACGGTCATTTGAATCGTCTAAGTAAGAATTATCTGAACAATACTAAAACAATTGAGGTGCTATAGATGAGTGAAGCTGAGGCTCGTCCATCGAATTTCATTCGCCAAATCATTGATAAAGATTTAGCGGATGGTAAACACACTAGCGTGCATACTCGTTTCCCGCCAGAGCCAAACGGCTATCTGCATATCGGTCACGCTAAGTCAATTTGCTTAAACTTTGGTATTGCTCAGGACTACCAGGGAAAGTGTAACCTACGTTTTGATGACACTAACCCAGAAAAAGAAGACGTTGAATACGTTGAGTCAATTAAGAATGATGTGAGCTGGTTAGGCTTCGAGTGGGATGGGGACGTATGTTACTCATCAAACTACTTCGATAAGCTATACGGTTACGCAGTGGAATTAATTAACAAAGGCTTAGCGTACGTTGAAGAGCTAAGTCCTGAGCAGATCCGTGAGTATCGTGGCACACTTACCCAGCCTGGTAAGCCAAGCCCGTACCGTGATCGCACACCTGAAGAAAACTTAGCACTATTTGAGAAGATGCGTGACGGTGGGTTCGAAGAAGGTAAAGCGTGTCTACGTGCAAAGATTGATCTAGCATCTTCTTTCATTGTGCTGCGCGATCCTGTTCTTTACCGTGTGCGCTTTGCTGAGCACCACCAAACGGGTGACAAGTGGTGCATCTACCCAATGTACGACTTTACGCACTGTATTTCGGATGCACTAGAAGGCATTACCCACTCACTGTGTACGCTTGAGTTCCAAGATAACCGTCGTCTGTATGACTGGGTACTAGAGAACATCACTATTGATTGCCAACCTCACCAGTACGAGTTTAGTCGCCTAAACCTAGAGTACACGGTGATGTCTAAGCGTAAGCTAAATCAACTTGTCACTGAGAAACTAGTGAATGGTTGGGACGATCCGCGTATGCCGACTATTTCTGGTCTACGTCGTCGCGGCTTCACGCCTGCTTCTATTCGTGAGTTCTGTAAACGTATTGGTGTTACCAAGCAAGACAACATGATTGAGATGAGTTCTCTTGAGTCTTGTATTCGTGATGACTTGAACGAAAACGCACCTCGCGCAATGGCTGTGCTTGATCCGGTTAAGATCGTTATCGAGAACTTCGAAGAAGGCAAAGTAGAGTCTTTGACGGTAGCAAATCATCCAAACAAACCTGAGATGGGCGAGCGCGAAGTACCGTTCACTCGCGAAGTTTGGATTGAGCGTGAAGACTTCCGTGAAGAAGCGAACAAGAAGTACAAGCGTCTGGTTCTGGGTAAAGAAGTGCGCCTACGTGGTGCTTACGTGATCAAAGCTGAGCGTATCGAAAAAGATGCAGAGGGTAACATTACCACTATCTTCTGTAGCTACGATGCAGACACGCTAGGTAAGAACCCAGCTGACGGCCGTAAAGTGAAGGGTGTTATTCACTGGGTGTCTGCTGATAAAGGTCTTCCAGCTGAGATTCGTCTATACGATCGCTTGTTCACTGTGCCAAACCCAGCAGCAGCGGATAACTTTGCTGAGACAATCAACCCTGAGTCACTTGTTAAGCTGAATGGTTTTGTTGAGCCAAGCCTCGCTCAAGCGCAAGCTGAGAAGGGTTTCCAGTTTGAGCGTATGGGTTACTTCTGTGCGGATATTAAAGACTCGAAGCCAGAGACTTTAGTGTTTAACCGTACTGTAGGTCTTCGCGATACTTGGGCGAAAATCGAAGCTAAGTAATCGTATTGCACTCTAGTTTGAAAGCCAGTCCTCGTGACTGGCTTTTTTATTGATGGCGATTGGTATTAAATAGCAGGCAATAAAAAACGCCAGCTTTTGGCTGACGTTTTAAAGTTGGCTGTTAAGACGAAATTATTTCTTCGACTTATGCGCGTCTGGGTTGTCTTTGCAGCTACCGTCAGCACATTTACCGTAAAGGTATAGGCTGTGGTTAGTCAAAATAACATTGTACTGGGCCGCGATTTCTTTCTGACGCTCTTCAATGATGTCATCAGAGAATTCAATCACTTCACCACAATCTAGACACACTAGATGGTCATGGTGGTGCTGAGTTGACAGTTCAAATACAGATTTGCCGCCTTCAAAGTGGTGGCGAGTTACGATACCTGCATCATCAAATTGGTTTAATACGCGGTATACAGTCGCTAGACCAATCTCTTCACCTAGATCAATCAGCTTTTTGTACAGTTCTTCAGCACTGATATGTTGGCATTCAGGTTGCTGTAATACTTCTAAAATCTTTAGTCTTGGAAGGGTAACTTTAAGACCAGCATCCTTAAGCGCTTGGTTATTGTCTGACATATACTTTCCTGTTGATGATCTGCAGTTATTAACAGAATTCAATATTCCTATCATTATAGGGTAGTACTGATAAACAATAAACCACGAACTTCAAAGGGTTACTAGTATTTTTTTATAAACAAGTGAGAAGTCACTGATAAAACATGTCAGACCAGTTACAATTGGTTAACAAGTGAGGAAGAGTAATCAGTTAAGGACAAGGAATGAATAAGTCATTGGCTAAAATTTATAAGCCTGGAGTAGTTAAATTTGCGCTCAACTCTTGGCCACCTTTTTGGGGGGCGGGGATCAAGATACTCTCAATTAGTGACGACTTTCGCGAAGTCAAAATGAAACTGAAGTTACGTTGGTGGAACAAAAATGCCAATCGCACTCAATATGGTGGCAGCATTTTCTCTTTAACCGATCCTGTCTACTCCTTGATGTTAATGGGAATATTAGGTGAGCGCTACTACGTCTGGGACAAGGAAGCGAGCATCAACTTTATCAAGCCAGGGCAAAGTGATCTGTTTGCTGAGTTTTGTGTCACTCAAGATCAGCTTGAAGATATTTTAAGGCAGACGGCTGACGGCGATAAATGTTTCCCAGAGTTCATCATTTATGTCAAAGACAAACACGGTAATGTAGTGTCTGAAGTGCAGCGTAAACTGTATGTGCGTAAAAAACCGCAATTTCGAGAAGAGGATGCAGAGGAACAAACGGCATAAAAAAACCTCCGTAACGGAGGTTTCTTAATTCGGCGAGGAGATTAGTCTTCTAGCTCAGCTAGGCACATCTCTTCGTGAATCTGCTTACACCAGCTGTTCACGCGCTCATCAGTTAGCTCTGGCTGGCGGTCTTCATCGATACATAGACCAACGAATTGGCTGTCATCGCCTTCAACTAGGCCTTTAGATGCTTCGAACTCATAGCCTTCAGTTGAAGTGTAGCCAAGGATAGTACCACCTTTAGCTTCAACGATATCACGTACTGTACCCATAGCGTCACAGAAGTACTCTGCGTAGTCTTCTTGGTCACCACAGCCAAAGATTGCGACTAGCTTAGTCGAAAAATCGATTTGCTCTAGCTCTGGGAAGAAGTCATCCCAGTCACATTGTGCTTCGCCGTAGTACCAAGTTGGGATACCAAGAAGCAGAAGATCGAAGTTATCAATATCTTCTTTGCTGCTTTTAGCGATATCTTGAACGTGAACCAGTTGTTTACCTAGTTGCTTTTGAATCATCTTTGCAACAGCTTCAGTGTTACCTGTGTCGCTACCAAAGAAGATGCCTACACTTGCCATAGATTCGTTACCTTTACTAATTTCTGTTGTGGGCTCGGTTGATATCAGCCGATACCACCACCTTCCCAGCTAAGCTGAATAATGCCTTTGGCGATAAACCCAGCACAGCCAAGGAATAGGACTAACCATACAATGCGACGACCGAAAGGGGGAACATTGCCCGCTTTTAAGACATCTTTTATCGCCATACCGATAAAGAAAAAGATAGACGCGAAAAGCAGATCGAGACCAATTGACTCGAGCATGTTCATGTAGTCGTAGAGCATGGAATCCCTTTATGCCAAATTACTTGCGCCGCACTATACCACTGTTACTGAATAAAGTTAACGGGCATAGTACAACTGATCTCTCATTCTGTTTTACGCAATGAACTTGCGGATAGCACGTAATACTTCAGCCGGCTTTTCAGCGTGTAACCAATGTCCGGTATTAGCGATAACATGGGCTTTGGCATTGCTGAACTGCTGTTTAACTTGCCCTTGGTGCTCTGCGGTTAAGTAATCTGAATCGCCACCTTTGATAAACAAGGTAGGCGTCGAAATTGTTTCAATAGTTTGCCAACCAAGAATCTCCCAGTAGTTTTCCCACAAGCTTTCGACATTAAAGCGCCAAGCCAAATGTTCACCTGTGTTATACAAAGATTTACCGAGAAACTGGCGAACACCTTCTAGTTCGATATGTTCGGCCAAAATGTTTAGCGCTTGCTTACGCTGAGTGGGTTTTTGCTCGATGACGGCTTTGAGTCCGTTGAACACATTATCATGACGACTTTCTGTGTATTGAACCGGTGCCATATCTAAAACAAGCAGCTTATGAATCTGATCTTGCGCGATTTCCGCTAACTTCATTGCTACCTTGCCACCCATAGAGTGGCCGACTACGGTGTAGTTAGCGAGGTTAAGGTGTTGCAGCAATGCATAGACATCTTGCGCCATTAATGGATAGCTAAGTTCATCACTCTGAAAGGAGAGGCCATGGTTGCGCAGGTCAATACTCAGAACTTGATGATCCTCTTTTAGATCGCGAGCAAGTAAACCTAAGTTGTCTAAATTACCAAACAACCCATGGATCAATACAATGGTGTGACCCTCACCTTCGAGTTTGTAGTTGAGCAGATGTGACATTTTATTCTATTCGTGACAGGTAAACCGTAGAGTCTCTTTAAAGATCTCGCTATAATCCCCCAGAGTTTAAACATAGAGATTGTGAAAAGCGAATGAAAACAATTGAGGTTGATGAGGATCTATACCGTTACATCGCAAGTCAAACCCAGCATATTGGTGAGAGTGCTTCGGACATTTTACGTCGTCTTTTGATGACTGAAGGTCAAGCGCCTGTTGCCAAGCCGCAGGTTGTGGCGCAACCAAAGGGTGTAGTGGTTAGCAAAGATGCAATAAAAGAAGAAACAGTAGATAGCGTTAAAGAGATGCGATCATTGCTCATCTCTGACGAGTTTGCTGGTCTTAAGAAAGCGATTGACCGCTTTATGCTGGTCCTAGCAACGCTGCATCGCATTAACCCGAATGACTTTTCAGAAGCGACTCAGGTTAAAGGTCGTAAGCGTGTTTACTTCGCTGATAATGAGCAAACACTGCTGGCTAACGGTAACACGACTAAGCCGAAATCAATCCCTGGTTCACCATTTTGGGTCATCACCAATAATAACACTAGCCGCAAGAGGCAGATGGTTGACCAACTGATGGCGAGGATGAACTTCCCATCAGACCTGATTGAGAAAGTGACAAACTCAATCTAGAGAATTCTGATAGAAACCTCATAATGCACAACTTAGTTAACGTATTATGAGGTTTTTTTATTTCTACACATTTTTAAGAAAGGATGTCAAATGGCTATGCACCCACGAGCGGGACAAAAAGCTCAACAGCAAGACCTGCATAATATTCCAGCCCTCGTTGCAAATTATTTTCTTCTCCAACCTGACTCTTCGAATCCTGACCACAAAGTTGAATTTGGTACATCTGGTCACCGTGGTAGCGCAGACAAGTCTACATTCAACGAACACCATATTTTGGCGATTGCTCAAGCGGTAGCGGAAGTTCGCGCAGAAAAAGGCACAACAGGTCCATTGTTTGTTGGTAAAGACACGCATGCGCTATCTGAGCCGGCATTTTCAACAGTTGTAGAAGTGCTCGTGGCTAATGGTGTGCAAGTGATTGTTCAGCAAGACAACGGTTATACGCCAACGCCGGGTGTTTCTCACGCTATTCTGACTTACAACCTGAAACATCAAGACAAAGCAGACGGGATTGTGATTACACCGTCTCATAACCCACCGCAAGATGGCGGTATTAAGTACAACCCAACTCATGGTGGTCCTGCGGAAGGTGAATTGACACAAGCGATTCAAGACCGTGCAAATGTACTTATCGCTGAAGGTTTGCAAGGTGTTAAGCGTATGCCGCTAGGTGAAGCTAAAGCTTCAGAACTGTTCATCGAGCGCGATCTTGTTAAGCCATACATTGATGACTTAGTTAATGTCATTGATATGGAAGCGATTCAAAAAGCAAACCTAAAAATTGGAGTCGATCCACTTGGCGGCAGTGGTATCGACTACTGGCGTCAAATCGGCTCTGCTTACAATCTAGATCTGACTTTGGTTAGCGAAGCGATTGACCCATCATTCCAGTTTATGTCGTTAGATAAAGACGGCGTGGTTCGTATGGACTGTTCATCGCCTTACGCAATGGCGGGTCTGTTAGCGCTAAAAGATGAATATGACTTGGCGTTTGGTAATGACCCTGACTACGACCGCCATGGCATTGTTACGCCAAAAGGTCTGATGAACCCGAACCATTTCTTAGCAGTGTGTATCGACTACTTATACCGTCATCGCGAAGGGTGGGGCAAAGACGTTGCTGTTGGTAAGACGTTAGTATCAAGCGCACTAATTGACCGCGTAGTTGCCGACCTTGGTCGCGAACTATGTGAAGTCCCTGTTGGCTTTAAATGGTTTGTTGATGGCCTATATGAAGGTAAATTTGGTTTTGGTGGCGAAGAGTCAGCAGGGGCCTCTTTTCTGCGTAAAGACGGTACGCCTTGGTCTACCGATAAAGATGGCATCATTCTATGTCTTCTTGCTGCCGAAATTACAGCAGTCACTGGTAAGAACCCTCAAGAATACTACGAAGAACTAGCAGCGAAGCATGGTGCTTCTGAATACAACCGTATTCAAGCTGTGGCAAATGGTCCGCAAAAAGATGTACTGAAGAAACTGTCTGCTGAGATGGTAACGGCAGAAACGTTAGCAGGCGAAGCGATCACTGCACGTTTGACGCATGCTCCGGGCAATGGCGCTGCAATCGGCGGTCTGAAAGTGACGACGGAAAATGGTTGGTTTGCGGCTCGCCCATCTGGCACTGAGGATATTTACAAGATCTACTGTGAGAGCTTTAAAGGTGAAGAGCATTTGAAGCAGATCGAAGCAGAAGCACAAGAGATCGTGAATCAGGTATTTGCTGACGCTGGTCTTTAATTCTGACGATTAAGTGTTGTATCAAGGGCTGACTATTTGTCAGCCTTTTTTTGTTGAAGCTTTGGAACGGGCTGCGCCCTTCGGGAACGGACTTCGTCCTATGGATAACTGGATAACTGGATAACTGGATAACTGGATAACTGGATAACTGGATAACTAAAATTGCTCCGTCATAGTTTAGTTGTCAACTCTAGCTCTCTAGAAGGGTGAAGCCCGATCCCGCTTTCCATAGCGCAGCGTTCCCGCTCTCTATAGGACTAAGTCCGTTCCCGCTTTACCCCGGCCAAGTGTCAGGCACTACAAACCAAAATTGACCGTTTTGCGTCTGAGCATGGACGAACCTTCCGTTGGGTTTATCGATAGGGTTGACGAATTCTTCTAGTCCAACCGCCCAAAGTGGTTTTTCGAGTTCATACAGCAGTTCGCCAATCTGGTCCCACTGACTTTGGTAGCACCAATATCCGGTGATTTGGCTAGGGTTTATCGTGAGCCCTAGACACTCTTCCGGAATGGTCTCTGGTGAAAAAGGATTGATATAAAGACGCCCTTGGATTAACAGATGCTCAGTGAGATCAGAGTAGTGAGGGTATTGTTCAAGGAATTCCGGAGATGCACTCATTTTTAATTGATGAGAGAGCATTCTAGCGAGTTTCTTGTCTAGCTGATCGTGGGCATTCGGTCCGTACCAAACGCCTTTATGTAAAAGATAGAACTTAATCGCGACTTCCCAGTGTTCTTTCTGATGTGACTCAAGGTTGTCCAGAATGAGATCAATTGCGCCTATGGTCTGGCCTGACGCTTTGTTGATTTGAATCTCTTCTTCGAGCAGCGAATATTTTGAACTATTGCTGATGAGCTCAGTGCATAGGTGCTGGTAGATGAATCCTAATCGAGGGTTGCCTTGATAGTCATCTTGTTTTAGAGGAGTGATATTCAGCGCTTTGACATCGACAAATGGTGGTGTCAGGTTAAATAGCGATGGCGTTTCATGTACCCAGTGATAAAAACGTTGTAAAGCGTTCATCCTTAAACCTATATCTGCTTGAACGCCACTATTGTAGCTAGGTGCTGGTAAGGTTGCTATGGTTCGAATACACTTTGCTCACTAAGATAAAGCGCAATGTTAGCAATTAGATGGAAGCTGTCATGAACAACTTACAATTAGAAAAAATCCTCAACGAGAAGCTCTCTCCTCAGTTAATCAAAGACTATGCACCTAACGGATTGCAGGTTGAAGGTAAAGAGCAGATTAGAAAGGTCGTGACTGGTGTGACGGCTTCTCAAGCATTGATTGATAAAGCGGTTGAGTTAAACGCTGATGCGCTACTGGTTCATCATGGTTATTTCTGGAAAGGTGAGCCAGAACCTATTCGTGGTATGAAAGGCAAGCGCATTCGCACTTTGATAAAAAACGACATTAATTTAATGGGTTACCATCTGCCACTTGATATCCACCCGGAGCTAGGTAATAACGCTGAACTTGCTCGCTTACTCGATATTGAAGTAGAAGGCGGCCTAGAAGGGCACCCTCAATCAGTGGCTATGTTTGGGCGTTTGAAATCTCCAATGACAGGGGCTGAGTTTGCCACCAAGATTAATCAAGTACTTAAACGCCAGCCTCTTCATATTGCGCCGGAAAATGCAGATATATTGATTGAAACGGTCGGGTGGTGTACTGGTGGTGGTCAGGACTTTATTGAATTGGCAGCTAGACACGGTTTAGATGCGTTTATTTCGGGTGAGATCTCAGAGCGCACTACTTACTCTGCTCGTGAGCAAGACATTCACTACTTTGCAGCAGGTCACCACGCGACAGAGCGCTACGGAATCAAAGCTCTAGGCGAGTGGCTAGCCACTGAACATGGCCTAGATGTTGAGTTTATTGATATTGATAATCCGGTTTAGGTAGAGTGGGAACGGACTGCGTCCTATGGAACGCTGCGCTTTTGGAAAACGGGATCGGGCTTCGCCCTGCGAGAGAAAAGCTCGTTTTTCCATAGAGTGACGAAGGAGCGAGTAGGGAATCTCACACGGTGATCTACTCGCTAGAAGAGATCCCCAACTCACTCGTGCCTCGTTCTTGAGGATGACAACTAATCTAATAAAAAAGGGCTAATGTTCGCACATTAGCCCTTTGACTTTTTTGCTAGTCAGCTATTATTCACGCTCATGCAGAGGTGAGAACTCGCGTTGTACTTCACCAGTGTAAAGCTGACGTGGACGACCGATACGGTTTAGTGGGTCGCTGTGCATTTCGTTCCAGTGAGCAATCCAACCGATAGTACGCGAAATCGCGAAGATAACGGTGAACATAGATACTGGGATACCGATAGCTTTAAGAATGATACCCGAGTAGAAGTCTACGTTCGGGTATAGCTTCTTAGAAACAAAGTATTCGTCAGAAAGCGCGATACGCTCAAGTTCCATTGCCACATCAAGCAGTGGATCTTTGATGTTAAGCTCTTTAAGAACTTCGTGACATGTTTCGCGCATAACCGTTGCACGAGGGTCGTAGTTCTTGTAGACACGGTGACCGAAGCCCATTAGTCGGAATGGGTCGTCTTTGTCTTTCGCGCGCTCAACATACTCAGGAATGTTTTCTACGCTACCGATCTCTTCAAGCATCTTCAGACATGCTTCATTCGCGCCGCCGTGAGCTGGGCCCCAAAGAGATGCGATACCTGCTGCAATACATGCAAATGGGTTAGCACCAGAAGAACCAGATAGACGTACTGTTGAAGTTGACGCGTTTTGCTCGTGGTCTGCGTGTAGAGTAAAGATCTTATCCATTGCGCGCGCAACGACAGGGTTTACTTCGTACTCTTCACATGGATTAGCGAACATCATGTGTAGGTAGTTCTCAGCGTAGCTCAAATCATTACGTGGGTAGATGAAAGGCTGACCGATTGAGTACTTGTAACACATAGCCGCAAGTGTTGGCATTTTCGACAGTAGTCGGTATGCCGCGATTTCGCGGTGCTCGTCGTTGTGGATATCTAATGAATCGTGGTAGAACGCAGCAAGTGCACCTACTACACCACACATTACAGCCATAGGGTGAGCGTCACGGCGGAAACCGTGGAAGAAACTAGCAATTTGCTCATGGACCATAGTGTGACGAGTAACAGTAGTTTTGAATTGCTCGTATTGTTCACGTGTTGGGGCTTCACCGTAAAGAAGGATGTAACATACCTCTAAGTAATCAGCGTTATTTGCTAGCTGATCAATTGGGTAACCGCGGTGCAAAAGAATACCTTTACCGCCGTCAATGTAGGTGATTTGAGATTCACAAGATGCAGTGGCAAGAAAACCTGGGTCAAAAGTAAAAAATCCGTTTGCTCCAAGTGTACGAACATCAATCACAGGTGTGCCTAAGGCACCTTCCATAATTGGCAGCTCGATAGGTGCTTGACCTTCAACATGAAGGGTAGCTTTCTTATCTGCCATAACAATCTCCTTTGTTTATTATTTAATCCGTCCAGGATGTTTGTGTGCCATTTTTGTACGTGTGATCGTTATCAAAGTCAATTTTTCTCATCTGATGTGTGCACTTGTTATGATTTTTTGAACGTATAAGGTGAAAAATCTGGTCTGTGTAGCAAAAATTGTTACATCAATTGTATTAGAATGTTGCCAGCCGTATAGTGGCGCAGTAAATTTTGGTGGAAACCTTATAAATTCAAGGCTTGAAACAAATGTGAGGTGAAGTTTTAATCCTTGTTGTTAACAATTATTTTACAAAATACTCCGGCAATTGTTGCAGTCTAGTGTTAAATAAATGTTAACTTTTGTAGGTTTGCAATCAAAATTCGTTCATAACTATAAATGCTCAATGGAGCTGAGTGAGCAAGCCCGTGAAAGAAAGAAAGTCAAGACCTGTTAATTTAGATTTACAGACCGTAAGCTTTCCGATCACTGCAATCGCATCAATTTTACACCGTGTGTCCGGTGTAATTACGTTTGTCGCAATCGGAATCCTGCTTTGGTTACTATCCATTTCTCTATCCTCCCCAGTCGGTTACGCACAAGCTGTTGACTTAGTCGATGGTTTCTTTGTGAAGTTTATCTTATGGGGCATCCTAACGGCTTTGGCCTATCACATTGCAGGTGGCATTCGTCACTTACTAATGGATCTTGGTCATTTTGAAGAGCTGGAATCTGGCGCGATGAGCGCTAAGGTTGCATTCGCAGCAACAGCCGTTCTGTCTCTATTGGCGGGGGTAATGGTATGGTAAAACACATTTCATCTTTTGGTCGTAATGGTGTGCACGATTTCTTATTGATTCGTGCGACTGCAATCATTATGACGCTTTACACTATCTATCTGGTTAGCTTCTGTGCTTTCACAGATATTTCTTACGTATCTTGGACCCAGTTCTTTGGTGGTACATTCACTAAAGTGTTCACAATGCTGGCGCTTGTATCTGTTCTAATTCACGCGTGGATTGGTTTATGGCAGGTACTGACTGATTACATTAAGTGCGCCAAGCTTCGTGGTGGCCTACAGCTAGCAATCATTGCTGTTTTATTTGGTTACTTCTTCTCTGGTCTATTTATTCTGTGGGGTGCGTAAGTGTCTATTCCAGTTCGCGAATTTGATGCCGTAGTAATCGGCGCTGGTGGTGCAGGCATGCGCGCTGCACTGCAAATCTCTGAGCAAGGCCTATCATGTGCATTGCTTTCTAAAGTATTTCCAACTCGTTCACACACTGTTTCTGCACAAGGTGGTATCACGGTTGCGCTAGGTAATGCGCACGAGGATCACTGGGAACAGCATATGTACGATACCGTTAAAGGTTCCGACTATATTGGTGACCAAGACGCAATCGAATACATGTGTAAAAACGGACCAGAGTCAGTGATTGAATTAGAGAAAATGGGTCTACCATTCTCTCGCTTTGACAATGGTAGAATCTACCAACGTCCGTTTGGCGGACAGTCGAAGAACTTCGGTGGTGAGCAAGCAGCACGTACAGCTGCAGCGGCTGACCGTACAGGTCACGCTCTACTTCACACGCTCTACCAACAAAACGTTAAGCACAAAACTACTATCTTCTCAGAGTGGTATGCACTCGACCTAGTTAAGAATGAAGATGGCGCAGTTCTTGGCTGTACAGCCCTTTGTATGGAAACGGGCGAAGTTTGTTACTTCAAATCGAAAGCAACCATTCTGGCGACAGGTGGTGCTGGCCGTATTTACGCTTCAACAACTAACGCTCACATCAACACGGGTGATGGCGTTGGTATGGCACTACGCGCTGGCATTCCAATGCAAGATATGGAAATGTGGCAGTTCCACCCAACAGGTATCGCTGGAGCCGGTGTTCTGGTAACTGAAGGTTGTCGTGGTGAAGGTGGTTATCTACTGAATAAAGACGGTGAACGCTTCATGGAGCGTTACGCACCTAACGCGAAAGACCTTGCTGGTCGTGATGTTGTTGCTCGTTCAATGATGATCGAAATCCGTGAAGGTCGCGGCTGCGATGGCCCTTGGGGTCCTCACATTAAACTAAAACTGGATCACCTAGGTAAAGAGACACTTGAGTCGCGTCTACCAGGTGTTTGTGAGCTATCTCGTACCTTTGCTCACGTAGATCCAGTGAAAGAGCCAATTCCGGTAATCCCGACTTGTCACTACATGATGGGTGGCGTTCCAACTCAAGTCTCTGGTCAGGCTATTAAGCAAGATGAAGCGGGCGCTGATGTTGAAGTTCAAGGTCTATTTGCTTGTGGTGAGATCGCATCAGTATCTGTTCACGGTGCAAACCGCCTAGGTGGTAACTCTCTACTAGACTTAGTTGTATTTGGTCGCGCTACGGGCCTACACCTTGGTGAAACACTTGCTAAGCAAGCTGAAGCTAAGCCAGCAACGGAAGCTGACATTGAGCGTTCACTAGAGCGCTACAACCGTTGGGAAAATAGCACTGAAGGTGAAGATCCAGCGCAAATTCGCAAAGATCTGCAACAATGTATGCAGAACAACTTCTCGGTATTCCGTGAAGGTGATGCAATGGCAAAAGGTCTAGAAGAGCTAAAAGTTATTCGTGAGCGCCTGAAGAATGCTCACCTTTCTGACAAGTCGACCGAGTTTAACACCCAGCGTATTGAGTGTTTAGAGCTAGAAAACTTGATGGAAACTGCTTATGCAACGGCTGTTGCGGCTAACTACCGTACAGAAAGTCGCGGCGCACACGCTCGCTTTGATTTCCCAGACCGTGATGATGAGCAGTGGCTATGCCACTCAATCTATAATCCGGACAATGAAGCTATGACAAAGCGTGGTGTAAACATGGAGCCAATCCATCGTGAAGCATTCCCGCCGAAAGCACGTACGTACTAGGGAGAGGAGGATAATATTATGAAACTGAATTTCTCTTTGTACCGCTACAACCCAGATGTTGATCAAAAGCCATACATGAAGGACTACACGCTGGAAGTAGAAGAAGGATCAGACATGATGCTTCTAGATGCGTTGATTCTGCTAAAAGAGCAAGATCCAACGATCTCTTTCCGTCGTTCTTGTCGTGAGGGCGTATGTGGCTCAGATGGTCTAAACATGAATGGTAAGAATGGTCTAGCTTGTATTACACCACTTTCTGCATTAAGTGGTGACAAGATAGTCATCCGTCCACTGCCAGGTTTGCCTGTTGTGCGAGATCTTATCGTTGACATGACGCAGTTCTACGATAACTATGCGAAAGTTAAGCCATTCTTGATTGATGACGGCGCACTGCCTCCATCACGCGAGAACCTGCAAACGCCTGATGAACGCGCGCACTTAGATGGTTTATACGAATGTATTATGTGTGCATGTTGTACGACGTCATGCCCATCATTCTGGTGGAATCCAGATAAATTTATCGGTCCTGCAGGTCTTCTTGCGGCGTATCGTTGGCTAATTGATAGCCGTGATACAGCGACAGATGAACGTTTGTCAAATCTTGATGATGCATTTAGCGTTTTCCGTTGCCATGGCATCATGAATTGTGTAAGTGTTTGTCCTAAGGGACTAAATCCTACGAAGGCAATCGGTCATATTAAGACGATGCTTGTAAACCGTTCGATTTAATTAACAAAAAATTGCCGACCCATTCTGGGTCGGCTCTTAATAGCTCGGCGTAAGACCGAAGCAAACGTGAAAACTACTGGTTAAGGGAAAATATGCACAACGGCGTGATGAAGGCGTGGCTCGAGTCTTCACACTTGGCTGGCGCCAATGCAACGTATGTAGAGGACCTCTACGAACTGTATCTAAGTGATCCCGATCTGGTAAGTGAGGAGTGGAAACGTGTTTTTGATGGCTTGCCTAAGCCTTCAGAAGAGGTGGTTGAACAACCCCATTCACGTGTCCGTGACTACTTCCGACGACTCGCTCAAGAAACAAAGCATTACAATGTCCAAGTTAGTGATCCTGATGTCGACGCTAAACAGGTAAAAGTACTTCAATTAATCAATGCTTACCGCTTTCGTGGTCATGAAGCGGCACAGCTTGACCCTCTAGGCTTATGGCAACGCCCACCAGTGGCGGAGCTCGATCCTGCATTCCACAATCTTACCGAAGACGATCTAGAAGAATCTTTCAACGTGGGTTCCTTTGCTATTGGCAAAGACACCATGCAATTGAAAGACATCCACTCGTCATTGAACAAAATTTACTGTGGCTCTATCGGTGCTGAATACATGCACATGACAGACACTGAGCAAAAACGTTGGATCCAACAGCGTTTAGAGTCAGTGGTCGGTCAGCCGTCATTTAGCAAAGAAGAAAAACAAGAATTCCTCGAAGAGCTAACAGCAGCAGAAGGTTTAGAGCGCTATCTTGGTGCTAAATTCCCAGGTGCGAAGCGTTTCTCTCTAGAAGGTGGTGATGCCCTAATCCCTATGACGAAAGAGTTAATTCGTCATGCGGGTAAGAGCGGTATGCGCGAAGTCGTGATTGGTATGGCACACCGTGGTCGTCTGAACATGCTTGTGAACGTACTCGGTAAGAAGCCACAAGATCTTTTTGATGAGTTTGCTGGTAAACATGACGATACCTGGGGTACAGGTGACGTTAAGTACCACCAAGGCTTCTCAGCAGATTTTGCGACACCGGGTGGTGATGTTCACTTAGCACTTGCGTTTAACCCGTCTCACCTTGAGATCGTTAACCCTGTAGTTATCGGTTCGGTGCGCGCGCGCCAAGACCGTTTAGGTGATACAGAAGGTAATACCGTTCTTCCAATCACCATTCACGGTGACTCTGCGATCGCAGGTCAGGGTGTTGTAGCTGAAACATTTAACATGTCTCAGGCACGTGGTTTCCGGGTAGGTGGTACTGTTCGCATCGTTGTAAACAACCAAGTTGGCTTTACAACATCTAACCCGACCGACACACGTTCGACTATGTACTGTACCGATATCGCTAAGATGGTTCAGGCACCAATTTTCCACGTTAATGCTGATGATCCAGAAGCCGTTGCTTTTGTTACTCGTATTGCGCTGGATTACCGAAACGAATTTAAACGTGATGTTGTGATTGACTTGGTTTGTTACCGTCGTCATGGTCACAACGAAGCGGATGAGCCAAACGCGACTCAGCCGTTGATGTACCAAAAAATCAAGAAACACCCAACTCCGCGTAAGCTTTATGCTGACGTGCTGATTGAACGTGGTGATTTTGGTATTGATACAGCGACCCAATATGTCAATGAATACCGTGATGCATTAGATCGCGGTGAAGTCGTGGTTAAAGAATGGCGCCCGATGGCGTTGCACTCAGTGGACTGGTCTCCATACCTTGGGCACGACTGGGATACGGAATGGAATAGCCAATTCGATACTAAGCGTTTATTAGAGCTTGGTCAGCGTCTGTGTACTTACCCTGAAAGTCACAAGCTGCAAAGCCGAGTGAACAAGCTTTACAACGATCGTACAGCGATGTTAAGCGGTGAAAAAGCGATTGACTGGGGTATGGCTGAAACTTTGGCTTACGCAACTCTGGTTGACGATGGCAAGCGTATTCGTATTTCTGGTCAAGACTCTGGTCGTGGTACTTTCTTCCACCGCCACTCAGTTTTGCACAACCAAAATGACGCGAGCACTTTTGTTCCGCTAGCAAACATTCACGACAAGCAAGGCCCATTTGAAGTCTTTGACTCTGTTCTATCTGAAGAAGCAGTACTGGCATTTGAGTACGGTTACGCGACAGCAGAACCAAGTGGCCTAACTATTTGGGAAGCGCAGTTTGGTGATTTTGCCAACGGTGCTCAAGTAGTGATTGACCAGTTTATTTCATCAGGTGAGCAAAAATGGGCACGTTTATGTGGTCTGACAATGCTTCTTCCTCATGGTTATGAAGGTCAAGGCCCAGAGCACTCATCAGCTCGCCTAGAGCGTTACCTACAGCTTTGTGCTGAGCAAAACATGCAGGTTGTCGTGCCTTCTACACCAGCTCAGGTTTACCACATGATTCGTCGCCAGGTTGTAAGACCTATGCGTCGTCCACTCGTGGTGATGTCTCCTAAATCATTGCTGCGTCACCCGCTATGTACTTCAACAATTGAAGACCTAGCTGAGGGCACATTCCAAGCGGCAATTGGTGAAATTGACAACCTAGAAGCTGCGAAAGTGAAACGCGTGGTTTTCTGTTCAGGTAAAGTTTACTTCGATCTGCTAGAGCAGCGTCGTAACAATGAACAAGATGATGTGGCGATTGTTCGTATCGAGCAGCTTTATCCATTCCCTCTTGAGGAAGTAAAAGCCGCTATCGAGCAATACACTAACGTTGAAGATTACGTTTGGTGTCAAGAAGAGCCGCAAAACCAAGGCGCTTGGTACTCTAGCCAACACAACTTCCGTGCTGCAATCCCAGCCGGCGCTGATCTGAAATACGCTGGTCGCCCAGCTTCAGCATCACCTGCAGTAGGCTACATGTCAGTACACTTGAAACAACAAAAAGCGCTAGTTGATGATGCGCTTAACGTGAATACAAAAACTTCGGACTAAGAACTAGAAGTTAAAGGAAGAAACAGATATGACAATTGAAATTCTGGTTCCAGATTTACCTGAATCGGTTGCTGACGCAACAGTCGCAACATGGCACAAACAACCTGGTGACGCAGTAGAGCGTGACGAGGTTCTAGTAGATATCGAAACGGATAAAGTGGTTCTTGAAGTACCTGCTCCAGAAGCGGGTGTTCTAGAAGCTATCATTGAAGAAGAAGGTGCAACAGTACTTTCAAAGCAGCTAATCGCTAAGCTTAAGCCGGGTGCTGTTGCAGGTGAGCCGACTAAGGACACGACGGAAGAGTCTGAAGCCTCTCCTGATAAGCGTCATAAAGCGTCGCTAACAGAAGAAAGCAACGATGCACTAAGTCCAGCCGTTCGTCGCCTACTGGGTGAGCACGGTCTAGAAGCGAGCCAAGTGAAAGGCACTGGTGTTGGCGGTCGTATCACACGTGAAGATATCGAAGCGCACCTTGCTAAGGCGAAAGAAGCGCCTAAAGCAGATGCTCCGGCGGCAGTCGAAGCACCAGCTACAGCGCGTAGCCAAAAGCGTGTTCCAATGACTCGTCTACGTAAAACAGTTGCAAATCGTCTTCTTGAAGCGAAGAACAACACTGCAATGTTGACTACGTTTAACGAAGTGAACATGAAGCCAATCATGGATCTTCGTAAGCAGTACAAAGACCAGTTCGAAGAGCGTCACGGTATTCGTCTAGGCTTTATGTCTTTCTACGTGAAAGCGGTAACGGAAGCTCTTAAACGTTACCCAGAAGTCAACGCGTCTATCGACGGTGATGACATCGTTTACCACAACTACTTTGACATCAGCATGGCGGTATCTACGCCACGAGGTCTAGTGACTCCAGTACTAAAAGACTGTGACACATTAGGATTCGCTGATGTTGAAAAAGGCATCAAAGAGCTAGCAATCAAAGGCCGTGACGGCAAGCTAACGGTTGATGAGCTAATGGGTGGTAACTTCACTATCACTAACGGTGGCGTATTCGGTTCTCTAATGTCTACGCCTATCATCAACCCACCACAATCGGCAATTCTTGGTATGCACAAGATCCAAGAGCGTCCAATGGCGGTGGATGGCAAGGTTGAAATCCTGCCTATGATGTACCTAGCGCTCTCTTACGATCACCGTCTAATCGATGGTCGTGAGTCTGTGGGCTTCCTAGTAACGATTAAAGAGCTACTAGAAGATCCAGCACGTCTGCTATTAGACGTTTAATATCGCTAAAACGTCTAGCGGCCGTTGGTGGCTAGACGTTCGATAGTTTTCAAGGCTAGACTGGCTCAACTGTCTGGCCTTCAATTGAATCTTATCTACCTGCACAGCGAAATAAGATTGATTTGAGAAGACCCTACAGACGTCCGCTGACATGGCGGCGTTATGGAAATAATAATCCCTACAAGGGAAAATAAACGGAATATCAAAATGAATTTGCATGAATACCAAGCCAAACAGCTGTTTGCAGAATTCGGTTTGCCTGTACCGGAAGGTTACGCGTGTGATACACCACAAGAAGCTTTTGAAGCTGCTGGTCGTATCTCAACAGAGAAGAAAGTCGTTAAATGTCAGGTTCACGCAGGTGGACGTGGTAAAGCGGGTGGCGTTGAGCTGCACGATACTAAAGATGGCGTTAAAGAGTTTGCACAAAAGTGGCTAGGTAAAAACCTAGTGACTTACCAAACAGATGCAAATGGTCAGCCTGTAACTAAAATCCTAGTTGAAGAAGCATCTAACATTGCTAACGAGCTTTACCTAGGTGCGGTTGTAGACCGTGCAACGCGTAAAGTTGTATTCATGGCATCGACTGAAGGTGGTGTTGAAATCGAGAAAGTTGCTGAAGAGACTCCAGAGTTGATTCACAAAGCAGCGATCGATCCACTAGTCGGCCCTCAAGCTTATCAAGGCCGTGAGCTAGCATTCAAGCTAGGTCTTGAAGGTGATCAAATCAAACAGTTTGTTAAGATCTTTATGGGTCTTGGCAACATGTTCTCTCAGTACGATTTAGCTCTACTAGAGATTAACCCTCTTGTTATTACTGGCGAAGGCAACCTGCTATGTCTAGACGGTAAGATCAACATCGATTCTAACGCTATGTACCGTCAGCCTAAGCTGCGTGAAATGCACGATCCTTCACAAGAAGACGAGCGTGAAGCACATGCAGCTCAGTGGGAACTGAACTACGTAGCACTAGACGGTAACGTTGGCTGTATGGTTAACGGTGCTGGTCTAGCAATGGGTACGATGGATATCGTAAACCTACACGGTGGCAAGCCAGCTAACTTCCTAGATGTAGGTGGCGGCGCAACGAAAGAGCGTGTAGCAGAAGCATTCAAGATCATCCTATCTGATGACAATGTAAAAGCAGTACTAGTTAACATCTTCGGTGGTATCGTTCGCTGTGACATGATCGCTGAAGGTATTATCGGTGCGGTTAAAGAGGTAGGCGTAAGCGTACCAGTAGTTGTTCGTCTAGAAGGTACTAACGCAGACCTAGGTCGCGAAGTTCTTGCTAATTCTGATGTTGATATCATTGCAGCTGAGTCGCTAACTGACGCAGCTCAGAAAGTTGTTGCTGCTGCGGAGGGCAAATAATGTCTGTACTAATTAATAAAGACACGAAAGTAATCTGTCAGGGTTTCACAGGTGGTCAAGGTACTTTCCACTCTGAGCAAGCTATCGCATACGGTACGCAGATGGTCGGTGGTGTTTCTCCAGGTAAAGGCGGTCAAACTCACCTTGGTCTACCTGTATTCAACACAGTACGTGATGCAGTAGAAGCAACTGGCGCGACAGCAACAGTAATCTACGTTCCTGCTCCTTTCTGTAAAGACGCTATTCTAGAAGCGATTGACGCGGGTATTGAGCTGATCGTAACAATCACTGAAGGTATCCCAACAACGGATATGATCGACGTGAAAGTGAAGCTAGAAGAAACTGGCGTTCGTATGATCGGTCCTAACTGTCCAGGTCTTATCACTCCAGACGAGTGTAAAATTGGTATCATGCCTGGTCACATCCACAAGAAGGGTAAAGTTGGTATCGTTTCTCGTTCTGGTACACTTACGTACGAAGCGGTTAAGCAGACAACAGACGAAGGCTTTGGTCAGTCTACTTGTGTTGGTATCGGTGGTGACCCAATTCCAGGTTCAAACTTCATTGATATCCTAAAACTGTTCCAAGAAGATCCAGAAACAGAAGCAATCGTAATGATTGGTGAGATCGGTGGTACAGCTGAAGAAGAAGCAGCAGCATTCATCAAAGAGAACGTGACTAAGCCAGTAGTTTCTTACATCGCTGGTGTAACGGCTCCTCCTGGTAAGCGTATGGGTCACGCTGGTGCAATCATCTCTGGTGGTAAAGGTACTGCGGAAGACAAGTTTGCTGCACTAGAAGCAGCAGGCGTTAAGACGGTTAAGTCTCTTGCAGACATCGGTAAAGGTCTACGCGAGATCACGGGTTGGTAATTTAGCCAATTGTTATAAAGAAGGCTTGGCATTCGCCAAGCCTTTTGTTTTTGTGCTCTCCAGCTCTCCAGCTCTCCAGCTCTCCAGCTCTCCAGCTCTCCAGCTCTCCAGCTCTCCAGCTCTCCAGCTCTCCAGCTCTCCAGCTCTCCAGCTCTCCAGCTCTCCAGCTCTCCAGCTTTTTATCCCGCTAACTTCTTCTCAATCGCAACCAGCCTTGCGGTTAGATCAGCAACCTCTTGCTCCAATTGCTTTATACGATCCTGAACGCTTGATTCAGTTTTCGCTGCGACTTCGACTTTTGGTACACGGTTAGAGCTCTTCCAGCTTTTTATGGTAGTGATTAAAGCAGGCATCGGGACAGAGGTACTCAAACGCGCTTTGACCAGGGCTACAGTCGGCTCCTTTCCTTCTGCGTGTAAGTGTTCAAGGATATCTTTTAGCTCTTGGCTAACATCTTGAGTAAGCATAAAACCTCCATTGTGTTGTGATCACCAATAATACTGAGCTTAGCAATAATTGACTAATGGAAAATTAAGAAATGGTGTGTGCGAGATTTCTCACAAGTGATGTAAGACAAAGTGCGTTTTAAACACCGTAATAGTCTCTGCCAATCTTTTAACTTACTGATTTGTTTGGGATTGTTATTTTGTTTCTAACTTGTTTCAATAATAATTTGCGTTCATCGCATTGTCTTAGAGGCGAATTGGAGTAAATTAGAAGGTGTCGGAAGGATGCTGACACGGAACAGGAAATACCAAGGATTGGGAATCTTCAGGATGAAGATTGGTTGACGAGGAACGTTGATCAAGCATGGAGCGAAAGGACATTGTAAGGATACGTTCGCTAACAGGATGTTAGTGGCAAGGATGGCAATGGACACCTCTAGGATGAGGCTAGGACAGTATCAGGATGATACAAAGGACACCGCTCAAGGAACAAGTGATGTGGAGCTGACGAGGATTGTTAGCTATCAGGACGATTAGGACACCGCTAGGAAGGCGAAGGCAGGATTTTACTGAAGGATTCAGTAACTATTAAGGAAGATGCATGGAGCACCTTTTGTAGCCGGATTGCTGCGAGTAAGACTATAGCCCCGATACTAACGTATCGGGGCTTTTCTTAGATCTCACCTTTATAAAAAACTCTAACAACAACGTTCAAAAAACTACCTAGATCAATAAAGGTATTTAAAAGTTGGTTTAACTTTTCGGCTTTGTTTTACAAGACAATTTTGGCTGCTAACAAGGATGTGTCATGACTATAGTGACTCGCCGTGCGTTATTGGTTCCCTATAACGACTCATTACAATCTGAATTTTTGATGCTCAATTGCTGTGCCATCAATCGCGCTCAGATGAACGGTGCCCATACGGTGTCGTCTGCAAAGAAACTATTTGAAAAAGTCCTGAATGACCGAAACATCTATGCTATGGCAGTGTTAGATAGCCATACTCGCGACTTTATCGGCCATGTTTTTATCTCAGACCTAGATAGCCAGCCAGAGCTCGGATACATTTTCGATAAAGACTATTGGGGCAGAGGTATTGCAAGTGAAGTGTTGCAAGCGTTTTTCCCTAAAGCAGTCAGAGATTTAAATCTAGATAGGGTTCTAGCGACAGCCAATGTAGGTCACGAACCGTCGGTACGCATTCTGCAAAAGCTAGGTTTCAAGCTAAATGCACACAAGAAAGATACATTTGGCCCGTATGATGAGTATCTGTTTACATCCGATGTGGTGGAAGCTCAACCTTTGCTAGTCGGAAACCTTGCATAAAGATTTGGCCTTGATAGCAGTCATCGCCAAGCGAAGAAAATTCAAATTGATAAACAGAATGCCAACGCCAGACACCGTCTGGCGTTTTTAGTTTATGACCTTTAAGCGCAACGCTCAGTAGCTGTAAGTCGAGCTCTTTGCATTTACGAGCCGCAATGGTTTTAGCGAGTTCTGCTTGGCGGCGTTGTTGCCAAAACACTAGACAGATAATTGCGAGTCCGAGTATGGCAAAAAGGTCATGAATCATAGTTACGCCTTAGCTGCTTTTTGAAGATTGATTAACGCTTTTGCTAGCTCTTCAGAAGGGCTAGAGTGAAGCAGCGGCAGCAGAACCATTCGTAACTCGGGCAGCATGACAAGATCGGCAAAAAGCTGGTTGAAGAGTGCTTGATTACCCGTCTGTGCCAACCTGAGTAGAAATTGCTCGGCTATATTCGCATCACTTAGCCAATGCCAGCTGCGCCCTGCAATACCAATCAACACCTCTTGATGGCTTAATCTCGGTGAAGCGAGTACTTGGCTAACAATTGGCAGCGAGAGTGATTGCGGTGCACCGGATAACGCGCGCAGCAATGCTGACAGTAGGAATAGGTCCGGTTCGTTGCTATCAATTTGCTGTTGAGCCATTTCAACTAGGCGCTGCGCTAATTTTTGCGGTAAATCGGTATGCTCTAGGGCGCCGAGTAGGGCGTAGAGAGGTTCGTTAGGCAGGTGCTGCAACGCTTTTCTAACATTGACACCATTTTGTTCTTGCCCTAAACGTGCACAGATATCTGTGACTCCTTGTAAGCCAACGGTATGCCACTTATCCCACTCTAAACCACCAGAGAAGTAGTGCTGGGCATGCTCGTAATATTGGCTGCATGGCAGGTCCAGTTCAGCACGAATTTGGCTATGGAAAACGGCCATCTTATCTTCACCGGGTTTGAAGGTGTACGGGTTATTAGATAGCTTTTGCTGCTGCTCTTCGCTCATCTCTTGATTTAAGCGCGTTCCCATTGCTTCAATCACATACTTGATGAAGTTACCCACATCAGCTTGCTTGAGTAAGCCGCGCTCGTCCAATTCAAACTTTAGAAACCATATCCACGGCTGTTGCTCCTGGTTCCAATAAGCAATCGCCAAGTGGGCCTTACGCTGCATTGGGTAAGGGTAAGGCTGCTGACCTTTTTCAACATCGGCGAAGACTTTATTTTCAATCTTCTTGATTCGGCGACCAAGATCAAACACTTGATACTGACAGTCACTGTTGGTCAACAATTGGGTAAGGGTATGAATGGTTTCCATTGGAGAATTGTCCTAACTTTCTTTCCTCTATAAATGGTACCCTTAGGGCAATTTTCAAGGTCAGTAACAAAGATAAATGACAAAAGAGAAACAATTAGCCGCACTGATTGACCGTTTAGAGCTTTCCATGAAACAACTTGAACTATGGTGCTCAGAGCAACCCAGCGAACAAGCGTTGGCAAGCCAGCAGCCATTCGCACTGGATACCTTAGAGCCACAAGCGTGGTTGCAATGGGTATTCATTAGCAGAATGCGAGTGATGCTAGAGCAAAAACAACCATTACCAAGTGGCTTTTCGTTGTCACCCTATTTTGAAGAGTGTTGGAAAGAGCAATCTAACTTGCACCCAATTATAGCGATATTACGTCAGATCGATGAGGAGTGCCGTTGATGCTAGAGATAGTGTATCAAGATGAGTATTTTGTCGCGGTAAACAAACCTGCAGGCATGTTAGTTCACCGTAGCTGGTTAGATAAACACGAAACTCAATTCGTCATGCAGACGTTACGTGACCAAATAGGGCAGCATGTTTTCCCACTGCATCGACTCGATCGTCCTACATCTGGTGTGCTGATTTTTGCCCTGTCGAGTGAGGTCGCTTCTCAGGTGATGCCGATGTTTGCCAATCATGAAATGGAAAAAACGTATCACGCTATTGTCCGTGGCTGGATTGAAGAAGCGGCGCGCTTGGATTATCCGCTTAAAGTTGAACTAGATAAAATTGCCGATAAGCATGCTAGCCAAGAGAAAGAAGCGCAGGAGGCGATCACCGATTACCAACCTGTTGCGAAAGTCGAAATTCCTCACTCTACCGGTAAGTTTCCGACGACACGTTATTGTCTGATGGAGATGAAGCCATTAACGGGGCGTAAACATCAGCTAAGACGTCATATGGCGCACTTAAGGCACCCGATTGTGGGAGATACTACACATGGTGATGGTAAGCACAATAAGCTATTTCGAGAGATCTATGATTCACACCGATTGCTACTTCATGCTTCTAGCTTGAAGTTTGTTCACCCGTTTTCCGGACAAGAATTGCTGATTGAAGCAGGTATTGATGAAACTTGGCAGAGACTCTGTGCAGAGTTTAGTTGGAATATTCCGAAGTCGTAGAGGAAACAAACCGTCACTTTAACCTGAAGTGACGGTTGAAAAGCTGAGATTACTTACAGTAAACACGCGCTTCACGAGGAGTGTAGATACCGAACGTGATAGTGCTGAATACGATATCTTTGAAAGTTTGCTGCGTTTCTACTTTAGCCACTTTATCTGCTGCTCCACATACTTGTGTTGCGTCGATTTGCTTGCTTTGACCGATACCGCTCACAAAGAAGTGATGAGTTTTTAGTTCTGTCGCTTCATTTGTTTCTTGCGCTGGTGATACAACGAACGTTTGTTGTGCACAGCCAGATGCCAATAGACTGATTGCCGCTGCGATGACAAGCTTTTTCATAACTCTTTCCTTAACTATTATAATTGGACTCAAATCGGCAAGCGTTCTAATTCGCCGGCCGAATGCAGTGTAACAAGTTTCTTATAAGTGTGTATGTCTTGAGTTTGTAATTATTTGTCATGTGATTGATTTTTGTGATGCTGATAACTGATTGAACCAGATAATAAAAAACCCTCCGAAGAGGGTTTTATCAATAACAGTTCAAGTTCCAATCTATTTGGCGATGTAATCACGAATCGATTGTTCGATGCCTACAGCATCAAGCCCCAGTTCTTGGTGAAGTTCTTCTTGAGTACCTTGGGCGATGAATTTATCTGGCAAGCCAAGGTTTAGCACTGGCTTGATGATCTTTTCCTGCATCATAAACTCGATTACGCCCGCACCTGCGCCGCCAGCAATGGCATTCTCCTCTAGCGTAACCAGAACATCATGCTCATCAGCAAGTTGCTTGATAAGTGCTTCATCGAGAGGTTTGACAAAACGCATATCAGCGACGGTTGCATTAAGCGCGTCTGCTGCTTGTTGAGCACTGTTTAAGAAGGTGCCAAAGTTCAGAATAGCCACTTTTTCACCTTGGCGAACAATGCGGCCTTTACCGATTTCTAGCGCCGTGAAATCTTGTTTGATCTCTGCGCCTGTCCCGGTTCCGCGTGGGTAACGAACCGCAGATGGACCAGTATGCTTATGACCTGTATACAGCATCTGACGACACTCATTTTCGTCACTTGGTGCCATGATGACCATGTTCGGGATACAGCGCATAAAGCTCAGATCGAACGCGCCTTGGTGGGTCTGACCATCAGCACCAACAAGGCCTGCTCGGTCAATCGCGAACATGACAGGTAAGTCCATGATCGCAACATCATGAATGAGCTGATCATAACCACGCTGCAAGAAGGTCGAGTAGATAGCTACAATAGGGTGGTCACCTGCGATGGCCATACCTGTAGCTAACGTCACGGCGTGTTGCTCTGCGATTGCGACGTCAAAATATTGATCTGGATACTCTTTAGAGAATCGAACCATACCTGAGCCTTCACGCATTGCTGGTGTAATAGCCATCAGTTTTGGATCTTGCGCGGCCATATCACATAGGAAATCACCAAAAATTTTCGAGTAACTTGGCTTTCCACCGCTGCTCTTAGGCAATGAAGTATGGCTAGGGTCAAACTTAGGTACACCGTGGTAGCCGATCGGATCTTTTTCCGCTGGCTCATAACCTTTGCCCTTTTTGGTCATGATGTGTAAGAACTGCGGACCTTTTAGCTCGCGCATGTTTTTGAGCGTTTTAACTAGCTCATTCACATCATGGCCGTCGACTGGACCAATGTAGTTAAAACCAAGTTCTTCAAATAGAGTTCCTGGGACAACCATGCCTTTAAGGTGCTCTTCAGTGCGACGAACCAGTTCTTTAATCGGTGGTACACCTGAAAGCACTTTTTTACCACCTTCACGGATAGAGGTGTATAAGCTGCCGGATAGCACTTGAGCGAGATGGTTGTTAAGTGCACCAACGTTCTCTGAAATCGACATTTCGTTGTCGTTGAGAATTACCAGCATATCAGGATGCACATCACCAGCGTGGTTCATCGCTTCAAATGCCATACCCGCTGTAATTGCACCATCACCAATCACGCTAACCACTTTACGGTTTTGCTCTTCTTTACCGGCGCTGATTGCCATACCCAGTGCCGCACTAATTGAAGTTGATGAGTGACCTACCGATAAGGTGTCATATTCACTTTCTTCGCGCCATGGGAAAGGATGCAATCCATCTTTTTGACGGATAGTAGACATTTGGTCACGGCGACCCGTCAGGATTTTGTGCGGGTATGCTTGATGGCCAACATCCCAAACCAATTGGTCAAATGGAGTGTTGTAGACGTAATGCAGAGCAACGGTAAGCTCAACTGTCCCTAAACCTGATGCGAGGTGACCGCTCGACTGACTTACTGAATTCAATAAGTAGGTGCGTAATTCATCACACAGTTTAGGTAGTACTTCTTTTGGAAGACTACGTAGCTCGTCAGGTGTATCTGCTAAAGCCAGTGTTGGATATTTCGAAATATCAAGAGTCATATAAAAATGCGCGCTTATAGTGTTAGTTCTTGCGCTCGACGACGTATCGGGCGAACTCTTCGAGTAACTCTGTATTGTATGGGATTGCTTCCAAAGCTTGAAGAGCTTCATTTAACAGAGTGTGAGCTTTGTTAATAGCTCCGTCCAATCCAAGCAGCGCTGGATAGGTGCTTTTGTTTAATTCTTGGTCAGAACCTTGAGGTTTACCTAAAGTTTCGGTATCACTGATGATATCTAAAATATCGTCTTGAACCTGAAACGCGAGACCAATTGCATCAGCGAACATATCAAGTTGAGGCATCACCTCTAACCCTTTTTCTCCGGCGGCAAGCGCGCCAAGACGAATGGCAGATTTCATTAAGGCGCCTGTCTTGTTGCGGTGAATTGCTTCCAATTCTTGCAATGAAACTTGTTTGTTCTCTGCCGCTAGGTCAAGAGCCTGTCCCATACACATGCCATTGGCACCTGAAGCATCGGCAAGAACTTTTACCATCTTTATACGGTTGCTTTCAGCGTTTGGGTTCATTGAACCCTCCGCAAGAATTGTAAACGCTAAGGTTTGCAGCGCGTCGCCAGTGAGAATTGCCGTTGCTTCGTCGAACTTAACATGGCAGGTTGCTTTGCCACGGCGCAGTTCATCATCATCCATAGCGGGAAGATCATCGTGGATAAGTGAGTACGCATGGATGCACTCGACGGCAGACGCTGGAGTGTCTAGGTCGTCAAGCTTGCAACCTAACATTTGACCTGTGATATAGACAAGAAAAGGTCGTGCGCGTTTGCCCCCAAGCAATAAGCCATAACGCATGGCTTCGATAAGGGGGAGGTTTTGGTGTGGCAGTGCTTGCAGCCAGTGTTCAAGCTGAGCATTGTTTCGCTGTTGAAGTGAGGTTAATGCCTCATGCATGGCAGACATCTTCTATAAATTATTGTTCAGGCTGAGCGTTAAAATCAGATAGTGGAGATTCATCATCATTTTGCAACAAGATGCTAACGCGCTGTTCTGCATCGCTCAGTTTAGATTGTCCTGAACGAGCAAGGGCAATGCCGCGCTCGAATTTTTTCAATGCATCTTCTAGTGCTAAATCACCATTTTCGAGGTTTTCAACGATCACATCAAGCTCTTCAATGGTCGCCTCAAAGGTCATGTTTTCTGGTTTCTTGCTCGCCATAACTATTCTACCGAGATAAAGATGCACGAAAGTTACCTTAGCCGATAATGATGGTCAAATTTAACCGAGTAAATTTGTCAGAAAAATCGAGCTTGTACGGTCATATTCTGCGCAGGTACTCAATATAGGGCTAAAGTCTATTAGGCACTTGGCACTCAGCATCTATATTTATGTGAGTACAGTACCAATAAAATACTAAAGATCTTAAGATGTTGCCGATATAATTTGTTAGAAGCTTAAAGATAGCATGAGGAGTGCTCTGTGGATTTAGCAACGCTGGTAGGACTGATTGGCGGTTTTGCTTTCGTCATCATGGCAATGATACTGGGCGGAAGCATCATGATGTTCATCGACGTAACGTCGATTCTTATCGTGGTGGGTGGCTCTACCTTCGTAGTGTTGATGAAGTTCACTATGGGACAGTTCTTTGGTGCAGCCAAAATCGCTGGTAAAGCGTTTATGTTTAAAGCGGATGAACCAGAAGACTTGATTGCTAAAGTAGTCGAAATGGCGGATGCAGCGCGTAAAGGTGGCTTTCTTGCACTAGAAGAGATGGAAATCACCAATAGCTTCATGCAAAAGGGTATCGACTTGCTGGTGGATGGTCACGACGCGGATGTAGTTCGCGCGGCACTACAAAAAGATATTGCGCTAACAGATGAGCGACATGATTTTGGTTCTAGCGTGTTTAGAGCCTTCGGTGACGTTGCACCTGCAATGGGCATGATCGGTACTCTAGTCGGTCTGGTTGCCATGCTATCAAACATGGATGACCCGAAAGCAATCGGCCCGGCAATGGCTGTTGCACTTCTTACCACACTCTATGGCGCAATTCTTTCCAACATGGTGTTCTTCCCGATCGCCGATAAGCTTTCCCTTCGTCGTGAGCAAGAAAAACTCAATCGTCGCCTTATTATGGATGGTGTGCTTGCGATTCAAGATGGTCAAAACCCACGCGTTATTGACAGCTATCTGAAGAATTACCTCAATGAAGGTAAGCGTGCCCTTGATGTAGATAACGAGTAAGGTCACTGATATGGAAGAAGAAGAACCAAAATGTCCGCCACCTGGCCTCCCGCTATGGATGGGGACTTTTGCTGACTTAATGTCGCTCTTGATGTGTTTCTTCGTACTACTGCTCTCGTTTTCTGAAATGGATGTACTGAAGTTTAAACAGATCGCCGGCTCAATGAAGTTCGCTTTTGGTGTGCAGAACCGATTGGAAGTGAAAGACATCCCGAAAGGGACAAGTATCATTGCTCAGGAATTTAGACCGGGTCGACCAGAGCCGACGCCTATTGACGTTATCATGCAGCAAACCATTGATATTACTCAGCAAACGCTAGAGTTTCACGAAGGTGAGTCAGACCGAGCCGGAGGTACGCAGCGTGATGAAGGTAAAATGACGGGTGGGCAATCACCGGATACCTCAACGCAAAACAACCAAAACTCTGAGTCAGACAACGAACAGCAACAATCGGCTGAGATGTCTCAAGAGCTTGAAACCTTAATGGAAAGCATCAAGAAAGCGTTGGAGCGAGAGATAGAACAAGGGGCAATTGAAGTTGAAAACCTAGGTCAGCAGATTGATATTCGCATTCGTGAGAAAGGCGCGTTTCCTGAAGGGTCGGCATTCTTACAACCTAAGTTCCGTCCTCTGGTTCGTCAAATTGCCGATCTAGTCAAAGATATACCGGGAATCATCCGAGTGTCAGGACATACTGACAATCAACGAATTGATTCTGAGCTCTACCGTTCTAATTGGGATTTATCGGCGCAGCGAGCGGTTTCCGTCGCTCAGGAGATGGAGAAGGTCCGCGGCTTTGACCATCAGCGTCTTCGCGTCAGAGGCATGGCAGATACAGAGCCACTTGGCCCCAACGATACTGAAGCGCAGCGTTCTCGTAACCGCCGGGTTGAGATCAGTATTATGCAAGGGGAAGCGCTGTTAAGCGACGAAGTCCCAGTCATTCAATAAAAGATAAAAAGACGAGCACAAACGCTCGTCTTTTTTATGGTCTTTGCTTCATGTATAATCTTGCGCCCTTAGAGGCAGCACATCGCTGCTAGGCTCAATAGAGCGTGAAAATAGCGAAACAGTTAACTTGTGAAGTGAATTATGAAATTTATCGTAAAGCCCCATCCAGAAATTTTTGTAAAAAGTGAGTCTGTGCGTAAGCGCTTCACAAAGATTCTTGAATGCAACATTCGTAACGTAATCAAGAGTCGTACAGAGTCTGTTGCTGTTTTCAACCGTCGTGACCACATTGAAGTAACGGCGGAAACGGATGAATTCCACAAAGAGACAATCGAAGTATTGACTCATACGCCGGGCATCCACCACGTACTTGAAGTACAACAGTCAGAATTTAAAGACTTACACGATATCTTCGAGCAAGTACTGGAACTTAACCGTCCTAACCTTGAGGGCAAAACGTTTGTTGTTCGTGCCAAGCGTCGTGGTAAGCATGATTTCACTTCTATTGAACTAGAGCGTTACGTAGGTGGTGGTCTTAACCAAGCGATCGAAAGCGCGAGCGTAAAACTGCGTAACCCAGATGTGACGGTTAAAGTGGAAGTAGTTAACGAGAAGCTTAACCAAGTTATCAAACGTTACAAAGGTCTTGGTGGTTTCCCTCTTGGTACACAAGAAGATGTTTTGAGCCTGATCTCTGGCGGTTTTGACTCTGGCGTATCAAGCTATCTGCACATCAAACGTGGTTCAAAAGTCCATTACTGCTTCTTTAACCTCGGCGGCCCTGCGCACGAAATTGGTGTCAAACAGGTTTCTCACTATCTGTGGAACAAGTACGGTTCATCAGCAAAAGTACGCTTCATCTCGGTCGATTTTGAGCCAGTCGTGGCTGAAATTCTAGAGAAAGTCGATGACGGTCAAATGGGCGTTATCCTTAAGCGTATGTTTATGCGTGCTGCGGGTATGGTGGCTGAGAAGTTTAAGATTGAAGCGCTAGTGACTGGTGAAGCATTAGGTCAGGTATCAAGCCAAACCCTAACGAACCTGCGTCATATCGACAATGTGACAGATACTTTGATTCTTCGTCCGCTTATCAACTGGGATAAAGAAGACATCATCAATCTAGCTCGTGACATCGGTACTGAAGATTTCGCTAAGACCATGCCGGAATATTGTGGCGTAATTTCTAAGAAGCCAACGGTTAAAGCGGTTAAAGCGAAACTGGACACTGAAGAAGAGAAGTTCGACTTTGATATTCTAGAGCAGGTTGTTCGTGACGCGCGTGTCATGGATATTCGTGATATTGCCAAAGAAACCGAACAAGCTGCACCAGAAGTTGAGCAAGTTCAAGCAGTGGAAGAGCACGCGATCGTACTCGATATCCGTAGCCCCGAAGAAGAAGACGACAATCCACTTGAGATTGATGGCGTTGAAGTGAAACACATCCCATTCTTCAAGCTAGGCACTCAGTTCGGTGATTTAGACCAATCTAAATCTTACCTGCTTTACTGTGACCGTGGCGTGATGAGTCGTCTACAAGCTCTTTATCTTCAAGAGCAAGGCTTTAACAACGTTAAGGTTTACCGCCCGTAGCGAGCACTCCATATAGTACTAAAAGCGCAAATCGTTGATTCGGTTTGCGCTTTTTAGTTTGTAGCGAGTGGAATTTGGCGCATAAAAAAACACCGCCATCGAGGCGGTGCTAAATATTTGACAGACAGGTCAAAATAAATACAGGAAGTATATGTTTCGTTTCCTATGGAAACAAAACTGGTAGAAACCTACCGAACTCGAAATACGAGTTTGCAAACACAACATCGCAACAAAAGGTCAATTGATTTAAAGCATAAATCAAGCCGTTCTGACTTCTTGCTGCGGGGTGAAATATAGAATTTCTCTGGTCGTCAGGCAACGGACATTTTATAATGTTTCAGATAAAAAAAACTAATCCAATTTATAGAAGGTCACTATGTCCAGAAGATTGCCTCCTTTGAACTCATTAAAAGTGTTCGAAGCCGCGGCTCGACATCTGAGTTTTACTCGCGCAGCCGAAGAGTTGTTTGTGACTCAAGCTGCCGTCAGTCATCAGATTAAGGCGCTAGAAGAATTCCTTGGCTTAAAGTTATTCAGACGAAGAAACCGCTCGTTACTGCTTACAGAAGAAGGTCAAAGTTACTTTCTTGATATAAAAGATATTTTCACATCGTTAGCAGAAGCTACTGATAAAGTACTCGAGCGCAGTGAGAAAGGGGCATTAACCATCAGTTTACCGCCAAGCTTTGCGATTCAATGGTTGGTCCCTCGATTGGCGGACTTTAACCAGCAAGAGCCTGATATTGATGTTCGAATCAAAGCGGTCGATATGGACGAAGGCTCGTTGACCGATGACGTCGACGTGGCGATTTATTATGGTCGCGGTAATTGGCCAGGTTTGCGAGCGGACAAACTGTATCAAGAATTTTTGATCCCACTCTGTTCACCTTCATTACTTTTAGGTAACAAACCATTAGAAACTCTAAGTGACTTGAAGCAACATACCTTACTTCATGACACCTCTCGCAAAGACTGGAAACAGTTCGCTAAGCAAAACGGTATTGAAGGGGTCAACGTGAATCACGGGCCAATATTCAGTCACTCGACTATGGTACTTCAGGCTGCCGCTCACGGTCAGGGGGTCGCGTTGGGCAACAATGTCCTCGCTCAACCAGAGCTTGAAGCAGGCCGTCTGATTGCACCATTTGATGAGGTGTTAGTATCTAAGAATGCTTTCTATGTGGTTTGTCATGATAAACAGGCGGATATGGGGCGAATTGCTACCTTCCGTGACTGGATGTTAGCCAAAGCGCAAAGTGAGCAAGAGGATCTATTAGATGACTGAATACCTCATTGACGGTGACAAAGGCAATCCGTTGTTTATTTTTGCTCACGGAGCCGGTGCTGGGATGGACCACGCCTTTATGGAAGCCGTGGCAAAGGGCCTTGCTCAAAAAGGCGTTCAAGTTGTGCGCTTCAACTTTCCTTACATGGTTAAGCGAGCAGAGGATGGTAAGAAACGCCCACCAGATAGAGCCCCTAAGTTACTCGAAGCCTACCAAGCAGTGATCGACCAGAACTGCCCAACTGGGGCGGTTGTTATTGGTGGTAAGTCTATGGGAGGGCGCATGGCGAGCCTTCTCTCTAGTGCGGATAAGGTTGCTGGTGTTGCTTGTTTAGGCTTTCCATTCCATCCACCGGGTAAGCCTGAGAATTACAAAGGTGCCCACTTAGCAGAGCTAGAAAAGCCTTGTCTCATTCTGCAAGGTGAGCGCGATACCTTTGGTAAGAAAGAAGAATTCGAACAATTCGAGCTCTCTACTGCAATCAAAGTGGTGTTTATTCCCGATGGCGATCATAGCTTCAAACCTCGTAAGAGTTCAGGGCATACTGAAGCTGGAAACATTCAACTAGCGATCGATCACTTAGCCAAGTTTATCTTGGAGGTGTCTGATGCGTAGTAGGTTCTGGTTAGCGTTAGGTGGCGGCGTATGTGGCCTTGGTGTTGCGTTGGGTGCGTTTGCCGCTCATGGTTTGAAGAAAATGCTCTCACCTTATCTGATTGAGGTTTTCTCTACGGGGGTGCAGTACCAATTTATTCATGGCATCGCTATTTTGCTTTGTGGCGTGTTACTCGGGCTAAAATTGCCACTTAAGTCACAAAAATATTTCTCCCTCGCGGCAGTTTGCTTTATCATCGGCATCCTTTGTTTTAGCGGCAGCCTCTATGCGTTGGCATTAACGGGCATTAAATGGTTTGGTCCTATCACACCGTTGGGTGGACTAACGTTTATGCTTGGTTGGGGTTTGTTCGTATACGCAGCACTACAGGTTAAAGAGGTGAACCAGTGAAACAATTAATGCTCTACTGCCGCAGCGGCTTTGAAAAAGAGTGTGCCGGAGAGATTCAGGATCGTGCTACTCAGTTAGAAGTGTTTGGTTTCCCACGTCTTAAAAAGAACACTGGTTATGTGCTGTTTGAATGTTACCAAGACGGTGATGCGCAAAAGCTAGTCAAAGAGCTCGATTTTAAATCGCTCATCTTTGCTCGTCAGATCTTTGCTGTCGCAGCTGAAATTCAAGAACTGCCGCGTGAAGATCGTATCTCGCCGATTTTGCATGATTTAAGCTTCGTAGAGACAATGCCGCGTTGTGGTGATATTCGCGTTGAAACGCCTGATACCAACGAAGCGAAAGAACTACTGAAGTTCTGCCGCAAGTTCACTGTGCCAATGCGACAAGCTCTACGTGGCAAAGAGATTCTGTTCCCGAAAGACAGCCCTAAAAAGCCTGTGCTACACATTTGCTTTGTCGCTCCGACGCATTGCTTCATCGGTTATTCTTTACCTAGCAATAACTCGCAGTTCTTCATGGGTATCCCTCGCCTTAAGTTCCCAGCGGACGCACCGAGTCGTTCAACTCTAAAGTTGGAAGAAGCGTTTCATGTGTTTATTCCTCGTGAAGAGTGGGATGAACGCTTAGCCGCAGGTATGTGGGGCGTTGACTTAGGGGCGTGTCCTGGGGGTTGGACGTACCAACTGGTGAAGCGTTCGATGTTTGTTCATTCTGTCGATAACGGCATGATGGCAGATAGCCTAATGGAAACCGGGCAGGTTAAACACCACCAAGAAGATGGATTTAAGTTTGAACCAGCACGTAAGAACGTAACTTGGCTAGTGTGTGACATGATCGAAAAGCCATCACGTGTTGCTCAGCTGATGGGTGAGTGGATTATTAGCGGTTGGGCTAAAGAAGCGATCTTTAACCTTAAGCTGCCAATGAAAGGCCGTTACGATGAAGTGTTAGAAGATATCGAGAACTTAAAACTCTTCCTGATTGAAAATGGCGTGAAGTTTAAGCTTCAAGCGAAACACTTGTACCATGACCGAGAAGAAATCACGGTCCATGTTCAGTGTTTATCGAATATCTCACCGCGCTAAATTAAAAAACGCTCCCTAGATAGGGAGCGTTTTTGTCTAGTTGGATGTTGGCCACATTTCCCACAGCTGCGCTTCCATACTCTCCTCAGTGCTGTCAGCAATAAGAGAAAAGAAGTCCAATCCAGTTTGCTGTTCAACCGCATCGATTGTCGTGACGAAGCTTGCAAGCTCACTGCTAGAGACATCTCTATGTGGAACAATGAAGGCTATGGCTTCATTGAAAGCAGGATCTAAGATTACTTTGTAAAAAGCGCTCGGTATGATGACATTGTTGCCTATGGTGTTTTCGTTTCCTTGATAGATAGGTCCAGTGACCACGTAGAGCTCATTGTACTCATTCGCAAGATCACGTACGTGCTCTTCCAAAATGCGCCAACCTACGCGGTTAAAACCCGGAAGCTGAGGAGACATATTGCTCATCAAAAAGCTCTGCTTCATAGAGTCTTGACTAAAATCCATTGTGGCAGATGGTGCTAGGTGTCCTCGGTCATAGCCAGAGCCGCTGTAATCGGCGAGCGTGGAGCGAGCATAGTCGGGGAGCTCACTGTCTTCTTTGAAGCTATTACTACGTTTAAAGCTGGCGTTAACGCTTTCTGCGGTAATGTGGTAAGCCACCCAATCGGCATTTTTGGTTTGAAAGTTGTAGCCAACGGCATACCCATCTCGGCAAAGCACTTGATCAGGCTGCTCTGAAGGCAAGCCTACATCTAAGTGCTTTCCACAGGTTTTCGCGAAAGTTGGTAGAGAAAAGACAACAGCAAGTGTTAGTAAAACAGTATTTTTCATTATTATGCTCCTTGTTATTGGAGCTATGAAAAATAGTCGATTGGCTTTGCGTTACTGTGATGGTGGTTAAATGTTAATCAATACTTGGCCCGGTATTGAGCAGGTAAATATTAAGCTTGTGAGAGTAACGGATTTCACAACAGATTCGATTAACATTACTTTGCTAATCAGTAAGTTAATATGTTCTATTGAGTAGCTTCATTCTCACCATTAAAACGAATATCTTGCAGGTTAAAACCGAGTTCCATGTCGATTTTGAGTGCCGCAATCGTCTTACATTTTCGCGCTGATTCAATATGCTCGTCTAATTTCTTACGATACTTAGCAGGGAGCTCTTCACTGGCGAATGCTTGTTCAATATCGCTAAACTGGGTGAGAATTTCTTTGGCAGCTTTTGGTCCTACCCCTGGTACACCGGGAACCTGACTTGAGCTAATGCCTGTGAGCCCCCAGTAATCGGCAAGTTGGCTCGGCTTAACGCCAAATTCTGCTTCGATAAAAGGTTCGTCTAACCAACGGTGCTGAAAATAATCTCGGATTTGTAGAGTCGGAGAAAGGAGCTGACAGTAGCCTTTATCTGTCGATACTATCGTCACTTTTTCACCATGATTCGCCACCTTAGTTGCCAATGTGGCGACTAAGTCATCGGCTTCGTCTCCATCTGAAAGTAGTGAGTCTATTCCCAGTTTCCACCAAGCATCTTGAATCGACTCTAAACCTTGCAATAAAGGCTCTGGCATAGGTTTTCGGTTTTGTTTGTACTCTGGCAAGATCTCAGCTCGCCATCCTCGCTCTTGGAGATGATGATCGAACACGGCAATGATATGAGTTGGCTGTGACTCGGATAAAATACGATTCAGAGTGCGAGCTGTGGTATTGATGGTTCTCGCTATATCGGTAGGATCGGGTTGCGCGGAGTGAACGCGTCGGATCAGGTTAAGAGCATCGATGATAACAAGATGAATAGACATACAAATCAAAAAATAAGGGCTTGAAGCCCTTATTGTATAGATTGAGGTTGAGATTACCAGTCAGTGCGGTAAACAGTCGCTAACCTGATGTCTTAATTTGGTAGCAAGGCTCGTAGGCAGTACCACCTGGCAACTTCATGCGGTCTTGCTCAACGAAGTCTTTTAGCAGTTTATCCATCTTCTTCATCAAGCTTGCATCACCATCTAAGATAAATGGGCCGTGACGCTCAATTTCACGAATCCCTTCTGCCTTAACATTACCAGCAACGATACCTGAGAACGCCTGACGCAGTGCCGCTGCAAGATTCTCAGGACGTTGGTTAAGGTGCAAATCCAAGCTTGCCATATTATCGTGGGTTGGGTCGAAAGGTAGCTGGAACTCGGGCTCAATTTTTAATGACCAGTTAAAGCTGTAGGCATCACCGGTATCTTTGCGATACTGGCGCACATCCGACATACTCTGTTTCATGATCTGAGCTACTTTAGCAGGGTCGTCAACAACAATTTGGTAGTGTTTCTGCGCGTCTTCGCCAAGCGTGTCGCCGATAAAGCGGTCTATCGAGCGGAAGTACTCTTCGCTCTCTTTTGGCCCAGTCAGAACAATCGGTAGCGGTTGGTCAGCGTTATCAGGGTGCATCATAATGCCCAGAATATAGAGCAGCTCTTCGGCAGTACCAGCACCACCTGGGAAAATCACAATCCCGTGCGCCATACGTACAAAGGCTTCTAAACGCTTTTCGATATCCGGCATGATCACCAACTCGTTAACGATCGGGTTTGGTGGCTCTGCGGCAATGATTGATGGTTCGGTTAGACCCAAATAACGCTGCTCATAATAGCGCTGCTTAGCGTGACCAATTGCTGCACCTTTCATCGGACCTTCCATCGCCCCTGGTCCACAGCCAGTACAGATGTTTAACTCGCGCAGGCCCAGCTCATTGCCGACTTCTCGAGTGTATTGATACTCGGTGGCATTGATTGAGTGACCACCCCAACAGACCACTAGATTTGGCTCGATGCCTGGCGTCAGAGTGCCTGCATTGCGTAAGATGCCAAACACTAGGTTAGTGATATGGCTAGCGTTGGTGAGGTTGAGGCGCTGATTATCGGCAAGATGCATATTGACGTACACGATATCGCGCAGAACGGAGAATAGGTGCTCTTGAATCCCTTTGATGATCTCGCCATCGACGAAAGCGTGTTCTGGTGCGTTAGTGAGTTCAAGTTTAATGCCACGCTCACGACGCACGACGTTGACATCAAAAGATTTGTACTTATCGAGCAGCTCTTTGGAGTTGTCAGTGTGGCTACCGGAATTAAGAACCGCGAGGGTACAGTTGCGGTAAAGTTGGTAAAGATCACTTGCAGCGGTTTTCTTAAGGCGCTCAACTTCGAGTTGAGAGAGCAGATCCATACTACCTGCTGGACTAATGTGTGTGATCATAAAGACCTCCTTGACGAAACAGCACTCAGAGAGAGTGAGATATCATTATTGTTATTGTCCGTATACGTTGCTATTCATTGGGGAAAATCAGCAGACGTTTATTAAGCTTAGCAGCTTTTTTCAGATAATAAACCTAACTAATTGATATCTATAGATCAATCACACTTATGAAATAGATTGGAGGGTTAGCAGTGGGCAGCTTAGCGCCAAACGAGTTGATTCTTGCCGAGTGTTTTCGCTTCATTGAGGCATAGGTTGAGTCGTTCTAAGATCTCTTCAGGCGTATCCGAATCTTTGAACGCAGTGCTTGCCGCAGAAAGGGTAATGGTTAAGTTACGGTCACGGAACTTAAACGGTAGCTTGGAAACTTGATTTTGAATCGCTTGAATCACATTGAAAGCATTGCTATCAGAAAGTTCAGGAAGCAATAACACGAACTCTTCGCCAGAGAAGCGCGCCACAGTATCGGTATCGCGGATCTCTTTCTTGATTGTACGAGCGATAATTTTCAGTGCTTTATCACCTGCGGCATAGCCAAAGCTGTCGTTGATCGCTTTAAAGCCATCGACATCGAGTATGACGACGCGAAGGGAATGTTGCGCACGTATCCAGCGACGGTACTCTAACTCAAGGCGATCGCCAAACGCGGCGCGGTTGTACACTTTGGTTAGCGGGTCAAGCAGCATACGTTGGGCTTGATCCTCTAGGCGGCGGCGATAATCCTGAGTCACTTCATACAAGGCTTCAAGTTGGTTTTTGCCGTAATCCATGCGCTCAATCAAGGCTTGTTCGCGTTGTTCTGCGTGTTTCAAGCGTTCAGTCAATGAGTTGAGTTGGGCCAGTAAAGGGTTCACTTGCTCTTTCAACGAATCTAAACTTTCTGCATTGGACACTTTCGATTGCGTATCGGTGACGAGCTCTGACAATTCAGTGTTCATCTCTTGACGATGAGCAAAATAGCTTTGGGATTGCTGTGAGTTTTGCTGAGAGCTTTTCAGTGACGACGAGAGGGATGAGTTGATTTGTTCGAGAAACTGTTCTGAGGTTTTACGCTCATAATGGGTTCCCTCAATCACTAACTTAAGCGTTTGTAGCGTGAGCTCTAATAAGACGTGGCTATTCACGCCAATAAGCAATTTAGCGCGAATGTCTGTGAGCAGTTCCCCTGATTCACCTTCAAAATCAAGCTCAGTAATTAAATGCTGAAGTTCTTCAGATAGGCGAAGCAACAGTTCGCGATCCGAACTAGCCGCAATTTGGTTAACGCTATAATCAGGGTTGGTTGTGATGATTTTTACGGAACGTTCATAAAGGTTAAGCAGTCTCAGGGCTTGTTCAGCTCTGGGATGCTTAAGGCCATCGGAGTAACTGAGTAAATCGCGTAGATCGCGCTTGATCTTCGGAGGCAGCCCAGTCAAGCGCAGTAGCGTTTCACCACTATGCTTAATTTGGGAATCCAAATGTTCAGTTTGTTGTTCCATAGCCAAGCCTTGTTGTTTTAGCAAGCGCTCCAATACCGCTAGTTTGGGTATCAGTGAGCTGACGTCTTGCTGCTGCTCGATAGCTTGTTTCAGTTCCATGAGTCCCGCTTGTAGCCGCGGGTTTTCACATTTATAAGCACTACTTAACGACGAGATGACACGCTGAAGTACCTTCTGTTCTCTATTAAATTTGAACGAGGTATCCCTTTGTGTCAATCGAACTTGTTCCAATTGAGATTTCAGCTTGTGCAGCTGTGACTGAAGATCTTGTTCGATAACGCCCATGAATAAACTTAAAAATAGAATCTACTTATATCTAGTGATCTGTCGATAATATCAAATAATTCGCGGGCGTCACGACTTACAACGTTTGATTGATGCGCTTTTATTCATCTTTTAGCAGTTTTTTGATACCGTCCTCATTCTTGAAAGAAGAGTGAACTTTTATTAGCCCCTGATTGATGGAATGCTTACATGCCTTACGGATATTGCCTGTGGCTAAACTTGCAGCAGGTGCGTTCTCAATCGCTTTCAGGTAAACCCACTGGCTAGAGTGCTCTTTCATGCTCAGCGTTCTTGCCGTACTGGTTGACATTAGTAGCACATCAACTAGTTCCTTATCATTAACCGCAGTATACGCCCTTGGTAGGAAAGGGTAGTCCGCCATACCAATACGAATGATGCGATTAAGCAAACGGTCGGGTTCGAATTCAAGGATCCACTGTTGGATCTTTTCAAATAGCTGTTCTGGATCGGTGTTGCGTTCGCTGTTTGGCTCAATGTAAAGCAGGTTAGCATCAGAGAAGTGATAGATCCTTGCTGGATGCTCAACGCGCTGCTTTAAGTAGTCGCCAAATGCGCGCTCTAGCTTTAAGCCTTCTTGGTAACCATGTTGCAAATACATGTTACGTAGAAACGGTACGTCAATCATTACGAAGCGTAGACGGTCATTAAGCGGCTCATGAATTAACTCACCGACATGCCACTTCTCAAACTTATGGCTGCTCTCCTCTAAAGAGGCAGGAAGTTTCGCATTGAGCATACGTAAGTTCTTTAGCCCTGAACGAGAGTGGGTGTAAAGATCTTCGTTAAGGACATCAAGCTCATCTTTTTGCACATTAATCACGTGACCACGACGTAAAATGAAGATAAACAGCAATGCGGAGAGAACAAACAAGGTAAAGGTTATCTTCTGAAACTTCCGATATTCGTTATGGGTTTCTTCTAACTCTTGCTGCTGGCCGCTTAAATGTAGAGTTTGCTCAACAAATTCTTTTTGCTGTCGGAAAGCATCTTCACTGATCAGATCGAGCTCTTGCTGTTCAATGGTTGCAAGAGAATTGTAGTGCTTAAGGTATTCTAAAGCCTGTTGATACTGACCATTGAGTTCATAGCCTAAATAAAGCATCTGATAAGCCGACTTCTGCATGCTGATGTCTTGCAACTGCTGTGCGATCTCAAGCGCTTGATTCGCACTTTCTAGTACCTTCTTAGGTTCTTGCTTATGGCGAGCTAATCCCGCTTCAAGTAGCAAAGCGTAGGCTTTTAACCTTGGAATATCTGCGTACTGGAGTAGTTCTTGAGCACGTTCAAGATATTGTTCAGCCAAGGTGTAATTAACCAAGTGTAGGTAGGTTGTCGCGAGTGAGATACGAATATCAATCACGCTTTCAATGTTGTTTTGCAGCCGTTCATGATCCATTGCATTGAAGTAGTGGACCAGTGCGAGATTGTATTTACCTTGGTAATAGTAAATATCCCCCATGCGCTTGAGAAGTGGTGCTAGTGCAGGAGAGTTTTCGTAGTTGTCGTAAAAGTCGGCCGCTTGCGAAAAGTGGTCATTGGCTTTGTCGAGAACACGGCGATCATAAAATAACTGCCCCAGAATACGGTTAACTTCAGCAAGTTGACGCGCAGAGTCGGTTTCAATGGCGGTCCAGTAACTTATCAGCAATTCTGACAGGGCACGATTGTACTTCTTGTTGGCGAGGAGTTGTTTACCCACCGTGGTGTGATACTCAATCACGGTATGAATCGACTTTGAGCTGTCTACATACGGCTTAACTTCTGCATACAGTTGGTCAGCGAGTTTAAGGTTACCTTCAGCAGAGGCAATCTCAGCTTTTAGCATCGTCATGCGATACTTTAAGCCGCGAGCCAACTGTTGTGGGTTATCGATAAGGCTGAACTCTTCCTCAATCTGTGCCAGCTTATCTCTGGCAGATTCCCCATTTCCTTCGATAAGCCAAGTTAATCTAATCTCGACTAATTTTAGATCCAGCAGCAAATATGGCAGTTTGTATGTTTCAGCTAATGACTTGGCTTCTTTCAGCAAACTCAAGGCTTCAAGCTGATTGCCTAAGTTAAACTCTGCTCTAGCGAGAATACGCAACGCGTCAATCGTGCCGCCCGGGGTGCGAGTTCGGCTGTCTGCTTCATCACGGGAGATCGCTGAAGGGCTTTTCTCAGTTTTGTCGGTCAAAGTACGCTGGGTTAGATAGTCTGTCGCCAGCTGCTTGGCTTGTTTCGGAACAATATTGACCAAACTGTTTGCTTCACTCAGGACTGCTGATGAGTAGAGAGTGTTTGCCCAAAGTGGCGCAGAGAACAGAACCAATAACGCGCCAAGCAAGCGCTTCAAGCGTACTTTTACCATTAGAGTCGACTTCCTATTGACGAGCCATGCGTTGATTGTGACTAGGTTGACTGTTGACGTTGGAGCGATATGGGTTGATGTCCAAACCACCGCGTCTTGTGTAACGTGCGTAAACAGTTAACGATTCAGGCTGACAAAATTCCATGATGTCAGTAAAAATACGCTCAACACATTGTTCATGAAACTCATTGTGCTCGCGGAATGAGACAAGGTAACGAAGTAGGGCTTCACGATCGATCTGCTTACCCTTGTATTGAATTTCGACACTGCCCCAATCTGGTTGGTTTGTAATGAGACAGTTTGATTTCAATAAGTGGCTGTGTAGGCTCTCTTCGACCACTTCACCAGTTGCAGCGCCTTGAATCAACGTGCGGTCAAAGTCGTAACTAGTAATCTCAATGTCTTGCTCGTCAATGCAGTCACCGTCCATTGTTACTACAACGGAGTCTGTGTAATCCACAACAGAACGCACTGTCACTGAAACTGTTTCACCCGCGCAAGCAGAGAGATCTTTGATCAGAGTTTGCTCTACTTGATCCCAAGAAGAAAATCGAGTTTGGTTGAAGCTGTTTAGATATAACTTGAATGACTTAGATTCAATCAGGTTGGCACTTGTGGCTGGAATGGAAACTTCACCAATCGCCACTTGCGGTAAGCCTTTCTCATTAAGCCATGAGAGTTCGTATAGCGTCCAGATGTCACAGCCTTGGAAAGGTAGTGAGTCACCTAAATTTAGGTCATCACGATTGAGGCTACGAGGTACAGGTTGTAGCAAGCTCGCGTCATATTGGTTCGAATATTCGGTCTTTTGACCAAGCGTTAGCCCAGCAAGCTCTTTCGCATCAGAATATTTGCTCATACTTTTGTTCGTTTTCTATTAGAATGTCGAGAATTTTACGCAATCCCGCACTTAAAAGCGAATATTCATGTTGGAGAATCTAATGGCTGATCATGCCTTGCAAGCGTTGCTCTCATTCAGTGAAAAATACCGTCAGGCCCATCTAGATGCACACGGCCATCTTCCTAGAAGCGAAGAATTGGTCGATCTTGTATCGCCATGTGTCGAGCAAAAAACGGATGATGCAGTTGAGTGGCAAGCGTATCAACGCGATCAAGCAGCGGATTTTACCAACGTTGAAAACGGCATTGAGCTGACCTTACACGAAGACATCAAAACCTTTTATGGTTCTCAATACAGTGCGGATATGGATGCAAGTTGGCAGGGGAATGAGCTAACGCTACTTCAAGTGTGGAGTGATGATGACTTTGTACGCTTGCAAGAGAATATTCTAGGTCACTTAGTGACTCAGCGCCGTTTGAAGTTAAAACCAACCGTGTTTATTGGTGCAACGGATGCGGAATTGGATGTTATCTCTATATGCAACCTAACGGGTAACGTGATTTTAGAGCGACTAGGCACTGATAAGCGCGATGTATTGGCACAAGATATCGCTGAGTTTCTGGCTAACCTAGAACCTGCGGTGTAATCATGTACGTTGTTGAACTTCAGTTTGAGTGTTTTGATAACACTACGGTGAGTGCGGTAGACAAAGCGATCAATGGTTTAATGGATGCGCTGCGCTATAACGGCCAAGTGCTAGGGCGAGAGTTTCCGATTGTGATGGGTGATGGCGAATTTTTTGTTCGTGTGGTTTGCCCAGAGCAAGACAGTTTGCACCCAAGTTACCATTCTGATTTTGTAAAGGTTTGTTTAAATCGCTTGTCTGAGGCAAGTCTACTTGCGCCTAAAATGCGTCTTCTTGGCCGCGACCTTAATTCTGAAGAGGCTGCGGAAGAGGAGCAACCAAGTTGGCAGGTGCTGTATACCACTTATGTCCATACTTGTTCTCCACTAAGAAGTGGTGAAACACTGTTACCGATCCCACTTTATCGTAATGGAGCGACATTGAATGGCGATCATAAAGCGGTGGTAAAATGGCAAACCGAGTGGCAAGCATGTGATGAAATTCAGATGGCTGGTGGCTGTCGAGCTGAGCATGCTGCGCTGCATGAAATTTGCGACACTGACAGCGTGTTATTCAAGCGTGGTTGGGATTTACGTGGCCGGATCGAATACATCACTAAGATACCCACGTACTACTATCAGTATCGTGTCGGTGGACAAAGTCTCGCAGACGAAAAGGCACGTAAATGTCCTAAGTGCGGCGGCGAGTGGTTATTGGATGAACCATTGCACGATATCTTCTACTTTAAGTGCGATGATTGTCGGATTGTTTCCAATATCTCTTGGGATCACCTCAAATAACACCTGAAAATAAAAAAGACGCTAATTTAAGCGTCTTTTTTTGAATCTTGCGACTCTGGAGTCGTCTCTTCGTCATCGGTGTGGGGTTTCTTTTCCGACTGACCAAACTTCATATTGGCGGTGTATTTCAGAGCAGCAATGTTGCCTATTACGACGCTCAACACAATAACGATAATAACCCATGGGTTAGTCAGTAAATCCATCACCGCACCTATTTTGAAATATTGCTAACAAACTGATTGTAGATCGTTTCGAGCTGTTCTAACACCGTCTGCTGACCCAAAATCGACGTTGAGGCTAACTGCTGCTTGAGTGTCGCAACATCCAACTGCTTTAAGCACTGCTCCGATACGGCTTGGTGGCTGATATGCCAAGGCTCGACCGCCACACCACCTAGGTCTTGGGCATAAGGAAAAAAGAACCCGTAATCATGTAGATTGCGGCTTAACCAATCATAAAAGGCTTTCTGATGCCCAGTGAGGTATTCCCAAGGTTCCAACTTGAGTGTCTCCCCAATAGGTAAGCTATCTCGATCAAAGACATCAAAATCTGTTCCCCAGTGATGGCGGCTGCCGCCCGGTAAAGCAGACCAACGAAGAATAGCCATCACCTTTTCTGCTTCAGATAAAGATTCAGCTTTGATGACTTGGCTCTCGCTATCCAAGATGTCGGATTTACCTGACATCTTGTTATTCCAAATCGTGGCTTGGCGATCAAAGTCGCGAAAGCCACTGGCGATATTGAGATTGAATCCAGCCAACGTTGCTGACTGTTTAAGCGCCAGTAAATCTTGGCTCACGGTTGCGTGAACCAAGAAATTCTTTTGCCCGACCATTGTCTCTACAAGGTGGCTGGTCACTCGCCCGGTCAGTTGCTCTGGGGTCATCATTAAGCGAGTAAGTTTTCCAATGTCTTCTGGTACATTTGTGTCAGCTTTTCTAAATCTGACACCTTAACGCACTCGTTCACTTTGTGAATGGTTGCGTTTACTGGGCCTAGCTCTACCACTTGACCACCCATGCGGGCAATAAATCGACCGTCAGAAGTACCACCTGTCGTCAGCAGCGCAGGTTTAGTTTGGTTAACCGTATCAACCGCATCAACCACAGCATCAAGCAAGGCACCGGTATCGGTTAGGAATGGGTCACCGTTGAATGTCCATTTAAGGTCATAATCTAAGTCATGCTTGTTAAGTGTTTCGGTCACGCGTGAAACGATGGCATCGTTGTTAAGCTCAGTACTGAATCGCAAGTTGAACTGAACGTTAAACTCGCCAGGAATAACATTCGAAGCGCCGGTACCTGCATGGACATTAGGAATCTGGAAACTGGTTGGCGGGAAGTAGGCGTTACCTTGGTCCCACTCAGTGGTTGCCAGTTCATGGATTGCCATTAAAGACTGATGAACCGGGTTTTTCGCCAAGTGTGGGTAAGCAACGTGGCCTTGAATACCTTTAACCGTAAGATCACCAGTAATAGAGCCACGGCGACCATTTTTCACGACATCGCCGACAACTTCAGTACTTGACGGTTCGCCGACAATACACATGTCGATGTTTTCGCCGCGCTCCATCAGTGCTTCTACCACACGAACTGTGCCGTTGATAAAAGGACCTTCTTCATCTGATGTGATTAAGAAACCAATCGAACCTTTATGATCTGGGTTTTCAGCAATGAATTGCTCAACTGCAACAATCATACTTGCCAAAGAGCCTTTCATATCGGCAGCGCCGCGACCGTGCAAGAAGCCATCCTTAATGGTTGGTTCAAAAGGAGGCGTGTCCCAAAGCTCTAATTTTCCCGCAGGCACGACATCAGTATGACCTGCAAAGGCGAATAGAGGCGCTTGTGTACCACGGCGAGCCCAGAAGTTGGTGGTGTCCTCAAACACCATGACTTCAATTTCAAAGCCCAGTGCTTTGAGTCGCTCAATCATTACCTCTTGGCAACCTGCATCTTCAGGCGTTACCGATTGGCGACTAATTAAATCTTTTGCGAGAGCCAGAGTTGGGCTATCTGTCATCCTTGAAATCCTTACGAAAAATTATGAAAAAATAGTAGTGTATTGATCCGCTTTGAAGCCTAGGTGGTAGTCATTACCTGAAACCAGAATAGGGCGTTTAATCATGGCTGGCTGCTCTACTAACAGCTCAATGGCGTTCGCTTCGTTTAGCGACTCTTTTTGCTCTGGCGTCAGTTGGCGGTAAGTTGTGCCACGTTTATTGAGGACGTTTTCCCAGCCAAGTTGTTGGCAGAAAGCTTCGACCAAAGCTTTGTCGATACCTTGCTTACGGTAATCGTGAAAATTGTATTCCACTCCCTCTGCTTCAAGCCACTTTTTGGCTTTTTTGATCGTGTCGCAATTAGGAATGCCATACATGGTGATTGTCATAGTGGAACCTTTGAAAGTGACTTTGGGCAATTTGCCCTTGTAGTTTTTTAGTTTGTTTTTGCATCCTAGCAGGAAGTGAGGAGCGAGACAAAAGTGTGATGTATATATTTCATTGGGCAAAAAAAATGTGTTTCAAGCTAAGGCGATCGTCGAGTTTTTGATCAAACGCAACACTTAGCAGTGCAAATCAGAAATAATGACTCTAGAAATTTTAAGGAGGTATCAATGGAATTGAGTCCTGTTTTTGCTAGGCGCTTGTATCTCGCATTGCTGGTTGAAAATCTAGAGCGCCCAAATGTGCCCAAATTGATTGAGCAAACAGGTTGGCCACGTCGTACTATCCAAGACGTGATTAAAGCATTACCTGGCATTGGCATTGAGTTAATGTTTGTCCAAGATGGTCGACGTCACAACGACGGCTATTATCAGTTATCTGACTGGGGACCTTTCGATAGCCAGTGGGTACTAGACAGGGAGACAGACATCGCCGCAAGTCTTGGCTTTTAAAACGAATTGAAAACAACAAACCTAGCGTGAAAGCGCTAGGTTTGTTTTTATTGGTTACTTTTCCTGTTTGGGGCAATCATAAGCATTACCCATCACAGTAAATGAGGTCACAAAATCTTGCGGCTGAACTAGGTAGACAGTGTTTGCCCCCAGTGCTAATGCTTGATTTTTCGCTTCATTTAAAGCGCCACGAACCATGACGTCATTGGGGAAGAAAAGATAGCTATACCAATGCCCCTCGCTACCTGTAATCTCACCAAGCCATTGGCAGTTGTCTGCATTAAACTGACTGTCTAACCGTAAATGTATCGAGCTTGCAGCAGGCTCCATTTTGGTTGTGGGAGTCGCGCAACCCGCTAATACAGCGAGCGAGGCAGCGAGTATAATGTATTTAGTTTTGGTTAACATAGGCAATAAATCCTATCCAACTGATGACGAGTAATGCCCAAGGTAAAATTGAAGGTTTGGTGCTTATTTCTTGGTTTTCAATGTCTACTTGGGTCTGGCTTGTGCTCACCTCTACGTCGGCTTTCTTGGCTTTTTGAGCCTTTTTCTTCGCTTTATCTGCTTGTCGTGAACGCTCTTTCTGCTGTTTTTTGTATTGGGCGATACCTTTCTCGATACCTTGTGCAATCAGCTTAGTTTGTTCTTTTGTTTGACCAGGCTTTTGAGTTGCTTTGGCAATCTTCATCGCTTCTTGTTGTGTTTCTTGAGAAGGAACCACTTTATTTTTCATATTGATAGGTCTTGCTAGATCAAAGATGTATTTATCCTAACAGGATATACTTTGTCAGTAATGAACAAAAGCTTTGGAGTGCTGATGAAACGAGTTTTACTCGCCAGCTTGGTAATTGCCGTACCTGTGTATATTTGGCTTCAAGGTCAGCCACCTGCACCCATTGCAGAGCTTGAGCCGCAGCAGACCCATCAAGAGTGGATGTTGTCTTTGCAAGATCAGCTCAAGCAAGATCCAAATCAAGCTGAGCTTTGGTTTCAACTCGGGCATGGCTATCTCAACAATCAAGATTTTCCCTCTGCTTTGACCTGTTTTGACTATGCAGTTCGATTAAGCCAACCACCGTCCGCTAACCAATTAGCGGCAAAAGCAACCGCCCTTTACTATGTTCATAAGCAGAGAATGACACCTGAAGTCTCTTCTCTACTTGAACAAGCGTTGGGTATAGAAGCCAATAATCTCACCGCTTTAACCTTGATTGCTAGCGACCATTTTATTAGTTTCCGTTACCAAGAAGCGATAGATACTTGGACGCGTATGCTTGACTCTAATCATCCTGAATTGGATCGTGAAATGGTGATTCGATCTTTGAACCAAGCAAAAGCTCTGAATAACGGGTAAGCTGCGATTGAGAGAATAGAGAAGGAAGAATAATGATAGTTATCACTGGCGCTAGCAGTGGGTTAGGTGCCGCATTGGCTAAGCAATATGATGAACAAGATGCGCGAATCCACCTAACAGGGAGGAGTGAGCAAAAGTTACTCCATGTCACCAGTCAATTGTCCTCTAACACTACTTACCAAGCATGCGACCTCGCCAACCACAAAGATGTCGAGTCATTGTTTGAGCAACTGGATGAAGTGCCTAACAAAATCATTCATTGTGCTGGTAGTGGCTATTTTGGGTTGCTAGAAGAACAAAACCCTGAGCAGATTGAAGCGCTAATTAAAAATAATCTCAGTTCAGCCATCAATGTTGTGCGTGAGTCAGTAAAACGCTACAAAGCGCAACCCGTTACGTTAGTTATGGTTATGTCTACGGCGGCGCAGCAACCCAAAGCTCAAGAGTCAACCTATTGCGCGGTGAAGTGGGCAGTGAAAGGGCTTATCGAATCCGTCCGTCTGGAGCTAAAAGGTCAGCCAATGAAAATTGTTGCCGTATACCCAGGTGGAATGGCGACTGAATTTTGGATGACCAGTGGCAAGGCGTTAAATACCGATGGTTTTATGTCTGTGCAAGATGCAGCATCAATGATCTACGGTGCGCTCACTGGGCTAGGTAATGGCTATGTGTCGGACATTACAGTAAACCGGGTGTGAGAAGAGTCATCTCAATCTAAACGTCATTCAGTGTCGCTATAAAATAACAAAGCCAGCAATTGCTGGCTTTGTCTATTAACGCTCTAGTGACTTATTGCTCGTAGCTAGCTTCGCGTTGTTCCGCGGCTTTCTTCCACTCTGGGACCACAGTTTTTAAGAAGTTCTCTTTATCAGAGTTCATCTTATCCATATCCATACCCAGTGCTTGTTGTGCAGCGGCTTTAGTCGAGATATCAGGCAGCTCTACAGGATCTGTGATGCCTTTCTTAGCCAATAGGCGAACAATCTTGGTGCGAGCATCTGCCGCGCGGTCTACCGCTGTACCTAATACTTCAAGTGCGACTTCTGGAGCGTGCATATGTACACCGTGTGAGGCGATAGCATAGTCCCAGCGCCATTGAGCGTGGCGGATATCTTGAAGAATATCTTTCATCTCTTCTTCCGTGGCACCGGCTTTCCAAGCTGCGCCCGCTTCGAAGTGAGCAGCAACAATTTGCTTCTCAGCGGTCAGCTTCATGTTGAGCACTTGAGCTTTGCGAGTAGAAACAATGTCACGTAGCTGATCTTTAGACTGCGTATGACAATTTGCACAAGTGTCTTCGAAGCGATCAAATGGGTTACCGACTTTATGATCGGTGTAGACAGTGCCATCTTCTTTGGTCACTTTTGGCATATGACAGTCGACACACGCCACTTTGTTTTTGCCATGAATACCATCACGCCATGTTTCGTAACCTGGGTGTTGCGCTTTTAACATCGGCGCTTTAGAAACCTTGTGCGTCCAATCTTTAAAGCCGAGTGCATCGTAGTACTGTTCCATATCATCGACAGTGGTGCCCATATCCCATGGGAATTTGACTGACTTGTTTGGACCTGTGAAGTAGTACTCTACGTGGCACTGACCACAGACAGAGGCTTGTTGGTCAAGGCGAGATTGTTGTTCAAAAGGTTTGTCTATCGCCTGAAATGCGCGTTCAACATAAGGTTTTGCCAACGCAAGTGCTGGCTCACCATTCTTGAACTCTTCACTACGTGTATCGTGACAGTCTGCACAACCAATAGGGTTGTTAATTTGGTCACCTAAACGAGCCCATTTGCCTTTAAAATAGCCGTCTTCATCGCGTTCATCGATTACGCGACCTACGTCTGGGCTTTTACAGCTCCAACATGCCATTGGCATTGGGCCGGAAGTTTCATCTTGCGGCGCACCAGTACGCAATGTTTGGCGCACATCATCAACGGCGTAAAAGTGGCCACGAGCCTTGTTGTAATCTTTAGCGAAACCATAGCCAGCCCACAAAATCACCATATTTGGATCTTCTGCAAGCGCGTCTTCGATATGTTCGCTTTCTGAGGTGGCTTTCCAAGAATGGTATTGATCAGGGTGCTGTTGCTCATACGCATCGTTGCGAGGATCAATTAAGCCTTTTTCTTCGGATGCAGCAAAGCTTGTGACACTCATGAGTGAAGTGGCCACAATTGCTAATGCTGCAGCGGATTTTGGTATCCAATGCAATTTATTCACAGTGCTATCTCCGTATTCTGTTTTTTATTAGCAGCGTTGTGAACTGGCTATATTCCAAACTAAGAATTGGAGAACTGAAATATATTGTAATAAATAGAAATAAAATAAATAACTTAGTAATAGTACTTAATTGTTCAAGATCAATTTTAGCTAGTGATCCAGTTCAAATTCATCTGCCTATACCCCTTTAGGGTTAGTTGGTGTGTGTCTGTACAAGAAATGAAAACTATTATCATCAATGACTTACAACGTTGCCCTTTATATTGATAGGGTGATTGAGATCGAATTTTGAACAGTTTTGCCTACCCCTTTAGTGTAGGCGTTGTAATATATAATTTATTAGCGTTGTGGCTTTTCCAAAATAAGAATTGATCTCATTTGATGTGCTTTGAGCGCATTGAAGGATTTTAATTTTTAACCGTATTTTTAATTTGTTGATTGTTTTACGAATTAGTACGGAATAAGGAAAGGATAATATGGGCAATATAAAGTTGGCCATAGTCATAATGCTTAAGTCACTTCTAGCATTTTGCCTCTATGGTTATTCTCTTCATGCCGTAGCCGATACTTCAACAGTGCAGTCTGAAGACAAATCCGCACGTCATGAAGTCACGCTTATCCGTGACAAGGATTATAAGTGTATCCAATGTCATAAGGATTCGCAGCAGACCATCCATCAAACGCACACCACTGAGAAATTTGAGCAGATCGGCAAAACGCTGAACTGTACCACCTGTCACGGCAACATCGGGCCTGACCATCGTGAAGGGGCGCCAGTCGTGACTAAGTACGCGCCAGCTCAATCGCAGATGGGAAGCGACAAGGTGCAAATGCCGCATCAGGGAATACTTGATGCAAATAGCCAGTGTACCAACTGTCATACTTCAGAGCGGTTACATAAAGCGAGCTGGACGCATGACGTGCATGCCAAAAATCTTACCTGTTCAAATTGCCACAATGTTCACGCGGAGAAGAAGTCGAAAGTTCTTAGCCTAGAACGTAAGGACAAAATCAAGATGTGCGTGGATTGTCACTCGGATATTACCCAGCTAAAAGAAGAGGAGAAGTAGTATGAGTTGCTCAAGACGAAACTTCTTAACTGGCGCAGGCGCGGTTATCTTCACTACGGGTGTGGCGGGAACCGCTGTTATCAGTAGTCGAAAAACACTCGCTAATGTTGAACAAGATGGCAACAAGCTCTATGGGATGGTTCATGATGAAACCGCCTGTATCGGTTGTACCGCTTGTACGGATGCATGTCGTGATGTGAATAAGGTTCCTGAAGGGGTATCACGCCTCGAAATTATACGCAGCGAACCACAGGGTGAGTTCCCGAATGTTGATTACCGTTTTACCCGCAAATCTTGTCAGCATTGTGAAAATCCTCCTTGCGTCTATGTCTGCCCAACAGGTGCGGCGTACAAAGATGAGAAAACAGGTATTGTTGATGTCCATAAAGAGAAATGCGTTGGCTGTGGCTACTGTTTAGCTGCTTGTCCGTATCAAGTGCGTTTCTTTAACCCTGAAGATCACTCGGCTGATAAATGTAACTTCTGCCGCGATACCAACCTTGCCAATGGCAAATTACCTGCTTGTGTTGAGTCTTGCCCAACTAAGGCACTGATATTTGGTGACCTTAACGATCCAAACAGCGAAATTAACCAAGTGTTAAACAGCGAAGTCGTTTATCGAGACAAGGCACACTTAGGCACTAAGCCTAAATTGTACAAAGTGCCTCATCAGAAAGGGGAGGTTTAATCATGACTGGTTTTGAAAGTGCATTCCACTTTGACTCTCTGGTGTGGGATTGGATTATTGCGGTTTACCTGTTCTTAGCGGGTATGTCTGCAGGGGCGGTAATGATTGCGCTTTATCTAAGGCGCAAAGTGATTGAGGGGGATCCGGCGAACAACGGTATCTTGAAGGCAATGGCATGGTTAGCGCCATTTGGTATCATCTCGGGTCTGACGATCTTGATTTTCCACCTTACCAAGCCTTTAGAGTTCTGGAAGATCATGATTTACTTCAATATGAACTCCGTGATGTCAATGGGGGTTATACTATTCCAGGTCTACATGATCGTCTTGTTTATCTGGATTGGTATTCTATTCCGTCATCAAATCATCGGTTTCGCTGAAGGTAAACTGCCTAGTAAATTGCTCGATTTTGTCGATGGATTCTTAATTAAATCGGGCAAATACAACAATGCAATTGAACTCTTTTTAGGCTTCCTTGCGGTTGTTCTTGCTGCTTATACGGGCTTCCTGCTTTCAGCATTGAAAACATACCCAATGCTGAACAATCCAGTGTTGCCGATTTTGTTCTTGTTCTCCAGTCTTTCATCTGGAGCGGCTGCTTGTTTGATGTTTGGCATCTTAGTGTTCAAAGAGTCTGCGACAAGTCCAAGTGTTTCTTGGGTGCATAGTTTCGAGCGACCAGTGGTGCTGTTTGAACTGTTTGTGTTAGTCACCTTCTTTAGCGGGCTTATCTTCAGTGGTGGTCAGAATGAAGTTGCGGCTTGGAATGCGATCGGTGGTGGCTTCTGGTCGAACTGGTTCTGGTTTGGGGTAGTGTTAGTCGGCATGCTTTTACCTTTGACGCTAAATGCGGTTGCGCCAAAAGAGACGCGTCATAATGGTGGGTATATCTTTATGGTGACCACCTTAAGCTTGGTCGGTGTACTTATGTTACGAACCTTTATCCTCTACGCAGGCCAGATGACGGTAGTGTAAGTATGGTCGGAGAGCTAGGACACTTTGCATTAGTCTGGGTCGCGGTTTCAAGTTCGCTTATCTCGGCGGCTTATGCATGGAATAAATGGCAACAGCGAAGTGCCGCGCTCTCTTTATCATTGTTAGCAAGGCTTAATGGCGTTGTTGCGTCGTTAAGTCTTGTCCTTCTTGGCTACCTATTTGTTACTGATCAGTTCCAGTTTCATTATGTCGCCTCTCACTCGAACACAGCGCTGCCTGATTTCTTCAAAATTGCCGCGGTGTGGGGAGGACATGAAGGGTCGATGCTATTTTGGGTTTTCACTTTAACTATCTGGTCGGCCTGTATCTCTTTTGTTCAACAGACTTGCAAAAAATACCTCGATGATGTGCTGTGGGTGATGCAGTTGTTTATCGCTGCGTTTGCCTGGTTCACCCTGATCGCTTCTAATCCATTCTCTTATGCTGAAGTTTGGTTAGAGCAAGGTCGAGACCTCAATCCAATGCTGCAAGATATCGGATTGATCTTCCATCCACCGCTGCTCTATTTGGGGTATATCGGTTTTTCTACCGTGTTGGCATTTGCCCTCGCTGCCTTAATGCAGGAAAGATTCGTCGATGATTGGGTAAAGCTCGCGACTCCTTGGGCAATATCTGCGTGGGCGTTTTTGACGCTGGGCATTTTGGTGGGTTCATGGTGGGCCTATAATGAACTAGGCTGGGGAGGCTGGTGGTTCTGGGACCCTGTTGAGAATGCGTCACTTTTGCCGTGGTTAACAGGGACTGCATTACTGCACGCTTTACTTGCAGCTAGCCGCTATCAACAGCAGCGAAGAACTGCACTGGTGCTAGCATTAGTGACTTTTAGCCTGAGTATTCTAGGCACTTTTATTGTGCGCTCTGGCGTACTTACATCAGTACACGCTTTTGCGGTGGATCCCGGTAAAGGTATTGCTCTGTTAGTGATTCTCGCCGTGACCTTGATTGGCTCATTTGCCTTGTTGTTTGAGCGAGGCGAGGCAATCAAGAGTCAACATGTTCAATCGCTCTTTGGGCGCAGCTATTTTGCCGTCGCTTCTGTCGGCATGCTAGCGGTGGCGGCGTTTACAGTTTTTCTCGGTACTTTCTACCCTATGGTGTATGAACTTGTCGGGCTAGGCTCGGTATCGGTTGGTGCTCCTTATTTTAATACCTTGTTCTTACCTTTAGTTCTGCTTGCTCTCATTGGTATAGGGTTGGTTCCATTACTCAAGTGGCATAAAGGCAGTCACTATTCCAAACAGCAGATCATCTTGTTATTTATCACCTCCATGCTCGTCGGCATGGTGATGTATTGGTTGCAAGATATGTGGTTCTCGCTAGCTGTCTCTGTGGTCTGGGGGCTAGGGGCTTGGGTGATAATCAGTCACTTGCTATTGGTGGTAAAGCAGCAAAAGCTTACCTTTATGGTGCTTGCTCACATTGGTTTGGCGATAAGCAGTATTGGCGCAGTGATGAATGCAGAACACTCTTTCGAAGTGAACCATAAAATGGCAGCGGGTAGCACTTTAGAATTTGGTGAGTGGCAAGTTGAATACCTTGATACTCATTGGGTTATTGGCGCTAACTATAGCGCTGAACAGGCGGAATTGAAGTTCTCCTCCGAGCAGCGAAGCTTTACCTTGATACCAGAGCGTCGTCATTATCCTGTTCGGGTGATGAATATGAGTGAGCCTGCAATCCGGCCATTTTGGCATGGTGACTACTATGTGACGCTAGGCAGCAAAGTTGATGCCGATTCTTATGCGGTCAAGATCCAATATAAGGCGTATATCAGTTGGATTTGGGGCGGGGTTCTAGTCGCTATGCTCGGTGCTGTGTTACCTTTTCTCTCTCGTCGACGAAAGGAAGTGGCTCATGGCTTTATCAAGCAAGCATAAAATTACTCTCTTTAGCGTGATTTTAATGGGTTTTATTGGCTTTCTTATCGCAGGGCTGAACACCCAGCAGTTTGGTCCAGCCTCCCAGCCCGTGGTTAGGCAGTTTCCGGAACAATCGATAGCGCTGCTTATGAAGCAGGCACAAGCGCAAAGCACACAGCTATTCCGTCATGAATATCAGCTAGTGAATGTATGGGCATCATGGTGTGGCGTATGTCGTAAAGAACATGCTTACCTCAACCAGCTAGCGAAATTCGGCATTCCTATCATTGGATTAAATTACCGTGATCAACGCTCAGGTGCGGTAAATTATCTTGGCCAGCTTGGTAACCCCTATAGTGAAGTTATGTTCGATCCCAAAGGTATTCTCTCTCTTGATCTCGGAGTAGTGGGAACGCCAGAAACTTACCTCGTCGATCAAAGTGGGGCGATTGTTTATAAACACCTCGGTGTTCTGAATCAAAACGTATGGGACAAGCATTTTGCTGACTTCTTTGCTGGTGGGGAGAACTCATGAACTTAAGGCTGGCTGTTGTGCAGTCTCTGCTGTTATTACTTTCGATGTTAACGCCACTAAGTCTTGCGAGTGCAAACCAAGATGTCTTTGCAGCGGCTACGACAGAGCAAAACGTTCAAGTCGAGCTGTTTCAATTCGATTCGCCACATAAACAAAAGGTTGCTATTGAACTGGCAAAATCATTACGTTGCCCCCAGTGTCAGAACCAAAATTTAGTCGAGTCCAACTCGCCGATCGCGAAAGACTTACGCTTGATCGTGTTTAGTAAAATCAATCAAGGCCAAAGCGAGCAGCAGGTGATTGATTTTATGACGGCTAGATATGGTGAATTTGTTCTCTATAAGCCTACCTTTACCGCTAGCAATGCACTACTTTGGTTGGCGCCTATTCTTCTGCTTTTGTTGTTTTTAATTGTGTCCTTTGTACGAATAGAGCAGCGTAAACAACGGTAGTTTTCCCACAATGCTTTTTTAAGTACGAATTATCAGTTTCAAGGCGTAATCAATTTTGTATTGGCGCATAAGTTCCTTTGCTGCTTTATCTCAAAAACATGCACAAATCGAATGTGTTTTCTTCGTTATTTAATCATTTTCAAACACGTAAACTCCTGCCTCTTTGATTGAATTTTTTGTTGGGAGAGTTTTGTGTCGCATCGACCCTTACTATATGTTTTTACACTGTTACTTTTTGTGCCATTGCAAACCAAAGCAAGCTTTGAACCTGGGTTGGTTTTTCCAGAAACCAACCGCTATACATGCAGTTCAGCCGATGTAGTTGGGATTGTTCAGGCTAAAGAAGTATTGGCTCAGCTACTGCCCGACTTGAGCGCAGAATATGATCAAGTATCAGATTACTTATATGTAAATCATAAGAGCGGCTATAAAAGTCACCACTTTCTCTTTACTCTTCATAAAGATAACGTCCCCATTTATGGTCAAGATATTACCTTGTCAATAAATGAACAGTGTCAGCTCTTTCGATATCAATATCACATCAAAGCTCCAAATGAGCTTTCTTTGAGTCCAGATAGCGGCAAAGCGATTCCTGATAAGTTTTCAGCAATTTCAAGTGTTAAAAGTGAGGTAAGCAGTGATACTCAAGGCGTGGGTGTTTTACTTCACTGGCGCCGTAAGTACCTTCACTTGATAGATAAAGATGGCCAAAAGTTAGACTTTAGCCCTGTCAATGACAGTATTACTGCGTCGCCCATTTATTTGTTGAGCAATAATGCTCTTAGTTTGGCTTACCACGTAAATGTGCCGCTTGTAAATCCAGAAGGTAACTTAGAGTTATTAGTCGAGAGCGTGGGAGGCAACATAAAAGGGTTTTATTATAAAAACCAACTTGCCGACTCAACTGAACTTACCAATGCTTTCGATTTCAACTGGTCAAGCTACGGTAGCCTTTATGAAACAACCAAAGGGGAGAGGTTTTGGCAATACAAGTTGGGTAGCGAGCAAAAGTCACTGCCACTTGAGTCTCTAACTAAACCAGAGTCTAAATATGTTCAATTTTATTCGAACAGTGATTTCGATTGGTCTCAGCATCAATTAAATATGGACTATGCGACTTTCTGGACAAATGCTAGCGAAAAGAGTAGGTATCAAGTTCCGGCCATTTTGACCAATATGCAAGCAATTCATGATGGTTTCAGTTATGCCGCTGAGACATTGTCGTATGAATTTGTTGGCAAAAGAAAAGTGGCCATTGTTCTAAATGACTCATGGGGTAAATCAGACATGTATTTGCCTGATTTCGATCTTGTACTTGTTGGGGACGACCGTTGCAAAGGCTCTACAATTGATCCCGCTGTAACCTATCACGAGCAAGGGCACGCGTTATTCGCGCGACTAAAGCTTCAAGGGATGCCTACCCTAGATTCTAAAGTTACGACGACCAATGGTGGAATCAATGAGGCGTTTGCTGACTATTGGGCGAGTACTCTACTAAGCAGAGGCAGTCAGTGGGATGGTACCTTGGCAAAACTTCGAGAGCACTTATGTGGTGATGGAATTAGAAACATCAATGAGCAAGAGCAAGACTATTTTGAGGGTTACGAATCTAAACTGACCCGAGCTCATGCGAAAGTTGAGGGGGATTATGGCGTTATCCACCCGGAAACGTTACTTGCTGCTCCATTGCATCGCGCGCGTCAAGATATAGGTCAAAATAGCTTTATCAACAGCGATCAAGAGTTGATAAATCGCTATGGGCCAAATCCAGCAAAAGCGCTAGCTGATCAAATCATCCTTGAAGCTTTTCTAGGGTTATCAATGTATCAGCAGTATCAGGAAACCGCTTATGCAATTTATCAATCAGCCAAGCGACTTGATCCGAAAAACATAGCTGCTCCAATCTTTAGAAAGCATTTCACTAACGTCAATCTAATGCCCCGTGATGTTGAACCTACAGATCGAACTGCATTCGCCTCTCCTCAAAGTCGACAAGCTCAAATAGCGCTTTCAAGCCGAAGAGAAAGTCAGTCGGGTTCGGATGTGACGCTCTCTTTTGGCGATTTATCAAAAGTTACTCTGAAGTTAGCAGCAGGTAGTAAACAGGAAGAGTGGCTTGATGCCCCATCTGTGCAATGTTTCGCTTTTCAACAGTCAAACTTACAATTAAATCACACCCTTAAAGATAACGGGGTACTGCAAAACCGTGAGTACAATATGGCTCTGGTTGGTGGCAACAAAGTCACGCAAATGCAAGCAACACATGTTGCCAGTGAAAAGTGGATGTTTAACTTGGCAAATGATGTGCTAAACGATTCCAATAAAAAGGTGTTACTAAGAGTTAACGGGAATCATGGCGCATTGCTTGAACTTAACAAAGAGGGAAGTAGCAGCCCGATTCGATTTGAGCAAAGCTTTACACATTTAGGTCGCTATTGGTACATGTTAAACGATACTGCGTCTCTAACTAAAGGCGATTGGGGGTTTAACTCAGCGGCGGCCAAACAAGCAGACTTATTTATTGTTGACTGCATACCTGAGTTTACAGTTGTTTTGAGTGGAGATCGCAAAGAAAATAGTCAGCTAAACGCCTACGCGCGTAGTGATTCAACGCCTTTAAACAGTGTCGAGTGGCGAATAAAAGAGTTTAGCGATTCGGCGATGAGTGGACAGAACTTTAGCTATACGCTGCCAAACTTAAAGAAACCCCAAAGCATTACACTAGAAGCGACGGTTAACTTATCTGGGGCTTCTCGTACAGTACAGACAATTGCTGATATAGCGGCTGTAAATGAGCTTTCTAGTTTTAGTTTTCAAGTGCCGACACAGGTAGATGAAAACAGTAGTGTGAAGTTTGCAATTAAGGACTTAACAGACCCAGAAGGAACTGATGCACTTAAAGTTGAATGGTTCGTTAATGATGCTCCAGTTGGCGAAGGGACAACAGTTGACTGGGTGGCACCTGAAGTGGAAAGCGACACCAACTTCCGAATCTCGGTTAAAGTTGTTGACCTAGAGGATATGGGTAGTGTCACGGAGAAGCGAACTACGACGCTTGTTAAGCATATCAATAAAGCACCAGTTGTATCTCTATCTGGTAAAGCTGTAAAACAGGGTGAGACGTTGTCCATGACCCCTACAGTGAGTGATGCAGATAACGATACGACAGATTTAACATTTAGTTGGAAAGTGTCTTTAGCTGACGGGGATAGAACATATCAAGGTCGAACCTTGACGTTACCTATTGATGATGATTATCCGAATGATTCTATTTCGGTAGAAGTTGTAGTCAGCGATAATGTTGACCAAACCAAAGCCTCTGCAACTGTACAAGTCATTAAAGTAAATAAAGCGCCTGTTGTTACACTAAGTGGCAAAACAAGTGGGGAGGCGGATAGCTGGGTTAAAGTTGATTCGCAAATTACAGATGAGTCTCCATCTGATGTAGAGCTTGTCTGGGCGGTAACACCCGGAATCACTTGGGAAAAAATAGGCAACGGCTCCATTAAGGTTCTTATGCCTAAAAAGTCGTCTTCAGGTCTGATTCAAGTGAGCGTAACTGCTAACGATGGTGAGCTTTCAGGTTCAGCGTCTCATTCAATACGTTGGCTAGCTTACCAAAACTCAGCGCCTGTCGTTAATATCGAAGGCATCCAGCGAGCTCAATTTGGCAGCAAAGTTGAGCTACAGGCGGTCGGTATCGATAGTGATCAGTGGCCTAAAGCTTTGAGCTATAAATGGACGCAAGTCGATAACACTATTCCAGTTGCTTACAAGGTGATTGGAAGCCGATTAGTATTTGATGTTACTGAAGATCTGGCTAACGCTCGTTTGTCGTTTATGGTTACAGCTTCTGATGGAGAAAAAACAGCAAGCAGCAGGCATACTGTTGATATCGGGGCATTACCTCTACCACAAATAGTTACGGCACCTTTGGAACAAACTTATAGCGAATCAGAGCTTGTTAATATTGATGCCAGTGCTTCTAGACCTTCACGCGGCAAGCCGTTAAGTTACCAATGGAAACAAGTATCGGATGTTGAACTTGGTGATTTTGATAAAAATAACAGCCAGCTTCGTTTTACGGTTCCTGAATTATCAGAAGATAAAACAATTGAGTTTGAATTGGTTGTAACAGAAGACGGTCAACAAAGCTCAAAACGCTTGGTGTTGGAATTGAAAAATAGAGGGCCAAAGCCTCGCCCAATTCAAAAACCAATTGCAGTAGAAGTGATAAAAAATGATAAACAAAAGTCTGTGATTGAAATTGATGCAACGGCGGTTGTGGAACTCGATGAAAATGTTGAGTACCAATACTATTGGCGCAAAGTAAAAGGTCCTGAAGTCAATTGGATTGATAGAGAGTCTAAGCGTCTAAAAGTTCGACTAGCGAGTGATACTGTACAGCAAATGAGTCGCAACTTGTCTCAGAACAACAAGGCAGATTTGGTGCAAATGCTAGGCTTCGAATTAGATTTGACGACTCCGACACAAGGCAAAAGAACTTATGGTTTGGAAGTTGAAGTCAAACAGGCTGAAACGTCGGGAGAAGTCGTGAATCCGCCGACGTCACCGTCACCGTCGCCTTCTCCAACTGGTGGCGGAGGTGGTGGTGGCTCCTTAGGTTGGGTTTCACTGACTGCGCTACTTCTTCTTAGGAGACGACGTTAGATATGACAAAGGCACGTAGCAGTTACGTGCCTTTTTACTTGTGCCAACAAACTAGAGCGCCGCTGAAGCCTGCTACATTGTATGAGAGCCTGCGTCTATCACTCTAATATGCAATATCTGATAGAAAAAAATACCAATTGGTATAGAGTGGAGTCTAATTGAATTCAAGCAGTGACATAGCAGTGCGTTACGCGTTAGAACAATATGATAAACATGGTTTTTTAAGAGCACCAAAATTGGTTTGGCTAGGGTGGCTGTTCTTAGCCAAAGCTTGGGTCGTGTTTGTGGTCGCGGGTGCTAGTCGTGAGAGTGGCAGTAAAATTCTTTCGATAGTTTACCCAGACCATAATATGCTTTATCTCGGGTTAGCGATGGGAATTCCGAGTATTCTACTAATGTGGATGGTGAGTCTGCGCAGCCCAGAGCGAGCATGGATAAATCACTTAGTGGCTTACGGTAGAGGGATTACACTTGTGACCGCAGCCGCTCAGCTATCTCAAACTCTGTATCATGTTTATCTAGTCCATGGCGCGTTTAGCTGGACAAATGGCGCTGTGATGTTACTGCTATTATGGTTGATTATTTACTTCGCTAAGAGTCGTAGTGTCAGAGATAGCTTTAAGAAAGTTCCGACACAGTGATCGCACTAAGCGATGATCACTATCAATATATAAAATTTAAACTAGGGGTTGTTGGCCTTTTGAGCTGATTTTTGCAGCAGTTTGTGGGTTCTTTATACAAGGCAGAGGCTTTGAGATGTAGTTGACCTACTTGATAAGCCGATAACGCAGTAGAAAGGAGCCACAAACGCTGCCCGAAGGGTTCGGCTAAAAGCGTTTTACTCTTTGTTGAGAGGTGTTTTGCTTAGAATGACTAGGCGACAAACCTCTCGCCGCGATTAAAACGCTTTTATCTTGAACAAAATTTAACCGCAAAAGGTCAACAACCCCTATATACACTGAGCAAAAAAATCGAGTGAGGAATTAAAAATGTCATACCCTCAAAGTGCAATTCTTCCTGAAGCAGGTCCTTTCGCGCAATACACCTTACTTAAGGTCAATCAAAACGAAACTAAAGTGTTGGAGCAGCTGCAAGCTCTACCGACGTTAGTTGAAGAACTCAATACGCAGCAACCTGGTGCAGAGCTAACGCTGTCTATTGCGTTTACTAAGGCATTTTGGAGCAAGCTTGATATGGCTGTGCCAGCGGAGCTTATCGACTTCCCACAACTCGGTGAAGGCGATGTCGTTGCACCTAGTTCTGATGTTGATGTGTTGATTCACTGCCACTCGAACCGTCATGACCTGCATTTTTACTTATTACGTAAATTCTTTGCGCAAGTGTCTGAAGATGTAGCTGTCATTGATGAAACATATGGCTACCGCTATTTAGATTCGCGTGACATGACGGACTTTGTTGATGGTACAGAAAACCCGAAAGACGCTCAGCGTGAAGAAGTGGCCATCATTCCACAAGGTGAATTTGCTGGTGGCAGTTATGTGATGGTGCAACGTTTCATCCACAACTTACCTTCTTGGAACCGCTTGAATGTTTCAGCGCAAGAAAAAGTGATTGGCCGTACTAAGCCAGATTCTATTGAACTTGATGATGTTCCAGCAGCCTCGCACGTAGGGCGCGTAGATATTAAAGAAGAGGGCAAAGGCCTGAAAATTGTACGCCATAGCCTGCCTTACGGTAGCGTGTCTGGTGAACATGGCCTGCTGTTCATTGCTTACTGTAATACTCTACATAACTTTAAAGCGATGCTCGAAAGCATGTATGGCGTAACGGACGGCAAGACAGACCAACTGCTTCGTTTTACTAAAGCGGTAACGGGCGCCTACTTCTTTGCTCCTTCTAGTGAAATGCTATCGGGCTTAAAGCTTAAGTAAACTGATACAACACTCGCTACTTCAAAGATTTAAAACCGAACCTTAGGGCTCGGTTTTTTGCATTTTTTCATTAAAGAAACCCTATTTTTGCCGATAAAGAGAGTGACCCGAAGAAGGATTACATCACTTTATGACCATTACTGTTAATACCAATGTATCAGCCATGACCGCGCAGCGTCACTTGACCAATGCGACAGATATGCTGAATCAATCGCTGGAGAGACTTTCTTCAGGGTATCGTATTAATAGCGCCAAAGATGATGCTGCCGGGCTGCAGATTTCCAATCGCCTTGAATCCCAGATGCGTGGCTTAGATGTCGCTATGCGCAATGCCAATGACGGTATCTCCATTATGCAGACTGCAGAAGGGGCGATGAATGAAACCACCAACTTACTGCAACGGATGCGCGATCTTTCGCTTCAATCTGCCAATGGCTCAAATAGCCATGCGGAACGAGTTGCATTACAAGAGGAAATGGCGGCTTTAAACGATGAATTGAATAGAATTGCTGAAACTACCTCTTTTGGTGGTCGAAAATTGCTCAATGGTTCGTTTGCCTCTTCTTCTTTTCAGATTGGTGCAAGTTCTGGTGAAGCGGTGCAAGTCTCGCTAAAAAACATGCGTTCCGACAGTTTAGACATGGGTGGTTTTAGCTATATTGCAGCAAGTAAAGCTGACAGTAACTGGCGAGTTGCGCAGGGTAATAACCAGTTGGTCATGCAATACACCAATGCTCAAGGTCAGCAAGAAATGATCAATATTGATGCTAAAACAGGTGATGATATTGAGGAGCTCGCGACTTATATCAATGGTCAAACGGATAAAGTATCAGCCTCTGTTAATGAAGAAGGTCAGTTACAAATCTTTATGGCTGGCGATAAAACGTCTGGGACGATTTCATTTTCTGGCAGCTTAGCGAATCAACTTAATATGAACCTTAGTGGTTATGAAGCGGTTGATAATATAGATATTTCTCAGGTTGGTGGTGCTCAAAGGGCCGTATCGGTCATTGATACAGCACTGAAATATGTTGATAGCCATAGGGCAGAGTTAGGCGCGATGCAGAATCGTTTTAATCACGCGATTAATAATCTCTCTAATGTTAATGAGAATTTGTCGGCATCGAATAGCCGTATTAAAGATACCGACTACGCCAAAGAAACCACACAGATGGTTAAACAGCAGATCTTGCAGCAAGTGAGCACCTCTATTTTGGCGCAGGCAAAGCAACAGCCTAATCTTGCCTTAACTTTATTGGGATGATTCTCAAAAAAGAGAATGTTATCGACAGTCGATTCTAAAGCTTTAGCGAAAAAATAACTTTATTTGCAATTTTTTCCCTTTAGTCACGTTTTCCCTCCGAAAAGAACTTTTTTCAAAAAAAACTCAAAAAAATACTCAAGGTTTTCTGATTCACGCCGTTAATAAAAGTAACTTTAAGAGAAAACGACTTTGGTTTTCCGAGACGTCGGAAGCCGGTTACATCGGAAAATCAAATGGAGAAATCACCATGGCAGTAAATGTAAACACTAACGTATCAGCAATGACAGCACAGCGTTACCTAAACAGCGCGACTAATGCTCAACAAACTTCAATGGAGCGTTTGTCATCTGGTTTTAAGATCAACAGTGCGAAAGACGACGCAGCGGGTCTTCAAATCTCGAACCGCTTAAACGTACAAAGCCGTGGTCTTGATGTTGCGGTACGTAACGCGAATGATGGTATCTCTATCGCGCAAACTGCTGAAGGTGCGATGAACGAAACCACTAACATTCTGCAACGTATGCGTGACCTATCACTACAATCTGCTAACGGCTCAAACTCTAAATCTGAGCGTGTTGCGATTCAAGAAGAAGTAACAGCATTAAACGATGAGCTAAACCGTATCGCTGAAACAACTTCATTTGGTGGTAACAAGCTATTAAACGGCACGTTCACAACTAAATCTATGCAGATTGGTGCCGATAACGGTGAAGCAGTAATGCTAACGCTAAATGACATGCGCTCTGACAACGTTGGAATGGGCGGTACAGCTTACCAAGCAGCGAATGGCAAAGACAAAGATTGGTCTGTTCAGGCTGGTGCTAACGACCTAGCGATCACTCTTACTGATAACGCAGGTCAGCAGCAAACAATCAACATCAATGCTAAAGAAGGCGATGATATTGAGGAGCTTGCAACTTACATCAACGGTCAAACTGACCAAGTGACAGCTTCTGTTGATGAAGAAGGCCGTCTACAAGTATTCGCTGGAACTGACAAAGTTCAAGGTGCAGTATCGTTTGGTGGTGGTCTAGCAGGTGAGCTAAGCATGGGAACTGGCACAGCAGTAACGGTTGATACTATCGACGTAACGACTGTAGGTGGCGCTCAAGAATCTGTCGCTATCGTAGACGCGGCATTGAAATATGTTGATAGCCACCGTGCAGAGCTAGGTGCTTTCCAGAACCGCTTCTCACACGCTATCAGCAACTTAGATAACATCAACGAAAACGTGAATGCATCTAACAGCCGAATCAAAGACACTGACTTTGCGAAAGAAACGACGGCACTAACTAAGTCGCAAATTCTTTCTCAAGCATCAAGTTCAGTACTTGCTCAAGCGAAACAAGCGCCAAACTCGGCATTGAGCCTACTGGGATAAACCCAATCTTGATCACAAAAATCCAGCCTCGGCTGGATTTTTTTGTTTGTGTTAACTTTTTGATCTCTAAAGCAATTCCTACGGAATACGGAAAAATCTAAAAAAGTTCGCTAATTTTTTCCTAAAGGTATTTTTTAGCTCGCCGTTAAAGGATTGAGAGAAATGAGATGTGTTGAAGCGAGGTGAGAGACGCTGATACACATCGCCCTAATGCCTAAGGAGATCAAATATGGCAATTAACGTAAACACGAACGTGTCTGCGATGACTGCTCAGCGCTACCTTAATGGTGCGACTGATGGTATGCAGAAATCGATGGAGCGTCTATCTTCGGGTTACAAAATCAACAGTGCCCGTGATGATGCTGCTGGCCTACAAATCTCAAACCGCTTGAATGCGCAAAGCCGTGGCTTAGACATGGCAGTAAAAAATGCGAATGATGGTATTTCGATCGCTCAAACCGCTGAAGGTGCGATGAACGAAACCACCAACATTTTGCAGCGTATGCGCGATCTATCATTGCAATCCTCTAACGGCTCGAACTCGCGTTCGGAACGTATTGCGATTCAAGAAGAAGTTACCGCACTGAATGACGAGCTTAACCGTATTGCAGAAACCACTTCATTTGGTGGTAACAAATTGCTTAACGGCACGTTCGGTACTCAGTCATTCCAAATTGGAGCGAGCTCAGGGGAGGCTGTTCAGCTTTCTATGGGTAGCATGCGTTCTGATACTGTAGGAATGGGTGGTAAAGCGTATATTGCTCAAGCAGGAAAAGCGTCAGATTGGACTGTTTCCGCAGGTACAACTGACCTCACACTAGACTATACTGATGTACATGGAGAGGCAAAAACGCTCACCATAAATGCAAAAGCTGGTGACGATATCGAGCAGCTTGCAACGTACATTAATGGTCAAAGTGAAGATGTGAAGGCTTCAGTGGGTGAGGAAGGTAAACTTCAACTTTTCGCAGCTTCCAATAAAGTCGCGACAGATGTCACGATTGGCGGAGGACTAGGTGGTGAAATTGGCTTTGGTGCAGGACAAGATCGTACTGTAGCTGACGTCGATGTTTCAACCGTAGCCGGTTCTCAGTTAGCGGTATCTGTTATCGATGGTGCATTGAAAACGGTAGACAGTCAGCGTGCTGAACTGGGTGCTTTCCAAAACCGTTTTGGCCATGCTATCAGTAACCTAGATAACATTAACGAGAACGTTAATGCGTCTAGAAGCCGGATCGTTGATACTGACTATGCGAAAGAAACTACGCAAATGACTAAGTCGCAGATTCTTCAGCAAGCAAGTACTTCTGTTCTAGCGCAAGCCAAGCAGTCTCCGTCGGCAGCTCTTAGCTTATTAGGTTAATCGATAGGTTCGATAGGAGCTTATTGGTGCAACAGTATGTTGTAACCTGCTAAGGTGGAAGGGAGATCGTTATGGAAATACCATCCTACACATCGAACATCCAGCCTTATGGCTCAGATAGTGGCACTAAACTTGCTTCAAAATACGATGTACAGCAAGTTTCCTCGGAAAAGGAACAAGTCTCTACTAAGGAGATGAGCGAAAAAGCGACTCAGTCTGTTGAAAAAGCGATAGAAGCCTCGCAAGAGCGTGAAAAGCTAAACAGAGCGGAGCGCGAAAGGATTGTTCAACAGATGAATGATTTCATCTCGTCGATCAATAAAGGCTTGTCATTTCGTGTAGACGAAGAATCTGGTCGAGATGTTGTAACAATATACGAAGCGGATACTGGTGATATTATTCGTCAGATACCCGATGAGGAAATGCTAGTTATCTTACGTCGCCTAAGGGAGCAAACCGCCCGATATTCATCGGGGATTGTGAACCAGACGGTGTAATCGTACTTGAGGTGAGTAAATGAGTTTTGGCCCTATAGGCATGAATTCTGGCATGGATATCAATTCCATGGTCAGCAAAATTGTAGATTCGGAGCGCGTTCCTAAGCAGCAACGAATCGACAATGAGCGGACCCAAATTGATTCTAGTATCAGTGCCTATGGTCGACTCAGAGAGTCGCTGGATACGATGAAAAACTTGATGGCGAGCTTTCGTCAGGAGAAAGCTTTCGCCGCAAGAACAGTCGAATCAACGGATGAGGCTGTAGTATCCGCGACGGCAACCACTGAAGCTATCGCTGGTCGATATGCTATCGATGTGTTGCAGCTTGCCCAAAGCCACAAAATTGCGTCAGATGTATTGCCGGAGGACGCAAAATTTGGCCCGGGTAAGCTGCAGATTTCAATGGGAGACAAAAAGTTCTCTATAGATGTTCAAGAGAACTCAAGGTTGGGTGATATCGTGCGCGGTATCAACGGCAGTAAGTCGAATCCCGGAGTTCGTGCTGCGGTTATCAATGACACGGAAGGCCCACGTTTGATTGTTGCGTCCAATGTTTCTGGGCAAGACAATGACATTTCAATGCGCGCTGAAGCGAAAGCTGGCGACCCGCTAAAACTACTCGAATACAAGACTCTTGAGCAACGAGTCAAAGACTTAGAACGCGCCCGCGCTGCCGCTCAAGAATTGCTTGCCCCTCTGACACCAGAGGAGCAAAAAATTGCCGATAAAATTGCTCAAAATAACATCGATGCGGCAAAAGCTGTCGATGATGAGATCGCTGCAACTTCAAAGCAAGCGGCAATTCAGGCTGATCCTAACGCAGCAAAAGATGCGACTGCTGACAATGAGATGTCAAAAAGCGCTACTGCGGCCGCTGCACAAGCGGGGATAGAAGCAAACAAATACATGAAACCCGAAGACCGTATTCCAGGATGGACAGAAACGGCGTCGGGGACTTTACTCAGCTCATACTGGGAACCAGAACCTCAGCTTGACGATAAAGCAAAAGAAAAAGCTCCGGATGTTCCCGGCTGGTCTAATACAGCATCGGGCACTTTGACCGATTCGTACGTCACACCAAAAGAAGCACAGGCTAAGCTTGATGCTGAGCAAGCACGAATTGAGCAGAAAGTAGCGGATGAAAAAGCACTGCTTGCTCAACGTGTCGCGGCAGGTGAGCTGACACCTGAGCAAGCCAAAGAAATGGAGCGGGCTAAACTTCCTAAAGAAGAGCGTGAGTACCTAGAGCGCATTGACCAAGCTCAAGCTGATCTCGTTGCAGCGCAACAATCATTTGATACTTACCGAGGTATGACAGAGGTACAGGCTGCACAAGATGCCAAAGTGCTACTGGATGGCGTTGCCCAGCTTTCAAGCAATAACAATATTATTGAAGATGCCATTGACGGCGTTGATTTAACCCTAAAAGGACGTACAGCAGTAGGTAAGCCCGCTTCAGAAATTGATATTGAGTATGACCGTCAAGGCGTTCGTAATGATATTGAGCAATTTGTCGCTGCTTATAACCAGTTCTATCAAACCTCTCAGGAGCTTGGTGGCGTAGACCCAAGAACAGGTGCTGCAGGCCCACTGGCCGGAGATAGTATTGTTCGTAGTGCCGACTCTCGCCTGAAGTCGGTATTCTCCTCTCGGGTAGAGCCTGCGCCGGAGGATCTAAAAACATTGACGGAGTTTGGTATTACCACTACCCGTCAAGGTACCTTAGAGATCAACTATGACATGCTAGATCGTCAGTTGAACAATAACTTTAACAAGCTTGAGGACTTTTTTGGCGGGAACCAAGGTTTTGCTAAAAAGGTTGAGGACGCGATTCAAGGTCTGACTGGCGTAACTGGCTCGATACGAAATCGAGAGAAAAGTATGACCGAGCGGACTTATCGCTTACAGGATGATCAAGCGGCATTGGATCGCCGTATGGATAATTTAGAAAAACGCACACACGCCAAATTTACGGCAATGCAGGATGCGACAAGCAAAATGCACTCTCAGCTCGCGGGTATGATGAATGCGCTTGGATAGTGAATTTCTCGGCCAATTAGCTGATTTATGTGAATTAGATCAAAAAGTTTCTGAAACTCTTACATCGGAAGAGATAAATGCTGAAGAAATTGTTCAGCTGGTCGATATAAGGGAACAGTTATTGCAAAGTTTACTGGATGTAATAGAAAAACATCCAGAATTTGCACAACTACAGCAGTGGCATGATGCGGTCAAAAGAACCCAAACTGTTGTAGAATTAATGCAGAATAAAACTTCTGAACTGGGACGGGCGTTACAAAAATATCGCCATGGCAAACGTTCCGTTCAGCAGTATCAAAAGTTTTTATAGAGAAGAGGGTTGTTATGCGTGGTTCACTACAGGCTTACAAGAAGGTATCGGTTGATAGCCAGCTCAGTGCGGCCTCCCCGCATAAAATTGTTCAAATGCTGATGGCTGGCGCTATTGAACGTTTGATTCAAGGTAAAGCGGCGATGGAGGCAGGAAACATTCCAGCCAAGGGCGAGCGTTTGGGTAAGGCTCTAGATATCATTATCAGTTTGCGAAGCTGTCTTTCTATGGATGATGGGGGCGACATCGCTCAAAACCTTGATCAGCTTTACGAATTTATGATTACTCAGATCACGGAAGCGAATCATCAAAATAACCCGCAGCCGATTGATGATGTGATTGAGATTATCCGTGAGATCAAGTCAGCATGGGATCAGATTCCTACTGAGTATCACAATCTAACAGCAGCGGATGTTGGTTTATAAACTGAACTAAGTTTTTAGGAAATTTCATACATAAATAAGTATGCATTGAAATATTATGCCTATTGAGCTTTTGGGCTAACATCACATCAAGTAATTGCTTGGTTGCCTTATTTTTTTTATCAAATAGAATAGAAGCCACTAACTAGCCTAGTGGCTTTTTTTTGTTGCTGAAATTTCTAAATTGTCTAACGCGTTTTCTGAACTATAGTTACAAGTGACGTTTAGATTTTTAACCCAGCCACAACGTTTCAAAATAAAGGCAAACATTCTCACCTATGCAAGGTTTAGCAAAACTACTTGTGATTGAAGATGATGCGCAAGCACGAATCAATCTCAGTAATATTTTAGAATTTGTTGGAGAACAGTGTGAGGCGATCACTTCTGATCAGCTTGATGACCTAGATTGGTCTCGAGTGTGGGCCGGTTGTATTCTTGGTTCTCTGAATAATAATAAATTACCTTCCAAGCTGAGCGATAAATTATCCCAGGCTAATCATATTCCTTTACTTATTGCCGGAAAGCATTCTTATCCAGTTGAAGAGCTAACAAACTATGTTGGTGAGCTGGAGTACCCATTAAATTACCCGCAATTAAGTGAAGCGCTGCGCCACTGTAAAGACTTCTTAGGCCGTAAAGGTGTAAATGTTCTTTCCTCTTCTCGTAAAAACACATTGTTCCGTAGCCTTGTTGGCCAAAGCCACGGCATTAAAGAAGTCCGCCATCTTATCGAGCAGGTTTCTGGAACAGAAGCAAATGTGTTAATTCTAGGCGAGTCTGGTACAGGTAAAGAAGTCGTCGCTCGTAATATTCACTATCATTCAGCTCGTCGTAATGGCCCATTTGTGCCAATTAACTGTGGTGCAATACCACCTGACCTCCTTGAAAGTGAGTTGTTTGGTCATGAAAAAGGGGCGTTTACTGGAGCGATTACCTCGCGTAAAGGCCGCTTTGAACTTGCTGAAGGCGGTACACTGTTCCTAGATGAAATTGGCGATATGCCGATGCCTATGCAGGTTAAATTGCTTCGAGTACTGCAAGAACGTTGCTTTGAACGTGTCGGTGGCAACACCACCATCCGAGTCAATGTTCGTGTTATTGCAGCAACGCACCGCAATCTGGAAACCATGATCAATGACGAGTCTTTCCGCGAAGATCTTTATTATCGTCTCAACGTGTTCCCTATTGAGATGCCTGCACTACGCGATCGCAAAGATGATATCCCATTGCTGCTACAAGAGTTAATGACTCGCATGGAATCAGAAGGTGCTCAGCCTATCTGTTTTACCCCGCGCTCAATTAACTCACTGATGGAGCATGAATGGCCTGGTAACGTTCGCGAACTTGCTAACCTTGTAGAGCGAATGATCATCCTGTACCCGAACAGCTTAGTCGATGTGAATCATCTACCGACCAAGTATCGTTACAGCGATATTCCCGAGTTTCAGCCCGAGTACAACAATCTTGAATCTGTTGAAGAGCAAGAGCGTGATGCGCTGCAAGATATCTTCTCTGAAGATTTCAGCCTAGAGTCGAGTGACATATTCCAAGAGCATGAAAATGCGCCGCAAAGTCTTCCTCCAGAAGGGGTTAACCTCAAAGAGATGCTGGCGGACCTTGAAGTCAATATGATCAATCAAGCACTTGAGGCACAAGGTGGTATTGTTGCGCGAGCAGCCGACATGTTAGGCATGCGTCGAACGACTCTAGTTGAGAAGATGCGTAAGTACAATCTGCAGCGATAATTTGATGTAAAACTTGACTGTCAATTTACTGACCTTATAGTAAGTGATTGAAAAATAAAACAAATAGCTTGGCGTGCCTTTTGCATGTCAGGCTATTGTAGTTTTTAAGGCAGAAATACGTCATGCAGTTAACCCCGTCGGTCGATAATCCGATGCCATTAGGCACACTAGAACAACAAGTAGAACGCTATCAGCAGGTACTCGATGTCATGCCTGCCGGTGTTATATTGCTCGATACTCAGGGTGTGGTGCAGGAAGCCAACCCAGAAGCTTTACGTTTGTTGGAAGTCCCGCTCGTGGGTGAAAAATGGTTTGAAGTGATTCAACAAGCATTTGCACCGCGAGAGGATGATGGTCACGAGATATCGCTTCGTAATGGCCGCAAAGTCCGTTTGGCGATTTCAGCCTCTAAAACAGGACAGTTGATTCTTATCACTGACTTGACCGAGACACGTCTTTTGCAGTCTAGAATCAGTGATTTACAACGCCTGTCTTCTCTCGGTCGCATGGTGGCTTCACTGGCTCACCAAGTTCGAACGCCACTTTCGAGCGCCATGCTTTACGCCTCCAACTTAGGCGCGCCCAATTTACCGCCAGCAACGAAAGACAGATTTCAAACCAAGCTGATGGATCGCCTCCATGACTTAGAAAAGCAAGTCAATGACATGTTGCTGTTTGCCAAAGGCGGCGACAATAAGGTGGTTAAGCCATTCACCGTGGCAGATTTGGTTGCCGAGTTCTCACCTATGGTTGAAACCGCTCTGAAAAACAATCAAATCGATTACTGCTTGGAAGTCGAGCAAGAACAAACTCAGTTACTGGGCAATGCCAACGCCATTGCTTCCGCATTAAGTAATTTGGTCATGAATGCGATTCAAATTGCCGGTAAACAGTCCCAAGTCGATGTGTTTTTTAGACCGGTTAACGGTGAACTGAAAATCTCCGTACAAGATAGCGGCCCGGGCGTTCCCGCTGAATTACAAAATAAAATTATGGAACCTTTTTTTACCACTCGCTCGCAAGGAACTGGACTCGGTCTTGCGGTAGTGCAGATGGTGTGTCGTGCGCACGATGGAAGGTTAGAACTCATTTCAGAGCAAGGTGACGGCGCATGCTTTACGGTGTGCATTCCACTTGAGCGTCACCCTCACCCTGATCAACAAGCTATGACTGGAGAAGAATAATGGCTCAAAGCAAAGTACTGATCGTAGAAGATGATGAAGGTCTACGCGAAGCCTTAGTCGACACTTTGGCTCTGGCTGGCTATGAATGGCTTGAGGCGGATAGCGCCGAAGATGCCTTAGTGAAGCTTAAGTCAAACAGCGTAGATATTGTTGTGTCAGACGTACAAATGGCCGGAATGGGCGGCTTGGCGTTACTGAGAAACATCAAGCAGCATTGGCCAAACCTGCCAGTACTGCTCATGACGGCTTATGCCAACATTGAAGATGCGGTTTCAGCGATGAAAGATGGTGCCATTGACTATATGGCAAAGCCTTTCGCACCGGAAGTGCTGCTCAATATGGTTAGCCGTTATGCGCCTGTTAAATCGGATGACAATGGCGATGCTGTTGTAGCTGACGAGAAAAGCATTAAATTACTGGCTCTCGCCGATAAAGTGGCGAAAACCGATGCCAGTGTCATGGTTTTAGGTCCTAGCGGCTCGGGTAAAGAAGTCATGTCGCGCTACATCCATAACGCCTCAAATCGTAAAGATGGCCCGTTTGTCGCGATCAACTGTGCGGCGATCCCGGACAACATGCTAGAAGCGACCTTGTTCGGTTATGAAAAAGGGGCATTTACTGGTGCGGTACAAGCGTGTCCAGGTAAATTCGAACAGGCGCAAGGCGGGACTATCTTGTTGGATGAGATCAGTGAGATGGATCTGAGCCTGCAAGCTAAGCTATTGCGTGTGCTCCAAGAGCGCGAAGTCGAACGCTTAGGCAGCCGTAAGAGCATCAAGCTTGATGTCCGTGTTTTGGCGACCAGTAACCGTGACTTGAAGCTGTATGTTCAAGAGGGCAACTTCCGTGAAGACTTGTACTACCGCTTAAATGTTTTCCCAATCGCGTGGCCTGCTCTTTGTGAGCGCAAAGGTGACATCGAACCACTGGCTCAGCACTTAGTTGAACGCCACTGTCAAAAACTGGGTATGCCGGTGCCGAACGTGACAGCAAATGCTATCAACAAACTTCTGTCTTACACATGGCCGGGTAATGTTCGTGAATTGGATAACGTTGTCCAACGCGCGCTTATCTTGAGTGAAAGCGGTCAGATTGATTCGGAGCACATCCTACTTGAAGGGCTAGATTGGCAAGACGCATCTAGCTTACAAGTAGCGGTAGAGACAGGTGACTGTATTGTTCCTAACGTTAAGCCTGTAGCTGAACAAGGCAGCAACCTCACTGCGGGTAGTGGGTTAGGTGGTGAACTGCGCGATCAAGAGTACGCCATTATTCTCGACACACTGGAAGAGTGTAACGGTCGACGCAAAGAAATGGCTGAGAAGCTAGGCATTAGCCCGCGTACTCTGCGCTATAAATTAGCAAAAATGCGTGACGCTGGGATTGAAATTCCAAACTAAGGTGTTATTTTTCTTCTGGTACTGACGTGGCACGATGATTGCAGCGTCAGTACTCCAACACTAATTTAAGTCAAAGAGTTGACTACTGAGGTTTTGATGAGAGTTGACGGTTTTCAAAGCGAAATGCAAGCAATGATGTTTGAAGCAACGGGTACTAAACCTGCTGCGACAGGGCATACAGTCGGTGCTGATTTTGGCCAATTGCTTAATAATGCGATCAACAACGTTAATAGCCTCTCAAAGACGTCTAGCGACCTTCAAATGCGATTTGACCGTGGTGACGCTGACGTTTCACTCTCTGACGTAATGATCGCTAGAAACAAATCTAGTGTCGCTTTCGAAGCCACAATTCAAGTACGCAACAAGCTTGTTGAGTCGTACAAAGAATTGATGAACATGCCGGTTTAAAGTTAGGTAACGACTGTGTCAGAGCAAAATTCATCAACCGATCTAACCGTAACTGAAGGTGCTGGCGAAAGCGCAATGGTGGCTACGTCGGATCTCGATTCACACGTACAAAACCCAGATTTGGACGAAAAATCCAGCTCCAAGTTTGATATGGCGGTGGGTGACCTCGATTTGCTTCGTCAAGTCGTTCTGGTTCTTTCGATCTCCATCTGTGTAGCTCTGATTGTTATGTTGTTCTTCTGGGTTAAAGAGCCAGAGATGCGTCCTTTGGGCATCTACGAAACAGAAGAATTGATTCCTGTCTTAGATTACCTCGACCAGCAAAAGCTCGATTATAAACTTGAAGGTAACACCATCTTGGTACCTGCAAGTAAGTTCAACTCGCTTAAGCTTGATATGGTTCGCGCTGGCCTTAACCAAGAGAAACATGCCGGTGACGACATCCTGCTACAAGACATGGGCTTTGGCGTATCTCAGCGTCTAGAGCAAGAGCGTCTCAAGCTAAGCCGTGAGCGCCAACTGTCAAAAGCCATTGAAGAGATGAAGCAAGTACGTAAAGCACGTGTCTTGCTCGCTTTACCAAAACAGAGTGTCTTCGTCCGTCACAACCAAGAAGCGTCAGCATCTGTCTTTTTAACGCTCAATATGGGGGCTAACCTCAAGCAAGAAGAAGTGGATTCAGTCGTTGATATGGTGGCAAGTGCGGTTCCTGGCATGAAGCCTAACCGTATTACCGTCACTGACCAACATGGTCGTCTACTAAGCTCTGGCTCACAAGATCCAGCCTCGGCAGCGCGTCGTAAAGAACATGAATTAGAGCGTAAGCAAGAACAAGCACTACGTGACAAAATTGATTCTGTACTTATCCCTATCTTAGGTTTTGGTAACTATACCGCTCAAGTGGATATTGAACTCGACTTCAGCGCAGTAGAACAAACCAGTAAGCGCTTTGACCCGAACACACCGTCAACACGAAGCGAATACACATTAGAAGACTATAACAATGGTAACGTTGTCGCAGGTGTGCCAGGTGCGTTGAGCAACCAGCCTCCCGCAGATGCTTCTATTCCACAAGATGTGGCGCAAATGAAAGACGGTACAACTTTAGGTCAAGGTTCTGTGCATAAAGAAGCTACGCGTAACTTTGAACTCGATACCACCATCAGTCACGAACGTCGTCAAACGGGTGTGGTAAATCGTCAAACTGTTGCTGTTGCGGTAAAAAACCGTGCGATCGTCAACCCAGATACGGGTGAGACCAGCTACCAACCAATTTCTGATGCTGAACTAAACTCTATTAAGCAGCTACTGATTGGTACCGTAGGATTTAGCGAAGCACGTGGCGATCTGCTTAACGTGTTAAGTATGCAGTTTGCAGAACCTGAAGTTGAAGTCATGGCCGATGTACCAATTTGGGAACACCCTAACTTCAATGACTGGATACGTTGGTTCGCAAGTGCGTTGGTAATCATTGTTGTGGTCTTGGTTTTAGTGCGCCCAGCATTGAAAAAACTCCTCAACCCTGCGTCTGATGATGATGAAGATCAGCTTTACGGACCAGATGGCTTACCAATTGGTGCTGATGGTGAAACCAGCTTGATTGGTGGTGACCTAGACGGTGGCGAGTTGTTTGAGTTTGGCTCAAGTATTGACTTGCCTAACCTACACAAAGATGAAGATGTGCTGAAAGCAGTGCGTGCATTGGTTGCTAATGAACCTGAGCTAGCAGCACAAGTAGTGAAGAATTGGATGCAGGATGCCTAACGAAATAGTTCCACAGGAAGAGGGCGGTGAGGTAGTAGAAAACACCGTGGATATATCAACCATCCCGGGCGAAGAGCGCGCGGCGATTCTTTTACTCAGTCTCAATGAGGAAGACGCTGCGGGTATCATCCGTCATTTAGAACCTAAACAAGTTCAACGAGTGGGTAGCGCAATGGCACGTGCTGCTGACTTAAGTCAAGAAAAGGTCGGTGCTGTTCACCGTGCCTTCTTAGAAGACATTCAGAAATACACCAACATTGGTATGGGCAGCGAAGACTTTATGCGTAATGCACTTGTCGCTGCTCTGGGTGAAGATAAAGCCAACAACCTAGTAGACCAAATTCTATTGGGTACCGGATCGAAAGGTCTAGACTCGCTGAAATGGATGGACCCACGTCAGGTGGCGAGCATCATCATCAACGAGCACCCACAGATTCAAACCATTGTACTCTCTTATCTAGAACCTGATCAGTCCGCAGAGATCCTTAACCAGTTCGCTGAGCGAGATCGCTTAGACTTGATGATGCGTATTGCTAACCTCGAAGAAGTCCAACCTTCGGCGCTGGCTGAGTTGAATGAAATCATGGAGAAACAGTTCGCAGGTCAAGCAGGTGCGCAAGCAGCCAAGATTGGCGGCCTGAAGGCTGCAGCCGAGATCATGAACTACATGGACAACAATGTCGAAGGTATCTTGATGGAGCAAATTCGCGATCAAGACGAAGACATGGCGACGCAGATTCAAGATCTTATGTTCGTATTCGAGAACCTTATCGAAGTGGACGACCAAGGTATTCAGAAATTGCTGCGTGACGTGCCGCAAGATGCACTACAGCGTGCATTGAAAGGTGCCGATGATTCACTACGTGAGAAGATCTTCAAGAACATGTCTAAGCGTGCCGCTGAGATGATGCGTGATGACCTAGAGGCTATGCCTCCAATCAAGGTCTCTGACGTAGAAGCAGCACAGAAAGAAGTACTGGCAATTGCACGACGCATGGCTGACTCCGGCGAAATTATGCTGGGCGGTGGTGCAGACGAGTTCCTATAAATTAACTAAGCAAGGTATCTATGTCTTTGGAGAGGAAACGCGGTTTTTTACGCCTAGATAACGATGAGCAGGTCGAAAAGCCTGAGCGATGGGGTATGCCTGATTACACCTCGCAGACTCATAAGCAGGCTAAAGAAACGGCGATGAACTACGATCCGAGTTGGATGCCTATCGCTGAACCTGTTGCAGAAGAAGCGCCGAAAGAGCTCACCGAAGAAGAGATCGAACTGATTAAGCAGCAGGCTTATCAGGAAGGACTTCATCAAGGGCAAGAGGCAGGCTTTAAGCAAGGGTACGAAAAAGGCAAAGAGCAGGGGACGCAAGAAGGCCATCAAGAAGGTCTTGAAGCGGGTAAGATAGAAGGCGTTGCGGCAGGACAAGAGTTTATTCAACAACAGGTTCAAACGTTTGTGAACCTTGCAAACCAATTTGCTCAACCGCTTGAATTAATGAATGCTCAAGTGGAGAAACAGCTTGTCGACATGGTACTGACTTTAGCGAAAGAAGTGGTCCATGTTGAGGTACAAACCAATCCTCAAGTAATCCTTGATACCATCAAACAATCGGTAGAATCGCTACCAATCTCAGGCCACGCGATTACTCTAAAATTACACCCTGACGATGTTGAAATCATTCGCTCTTCATACGGTTCTGAAGAACTTGAGTTCCGCAATTGGACACTGATGGCAGAGCCTGCGTTAAATCGTGGTGATGTTCAGATCGAGGCGGGTGAGTCGAGTGTTAACTATCGTATGGAAGATCGTATCCGTAGCGTTATTCAAAGCTTTTGTGGAGTGAATCGCCACCAAGGTGGTGAGTAGTGCTAGCCCTCGCCGATCGCCTTTCGCAATACAAAACTCAAGGTCTTACATGTAGACCTGTCGCAGCGGGCAAGTTAGTACGAGTGGTCGGGCTAACTCTCGAAGCTACAGGATGCCGAGCGCCAATCGGCAGTTTATGTAAAGTCGAAACCATGCATGGGGAAATGGAAGCAGAAGTTGTCGGCTTTTCTGGCGAAAGCTTATACCTAATGCCTAGTGAGCAAATTACTGGCGTGCTTCCCGGCGCAAAAGTCACCCCACTAACCAGTGAGTCCGGCTTACCAGTTGGGATGGAACTGCTTGGACGAGTCATTGATGGTGTGGGTAACCCACTCGATGGTTTGGGGCCAATCTATACCGAAAAACGAGCCTCTTTTAACGCAGAACCTATTAACCCGCTTGCCCGTAAACCAATTTCTGAACCTCTCGATGTCGGCATTAAAGCCATTAATGGTCTGTTAACCGTGGGCAAAGGTCAGCGTATCGGTCTATTTGCCGGTTCTGGTGTGGGTAAATCGGTCACCTTAGGCATGATGACCCGAGGAACGACAGCGCAGGTTGTTGTCGTAGGTTTGATCGGTGAACGTGGCCGTGAGGTGAAAGAATTTATCGAAGAGATTTTGGGTGTTGATGGCCGCCAGCGATCTGTGGTTGTTGCCGCGCCCGCTGACTCTTCGCCACTAATGCGATTAAAAGGATGCCAAACCGCACTGACCATCGCTGAATATTTCCGCGATCAAGGGCTAGATGTCTTACTCTTGATGGACTCTCTGACTCGTTTTGCTCAAGCTCAGCGTGAGATTGCCCTTTCTGTGGGTGAACCTCCGGCGACTAAAGGTTATCCACCTTCCGTATTTGCTAAGCTACCCGCACTGGTTGAGCGTGCTGGTAACGGGAGCCCAGAGCAAGGCTCTATCACCGCTTTCTTTACCGTACTTACCGAAGGTGATGACTTACAGGACCCGATTGCCGATGCGTCACGCGCTATTCTTGATGGTCACGTGGTTCTGTCTCGTGAAATGGCAGATGCAGGTCATTATCCAGCGATTGATGTTGAGAAGTCTGTCAGTCGTGTTATGCCTCAGATTACCTCTGAAGAGCATGTGTTGATGTCAAAAGCGGTACGACAGGTTCTCTCTGTGTGCCGCAAAAACCAAGATCTTGTCTCTATCGGGGCTTATAAACCGGGTACTGATCCTGCAATAGATGGCGCGTTTACACTTAAACCTAAGTTGGACGGATACTTGCAGCAGACAATGAAAGAGACGGTGCCTTACGACATGTGTCTCAATATGCTGCGTGGGCTGTTACAAGGCGAGTAATAAACGATGGATAACGCACTAGAGTTTCTTTTAGAACAGGCTAAAGAGCGAGAAAACCAAGCGGTTTTAGCGCTAGGCCAAGCTCGTACTGAACTCGAAGGGTATTATCAGCAGCTTGAGCAAATTGAAAAATACCGTCTTGATTACTGCCAGCAGCTTGTCGACCGTGGTCAACAAGGCCTGACTGCTAGCCAATATTCCCACCTTAATCGCTTTTTAACCACGCTCGATGAAACTTTGGCTAAGCAGAAACAAGCCGAATCTCACTTTAAAGGTCAGGTAGAAGGGTGCGAGCAGAATTGGTTAGAGAGTCGTAAACAAAGACGCTCCTATGAGTGGATGATAGAGAAGAAACAAGCGGAAAAAGAGCGTCAGCAAAACATTCGAGAACAAAAACAGATGGATGAATTTGCGACCCTTCAGTTTTCTCGTCGAAGTTTGAATTAGCCTCACAAGCTTCAAATGAACGTCAATGTCTTGCACTTAGTGGCGTGCTTCTTGCAGTAAACCTAAAAATGTATGCAATCCTATTGGCACCTTGCCGCCTAGAGTCTGACTGGCGCTGAGCAACTGAGAGTGAACCTGGTATGAATATCAATTTATCGTCGGTATCGGAAAGTCCTAAAGTGACCAAAGCCACCACAGAAGGTGGTGACGCGACCTCTGAATCTTCAGAATCAGGAGGCTTTTTCTCCAAACTTGCTGCGCTGATTAAAGGGGAAGGTGAGTCTGAAGGCAAAGTCGATAAAAGCCAAACTAAGGCGAGTGCTGAAGGCGAAGAAGTGAGTGTTGACGGGGACTCTGAGACTAAAAGTGTCAAAGTTGCTGCGACTGAAAGCCAAAGTACCGACGAGTTGCTGGAATCGGAAGAGACTCCATCTGCGAAGTCAGAAAAGGTAGCCTCTCAAGGTGAGGAGAGTGAATCAGCCAAACCTACGGTTTCCGATAAGCAAGTTGTTCAAGCCAATTCTCAGTCTGCTGAAAAAATCGTCTCAGATAACGACGAAGTATTGCAGCGACTCGATCACTCCAATAAAGCGCTTCAGCCAAAAGACGGCAAAGCGTTGCCACAAGATAATTCTGAGCAGCAGGTTGTCGCTGACAAATCTGCTCAAGGTGGTGAAGAAGCCGCGGCAGTGGGAGCGACTAAATTAACCAGTGATATGGACGACACCGATACTCAACAAGCCAATTCAAAGCAAAAGTCTGTTAACACTGAATCTGAAGTGACTCAAGCAGCGAAATCACAGCAACAAGAGACCGTTGTCGTCAAGTCTGCTGAGGGTGAGGAGGTTGTAGTTCCCGCCTCAGCGGAGCGCTTTGTACAGCAACCTTCAGAACAGAAAAATGATGAGTTAACTGAACAGCAGTCAAGCCCTGAGGTCCCTGCTTCGGTGGTAGGTGCTGCGGCAGTAACTCAAGATGATGTTGTAGAGTCAGCGAGTAAACAAGCAACACCTAAAGTTAAGAGTGAACACTTACAAGCTACAAATATCGCTAGTGCTGAAAACAATGCCCAAGTGGTTTCCGATATAGAGCAAACAGAAGGTTCGGACTCAGAAGTGGTTGAAGGGGTTGCGTTAGCAGCAGGAGCCACTGTGTTAGGTGGAGCGGCAGTCGTTGCGGGCTCTGGTGCCGAAAAAGCCACTGATGGTGCAAGTACAGTTGCGGTTCAAGCTCCGAGTGGCGCTCAATCACTCGCTGCGGCAGGTGAAAGCCAAACTGAATCAGATATTGACCCAAGTATTGCGGCAGCGACAGTAGCTGCTGGTGCGATTCCTTGGGCGGCCTCGGTAGAAGGCCAAGCAAAAGATGACGTAGCCATTAAAGCGGACACTATGCCTAAGGCTCAGCAGGCGCAAGTCGCTCAGTCCGTACATCAAGCCATCGTTAGCCAACAATCTCAAGCTCAGCTTGCACAAGCGACGCAGCAGCAGGGTGTTGTACCAACCATGCCCACTGAATTAGCTGCGGCTCAAATGCAGCAAATGGCAGCATCGCCAAATGCGGCTATGGTTCAAGACCAGGCCATGCTTAAGGCCGTTATGGGGGCGAAAGCAGCGGGTACGCTTGGGCAAATGGCAGCCAACAAAGATGGGGCTCAGCAAGGGGCAGAATCTAATACAGGTTTTGCTCAGCAATTGGCGCAAGCTTCAGGGCAGCAAGGCCCGGGCGCATTAGGTCAGGTAAGAGCTGAGCAAGCGGCTCAAGCACCGTTACAATTGAATCGAGAACTTGCAGGAGAGCAAGTGGCTGAGCGCGTACAGATGATGATGTCGAAGAACCTGAAAAACATCGATATTCGTCTTGATCCCCCAGAACTAGGCCGCATGCAAATTCGCATGCACATGAATGGTGATGCGGCGACAGTACACTTTACCGTTGCCAACCAGCAAGCCCGTGATGTGATTGAACAATCAATGCCAAGATTGCGCGAAATGCTTGCTCAACAGGGTGTACAATTAGGTGACAGTTCCGTTCAGCAGCAGGCTTCTGGTCAGCAGCAAAGACGCTACGCCGACAACGGACAAGGAAATAATGGTCAAGGTAGCAGCAATCAGGGCTTCTCTGGTGAAGAAAACCTTGAACCAGACATCAATCTTGATTTGAATGTCGCAGCAAAGCGTGATGGAATTAGCTATTACGCTTAAACTGTTAAAAACAAAAGAATAGAGAACGTTAAGTTATGGCAGACGAAGAACTCGAAACGGAAGCACCCAAAGGAAAAAGTAAGCTACTTATCATCATTATTGCTGTCGTAGTGTTACTTGCTGGTGGTGGCGGAGCTGCTTTCTTCTTGATGGGCTCAGATGAGCCAGCAGAGGGACAAGAAGCCATGCAACAAGAAATGGCTGCACCGACAGATCCAGTGGCTTACGTTAATATTCCCCAACCATTTTTATTTAATGTCACAGGTGATAAAAAAGATCGCCTAGTTCAGATTAAAGTCCAGCTCATGGTGCGTGGAAGTGAGAACGAAAACCTTGCCCGCTACCACTCGCCATTGATTGAAAGTTCGCTGTTAAGCACGTTTGCTTCAGCTACCGTAGACCAATTACGTACGGTGAATGGTCGAGTTGAGCTACGTGATAAAGCGACTGATGACATTAAAGCCAGTTTGAATCGAGCAGTGGGGCAGCCTGTGATTGAGCGGGTGCTGTTTACTGACTTTGTAATGCAATAGGTGACGAGTGACTGATCTATTAAGCCAAGATGAGATTGATGCTCTCTTACACGGTGTAGATGACGTTGATGAGGCCGAAGAGGAAGAAGTTGCCTCGGATGCCAGTGCGGTAGAGTTCGACTTCTCATCGCAAGACCGCATTGTTCGTGGTCGAATGCCAACGCTAGAGTTGATCAATGAGCGTTTTGCCCGCCATATGCGCATCAGCTTGTTCAACATGCTGCGCAAAACCGCTGAAGTCTCTATCAACGGCGTACAGATGATGAAATTTGGTGAGTACCAAAATACCCTGTACGTCCCCACCAGCTTGAACATGGTGCGCTTTAGACCACTAAAAGGTACGGCTCTGATTACCATGGAAGCACGTTTGGTGTTTATTTTGGTAGAGAACTTTTTTGGTGGTGATGGTCGCTTCCATGCTCGTATCGAAGGTCGTGAGTTTACCCCAACCGAGCGTCGTATCGTTCAGCTTCTGCTTAAGATCGTGTTTGAAGATTATAAAGAAGCTTGGTCGCCTGTCATGGGGGTGGAGTTTGAATATCTCGACTCTGAAGTGAACCCGAGCATGGCGAACATTGTCAGCCCGACAGAAGTGATTGTTGTGAGCTCATTCCATATTGAAGTGGATGGGGGAGGCGGTGACTTCCACGTGGTTATGCCTTACTCCATGGTTGAGCCGATTCGCGAACTGTTAGATGCGGGTGTCCAGTCCGACAAGATGGAGACTGACGTTCGTTGGAGTACTGCGCTGCGTGAAGAGATTATGGATGTTCCGGTTAACTTCCGCGTCGATTTGTTAGAGCAAGACATCTCGCTGCGAGACTTAATGGAGCTCCAACCAGGTGACATTATACCGGTTGAAATGCCAGAGCACGCGGTGATGTTTGTTGAAGAGTTGCCTACCTATCGTGTCAAGATGGGGCGCTCAGGAGACAAGCTTGCAGTCCAAGTATCAGAAGAAATTAAACGACCAGATGTGGTCAAAACGGATATCGCCTTCTTGGGTAAAGACGTCATTTCTGAACTAGAAGAAGACGACGGCGAAATCGAAGATTAAGAGATTATATAGGTAACAAATATGGAACCGAGTGATGACCAAAAACTGGCGGACGAATGGGCAGCAGCACTGGGAGAAGATCCGGCTGCACCTGAGATAGACGTCGATGAGGTAATGAACGCTCAGTTAGATGAGCTACAAGATACATCATCGCCTATCTCGGAAGATGAACGTCGTAAACTGGATACCATCTTAGACATTCCAGTGACCATTTCGATGGAAGTTGGACGTTCGCAGATCAGCATCCGTAACCTACTGCAGCTTAACCAAGGTTCAGTGGTGGAACTGGAGCGTTTGGCGGGTGAGTCATTGGACGTACTAGTGAACGGCACTCTGATTGCTCATGGCGAGGTTGTTGTGGTCAACGATAAGTTTGGTATTCGTCTTACCGATGTAATCAGTCAAACTGAGAGAATCAAGAAACTTCGATAGTGCAAGGATAGCTATGTCTTTCAAGGTTAAGGAGTACTTACTTTACTCACTTATACTGCTTTCTCCTTCTGCAATGGCTACCGCCTCTCAACCTGGTAGCCAGCTTGATTGGGCGACCACTTTTGGGTCGCTCTTATTCGTTATAGTCTTTATTTTATTTTTGGCGTGGCTACTCAAGCGAATGCGAGTTCCAGCCTTAGTCAATCAGAAGGGCTTAAGTGTGGTGCGTCAAATTGCGGTGGGCCACAAAGAACGTATTGTGATTGTTCAAGCAGGAGAGGAGCAATTCTTAGTTGGCGTGACTGCGCAATCAATCCAACTTATCTCAAAACTGGAGAAACCTTTGTCTCAGGAGGAGATAGCTGCGAGTCCTTTTTCCAATCAACTGACTCAGCTATTAAAGAAGAATGAAAAAAGCTAATAACCTAATATTGATTGTCTTAGCGTTTGTTCTGACACTGTTTTCTGCGTTCTCTCAAGCACAGCAGGAGATAGAAACCCCTGTGCCGAGCAATATGGCACCGTCTGATTCCGTGACTGTCACAGCGATGGAAAAGGAGCAAGGGGCGTCACGTACGATAGCAGCAGGTACAACGACTGGTGGTGGCATCCCTGCCTTTACCATGACCACCAATGCTGACGGTGGCGAAGACTACTCTATCAACCTACAAATTCTCGCCTTGATGACCATGCTTGGTTTCTTACCAGCCATGGTTATCTTGATGACATCATTCACGCGAATTGTCGTTGTTATGTCTATCCTAAGGCAGGCGATGGGTCTCCAGCAAACACCGTCAAATCAGGTGATAATCGGTATTGCTATCTTCCTCACCTTCTTCATCATGTCGCCGGTGCTAAACAAAATTAACGATGACGCGATTCAGCCGTATATCAACGAACAGATAACCGCTCGCGAGGCATTTGATGTAGCTCAAGTGCCAATGAAAGACTTTATGCTCAAGCAAACGCGCGTCAAAGACTTAGAAACTTTCGTTAATATTTCGGGTTCGACGGCAACAAATCCAGAAGATGTTTCGATGGCGGTGTTAATCCCTGCCTTTATCACTTCAGAGCTTAAAACGGCTTTCCAGATAGGCTTTATGTTGTTTTTGCCCTTTTTGATTATCGACTTAGTGGTGGCATCGGTATTGATGGCGATGGGTATGATGATGCTTTCTCCTATGATCGTATCACTTCCATTTAAATTGATGTTGTTTGTCTTAGTAGATGGCTGGAACTTGATTTTGTCGACTTTGGCCGGCAGTTTCGCCTTGTGACGGGAGAAAAACTATGACTCCTGAAATGTTTGTTGAGCTGTTTCGTGAAGCACTTTGGATGGTACTCATCATGGTGTGCGCGATCATTATTCCCAGTCTGCTGATTGGTTTAGTGGTTGCCATTTTCCAAGCAGCGACCTCGATCAACGAACAAACCTTAAGTTTCTTACCTCGTTTAATTGTCACGCTACTCGCGCTGATGTTGTTTGCTCACTGGATGACACAAATGCTAATGGAGTTTTTCTTTAGCATGATTGAGCGACTGCCTCAGGTATTGTATTAGGTCGCGCTATGGAGTACCCAACGAGCATCGTTTTAGACTGGATTGCCAACTATTTTTGGCCTTACACCCGAATCGCAGCCATGCTGATGGTAATGTCGGTAACGGGTGCTCGTTTTGTCTCTACTCGTGTTCGTCTCTATTTGGGGTTAGCGATTACCTTTGCGGTAATGCCAGCGATTCCAGCGGTGCCGGACAATATTGAATTGCTCTCTTTTGCTGGCTTTATGACACTACTGGAGCAGATCATCATTGGTGTTGCGATGGGCACTGTTACCCAGTTTATGATCCAGATTTTCGTTATCTTGGGTCAGATCTTAGGTATGCAGTCGAGCTTGGGTTTCGCCTCCATGGTTGACCCAGCCAATGGACAGAACACCCCCTTGCTTGGTCAGTTATTTATGTTCCTCGCGACCATGTTCTTCCTAGCGACCGATGGTCACTTAAAAATGATCATGTTGGTCGTGATGAGCTTTAAATCTTTGCCGATTGGGACGGGGTCATTAACCACGGTTGATTTTAGAGAATTAGCCTTGTGGCTAGGGATTATGTTTAAAGCGGCGTTGAGTATGTCACTGTCAGGCATTATCGCACTACTAACTATTAACTTGTCGTTTGGTGTTATGACTCGTGCCGCGCCACAGCTGAACATTTTCTCTTTGGGCTTTGCGTTTGCGCTTATGGTCGGTTTGCTGTTGTGTTGGTACATTATTGCCGGACTCTATAATCACTATGAGCTAATCTGGTTACAAGGTGAACAGCAAGTTTGCTCGTTCATCAGGTTGAACTGTTAAGGCCTGTTGACCTTTTGAGCTGATTTTTGCAGCAGTTTGTGGGTTCTTTCTGCAAGGCAGAGGCTTTGAATTGTAGTTGCCCTACGTGATAAGCCGATAACGCAGCAGAAGGGAGCCACAAACGCTGCCCGAAGGGTTCGGCTAAAAGCGTTTTACTCTTTGTTGAGAGGTATTTTGCTTAGAATGACTAGGCGGCAAACCTCTCGCCGCGATTAAAACGCTTTTATCTCGAACAAAATTTAACCGCAAAAGGTCAACAGACCCTAGGAGGCTGAATGGCAGAGTCAGACGGTCAAGAACGCACAGAAGACGCCACGCCCAGACGCTTGCAACAGGCTCGTGAAAAAGGGCAGGTTGCAAGGTCAAAAGAGTTAGCGTCGGTATCTGTATTGGTCGTAGGAGCCATCTCTCTAATGTGGTTTGGCGAGAGTCTTGCGCGCGCTTTATTCAGTTCAATGGGCAGATTGTTTACTCTCTCTCGCGAAGAAATATTCGACCAAGTTAAGCTATTTGATATTGCTTTGGGTTCATTAGGCAGTTTGCTGCTACCTTTGTTGCTTATTCTGGTGACGCTGTTTTTGGCGGCGTTAATCGGCGCTGCTGGGGTAGGTGGAGTGAGCTTTTCAGCGGAAGCCGCCATGCCCAAATGGTCAAAGATGAACCCGTTAAGCGGCCTAAAGCGTATGGTCGGCTTGCAAAGCTGGGTCGAGCTGATTAAGTCCATTCTAAAGGTGGCTTTGGTTTCCGGCATGGCGTTTTATTTGATCAGTGCTGCCAAAGAAGATCTATTTCAATTGAGCCTAGATGTTTATCCGCAGAACATCTTTCACTCGCTCGATATACTGCTCGACTTCATTTTACTGATTAGTTGTACCTTATTGATAGTTGCGGCTATCGATATTCCATTTCAGATTTGGCAACACGCCAATCAACTGAAAATGACAAAGCAAGAAGTGAAAGACGAATACAAAGAGACTGAAGGTAAGCCTGAAGTTAAAGGTCGTATTCGTATGTTGCAACGCGAAGCCGCCCAGCGACGTATGATGTCTGAAGTTCCTCAAGCCGACGTTATCGTAACCAACCCAGAGCACTTTTCCGTTGCACTGCGCTACAAGCAAGACACAGACCGAGCGCCAATCGTGGTCGCCAAAGGCACTGACCATATGGCACTTAAAATCCGCGAGATTGCCCGAGAGCACGATATCTATGTGGTTCCGGCTCCACCCTTAGCTCGCGCGCTGTACCATTCAACAGAACTAGAGCAAGAGATCCCAGATGGGTTATTTACCGCTGTGGCACAGATCCTCGCTTACGTATTCCAGCTAAAACAATACCGCAAACGCGGTGGTCAAAGACCAAACCTCAAAGCGTCAGAGTTGCCGATTCCACCGGAGTATAGGAAGTAGGGCTGGCGCGGAACGGGCTGCGCCCTATGGAACGCTTCGCTTATGGAAAACGGGATCGGGCTTCGCCCTTCGGGAAGAACAAAGTTGACTCGCTAAGGAATTCAATCAACCTTAGTTATCCAGTTATCCAGTTATCCAGTTATCCAGTTATCCAGTTATCCAGTTATCCAGTTATCCAGTTATCCGTAGGACGAAGTCCGTTCTCGAATCCCGTTATTTCTCTGGAATTGAAAGCAACACCAACAGTGCACCATCGCCGCCAAACTCTAATGGCGCTTGGTGGAAAGCCATCACGTCAGGGTGCTGAGCAAGCCAAAGCGGGGCTTTTTGCTTAAGGATATGTTTACCGATGCCATGCTGCACACAAGCACAAGAGATTTCATTCTTAATGCAATAGGCGATCATCGCGCCAAGTTCGCGTTTTGCTTCTTGCTGCGTCATACCGTGCATATCTAAAAACACATCTGGTACGTACACACCACGACGCAGGCGTTTTACCTCGTACTGGGAAACATCATCACGGGCATAACGTGTTGGGCCATCTTCATTGAGAAGCGGAACAAACTCATCTGAGAAGTAAAACTCTGTATCGCTTGCTTCACGGGCAGTTCGAGTAATTTCTTTTTGCTTAGTATTTTTTTTTGGCTGCTGGACTATGGTATCCTGTGACAACTTTTTTACGCCTTGTACTGCATCCCTAAAAAGGGCGAAGTCGTCATCCATATCGGTGTCTTTTTTGCTCATGGGACTAATTAGTAAATATATAAATGCAATTAGCAGTATTGTAGCGCTTTTCGGAGGCAATTTTGGATAAGATTTTTGTAGAAGAAGCGGTTTCAGAACTTCACACGCTTCAAGATATGATTCGTTGGACTGTGAGTCGTTTCAACGCTGCGAACCTATTTTACGGTCACGGCACTGATAACGCATGGGATGAAGCGGTACAGCTGATTCTTCCAACACTGTACTTGCCAATTGATGTGCCTCCGCATGTACTGAACTCTCGCCTGACAACCAGCGAGCGTATGCGCATCGTTGAACGTGTAGTGAAGCGCATTAACGAGCGCACTCCAACGGCTTACCTAACCAACCGTGCTTGGTTCTGTGGCCTAGAGTTCTTTGTTGATGAGCGTGTATTAGTGCCACGTTCTCCAATTGGTGAGATGATTCAAGCGGAGTTCCAGCCTTGGTTAGTTGAAGAACCAACACGCATCATGGATCTTTGTACTGGTAGTGGTTGTATTGCTATCGCTTGTGCGCACGCTTTCCCTGAGGCGGAAGTGGATGCGATTGATATCTCAACCGATGCTCTACAAGTTGCTGAGCAGAACGTTCAAGATCATGGTATGGAGCAACAAGTTTTCCCAATCCGTTCTGACCTATTCCGTGATCTACCAAAAGAGAAGTACAACCTAATCGTGTCTAATCCACCGTACGTGGACGAAGAAGACATGAACAGCCTACCAGACGAGTTCACTCACGAGCCTGAACTAGGCTTGGCTGCGGGTACAGATGGTCTGAAGCTTGTACGTCGCATTTTAGCTAACGCGCCAGATTACCTCACCGACAGCGGTATTCTTATCTGTGAGGTAGGCAACTCTATGGTACATATGATGGAGCAATACCCGCACATTCCATTCACGTGGATTGAGTTCGAGAACGGCGGTCACGGTGTGTTTATGCTCACTCGTGAACAGATGTTAGAACATGCAGCAGAGTTTTCTATCTACAAAGATTAATGCTTTGAATCGATGATTTAAGTGAAACGCCAAGCAGACATTGCTTGGCGTTTTTTATTGCGGGTTAAAAAGCGAAATAGATCCTTTTTAGGGGTTTACATCAAACCGTAATAAAGCGACTATGAATTTACGAAGAATTGAAGTGTAAAGCCCAGTTTACGGGCGCATAGGATTGAGGAAGTAATGGCAGGAAACAGTATCGGACAACATTTCCGAGTAACCACATTCGGGGAAAGTCACGGTATCGCACTAGGATGTATCGTCGACGGATGCCCTCCGGGTTTAGAAATCACTGAAGCGGATATTCAAGTTGATTTGGATCGCCGTCGCCCAGGCACTTCTCGTTATACCACTCAACGCCGCGAACCGGATGAAGTAAAGATTCTTTCTGGCGTATTCGAAGGTAAAACAACGGGTACTTCAATTGGACTGTTGATTGAAAACACCGATCAGCGCTCAAAAGACTATTCAGAAATTAAAGACAAGTTCCGTCCGGGCCACGCGGATTACACTTACCATCAAAAGTATGGGGTGCGTGATTACCGAGGTGGTGGTCGCTCTTCTGCTCGTGAAACCGCAATGCGTGTTGCCGCGGGTTCTGTTGCTAAGAAATATCTTAAGCAAGAATTTGGCGTTGAAATCCGAGCTTATCTTTCTCAAATGGGCGATGTTTCAATTGAGAAAGTCGACTGGGATGAGATCGAGAACAATGCCTTCTTCTGCCCAGATGCTGACAAGGTAGATGCATTTGACCAACTTATTCGTGATCTGAAAAAGCAAGGCGACTCTATTGGCGCTAAGCTTCAAGTGGTTGCGACCAATGTCCCTGTAGGTCTCGGTGAGCCAGTATTTGACCGTTTAGATGCAGACATCGCCCATGCACTGATGAGCATCAACGCAGTGAAAGGTGTCGAGATTGGTGATGGCTTCGATGTTGTAAACCAAAAGGGTAGCGAGCACAGAGATGAGCTGACTCCAGACGGTTTTGCCAGCAACCACGCTGGTGGCATCTTAGGCGGTATTTCTACTGGTCAAGATATTGTGGCGAATATCGCGCTTAAGCCGACGTCAAGTATTACTGTGCCAGGTGAAACTATCACTAAACAGGGTGAACCAACGCAGCTGATTACCAAAGGTCGTCATGACCCATGTGTAGGTATTCGTGCAGTGCCGATTGCTGAAGCCATGCTAGCAATTGTGGTGCTGGATCATCTGCTGCGTCACCGTGGTCAAAACCATGGTGTAACGACCGAGACACCGCAGATTTAAGCGAGTCATTAATTTGAAAACGGCCTCCAATTTGGAGGCCGTTTTATTTTGAGTGTCTATGAGATATTGGCTCTTGCATTTGCCCTGTAAATGGTTAATTTTAAGGTGTGATGGTTGTCATAAATATTATTGTAATCATATAGTTAAGTTGTTGATATACTCGATATTGATCACGTTTGATTGATGAGGTTTGTACTAGTATCCGTTTGGTTTATTAACAACTAGGTGAATACTAATGAACAAGAAGCTGTTATCTTGTGCAATCCCTTTTTTCCTCTCTTTTCCTACATTCGCCGCTGATGGAGATATCCATCAGGTCACCATCCTAGGTACGTCAGATATCCATGGTCACTTTATGCCTTGGGACTACGCCGCGGACAAACTCAACATGCGTGGAAGCCTTAGCCAAATCGCGACAAAAGTTAAGGCGATTCGCCAGCAAGAGTCCAATATCATCTTGGTCGATGCGGGCGATACCATTCAAGGCAACTTTGTCGAGACATTCAAAGACGAGCCTGTAGACCCTATGATGCTTGGCTTCAATGAAATGGATTATGACGTTTGGGTCTTGGGTAATCATGAATTTGATTTCGGCGTCAGTGTGCTCAATCGCTCGCTCAAACAGTTTAAAGGCCAAAGCTTAGCTGGCAACATTAAGCACCCAGACGGTAACCGATTCTTACCGGGCTACACGATTATCGAGCGTGGTGGCATAAAAATTGGTGTGATTGGTATGGATACCCCAATGACCGAAGTGTTTGCGCAAGGGACTAACCGTTTAGATGGTATGACATTTACTAACCCTAGCATCGAAGTAAAGAAGATCATTAAGAAGCTTGATGAGCAAGTCGATGCGCTAGTGCTGGTCGCGCATATGGGGATTGATAATGAGAATGACATTGCTGATACGGGCGTGACAGATATTGCCAATATCAATCCAGAATTAGATGCGATCGTCGCAGGCCATATGCATACACGCATTGATAAGGCTGTCGTCAATGGGGTTATTGTTACAGAGCCAGATAAGTATGGACGTGCGCTTTCTCGTGTCGATCTTCAATTTGAAGAGCGCGATGGGCAATACACCTTAATCAATAAAGACAGCTTTACTTATAAGATTGATGGCATTGTCTCTGACGAGAAAATGGAAGAGTTGTATCAGCCTTACCACAAGCGTTTGAGAGAGATGGCCAATCGTCCGATCGCCGAGCTAAAAGGTGTTGACCTAGTGCCTGAAAATGAAATCCGCGGAATTCCGCAAGTTCATGTGCAAGATACCGGGATAAGTGCCTTATACCAAGAAGCTAGCTTCTATTACTCACCGAAAGCAAATGTGATTGCACTACAAATTGATAACGATAAAGCACAGCTTAATGTCGGGACAATTAAAGCCAAAGACATCGCCTACAACTATCAGTATGCGGGTGGCGAAATTACCGTTTATGAGATGACAGGTAAAGACCTTAAGACTTACATGGAGTGGTCAGCAGGGTACTTTAACTCGGTGAAGCCTGGTGATGTGACTTATAGCTTTGACCCAGAGCGTCGCGCATCAAAATACTCGACGAACGACTTCTTTGCAGGTGTAACCTATAAGATCGATTTAACCCAACCGAAAGGTCGACGAATCACAGATCTTAAGTTCGCAGATGGAACCCTTGTTAAAGATGATACGGCGATTCGCCTAGGTATGAATAGCTATCGTATGGGCCATTTGACTAAGCAAGGTGGAGTGCTTGAAGGTCGTGACTTTAAAGTGTTGTCTGATTCGAAAGCGGTGTATGGTGAAGAACAAGGTACGATTCGCAACTTAACCATCCGCTATTTGACCGAACAGAAGAAAGGCCACTACCAAAGCAAGCCGCAAAAGCGTTGGCAGCTAGTGGGTATGGATGATAGTTACAACAAAGAACGAGAAGTGGTCAAAACTCTTATTAATAAAGGTAAGATCTCTGTACCAAGTAGTGAAGATGGTAGATACACCAACATTGCTTCAATCAATGTCAAAGGGCTTAAGTTTGCCAATGACCAAGCAGCGAAAGAAGCGGTGAAAATGCGTCAAAACAAATTTGCCTCAGCTTCAGGTTATGAAAAACAGGCTCTTGAGAGAGACATCGCTATAATAGAAGCGATTAACTAAATAGCATGGGCTTGGTAATACCAAGCCCATTTTCTATCTCTATTTTTTTGACGCTATCCAATTGTTGATGTTTTCGCGTACCACTTCCATAGGTTGCTGCCCATAGCGCAGTAGCTGATCATGAAACTCGGCGTAGTCGAATTGGTCACCTAGCTCAGCTTGTGCTTTAGCAAGCATCTCTTTAATCACTAAGTAACCTGATTTATAAGAAACGGCTTGGCCCACATAAGCGGCATAGCGGAAGCTTTCCGATTCGATATCCCCTTCACCAAGTGCAGAGTTAGCTTTCATATAGTCACGCGCTTGCTGAATACTCCAACCTTGGCTGTGAATGCCTGTATCAATAGCTAAACGCATATTTCGCAGCTGTGCTTCATTGAGGCTGCCAAAGTATTGAAGGGCGTTACACTCTTGCTCATCTTTATAGATTCCTCCCTGTAGTTGGCTGTAATCAGCGTTAGCAGTACACATCCCGGTACCGTTGCTAAAGGTCGGTTTACCATGGCTATCTAACTCACCATAAATACCCATTTCCAGCCCTAGCCATTCGGTATAGAGTGCCCAACCTTCGCCGTAGGCGGTGTACCAAATATCCTCCATATAGGCGGGTTTATTTGCTGGTGGGTATTCTAGCGCGTAGGCATTTTGGAAATGGTGCCCCGGCGCGGCTTCATGTAGTAGCAGCGTAGAGACATTCCATTTCTGTAAGCTGTAGTCTGGATTAGTGTTGAGGGTGAAGACATTGTCATCATAGGAGGCGACACCAGCGTACAGTTCATCTTCTGCTGCGGTTGGCTCAATCGAGTAGTCAGTTTTAATTGGTTTGAAATAACCTTGTACGACATCATTGGCGTTGACTTTGAACAGGTAGTAATCCGTCAGTGCCCCTTCACATGCCTTGGGAACAGAGGCGTGGCTACATACTTGACTGTACTGGTTGTCATCGGTGGAATAGCCATCTCGCCCATAGAAAAACTGCTCACTATTGAGGTATTTGAAAAACTCATCCAGATTAATTTTTCCTGAATCGTTAGCCAGCTCAAAGGTGTGTTTGGCAACCTTGCCAGTGACTGGGTCCCGATAATCCGCTTCTACGATTGCGCCGCGTTTTTTAACCACAAGCTCAGTTACGCGAATCATTTCAGCTTTAGCATCCGCAACCAGTTGTTCTCCTAAGCGATGTAATTCTGCAGCGGATTTTCCAGTGGTACTGTTTCTATCTAAATGCCACTGATACCAGCTTTGTCCGTTAGGCAGATCTCCCCAACCGATATTGGTGTCGGTAAGCTGTCCATCGCCACGCGCAGCTTGGGTGTACTGACCGTGAAGGTAAGCGAGGAGCTTTTGAGTGGCGAGTTGTGCCTTGCCCACTTCTTTTTCGTATTGATGAATAAATTCAGGACTGTACTCAGGCTGAGTTTTTAGATCCTTCAAGCCAACCTTGAGGACCGAAAAATCATCATAACTAATCGCATCGACGCTGCTTTGGTAAAGCCTTTCAGCAAGAATTGCGGGCAACTGTATACCTTGTAGTTGGCCTTGCTGGTATTGGCTGCGTAGGTTGTTGACCCAAGACGTGTACTCTTGAAGCGTTTCGAGTTGATCCTGATAGGTTTTCGAATCATCACCATTGGTGTTAATCGCAGCACCGGCTTCTTCCGCGTTCCATTGAATGTAGTTGTAGAAGTGGGTAACTGGCGTATCAAGGTTGCCAAAGCGAGCATTAGCAAAGCTAGCACCACGGATTGCAATGGTGCGATCAAATCGAAACGTGTCGTAGTAAACCTTCTCTTCATCCGATAAAGCGCTGCGGTCAATTTCGAGTAACTTACTCAGGTAAAGTCGATCGAGCGTTTGTTTCGCCCCCGCCATTTGATCGTTAACAATGCCAAATTGTGAGCTGTCCAATGACTTAGATTGCGAGCCATATTCATCAAGCAGAGCAGATAGCTGTTGAGAGGCATCCGGAGTGGATAAAGTGCTGCACCCAGAGAGGCTAAGCGCAAGTACGGAGAGAGTAAGACCTAGTCTATTTTTCATTGTTAGACCTTTTTGCTTTTAAATTTTAGTAGGAGTAAAAAGGAAAGGTCTGGGTTGGATGGGCTAATGCCTGAACTTTCCTTGTTGGCGATAAGGGTAAGATAAATGGCTCGCTAGGATTGTGCAAAAGGTCACAGGATTAACTTACTGATAACTAACCACTTGTGTACGCGAAATTGAAAGTGAGTGGTTATGTAAGGGGCGGGTAAATAGATGAATAGATATAAAAACGCCCTGTTTTACAGGGCGAATGCGAGATTAGTGCAGTGAACCTTCGGTTTCGAGGTGGAATGACGGCAATCGCCACTTGAAGCGAACCGCTGCCATACGAAGTAGGTAACCGACGATCAGGGTAGAAATGGTTGCTGTCACATCGTTAACACCGAACTCTAACTGAAGTAGGTACATGCCTGATGCGATAAGCGCTACAGAAGCGTACAGCTCTTCATGAAGCACTAGCGGCGTTTGGCGACAGATTAAATCTCGCAATAGGCCACCAAAGACACCAGTCACTAATGCTGACACCATACAAATCAGCGCGTGGTGACCCATGCCCATCGCCACTTTAGTCCCTATGATGCTAAACACAATTAGGCCCAAAGCATCCAATCGAATGAATAAGCCTTTTAGTTTAAGGACCCACTTTGCTAAACCTGTTGTCAGAACACCCGCCACACAGGTAATGGCAAGAAACTCAGGGTTTTTGACCCAACCAAGCGGGTAGTGACCCAGTAGAATGTCACGAACTGTACCGCCACCAATTGCCGTTGCACTGGCAACAAGCATGACACCAAACCAATCCATTTTGCGTCTGCCTGCACTCAAAGCACCCGTCATCGCTTCCGCAGTAATACCGATAATATATAAAACACTTAGCAGCATGGTGAATTCTCAATAAATGGCCAAAAAGTTAGACTGATCACATAAAATTAAGGCGTGAGTGTAGTGGGAAATGTGATCTGTGACGAATGAGATTTTGTTGGTGTGAAACTCGGTTTCAGATAACTATTTCTAATATCACTACATAAGATGTGGATTTGCAATTACGATTAAAAATGCGAAAATGCTGACCGCTGTATTAAAACGCTATCAACTGAGCTATGAACCACGATTATCAAGACCTAATCCGTATTTTCAATGACACATTTTTGTCTGGTTATAACACCAAACTAGAGCTAGGTGGAGACGAGCCAATTTATCTGCCTGCAGATGAAAAAACACCGCATCATCGGATTATTTTTGCTCGTGGGTTCTATGCGTCAGGAATGCACGAAGTTGCTCACTGGTGTGTTGCAGGGCCTAAGCGTCGATTATTGGAAGATTTTGGTTATTGGTATGAGCCAGATGGTCGTACTGAGCAAGTTCAGGCAGAATTTGAAAAAGTAGAGATTCGCCCGCAAGCCTATGAGTGGATTCTCTCTAAGAGCGCAGGATTTCCATTTACAGTCAGCTGTGACAACCTCAATGGTGATTTTGAACCAGACCGTTTAGCCTTTATGGCGAAAGTACACAGTGAAGTCGGAAAGATCTTCGAGCAAGGTATCCCACTGCGAGTCAAGATGCTGTCAGATGCGTTAAGAGCTTATTATCAAGTTCCAGAGCTAAACTACTCGATGTTTGCCGTGAAATGAAAAACAAGCCGCTTGATGCGGCTTGTTTGGTTTCAGTTACTGGATAAGCCACTGAGTTTGAGGCTGGTTGTTGTGGTTGAGAGTGTACACAAGCGGCGCTGTATTGGGTTCCATTACCGATACAACCGCAATCAGGGACTCACAGTGATTAGGGACTTGTAGTTGATAGCTCCCTGTACCTGATTGTAGTGCTGCCTTAACCATGCACTTGCTGTAATCGACTGACTGTAAGTTACCTCCTGCGTTGTCACAGATGGATATATAAACCTGTGACGAGGCCAAATGGGGCAAGCTCACGTCCACATCCACTTTGTATACTGAGATCAGGCTATTGGCCGGATCAATCTGCAGCGTGCTGAGAGAGACAGGCGTACCGCTGCTTGCTGGTGCGGGTGTTGAAGAACCTGTTGAGCCAGCTCCCGTTGAACCTGAAGATCCTCCTTCACCGCCTCCTTCACCGCCTCCATCACCACCTCCGCCGCCACAACCGTAGAGAGGAAGGATAAGAGCGAGTCCAAGTAGCATTGTTGTTTTTGAATTCCACATAATCTTTTCTCCCTTAGTCGACATAAATTTTGCTGTTGTTCGGAATGGTGTACCAAGTCGGCTCTGTCAGTCCGGTTGTATCTTGAGCAAACTCTGCAAACTTCGAGTAGGCGTCTAAGATGTTCTGCTGCTCTAGCGGATGTTGCCACGTGGTTGGAATCTCAATGGCCCAAGGTAGACCGTTAGCATTGTGGTAATGAGTCTCACCATTCGATGCGTCTACGCCATTCGCCTTGTATCGCGAGTCAAACTTACTGGTAGGCGCTTGGTTTTTTAGATGGATTTCCAGAGCGCGCCCAGGGTAACCACCACTTAGCTGATATCCGACGTCACCGTAATAGTGACCGGGAGAGGCGAAAATGAATGGGTCGTAAGGGAAGCTTGGCATTGTTTCAGTATTGACCGCATTTTCTAACGAGAAGGTTAAGCTCCACGTCGGGCGATAAGTGGTCCCACAGTTCTCTTGGGTTCTGAACATGGTACAACCTTCCGCTTCACCCGATTCGGTGATATCCCACAAGTCTTGATGGATGATAAATACGGCATCGGTGGTATCGCTTTCCAAACTGCTGGAGTGAAGTGTATTGTTGACATAAAGCTGAACTGAGTCAGACTTGATGTCCTCGCGAGCGATACCTGGTAGTCGAATGGCAAAACCAGAGTGATAGTCGCCACCCAACGCAGCAACCTTGCCCTCAATTTTCATTCGTATAACCTGATTGTTGAGTTGGTATTCGGTGAATTTAACGTTCATTAAAACGTCATTCATATCGTAGTCACCAACGAGTGGGTATTGATCTTCGTAGGCAAAGGTAGTGAACCCGCCACCGCTTGGATAAACCTCAGTGACCACACCGCTTTCAGTAATATCCACGAGGTAATCTTCCACCTCCCCCGCCGGTACACCACCACTAGGGCCTATTCCCGAGGTATTTGATACACGAAAGCGTGCCCATGTTTCTCCTGCAACCGCCCATGTCGGTACTGAGAAGAAGAGGTCTCCAGTGTTGGCATCCACGGACTGATCACTGATGATAATTTCGTTAGATTCAAATTCTCCATCGCGATCGAAGTCTATCCATGCGTTGAGAACCGAGTTATCCGTTGCACCAGAGACTGATGCAATAATTTTACTGGTTTGGCCGACTTGAATCGGGACAGGGAACTGAATGCCGTCATCGTCATTACTGCCATCGGAAGTGTCATCACTGAGCGGGTAAGGGCTTCCATCGGTTTCACCGTCAACCAAAGCACCGAGCTTAAGGTCAGACATACCGTGTCTAGCACCTGATGAAGCAAAGGTGGTTTTGTAAGAATCTGGTGCGTCACCAAAGTCTGTGTACTCGCTAGGCTCGACAGGCGCTAAAGCACAGCGAGCGCCGTCATTCGAATTACTTGATGGACCATAAGCAAAGAACTCGGCCGTTGAGCTAGTGCCATTGATGGAGACTTTAAACACATAGCCATTGCTGTTGTTACTGGCATAGAAGTTACCATCAACGTCAAAGTAGACCGCGCCGAAAGTCAGGCGATAGCCAAGTACGTTTTTGTCGAGTAATTGGTTTAGTCGGGTTGAGGTACCTGCGCTGACATCAATTTGCCATAGATAGCCATTGGCATCGATCGAGTAGGCTAATCCGTTATCTGGATGGAACGCTAAATCGTAGATGGAGGGGTTACCAAATTGACTTGGTGGAGAAGACAGCTCCATGACTAAGCTTTCTAAATCTATTCGATATAAGCCGTAGCTTGGTCGATAGCCGTACCAAGCGTTTTCATCGAGTGACACATCACCGACATAAATGGACGTTGGAGCCCCTGCAGGCTTGGTAATATTGAGTAGGGTTTTGGTAAAAGTTGAGTCAATGCGAGAAAGTGAGGCGACACCGTAGTCCCAACCATAGATAAAGTCATCGTGCTTGCTGTATCCAACGCCGTTGAGTTTATCCAAACCTAAGTTCGAATCTAAAGTGATGTAGCTACCGACATCGATGTTTACGCCGTAAGCGACTGGCGTACCGGTTGGGTTTTGAATTAAGAAAGCTTGTGTCGGACATTCTGAAAAAGGCGTTTCTGCCATAACCATTGATGAGCCAGTTAAAGCGACAGTGACCATAGCTATTTGAAGAGCGGTAGGTTTTATTTTCATTGGTTCTTCCTCGCTGAACTTAGGTGAATATTTGAGGAAGTGCACAGGGCGTGCCATACGCGCAAGCCCTGCTATGACTAGGGTTTGCGTTGGAATTCTCAATGTGAGAAGCTTGGCGTTCTTTTTGAGAAGCAAACTGATTAGGCGTTAACGCAAAATGATTATTGAATTTGAAGAACAGCTGCTAGAGCTAATTGATGCACGTATTTCATCGGCATCGGATGATGAGTTATTTGCTGGTGGCTATCTACGTGGTCATATTTCTTTGTCAGCAGCAGCATGTGAAGAAGAAGGCATTAACGATGTAGAAACGTTGAAAGAGCGAATCCAAGCCAGCTTAGATGACGCACGCTCGGAATTGACGCCTGCTGACCGCACAATTGTCAATGACCTATGGATTGAGCTAGTCAACAACGCGTAATCAGAAACGCACTAAATTATCTTAAATAAGGGGTTGTTCGAATTTTTCGAACAACCCCTTAAATTATTTATAGTTGTTGCTTTTCTGTTCAGTGATATTCTTCTAAGCACATATCGAGGAACGAATAGGAAATCAGATTATGAAAATTGTAGCCTTTGGAGCATCAACCAGTTCAACATCCATCAACAAGACTTTAGCGACTTATGCAGCGAATCTCATTGAGGGTGCAGAAGTAACGATTCTCGATTTAAATGACTACCAAGTCCCTATGTTTAGTGAAGATACAGAAAAAGAAATTGGTCAGGCAGAGGGAGCGAAAGCATTCTTAGCTGATTTAGCTCAAGCCGATGCGATTGTTGTTTCTTTTGCTGAGCATAACGGATCTTACCCAGCGGCATACAAGAACCTATTCGATTGGTCGACGCGTATTGAGCGAAATGTGTTCCAAGAAAAACCAGTCGTGTATTTAGCAACCTCTCCGGGCCCAGGTGGTGCGCAAACGGTACTTGCTGCTGCAACTGGCTCAGCACCTTATTTCGGCGCAGAGGTAAAGGCTTCTGTTTCCGTACCAAGCTTTTATGACAACTTCGATTTAGAATCGGGTCAGTTCCGCAATCAAGAGATTGCGCAGCAAGTAAAGCAAGCAGTGCAAAGCGTAGCTTAAGTCTCTGAGAGATATAAAAACGCCGTCACCAGCGGAAAGTTGGTGACGGCGTTTTGTTATCTAACTTATACGAGGAGAATCAAAGCTCAGTAATCGCTTTGCCTTTGCGTAGTTTTCGAACCCACATACGGCTTGGATGAAGCTGTTCTAATACATCGATTGGCAAAGGTAACGGATCGCCACAAATCTGTGAGGCGAGAGTCTCTGCCAATAATGGCGCTGAGCTTAAGCCTCTAGAGCCCAACCCAAGCATACAAAATAGATTTGGATAACTTGGAACGTCTACCGCGTTTTTGGCAGGCTTCTTTTTGTGCAGTTCTGCATAGACTTGCTTAATCTGCTCTAACTGACCGACATTGCCAACAAAAGGTAGATGGTCTCGGCTTACGCAACGAATCCCCTGACGAGAAAGATTCCCTGAGGTATCAACTTGGTTCGGCCAGCTTGGGTTTGGTACACACTTGCGCAGTTTGTCGCCATTATCTTGCTGTGCGGCAGGGGCAAACTCGTAATCAAGGTGAGAACGGTCATAGCTGGCACCAATACAGTGGTGACCATTATTCGGGTTAACCGGAGTCATGTAGCCGTCATAACACAGCACTGTTTTAAGCTGCTGTAAATCATCTGTGGTTGGAATATGGCTGACTTGTCCTTTCACCTGACCGAGAGGGATGTTTGCCGACTGTTCTAGTTGGTCAAACTGATGACCATTGGCAATCACAACACTTGAGTGAGTGAAGCTGTTATCACCAGATTTAAGAGTCCAAGTTTGCGACTCTTCGTTCCAAGTTAGAGTATCTATCTTGGTAGCAAAAGCCGTCTCGAACAATTCGCTTTTCTCTAGTTCGGCGATCAAACCTTGAGTTAGTTCAGCAGGACACAGCCAACCCCCTAGTGGATAGTGGACACTTTCCATATCAATAGGTAGGCCAATGGTTGAACTAGTCTGCTCTTGGTTTAAGCGATGAATAAGTTGGCTGTCGAAGTTACCGTTTAACATCTTCTCTAGCTTAGTTTGTGACTTTTCATCCCACATCAGTTGAGTGACGCCGCACCAGTCGTGGTCGAATTTGATCTGCTCTGCCGCTTGCTCGACAAATTGTCTGGCAAAAAGGAAAGCCGGAGCGAAAACGCGAGATACCCCAGAGTGATCACCATTAAGCAGTGGATAAACAGCACCCTGACGATTGCCAGAAGCCCCTTGAGCTGGTTGAGCATCTTGGCAATATAACGCGACTTTTTTTCCGCGTCGCAGCAGGGTTTTAGCTAATGTCGCACTAGCAATACCGCCACCAATGATGGCAATAGACTCCGACTCAGATGAAGGTGTACGGGCAAACCAAGGTTTAAAATTGGTCTCAGCTTGGCGCTGTGTCAGGCTGCCGGCAATCATATCTCGCTTGGTGCCGAAACCTTTGACCTTCTTCATTTCAAAGCCTGCTTCAATTAGGCCTCTACGCACAAAACCCGCCGCAGTGAAAGTCGCACAGGTACAATCTTGCTTGGCGAGCTTCGCCATGCCATTGAATAGATCCTGATTCCACATTTCAGGGTTCTTGCTTGGTGCAAAACCATCTAAGAACCAAGCATCAACAAGACCTTGCTCAGCCACTGGCACTTTAGGCATGCAGTCTTTAATATCGCCAAACCACAGATCCAATGTGATAGTACCATCTTCAAGCACAATACGGTGACATTCAGGAACAGCAATGGGGTAGTGCTTTTGCAATTTTTCCGCATATTCAGCCAGCTCTGGCCAAGATTGATGCGCTTTAACCAGATCTTGTTGACTGAGTGGATACTTCTCGAAGCTCACGAAATGGAGCTCTTTTAGTGGCGCATCTGGATGTTGCTGCTTAAATTGATCGAACCATTGCCATGCAGCTAGGAAATTCAACCCAGTACCAAAGCCAGTTTCAGCAATAACGAAACGGCGTTGGTCATACGTTTGCCATCTTAGCGGGAGATGATTTTGGTGTAGAAACACATAGCGGGTTTCTTCGAGGCCATTGACGTTAGAAAAGTAGACATCATCAAACTGATCTGAAACAGGCGTACCCGCATCGTTCCAGCCTAGTTGGGCATTAGTAATCGAGGTCATAGTGTCGGAAATATGTGAATAAAAACGATAATATGATTGCAATTGTACGGTTTTAAGGGAAAGCTGACCACTTTTCCCCGCTATCTTAGTTATCATCTAGCGGATTTTTGAATTATAGGAATGTCATAATGAAACGAGTCGTAATCACCGGTATGGGTATTGTTTCAAGTATCGGTAACAACGTCGAAGAAGTTTTAGCGTCTCTAAAAGCAGGTAAATCTGGTATTACTGCCTCTGAGCAGTTTAAAGAACAAGGTCTTCGTTCACAGGTATGGGGTGATCTAAAAATCAACCCAGCAGAGCACATTGACCGTAAACAGATGCGCTTTATGGGTGATGCGGCTGCGTATGCATACCTATCAATGCAGCAAGCAATTGAAGACGCGGGTCTAACTGACGAGCAAGTTTCTAACGATCGCACAGGTATTGTTGCTGGTTCTGGTGGTGCATCTGCACTGAACCAAACTGTTGCGACAGACACAATGCGTGCGAAAGGCGTAAAACGTGTTGGTCCTTACATGGTTCCACGAACTATGTCTTCAACGGTTTCTGCATGTCTTGCAACGCCATTTAAAATTCGCGGCGTGAACTACTCAATGAGTTCTGCATGTGCAACTTCTGCACACTGTATTGGCCACGCAATGGAGCTTATCCAGTTAGGCAAACAAGACATCGTATTCGCTGGTGGTGGTGAAGAGCTAGATTGGTCTCAAACTATGATGTTTGACGCAATGGGCGCACTATCAACTAAGTACAACGAAACACCAGACAAAGCGTCTCGTACTTATGATGCAAACCGTGACGGTTTCGTTATCTCTGGCGGTGGCGGCATGATGGTTATCGAAGAGCTTGAGCACGCTCTAGCTCGTGGCGCAAAAATCTACGGTGAGATCGTTGGCTACGGCGCAACTTCTGACGGCTACGACATGGTAGCACCATCAGGTGAAGGCGCGATTCGTTGTATGAAGATGGCGATGCAAGATGTAGACAGCATCGACTACGTAAACACGCACGGTACTTCTACACCTGTCGGTGACGTGAAAGAGCTAGGTGCTATCCAAGAGCTATTTGGTGACAACAGCCCAGCAATTTCAGCAACTAAAGCGATGACAGGTCACGCGCTAGGTGCAGCAGGCGTTCACGAAGCAATTTACTCAACGCTAATGCTAGAAAACAGCTTTATCGCACCAAGCGTAAACGTTGAGACTCTAGATGACGCAGCACAAGGTCTAGATATCGTGACTGAGAAGCGTGACGCAGAGTTGACGACAGTAATGTCAAACAGTTTTGGTTTTGGTGGCACGAACGCTACGCTAGTTATCAAGAAATACCAAGGCTAACTGAATCTGCTCATTAGTGAGCAATCCAGTTTCCAGAGCTGACTAACCTTTAGCAATAAAGGTTAGTCTAACAGACGCAGACTTTAACCCATGGAGAGCGGGTTAAGATCCTTTTGTTCTGGACTATTGCCCGGCCAAGTGCCGGGCATTTTTCTATCTAATACCAATCGGAATTATGGGTGATCAGATAATTACTCGACACCGACTCACCTTTTTTGCACAATCAATGCCATTCAAAGCTAAACCGATAAACCCATGAAAATTCTTGTAGATGAAAATATGCCTTATGCTGAGCAGCTTTTTAGTCAGCTAGGTGAGGTTGTTTTAAAATCCGGTCGTACCTTGACCGCCGATGACTTAATCGATGTTGATGCGCTAATGATTCGCTCAGTGACTAAGGTTAACGCAGAGCTAATCGCTAAAGCGAACAAGCTAAAATTTGTCGGCACAGCCACTGCGGGGATGGATCACGTCGATCAAGCGCTACTCAAAGAAAAAGGCATTTACTTTACCGCCGCACCGGGTTGTAACAAAGTAGGCGTCGCCGAATATGCTTTCAGCGTGATGATGGTGCTTGCTCAGCAGCATGGCTTCTCCGTGTTTGATAAAACCGTGGGTATTATTGGTGCGGGCCAAGTGGGAAGCTATCTACAGAAATGCTTAGAAGGTATCGGCATTAATGTGTTGATCAACGATCCACCTAAACAAGCTGAAGGGGACACCCGTCAATTTACCCCTTTGCCTGAATTGTTAGAGCAAGCTGACATTATCACTCTACATACCCCTATCACGCGTGACGGTGAGCACCCAACCCATCACTTAATTGATCAAGCAGTGTTGGAAATGTTACGCGGTGACCAAATTTTAATCAATGCGGCTCGTGGCCCAATTGTCGATAACGCTGCATTAAAAGCGCGCTTACAGAAGAATGATGGGTTCATCGCGGCATTAGACGTATTTGAATTTGAGCCAGAGGTTGATATGGAGCTTCTGCCTCTGCTAGCATTCGCAACCCCTCATGTGGCAGGTTATGGCTTAGAGGGGAAGGCTCGCGGTACGACAATGATCTTCAATAGCTATTGTGAGTTTCTAAACAATGAATTACGTGCGCATGCCAGTGACTTGCTGCCCATTGCGCCAGTCCCACAGCTCAATTTAGACCGCGAGTGGGATGAAGCAACGCTGCACAACATCACGCAGCTAGTCTATGATGTGCGTAAAGATGACGCCTTATTCCGACGCGAAATCAGCAAACCTGGTTCGTTTGACCTGATGCGTAAAAACTATTGGGATCGTCGAGAGTACAGTGCAGTCACGTTAGTCGGTGGAGAGTCATGCAATCTATCCCCACTAGCAAAACTAGGTTTTCAGGTTGAGGTAAGTCAATGAGCCAACAATATAATGTTGCAGTTTTAGGCGCGACTGGTGCAGTCGGCGAAACAATTATCGAAGTGCTGCAAGAGCGCAAATTCCCAGTAGGTGAAATTTACCTTTTAGCCAGTGAGCGCAGTGAAGGTAAGACTTATCGCTTTAACGGTAAAACTGTTCGCGTTCAAAACGTAGAAGAGTTTGATTGGTCTCAAGCGCACATCGCCTTGTTCTCTGCAGGTGGTGAATTGTCTGCTAAATGGGCGCCAATCGCGGCAGATGAAGGCGTTATCGTGATTGATAATACCTCACAGTTCCGCTACGAGTACGATATTCCGCTCGTGGTGCCTGAAGTGAACCCAGAAGCGATTGCCGAGTTCCGCAACCGTAACATCATCGCTAACCCAAACTGTTCAACAATTCAGATGTTGGTTGCCTTAAAACCAATTCACGATGCAGTGGGTATTGAGCGTATCAACGTATCTACTTACCAGTCAGTGTCGGGCGCAGGTAAAGCGGGTATTGATGAATTAGCAGGTCAAACGGCAAAGCTGCTTAACGGCATGCCAGCAGAGAACGAAGAGTTCTCACAACAAATCGCGTTTAACTGTATTCCGCAAATCGATCAGTTCATGGAAAACGGTTATACCCGTGAAGAGATGAAGATGGTTTGGGAAACACAGAAAATCTTCAACGATCCAGGTATTACTGTAAACCCTACCTGTGTTCGTGTACCTGTTTTCTATGGTCATGCGGAAGCAGTCCATCTAGAAACATGCGCTCCAATTGATGCGCAAGAAGTGATTAATCTTCTAGAGCAAACTGAAGGTATCGAAGTGTTCCACGGTGAAGATTTCCCAACACAAGTCCGCGATGCTGGCGGTAAAGATCACGTGATGGTAGGTCGTATCCGTAATGATATCAGTCATCATAGTGGTGTGAACCTGTGGGTAGTAGCAGACAACGTTCGTAAGGGGGCAGCAACTAACGCTGTTCAAATCGCCGAAGTACTGATTCGCGACTACTACTAGGTCATCAGACACTAAGCTACTGCTGACAAATACCTAACTAAAGCCTCGCCATTGTGTGAGGCTTTTTTAATCGAATTTTGAAAAATTGTGTGAGATTAATGCGAATATGGCGCCGGACACACATTTTTTGCCTATCCACCTATAGTTTTGAGTGGTTTATCCGATATATTTAACAGATCATTGTCATTAATTTAATTGAGCACATAGCTGAGCCTTATATGCGTCGACTTTTACAGCGTCTACTCTTGCCTCTGGCAATGGTTGCCGTGACTCAAACTACTATCGTAAACGCGGAGAGCATTCGCCTTAAAGGGCCAAATGGTGAGATCCAGTCATCTCCCCAGTTTTCAGAGCCTCTTGCTCGTGATGCGCGTACGGCAGAACCTTCAAGATTTTATGGCCCTACAACGGAACAAGAGACGTTGTGGAGTATTGCCTCTCAGTTACGTCCTTCTAACGCAGTTACTGTTCAACAAACGCTCTACGCCATTTTTCAACTCAACCCTCAAGCGTTTGAAAACCAAAATATCCACGAGCTGATTCCTCAGAGTACCATCCGTATTCCTTCTCTCAGCCAAGTTCGCAGTGTGTCCACCCAAGAAGCGGTCAACGTGATGGCAGCGCACCAAGCTCGTTTGGGTAAAGCACCTAGCGTTGCAACGCCTCAACCACAGGCTCCAGCCGTCAATATCGTTCCAGTCCAGCAGCCTGATGACATGGCTAAGCCGATGGAAAAAGTTGTCGACAATGCTCAAGAGAAGATGGTCGACAAAAATAGCGACCTCAAGGGCATTGCAGACGCCGAGAAGCAAAAACAGGTTAAGTCCCTCGAAAACCAGCTTGAGACCTCTGAAACCGAGCTGATGGCACTGGAGGAGAAGAACCATAAGCTGCGCTTAATGTTGGCGGATGTTCAATCTGAAGTCGATGTACTAAAAGATGAACTTGGAAATGAAGACCGGATTCGCACTGAAGTTGAAAAACTTCTTGAAGCTGAGCGTATGCGTCTCGCCGAAGAGCAAAAAATGGCGCCTTCGGCGATGGATCAACTGTTCTCAAATACTTGGTTAGTTGCAGCATTAGCCATCATCCCAGGGCTACTGATTGGCCTCATCATCATGATGCTGCTTGGTCGTCGTTCTAAAGAAGAGCCACAAGCCGCACCTACAGAGCAGCAACCTCAACCTGTTGCGCCTGTCGTGCCCGAAACTCTTAATGAAGATATTGACGATGATCTACTGCTCGATGATGACCTGTTTGGTGAATCTGATAAGGAAGAAGAACTGTTCGGTGACGATTCAATCGACCCAGACGCTGATTCCGATGAAGTAGACGTATTCGCCGACCTAGACGATGGTGACCTTGACTTCAACCTTGAAGGCGAAGATAGCGATGACCCATTCGCAGGCATTGGTGATGACGGTGATTTAGATGAATCACTGGCTGATGTTGACGTTGATATGAGCTCGAACGGCATTAGCGTCAACGGTGACGATAAAGCACTTGGTCTTGAAGAGATGGAGCGCGCCCTCGATGAAGTTGTCATAGAAGACTCTGATGATGAAGGGTTCGATCTGTCTGATGATGGTGAATTCTCGCAAGATGAGTTGGACTCACTGCTAGCAGAAGATGGTGAAAGCGAGGAACTGGGCACTGATGAGCTTGATCAGTCACTACTGGATGACCTATTTAATGAAGCTCAAGATGACAGCAGTGATGACCTCGATTTTGATAGTTTGCTTGATGAAGGCGAAGACAGCTTCGATCTAAGTGATGACTCAACAGAGCCGAGCCTAGCTTCTGATAGCGAGATCGATGACATCTTTGCCCAAATGGAAGCGCAGGCGGATCTAGAAACGCTTGAAGCGAATGCGCTTGATGAAACGGCACTGCTAGACGAAGTCGTTGATGAAGAAGGTGTCGAAGTCAGTGCAGATAGCACCGAACTATTAGATGAACTTCTTGAAGAGTCAGCTGCACCGCAAGAGTCGAGCGATGAAGTCGATGCCTTTGACGAGTTAATCTCGGTTGACGAACCTGCTGAAGAAAGTACCGATCTACTCGATGAGTTTATTGCTGAATCCGAAGGCGCAGACGAATTTGATTTAGACTCTGAACTCGATGAACTCATTGGTGATGATACGCCCGCTCAAGAGATCGATTTAGCCGATAGCACAGACTTACTCGCAGATGTGGTTGGTTCTGATCCTCAAGCAGACAGCAGCGAAGATCTGGGTGATGATGCGACCGATCTGTTTGAAGAGCTGCTTGAAATCGATCAACAAGAAGAGTTGCCAGAGCCAGCATCACAGCCTGAACTGGAAGCTGATTCTACGGATGTACCTTCGATTGAAGAAGAGGCGCCTACAACTGATAACAAAGACTTCGCTAGTGAAGATTTTATCGATGACCTGTTAAGTGTTGCTCCGGAGGGAGACCCACTTCTTGATGAACTCGATCTCGACGATGTCCCGGCTGCAGACGTAACTGATGACCTTGCTTTGGACACTGAGATTGACCAAGCTCAGCTTGCAGAGCCAGAGCCAGAGCCAGAGCCAGAGCCAGAGCCAGAGCCAGAGCCAGAGCCAGAGCCAGAGCCAGAGCCAGAGCCAGATGATGAAGACGATTGGTTAACGTCGGCGATTGAAGAAGTTGAAAACCCTCAGTTTGACAGTGAAGAAGCAGACCAACTGAGTGATGAAGCTGAACAAGTGGCCGATGAAGCTCAGCCATCTAGCGAAGCTGAATCTGAAGACGTTGCGAGCACCGAGGCACAAGAGGATGATTGGCTAACCTCAGCAATCGATGAGGTTGAGAGACCTGAAAGTACTCCTGAGCCTACACAAGTTGTAGAAAGCCCATCTGTAGGGTTGGATGAACCAACGTCTGCTTCAGGTGCTGAGCAACAAGAAATTGTTGAAGATGATGTACTTGCACAGCAAGAGCAAAGCGACACACTGAAAGAAGAGACTCCAGAGACTCCAGAGACTCCAGAGACTCCAGAGACTCCAGAGACTCCAGAGACTCCAGAGACTCCAGAGACTCCAGAGACTCCAGAGACTCCAGAGACTCCAGAGACTCCAGAGACTCCAGAGACTCCAGAGACTCCAGAAATCGCCGAAGCTGTCGAGGATACTCAACAAGCTCCTGAACCGACTCACGAACCAGTTGAAGCCAAGCCTGCTGCTCCGATGCCAGAGGCGATCCCAAATGAATTTGGTGTCCCTCAAGATGATGATTGGCTAATTGATGACGAGCCGCAAACCGAGCAGCCTCAAGCAGAAGATAGCTTAGCGTCGCAAACAGAGTCTGAAGAAGAGGGCCCAGTTGAACTGGATTTACCTGATATTGCAGATGAAGATTTCTCTGAAGTCGCTGAAGAACCGCAAGCAGAAACTGAAGCACCCACTTCTGAACTAGCAGACGAAGCATTCGAGCTTGATGAGCTAGAACTGCCAGAGTTTGGTGAAGAAGAGGCACTCGCAGATGTTACCGAGCAGCCTCAACCAGAAGCTGAAGCACCAACGGCAGAACTAGCAGACGAGTCGTTTGAGCTTGATGATCTAGAGCTACCAGAGTTTGGTGAAGAAGAACCTCTGGCTGATGTTGCCGAGCAGCCTGAACCAGAAACTGGAGCACCAATTGCGGAACTAGCAGACGAGTCATTCGATCTAGATGACTTAGAGCTGCCAGAATTTGGTGAAGAAGATGCACTGTCCGATATTGCCGAGCAGCCTGAGCCAGAAGTTGAAGCACCAACTGCGGAACTAGCGGATGAAGCCTTCGAGCTTGATGACCTAGAACTACCAGAGTTTGGTGAAGAAGAAGCATTGGCTGATGTTGCCGAGCAACCTGAGCCACAAGTTGAAGCGCCCACTGCAGAACTAGCAGATGAGTCGTTCGAGCTAGATGACCTAGAGCTACCAGAGTTTGGTGAAGAAGAAGCTCTAGCAGATGTTGCTGAAGAGCCTCAGCCAGAGATTGAAGCACCCACTGCAGAACTAGCAGATGAGTCGTTCGAGCTAGATGACCTAGAGCTACCAGAGTTTGGTGAAGAAGAAGCATTGGCTGATGTTGCCGAGGTGCCTCAAGCAGAAGTTGAAGCACCAACGGCAGAACTAGAAGACGAGTCTTTCGAGCTTGATGAGCTAGAGCTGCCAGAGTTTGGTGAACAAGAAGCTTTAGCTGAAGTTGCCGAGCAGCCTCAGCCAGAAGTTGAAGTTCCCAGCGCTCAACAAGAAGACGAAACGTTAGAACTTGATGACCTAGAACTACCAGAGTTTGGTGAAGAAGAAGTATTAGCTGAAGTCGCTGATGAGCCTCAGCCAGAAATTGACGCGCCAACTGCTGAACTAGCAAACGAGTCGTTCGGTCTTGATGACCAAGAGCTACCAGAGTTTGGTGAAGAAGAAGCATTGGCTGATGTTGCCGAGCAGCCTCAAGCAGAAGCTGAAGCACCAGCGGTCGAACTCGAAGACGAGTCTTTCGAGCTTGATGAGCTAGAGCTGCCAGAGTTTGGTGAGGAAGAAGCATTTGCAGAAGTCGCTGAAGAGCCTCAACCAGAAGCTGAAGCACCAACTGCGGAACTCGAAGACGAAGCGTTCGAGCTTGATGACCTAGAGCTACCAGAGTTTGGTGAAGAAGAAGCTTTAGCTGATGTTGCCGAGCAGCCTCAAGCAGAAGCTGAAGCACCCACTGCGGAACTAGCAGACGAGTCGTTCGAGCTAGATGATTTAGAGTTACCAGAGTTTGGTGAAGAAGAAGCTTTAGCTGAAGTCGCTGAAGAGCCTCAGCCACAAGTTGAAGCACCCACTGCTGAACTCGAAGACGAGTCGTTTGAGCTTGATGATCTAGAGTTACCAGAATTTGGTGAAGAAGAAGCTTTAGCGGAGGTTGCCGAGCAGCCTCAACCAGAGATTGAAGCACCAAGTGCGGAACTCGAAGACGAGTCGTTTGAGCTAGATGATCTAGAGCTACCAGAGTTTGGTGAAGATGAAGCACTGGCGGATGTTGCTGATGAACCTCTACTAGAAACTGAGGCTCCAGTAGCGGAACCGAGCAATGAGTCGATTGAAATTGCTGAAGCTGATCTACCTCAATACAACGAAGAAGACGCGCTGGATGATCTTGAACCAACCAGTGACGAACTGACGCAAGATGATTTTGAGTTAGAGCCTGTTGAGCTTCCAGAGCTGAGCGAGATTCCTTCGGAAAATGTTGCTCCAACCACACAAGAGATTGACCTAGCTCATCAAGACTACGATGAGAAAGCGTTTGATGAGCTGCTATCGGAAGAACAGCCTGAAACAGCGAACTTCTCGTTTGATACTCCGATAGATGCCACCACTTCTGATAGTGCGGGCATGGATATCGATGCCATGCTTGAAATGGGTGAGGATTGGAATGGGTTTAATCTATCACCTGAGCAGCAGGCAAGTATTCCTGATGAGATTCCAGAAGATGAGGCGGATGTTTGGGCACAAGATAATCAACCTGAACAAGCGCAGATACTGGATGAAAACTGGGAAGACCAGCCAGAGCTTGAAGAGTTTAACCCAAATGATAACAGCTACAGAACCATTGACGAGTTAATGGCGGAAGTTGAGTCGGAAGAAGAACAAGCGATTGATGATGAGCTTAAGCTCGATGTCGGTTTGAATGACTTCCCTGATGTGATTGGCGATATTGGTGATGCGGCTGACGTTGATGCCAATGCAGAAGCTGCCGGCAAACTAGACCTAGCTAAAATCTACGTTGAGATGAATGATGCTCAAGGGGCGATTAAGCTGCTAGAAGAGGCGATCGTTGACGGAAGTGATGAGATTCGCCGAGAAGCGAAGAACCTGATTGATACCATCAATAAGGGCTAGGTAATTCTAGATACAGAGCGAAAAGGGGGCTGTTGTTTAGCCCCCTTGTTTTTTGGTATATACTGCCGCCCCCAAGATTTGGTCACCAGACCTTAGTAGCAACAATTCAACGAGAACATCCTGATGAGAATTGCTTTAGGCATCGAATACAACGGCACTCAATATTTTGGTTGGCAACGCCAGCGAGAAGTAAAAAGCGTACAAGAGAAACTAGAACGCGCATTGAGCATCGTTGCAAACCATCCTATTGAAGTCCAATGTGCGGGTCGTACTGACGCTGGTGTACACGGTACAGGGCAGGTGGTTCACTTCGATACCACAGCAACACGCAAAATGGTCGCTTGGACGATGGGAGCCAACGCGAATCTGCCAGACGATATCGCGGTGCGTTGGGCAAAAGAAGTGCCTGAAGAGTTTCACGCGCGTTTCTCTGCGACCGCTCGTCGTTATCGCTACATCATTTTTAATAGCGCGTTGAGGCCGGGTATTCTTTCATCGGGTGTTAGCCACTATCACGGTGAGCTGGATGAAAACAAGATGCATCAAGCCGCGCAGTACCTGCTTGGTGAAAACGACTTCACATCTTTCAGAGCGACGCATTGCCAATCACGCAGTCCTTGGCGCAATATGATGCACATTAATGTGACGCGTCATAACCAGTATGTCGTGATCGATATTAAAGCCAATGCATTTGTTCACCATATGGTTCGTAACATTACAGGTAGTTTGATTTGTGTTGGCCGAGGCGAGCAGAAACCAGAGTGGATAAAAGAGCTACTGGAGATCAAAGATCGTAAGCAAGCAGGGGCAACGGCGAAAGCGGAAGGCTTGTACTTGGTGGATGTTGATTACCCAGAAGAATTCCAATTGCCAAGAGTGCCGATTGGACCACTATTTTTGCCAGACAATTTGAACTAAACCGTGGTAAATTGTCGAACTAATCAGGTCTTTAGTGTGTGAGGAATTGATTCAAGAAATAGGTACAACCAGTTTTTTGTCTACACTTGGCATTTAATATGCTTTAATCCTCACGCGTAAATTCAGAATTTGTATCCCTCGCTTTAGGCGCGGGAGTAGAGAGAAAAGGTCTTCCATGAGTTGGCTTGAAAAGATTTTAGAAAAAAGCAACATCGTTAGTTCACGTAAAGCGTCTATCCCTGAAGGGGTTTGGACTAAATGTACTTCATGTGAACAGGTGCTTTACCACGCTGAACTAGAGCGTAACCTAGAAGTATGTCCGAAATGTGACCATCACATGCGTATGAGAGCGCGTCGTCGCCTTGAAACATTCCTAGACGAAGATAATCGTGTAGAGATTGCCGACGAGCTTGAGCCGCAAGATAAACTGAAGTTCAGAGATTCTAAGAAATACAAAGATCGTATTTCTGCGGCTCAGAAAAGCAGTGGCGAAAAAGATGCATTAGTTGTAATGAAAGGTGAGCTTCTTGGTCAGCCTATCGTTGCGTGTGCATTCGACTTCTCTTTCATGGGCGGTTCAATGGGCTCTGTTGTTGGTGCGCGTTTTGTTCGTGCAGCAGAAGCAGCAATGGAAGCAAACTGTGGCCTAGTGTGTTTCTCAGCAAGTGGTGGTGCACGTATGCAAGAGGCGCTTATGTCTCTAATGCAAATGGCAAAAACCAGTGCAGCGCTAGAGCGCATGTCTGCAAAAGGTCTACCTTTCATTTCAGTGATGACTGACCCTACTATGGGTGGTGTATCTGCGAGTTTAGCGATGCTGGGTGATATCAACATCGGTGAGCCAAAAGCACTGATCGGTTTTGCAGGTCGTCGTGTAATTGAACAAACTGTACGTGAAGATCTACCGGAAGGTTTCCAGCGTAGTGAATTCCTACTAGAGCATGGTGCAATCGATATGATCGTTGACCGCCGTGAAATGCGTCAACGCATTGGTAGCCTGATGGCGAAGATGAACAACAATCCATCACCTTTGGTGGTTTCTGTTAACGATTCGCCAAATGAAGCTGCTTATTCTGTACCAGAAGCAGACGAAAAAGGGTAAAGTAACTCACTAACAAGCAACCACAATCAATTGGTTATAGTTAGATGAGTCAAAGCCAAATTCCTCAAGCCACATCACCACTATCGATGTGGCTTGATTATTTAACCAACATCCACACTTCTGCGATAGACCTAGGTCTAGACCGCGTTCAAGCTGTTGCTCAATCAGCAAACCTTACTAAACCTGCTCCTACTGTTATTACCGTTGCTGGTACTAATGGCAAAGGCTCTACTTGCGCCTTAATGGAAGCAATCTTACTTGATGCTGGCTACTCTGTTGGTGTCTACAGTTCCCCTCATCTTATTCGTTACAATGAACGTGTTCGTATCAATGGCGAAGATCTTAGTGATGAAAAACATGCGCAAGCGTTTGATTTTATCGAGAAGCAGCGCGGCGAAATCAGCTTAAGCTTATTCGAATATGGCACCTTAGCTGCCTTGCGTCTTTTCCAAACAGAGAAAGTCGATGTCGTTCTGCTTGAAGTGGGTTTAGGAGGTCGATTAGATGCGACCAATGTGGTGGATCATGATGTTTCAGTGATCACTAGCCTAGCTATCGACCATGTTGATTGGCTTGGTGATGACATCAATGTGATCGGCTTTGAGAAGGCGGGTATTTTCCGCAGTGGTAAACCTGCTATTTGTGGTCAGCCTAAAGCGCCTGCGACTGTTGCAGCGCACGCTGATGATATTGGTGCAGAGTTCTACCCTGTTGATATTCAGTACAGCTACAAACTGCAAAGTGAGTCGGTTTGGCAGTGGACACACGGAAGTTACACCCTCGATGAACTCCCTGTCCCAGGTTTACCCCTACAAAATGCAGCGACTGCACTTATGGCACTGGCGACTGCGAACTTAGACCTAAGCGATGTGAACATCGTGAATGGTCTTAAAAACGCCCAATTACCCGGTCGTATGCAAGTGATCAGTACAGAGCCAACAATCTTGTTAGATGTTGCGCACAACCCGCACTCTGCAGAGTACTTAGTTGAACGCGTTGGGCAAAAATACCAAGGTAAGAATATTCATACCGTGGTGGCAATGCTACACGATAAAGACGTTGAAGCGACGCTCAATGCGCTAAGCCCAATCGCTGCCAATTGGTATCCAGCTTCTCTTTCTGGTCCACGTGCGGCGAGTTCAGATGAACTATGTCAGTATCTTCCGTCAGGAACAACCCAGTATCCAAACCCAGTTGAAGCATTTGAAGCTGCATTGACAAACGCAACGCCACAAGATGTCATCCTCGTCGTTGGTTCTTTCCACACTGTGGGTGAAGTGCTAGAGCATTGGCAAAACAAAGGTGAATAAATGGCAAGCAAATTTCAGAGCCGTCTCGTTGGAACCATTATCCTTGTCGCAATAGGGATTATTGTTTTACCCGACGTTTTAGATGGCAAGAAAACCCATTACAAAGAAGAAATCGCGAGCATCCCCCTTAAGCCGGAGCTCGACAGCGAGCTTGAAAGCTTTGAGATACTCGATCCGGTTGATGATAGCCAAAATTTACCAGAGACGCCGGTTGAAGTCGTGGTTACTCAGGAGCCTGTTGCTGAAGATAAACCACTGCCAGTGGCGATAAAAGAAGTCCCAGAGCGTAATGAGTACCAAGATAGCGCGTGGATCGTCCAGCTCATGGCATTGAAGAATGCTGACAACGCCAAAAATCTGGTTAAGGATCTACAAAAGCGCGGTTATCAGGCACACACTAAACCCGAAAATGGTTTTACCCGAGTCATTATTGGTCCTGATGTTTCAAAGAGTAAGCTTGAGCGCCAGATCATCGAACTGGAAAAAATTACCGGCTCAAAAGGTCAATTGCTCAAATTTAAACCACTAAATCCATAAGAAAACGTTTGCGTCAGCGTTTTTTCTGTTAAAATGCGCGCCAACTTAAGATGTAAGTACAGAATGAATCCGTTAGATATTGTCATTTTAGGTGTGATCGGCCTGTCGGCTTTGATCAGTTTAGTTCGTGGTTTCGCTAAAGAAGCGTTGTCATTAGTGATTTGGTTTGGAGCGTTTTTTATCGCGAGTCAGTACTACGCGAAATTAGCGGTCTACTTTACCAATATCCAAGATGACATGTTCCGCAACGGTGCCGCGATCGCAGCCTTGTTTATTGCCACATTGATTGTTGGTGCACTCGTCAACTACGTGATCGCCCAACTGGTGCAAAAAACAGGTTTGTCGGGGACAGATAGAGTATTAGGCGTCGTCTTTGGCGGTTTGCGTGGTGTTCTTATTGTGTCTGCCGGGCTATTTTTTATGGATGCGTTTACATCGTTTCCAGACTCACAGTGGTGGAAAGGTTCGCAACTGGTGCCGGAGTTTAGCCGTGTCATTGCCCCTTTCTTCGAACACTTACAAGCAACATCTAGTTTCTTATCTGGCGCGCTATAACGCGCCAGTCATTGTCAAAATCGAGGGTTAGGACATGTGTGGTATTGTTGGAATCGTGGGCACTTCGCCTGTAAACCAGTCTATCTATGATGCATTGACGGTATTGCAGCATCGTGGCCAAGATGCCGCGGGTATTTGTACCATAGAAAGCAATCGTTTTCGTCTGAGAAAAGCGAACGGTTTGGTGAAGGATGTGTTTGAAGCAAAACACATGCAAAGACTCCAAGGCAACGTAGGTATCGGCCATGTTCGTTACCCAACCGCAGGCAGTTCAAGCGCGTCAGAAGCTCAACCTTTCTATGTAAACTCTCCATTTGGTATCACGCTAGCGCATAACGGTAACCTTACCAATGCGTCTGAAGTTCGTGAAAAACTGTTTGAGAAAGACCGTCGTCATGTAAACACAACTTCAGATTCTGAAGTGTTACTTAACGTACTTGCTCATGAAATTGATACTGTAAAAGGTAACGTAACAGCTGACGATGTATTCCGCGCAGTCACTAATGTTCACCGTACTATCCGCGGCGCATACGCAGTAACAGCGATGATCATCGGTCACGGTATGGTAGCGTTTCGCGACCCTAACGGCATTCGCCCTCTATGCCTAGGTAAACGCGAAGTGTCAGGCAGAACTGAATACATGGTAGCTTCAGAGTCAGTAGCGCTAGATGCGGTTGGTTTTGACTTCCTACGTGACGTTGCACCGGGTGAAGCGATTTACGCGACATTTGATGGTCAACTGCATACTAAGCAGTGCGCTGATAACCCAACACTCAACCCATGTATCTTTGAATTCGTTTACTTTGCACGTCCTGACTCATTTATCGACAAAATCTCGGTATACAGCGCACGCGTTGAAATGGGTAAAAAGCTAGGTGACCGCATCCGTGACGAGTACGACCACCTAGATATCGATGTGGTAATTCCAATTCCAGAAACATCATGTGATATAGCACTACAGATTGCTCAAGCGATTGATAAGCCATATCGCCAGGGTTTTGTTAAGAACCGCTACGTTGGCCGTACGTTCATCATGCCGGGTCAACAGCAACGTAAGAAGTCTGTACGTCGCAAGCTAAACGCAATTCGCTCTGAGTTTAAAGATAAGAACGTACTTCTAGTCGATGACTCCATTGTACGTGGTACTACGTCTGAGCAAATCATCGAGATGGCTCGCGACTCAGGTGCGAAGAAAGTCTTCATGGTATCGGCTGCACCAGAAATTCGCTTCCCGAACGTGTATGGCATCGACATGCCAAGTGCAACTGAGCTTATCGCTCACGGTCGCGACAACGACGCAATCTGTAAGCAAATCGGTGCTGATGAGCTTATCTTCCAAACCATCGAAGATCTTGTTGATGCTGTTGGCATGGGTAACCGTGATGTAGAGAAGTTTGAAACGTCAGTATTCAGTGGCGAATACGTAACAGGCGATATCGATCAAGCTTACCTAGACTTCCTAGAGTCTCTACGCAGCGATGACGCGAAAGTACAACGCGAGATCCAACAAGACCTAGCAAATCTAGAGCTGCATAACGAAGGCGCGTAAAGCGGGAACGCTGCGCTCGGGAACGGGCTTTGCCCTATGGAGCGCTCCGCTGCTGGAAAGCTAGATAGCGAGAATTAGACAAAAACCGATGTGGATACATCGGTTTTTTTGTTTTGGGAACGGACTTCGTCCTTCGAGAACGCTTCGCTTCGAGAGTCTAGAATCGAGAGCGGGCTTCTCGCTTCGTGTTGTTTCGTTTCGCTGAAACAACGCCAAGGTCATTTTATAGAGAGACGAAGGAACGAGTAGGGAATCTCTGAAGGTTGTCTGCTCGCTGAAAGAGATCCCCAACTCGCTTGTGTCTCACTCTTGAGGATGACGGTATTAAGAGGGCTGACGTGATAGTCAGCCCTGCAAACTTTCTAGTTCTCTAGTTCTCTAGTTCTCTAGTTCTCTAGTTCTCTAGTTCTCTAGTTCTCTAGTTCTCTAGTTTTCCAGTTTTTCCGTACTCCACAGGACGAAGTCCGTTCCCGCATCCCGTATCCTGCTTCTCTCTTAGCCCTTAACTCGATACAACTGACTCAACATAAACATCGCTGTTGCGCTGATAACCACAGACGGGCCAGCAGGTGTGTCGTAGTGCCATGACATACTCAAACCAAGCAGAACTGCAATTGCACCTATGATAGAGGCGAGCATTGCCATTTGCTCTGGTGCTTTGGCAAAGCGGCGCGCGGTTGCGGCAGGGATGATCAATAGAGATGTCATGATGAGTGCTCCAACGAACTTCATACCAATGGCGATCACAAGACCAACCATGAGCATCAAGATTAGACGCATTAAATCGACGTTGTGGCCTTCTACTGCTGCTAAGTCTTCATTCACGGTGGTTGAGAGTAGCGAGCGCCAAAATAGGGCTAATACCGAAGAGACAATAGCTACGCCGATATAGATGTAAACAAGGTCTTCAGGTGTTACTGCTAACAGGTCACCGAATAGATAACTCATTAAATCAATACGAACATTATCAAGGAAGCTGACTGCGACTAAACCTAGCGATAGGGCACTATGGGCAAGAATGCCGAGTAGGGTATCTGTGGCAACAAGCTGCTGTTTTTGCAGGGTGACTAAGATAACCGCTAGGGCCAAACAGCAAACCGTCAGTGCTAGGTATAGATTAATATCTAACAAGAAGCCGAGTGCAAGCCCCATTAGAGACGCGTGAGCCAGCGTATCGCCAAAGTACGCCATACGACGCCAAACTACAAAAGAGCCTAAAGGTCCGGCAATAAGCGCGATTCCTAAGCCCGCCAAAATGGAAGGAAGTAAAAACTCAATCATGATGATGACCGTGAGAATGATTTGAACAATTGTCAGCATCACCGTCGACGGGATCGCCAGCGAGATCATGATGGTGATGGTTGTGCTGATGATGATAGAAGGCAAATGGCTGCTGGTGGGTATGACCAAACAGCGCGATATAACTTGGGTGCTGCGCAATATCAGCGGGCGCACCAGAGCAGCAGACATGGTGGTTAATACACACGACGTCATCTGTTTTTGCCATCACCAAGTGCAAATCGTGAGAAACCATAAACACGGCGCAGTTAAAGCGATGACGAATGGTATCGATCAGCTCATACAAATCAATCTGACCTTGAACGTCGACACCTTGTGCTGGTTCATCCAACACCAAGATATCAGGGCGTTGCAGTAGTGCTCGTGCAAGAAGAACGCGTTGGTTTTCTCCGCCAGACAAAGAGTGCATATTGCTTTTCAGCAGATGCTCAGCACCGACTAGCTTTAAGGCATCGTTCAGTTCTTGTTTACTGTATTTACCTGCTAAGCGCAGAAAACGCTCAACATTCAGAGGCAATGAGTCATTAAGCCTAAGTTTTTGCGGTACATAACCGATCTTCAACCCTTTTGGCTTGGTGACTTTTCCGCTGAAGGTTTTCTGTAGTCCAAGAAGCACTTTGACCAGAGTAGACTTTCCTGCTCCGTTCGGGCCTATCAGTGTGGTTATCTCGCCTCTATTTAGACGAAGAGAAATGTTATCAAGTACTTTACGTTCGCCAAATTGAACGCAAATATCATTGAGTTCGACTAGAATCGACATGAATGGAACTCATTTGCAATTGACTAATGTTATAATGTAACATTTATTCACTCTTATAACTAGTCGGTAATCATCATAATATGAAACGTTTTCTAACGGCGTGCGCAATTGTACTCGCAAGTACGTCTATTGCCCAAGCATCAACCGTTCTAACCAGTATCAAACCAATTCAGCTCATCACAGTTGAGTTGACAAAAAACATCTCACAAGCTGAGGTACTCCTTGGTTCAAACACCTCACCTCATGACTATGCATTGCGTCCTTCAGACGTAAAACGCCTACGAAATGCCGATCTCGTTGTTTGGTACGGTAATGACTTGGAACCGTTTTTAACCAAAGTCCTTAAAGATCAAGACAATGTACTGACATTGAGTGATATCAATGGGTTAGAGTTGCGTGAATTTGCTGGTGGCCATCACGACCATCATGGTCACGACGGGCATGATCATGGTTCTCACGATCCTCACTTTTGGTTAGGCTATAAACCGACAATGCAAGTGGCGGAAGCGATCACGCAAAAACTTGTTGAGTTAGATGCGACCAACAAAGCTGAGTACGTAAAAAATCTAGAAGTCTTTAAGCAGCAGTTAACCGAACAGAAAGCAGCAATCACTAAACAGTTAGCGCCAGTTGCTGATGCGGGCTACTATGTCTTCCATGATGCTTATGGTTACTTTGAGCAAGATTTCCCTCTAAATCACCTTGGCTATTTTACGGTGAGCCCAGAGCGCAAACCAGGCGCGAAAACACTGATCTCTATCCGTAAAACGCTAGCGGCTGAACAAGCGCGATGTGTATTTTCAGAGCCTCAGTTCACACCAGCAGTGGTTGAATCAGTCACTCGTGGTAGTAACGCTAAAACAGGTGTCCTAGATCCATTGGGTATTGATGTCGAAGCGGTTGAAGGTGGCTACTTTAAGTTTAAGCAAAACCTTGCTGATAGTTTTAGCAACTGCTTAACGCGCTAAATATGACATTCAGCCAAAGGTTTGTGCCTTTGGCTGACATAAGATACCAATCAAAATAAATATTTGGTCATTCTTGCTGGTTAAAATCGCTGATAGCAGCGTTATAGCTATGTTTTGAAAGAATGGTGAAGGTAGAAAAACTAGCTATCTGCAATCTATGCCTTGCTCTAAGCGATTTTTCCTGCGCAATTATCTGAACACCTATTTATCCCGATTGGTATTATCTGTGAACTCATCGAAAAACTTGCCAACTATTTCCTTTCCTTACTTGTTAATCCCCCGATTTCCTAGATAATTATTATCACAAAATAACAATAGAGCTATTAGGCTCAGCACGCCAACGATTTGGTCTTTTTTATCTGCTGCTAGGAAATGGATTATCTTGAGTAAGATTGCAACTTTGCTGCTTTTTCTCCTCTATACGGGAGTGACGATGGCGGCAAATACGTCACCTAAGCTGTTTTATCCTTTGCCAACTTTAGCGCAGGGGAAGGTGTTCGCTGCCAAGCAATTATTCCTTGCTGATGAGGGAGGAATTTGGCTGCAAGACGTACGCGATCAAGTGTTGTTCTTCGATGGGCAACATATCCTTCCTGAAAAGGGCTCGGCGCTTGATCATGAAGCGTCACAAATCGCATTTCTAGACAACGCTTTTTGGTCATTTTTCCAAAACGAAATCTACCGTACTGTTCCTAATCAAGAAAAGGAGTTGGTGTTTAGTTTAACGCCCGGAACAGAGATCCTAAAAATTGGTTCATCCAAGCGTTATATCTGGGTATCTGATGAACGTAATTTTTATACCTATCAAATTGATAGTGGCGAGTTTCAAACCTTCTCCTTGATGGAGTTGTATCAGTACAACCAGTCCTCTCAAATCGCAATTAGTGACGCTAAGTTTATTTTCTCTAAGTGGGTGGTGGCGACCAATGCGGGTGTTTATCTCTCTGAAGGGAGTCATTTTGAGCATGTTTCAAGTTCTGGCAAAAACTATGTCGAAAAACTCTACTTCTCTGAAAAGCGACGTGAACTGATCATTGGCTCATTGAATGGCGCGCTGATTTTCAATATCAACAAACCGAACGAGCCAATTCGCACCATCGCAGGTAGTCATGTACTGAGTATTACCGAAACGGATCAAGAGTACTGGATTGGCACCGAAAAAGGTCTGTTTGTTTATACCTTCTTAACAGGTGAAACTCAGAAGTTTGAGCAGGGGATTGGCGCAGGCAATAGTTTAGCGGGCGAAAAGATCTACTCTCTTCTCAACGATAATACTGGTGGGATCTGGGTCGCCACCGATCGCGGTGTTCGCTATTTTTCTCTCTACTCGCATAAGTTTACCCGCTATTCAAATGAAGATATGTCAGTTGTGAGCCGAGGAGAAAAGCTCGTCGAGCTTTATCGTAGTAAAGGGCGGGACGGTTATTGGCTACTAACCAACAAAGGCGTTTTTAAGATAAATCTAGTTAAACCGTCTTCACGAAAACTGGTATTTCGCGGCAGTGTGCACGATGTAGAAGAACATAATGGTGTTCTGTGGTTGGCTACCGATAAAGGTATTGTCTGTGTTAATGCAGATACGGGCGAGGTTATCGATGATGACTTGCCCAACTTCCTAAAAACTAACACGGTGAGATTCCTAGAGTTTAACCACGGCAAAATGATCTGGGGTGCAAGTGATACTCAACTGTGGAGTTTCGATCTGGTCAGTCGCAAGCTTACACAGTATGGTTCTGAGTGGATGATCGACAAATATCTCCCTGCTCAGTTAACTAATATGTACGTGACTTCTCAAGACTATGTGACGTTAGGGACCGAGCATGGGATGTATGTCGTCCGCGATGGCCAGATTAGTTTTGTGGGGGAAAGTATCCCATTTGGTGAAGTGATTGATGCGGTGCAACCATCAGAAAGTGAGCTTTGGGTAGCCAGTCGCTATGGGCTGTATCGCTTAGATTTGTTCACTAATAATGTCGATCCCATTGATATGGTTGATGGCCACGTAACACCAAAATGCTTGATTCAAAATCAAGACGGCATTTGGCTGACCTCATCCACAGGGCTTTCCCGTTACACACCTCAAGGCTCATTGACCCAGCATTATGGCGAACCATTTGGTGTCATCAGCAACGAATTTTTGCCGGGTGTGTGTACTTTTGGCAGCGACAGCGAAAAAAACATTTTCTTTGGGGCTGATAGCAGCCTAGTGAAGGTAAACACCCAGCAATTAGTGGTGAGTCGTTTACCCGATACACGTGTGATATTTAGCCAAATCAAGCGCAATCAAAAGCTTTTTTCCTTAGCCAATACGGTGCAAGAAACACCACAAATCGGCTATGGAGAGTCGATCTTTTTCCAGTTTGGCTTTCTGCCGAGTGCTAGCAACATCAATCTTGAATATCGCTTGAACCAAAGTAGTGACTGGCAGGCACTGGACGGCAGTACCTTGACCATTGAACACCTCATGCCCGGGGAATATAGCCTAGAGGTTCGCGCCGTCAGGAATGGGCGAGTAAAAGGCAATAGCAACAGCTATCAGTTTCTGGTCACCGAACCTTGGTTTCTTAGTCACATTGCGATAGTTACTTACGTACTTGCGGTACTGGTTGTTATCGCGGTTATCGTTTACTGGCGTTCACGTTTAATGGCGAAGTCAAACCGCTTGCTTAAAGCCCAAGTGGCACTCAAAACCAATCAGCTACGTCATCAAAGCCGAGTTTTGCTCGGCAACAACAATCAACTGCGTAAGCAGCTTGAAGTGCGTTGGTTGATTTATAGTCAGTCTGTCAATGAGTTAAAAGAGCGGCTTAACACAACTGCTTCTAACTCGTTAACCCATGAGCAGCTTATTGGTTATATGCAGCAAGAGCTAGAAACGTTAATCAATGTGCGTTCAACGAATGGGCAAGCTCTTCCTGTATTTAATCTCACCATGATCGTGAATTCGGTGATCAGTAGTTGGAAAGATGAGCTAGCCAAGGTGGGAGTCAATGTTGAGCTTGAATCTGACCAAGAGCTATTTATAGGCCTGAATGACTTTAATCTTGATGAGCTATTTAACCTACTGTTTGATGGTATTTTAAGACGCTGCTATCGCAATCAAACGGTAGTGATTCAGTTAGCGCAAAAAGAGGGGATGGTTGTTTTCTCTATGCTGGATCAAGGTGATGCCTTTGACTCTAATTCTGGTAGCGTGACATCATCAGATAACTTGCATAAGCTCGTCACGCAAAGCGGTGGCGAGATGAGCTTGTTTAGTTCTGAGGATCGCAACCTATTGGAAATCAGTTGGCAAGAGAGTGTCTCTTTCGAGAGCAACCCGATTGTGATGCCAGCAGACGAAGAGTGCGCTGAACTTGTCCACGATGACCCTTGGCTATCAAAGGTGATTCAATTGGTTGATGACCACTATACCGATCCTGAATTTAGTACCTCTTCTGCGGCTAAGATGCTCTACGTATCGGAGCGAAGCCTACAGCGCAGGCTTAAATCATCAATAGAGAAAACCTTCACCGAGTATTTGACAGAGGTGCGTTTAGACAACGCTTGTCGCCGATTACTTGCAGGGGAAAAGGTCTCGGATGTTGCCTTTGAGTGCGGTTTCAATGACCCTTCTTACTTTAGCCAAAGGTTTAAGCACCGTTTTGGTATGTCACCAACCCAGTTTGTTGAGCAACAAAGCCGCTACTAGCTAGAAAGAGCGATCAGCTAATACCACTGTCCTATAGTACCGCGTGAGCAATACGCGGTAAGGCAGTTATTTCATACGCTTGTTACCCCATGCCAGCAACTAGCTCGCTGCAAACTATCCCTTCTAAGTAATTTTGCCTGCCTAATTATTTAGACACCTATGTACCGCGATAGGGATTGGAACTGCTTTGAAATTACGATGTAGATCTTCTTTAAGCGTATTGGACAAGAGCTAATGGCTATAATCGCTTGCGTGAATTGCGTGAATTGCGTGAATTGCGTGAATTGCGTGAATTGCGTGAATTGCGTGAATTGCGTGAATTGCGTGAATTGCGTGAATTGCGTGAATTGCGTGAATTGCGTGAATTGCTTAGAGAGAAAGAAAAAAAATATCGTGGCATAGCCGGGGGGACTATACCACGGGTGCCAACGACACCTTCGCTTGCTGCCGGAGTGACGCTGATGCGCCACCTCTGGAATTCAATGTTGTCTTAAGGGATGCCCTCTCGACGTGATTAACTATAGCGAGTAGGACTTTTTTTACTTATAAAATTAACGCCAAGATGGCATAAGAAAAGCGACAGTTGACTAAGTTGATGTATATTAAGGAAAAATTGGTTTTTCTCTTTATTTGTTTCAGCAATTAATCTGCCCAAACAGTAAGAAAAAGCTATCTTTTGACGTAATTGACGAGTGCGCTTTTAACGTTTTTGCCTGGAGTGAGCCAAGCTAAAGGGCTTCTGTAACGGATCTAAAGAGTGGTTTATCAGAGGTGGTGGAGCATGCGAAATACTCACCTTTGCCACAATAGGTAATTAGCGACCACAAGAGCCGTCTATAACCTCTTAATAGATAAATTGAGTCAGATATTCTCAACGCTTCTATCGAAACTTGGAAACATTGATTTCAGGCAAGATCTGCTAGAACAGTTGAAGATAAAATTGTAAGCATAAATAACAATCCTTCTCATTATAAATAACTGGTCTCGCAATGAAACTCTCACAACTACAACAAGGGCAAGTCGCTACCATAACTGGTTTCTCAGAGCTCTCTAATGACGTGCGAAAAAAACTGATGGTGATGGGGCTTTTGCCACAAACACCGGTCACACTAATTCGAAAAGCCCCAATGGGTGACCCGCTACAAGTCGAAGTTCGCGGAGTTTCGCTTGCTGTCCGCGTTAACATTGCCGATGCAATTACAGTGGAGGCGAACTAATGGAATACAAAATTCTAACGGTTGGTAACCCTAATAGCGGTAAAACGACACTCTTCAATGGCTTAACAGGTACCAAGCAGCAAGTAGGTAACTGGGCAGGGGTCACTGTCGAGAAGAAAACAGGTAAGTACTCTCATTCTAGCGACGACTTTTTGCTTACCGACCTTCCGGGTATCTACGCTTTAGACAGCGGCAATGATGGCAATAGTATTGATGAGTCTATTGCGTCAAGAGCAGTGCTAACCCATCCCGCAGACCTAATTATTAATGTTGTAGACGCCACTTGTCTTGAACGCAGCTTATATATGACTTTGCAGTTGCGTGAGCTTGGCCGACCTATGGTTGTTGTGCTTAATAAGATGGATGCGCTAAAGCGTGAGCGTCAGACCATCGACATTAAAGCGCTCGAAAAGGTGCTAGGTTGCCCAGTGATGGCAATCTCTGCCAACAACAAATCTCAAGTTCAATCCTTTAAGGACCGCTTACATAAAGCGTTAGTACAAGGTGTTGCACTAAATGAAATCCGCCTAGACTACGGGATCGAATTTGAGCAGGCAATTGAAACTATCTCGCCAATCTTCAAATCGCAATCTGAAGTATCGGCGCGAGCATTGGCAATACGTGCACTAGAAAACGATCTTCTGGTTGTTAACTCTCTAGCGGAATCTGACCGAGTGATCGTAAAAGCAGAGCAGCAGAAAGTTGAGCTAGATATCGATCTACTGGTTGCTGATGTGAAATATACTTTTCTTCACCAGCAGTGCCAGAAAGTCCGTCGCAGCGAAGGCAAACTAAGCCATAGTTTCACCGAGAAAGTGGATGCCATCATTCTCAACAAATGGATCGGTGTGCCTTTCTTCTTTGTTGTCATGTATCTGATGTTTATGTTCTCTATTAATATTGGTAGCGCCTTTATCGACTTCTTCGATATTGGTGTTGGCGCTTTGCTTGTTGATGGTGGACATTATCTACTTGATGACCATCTACCAGTTTGGCTAGTGACCTTATTGGCTGACGGTGTTGGCGGCGGTATCCAAACCGTGGCAACGTTCATTCCTGTGATTGCTTGTTTGTATCTATTCCTCGCGGTACTGGAAAGCTCTGGCTACATGTCGCGCGCGGCATTTGTGCTCGATAAAGTAATGCAGAAAATTGGTCTACCGGGTAAAGCCTTTGTTCCATTAGTTCTAGGCTTTGGTTGTAACGTGCCATCGATTATGGCGACACGTACGCTCGATCAAGAGCGTGAAAGAAAGCTCGCTGCCTCTATGGCACCATTTATGTCATGTGGTGCGCGACTGCCCGTTTATGCATTATTCGCCGCGGCATTCTTTCCTCAAAGTGGTCAAAACATTGTTTTCGCACTGTATCTATTGGGTATCGTTTCAGCCGTGTTTACGGGGCTGGTTCTCAAGAAGACACTTTACCCAGGCTCAAGTGATAGCCTGGTAATGGAGATGCCAGACTATGAACTGCCGACGATGCGCAATGTGGTGATCAAAACATGGCAGAAGCTGAAGCGCTTTGTTTTGGGCGCGGGTAAAACCATCGTTGTGGTTGTAACGATTCTGAGCTTCCTAAACTCAGTAGGTACTGATGGTTCATTTGGCAACCAAGACAGCGAAAACTCAGTGCTGTCGAAAGCATCGCAAATTGTTACGCCTGTATTTGCCCCAATTGGTATTCAAGAGGACAACTGGCCTGCCACGGTGGGTATCATCACGGGTATCTTTGCCAAAGAAGCGGTAGTCGGTACTTTGAATAGTCTCTATGCGCCAAGCGAAGAGGAAGGTGGGGAATACGACCTAATGGCGAGCCTTGAAGAAGCGGTAATGTCTATTCCAGATAACCTAGCAGGGCTAAGCTACTCAGATCCACTGGGTATTGAAGTGGGCGACTTGACTGACAGCCAAGCGGTTGCAGAAGAGCAAGAAGTCGATGCGTCTATCTTTGGTAACTTGAAAGGCTATTTTGCTTCAAGCAATGCGGCATTTGCTTACCTTATTTTTATCTTGCTTTACACGCCTTGTGTTGCCGCTATGGGTGCCTACGTACGTGAGTTTGGTCAGAAATATGCGCGTTTTATTGCGGTATGGACGATGGGCTTAGCTTACGGGAGTGCGGCGCTTTACTACCAAGTTACTCACTTTGCTGATCACCCTGCTACAAGTTCAGCGTGGATAGCAGGTATCTTGTTAGTGAGTTTTGCGACTTACCGAATTCTTAAGTCCGTGGGTAGCAAACAGAGCCAAGTTTTAGAGGTACAAACCGCATGATTCTTGCTGAGCTAAAGCAGTGTATTGATCAGAATGGAAGCATTTCTCGTCGTGAACTAGCGAAGAAATTTGCGATGAGTGAAGATGGTGTTGATGCGATGCTCTCAGTGTGGATTAAGAAGGGAAAGATCTCGCGATTTATCGATACCAATGCATCACACAATGTCACTCGTATCAGATACGCTAAAGTGAAAGCCGATGCCTTAGCTCTGAATGTCACCATGTAGGTGGTCTGTGATAGCAAAAGCCGTTCTAGATAGAACGGCTTTTTAATAGGCTTTTGGAAACAAGCAGTTACGCTGGAGAGAAAATCGAGCTCAACGAAAGAACATTTTTAATTCGGCCCAAAAGCTGCGCTTGCTCCTCATCACTGCGAAATTGTCCGTCTGTATTACCCCAAATAGGACCAGGCCATGCGATGTCATCTTTAAAGCGAGCGATATGGTGAATGTGCAATTGAGGCACCATGTTACCAAGCGCACCAAGATTGAGCTTGTCAGGTTGGAATGTGGCTTCTAACGCTTGGCTTACCGCTTGTGATTCTAACAAGAACTGTTGCTGCTCTTTCATTGGTAAGTGATGTAACTCTTTTAAGTTGCTTCGCTTAGGTACAAGGATAACCCAAGGTACAGCTTTGTCCTTATGCAGTAGAGCAAGGCATAAAGGGAATTGACCAATCACAGTGGTATCTTTAGCGAGTTGAGGATGCAGTTCAAAACTCATAGTTAGTATCCGTTTGTCTCTATTTTCGATTAGTATACGCCAAATAAAACAAAAGGTTGACGCTCTCACGCCAACCTTCATCATTCTAGCTCTCTAGCTCTCTAGCTCTCTAGCTCTCTAGCTCTCTAGCTCTCTAGCTCTCTAGCTCTTACATACGCTCTAGCGTATCGATACCTAGTAGAGATAGACCTTGCTTGATAGTTTTCGCTGTTAAAGCGGCTAGCTTCAAGCGGCTTTGCTTCACAGACTCATCTTCGCTGCTTAGGATCGGGCATGCTTCGTAGAAGCTAGAGAATTGACCCGCTAGCTCGAATAGGTAGCTACACATGATGTGTGGTTGACCTTCACGAGCAACAGATTGAACCGCCTCTTCGAATTGAAGAAGTTTAGCAATCAGCGCTTTCTCTTTCTCTTCAGTAACTTTGATTTCGCCAGATAGCTCATCCATAGAGATACCTGCCTTAGCGAAGATAGAAGAAACACGAGTAAAGGCGTATTGCATGTACGGTGCCGTGTTGCCTTCGAACGCCAGCATGTTGTCCCAGTCAAACACGTAGTCAGTAGTACGGTGCTTAGATAGGTCAGCATACTTAACTGCAGCCATAGCGACCGTTTTCGCGATGTTTGCTTTCTCTTCAGAGGCTAAGTCAGCGTTCTTAGATTCGATCAGCTTGATTGCGCGCTCTTCTGCTTCATCAAGAAGATCAGCAAGACGAACTGTTCCACCTGCTCGAGTCTTAAATGGGCGACCATCTTTGCCTAGCATCATACCGAAAGCGTGGTGCTCTAAAGAAACTTCTTCTGGCACATAGCCTGCTTTACGAACGATAGTCCAAGCTTGCATTAGGTGTTGGTGCTGACGAGAGTCAATAAAGTAAAGTACACGATCTGCGCCTAGTGTTTCGTAACGGTACTTAGCACAAGCGATATCAGTCGTGGTGTATAGGAAACCACCATCACGCTTCTGGATGATAACACCCATCGCTTCGCCGTCTTTGTTTTTGTACTCATCTAGGAACACAACTTGAGCGCCGTCATCTTCTTGCGCTAGACCTTGCTCTTTAAGGTCAGCAACAATGCCAGGTAGCATGTCGTTGTACATGCTTTCGCCCATAACATCATCACGAGTTAGAGAGACGTTTAGACGGTCGTAGTTACGTTGGTTTTGAACCATAGTAACGTCAACAAGCTTTTTCCACATTTCAGCGCAGTATTCATCACCGCTCTGAAGTTTTACAACGTAGTTACGTGCTCTTACTGCGAACTCTTCGTCTTCGTCGTATAGTTTCTTAGACTCACGGTAGAAGGCTTCAAGGTCTGAAAGCTCCATTGAAACTTCACCAGACTCTTTTTGTACACGCTCTAGGTTTGCGATAAGCATACCGAACTGAGTACCCCAGTCGCCGATGTGGTTAGCACGTACAACTTTGTGGCCAAGGAATTCTAGTGTACGAACAACGGCATCACCGATGATAGTTGAACGTAGATGGCCTACGTGCATCTCTTTAGCAACGTTTGGTGCAGAGTAGTCAGCAACAATCGTTTTTTGTTCTTCTGCTGCAACGCCTAAACGAGCGTCTGCTAGGGCTACATCAGCCTGTTTCGCTAGGAACTCTTCGCTTAGGAAAATGTTGATAAAACCAGGGCCTGCGATTTCTGTTTTACTCGCGATACCTTCAAGGTCTAGAACATCCAATACTTTTTGCGCGAATTCGCGTGGGTTAGTCCCTAGTTTTTTTGCAACGCCCATCACACCATTTGCTTGGTAGTCACCAAACTGAGGTTTTGCAGATTGGCGAACGGCTGCAGGGCTGCCTGCAGGTGCGCCAGCGGCTTCTAAAGCCTGAGAAACTTTGTCATTAATAAGTGCTTGGATATTCACACGCGCTTCCTTCAATTCTTGGGAATTGGTTAGCTATGCATTCGTTACTATTCGGGTGATTCTTCAAGTGGAACCATGAATAATATCCACCAAGTGGAGTGAATGCATATCTCGATCTAGTTCATAAATTTGGCGCACATAATAGCAACTTTATTGCTTCTCTTATAGGGAGTGAACTGGGAAATTTACTACTTTTCCTGATGATCTTGTTACTATTAGGAAAAAAATAACGTTTTGACTAAATCAATCAAGAGGAATGGCTGTTGAAAGCATAAAGAACTGGGTTACGAGTCAAACGTGAATGGTTTGATTTTATGCATAAAATTCATGGTTTAAGCGAGTTTCTGCATATTAATTGCGCATGTTTTAACTCGTTGGAGCACATGAACGAAAAAGACGGCTACAAAAGAACCGTCTTGAGATTATCTTAAGCCGAGCTAAGCGATTAGAACTTGAGTTCTGCACCCATGAAGTAACCATCCATACGGATGTTGGTTTCCTTAGTTGTCTTATGCTTAAACTCGTTATCCATAACGCGGTAACCCGCCTTTAAGCCAAGATCAAGTGGACCCATTTCGATGGTCCATTTTGCGCCAGCTTCACCATCAAAAGTTTTGGTGCCGTCAAAACGACCCGCAGAAACCGTTGAGTACAAGGTAACTGGTGTTGCTGGGATGGTAAATTCTACATCACCGTACGCAGCCGGTTGCCACTCATTATCTTTTACGCCAGAAAAATGTTGCATGTTTAGACCGAAGTCAACGCCGATCATATTAGTGTCGATCAAACGGTAGTAAGCAATGTAGTCAACTTGGCGATACGACATATCAAACTTGTCAGATTTTACGTTTGTTGAGCGGATTTTTGCGTTAGGGATTAATGGAACAAAGTGTTCAAAACCGACGTAGTATGAATACTGAGATTGGCGTTCACCCGCTTTAATGTCATCTACTTTTGCTTCCGCTGACCAGTAATCGAAGCCACCTTTAATTTCAAAGGTATCTCCAGGTGCCGATAGGGCTGCAAATGGAGTAAGAGCAGAAAGGGTAAGGCCTGCGCCCAAAAGAGTTTTCTTAAAAGACATGATTGCAATCTCGTAGCAAAAGTTGATGAATAAAAACGGTCCGCAATATAGCAGCATTAGAGATTGGTAAAGTCCGGATAATGTCATTGTTTTACGTTGAACCATATGGTTCGGCTATTAACCATTATCTTCGAAATATGAGTGGTTTAGTGGTGACACACTTTTATGGATGCGGTCACTACTGGTACTGCGCAACATTGAACGGTAACATTCACGCATTAGCACTGAAAGGAAAGTTCGATGACTAGTCAATTACAGCAAGCTGCACTTTTACCATCGCAAATGCAGCAAGCCCTGCCTGAGTTCATTTCTCAAATCATGACGCTTGCTGACAAGCTTGGTTTAGAGTTATCTCAGTATCAAGCTGATCACATCGCCATGCGCATTAATGAGCCAGATTTGGCTATGCAAGCACATCAGGAGTGGAGCTCGTATGGGCAAGTTATCTCACAAGCACAGATCAATGGTCGACCTATTGTCGTTATCGCGTTTGATACACCGCTTGAAAGTCACGGTTGGAGTTTTGAGTGTTTGGAGTTGCCTTACCCAGCACAAGGGAAGATTTATCCAAAACAGGGTTGGGAACACGTTGAGTTTGTTGTGCCTTCAACGGCGCAAACCGCGGAGGAGTACCTAGCGGATCTCAAGCAACAATTCCCTGATTTTGCGGCTCGGTGGGAGAGGCTGTCAGAACTTGGCATCAAAACTAAGCTATCGAGTCCGAAAGGGGAAGGTGAGCGTTTGAACAATCCGACGGTGGCATTCAAATGGCAAGGGGTGTGCATTAAGCTTCACCCCCATTCATTGAAAAAGATTGTTGAGTCTGAGCAGGCTGCTTAAACCTGCAACATCACATAGCGATTAGCCAAGTTCAACATCTTTAGGTCTCAATTGAAATTCTTCAATTGAGCCTATCTCCAAACCAAGGTTTAGCTTCTCGGACTCATGATGCGCGTTACCTTGAGTATGCATAATGAGACGATTAGCTGTTCTTGGCTTAAGCTCGTTAACCACAAAACGAATCATGTCGGTGCGGGTTAATGCCTTTAACTCTTCTAACACCACTTCCCGTTGATTGAACTCGGTATCCTTATTACCGATGGCGACCCATAGGCGTTGGGCGCGCCCACGTAAAGTGGTATCTGGGGTCGAAATTTGATTCCACAGACCTCGTTTACTGCTGTGCCATTGGTATTCATTAAGCTCTAGCAACACCATGTAAAAGGCGTTGAGGAACTCGTCGATGGAACTGATAAGATCAATCGGCGCTGCATTTGGTGACTGAACATAAAGCGCAATCCCCGGATGCCTGTTTAATGGCAGATTTCCCGTACCAACCATATAGCCAAGTTGCTGTTTGGTTCGGATCTCATGGAAGAAGGTCGCAGACATTAAGTGGTTGGCTAAGGAATACAAAGCGATGCTTTTGGGGCTGGTATCATCACATTGGTAGTACAGCACAGTGGCTGAATCTTCCTGATCACAGAAGACTTCTCGTTGGAATGAACCGTTTTTGCCGAGCATAACAAGTGGGCGCAGGGCTTCTTCATATTGCTGGTCTTGTACTCTTAATGCATCTTTGAGTGTGTTGCCGAGTGACAGTGCATCTGCTCTTGTCCAATCGCCGTAGACAAACATTTCGACGTGTAATTCCGCCAAGATCGCGTCAACAAAGCTCGCTAATTCATCTACCTCTATTGACTCTAAGGCTTCAACTAAGACGGAGTAGGGAGGGTTGTTGGGTTGTAAAATACCTGTCAATGCGTTGAAAAGCTGTGAAATTGGACGATCCTGCGCTGAATTGCGCCAATTTCTTAGAAGTTGCTGCTTGATGGTGTTAAATCGCTGGCTACTAAACTCACGTTTAGCGAACCTCTCTAAGATCTGTTTCATTAACTCAGGCTGCTTTTGGCTAAAACCCGATATTGTGAGAGTGACACCACCTTGATGGGCATACATGTTGTAACCCATCCCGGCAATCTCTGCTTGGTAGGTATCAGCAGCGAGGCTGTCTAAAAACATCTCTACACAAAGGCGCGTTTTGACGATGTTTCGAGGGGTTTCTACCGCATGTGGGCTATCTATTGCGATATAAACGACACCTTTTGGTACGCGAAACTCATCATCTTGCAGATGCCAAAGCTTAAACCCGGGCAGCTCTTCTAAAACTTGAGGGGTTGCATGGGAAATCTCTAGCTCTTTAGGGTCAAGGTCGTAGCAAATGAACGGGTTTTTTTCAGGTAGTTCGAACGCTAATGGACTTGGCTTAAGGTAGTGCTCCCTTTGTTGTTGAGTAAACTCTGTCACTGAGTAAGGGGTGAAGTACCATTTGGCCGTTTTATCATATTCATAGCCATGTGCAATAAGCGTTGTACGCAGATTGGCTGGAGAAAAGTAGTCAAGCAGCGACATAAGCAGTGTTTCATCGTAGCGCTTCATCATGAAATCGCCGTAGACGATGTCTTGCTCTTGATAGTGCTGCATATTGACCACTAAGTGGCTCACCAGATCGAGAGGGCGAGTTGGTTCTTGAAAGCGAAATGCGGATTCTAGAACCGCTTGTTTTTCTAAGTAACGCCACTCATCTAATCCGTTTTCTGCGATCAAAGAGATATAACTGAATACCGCTTGAGTAATATCGTCTATGTAATCAAGACCAAGTGGTGTGAGTGCGCAGCTGACGGTAAACTCACGATAATTGCTGCCGCTTGTACCTCCCCCGGCAGATAAAGAGGTAATCCAGCCTTTATCTTTGAGCACCAACATTAAGCTTCCAGCACCTTCGTAACCGAGCAGGTGAGCAAAATAAGACAAGGGCTTAGATTGGTAGTACTCATCCATGCTCGGCATTGGAAAAGTCAGGATGAGTTTACGAATCTCTTTGACCGGTTCGACATTAACTAAGATTGAGGTTGATTGCTTGTCGGTATAAGGCGCAGTAATACACTTCCCTGATAGCTCATGATTGGGAATTGCCGAGAATTTTTCATGGCACCACGCTTCTAACTCATCCAGCTCTTGAGGGCCAATCACTGTGAGCGTCATTAAGTCGGCGGAGTATTGCTCATAGTGGAAGCTGACAATCTCATCTCGAATCGATTGCCCATCTCTATCAGCCAACGTCTCTAAATTACCAACTGAAAATTTGCTGAAAGGGTGGGCAGGATTAACCAGCTCTTTGTGGACTTGATACAACCTTCTCGAGTCATCGTTGAGTTTTAGTTTGTATTCAGATTCTACCGCTTGGCGCTCTTTATCTAGTGCTTCTGAGTTAAAAAGAGGCGCAGTAAAAAACTGACTAAAACGATCGAGGCTTGGTTCAAAAGCGCTTGGCGAGACATCAAAAAAGAAACAGGTATGCTCAGTGCCCGTCCATGCGTTATTGCTGCCACCATGTTGATTAATATAGCTTTGAAACTCTCCCACTTTAGGGTATTTTTCTGTGCCCAAAAATAGCATGTGTTCTAAATAGTGGGCGAGGCCTTCTCTATCGATGGGGTCGTCGAAGTGACCAACATTCACTGCCAATGCAGCTGCGGACTTTTGCGCACTGTGATCGTGAATTAGTAAAACCCGCACACCGTTAGCTAAGGTGAGGTAACGGTACTGGTTCGTATCATTTGGACTAATGTGCACAATACACTCTCCGAACTTATGAAGTGGTCTTATAGACAATAGAGTAATTATGACTCGGATATGGGCGACTGCAAACTATCTGTTTGAGAAATATGAGCAAAATGGGTTAACGATAGTTAACAATTTGACTTTAAATAGTGTTAAGAAAGTCAGGGTCTTTGCTCAAAGAATTGATATAATTATTTACAGTTCAACGAAAATTTAGCGGTTTTATAGTTTTCCGCTCAATAATAATTACGCTGTAGATAAACAGTGAGACAACAATATTCCGCATTAAAACGACAGCGGATAGTATTAGGAATATGCCATGAAAATTTTCATCATGCGTCATGGAGAAGCCGAGCATTTTGCCCAATCAGATGCCGAAAGAGAGCTCACTCAAAATGGCAGAAGTGCCTCTGTTGCGGTAGCTCGCGCTTGTGCGGAGAGAGGTTTTTCACAGTTCGATAAAGTGTTAGTCAGCCCCTATGTCCGCGCTCAGCAGACCTGGCAAGAAATATCGAACTGTTTTGAATCCGAGCAAGTAGAAAGATGTGAAGACATTACGCCTTACGGTGAATCAGAGCAGGTTGCGGATTACGTATCGGCGCTTATTGATGTCCACCAATACCAATCGATTTTATTGGTGTCGCATCTTCCGTTAGTCGGCTATCTTACCGCCGAGTTTGTCGCTGACATTCATCCGCCTATGTTTCCCACTTCAGGTTTAACCTGCATTGAATATTCGCCAGAAAAACGCTCTGGTGAGATTTTGTTCAATATTCAACCCTAATTGTTGCGTTTGGCAGGGAAAGCTTACCTCCCTGCTAAGCCACTCTTCATTACGCTGAATCCTCAGTCAGCCATTAATTTGACAGAGTAGATGGACTGGATATTGCATAGCTAGTCCAAGTTCTTCTTTTTTCCGACTATTGTAGCTACTCAACTATGAAGTTTTCTTTGCCGTTTGCGGACAAGTTACCACCAATTCCTCAAAGAGCGATGCCTGCGATTGGCGCGCCGATCATGGTATTGGCTACATTGGCAATGGTTATCTTGCCAATTCCAGCATTCTTGCTCGACTTATTCTTTACCTTCAATATCGCTTTAGCCATGGTTGTCTTGTTGGTGACGGTATACACCCGCAGACCCCTCGACTTCGCAGCATTTCCTACCGTACTGCTGATATCGACACTTTTACGTCTGGCGTTAAACGTAGCGTCAACGCGTGTGGTACTGCTTTATGGTCATGAAGGTTCAGGCGCCGCTGGTAAAGTAATTGAAGCCTTTGGTAGCGTAGTTATTGGTGGTAACTATGCAGTGGGTCTTGTGGTCTTCCTGATCTTGATGATCATTAACTTCATGGTTGTGACCAAAGGTGCAGGACGTATCTCTGAAGTTAGCGCACGTTTTACCTTGGACGCCTTACCGGGTAAGCAGATGGCGATTGATGCCGACTTAAATGCCGGACTGATTGACCAAGACCAAGCCAGAACGCGTCGTCAAGAAGTGACCAAAGAGGCGGATTTCTACGGCTCGATGGATGGTGCTTCAAAATTTGTAAAAGGTGATGCCATCGCTGGTATCTTGATCCTATTTATCAACATCATCGGTGGTTTATCCATCGGTATGGCTCAGTATGACCTTGGCTTTCAAGATGCTCTCCAAATCTACACCCTATTGACGATTGGTGATGGCTTGGTTGCTCAGATCCCATCGTTACTACTTTCAATCGGTGCGGCGATTATGGTAACTCGCCAAAACACTGATGAAGATATGGGACAGCAGGTTGTCTTCCAAATGTTCGACAACCCGAAAGCCTTGATGATTACCGCTGCTATTCTTGGCGTGATGGGCTTAGTCCCGGGAATGCCACATTTTGCGTTCTTGTTGTTAGCCATTATTGCTGGTGGTGGTGCTTACTGGATTTACCGCAAGCAGAAGAAAGCAGCAGAGCAACCTGCGACTCCTGCAACGACCGAACAAGAAACAACGACACCCAAAGAGCTCTCTTGGGATGACGTTCAACCTGTCGATATCATCGGTTTAGAAGTTGGCTATCGACTTATCCCTCTGGTTGATAAAGACCAAGGTGGTGAGTTATTGGAGCGTGTTAAAGGGGTACGTAAAAAACTATCGCAAGATTTCGGATTCTTAATTCCAGCAGTCCATATTCGCGATAACCTAGAGCTTACCCCCAATAGCTATCGTATTACCCTGATGGGGGTAGCTGTCGGTGAAGCAGAAATTCGACCAGATATGGAACTCGCCATTAACCCGGGACAGGTCTACGGGATGATTGAAGGTGAACCGACAATCGACCCTGCATTTGGCCTTGAAGCGGTTTGGATACGCGAAGAGCAACGCGAACATGCGCAGGCGCTCGGTTATACCGTGGTCGACTCATCGACGGTACTGGCAACCCATTTAAGTCAATTGCTGACCAACAATGCGTCACAACTAATTGGTCATGAAGAAGTGCAAAATCTACTTGAGATGTTGGGTCGAAGCACACCTAAGTTGGTGGAGAGCTTTGTACCAGATCAGCTTCAATTGGGCGTGGTGGTGAAAGTGTTGCAAAATCTGCTTAATGAAGCGGTACCAATCCGAGATATCCGCACTATTGTTCAAACCTTGTCCGAGTACTCAAGTAAGAGTCAAGAACCCGACATTCTAACTGCTGCGGTTCGCATCTCACTTAAACGCTTAATTGTTCAGGAAATCAATGGGATAGAGCCTGAGTTGCCAGTAATTACTCTTATTCCTGAATTGGAACAAATATTGCATCAGACAATGCAGGCTTCTGGCGGGGAATCAGCGGGAATTGAGCCAGGCTTAGCGGAGCGACTACAATCATCATTAAGCCAAGCGACTCAAGAGCAAGAGCTAAAAGGTGAACCTGCGGTGCTTCTGACATCTGGTGTGTTACGTTCTACGCTTGCCAAGTTTGTTAAGAACACGATTCCTTCACTAAGAGTTCTCTCTTATCAAGAAGTCCCTGACGAGAAACAAATTCGCATTGTTCAGGCTGTCGGAAACTAAGTCTAATGCGTTGATATACGGTACTTAATTTGAAGATTAAACGATTTTTTGCCAAGGATATGCGCACCGCCTTACTCCAAGTGAAAGGGGAGTTAGGCGATGATGCGGTGATCATGTCAAACAAAAAAGTCGCGGGTGGTGTAGAAATTGTCGCTGCGGTTGATGGGGCTGAAGGAGCAAAACGTCAAAGCAACGGTTATAACTCAAGCCCTCGCCACAATAATACTCGCCAGGCACCTGCCAGTATTCCTACAACAAATCAACGCGCACTGGATGACGACCGTGTGAGCTTGCAATCCCAAGCGGATTCGGGTCGCTCAATGACCAAACGCTTTGCGAGTATGCTTAAACAGTACAGCAATGGTGCAGACGGTTCGCAGCAGGAACGCGATGAAAACCCTGATTCATTGTCTGCCTTACTTCAAAGGCAGTCGGCGACACGTGACCAATCGCGTGAAAACGTCCAAATTAAAGAAGATTCCCCATTAGCGCGTTTAATTGCTGAAGATCGCCGAGTTGAAAGGCCAGCAGCTAAACTTGATCCAACGCGTTATGAGCGTCAACGTCGTGAAGATCCTTCAGTCTCGAATGAAGACCTAGAAGAGATGAAAGAAGAGATGACGTCGATTCGTCAGCTTCTAGAACATCAGGTTTCAGGCTTAATGTGGCAAGAGGTGGAGCGTCGTGAGCCATTGCGCGCGATGCTCATCAAACGCCTAGAGCGTATGGGTGTCTCTTCTGACCTAGCCGATCAGCTCGCCTGTTATATTCCTGAAGATACGCCACCGACTAAGGCATGGAAAGCGCTGCTTGGCTTGGTTTCAGACCAGATCCCTATTTCTCGCCAAGACATCTTAAAACGTGGTGGCGTGGTTGCACTGTTAGGCCCAACAGGAGTGGGTAAAACCACAACGGTTGCGAAACTGGCGGCACGTGCTGCGATGGAGTACGGATCAGACAACGTAGCACTGGTTTCGACAGATACTTATCGTATCGGTGCACACGAGCAATTGGCGATTTACGGAAGAATTATGGGATGTCCTGTAAAAGTCGCTAAAGATTCCAATGAGTTAGCCGATGTAATATATCAATTAAGAAATCGTCGCCTAATTCTGGTTGATACCGCAGGTATGGGACAGCGTGATGTAAGGCTGTCTGAACAATTAGATACGCTTATGCATGAAAGTGGAGAAATGATTCACAGCTACTTGGTTTTGCCCGCAACGGCTCAACGAAAAGTACTGCAAGAGACCATTGATCACTTTAAACGCATACCGCTATCAGGGTGCATTATGACTAAACTGGATGAATCGCTGAGTCTCGGTGAATTTGTCAGTGTCGTTGTACAGAATTCTCTGCCCGTTGCTTACATAGCGAATGGACAACGAGTTCCGGAAGATATTGTAATAGCGCAACCGAAGTACATGGTCGCTAAAGCAAACGAATTATTAGAGAAGTCGACAGATGATGAACCTCACTACTGGAATAGTGAAGCGGAGAGGTTCTAGGCGGCGGACGATTATGACTAAAGATATGATACAAGACCAAGCAAGCGGATTACGCCGCTTAACACAGCCATCATTGACCAAGGTTATTTCTGTAACAGGTGGTAAAGGCGGTGTTGGTAAATCAAACGTAACGTTGGGTATGGCTATCTCAATGGCTCGCCAAGGCAAAAAAGTCATGGTGCTAGATGCTGATTTGGGGTTGGCAAATGTCGATGTAATGCTCGGTATTCGGCCAAAGCGTAACCTAGGCCATGTGCTCGCAGGCGAATGTGAACTTAAAGATGCGATTGTAGAAGGTCCGCATGGTATTAGGATCATTCCAGCGACATCCGGAACCCAGTCGATGACCGAGCTCTCACATGCTCAGCATATCGGTTTGATCCGAGCGTTTGGCAGCTTAGAAGATGAAATGGACGTTTTGCTGATTGATACAGCGGCGGGTATTTCAGACATGGTTGTGAGTTTTTCTAGAGCTGCGCAAGATGTTGTTGTGGTAGTTTGTGACGAACCTACGTCAATCACTGATGCATATGCTTTAATTAAATTGTTGAGCAAAGAACATCAGGTGCAACGTTTTAAAATCGTTGCAAATATGGTCAGAAGCTATCGAGAAGGCAGAGAATTGTTCGCAAAGTTGACCTTGGTCACAGAGCGATTCTTGAATGTGAGCCTAGAGCTCGTAGCATGTATTCCGTTGGATGATAAAGTTAGACAATCTGTTAAGAAACAAAAGATTGTTGTAGACGCGTTCCCAAGATCTCCGGCGGCTCTCGCAATTGGCTCCTTAGCGAATAAAGCGCTGACATGGCCAATTCCGAAAACACCGAGTGGACATCTTGAGTTTTTTGTAGAACGCTTACTAAATAGACCTGAGATGCTAGAGGAACCATTTGGTGAATAAGGCTTTGACCTATGAACAGTATGCAAATCAAGATAGCCAACGAGCATTTTTAGAGAAATACTCGGTGTTGGTGAAGCGTATTGCTCACCATTTGCTAGGACGTCTGCCGCCAAGTGTCCAAGTAGAAGATCTTATTCAAGCGGGCATGATTGGATTGCTCGAAGCGCAAAAAAACTACGATGGTAGCAAAGGCGCAAGTTTCGAAACGTATGCTGGCATTCGCATCCGAGGTGCTATGCTTGACGATATACGTCGAGGTGATTGGGTACCTCGTTCTGTACATAAACATAATCGTGAGGTTAGTCAGGCAATATCTACTCTAGAAGGTTTACTGAATAGAGATCCAACTGATGCAGAGGTTGCACAGCATTTGGGGATTAGCCTAGACCAATACCATACAATTTTAACGGATATTAACTGCTCTCGTTTGGTCGGAATCGAAGATCTGGGTGTTTCAGAAGATGCAATTTCACCCGAAGATACCGACAAAGAGAACCTTCCATTCCAAGGTGTAGCAGATGAGTTTTTCCGAAAAGCGCTAGTAGATTCAATTAAATCGCTTCCAGAACGTGAAGCTCTAGTACTTTCGCTTTATTATGATGAAGAGTTAAACTTAAAAGAAATCGGTGAGGTGATTGGTGTTAGCGAGTCACGCGTTAGCCAAATACTAAGCCAGTCAATGCAGCGTCTACGCACAAAGTTAAGTGCTTGGACAAATAATGAGTAAACATCACTGATCTCGAACTCAGTGGAGGCAATTTTGAATAAAAACATGAAAATCCTTATTGTTGACGACTTTTCAACAATGCGTCGTATTGTTAAGAACCTACTTCGCGATCTTGGGTTCAACAATACTCAAGAAGCGGATGATGGCTTAACGGCGTTACCTATGCTCAAGAAAGGGGAGTTCGACTTTGTCGTGACAGACTGGAATATGCCAGGCATGCAAGGTATTGACCTTCTCAAGCATATTCGAGCAGACGATGAACTAAAGCATCTTCCAGTTCTAATGATTACTGCAGAAGCGAAACGCGAGCAGATCATTGAAGCTGCGCAAGCAGGTGTAAATGGTTACATCGTTAAACCGTTTACTGCTGCAACACTAAAAGAAAAACTAGATAAAATATTTGAACGTTTATAAGTCAAGGTATTGACTTAAGGCGCTAAAGGCCAATTCAGAATGATTTCATTAGAACAGGCAAAACAACTCGTAGAGATGTTGGAAGCTGGTCAGCAACAGGAAGCGGATCTTCTTGTGAAAGACATCTACCAAAACGACTCGAATCCAATGTTTCAAGAAATTGGAGAATTGACTCGTGACTTACATGAGTCAATTAAACATTTCAGCATGGATGACCGCATGAGTGAAATTGCCAATGACGAAATCCCAGATGCAAGGGATCGCCTCCAATACGTCATTGACAAAACTGAGGTTGCTGCCAATAAAACCATGGATGCAGTTGATCGCTGTATGCCTATTGCGGATAACCTCCATGAAGGGCTGCTGCAAGTTCGCCCTCAATGGAATGAGCTTATGCATGGTCGAATTGAACTCGCTGAGTTTAAAGCACTCTGCCACCGCATCGATGATCTACTCGGTGAGGTTGAAGGAGACAGCTCAGAACTTCGCGGGCAATTGACTGAGATTCTAATGGCTCAAGACTTTCAAGATCTGACCGGTCAAATCATCCGCCGCGTGATTACCTTAGTCGACGAAGTCGAAGGTAGGTTAGTCGAAATACTAACAGCGTTTGGTTCGAGTCAGCTGGAAGAAAGCACGAATAACAAGAACAAAGCATCGACGGACCCTGAAGGTCCAATCCTTAACCCTCAAGAAAGGGATGATGCCGTTTCATCACAAGACGAAGTCGACGACTTACTCTCAAGTCTTGGGTTTTAGAGGTAACATATGAGCTACGATTTAGACGAAGACATCCTACAGGACTTTTTAGTCGAAGCAGGAGAGATATTGGAACTTCTCTCTGAGCAGTTGGTCGAGCTGGAAAACAATCCTGAAGACAAAGATCTCCTCAACGCCATTTTCCGTGGTTTCCACACGGTAAAAGGTGGTGCGGGATTCCTTGCACTCACCGAACTCGTTGACACCTGTCATGGTGCAGAAAACGTGTTCGATATTTTGCGAAATGGACAACGCTCAGTTACTGCAAGTCTAATGGATACCATGCTCCAAGCCTTAGATACGGTTAATGAGCAGTTTAAGGCCGTCCAAGATCGTGAGCCGCTTCCTCAAGCAGAACAATCTCTTTTAGATGAGTTGCATCGACTGTGCAAACCTGAGTCTGAAGACGAAGTCGTGGCAGATGCTCCAGCAGCGGTAGAGGCTCCTGTGGCTGAAGAACCTGTTATCGAAGAGCCAGCACCTGTTGAAGCGCCTCAAGCGGAAGTTTCTGCAGGCTCAATCGATGAAATTACTCAAGACGAGTTTGAAAAATTGCTTGATGAACTACATGGTTCAGGCACTGCGCCTGGAGCTGCATCAAGCGAAGCCGCTCCTGCCGCCGCGACACCACCGCCACCTGCGCCCGCTGCAGGTGGAGATATGAGCGGTGATATTACCGATGATGAGTTTGAAAAACTTCTAGACGAACTTCATGGCACAGGGCAAGGTCCGGGCAAAGGCGATGTAGCGCCAACAGCTCCATCGGCGCCTGCGGCACCATCTACACCAGCGCCAGCAGCTCCAGCAGCCGGTGCCGGTGACAGTGATTTAATGACTGATGAAGAGTTCGAAAAACTGCTCGATGATCTTCATGGCTCAGGTAAGGGCCCTTCTATTGAAGAGCTAGACGCGGCAACTAAGCCAGCGGCGACTAACCCAGCACCTCCTCCGGCTCCTGAGCCTAAGGCTGCGCCTGCACCAAAACCAGCTCCAGTGGCTAAAGCCGCACCAAAAGAAGCGCCTAAGCCGCCAGCGAAGAAAGAAGCGGCTGTCCCGGCAGCGCAAGCTAAGAAACCGCAAGCAGAAGCGACGGTACGTGTTGATACTTCAACACTTGATACCATTATGAACATGGTTGGTGAGCTTGTACTGGTTCGAAATCGACTGCTTAGCCTAGGGTTAAACAGCAACGATGAAGAAATGTCGAAAGCGGTTGCTAACCTAGATGTTGTTACTGCGGATCTTCAGGGCGCGGTAATGAAAACGCGTATGCAGCCAATTAAAAAGGTATTTGGCCGTTTCCCTCGCGTTGTTCGAGACCTAGCACGTAGCTTGAAGAAAGACATTAATCTTGAAATGCGTGGTGAAGACACCGACCTAGACAAAAACTTAGTTGAAGCGCTTGCCGATCCATTGATTCACTTAGTTCGTAACTCGGTTGACCATGGTATTGAAATGCCTGACGCTCGTGTCGCAGCAGGTAAATCCAAAACGGGTAAAGTGATTCTTTCCGCTTCGCAAGAAGGTGACCACATTGAACTTGCCATCGTCGATGATGGTGGCGGTATGGACCCGGACAAGCTTCGTGGTATTGCGGTTAAACGCGGTATCATGGATGAAGATGCGGCTTCCCGATTAACAGATAAAGAGTGTTTCAACCTGATCTTTATGCCTGGTTTCTCTAGTAAAGAGCAAATTTCAGACATCTCCGGTCGTGGTGTTGGTATGGACGTTGTTAAAACAGCGATCAACACTCTAAACGGTTCAATCGATATTGACTCTGAAATGGGTAAAGGCACCAAGATAACCATCAAGGTACCGCTAACGCTCGCGATTTTGCCAACACTTATGGTTGGTGTAGCGGGGCACCCATTTGCGCTTCCATTGGCAAGCGTGAACGAGATTTTCCACTTAGACTTGAGCCGTACTAACGTAGTTGATGGTCAGTTGACCATTATCGTACGTGAGAAATCGATTCCACTGTTCTATCTACAAAACTGGCTAGCGCCTCAAGCAGGTCAAGTCGAGTTACGTAAAGGACATGGTCACGTCGTGATTGTGCAAATCGGCAGCCAACGTGTTGGTTTTGTCGTCGATACACTCATTGGGCAAGAAGAGGTGGTGATCAAACCACTAGATAACTTGCTACAAGGTACACCAGGTATGGCTGGTGCAACCATTACCAGTGATGGCCACATCGCACTGATACTAGATGTGCCAGATTTGCTTAAGCAGTATGCCGCTGCTTCTCGAATCTAAATCGCGAAATATAGAAGGACAAATATGGCGATCAAAGTATTAGTTGTCGATGATTCGAGTTTTTTCCGCCGCCGAGTGAGTGAAATCATTAACTCTGAAGCGCGATTAGAAGTTATTGATGTTGCGACTAACGGTAAGGAAGCGGTAGATAAAGCCTTGCGAATCAAGCCTGATGTCATCACCATGGATATTGAAATGCCGGTTATGGACGGCATTACTGCAGTTCGCGAAATCATGGCAAAAAGCCCTGTGCCTATCTTGATGTTTTCTTCGCTTACCCATGATGGGGCGAAGGCAACATTAGATGCACTCGATGCAGGTGCTTTGGACTTTTTGCCAAAGAAATTTGAAGATATCGCGCGTAATCGCGATGAGGCAGTGACCTTACTTCAGCAGCGCGTGATTCAAATTGCGTCAAAGCGTGCAATGATGCGCCGCAGTATGCCAAAACCTGCGGCACCAAGTCGTCCAGCATCACAACCTGCGACAACTCGCTCTTCTCTTCGTCCGGCGCCAGCGGCTCCTACCGCGAAGCCTGCGGTAGCTACACGTTTTAAATCGAGTGGTAAAAAGTATCAACTGACCGCTATTGGTACCTCTACGGGGGGGCCAGTAGCGCTACAGAAAATTCTCACTAAGTTACCTGCAAACTACCCTCATCCGATTGTGCTTATTCAGCATATGCCAGCTACATTTACGGCGGCATTCGCGAGTCGATTAAATTCCTTGTGTAAGATTCAGGTTAAGGAAGCGGCTGACGGTGATCCATTGAAACCCGGCGTGGCTTATTTAGCACCCGGTGGCAAGCAGATGATGATTGAAGGTCGTCCCGGTTCGGCAAAACTGCGCATTATTGATGGCGGCGAACGCATGAACTACAAGCCGTGTGTTGATGTCACTTTTGGTAGTGCAGCGAAAATCTATTCTGATCAAGTCTTGTCAATGGTACTGACAGGAATGGGAGCAGATGGTCGCGAAGGGGCACGTATGCTGAAAGGTGCCGGCTCAACGATATGGGCTCAAGACGAAGAAAGCTGTGTTGTTTATGGCATGCCACAGGCAGTTGCAAAAGCGGGGATCTCAACAGAGGATCTTCCGTTAGACCGAATTGCTGAACGTATGTTAGTCGAAGTCGGTCTAGCATAGAGGTAAACCATGATTGTTTGGAGCATCGCAAACCAAAAAGGTGGGGTTGGAAAAACCACTACGACGATTACTTTAGCTGGATTGCTAAGTAAGCAAGGTAAGCGAGTTTTATTGGTGGATACCGACCCTCATGCTTCGTTGACGACTTATCTAGGCTATGACTCTGACAACGTACCAGCGAGTTTGTTTGATCTTTTCCAGCTTAAGGAATATACCGAGCAAACCGTGATGCCACTTGTGATGCAATCTGATATCGAAGGGATCGATTTGATCCCTGCGCATATGTCACTAGCGACACTAGACAGAGTGATGGGCAACCGAAGTGGTATGGGATTAATTCTCAAACGTGCGTTGATGGCAATTAAACAGCGCTACGATTATGTTTTGATCGATTGTCCACCGATTCTCGGCGTAATGATGGTCAACGCGTTGGCCGCAAGTGATCGAATATTGATACCAGTTCAGACAGAATTCTTGGCGATGAAAGGTCTTGAGCGAATGATCCGCACCTTGGCTATCATGCAGAAGTCACGCAATAAATCGTTCAATGTCACGATTGTTCCGACGATGTACGATAAGCGAACAAGAGCGTCGTTGCAGACCTTGCAACAGCTTAAGAAAGATTACCCTAGTCAGGTGTGGTCATCTGCGGTACCGATCGATACTAAATTTAGAGATGCGAGTTTAAAACATTTACCTGTATCTCATTTTGCATCGGGTAGTCGCGGCGTCTTTGCATATAAGCAGTTGTTGATTTATCTAGAGAGGTTAGCGATAGATGACTAACCAATCTTTGCTTTCAAGTGAACAAGCGTTAGATGATTACTTCTCTGCTTTGTTAGAGGAGTCACTTGAAGCAGAAGTCAACGAGCTCGACCAAGAGCAAGCTCCTGAACTGGAGTTGGTTGCTGAAGCTCACGATGAACATGGCGAACATCAGCTTGAACCTATGGTTCAGTCAGTGGCTGAGAAGAGCTACTACCAAGCGCCAACAACAGAAGTCGAAGTACCCAATTTAGAAGATGTCGAGCGTCTTCTAGAGCAGTTAGAAAGCACCAACCCAGTTGCAGAGCTTGAACTGGAAGAGGTGATGGAGCAAAACACGGTTGATATCGCTCAAGTTCAGACTCAAACTGCCGTTGAAGAGATACAAGACTGGGTGGTTGATGAACCTGAAGTATTGGTCGAAGAGCCTGAACTTAAGGTCGAAGTTCCCGATCTTGATGAAGTCATCACTGAACCAGCGATTGCTGAGCCTGAAGTAGAAATCGATACCAGCATCGAAACCGAGCCAAGTCTAGAGACACAAACCGGTGGCAGCGATATTGGCGTTTGGCACTCAACGCAAAGGGATGTCGACTTTCAAGTGCTCTATTTTGATGTCAATAGCGTGACGTTTGCAGTTCCGCTTGATGAGCTTGGTGGTATCCATAGAATCGCTGAACTTAACCATTTAATCGGTCGCCCAGATTGGTACTTAGGTTTACAAACCAGTCGTGAAGCTCAGCTTGATGTCGTTGACACAGCTAAGTGGGTGATGGCAGAGAAGCTGCAAGATGACAGTTATAAAGAGCAGTACCAGTATATTGTCATGCTAGGTGCAAGCATGTGGGGCTTGGCTTCCACGCAGTTAATGGGTACTGAAGCATTAAATCCAGAAATGGTACGCTGGCGAGAAACGGCAGGGAAACGCCCTTGGCTTGCTGGTATGGTAAAAGAAAAAATGTGTGCTTTGATCCACGTTGAAGCATTGATAGCTATGCTTAATGCAGGACTTGATGTTAAAGCATTAGATAAATAGAACATTTGTGCCGATTTTGGCTTAGAGAGGATAAGGTATGTCTCAAACAAATGAAGTAGAAGTAAGAAAAGAGCAGTCGAACGACGAAGTGCTTCAGTGGGTGACGTTCCAGCTAGAAGAAGAAACTTATGGCATCAATGTAATGCAGGTTCGCGAAGTACTTCGTTACACTGAAATTGCGCCAGTTCCTGGAGCACCAGACTACGTACTTGGCATCATCAACCTGCGTGGTAATGTCGTGACGGTTATCGATACACGTTCGCGCTTTGGTTTGATGGAAGGTGAAATCACTGATAATACTCGTATCATCGTGATCGAGTCTGAACACCAAGTGATCGGTATTCTAGTTGATAGCGTTGCAGAAGTTGTTTACCTACGTTCATCAGAAATCGATACCACACCGAGTGTGGGTACCGATGAGAGTGCTAAGTTTATCCAAGGTGTTAGTAACCGTGATGGTAAGCTACTTATCTTGGTTGACCTTAACAAGCTACTGACTGATGAAGAGTGGGATGAGATGGCTCACCTATAATGGACAGTAGTTGGATGACCAGTGCTCCAGTTATGGCTGGAGCAGTCGCGTTAGTTTTTTTGTTTATCTGCTTAGCCTTGTTTCGTCTTAAACGAGGTCAGATTCGTTCAGCAGAACATTTACGCCAACAAAATCGTCATCTAGACAAAGAGCTACAAAAAGCGAATAAACAATTACTTGAAGTACGCTCAGTGGTTGTTGGGCTTGGTCAAAAGGTCAGTGAACAGCAAGATATCATTCAGCATTTAAATGAGCGCATTACAGAACTAGAACAAGCTGATAGTGATGGTCGCCTATACTCAAGGGCAAGCAAGATGGTTCAGCTAGGTGCTGACGTCAACGAGCTTATTCAAGAGTGTGAGTTACCAAAGGCCGAAGCTGAGCTGATGATGTCTTTGCAAAACAAAATCTCTGGTAAAGAGAAAGTCCCTCCTCTAGAAACTCGTCCTCCACAGCAAAAATTTGCTGCAAAAAAACGAAGTGCCAAAAGATAGGTTGCATAAAAAGTGTCTTCGGGCACTTTTTTATTTTTGAATGTAACCATTTAGTGGTAGTTAATAAGATTTATGTTTGATTATTAACAGATTCTTACTTAGTTTCGTGATTCGTATAGGTCTAATTCTATTTTGTGGTTAAAAGGCTGTGGTAAGATACTAGCTCGAAGTTTATCTAGTGATAGCAAATGTTAGAAGTATCTCAACTGACAGCAATAAGAGATGAAAGAATTCTCTTTGAATCCCTTTCTTTTACCATAGATTCTGGTGAATTAGTTCAAGTCGAAGGACGTAACGGAACAGGTAAAACAACGCTACTGCGCATCATCACTGGGCTTGGTGATCGCGACAATGGTGAGATTTACTGGAACGGTGAGAACATAGAATCCAACCGAGATGCTTTCCACCAAGACCTCCTGTTCCTTGGTCATCAAACCGGTGTGAAACGTGAGCTTACCGCTTATGAAAATTTGCGTTTCTATTTAAGTATCCATTCACGTAAGCCTGTCGACAAGCAAACCATTTATAACGCATTAACTAAGGTAGGGCTTGCAGGTCGTGAAGATGTACCCGTGGCTCAGTTATCTGCAGGGCAGCAGCGTCGAGTCGCTTTAGCACGTTTGTGGCTAAGTGATCACAAATTGTGGATTCTTGACGAGCCTTTGACTGCAATTGATAAGCAAGGTGTGAAAGTGCTTGAGTCGCTGTTTCTTCAGCACGCAGAAAACGGTGGCATTGTCATGCTTACCACGCACCAAGATATGTTTGCGGATAACCCTAAACTCAGAAAAATTAAACTAGGTAACTAATCATGCTCGGCACCATAAATAGTATTATCAGACGCGAGCTGCTGATTGCCTTTCGTCGCCAAGCCGATATTTTTAACCCTCTGTGGTTTTTTATTATTGTTATTACGCTGTTTCCATTGAGTATTGGTCCAGAGCCCAACTTGCTGGCTAGGATCGCGGCGGGGATTGTTTGGGTTGCAGCGCTACTCTCTGCTTTATTGTCTCTTGAACGTCTGTTTCGTGATGACTTTCAAGATGGCGCATTGGAACAGATGATGTTGATGCCTGTCCCATTGCCGGTAGTGGTCATTTCAAAAGTGATTGCGCACTGGCTTTTGACAGGTTTGCCATTGATTCTGATAAGCCCACTGTTGTCCATATTGCTGTCTTTAGATTTCAATACTTGGTTAGCCGTGGTACTGACGCTACTCGTCGGCACACCAACGCTCAGCTTTATTGGGGCTATTGGTGTTGCACTGACAGTAGGGTTACAAAAAGGGGGCGTGTTGCTTAGTTTGCTCGTTTTGCCGCTGTATATCCCAATTTTGATTTTTGCGACGTCGGCGATTGATGCTGCGTCACTTGGGATGGCGTACAACGGACAGTTAGCAATTCTTGGCGCTATGTTTATGGGGGCGATGACCCTTACGCCGTTTGCAATTAGTGCTGCACTGCGAGTAAGTGTCAATTAGTTGTTTTTGATCAAGCACGAAAAATCCCCTTTCTATAAATTACAAAACTAATAATTGTTTAACGAAAAAGTTAAACGAACTTGAAGTAAGAGTGAGAACGACGATGTGGAAATGGCTCCATCCTTATGCCAAGCCCGAATCAGCCTACCAGCTTTGCGGTAAGCTTTTGCCCTGGTTCTCTGTACTGGCGCTGGTGTGTTTAACCGTCGGCACAGTATGGGGGTTAGCTTTCGCACCTTCTGATTATCAGCAAGGCGATAGCTTTCGAATCATCTATATTCATGTGCCTTCTGCTATTTGGTCTATGGGCGTTTATATGTCTATGGCTATCGCAGCTTTCATTGGTATCGTCTGGCAAGTTCGTTTGTCAGATATGGCAGCGTCTGCCATGGCACCTATTGGTGCGGTCTACACCTTTATTGCGCTACTAACTGGCGCGATCTGGGGTAAACCAATGTGGGGTACATGGTGGGTATGGGATGCGCGTTTAACTTCTGAGCTTATCCTTCTTTTCCTCTACTTGGGTGTTATTGCTCTTTACCATGCCTTTGATGACCAAAAAACAGCGGCAAAAGCGGCGGGTATTTTGGCAATCGTTGGTGTGGTGAACTTACCTATCATTCACTTCTCTGTAGAGTGGTGGAACACTCTTCACCAAGGCGCAACCATTACTAAGTTTGAGAAACCATCTATCTCAAGCAATATGTTGTGGCCTTTGCTACTGAACATTTTTGGCTTCGCTTTCTTCTTTGCCTCCGTCACCATGATTCGTTTCCGTAACGAAATTATTAGTAAAGAGAGCCATCGCCCTTGGGTGATCAAGTTAGCAGCAGATAAGTCTCAGAGAGGGAGTTAAACATGCATTTTGAATCTTTGAGTGATTTCTTTGCCATGGGCGGCTATGCCGGTTATGTCTGGACAGCATTTGGTGTCACGTTCGGTGTGATGATTGTCTTGTTAGTATTGAGTGTGAGAAGAGGTCAATCTCTCCTCGGCGAGGTACAAGCGAAAATAGACAGACAAGCTCGAATTGATGCGGCGAAAAATTTGGAGAACACATTATGAACCCAAGACGTAAAAAGAGGCTCGGCATTGTTCTTGCGATCTTTATCGGTATCAGTGCCACGATTGGTTTGATGCTATATGCATTGAACCAGAATATGGACCTTTTCTATACTCCGACAGAGCTTGTGAATGGTAAACCTGATGGGACTAAACCTGAGGTCGGTCAGCGCCTTCGCATTGGTGGTATGGTTGTGGTTGGCTCTGTTAAGCGTGACTCTGAGTCTCTACGTGTGTCGTTCGACTTGCATGATGTCGGTCCAACAGTAACGATTGTTTACGACGGCATTCTTCCAGATTTGTTCCGTGAAGGGCAGGGTATTGTTGCTCAGGGCGTGTTAAAAGATGCGACTACAGTTGAAGCTTTTGAAGTATTGGCTAAGCACGATGAAGAGTACATGCCGCCAGAAATCGCAGAAGCAATGAAGAAAACCCATGAACCATTGCAATACTCAGAACAACAAAAACAAGGAAGCGGTCAATGATTGCTGAAATTGGTCACTTTGCACTGATCATCTCACTGGCATTAGCAGTATTGCTAAGTATTCTGCCTTTGGTTGGTGCTTCTAAAAACAACACTTTACTTATGAACAGCGCCAGACCTTTGTCTTGGGGCATGTTCTTGCTACTTGCCGTTTCATTTGCAATCTTGCTATGGGCTTTCTATACCAACGACTTTACGCTTAACTATGTTGCGAGCAACTCTAATAGCCAGTTGCCGTGGTATTACCGTCTAACCGCGGTTTGGGGCGCGCATGAAGGCTCATTGTTACTTTGGGTATTGATCCAAGCTGCATGGACGGTCGCGGTTGCGACGTTCAGTCGTGGTATGCCACAAGAATCGGTTGCACGTGTACTTGCCGTTATGGGCATGATCACAGTAGGTTTCCTACTGTTTATCATCCTTACGTCGAACCCATTCCTGCGTACTTTACCGTTCTTCCCGGTTGATGGTCGCGATCTAAACCCATTGCTCCAAGACCCGGGCTTAATCATTCACCCGCCAATGCTCTATATGGGTTATGTTGGCTTCTCGGTCGCTTTCTCATTTGCAATTGCTTCTCTGATGACAGGTCGTTTGGATACTGCATGGGCACGCTGGTCTCGTCCTTGGACAACGGCCGCTTGGCTATTCCTAACTTTAGGTATCGCGCTTGGCTCTTGGTGGGCGTATTACGAGCTTGGCTGGGGTGGCTGGTGGTTCTGGGATCCAGTAGAAAACGCCTCATTTATGCCTTGGCTTGCGGGTACCGCCTTGATGCACTCTTTAGCGGTTACCGAAAAACGCGGTACATTTAAAGCGTGGACAGTACTATTGGCTATCTCCGCGTTCTCGCTGAGTTTGTTAGGCACCTTCTTGGTACGTTCAGGTATTTTAGTATCGGTACACGCGTTTGCTTCCGATCCATCGCGAGGCATGTTTATCCTTGGCTTCCTAGTCTTTGTTATTGGCGGCTCATTACTTCTATTCGCACTAAAAGGTGCATCGGTAAGAGTACGTGGTAATTTTGACCTAGTGTCACGTGAAAACGCGTTGTTGGCTAACAACGTTCTATTGATTGCTGCGCTTGTGGTAGTGCTAGTTGGTACACTTCTACCTCTTGTACACAAGCAGATTGGTTTAGGCTCCGTATCCATCGGTGCGCCATTCTTTGACATGCTATTTGCGTGGTTGATGATCCCATTTGCATTCCTATTGGGTATCGGTCCGCTTATCCGTTGGAAGCGTGACAACCTATCAGCGCTTAAGAAGCCAATGCTAATTTCAGGTGTTATCTCACTGGTATTGGCGGGTGTGTTTGTGACTATCTTCTCTGAACACTTCCTATTTATGGCTTACCTAGGTTGGGTAATGTCTCTGTGGATTATCTGCTTACACGCTTTTGAATTGTACGAGCGCGCGACCCACCGCCATCCATTTATGGAAGGTGTTAAAAAGCTACAACGCAGTCACTGGGCAATGATGTTAGGCCATCTAGGTTTAGCGGTGAGTGTTATTGGCATTGCGATGGTGCAAAACTACAGTATTGAGCGTGATGTTCGTTTAGCGCCAGGTGAACATATCCAGATTCAAGGCTACGATTTCCATTTTGAAGGTCTTCGTGACAAAGATGGTCCAAACTATGATGGTTACATCGCGGACTTTAAGATCACGCGAGATGGTAAATACGTCAACACCCTGCATGCAGAGAAACGTTTTTACACCACAGCGCGTTCTATGATGACGGAAGCGGCCATTGATCGTGGTGTCACTCGTGACTTGTACATTGCAATGGGTGAGCGCCTTGATGACAACAAATCATGGGCGGTGCGTATTTACCACAAACCGTTTGTTCGCTGGATTTGGGCTGGGTCATTGTTGATGGCACTCGGTGGTGCAATCGCAATCAGTGACAAGCGCTACCGCTTTAGAAAAAGTGCTAAAAAGCAGGAGGCATAATGAATAAGAAGTTTTTATTTATCCCCTTAGTGGCATTTTTGGGCTTGGTCGCAGTCTTTGCGACCCAGCTAGTGAAAAACCAACATGGTGACGATCCAACGAAACTTGAGTCAGTTTTAGTGGGTAAAGAGGTGCCTGAGTTTCGTTTAGAAGATTTAGCCGAACCGGGTAAGCTTTACGACCAAGCGATCTTTAAAGGTGAGCCGCTATTGCTTAATGTGTGGGCGACTTGGTGTCCGACCTGTTATGCCGAGCACCAATACCTAAATGAACTGGCAGACCAAGGCGTCAAAATCATCGGCCTGAACTACAAAGATCAGCGCGATAAAGCCGTTGGTTGGTTGACTGATCTCGGTAACCCTTACCTGATTAGTTTGTTCGATGGCAATGGTATGCTAGGCCTAGACTTGGGTGTTTATGGCGCGCCAGAGACCTTCCTTATCGATGCCAACGGAATTATTCGTTACCGTCACGTCGGTGATGTTAATGATCGCAACTGGAATGAAACGCTTAAGCCGATGTACGAAGCGATGCTAGCGGAGGCGAAATCATGAAGAAATGGATGATTGCGCTAGTGGCTAGCTTAAGCTTTGCAATGTCAGCGCAAGCAGCGATTGAAATTCACGAGTTCGATTCTTTAGAGCAAGAGCTTCAGTTTAAAGAGCTCGGCGATACACTGCGCTGCCCTAAGTGTCAGAACAACACCATTGCTGATTCCAACGCTGAACTTGCGGTCGATTTGCGTGAAAAAGTCTATGAAATGACCAAAGAGGGTAAATCAAAGCAAGAGATCATTGATTATATGATTGCTCGCTACGGCAACTTCGTTACCTACAATCCGCCATTCACGATTGCGACGTCTATCTTATGGCTTGGTCCGATTGCTGTCGTGCTGTTTGGGTTTGGATTTATCCTAGTTCGTAGTCGAAAACGCAAAGTAGACGTTACAGAAGACGACGAACAGCAGTGGGATTCAGAAAAAGAAGCACGCCTAAAAGCGTTGCTTGATGAAAAGAATGATGGAGATAAGCAGTAATGACACTATTTTGGATAGCTTCTGTCATTCTAGTTGCGGTGAGCGTTTTGCTGATTGCACTACCTTTTATCAAGAAGAAATCAAACAACGATGAGCAGCTTCGTGACGAACTCAATAAAGCGTTTTACAAAGACCGCTTAGAAGAGCTAGAAGAAGAGACAGATGAAGGCTTAGTTGAAGACCAACAAGAGTTAATCGAAGATCTTAAACAGTCGTTGCTTGACGATATTCCAAGCCAAGAGAAGCAAAAGCAAGAGAGCAGCATCTCTGCAATGGCTGTGCTTGTTCCTTCAACACTACTGGTCATTGGTCTATCTTATGGCTTGTACTTCAAGTTTGGCGCGTCTGAAGATGTGCAGCAGTGGCAAGAAGTTAGTGCTAACTTACCTGCGTTATCTAAAAAGCTAATGTCACCAGATGGGACGGCTCTTAGTGATGATGAAATGCAGGATCTTACTCTAGCGCTACGTACACGTCTTCACTATCAACCAGATGATTCAACTGGCTGGCTATTACTAGGTCGTATTGCATTGGCTAACCGCGATGTCGCCACAGCAGTGGGTGCGATGAAGAAGGCATACAACCTTGAGTCGGACAATCCTGATGTGATGTTGGGCTATGCTCAAGCGCTAATGCTATCGCAAGACGATACCGATCAAGATAAGGCTCGCCGTTTACTAGGTCAGCTAGTACAGCAAGATTATGTTGATTTGCGAGTATTCTCACTTTTGGCATTTGATGCGTATGAGCGAAAAGATTATCCTGCAGCGGTCCGTTACTGGAGTGTTATGCAGCAAATGATTGGCCCGAAAGATAGCCGTTACGAAATGCTATCTAGAAGTATCGAGAACGCGCAGAAACAAATGGGTCAGCAAGTCGGTACAGGTAAATCTGTATCTGTAAGCATCACACTAGGTGATGCGGTTAAGGCCGATCCTAACGCTTCTCTGATTGTTTCGGTACATACTGCAGATGGTTCACCAATGCCAGTAGCAGCAGCGAGATACCCGCTTGGAACTTTCCCACGTACCGTTGTCTTAGATGATGGCAATAGCATGATAGAAGATAGAAAGCTCTCTTCTCTTGAATCTTTGATGGTACGCGTACGTATAGACAGTGATGGTAACGTTGCAACCAAACAAGGGGACTGGTTTGGTGAGAGCGAAGCCGTTAGAATGGGCGAACCAGTTGAAGTTATGATTGATAGTCAATATTAATAGTTATTGATTATGAGTTGACGAAGGCCGGTAACATTACCGGCCTTTTTTATGGATTGATAATAATGAGAAAAATAAAGCCGCAGATATGGATATTGTTGCTATCCCTTGGGTTGGCCGGGTGTGCGTCAGCGCCCGAAGACGAATCTGCATTCAGCGAAACCGATGTTTATGACCCTATGGAGAGTTTTAACCGCTCTATGTGGACATTCAACTATGACTATCTGGATCCATACTTAGTTAGGCCAGTTTCTCTGGCTTACGTAAATTATGTGCCTTCGCCAATTCGAACCGGTATCAGCAATTTTTTAGGTAACCTCGATGAGCCATCGAGCATGGTCAACAATCTGATTATGGGTAATGGCGAAAAGGCGCTCGATCACTTCAATCGCTTTTGGATCAACTCCACTATCGGTGTTGGGGGGTTAATCGATATTGCCTCTGAGGCAGGCATTACTGATCACAATGAGAAATCATTTAGTGATGCAATCGGGCACTATGGCGTTGGCAATGGTCCTTACGTGATGGTACCAGGTTATGGACCTTGGACAGTACGAGAGGCGACTGATACCGTTGATAAGATGTATGTACCACTCTCTTTCCTTAACTTCTGGGCAGGTTTAGGTAAGTGGGCATTGGAGGGGATGGAAACTCGCGCCGCTTTAGTCAATCAAGAAGCTCTACTCGACAATTCTCCTGACCCGTATGCAGTGGCTCGTGATGCTTATCTTCAGCGTCAAGACTACAATGCGGAGATAGAGAAAGATGATTACAATCATGAAGAAGAAGAATACTTGGACGAGTATTTAGAAGAGTTTTAATCGTCGATAGATTGTTAGAAGAAAGGCTTGGGTTAAACCAAGCCTTTTTGCTTTCTATAGTATTCTTTTGATTAGAAAGTGTAGTTCGCTTGTAGACCGATTAGCCATACATCACCTGAAACTTCGCCATTGAATGCGCCACCAATTGCAGCAGCTGTTTGGTCAGACGCATCGCGAGGTTCGTTAATCGGTGCATCTTTAGCGATGATGTATGTAAAGCCTGCATCAAACGTAAGAGCCTTAGTCGCTTGGTAAGTTGCACCTAAACTCAGCCATGTACGATCAGTTTCTGGAATGGTAGCAGTACGGTTTTTATCTGATACAGCTGACATATCGTAAGCAATGCCAGAACGTAGCGCTAGCTTCGAATCTAGCTGATAGGTGGTACCCAAAGCAAAGCGGTAGTTGTCTTCCCAGTTTTCAGATTTAATTAGGTCAGAGCTACCATCGTTAAACTGAGCATTGAGTTCTTTAAAAGAGCTCCAGTCTGTCCAGTTAATACTTGCATGAATGGCAAGTTGCTCAGACAGTTGGTGAAAACTTGCAATCTCGGCAGTCGCAGGAAGAGCGATTGCTAGCTTACCCGGCTTGTGGTTTCCGAAAGTCAGACCCTTCGCGTAGCCTTCGAAGTCCATCATCACTTCTGATTTATAAGCAAAACCTAGGCGGTGAGCATCATTGATCTGCCAAGCCGTGCCGACTTGCCAACCCCAAGAGGTATCGTCACCTTCCATATATTTTAGTGTTGTACCTTTTGAAAGGTTTAGAGCATTCTTACTTGGAGCAGTTGCACCGAAGCTACCTTCACCCATAACATAGCGAACGCCACCACCCACACTCACGTCGTCATTCAGTTTGTAAGCTAGGTTTAGGTTCGCTTCCATTGTAGTAATGCTGGCTTCGTTACCAAAATGAGAGGCCGCGAAATCAGTGCCTAAATTGGTTTCCATACCGTAGTTAGTTCCTAAAGCGAAACCAACAGCCAGTTTGTCTGAGTAGCGATGAGAAATGTATAGGTTTGGAATGATTGCATCGTTAGCAAAATCGTTCGCCGAAGCTGAGGTACTTCCTAGTGCCTGATGAGATACTTGGCCATTAACATCGATGTTCGGGTTTACATAAATCGCACCAGTAGAGATTTGCGTACCTTCTAGGTAAGTCAGCATGGCAGGGTTGCGCCACTGTGCACTTGCGTTGTCTGCCATCGCAGCTTCACCAGCGTAAGCACGGCCTAGACCTGTTGCTGAGTATTCTGCTAGCTGAAAGCCTGCTGCGTTTACGCTTGAAGAGGTAGCCACTAGGCCACATGCAACAGCAAGTGATAGAAGAGTCTTATTCGTTTTCATTGTAATGTTCGCTGAACTGATTGTATTTGTGTCGAGCGATCATAGAGTTAGAGCTATTACTTTAAAAATTAAAAACACTGTACCGATGCTTTTTGGAGTTTTATATAGATATTGTGGGTATTTATAGATATTAATACTGGATGTTAACTTAATGTTTTGATTTTTCAGCGAACATTTGTAGCGCCAATACCGATTATAGAGTACGCGTGTAAGCTAAAACTTGGGGAATAGCAAAGCCAAACGAATTGAAGAAACGCAGATTTAAAGTGATGTACCAAAAGAAAAAGGCCAGCGAATGCTGACCTTTGGGTTTGTATTGTAAGCTTAGCTTAGAATTTGTGCGTGTATTGAACACCAAATAGCATCGCTGTTGCTTTGGTTGTAGTATCGAGCTTAACAGTGCTAATCGTATCATTAACTTGCTTGTCTTTACCTACTAGGTAAGTGAAGCCTAAGTCAAGTGCTTGGTCTTTGTTGATGTGGTATGTTGCACCCGCAGAGAACCATTGACGATCTGAATCAGGTACAGATACCGAAGTTAGCTCATCTTGTACGCCTTCATCAAACATGTAGCCTACGCGCGCTTCCCAGTTTTCATTGACGTAGTAAGTACCACCGATTGAGTAGTGGAAAGTGTCTTTCCATTTGTACTCTTTGATCTCAGTACCATTAGTTGTTGCTAGGCGGTCAAATGCACTCCAACCGATCCACTGCACGCTGTAGTGTACTGCAAATTTAGTATCTTCAATGCGGTGGTAACCAGAGAACTCAAACATATCAGGCAGTGGGATCTTTAGATCACCAATATTTGACTGGGTATTGTAAGTCACAGTACCACTTACTTCTTTTTCTGGGCTGTAGTGGTAGCTTAAACCGAAACGGTTATTTTCATCCAATTCAAACACAGTGCCTAGGTTGAAGCCAACTGCCCAACCTGATGCATCAATATCCATTAGTTGTTGAGTACTTGTAGTTCCTGTCGGTGTTGTACCCGCGAGCACATTCATTTCTGACTGGCGCTTCAGCTCACCTTCACCATAGATGATATCAAGGCCGCCACCTACACTCCATTGCTCGTTGATACGATACGAACCAAGTAAGGCAATGTTTGTAGTGGTTACGTTAGTAACACCACCAAATCCGTCCGCACCAGGCACCACAACTGGTTCTGCGCCACCTGTGATAACAGTGCCAGTGCCTTTGCCCCAGTTACTATCAAACTCGTTGGTAGTACCAAAGTTAGAGTAAATACCTAGGCCAACAGCAAACTGCTCATTTACTGGATGAACAATGTATAGGTTTGGAACAACAGATGTTGCGTCATTTGTTGTGTTGTCTAGTGAAGTTGGAGTACTACCTGGTAGTGGTGAAGTGTAAGTAGCGTCTTTGATCTCAACTTTTGAGTCAATAACGTTAAAACCAACAGAAATTTCAGTACGGTCAAATAGCGACATTGCTGCAGCGTTACGTGACATAACTGAAGCGTTATCTGCGATAACAGCATCACCTGCAAATGCACGGCCTAGGCCTGTTGCAGATTGAGAGTTAAGTTGGAAACCGGCAGCGAGAGCTTGCTGCGAAGCTAAAGTAGTAGTTGCGATTGTCACTGCTAATAGTGATTTTTTAAACAGACGCGTCTTGTTCATTTTTGCTTTTTCCTTTTTGTTCGTCTCTAAGTGGACGATAAAATTTGAGCAAAAGCTCAGTGGTGGCTGATACTAGACTCAAGTATAAGATATAGAAATCCGACCATTGCCGATCAGGGTGATAAAATTATGGAAATGATGGTTATCTGGCAGGAAAATGCTGCAAAAAACGTCTTTTTAGAGTCTTGACTCTAATTTTATGCTAAAAAAATGGCTCAAACAGATTGCTCAAGCCATGACGTGGGTCACAAATTGTTGCGATTTTGTTAAATCATCGGTTTGATGATTTTAGATATGCTTTCAGCGATCTTAGCCACATCTTCACCTTCGTCACCGACGATGATCATGCTGGTATCTCCCATTGGTTCCACAACCCCAGCCATACCGTCTTCATTAAAGTCGACCGTTTGGTTAGATGGAATCCCGGTTAAGAACAATGTGACTTTGCCTTTTTCCCCTCTGAATACCATATGTAGCGCATTGGATTTACCGAAGCCGCAGTGGTTTAAGTAATACACATGGTACGGAAAGGTTTCAGATAGTTGGTGGTCAAAAGGCATCATCTTGGCGTTGATTTGTGATGATTTGACCTGCTCATCAAGATTTTGGATAAATGGCTTCTCATCAACGACATGCTGAAGCGCCGTCGTTGCTAAGCTCGCTTGCGCTGGAGAGACAACCAGATTACTCCAATTTAGCTGGCCAACCAGCAAACCTGCCACAAAGGCTACCGAAGCTGCCATTGCCATCGCCTTGCGAGCAAAGTTTGGTCGCACAACGTTATCTCTGGTGACAGACGTCTGATTAAACAAAATCTTATCAGCCAGATCTTCAGGTACGTCGACTGCCATAGCTTTTGCAATCTGTTTGTCGAGATCGAGGACTTCATCAGCGAACTGTGCGTTTTGCTCACTTTCTTTTATTGCCGCACATATCTCACTATCTCTGTGTTTAGGATCGGACATGATGCGTCGGCGAAATTCTAATTCATCCATTTTGCTGCCCCCTATGTGTATTCTCTGAATCTAACATCTCTTTTAACTGGTTCCTCGCCCTAAACAGCCGAGTCATTACCGTATTCTTATTAAGACCGAGTATCTCGCCGATTTCTTCACCGCTGAATCCCCCCACAACTTGGAGGAACAGTGGCTCGCGATAATCCTCCTCAAGCTTCATTATCTGAGCTTGAACCCATTGAGTTTGATGGTGAGGATCGTCTGAAACCTTAGCATCGTTGCCATGGTCGTCGATATCTACCAGATCAAATTGTTTGCGCTCAAAACGGCGCGCATTTTCTCGTCTTAATATGGTGATAAGCCAAGATTTAGCCGCTTTTTCGTCTTGCAAGCTATCTAGAGATTTCCATGCACGCAGGCAAGTTTCTTGTACTAGGTCTTCTGCGATGGTTGGATCTTTACACAACCAATAGGCGTACCTGTATAAGTCTCTGTGATAGGCCCTGACGAGCGCTTCGTATTTTCTTTGTCTGTCCATATCCGAGTTGACCGGATCATTGGACTTTTTCTTTCCAAAAAAGTTGATGATTGACACAGGAGCCTCCCTCGTTGCTCTGTGATTTTATTGTTGTTGTCACTGCGACTAGCAGGGCAGTGGTACATATTCATTACTTAGCAAGCTAAAGTTATTGCTTGATTAGACGCCGCAATAAAAGCGCAGTAATTGATGTTGTGAATAGGTGAAGTGAAATATAACAGCATCTGTTAGCTAGTTTTCCACTTAAAATTGATCTATTTCAAAATCTGGCACACTCGAAAGGTTATAGTAACACCTGTCATCTAGTCGGTGTTTACACTGACAAGTTGAGCAAGATGACACTTCCTTTTGAAGGCTGACTTTACTTTCTCCTAATCAGGAAACTGATTATTTCAATTGGCGTAAGTTAATTGCTTTATATATTCCAACCACACAGTCTTGTGTGGTTTTTTTTTGCCAGCAATCTCTACGACAACCATTCTACCTATAAGTTACACCTATTTTATCAAGTTATCTCTTAGTCCAGTGTTATTTATCGCCATTGGCTGATAAGCAGCGTAATCTGTCGTAAGTCACGTTTATTCAAACGACCGTTTGATTGAATTAACATTCTCGTTACAATGATTCTGGTCAGACCTCTATTTATTAAGGAGCAACAATGGGCAAGCAGGAAGTGAAAACTCGCTCAGGAGAACGTGTAGCGATTGTCGCAGGATTGCGAACACCGTTTGCACGTCAAAGTACAGAATTTAGTCAAGTCCCGGCGGTAGACCTCGGAAAAATGGTCGTGAGTGATATGCTTGCTCGCACTGAAATCGATCCAAAACTCATTGAGCAGGTTGTGTTTGGTCAGGTTGTACAAATGCCTGAAGCACCAAACATTGCACGTGAGATCGTGCTTGGAACGGGGATGGACATTAATACCGATGCCTACAGCGTGACTCGTGCTTGTGCGACGAGCTTCCAATCAGCCGTAAACGTTGCCGAAAGCATTATGGCGGGAACCATTGATGTGGGTATTGCTGGTGGCGCGGACTCCTCTTCTGTTCTGCCAATTGGTGTTTCGAAGAAACTAGCGGCAAACCTGCTAGCTCTGAGTAAAACCAAGACGCTCAGTCAAAAGCTTAATATTCTTAAAACTCTGTCATTGAAAGATTTGATGCCAGTACCGCCTGCAGTCGCTGAGTATTCTACTGGCTTATCAATGGGTCAAACGGCGGAGCAAATGGCGAAATCGCATGGCATTACTCGTCAGGCACAAGATGAACTTGCTCACCGTTCTCATACGCTTGCAGCTCAAGCTTGGAATGATGGCAAGATAGAAGGGGAAGTGATGACGGCATTCCCTGAACCTTATAAGAAGTGGATCGCTAAAGATAACAATATTCGTGAAGATTCGACGATTGAGGGTTACGCAAAACTTCGTCCTGCATTTGACCGCCAGTACGGCAGTGTAACCGCGGCCAACAGTACGCCTCTTACCGATGGTGCTGCGGCAATCATGTTGATGCGCGAAGGCAAAGCGAAGGAGCTAGGATTAGATATCATGGGTTACATCCGCTCTTATGCTTTCTCTGCAATTGGTGTAGAGAAGGACATGCTTATGGGGCCTTCTTACGCAACGCCGATGGCGCTCGAACGCGCGGGTATCGAGCTCTCAGATCTGACGTTAATCGATATGCATGAAGCCTTTGCTGCGCAGGCGCTTTCAAACGTTAAGATGTTCGCAAGCGATAAATTTGCCCAAGAGAAGCTGGGTCGCTCCAAAGCGATTGGCGAAATTGATATGGATAAATTCAATGTGTTAGGTGGCTCGATTGCGTACGGTCACCCATTCGCTGCGACAGGCGCGCGCATGATCACTCAAACGTTGCGTGAACTGCAACGAAGAGGTGGTGGTTTAGCATTGAATACAGCCTGTGCCGCAGGCGGTTTAGGCGCAGCTATGGTACTGGAGGTAGAGTAATGAGCGACAAAACTGCATTTAACTTATCCATTGATGATCAAGATATCGCTTGGCTCTCTATTGATGTTCCTGGCGAGAAGATGAATACCCTTCAAGCCGCTTTTGCTGAAGAAATGGAAGCGATCTTCGCTCAACTTGCGGAGAAAGGTGCGGCAATTAAAGGTTTGGTGGTTCATTCATTGAAACCAGATAACTTCATTGCGGGTGCCGACGTACGTATGCTTGATGCTTGTACTAGTGCTAAGGAAGCGCAAGCATTGGCAGAAAAAGGTCAGCAAATGTTCCAGCAGCTTTCAGATTTGCCTTATCCGGTGGTGGCTGCTATTCACGGTCCTTGTTTAGGAGGTGGACTAGAGCTCGCATTGGCTTGTGATTACCGTGTGTGTAGTGATTCAGAAAAAACCCGTTTAGGTTTGCCAGAAGTACAGCTCGGCCTATTGCCTGGCTCGGGCGGTACTCAGCGACTGCCTCGTTTGATTGGTTTGTTGCCATCATTAGATATGATTCTTACTGGCAAACAGCTTCGAGCAAAGAAAGCGAAAAAACTGGGTGTGGCAGATGCGGTCGTTCCTCACACGGTTCTGCTTGATGTTGCGAAAAGCTTTGTCGAAAAACATGCGGGTAAGAAAAAAGCGAAACGTAAGGTCTCAACCAAAGAGAAGCTAATCTCAAATACTGGCTTAGGCCGCAAAGTGATTTTTGAGCAAGCCGCTAAAAAGACAAATGATAAAACTCGTGGAAACTACCCAGCAGCTGACGCTATTTTGCAAGTGATTCGCTTTGGTCTCGAAAAGGGCTTTGAAAAAGGTCAGAAGAAAGAAGCTGAGCGTTTTGGTGAGCTAGTGATGACCTCTGAGTCAAAAGCGCTACGTTCGATCTTCTTTGCAACCACAGAGATGAAAAAAGAGCACGGCGGTGATGCTCAACCTAAACCTATTGCAAGAGCAGCGGTTCTAGGCGGTGGCCTTATGGGCGCAGGGATTAGTCATGTCAGTGTGGCTAAAGCAAAAGTGCCTGTTCGAATCAAAGATGTGTCTAATGACGGTGTACTTAACGCGCTCAAATACAATTACAAACTGTTTGAGAAGCAAAGAAAACGTCACATCCTCTCTAAAGCGCAACTGCAAAGTAAAATGTTGCAGCTTTCTGGTGGGACAGATTTTACTCGCTTTAACCACACCGATATTGTTATTGAAGCGGTATTCGAAGATCTCAACCTTAAGCAACAAATGGTGGCAGATATCGAGAGTAACGCCAAAGATAGCACCATTTTCGCGACTAATACTTCGTCTTTGCCAATTCATCAGATTGCTGAGAAAGCGGAGCGCCCGGAAAACGTCGTCGGTCTACACTATTTCAGTCCGGTAGAGAAAATGCCATTAGTAGAGGTCATTCCTCATCAAGGCACTTCGGATGAAACGATTTCAACGGTAGTGGAATTTGCGCGCAAGCAAGGCAAAACGCCGATTGTGGTTAAAGATTGTGCGGGTTTCTACGTAAACAGAATCTTAGCGCCCTACATGAATGAAGCGGCGCAAGTTCTGTTGACTGGAGAGCCAATCGAGCAGCTTGATACTGCGCTGCTTAACTTTGGTTTCCCTGTTGGGCCAATCACTCTACTGGATGAAGTAGGCGTTGATATTGGAGCCAAAATTATGCCTATTTTAGTCGCTGAGCTCGGTGAACGTTTCCAAGGGCCAGATGTGTTTGACAAACTGCTCAATGATGACCGTAAAGGACGTAAGAGCGGTAAAGGTTTCTATACCTACAAAGGCAAAAAGAAAGAAGTCGACAAGTCAGTATATAAGTTACTGAGCTTGAGCCCAGAATCTAAGCTTGCTGAGAAAGACATCGCTATGCGTTGTGTACTACCAATGCTCAATGAAGCGGTTCGCTGTTTAGACGAAGGCATCATTCGCAGCCCAAGAGACGGTGATATTGGTGCTATTTTCGGTATCGGTTTCCCTCCATTCCTAGGAGGTCCATTCCGTTATATGGATCAAATTGGAATCGAAAAATTGGTGGAAATCATGAACGAGCATGCGCAGAAATATGGCGATCGATTCGCTCCATGTGATGGTTTACTCACGCGAGCAGGCATTGGCGCTAAGTTCTACGGCTAAAACCAAAGCTCTACTAAGGCGAACCAATGGGTTCGCCTTTTTCGTTTATGGGCGTTATTATCAAGAAAAACAAGAAACTAAAAAGGAAGTCTCATGGATGCTCTAGATTTATTGTTGAACCGTCGCTCAATCGCAAAGTTGTCTGAGCCTGCTCCAGAAGGAAAAGCGCTGGAAAACATTATTCGCGCAGGACTAAGAGCGCCAGATCATGCAGGTTTGACTCCTTGGCGCTTTGTTATTGCGCAAGGTGAGGGGCTCAACAAATTGTCTGACATTCTAGTCAAAGCTGCACAAGCTGAGGACAGTGAACAAGCCGTTGTGGACAAGGTGAAAAATGCGCCGTTTCGTGCCCCAATGGTGATTACTGTTATTGCTAAAGTGACCGAACATGAGAAAGTGCCGGCGCTAGAACAATACCTTTCAGCAGGTTGCGCCGTTCAAGCTATGCAGATGACAGCGGTTGCTCAAGGTTTTCAGGGATTCTGGCGTTCGGGCAAGTGGATGTTCCACCAAGAAGTGCACCAAGCGTTTAATCTCGAAGGTGACGATGAAATTGTTGGTTTCCTTTATCTTGGTACGCCAGGTTGCACACCAATGAAAGTACCAGAGCGGGATTTGAGTAAGTTCGTCGAGTATCTGTAAGAATTAAAAAAAGCTTGGTGATTACCAAGCTTTTTTACTTTTGGCGCTTGATTAGGTCAACAGACCCTAGTGAAGATTGTAAGCAATAACAAAATCAATAAACAAACGGACTTTTTCTGGTAGATGATCTTTATGGTTATAGAGCATATAGATATCGCGTGGGTTAGCACTCCAGTCTTCAAGCACGCGTACTAAGCTACCATCCTCAATGTACTCCCTCAGCATGACATCAGGCATAAGAGTGATGCCTAAACCTGAAGAGCATGAACTTCTTACTACGTCTAAGGTGTTGGCTTGGAAGCGGCCTTTATCATTATTGATAACCGTTTCACCGCTATTGTTCGACAGCTGCCATTTAAGTAGTGGCGATCCTTTAAGCAAAGAGTGGTGATGCAGATCTTCTGCGTGCTTAGGTTCTGGATTTAATTTCAGATATTCAGGGCTAGCGACCAGAATATCAGCCACTGAGCTGATTTTGCGCGCGATTAGACTAGAGTCACGCTGCGGACCAACTCGAAAAATGACATCCCACTCAGTTGGGTCCAACTGATCGGCGTGGTTGCTGGTCGTTAGCTCAATATTGATGTCAGGGTACTTAGCCATAAAGGCATTGTACATAGGCATCATCATGCGCTTAGTCAGGTTTGAAGGCGCGGTAATACGAATTTTACCCGCAGCCCCTCGGCACTCATCGGTTAACTCCTCTGCGGCTGACGCTAAGCGGCTAAGCAGAGGAGAACATTCATTGTAAAAACGTTCACCTGCTTCTGTAAGGGAAAGTTTACGAGCATGGCGATTGAGAAGGCGTAGGTTCAAAGAATCTTCTAGAGCCTGAATACGTCGCGTTATTGTCGCTACAGGAATCATCGTTTTACGAGAAGTTGCGGTATAACTCCCGTTTTCGACTACCAGTCTAAATAGGTTTAGATCATCTAATTTCATTGTATCAGACACACATTTTTACGAATTTAGTTAATTTATATGTATATCAAACGTCAAAGTTTGAGTCACATCAACAAGTTTATCGATATTTGTTATTCCATACATATAGTATGCAACAAGGCTTCAAAGTGGAAGATTTGTATAAATCGCAGTTCGAGACTACTTTTTAAGGAGTGTGTAGAACTAAATACAACAATAACAATAAAGAGCAGTAACATTAGTTTGTGTGAGGCAAAGATTTATGCATAAAACAGTTGAAGTTGGAACCAGTGCGGCTGTGCCTGTCGCCGCTGGGCAAAAGGTGATCATGCTGGTGGATGACGATCCGATCTTCCGCCGCATCACACTCGGCTTTCTAGAATCCCAAGGCTACAAGGTTGTAGAGGCGGAGAATGGACTCGATGGGTTGCAAAAACTGCGTTCAAATGAACCGGATTTGATTCTGTGTGATCTGTCGATGCCCATTTTGGATGGTATCGAGTTCGTTGAAGAGGTGAGCCTCGAGTACCCCTCATTACCGCTAATCGTTGTTTCTGCCACTGATGAAATTTCAGATGTGGCGAAAGCACTGAGGTTTGGGATTAAAGATTTTTTACCTAAACCGATTAGCAATCATGAGCACCTAGCGTGCGCCATCGAAAACACCCTTGATGACTCGGATAACCATTTAAGCGATCAACGTGATTTTTCCAGTCAATGGTTCAGAGTCGATAGCGGTGATATGCCAGAAGAGCAAGAATTGCATTGGCATTTAGAGTACCTTGACGAGAATCCAAGCGCGGCTAAAGATTTGCTACATGCTCTGTTACCAGACAAAGATACTTCTCAAGGCGATTGGAAATGCAGCTATCGCTTGCTCCAGTCAACGGATGTGATGCCACTTGTCTTTGATTACGCATGGCTCATTAACGGGCAGTTTGCTTTTTATCTCGTTGATTCTGACAGTGAAGGGCAGCATGGAGCGGCCACCACCTTGTTGGTTCGCGCGCTTTTCCATGATTACCTTCGTAACCTCAAGTGCTTTAATGCCGATCTTAAAGACATCGCAAGCTTGCTTGAGAAGGGGATTAAGTGCTCCGATTGCAGTACACCTGTTAAAGCCATATTTGGTATCGCTGATTTATCAGAGGGGACGTTATCACTTCTCCCTGCAGGATTAGATGCTCAGTGGGCTAACGGGTATTTTTCTCAGCATATTCCGGCAGGGGTTATGCTAGGAGAAAATTGCGTTAAAAACTTTATTACCACTGACTTGCCCATTCAGTCAGCTTGCCAATTAACGCTAAGTCGTTTGGGCTCAAGCAGTTTTAGCTTAGATATTTATCGTGGCAGCAACGCCTAGCCACAATAGCTAGAATCAATAGCTGAGCATGACTCACCCCGATGGTGGGTATAAGGCTCAACAGACACATTTCAAATAACCCTTTTGTTAGTCGGTGTTTGTCGACTAACGATTAGGGTATAGTCCGCCATAAAACAAAAACAACCCAAGTTATTAACATTTGATTAATCTCATGGGAGTAAAGTCAACACCTATAATTAGAGAAGCAAGCTCATGGCAGACAAAGATTTTAAAGAACCTTATAATATTTACTACTTTCTTGGATTCATAGCAGTACTGCTTATCCCGACGCTACCAGCAACCTTGACTTGGATTCGCGTGCTTAATGGATATGCAGGCTTCTAAATAGCGTTCGGAGCATACCATCTTAATTCGCAGACTCTTTCTTAATTTTGTTGGTGTGCTCAGCCTAATTCTGGGCTTTATAGGTATTTTCTTACCTCTCCTACCGACCACTCCGTTTATTCTTCTCGCTAGCGCTTGCTTTATGCGCAGCAGTCCCAAATTTCATCGCTGGTTGCATCAGCACAAAACATTTGGTCCTATTCTCACTAATTGGCATCAAAATGGCGCGGTGACCGCTAAGGTCAAAAAGCGTGGTGTGATATGCATACTCATCAGTTTTGCCTTTTCAATTTGGGTCGTACCGCACTTCTGGTTAAAGATTGCTCTTGTATTGATGCTCATCATTTTACTCAGTTGGTTTATTCGTCTGCCTGTGACTGAGTACCTTGCCGATAGAGAAGAAAATCACTAAGATTGTGAAGAAGTGTGCCCGCTTTTGAAGTGGGCGTTTGTTTTTTAGGCACAATGAACCGTGGCAGTTACTTTAGTCATTTCCAGAGGTTAGGTTGTGCTCAGAATTACGCTAGCAAATGGTAAGCGTTTAGAAAAATGCGCCAACTAGCCAATCTAAGAATGAATTATGACTACTGAAACAATCTCACAGATCAAATCAAGCATTAAAAGCATCCCAGATTACCCTAAGCCAGGCATTCTATTTCGTGACGTAACAAGCCTAATGGAAGACGCAGCGGCTTATCAGGCAACGATTCAGCTGTTAGTTGATAAGTACAAAGATATGGGCTTTACCAAAATTGTTGGTACTGAAGCTCGTGGCTTTCTGTTTGGCGCACCATTGGCTCTAGAGCTTGGTCTTGGTTTTGTGCCAGTACGTAAACCGGGTAAGTTACCGCGTGCAACCGTTGCTCAGTCTTATGAGCTAGAGTACGGCACAGACACGCTTGAAATCCACGTTGACGCGATCAGTGAAGGTGACAAAGTTCTTGTTGTTGATGACTTACTTGCTACAGGCGGTACGATTGAAGCGACTACAAAGCTGATTCGCCAGCTTGGTGGTGAAGTTGAGCACGCTGCTTTCGTTATCAACCTTCCAGAGATTGGTGGTGATAAACGTCTTGAAGGTCTTGGCCTTAACGTTTACAGCATCTGTGAATTTGAAGGTCACTAATCGGGTAGGTTATATAGGTATCGTTTCATGAGTTATCTTGCCTTAGCGCGAAAGTGGCGACCAACCAAATTCAACGAAGTGGTTGGTCAAGCCCATGTTCTCACCGCGCTAGAAAATGCGTTAGCGCAAAATCGTCTTCATCATGCCTATTTGTTTAGCGGCACGCGTGGTGTGGGTAAAACCACTATCGGTCGTTTGTTCGCCAAAGGTTTGAATTGTGAAACAGGCATTACCGCATCACCTTGTGGAGTATGTGATACCTGTAAAGAGATCGATGAAGGTCGTTTTGTTGACTTACTAGAGATCGATGCGGCATCTCGAACTAAGGTTGAAGACACTCGTGAACTTCTCGACAACGTACAGTACAAACCTGCACGTGGTCGATTCAAGGTCTATCTGATCGATGAAGTTCACATGCTCTCGCGTCATAGTTTCAACGCCTTATTGAAGACGTTGGAAGAGCCACCTGAGTATGTGAAGTTCTTACTGGCAACCACAGACCCACAAAAACTTCCCGTGACTATTTTATCTCGCTGTCTTCAGTTCCATCTGAAACCAATCAGCGTCGATAATATTCATGAGCAGCTTGATCACATCCTTCAGCACGAGAGCGTTAATGCTGAAGCGAGAGCTTTAGGTATGATTGCACATGCGGCCGATGGCAGTATGCGTGATGCGCTAAGCTTGTCTGACCAAGCAATTGCCCTAGGGAATGGTCAAGTGCTGACGGACAGCGTCGCACATATGCTCGGAACCTTAGATACCGACCAAGCATTACACTTGCTTGAAGCTATCAGTTCTAAACAGCCACAAACGGCGATGGAGTGTATTGCAACTCTGGCACAAAATGGCGTTGAGTGGGATGGGTTGCTCCAACAGTTAGCGACACAACTGCATAGGCTTGCTATGTATCAGGCATTGCCTGCGACATTAGACCAAAACCAGCCAGATGCGGAAAAAGTTGAGCTGCTCGCGCGTGCATTAAGCCCACAAGATGTTCAGCTTTATTACCAAATTGCGTTAAAGGGACGACAAGATCTCCCTCTATCTCCTTCTGAAAGAGTGGGGCTAGAGATGGTTATCTTGCGTATGATGGCGTTTAGACCTGTCTCCCAGCCGCAAGCGAATGTCATTAGCACTCAAGTTGAAGCGTCTGCTCCTGTTGAACCTAAACCTGTGAACACGGTTCCTGTGGTCAACCCAGCCCTACGTACTCAACCTAAGGCATCAACTCCTCAACCTCAGGCTTCTCAACCTGCTCCAAGCGCGAACGCAGTGCCTCCTGTTGCGGATTATAGCTATGAGCCACCGCAATATGATGAGCCACCGATTGAGCAATACATGCCACCAAGTGAGCAGTTTGTTCCCCCTCAGCCAGATATGGGGCAGCCAGCAGCTCAACCGCAAAGACAGCCATCATCGCCGCCGAGTGAACGAACTTCTTCGCCTTTGAGTGGTCTACGTCATCAGTTACGTTCGCAAAGAAAAGGGTTAAACCCTGGGCAAGGTAATACGCCAAAAAAGGCTAATGCGACATCTGCAAAACCAGAGTCTGTTCTTGACCGTGTAGCAAAAAAACACGGTGGATCAGCGCAGGTGTCGCCATTGTCACAACCCAACTTCAATGCAGCACCTGAGCCAGCTAAGGATGAACCATATCAATGGAAACCCACCTTACCTCAGACTCAGAAAGAATCGATAGAGCTAACGCCAACGTTACTCAAAAAAGCGTTAGAACATGAGAAAACACCAGAGATGGTGCAAAAGCTCGTAGATGAGAGCTTAGAAAAAAATGAATGGGCGAAACTGATTAGCCAGCTAACAACTGCGAAGCTAACGGAGCAGCTTGCACTAAACTCATATTATGAGAAAAGTGGCGCGTCTATCTCATTGACGCTAAGAGCGACACAGGCGCATCTGAATACCGACAAAGCTCAAAGTGAACTGCTTGGTGAGCTCAATCGCGTTCTCGGAGAAGAGTGTCATCTTAGCGTCGAAGTAGGAGAGAGTGGTGAAACACCTTTAGAGCTGCGAGACAAGCTCTATCAAGGGCGTTTAAAGCAAGCTTTCACCAGCTTAGAGCAAGATCAGAATGTTCAGTTTATCGAGAAGCGCTTTGCTGCTCAGCTCGATAAAGAGAGCGTGAGACCAATATAATTGTCGGGGTTGAGTTTTACTAATTGAGCCCCATCTAATAACGAAACAAGCTAACTAACCAGAGAGATAAACATGTTTGGTAAAGGCGGTATGGGCAATCTAATGAAGCAAGCCCAGCAAATGCAAGATCGCATGCAAAAGCTTCAAGAAGAAATCGCTAATATGGAAGTAACAGGTGAGTCTGGTGCTGGCCTAGTTAAAGTGACTATTACAGGCAGCCACAGTGTTCGTCGCGTTGACATTGACGAGAGTCTAATGGAAGACGACAAAGAAATGCTTGAAGATCTTATTGCAGCAGCTTTCAACGACGCAGCACGTCGTGTTGAAGAAACTCAAAAAGAGAAAATGGCTGGTGTAACTGGTGGTATGCAACTTCCACCAGGCATGAAGATGCCTTTCTAATAGAGTAAGAATTAATGCGCACCAGTCATATGCTGGAGCAATTGATGGAGGCCTTACGTTGTCTACCTGGGGTTGGCCCCAAGTCGGCGCAGCGTATGGCCTTTCATTTGTTACAGCGTGATAGAAAAGGCGGCTTGCAGCTCGCAGATGCATTAAGCCATGCGATGACCGAAATTGGTCACTGTAGCGAGTGCCGTACTTTTACTGAAGAAGAAACTTGCCATATCTGTACTAATCCTAAAAGACAGGAAAATGGTCAGATTTGTGTGGTTGAAAGCCCTGCAGATATTGCAGCGGTAGAGGCAACTGGCCAATTCTCCGGTCGTTACTTCGTGCTGATGGGGCACCTTTCACCACTCGATGGGATTGGCCCGAGTGATATTGGTTTAGATACGCTAGACTTCCGCCTTCGTCGCGGAGATATCAGTGAAGTGATTCTTGCCACTAACCCGACGGTTGAGGGTGAAGCAACGGCCCATTATATTGCTGAGCTTTGCCGAGAGCATCAAGTTCAAGCGAGCCGTATTGCTCATGGTGTTCCTGTCGGAGGTGAACTAGAGCTTGTTGATGGTACAACGCTATCGCATTCTTTACTTGGTAGGCAGAAGCTTTCTTAATCAAATGATAAGACCGTGGGAAACTGCGGTTTTTTATTGGAATCGATGTTTGATAGCAATCCATCCCTAGATTGCGCGTGAGAAATAACCCGTTAGAAACGGTAGTCGAATGAGAGACTTATTTGATTGTTGTATGGGATTGAAACCTTGGTTGTTTCACCACTATCCCAGTTAATGGTGTTGTCGTATGATTCAAACATATGACGGTATTGTAAATCAGCAGACAAATTATCAAGAATTTGGTATTGCGCACCAACTTGTAAACCGTAAGTGAAGTCAGTATGACTGGCTTTGTGAGAAGCGCCATCCCCTGTATCACGATTGTAAATCGACATTTCAACTCGGTTGTTAACCAAACCAACCGTAGCACCACCAAACAAAGATAAATCTGAAGTTAGTGCATGAAGATAATCATAAGAAATCAGGTACTCTGTTTGAGCAAGATCGACACCTGAACTTACGTGCTCAGGTTCTTCATTTAGACGGTTACGATAGAGCGATGAGTCAACCATGTGGTTAATCGTGGCAGTAAATCGGTGGTTATCCTCTAAATATAAGCCGGCTCTTATATGGAATGCGCCACCCTCAGCATTATCGCTGAACGTACCGAACTCGCTGTCGCTGACTTCTCCCTTTACTCCTTGATAACCACCACCTGCACCGATGAAGAACTCAGTGGCATAAACTGAACTGGAAAGGCTAGCAATCACGAGTAAACTAAGCTGTTTTTTCATTTTAACCTCCAAAGAAATGAGGCAAACATTATCTTAGGAGTGAAATTAGAGAACTAATTAACAGACCTTATAACGCTGATAAGCATTACTTATCAGGTCAGATTTTCAAGCTCTGTGATGTTGTCTAATGCTTGCTGATTTGATGAGCCACACACCACAGGGCATGGTTTAAACTGGTGACAGACCTTTGGTCGCTCTGGTTTCCCAAACAGTTTGCAAAGATTATCTTCATTTAGCTGAAGACAGCGTTGTCCCGCGGGCTTTCCTTTAGGCATGCCGGGTATAGATGAAGAAATACTTGGTGCTATGCAGCATGCACCGCAGCCTAATCGACATTCCATCTACTTACTTCTCTGATCAATAATCTCGATATGGTAGCAAAAAATGTGAACTCTATCACCTGGTTGCACCCTTATTACTGAAGTTAAGATTTTGGGAGGCCAAGTCTTGCATGAGACAGAGCTTGAATCAATTCAGTGCGTTCTTTCTGTGTTGCAATGAGTTTTTTAGGGTCGGTTATTGTATAAAGATTGGGGGCAGTATGTCGCTCAAAGTTGACATGTTTCCCATTGAGGATCAATTCAATGTGCAAGTGTGGGCCTGTTGTTCTACCGCTATTACCTGAACGTCCTATTTCTTGTCCCTGTGAAACTCGGTCACCTGTTTGGACTGATCGTTTTGATAGATGAAGATATCTAGATACTGCGCCATCCGAGTGTTGGATGTTTATGTAATGACCTGCAAAGCGGTTGTATCGAGACTTAATTACACGTCCGTCAGCGATACTATGAATGGGAGTCCCTACAGGAACAGCATAATCCGTCCCTAAATGGGGCATAACTCGATTGGTAATTGGGTGAAGACGCTTAAGACTAAATTCTGAGCTTACTTTATAGGTGTTACTTAGAGGGTATTTATAGGCATTTTTACTATCCACCTTCTCTCCAAATTGATTCAACGCCTCGTTGTTTTTATTAGTGCTAATAAAAAAATCACTTTCACTGCCATTGTAGTAAAAAGAACGGATTGACCTTTCATTATGATTATTGTTATTTAGCTTAATAGCAAATCGGTCTCCTTTTTTTACAGATCCTATAATATCGAACTCATCTCCAATTAAATTTAGTAACGTGGTGATTTCTTTGTTTGATAGTCCGGAGTTTAATATTGAGTTAACAAATGAGTAATCGATGGAACCAGTTATGATGCTCTCACTTTTGGGCAGGGCGCGAGGGAGAGAGTCTGTGTACTCATCAGAAACCGTCAGGTGTCTAGGAGCCTCGAGATCATAATCTGGACTAAGCGTGTATCGTGTAATGGAAACACCTATAACCAATGCTACTGAGGTGACAAAAAGAGCCAAGGCAATATTATTACTGTTTTGTCGAAGTATTAAGCTAGTCATTGATTCTGAGGCTGAGGATTAAGAAAGAGTTGATAGGGATTATAATATTTTGAAAAAAATTTACACTCGTCTTGCCATAATTAGTGTGTTTTAACTAATTAAACAATTATACGTACCGGATTATTCAGTGCGGCGATGTGGAATTTGACTGTTCAAGTAGTTTTTTTGTCAGATAAAGTGGTTTTTTTGCCACGTTGAGATATTTTTTGACGATAATATAATCGCGGAAAAATACACTTCGCCAAACTATTATGTTCACTAAAAATATACTGAAACTCTACCTTAGCCTTCTGGCCGCGTCATTAATATTAACCGCTTGTGGTGGCGGTGGTGATGGAGGTAGCGACAATACCCCTCGCGCTCGTGAAACAGGAATCATTTACGGAAATGTTTTCGATGCTCCAGTTTATGGTGCAACAGTTAACGTTTGGGAATATGACGACGGGAAGCTAGGCAGAAAATTGGCGAGTGCAACCACAGATTCTGTGGGGAACTACAAACTAGAATTTGAAGCATCGTCTCGTCCATTATTGGTTCGCTCTGAAGGGGGAGGATACACCGACCCATTGACCAAAGAGACAGTTTCAGTAAGTAATGGCAATGTTCTTAAGCTCGATGCAGTAATCAATTATAGCGAAGGCAAGACTCATAGCTTGATGCTCACTCCATTGACGAACATAGCAGCGGGTCTAGCAAAGTACAAAATCTCAAAAGGTGAAGCAGGTTCCAGTGCAATTTCTTCCGCGATAGGAAGTGTGAACACAATGTATGGTTTTAATGTCAATGAAACCTTACCGATTGACATCACCAAAGGTGGTCAAAGCGGGTACGCAACTCCAGGACACCAGTACGGGGCTTTACTTACAGCCTACTCGTCACTGTCTTACGACATGATTAAAAAGCATGGTAACTCTGACAATGTCTATACTTCCATGCACCTTGCCGATATTCAATATAGAGATGTAGTTGCTGACGGCTTGCTCAATGGTGAAGAGATCAGCCCAATAACAGGCGGGCTAACGAAATCAACGTTTGGTCAAAAAAAGATCACTAGTGATGTGTATACAAACGAGCTTTCCCAACATGTTTTAATTGTAGTGAATAACCCAGACCTGAATGTATCTGGCACATCTGGCGATGATTATGTTGAATTTAGTAAACAGTTGAATGGACAGGGTACGAATGGAAACAGCGGTGGCCTAATCCCTCCTAGAGATGAAACTCAGATAGATACCACTGCGCCAAGTGCTACCCGAGTTGGAAGTGAGGTGTTAGCAGGCAAAGATAAAGTTGCTATCGCTTTAACTGACGAAGTCGGTGTGAAGGATGTGTCAGTTTATATTCAGTATGAACTGAATGGATCATGGTCAAGTGAATATCAATGTGATGACTTGCAATCTTCAGGAAGTCAGTTTTGCTCGATCGTCTTTGATGAGTTTAAAGCAGGCCTACGTGAAACCAAAATCAACGTAAATATTGATACCGCAGCTATTGATAGTGTTGATGTTGATAGCAGTACAGGTTTATCAAATGTAACGGGTGCTCGTTTGGTTGCCTATACATCAGATGTTTTAGGCAACGCACTGGTAGCCGGAAGTGATAATGGGCATTTAATTCCGTTCAAATGGGATAACAATGATCCTGTTATTGAAATTACCTCAAGTACTACCATCAAGAAGGAAGATACCGACTACGTACTTAAAGGTATTGTGAAAGAGCCACCTGAAGAGCTAGCTTCTGTGACGGTGTCGTTTAAAGGAGGTTTACCAACAGCATTGGATTGTGTTTCAGCCAACTCCGGTAAAGCTTGTGAGTTCAGCAATAACTATAAAACCTCAGATTTTCTATCAACCACACCGTTTGAGGTTCGCGCGACAGACCAAAGAGGTAATGTAGGAATCGAGCCTTTTGAGGTACGTCAGGATGATCAAGAGCCGACTCAAGACCTCTCCTTCCCAGAAGGTGCACCTATGAACTTTGTTCATGTCGATGTATCTGGAGAAAGAACCACCATTGAAGGCCCTTATAATCAAGATACTTATACACAAGATAATGTTCAGACTAGCCAAGACTACTTAAAGATCGATTATATCTATGCGAGCGAAGGCATAAAGAAGGCGATTCCTAATACTGACTTTAAGAACTTTAACCCTAGTGTGCTGAAAGAAAACAAAATCCCTTATCTACGTGTCAGAGTGTTCGACATTAATAGCAGTACAGTACTAGGTTCGAGTGCAGACGATTTAACATTAACGGTTAAATATTACGTAAGCGCCAAAAATGATGGTAACTATACGTATAAAGACCAAATCAAGAATAAAGCGGCGGATGGCACTGCCAATATCCCACATGAGACAATTGTAAAAGAGAATGGTCGAGTAGAAGAAATGATCTACTATGTACCATTCGTGAGAGAAATACTTGGCTCCAGTTTTAAGAGCGCGTCAGAAAACAGCAGCCATATGATTACCATTCAAACGCAAGATGGTGCTGGCAACGACAGCCAGCCGCTGAATATCTATTTTCGCAGTAGTTTTGACTTGCCAACGATGAAGGTCGTGACGCCATTCATTGGAGCGCGAGTACAGTTGGAGGGCCTAGCTCCATCTGGAGAGTTTACATCATTGGCAAGTTGTACGACTCAAACTAGTCAAACGAAAACAGAACTTGATGTCGCCTCTTGTGAAGCTACAACTGACCTAGTCAATTACGACTTTATGCGAGTAAGGCTCATCGGTGTTGAGGGCGCTGCGCCACATTACTATCAGTGGAAAAACGATCCAGGCGCAAAGCAGGAAGTTAAACTCAATAACGCTAACATTGGCGCATATTTTAAACTCAACGGTTCGCAGACATTTTATCTAACAGAATTATCAACTTATCAAACGGGATTGTTCGACTACCAGTGGAATAAGCTCGCAGCAGGTGGAAAAACTTCTGCACGCGCCATTGAAATTTTGGATGATGTAAAAGAAGCATTGGCGGGTCGCTATAACAACTCGTTTTTTGGGTTTGATCCAACGGTTACCCCCTATGCAACTAATGAGATGTTAGCTAATGCGATTCCTAAGAACCCTTCCAATGACTACTTACATCGTTTCCTCGTTGAAGGGTTTGAGAAATTGGCACAACAAACACCGTTATACAATTCTGTGGACTTCTCGTCAGCGGTCTATGATGACTTTAGCTATGACGGTAAAGCCAATGGCATGGGTGCTGGTAATCGCCAGATTGTACTTGATCTCTATAAGTTCGGCCCTGATACATACCGAAAGCATTTGGCTCAACATTACTACGATATTATGACGAGCAATGGAATAGAATCTAACGTCGCGCAAGCCTACGCTGATGTCATTTCCAAAGCTAACCCAAATTTGGATGGAACTCCTATTTTTGATAAAGAAGGAGAAAGTATTGATAAGCTTCCTCCTCAGCCGACTATCGTGATCCAAAGTGGCAGAGAAACCACTGTTGGAAGTAAGCGTTATGTTGCTGGCCAATTGGAATCAAAAATTATACTGGAGGACCCTTCTGGCATCGATACAAAAGATGGGAGTCAACCTAAGTTTGTCACTAGATGGTACAAGCAAGGTGACCCAAATACCCCGATCGATTTAGATCTTGAAATAACTGAAGGCGGAGCGAGTACGAGCTATCGCAAAGAGTATGGGTTCACTCTAAATACACAGTCTACTAATTTACCAGGTATTGTTGAATTTGCGTTGGAAACTAGTGCAAAAGACTTGCAAGGTAACGCCTATGGTTATGATGGTAAAGTCCCTCACTTACAGTCACTCTACGTCGATAATGACTACCCTAAAGCGAGTTATGTATTACCGAATGGCATTGAGTCTGATGAAGTCTATCTGAATGCAAGCTACGTACAGGAGTTGACGTTTAAGGTCGAAGATACAGTCGGTGATAAGTTGGATCAAAGGGGACTAACTTTTTCAAAGTTAAGTGGGGAGAAAGTCTCTTTCACACACGATCTGTTTTCTAGCAACACGAATGAATTCTTTAAAGCCAAACTCTGTACCGGTACTCGTTGTGCAGAGCAAGGCAAAATCATCTACCCAGGTGAAGGTGAATGGTTAGTATCCGTATCGGCTGAAGACCACCTTGGTAATAAAGTTACTGACGGGACCTCTTCAGCACCGAAGTTTAAGGTATTAATTGATTCGAAGGCACCGGTTGTCAATGGAAAAGTGATTTCCAATCGTCTAGGTGGAAATGCAGCTTGGACGCCTGATATTAGCTGGGGATTAAGTCCGGGTAAGCAAGTTGACGTTTTACTGAAAACGGGAGCTGGCAAGCTCGTGAACCTGAAGCACTATGAGGTTGAGCCTCCAACCAGTGATGAACCTTATTTGTTCGGAACACAGCCAGACGTTAGAGTTCGGTTGATTCCTACGGCTTTCGACTATAAGGAAACAAATACGTTCAAGGTGGTCGCAGCGAACAGCGCTTTCCCTGCGAGTACAAGTGAAGGAGAGTTTGAGTTTAAAGTCGACAATAAAGGCCCAGATATTGTTTTAGATAGCCCATGGATTTCCGACGCAGTCTCAAAAGAAAGCTATGTAATGGGTCGTAAATTTAATATTAGATTCAGTTCTGTGACCGACGATTCAGAAGTGAAAACGGTTTCTCTATGGCAGGATGGAAAAGATACTGCCTTATATACCCTCGAGCCTAAGAACCCTAGTCAGCCATTTGAAATGTCTATTGGGACTGATCAGAGTGATCAAATTCAGTTAGACCCAGACGATAAATCAGTCAAACTGATTGTAAAAGCGACAGATGAATATGGTTTTGTCTCTGAGTCTCAGCCAAGCAAAATATTGCTAGATAGAGAAGGCCCTACGTTATCTTTACATGGCTATAAGCCAGAGCGTGAGGATATTTACTACCTTGGTAAATATGTATTTGACGTGATTGCTGAAGACCTTGATAAAGAAGGTGTACCTTCATTGGCTGGTGTGAACAAAGAGAGCTTGGAATACTGGACGTATACAGATATCCCACCTCAGACTGAAACCGGAACAAAAATCGGCGAGACGCTGAAGTTACCTTTGGGTGACTTGAAAGATGGTGATAACTGGGTACGTCTAAAAGGTAACGATGTTCGAGGAAATACTTCTACGTCTGACTTTAAAGTTAAAGTTCACAACAGCATGCCTAGTATTAAGTCTTATGCGTTAGCGTACAAAGATGATCAGACGAATATTGACGGTGCAATTACTCGTGACGTTCCAGTCGTCGTGACGATGGAAGTAGAGGACGTAAGTGGTATTGATAAAATTGAGGCGACTTATAAACACTCTGCTCAACCGCAGTCTTCCGATCTTGCTTTCATAGAGATTTCGAAAGGTAAGTATCAGGCTGAATTGTCACCTGCAGACCTTCCAGAAGATGGAAGGTACGACCTTAGAATTAAGGTTTTCAATAACGTGAAATATAACGCGGAGTCTGATCGTAAAGTTAATGACTTTACAAAAACGATGAGCGTGCAAAGACAAGGCGTTGACCTTACTATAGCGACGCCACATCCGTTCCAAAGTCATATCTCTGGCCCTGAGTTATCGGTAACGTTTAATTCTGTTGGAGAAGTGAAAGCTAAGACTTTAGAGTGTTGGGTGAGAGAAAACTACACTTCGGATAACGCACCATCTGATAGTTACGCGTACTCGGGTGTTATTGATAACCCTCAAGAACCTTATTCTTGTACTGTTAGAAGTGACCGCAGTATGTCGACCGACCCAGTAGTTCTGATAACTAGAACTATTGGTACCAATGATAAATCTACAGTAAAAAAATTCCGCTTTAATATGGTCGATACAGATGCGCCGGTTGTTAAGCATGGTGATACGTACCAATTTGTTGGTACTGAAGTTTCTGATGACTCTCCGGATGGGACAAACAAAATGCTTCAATTCTCGTTAGACTTTGAAGATAAGTTATCTGGAGTAAACACCTCTAATAAAGATGCTTACCCTAAACTAGTTAGAAACCGCGGAAATATGGCCTTTACTCCTCAAACCTGTACTACGCAAACAGAAGGTAAGACGTCATGTACTTACATTGAAAAGTACAGTGATGTTATTGATGGTTTAAGTTCTAGTCACGACTACAAAATTAAGAACTTGACCGACATTGCGGGGAATGTAGCTGCTGACCATAGCTTGACGTTGTTACTCCCTACTGTTAATCCGACTGTTGAAATTCTAAGTCCTCAGACGGATTCGGTAATTGACGGGCAGCAAGAACTTAGAGTGTCATTTAAAATCAAACGCAACGACAATTCTAGGTTAGATAATATAACAGCTAACGTAGGTGGTACGTCATATAACAAGAGAGATAACGATGACATGTTCTCCGACCTTAAGGTATGCGGAACTGGAGATTTGGCTGGTTATGATTGCTCGACGTTCTCTACCCAGTTGTCTAAAGATACTGATGGTAAAACATTGAAGGTTAGCATTTCTGCCATTGATGTATGGTCGAATAAAAGTAGTGATAGTATCAATGTCAAAGTTGATCAATCACCACCTACTATTGGCGAAGAGGTATTTATTACTCAGTCAGGGTCCGACAAAATTCGTTTCAGATTTAACATTAAAGATGAGGTAAGTGGCCTAGCCAAAGTTAAGTACGAAGTTCTTAACCCTTCATTTGAAGAAGAAAAACTGACGGATATGGACTACTTTGAGTTAGATAAATCACAGCTTGAAGGTATTGATAGCATTCAAGTGCGCATATATGCGACTGATAAAGTGAACTTGACCACTTCAGCTTCTAAGACTGTCGATATTAAGACGCCGGAAGTTACGGTGAGTTTTGAAGGCATTACCTCATTAGATGGTGGCAAGCTATTACTTAAAAACAACAGCCAGAGTTTTACTATTACGACAGTTGATAAGGAAGGTATAAGGGCTTCTCAATATAGCTTAGAACTAGTCCCAAGCACTGGAGACAGCTTGAAATATACTGGTAACATTAACTCATCAAGTGCTAATGGCACGATGAACTTTACGGTTAATGATCAAGCTGCTTATACCTTTAAGGTAGCCGTAACGGATTCTATTGGTAGACAAGTGAAGAGCTTCAAGCTTTTCAATGGTAATTACGATGATACAGGCATTCCTACCATTGTTGACCATGAGCTACCAACGGTTTCGATAGCAAGCGCGACGCAGCTATCCCAGGTTCCTGATAACGGTAGATATCAGCTAGATGTCACAGCACATGTCACTGACAAGAATTTGAATGTGGTCAGCTCATTTGCAGATAATGGTAGCGGACGCTTTAACCCTCAATCAGTCACAAAGCCTACTAACGAGTCGGATCCTTATGTATTCCACTACCTTCTTGCGCCGGGGAGTTATACGTTCAATGTGAGCGCCACTGATCTAGCAAATCAGAGCGCTGAACGTACGATTGGCGCGAAAGTTGAGGCAGCGACAATCCCGACCCTAGCAATCTCGACATCAGCTACTCCCCCTCTCGCGGGAGGGGAAGAGGCGACTCTAACGTTTAAATTTTCTGAAGAAGTCAAAGATTTTGACTTCTCAGATGTAAAGCTTACTGCGAGTGATAGTGGGGGTATTGGTCAGCTGAAACAAGAAACTTGGGCGACAGCTGACAATATTACTTGGACGGTTAAGTACTTAAGTCCAGTCGGCGAAAACAAAAATATAACGATACGGGTTGATGATAATAGTTACCAGAGCTTAAACACTATCCCCGGAAAAGGGGATAGTTTGCTTTTGGGGGTTGAAGGCGTTTTACCAACCCTTACCAATGCGAGCTTTACTCCGGGTTACCAAGCCATTGGTCAAAGCGTTGATGTGAGACTGGAGTTTGATAAAGAGCTGCAGTCTGCGACCGCGACCTTAGGCGGCACGACCATCAGTTCACTGGCGGCGACGGCAGACAAAAAAGTGTGGACAGGTAACGTCATGGTACCGAACAGCGTTGACCGCAGTGTGGGACTCGTGGTGAGCAACTACACCGATACACTAGGTAACGTAGGCGATGATAACACCTCACACGCGTTACCGATTACCCCGACTATTGCGATTGGCAGCATTAATGGTGGTAATACGGTAAACGCTTCGGATGCAGCAGCGGTGGCTATTATTGGTAGCAGTACGCGTTTTGCATCGGGTGAATCGTTAACGGTTCAAGCGAGTGACACGAACGGTGGTAAAACCCCAGAAACGACCGTCAATGTATCAGCTGACGGTAGCTGGAATGTGAACCTAGACATGAGTGCGCTGCAAGACGGCCAAATTACCGTGACGGTAAAAGGGGAGAACAACCTGAATGCGGTGGCGACGCCAGCAACAGGCACGGTGCAAATGACCCGAGCGAAGCCAAGCTTAACGGCGGCGACCTTTACACCGGGTTACCAAGCCATTGGTCAAAGCGTTGATGTGAGACTGGAGTTTGATAAAGAGCTGCAGTCTGCGACCGCGACTTTAGGCGGCACGACCATCAGTTCACTGGCGGCGACGGCAGACAAAAAAGTGTGGACAGGTAACGTGACAGTACCGAGCAGCAGTGACCGCAGTGTGGGACTCGTGGTGAGCAACTACACCGATACACTGGGTAATGTAGGCGATGACAACACCTCACATGCTTTACCGATCACCCCGACTATTTCGATTGGTAGCATTAATGGTGGTAATACGGTAAACGCTTCGGATGCAGCGGCGGTGACTATTATTGGTAGCAGTACGCGTTTTGCATCGGGAGAGTCGTTAACGGTTCAAGCGAGTGACACGAACGGTGGTAAAACCCCAGAAACGACCGTCAATGTATCCGGTGATGGTAGCTGGAATGTGAACCTAGACATGAGTGCGCTGCAAGACGGCCAAATTACCGTGACGGTAAAAGGGGAGAACAACCTGAATGCGGTGGCGACGCCAGCGACAGGCACGGTGCAAATGACCCGAGCGAAGCCAAGCTTAACGGCGGCGAGCTTTACTCCGGGTTACCAAGCCATTGGTCAAACCGTTGATGTGAGACTGGAGTTTGATAAAGAGCTGCAGTCTGCGACTGCGACTTTAGGCGGCACGACCATCAGTTCACTGGCGGCGACGGCAGACAAAAAAGTGTGGACAGGTAACGTCATGGTACCGAGCAGCAGTGACCGCAGTGTGGGACTCGTGGTGAGCAACTACACCGATACACTGGGTAATGTAGGCGATGACAACAGCACATATGCTTTACCGATTACCCCGACTATCGCGATTGGTAGCATTAATGGTGGTAATACCGTAAACGCTTCGGATGCAGCGGCGGTGGCTATTATTGGTAGCAGTACGCGTTTTGCATCGGGTGAATCGTTAATGGTTCAAGCGAGCGACACGAACGGTGGCAAAATCCCAGAAACGACCGTCAATGTGTCAGGTGACGGTAGCTGGAGTGTGAACCTAGACATGAGTGCGCTGCAAGACGGGCAAATTACCGTGACGGTGACAGGGGAGAACAACTTGAATGCAGTGGCGACGCCAGCGACAGGCACGGTGCAAATGACCCGAGCGAAGCCAAGCTTAACGGCGGCGACCTTTACTCCGGGTTACCAAGCCATTGGTCAAAGCGTTGATGTGAGACTGGAGTTTGATAAAGAGCTGCAGTCTGCGACCGCGACCTTAGGCGGTACAACCATCAGTTCACTGGCGGCGACGGCAGACAAAAAAGTATGGACAGGTAACGTGACGGTGCCGAGCAGCGTTGATCGCAGTGTGGGACTCGTGGTGAGCAACTACACCGATACACTAGGTAATGTAGGCGATGACAACAGCACATATGCTTTACCGATTACCCCGACTATCGCGATTGGTAGCATTAATGGTGGTAATACCGTAAACGCTTCGGATGCAGCGGCGGTGGCTATTATTGGTAGCAGTACGCGTTTTGCATCGGGTGAGTCGTTAACGGTTCAAGCGAGTGATACGAACGGTGGCAAAACCCCAGAAACGACCGTCAATGTATCCGGTGACGGTAGCTGGAGTGTGAACCTAGATATGAGTGCGCTGCAAGACGGGCAAATTACCGTGACGGTGACAGGGGAGAACAACTTGAATGCGGTGGCGACGCCAGCGACAGGCTCGGTGCAAATGACCCGAGCGAAGCCAAGCTTAACGGCGGCGAGCTTTACTCCGGGTTACCAAGCCATTGGTCAAAGCGTTGATGTGAGACTGGAGTTTGATAAAGAGCTGCAGTCTGCGACCGCGACCTTGGGCGGCACGACCATCAGTTCACTGGCGGCGACGGCAGACAAAAAAGTATGGACAGGTAACGTGACGGTGCCGAGCAGTGGTGACCGCAGTGTGGGACTCGTGGTGAGCAACTACACCGATACACTGGGTAATGTGGGCGATGACAACACCTCACACGCTTTACCAATTACCCCGACTACCGAGATTGGTAGCATTAATGGTGGCAATACCGTAAATGCTTCGGATGCAGCGGCGGTGGCTATTATTGGTAGCAGTACGCGTTTTGCATCGGGTGAATCGTTAACGGTTCAAGCGAGCGACACGAATGGTGGTAAAACCCCAGAAACGACCGTCAATGTATCCGGTGACGGTAGCTGGAATGTGAACCTAGACATGAGCGCGCTGCAAGACGGGCAAATTACCGTGACAGTGATAGGGGAGAACAACCTGAATGCGGTGGCGACGCCCGCGACAGGCACGGTGCAAATGACCCGAGCGAAGCCAAGCTTAACGGCGGCGAGCTTTACTCCGGGTTACCAAGCCATTGGTCAAAGCGTTGATGTGAGACTGGAGTTTGATAAAGAGCTGCAGTCTGCGACCGCGACCTTAGGCGGCACGACCATCAGTTCACTGGCGGCGACGGCAGACAAAAAAGTATGGACAGGTAACGTGATGGTGCCGAGCAGCAGTGACCGCAGTGTGGGACTCGTGGTGAGCAACTACACCGATACACTGGGTAATGTAGGCGATGAGAACACCTCACATGCCTTACCGATCACCCCGACTATTGCGATTGGCAGTATTAATGGTGGTAATACGGTAAACGCTTCGGATGCAGCAGCGGTGGCTATTATTGGTAGCAGTACGCGTTTTGCATCGGGTGAGTCGTTAACGGTTCAAGCGATTGATACGAACGGTGGCAAAACCCCAGAAACGACCGTCAATGTATCCGGTGACGGTAGCTGGAATGTGAACCTAGACATGAGTGCGCTGCAAGACGGGCAAATTACCGTGACGGTAAAAGGGGAGAACAATCTAGGGGCAATAGCTGAACAAGCACAAGATACTACAACCTTAGATAAGACACTTTCGGCATTTATTAGGGGCGTTAAGCCACATGAATCTTATGTCGAACTTTCCAACTATTTGCCTATGGCAGCGTAATTGAAGCGAGCGTTTAGCTCGCTTTTTTGTGATCTGGATCTAGTGAAAGAACTTATTCTATAAATCCATTCTGCACCTTGTAGCTTATATACAAGGCAAAATTTGTAGAACAACTGTCACTAATGTTGTTTTGGTAGCGGATAAAGTCATTGTGAGGGTTAAAGGTTACTCAGTGTGGTGAATGTGTCGCGTTGAAAAAATGTTTAACTATTATATATTTACGCTCGTTTCTATACATGGGTATAGAGTTCTGCTTTAGGTGGTTATTCCCACCTTACATTTTGTAACCGCATATAGGGCATATAAACCTAGCTTGCTTCTGGAAGGTTACCTTTGTGAGTGTTTGACGCACTCACCTTTTTATTCTGCCTCTGTAGCAGCCGTTGATTTATTTGAACGGCCTGCTGTGGAGGGCCATAACGACTCCCTCGATTTCCTATCTTAAACATGAACTGTTACCTTCTGCTCATAATTAAAGAATTGTCACCAAAACGATTTAGATGAAGAAGATGTTTAGTTGAAGGTGGAAAGCGAGGTTTTTCTGGTTGTTAAGTTGGATTTTGTGGTTATTTTAACTTTTTGACTAGTTATTTTGTCGGTAATTCTTATTGGTGTATCTAATTGAATTTAATCAGATAACTTAGTATTATTTTTCCACCAAATCGTACCTGTAAGCCTTATCAGCTTAAATGTCACCGCAACCCTATTTATGATGTCGGTTGTGGAGAATTCACATGCAATTAGTTTGCAAATTTATACCAAGCTCGAAGCTATCGTCCAACGAGCTATCTTATGTTCTTACACCGGATGAGTGTATAGGGCAGCTTTCGCGTTTGCGGCATTCAGATGACATCCTGAGAAACCTCCCCAAAGAGTTTGCGCAAAAAATCGCACTCTCTGCTAAAAAGTCACCAAGCGGATTGTTGGCTGCGATCAGAGCTGAGTTAGGGAAGGGATACTGGGTAGGGTTATCAACTTTCTCTCGGAAAGCGCCACTAACCGATTCTCAATTGCAAAGTTTCCCAAGGCTTAAAGCTGTTATTGACTCTGTGTCTTCTTCGACTGAAAACAAAGTCTACAAAGCTGCTTACAAGCAGGTAACAGACGACGTCGCGCTAGTTCGCAATTACACACACGTACCTTCTGAGCCAAGCCCAGACCACAAAATCGTAGTAGAGTTTGCAGGGCAGTGGTCTAGCAATGCTGCCTGTTTGATGTTGGGTAAAACAGAAGCGCAAAAAGAAAAGGTCACGGTAGGCAAAGCGGATGCCGAGAACAAACACCGTAGCCTTGCAACCTTTAAAGATCTAGAAACAGAAGGCAAAACACTTTACATCAAAATCCCTTGTGTCGACCAACCACAACCGATCTTGCTTAAACTCGCAGAAGACCTACAACCCGTTGATAAAGAAACTCAGATGGATGAGTGGGGTAACGTGTTGGTGCCTGTGAGACCATTGGCTTACTTAGATGGCAGAAAAGACAAAGCCAAAGCCTCCGATCTAAGTGGTGGTTTCCTGTATGTTTTTTGGAAAGGGAAGCTTTGGCGAGAGATGGCCATAACCGAGAAAGGTTACTACCAAGATGTTGACGTCGAGTATTACCGTACCTTAGAGCAAGAAGAAAAGAAAAAAGACACACCTCAGGTAATACAAAGAAGCGCAAACGGTTTTGCCATGGCGCATTTCTGGGCACCTTACAAAATATCGGGTGAAGCCCAACAGGGGGAAAATGGACTCAAGATCATTTTCTCACCAAAGCAAAAGCGCTTTGCCCAAATTGAAGCTTTAGAATCGGATGCTGCTCTGCTCGAGAAATCAAGCACACCGTTAGATGAATTAAGCAGTTACAGCGACGAACAATCTTTCAGTGCACAAGAATTCACCTCCGATGTAGACAATGCTTCAATCCACAAAGTCACCGAAGACGACATGCCATGGCTGAGCGACCAACAAGCCATAGTTCGCAGCTATGACCAAAGCAATACCGTAATTGCTTATGTGGATGGAAAAAACAGTGGTCTATTATTCCGGGTGGATGTTGGAACGTCAGGCATCACCGCTTTGAATTCACTCTATGTGATCGATCACAATAGCGATTATAAAGATGTGTTTGATTTAGAGTTTTATGAAGGGGAAGACCATGATTGGCAGCAAGCGTTATTAAGTGGGCTACCATCGGACGGGGTCTTTACTATGTCCCTTGTACATGACCAAGACCCAGACAGTCGTCACATACTTTTTGATCGGGTCGCTTACAACGATTTATTTGCTGAACCTGAGAACGCTACTGAACCTCCGCCAAAGGCTCAGTTAAACGATAAGCCTAAAGGTATGACAACAGAAGAAAAACAACGTTTTGAGTCATTAATGCTAGATTGGTCGTTGTAACCTCACAAGAAAATGGATTAAGAATGAAAAAGAAAATATTACTCGGCTTGGGTTTGACGACCATTGTTGTCGTCGGCTTTGGTTACATTGCCACTAAACCCTATTTTGATGAGAAAGCTCGAATAGAATTATTGGCGGACCAATTAGAGTCACGTGTCAATACACGATTTAGTGATGGAAGTAAGTGGCGATACCGCTATTCTTTTGAAGTCCCTAATAACCCGAAGGTAGCGGACTGGAATACTGAGAGTGTGAAGCTCCCTCAGATATTGTTTACTATTGAAAACCGAGAAGATAAATCCAAGGTCAGTTACTGGGCATTAAACATTGATGGTACTAACCCTCAATTGCTGATCCCTGAGGGGGTATTGCCGCCCGCGCCTAATACTGGGATTGATTATGCTAAATATATGTCACGCTCGCCAAACGGCCGCTACCTTGTTATCCCTCAGAAAGATAGCACCGTGTTGTATGATCTAAGTAATGGTGAAATAACTGACATTAGTGAGGAATATGGTGCAACTCGTCACGATATTATGTGGGATACAGACAGCACACAAGTTGTTGTGAAAAAAAACGATGAACTCCTGCTAGTTAAGTTAAGCACAAAAGAGGTAGTGAAGTTTACCGATGTAAATGGTCCAGGCGCACGTTACATGACCTCTTTTGCCAAGCCTTATATGAGCCAGTCAGAGCAGGCGATATATTTTAGTTTCGAACCCGGTCTGGCGGGGTTTGGCTGTAAAGGAGAGGAAGAGGAGTATCTCGAAACTTTTGGGGAGAGTGATGTACCAAAATGCGGGAACACATTTGTGTTCGATGCCAAAACCTTAAAACTGGTCGATCGCGGTGATTTTACTCCGGATAGCTACGATTGTAATGTTTGGGGCGGTACGTATGGAGATGGCTTCTACTGCCTCGGAGGTGCGGCATACCGTTCGGGAAGGCCATCTGAAAAAATAGGCAACTTCCCTGCTACGGTCGATCTGCTGGCTTTTAACGGTAGTGACATGTGGTTCGTACCTGTTAATGGTCGAAATATAAGACGCGTGTTACATCAGCCAAATGAGAATAGCCCTACTACAGAAATGTTATACCTTTACGGCGCTAAAGGTGTAAAAAAATCTGCGTTTGGTTTTGGCTTTAGCCGTTATGTGATTGAACATAAAGAGACGGATAATTGGAGTGAGTCACTCTACCCATTGCCAACCTACGCTGACCTAGAAAAAGCTAAAGCGGTACTTAAGGAGCGTAATCATGGCTAGGGCTAAGATTGAACAGCACTCTCTTTATTTAATGGGGCAATTAGTCGGACCAACTGGAGATGCAATTGACGGCAATGGGCTCTATCCATTACCCGGCTTTGCATTAGCCCTTCCAGAGTTAACAGTTGGTCAAACTGTGGATGGTAGCAGTAGTAAGAATGAGTCACCACTATACTTCAGTGATTCATCGGGTAGGCTACAAGGTTGGAACACCAAGGTTCAATCAGTAGAAGAGCTTGATGGGAACAAGCTTGCTTCAACGCCACTATTAATTTCTGCTAGGGCTGCGGAAAAGAAGCTAAAACCTGTCTACATTCCACCTTACTTAATTCCGGCAGCGGTTATGTCTGGAGATACTGCTTGGACGAAACGCCTAGCTCAATTAGCCACAGAGACCGTTATTACGAGCGCTGAAGTTGAAGTTTCACGCTTGCGTGGCTGGCAAATCAGAGAAGATTTGAAAAAGGATGTATCCAAGAGACAATTTTTAGCGCCCGAATTAGCCGAGTTTTTTATCCATAAAGCCGAAGAAGCGGAAAAGGAACTAGGTCAGCAAGAAGAGGGCGCGTATAAGCGCCTGTATGAACAGATTTATAGCGGAAACTATAAACATAATTTTTATTATCTGCGCATTCCTCAAGTTTGGACCATCAATTTATTCTTCTCAGCCGACTATTTTGAGGGCGCGGAAGTTACTTTGTCTGGACAGCCTGAAAACTTAATCATCAAAGGGGATGCTAAGGATATAGGCAATAAAATCACCAGCCGAGTGAGGCCGATAACATACTTTGATATTGCTAATCAGGCCAGTGGCTCTGACGTTGCAAAGGAAGTAACCCAATATGTAGCCACATTTTGGATCACAGGTGGTCATCTAGATGATGATGAACAAATTAAGCAATTAGTTCGCTTTGATATAGATTTAAATACGATTAATGCTTACTTGGAAGGTAACCTAGATCTCGAAGATGAAAATCAAAAACGCCAATTGGAAGAGAGGTTAGCCCAAGTTGATGAGTTAAGCCTCCCAAACAATTGCTACTCCTTGTCTGAGCAAGTTTTACACCTACCTATCTATTCAATAGCAGGGCGCAGCATCATTGTGTCTGGTGATCCTATTTCTGTTGAAGAGTCGCTTTTCCAACATGCGCCAGATACGTTTAAAGGCTGGCTCGATTGGAGTAAAAATCTACCTTACACTAGCGAAAACAAAGCCGCGAGAGGTGTTCAACCGTCGATTAATATTCTTAACTCCATTGGGAACTATAAAGGGGTTATCGAAGCTTCAGCATCTGGCGTGATGGACCCATTCAGTATGACGACGGTCCATAAAGCGTTCAGCGCGGGTTTGAATAAGGAGCAAGCTGGAGATGAGCTCTTAAATGCGTTAAAACTCGCGGTCGGTATTGATGCCAAAGCAAAGGGGTTCTTAGATTTTGCGCAAAAGCTTAAGCCACCAGCGCAAGGTACACTTGCACCGATTACTGACTTAGCGAATGCCCTCAACTGGTCTAATCACCTTGGGAATGCCTTACCGAGCGTTTATACAATTCCACCAGCGTTACGGCATTTTTGGCATAAAGTTGACGATAAGATCTTAACCCCTTTAAAGCCGGCCGTTCGTGCTATTGAATATGTGCTTGATAAGCCTTTTGGTTTTGCGCAGCTTGTTTCTAGCGGTCTTGAAATCCCAAAAGGTGTTGAGAATTCTGAGACGGCGTTTAATGCCTATATCGATAAGTCAAAAGAATATGGACAGAAAACACAATCGGTTATCTCTACGCTTTCACTGAGTGATGAAAAAGATCGTCAGGTTTTGCTTGAGTCTGAAGCGGAACATAAAAAAGCGCTCCTTGAAGCATTCTCTGATGAAAGTGTACGCCACAGAGTATTACTAAATGGTCAACCGTTGTCACAAAAAAAACAGGCTAAAGAAGGCGAGGCAAGCTATCTCACGCTGTTTTTCGAATTTGATAGTGCGAATGATAAACTTGCCGATTCTGATAAGGACCTAGTAAAAAAAGTGGCAAAGTATCTGAGTGCCACAGAATCGGAAATGTTGTTGAACGTTGAAGGTTATACGTGTGATATCGGCTTGGTGGAATACAACACTAAACTGTCAGAAAAACGTGCTGCAGCGCTTAAATCTTCTATTTTAGAAGAGCTTGGTGCAGATGCTATTAAGTGGGAGCATCGCATTTCTGCGCTTGGTAAAGGCGTTTTTGCTGATAATGATACGCGTAATAGGCATTTAAGCCGTCGAGCGGAAATGAAGTTTTATCTTAACTCCGCTTTCGAATACCCAGCTTGTAGAAGTTGGCTGTTAGCACTTGAGAAAAATCGCCAAAAAGCAGTTTTGGCAGAGGTGAAAGTCCATGAGGAGATTTGGAAGTTTTCTGGTCAAGCCTTTGACATTGCACTAGGTTTTGCTGCGCCAATGCTGGGTCCTGGAGCGGCTTTAGCATATGGGTTGTATTGGTCAGGTGAAACCTTAGTTTCGACATTGAACGGCGCAGCAAAAATCCTCAATAAAGAGCTAGAAGAATATAAAGAAAAACAGAAACGTTTCTCTGAATTTGATGTTGTTGGACAAGCGCTACTTTATCGTGATTTGCCTGCGTTCAATGAGTTAAGTGTACTTGGCAAGGCATATATCAAACGTGCTATCGCACTCAATGGGTTGTTACGGTTGCTACTCCTTGAAGCTCAAATGAATAAAGAAACGGCCGCGCCCAATTATGTGTCGCAGTATCACGCGGTTAGTCACTTAACATCAGGGCAAAGAGATCTTGATATTGAAGGTTACATAAAGACTTATCTTCTAAGTGATGATTGGGATCTGGGAGGTACTTGGCTTCCTTCTTTTCACCTTGATGAAGCTTGGCTAGAGACAAAGAACATTTATCGCAGTGCTTCAGAAAGTGTGTTGAGCTTTTCTGCTATGACGAGCTATGTTACCTATCGAGCAAAGCAGTCTAAAACGGGGGAGGAAGCGCTTGAACAATCGCAGGTTTATCAGAAATTTTGTCCAATACATACCATCGCTGACTCTAGCTTGACTAAGCTAAAGTCTCTATTAAAAGCCCCGGATTTATCTAAGCTTGATAAGTCGATGTTTTCAGAGCATATAGTTTCAGTTAAGGTCGGCGACAATTGGCATCCGCTTGAAAAACTAGTCAATCAGGGTAAGACAATTTCACCGACTATGCCAATTAGAGTACTTGTTATTCTTGATATGAAGGATGAAACGCTGACCAAGTTCAAAGAAGAAGGTTTGCTTACTCTTGTGCCTGTCGGTGTTAGACCAGTGAGACAAAATAGGTTTTTTGACGATTTTGGATCTTATACTACTGAATATGTTCGTGAAATTGCACTGGAATCATTAGTTGAAACTGAGAGAGCGTATTTAACAGAAAAGCAAATGATAGAGACGGATACGCCACTCTACGGTGTTGTTGTAAGCCCTACGTATTACTTTGGATGCAACATCATCAGTGGTATCAAGCCTATTGCTGATGACTACGGTAGCAAAGAATGGAAGTCAGTGTTTGGTCAGGTGGATGAGCAGCAATCAGCGGCTTACGTAATGCGTTACTTGTTAGAGGTTGGTGTACCAAATGTCAGTAAAACGGAATCAAAGTTAACATACAAAAGAGAGCTCGTATTTAAAACTCAAGACGGTAAGGTGATTACTTCTAGCACGAATAAGGCATCCATCTTTAATTTAACTATGTCTAAAGAGCATGAGTTCTTGTATGAGAAGACTTTTTTAGCCAGAACGGGAAAAAAGGCAGTCGAGTATCCAGAGCTATTTTCAGACGTCAAAGCAAACTTATATATTTATGACGCTAGCGTGAAGAGTCTGATCCCTGGTAGTGAGCACGATGATAAAATGGAAGCGATTGGTTGGACGAAGAAGCAGCCATCTTATGATACTTCTGAAAAAGCAACGAAGCTGTTGCTCATCGTCAGTACAAAATCTGTTGAAAATGTTGAACAAACACTTGAACGAGGAGGGTTTGATCCTCACCGTTTACCCGTGGACATTCGTCTGAAAGCAAACGACGCAGAAGGCTTCTACAATTTTGAACATCAAGACATCGATTTGTATCCATTAGGCAAGGTCGAAGTGAACCTTGAGAAGAAAGAGGTGTCATTCAAACCTAAATCAATACCGCAAAGCCTGAATGATGTATCGGATCATCTGTCTACCAACATGAGTAAGCTTGTAAGTGATCTCGTGGTTAAGGATGGTAGTTTATTCGATTTTACGCCTGATTTTGTGGATACTGATTTATATGCAGTCGAAATTTCGTTGAAGTACACTAATGCAGCAGGAAAAGAGATGGTTGGCTTACGACCGTTTATTGCGCGCAAAGACGAGAAGCCATTTATAAGCGTCGACATAGATGGAAAAGCTGGACTAGCTTTAAATGCCTCATCACAGAAGCTTCCTGTAAGAGCCGTTGATACAACAGCGCCAACGTTGTTCAATTCAAGGGAGATCCACTACAACGCAAAATGGTATGAAATGAATGAAAAGGAGTTTAACTCTATTTCTGAATATACTGCGGGAACGACTGACGATGCTGATTCCAATGTGGCAAATTCAACTCGTAGCAAGATATCGCATAAAGCTACCCCTTTGAGTGTTTGGATGCATGCAGAACCTGTGATGAAAGATTACTCTGCAGCTAAGGAAATGCCGCTATCGAAGCAACGAGCGCAAATACTTAAAAAGTGGTTGCTTGATGGAAAATAAGAAAAAACCGCCTTCGGGCGGTTTTTCTTTTTTATCACTTAAAACAGAAGTTAAAATCTTCCCGTTTCCCGTTTCCCGTTTCCCGTTTCCCCATCAACCCGCAGCAGAAATATCGTATTTCTTCATCTTGTGGTTGAGTGTACTTAAAGGTAAAGACAGTTGCTCAGCAGCGCGTTTAGTGTGCCAGTTACAAGCATTCAAGCAGTCTAAAATGACCGTACGCTCGTATTGGCTTACTACTTCCTTAAGGCCCTTTGCCCCATCTTCTGAGTCAGCGTGTACGGATTCGTAAGAAGATTGCACTAAAGGTGGCGCTTCAACTTCAGCAGCTACGCTTACCTGTTCTTCTTGGATCTGCTCACCAAACTCAATATGGGTAATGGTTTCGAAATCAGACAGCAGAACTGAACGCTCGATAATGTTCTTAAGCTCGCGGACATTTCCTGGATAAGCGTAAGCCAGAAGCTGCTTACGAACGTTGGCACTCAACCCGGGCGCTTGTGGTAAACCTAACGTGTTGGTGGTGTGCTGAACGAAGTGCTCAGCAAGCGGAATGATATCCGACTTACGTGCTCTTAAAGGAGGCAACGTAATGGGGAACACATTTAAGCGGTAGAACAAGTCGGCGCGGAACCCGCCATCTTTGATCTGCTGCATTAGATTACAGTGTGTTGCCGCGATAACTCGCACGTCTACTTCAATCTCTTTGCTCGCACCAACAGGGCGAACCTTACGCTCTTGAAGCACACGGAGTAGTTTTGCTTGCAACAGCATTGGCATGTCGCCAATCTCATCCAAGAAAAGCGTACCACCGTTTGCTGCCTCAAATAGGCCAACCTTGTCTTTATCTGCTCCTGTGAATGAGCCTTTCTTGTGGCCGAACAGTTCTGATTCCAACAATTGTTCTGGAATGGCTGCACAGTTTTGTACTATCAAAGGCTGCTCGGCACGGTTGGAGTTATCGTGAATGTATTTAGCAATTACCTCTTTACCAGAGCCAGTTTCGCCTCTTAAGAGCACATCGACAGGTAGCGATAAAACCTTATCAAGTCGACTTAAGACATTGAGCATTTCATCGCTCTCTGCAATAGGGCCTTGGTAGGTTTTCTGGGTGCGCTTTTTCAGTTGAGTGTTTTCACGTACAAGGGCTTGATTGTCTGCGTTTAGGTTTTTAATCACTTGCCCATACTGTTCTAACCAAACTGCTTGGCGAATATTACTTGCAGCCATGCGACAAAATTCCGTTAATGCGGCTTCGTTATCGATAACGCTTAAGTCCATTAGTACTAACAGGCCAATGGTTTTCGTCTCGCTATCAATAAGAGGCCAAGCTAACAGGTTTTCGCTTTTTAGCCCGAGCGTCTGCTCTGTTTGATAAATGCTTTCGCAGTCGTAGCCGTTGTATTTGTACAGTTCATTGATTAGCACCACTTCACCATTGCGTACAGCAAAGTTGAATGGATCGTTTTCACTGACTGACTCAAGCTGTAACGCATCCCAAGGGTGGGATACCACGGCTTTGTCATTGTGATGAGCTGTACTTGGAATCAGCGCCTGTCCAGTTTGGTCTAAAACATAAATGATGCCGTGCTTTGCGAGAGTCATTTGTCTTGCGGCAGTTAAAACGGCATCTAATGTTTGGGTCAACTGGCTGCGATCAGCCAAAGATTGGCTGATCGCAAGTAGGGCGTTGCTCAGTTCGCTATGGTTAGCTGAACGCATAGGTGAGAGTTCCTTGCTCATCGACAGAGACTGCGATTTGCGTGTGTGAATCATCCTTGTCGTGCACCAATAGCTGAGTCGATAGCTGAGGCAGCAACTGGCGGTTAATTACTGCATCAATGTTGCGCGCCCCTGTTTCTGCAAGACGGCAGTTACCCAATACAAACTCAACTAAGCTCTCTTCGTAGCTCAAAGACAACTTATGGTGGCTTTGTAGACGCTCAGAGACTTTGTTCAGCTTGTGATGAATGATTTCCGTCATCGCTTCATCAGAAAGCGGTACGAATGGCAGTACAGACATACGAGCCAATAGCGCTGGTTTGAAATGCTGATTCAATGTAGGGCGAATCGCCTCAGCAATGATGTTGGCATCGATATCTTTCGACTGGTTGACTAAAGACTCGATCTCATGCGTTGCGAGGTTACTTGTCATGATGATCAGCGTGTTCTTAAAGTCAATAGTTCGACCTTCACCGTCGTTCAACGTACCTTTGTCGAACACTTGGTAGAATAAATTCAGAACCTCAGGATCTGCTTTTTCTACTTCATCTAGAAGAACCACAGAGTAAGGGCGCTGACGAACGGCTTCTGTCAGCATGCCGCCTTCACCGTAACCTACGTAGCCCGGAGGTGAACCGATTAGGCGAGATACAGTGTGCTTCTCTTGGAATTCAGACATGTTAATGGTGGTCATAAAGCGCTCACCGCCAAACATTTGATCGGCAATAGCGCGCGCGGTCTCGGTTTTACCTACACCACTTGGGCCAACAAGGAGGAATACACCTGTAGGTGCATCTGGGTTACCTAAGCCTGCTTTGGCTGTTTGAATGCCTTCTGAAAGGGCATCAATCGCGAAATCTTGGCCTTTGATAGCTTGAGTAAGACTATCTTTTAGCTTAAGCGTTGTTTCAGCTTCATCTTGAAGCATCTTACCCATAGGGATGCCCGTCCAGTCTGAAATGACATGACTGACTTCATCTGGACCAACTTCAAAGTGAACCAGTGGGTTACCACCGCGGATCGCTTCTAGCTGTTCTTGGCAAGCTGAAATAGCGATACGAACCGCTTCTTCATCCATTTCTGCGTATGGAGAAACTTCTTGCTCTGCGTCTTCGTCAGCGGCCTCTTCTTGTGATTCTCCACAAACCAATTCGTGCAGGCGAGAGCGTAGAGCAATCATCTCTTGGATTTGCTCTTTCTCTTTCTGCCATTGTGCTTCTTGTTCTGTTAGCTCTTCTTTGGTTGCTTCCATCGCCAGTTTGAGATCTGGAATACCGGCAAGGCTATGCTTGTCACCTGTTTGCTGTAGGGCATCACGCTCAAGCGCTTCAAGTTCACGCTGCTGAGCGGCAAGCTCTTGTTGAAGTGTTTCTACAGAAGCAGGAATGGCATTCAGACTAATATTGACGCGAGCACAGGCGGTATCAAGTACATCGATCGCCTTGTCCGGCAGTTGACGACCAGAAATGTAACGCGCAGAAAGTGCCGCCGCTGCGGTGATCGCATCGTCGCGTACGTATACGTTGTGTGACTTCTCATAAGCCGGACGTAGACCACGAATGATTAGTGCTGCTTGCTCTGGTGAAGGCTCGTCAAGTTTGACTAACTGGAAACGACGTGCCAAAGCTGGATCTTTTTCGAAGTACTTTTTGTACTCAGACCAAGTAGTTGCTGCAATCGTTTTTACTTCGCCACGTGCTAGTGCTGGTTTTAGTAAGTTAGCTGCGTCGCTTCCACCGGTTTGGTTGCCACCACCAACAAGAGTGTGTGCTTCATCGATGAAGAGAATGATTGGTGTCGGGGAATTTTTCACCTCATCCAAAACAGCATTCAGACGTTTTTCGAACTCACCTTTTACGCTAGCGCCCGCTTGCAAAAGGCCCATATCAAGGCCATAAAGCTCAACGCCTTTCAGATTATCTGGCACATCACCTTGGACGATTTTTAGCGCTAAACCCTCAACTACGGCAGTTTTACCAACACCAGGTTCACCTACCGCGATTGGGTTGTTTTTACGGCGACGCGCAAGAATATCAACGATTTGACGAATTTCTTGGTCACGACAGAAAACAGGGTCGATTTCGCCTTTGCGTGCTTTACCTGTGAAATCAGTGGTGAACTTGCTCAATGCAGAGCCATCTTCACGAGCTTGCGTTGTTTCTGAAGTGGCCACTTGGGCTTCAATTGAATGACTGGTGAGCTCTGCAAAGTTACGCTTTAGGCTGTCTGGGTTGACGGCTTCGAGGATCGATGCGTAGCCGTGTTGTCCGTAGCGTAGTGGGTTACTGACTAAAGTAAGAAGTAGAGCACCGGATCGGATTTGTGTTTCGGAAAGATCTAAAGAAGAAACTAACCAGCTTTCTTGTAACCATTCGATCAGTAAAGCAGAAAAAACGGGCTTGCTACCATTTCCATTAGCGTTGGTATCAAGAGTTGATCGAACTGATTGCCTTAATAAGTTCTCAGAACAATCAAAGTGACTTAATAAGACGTCGAAATCACTATTTGGCCTTTCTAATAGACTCAGCAAATAGTGCTCGATTTGAACTTCGTTTGCTTTTTCAGAGACTGCGAGTGCAGCAGCGTCTTCTAATGCTACTTTTGCAATTGGGTGTAGACGCTGTATTAATGAAGAGAGATTTATATTAATCATACTTATGTTATTAGTTAGAGGAAAGAAATAGCCTCTATTATACTAAACTTGATGATCTTCTTTTTAAGCTGCGATATTTTGCCTAGTATTTTTTGGTGATTTTAATATATGTAATAGGGTGTTTGTTTAAAATAACATTCCCTAAGTTGTTATTTTAAATATAATCACCGACACTTTCACTAAATTAGTAGTCTAATTAACTTATTTTTAAATAAAATTAGTGGTTATTTTCACTTTCTAGATCTAATTCAATTTATTATTATTGCTGCTCAATTTTTTGTTTTTTTATCCAAGAAGTTGTAATTAATAAACTAGATATTAATGCTGAATTTTTCCTAACTTGTTGTATTTTATGGTTTTTAAAAGTTGGCATGGAGTTTGATAAGTATTAATCAGTCGCGGTGATAAGCGATTTGGTGATTTAACAAATTTAGATTTTAAAAAAGGAAATAGCGATGCCAACTCCAGCATATATGTCTATCAACGGTGAAACTCAAGGTCACATTACTAAAGATACTTACTCTGCAGATTCTGTAGGTAACACTTGGCAAGAAGCTCACGTTGATGAGTTCCTAGTGCAAGAGCTTGACCACGTGCTAACTGTTCCACGTGACCCACAAAGCGGCCAGCCTACAGGTCAGCGTGTACACCGCCCAGTAGTTGTAACTAAAGTTCAAGACCGTTCTTCTCCGCTTCTGTTCAACGCACTTGTATCTGGCGAGAAGCTACCTGAGTGTGTAATTCGCTTCTACCGCACATCAGTGCAAGGTAAGCAAGAGCACTACTACTCAATCAAATTGATTGATGCACTACTTGTTGATATTCAAACTCGCATGAACCACTGTCAAGATGCAGCAACGGCTGATCGCGTGACAGAAGAAGTTCTTAAGTTTACTTACCGCGCAATTGAAGTAACTCACGAAAACTGTGGTACTGCAGGTAACGACGACTGGCGTGCTCCACGCGAAGCATAATCGCTTTTCGTGCAAAGATTCAGGGCCAACATTTGTTGGCCCTAATTCCATTATTTGTATCAGGTAAAAGATATGGTGAATGACGTAGAATTTAAATTTGAAGTGCCTGGATGTGGACATGAATTTCGGGTCGAGAGCTTTCAGGTAACCGAAGAGCTTTCTAAACCTTTTCATATCAGTCTCTCATTACTTTCACTTGATCCAGATATTTCGTTTGATGAGCTTATTCGTAAGGCAGGTTCGTTGACTCTTTATGGTCAAGGCGTTGGTGCTGCGCGAGTGTTCAACGGTGTCGTGAATGAAGTACGATACCTTGGCTCAGGGCGTCGATTTTCGCGTTATCAGTTGGTACTCGTGCCTCAGGCATGGTTCCTAACTCAGCGTCAAGATTGCCGAATTTTCCAACAAAAATCTGCGTCAGATATCATAACCGAAGTGCTAGATGACGCTTCAGTTACTGACTATCGTCTTGAGCTTTCAGGCATTTATCCTCCTAAAGAATACGTTTTGCAGTACCGTGAATCTGATCTTCACTTTGTGCAGAGAATCATGTCTGAACACGGTATGTGGTATTACTTTGAGCATACTGATACCAATCACACTATGGTGATTGTCGATAGTAATGATGCTATCGCGCCGCTTTTAAGCACGCCTTTGAATTCTTCTTACTTAGGGCCGGTGGTTTACCACGCCGATGGTGGTGGAGTTGCAGACAGAGAGCATATCACCGATCTCGAGTTAGTGAATCGAGTACGTACGGGCCATGTAACTTATACCGACTACAACTATGAACATCCTAAAATTCCTCAGGAAATGACGAATGCGGGTGATTTAGACCAAGATCTCAAGCAATTTGATTATCCTGGGCGCTATTTTGATCCGGCCATGGGGCAGGTGAGAACAACCGAATGGATGTCAGAACATATCGTTGATAACCAACAAGTCGAAGCAAGTAGTGATGTAATGCGTTTAGCGACGGGTTATAGCTTCAACATCAGCGAACACCCACGTTCAGAAATTAATCGCGATTACATCATGTTATCTGTTGTGCATACTGGGCAAGACCCTCAAGTGCATGAAGATGAAACAAGTGGTATGCCAACCACTTACCACAACCATTTCTCCTGCATACCGCGTGATGTTGTGTTCAGAGCACCCAAATTATCAGCGCCCGTTGTGGATGGTCCGCAGACTGCGGTAGTTGTAGGCCCTGCCGGTGAAGAGATCTACACTGATAAACTTGGCCGAATAAAAGTCCAATTCCATTGGGACCGATATGGCGAAAATGACGAGCATTCAAGTTGTTGGATTCGCGTTAGTCAGTCAATGGCAGCACCAACATGGGGAGCGGTTTACTTGCCGCGTATCGGGCATGAAGTTGTGGTTACTTTCTTAGAAGGCGACCCAGATCGACCATTGGTTACTGGGGCTGTTTACAATGGATTGCACTTTCCTCCTTATTCTTTACCTGAGAATAAAACACGTACGACTTTCCGCACTCAGACACACAAAGGGGCAGGGTATAACGAACTGAGCTTTGAAGATGAAGCGAATCAAGAAGAAGTTTATATCCACGCTCAAAAAGACATGTCGACTAAGGTGCTTAACAACCGTTATCGAGATATTGGTCAGGACGAGTTCCTGAAAGTTGCTCGGCACCAAACAAATGATGTCCACGGTGATCATAAAGAAACCATTGATGGTCACAAAACGACTCAGGTTAACAGCACTTTCACTGAGACTGTTGAGCAGGATGTCAGCGTTACATACAACGCGAATGAAACCCAGTACGTAAAGAATAACTCTGATTTAGAAATTGGAGATAACCGCACGACAAAGATTGGCAAAAATGACGATCTTGATGTGGGTGAGAACAGTAATTTAACGGTCGGGGCTTCGAAAAACTCTGATGTTGGTGCGGATGACAATCAAACGGTTGGTGGCAACCTAACGGTTTCCGTGAAAGGTAACACTTCGTACAAAGCTGATGGGGCAACGCAGATAATCAGTGGCGAAAAAATTGTCTTGAAAACAGGGGGCTCCTCTTTGGTCATGAATAGTGATGGTTCAATTAAATTGACAGGCTCTGCAATCACCATTGAAGGCAGCGATAAAGTTGTAGTGAAAGGTGGCAACGTAGCGATAAATTAATGATGGAAAAACAACGTATTCATGTAGAAACCATCACGGAGCAGCAAGCCAAACCAACGGCTTGCTTTTCGCGTTTTGGAACCATAGTCGCGATTAATAAATCGACCAATAGTGTCCGAGTCGATTTTGAAGGTAACCCATTTAATCAGCCACTGACTGCACGATTGGGCCGGGCTTTTCGTAGCAGTGAGCTGCAAATGGCGATCGACAACCAACTCAGTTGTCGCATCGAATTTTTGAATGATGATTTGGGCTTACCTTTAGTGACGGACATTTTTTTCTCGATCCTTGATGAGTCAGAAGAGTTTGTTCTCAGAGCTAAAAAGATGGTCATTGAGACGGAGCAAGAGCTTGTTGTTCGAAGTGGTGAGACGCAAACGCGTTATAGCGGGCGTGATGGACGCATTACAACGAAAGCCAAATATGTCACTTCTCAAGCAGAGAAAGCCCAGAAAATTCAGGGCGGAACAATAGCGATTAACTGATAGCCATTACGCTATGGCACGCCGGATATGGAACAATAGATGCGACAAAGAATCGGTGTAGAGCACCTCAATGCCCCTATAACCAACCAACAGCTTGACTTAGCCTTAGAAGAAGCAGAGCGAACGATTGAAGAGCTTTCAGCTTTGCCAGAGAATTGGTTAAGTTTTAGCAATGAAAAACTGCTACTAGCTTCAGAAAGTCTGGGATTTCTTCTTAGGCAAAGGGTTCAGATACATAAAAGAGGCTACCCAAGTCGAGACAATGACTATTTGCAATTAATAGAGCGGCAAATCGAAGAGCTAAAACAAGTGTACTTGTCCTTCTATAGGTTAGCGCCTGGGTTAATACATCAGCAAAAAGATATCGAGCCTAGCCTCTATACTTGGCTGATGTTTCAAGATGAGTTTGGTAATGAACTAAACAATCTATTGTGTGGGGTGAAGTATCTTGAAGAACTGGATACAACCACTGCGATGCTTATCGTCACCCACTCATCACTACCTTCGCTCGACAACGTGTTGGCAGAACTTATCGAAGGGCAGGCAAAGTCGACTTCTCTTTACTTTGAATGCTTACGTCTGCGACAGACTTTGAGCGTTGCACTGATTAAACATTGGAATAAGTCAGGATGTATCGACTCAGAGATAGCATTTCCTGTTTTGGCATTACAAGATGTTGAAGACGGCGTCAGCTGGATTAACGAGAATGCTCAAGGTGACCAGTATCTCTTCGAACGCCTTATTACGAAAGGTGATAGAAGTACTTGGTTTCGCAGAAATTTTGGTGTTGACGCTAAACATATTTCGTCACCTAAAATCAAAACATACGCTAAGTTGCTAGAACTCAAAGAGTTTATGGAATTCGATATTGAATCGCCTCTAGCATCTGTCGATTTTGTCTTAAGTGGAGACTGCAATCTGGTTCCACAAGTGCTCGATAATTTATCGAAGCTTGAAGAGCATCAAGCTGAGATCTGGCTTCAAGCGCTGTACGTTGTATATGGTTCCCGACTGCCTATTGAACCGCAGAGTTTTGGGGTTGAATACAGTCAACAAGACATACACGATCTACTTAGCCAGTGGGTTGCTCAAGACAAACATAAGCAAAACTTGCCGAGTAGGCTCGGTAATGCGCTTAGTTTCGAGACGACGTTAGCGGCTATGCAGGACCCTAATATTGATTTTGTATTCCGGAAGTGGCTCTGGAGACAGCTTTGTATCCAATCAAGGGCTTACATTTCTTGGCACATGGTTATGCCCGTTTATCAACAAGATTGGAACTTCCACAATTTAAAAGTCACACCTTCTGTTAGCGAGCGATTCAATTTAAGGAGCAACAATGCAGTTATGGGATATTGAACCGCATTCTGAGCTATCGGTAAAAGGTCGATTTCAACGTGATGAGCATGGGCGCGAAGTATGGGTCGTCGTAGGCAAACGAACGTGGCAGTTTGATGGGAATAACTGGAGTGCGCTCGCTCAAAGTGATATTCACGACGACCCGCAATATCTAGGAGATCCCGGATTTTCGGCGATGAAAGTGGATCACGAGTTTGCTTACACAAAAGATAACACCGATGTTTTGGTGTTTGGTAAGGCGAGAAGTTACGCTAAAAAGCCGGTGACTAAACAGGAGTGCAGAGTGCTCATTGATGGTCACGTTGATAAAACTCTTTCTATTCATGGCGACCGTATTTGGGTAGAGCATGGCGGGAGCGTTACGTTAAGTCAGCCTATTCCTTTTGTCGAAAAAGACATTGATTATTCTTGTGCAATTGGTGGAGACATTCGTAATCGAATCGGTGGAGGAATTGCCAGTTCAACAGATGAATTGTTGAAACAGAGAGTGCCCTCGGTGTTCTATCCCAACGAAGATTGGAGCGCTACAGGTGCCAAATTGCGCGTCGCAGGCTTCGGCCCTTTGCCACCTTTTTTTGAATCTCGCCAAACATTGGCGGGAACATTTGACGAGGATTGGATAGATAATCGTAAGCCGTTGCTACCACAAGATTTTAGCCAAAAGTTTTACCAGAGTGCACCTCAAGACCAACAGTGTAAAGGTCATTTGGCTGGTGGTGAGCGGTTAATGATGAGTGGCTTCTGCCATGATGACACGATTTCATTTCGTATCCCCAAAGACAAATATACGGCAGTCGCCAAATTTCAAGATGAATCCTATCAGGCTCCAATGGCGATCTACACTATATTTATAAACACAGAAGATAAAACAATATCAATGAGTTACAGTGCTTCATTTTTGTGCCAAGACAAAGAACACTTGTTGGTATCAACATCAATAATCAATCAACAAGAGAGCTAGGAATATGAATGGTTCCACTGGCCGTTATGTGCTGGGAATGGAAGTGGTTTCTCCTACAGGTATGAATTTGGAAATCGCTACCTCTGTTGCGAAAGCGGATTTGGCGAGGTTTGAGCAACTGGAAGGAGACGACGGTATTGAGCGCTTTACGTACGCCAAGATCGACTACACAAAAGCACAGCCACTGTTTGATAAAGCCTGCGACTTGGCCGGCGGGATACTTGATTCCTTGCTGAAACAAATACCGCCATCACTGAAGCCTATCCCGTTGGTTATCTCAGTACCTAATGAAGTTTCTTTAGTTAAGATGCAGGAATGGATAGGCGAAAGTACTTATTCGGGGTTTATTTCAAAAATTGATGTGGTTCATTCTAGTGGTGCATCATTCCTACTTAAAGCAATGAAGTCCTTAGATGACAATGATGCAATGATGTGTATTTCCGTCGATTCCTTAGTGGAGTCTATGAGTGATTTGATCGAACATGCCAAGGTTATGAGCACCAACAATCCTTGGGGTATTATCCCAAGTGAAGGAGGCGCTGGTTTAATCTTATGTCGTAGAAACGTCGTTGAAACCTTGAAGCTAAAGCCCAAAGCACAATTAGGGTATATGGACGTTGAGCCATGTGTTTCTGACCGTAGAGGTATGTATCGTCTAGTTCAGCGCGCGAGTCGCCAGATAGAATCATTTGGTGAAGTATATTCAGACATGACCAACTTACGTGAACATACAGAAGACTATGGTTTCGCTCTAGGTGCAAAAGCCGAGCGTTTCATTCAACCTCAACAGCCTCACTTAATTAATGAACTATGGGGTACTATGGGAAGTTCTTCCGCACTTGCTCTCGTTTCTTACGCAGTAGGTCACCACCATTTCAATCATCCTACAACGCTTATGATGTTTGGTTTTAATAGTGACAAGGCGTTACTGCAATTACTAGCATGTTGATTCAGATCACTTCTAAAGTCTTACATTAATATCACGATTTACTTTGGTTGATATTATTAATAATAAAACTGGGTAATTTGCATAGTTAAAGCGTAAGTTTAAGACGCAGATTACCTAGTAATAATAACTAAAATAATAGGTGTACTGTTCGTTTTTAATACCAGCCTTGAAACTGGGATATATCAGCAAATATTATCTGCGCTCAATAATATTTTTCGATTAAAGAGTGCAGAGTGTCTGATAAGCAGGGAGCAGCCAAAGGATATATTGATCAGTTGGTTGTAAAAGCCATTGAGAGAAAAAAACAGAATGAACAACGTTTGGCGAATAAGAATAAGCCAAAGCTTGAATACGTTCTTTTTTCACAATTTGATGTGCTAGACACACTGCCGTCGAAAAACGGTAGGACAACGGTTTACCATCTCGCTAAAAAAGGTCAGCCAGACAAGCAAATCTGTTGCAAGGTAGTCAATGAAGACGCGACAGACTTGGCAGCTAAGATGTTGGTCAACGAGGCCAGCAGACTAGAAATTTCACAACATCCGAGTGTCGCCGAGTTCATTAAAGTTGGTAATGAATTTGAGCGCCCATATCTGATGTACGAGTGGATTCAAGGCGAGTCTTTGGCAGAAAAAATGGAGCGTTATTCTACAAAAGGCTTTCGTCACGATCATATCGCATGGTTGGTTTACCAACTCGCTGGCGCACTCGAGTATATGCATACACGAGGCATATGCCATCTAGACATCAAACCTTCAAATGTTCTTGTCAGTGAAGGCGATTATGTAAAGCTGATTGATTTCGGGGCTGCACGCTACATTGGCGAATCAGAAACCTATTCAGAAGCCAGTTTAAGTTACGCCTCTCCGCTCTATTTAGAGACTGGGACGACAGAACCTCAAGATGATGTTTATTCATTAGCTTTGCTAACAGGGCACCTATTTTTGGGCGCTGTTTTTGGTGATGCGTGGCATAAGCAACTGAAAGATCGCAAGCGTGCCCCGCTTATTCCTAATCATATTTGGAAACTGCTCAAAGAAGTCATTAACAACCCAAGAGGGCACGGCTACACAGCAATTTCCTTTGCTCAGCAAGTTGCGCGAATTGATACTCAAGCGATTGATGCCAAATCGAATGCGCCAATATTTAGCAGCTTACGTAATGCTGATTTGCTACTGACTCATCGTAAACCGCATGAGAAATCTGGTTATGGGCGCTTTAAGATACTTGAGGCGAGCCTAGTACTAAGTGTGGTCGCCATTACAGGTAATTACTTGTACAACCAGAGCCAACCAGAGTGGAAATCTATTATCAACCCTGCTCAGTCTTCAAATGAAGGAGTGAGCGTGATAAAGCCCGCGCAGACGGCTTCATTTCTAGGGCAGTCCCCTTGGGATATTGAATTCTCTCTCAACGACATGGAGAAAAATGTTGTCACGACGGCACCTTATCGAGAAGCTTATCAGGTGCAGCAAACAAAACTCTCCAAGTTGTACAAGAGTAATCAAACTGAATTGCAATCCTATCAACTTCTTGCTGACGATCTTCCTAAGGAGTTGGTCGACTTACGCAAAGAGCTCGTTCAGCTTAAGCAGAAGCTGATCAGTGATGGCGCATTATTCCCATATGCTGATAAAACGCTTACCGCAGTAATGGCAGGGCTTAATACTGCATCAATTAATTCTTTGAAACTTTCTGCGTTATCAGGAAGTAAAGAGCAACAGCTTACTAAGTTGATCTTGAACGGTGACGCAAAGCTTGCGGATGAAGAGCTAAAAGCTGCTTGGTTGCTCAGTCAATCAGAGGCGTATTTCTATAGCCAAGTTCTACCGGCCAAAGTACTTTCAAACATCAACAACTTGGTAGAGCAGAATGCTAAAGACCACTACTACACCAAGGCGATTAATCAAGCTCAATCGGCAATGGCATTCTTTGGCAATACGCCAGAGCTGAGCCAGAAAGTAAAAGATCTGATTGTTGCTAGAAGTGAGTTTATTTTATTTAGCACTGTTACTGAGCAATCAATCTTTGACAAACAAAGGTTGCACGACTCATTAGCTGACTTAGAAACGAACGCACCAAAGACATTCAACGAGGTCATTGAAGTACTCAATAGCATGGCGAAGGAATCAATTGATAAAAGTCATCAGATTTCTGAACCAGCTAGAGGTGCGTTGGCTGTTGACAGCGCGTTGAAAGACTACTTCTCAGAGGTGAGGAGTTAATTATGTCGGCAATTGATCAAGATAAGATGCTAGCTCCAATTTCTGACGCTTCTCCAGCAGGAGAAGATGCTCGTTATGAGTTTTGTTATGAAATGATGGAAGCTGAAGTCAAAAAGTTCGGTTCGCTCTTTGGTGAGACGGTTGATTGGGTATTGGTCAAAACGCATGCGACGGAAGTGCTTGAAAGACACAGCAAAGATCTGAAAGCAATCTGTTACCTCATTCGAGCACAAAGTGAAGAAACGGGACTGCAAGGCCTGGAGCAAGGGCTAATACTGCTTAGCAAGGCGTTAAGCGTATATGGCTCTGATTTATACCCAACACGAAAGCGTGCAAGAGACGGTGCCGTAGAGTGGCTTAATCATCAGTTTAAATTGCAATGCAACAAACTAGCTGAAGAGCCTCAACCGTGGGATATCGTTTCAGCGTGTATTACTGCTATTGAAGAAGTGCAAAGATTGTTTGATGACGTGTTTCACGACTCTGAAGCAGACTTTTTTGAGATTCGCACTCAGCTAAATGTTTTGTCGCAACAAGCTGTAGATAACACGCCGCCACAAGATTCGCAGGTTCATAATACGCCTTCAACAGAATCAGCCTCCGTTGAATCTGGTGTACAAGAATCCGTGTCAGCGGGTGAAAGTGTTAAACCTACTCAAGCGCCGAAAAATACTCAAGCAAGTTTAGCTTCCGGGGCTAGCAGTAAACCTGTGATCCAAGAAGTTGACATTGATACCGACTTTACATCTCCAACGGCCTCGAAACGTACACTAAAAAAAGTGGCTGAAGTCATGATTGGTTCAGATCCACGTGACCCACTAGCGTATCGTATTTATCGCCATTTGACTTGGGATGAGATTGACGGTCTGCCTGATCATCAAAACTTTGAGACTCCTTTAAGTCTTGCTGTCTCAACAGACCAGCAAGCGGAGTATCGTGATAAAGCACTTCAAGAGAGCGATATTGATACGATCAAGCGTCTGGAAAGAACGCTCACAGACGCGCCATTTTGGTTAACTGGCCACTACTTGGTCTACTTAATGTTGAGTAACCTTGGATTCGATGAAGCCTCTGCTGCGGTCAAGCATGAGGTTAAACGTTTCGTTGAGTCTTTAGCTGGCATCGAAGATCTAAAATTCAAAAATTCTATACCATTTGCAGATGAAGCGACAATAAGTTGGTTGTCTACTCAAGTTGCTGATTCATCGTGCTCACAACCTGTAGTTCAGACGGTTGTTATCACCGAAGAAGACTCATCGCTGATGGAGGATATTACCCTAGAAAACCTAGGGGAACGTGCTGCAGAACTTGCTCGAAAGCTCGAACTTGATAGCTCGGGCCGAGGGCAGTTCATGCTGTATTTACAACTGATAGCAGCTTACCAGTCAGTAGGGTTGTACCCTTTGTGCTTACCGTATCTTGAGAAAGGGTGGGAAGTACAAAAGGAGTTTGACCTTGCTAGCTGGGAACCCCACTTATCGTCGCAATTGGAAGACCTCATTCGTAAAACACTCAAACAGTTGTATCGAACCAAAGATCTTTTGCCTGCGAAATACGACGAGTGGCAAGCAATTTATGACTAATTACAGAGTTAGATAAGGAACTAATTATGTCACGTGATGGCTCGGTGGCTCCTAAAGAGCGAATTAATATCCGTTATGTTCCAGCAACAGGTGATGCGCAAGAAGACGTAGAACTGCCGCTGAGCATGATGGTTGTAGGCGATTTCACTGCGCGCGCAGATGAAACACCAATCGAGGAACGTACTCCGATTAACATTGACAAGGATAACTTCAACGAAGTGCTTGAAGGTTATGCTCCTAATGTTAAAGCAAATGTGCCAAACCAACTTTCAGACGAAGAAGGTGCGCAGATTGGCATCGATCTAACGTTCCAAAACATGAAGGACTTTTCGCCAGAAGCGATCGCCAAAAGCGTACCGGAGCTTAATAGCTTACTCGAACTACGTGAGGCTCTAGTTGCATTAAAAGGCCCTCTTGGAAATGTTCCTGCGTTCCGTAAGAAGATTGCGGCAGTGCTTCAAGACGAAGAAGCGAGAAAGAAACTATTGGATGAATTAAGCATTGGTGAAGACCAAGGCGCGAAAGAAGAATAAGGGATACCATGTCTGCAGAAGCACAAGCTCCAGAGCAAGAAGCTGCCTTAGCCGCTTCCGATTCACTGCTGGATAGCATTCTTAATGAAACACGTTTAAAGCCAAGTGATGAAGGGTTTGATGTCGCAAAACGCGGTGTTGAAGCATTTATCGGTGAGCTATTAAGCAGCTCCAATACTGAGAAAGTCGATCAATCGCTGGTTGATCTGATGATTTCTGAAATCGATCAGAAACTTTCGAAGCAAGTAGACGCGATTCTTCACAACGAAGAGGTTCAAGCGGTTGAGTCTACCTGGCGTGGTCTAAAGTATCTTGTTGATCACACTGATTTCAGAGAGAACATCCAAATTGAATTGATCTCTGCAAAGAAAGATGAAGTTCTGGATGATTTTGAAGATGCACCAGAAGTTGTTAAATCTGGCCTGTACAAGCAAATCTATACGCGTGAATACGGTCAATTCGGTGGTAAGCCAGTAGGTGCAGTGATCTGTGACTACCAGCTTTCATCTTCTTCTCCTGATATCAAGCTTATGGAGTACATGGCCAATGTAGGTGCTATGTCTCACGCTCCGTTCATTACATCTGCATCTTCAAAGTTCTTTGGTTTAGATAGCTATGAAGAGCTTCCTAATCTGAAAGATCTTAAGTCTGTATTTGAAGGTCCTCAGTACACGAAATGGCGCGGGTTCAGAGAGCATGAAGATGCGCGATATGTGGGTCTATGTACTTCTCGCTTTATGCTTCGCACACCATACTCTGTCGAAGACAATCCAATCAAGGCGTTCGATTACGACGAGCAGGTAACAGATAGCCACCATAACTACCTATGGGGTAACTCTGCGTACGCGATGGCTTCGAAAATCAGCGAGTCGTTTGCGAAGTACCGTTGGTGTCCAAACATCATTGGTCCACAAAGTGGCGGTGCGGTATTCGATCTACCGGTATACAACTTTGAATCAATGGGTCAAATCGAAACTAAGATCCCAACAGAGATTCTAGTTTCTGACCGCCGTGAGTACGAATTAGCGGAAGAAGGTTTCATCGCGCTTACTATGCGTAAAGGCTCTGACAATGCAGCGTTCTTCTCTGCAAACTCAGTACAGAAACCTAAAGTGTTTGCCAATACCCCAGAGGGTAAACAAGCTGAAATGAACTATAAGCTAGGTACTCAACTGCCATATATGTTCATTATCAACCGTCTTGCTCACTACATTAAAGTTCTTCAACGCGAACAGATTGGTTCTTGGAAAGAGCGTTCAGACTTAGAAATCGAATTGAACAAATGGATTCGTCAGTATGTGTCTGATCAAGAGAACCCACCAGCGGAAGTACGTGGTCGTCGACCTCTACGTGCAGCGAAAGTTGAAGTGTCTGACGTAGAGGGTGATCCAGGCTGGTACAAGGTATCTATGTCTGTCCGTCCTCACTTCAAGTACATGGGTGCAAGCTTCGACCTATCATTGGTTGGTAAATTAGACCAATAAGCTTAGTTGAGCATTATCAAGCAGCCAGCAAACACTGGCTGCTTTTTTCATAGGACTGAGTATGGAAAAAGGTTATCGACTTTTAGAGCGAATCGAATTGGGTGAACCCAAAAGTTGCTACGAGAAAGTGGTTTCTCATAAGCATTTGATTGAGTCTATACATTTTCACCTGGCTGATTTACTGAACACGCACTCAGGTAATGCGATGATCGATGGTGAGTATGGATTACCAGACTTTAATGACGTTCTCTCCAACAACACCAATCTTGTTCGCCACATTCAAAAGAATATAACGTCAACAATAGAGCGTTTCGAACCCCGCTTGCGGAGTGTCGAAGTTCATTATCGCGAAGACCACCATAACCCTTTGCAACTGGGCTTTGGTATTCGTGGAGAAGTCTCTCATAACGGCGGGAAGGTGCCGATGTCGATCGATGTCTACATGGGTACTGACGGCCAATTTAACGTTTAGTAGGTATCACTTGAGCAACAGTAAATACTTTCAAGATGAGCTCACTTATCTGCGTGAAGCTGGTAGTGAGTTTGCTAAATATCACCCCAAGTTAACGCATTTTTTATCGGAAGGAACGTTTGATCCCGACGTCGAGCGACTGCTTGAAGGTTTTGCTTTCCTGACTGGTCGAATTCGTGAAAAAATCGATGATGAGTTGCCGGAGCTGACTCAGTCGTTAATGACTTTGCTGTGGCCTCATTATATGCGCTCGGTGCCTTCTATGTGCATTAGTGAGCTAAAACCTCATACCGGAAGTGTCACGGAAAAAACGGTGGTGAAAAGAGGTGCTGAGATGGCGAGCGAGCAAGTGGAAGGAACTCAGTGTTTATTCCGCACTTGCTACGATGTCGACCTATACCCTATTAACATCACTGGTATTGAGCAATCCAATAGCCGCACAAGCTCAACGATTGATATTACATTGTCCACCGAACATGGCCTCGAGCTTTCCCGTATTGGCTTGGATACCTTAAGACTTCATCTCCATGGTGAAATTCATATTTCGCGCACAGTGTTCCTATGGTTGTTCAGATATCTAGATTATGTGGAGCTAGATGTTGGTGGAGGTTATAAACACAAGCTCGGTCCAGAATTTGTCAAACCGGTTGGTTTCGATGAAGACGAAGCGTTACTTCCATATAGTAAAAACTCGTTCGCTGGGTATCGCTTACTCCAGGAACTGTTCTCATTACCTGACAAGTTCATGTTCTTTGATGTTCAAGGACTAGATTGGCTAAAAGGCGTTCCTCAGCGTAGTAACGTAAATATCAAGTTTCACTTTAAACGGGCATTGCCGTCTGAAGTTGTTTTAAAAGATAAGCATTTAAGATTGCATTGCACGCCGGCGGTCAACTTATTCGAGAAAGATGGCGACCCGATAAGGCTTGAACACCGACGCAATGAATACAAAGTGCGCCCACAAAGTACCAGCCAAGATCATTTTGAAGTGTACTCGATCGAAAGTGTTGAGAGTTGGAGTAAAGACGAGCGTCGACGTAAACCTCTAATTGAATTTGAGACTTTTGAGCATCAAATCAATCAGCGAGATAAACGCGAATTCTATAAGTCGAAAGTAGGGGAGCGTGTGAGTGGTCGCGGCTTAGAGCGATATATTTCTTTTCATACCCACAATGGTGATATAGCAGATCTAGGATCCGAAACGGTCTTGATGAAATTGCAATGCAGTAATGCAGACTTAGCCGAGCGATTGTCCGTAGGAGATGTCACATATACGACCCATAAGTCGCCGACATATGCTACGTTCGAGAACATCACAAAGCCGACTCAATCTGTCAGCCCTCAGGTCAATGGGGAATTACAATGGCAGCTAATCGCCAACATGTCGTTGAACTATTTGTCCTTGGCCAACATCGATGTCCTTAAAGTCTTGCTATCGACCTATGACTTCCATTCGCGAGTAGATAGACAAGCGCATCGAGCTTCAATACATCGGCTGGATGGCATTATCTCTTCTGAAATGAAACCGATCGATCGTGTTTTTAGGGGGGTGTCAGTGCGAGGCAACCAATTCAAATTGGTCACTAACTCCAAATTTTTTGTCAATGAAGGCGATATGTTTTTGATGGTGAACGTACTCAACGAGTTCATCAGACTTTACTCAAGTGTTAATTCATTTACAGAGCTTGAGGTTTTTGATGAAGCAAGTGGTGAAGTCTACAACTGGGCAAGCTTAATCGGGCAACAGACAATACTATGATTGAAGCAATATCCAAAGATTCCCATGATTTTAGCTTCTATCAAGCGGTTCTTCTGCTTGAAAAGCACTATCAGCGCCTTCCTGACTGCGAATTTTCCGCGGTTGGAGAAAACAAGTACTTTCACCAAGAACGTATTGAGTTTAGTGTTTCGCCGAAACTCAGTTTCCCGAAGAGTGACATGGATTTCATTGTCCATATGGAGCGCAATGGTCAGCAGTACTCCCGAATTGAAACCAATTTTCTTGGATTGCATGGCGCTAGCTCACCACTCCCGGCTTCTTATACCGAAAAACTAGCAGGACGTGAGGAGGAAGAAAATCCGGTAAAAAGCTTTTTTGATTTCTTCCACAATCGTTATACGAGTTTACTCTATAGAGTCTGGAAGAAATATCGCTATCACGTGCAGTATCAAAGTGGTGCTAGTGACGCGTTCTCTGGAAGAATACTGCACTTAGCCGGCCTGTCTGGTGTGATGCAAGACTGTGATGTGGCAGAGTTGGATAGGGCGAAAATACTTTCCTATGTCAACCAACTATCCACTCGTACACGTTCTCCTAAGTTGATTGCGGGGATAGTTTCTCACTACTTTGCTCTTCAGAGTGTAAGAATAGAAGAATGGGTCTATCGAAGGGTAAGTATTGCTGAGTGTCAGAGAAACAAGCTCAACAGAATGAACTGTGTTCTAGGTCAGAACCTGCATTTAGGCCAAAGTATTGCCGATTTAAATGGTAAGTTTAATCTTTGCATTGACGATATCGACTTTGCCACCTTTCGGCGGTTTTCCTATGGCGGCGAGCTACACAATACGTTAGTTGGCCTTATGCGCTTCATCCTCCGTGACCCGATGTCTTGGGATCTAAAATTAACGGTGAACCTTGATACTGTACCTGAGAATAAGCTTGGGCATGGGGAAGGGAATCGTTTAGGGCAGACCATATGGCTAGGCGCCCCTAGCGAGAAAGACGTGAAAATTAAAGTTATCGGTAGCATTTAAAAAGCCGCTCGAAAGAGCGGCTTTTTTCATCAAGTAGATGTCTTTTAACGACTGATAGGCTGGTGGAGTACGACGGTTGTGTCGAGCTTTTGAATACCACTAAATGCCTCTATCTCGTTAGATAGGTGGTGAATAGACTGTAGGTCTGGAGCTTCGATCAGGGCAATAATATCGAAGTTGCCACCCACAACGCTTGTTAAGCGTACCTCTGGAATCTCTTTGAGCGCATTGGTGACATCATTTTTCTTGCCTTTCTCGCAAGAAATAAGCAGGTAACTAGCTGCTGTTCGGCCTTCATTTTCTATGCGAATTTGAGCCGTATACCCTTTAATGATACCAGTTTGCTCTAATCGGTTGATACGCTCTGCGACTGCGGTACGTGACAAACCGATGTTGCGAGAAAGATTTGCAATAGACTGACGTCCGTTCGATAAAAGGCTCGAAAGTATTTTACGATCCAATTTATCTAAGCCTTGTAAAGTCATGTTAGAAATCATGTGTTCTGCCTAATTTATTCTTATATGTTTATTAAATTGACTCTGGAAGTGTAAAGTTATACAGCTCCGCAAGAGTAAACGGGTTTTTCGGTGTCAGTGGGGTGATACGAAGGCTCAAATCCCTTCCTGACACTTTTATGTTACTGACGAAGCTACCGTTATGAGTGTTTGTCAGGGACGAATCACCTAGCAATCTATATATCGCCCATTGACCACTCTTATTTAAAACGTGTTGTTTACCTTCGTCGGTTACATCTTGGATCGTGATACTAATATTGAAGTCACCATTTTGCGGTGGCCACTCCATCTCACGAATTCGGCTTGGACCGTGATAGTAGCTAATATCAGTGTCGGCAATCTTAATGCTGGCTCTGATAGCACTTGAATCAAGGTCTAATACTTTGGCACTAAAAGGAATATTGATACGGTTAGTGCTCTTGTTAATTAACGTATCTCTTATGACATTGTAGTTGCGCAGTTGAACCAAAAGAGCGGGAGAAATTGGCATTGTCTCGCCATCAACCTGCTTTGGTACCCATAGGTTTGTGTCATAAAAAGGTGCGAAGTTCTTTTGTATGAATGTGTCTAGTAATCCGCCCGAAGCAAAAAGAAGTTCAAAGTCTTCAATAGAGATCTCTTCTGTCGCAGACAGGTCGAACGGATATTTACCAAGTCCAAGCTCTCTGAACTTAGAGTATATTTCGCTGTACCACTGAGTTTGGATGCCCTTTGATGATTCGGTAATCATCACTGACCAACTTTGTTTCACCACTTCAAGCAGCCAACTTCTCACTGGCTCCGGCGATTTCTGAGCGATCTGTTTAAGCTTAATCAGCGGATCGGCATCAGTACTGTTCATTCGATGCTGAGCCGCAGCCAACGCTGCCATTTGTGGATCTGGGGCATCGGCAATGTCTTTCATGTAGGTACGAACGCGACTTAGAGCGGCGATTGTTTCATCCCATGGTGTCGGTGAGTTAGGAGTCTCACTCACTTGCAATTGGTTTAACAAGTTAAATGCTTGTTCCACACGCTTCATTAGCAAGTAATCAGGTTTTAGCACCTCTTCTGCCGCTTCCGAAGTGGAACTGGCAACCTCAAGCAACTTAGGATTAACCTTTGAAACTAGGGCGTTTTTATCTCCTACAGGAGAGAACTGTGTATTTGCGTAAACTTGCTTTAAAACGGTGGTTAAAGGAGACGAAGGCCCCGAAATTAGATCCACGGCATTAGTAAGATCACCTACGTTGTCGTAGTGCTGTACTTTGAGCTCACTTAACGCATTGCGCCAGTAGCTGATGTAGTCATCTGTATACTTTTTACGTACTTGATCTTTGAAGGCTTCTTGCTCTTCTTGGGTAGGGATTACATGATTTGATAACCCAAGTACCCAGTTGTCACTGATAACCTGTTTTGACAATAAATCTACACGAGGTCGATAGAAGGTACTAAAGCCTGTTGAAGTGTATGCTTTATCAATGACCAAGCTTTCACGGTCGCTCGGTGTTGAAAATACATTGCTAAACTCAAACCCTACTGCACGCTGTAGATCTAGGGTACCTAAACCGATGGAATCCGCTTGGCTCAATATACCTGCGTAGACAAGATCAACATTAGAATTTGATAGGAGCGAGCGTCTTGTGGCACGAACAATGTCCATACTGATGTTAACAGGAGCAAACTCAGTACGGAAATAAGCATCAAGATAACCCATAGTCTGTTGAGCCAGTTCCGGGTTACTAAGGCCGTCTAGTACCTCAAGTGTTTGATTACGAAGGAACTTGATATCTCGTTTAGTAGGATCGTTGAGCATTAAGTAACCTTTTAGCAAAGGTAGCGCACGATTTACGTCATGAAGATTCTGAGTCAATTGAATCCGATAACCGCTCTCGATAATTGGCATTATTCGCTGAGATACTTGCTGCAGAAGGGCTATATACGCGATTTTTGTGCTTTCGTCTAAACGACTAATGTTCAATGGTAATAACTCTTCGTCTAGCGCTTTAGAACCACTTAACCAAGCATTGTAAGACGGCTGAACAGAGTTGTTTGCATCAGTTAGCAGGGTATTGAAGTCCGAATTTTGATCAAGTTGACTAGTCTCATCAATACCAAGTAACTGGTTGATTACACGCAGGTTGCTGTCTAGCGTTGTTGCAAAAAAGTAGCCGCCACCCACGAGTAAAACGACAGAAGTGAGCATCGCAAGACGGCTTTGTCTTTGTATTATGCGGAGGTACGTTTTGTTTTCTCCGGCAAAGTCACTCTCAGGTAAAACTTGAGAGTCCATGAGAAACCTTGAGAAATAAGGCGTTTCTGTTAAATGAGTATGTTCAGAGGCAATGATTGGTAAGTTAAAGTAGTTACTGCAACTCTTTGCTAGTAGGTTGTACTTGCGACCACCTTGTAAACTAGAGCAAAAGAATATTTCGCGTAGATCTAAGGTATATAAGCCACTGTTGGCTTCACAAAGGCGATCAAGTACATACCCCACTTCTGCTTGGCATAGCTCGAACTGTTTTGGAAAAGATAGAATCGCTTGCTTTTCGCCCACATCATTCGATGTTGATGAGGAATCTAGTGCATTCGCCTCTAGCACTTTTACCAAGTTTTGATAGCTATCGCGGTAGTACTCGGTAAGGACACCTTTTGCTTCTTTTAATGGAATAGAAAGAAACTCTACGCGAGATTTAAGCGAACTGAAGCTCACGTATTCTTTGAATCCGTCAAGCTTGTCTAGCTTAGACATCATTAGATAGACGGGCAGGGCAGACGATGTTTTCTCGCTAACGGATTTCATTCGTTCCAACAAAGCCGTCAGCGTGTAATCCTTCTGTTCCGGTTCTGAAATGATCAGGAACTCAAAATCAATAAACAGCAGGCAACCAGAAAACGGCTTGCGTGGTCTGTAACGTATCACTTCATCGACGAACGTTGCCCATAAAGAAGCGTCACTGCTTGATACCTCTTGGAAAACCAATCTCTGATCGGGTTTTACATAGACGGCATTGTCGGATTCATACCACTCGAAAAAGTCGTTTTTTGCGGTTCGAGTTTTGTCCATTGGCTTAATGGCACTGGAATTGAACAAAAACTGACGTCGACCAGATGCTTTGTTTCCAATCAGCAAGTAGATTGGCTTTTTGCCAGCGTTAGCGAGCAATGGGCGCATGACCATTGAAAGTGCTTCTTCTTCAGTCTCAAGGCGCTGTGCTTTTAGATTATTTTTTTTCTTATACCAAAGCGTGAGCTGGAAAATTAGGTAAAAAGCAGCGATTGTGCCTAATCCTATCCATAAGAATAGCTTGTTAGCTTCTTGTAGCCAGAATATGTAAACAGCAGTTAATGTCACTGCAAGAAGCAGAGCAATCACGCTGGAAACCACGATGGGGTTTCTTAGTAGTTTTTGTTTGAACATAAGCCTTTAATTTTTTGACGTTGTTATTTATTACTATTCGTTGCGGTTTTTAGTTGATTTAATTTGTACAAGTAGGTGTTGAGCAACAGTAATGAACGATCGACTTCTGATTGTTCCATCTGTTTTTCTGCGTACTCAATTCTACCGAGCAACGGAAAGAGTGAGTTGCTGTACTTATATGCAGCTACAGTCTCTTTATCTGAGTTCTGATTGGCGACATTAGCGAACACGGTTCTTGCGTGAGCAAATCGCTTGTGAATGGCTGTGTACTCGTCTTCGAAAATAGAACGACGAGTTTTGAAGCTCTGTCTAAGTTGTTGGATAGAGGAAGAATCTGGATAGATCGTTGTCAACTTAGATGTCAGTTCATCGATCGTATCTATATGGCTGACTTTTACTGGATCTAAATACCAATCCTGCATTAGAGAACTTAGGCGATCCACCGTAGGTTTCCTTAAAGACGGCGTGTGGGCTTTGTTTTCAGACATCAATGAATCCGCAACTTCGGAAAGCTCTGTTAACGAGGCCTGTTCAATCTGTCGCTTAAGTGATTCGAATTCTTGCTGTTTGTGGATAAAATGGGCGGCCAACGCGGCAACAATTAGACCTATTAGTGCGTAAAGAACGATAGGGTTCGATTTGGTGGAAGTGGGCTCAACCTTTTGTTTCTCTTTGGTTGGCTTGCCCGAGACTGTCGGGGCGATATCGACTTTAATCGCAGGTGCCGGAGCTTGGGGGCGAACAGGAGACGGTGCCGTTGAAAGCTCGATAGCTTTACGTGCCTGCTGGGCTTCCTTAAACTCCTCGATCCATTGGTTTAATATGCGACGAATGCGACCAAACGAAGGGGCTTTAATTCCGTAATGAAGACGGAGTTCTTCTTCAATACGTAAGCATAGTTGGTGTGCTGCCTCGATTAATGGCAACTCCTCAGGGCGAGGGTTATGCTTTTTTATGCGTTTTTCTACGTACTCAACCATCCATTCAATTGCACTCATTCTCGCATTAGATTTTGAGTGCTCTGGGTATGCTGAATACCAATACACGATACACAGATCTAGCAAGGAATTGAGGCCTTCAACTAAACCTTTCAACCCTTCATTGTGAGTGGAGGCGACAGTGAAATAGCAGCTGCAACGAAAGTCCTTACCATGGGAGGTGAGGATTTTCTTCGACAATGCCTGAACACTTTTCCACGACACTCGCCCTGTTACTTTATTCAAGTTGTTTATTTGACGCTTGATCTCATCAAAGTCATCCAAGCCATTTGGGTTTAAGCCGCTTGGATTACTTTCATCGATTGGCCTTCTGGCGAAGTCGCTGAAAAACATATTTCTTACCAACTGTTTATTAATTACTCACACGTTAGCGTGTGGTATAAATTTTGTTATTAAGGTTTGTTTATTTTTATTAAGGATTACTTTGTGGAGGATTTTATAGTTAAAAGAAAGAAATTGAACAATAACTAATAATAAAAAACATATAATTTAACTTAATGTGAGTTGAGTTCACGTTTTGCTGCGTTATCTTGAGCTATCTGACATTAAGAATAGTGCGGTCACTCGCATAAAATCAGTATTTTTGTGTGAATAATGGGCTGAAAATCATTGACACAGCTTATTAATGATGGATGTTCTGGAACCAATGTATCATCTTTATATTTATGAACCGCTTATTTAGCGACTACTAAATAAGCAAAGTTAATTAGTGTCTGTATGTATTTTAATCAGTTTTAAACGATGTATATGTAATCAATTGTATTGACCATTTTGTTAATTAATAGTCGTTTCTAGTGATTTATCAGCCGGAGACTTAACCCGACTTTGTGCAATTTATAATAGTTAATATGTTTTTATTAATAGTCGAATTGTCTTATTTGATGGAGGGATTTTTTAGCTTATTGAAAAAGAGATTATTATTGATATCTTTCGCCTCTACTTTTAATCGTCGGTTTTTCTTAGAGGGACGAAATGCTAAAACCAAGTCAAGTCGGGCTAATCTCAGCCTTGTGTCTATTCTCAACCTTTGCTCTAGCCAAAGGTGAGCGTTACGGTGCTTCGGTCAACATGATCAACATCGACAGCATCAATTATAAGCAGGGCGCTAGTGGTAAACAGGATTCGCTTCGTTACGGTATCGTGCATACTCGACCGATTGACGAGAACAACAACCGTTGGCGCTGGTGGCTTGGTCTAAACTACTTGTCTGAAGATATTAAAGCGCCAGCAAATGGTGTGTACCAAGAAACAACTAACTTCGAGTTGCGTGTTGTTCCTCAATACGCGCTTGAGACTTGGTCTGTATTCACTCCTTATCTTGGCGCGGGCTTGTCACTTGGCTACTCCCAATACTCCAATCGTTGGAAGGTAGACAGCGAAGGCTTCAGATACGGTTCTCAACTAGAGGATATCGATCAGTTTGAAGTGGGCGCAGTCGCGACAATTGGTACTGTAATCAAATTGGGCAGCAATCCTGACGCACATATCCAAATAATCCCCCAGGCTTCCTATATCCTTCCTGTCGTAAATGATGGAATTGGTGGCGTTGAACTTTCTGTATCACTGCTATTTTAAAGGTTAGCAATGCGCTTACATCAGCTTGTTCTATTCATTTCTAAATGTCCGGAGGAGTACACCGGTGCCAAGCATATTGAGATGCCAGAAAGTGGTGGTTCAATTGGTAGGGCAGCGGGGTGTACCGTCTCTCTCTCGGACCATAATCGATTCATATCAGGCACTCATTGTTTAGTGAGTATTTACGGTGATACGCATTACATTAGTGACGTAAGTACTAATGGCACCATGGTAAACGGCAATAAGATATTGAAGAATCAGCCCGTTTCAATATGCGATGGTGATGTTATTACACTTGGCCAGTATGAAATCGGTGTTTCTCTTGAACTTGTAACCAGCAATCAAGATATTGCAGCTGATATTGCACCTGAGAGAGTGTCGAGTGATCCACTGCTCAATCTTGGTGAGGCGATGGTCGAAGAAGAAGACCAAAGCGGTGTATTAGAAGATCTGTTTATGGAAACCAAACAGACCGAAGTGGACAGCCATGATCCCGTTGCGCACCTCAATTTTTCAATGCATCGTGATGATGACTATCTTATTCGAGATGTTGAGCAACCTGAACACGCTCAACCCGCTTCAATAGAAAGTACGCGTCAAATCGCCGATGATAGCTTGAGTATCCATTCTGAGTTTGATCTGCCAAATCTAATTCCAGAAGATTGGATGGGTATCGAAAGAGCAAGTCAACCGACTAGAGATGAGTCGGAAAATGCTTCTACCCCAGTATTAGACACATCAAAAGAACCTGCGAAATCGCCTGCCGTACAGTCAGAACCAACACCGAATATGAAGGTGAGCCCCGTAGGTACTGGTGGTTCTGCTGCGACTAGCGAAGTATTAGGGCAAAAATGGGAAGAAGTCACTCAACCTTTTACTCCATCATCACACCAAACAGAGCAACCAGACTCCTCCATCGACGAGCCGAAGGTCGATCTAATTACCAGTGAAGCGACGTCGACTCCAAATGTTGTTCAAACTAACGATATCAGCCAAGCATTTTATGAAGGCTTGGGGATTAGTAATTCAGATTTAACCCGAAACGATGCAGCATTATTTAGACAGATGGGAACATGTCTACGTCTGTGTATGGATAATCTACAGAAAGAATTACAAGAAGTAGAAGCGTTAAAAGATGAGCCGAATGCAAATGAATCAGCAACCAATTTAGCGGAGTTGATGCTGACATTGAATAGTCAGAATTTGCTATCGCCAAATGAACTGATCGAACAAATGCTCGATGAACTTAACGACCATCAAGTATTGTTCAATCGAGCCCTCGGCGAGCTCCTAATTGAGCAATCGAAGTTAAATGATCCAGAAATGTTTGCCCATGAACTAACAAAAGGATCCTTGTTCACCACAAAGTCAAAGCTATGGGAACAATATCTAGACTTCTACTCAAACAATCGTCGTCAGTTCAACGAAGGCTCATTGAGCGGCATGATTAAGAAAAATTACAACAAAGCGTTAAAGGGAAACCATGCGTAGATTCATCATCTTAATAGGGTTTTCCCTACTAATGTCAGGGTGCTCGATGTGGGACCAGTTTAAAGAGTCGTCAGGAATTACCCCTGAAACGTCATCAATTGAATTAGTGATTGAGGCATCACCGGTACTAAACGTGCGTGAGGGTGGGCAGTCTTCTCCGGTTATATTGCGCATTCATGAACTCACTTCCCCGGTACTTTTTCGAAGCTTAGACTTCTTCGCATTGTTTGAAAACGATAAATCTTCACTGGGTGATGAGTACATTAAACGCTACGAATACCAAATCCAGCCGGGTGACAAAATTCATGAAATGTTGGTGCTGACGCCTGAAACAAGAGCCTTGGGTTTTTCGGTCGCTTTTCGTGATATTGACGGTTCTTCATGGCGTAAAGTTGAGATCATTGAAGAGAAGAGTGAGTACTTTTTAAACCTCAATATTGAAGGCAGCGAGTTAACGTCAAATAACACTCGTGGCATAGAACAAGTTTACTTTTAAGGGATAGAACCATGTCTTTATACAACCCAGTTGTTTGGCAAGATGGAATGTTCATGAAGCCGCAACACTTTCAACAGCTCGATCGTTCGCAAAGTAAACTGTCTAGTATGCTGAGTTCTGTTGCCTCGCCACTTCATTGGGGGATCAAACGACTAGAAATTAACTCGCAATTGTTGGCGTTAGGCAAAATCGGGATTACTCGTGCTGAGGGAATACTGCAAGACAGAACGCCTTTCGATCTCCCTTTGTTAGCGGAATTGCCAGAAGTGAAAGATGTTGATCCTTCGATCGCGGACAAAGTCGTTTATCTTTGTTGCCCTCTACCCTCTGAGCGCTCAGAGATTTTTGGATCCGAAAAGGACGATGCACGTTACACCATTGAATCTCAAGAAGCGGTGGATGCGTGCTATGACTCCGAAGACATGGCGAGTATCGCCGTGGGCAAACTGAACTTCCGTTTGATGTACGATCACGAAGATAAAAGTGCTTATACTTCGATTCCGATCTTAAAAATTTCAGAAGTTAAACCTGATGGTAGTGTGATTCTTGACGAAACCTTTATTCCTACCTGTATTGATATCCATGCCTCTGCCGTTCTTAGCAAATTTGCCACTGAATTTGCTTCAATGCTCAAACACAGAGCAGAGTCTATCGTAGAAAGACTTGGTGTGGTGGATCAGCAAGGAGTGTCTTCGGTATCGGATTTTATGCTTTTGCAGGCACTTAACCGATACGAACCACTATTTTGGCATTACGAAAGCAGTGAAGGGATCCATCCAGAATCTTTGTATCGCACCCTACTTCAAGCAGAAGGTGAGCTCTCTACGTTATGCTCTGCGTCGAGACGCCCGATTGAATTTACTAAATATAATCATGGTGATTTAACTAGCTGTCTTTCACGTACCTTAGACAGTGCGAAAATGACCTTGAGTGTGATGTCTGAACAGCGGGCGATGCCACTGACCCTGAAAGATCAGAACTATGGAATCAGAACAGCTGCAATTCCTGATAGCAAGCTGATTGACACTACGACCTTTATTCTTGCGGTGAAAGCTGACGTAACACTCGATGTATTGCATACCCAGTTCGTCAGTCAGACTAAGATTGGCTCAATTGACAACATCCGCGATCTGATCAACTTGCAGTTGCCAGGTATTGAAATTAAACCAATGCCAGTTGTGCCTCGTGCCTTGCCTTACCACGCAGGTTACACCTATTTTGAACTCGATAAGAGCGGTGAAGAGTGGGCTGCATTGAAAAACACCGCAGCAATTGCAGTTCATGTTGCTGGTGATTTTGCTAACTTATCGTTGCAACTATGGGCCGTTCGTCTATGAGTTATGCTGAAACCGATTTAACGGTAGTACTGTTCCAGCCGGAACCAGGTAAACCGATGGAGGTGATGCCACCTCCAGACTTATCGCGCAATATAGCGGTACAAGATCTTAATATCGAAACAATGGGAATCAACCCATTAGTTGACCAGTTCTCTTGGCTTATCGCCACTTTGTCTTGCATGTCTTCCATTCCATGGTTAGATGACCCAATGCCATTTCGCGAAGAAGTCGCCCGTGAGATACGTAAAGGTGAACGCAAGCTCAACGAGATGGAGCTTGACCGAGCTTCAATATTAGTTATTCGCTACTGTTTATGCGCGGCTATTGATGAATCGGTATGCCGACAGGAGTGGGGGGCGAATAGCCATTGGAGCCAGAACAGTCTTTTGTCTGAGTTTCACAATGAGACATCAGGAGGCGACAAGTTCTTCATCATTCTTGAAAGATTGAAAGCAGACCCACGAAAGTATCGCCATGTCATAGAGTTCCTTTACCTTCTACTGCAACTTGGTTTCCAAGGCAAATATGGCCGAGAAGAGCGCGGAAACGAGAAACTGACAGAGATAGGCAATACTATCTATCGCCTTGTGCGTGATGACCGCTTAGCAGAACAAGAAAAAGTCACACTGGTTAACCTAAAAGCCAAGTATTTAAAAAAACCACTTAAAAAGGTGATTTCTCCTAAGTTAATTTTGGGTTTTAGTGCGCTTACCTTCGCCGTTATGTACGCAGCAACCTACATTGTTATCGACATGAAATTCCAGAAATTACTGGAAGTGTATCAGCAGAGTATGTGATTCAAAGTGGGATCTTCTGCCAGATTTTTAAGTTAGCGTGATTTTTAAGGTCAGTTCCGTGGAAATCACTAGGTATTTAGAGAGATTGCAATATGCGATCTCTTTTATTATTCACTCATTACATATTCATATGGATTGGTTATGGGCGTAACAGTTTGTGCAAATGGACTCAGTGTGGTTCATAAAGGATCAGGTGGTGAAGCGAATGCCACGCTTCCCGACGTGTGTCTGACGACAGTAGGCAACTCGGTAGTGCCTATACCGTATGGTAATAATGCTAAGTCTGCTGATTTAGCCGATGGTACTACAACAGTCTCGATGGACGGCGGCAACAGCGTTGCTATCAAAGGCAGTAAGTTCAGTGCCAGTACGGGTGATGCAGGCGGCGACAAAAAAGGCGTATCTTCAGGAACAATAGAAGCAGAAGCCGAATTTATCTCCGCTTCGCCGACTGTGAAGTTTGAAGGTAAGGGCGTGTGCCGCCTTTCCGATCAAATGACCATGAATAAAGCCAACACCATGTGTTTAGGTGGCGCCCAGAATCCATCTGTGACTGTGACGGAAGAAGCTGAAGGGACTTATACGGTTGATATTGAATGTCGTTATCCTGATGGTGTGCTTCTTAAGAACGCAGACTTTGACATTACCGACGTCTCCGGCGGTGTGCTTTCTTCCGGTCATATTGATGATTCTGGTAAAAGTATTGCGTCAGGCTTAAAACCTGGTCAAATCAAAATTCTTGCCAAAGAAAGTACGGATGATTTTATCACGACACCTGTTCGCATCACTAACCCTCACTATCTGCCAGATTACAATGATTATGACTTTTTTGATAGGTCTGCTCAGGGGCAGCAAACTTTCTGGCACCCAAACCGCATCGCCCCTCCAGTAGAAGGTTGGGGGACCATGGGCTCCAGTCTCACTGCTGACCGATATTTCGCTGATATTGTGAAAGAGGAAACGAAAGCTCATTTTGAATTTAGGCACCCTGACTTTCAGTTCAGCGTATTGGCAGAGTCTCTAATCGCGGGGATTGATAGCCTCTCTGATGCCAGCTTTGACAGTGTACTGGTGAATGGCTTACCAATAGTGATGGAAGAAGGGGAAATACTGTCCGTCTTATTTCGTTTACCCAAGCATGAAACAGCAGACCGTATGCTGGCTTACATGCGCGCTCGAGGTAAAGGTAATCCTCAGACTTTCATCAATAATTATCCTTGGGACAAAGCTAAGAAAAGCCTCAATTCAGAGATTGAAGGGTTGTTAAGCAAGATAAAAGGGCGTATTGAGTCTCTAAGATCTGAAGCTAGTCGGTTGAATTACGTTTACTTGTCTTCTGACATCTATAAAAAGCATGTAAGTACCATTGATACTTATGCTAAAAAACTGCCCGATAATCTCAGTCAAGCTTTCAAGCGTATGGAGAAGAAAGCGAACCAACTCATGAGTGATGTATCGGGTGTCTCGGTCATTCAAGCGCCTAATCATGTTTACTCTGCGGAAGCAGGGACTATTGAAGTTGTGGTTAATGCGATACAGAAAATAGATTTAGAGGAGCAGAAATGGGTCAAAGTCCGTGCAATATACTCCGATCGTTGGCAGACACCTATATATGCTCAAAACCTCAAAATAACTGCTAACTCAGTGGTGCATGAAGAGAACGCATCACTCAATGCTCTACCCTTGAATAGCACAGAATCTGAAACCATAGACTTGGCTGTCGAAACAAATCAAGTTGAAGGTGGTGTAGCGGTATTTGACACATTAAAACCTAACACAGATATGGTAACCGTAGAGTTCGTTGGCGAACCAGGTATTGAGGAGCAAATCGTCAATATCCAAGACAGCGTTGAGGCAACACTTGATGGTACATACAACGCACTTATTGAGGACATGAAAGGGTTCCAACAACAATGGGATGAAGAGGGTTACTGGACTTTAGGCGATGGTGTGATTGACGGTGCTCAAGCTTGGGGTGCTGATATTGTTGATATGTTGTCTCCTAGTTTTTGGGGAGACGCTGCGGACACTATCTCAGATTTATCTTCTTCTGCTGTAGATAAATTGGCGATTTATTCAGTCGATAAGTTCAACTCGATCACCAAGGCAATGCTTAACGAGAAGGGGCAACTGAAAAATCCAACTTGGGTATTGGAAACATTAGGAAGAGAGTTTGATTCATTCCAAGACAGTGTTTTTGAGTCTGTCGATGAAGCAATTGAAGATGTAAGTAAGCTGTACGCGGAAAGTCAAGATGTGGTGCGAAAGCTAGAGTGTATTGCTAAGCATCGGCAGACGATTCTAGAATTGCCACAGAAAATCTCTAATGGTGATGTCGATGCGGTTGAAACCTTTGTTGACACAGTGTTGATGGAGCTTGACCCTGATTGGGCACAGGAAATAAAGGGCCACGAACAGTTCCCTAACGCAATGGCAATCATAGAAGACCACGATACGATTCTGACTTATGTGACTTATCTGTCTTTAATGCTTGAGGCTATTCCACCTAACTTCTATTTCTACTACGGCGGTAAAGCGGGTACATATTTGATCCTTGAACTGATTCTTACCGTTGTGCTGGCTATTTGTACGTTAGGCACAGGAGCAGCGGCTCGTATTGCGACGCTAGTAGCACGTTTTGCGGGAGGTGCTAAGAAGGTCAAGGGAATAAGAAATGCGGCTAAAGCTCTGGATTCATTTATTAAGGCTGTGGAAAGCTTGATTGATGTTCTGTCTGATTATCAGGAGCTAGCGGAAAAACTGGTCAAACGCCCACTTGGGAAATTTAAAGGCAAGCCTGTTACAACCATGACTGCGAAAAAGAAAGCGGTTAAACGAGATGCAAGCTGTAGGCTTTGTCATTCCAACCAACATAAAACGCCTCGTTATAAACGGGGTGAGTTAGAGTATATATAGAGTTCACTATGGCAAAAGGATATAGAGAAGCTGTAATGGATCCGGCTAAATTGGATCCTAGTCACCCCACAAACCATGGTTTTCAAATGCAGGTGCACCACCTTTTATCAAAACAAGGTGTAAAAAAAACAGGTAACGGCGATAAGCTTAAGTCCTACGGATATGACATCAACTTGCCCGGTAATTTAGTCGCTTTACCTTGCACTTTGGAAGGAGCGTGTCATTTACAAGTTCAACTACACAGGGGCAATCATCCTACAGTTATTGATACCAATGATAATGATAAGGAACATCCTAAGGGTTACCACATAGAAGTAACCGAGTTAGTAGAAGAGGCTTATAAGACCATAAGTAAACGTTGTGAGAATCAGGGTAATCCTGGTGTTCAGCGTTATATGGATTATCACAGCTTATTAATCTTGCGCAGGATAAGTAGCTTTGCTTTGCCATTAACTAGGGTTGCCAAAGCCTTTAAGCGTGGCGGAGTTGGGTGCTTGGGAGCCACAACAGTGCCAGAGCTAGATTTAAAGCTAAAAGCTCAACCCAAAGAATGCCAGTGCAATGAGAGAAAACATGATAAATTCAGTACTTTCAAAGAGGTACCGTACAATTTAGAAAGAGGAAAGTAGCTTTGAATATTTATGATGAATCTTATTATATTATATTCCCGGATTATGAATTTGAGGACTATGACAATGACCTCACACCAACCTCATATACGGCAAATACTCATTGGAAGTTTGAAAAGTTGAGTTTTGGTATAAAGCCACTTACTTTTGTCTCTGATAATGACAATTTGGATTATTTGCAGCAAGATTACACTATAGCATTTAGCGTACCGAACTTTGTGGTCACAAACAAACTTAAAGAGCTGCTTGAAGCTGGCCTTTACGGCAGTCAGTTTTTTCCTGCGATCATTCAAGATGAAGAAAATAATGCTGTTGAAGGCGTTTGGGCACTGAATACTTTTGATGACTTAGATTGTATCGATCTAAAGAGAAGTCAATTCTATATGCCAAGTGATGGAAGTAAGGACATTGATGGGTTTTCTATTAAACCAGATATGGATAATTACCGACTTCGAGAAGATGTGCTGGATGCTATTCCAGAAAACGAACGTTTAATTTTTCAGATCGGAAATACATCAAGAGGAAAAATCTTTTTTCATCAAAAAGTAGTCGATATTTTTAAAAAATACGATGTTAAAGGCATCAAATTCTTTAAAGTCAGTGAATTTGAGTATGGGGACCAACATTAAAAATTGGTGATCCCAAAGACAACCAATATTATTGAGCTTGATATGAGATATTTTAACATCTGAATATGTGCCTCGCATAATGAAATACGATCTTTTCAAAGTGTCTAATTGGGAAAAGGATTCCAGTCTGTAGATTCTTAATTTATATCGTGATAGTAGAGGAAGAAATCTTATCATTTTACTCGAACGAGTTTTGATGAAGACTCGTTCACTTTTAGAATCGGGGTTTTATTGGTGCTATGATAGTAGTTTGAAAAACGATTTCCGATGTATGCAGTAATCGGTATTGTACAGTCGTTGCTCCAGCAAGGTTTGAAATGGTTAGGTGTTCGTGTTGAATTCTCCAAACTAGAGCATGTGCCTCTTGAAGAGCGTTTAATATTTAAGCTAGAAGAAGACTATGGCTTGGTATTTATACACGAAAGCGTGATTGAGCTACTCAAAAAACACGTCAAAGATGTCTGGGTAAGAGATGTATAGAAAGCGCCGAAAGGCGCTTTTTCATTTGGCATAAGATTTAATCGATAAATTATGTAGATGCACATTCTCAAAAAAGTACCGGTGATGCGGGCGGCGATAAAAAAGGCGTCGCATCCGGCACGATAGAAGCCGAAGCGAAATTTATTTCAGCCTCACCAACGGTTAAGTTTGAAGGCAAGGGCGTATGTCGCCTGTCCGATCAAATGATATGAACAAAGTCAACACTTTCTAAAGATCCTTAGAATAGGAAAATAGATGAAATACGATAACCAATATTATTTACTGTGTGAGTCTGGTCATGCAGGCTTTCATATGCTTGGGCAGACTGAAGACTCTGACGATGGACTTGATCACCTGATGGCACAACGTTCATTAAAGCGGGAAGTCAAAGGTCTTGGCAAGGTGGAAGTGTGTGAAGGAAACAAAAAGAGCTTCTCCCCTTGTGATTACCACGAAATTGCAGAACAAATGGTATCCGATAAATTTAGACAGGTTTTATTACCGTTTGAGCTTCAGGGGGTCGATTTTTATCCAACAGAAGTGACTAACGGTGACAAAGTCTGGTCGGACTATTTCATGATGCATATTTGGAATAACTATAAAGCCATACATCAAGGGCGTTCAGTCATTGATGGGACATATGTTGACGATGACTTTTTCTTAGAAGCATTGTCGTTAGATGAAACGCTGTTAGACAAGGTGCCTTTAGAAGAACGGCTCGTTTTTCGACTTCAAGAAGATCCACGATTTCTATTCCATGAAACAGTGGTTGATGCTTTAAAAGCGGCAGATCTTTCCGGGGTTGGTTTCATAAGGGTTGACCAGTGGGGACCTGCTGCAATGTTTAGTGATGATGACCTCGGCGATTTATAGTTTTTTTGCTCCTCTGAACATTGGTTTATCTGACAAAGTAGGTGTAGTTCTGTAGCAAAAAGCAATACTGGTTATCCTCATCTTCGAGAAAAACAAAACGCAGATAGGTAAATAGGTGAACTATTATCGAATGATGTGGAAGTTTATAGAAGATGAGGCGTCATTTTCTACAGAAGAGGTTTGGTATCGTATTCATGGTAATTACAACCCTAATATGTACTAATTCAGACCTGATCTATAGTTGAGTCAGTATGACCTGAAGAGTGTTGAGGTGCCTCATAATAACAGCAAATTTCCTCGTCAGACGACAGTAAAAGTCACCCTTGGTGGCATGGTGCGAACGCGGTGCAGGCCCATCATCTTATTCCTAAAAGTGTATTCAAACTAAAAAATACAAAGAGCAAACAAGTTCGAGAAAAAATGATGTTCCTGCGGCGAATAGCCCAAATGTGTGCATACAATATTGATTTCTGGAAAAATGGCGTTGGACTACCAAATAAAAAAGAAACTGCATGTTTTTTAAACAAGCCTAGGCATTCAGGTGGCCACGACCGAAATGAATTCAACTACACCAATGAATGTGTAAAGCTGGCTCATAAAAAATTAAGTAAAGACCTTCAAAAAAGAGAAGATAACGGTAGCTGCTCAAAAACGACCAACTCCTCGTTAATTGCTAAATTCAATGAGTCTAGCAAATACATCTTCGGAAAAATTGCGAACTTTCGTTGGTTTGTTACTAGTGATGGACAAAATTATGATCCTAAGATACAGCCATATGTGGGGTGTCGCTCAAACTGTAACAAAGGACATAAGATTCTACATCTAAAAACGAAGCAGCAAATCGAAAACTATGACCTACAAATTGGACAATAATAATGTCAGATATTAACGAAGAATATTACGTGCTTGTATGTGGCTCTGGTGAAGTTCCTTCCCCTTACGTTTCTTGTAGTAAAAGTCACTACCTAATTTACCAAAAGCCCATGTCACTCAAGGTTCCTATCCAGATTGAATCCGCTGCAGAAGCGCAAAAGAGTGTGCCACTTATCGAAGCGATGGCTGCACCAAGTGACCCTGTACTATCGGAGAGAATAACAAAAGTACTAGAATATTATGATCTTTATAGGGTTCAACTACTTCCTGCTGTGTACACCCATAATGATGATAATGAGTACCCGTATTCAGTGTTAGTCGTCAACAATGATATCGATGCTTACGATTTTGACAACGGTCAATACTCTGAACGTTTAGATGACGGTGAAGTTGGAAACCCTAGAAACTGTCGATTAGACCCCACTAAACTCGCTTCCATTCCTCTGGATAAGCGTCGTATTTTTTTTATACCGGGCATGATGGATTATTTGGTCCATAGCAGCATCGCAGAGCCATTAATTGCCTTGAATGCAAGTGGGCTTCACCTGGTGCCATTATTGCAATGGGATGATCGCTTCGGCATGACAATTTAAAAGGAAAATAGTGATGAATGAGTATCAGATTTTTCATCGTAGTGTTCACTATCAGAAAAATAACCGCGTTATACAGGCTAACAAAGTAAGAATGATGGAAATCCAACCGGATTTGGTGGTGGATTTTTGTCAATGTCCACGGCTATTTTTTGCGGAAAAGTACGCGGACATTCTGTCAGCGATGGAGCCAGTAGGCGTCGAACGCCTGAAAAACCCTTATCGTCCAGCTCTAGATGCAGACGTTCAAATTGATATCGGAACTGAGCAAGAGTTGGAAACGATTGATGATGTCGACTATGTCTTTTTCCATGTCTTTAATCGCTATGATGTGCTGGACAAAGACGCAACACAGTGGAATTGCGATATACCTTCAATCGGTGCAGTTGCTGTCCCTATTTTGGATGAAAACAAACTCAATGCGATCCCTCTGCAACAACGTCTTTTGTTTAAGCTTGAGCAAGACCCTTCATTTATGTTCGTACATGATAGTGTTGTAGACGCTATGCTGAACGCCAAAATGCAAGATATTTGGGTTCGTTGGGCTGAGTAAGCGTTTGTAAATGAATAATTTATAAGGGCGCCGAGAGGCGCTTTTTCTTTATATGCTTTCATTACTTTGGAAGACAAATCGGCGTATCTTCAGGAACAATAGAAGCAGAAGCCGAATTTATCTCCGCTTCACCGACTGTGAAGTTTGAAGGCAAGGGCGTATGTCGCCTGTCCGATCAAATGACATGAACAAAGCCAACACTTTCTAAAGATCCTTAGAATAGGAAAATAGATGAAATACGATAAGCAATATTATTTACTGTGTGAGTCTGGTCATGCAGGTTTTCATATGCTTGGGCAGACTGAAGACTCTGACGAAGGACTTGAGCATCTGATGGCAAAACGTTCATTAAAGCGGGAAGTCAAAGGTCTTGGTAAGGTGGAAGTGTGTGAGGGGAACAAAAAGAGCTTCTCCCCTTGTGATTACCATGAAATTGCAGAGCAAATGGTATCGGAAAAATTTAGACAGGTTTTATTGCCGTTTGAGCTTCCGGGGGTCGATTTTTATCCAACAGAAGTGACTAACGGTGACAAAGTCTGGTCGAACTATTTCATGATGCATATTTGGAATAACTATAGAGCTATACATCAAGGCCGTTCAATCATTGATGGGACGTATGTGAATAATAGATTTTTCTTAGAAGCATTGTCGTTAGATGAAACGCTGTTAGACAAGGTGCCTTTAGAAGAACGGCTCGTTTTTCGACTTCAAGAAAAACCACAATTTCTATTCCATGAAACAGTGGTTGATGCGATAAAAGCGGCAAATCTTACCGGGGTTGGTTTCATAAGAGTTGACCAGTGGGGACCCGCAGCAATGTTTAGTGATGATGACTTTGGCGATTTATAGTTTTTTTGCTCCTCTGAACATTGGTTTATCTGACAAAGTAGGTGTAGTTCTGTAGCAAAAAGCAATACTGGTTATCCTCATCTTCGAGAGCAACAAAACGCAGATAGGTAAATAAATGAACTATTATCATATGGAATGGAAGTTTATAGAAGATGAGGCGTCATTTTCTATAGAAGAGGTTAGGTATCGCCTTAATGATATCTATTACCCTAATATTAAGGCTTACACTACTCCTGTAAAAGTATATGTTGCTCAGGTTTACGAGCAGCGTCAAATGTCTGATATGTTGAAAGCGATAGATTTTTTGCCTCATAAGAAAGTGGTTCAACAACTGTTATCGCAACAAATTAGTGGTATTCAGTTACTTCCAGTTGAGGTGAACGTAGATGATACTATTTACAATGATTACTGGTTTATGAATGTTTTTGCTCGTTATCCAGTTTTAAATATCAGCGAGTCCGAGGCGGAGGATTTTGATGATGACTATGATGCCTACACTAGCTTAGTTCAAACAGTTTTGGATAAAGACAAACTGAGTAAAGTTAATGTTATGCATGACATCTTTCGTTGTTCTGAGTGCCCTGACCATATCATTGCTAATGAAAGAGTAAAGCAATTGTTTGAGTCCAATGGCTTTACCGGCGTTGCTTTTTATGAAGTGGAGGTGGTGTAAATGAACTGGAAAAAACAAACATACTTAGGGACTGAATTGTTCTCACATAATGTAAAAGTAGATAGCTTGCTGAAAACTCCAGACCTTCTTTTCGACTTTACAATATACCCAGGGTTATATGTAAGTGATAATTTGGACCTAGATGAAGCATTTGAGTCACACCACGCAATGGTGAGTGTCACATCAAAGGAAAATTATGGGTATGAATTCATTCAAGCTGTTCCGAAAGGCCAGTCATCAGATAGCATTTCTCACATAACATATGATGAAAGTGGGGTGTATTTATCTGAAGCTCTAGTTAATGCGTTAATTAGCTGTAAACCAGTAACGGTGATGCATAGACAGTTAAGCTTGTGAGCTATTTTCCAGGTAAGTCAAATACAATGAGCGCCGAAAGGCGCTTTTTCTTTTCTCGACTTGTGGTTATGATTATTCACTAGTAAGTACAGTAGGATGTGCTATGGTCTCCCTCAAAATATGGCTAAAATTCGAAGTTATGGTATATACCGCGTAAATAAAGCATTTCATACATTATGAATCATCAAGGCCATAAGATAGAAAAAGAACATTAGAGGTTGTGAAATGAGCGATTATTATTTTTCTCGAGAGGTTACTGATACTCCTTTATATGATTTTCCAGAAGAGTTTTCTGACTCTGTTCCATCAAATGTCTTTACATACCCAAACCAAGCAATCCCACTTATAAAAAAGTTTGGCCCGATTGGAGAATACAAAATTGCAGAAGTTTTTTTAACTCCGTCGTTGAGTATTCGTTATGACTTATTTGTAAGACTGTCCTTACATGATGTTTTTGGTGTAAATTGGGTGGATGTATTTCTACTTGATAAAGGGAGGCATAAATATAAAACACTTCAGCTATGTAATGAGATTAAAATTGTAGACAGGATGAGAAGTGATTTCGACTTTTACGATAATTTCGAAGGTGGGGAATTTATTTCCGGAATGAATCGGTTGGTAGTAAATGAAGAGCTGATTAATAGCATTGATATCGAGGAAAGGCTCATTTTTAGAGACCCTGGATGGAGGGATAAAATATTTTATCACAAGTTGATTGTTGATCAGATAATGTCTGAAAACGTGAAAGATATTGAATTCTTTCCTGTAGATGGGTACTCGGAGTTTAATTAAATGTATATCAACTATCCGGGGGACATAAGTTTTAGTTATGTGTGATTTAATGGAAACTAGTAAATAAAAGAGGTGTAAATGGAGTTTTCGGTAATCTCTGAGGACTTTATGAGAAGCTCGACTGCATTCCAATGCGTGGATAGTCGGGAGTTTTTCTACAGTACAAATAACTATCACCCTACAACTTCAGAGAGCTCAATTAAATGGGAGGATAAAAATATCATGTCCTCCATGGTACACCCAATCGCTGATAATGGTGACATATGTGTTACAAAAGACTTAGCAGAAATAATAATGAGTTTCGATCCATATGGAGTAGAGGTGTACCCTGCTTCGCTAGTAACAAAAGACGAGGAGATTAATAATCGATACATACTCGCTATAAATAATATACAAGATGTTGTGGATTTTGATCGTAGTGTTGTAGAAAAATCACCCTATAATGGTGATTTAATCGTTCATCGATTATTTCTTTGTTCTGATAAAATATCAAGAATACCATTTAATAAGCGAATAATTTATAGATCCAAAGATGCTGATACGGCTGTTTTTTTTGCTCCGGAGATCTTTGACTTGATAAAGGATGATAGCCGTTTTGCCCTATTAAGAAAGTTAAAAAAGAACACCAAAATGCGTGCACCTAAATTTTAGGAACCATGATGAATTCAGAATATTTTATATTAGAGAAAAATGGACTTAAAGAATTTCCATTCCAACAAACGCCACAACCGATTGTACCAGTTGAGCCAGACTTACTACTGGAAATGACCTTCTCGCCAAAGCTATTTATTATTGGTGATATTGCCTCGAAGGTAGAGCAGTTAGTGAAGCACGGTGTGGAATGGCTAGATGCTCGTGTCGATTGCTCTCCTAGCCAGCCTTCAGATGACCAAATCAAGGTTTACGAAGATTATAGAATGCCGTACATCCATAAAACCTATAAGTTGACGGACAAAGAAAAACAATACGGTAAGTTGAACTGGTTAGACGTTGATTCTGCCGAGTTCGATTTCTCTAAGCTTGAGCATGTGCCTCTTGAAGAGCGTTTAATATTTAAGCTAGAAGAAGACTATGGCTTGGTGTTTATACACGAAAGCGTGATTGAGCTACTCAAAAAACACGTCAAAGATGTATGGGTAAGAGAAGTATAAAAAGCGCTGAAAGGCGCTTTTTCATTTGGCATAAGATTTAATCGATAAATTATGTAGATGCACATTCTCAAAAAAGTACCAGTGATGCGGGCGGCGATAAAAAGGCGTCGCATCCGGCACGATAGAAGCCGAAGCGAAATTCATTTCAGCCTCACTAACGGTTAAGTTTGAAGGCAAGGGCGTATGTCGCCTGTCCGATCAAATGACATGAACAAAGCCAACACTTTCTAAAGATCCTTAGATTAGGAAAATAGATGAAATACGATAACCAATATTATTTAATAGTAGAAAATACATGTTCGGGGGCTTTTATGCTTGGCGAAAGTCAAAAGTCAGATAAAGATTTAAGACTTTTGGCTGAGCGTTCAATTAAGCGCTATGTGAAAGGACGTGGGCATGTACACCTGACTATGGGGGATGAAAGTCAGTTTTCACCTTGTGACTATCATTGGGTTATTCCTGCGGGAGTCGTATCTTATAGATTCAAAGAAGTCCTTGAAAAATTCGATTTACAAGGAGTGGACTTCTATGAAACAGATATTGAAAATAATGGTAGGGTCTGGAGTGATCACTATCTCGTTCATATCTGGCATAACTATCGGGTAATTCATCAAGGACGTTCTAAAATCAAAGGCAGCTACATTGACAATGACTTTGTCCTTGAAAAACTCATCACTGGATGAAAAGGTTTTAGATAATGTCCCTCTTGAAGAACGATTAGTATTTAGGCTAAATGAAGCCGTGAAATACTTATATCATGAATCAGTTGTTGCAGAATTTAAAGCGGCGGGACTTACAGGGATGGATTTCATCAAAGTAAGAGACTGGTCTATTGGAGGTGCTTTTACTTCAGTGGATGAGGAAAATGATTTCTATGACGACCTCTAATATGTATTTCATCGATCACCAAGGCAATGCTTAACGAGAAGGGGCAACTGAAAAATCCAACTTGGGTATTGGAAACATTAGGAAGAGAGTTTGATTCATTCCAAGACAGTGTTTTTGAATCTGTCGATGAAGCAATTGAAGATGTAAGTAAGCTGTACGCGGAAAGTCAAGATGTTGTGCGAAAGCTAGAGTGTATTGCTAAGCATCGGCAGACGATTCCAGAATTGCCACAGAAAATCTCTAATGGTGATATCGATGCGGTTGAAACCTTTGTTGACACAGTGTTGATCGAGCTTGACCCTGATTGGGCACAGGAAATAAAGGGCCACGAACAGTTCCCTAACGCAATGGCAATCATAGAAGACCACGATACGATTCTGACTTATGTGACTTATCTGTCTTTAATGCTTGAGGCTATTCCACTTAACTTCTATTTCTACTACGGCGGTAAAGCGGGTACATATTTGATCCTTGAACTGATTCTCACCGTTGTGCTGGCTATTTGTACGTTAGGCACAGGAGCAGCGGCTCGTATTGCGACGCTAGTAGCACGTTTTGCGGGAGGTGCTAAGAAGGTCACTACAATACTACTCCTATTGAGGATAACGACAGTGATAAGGTGCACCCAATGTCTTATCACACTTATGTGAAAAAAATGCTAAAGCCAGCTGTCAGAGAAATAAAAACAAAATGTAAAACGAATGATATACAAAAAGTACAAGCGTATTTAAATCTGCATAGTCAAGTTATATTAGATGATATATCTGACTTTAGATTACCATTGACGAGGGTCTTTAAAGCTTTTAAATCAGGTGCGGTTGGGCGTTTGGGTGAAAAAGAAGTTGGTAGTTTAGCGAAGAAAATCAAACTGAATATCCCGTGTACTTGCGATCGCGTTCATTCAGAGTACAATTCATTTCCGTCAACAGGCTATACACTTAAGAGAGGTAGGTAATGAAAAATTATAATGATGAATACTATATTATTGAACAGGACTACTCCTTCGAAGATAATGCAGCATATCCATCCGAGTCTTCATCAAACTTTGACTACGATTATGATGAGTTAGTACTAGGAACTAAGCCTTTAAAGTTTCACGCAGAAATCAGTGATGTAGGAGATTTTAAATCTTCTTATATTTTTCTTTACGATGGTCCTTCATTTCTTGTGAATACAGAGCTTAAAGAAAAAATAGACTTTGGCCTATATGGATCTCAATTCTTTCCTGCAATTATTGTCGGAGAAGACCAAGGAGTAAGAGATGATTTTTGGGTTCTTAATACCTATGACATGCTTGATGCTTTAGATGAAAATAAATCTGATGTTAAAACTATTCCCGAGAGTGTTGATGGTCTATCAATGAGTGGTTCGGTATTAAAGTATTCACTTGATTTTGAATTGCTTTCATCAATTCCAGAAGAAGAAAGACTAATATTTAAAATGTCGAATACAAGCACTGAACCTGTTTTTGTTCATGAGAAAATTGTAAGCATATTTAGGAAGCTATCAGTTCAAGGTGTGAAGTTTTATAAAGTCAGTGAATATGAATTCGGTGATGAGTTTCAATAAACCAATTTGTTGTTTCCATAAAGCAATCGGTTGATGAATCCAAGTTTATTAAATTAAACCGCAAGCTGTTTGCTATTTGTACAATGTTTTACTACCGTAAAATTAAGTACCCTGAGCATGCGTTAGGTACTTATTAAATCTATGTTCTATACTTAGTGTAGAAACTCTCATCGAATTAATAGTGAGTATATCTATGTTGAATTTAATGGATAATATCATTGAACTTGATATGAGATATTTTAACATCTGAATATGTGTCTCGCATAATGAAATACGATCTTTTCAAAGTGTCTAATTGGGAAAAGGATTCCAGTCTGTAGATTCTTAATTTATATCGTGATAGTAGAAGAAGAAATCTTATCATTTTACTCGAACGAGTTTTGATGAAGACTCGTTCACTTTTAGAATCGGGGTTTTATTGGTGCTATGATAGTAGTTTGAAAAACGATTTCCGATGTATGCAGTAATCGGTATTGTACAGTCGTTGCTCCAGCAAGGTTTGAAATGGCTTGGTGTTTATACATGAAAGCGTGATTGAGCTACTCAAAAAACACGTCAAAGATGTATGGGTAAGAGATGTATAGAAAGCGCTGTAAGGCGCTTTTTCTTTATATGCTTTTATAGCTTTGGAAAACTATAGGGCTACCTTCAGGAATGTTCGATGCGGTAGGGGGTAAATGGTTGATCAAACGGGATAGTCGTTTGAAGGAACGCTAAACAATAGCTGTACAACTTTAGTCGGTGACGTAGCCCTCGCTTAGTTTGAATTTAGCCCTCCTAACAGAATCACTTGCACTTTGGATAAAGGATCTATATAAATTCGGCTTTCCTTTTTCCACACTGATATTTGAACACTTGGGGTTACCACATGACGCAGTTTTGGCAGCAAAAAGCTCTCGAAGAGATGACCGAAGATGAATGGGAATCGCTTTGTGACGGTTGTGGTAAATGTTGTCTTCACAAACTGATGGATGAGGACAGCGACGAGATCTATTACACCAACGTTGCATGTAGTTGGCTAAACAGCAAAACATGCTCGTGTAAGGATTACCCAAATCGTTTTACCTCAGGTGAGGAGTGCACCAAGTTAACTCGTGATGATATCGATGACTTCACTTGGTTACCGCACACCTGCGCTTACCGCTTGCTTGCGGAAAAGCAGCCTCTGCCAGAGTGGCACCCACTCATTACAGGCTCAAAGTCAGCCATGCATGCTGCTGGCGAAAGTGTTCGCAACAAAGTGGTATACGAGATTGATGTTGTGGATTGGGAAGACCACATCCTCAATCACCCAAATCGAGCTTAGATTCAAACAGTCGCCATTGGCGGCTGTTTTTGTATTTGCGCCTAGTTAACACTCAATATGCAAACGTTTGAGTTTTGTGGTGTACAATTAAGGGCATCAATATAAGAAACAAAGACTTGTATTCATTCTTTTGAGGTCATCATGGACTTAATGTCTTTAAAAAAACTACGTGCGTTGGTCGTAGGGTTAGTTATCTCTTTTGGATTTCTCTTCGGTGCTAGTGCTTATGCCGCACAAGAGGGCGAACAGCTTTCGAAGCAGGAAAGAGAAGTTGAAAAGATCACTAATGAGTTTATTGAGCTAGTCGATTCGATTGAAACTGCGACAGGGGGGGCTAAAGATGCCCTGCAGCTTAAGCTTTTCCAAAAAAATGAAAGCTTAAGAACGGCGCTAGAATCAGCGGTCAATTCAAGTAGCATCCCCGACGATAAACTCATCAGCTACATAAGGATGCAGCAAACTTACGTCAGTGGTGCGTCTGAATACCTTGAAGAGAAAATTAAAGCAGTCAACAATAAAATTGACTCGGCCAAGAGTGAAGACAAACTCACAATGCTCAATGATTACCAAGAGTTGCAGCACTACTTTGATATTGTTATGGAGTCTGCGTGGGAAAACATTGAGTGGTTAAACGAGCTTGGCCAGGACGAATCTATCGCCCAAGCTCAATTTAAAGATTCATTAAACAAACGCCTGCGCTTGATGTCTGCATCGGTAGAGTATTTTAACCAACAAATCAGTGTGGTAGGGCGTCAGCTAGCCGTGAGCCCGGAATCGGAACTTGCTTCTTTACAGTTAGGCCAACTGATTATTCAGCAGCGTATGAACATAACGGTTGATAGCCTTAGTTCGCTGATTTCTATTGCAGACCAAGTCGGGCTAGATACGGCAGAATACAAACGCCTAATTTTTGAAGTGACCGGGAGCATCACTCAAGACTTGCTCGAGGGTAGAGTCATCCTCTCTATCATTTCGCATTGGTCAGACAAACTTTGGGATTGGGTTGCCAACAACGCCCCTCAACATGTATTTCACTTATTTATCTTTGCCCTGATCATTTTCTCAACTAGCTTACTCGCGAAGCTTGTACGTAAAATCACCAGTAAAACGGTAGTGTCAAAGAACCTTAAGTTGTCCCAATTGATGCAAGACTTCTTTATTGGCATGTCGGGCAATGTTGTGTGGGTTATCGGTATTTTGGTTGGTTTGTCGCAGATAGGCTTGAACCTTGCACCTGTGTTGACTGGTTTTGGTATTGCGGGTGTGATTATCGGCTTTGCGCTGCAAGATACCCTATCTAACTTTGCCGCTGGTATGATGTTATTGATATACAAGCCTTTTGATGTCGGTGACTTTGTCTTCGCTGGTGGCGTAGACGGTAAAGTTAGCCATATGAGTTTAGTGAACACCACGATTAAGACCTTCGACAACCAGATCATTATTATCCCTAACGGTAAGATTTGGGGAGATGTGATTAAGAATGTGACCCATGAACGGGTAAGACGTGTCGATATGGTCTTTGGTATTGGTTATAGCGACGACTTACTCAAGGCAGAAAGCATTCTTACCGAAATTGTCACCACGCACCCAGCGGTACTGCGCACTCCTGAGCCTAATATTCGCGTCCATACACTAAATACTTCTTCAGTGGATTTTATTGTTCGCCCTTGGGTCAAAACAGATGACTACTGGGATGTGTACTGGGATGTCACTAAAGAGGTGAAACTCAGATTTGACCGTGAAGGCATCTCGATTCCATTTCCTCAACAAGACGTTCATCTGCATATGGTTAAAGAATCTTCAGAGCAATAATCTAAAAGATTAGTTAAGAGCGCTAATCGTGGCGCTCTTTTTTTTAGCTTGCTGATAGCTCGCTGTAGAAATGGATCTCAGGTTCTGTGGTAAGTAGTCCGGTTAAGTCCTCAAGCAACTGCTTGAAATAAGGTTGCTCACAGTGAAAATCGAAATCAGCTTGGCTGGCAAACTGCTCTTGGAAAAGGAACACGCTAGGGTTTGCCTTGTCGCGTAGAAGTGTGTATTTGATACAGCCAGGTTCGCTGCGTGTTGGCGCTATCATAGCGACGAGGAGCTTCTCTAAGCTTGCTTCCTGTCCAGCTGTTGCGTGAAATTTTGCGGTTAAATTGATCATTGTGTTTGCTCTGTTTTTGTTGTGTTAAAGGTATCTTCCTTGACGTTGAAGAAACTCGATCTTGTATCCATCCGGATCGGTAATAAAAAAGAAGCGCGCGAGCGGGGTGTCTTGATGGCTGATTGCTTTGATATCTGACGCCTCAATACCTAGGGCGAGTAGTTGCGCATGACTCGATTCAATATCATCGACGCTAACTGCAAGATGCCCATAGCCAGTGCCATGTGTGTAGGCTTGCGTTTGAGCGTGGTTATAGGTCAGTTCTAGTTCAAACTCAGTGTCTGGATTGGCAAGGTAGGTCAGCGTAAAGCTGTCAAAAACGAATTGGTCTTTGATTTCCAGTTGCAGTGCGGCACGGTAAAAGTCGAGCGAACGGGTGAGGTCGCTGACTCTCACCATGCTGTGAATCATTTTAGGCATGAGTTATCCCTTAGCTATTTTTCGCTAGCTTAAAGGGATTTAAATTGCTGTTGGTAGTACTAGAGTACGACAGCGTCGTTTGCTTTATTGCTCAGCCGCTTGCTGCTTAACAATTTCCATCGCTGGATTGGGTTGGCGTAGATAGATAAGGCAGGCACATCTAAGCAGTGAGGTGAAGTTATTTATCTCACCATTGTAGTTTAACGCTTCAAGATAGATATTGCTGATAAAGCGTGGCAGAGTCATATCTTGCTGCGTGGCCATCTCTTCAAGGATTTGCCAGAAGCTCGACTCTAATTTGATACTTGTTGCATGACCATCGATACGAATTGAACGGGCAACAGTCTGATAATTTTCTTTCGGTTGATTGGAAAATACTTCACACATAACATTGGGGAACGCTAGGCTTAAAGCGAGCATTCTGGTCTTTTTATTACTCGCCCGTCAATAATTGATTGCGTTTCTAGCTAGATTGAACGTTGAAAAAACTCACCAGTGGTGAGCTTTTATCATCGTGGAGAGTTGAGTAAAGGCTAAGAAACTGAGGCGGCCGTGACGGCTTGGTTAAACTCTCCGCGCGCAAGTTGTGCTTGCTCGGAGGCTTCTTGTTTTTTATCTTGCGCCTTAGCTACCGCATCTAGGGCTGCTTGCAGCTCATTTTGTAGGTCTTGTGGAATTTGGTGAGCACCGAACTCTTCTTCACCATCGTGCTCAAGCGCAAAGGCGCGAATGCGCTTTTTCACTTTGTGCACTTCAGCAAATGCCTCGCGCTCTAATTCTGCTGCTTCTTGTGCGGCGTCACGACTGCGTTCGAACCTTGCCAGTGCAATACCTTCAGATGACCAAGGATCCATTTCGGGTAAGTCTTCAATGTTAATCGTCGGCTCAACGTAGTCCTCTTGGTGGCGCAGATCTAAGCTGGTGGCTCGTACCGCTGAAATCATCAACATCACTGAAATCACCAATAAAGGTAAACCTCCAATGATAGCGGCCGTTTGTAACGTGCTAAGACCGCCTAGGAACATTAATACGGTTGGCAGGAACGATAGGGTGAATGCCCAGAACATACGGTTCCAACGCATTGGCTCTTCGGTGACATTGTTTTGGACCACAGAGGCCAAGATATAAGAGATGGAGTCAAAAGTCGTGGCGGTAAAGATCACACACAGAATGGTAAATACCGCAATCACTAATGTGCCCATAGGCAGAGCGCTGAGCATTGAGAAGATCGCCTTGGTGGCACCTTGTGTATTAAGAATGCCTACGATATCCATTTCGCCAGAGAGCTGCAGTGAGAGGCCGTAGTTACCGAGAATCATGAAGAAAAGGAAGCAACCTAGCGAACCAAAGAAGATCGAACCCGACACCATTTGTTTGATTGTTCTTCCGCGCGAGATACGTGCGACAAACAGACCCATGCTTGGCGCAAAGACGAGCCACCATGCCCAGTAGAAGATGGTCCAATCTTGTGGGAAGTGAGTATTCTCAAAACTTCCGTACCCACCAAATGGTTCTGCCCAAGTTGCCATCACGAAGAAGTTAGACAGCATGCGACCGATAGAATCTAAGCCCGTCTCAAGCATAAAAATGGTCGGGCCCGCGATAAGGACAAAAGCCAAAAGCCCCATTGCGCCCCAGAAATTGATATTGCTGAGTACCTTGATGCCTTTTTCCATCCCCGCATAGGAAGAGTAAGCAAAAATGGCGGTACAAACCAACAGCACCCCTACCTGACTCAAGGTAGATTGCGGGATGCCAAACAGAAAGTTTAACCCTTCGCCAATGAGGGGAGCGGCTAAACCCAATGTTGTTGCTGCTCCACCTAGTAGACCGAAGATAAACAAAACGTCGACGATTTTACCAGCCGCTCCTTTGGTGCGTTCCTCTCCCAGCACAGGCATTAAAGCACTAGACACCTTAAGCACAGGCTGCTTTCGCACATAAAAGAAGTAAGCGATAGGGAGTGCAGGAATGAGGTAGATAGCCCAAGCTATCGGACCCCAGTGGAAAATCCCGTAAGTGGCTGCCCATCGAACCGCTTCTTCACTGCCTGGCTCTAGTTGAAAAGGCGGGGATTGATAGTAGTAGGCCCATTCGATACATCCCCAGTAAAGAATACTCGCGCCAATACCACCGCAAAACAGCATTGCCGCCCAAGACGAAGTGGCAAACTCGGGTTTTTCATCAGGGTCACCAAGCTTGATTTGACCCATATCGCTGAACACGACATAAATCATAAAGAAGAAAGCACCAAGGCCAAGAGCAAGGTAGAGGAAACCGAGTTTATCGGTCATAAAGCTTTTAGCAATTGCTATCCAATCTGCCCCTTGTTGGGGAAACAGAATCAAAGGGAAAACAATGGCAACAAGCAGTGCGATAGCGCCAAAAAAGGTAGGCTTATCGATAAGTGAAAAGGTGTTTCGCACAGCGTAAAATCCATAATCTTGAAAGACAAAATTATGGAATGCGTATGCTATCTACGACAAATGACATCCTTTGTCGTGAGGAGAAAAGGCGTCTATTGTCGATATAAGCTTTAAGAAACTATAGGATGGCTAAAAGAATGCCTCCGACTGTTGCCGCTGCGGAAAGATATTGCCCCGCCGAATATGAGCCATCTTGCTCTTCTTCAATTTTATCAGGGTGGTCAATACCTAAAGCACCGTGAGCGAAAGACTCGACTTTATCACCAACGGTTTTATCTCCTTCCTTGGGTACTTTACTCTCTTTTTCGATTTCTTGAAGCGCAGCCAATAGCGCTTTTCCTTCATCTGAAAGCGTGACTTTATTTTGTTCAACCTTAAGTGGGGCTTGACCCGCATTCGATTCGGGTGCCGTTGCTTGAGGCTTTACCTGCTGGGTTGGTGACAGCTTTGCCGCCTCCATTCCTACTGGTGTCATAATGCTCTCCTTACATCATCCTCAGACAATATATCGACCGCTTAGTTAAAAACTTGTGCAAATTATTTAAAATTTGAATTAAAAATAACAAAGCATAAATCGTGCCCAATTTATAACTTTCAAGCTAGCCTTTCTCATTTGATGGGACTTGATGGTAAGAAGAGCAATTACAGTGCCTATTTACACGCTAAATCATCGTTTCGCTTAGACAGATGTTTATAAGCCGCCATTCTATTTTCCATTTTTATATAGCGAACAGGTGGCGCTAAGACTTCAAGTGGGTAATCCTGCCCCTCTAACTCTACTGGTGAATCTGTTGGAGTGATGACGACGACATTAAGATTCGGATTGCGCTTAAGAATCGACGCCTTTGTACCAAATCCTTGCTCTGAATGGAATTTTCCTGCGATGTGGATGACTTGTTTACTTGGGTTACTTGCCAAGTAATTAACGATGCTTTCCGCCATGGTTTCATCCCAAGTCACTTGAGCGGCAAATTGGCGTTCAGTTTGTTCTGGCTTGCCATGGTGCATAGAGGCCATGAACTTCTCTTTATAGGCGCTGTTAGACGTATCTATGGTTGCAGCCAATTGCTGTCGTTCGCTGGAAGTCAGCTTGTCTAGGTAGCCAACCCCTTGCCGCCCGATGCAGCGCACGATGGGCTTAGGTGCATTCGCTGCAATGACATCTAGCTGATTTGCTTTCGCAAGCTCAACTAAAGGGCGGTAGTCACTTTCATAGTTTGGCCAAGCAGCGCCTTGTTTGATCAGTACCTGTTCACCAATCTCGCTTGCTAGATAAGAGTCAACAACGCTTTGTTTATCGCGTGAGAATTGCTCCATGGAAAGCGCGACGTCTTTGCTTTGATTGACGAGTTGTTTAAACAGATCGACTTGGAAGCGATGGATGCCTGCATGGGTGTGCCATTCACCAACAAGAATAACATCGGCAGTTTTCAGTGCTTCTGGAAGCGAATCAATAGAAACGACTTGTTTTTGAGGGGTGTAGAGCCGGTAGTCGTAGTAGCTGCTAATTGATTGTTGCTCGGGAGAAAGAGGGGAACTTGAACAAGCGGCAAGAGCAAAGCAGCTTAGAGAAGTGGCAATGAGCCTAAACATAAATGGCCTCCATTAGATTGTTCGGCAATAGTAATGGAGGCCAGAATAGAGTTCAATAAAAATGAGAATTATTATCTATTGGGGTGCTTTCTTACGATAAATGCGGATCATAAAATCAGCCTCACACTCAAAAAGTGTAGCTGACTTTAGCTTGTCGCGAAGAGTATCAGACGCTTTCCATGCAAATGGCGTCATCTGGAGCAGATCGTAACCATCACCATCGCCGAGCTGCATTACGTATGACAATTTCTCTTGCTGTTCTAACTCAAAACCGGCAATGATTTCAGCCTCTTCACTGTGAAGCCTAACATCAGGATAGATTTCGTCTCTGAGCTGGTAGAGATGGCGTCCTGCGGGAGTCACAGTGACAACAATGCCCGAGTCAGCAACCACGCGAGACAGCTCTTCAGCTTTGCATGGCGCGTAGATACGTAGTACCGCATCTAGGCTGCCGTTTTCAAACGGTAGTCGATGGCTTGAAGCAACCGAAAAGTGACAGTTCGAGTAGCGCTTAGCGGCGTAGCGAATCGCAACTTTAGAGATATCTAATCCGTAGGTCTTAGACTGCGCATATTGGTTTGTTAGATGGGAGGCCACTTCTGTCGTGTAGTAACCTTCACCGCAACCAATATCAAGAAGCCGATGCTGTGATCCCGAAAGGATCTCAGCACACAATTGAGCCACACGCTCTTTGAGTGGGCGATAGTGATCTTTTTCGAGAAAGCGACGACGCGCCTGCATCATTTCTTTATTATCGCCGGGATCTTTAGAACGCTTGTGCTGAACAGGCATCAGATTGATATAACCTTCCTTCGCTAGGTCAAAGGCGTGATTGTTCTGACAACGATATGTGCGCTCTGAAAGCGTAAGATTCTCGTGACATAAAGGGCAGGTGTAAGACATAACAGGCTCTGGTGAAAACTAACAAGGCGGAGTTTATCAGGAAGCGTAAAGTCAAACTAGCAAGCAGAGTGCTGACTCAACAAAAAAGCAGCGCCGCGGCGCTGCTTACGATTGTGAAAGCTAGAAACTTAGTGGAAGAAGTCCACTTGTTGTTTCAATGACGCAGCTTGCTTAATCAAATGATCGGCACTTTGGGTCGTTTTAGCGCTTGTCTCACGACTCTCTCGGTTCAACTCACTGATAGAATTTGCGTTAGAGGCAATCTCTTGAGAGACATTGGCTTGCTCTTCGGAAGTCGCGGCAATGGTATCCGCCTGACCCGCAATTGACTGAACTTGAGAGGCAATCGTTTCGAGTGCTATGCCCGCTTCTTGTGCTTTGTCCAACACCTGATTGGCATTGACTTGGCTCTTGTTCATCATATCTACCGCATTACTGGTTGAGCCTTTAAGCTTATCAATGATAGACACCACGTCTTTCACTGATGTTTGAGTTCTGTGGGCGAGAGTTCGCACTTCATCAGCAACGACTGCAAACCCACGACCTTGCTCGCCCGCCCGCGCCGCTTCGATTGCCGCATTAAGCGCCAGTAGGTTAGTTTGCTCAGCGATCTCATCGATCATCTTAGTTACGGTTTGAATCGCTTCGCTGTCAAGGTTGACCTGCTCAATCGCCTTCGCAGAGTTGTCTAACTGGTCGTTAAGTTGGGCAACATCGATACAGACAGTTTCAACAACATCGAGCCCTGATTGACTGTCTTGATTGGTCAAGCGAACATTTTCGGCAATCGCTTCCACCTGCTGAGCAACCGCTTGTGCTGAAGAGGCCATTTCTTCGATGGCAGTGGCAACTTGTTCTACTTGTTGTTGCTGAATATCAGATTGGCTTAAATTGCGCGCGGCGTCGCTAGACACGCTTTGTGATGCAGCCTGCACAGAGTCACTGGTCGAACGGATTTCACCCACTAAGGTGTTTAGTTGCGTTGCCATATTCGCAACCCCATTGCTGAGGTTAATAATCTCGTTGTTTGACTTTTTACCCGTAGAAGGGATATCTAGGCTAACTTCTCCTTTTGCCAGTCTCGTCATGTAGCCATTTAATACGGTCAGTGGCTTTAGATTACGATTGAGGAAAACGGTTAGAATGATGAACGTAGCAATCGCGACAATAGTAGCAATGGTAATGATGAGCTTAAGCAGCGTGTCACTTCCTTTGGTCACCTCCTTGATGAAGGTGCCACCGAGTAGCTTCCAGTTCCAACCAGGGACTTCGGTATAAACAAGATACTTTTCCCCAACCGTACCTTGATATTCATAAGGGTAACGAATCAAACCACTTTTTTGCTCAAAGATCTGGTGAAACGGTTTATTGCCGTTGTAGTCAGATACCTCAATGATTGACGGGGCACTCTCATCATGGACTGGATGTAGCAAGTATTTACCAAGGTTATCTTCTCGGTTGTCGACCACAATAGTGTATCCCGTCTCTCCCCATTTAATAGATTCCAAAGACTTATAGAGATCTTGTGTTGCTTGCTCGACAGGCAGTCCAATGAAAGAGAGACCGTTCACTTGTCCAGAGGCATTTTTGATCGGAGCGTAGTAGGTGATATAGCTTTCACCAAACAGTTTGACCTGCGCGTAGTAGGGCTGGCCATTCATCAATTGGTTATAGCCAGGATGGTTCTTTCCTAGAGTTGAACCGACAACGCGTTGTCCAGAAGGATTTTTTAAAGAAGTTGCAACGCGAATGAAATCACCGTTCAGGGGAGCGAAGATAGTGGCTACTGCGCCTGTGTCACGAGTAAAACTATCTACAAGCTTAGTATCACCAATTAAGCTCTCGCCATACTGGGTAATATTGGGGATCGACTTGCCGTTAAAATCGACGCTGTAATCCTCGACATAAACACCGGCAAGATAGCCATTTCTAAAGGTAGATTCGAGCACTTTAGCAGTATGCAAATAGGCATCAAATTGACCTGCGATGGTCATCGCCATGGCTTCTACTTCTGACTGGTGTCCTTTCAGAGTAGTATCGAGCAGTACTTTGGAAGCGTTGCGGTAAACGAGTGTCGCTGTACCCGCGAATGAAATTAGCAAACAAAGCAGTATGACCAGTTTCAACTGAAAACCGACGCTTTGGTTTTTGAGTTTTTCGAACATTTCTAGTTATCCTGTCTTTAATAGACTCTTGTTATCATTGAAAAATGAATCTTTCAGCAGCAAAAAATCAGGAATAATAATAGCGATTTATAAAATGTCTATAATTGATTCGTATTAATGATTTTAAAGATAACGGAGTCGAAGGTATAAAGGCTGCACGCCTAAAAGCAAAAGACCGGATGGAGCAAGAAGAAATTTCGGCAGAAAGGCAAAGCGCGGGTATCGCTACCCGCGACAATTCATCTACTTGGTGGCAATCTTAGTGATCAGTTGATGACTTTCATTGGGTTGCAGTGTTTTACCTTGGTCGATTGACGGTGCATGCAGGGTTGACTCGACACACAGGAAAGTTTTGTATCCATCGTCCTGCATATCTGCCATTCCTTTAGCGCCTTCCGCCCATGGATTCCACAGCACAGCGGAATTGTGGCCTTGGTTTTCAATGACTACCGAACGATTCAGTGCCGAGTCTTCAACAACAATCTGCTCTGACGGTTGAGTGTAAACGCGGTCAATGGTGTCAGTCAGTTGCAGTACATCGCCACCTTGATAGACTTCGCCACCTTTCAGGCTATCAATGTACTCAGCACCCATGCCAGTTGTTTTCGCTTGCTCAATATCACCGACGGTTAAGTAGGTGTGAAGCGCACCAGAGAATGTCCAAGGCTGGTCATCGGTATTGGTCACATCTAGTGTGACTTTGAGTTCATCGCCAATCTCAACCAGTAAGTGAGCTTGGAACTGGTGAGGCCAGACTGCTAGTGTTGATTCGGATGGCAATAAACCAAGCTCAATGATTACACCATTTTCATTCTCACGATGTTCAAGCAGTGTCCATTCACTGTTGCGCGCAAAACCATGTGCAGGTGCAGCGATACGACCAAACCACGGCCAGCAAACTGGAATACCGCCACGCAGGGCCGCTTTACCATCAAAGACAGCTTGCTTGCTCATCCAGATGAGGTCTTGTTGACCTTGGGGTTTAAATGAAAGGACATGTCCACCGTGAAGGGCAATACCAGCGGTCGCTTTATCATGTATGACGCGAACGACCTTCACTTGATCGATTTCTACGATTGTGACGTTATCAGAGAGAACAGTAAGGGCAGGGAGAGTGGTTAAATCCATGTTCTGTTTCCTAGTTCAATTAGAGACTCAAAATTCAGATACAAAAAAGGCGACTCGAAAGTCGCCTTTTACAAGATTCTGCGCTAAACGCTAATCTTTAAGTAATGATTACTTAGAGATGTGTGCGATTAGGTCTAGAACTTTGTTTGAGTAACCGATTTCGTTGTCGTACCAAGATACAACTTTAACGAAGTTATCAGTTAGAGCGATACCAGCTTTAGCATCGAATACTGAAGTTTGAACTTCGCCGATGAAGTCTTGAGAAACAACTTGGTCTTCAGTGTAACCTAGAACACCTTTAAGAGCGCCTTCAGATGCTGCTTTCATAGCTGCACAGATAGCTTCGTAAGATGCACCGTTTTTAAGGTTAACAGTTAGGTCAACTACAGAAACGTTAGCAGTTGGTACGCGGAAAGCCATACCAGTTAGTTTGCCGTTTAGTTCTGGAAGAACAACGCCTACAGCTTTAGCAGCACCAGTTGAAGATGGGATGATGTTCTGAGAAGCACCACGACCACCGCGCCAGTCTTTAGCAGAAGGACCGTCTACAGTTTTTTGAGTTGCTGTAGTCGCGTGAACTGTAGTCATAAGACCAGATTCGATACCGAACTCGTCGTTAAGAACTTTAGCGATAGGCGCTAGACAGTTAGTAGTACAAGAAGCGTTAGAAACGATGTCTTGACCAGCGTAAGTGTCTTGGTTAACGCCCATTACGAACATTGGAGTAGCGTCTTTTGAAGGACCAGTTAGAACAACTTTCTTCGCGCCAGCAGTGATGTGCTTACGAGCAGTCTCGTCTGTTAGGAAAAGACCAGTAGCTTCAGCTACAACGTCAACGTCGATAGCATCCCATTTTAGATCTTCTGGGTTACGCTCAGCAGTAACACGTACAGTCTTACCGTTAACGATTAGGTTACCACCTTCAACTTCAACAGTACCGTTGAAACGGCCGTGAGTTGAGTCGTACTTAAGCATGTATGCCATGTACTCTACGTCGATAAGGTCGTTAATACCTACAACTTCGATGTCGTTACGCTCTTGCGCTGCACGGAAAACGAAACGGCCGATACGGCCAAAACCGTTAATACCTACTTTGATAGTCATTATAGTTGCTCCACAACTTAATTTCTGATTAAAGATAACTGGTAGTAAAATTACAGAATCCAGTCAAAATCTGCAACAGATAATCGGACTTAACTTGTTTAAAGTCAAAAAAAAGCGTCGCTTTTTTTCACAATTAGTCTTAATTGGCGATGTTTTGAACGGAAAACTGATTTTTTCCCTAACCAGTTGACGTAAAATAGTTCAGATGTCGACAGCAATGCTGAAAGTTTAACCATCCTGTTATGGTTTCAAAGTATGTGCTACAAAAGTAATTGAGTGCAAGTTTTTCAAAAAAAAGTCATAATTAAAAATGAGAACATGGAGATTTGTTGCCGTGGAACAAAACAAAGAAAAAATGATGAAGCCTGATGAGCACTGGCGTGAAGTGCTATCAGATGAAGAATATAGAGTGTGTCGAGAGCAAGGGACAGAAGCGCCTTTTAGCGGTAAGTTGTTGCATAACAAACAGACGGGTATTTACTCATGTACCTGTTGCCAAGCGCCTCTTTTCAGCTCTGACAATAAATACGACTCTGGGTGTGGTTGGCCGAGTTTTGATGCCCCTGCATCAAGTGAGGCTATTCGTTATTTAGAAGATCTAAGTCACGGAATGGTGCGTACAGAGATAAGATGTGCAGCCTGTGATAGCCATTTAGGTCACGTTTTCCCTGATGGACCGAAAACAACAGGTGAGAGATTTTGTGTTAACTCAGTGTCGTTAATTTTCAACAATTCATAAAAAAGCGGTGATTTAATCACCGCTCTCTGTTTCATCCTTACATGTGTTTAAGATTGCTTAAACTTAGGGATCATCGCAGCATCGAAGGTGCCGCTCATGATGGCATCTTCAAACTGATCAGCAATTTCGTCGAGTTGCTTATAAATACTGCTATCAAATCCATAAAGAAGCTGAAGTTCACTTTCCGAAGCAATAGGAACCTCAAATTTTTGCGCAACCATAGTCCAAACGTAAGCTTCTTTCTTCATTCCTAGTCGGTAAGTTGTGCTAGCTAGGGATTTGAACACTTCATTATTGATATTGCTTTGGTTAGTTAGCTCTAGGGTGTGGATCAGAAGCTGACGCGTTTTTGCTTGGTCTCGGCTGGTGTAAAAGGTTGCGAGGGCATACTGCATTTCTGCGGTTTCTAATGCTTTCGTCCCTTCAAGCTGAAGGAAGCTTCGGCGCGCATCATCGCTGCCAATCTGGCTCCACAAAAAGTAAAGTGATTGTGGTGAGTCTGACTTTTTGAGTATTGCGACAATGCTGTCTAAATCTTCCCCGGAATTAACCAGAGCAGTAAAACGCTGCTGCTTGACCCCTTTTTGGTCTAGTGGCTGTATCTGAGAAGCCAGCTCTAAACATTTTTTATATGCCGCAACATACTCATACTCTTTAATCCGATTATTGTCTGTCGGGTTTTTTAATACTTCGAATCGGTGCCATACCAAATCAGTCCGTGGAACTCGACATTGACCGTCGCCCATATTTAAGCGCTCACATTGCAAAGCGGGATTGCTTTCACACAGCTGTTCGGTGTTTTTGTTGCCTTCAAAGCACCCAACGAGGGTGGCACTGATACCAAAAAGAGTAAGTAGCTTGAATGATTTCATACTGTCGTTGCTTGTGATCCGTTACACTTATTTATTGTAGTTTTCTTGACTGAGTCTACTGGCCAGTTAAGGTTCGCTTATCGCGACTGATTTTAAGGATAGACCATGGACGCAGAGCAGTTAATTAATGCCATCACACCTGAGGCTTATGAGCGTCTACTTTTTGCTGTAGAAACAGGTAAGTGGCCTGAGGGTACCCCACTTTCTCAAGAGCAGCGAGACTCTTGTATGCAAGCTGTGATGTTGTATCAATCTAAGCATAATGCAGAAGCGCAACATATGACAGTTGCTCAGGGCGGAGAAATTAGCTTTAAGTCGAAAGCTGAACTAAAAAAACAGTTTCAGCAGGGGCAAGAAGATATTGTTCGAGTGAATCCAAACGATTAACTTAAGATGTAAAAAGGCAGGTTCGAATCCTGCCTTTTCTTTATCTTAACCACAGCACTTTTTAAATTTCTTACCACTACCGCAAATGCAAGGATCGTTGCGACCCACTTTTAAGTTTTGAACAGGTTGTGACAGTCTTGGATCAAGTGGCTGTTCAGGTTCCTGCGTTTGTGGGAATGAGCCGTCAATGTAGTACCAAAGCTCTTGCTCCTTGAGAAAGCGCGAGCGTTCTTCAAGACAATACTCTTGCCCACCCTGTTTAAAGTGAGCTTTAAAAGTAACAAACCCTTCGTTGCTATGGCTGCCGGGCTCAGCGCCGATCACTTCTAAGCCACACCAGTCGCTATTGATTGAGTCTGCGATGGCTTCGCGTTCTTGCTCTGCATGGCAACTTGGGTGGTAGGTATTGATCACGTAATCGACCAAGCCCTTTACGTGAGCTGAGTAACGAGAACGCATCAGTTTTTCAGGTGTTTTAGCCTTTGAGTGGTCGTGATGGATTGGCTCGCAGCACTCACTGTAATCCTTTGGGTTTCCACAAGGACACGAATTCATAAAAACTCCGATTAATTCGTTTTTACAGAAAGAAGATCAGCCGTCCATTTAACAGACGAGTCATAACATTCACTCAAAACGATTTCATCAACACCGATTGAGTCACAGTGGCGGCGAACTTCTTCCCATTGGGCTTGTTCGTATGCTTTAGTCAGCATCAAAATTTCGCCTAGTATGCCTTCATTCTTTGTGATTGCGAGTTTTATTGACTCATCGACAGAGATTTCTTCAACGATTTGCTCTAGTGGCCTATCCAACAAGCTATCAAGCAGTGAGAACATACCCGTTAAAAATGCTTGCCCTGACTCAAACTTGGCGTCTAATCGTGAGGCAAGTAACTCACAGTATCTTGCTCTTTGGATCGATAATCCATAAAGATAATCTGGCTTGCTCTCTTGGCTCGAAGCGAGAGATACGAGCGAAATGAACTTGCGTAGTTTGTCTTCACCTAGGTAAACCAAGGCTTGCTTGAAGGATTGGATCTTGGTTTGAACTATCGAGGATGAGTTAACAAATGTCAGTAGCTTATAAGAAAGGGTAACGTCTTTGCTGATTAGCGACTCAATCGACTCATAATCCATATCTTGCTTGGAAATTTCGGTAAGTAACTGAATAACCGTCATAAATGAAGGCTCAAGTGACTTACGCGTTATCATCTCTGGTTTACTAAAGAAGTAACCTTGGAAATATTCAAAGCCAGCTTGCTTCGATTGTTCAAATTCTTCGTAAGTTTCTACTTTTTCAGCAAGAAACTTTATGTTGGTACCCGCTAAACGAAGAATAAAGTTGCGTGCCTTTTCTATCGGGACGAGGCGAATATCGAATTTGATGATTGAGATATAAGGTAAGAAGGCTCGCCACTCTTTACTTGGGATAAAGTCATCTAACGCAATTTTATAACCCGCGGCAGCCATCTCTTTGACGACATCGAGTAATTCTTTTGTCGGTGGGCAATCCTCTAAGATCTCAACAACGAGGTTATCGGCTGGGAATAGGGTGGGCACCTTATTCAATAGGCTTTGGTAAGGGAAGTTAACGAACCCTAGTTTATCGCCAAGTGTCTCATAGTGTGTCGAGAGAAAATGATCTGATAGCAAGCGGCTTGTTGCATGTTCAGGATCGATTTCAGGAAAAGTGTTTTGCGGCCCATCTCTAAAAAGAAGTTCATACCCAACAGTTTGCTTATCTCTGTTGAGTATTGGTTGCCTAGCTATATATGAGTAAGTCAAGATCTATACCACGTTCCATGTTCAAGTTGAGGAAAATTAGTCTTCATTAAGAATGAACTAAATAACGTGAAAAATAAGTGACTTAACCTGCAAAAGGCCGCTGCTGTAACTCAAACCCATTTTTATCGTACACCAAGACCGAGCCTTGTGTGTACCAGTCACCTAGCACAATTCTAGTATAGTCCGTTTCTAGAATTTGGAAGGAATGAACCTTAGGTCTATGTGTATGCCCATGTATCATTAGATCAACATTGTGATGCTGCATAACGTTTTCGACTTCAGATTGAGTCACGTCCATAATATCGAGTGATTTAGTCTGTTTATCCGTTTTGATATCAGACTGGACCTTATTGACAATTTTCTTCTTAACGAACATTGGAATACGATTGAATACCCACTGCAACCAAGGTTGGTGAACTTTAGCGCGATATTCGAGGTACTTCACATCTTGGGTACAGAGCGTGTCTCCATGTAGGACAATCGCCTTACGCCCATAAAGGTCTATGACAGTCTCATCGCCAAGTAATGTCACCCCTGTCTGTCGACTGAATCGTTTTCCAACAAGAAAGTCTCGATTGCCTTGGGTAAAGAAACAAGGAATACCTTTGTCAGTGAGGGTTTTAAATTCAGCACGGATAGATGAAGCGAAATCCGAACGGTCATCATCGCCAATCCAAAACTCAAACAAATCGCCAAGGACGTAAAGTGCATCGGCATGGATTGCTTCTTCACGCATAAAGCGAACAAAACATCGAGTGATGTCGGGAGTTGTCGGGGAAAGGTGTAAATCAGATATAAAAAGTGTGGTCATAGGTAAATAGCAAAAGAGCGCATAACGCGCTCTTTTTTATAGATTATTCTTCGATTGTTGTACCAGTGATAAGTACATCTTCTAGTGGTACATCTTGGTGCATGCCGTAAGAACCTGTGCTCACGCCTTTGATCTTGTTCACGATCTCCATGCCTTCGATCACTTCACCGAATACACAGTAACCCCAACCGTCAAGGCTTTCGCTACGGAAGTCTAGGAACGTGTTGTTGTTAACGTTGATGAAGAACTGAGAGCTAGCAGAGTGCGGCTCCATTGTACGCGCCATAGCAAGCGTGCCCACTTTGTTGCTTAGGCCATTGTTTGCTTCGTTTTTGATTGGTGCACGAGTTGCCTTCTCTTTTAGGCCAGACTCCATGCCACCACCTTGAATCATGAAACCGTCGATAACACGGTGGAACAACGTGTTGTCGTAAAAACCATCACGGCAGTACTGTAGGAAGTTTGCACTTGTTTCAGGTGCTTTCTCTTCGTTTAGTTGAATTTTGATGTCACCAAAATTTGTGTGAAGGGTGATCATGATTTTTTCCTTTAGCTGAGTATTTTGCTTTGAGCCCAAGATTCTAACTTAACTTTTCAGACATTAATACGTGAAAAGTAAGGGTTGAGACTTGAGTATAGGTGTTAATGATGGCTTTTTGCTCGATTCAGGGATTACCTAATAGAGCGTGACTTGATATACTGAGCCACTATTTTGTTTCACCCAAATATTAGAAAGAGATCATGTTAAAGATATATAACACACTCACAAGACAGAAAGAGGAATTCAAACCAATCAATGCTGGCAAAGTTGGCATGTATGTCTGTGGGGTAACCATCTATGATCTCTGTCATATAGGACATGGTCGTACGTTTGTTTCTTTTGACGTTGTTTCACGTTACTTACGCTACTTAGGCTATGACTTAACCTTTGTTCGCAACATCACGGATATCGACGACAAGATCATCAAGCGCGCGAACGAAAACGGCGAGACTTGTGACTCTCTGACTGAGCGTTTAATCGGTGAAATGCACGCTGATTTTGATGCTTTGAACATGAAGCGCCCTGACATCGAACCTCGTGCGACGGAATACATCGCAGAGATCATTGAACTGGTTCAAAAGCTTATAGAGCGTGGATTTGCTTATGTTGCTGACAATGGCGACGTTATGTTTGAAATCGCAAAATATGATGATTACGGCAAACTGTCACGCCAAGACCTAGAGCAGCTACAAGCAGGCGCTCGTGTCGAGATTGAAAGTGCAAAGCGTAGCTCTTTAGACTTTGTACTTTGGAAGATGTCTAAGCCAGGTGAACCAACATGGGAATCACCATGGGGCCCAGGCCGTCCGGGTTGGCATATCGAGTGTTCAGCGATGAACTCTTCGATTCTTGGAAACCACTTTGATATTCACGGTGGTGGTTCAGACCTGCAGTTCCCGCACCATGAAAATGAAATCGCTCAATCATGCTGTGCGCACGGAACAGATTACGTGAACACTTGGATGCACAGTGGCATGGTTATGGTTGATCGCGAGAAGATGTCGAAATCACTCGGTAACTTCTTCACTATTCGCGATGTGCTTGGCCATTATGATCCTGAAACTGTACGTTACTTCCTGATGTCAGGCCACTACCGTAGCCAGCTAAACTACAGTGAAGAGAACCTAAATCAAGCGCGCGCATCTCTAGAGCGTCTATACACCTCTTTGCGTGGTCTTGACCTATCAACGCCAGCCGCTGGTGGTGAAGAGTACGTGAAGCGTTTCACTGAAGCGATGAACGATGATTTCAACACGCCAGAAGCATACTCAGTGCTGTTTGACATGGCGCGTGAAATTAACCGCGTGAAGACAGAAGATATCGCCACCGCAAGCGCACTGGGTTCTTTAATGCGCGAACTAGCAGATGTGATCGGTATTCTTCACCAAGATCCAGAAGCTTTCCTAAAAGGTGATTCTGGCAGCGACGACGAAGTGGCAGAAATCGAAGCACTGATTAAGCTACGTAATGACTCTCGCGCAGCCAAAGATTGGGCAAATGCAGATATGGCACGCGATAAGCTGACAGAAATGGGCATTGTTCTTGAAGACGGCCCAGAAGGGACAACGTGGCGTCGTAAGTAAGCGATACGCATACAAATATTTAAGGGCTGTTAATTCAGCCCTTTTCTTTAAATTTTATTATTTTTATACGGGTAACAAACAGTGGCACAGATGTACTTCTATTACTCAGCAATGAATGCGGGTAAATCAACCACTCTTCTTCAGTCTTCTTTTAACTATCAAGAACGCGGCATGAACCCAGTGATTTTTACCGCTGCTCTAGATGACCGCTATGGTATTGGTAAAGTGAGCTCACGTATTGGTTTGCAGTCAGATGCTCAGCTATTCAATGCCGAGACAAACCTGTATCAAGAGATCTCTGCGCTAAATGAAGTTGAAAAACGTCACTGTATTTTGGTCGATGAGTGTCAGTTTCTGAGTAAAGAGCAAGTTTACCAACTGACCGAAGTCGTAGATAAACTGCATATTCCTGTGCTTTGTTACGGGCTGAGAACAGACTTTCTTGGTGAGCTGTTTGAAGGGAGTAAATACCTACTGTCTTGGGCAGACAAATTGATAGAGCTAAAAACTATTTGTCACTGTGGACGTAAAGCCAACATGGTGATTCGCACTGACGAACATGGCGTAGCGATTAAAGAGGGTGACCAAGTCGCGATTGGTGGCAATGACCGCTATGTATCCGTTTGTCGCGAGCATTATAAAGAGGCACTAGGCAAATAAACCTCAATCCCCTTCATTCTTGAAGTTGCAGCTTTGTTAACTGCGCCAATTCACCCTAATCACATAGAACACCTATGCTCATAGGGCTGAATTGTCTTGTTGCCGCGCTGCAATTCCAATTATTTCGGGTATAGTCAAATGGAAACAAAAAAGCGAAGCCATGAGCTTCGCTTTTTTGTCTGTATTCGAATAATTCGGAATGCGCTAGGCAGTCAGAGATTAACGAGCACGGAAGACGATGCGACCTTTTGATAGATCGTATGGAGTCATCTCTACAGTTACTTTGTCACCAGTAAGAATACGGATGTAGTTCTTACGCATTTTACCAGAGATGTGAGCAGTAACTACGTGACCGTTTTCTAGCTCAACACGGAACATTGTGTTTGGTAGAGTATCAAGGACAGTGCCTTGCATCTCAATTACGTCTTCTTTAGCCATTTAATCCTCTTTTAAAAATGGACGATTTCAACCGGCGCATAATGCCGATAAAAATGAATTAAGTAAAGTTGGGGCGTATTCTACCCTTGCCAACGCTGATTTACTAGCCTTTGATGACGCTGAAATCGGACTTTATAGTTCATCGCTGGGCATTCATCGATTTGATAGCCTAGGTAAAGCCATTGTTTACCTTGCTCTTGGCAGTATTGGATTTGGAATAATACCGCCAGTGTACCGAGAGAAAGCGCATAATCCGGGTCAAAATAGGTGTAGAAAGCACTCACGCTATTGGAAAGAATATCGGTGACCGCGATGGCAATGAGCTTGTCTTGGTCGTAGATATGCAAATATTGAGTATTAAGCCAAGCACATTGAGAAAACTGAGCGAACTCTTTTTGCTTGGGTGGGTACATAGTTCCGTTACGATGCCTTGCTTCAATGTAACGTGAATAGAGTTCAAACCAGTTATCATCCATCTGCTCTTTTAGCTGCCATGAGAAGGCTTTTGCTTTATTCAGCAGTCGTTTTTGGTTGCGAGACGTAACAAAATCAGGGATAGACACTCGGATAGCTTGGCACGCACTACATAGATCGCAGTGGGGTTTATAGATGGTATCGCCACTGCGTCTGAATCCGTTGGCGAGCAAGACCTCGTAGCTCGAACCGCAATGCATCGTCGGATCGAGAGCGACCGCAACGCGCTCTTGCCTATCTGCCAGATAGCTACAAGGGTGGCAATCGGTTAATCCAATGCGTATTTGTTGCAGATCCGAACTCATTATTCTCCCCATGATTCACTGGTTAATTGCTGTTTTGAGAAACAGTTCTCCAGTAGCGGTTCATTATTATAGGATAGCAGTGTTTGAATAAAGTCTTCACGATTGAGCTCAATTGCGCCAAGAGAAGCAAGATGAGGGTTTATCACCTGACAATCGATTAGCTTACCGCCGTGTTGTTCAAAATGGCGGCAAAAATACCACAGCGCGATCTTAGATGCGTTCGTTTCTAAACTAAACATCGACTCACCACAAAAAACTTGTCCAATTGAAATCCCATACAGACCGCCAATCAACTTATCAGCGTGCCACACCTCAACTGAGTGACAGTGCCCTTGCTGTGCCAAGGTTTTATAAGCACTGCGCATTTCTTCATTAAGCCATGTCTCTTCTTTGCTTCGGGTCGAGGCGCAGTAGTCGATGACTTGTTCAGTCGCATGGTTAATCGTCACGCGGTAAGCCAGTTTTCTTTGAAATTTTTTGAGACTTTTGGCTGGTTGAAATGTCTTAGGATTAAAGACAGCACGTGGCGATGGGCTCCACCAAAGAATAGGCTCTCCGGGTCCATACCATGGGAAGATGCCATTTTGATAGGCGAGTATTAGCCTTTCTGCACTGAGGTCTCCACCAAAGGCGAGTAAACCATTAGGGTCAGATAACGCATCAAAGGTGGATGGAAACCAAAGTTTGTCGGGATCAAGTTCAGTGAGATAAATCGCCATGAATGAAATGAGGAAAGAAAATGAAGAAGTTACTTTGGATCATATTGGTTTTTCCCTTAATTGCCAATGCGGCCTACCAAAGAAATACGGCTCGCCCAGTCAACGAAGTTGTGTTTGGTCAGGTAGAGACAGTGAGATACATCACCCAGCAAGATATTATTAAATCGAAAGGTTCAGGGTGGGAAACGCTGTTAGGAGCCGTTGTGGGTGGTTTAGTTGGCAACCAGTTTGGCGGTGGTAGCGGAAAAGAAGTGGCGACAGCAGTTGGAGCGGTTGCAGGGGCAGGTATCGCGCGAAGCCAAGCCAATCAAGAATACTCAGTGGAGTATAAATTGGTAGAAATACTGATTGAAACGGACAAGGGTAAGTTGATTGACGTTATCCAAGACGTCGATAACACCATGTTGTTTGAGCGAGGAGACAAAGTTCGTATTCTCTATTTCGATGATGGGGTACGCGTCGATAAGGAATATTGATAGGGTTTGTTACCAGCGGTTGGGTGAGATAATTATTCAGCGCTATTCGTGATTTGGGTCTGGTTTTACACAGGGAATTTAGATAGGCTGCAAGTACGAAGAATTTTTCATCGTCCCGCTTAGGAAGGCGGGGTGAGCAAGGAATATCAATTTTAATGGAAAGCCTTACGTTACAACCTATCAACAAAGTCAATGGTGAGGTCAACTTACCTGGTTCAAAAAGTGTTTCTAACCGAGCTTTACTTCTTGCAGCACTAGCAAGTGGGAAAACTCGACTCACCAACTTACTCGACAGTGACGACATCCGTCATATGCTGAATGCACTGACTCAACTTGGTGTGTCTTATTCACTGTCTGAAGACAAAACAGTATGTGAAGTCGAAGGTCTAGGAAAGCCATTTGATGCGCCACAAGCGTTAGAGCTCTTTTTGGGTAACGCAGGTACTGCGATGCGTCCACTTGCTGCCGCTTTATGTTTAGGTGGTGGTGAATACGTTCTAACGGGTGAACCACGCATGAAAGAGCGCCCAATTGGTCACCTAGTCAATGCTCTGCGTCAAGCTGGGGCTGAGGTTGAATACCTTGAAAACGAAGATTACCCACCACTCAAGATTTTAGGTACTGGCCTCAAAGGCGGTACAGTTGAAATCGATGGTTCTATCTCAAGTCAGTTTTTAACAGCGTTTCTAATGTCTGCGCCGCTCGCGCAAGATGATGTGACGATTAAAATTATCGGTGAACTGGTTTCGAAACCATACATTGATATCACGCTGCATATCATGGCTCAGTTTGGTGTAGAAGTAGAAAACAATGACTACCAAGAGTTCGTGGTTCGTAAAGGCCAATCGTATGTTGCACCAGGAGATTTCCTAGTTGAAGGCGATGCTTCTTCAGCGTCTTACTTCTTAGCGGCAGCAGCGATAAAAGGTGGCGAAATTAAAGTAACCGGTATCGGTAAAAAGAGTATCCAAGGCGATATTCAATTTGCAGATGCACTAGAGAAAATGGGCGCACAAATCGAATGGGGTGACGACTACGTTATCTCTCGCGTCGGTGAGCTCAAAGCGGTTGATATGGACTTTAACCACATCCCAGATGCAGCGATGACGATTGCTACTACCGCACTGTTTGCAGAAGGTACTACCGCGATTCGCAACGTATACAACTGGCGTGTTAAAGAGACGGATCGATTAGCAGCAATGGCGACCGAACTACGTAAAGTCGGTGCAGAAGTTGAAGAGGGTGAGGATTACATTATTGTCACGCCGCCAGCCAAACTTACCCACGCTGCGATTGACACTTATGACGATCACCGCATGGCAATGTGTTTCTCGCTTGTTGCGCTAAGCGACACGCCCGTGACCATCAACGATCCTAAGTGTACCTCAAAGACTTTCCCTGACTACTTCGATAAGTTGGAAGGCTTGAGTTCGTAGAGGGCGCTGCGCTTCGAGATCGGGCTGCGCCCGCGGGAATCTAGAACGGGCTTCGCCCTACGGATCGCTGCGCTGCTAGAAAACTGGAGTAGTTGATACGTCTTTGTTCACTATTCTAGTTCTCTAGTTCTCTAGTTCTCTGGTTCTCTGGTTCTCGGTAGGACGAAGTCCGTTACCGCATCCGTTTTCCGCAGTGAAACATCCCAAATTAAAAAGGGTTGGCACCATATGCCAACCCTCGCTAATTTCCAGTTATCCAGTTATCCAGTTATCCAGTTATCCAGTTATCCAGTTATCCAGTTATCCTTCAATCGTAAACTCTTTCGACAAATGGTGCGCTAGATACTTAAACATATTAAATACGGCTGTCGTTTTAGCTGTTGGTAAGCCGTTATCATCGAGAAAGTAGTTTCCTTTAAACACCAACACATCGTCTTTCTCTTCTACGCTCTCTGCGCGCATGCCTTCGAGATAGTCTTCGTGGTCTTGGATAATTTGATTGGCGATCATTAACAATTCAAACTGAGAGATGGCCTTTTTGTCACTCATGGAAGTACCTTTGTTAAATTTGTCTTCTATATAAAAGAAGCGATGAGTGGAATTGTAGGCAGTTCGCACGTAATTTCAATTGCGGTAGATCAATGGCATAAAAGCTAATGCTCGATTAGGTTAGTGGGTTTTGTGACTGGTGGCAAAAAACATCATCTTTCATTGGCGTCAGAGATATTGTGCCGTTTAGTATGTGGCGTTTTCTGACTCGGTAAGAAGCACGAAGTGTTCAGCAAGCCACAATTGATTATCAGAAGTAGAAACATCGCTGAATTGTCGAGCAGTCAAGATAGAAATTAAAAAAAGATATTGATCTTCTTGTAATCTCGCTCAATAGTAAAAAAAGAAGCAAAGTATTAAGTATGTCGTGCGATATTATCGCACTCGATAAAGGACACTTGAGTCAATTATGGGTAAGTCACTGGTTATTGTGGAGTCGCCAGCCAAAGCGAAGACCATCAATAAGTATTTAGGTAAGGACTTCATTGTAAAGTCCAGTGTAGGTCACGTACGTGATCTACCGACTGCTGGCCAAAGCACTGGTCAGAAAGCTGCTGCGGTATCAACCAAGGGCTTAAGTGCTGAAGAAAAAGCACGAATCAAAAAAGAAAAAGATCGCAAGTCACTAATCAAAAAAATGGGTATCGACCCATATCATGGTTGGGAAGCGAACTATCAGGTTCTGCCAGGCAAAGAGAAAGTAGTGGCAGAGCTGCAAAAGCTTGCGAAAGACGCAGACAGCGTTTATCTCGCAACCGATTTGGATCGCGAGGGAGAGGCTATCGCTTGGCACCTTCGTGAGATCATCGGTGGTGATGAAGAGCGATACAAACGCGTTGTATTCAACGAGATTACCAAAAATGCTATCCAGCAGGCGTTCGAGAAACCGGGCGAGCTAAGTATGGATGGTGTTAACGCACAGCAAGCGCGCCGTTTTATGGACCGCGTGGTTGGCTTTATGGTGTCACCACTGCTTTGGAAAAAGGTTGCACGTGGTCTATCTGCGGGTCGTGTACAGTCTGTAGCGGTGAAGTTGCTGGTAGAGCGTGAGCGTGAAATCAAAGCGTTTATTCCAGAAGAGTTCTGGGATATCCACGCAGATACTAAGACTCAAGATAAAACTGACTTCCGTTTGCAGGTGGCGCAGAAAGAAGGCGTTGCGTTTAAGCCCGTCAATGAAGCTGAAACCAAAGCGGCGATGGCTGTGCTTGAGAAAGCACGTTATGAAGTTTGTAAGCGCGAAGATCGCCCGACTTCAAGCAAACCTTCAGCACCTTACATTACCTCGACATTGCAGCAGGCAGCGAGTACTCGTTTAGGTTACGGCGTTAAGAAAACCATGATGTTGGCTCAGCGTCTGTATGAAGCGGGTTACATCACCTATATGCGTACCGACTCGACTAACTTGAGTTCTGAAGCGGTAGAAGCTGCCCGTGGTTTTATCGCGACTGAATTTGGCGACGCTTACCTGCCTAGCAAAGCAATTGTTTACGGTAGCAAAGAGGGCGCCCAAGAGGCGCACGAAGCGATTCGACCATCTGATGTATCTGTGAAAGCGGATGATCTCAATGGTATGGAATCAGATGCGCACAAACTTTACTCGCTAATCTGGAATCAGTTTGTGGCGTGTCAGATGACACCGGCAAAATACGATTCAACTACCGTGAGCGTGAAAGCGGCTGAGTACACGCTTAAAGCGAAAGGTCGTATATTGAAATTTGACGGTTGGACTCGTGTTCAACGTCCATTAGGTAAAAACGAAGACCAGATTCTACCTGCAGTACAGGTGGGTGATGCGATTGAGCTTGTTACTCTTGACCCTAAGCAGCACTTCACAAAGCCGCCAGCGCGTTTCACCGAAGCAGCCTTGGTTAAAGAGCTTGAAAAACGTGGTATTGGTCGCCCTTCAACGTATGCGTCAATCATTTCAACCATCCAAGATCGTGGTTATGTGAAAGTCGAACAGCGTCGCTTCTATGCTGAGAAGATGGGTGAAATCGTCACTGACCGTCTAGATGGTAGCTTCGATGAGCTAATGAACTACGAGTTCACATCTCGTATGGAAGAAAAGCTAGACCAAATTGCAGAAGGCGATGCCAACTGGAAAGGTGTGCTAGATGACTTCTTTAAAGACTTTACCGGTGATTTAGAGAAAGCGGAACAAGACGAAGAACTGGGCGGCATGAAGCCAAACCATATCGTCTACACTGATATCGAGTGTCCGACCTGTTCTCGTGAGATGGGTATCCGTACTGCTTCTACAGGTGTTTTCCTAGGTTGTTCAGGTTACGCATTGCCTCCTAAAGAGCGTTGTAAGACGACCATCAACCTAGGCGATGAAGATGGTGTTATCAACGTTCTTGAAGAGGATGTTGAGACGGCTGCACTGCGTGCGAAAAAGCGCTGTCCAATCTGTGAAACGGCGATGGATGCGTACTTAATCGATGACAAACGTAAACTGCATGTTTGTGGTAATAACCCGAACTGTGAAGGTTACATTGTTGAACACGGTGAGTACAAAGTTAAAGGTTACGATGGTCCAGTTGTCGAATGTGACAAGTGTGGCAGCGACATGGTGCTTAAGAACGGCCGTTTCGGTAAGTACATGGACTGTACGAGTGAAGAGTGTAAGAACACTCGTAAGATCCTGAAAAATGGCGAAGTTGCTCCGCCAAAAGAAGATCCTGTGCATTTGCCAGAGCTACCATGTGAAAACTCAGATGCTTACTTCGTTCTTCGTGATGGTGCTTCTGGTCTGTTCTTAGCAGCAAGCACATTCCCGAAATCGCGCGAAACTCGTGCACCTTTGGTTGAAGAACTTGTGCGCTTCAAGGACCGTATTTCACCTAAGTTCCACTATTTGACTGACGCCCCTCAGCAAGATCCTGATGGTTTGCCTATGGTGGTACGCTTTAGCCGTAAGTCGAAAGAGAACTACGTCCGTTCAGAGGTGGATGGCAAGCCTTCGGGTTACACGGCACTCTACGTCGATGGCAAATGGGAAATTACCGATAAGCGTAAAAAGCCAGCCAAGAAAAAGTAAGTCCTTCACTTGGATAAAAAGCAGCCTTAACTAGGCTGCTTTTTTTATGAGCCGAATGATCATCCGTTTTCATTTTGATGAGAGGTATATAAAATTATTTACATATTGATAGTGTGAATGTAAAGATTCTCAATTGCATTTTTGACAATATAGTAAGTAGCTTCTATTGATTTAGATGACCCACGGAAGGACATCATGAAACAGAGACTCAAGCTGCTGACTTTTTTAGCCTGTGTCAGTGCTATCTTTCTATTTGCTGCGCATAGCATCTCCAAACAAGTTGTTGACGGTATCGTTAAGGAACTGCTGTGGAAATACGCACAGATCTCTGCACACCATGATGCTGAAACATTGCTCGCGCCAATTATTAAAGAAGTGAATCTCATCAGTGAGTTGGCGGAACACCCGAATGTGACTTCATGGGGAATGAACAGCAATGATGACGTATACCGCGCTGTCGCTGAGGAAACCCTGGACCGATACCGTTGGCAATTAAAATCAAAAAACTTCTTCATCGTGCTTGATGAAAATCTGGCCTATCACTACAACGATGTACAAAGCGTACGGGAGCAAACCTTTCTTCGCTATTATCTCGACCCTGCTTCAGTCCAAGACAATTGGTATTTTGAGCAGAGAGATAGCGGTGTAGACTTTAGCGTTAATATCGCTAGAGATGCGCATTTAAATCTAACGCGAGTTTGGATCAATCACAGCATTGTTGACAGTGGTCGCTTCCTCGGTGTTGTTGGAACGGGAATCGACACTAATCTGCTGTTTGAACGTTTCGATGAACATCACTCTCACGCGTTAAAAACATTGTTCGTTGACGAAGGGCGAAGAGTCCAGTTTTCAGTCGATTCCCACAAATTTCACTACCCTCTAAGAGACAGTGAAAATACTAAGCCCACGTTGAGTGACTATGTTCCTAACTCTGATGAATACTCCGCGATAGAAACGCTAATGCAGCGTCAGAAGTCTGGTGAAGAAGCCGAAATTTTGATGGTTCAGCAAGAGTCAGGAAAAGCCGTAGTAGCGATTCATTATATTGAAGCTTTGGGGTGGTACGAGCTGACCTTTGTCAGCATTGACGCCATGGTTCCTAGTTGGACTGCAACGAGCCTTTATTTACCATTGATGGGCTTAGTATTTCTGTGCGCACTGCTGAGTTATTTCTATCTGGTTAAATACTGGATCTCGCCAGTCGAACGGATCGGTGAGCGACTCGCAAAGCTCACTAGGTTTAAGTCAGCGAATCAAACCCTTGATGAGGCAGTCGATTTGATTGAGCATGAACTCACTTCTGCGAGAACAGGGTTGGAGGAATTAGTCGCCTCACGTACCGAGCAGATAGATAAGCTTGCCATATTTGATTTCATTACCGGGCTGCACAATCGAAGAGGGCTGGAGCGCGAGTTACGTGCCGAGCTTGCACGCTCATCACGCGAACAGCATCAATTTGGCCTCATATGGATTGATGCTGGACTGTCGCCTAGAAGTGGTGGTGTGTTCGATAATGAAAAGCATCAGGACGCACTTAAAGCTGTCGCGTCATGTTTGACCAAAGCTATTCGCGAATATGATGTCGCGGCAAGATGGGATGACGGGGAGTTTTTGCTCCTTGTTCGCACAGATAGCAATAAGATTTTGTTACAGATAGCGTGTCGTATTAAGCAGTATGTCGAACAAGTTCAGACTAGAGATTCAAACTACCTCCATTTAGTTAATAAGCTATCAGTGGGCGGGACATTGATTAAACCAAACGTCACTATGCAACAAGCATTAGCACTAGCAGATAGCTCCTTATACATTGCTAAATCAGAAACCAAAGACGCGATCTATATCCACCAAGCATCGAATGCTGCTTAGCAGTTAGATCTCAACTCTCTACATCTTTCTATGGTAAGTCATCGTACCTCTTTGCGAGCAAGGTCACATTAATGTAGATGGTATGTTATCGAGATGTGTCTTGTTCATGGGATTCTGTGAGCTATCGCAGGAGGCGAAAAAGTAATAAGTGTGAGCTCGATAGTACAGCATATTTTAAATTGTAATCTTGCTGAAATACGATAAGTTATAATAAACCTTTTGCACAAGGCACAATGGCGTATAACTACCGTCACAAAAGGCGTTGGCAGAGTGACTCTTGCTGCATGGTGTGCCAAATAGGAATGGCATATCTATAGAGAATATTGATAAGTCCGCCCCCTAAAAACGGGCTTATCACAACAATAAATAAAATGGAGAAATATAAATGGCTGGTGTTTTGGGAATGATCCTTGCTGGTGGAGAAGGGTCGCGCCTTCGTCCTCTTACAGAATCTCGTAGTAAACCCTCGGTTCCTTTTGGCGGCAGTTACCGTCTTATCGACTTCGCTCTAAACAACTTTGTAAATGCCGATTTGATGCGCGTTTATGTACTAACTCAATTTAAATCCCAATCGCTATTCCACCACCTGAAAAAAGGTTGGAACATCAGTGGTATTACCGACCGATTTATTGACCCAATTCCAGCACAAATGCGCACAGGTAAGCGTTGGTACGAAGGCACAGCGGATGCTATCTACCAAAACCTGCGCTTCATGGAGTTAGCTGAGCCAGAGCAAGTATGTATTTTTGGTTCAGACCACATCTACAAAATGGATATCAAACAGATGCTTGATTTCCACAAAGAGAAAGAGGCGTCATTAACCGTATCCGCTTTGCGTATGCCTTTGAGTGAAGCTTCAGAGTTTGGTGTTATTGAGGTCGATGCAGAAGGACGAATGATTGGCTTCGAAGAAAAACCGGCTAATCCTAAATCGATTCCAGGAGATCCTGAACACGCGCTTGTTTCGATGGGCAACTATGTTTTTGAAGCTCAACCACTGTTTTCAGAACTGATCGAAGATGCTGACAACCCAGACTCTTCTCATGACTTCGGTAAAGACATTATTCCAAAGATGTTCCCACGTGGTGATGTGTTTGTTTATGACTTCAGCACTAACCGAATTACTGGTGAGAAAGAGGAAGTTTATTGGCGTGACGTCGGTACCATTGGAGCGTACTGGCAAGCACACATGGATCTGCTTGAGAAAGATGCGCCATTCTCGCTTTATAACCGTAAATGGCCTCTGCATACATTCTACCCACCTCTGCCACCTGCGACATTTACAGACTCCGTCAATGGCCGCGTGCAGATCATTGATAGCTTGGTTTGTAATGGCAGCTATGTGCGTGGTTCACGTATTGAGAAGTCAGTATTAGGCTTCCGCAGTAATATTGCTTCTGCTTGTGATATCAGTGAGTGTATTCTACTTGGTGATGTTAAGGTCGGTGATGGTTGTGTACTACGCCGTGTAATCATCGATAAAGATGTCGATATTGCACCGGGCACCCAGATTGGTGTAAACCTATCCGAAGATAAAAAGCACTTCCACGTTTCGGAAGATGGCATCGTTGTTATTCCTAAAGGAGCAAGAGTTGGCTACTAAGAATTTATCTATTCTATTTGTAGCATCGGAAGTTGAAGGGTTAATTAAGAGTGGTGGCTTGGCAGACGTTGCCAAGGCACTGCCTGAAGCACTACTCGCACTGCAGCAAGATGTTCGTATTACTTTACCTGCTTACCAAAAGTTGGCGGGTATTGAGCAAGCCCAAGTGGTGCTTGAAACTCAGTTAGAGCATTGGCCTCACACTGAATATCGGGTTAAACAGCTAGAGATCGTTGGCGTGCCCGTGTATGCCATCGATTGTCCGAAGTATTTCGATAGGCCAGAGATGTACGCGGAAAACAATCAAGCGTACGTCGATAACGGTGAACGTTTTGCGTTTTTTAGTGCCGCTAGTCTAGATATGTTACCTAAGCTCGGATTCAAAGCAGATATTATTCATGCCAACGACTGGCATACTGGATTTGTCCCATACTTGCTTAAACACCGCTATCATTCGCATGACTTTTTCACTCATACTAAGAGTGTATTGTCGGTACACAACGCGGTGTTTAAGGGGGTATTTAGTTACGATGAACTGCAGTCTCTGCCAGAGATGCACACGCGTTATGCGCTGGATGCGGCAGTCAGTGCGACGCACATTACGATGCTAAGAGCGGGGGTGATGAATGCGGATAAGATCAATGCTGTCAGTCCAACTTACGCTGAAGAGCTAAAAACAGAACTTGGCAGCCATGGCATGGCAGCAGAGTTTCAACAGCGCTCAGACGATTTAGTCGGCATACTTAACGGATGCGACTACAGCGCTTGGAATCCTCAAAGTGATGCTTACTTACCTGTGAACTACAAGGCGACTCGCCAAAGTATGGTTAGGGGTAAAAAAGCGTGTAAACGAGAGTTACAGCAAAGGGTGGGACTAGAAACTCAAGAGGTCGCAGTCTATGGCATGGTCTGTCGCCTGACACACCAAAAAGGTGTGCACTATCTATTGCCGATCTTAAGTGATTTTCTTAAGTATCAGGTTCAGGTGGTGATTGTCGGCACAGGTGACCCTGTTCTAGCGTCTCAGCTAAAAGAGATTGCAGCGCTGCATAGCGACAAGTTTGTTTTTGTTGAGGCGTATGACAATGAGTTAGCGCATTTGGTTGAGGCGGGATCGGACTTCTTTATTATGCCTTCTGAGTTTGAGCCGTGTGGTTTGAATCAGATCTACAGCATGGCTTACGGTACACTCCCTATCGTTCGCGGCGTTGGTGGGTTGCGCGACAGCGTTAATGACTATGATGCTGAGCCTGAAAATGCAACGGGTTTTGTATTTGATGAACCAAAGCCAAGTGCTTTGCTTAACGTGTTGCAGCGTTCTTTACTGCTGCACGCGCAGCAACCTAACGAAGTCAAACGCGTTCAATTGTATGCGATGGAGCAAAATTTCTGTTGGAACAAATCGGCAGATGAATATCTATCCTTGTATCACAGTGCGTTGAACAAAAGCTAATATGAAACTAGGCGTCTTGAGGGCGCCTTTTTTGATGGTTACTTACACTTTTAATAAAAGAATAATTAAGAATTGAGGTAAATTGACGTAAATCCCCCTATGTTTATGGTACTCTCCGTAACCAATTTTATTGCTGAGTAAACCCTTTTCGATATGAGTGATACCTTGCTATTTCACAAAACCTTTACCCATCCCACAAGTGATGAATGGGTAGTCTTTGTGCATGGCGCAGGGGGAAGTTCCTCAATTTGGTTTAAGCAAATCAAAGCGTATAAACAGCATTTTAATCTATTACTTATCGATCTTCGTGGTCACGGTAAGTCGAATCAATTGATCAAAGAGCTAATGGCAAACCGCTATACGTTTCAAGCGGTGACAATGGACATTCTTAAGGTGCTTGATCACTTAAAGATACGTTCGGCTCATTTTGTTGGTATGTCTCTCGGCACGATAATTGTTCGAAACCTAGCGGAACTTGCAACAGATAGAGTCAAGTCGATGGTGCTAGGTGGCGCTGTAACGCGATTTAACGTCCGTTCGCAGATATTGGTTAGGCTAGGTGGCATGTGCAAACACGTTATCCCTTATATGTGGTTATACAGCCTTTTTGCTTATATTGTGATGCCGCAGCGTACTCAGAGGGAATCAAGGCACTTATTTATCCGCGAAGCAAAGAAGCTTTGCCAGAAAGAGTTTAAGCGTTGGTTTATTCTCACTTCGGAAGTTAACCCACTGATGAAGTATTTTAAGGATAGAGAACTGCCAATCCCAACGCTCTATTTGATGGGTGAGAAAGACTATATGTTTATTCAACCTGTGAAAGAGATGGTCGCAGCACATCGTAAAAGTAAGTTACTTGAGATTGCCGATTGCGGCCATGTATGTAACGTCGAGCGACCAGAAGAGTTCAATCACCATTCAATTTCATTTATTCAGCAGCAAATTGAAGCGCCTAAAATCGGTTAAGGTGCTGCTTGTCCGCATTGCCAACATGCGCCAAATTGAGGCTCGTTCATTTCCCCGCATTGGTTACAAAGCCAATTACTGCCAACATCTGCATTGTTAAATTGTTCGATAACCGTATTGGCATGCTTGGCTTGTTCTGGGTCAAGTAACCAGACATAAGGTTCGCTACTCTCGCCAAAAGGTATTTCACCTTGGAGCCCAAACACGCCTTCACCGCGAACTTCACAGTCAATCTGTTGAGACTTAAGAAGCTCACAAACAATGTGAGCTTCGGTAGGCGTCGATGCGGAATAGATCCTCATTAAGCATTTCCATTTGATGTTGAAGGGGAGCTCTTAATTTTAGCCATAATCCATTTTGCAATGACAGGGAATAAGCCGAGAAGTGCAAAAGAGGCTAAAACGGTTGGAGATACGATACCCGACAAGCTGTCTATTTGAGCCAGTTGAGTACCAGCATTCAGGTAAACCGCAGTTCCTGGCAACATACCGAGTTGACTCACCAAATAGAATCGAGCCGTCGCGATAGGTGTTAAACCCATTAACAAGTTGATGAGGAAGAATGGGAACACTGGAATTAATCTCAGTGAGAACAGATAAAATGCGCCATCTTTTTCAACGCCTTGGTTGATGGCATTGAGCTTTTCACCAAATTTGCTTTGTACCCAATCACGCAATAAGTATCGGCTGCTCAAAAATGCGAGTGTTGCACCTATGGTGCTAGCGAAAGAAACCAGCAGTAAGCTTGTCCAGAAACCGAAAAGGGCAGCACCCAAAAGAGTCACGACCGCAGCGCCAGGAATCGAAAAAGCGGTGATGGCAACATAGGCGATAAAATAGCTCGCCGCGGCGATAGTAAAGTTGTCAGCAATAAATGCCGCAAGCTCAGCTTGCTGGGCTTTGGCATTGTCTAGCGTGAGATACTGGCCAAAATTGACGCCAAGTAAAACAATCAATGCGACGAAAACAATTCCTAGGATGATCTTTTTATTCATGTTGAGCAGCTCCATTTAATTTCATGGATATCAAATATTAGTGTTACTAGACAAGACAGGGAAAGCAAGCGACAAATTTCAAGGTGGCAGATAAAAAACAATAAAAAAGTCAGCACTAAGGCTGACTTCTTCTAGATATATTGTTTTAGATTAGCTAACTTGCGTTAACAGTTCCTGACGTCGGCTTTGTGGGATAACCGACCAGTGCGTGCCTTTAATAGCACCTTCTAAAGCCCAGAGAAGTTCGATGTTAACATCGGCAGAGTGTGTAGACTGGATAGCCTTAAAAGCGTGTACGGCGCCCACCTCTTCTAAGTTTTCGACAGTGTCTATGCCTGCTTTCTTAAGCATGCGTTCTGTCGCTAGCCTTAAATTAGGAAGATCCTTCAAGCGATTCGGTTTCGCCTGCGATTGGCATTGTTTCTCTTGGTTTGCGGCTTTTAACGCGACGCTAGCAATCTTTAACGTTTTACCTGCGTCTGCTGCCCAGTCATCACAAAGCGCAAAATACTTTGTCACGACGGGAAAGCCGCGTTTTTTGTATACGTAAGGTTCTAGCCCTTGAGACTTAAATTGTTTAGCGAGAGCCGCGTCCGCGCGTACGTGAAGCTTATCGTTGACGACAAGTGCGAACATAGTGTCATCAGCAAAAATGCCAAAGCCACCAAACATTGAGCGAGACTTGATATGTCCTAACTGCTCAAATAAACGCATTGAGTCTTTTAGTATTGGTTTATCCATGCTGTGTTTTCTCGGTGTATAAGTATACGCCACCAATGCAGGTCCGAGAGATTAGCAAAATTATGCAGAGACATTGTCAGTAAGGTGTCATACGAGTGCAAGTAAAAGCGGTATGACAGTTTGCATATTCGCCATCGGCAACCCCGCTACCAGACAATAAATTGTTTAAGGCCGGAGGCTTTGCGTCCCATCCTTTCGGAATGGTTTGCCCTGTTCGTGGCATTAATCGAACACTTTAAGAATAAATAAATTCTGCGCAGAACATCACGTTTGTATAGGATAAATGTGACATTGGTTCAATAAATAGAGGGGAGATATACGCTTAGCCAATAGTACGGCTACTAGCTAAGCGTCTGAGTTAAGGTTATTTATTTAGATTACGAACGGTATTACGCTCAACAATCTCTGGGTGCATCTCAAACACGCGTTTTTCGTGCTCTTTGTCTTTAATTCGCTCAAGAAGAATTTCAAAGGCATTCTTACCAACACGACGTTTTGGTTGGTGAACCGTTGTTAACGGCGGAGAGAAGTACTCGGCCAGTTCAATATTATCGTAACCAATTACGGAAATATCTTGTGGGATTTGAATGCCTTTTTGTTGCAGGCGGCTCATTAAACCAAGTGCCATGGTGTCATTAAAACAGAACACGGCTGTTGGCTTTTTATCCATTGCAACAATTTTATCTGCCGCCAATACCGCTGTATCACATTCGAAGTTACCTTCAAGAATCCAATCTTCATTTACCGGTAGTTCCGCTTCGGCCATGGCACGCTTAAAGCCACTAATACGCTCAACACATGCTGCTTTTTCGAAGTGACCACTTAAACAAGCAATGTCAGTGTGACCACGTTCAATTAGGTATTTGGTTGCTAAGTAGCCGCCTTCTTCTGAGTTATCGATGATCTTATCTGCTTGAGAACTCTCTGGGCCCCAATCCATAACTACTTTTGGAATATCTTTGTGGCGATCAAGCATTTCGCTCAGCTCTTCAGTCAGATCTGAACACATCACTAGGATGCCATCTACACGCTTTTCAGCCAACATGCGAATGTAGTCGCGTTGTTTTTCATAGATGCCGCCTGTATTACACAGAATCAAGGTGTAACCTTGGCGGTAACAGTAGCTTTCTACGCCGTCGATAACTTCTGAGAAAAATAGGTTCGTCGATTGTGTCACTAACATACCGATTGTACGAGTAGTGTTGCACTTAAGACTACGAGCAACTGCACTCGGTGCATAATTAAGCTCGGTTACCGCTTCCATCACTTTTTCTTGTGTCGCTTCGGCAACAAAGCGTGTTTTGTTAATCACGTGAGACACAGTGGTTGTTGAAACACCAGCAAGGCGAGCAACGTCTTTAATAGTGGCCATAAATTTTGTCCTGTCGATGACTGCCACGAGAATATATTCAGTTTAGAATAAGTTGGCAGAAAGTATCAGAAACACAAAAACCGCTCTTATTTAGCGGTTTGTATTTGAATAGTTCATTTTTATCGTTTGCGGTCACGATTTTAGACCGCAATCCGACTTAGGGCAAACACATTTCTTCGAACTGACCTGTGTCAGTTCACATTGTCAGACTCTATTCACCGATTAAGTATGTGCAATCTAACTCTAAGAATGCCACTGTGAGAGAAGCGATCGCCGAGTAAAAACCGAACTCATCGAGTGTTTGACACTTAGCTGAAAACTTAGGGGTCCAACTTAGAAGGTGCTGACGAATGAAGCCCTCTTGCTCGATCAGTGCTTCTTCAATATGACGCTCTTGCTCAAGCTCATTAGAGCGAATGATGAGGTTGCCGAGAAAATCCAGCTCAATGGCAATATGGTCAGCAGGTTCATTTAAGCCTTCATCGACAGCAACACCATGCTCTAGCATTAACGCTTCCATCTCTTTCGCTGGTTTGTCGTTAAGCAGGCCAGTCTCTCCAATGTACATTGAAGCGTAAGGTAGTGCAGAGTCGCGATCAGACTTCAAAAATAGATCACAAAAATCAGCGGCAAGCTCTAGTTGTGCATCTTCGCGATCGATAAGGCGATTGAGTGCATCAATGACACGATCAATCGACGGCTTTAGATCGGCATTCTCGCCAAGGCCAGTAAGGAAAGAGCGGATTTGAGCTGAATGGTACTGTTCAAGGTTCTCTTCCGTTAATTCTTTGGCGTAAAGGCTTGAAAGCCACCAATAGATTTCCGCACGTTTCTCGTTGAATGCTTTGATTTCTTGCATTAGGTATCACTCCCAAAATAACTACCTATTAGTGTAACTAATAAAAATGAATAGCGGTAATGGCTTACGTGACAATAAAAGACGAATTATGAGCATTTATTAACAAAGGCGGCGGTTTTGTCTTGAATCAATAAAAAATCATCTTTCTCGTTTTTAAAGTGATAAATACTAGAAATGTTACTATTTATGAATAGAATAAATGATAGAACTATTCCCAATGCAAATTAAGTGGTGCAGATGAGTTATCACGTACTAGTAGTAGAAGACGACGTAGTGACTCGCAGCAAGCTCGTTGGCTACTTTCAGAATGAAGGTTACCAAGTCAGCGAAGCAGAAAGCGGCGAGCAGATGCGAGACATGCTACAAAGCAACGCGATTGATTTGGTGATGTTGGATATTAATCTACCCGGTGAAGATGGATTAATGCTAACTCGCGAACTTCGCAGTCAATCAGACATTGGAATTATCCTGGTAACAGGACGCACGGACAGCATCGACAAAATCGTTGGCCTTGAAATGGGCGCCGATGACTATGTCACTAAACCTTTTGAATTACGCGAGCTATTGGTTCGAGTTAAGAATTTACTGTGGCGAATTTCCGCTGCACGTAACTCGTCAGGCTCTGACAGCGCAGCGAAGCAAGATGATAATGTTGTTCGCTTTGGTGAGTGGACGTTTGACGTTCAGCGCCGTGCACTGAGTCGTAACGGTGAGCCGGTTAAGCTGACTAAAGCAGAATATGAACTGCTAGTGGCTTTATCCTCTTATCCGAATCAGGTTCTCAGCCGTGAACGTATCTTAAATATGATCAGCCACCGTGTTGATGCACCAAACGATCGCACAATTGATGTCTTGATTCGTCGCATGCGAGCAAAAATGGAATTCGATCCAAAGAATCCACAAATTTTTGTCACCGTTCATGGCGAAGGCTATATGTTTGCAGGTGACTAAATGTTACCGCGTCAACAGACATAAAAATACCGAGGCTTGACTCGGTATTTTTCTATCTAGGATTCATAGTTTACTTGGTATCAAACTTTGCTTTCAGAAGCTTGCAGCGCTTGCTCTTCATAATCTGACGCCCAATTCCTAAGCGTTTGCCAAATTTGACCTAAGGTTTCGTGCCAATAACGCTCGGTTTGCTCCAAATACACCGCTTTAGGTGTGTATTTAGCCCATGCTTGTGTAACTTTATCATGCGCAAGGTAATTGGTAGGTGCAGGGTACGGCTTTAATCCTGCCGAGTAGAATTCATTCAGAGCACGCTCCATATGACTGGCTGACGTTACAACAACCAGCTTTTTGGTATTAACGAATGCTGCCGCTTGTCGAGCTTCTTCCCAAGTATCTTTGGCGGTTTCTAACAGAATAATGTCAGATTTCGAGACGCCAAGGGCGAGAGCCACTTTCGCCATCATACGGGCATTGCTCACTTCAGAGCCGCCCGCATAGCCAGACAAAATCAATTTAGACCCAGGGTAAATTCGCATGATGCGAATACCTTCGGCAAGGCGCATCAAACCGGTTCGGCTTAATTCAGAAGTGGGCGGGATCTTATCGTCTACGACATGACCACTGCCGAGCACCATAACGTAATCGATCGATTGGTCGACCGGAAAAAAGGCCGAGTATTGGCGTTCAAGCGGCATCAACAAACGAGAAGAAACGGGTTGAAAAGCGATGAGGAAGATACCGATGAAAGAGAATAGAACAACAAAGCAGCCTGTCTTCTGTTTACGGGTAAACATGATCAACATTAAGCCGAATAGACCGATGATTAGCATCGCGGGAAGCGGCATAAGTAGAGAAGACACAACTTTTTTCAGCTCAAACATACTAAATAGTCCGAAAAAACATCAATTGATTATAATTTAAGAGAAAGCCTCTTTATTCCTGCTTTTCTTATGACAGAATAGCAGCACGATTAGACATGATAACCTAAGCTGCTGTGACTGAAGACCGCAATTTCGACGATATTGCCCACAAATTTGCAAAAAATATTTACGGTTCTGACAAAGGAGAGATTCGCCAAGTCATTGTTTGGGAAGATCTTCAACAGATACTTAATACTGTTGATGGGGCAAATCAGCAACTCAATGTGCTAGATGCGGGTGGCGGTTTGGCACAAATGTCGCAAAAGCTAGCTAAGCTCGGACATCATGTCGCGTTATGTGATCTATCTTCTGAAATGTTGCTATTGGCAGAGCAGGATATTGCAATAAATGGCCTGCTTGAGCAGTATCGCTTCATTCATTCGCCAGTCCAATCGCTTGACCAGCACCTAGAATCCCAAGTGGATGTGGTCCTGTTTCATGCGGTGATGGAGTGGTTAGCAGATCCTAAACCTGCGCTAGAGAAAGTACTAGAACAAGTAAAGCCGGGTGGTATGGCTTCTATTATGTTCTATAACCACCATGGTTTGGTCTACAAGAATGTCGTGTGCGGCAACATTCCTCATGTATTAGACGGAATGCCGCATCGCAAAAGATTTAAATTACAGCCGCAAAAAGGCTTAAAACCTGAAGAGGTCTACCAGTGGATTGAAGACGCTGGTTTTTCAATTTGTGGCAAATCTGGTATCCGCTGCTTTAGTGACTACATAGGCAATATGGAGTACATGGGCGATTACCAGTATGAAGATGTGTTGGCACTAGAAAGACAACTGTGCAGAGAAGAGCCATACCTCTCGTTAGGCCGATACATACATGTATGGGCACAAAAGAAAGATAAGCAGGACTAACAATGAGTGAGATGACTCTAAATGCTGAGCAGCCGATCGATGAATTGGTCGGTTGGGTTAAGCAGCATGATTTCTCATTGAACCTGACAACAGAGCGACTGGCATTTCTAATCGCTATTGCTGTGCTCAGTAATGAAAGGTTCGATGAAGAATTAGGTGAAGGTGAATTGCATGATGCGTTTACCATTGTTACCCGATTATTTGAAGAAACGGGTGACGCGTCGGCGTTTCGCGCTAACAACGCGATTAACGAAATGGTCAAACAACGACTGATTAGCCGTTTTACCAGTGAAGTGACCGATGGAGCCAGTATCTATCGTCTGTCACCACTTGCGATAGGGATTACAGATTACTACGTCCGACATCGCGAATTTTCCAAACTTAAGCTATCGATCCAGCTTTCAATGGTTGCTGACGAAATGTCGAAGGCGATTGAGTCTGCACGTCAAGGCGGAACGCCAGGTCACTGGCGTAAGAACGTCTATGGTGTGCTTAAGTACTCCGTGGGAGAGATCTTCGATCAGATCGATCTGAACCAGCGTGTGATGGATGAGCAGCAGCAGTCGGTTAAGATTCAGATTGCTGAACTGTTAAACAAAGACTGGCGCGACGCCATCAACAACTGTGAAGCGTTGCTTTCTGAGACATCTAATACCCTCAAAGAGCTACAAGATACGCTTCAAGCCGCGGGCGACGAGCTACAGACGCAGATTCTTGATATTCAAGAACTGGTTTATGGCGATGACGAGCTGGAATTCATCGCAGAAACGCTGTTTGGTCTGCAAATGAAGCTTGATCGCATCACCAGTTGGGGTCAGCAAGCGATCGATCTTTGGATCGGTTATGACCGCCACGTTCACAAATTTATTCGAACCGCGATTGATATGGATAAAAACCGAGCATTCAGTTCGCGTCTGCGTCAATCCGTCAAAGAGTATTTCGATATGCCTTGGTACCTGACTTACGCAGATGCCGAGCGCTTAACCGATCTTCGTGATGAGGCCTTGGTACTGAGAGATGATGAAGTTACCGGCCAAGTACCACTAGAAGTGGAATACGAAGAGTTCCAACAGGTCAATGATGAATTGTCAGATCGTATTGCAGGCATGCTTAAAGTTCATAAAGAGCAAGGCGCACCTATCGATTTGGGCTTAGTGCTACGTGACTACCTAGCACAGCATCCGCAAACTCATCATTTTGATTTAGCTCGAATTGTTATCGACCAAGCGGTACGTTTAGGCTACTCAGAGTCTGACTACCAAGCCATTCAACCGGACTGGCAAGCGATCAACGAATTTGGTGCAAAGGTACAAGCAAATGTCATCGACCGATATTAATGAATACATGTCAGATAATCTGGCAAAAGCAATTTCAAACCCTCTGTTCCCAGCACTAGACAGTATGCTGCGAGCAGGGCGTCATATTTCTAGCGAAGATCTTGATAACCACGCGCTGTTGTCAGACTTCGAAGTTGAGTTGTCCTCTTTCTATCAACGCTACAACACGGAACTCGTGAAAGCGCCAGAAGGCTTTTTCTATCTGCGACCGCGTTCGACGTCACTGATAGGTCGTAGTGTGCTTTCAGAGCTTGATATGTTGGTGGGTAAGGTATTGTGTTTCCTTTACCTCAGCCCAGAGCGTTTGGCGCATGAAGGTATCTTTACTAACCAAGAGTTGTACGAAGAGCTATTGGCCCTTGCCGATGAAGAAAAGCTCATGAAGCTAGTGACCAATCGTGCAACCGGCTCTGATTTAGATAAAGAGAAGCTATTTGAAAAAGTCCGTACTTCACTGCGCCGCTTGCGCCGCCTAGGTATGATCATCAACATTGGTGAAACGGGTAAATTTAGCATCAGTGAGTCGGTTTTCCGCTTTGGTGCTGATGTACGAGTTGGTGACGATATGCGTGAAGCGCAGCTGCGCCTAATTCGTGATGGTGAAGCGGTAGTGCATACTAAAGAGCCAAGCCAAGGTAGCTTACTAGAACAAACTGACAGCGACGAAAACGCTGAACAAGAAATGATGGAAGAGGGTGAAGCATGATTGAAAGAGGTAAATATCAATCGCTAACCATGGTCAACTGGAACGGCTTTTTTGCGCGTACTTTTGATATCGATGGGCTAGTCACCACTCTTTCTGGTGGTAACGGTGCAGGTAAGTCGACGACTATGGCAGCTTTCATTACTGCTTTGATTCCCGACCAAACCTTGCTTCACTTCCGTAACACGACGGAAGCGGGTAGTAGCCAATCTTCTCGTGATAAAGGTCTGTACGGTAAACTACAAGCTGGTGCCTGTTACGCCGCTCTTGATGTCGTGAACTCGCGTAACCAACGTTTATTGTTTGCCGTTAAGCTGCAGCAGGTCGCTGGTCGAGACAAAAAAGTCGATATCAAACCGTTTGTGATCCAAGGCTTACCAAGCCATATCAAACCGACTGATGTGTTGATCGAAAGCGTTTCAGATACTCAAGCTCGTGTTCGCCAGATCAACGAGGTCAAAGAGTCGATCGGCCAAATTGAAGGTGTGCAGTTCAAAGCCTTTTCTTCGATTGTCGACTACCACTCTCAAATGTTTGAGTTCGGCGTTATTCCGAAGAAACTACGTAACTCTAGTGACCGCTCCAAGTTCTACCGTCTGATCGAGGCATCGCTATACGGTGGTATCTCAAGTGCGATTACTCGTTCACTTCGCGACTACCTCTTGCCACAAAACGGCGGTGTTAAAAAAGCGTTCCAAGATATGGAATCAGCGCTGCGTGAAAACCGCATGACACTTGAGGCGATTAAAACCACTCAGGCTGATCGCGACTTGTTTAAGCATTTAATCACCGAATCGACTAACTATGTGGCGGCGGATTACATGCGCCATGCTAATGATCGTCGCAACAAACTTGAGCAGACCTTGTCACTGCGCTCTGAGCTGTTTAGCTCGCGTGAGACTTTGCTAGAACAAAACAACCTGCTCAACCGCGTCCAAGAAGAGCTAGAGCTACTGGTTGAATCTGAGTCGTCGCTAGAGCAAGACTATCAGGCGGCTTCAGACCACTTGCAGCTAGTTCAAAACGCACTGCGTCAGCAAGAGAAAATTGAACGCTACCAAGAAGATCTTGAAGAGCTTCAAGAACGCCTTGAAGAGCAGATGATGGTAGTAGAAGAAGCGCAAGAACGTGTGCTTATGGTTGAGGAACAAGCGACGGTTTCTGAGGAAGAAGTCGATAGCTTGAAAACTCAGCTTGCCGATTACCAACAGGCATTGGATGTGCAGCAGACTCGTGCGCTTCAATACCAACAAGCGGTACAGGCACTTGAAAAAGCTAAGCTGCTTTTGCAAAACGAAGATCTAACGCCAGAATCAGCGCAGTCATTGGTTGCACAGCTAAAAGACAACGAAGCGCAAAGCACCAATGACTTGCTGTCTACTAAGCACAAGCTTGATATGTCATCTGCTGCTGCAGAGCAGTTTGAAACGGCGTTAAAACTGGTTAAGAGTATTGTTGGCGATGTGGAACGTAACCAAGCGTCCCAGTCAGCGAAAGCGGCCATCGCTCAAGGTCGAGAAGCGCAGCAGCTGGTACAGAATGAACAGCAGTGGCGCGCGCAGCATCGTGATGTCGAGCGTCGTTTGCATAAGCAGCGTCAGACTCAAGAGCTGGTGGGCGAATATCAAAAGCAGCACCATGTTGATTTGATTGATGAACTGACGTTTGAGCAAGAGCGTGAACGCCATGCGATGCAAATTGAATCGCTAGAGATGTCTCAAGAAGAGGTTCGTGAGCAGCGCAGTGAACAGCGCCGCCTAGAGCAAGACGCTTCTGCTGAAATCAAAAAGCTAGAGGCCATAGCGCCAACTTGGATTGCAGCGCACGATGCACTCGAGTCTCTACGCGAGCAAAGTGGTGCTGACCTCTACGATAGCCAGTCTGTTATGAGTCATATGCAGGTTGTGTTAGAAGAAGAGAAGAAGCAGTCTGTTGCTAAAGATAAGTTGGCAGAGCGCCGCACTCAGCTTGAAGGTGAGATTGAGCGTTTAGCGTCTCCAGGTGGATCCAATGACCCACGCCTGAAAGGGTTAGCCGATACGCTTGGTGGCGTATTACTGTCTGAAATTTATGACGATATCACTATTGGTGACGCGCCATATTTCAGTGCCATGTATGGCCCTGCTCGTCATGCGATCGTTGTATCCGATCTATCTGGCATTGAAGAGAAGCTGGTGGAGTTGGATGACTGTCCTGAAGACCTTTATATCATTGAAGGTGATGTCGATGCGTTTGATGACAGTTCGTTCGATGCAGAAGAGCTCGAAGGCGCAGTATGTGTTCGTATGAACGACCGCCAAATGCGTTACTCTCGTTTACCAGAGATTCCTTTGTTTGGTCGCGCTGCGCGTGAACAGCGTTTAGAGTTACTGCGCAACGAACGTGAAGAAGTGGTTGAAGAGCACGCTAAAGCTGCATTCGACTCGCAAAAACTGCAGCGTATGTACCAAGCGTTCAACAGCTTTGTTGCGAAACATATTCAGGTGGCATTTGAAGCTGACCCCGAACAAGCTCTGGCGACCATTCGTGACAAGCGTAATCAGCTTGTACGCGTTCTGGCTGATCTTGATGCTAAAGAGCAACAGCAGCGCAGCCAACTACTCGGCAGCAAACAAGCCTTAGCATCGCTGGATAAAATTGCACCGAACATGGCGCTGATTGAAGATGATGCGCTATCGGCTCAATTTGAAGAGCTAGAACAGAATCTTGCCAAGTTAACGGAAGCCAAGTCTTTTGTTACCAACTACGGCAAAGCCATTACTGAGCTAGAGAATATCGTTTCAGCACTGGATGCTGACCCAGAGCAATTTGATGCGCTAGAAGCTGAATATCAAGCGGCTGATCAAAAACTTCAGCAGTTGAAGAAACAGATCTTTGCCCTGTCTGATCTGGTCGAACGTCGTCACTACTTTGCTTACTCTGACTCGGTTGATTTGCTTAACCAAAGCAGTGAGCTAAGCGAACAGCTAAAAGCGAAACTGGTTGAAGCAGAACGCGCGCGTACTCGCTCTCGTGATGAGCTTAAGCAAGCACAAGCTCAAATGAACCAATACAACCAAGTATTGGCATCACTGAAAAGCTCGCATCAAGCCAAGCTAGAAACGGTTCAGGAGTTCAAACAAGAGCTTCAAGAATACGGTGTGACTGCTGATGAAGGTGCGGCAGAACGTGCTATGCGTCGCCGCGATGAGCTTCAGGAGCGACTGCATACGTCTCGTTCACGTAAGAGTGAATATGAGCGCACCATTACGTCTACTGAACTTGAGATGAAGTCGCTCGCTAAGCGTTTGAAGAAGGTTCAGAAAGAGTACGTTGAACTGCGTACTTTCGTTGTAGCTGCGAAAGCGGGTTGGTGCTCAGTGCTGCGTTTGGCGCGTGAGAACGATGTTGAACGTCGCCTGCATAAGCGCGAACTGGCTTACATGTCTGATAACGAATTACGCTCTATGTCAGATAAATCACTCGGCGCGCTTCGCCTGGCTGTGGCCGATAACGAAGACCTACGTGATGCGCTTCGTCTATCTGAAGATAATGCACGACCAGAGCGCAAAGTTCTGTTCTATATTGCCGTTTACCAACATCTACGTGAGCGTATTCGTCAGGATATTATCCGTACCGATGACCCGGTTGAAGCGATTGAAGAGATGGAAGTTGAGCTGGCTCGACTCACCGAAGAGCTGACTCAGCGTGAAAACCGATTGGCAATCAGCTCAGAGTCTGTGGCGAGCATTATTAAGAAGACGATTCAGCGTGAGCAAAACCGTATTCGTATGCTCAACCAAGGTCTGTCAAACATCTCGTTTGGTCAGGTGAAAGGTGTACGTCTCAACGTTAAGATTCGTGAAAGTCACGAAGTGCTTCTCAATGGCTTGTCAGCGCAACAAGAGCAGCATAAAGACTTGTTTGAATCGCCTCGCTACACCTTCTCGGAAGCTATGGCTAAGTTGTTCCAGCGCGTTAACCCACATATTGATATGGGACAGCGCTCTCCACAAGTATTGGGCGAAGAGCTTCTTGATTACCGTAACTACCTAGAGCTGAGCGTTGAAGTTAACCGTGGCTCAGATGGTTGGCTACAAGCCGAATCCGGCGCGCTATCTACGGGTGAAGCGATCGGTACAGGTCAATCGATTCTTCTTATGGTGGTACAAAGCTGGGAAGAAGAGTCGCGTCGTCTGCGAAGTAAAGACATTGTTCCTTGTCGTCTGTTGTTCCTTGATGAGGCCGCTCGTTTGGATGCTAAGTCGATATCGACCTTGTTTGAACTGTGTGACCGTCTAGACATGCAGCTTCTGATTGCCGCACCAGAGAACATCAGCCCTGAAAAAGGCACCACCTACAAACTAGTACGTAAAGTGTTTAAAGATCACGAGCATGTACACGTAGTGGGCTTGAGAGGCTTTGGTCAGGAGAAAAAGGCCACTAGCGAAGTTCAACAACTCGTTGAAGAGCTATAAACACAAGCCAAATGGTAAATGCCCGCTATCTTAGCGGGCATTTTTATTGAGTGGTAGTTGCTTGGTTTCGAAACTGTTTAGGTGAGTAACCGCTCCACCTGCGAAACGCATGGCGGAAATTGGCACTGTCAGAAAAACCTATCCGCTCGGAAATTTCCTCAATGTTTAAGCCTGTTGAGACAAGGTAGTGTTTGGCCAGATGAAAACGAACGTGGTCGAGGAGCTGTTGGTAGCTTGTTTGTTCAGCTTTTAGGTGCCGTCTCAGTGTTCGAGATGACATTCCGAGCTCTGTGGAAAGTACTTCAATAGATGGATAGCAGCCCGGGCTTTCGACAAACATCTGAGTAATCTTCTCTTTTAAGCTTGGCGTACTGCTGACTTTCGCTAACATCTCATCGCAAGACTTCAAGCACATCTGCAGTGTCATGGCATTCGCTGATGGTAGTGGGTCGTGCAAGCTACTTGCGTCAAACTCCCATTCTAGCTCTTGGCAATCGAACTCGATTTGGCAGCGAAATAGTTCGTTGTAGGCGTCGCCATATTCTGGCTTGGGGTATGGGAATTTAAGCACATAGGAAGGAAAAGGCTGCTGCATGACTTCTTCACACAGATTTTGAATTGCTGCAAACCAATATTCACAGCAAAAAGGTAGCAGTGAATCGAGGTCGATCAGTTGCTCGGCGCGAAAGTAACCACGGTCTTGTTCAATCCACATTTTCTTTCGCAGCACGGGGCCGGCAAGGCGTAGATATTTGAAGCCAAGCAATAAAGCATCGAGCAAAGTGCTGCTACTAAAGGCGGCATAGCCCAGAACACCAAAGTCACTGAAGCGCGCCTGTTGACCAACTTTTAAGCCCAGATCAGGCTCATTAGATAGGCTCACAGCATTGCTAAAAATGATCAATTTCTGGGCGAGGGTGATATGCGTTTCGGGGCAATAAAGCTTGGCAAGCGATATACCACTTCCTTCAAGCAGTTCCTCGACCGGAATCTGGTTCTCTAGATATCTTGTCAGTAATTGCACGTCAAGAATGCCAAATGCCTGCATGTCGGGTTCATAAACCGCGCTATACTCCATTTCCCTTCCTTAATGTGATGCTAGTTTCAGGCTTATTTATAGCGCAATGATTTGACTAGGTCTGTTATTCGTGTCCGAATTTCACCGATTTATGTCTTTCTCACACCTGTGCATGATGTTAATGAAATGTTGTAATAAGCCATTGAGATAAGCGAGGTACCTCAGATGAACATGATGACAACCAATTTAGCCGAGCAAGAGACACAACACTGCGATAGTCCGGAGAGTGAACTGACAGCTTGGTTTAAAGAACTTCAACTGGGATACAAAAAAGAACCACTACCAAGTTTAGCGGTAAGAAAACAGCGTTTAAAAGCCCTTAAAAAACAGCTTTCGCGTTACCAAGATGTGTTAGCGGACGCGATGAGTGAAGACTTTGGCGGACGCAGTCATACCGAGTCGATTATGGCGGATGTTCTCGCGCCGATACTGGATATTAATCATGTATTAAGTCATGTCGGCAAGTGGATGAAGCCAAGCAGGCGTCCAACGGAATGGTTATTCAAAGGTAATAAGCTAGAGGTGAGATACCAGCCAAAAGGTGTGGTGGGGATTATCTGCCCTTGGAATTTCCCAATTTATCTCTCCGTTGGCCCACTGATTACCGCGCTTGCGGCAGGCAACCGTTGCATGATCAAAATGCCGCCGAACTGTCCTGCAACCACTAAAGTGCTTACTCAGCTCCTCAGTGAGATCTATTCAACCGACATCGTCCGTATTGTCGAGGGGAATCACCCTCAAGCGATGGTAATTTCGAACCTGCCGTTCAATCATCTCATTTTTACTGGTTCTCCAAAGAGTGGCAAGGTCATTATGGCGAACGCGGCAGCGAACCTAACTCCAGTTACTTTGGAGCTAGGTGGCAAGTCTCCGGTTGTTGTTTTTGATGATTACGATATCGAGCAGGCAGCACAACGTATCGCTCATGGCAAAGGATTTAACTCTGGGCAGATCTGTATTGCACCTGACTATGCCTTTGTGCCCGAAGAGAAAGTTGACCAGTTTGTCGCTGCGGTGTCCCATGCGCACAAAGAAATGTACACCACTATCGAAGGGAATCATGACTATACCTCACTGGTTGATGATGCTCAGTCGCAACGCTTTCATGAGTTGCTAGACGACGCTCGCCAAAAGGGGGCGGTCATTACTCAATGCTTAGAGGATGGAGAAGAGCGCAAAACACCTTTGTATATTGCCACCCAATTAACCCCAGATATGCGCATCAGCCAAGAAGAGATTTTTGGCCCACTTCTTCCTGTGCATGGCTACCAGAACATAGAACAAGTCATTGATTATATTACGCAGCGTCCAAGACCTCTGGCTTGTTATTTGTTTAGTCATGATCAGCAACAGCGTGAAATTTTGCTTACTCGAACCCACAGCGGCGGCGTGACTATCAATGATTGGGGATGGCATGTACTGAATCACTCGGTGCCATTTGGCGGAGTGGGCAACTCTGGTATCGGTAACTATCACGGTGAAGAAGGATTCCGTGAACTTAGCCATGCACGAAGTGTGTTCCAAATGCGCAAGTGGTTTCCAATTGAGTTGTTTGCACCTCCGTATGGTCATCCAATTCAAAAACTGGCGGTTCGTTTGTTTGTTGGTAAGCCGGACCAGAGCTTAAAGAAATAGCTTTGAAGCTGTAATTAATCGGAGATGCTATGGACAGCTATGATTTCATTATTGTTGGTGGCGGCTCAGCGGGTTGCGTACTAGCAGCTCGTCTGTCCGAAGACCCCAATACCAGTGTTTGCCTGTTGGAAGCTGGTGGTAAAGACACCAGCCCCTTTATTCACACTCCAGTTGGTATGGTTGCCATGATGCCGACAAAATACAACAACTGGGGATTTGAAACGGTAGCTCAGCCGGGGCTCAATGGACGCAAAGGTTATCAGCCACGGGGTAAAACGTTGGGTGGTTCTAGCTCAATTAACGCCATGATGTATGCCCGTGGACACCGCTATGACTATGATTTTTGGGCAAGCTTAGGCAACGAAGGATGGAGCTATGATGAGTGTTTACCTTACTTCAAAAAAGCCGAACATAACGAAGTCCATAATGATGAGTTTCATGGTCAAGGTGGGCCACTGAATGTTGCTGATCTGCGTTGTCCAAGTGAGATGCTAGAGAAGTATCTACAGGCTTGTGAGTCGGTCGGTGTGCCGCGTAACAAAGACATCAACGGCTCAGATCAGCTTGGCGCGATGGCCACCCAAGTGACTCAACTCAATGGTGAGCGTTGTAGTGCTGCCAAAGCCTACCTTACTCCCAATTTATCTCGCCCTAATCTAACGGTAGTGACTAAAGCCACGACACATAAAGTCTTGTTTCGCGATAAGCGTGCGATCGGTGTGGAGTATGGCTTAGCGGGAAAACGATTCCAGATTAAGTGTCGCAAAGAAGTGATCCTTTCGGCTGGCGCATTTGGTTCGCCACAACTCCTATTGCTTTCGGGTGTGGGTCCTAAACAAGAGTTGGACAAACACGGCATTTATCAGGTTCATGAACTGGCTGGTGTCGGTGAGAACTTGCAAGATCATATTGATCTGATCCATTCCTATAAATGCAGTGCAAAGAAGTCGACATTTGGTGTATCACTTCAAATGGCCGCGGAGATGAGCAAGGCGCTTCCTGAATGGCGGCGTCATCGGAGCGGAAAACTAACCAGCAATTATGCTGAGGGAATAGGGTTCTTTTGCTCAGATGATGATGTGAAAATTCCGGATGTTGAATTTGTTTTCGTTGTCGCTGTGGTTGACGACCATGCTAGGAAAATCCACTTAAGTCATGGATTCAGTAGCCACGTCACCTTGCTGCGGCCTAAGAGCAAAGGCACGGTGAAACTAAGAAGCGCAGATCCGTACGACTCTCCCCGCATTGATCCCGCGTTTTTTAGCCATCCTGATGATATGCCTGTCATGATTAAGGCGTGGAAAAAACAGCATCAAATGTTAGAAAGTGAGGCGTTTGACGATGTACGAGGAGAAAGCTTCTATCCTGTCGATGCAATTGATGATAAAGCGATAGAGCAAGATATTCGTAATCGCGCTGACACTCAGTATCATCCCGTCGGAACCTGTAAAATGGGGACGGAGCAAGACCCACTCGCTGTGGTAGACAATCAACTTTGTGTCTACGGATTAGAGGGTTTAAGAGTAGTTGATGCCTCAGTTATGCCCACTTTAATCGGTGGAAACACCAATGCGCCGACGATAATGATTGCCGAAAAAGTGGCGGATAAAATTAAGTTAAAGTACGGTTTGTGCCAAGAGCATATTGGCGAACGTTTGGATTAATAGTTGAACTAAAGCGATTAAAAAACCCGCATTTAGCGGGCTTTTGTTATAAGAGGTTTAGCTAGTCACTTCTTTGGCAAAGATACCAAATTGCCTAGCAGCATACGCGACACGTTCAGCAGGTTTTGGATATTCGATACCCAGACCTAAGTTTTCAATGTGATGAAGCCTTGGCAACAAACCAGCGCCATTAGCAATTTGAATGGCTAGACCCGGGCGAGCATTGAGTTCAAGTACCATTGGCCCTTCTTCTTTATCGAGTACCATATCGGTACCCATATAACCAAGACCTGTCATTTCCCAAGCACTAGAAGCTAACGTTAATAAGCGCTCCCAATGTGGGACTTGCAGTGTAGCAAGCTCTTTGCCAGTGTCTGGATGGTGGGTGATTGGTTGGTCAAACTGAACCGCTCTAACCGCGCGTCCGGTTGCGATATCAATACCGACACCCACCGCGCCTTGGTGTAAGTTAGCCTTACCGTCTGAAGCGGCAGTAGAACAACGCATCATCGCCATCACAGGGTAGCCTTTGAAAACAATAATACGCACGTCCGGTACACCTTCATAACTAAAGCCGTCAAAGCAGTCATCAAACTTGATTAAGTTTTCAACCACGGCAACGTCATTTTTACCACCAAGTGAAAAAAGCCCGGCCAGTGCGTTACTGATATGGCGTTCGACATCTTCTTGATTAATCGTTGCGCCAGAAGGTTTAGTATAAACGCCATCTTTGTGTGACGTGATAACCAGAATACCTTTACCGCCACTCCCTTGAGCAGGCTTGATAACAAAACCCGGCCAATCTTTTACCATCTTATGAATGGTTTTTACTTCAACTTGGCTACTGATCACGCCTATCAATTCTGGTGTGGTCGCACCATGTTGTTGGGCAATGATCTTGGTTTTGAGCTTATCATCAACCAGTGGGTACTTTGAGCGGTCATTATATCGCCCAATGTAACTGTGGTTGCGCTGGTTCATCCCCATAATACCTTTATGGTGAAGCTTACCAGGGGTTGTAAATTGAGAGGTAAAACGTGAAAACATGTTTAGTCCTCCGCAAGTGGTTTAAAGCGACGAAGCTCAGTTAGGCGATAACCTGTGTAAGTACCTAATAGTAGAATGCCACCTAAGACAATCAACTGTAGGCCAATAAAGTTAAACGTAAGGTGCTGAATGAATGGGTTTGTCATTGCTAGATAAACCAATACAGCGGTAAGTAGCGAGCCGCCACCTTGAAGCACCACTTCTTTCGCCCCTTCTTCTTCCCAAAGAATCGACATACGCTCAATCGTCCAAGAAAGAATGATCATAGGGAAGAAGGTAATCGATAGACCTTCAGTCAGGCCAATCTTGAACGCAACAACGGTAAAGACCGAGATGATCATAATCACCGTGATAATTACTGCTGAGATCCTCGCCACGAGCAACAAGTTAAGCTTGGAGAGATAACTACGAATAACCAAGCCTGTGCCGACAATCAGTAGGAAGCCGACAATACCTGTAACTAGTTGTGTTTGTACAAACGCCACAGCAATCAGGACTGGCATGAAGGTACCTGACGTTTTCAAGCCAATAATTACTCGCAAGAAAACAACGATAAGCGCACCAATCGGAATAAGCATGATGGTTTTAAACATGGCTTGTTCTTCAAGAGGCAGGCTATGGATTGAGAAGTTAAGTAGCCCGTCAGCTTCTACTTTATCTTGAGTTGCTTGTGATGGTGTCACATCTTGCGCAATCATTGAGAAATGCACTTGGCTGTTTTGACCGCCGATCAAATCAAGCAGTGACACGTTAGATTCATCCCAAACAAGGATATTCTCTTTGATCACTTGGTTAGCGTTATTCGGGTTGAACAAGATCCAGTTTTCACCATTCCAAACTTGGTTCATTTGCTGAATTGTTTGGCGACGACGACCATCTTCTAGCTCGATGACACCAACTACTTTGCTTGGGATTTTCGCGTAAGCAAGGATCTTATCGACAGCATCAACTTTCGACATACGGTTGAGAATCAAAGAGGCGTTTTGGCTGTCTGAGTCATTGAGCGATTTAATCAGCTCACGTGTGAAAGTGATATCGTCAGCAGAACGTTCGTTCGCACGCTCAATGAGAGCGATTGCTGCAGCTTCAACAGGGCCATCGAACGTAGGAGGGTTAATCTCATCGTTCGGTGCGATAGGCTCAACGTTTGCTTGAGGGTCAACAAGGAATTGAGTTTTGTAGTAGATGGTTTGTGGTCCCGTCGCATTGCGGATAGACCACTCAGCTCGGCGTCCAGTATCCGTTTGAATGTAAGAGACACCATAACCTGGTGAGGAAGAAGATTCGTTAATCAGGGTAAAACCAGTTTGGGTGTGAGGAGCTGCTAAAGAGGCTTTTACTGGTTTACCTTGGCCATTAAACTCGACGCGCGCTTCAATGTCCCAGACTTGTCGAGTTTCACCTGGTGTCCATGGAACACCGTAGTTTTGGTGACGAAAGATACTTAAAGCAACACCAGCTGCAATGATTAACGCAACTGATATATAGAAAGGAATTTTGGACGTCATAAGCCTACGCTACCTTATTGTTTCTGAGGAACTTCCGTGTGTATGTATTTTTTACTTACATCAACCACTGCGATATCACGGATAAACTCGCGACCTAAGAGTACAGGATGACTCATTTGCGAGCGATCTGCCAAGGTAAATTGCGCTTTTTCATGGATTTTTCCGAGTTTGACCCACAATTCAACTACAGCGCGACGTTCGACTTCTTCATTCGTTGACTGACGGATTTTTACAAAGCGTATAATTGGCGCTTCGATCCAGTTTGTGTCATTGAGTTCTTTCTCTCCATCAGAGAGGTGGAAACGAACCCAATTTTTACCATTGCGCTCGAACTGTTCTATGTCGATAGCGTTTAATGAAGACGTTGCTGCGCCCGTATCAACACGGGCATCAAAAGATTGTTTGATTGAGTCGATGGTGACTTTCTCAACTTCACCTAACACGATTTCATGACTTGGTGTCGCTTCAACAGGTGCAGCAGCAGGGATGACAACTGGGTCTGGCTTTTTGCGCACTTCTTCTAATGCTTCTGATTTGAATGCCGCGAGTTTTTTCTCAAGTTCATGAACTTGGTCTTCGAGACTTTCTATATAGTCAGACTGATTACTTAACTGCAAGTTTAGGTTTGTATATTGGTTGGTTAGATTTGTTTCTGAAGCTTGAATGGCGGCTAACGTTTCTTGGTGGTATTGCTCACTATTTGTAAGCGTACAACCAGACAGCAACATAAGTGCCACGATAGGGGTAAATCTTGTCAACATTGATAAACCTGAAAGTAATTAAAACAATAGATAAATAAGAAGTTTAGCGTAATAAATTTGTCACAAACAAGCAGCGAATTGTGTCAGATTCTCAATAAAACGATTTAAAGAGGCTTACGCTTAAAAAAACAAGGATGCGATGCATCCTTGGTATTGTATTGGGGATTGCGTGTCTGCGAAATGATTTCCCGTGTGAGTTGAGTTAACTCTCTGTCAATTCGCGACTATTTTATGGCTTAGTTGCTACTAATACCGCTCGGCGAGGAGCTGGGTGACCTTCGACTGTTTTTGTCGGGTCGTTCGGGTCTAAGTAGTCAGGCAGTGAATTGTGTGTCATCCACTCAGTCGTTCGTTGTTCGCCTGTGGTTGTCACGTTTTCATCCACAATACGCACATTTTCAAAGCCGACGTTTTCTAGCCAGACTTTGAGTGCTTTCGCGGATGGGAAGAAATAGACGTTGCGCATTTGAGCGTAGCGGTCCACTGGAACAAGCACTGAAGTTTCATCACCTTCAATGACTAGTGTTTCAAGTACCAGTTCACCACCAGAAACCAACTGGTTCTTCAGTTGGATAAGATGATCAAGCGGTGAACAGCGGTGGTAAAGCACACCCATGCTAAACACGGTATCGAATGCTTCGAGCTTAGGTAGTTGCTCGATGCCAAGTGGTAACAAGTGTGCGCGTTGGTCGCCACCCATTAATTTACGAATGGCTTCGAATTGGATCAGAAACAGGTGTGAAGGATCAATGCCAACAGTCAGTCGAGCACCTTCACCAAGCATGCGCCACATGTGGTAGCCATTACCACAGCCAACATCCAACACGCTGCGGTTTTTTAGTGGAGAAATATGAGGTAGTACTCGATCCCATTTCCAGTCACTGCGCCACTCAGTATCAATATGAATACCATGAACCGTGTATGGGCCTTTACGCCAAGGGTGGAAGGTGCGCAGTAGACTTTCGAGCTTTTTTAGTTCGCCGCTATGAAAAGGGGTATCGTTAGCCAGCACAACCGCATTTTTAATATCAATTTGGTCTGGGTAACCTTCTGGGATCTTGTTAAGCGCTTTTAGCCAGCGACCAAAATCACCATGTTCTGCGTTTTGCCAATCGGTTAGCTGTTGAGGTAAGACATTCAGCCAAGGTTGAAGACGGGTGTCTGAGGCAATTAACTGATAAAAATTGGCAAAGTTAAACATAGTTTTTCACTGATTTTGTGGTGTAAAAGTCAAGTTTGTCATTCCCTACAGTGAGGGACGAACGTGATAGGGAATCTCGGTTTTTATCTTTTTTGATAAGAGATCCCCAACTCGCTCGTTCCTCTCTCTTGAGGATGACGTCCTAATGAGAGCACGCTGTGTGTGCTTCTCGCTATTTTATCGCGAACATCGAACCGAAGTTAAAGCACTGGAACCAGACATCGTAGCTGCTAAAGCCGATTTTAGCGAAGCGCTCTTTGTGCTCTTTTTTCGAGTCTGGGCGCATCACATTCTCAATCGCGCTGCGTTTTTGGCTGATTTCTAGTTCGCTATAGCCATTGGCACGTTTAAAGTCGTGATGTAAATCGATCAGCAGCTCATTCGACACTTGATCTTCAAAGACAAACTTCTCTGAAAGAATCAAAATCCCACCTGGGCGAAGACCTGCATAGATCTTTTCGAGCAAGGTGTAGCGATCTTCTGGTGATAAGAACTGAAGCGTAAAGTTAAGTACGACCACAGAAGCATTGTCGATTTCGATATCGCGAATGTCTGCTTCAACGACATCAACAGGCGTATCGCTACGATAAGCGTTAACGTGCAGTTTGCATCGCTCAACCATTGCTGAAGAGTTATCGACGGCGATAATCTGACAGCCTTCTTGATTGATGTGACGACGCATAGAAAGTGTCGCCGCCCCAAGAGAACAGCCCAAGTCATAGATATTGGAATGCGGCTTTACAAAGCGTTCAGCCAGCATGCCGATAGCAGAAATAATATTGCTGTAGCCGGGTACTGAGCGTTGAATCATGTCTGGAAAGACTTCCGCAACACGTTCGTCGAAGGTGAAATCCCCAATTTTATCGATTGGAGCCGAAAAAATAGTATCTGGATTGCTCTTAGGGTTCATAACTCAGTTCTCTCAACGTGAGATGCCGTGCTCTCAAGTCTACAGCCATTAAAAAGGCGCGTATTTTATGTGAATTTCGCGCCTCTGTCATGTATTGAGCATAGATGGACTAAAACATCTGTATCTGTGTGTTGCCATCTACCGCAGGAAAGTCATTTAAGTCCGGCAGTTTTACCGTTTCTTGCAACTGTTTATAGAGATTAGCGGCAAGTTCGGGCGAGACGATATTATCCGCTGTATGAATCATCACATAGGGCTGTTTACCTTGCTCGATCCACTGAGGAATTTTACTCAGCCAAGGGGTAAAGAATTCATAGTTTTTCTCTTCCTGAGGGTGGCCTATAAAGCGAATCATAGGATTGTCTGACGTTGCAATGGCATGAACGGGCACTTTTGGTTTCTTTTGCTGGGCGTCGATAATGGCTTCATTGTCTGGCTTAGCTGCAAAGACAGGGCGACTGTCCATGATGATGCGATCGTACCCTAGCTCAATGAGCCAAGCATTGAGCGCTTTTTCGGCATCGCCTTTGGCAAAAAAGGCAGGATGACGAACTTCAATACCAATAGGGTAGTGAGGTGGAAACAGAGCGCAAAATTGCTTGAGGTTTTCTAGGTGTTCGGGGCCAAAGGCAGCAGGCAGTTGTATCGTCCACTGACCGATACGCTCATGCAGTGGCTCCATAATCGCCATAAAGCTTTTTAGCTCAGCCTGACAACCACGCAGCATTTGCTGGTGGGTAATGCTTTGCGGCAGTTTGAAGGTAAAACGAAAATCATCATGCGTTGCCGCTCGCCAGTTGTTGACGGTGACACTATTTGGCGTGGCGTAAAAGGTCGTGTTTCCTTCAACCGTGTGAAAGACACTGGCGTATTTTTCCAATCTTTCATTGGGCTTGGTGCCACTGCCATAAAAGCTCTGCTGCCAATTGTTGTGTGACCACATGGTGAGCCCGAGCCTGATGGGTAAACTGTCCATATTCGCTGCTACATTCTCTAGTTTGAATCGATTGAATGAGAGTTTTGCCGAACCACCCAGATTAGGGCTATAATCAGCGCCAATTTTTTCATATTGCTGCTGTTTTACGCCTTTGTTGGTTTAAAAAGCATCAATAGATGATAAATCGCAATAAATTGTACGCTAGGTAGTCGATCTCGGCCCACTTTCAGCGTATAAATGGAACTTTGCTCTATCGGTAAACTTAACATCGATAGATAGTAATCAACAAATTTTAAGAGATTGGGAAATTCATTATGCGTACCCATTACTGTGGTCACCTGAACAAGTCCCTTGCAGGACAAACTGTAGAACTTTGCGGCTGGGTTAACCGTCGTCGTGATTTAGGCGGTCTTATTTTTATCGATATGCGAGATCGTGAAGGCGTTGTTCAGGTAGTTGTCGATCCAGATATGGCTGATGCGTACGAAGTGGCTAACACGCTGCGTAATGAATTCTGTATCAAGCTAACTGGTGAAGTACGTGTTCGCCCAGATAGCCAAGTAAACAAAGATATGGCAACGGGTGAAGTTGAGATCATCGCTAAAGGTCTTGAGATCATCAACCGCGCAGACGTTCTACCACTAGACTTCAACCAGAAGAACTCTGAAGAGCAGCGTCTAAAGTATCGTTACCTAGACCTGCGTCGCCCTGAAATGAGCGATCGCATCAAGCTGCGTGCTAAAGCTTCTAGCTTTGTTCGTCGTTTCCTAGATGACAATGGTTTCCTAGACATTGAAACGCCAGTACTGACTAAAGCGACGCCAGAAGGCGCACGTGACTACTTGGTGCCAAGCCGTGTTCACAAAGGTAGCTTCTACGCACTTCCACAGTCTCCACAGCTATTCAAACAGCTGCTAATGATGTCTGGTTTTGACCGTTACTACCAAATCGTTAAGTGTTTCCGTGATGAAGACTTACGTGCGGACCGTCAGCCAGAATTCACTCAGATCGATATCGAAACGTCATTCATGACGGCTGACGAAGTTCGTGCAACCACTGAGAAGATGGTTCGCGATATGTGGCAAGAGCTACTGAATGTAGACCTAGGTGATTTCCCAGTAATGCCATTCTCTGAAGCGATCCGTCGTTTCGGTAGCGATAAGCCAGACCTACGTAACCCACTAGAGCTCGTTGATGTTGCTGACCTAGTAAAAGACGTAGAATTCAAAGTATTCTCAGGCCCTGCAAACGATGAAAAAGGTCGTGTTGCAGTAATACGCGTTCCAGGTGGTGCTAAGCTAACTCGTAAGCAAATTGACAGCTACGGTGAGTTCGTAGGTATCTACGGCGCGAAAGGTCTAGCTTGGATGAAGGTTAATGACCGTGCTGCAGGTATGGAAGGTATCCAATCTCCAGTAGCTAAATTCCTGAGTGAAGATGTTATCAACGGTATTCTAGACCGCACTCAAGCTGAGTCAGGCGACATCATCCTATTCGGCGCAGACAAAGCGAACACAGTTGCTGAAGCAATGGGTGCGCTACGTCTGAAACTAGGTAAAGATCTAGAGCTAACAGACGAAAACGCATGGGCACCGCTATGGGTTGTTGACTTCCCAATGTTCGAAGAAGATGACGAAGGCAACCTTCATGCAATGCACCACCCATTCACATCACCTCTAGGCGTGAATGCAGAAGAGCTAAAAGCAAACCCAGCAGCAGCAAACTCAAACGCATACGACATGGTTCTAAACGGCTATGAAGTTGGTGGTGGTTCGGTTCGTATCCACAATGCAGAGATGCAAGCAGCTGTGTTCGACATTCTAGGTATTGATGCAGAAGAGCAGCAGCTTAAGTTTGGTTTCCTATTGGACGCACTGAAGTTTGGTACGCCTCCTCACGCAGGTCTAGCATTCGGTCTTGACCGTCTAGTGATGCTGCTATGTGGTACAGAGAACATCCGTGATGTAATCGCGTTCCCTAAAACAACAGCAGCTGCGTGTCTACTAACAGACGCACCAAGTGTTGCTAACCCAGCTGCGCTTGAAGAGTTAGCGATTGCAGTGAAACTAGCAGAGAAGAAAGAAGACTAATTCTTTGTTCTAGCGAATAGCTAAATAAAAACGGCGCTTCAATTGAAGCGCCGTTTTTTGTTTTGTGAGGTAAGCAAGCGTGTCATTCTTTAGAGTAACGCGGAACGCCTAGGGAACCTGAATAGGCTTTCGACTTGCTATATGAGATCCCCAACTCGTTCGTACCTCACTCTTGAGGATGACAGCAACAAGAAATGCTTACTAAGTGCCTATCCAGCAAAGTGATTCTAATACTCTATCTCTCTCCACTCACCTGGCTGCAAATCTTCGAGCTTAATCTCTCCCATCGAATAACGAATCAAGCGTAGAGTAGGGAAGCCAATATTGGCAGTCATGCGGCGAACTTGGCGGTTACGGCCTTCAATAATGGTAATTGATAGCCATGTGGTTGGAATGTTGGCTCTGAAGCGAACTGGTGGTTTACGCTCCCACACTTGAGGTTCTTCCATTACTTCAACTTTGGCCGGAAGTGTCATGCCATCCTTTAGTTCAACACCTTTACGGAGCTTGTCTAAATCCGCCTCTGATGGCGCGCCGTCAACTTGCACCCAATAAGTCTTTGGTGATTTAGATGTAGGTTGAGTCAGCTTGGCTTGCAAGATGCCATCATTGGTTAGAACTAATAGGCCTTCGCTATCTCTATCAAGTCTACCTGCGGAGTAAACATCTTTGACGGTAATAAAGTCGGCTAAGGTTTTTCTGCCATCACCATCAGTGAATTGGCTTAGAGTGTCATAAGGCTTATTGAACACGATGACCTTACGATCTTCAGGTGCGATCTTGGGTTTAGTACTCGTCGGTTTTCTACGATTTTTAGAGGAATGTTTATTCACTCCTTTCGCTGAAGAGGGACGTTTAAAACCGGAATTCCCGCGACGTGATGAAGAGGGTTTAGAGTCACGTTGTGAACGTGGCGACATGTTAACTACCTTGCAAAAATGTAAACGAAGTGTGGGTAAAACTTTTAACGAGATGCGGAATAAGCTACCATTTGCGCGCCCGAAAACAGGATTGGCGAACAAGATAATAGACTATTCTTTCAATTTTGTTTAATTATATTGAGGGTCTGTTGACCTTTTGAGATGACTTTTGCAGCAGTTTGTGGGTTCTTTATACAAGGCAGAGGTTTTGAAATGTAGTTGTTCTACCTGATAAGCCGATAACGCAGTAGAAAGGAGCCACAAACGCTGCCCGAAGGGTTCGGCTAAAAGCGTTTTATTCTTTGTTAAGAGGTGTTTTGCTTAGAGTGACTAGGCGGCAAACCTCTCGCCGCGACTAAAACGCTTTTATCTCGAACAAAATTTAACCTCAAAAGGTTAACAGACCCTGATCGCTCTCAAGGATGTCGCTGACTAAGTGACGAAAACAAAAAGAGACGGACAAATCGCAACAAGTGAGGGGATTATTCATAACTTGTTAGCGGACACACACATAGGACCTACACTCAACAGGTCCGGTTAGAACAATAGGGAAATTTCATGCCTACAGAAAAACCTACAATTATTTACACTATTACTGATGAAGCACCTGCGCTAGCAACCTACTCACTACTACCGATTATTCAATCATTTACTGCTTCTTCAGGTATCAATGTCGACACTCGTGATATCTCTCTAGCTGGGCGTCTTATTGCCAACTTCCCAGAACATCTAACAGAAGAACAACGTATTGGTGACGCACTAGCTGAGCTAGGTGAACTCGCAAAAACACCAGAAGCAAACATCATTAAGCTGCCAAACATTTCAGCTTCGATTCCTCAATTGCAAGCCGCAATCAAAGAGCTTCAAGACAAAGGTTACAACCTACCTAATTACCCTGAAGAGCCAAGCACGTACGAAGAAGAAGCAATCAAAGCAACGTACGACAAGATCAAAGGTAGTGCAGTAAACCCAGTACTACGTGAAGGTAACTCTGACCGTCGTGCTCCACTTTCTGTAAAGAACTATGCGAAGAAGAACCCACACTCAATGGGTGCATGGTCAGCGGATTCTAAGTCGCATGTTTCTAGCATGTCTGGCAACGATTTCTTCGGTAGCGAAAAATCGCACACAGTAGAAGGCGCGACAGAGGTTAAAATTGAGTTTGTTGCAGCCGACGGTGCAGTAAAAGAGCTTAAAGGCGCTTTCCCACTGCAAGATAAAGAGATCATCGATTGTTCAGTAATGAACAAGAAAGCACTGGTTGAGTTCTTCGAAGCACAAATCGCCGAAGCAAAAGAGCAAGACGTTCTGCTGTCTCTGCATATGAAAGCGACCATGATGAAAGTGTCTGACCCAGTGATCTTTGGTCACGCGGTTAAGGTTTACTACAAAGACGTTTTCGCGAAATACGGTGATGTATTCGAGAAGCTAGGTGTCGATGTCAACAACGGTATTGGTGACGTTTACGCTAAGATTCAAGCGCTTCCTGCTGCTCAAAAAGAAGAGATCGAAGCTGCACTACAGGCGGTATACGAAACTCAGCCACCGCTAGCAATGGTTGATTCAGACCGTGGTATCACCAACCTACACGTACCAAGTGACATCATTGTTGACGCTTCTATGCCTGCAATGCTGCGTTCATCTGGTCAAATGTGGGGCCCAGATGGTAAGCAGAAAGATACCAAAGCGATGATCCCTGATCGTAGCTACGCGGGTATCTATCAAGCAGTTATCGACTTCTGTAAAGAAAACGGTGCGTTCGATCCTACCACTATGGGTAGTGTACCGAATGTGGGCCTAATGGCACAGAAAGCAGAAGAGTACGGCTCACACGACAAGACATTCATTCTAGATACGGCAGGCACAGTTCGAGTGGTTGACGCTTCTGGTGCGGTGCTACTTGAGCAATCTGTTGAGGAAGGTGATATCTTCCGTATGTGTCAGGTTAAAGACGCTCCGATTCAAGATTGGGTGAAACTAGCGGTAACTCGCGCTCGTGCGACAGGTGTACCAGCAGTATTCTGGTTAGATGAAAACCGCGCACACGATGCTCAGCTGATCAAGAAAGTGAATGCCTACTTACCGAACCACGATACTTCAGGTCTAGAGATTAAGATCCTAGCACCACTAGAAGCGTGTCAGTTCTCACTTGTTCGAATCAAACAAGGTCAGGATACAATTTCAGTAACAGGTAACGTACTACGTGACTACCTAACTGACTTGTTCCCAATTCTTGAGCTTGGTACTTCGGCTAAGATGCTATCGATTGTTCCACTAATGAATGGTGGCGGCCTATTTGAAACAGGCGCTGGTGGCTCTGCACCTAAGCACGTTCAGCAGGTTGAAAAAGAAAACCACCTACGTTGGGACTCTTTAGGCGAGTTCCTAGCGCTAGCGGCTTCTCTAGAGCATCTAAGCACAGTAACTGGTAACGCGAAAGCGCAAGTTTTGGCCGACGCCCTAGATAAAGCGACGGGTGACTTCTTAGACAATAACAAGTCGCCATCACGCCGTGTGGGTGAGCTAGATAACCGTGGTAGCCACTACTACCTAGCAACATACTGGGCACAAGCGCTTGCAGCTCAAACAACGGATGCTGATCTCGCTGCTGAGTTTGCTCCGATTGCACAAGCACTCTCTTCAAACGAAGAGAAGATTGTTGCAGAGCTAAATGGCGCACAAGGTGTTGCGGGTGAACTAGGTGGGTACTACGCACCTGAGTTTGATAAGGCTGCGCCTCTGATGCGTCCGAGTGCGACACTCAATGGTGTTATCAACGGCTAATCCAAGCTACATAAATAACTAAACCCGCCAAATGGCGGGTTTTTTAGTTTTTAAACGATTTAAAATTTGTTTAAGTAGGCAGCGGTTATTTTGCTGGTTGAGCCTCAACCGGAACCACAGAGCTAGCGTGATAGCCTTTAGGTCCTTCTTCCACTTCAAAACTCACTTGTTGGCCAGCTTTCAGAGTACGATAACCGTCCATTTTAATGGTGGAGTAGTGCGCGAACACATCACCATCTTCTCCCTCTGGACAAATAAAACCAAATCCTTTGGCGTTGTTAAACCATTTTACTGTACCTGTAGCCATGCTATACATCCCTCATGCATATTGTTACTGATGTTGTTTAAGTGCTTACATTGAATCCTTGTAAACAGAAAGTGAATTATCATTCAGCCGCTGCCAAATTTTTAGTCACTATTTGACCAATGTAGCCAATGATTGGTCACAGTCAATAGGAAAAAGGTATTATAGTCGACATATTTGCAAACAAATCACTTTTGAGATTTACATTTTTGCAACTTGCAAACTACTCATTTGAGCTCAAGTATAGACGCTGTGAATGGTTTTTGGTTTCTTTTTAATCAATTAGATACAGCTCTTCCGATAAGTGAAATCTTTTATTTGCAGCGACTCAATTGCTGCATTAGTCTCTAAGTAAGGACAAAATTTTTTAGAAGTATTTTGTTCTAAATAGTAAGAACTAAATTCAAAACTTTCGCTCCATGAAGTGGTAAAATTAACAGAGACAAAAACATTAACAACGATGAGTCATGAGCAAACATTTTGAATGGGTCACTCCCGGATCCGATCTGCTGGAGTTAGAAAAAACAAAAGTTAAGCCACCATCTATGTATAACGTCGTGTTAAATAACGATGATTACACTCCGATGGACTTTGTGATTGAAATCCTAGAGCGCTTTTTTTCTATGGATATCGACAAGGCGACACAAGTGATGCTCAAGGTGCATTATGAAGGCAAGGCAATTTGTGGCACGTATACTGCAGAAGTTGCTGAGACGAAGGTAGCGCAAGTTACTATGTATTCGAAAGAGAATGAGCATCCTTTGCTTTGTACAATGGAACAAGCATAACGCTTGTTCGAGCAACCTAAGTTGTTCTTAAAGGAGGTACTTATGCTGAATAAAGAATTGGAGTCGAGTCTGAACGGCGCATTTGCTCGCGCTAGAGACAAAAGACATGAGTTTATGACCGTCGAGCACCTCCTGTTAGCATTGCTAGAAAACGATGCTGCGCGAGAGGCCCTGCAAGCGTGTCAGGCAGATATCGAGGCCCTTCGCGGTGAACTCGATGTATTCATTGATCAAACTACACCTCTTATCCCAGAAAACGACGAAACTCGCGAAACGCAACCCACTTTGAGTTTTCAACGCGTTTTGCAAAGAGCTGTGTTCCATGTTCAGTCATCAGGACGCAGTGAAGTCACAGGTGCAAATGTGCTGGTGGCTATTTTTAGTGAACAAGAATCTCATGCGGCTTACCTTCTTAAGAAAAATGATATCAGTCGCTTAGATATTGTTAACTTTATCTCTCACGGTATTACCAAAGCCTCTAGCTCAGGCGACGAGCCTTCTTCTTCAGATTCCTTTGGTAGTGAGAGCGTTGAAGAAACTGGTTCAGAAGAACGTCTAGAAAGCTTCGCAACCAACTTGAATCAGCTCGCTAAACAAGGCCAGATCGACCCACTGATTGGTCGTGACAAAGAGTTAGAGCGCACTATCCAAGTATTGTGTCGTCGCCGTAAAAATAACCCGCTTCTTGTTGGTGAAGCCGGTGTCGGTAAAACGGCGATCGCGGAAGGTCTTGCTTGGAGAATTGTTGAAGGCCAAGTTCCAGATATTATCGCAGATAGCGTTATCTACTCGTTAGATATCGGTTCACTTCTTGCGGGCACTAAATATCGTGGTGATTTCGAGAAACGCTTTAAGGCCATTTTGAAGCAGCTTGAAAAAGAAGAAGATGCAATTCTATTTATCGACGAGATCCACACCATTATCGGTGCCGGTGCGGCTTCTGGTGGTCAAGTTGATGCTGCCAACTTAATCAAACCTCTACTAAGTAGCGGTAAGTTACGCTGTATCGGTTCGACAACTTATCAAGAGTACAGCAACATCTTTGAGAAAGAGCGCGCGCTGTCTCGACGCTTCCAGAAGATTGATATCGTTGAGCCATCTCTAGATGACACCACTAAGATCTTAATTGGCCTGAAACCTAAGTATGAAGCTCACCATGAAGTGCGTTACACCAATAAAGCGCTTCGTGCTGCGGTTGAGCTTTCTGCCAAATACATCAATGAACGCCACTTACCTGATAAAGCGATCGATGTGATTGATGAAGCGGGTGCGCGTAGTCGTCTAGCACCAGCCAGTCGTCGTAAGAAAACAGTTGGCGTAGCCGATATTGAGGCGATGGTCGCTAAAATGGCTCGTATCCCAGAGAAGTCTGTTTCATCATCAGATAAAGAGATTCTGCAAAATCTAGATGAGAAGATGAAGATGTTGGTGTTTGGCCAAGACGATGCGATTGATGTGCTCAGTGAAGCGATTAAGCTGACTCGTGCAGGTCTTGGTGCTGACAATAAGCCAGTAGGTTCATTCTTATTTGCAGGCCCTACAGGGGTGGGTAAAACAGAAGTCACCGTGCAGCTTTCTAAGTTACTAGGTATCGAGCTACTTCGCTTCGATATGTCTGAGTATGGCGAGCGTCACTCAGTTAGCCGCTTGATTGGTGCGCCTCCTGGTTATGTTGGTTATGACCAAGGTGGTCTGCTTACTGATGCAGTTATCAAACATCCTCACTCTGTTGTGTTACTTGATGAGATTGAGAAAGCTCACCCAGATATCTTTAATCTGCTATTGCAGGTAATGGACAACGGTACACTGACTGACAACAACGGTCGTAAAGCGGATTTCCGCAACGTTATTGTCGTAATGACGACGAACGCGGGCGTTCAGATGACAGAGAAGAAATCGATCGGTTTGATCCAACAAGATCATAGTCACGATGCTATGTCTGAAATCAAGAAGGTATTTACCCCAGAGTTCCGTAACCGTCTGGATAACATCATTTGGTTCAACAGCTTAGATGAGCATGTAATCCACCAAGTTGTCGATAAGTTCATCGTAGAGCTGCAAGCTCAACTTGATGTACGTGGTGTGTCGCTTGAAGTATCAGATGATGCTCGCCACTGGTTAGCGCTGAAAGGTTATGACAAGGCTATGGGCGCTCGCCCAATGGGTCGAGTGATTCAAGATCAGGTTAAAAAGCCTTTAGCCAACGAACTACTGTTTGGTTCTTTGGTTGACGGTGGTACGGTGAAAGTTGACCTCAAAGGCGATGAGCTCAAGTTTAAATACTTAAGCGAGAAAGAAGCCGCTATTCATTAACCATCTTAGAGATAGGTAAATCTAAGCCGGAGCAACTGCTCCGGCTTTTTTATGGGTCTCAGATCGAATACCCTCGGGGGCTTGCTAACTAAAAGTCACAATTGCCTAAAATCAATCCTCAAATTATCAATATTGATTTAAGTCAACAAAATTACAATTAATCTGTAATCGAATATGTCTCTTAAAGCACCGTTAAATAAGGCTTTTAGCTAAACTGTGTTTCAAAAATGATTTAATGCACCCATTTGTGTTTCATTTTGGGGTTTAATTGATGCCTTTGTTAGTTTAATATGTTCGTTAAGATAACTTTTCGACGAAACTCCTAGCTAACAGCTCCGAGATTCAAGGACATGTGCGACAAAGTCACTATCAATTTTATTCATCTATGACATATGTTGCTCATAGTCGCTTGGGGTAATCCTTATGAAAAACAAATTTGCAAAAACTCTAGCTACCTTATCGCTAACCGCTATTGCGGCTTCTGTTGCCATATCTGCTCATGCATCAGAAGACAATACACCAGATCCGAGTGACCTGACTAAAGTTAACTCGTTTGCATTTGGTACGCTGGATAATGATGGCACACTAAAAGGTATGGTTGGTATTGCTGGTGCGTACAGTGAGGGTAACAACTTCATCGGTCTGGTAGAGCACGGCTCGGCGACGAAAAACAATGCAATAGGTAAGAAAGATCAGAATTCACGTTTACGTTACTTTCAGGTACTCGACACTGGTTTAGATGCGATGCCTCAAGCAGGTTTCTCGGTTGATTATATGAAAGGCTGGAAAAAGTCGAATGGTATCGGTAGCGATATTGTTGCACTGGGCGCAATTGCGAAAGTCACCACTCCGTGGGAAAGCTTATCTATCTTCCCAAATGTGGCTTATGTCGCAGGTTCTGCGCAGGGTGAAGATGTTAAAGACAAAACTAAAGCAGATTTATCAGGCTATCAAGTAAACCTGTTTGGCTCTTTGTCGATTGGTGAAAAGGGTCAATATGTGGTATTCCAGCCGCAATTTATGCATCTTGATGGCAAATTTAAAGATGCCAATAATCAGATGCTAGATGCGAATGTTTTTAAAGTAAAAACGGGTTATGGTCAGCCAATTTCTACTGATGGTAAGTGGTGGATTGAAGCGTCACATACCTACACTCGCTCAGATATGGAAGTTAAGCAGATTAAATTTGCTGAAAAAGATCATGACCATAAATTTGAAGTGGGCATCTCTTACTACTTCTAATCGAATACGAGGCCTACCAGTTAGGCCTCATCTCTTCTCTAGCCAAATACTTGTCTTATTGCTCGGTAGGACGAATCAACCTCTTCAGGCACCTCTTGCTCTATCTGGAAGCCTTTCGCCGGATAAGTTTTGATTCTTTCGAAGTCACCAAGCATAGCTGTGACGACCATATCTAAATCGATCTCGTCATTGAAATAGTCACAAAATGAAGTCTTTGGCGAGGTAACGCAAACATGTTGGTAAGAGTCAGGCCATTGTTTGGCAAACGTTGCGTATGTACGCCTTTCCATATAGGGCTTCTGGACCAAAATGATTGACTTAAAATCTTCACCTGATTGCTTCATTAGCTGATAGGTAAATCGTACATTCTCGCCGGTGTTAGTCGCCTTGCCCTCGATAAGGATACTGTCCGCAGGCACACCCATATCGCGCGCCACGTTAGCAAAGGTTTGTGCTTCCGATGATTCAAACACACCTTCGGTAAGGCGACCTACACCTCCAGAGAAAACAAGCTTTTTGGCCCATCCTTCCAGAAACAATTGAGCGGCATATTCAGCGACTCTTATGTCGTTGCTACCCAACACAAAAATACAGTCAGATTTTTTTAGCGAGTGATTAAGCTGCATGTAAGACCAAAGTCGCTCAATGTGTTGATATAGTTTTAGCTGGCTCATAACTTACTCTCTGGTGGTTAAACCAACTCTAATGTGTGTTGGTAGTGGAATCGGTAACCTAGACTTACCAACTTATTGGCGATAATTTTCTTGTCAGGATGCTGGGTAACGGGTGGTAGAGGTTCAGTCGCTCCGACACTATTTAAAGCCGCTTGATAAAACCCTGCTTTGCTCACTGTGTTAGGCGTTGTCGCGTTAACGACTTCACAAGAATTGTTCAAAGCCATAAAACTGACTGCGCCAATCGCGTCTTGTAAGTGAATCATGTTGGCAGGGGCAAGCGCGCTGACTTGTTTTAGTTTGCTAGCAAACCGAGAAGGGTGACGGTCCGGGCCAACCAATCCGCTGCATCGCACAATGGCAAACTTCAGCCCCGAGCTTATCAGCGCATTCTCAGCTTGAAGCATAATGGTGGCGTTGTCGCTAAAATCAGGGTTGCCTTCAGCGATGGCAAGGGAGGCGTCTTCTTCGGCCATGTCAGTGGCAAGGCTAGGGTATACAGTGGTTGAACTAACCATGATTACGCGAGACACACCGTTCTGTTTAGCAGCTTCAATTAGCGCTTTCCATTGGTTGACGTATTGCTGTCCACCGCCTTTACGAAACCCAGGAGGGAAGCACCCAATGACAATCTCGCTTGGGAAATGCGTCAGATGGCGACCAAGTTCTTCTCCACCACTATTGAGATCGCATTTAAAGCCTTCGAGCCCCTCTTTTTTTAGCTCGTCAACGCCGTCCGAGGTGGTTTTACTCACATATACTTTATGGCCGATAGACGTTAAATACTGAGCTAAAGGCTTTCCAAGCCAACCGCCTCCGACAATTGAGAGTGTTTTCATTCCTGCGTCCTTGATAGTAGCTTACGTAGTTCACTGCGTAAGAGTTGGTGTATCGGTTTAAAGCCGTAGCCTTGATGCTGTATTACGTCGACATTCGCTTGCCAGTAAAGCTGTTCATAGCGCACTGGAATTCGGGTGATTTTTCCACTTTCCTCATACGCAGAAGCGATATGAGTAGGTAAGAACCCCCATCCAAATCCTTTACTGATTAATTCCAATAGTACGTAGTAGCTGTCTGCATACCATAGTTCTGGACTATGAGCCTGCTGGAATCCACTTACTTTGGCATTTCTTGAGCGTAACAACAACTGCCTATGAAGCAAGAGTTGGTCGATGTTCTCGGAGAGCTGATTTGCAAGTGGATGTGTCTGACCAACGTAGAGGTCAAATTCAATGTGACCGACGGATTCAAAGTCGATGTTGGGTGGAAGTTCTATCTCTGAAAATACCAGACCAGTCGTAACACGCTTTTCGGCGACTAGTTCGATAATATCGATACTGGAAGCCACAAGAATTTCTACTTTTAGATTTGGAAACGTCGAGGATACGGTCTCTAGTGCGTGCGAGAAATTCTCTACGGGTATACCTTCGTCGATGGCGATGCTGATGCTCGACTCTTCGTCCTTAAACAGTGAGGCTGAGCACTCTATTAAGCGCTTATGCTGCTTTAGTGTAGCGTTGGCATGAGGAAGCAGCTTTTTACCTTCCTCGGTTAGCGCAGGGTAGCGTCCGTCTCGGTTAAACAGTTCAACGCCACAATCGAGCTCAAGGTTCATAACATGTTGGCTGATGGCGGATTGAACTTTCCCCAACTTTCGTGCGGCTGCTGAAAAGGAGCCAGTTTCAACGGTGGCAACAAAAGCCTCTAACTGCTCAATACTAAACATATCGTTTTTACTGATGGTATCTAACTTTTAAGTATCTAGATTATAGATGAATATACGCCCACTGTTTGTGATTAAAGAGAGAAAATATTATGCAAACTAAAGAACGTATCTTCCACGCACTGTTTTTTGAGCTGATTGCTTTAGCACTCATTATTCCCGTTGCCTCAATGTTTTCGGGCAAAGGGGCGAGTGAGTTGGTTGTAGTTGGCGTCGGGCTGAGTTTGTTTACCGTAGTGTGGAACTATTTTTACAACATTGGCTTTGACCGTCTATGTGAAACGCCTAGATCAGAGCGATCACTATCAACCCGTATTTGGCATACGGTCGGCTTTGAGGGAGGGTTGATTTTCATTACTTTACCGACAATAGCTTGGTTCCTAAATATTACTTACTTCCAAGCACTTATGCTTGAAGCAGGATTTCTCGTGTTCTTTTTCTTTTACGCGACTGGCTTCAACTGGCTCTACGATCGTCTTCAACCATACAAATGGTGTTTTGAGCGTGCCTAGATAAATAAACCACTGTGCCTATTATTAACTATGTAGGTGGTGTCTGCCTGCGAGTTAGAGGTGAGCATGAAGTGGTTGTTAGCGGTAGTACTCATTGTCAGCGTATTTCCTAGTGGGGCGACTCAGAGAGTCTATATGACGTCTCTAGAGTGGCCCCCTTATTCAGGAGAAGAACTCGAAGGATATGGCCTGTCTGTTGCAGTTGCGCGCGAAGCGTTTGCGGCAATGGGGTATGAGCTTGTTATCGAATTCAAACCTTGGGTACGTGCTGTCGCGCTCGCCAGCAAAAACGATAAGTATGTTGGCTACTTTCCAGAATATTACTTTAACACCGACGAGTTTGTTTTCTCAGACTCTATTGGCAGCGGACCGTTAGGACTGGTTGAGAACATCAAGTTTCCGATTGAGTGGAGTTCACTGGAAGATCTAACCTTATACCGAATTGGTGTTGTTCAAGGATATGTGAATACGGCTGAGTTCGACTTGTTGGTTGAAGAGGGAATGATTCAGGTAGAAGCGTCAGCTAATGATATACGCAACATCTATAAAGTGGCTAAAGGACGACTCGATGCCGCGGTTATCGACTCAAATGTACTCGACTATCTCATTGGCATTGATCCTAGATCAGACATGCTAGCTAATCGCGTTAAAATGAACAGCCGCTTGCTTGCGAGCAAAGAGCTGTATCTGGCATTCAAAAACACGCCAGAGGGACACAACTGGCGTGATGTATTTAATGAAGGTTTAAAGAAAATCGATGTTTCCTCTATTGTTGAGAGATATAACCGCTATCTCTCGACAACCAAAGGCATCAATTCTCCAATTGTGCCTTTTCGCGCTAACTAGAAAGGACTCTTAGCGCTTTATCTGCGTGTTCCGCCATTTCGATACCTTCATCGGTCAGGTAGCCGCCGTCAGGTAAGGTACACAACCCTTTTTCGTAAAGGCGTTGAACTGCCGCCTGCATCTCTTCAGTCGCTTCATGATGAACCTTAATACCCGTCGCAGCGCTGCTGATGTCAAACTGGAGTAATAGGTTTAGTTCAGACATATGTTCAGGCGTAAATTTCATATTTGAATCCTTTTCGAAAGTACTGATTTCAACTTAATCATGAAGTTACAAATCGGCAATGTTACGAGTTGAGAAGTGTTAGCTAAGCCTTACTTTCGCTATAGGAATCGCTAGGATTGATTAGGAGTTGTTCAATCGCATTGTGAATAGATCAGAATCAAAGATTCTTATCTGTTTTTGCTGGTTAGTAGCACGTAGAGTATGTCTTAATGCCGATAATGAATAATAATGGCTATTAATATGAAAAATAAGACTAAAATCGTATTTGAACAAAAAATCGAGACTAATTTTGTTTTTAATTTATTGATATGAAAGAATCTTTCTCTCATTATTGAAAACTAATTTAGTGATTTTTAGTCGTTGATTTTTAGAGTTTGGCGCGAGTTTTCTTCAATTAATAACATTTTGTTCTGTGAGGTTAATTAACGCTTGTATTTGAATAAAAATCGAGTAATTATCCGCCTCCACTAATCCACTTGTTGCAAAATGTTTCACCCATGATGAACTTAAACCACCAGTTTGATTCTCTACTTCCACCACAAATGGCTGAGCGCGCTGCTGAAATCGGCGTAGGCAAAGCGACCAAAGATCCGGTTAAATCTTTTCTATTAGCTATTTCAGCAGGTATTCATATTGGTATCGCTTTCGTCTTCTATACCATAGTAACGACAGGTGCTGGTGACTTACCTTGGGGAATTACACGCCTGCTCGGTGGGTTAGCCTTTAGCTTAGGGTTGATTCTAGTGGTCGTGACAGGCGGTGAACTGTTTACTAGTTCGGTGCTGACTTTAGTTGCGCGCGCAAGTGGCAAAATCTCTTGGAAAATGCTGTTTAAGCACTGGGCAGTCGTGTATGCCGGTAACTTAGTGGGCGCCTTACTACTTGTTATCTGTATGCTTCTGACCAAGCAATACATGTTCGATCATGGCCAAGTGGGTTTGAATGCAATGGCGATCTCCCAGCACAAACTGCATCACACCTTCCTTTCTGCGGTTGCGCTTGGCGTCATGTGTAATGTTCTAGTATGTATCGCGGTGTGGATGACCTTCAGTGGCCGTACGCTAACTGACAAAATCGCGGTGATGATCCTGCCAGTTGCCATGTTTGTTTCCGCAGGCTTTGAACACTGTATCGCTAACATGTTCCAAGTGCCTATGGCTATTGGTATCAAGAATTTTGCCCCAGTGGAATTCTGGCAGATGACAGGTACTAACATTGCCGATTACGCCGACTTAAATATGATCGACTTTATTACCAACAACCTGATCCCAGTGACACTTGGCAATATCATTGGTGGTGGCGTTTTCGTTGGCATGTGGTACTGGCTCATCTACCTACGCGACTAGGCCATTTACTTATTTGAAGGCTCACAAGACGTGGGCCTTTTTAATGCCAGCTATACACTTCAGCACTAAACATCTCTTCTATCGCAACAATCTGCTCTGGTTCGTCGATCAGCCAATCTTGAGCATTGCTCAGCTCGATCTCTGCAACATCCACACAATGAGTCTTGGTTAGGTTCAGCATAACGCCCTCCTTAGGTTAGCTAGTATGAACCTAGACGCTTTGAATGACAGTTTTATTACGCTATTCGAATTAAATTATATGCGTATGAATGCAAAGAAAATTTTTATCGAAATTTTACTTGAACTCTGGCTAGACCAGTTGTTTCCTATGTATCACCACGGTTATCCACAGAATCTGTGGATAAGATCTTGAGGGCAGCGGATCGACGACTAAAGATCAGTCGGCTGATTTGATCTTAACCAGTACTCTTCCTTCGTTATTAATGCATTTCTTGATCGTCAGTTGTAAGGAGAGCATAACAGAGAGAGACATCATAACCAGAATCGCCACCATAATGAGAATCTGATATTTGATAGCAACTAGTGGACTTGCCCCGCCTAAAATTTGTCCCGTCATCATACCTGGTAAAGTAACTAACCCCGTGGTGCTCATTGTGGCTAGAGTTGGGGCGAGTGAGCGTCGCATTGCATCTTGCACAAAAGGTAGCGTGGCATATTTAGGAGAGGCTCCGAGTGATATGGCGGCCTCATATTCACTTTTTCTCTCATCTAAAGCAGTAAACACGTTCTGCAGTGCGACAATATTGCCACTCATAGAGTTGCCCAGCAGCATCCCTGCCAATGGGATCATATATTGAGCGCTGTATAGAGGCTGTGGCTGAATCACAAGCACTGAGATAATCGTAAGCATAGGGAATAGCCCTGCGATTAAGGCGAATGTGACTGGCAGCAACAGGGCTTTTTTGGGCAATCTAGCTTTACCAACAATAGCGCTGGCGCCAATCAATGTCATTAACAATAGCCAAAGTGCATTGATGGTTAAGCTGTTCAATTGAAAGAGGTATTGCAGATAGAAACCGACCATCAGCAATTGCACTGTCATTCGAGCGACACTGACAATGATTTCGTTGCCGATCTTCAGTTTGTAGTGTTGGCTGACGAACAGCGGAATAACGAGTAGGCCAAAAAACAGTGCCAATACTGACCACGAAATATCTACCACACTATCCATATATCCCCCTCACGAACACCGCATATTGTACGCGAATTTGGTTGTGCGTCATCTTGTATTAAATTCGAAAACACTCTGATTTATTGACAGGTTTTGAAACATTTTATTTACAAATGAGCTAAAGTTAGCACGTGAATGGTGTGCCTCTAACGTGGTAGATGTTGCGTTTTGTTGTTGAAATGTTGCGCATTTTGGTTGTCTTTGATGGATTTGTTTCCGTTAACAATTGTTCATATTTGGTGGCAAATTTATATATAAAAACACGATCAAACACATCTCTGGATGAGCTCAAAAAAGTGTTGAATAACAAGGCTGGAAAGGGCGGATTTGATTGAACCCTACGATTAGTATGGTCTAACATTTCTACTTAGAGATAGTAAAAAAATTGGCTCGACGACAAGAGCTAACCAAAAACACTAGATACAAAATAGGCAAATGTATGAGTGATGTTAACAAAATCGAGAGTGGTGAAAAACGCTCTCTGGAGTGGAAGTCATTCCTCTTCATCGCGGTTGTTCTCTTCCCAGTTTTAAGTGTGGCATTCGTAGGTGGCTACGGATTCCTAGTATGGATGCTTCAAGTATTCGTAATGGGACCACCTGGCGCCCATGGCATGTAAGCCATTGAGCTCAATTCCACATTTTTATAAAAATTTTAAGAGAGCAAACCATGAAATCATTGATTGTTAAACTGTGGCGCACCATGACGCGCCCAGCGGTTCATATCAGCCTAGGTGTGCTGACGATGGGCGGCTTTATCGCGGGTGTTATCTTCTGGGGTGGTTTCAACACTGCTTTAGAAGCGACCAACACTGAAGAATTCTGTATTAGTTGTCATACCATGCGTGACAATGTATACGTTGAGCTACAAGAAACCGTTCACTGGAAAAACCACTCTGGTGTGCGCGCGACTTGTCCTGACTGTCACGTTCCTCATAACTGGACAGACAAAATTGCACGTAAGATGCAGGCTTCTAAAGAAGTATTCGCACAAGTATTTGGTAACTATGATGAACCAGGTGTATTTGAAGAGCGTCGTATCGAGCTTGCTAAACATGAATGGGATCGTTTCTCTGCAAACAAATCCCTAGAGTGTAAAAACTGTCACAACTATGAATCGATGGACTTCGAGCAAATGTCTCCAACGGCTCGTATCCAGATGAAGCAAGCGGCAGAAAAAGATCAGAGCTGTGTTGACTGTCACAAAGGTATTGCCCACAAACTGCCTGCGGGTATGGATAGCATTGGTGGTATCGTCGGCGATCTAGAATCTCTAGCTTCGAACACTAGCTACGATGCAGGCCAAACATTAGTGAGTGTGCGTCACCTACCTATCTACTTTGACGCAGAAGGTCAAAAAGAAGCCGGTCTTCTAAATCCAGCTTCTTCAGTAAAAGTACTGGAAGAGAAAGGCGATTTTGTTTCAATTGAAATCGACGGCTGGCGTAAAGCGAAAGGCTTCGGTCGTGTAATCCAAGAAGACTTTGGTAAAAACATTGCTGTTGCGTCTCTTCTTAAAGAAGCATCAACAGACGATAGTATTGTGACGACTGGCGAGAAGAAAGTGGATGAGCTGACAGGTCTTCCATGGGAGAAAGTGGCAGCAACAGTATGGCTGAAGAAAGAGTCAATGTTGAACGACATCACTCCAGTTTGGGAAAAATCGAAAGAAGCGTATAAGACAAACTGTTCTGTATGTCACACCCAACCAGATGAAGCGCACTTCGATGCGAACACTTGGCCAGGTATGTTCGACGGTATGCTTGCGTTCGTTAACCTAGATACAGATAGTGAAGCACTGATCTTGAAGTACCTACAGAAGCACTCTTCAGATTATGCTGAAGGCCACCACTAATAAGCGTCAGACGGAGTATTTGAAATGGCTATTACACGAAGAAGTTTTCTAAAAGGTGTAGCGACAACGAGCGCAGCATCAGTCATCGGTCCAAGCTTATTGGCATCTGCTTCTGCAAGCGCTGCGGAAACGACAGGGACTTGGAAGGTAACTGGTTCACACTGGGGCGCATTCCGCGCCCACATCTACGCGGGTAAAGTTCAAGAAATCAAACCGCTAGAAACAGATAAAAACCCGACAGAGATGCTGAACGGCATCAAAGGTATTATCTACAGCCCATCACGTGTACGTTACCCTATGGTGCGTCTAGATTGGCTTAAGAAACATAAATACAGCGCAGAGACACGCGGTGACAACCGTTTCATCCGTGTTACTTGGGATGAAGCTTTAGACTTGTTCTACCGTGAACTTGAGCGTGTGCAGAAAGACTACGGTCCGTGGGCACTGCATGCAGGTCAAACGGGTTGGAACCAAACTGGTGCTTTCAACAACTGTACTGCGCACATGCAGCGCGCGGTTGGTATGCACGGTAACTTCATCACTAAAGTGGGTGACTACTCGACAGGTGCTGGTCAAACGATTCTGCCATACGTACTAGGTTCTACAGAAGTATACGCACAAGGTACTTCTTGGTCTGAAATTCTAGAAAATGCAGACAACATTATTCTTTGGGCAAATGACCCTGTGAAGAACCTGCAAGTCGGTTGGAACTGTGAAACTCACGAGTCATTTGACTACTTAGCTCAGCTAAAAGAGAAAGTAGCAAAAGGCGAGATCAACGTACTTTCTGTTGACCCAGTGAAGAACAAAACTCAGCGTTACCTAGAGAACGACCATCTGTACATTAACCCAATGACAGACGTTGCCTTCATGCTGGCTGTGGCACACGTTCTTTACAACGAAGACCTTTACGACAAGAAGTTTATCGACACTTACTGTCTAGGTTTTGATGAGTTCATTCAGTACGTTCAGGGCGAAACCAAAGATAAAGTGGTGAAAACACCTGAATGGGCTGCGGAAATCTGTGGCGTGAAAGCGGACAAGATTCGTGAGTTTGCACGTATGCTTGTAAGCGGCCGTACTCAGATCCTAATGGGATGGTGTATCCAACGCCAAGAGCATGGTGAACAGCCATACTGGGCAGGTGCTGTTGTGGCTGCAATGGTCGGTCAAATTGGTCTACCGGGTGGTGGTATTTCTTACGGTCACCACTACTCAAGTATCGGTGTTCCTTCAACGGGCTTTGCGGGCCCTGGTGGCTTCCCTCGTAACCTAGATACGGGTATGAAGCCTAAATGGGATAACAATGACTTTAACGGTTATAGCCGCACTATTCCTGTAGCGCGCTGGATCGACTGTCTATTGGAGCCGGGTAAAGAGATCCGTTACAACGGCGGTAAAGTTAAACTGCCTGACTTCAAAATGATGGTGATCTCAGGTAACAATCCTTGGCACCACCACCAAGATCGTAACCGCATGAAGAAAGCATTCAAGAAACTTCAAACGGTTGTGACTGTTGAGTTTGCTTGGACTGCAACGTGTCGTTTCTCAGACATCGTACTGCCTGCTTGTACTCAGTGGGAACGTAACGACATCGACGTATACGGTTCGTACTCAAGCAAAGGTTTGATCGCAATGCATCGCCTTGTCGATCCATTGTTCCAATCTAAGCCTGACTTCCAGATCATGAGTGAGCTAACTCAACGCTTTGGTCGTCGTGACGAGTACACGCGTGGTATGAGCGAGATGGAATGGATCGAAAGCCTGTACAATGATTGTAAGAAAGCCAACGAAGGCAAGTTTGAGATGCCAGAGTTTGCTGAGTTCTGGGAGAAAAGCGTACTAGACTTCGGTCAAGGCAAGCCTTGGGTTCGTCATGCTGACTTCCGTAAAGACCCAGAAATCAACGCTCTAGGTACGCCGTCTGGCTTCATCGAGATCACTTCTCGTAAGATCGGTCGTTACGGTTACGAGCACTGTCAAGAGCACCCAATGTGGTTCGAGAAATCAGAACGTTCACACGGTGGTCCTGGTTCAGACAAACACCCGTACTGGCTACAATCTTGTCACCCAGATAAGCGTCTGCACTCTCAGATGTGTGAATCTGAAGAGTTCCGCGCAACGTATGCGGTACAAGGTCGTGAACCTGTTTACATCAACCCTGTGGATGCGAAAGCGAAGGGTATCAAAGATGGTGACCTAGTGCACGTCTTCAATGACCGTGGTCAGCTTCTAGCAGGTGCTGTGGTTACTGATAGCTACCCTCGCGGTGTTATCCGTATCGAGGAAGGTGCATGGTATGGTCCTCTAAACGAGAAAGAGGGCGCAATCTGTACTTACGGCGATCCAAACACGCTAACTCAAGACATCGGTTCTTCAGAGCTAGCACAGGCGACATCGGCTAACACTTGTATCGTGGACTTCGAGAAGTTCACTGGTAAAGTTCCGCCAGTGACGTCGTTCGGTGGCCCTATCGAAGTGGCATAATCGACACTAGAACTAAAAATACCAGCCAAGCGGCTGGTATTTTTTTGCTTATTGAAATGAGCTTCAATTTTCTGAGAGGCCATACTTAATTTTAAGTGCATCAAGCTTCTGTTTGCCATGATTTTTGAAATAGGCGTTAAGGGCAGAGACGATCTGTTGTGCTTGAGGGTGGCTTTTTCTCACGGCTGCATAGAGTGGGGTTGTATCGAGATAGACTGGACTGAAACTCAGTTTCGAAGCATCAACTCTCATTTCTTTAATTGTCCAGCGACCAACGGCTTCGTCGGTGACTAGGACATCTGCTCTATCCGTCAGGATAAGGCGAATACTATTGGGCAAATGAATCGAGCTTATTGGAATTAGTTCTTGGTAATCTATAAGCTTTGCTCCGTAGGCATAGTTATCGATCATCGCTACGCGAATTCCCGCCAAGCTATCGAGAGAGGAAAACTCGAAATTAGCTTCTTGGCGTGAAACGACCGCCATTCTGTTGTGCATGTACATATCAGTAAAAATGTAATCCCTAGATCGCTGTTCAGTTTTCCAAATCGCGATGATTACATCATTTTTACCATTGATAGTTTCTTTAAGAACTCGTGTCCAAGGTTTAACCGAGTAATCCACTTCAAAACCCGCAGAAATCAATCCTTCAATCACTAAGTCATGAGCAATACCACTGCCGAGGGCAGAGTTCATTACATAAGGAGGCCATAAGTCTTGTGCGACTTTCAATGGCGCTGCGAAGGAGAGGCTACACCAAAGCCAGCAGATAAGAAGGATGAGTTTGTTCGATTTTTCTCTCTTCACCTGATATGTCCAACTATCAACTCACCCTTAAGTTTAGGCATAGAAAGATAAAAATGTGTGTTTACATGCACCCACCGCAGGAATTTTTCGTTGAGGTTTTGAACTTTGTATGCGGCCTTCTTTTGCAAAATAGCTCGTGTGGACTAATCGCTTGATTACTCAGAAATGCCTTAGTTTAATTGGCCTCTTCTGCTGATATTCAGGTGAATTTAGTTTTTTCATTTACCCTTAATCACAATCGCAGAGCTGCTTTTTTATTGATTCATTTGTGAATCATTACTAGCGCCAATAGTTTTTGTTTTCAGAGCGTGCAGATGGCATTTGACGCTCATAAATAAAAATCTATAGGAACAAAGAAATGAAAAAGACAGCACTAGCAGTAGCACTATCTCTTGTAGCCGGGTCAGCAGTAGCGGCAGAAGCACTTTCAGGTGATCAGTTCACTGTATCAGGTGAGTTTGCTATCGGTGGTTATTACCAAGAAAACCGTAAAGAAGGTGGTGAGGTTAATAATGACTCATCAGCTAAAGACGAAGAGTTCTATAACGGTGGCGTAACGGGTTTTGATATTTTCGCTGACTACGAAAATGGCAACATTGTTGGTAAGTTTGGTGGTGAGTTTGATATTGAAGACGACTACGGAACTTCTGATTCTACGTTTACGATCACTGACACGTGGGTTGGTTACAAAACGGGTGCTGGTGTAGCGTCTATCGGTTACGCAAACGACACAGCGCTAGATGCAGTTGACGGTGCAGCGGATAAAACTATCGAGTTCCTATGGTCACCAAACGATGCGTCAGATGCTCGCCAAGTGGTGAAGTTTGAAGGCGACAAAGAAGGTGTTAAATACGGTATCTCTTATTTTGGTGACCGTAACTATGAAGGCACCGATCGTCAAAGTGGTTACAACGGCTACCTAGGTTACGAAAACGAAACATTTATGGTTAACCTTGGTTACGAAGATAACGATGAAACTGAAGGTGAGACAGATAAGCTATACCTAGTAAACGGTGCAGTTAATCTTGGCGCAGTAGGTATTGGTGCAACCGTTGCTGAAGAAGAATTTGCTGACGGTAAGAAAGTTAAAATGTACAACACGTCAGTTGGCTACACACTTGACGCTCTTTACCTAGCTGCAGGTTACGTAACGATTGAAGAGACACGCGAAGCGGTTAACTTCGGTGGTTCTTACGCGTTCACAGATAACTTTACGGCACTGGTTGATATCGCATACCACGTATCTGACGAAGGCTACGATTCTGCAAAAGGAACGGGTCTGCAGAAAGGTGATATCGAGTCATTCCTAAAACTGGCTTACGCATTCTAAGATTCTCTTCACCTCTACGTTTGTAGCCCACTTCGGTGGGCTTTTATAAGCAGGACGCTTAACGCACAATCCACTGCCTTTTCACCCTCCGGAGTTGGAGGGTTTTTTCGTTTCTAACTTTGTCGTCGCATATCCAGCGACAATGGATTGTTGAGCATGTCAGTTTTTGTTAGCTTGATAAGCAATTTGTCCCATTTGTTAACTTAAGGCATGAGTAAAGTGGAATTAAAAGTCTTAGTCGATAATAACACCATTATCGACCGTTACTATTTGGGGGAACCCGCTGTATCGTATCTAATCAAGGACGGAACTCACAAGGTACTGTTCGATGTCGGCTATTCCGACATTTTTATTAAAAATGCTCAACAGATGGGCGAAACGCTTGTCGATATCGACTACGTTGTGATTTCTCATGGCCACAATGACCATACCGGCGGTTTATTGCCTCTTACCAAGCTGCTTGAATCACAAGGAAATGGACATAAACCGACACTTATCGCTCATCCAGAGGCTTTTAATCACAAAGAGTATGAGAGTGAGTCAATCGGGGCTACGCTGAGCCGTGAGGAATTGGCCAAACACTTTGATTTGAAGTTGTCGCGCGAGCCCGTTTGGGTAACTGAGAACATGCTGTTTTTAGGAGAGATTGCACGAAGCAACGATTTTGAAAATACCGAACCGGTTGGCAAGTGTGAGTGTTCGGGCGCGTTGATTAACGACTTTGTTAAAGATGATTCTGCACTAGCCATTAAACTCCCTGATGGAATCGCAATTGTTACCGGTTGCTCGCACGCTGGAATTTGCAACATTATTGATCAAGCTAAGACACTCATTGATGAAGATAGAGTTATCGATGTTATTGGTGGTTTCCACCTAATAGAACCGACAGAGCATCAAGCGGTAGGTACACTGGAGTATTTCACTCAACAAAACATAGACGTGATTCACCCTTGTCATTGTACGAGCCTAAAATACAAGATTGCGTTGGCCAAGCACTCAAAAGTGGAAGATGTCGGCGTTGGTCTTCATCTAAACTGGGCTGCAGTGTAACGCTTTGTGTTGAGACCCTCCCGGAGTTGGAGGGTTTTTTCGTTTTTCACTTAATGAGAAAAATTGGGTTGTCTCGCCTCCAAGGATGATAGAAACGTGATCGCCGTTACGTAATGCGTTGATGACCAAATAGACATCGAATTACACCAATGCTCTAATTGAGAAAAATAACGACAAAGCAGAGCGTGATATGTCGCAACTCCTGCATTTAGCCCACGAGCGTATCCTTACTATTCCTAACAGCGATCTGAGTGCTGAAGCTATCGGTAATCAGGTTACCTTTACTTATCGGGGGTTATCCAATGATCCCGTCGATGATCAGTTTCTGATTTTTCAGACAGATTTTGATTTTGAACGTCGCGCCACCTTGTTGGGGGACGGTTTTCAAATGCTGGCTCAAACCACTGGTACTTACGAAGATCCAGTTGATATTGGTCGCTGCCCAGACAACAGCTCTAGCTATCGACTCTACGCTTCTAAAGCTCCTAAACGTTACTACAATTACCTAGTGGTAGAAGACTCGCTTGGCTATGCGTTGTTCGGCTTTACCTCTTGTCATCGTTTTGCTGGGTATTTCACTGTGAGCGATGAGAATGGCCGAGTTAAGATCAATGCTTACATAGATGGGGAGCAAACTGCCCCGCAAGATTGGTCAACGAATCGTTTAGAATCCGTTGTGGTTTTAAGGGGAGAGTCTTTGTCTGAGCTCTATCTGCAATACAGTCGTTTGATACAGGGTCAGCATCCGGTACGGAAAGGCGTGACACAAGATTCGCCTCTAGGATGGTGCTCATGGTATGCCTACTACGCTGAAGTGACCGAGCAAAATATACACGCCAATGTTGAACAGATGCGTGAGCATCTAAAGCCGTTTGACTACGTCCTGCTTGATGATGGATACCAAGCATTCATGGGAGATTGGTTAACGCCCTCTGACAAATTCCCTTCTGGTATTAAATCTGTCCTCAGAGAAATCTGCTCAAATGGTAAAAAGCCTGCTATTTGGCTTGCGCCTTTTATTGCGCAGCCCGAGTCTGAGATTTTCCGCAATCATCCCGATTGGTTTGTTCGTCATGAAGATGGAAGATTGCTCAAAGCCGAAGATGTCACTTATGCCGGTTGGCGCTGCACTCCATGGTATATCCTCGATACCACTAATCTACAAGTCCAAGAACACCTAACGCGTGTCGTTCGTACCATGCGTGAAGAGTGGGGCGTCGAAATGTTTAAACTTGACGCTAACTACTGGGGAACATTGAAAGGGGTTCGCAGTCAGTCAGGTGTCACAGGTGTCGAAGCCTATCGCTTAGGCATGCAAGCCATTATTGAAGGGGCGGGGGATGCATTAGTACTTGGATGCAATGCGCCAATGTGGCCATCGTTGGGGCTGGTGGATGCCATGCGAGTGTCTGATGACGTAGAACGCTGCGCGACAAGGTTTGAACAGATTGCCAAAGAGACGTTTTACCGCAGTTGGCAGCATAGAAAACTATGGCAAATCGATCCGGACTGCGCGACGTTTGTCTCTTTAGCCAATCAGGCAACCGAGAGGAAGTATTACGAGTTCCATCGAGATGCGCTGTTGGCGAGTGGGGGCTTGTTACTTTCTGGTGATCCGTTACCGGAACTCACGCCATTCGCTAAAAAAACGTTGGCTAAACTGACTATTCGACATAGACACAATCAGGAGGCAGCAAGATTCACGGCGCTCAATCTTCACCATGCTTTTCTGCAACTGACTGAGCGAAATGATCTCCACTGTTTGTTCAATTATCAAAGTACCGCCAGAGAAGTCACGTTAACTGCCAACTTCCCTGTCTATTGGTACGATTACTGGACTGGGGAAAAGCTGGTTCATGAACCGACCCAAGTATTAGAGGTGGGATTAGAATCGGGATTGTCTAGCCGAGCGATAATTACCTCGCTATAGCCTCTGAGCTAGATTAAGATGTCGAGCTAGATTAACGCGATAATAAAGAAAACAATGTCAATCATACTTGGTATTGACCCGGGTTCTCGTATCACAGGCTATGGTGTGATTCGTCAAACGGGTCGCCATCTGCAATATCTTGGTAGCGGCTGTATTCGTACCTCCGAAAAAGAGCTGCCCGGTCGCCTTAAGCAAATCTACGCGGGTGTATCAGAGATCATCACTCAGTTTCAACCTGATGTGTTCGCCATCGAGCAGGTCTTTATGGCACGAAATGCAGACTCTGCGCTCAAACTTGGTCAAGCTCGCGGCAGCGCAATTGTAGCAGCGGTCAACGCCGATTTGCCCGTTTACGAGTATGCGGCTCGTCTGATTAAGCAAGCCGTGGTTGGTACAGGTGCTGCGGATAAAGAGCAAGTGCAGCATATGGTTCAACATATGCTTAAACTCCCGTCTAAGCCTCAAGCTGATGCGGCCGATGCCCTCGGTGTCGCAATCTGTCACGCCAACACCAACAAAACCTTGGTAGCTTTAGCAGGCAAAGCGACCAGCGCGAGACGCGGACGTTACCGTTAGCCATTCCACACTATTTACTTCCTATTGGTGCAAAACTGAGACATATAAAACAGATCTGATTACTGGGTTTGTTATAAAAATGTTGCATTAATATAGTGGTCAGAGGTCTAATAAGATATCAGTCAAGGAAGATTGAACATGAACCCTGTCAACGTGTGGCGACAATTCTGTATGCCCAAGCAATCTCAATGGACGAAAAATCAACAGCGTCAGGCGGACACCCTCTCTCTATTTACTTTCATCGCCTTTCTCGTCGGCGTTTATAGCCTGATAAAGTGGTCTAAGCACGGTCATGATGGCTTAATTATGACTTCGATACTGCTGATTGGATTCGAGCTCTTTGCTGCCGTTTGCCTAAAACTGTTAAAGAACCCGACAATTGCACTTAACCTCGGTTTTATCGGTATGTCGGTGCATGCCCTTAATATCATTTACCAAAGTGGCGGTGTGGTGGAGTCGACCCAAACTTACTGGGTTCCCTTACTTGTGGTGGCGTTCTTCCTATCCGGTACACGAATGGTTGCGATCAGTTGGAGTGTGACGGTTATCTTGTGTTCCGCCATCATGACCTTTATGCATGTTTCTGGCCGTTCGTTTCCGGTGTTAGAGCTCTCTGAATCTGCGCAACGTGTTGAAATTTGGTCTGGAACGGTATTGCCTTTAGTGGTGATCTGTATTGCTCAGGCGTTCACCGCTAAGCAAAGAGATAAAGCGATAGAGATCGCCGAGCGGGCTAAAAGTGATAGTGAAGCGATTGCAGAGAAAGCCACACTCGGTGAACAGAATCTATCCCATGTTCTTGAGCAAGCCAATCAAAACTCAATTCAGCTTAAAGATGTCTCTCAAACGCTGGAATCTCAGTCATTGACGCTAGACGATCAGGTCTCGAACTTGAACATCAACTGTGAATCTCAGGCTAGTGCGGCAGAGCAGATGAGCCAGCAAGTTCACCAACTTGCCGAAGGAATAGAAGGTTCAACCCGTTTTGTCGATGAGCTCAGAGAGCGCAGTGATGCCGTTCACCAACAAGCGGAAACCAGTTCGCAGTTGCTAGAAGACTCAACCTCAGCAATTAGTCAAATTATTGGTAGCCATGAAGAGATCATGAAAGTAGCCGATTTGATCACCTCTGTTGCAGAACAAACTAACTTACTGGCGCTCAATGCTGCAATTGAAGCGGCGAGGGCGGGGGAGCAAGGTCGCGGTTTTGCCGTAGTGGCCGAGCAAGTGCGTGACCTTTCCGCTAAAAGTAGCCAGTCGGTGATAGAGATTAGAAACTTGCTCGATCGCAGCGAGCAGGAAGTCAAACACGGACAGGATGTCGTCAATTCAAGTGCGGTGAAAATGAAGTCGATGATTGCCGAAGTTTCTGCCATCTCACAAGACGTCAACGGACTTGCCAATATCATGTCCAATCAAATGATGGCACTGAAAGAGCTCGACCAAGCGAGCAGTGAAGTGGCAAATGGCGTGGTTGAAACGAAAACAATTTCCGAAAACGTAGCGCAAAATGGTGCGCAATTGACCTCACAGGTAGACGCAGTAAGAACCTTAACTTCGCAACTTGATCAAGTTGTCTCAAAAATCTAGCTCCAAATCATAAAGGACTGGATGTCTATCCAGTTCTTTATTATCCTGTCGCAAATTCATTTCCAAAGAGTAACTACCGTGATTGGACGTCTGCGCGGCATTCTTATCGAGAAACAACCCCCTGAACTACTGATTGAAGTTAACGGCATTGGCTACGAAGTGCAAATGCCAATGAGCTGCTTCTATGAGCTACCGAGTATCGGTGAAGAAGCGATCATCTATACTCACTTTGTTGTCCGAGAAGATGCCCAGTTACTGTATGGTTTCAATACCGTTAAAGAGCGCGCCTTGTTCCGTGAAGTGATTAAGGCCAATGGTGTCGGTCCTAAGCTCGGTTTAGCGATTCTTTCGGGAATGACAGCGAGTCAGTTTGTCGCCAGTGTTGAGCGTGAAGATGTTTCGACCTTAGTTAAATTGCCGGGTGTGGGTAAGAAAACAGCAGAGCGCCTTGTAGTAGAAATGAAGGACAGGCTAAAAGGTTGGAGCGCGGGTGACCTATTTACTCCGTTTACTGATGCTGCTCCTGTAGACTCAGCGCCGCAACCCGCTCAGTCAAATGCTGAGGAAGAAGCGATCAGTGCGCTACTGGCGTTAGGCTATAAGCCGACTCAGGCATCTAAAGTGGTTTCACAGGTGAAGACAGACGAGATGAGCAGTGAGCAGCTTATTCGTGAAGCGCTGAAGTCGATGGTATAGAAAAGGCTTGAACAATGATTGAAGCGGATCGATTAATCGCACCAGATAACACGGTGTATAAAGAAGAGGATGTTATCGATCGTGCGATACGTCCGAAGAAACTCGAAGACTACAAAGGCCAAGATCATGTTCGTGATCAGATGGAGATCTTCATCAAAGCAGCACAGCTACGTAGTGAAGCGCTCGATCATTTATTGATATTTGGTCCTCCTGGTTTGGGTAAAACAACACTTGCCAATATTGTTGCCAACGAGATGGACGTGAATATTCGTACTACCTCTGGTCCGGTACTTGAAAAGGCTGGCGATCTGGCAGCGCTACTCACCAACCTCGAAGAGAATGACGTTCTTTTCATTGACGAGATTCACCGACTTAGCCCTATGGTTGAAGAGGTACTTTATCCGGCGATGGAAGATTACCAACTTGATATCATGATTGGTGAAGGCCCGGCTGCTCGTTCTATAAAAATCGATTTGCCTCCCTTTACTCTGATTGGGGCAACGACGCGCGCAGGCTCGTTGACTTCGCCATTGCGCGATCGCTTTGGTATTACTCAGCGTTTGGAGTACTACAAAATCCCAGACTTGCAAAACATTGTTCAGCGCAGTGCTGACTGTTTAGGTCTATCTATGGAGTCTGAGGGAGCGCTGGAAGTGGCAAGACGTGCCCGTGGGACACCGCGAATCGCCAACCGCCTGTTACGACGAGTTCGTGACTATGCAGAAGTGAAAGGTAACGGTCACATCTGCGCAGAGGTCGCAGACAAAGCACTCAATATGCTGGATGTCGATGCGCAAGGCTTCGACTATATGGATAGAAAGTTGCTTCTGGCGATTATGGAGAAGTTTGGTGGCGGTCCTGTCGGATTGGACAACATGGCGGCTGCAATAGGTGAGGAAAAAGACACCATTGAAGATGTTCTTGAACCTTACCTGATTCAGCAAGGCTACCTGCAACGAACACCACGCGGAAGAATTGCCACAGATCGCGCTTATCTTCATTTCGGAATTGAAAAATAAGTTTTCAGTAGCCAGCTCTCAGAAGCTGGCTTTTTCTTTTGGTGATCTATATCACACTAATGTAATTTACTTACTACTTAATAGGTAGCGCAATTGAGTGACTTGTTAACTGCTTGTTTTGCATAAATACTTAATGGCCTGTCACCAATAACCCCTTCGTAACAAAACACCCTTCAAACTGTTGATGTAGATCAATGTGATGGTTTTTTAGTCAAAAATGCAGTACAAAACTTGATACAAATCAAAGCGAACTCTGGCTATAAACCTTTTGAAACAACCTGTTTTTAGCAGTAATATTAGCGCCAGCTATATTAGCTGATGCTTAACAATTAACTAACCATTACGGTACATTTTTGCAACAGGTTGGCTATCTTTTATAACACTGTTTAAGTTTGCTCAACGCTTAATAACAATGCATTAATGTAGAAAGTGTCTTCAGCCGACACATAGGAGTAATCATGATCGATGTTGTTGATCTATCGCGGTTGCAGTTTGCACTGACAGCGATGTATCACTTCCTATTCGTACCGTTGACTCTAGGTATGGCCTTCTTACTGGCTATCATGGAATCAATGTACGTAATGACGAACAAGCAAATCTATAAGGACATGACAAAGTTCTGGGGTAAGCTATTCGGTATTAACTTTGCACTTGGTGTGGCTACCGGCCTTACCATGGAGTTCCAGTTCGGTACTAACTGGTCTTACTATTCGCATTACGTAGGTGATATTTTCGGCGCACCTTTGGCGATTGAAGCCTTAGTTGCCTTCTTCTTAGAGTCCACCTTTGTAGGTCTTTTCTTCTTTGGCTGGGATCGTCTCTCAAAACGTCAACACCTTGTTGTTACTTGGTTAGTTGCGCTAGGTTCTAACTTCTCTGCACTTTGGATCTTGGTAGCAAACGGCTGGATGCAAAACCCAGTTGGCGCTGAATTTAACTTTGAAACCATGCGTATGGAAATGGTGAGCTTTGCTGAGGTTGTTCTAAACCCAGTTGCTCAGGTTAAATTCGTTCATACCGTAGCATCTGGCTACACGACTGGCGCAATGTTCATTCTAGGCATCAGCTCCTACTACCTATTAAAAGGTCGTGACATCGCATTCGCTCGTCGTTCATTTGCTATCGCAGCTTCTTTCGGTATGGCAGCTATCTTATCTGTTATCGTTCTTGGTGATGAATCTGGCTATGAGCTTGGTGAAGTTCAGAAGGTGAAACTTGCTGCGATTGAAGCGGAATGGCACACAGAGCCTGCTCCTGCGGCATTTACGCTGTTCGGTATGCCTAATCAAGAGACAATGCACACAGACTATGCGATTAAGATCCCTTACGTTATGGGCATTATCGCGACGCGTTCTCTAGATGAGCAAGTAACAGGTCTACGCGATCTGCGTGATGACCACGTTGAACGTGTTCGTACTGGTATGTACGCGTATGAGCTTCTAGAGAAGCTACGTGCGGGTGATAAATCAGAAGAAAACATGGCAGCGTTTGATGAAGTGAAAGGTGACCTAGGTTATGGCCTACTTCTGAAGCGTTACACTGAAAATGTTGTTGATGCGACAGAAGAGCAAATTCAAGCGGCAGCGGATGATTCTATCCCAACGGTTTGGCCTCTATTCTGGTCGTTCCGTATCATGGTTGCGTGTGGCTTTATCATGCTATTCGTATTTGGTGCTGCATTCGTTCAAACATGTCGCCAGAAAATCGAGCAAAAACCTTGGATTTTTAAAGCGGCGCTATTCAGCATTCCTCTTCCTTGGATTGCAATTGAAGCAGGTTGGTTTGTTGCCGAGTATGGTCGTCAGCCATGGGCGGTAGGTGAAATCCTTCCGACACATGTTGCTGCTTCAGCTCTAACAATTGGTGAATTATGGACTTCTCTATTCGCTATCCTAGCACTGTACACAGTGTTCTTGATTGCTGAAGTTTACCTAATGCTTAAATTTGCACGTAAAGGTCCTAGCAGCCTGAAAACTGGTCGCTACCACTTCGAACAAGAAGCTAACTCTGTTGAAGACAAAGTCGGCCGTTCAGTCGAAGTTTAAGTGAGGGAATATTATGTTTGATTACGAAATCTTACGACTTATCTGGTGGGTTCTGATTGGTGTTCTGCTAGTTGGTTTCGCTGTTACAGATGGTTTCGATATGGGTGTTGCTTCGCTTTCGCCTGTTATCGGTAAAAGCGACACTGAGCGTCGTATTATGCTCAACACTATTGCTCCTCACTGGGATGGTAACCAAGTTTGGTTGATCACAGCAGGTGGTGCACTATTTGCAGCATGGCCACTAGTTTACGCAACGTCGTTTTCTGGCTTCTACCTAGCAATGTACATAACTCTAGCTGCGCTTTGGTTACGTCCGCTTGGTCTTGATTACCGTTCAAAGATCGAAGATCCAAAATGGCGTCATGCTTGGGACTACGCGCTTTGTGTGAGCGGTACAGTGCCACCAATCATCTTTGGCGTGGCATTTGGTAACCTGCTTCAAGGTGTTCCATTTGAACTGAACGACCTACTAATGTCTGAGTACAAAGGTTCATTCTTTGCGCTACTTAACCCATTTGCTCTGCTGTGTGGTGTGCTTAGCTTGATGCTATTCGTACTTCAAGGTGCAACTTGGTTACAGATGAAGACAACAGAAGCGCTACACGTACGTGCACGTAACGTTGCTCAAGTATCAGGTTTGATCGTAGCGGTACTATTTGTTCTTGGCGGTTTTTGGGTTCAATCTATCGACGGTTACGTGATTACAAGTGCTATCGATACGATGGCAGCATCAAACCCTCTGAATAAAGAAGTGGCAATCCAAGCAGGTGCATGGATGCAGAACTTTGAAACTTACCCTGCAATGTGGGCAGCGCCAGTTATCGGTGTGCTAATGCCACTGCTAGCGGTATTAGCGTCTCGCGTAGAACGCGGTGGTTTTGCTTTCTTGTTCTCAAGTCTTGCTAACGCAGGTGTGATTCTAACGGCTGGTTTTGCGATGTTCCCATTCGTAATGCCTTCAAGCTTAGTACCTAGCCACAGCTTAACGATGTGGGACTCAACAGCAAGTGAACTGACACTTGGTCTGATGACACTTGTTGCTGCGGTAATGGTGCCTGTGATTCTTGGCTACACGACTTGGACATACTACAAAATGTTTGGTCGTCTTGATAAGAAACACATCGAAGACAACGACGTTTCAGCTTACTAAGGAGTAACGATTATGTGGTATTTCGCATGGATTCTGGGTGTATTACTCGCTTGTGCATTCGGCATCATCAACGCTCTTTGGTTAGAGCACTCTGAAATGATGGACAAAGACAGTGAGTAACCTCGCTGCGCAGGTAGCTAAGCTACATGCTCCTGTTGATAAGGCTCTGTTTCGAGCCTTATCACTGGTTCTTGGTTTTTATCACGTAGCTATGGTTATGTGGGACCCAGAACTGTATTCCGCTTCAATCGGCGGTTTCAATGCCATTATTTCACCACTACTGATTTGGGCAATTTGCTCAAGCATGGTATCTGGTCTAGGTTTCAAACCTCGTAACTGGTATTGGCAGGTGCTGTTTAGTCCGTACTGCTCATTGACGATTCTTATTTACCTCACGGTAGTTCGTCTATTGTAAGGGCTAAACTCCGCTCATTTTGTATAAAAAAAGCGCGACTCATTGAATGGGTTGCGTTTTTTTTTGTTTCAAGCTTTGAATTCACTTATTAAGTCTTGCATAGATAGTAATGAGTTGCGTTATAGTATCCGTCTAGAAAAACAAATTTTGGGCGCTATAGTGCAAGATCAGGCATTGATATTTGAATGGCCAGTAACGGTTTATTATGAAGACACTGACGCTGGTGGCGTGGTGTACCATTCTAACTACCTAAAGTTCTTTGAACGTGCAAGAACTGAACTACTTCGCACTATTGGTGTATCTCAACAAGTCCTTTTGGAACAAAACATCGGTTTCGTAGTCCGACACATGGACATCGATTTTTTACAGGGTGCGCGTCTTGACGATCATCTCACTGTAAGGACAAAAATTGCTGACCTTAAAAAAGCTTCACTCACTTTCTGTCAGGAGATCGTTAATCCTGAGGGTAAGTCATTGTGTAAGGCAATGGTTAAGGTAGCATGTATCGACAATATAAAAATGAGGCCAAAAGCAATGCCTCAATCAATAGTTATGGAGTTAACGAATAGTGACCGCTGATATTTCGATGCTAGACCTTTTCTTGCAGGCAAGCCTGTTGGTTAAAATGGTTATGCTGATCCTTTTAGGCATGTCGATTGTTTCTTGGGCAATGATCATTAAGCGCAGTAAAGTGCTTTCTCAAGCGTCAAAAGATGCGGAAACCTTCGAAGATAAGTTTTGGTCAGGTACCGATCTATCGATTCTTTATCAAAACGCCAAAAAGCGTAAGGATGACTTAGCGGGTACAGAAGAGATCTTCTACTCAGGTTTTACTGAGTTTGCTCGTCTTCGCAAATCTAACGCTGACTCTCCAGATTTCATTATGGAAGGAACTGGCCGTTCAATGCGTGTCGCTGTGGCGCGTGAAGTGGATGAGCTTGAAACCAACCTTCCATTCCTAGCAACTGTTGGCTCAATCAGCCCTTACATTGGTCTGTTTGGTACCGTATGGGGCATCATGCATGCTTTCATTGCGTTGGGTGAAGTAAAACAGGCAACACTCGCAATGGTAGCTCCTGGTATCGCAGAAGCGCTAGTTGCAACGGCGATGGGTCTATTTGCTGCAATTCCAGCGGTAATGGCATACAACCGATTCAGTAGTAAAGTGGGTAAGCTAGAGCACAACTACGCAACCTTCTCAGAAGAGTTCCATAGTATTTTGCACCGCCAGGCAATGGCTGGTCGAGATACTGCAAGTAAGGAATAGTTGCTATGGCTGGTTACCAACCTAAAAAGCGCAAAATGACTGCCGAGATTAACGTTGTCCCTTATATCGACGTTATGTTGGTTCTGTTGATCATTTTCATGGTGACATCACCTTTCGTCACTCAAGGCGTCGACGTTGAGCTGCCAAAAACCGCCACTGCCAAGCCTGCTTCCGAGCTGGCTGGCGACAGTGACGCAAGCTTTATCATTGTTGAAATCGATAAAGATGGAAACCTTGGTCTTAGCGTCAATGACGAAGAGGTATCTCGCGGTATCTCTCTACAAGACGTGATTGTTCGTGTTAAAGCAGAACTGTCTTTAAAGCCTGACTCACCTGTTGCTGTAGGTGGTGATGCCGCTACGCCTTATGCAGAAGTTGTTTTGGTATTAGACGAATTGAGTCGTGCAGGCATTCCGAAAGTCGGATTGCTGACAGATATTAAGGAATAATCGTCGCTGCGATGAAAGAGAACAAATCTAAAAAGAACGATTTCAAGAAGCCGATTATCATATCGGCTGCTTTGCATGGACTTCTTATTGCGGCTTTGATTTGGGGCACTGACTTTACAATGTCTAAGCCGGAGCCTACTGGGCGTTTGGTTCAAGCGGTCGTCATCGACCCAGATCTTGTCAGGCAGCAAGCACAACAAATTCGTAGCAAGCGTGAAGAAGCAGCGAAGAAAGAGCAAGATCGTTTAGACAAGCTCCGCCGTGAAAGTGAACAGCTTGAAAAGAATCGCAAAGCCGAAGAAGAACGTATTCGTAAGCTCAAAGAGCAACAAGCGAAAGAGGCTAAAGCGGCTCGTGAAGCAGAAAAACAGCGTGTTGCTAAAGAGAAAGAGCGTAAAGCTGAAGAAGCTCGTGTGAAAAAAGAAAAAGAGCGCGTAGCCAAACTTGAAGCGGAACGTAAAGCGAAAGAGCAAGCGATTAAGAAGGCAGAACAAGAACGCTTAGCGAAAGAAGCGGCGATTGCCAAAGCGGAGCAAGAGCGTATTGCCCGTGAAAAAGCGGCAAAAGAAGCGGAAGAGAAAGCGCGACGTCAACGTGAAGCGGCAGAGAAAGCTGAGAAAGAACGTATAGCGAAAGAGAAAGCAGCCAAAGAGGCGGCTGAGAAGGCGCGCAAAGAGAAAGAACGTTTAGAGCGCATTGAACGTGAGCGTAAAGAGCAAGAAGCGGCATTGAACGATATCTTTGCGGGATTAGAGACGGAAGCTGAGGCGAACACCTCGGCGCGTTCTAGCCACGTCTCTAGCGAGGCTGACCGTTATGGCGCAATTTACACTCAGCTCATTCAGCAAAATTTATTGCTGGAGGACAGTTTTCGGGGAAAGTCTTGTCGAGTTAACCTGCGTTTGATCCCTACGGGAGCAGACGCAATTGTTGGCAATCTTTCCGTTCTGGATGGTGATAGCCGTTTATGCGCGGCGACCAAGCGTGCTGTGGCGCAAGTGAACAGCTTTCCTCTGCCTAAAGATCCAGACGTTGTGAATAAAATTAAGAATATCAATTTAACCGTAGTACCTGAGTTATAAGGAAAAGCTTGTGTTAAAGCGACTAGTAATAGGATGTGTGCTCACTGTAATGAGCGTGTTCCAAACGGCAAATGCGGCGTTGGAGCTAGTAATTACAGATGGTATCGATTCGGCAAGACCAATCGCGATCGTGCCATTTAAATGGGAAGGCAATACACAACTTCCTGAAGATGTATCAAAAGTGATTGCTTCAGATTTGCAGCGCAGTGGTAAATTTAGCCCTGTAGCAACGAGTAAAATGCCACAAACGCCATACAGCGAAGCGGAAGTTGATTTCAATGCTTGGACTGGGTTGGGTGTTGATGCTCTAGTGACAGGTTCAATTTCGCAAAATGCAGAGGGTAACTACGTTATTAACTATCAGCTGGTAGACGTAGTGAGAGGTCAGTTGACTCAGGGCCAGAGTAAGTCTTTAAGTGGCGATGGTCAGCTAGTTCTGTCTAAAGATCATGTGATTTTTAACAAACGAGCGACAGTACCGGGTAAGCGCCTTAGAGAATATGCGCACAGAATCTCAGATCTAGTCTATGAAGCATTAACTGGTGAAAAAGGTGCGTTTTTAACTCGTATTGCTTACGTTGTTGTCAATGACAAAGACAATTTCCCATACCAGCTACGCGTATCTGATTATGATGGTTACAATGAGCGCCTAGTACTGCGTTCTAAGCAGCCATTGATGTCTCCAGCTTGGTCTCCTGATGGTAAAAAGCTTGCTTATGTGAGTTTCCAAAACGGCCAAGCTGAGATCTTCATTATGAATATCTACACAGGTGAACGCGAGAAAGTAACGTCATACCCTCGTCACAATGGTGCGCCAAGATTCTCTCCAGATGGCAGTAAGCTTGCTTTGGTTTTATCAAAAACCGGTAGCCTGCAAGTTTATACGTTGGATCTGAACACCAGAAAACTGACTCAAATTACCCGCGGTAGATCGAATAATACCGAACCATTTTGGCATCCAGATGGTAAATCTCTGATCTTTACCTCGGATCGGGGTGGAAAACCTCAAATTTATCAAGTAGATTTGGCAAGTAATTCGACCAAGCGTTTAACATGGCAAGGCAGCCAGAACCTTGGTGGGCAAATTACACCAGATGGTCGCTTCTTAGTGATGGTGAATCGCAGCAATACAGGGTTCAATCTAGCCAAGCTAGATATGGAAACCGGAGCGATGCAGATTCTAACCAAAACATTGTTGGATGAATCACCAAGTATTGCGCCAAATGGTGGTATGGTCATTTATAGCTCGATCTATAACAAGACCAATGTTCTTTCAATGGTCTCCATTGATGGACGCTTTAAAGCAAGGTTACCGGCAACAAATGGTCGAGTTCGTGCACCTGCATGGTCACCGTTTTTGTAGCAAGTAAGTATCAATAACAAAGGAAACTATAACAATGCAACTTAATAAAGTTCTTAAAGGGCTTCTAATTGCGCTACCAGTTCTAGCGGTTACAGCATGTAGCTCAAGTGATGACGCAGCGAACTCTACTGGTTCTACTGAAACTAACCAAGTTCAAACGACAGATAACACAGCTGTTTCTCCACTAGAAGCAAATGGCCAGCTTTCTGAGCAAGAGCTTAAAGAGCAAGCACTACGCGAAACTTCAACAATCTACTTTGCTTTCGACAACTCTACTATCGCGGGTGACTACGAAGAGATGCTAGCGGCTCACGCAGCTTACCTAAGCAAAGATCCATCTCTAGAAGTTAAAATCGAAGGTCACGCAGATGAGCGTGGTACTCCAGAATACAACATCGCACTAGGCGAGCGCCGTGCAGAAGCTGTAGCGAAATACCTACAAGCTCTAGGTGTTCAAGCGGATCAAATCGAAGTTGTAAGCTACGGTGAAGAGAAGCCACTTCTTCTAGGTCAATCAGAAGATGTTTACGCTAAGAACCGCCGCGCAGTTCTAGTGTACTAATTGAGGAATTGCCTCATGTTCAGTAACCTTAAGCGCGTTGTTACGCTTACGTTACTGGCAAGTGCAGCGAGTAGTGTACTCGCTGCACCAGCTCCAGTATCCGATCTAAGCGGTAGCAATACTGCCACTTCTTCATCGTCAGTTCGTGGTAACGAAACTGATGTTCAGCGCTTAGAGCGCCTATTGGAAAACCGCAATCGCGTCCAGTTGCAAATGCAGCAACAGCTCGATGACATGGCTCTTGAAATCAGTGAGCTTCGCGGTCAATTAGAAAAAAGCACTTATGACATGCAGCAGATGTTGCAGCGTCAAAGAGAGCTCTTCATTGAGTTAGATAAGGTTCGCAGCCAAGCATCAACGCCTGTTGCTCAAACGACACCGGAAGACTCAGCGAAACCTGCAGGCGGAACGTTTAGCTCTAATGTAGATGAGCAGACTGCGTATCAGAACTCGGTAGACTTAATCCTTAAGAAGCGTGACTATACGGGTGCAATTGCTGCATTCCAGCAGTTTCAGAAAGACTTCCCGGACTCAAGCTTCACGCCAAACTCGCATTATTGGCTAGGCCAACTTTATTTTGCCAAGAAGCAAGATAAAGAAGCAGTGAAGAGTTTTGCCGCCGTGATCACTTATAAAGAATCCAACAAGCGTGCAGATGCTTTGGTGAAACTTGGTGATATCGCAGCTCGCAATAATAACCAAGCTCAAGCGACAAAGTACTATCAGCAAGTGGTTGATGAGTATCCAAATAGTGCTTCAGCTAAGTTGGCAAAAGAGCGTCTCTAACCGTTCATAATTTGTAGTGAAGAGGAGTGCAAAGCGCTCCTTTTTTGTTTTCCTTTGTGTCGACGCTGGAATCTACAATAGCGTTAAGGTTACAATACTCGGATTACTGGAAGTAGCGTAGCGCAAAAGCAATGAGCCACATATTAGATACAATTGAGACAGTTTACCCATTCCCACCAAAACCAATTCCGCTAACAGAAGAAGAAAAACAAGCACACATTGCCAACATCAAAGTGTTGCTTAAAGAAAAAGACGCGGTATTGATTGCTCACTATTACACAGATCCTGAGATCCAAGCTTTGGCAGAAGAGACTGGCGGTTTTGTCGGTGATTCACTTGAAATGGCAAAGTTTGGTAACCGCCACCCAGCAAGCACACTGATCATCGGTGGTGTGCGCTTTATGGGTGAGTCAGCTAAGATCCTGACACCTGAAAAGCGTATTCTTATGCCAACGCTAGAGGCGGAGTGTTCTCTAGATCTTGGTTGTCCTGCTGATAAGTTTTCTGAGTTTTGTGATGCTCACCCTGATCACAAAGTTGTTGTGTACGCAAACACCTCTGCTGCAGTAAAAGCACGCGCTGACTGGGTTGTAACATCGAGCATCGCATTAGAAATCGTTGAACACCTAGACTCTGAAGATACGCCAATTATTTGGGGCCCTGATCGCCACCTAGGTTCGTACATTGCTAACCAAACTGGCGCAGACATGTTGCTTTGGCAAGGTGAATGTGTGGTTCACGATGAGTTTTCAGCTGATGCCCTGCGTAAGATGAAAGGTTTATATCCAGACGCAGCCATTCTTGTTCACCCAGAGTCACCTGCTAGCGTTGTTGAATTAGCAGATGCTGTCGGCTCTACAAGTCAGCTAATTAAAGCGGCAAAAGAGCTGCCACAGCAGAAAATGATTGTTGCGACTGATAAAGGCATCTTCTTTAAAATGCAGCAGCTAGTTCCAGAGAAAGAGCTGATTGAAGCGCCAACTGCGGGTGCAGGTGCAACTTGTCGTAGCTGTGCACACTGCCCTTGGATGGCAATGAACGGCCTAAAAGCGATTGAAGCTGCGCTACGTGATGGTGGTGAAGAGCACGAAATCTTTGTTGATGAAGAGCTACGTGTTAAATCGCTTATCCCGTTGAACCGCATGCTAGATTTTGCCGAGCAACTAAACATGCAGGTAAAAGGCAACGCTTAAGCGGATATTTGTCACAGTTATCAAGACCAGCCTCATTGGCTGGTTTTTTTGTATTAGCTCTTAGGCTTAAATACCCTTAAGCGAACAAGTGAAGGAGCACTATGTCTATTTGGCTAACATTTAGAAAGTGGTTGAACTCAAATATATTTAATCTTAGTAATCGTAACTTAGCTTTGCTGTTGGTTATCTATATTGCCGCCTCTTGGATTCTACTGAGAGCGAGTAGTGAGCACGCGCTTACCGATGACCTCTCAACTTTTCTCTATTTCTTGATGGTGACGGCTTCAACCGTCGGCTACGGTGATCACTCGCCCGAAACTTCAATGGGAAAGTGGGTCGTTATCTTGTTTGTCATCCCTGGGGGCTTGTCACTTTTTGCGGCTTTGATTGGTCGACTGGCAGCGGGGATGGTCGAGTATTGGCGCGCAGGTATTTTAGGAAAGCGGAGAATTGGTGTGGAAAATCATATCGTACTTTTAGGTTGGAATGGGCAACGTACCATGCATTTGATTCGCATGTTACAGCATGAAGAAGAGGGAAAACGTCCAATTGTACTTTGCAGTCGTTCAGATATTGAAAACCCGCTTCCTGGCGAAATTGGATTTGTAAAAGTAAACAGCTATACCGACTCGCAAGAGATGGAGAAAGCCGCAATTGAAAGAGCGAGTTGTATTGTCGTCGATAACCTCGAAGACGACATTACTTTGTCAGCTGCGCTATACAGTGCCAACATCAACCCAAATGCTCACCTGCTTGCTTACTTTAAAGATGAGGCTCTCAGTAACCTTCTAAGCCAGCATTGCCCAAATGCTGAGTGTATTCCAGCAGTAGGGGCAGAGATGCTCGCTAAAGCCGCGGTAGACCCGGGTTCAAGCGCTCTGCACCAAGAGTTATTGGCTTCAACTCGGGGCATGACTCAATATTCGACGACTTATCCGAGTGAGCAGAAAACAATAAAAGTGGAAGATGCTTTTCAGTTTATGAAGCGAGACTATCAAGCAACGCTGATCGCATTGGATGTAGGGCAAGGGATTGAACTCAACCCAGAACTCGATAGGGAGATTTTACCTAGCGCTAAGATATTCTATATTGCGGATGAGCGTATTGAAGATTTTAATTGGCAAAAAATTGAGTGAACCTGACAACAAAAAATCGCAGCCTGAGCTGCGATTTTTTATTTTGTTATTCTTGATCTGCCAGCATTGAACCACGCATCGTCAAGCCACATAGCATGGTTGGCATTGCATTAAAGATCTCTTCAAACTGTTCAAGACCCTCAATACCTTGTTCAGCAAGCGTTGCGATTGACGTCTCAGGATCATAGAGCATGCTCACAGATAGCAACACACCGCCTAATAGGGCGTTATCTTCGCTATCTTCTGGCATGATGGTTTCCCAATCGTCACGTGCAAGTTGCCAACCTTGTAGTACTCCTTCACAGAAGTCGCGCGTTGCTTCTGTCACGATTTCTTCTTCGTCTAGAGCGCAACCTTCAGGCCATTGCCAACGATTTTCCAGTAGGGCAGGACGCGACTCATTCCAAATGGCAATGATATGCTCAATGTATATCTCTAACTGTTCGCCATCTGCAAAAGGGGCAACTTCTTCACCACCCCAAAGGAATGGAAGCCATTCGTGAGGAGTCAACGTGTGAGGCGCTGCAGCCATAGCGGTAACAAAACCATGAGTCTTGGCTTCGTTAATCAACTTACCTTCAAGCTCAGGCAAGGACAGAAGTTCTTGTAGGGTCAAAATAGACATCCTATGTAAATCAGGAGTTGTGATATCGCAATGGTAACAGCCAACAGAAGTGAGAAAAAGGTTGCTGCTCAGATATATTCGCTATAATTTTTTATAAACGGTCAAAATTCAAAGATTTATGGATATTCGTTCATCGCTAAAAAGGAAGAGCATTTTTGCTTTAGCTATTTATCTAGCTATGGCTGTCGCCCTTATCGGTACTGTCAGCTACTTGATCGTTGAACCGCCGACCAGAGCGCAGCTAGAAAGAAACCTCGATCTTCGAACTGAGCTTATCTCTGTTCAGATAGAAGAGCCGATAAATAGCTCCGTCGGGATCTTGCAAGCCGTGGTCAGTATCGGTAGTAACCACGAAACTCAAGAACACCAAGCGGTTTTGCTGCATAAGCTTTTTTCACTTGTTGAAGGGGTTGCGGTGAGTGGTGGTCTTTGGCCGACGCCTTACTCGATTGATCAGCAAGTCCCTTATAAAAGTCTGTTTTTTAACCGAGCAAGTGATGGCAAGATCGACAGGGTGCTCTCATGGGATAACCCCGAGTCAGGGGGATACGACAAAGAGTCTTGGTATACCTCTGTTGTGAAAAAACCAAGCGGAACTGTGTCTTGGTCTCCGGTATACATAGACCCCTTTACCCATGTGCAGATGATCACCGCCTCATCACCTTACTACATTGATGGTGAGTTTGCTGGCGTAGCAACCATTGATATCTCATTAGAAACCTTGGTTGCGTTTGTTCGCCTGCATGCGGAAGAGTACGACTTAGGCGTGATCCTGCGTGACGGTTACGGAGATGTCATCACAGAGCACAACTTCCAGCTCGCTAAAAATATCTATATCAGTCAAAACAGCTTTGGTGATTTTAACTGGAGTGTTGACGTTGTGAACGCCAAACGGTTGGTAGCCGAACAGGTGTATGATCTGGTCTCTAAAGTCGAAGCCGTCATTGTACCGATCATGCTTGCTTGTGTAATGCTAGGCTATTTTTTGATTAACCGCTTTCTGATTTCACCGATTGTTGTCATTGCACGTAGCCTCGATGAGTCCAAAGAGGGAGGGGCAATAGAGATTGATTACAATAGCCAAGATGAAATCAAATACCTTATCGACTCTTTAAATGAAAAAACGGTTTATCTCGAAGAAGAAAAGGTTAAAGCTCAGGCTTCGACGAAAGCAAAAAGTGCATTCCTTGCCACTTTATCTCACGAGATCCGTACACCAATGAATGGGGTACTGGGGACCGCGCAAATACTTTTAAAAACCGATTTAAGTGAAGAGCAGAGAAAGCATCTTAAAACACTGTATGAATCTGGCGAGCATATGATGACGCTGCTCAATGAGATTCTCGACTTCTCGAAAGTAGAGCAAGGGCATTTAGAGCTGGAATCATCACCTTTCCCGTTAGAGTCGATTATCGGCAGTATCAACAGTGTTTACTTTACACTCTGTTCCGAGAAAGGGTTGCAGTTCAAGGTCTACTCTGAAGTACCCCATGAGCGTTGGTACCTATGTGATAAAGCGCGATTAAGACAGATTCTGTTTAACCTTCTTAACAATGCCGTCAAGTTTACCTCTCGTGGCTATGTGGAAGTGTATTTCAAAGAAGAGCAACGAGGCGAGGAAAACTACCTGCTTATTCGCGTGCGAGATACCGGTATAGGGATTGCCCGTGAAGCCCAAAGCAAGATATTTAAGCCTTTTGAACAGGCTGAGTCTTCTACAACGCGCCGTTTTGGTGGAACCGGATTGGGCCTTGCGATTGTAAAGCAGCTATGTGAACTAATGGGAGGCACCGTAACGGTAAAAAGTGAGCTCGGAATTGGTTCGAGCTTTGAAGCCGCCATTCGCGCTGAAATTAGCCAACCTGCTTTTGCTGAATATCGCGAGCTAAGAAAGCTCAACTATAACGGTTTAAGAGTCTTGATCGTCGAAGATAACCGCACTAATGCGATTATTCTGAATACGTTTATGACCAATAAAGGCTTCTCTTGTGAGTGTGTTGAAAATGGAGAGCTTGGTGTTGAGGCTATTGCTCAAGGTGGGTTTGATCTTGTTTTGATGGATAACCACATGCCCGTGATGGATGGTGTCGAAGCCACAACAGCAATTCGTAGCTTGGCTGATGAGAGAGCCAATATGCTGATTTTTGGTTGTACCGCCGATGTGTTCAGAGATACCAGAGAACGAATGTTGGGGGCGGGTGTTGATTACATTATCTCGAAGCCGATAGATGAAACGGAGCTCGATGACGCATTGGTTAATTATTCCGACAAGCTGTATCAATTTCAGCCTCACCTTCTAAACAGCTCTACGAATTCAAATGAGCTCAAAATAGAGCTGGAAGAGCCATTGATGATGTTCTTTATGGCAATAGAAAACGAAGACTTACCTCATGCTAAAAGTAAGTTCGCCCAGATAAAGCAAAGCCTTGATGGTATTCAGGTTCCGATACTAGACGATAATTTATTTAACATTGAGTCTAGATTGATTGCAGGGGAATTCCCTCAGCAAGAAGAGTTGGATCTACTTGCTGTACAAGTAAAAGATTACTGTAACTAAATTACGAGATATTGCTTAAATAATAACCTTTACGCGAAATGGTAGCGACTTAATCTAGTTTTACTACGAAATTTGGTTGTTTATTTACCTTTGTTAAATAACTTTGAAATCTAAAACTGAAAAAATAATGTTCTAATAGCGATATTGACTGGTTGATTGTTGTTTGGCTGGTTTTTCGTTTTGCTTTTTGGTTTTATTTCTAGTTATTTGTGTTGAGGTAAGAATGAAGTCTCGTGGGCCTTTCTGTATTCGTAACGCTGCTGCTGATACGTTTGCAATGGTTGTGTTTTGTTTTATTTCCGGAATGTTCATTGAAATTTTTGTATCCGGTATGACCTTCGAGCAATCGCTAGCTTCACGAACGCTTTCAATCCCAGTTAACATCGCCATCGCGTGGCCATACGGTTTGTTCCGCGACTACGTATTACGCCAAGGCGCTCGTTTATCTGACACTGGCGTTATGAAAAACATCTCTGATCTTTTGGCTTACGTACTGTTCCAGTCTCCAGTGTACGCAGCAATTCTATTGGTTGTGGGTGCATCGACTGATCAGATCATTACTGCCGTGGCCTCTAATGCGGTTGTTTCATGTGGAATGGGTGTTTTGTATGGCTACTTCTTAGATATGTGCCGTAAGTGGTTCCGCGTTCCTGGCTACTATCAAGAAGCCTAAACTGACTGATTCATGATCGAATTAGCCAGTTAGTAACCAAACAGTCCTAATGGTGCGGTTTTTTTAGGGATTAGACTTGACCTAACCCAATAGAATCATTAAATTAGCGCCTCGTTGGTTAACGAAACCAACCACAATTTGATTCGGTGAGTTGTCCGAGTGGCTGAAGGAGCACGCCTGGAAAGTGTGTATACGGCAACGTATCGAGAGTTCGAATCTCTCACTCACCGCCACATTCTAAAGCCCCAGCAGAAATGCTGGGGCTTTTTCGTTTTTTGAGTGTCTTCAGCCTTGGTGTCTTTACAAATACTTCATGAGTTCATCTGCGTTTCTGAGCACGATCTGCTGTCCGCGTGGATTAGATTTTTGTGTATGAATATCAATGTTGTAGGCGTCAAGTACATATCTAACTAATGAAGCATTGGTTGGGATTGTTAAAACGCCTTCCCTCATTGCATAGTCTTTCTCGATAACGGCTTTCTGCTTGTCACTAAATCTCTGGTCTGCTACCAATTCAACATTAACACTCTTATTCCACAAAGTGTCACTTTGCTTCTTGAAGCTGGCGCTATCATTTAGTTCAGGTATCCCTTGAATGCGGCTCAATACGAAATCTCGATAGTCTCCGGCATGTTCACAATAAGCCCGTACATGCCAACGTATAGGCGTGCACACTAGAGTGTGAGGAGAAATTATTCTCTCGACTTCTTCGCCATCCTTTAAAGGTGTGTAGCAAATATCGACACGTTTTTTCTCTCGGATTGCTTGAACGAGTGGACGCAATACTTGCGGCGAGATACTACGCGTAACAGGGCGAACCATAGCGACATTCTCAAAACCCATATCAAGCTCATCAAATGTGACCGTAATATCTTCACTCCTTGCAAGAATGTGTAGATATTCATCAGCATGACCGCTCGTCAATTGTGGGATAAAGCTATCACTGGGCTTGTAGCCTTTTAACTGCTTGTCATAAACGAGGTTGCCAGGTGCTACATCGGCGAGGTAAGTGTTGATGTCTTTGGACGCTTGTTGCCTACCAATACCAAAGCTCTTAATCAAATGGTTGGTAGTTAATCTTCCTTCCCACTGAGCAATGACTTCAATCATTCTATACCGGAATAGTAGATCCCACCTTATTGGCCATTTACTCATTATTTGGTTCCTGTCTAGTTATGCGACATGTGTATGTAATCAGTGTTTACCTGTAGTTAATGACGTCATATTATTGTTGAAACTGAAAATCGTCAAGAGAGTAACCAGAACAGCGTAACACACTGGCGGGTGGCCTTTATGAATTACATTAACAGCGAAAACAAAAATGGCTTGTGGGAACTTGAAATTAAAGGTATCGAAGACCCAATATTAGCCAGTGAGTATCTAGGGCTTTATGGTTCGATACCTGATGAAGCTCGTACAGCATCAATAAAGAAGAAAATTGTAGTTCATAACGCGGAAGGTGAAGACTTTATTCAATGTGGTTATTGTGGTCTCCCTGTAAGGTATCGAGCACGAAGCGCCACTAGCAGGGCTGCTTTCTATCATAAGCATATTCCTGAATTAGACGAGGTCGATTGTCCATTCCACAGTGACTACAAGGGTGACTTTGTATTCACTGAAGCCGAAATGCATGAAACTCAATGGCACTTTCGCACAAAGCACTTTATTGCCGGTACATTGAGGGAATCAGATCAGATAAAGCGTGATTCTATCCAAGTAGAAAAGTTTGTCTTTGCAGAAAAAGGCACTTCCAAAAAATGGCGCAAGCCGGATATTTACTTTGAAGACACCAATGGTAATCGATTCGCGATAGAGTTGATTCAAGGTTGGTTGGACCCAGAAATAATTCATGCTCGCGAGCAGTTCTTCTTAGGGGAAGAGATCAACCTGATTTGGTTGTTTAGTGAAGGTCGAAGCGATTCTATTTTCTATTACATCATGTACGGTACCGCCTTAGAGGCTCATCCTGAAAGTTTTGCGGAGTTTGAGAGCAAAGTGAAAGACATCCAATGTAATGCCTTTGTTTTCTCTCAAGAAGCGTTAGATAAAAGCCAAGAGAGTGGAGAGTTCTACTTCGAGGCACATTTCCCCGAGTTTGATTTTAAATCAACAGAGCTTTTCTTAGAGATGAGCTATGGGTGTCAAATGGTGGTTTTGAGTGACTTAATATTGTCTCCAGAAAGGCTACCATACGCAATCAATACAAAAGCTGCTTTGCATGGAAAGCAACAAGAACTGTCAGCTGCTATACAGGAAAAGGCTCAACGAGAGTCTCGGCAGTCAGTAAAACGAATCTATCAAGTGCTTGATCAGATTGCTTCTTGTGGAGAGAAGGGTGAGCTTTCATCGTTATCACTGACGCATTTATCAGATGAGATAAATGAGTGCTTTGATTATGTATTACTGGAGTATGATGAACGGAGCTCCCTACTTGGATTAACTCGTCAAACAATCGCCCTAGAAAGAGCTAGGCTTGAAGAGCGACAAAGGAAAGCTCAGCGCATAGAGCATGCCAAGGAGCTTAGAGGGTTACGGCATCAATTGATTTATGTCCGACAAGCGCTAAAACAAAGTATTACAATTCAAGAACTAACATCGCTCAGGTACCGCCTGGCAGATGTTGCGAGTAATTACTGGAATGTTATATCTAGTGATCTATCTTCTAGCGTTTGGGAGCGTTATTTGAATCTTCTTTTAACAAACATTGGTGACCAAACAGAATTGCTTACCAAAGATTTACCTAAGCCTATGGCTCTCTGGAGAATCACTAATGATCTTCTCAGCTACTCACTTGAGAAACGTATGCAACTTTTTGAATCTCGTAGTCCATTGGCAATCGAGATGTCGCAACAGCAATCAGCGTACTTAACCTATAAGTCGCCTGCAGAAACCCAAATGTTTGAAGAGAAACTGAATGAGATTAAGAACAGGACCAAAACACAATTTCTGAATACCAATTGGAAAGATTTGATGGGGACCTGGAACCCTGATTCTACTTATCGAGATTCAATCGAAAGGGCGGGATTATTGCTGCGCGTTGAAGACCCTTCAGAGCTAGAAGCTAACGAACAAGATTGGGTTGAAGAAGCCCTAAATATGTTCGTTGAACGATTAGTTGTCTTGATTAATGAGCACTATAACAAAGCATTCATAAAAGCTTATGGCCGAGTAGATGCAGATGCGTTGGGAAAACTATTGAACTTTTGGGACTGGTTGCATGATGGATTTTATATTTACAATCAACCTGAAGCAGTAAATAGAGCTCATCAACTAAAACAATACTTACTGCACAACGACACTTCAGCAATAGAGTGGAAATAGCACCATGTATGAACATAACTCTCTTCCCGCCGGCACAAAACTCAATAACGCAGAGTTATGCGAAGTCTTCGGTTGTAGCCCACAAGGTGGGATGCGTCGCTCTCATAAAACCAATACATTGGTCATTGTATCGAACCATATCAAGTCTATTTATGATGATCGCTGGGTAGGGGACGTTCTCCACTATACTGGCATGGGTTCTAAAGGCGATCAAAGCCTGACGTTTCAGCAGAATAAAACGCTAGCTGAATCGAGAACCAATGGTGTCGCTGTTCACTTATTTGAGGTGTTTACGGACCAAGAATACACCTATGTTGGCGAAGTCGCTCTCGACGGTGAACCGTACTCGGAAACGCAAGATGATGAACAAGATAACCCAAGAAGAGCATATATATTTCCTCTAAAGCTTATAACGGGTGAGCGCTAGGTTAGAAAAGAAGATCGCGAGAACGTAGAGAGTGTCCGAGTTCGTAAGGCCAAGAAATTGACTCTTGAGGAGCTTCAGTCTTTGGCGACAAAAGGTGGAAAAATCGCTACACGGTACCAACAACAATCCACCAGCTATGAGCGAAATATTTGGGTAGCAGAACTGGCTAAACGCCTTGCTAAAGGTCAGTGCCAACTTTGTCTACAACCGGCGCCATTTAAAAATGCGAAAGGCGAGCCATATCTCGAGACACACCATATTGTTTGGCTCGCCAAAGGTGGAGACGATACGGTTGAAAATACAGTCGCATTATGCCCCAATTGCCACAAGAAAATGCATATCGTAGATGACGCAAAGGATGTTGAGGTTTTAAAATCTCGTAGCAATAAATTGTTAGAAGAGCTAAATCAATGAGTAAGAAACACATTGAAGTCGTTGCGGCTGTACTGAAAAATGAAGGTGAATTCCTAGCCGTACAAAGAGCGCCATCAAAGCTAGATTATGTTAGCGAAAAATGGGAGTTTCCAGGCGGTAAAGTAGAAGCAGGAGAAACGCTTGTTGCAGCTATTACCAGGGAGCTAGATGAAGAGTTAAGAATTGCCGTTACTGAACCACAGTTTTTGTTGACGATTGAGCATAGCTACCCTGATTTTGATATCACCATGCATTGCTTTGTTATTGAGGTAATAACGCGCGAACTTGAGCTCACGGAGCATATTGACTCTCGCTGGTTATCGAAAGACCAACTTTGGGGTGTTGATTGGGCTGCGGCCGATATACCGGCTGTTGAAAAACTCAAGTCTACGTTCTGAAGGATTACGAAAATGGACCTAAAAGCAGGCTGGGATGGGACTTGGCAAGACTTTCTTTCTACAGACAAAGCTAGTTTTCTAGAGTCGTTAGTATCTTTCCATCGTAGTTTGAGTTGGACGCAAGATCTCGATCCTGCGCAACGCTACGCATGGGAAACTGAATACGATGTAATGACATCTACCCTTAATCACGTTATTACAGAAACTCAAGTGGAACCAGAGAAGTGCTGGATAGCCTTTGAACAAGAATTGATTGGTGAAGGCGGAAAACGAGCGGCGGATGTTAACCTAGTTACTCCAGCTGGCGAATTGTTTGTAGTCGAGTTCAAACATAAGCAAGAAGCCTCTGAATACGAAATTCTTCGAGCAAACTCTGATTTGCAAACAATGCGACGCTATCACAGTGAATCTATCGACCTAGTCGGTCATGGCTTTGTTGTACTCACTAAACCTGGTGCTAAGCCGTTCCAATACCCAAATGTTGTGTGTGACATCGCAGATGATGGTCTGGCTCCCCAGTTAGCTTCACAGCTTATAACGTCATTAAGTAAACCTAGTTACTATAATGTGCTCCAGTGGGAAAAAGGTGAATTTTATCGCCAACCAAGCATATTGCATGGCACTGCTCAGGTCTTTTTCGACGCTAAAATACCTACGCTAAAAACCTCGGCCGGTGAAAATATTGACCAGGCACGCGCGGCACTGTTAAACCTTTATCAGCATGCTAGGGACAAGCAGCAAAGATATGTTGTTGTCGTTCATGGGCGCCCTGGTGCCGGTAAGACTCTACTGGGCATTAGTTCTGTTGCGGAAATTGCACGTAGTGAGAGCGCAAAGCAGAGCGAACCTATTTTTCTTTCTGGCAATGGACCTCTCGTTCAGGTGCTACAACATACGTTAGATTATAGTGGTAAGCAGTCAGTTGGCCGGACAGGAGATAAGGTCATTGATGGTCGGGTGATGATCCAAGACCTGCTCCCGTTCAAGAAGGATCTGAAGCGCTCACTAACATCACGCAGAGAGACTTTTGTCGTATTTGATGAAGCACAGCGAGCGTGGGACAAAGCAAGCCCTAGAGAATCACAATCACCGTCTGAGTTAATGTTGTTTTGTAACTGGCTTGCTTGTCAACCGTTTGGAGTGTTGGTGCTTTTGGTGGGGGATGGTCAAGCGATCCATCGCAATGAGATGCAGTTAGATCAGATGCTAGCAGACCTAGATGCAGCAATAAGAGCGCAAAACGGCAAAGTCATCCCTATTATGCCATCGCTGCACGCCGATAAAATGCAACTCGTTATGCCAATTAAGAAAGACGTGTATAACCTTAAAACGCCCATTCGGCAGGCCTATACAGAGAGTTTAGACAAGTGGATTGAAGCGGTTCTATCTAACAATTCTGACCAAGCTCAAAAAGTCGCTTTGGATATTCAGGCTTACTACCCATTGCGACTGACTCAAAACCAGCAAACTGCTGAAACTTATGCTCTGGGTGTACAACAAACTATGCACGAGGGAAACAAGCTTCAAGATGCCTTTAGAACAGGCTGGTTGATGTCCAGCCAAGGTGGCAAGTTTATTGAGGAAGTCCAGAAAGATAAATACAAACCAGGGAAACATATTGGCCCTTGGTACGTTGAGCCACCAAGTTCTGAAAATTCATGTTGTCAATTTGAAGCGGCTTGTACTGAGTTTAGTTGTCAAGGTTTAGAACTATCACTTGCTCTGTTTAACTGGGGGCAGGATATGGTCTATCGCAAAGGAAAGCTGGTGGCTGAAGACCGGCGCCAGTACGAACATTACACGGAGGGGAGTTATAGAGTATTGCTCAGTCGTGGGCGTAGTGGTTTGGTCATAAAGTGTGATGACCAGGAAACGTTCGAATACTTGAAACAATGTGGTATGCAGGTAATCTAATATGTGAACAGCACATTGTTTGGGCATTCTATTAGTTTTCTAGCAAATATCAGAAAGGAGTGGGTTATGTGCATCCCACTCCTTTCATGTTTATACAACACAATCGTATTTACGAGCTGCATTGACAGCCATACATCCGATAAGACCACCAGCTAAAATATACAGCAAAGAGTTTTTCGATTGGTTGTAGTGAGACAAAAGTAAGCCTGCAACAGCGCCAAGGCCTGCACCTTGTAGCTGCTCACTTGAAGGTTTGCCGTGTAGTACTGTAGAGGCTAAATGCTCACAGTTATTATCTAACACCCCATATTTTCTCGCTTTCTTAATCAATTGCTCTGCTTGGTTGAACAGTTCATTTTTCTTTTCGTCACATAGGTGACTTAAGACTACCTTGATTGGTTTTCCATTCGCGTACTCTTCTAAGGCACAAATTTCTACGTTGCCATCTGGCGAGTTGTGAAGTACTCGCCCTTTACCTAGGTAGATTCCGGCATGCTCTACCAGCAGCTTTGAACGATAAAGTAGGTCACCAATACTAAGATTACTATTCATAATTTCCCCTTTTTGATTTAAAGTATGTGTATTCAAAATTAACATTGAAATGCGTAAAACGTATATCAATGCATTTAAGTTATACCTATGCACTTAATTGATCAAGTGTTATTTAGTTATTGGTGGTAAAAATGCAAGATAAAATGGTTTCTTACTCATCGATTCTGGGTGTGGTCGTCGCGAATAAGCGCAAAGAACTAGGCATAGAGCAGAGCGTATTAGCTGAAAAAATGGGGCTCTCACAAGCTAGCTATAGTCGTTTGGAATCAGGAAAGTCAACGTTCTCTGTTGATCAGATGTTTGAATGTGCTAAAGCTCTTCGTATAGCTCCAGATGAACTTTTTAATTCGGTTGTGAATACAGTTAATAATCTCAAGGAAAGTGAACAGGTGTCTGTTCAAGCCCAACTCAGAGGTAACGCAACGAAAGCGAAGTCTGAAGGGGGGAGCAATGTAGGTACTTTCATAGCGGGAGCGGCCTTGGGAGCATTAATAGTTGGATTGGCTGGTAAGTCCAAATAAACGTAACGGATATCAATGTAACTGATTGTATATCTTGGTATATTGCCGAACTAAAAGTCAAAATGGTTAGGGTGTGTAGTGCTTCCAAGTTATCAGGATTTAATGAAGCCAGTGTTAGAGGCTGCGAAGAATGAAGAAGTTAAGCTCAGCAACGTTGTAGGCTTGCTAGCGGAGCAATTCAATCTGTCAGAAGACGAGAGAACTGAGCTCCTTCCTAGTGGACGACAAACGGCATTCACGAACCGAGTTGGATGGGCCAAAACCTATTTAGCGAAAGCAGGGCTTTTGGATTCGACAAGACGTGGTCATTTCGTGATAACAGAATTGGGGCAAGATGCACTAAACAGTGGTGAAGAGATCAATAACCAATACCTAAAACGTTTTGATGACTTCAATGCGTTCACTAAGCAAAAAAACGGTGATTCAGACAAAGTTGAAGAGGCAACGGTGTCTGACAATGATGCGACACCAGATGAAGTACTAAGAGCTGCTTACAAACAGATTAACGACGCGTTAGCCTCAGACATCTTATCTCGAACCCGTAAAGTGTCTCCAGCCTTCTTTGAACAACTACTGATCGACTTGCTACTAGCAATGGGATATGGCGGGAACGATGAGGGTATGGCTCATACGCTAGGAAAGAGCGGCGATAACGGTGTCGATGGCGTGATTAATCAAGACCCACTTGGGGTTGACCAGGTTTACATTCAGGCCAAGCGTTATGCAGACGGTAACAATGTTGGTGCTGGTGAAATTCGAGACTTCTTTGGTGCGCTTAATCTGAAGAAAGCACAAAAAGGTATTTTCATTACCACATCAGAATTTACCTCATCAGCTATCCAAACAGTGAAAGACCTAGGTATGCGCATAGTGCTTATCAATGGTAAAGAGTTGGCTAAGCTGATGCTGCGCTACAACATTGGTAGCCGAGATGAGCAGGTGTTACACCTGAAGAAAATAGACGAAGAGTTTTTTGAAGTTTAAGGGTAATGGAATGGCAAAGTCAGAAGCACAAACTCGTGTGGAGTTGATTGACAAACAATTAGAAATTTCAGGTTGGAATATATCAGATCCTACACAGGTAGTGCATGAATTTGACATCCTAGTAGATCTACCCGAAGAGGTCCAAGATTCACAAATTCCTTATCAAGGTCATCAGTTTAGCGATTACGTGCTTTTAGGGAAGGATGGAAAACCACTTGCTGTCGTTGAAGCTAAGAAATCGAGCACAGATGCCGAAATAGGTCGAGAGCAAGCCAAGCAGTACTGCTACAACATTCAAAACCAGTTAGGTATTGAACTTCCGTTTTGTTTTTATACCAATGGACATGAAATATATTTCTGGGACCTTGAAAATTATCCCCCCCGTAAAATTATTGGTTTCCCTTCTAGAGGTGATCTGGAGCGTTTTCAATATATCCGCCGAAACAAAAAATCACTAACTCAAGAATTTATTAACAAAGATATAGCTGGTCGAGATTATCAAATCAGAGCGATTCGTTCAGTACTAGAAGGTATAGAAAATAAAAAGCGTGAGTTCTTACTAGTGATGGCAACGGGTACGGGGAAAACTCGTACTTGTATTGCTTATGTCGATGCGATGATGCGGGCTGGGTATGCAGAGCGAGTCCTGTTTCTTGTCGACAGAATAGCACTAAGAGAGCAGGCTTTATCTGCTTTTAAAGAACATTTACCTAACGAGCCTCGTTGGCCTAATGTTGGTGAGAAAATAATAGCGAAAGATAGGCGTATCTATGTCTCAACCTATCCAACGATGCTTAATATCATTCAAGACGAACAACAACACCTGTCTCCTCACTTTTTTGACATCATTGTTGTAGATGAAAGCCACCGCTCTATCTACAACACCTTTGGCGAAATCCTAAAGTATTTTAATGCCACCTTATTAGGGTTAACTGCTACGCCTGTCAACACTATAGACCGCAGTACTTTTGAGCTTTTTGATTGTGAAGACGGCTTACCAACCTTTGCCTATACCTACGAAGAAGCGGTGAACAATACTCCTCCGTATTTGAGCAATTTTCAGGTAATGAAAATACAAACGAAATTCCAGATGGAAGGAATAAGCAAGCGCACCATTTCACTTGAAGATCAAAAAAAGTTGATTCTTGAAGGTAAAGAAATAGAAGAGCTCAATTTTGAAGGGACTCAGTTAGAAAAGCAGGTCATTAACCAAGGAACTAACACTCTAATTGTAAAAGAGTTTATGGATGAGTGCATTAAAGACTCTGATGGTGTTTTACCTGGGAAGACAATTTTCTTTTGCTCTTCGAAAGCTCACGCTCGCCGCATTGAAAGTACGTTCGACAAGCTTTTCCCACAATACACTGGGGAGTTAGCTAAAGTATTAGTCTCTGATGACCCTAGAGTGTACGGTAAAGGTGGGCTTTTAGACCAATTTACTAACAACGACATGCCTCGTGTAGCTATTAGTGTTGATATGCTCGATACAGGTATTGATGTTCGAGAGTTGGTGAATCTGGTATTTGCGAAACCAATTTATTCTTATACCAAGTTTTGGCAGATGATAGGACGAGGAACTCGCTTACTTGAACCAAAAAAAATCAAACCTTGGTGTACAGAGAAGGACGCATTTTTAATAATTGATTGCTGGGATAACTTTGAATACTTCAAACTTAAACCTAACGGTAAGGAACTCAAACCCCAACTTCCTTTACCTGTAAAGTTAGTTGGTTTGCGTATAGATAAAATTGAAAAAGCTATTGATATCGGAGAGCAAGAAGTTGCTATACGAGAGACAAAAAAATTACAGCAACAAATCGAACAGTTACCGAATAGCTCAGTAATCATCAAAGAGGCTTCTGCGCTTTTAGATAGATTAACTGAGCTTGGTTTTTGGGAGTCACTAGATCATCAAAAACTAGAATTTTTACGAACAGATATAAAGCCACTATTTAGAACTGTATCGAATACAGATTTTAAAGAAATGCGATTTGAACGAGACTTATTGGAGTATTCGCTAGCTGCTTTAAGCGAAGAGAAAGAAAAAGCGCAGGCACTAAAAGCCGGAATTGTAGAGCAAGTAAGTGAACTCCCTCTTACTGTACCTTTTGTAAAAATTGAGGAAACATTAGTACGTAATGCTCAAAGTAACCATTATTGGAGCAATATTAGTGAAAGTGATCTAGACCACCTTTGTAACAAGTTAGGACCATTGATGAAGTTCCGTGAACAAGAACGTGATGGTAAATCTCAGGTCCACCTCAACCTTATAGACAGCCTCCACAAAAAAGAGATGGTTGAGTTCGGTCCTCAGCATGAAGCAGTGAGTATTTCACGCTACAAAGAGATGGTGGAAGAACTGATACTAGAACTTACGAAAAACAATCCTATATTGCAGAAAATTCAAGCTGGTGGAGATATTGGCGGTGATGAAGTCATTCAACTTGCTGACATTCTTCATGCAGAACATCCTCACATTACAGAAGACCTTCTTAGACAAGTATATAAAAATAAGAAAGCCCAGTTTATTCAGTTCATACGCCACATTCTTGGTGTTGAGGTTCTGGATAGTTTTCCAGAAACGGTTGGTAAGGCGTTTGAGCAGTTTATTCATACTCATACTACGCTTACTAGCCGCCAGTTAGAGTTTTTGTCACTGCTAAAAAATGTGATAATAGAGCGAGAAAAAATCGAGAAAAAAGACCTCATTAGCACACCATTTACCGTGATACATCCTCAAGGGATTCGTGGCGTCTTTAGTCCTAATGAAATCAATGACATTTTACAGCTAACAATGCAGTTAGCTGCTTAATTAATAGAGAATAATCATGCTACAGCATAACGCAGAACTCAAAAGTAAAATCAACCAACTTTGGGACAAGTTTTGGTCCGGTGGTATCTCAAACCCCCTGACGGCAATCGAACAAATTACCTACTTACTTTTTATGAAGCGTTTAGATGAGCTAGATCTAAAGAAGCAGGTGGATGCTGAATGGACTGATGAGCCTTATAAATCAAAGTTTGAAGGTAAGTGGGTACCACCAGAGTTACGCAGTACAGTTCCTGACAATGCTTCTGAGTCAGAGAAGATTGAGTATCGTGCTAACGACGAGAAAAAGCATGGTATCGATAGAAGGGAGCTACGCTGGAGTCAATTTAATAAAAAGCCAGCGGAACAAATGCTGCAGCACGTTCAAACCAAGGTTTTTCCCTTTCTAAAAGACTTGAACGGGGCAGATTCGAATTTTACTCACCACATGAAAAATGCTGTGTTTATTATTCCCAAGCCATCCCTATTGGTCGAAGCGGTAAAAATCATTGATGAAATATTTGTCATCATGGAGAAAGATGCTGAGCAAGGACAAAACTTTCAAGATATCCAAGGTGATGTATACGAGTTTCTACTATCTGAGATTGCTACTGCGGGTAAAAACGGTCAATTTCGCACTCCTCGTCATATCATCAAACTTTTGGCAGAGTTAGTTCAACCACAGCTTGGTGATAAGATTTGCGATCCAGCATGCGGTACTGGTGGTTTCTTGCTTGGCGGTTACCAATACATTGTTACTCAACTTGCTCTCAAAGCTGGTACAAAGAATTTGCTCCCTGATGAAGACGGTTTTATTCGAACGTCAGTGGCTTCTACTTTAACGCCTGACGCTCAAGCGATACTAGATACCAGTTTATTTGGCTTTGACATCGATGGCACTATGGTACGTTTAGGTTTAATGAACCTGATGATGCATGGAATTAATGAACCACAAATTGACTATAAAGATACGTTAAGTAAAAGCTTCGAGGAAGAAGGCCAATACGACATCATCATGGCTAACCCACCTTTTACAGGTAGTATTGATAAGGGGGATATCAATGACCGCTTTCAATCTGGGACCACTAAGTCTGAATTATTATTTTTAGAAAACATCTACCACTTGCTTAAAGTTGGCGGCACTGCTGGCGTAATTATACCCCAAGGGGTACTGTTTGGTACTGGAAAAGCTTTCCAGTTCGTCCGTAAATTGTTGCTTGAACGTTGTGATTTTAGAGCTGTTATAACTATGCCTAGTGGTGTATTTAAACCCTATGCTGGTGTCAGTACTGCAATATTGATTTTCACCAAAGTATGGGGACCAAAGGACAAAGTGAGCACGCCTGCTACTGAGAATGTTTGGTTCTATGATATGGAGGATGACGGTTACAGTTTAGATGATAAGCGTAATAAAAAAGACGATTGTGGTGACTTGCAAGATATTGTTGCTCAGTACCATACTCGTAATGAAAAAAGGTTAGATGAAAAAGGTGAATCCCTTGAATGGGATAGAAACCAAAGGCTTTTTGCGATCCCTCGAACTGAAATTGAAATGAATGGTTATAACCTTAGTTTCAATCACTATAAAAAAGAAAAACTTGATAAGGTTCATCATGAAGCACCAGACGTTATTCTAGAACGACTACTGTCGGCTGAAGTTGGTAATGTTTCTGATAGCGACTTAGTCAAAATAGAAAGTGGTATTGTAAAAGAGTTGGTGGTATTACGAGGTATGATCAGTGATTGAGATCGAACTTGGTTCTGTGGCCGAAGTCTCAGCGGGTCAAAGTGCTCCTAAAAAAAGTGAATTTTCAGAAAGCGGTACTCCATTTATTCGAGCTGGCTCTCTTAAAGGACTTATAGAAGGTCAGTCAGAGAGCGAATTTGAGCTTATAAGCGAAGAAACTGCAAAAATCAAAAAGTTAAAACTATATCCGAAAGGCTCTATTCTTTTTGCAAAAAGCGGGATGTCGGCAACCAAAGGGCGTATTTATTCACTTAAAAGCCCAGCTTATGTTGTTAGTCACCTGGCGATTCTGCTGCCAAAAGATAATATTGACCAATCATACTTAAGATTAGCATTAAATTATTTTTCTCCATCTAAATTAATTAGGGACCCTGCTTATCCTTCGATTAGTCTAAAAGATATAAAAAAATATAGAATCCCAGTACCTTCTAATATAAACGATCAAAAACGTATTGCTTATTTGTTGTGTAAGGTAGAGTCCCTTATTCTTCGACGAAAAAATCAGTTACAAGAATTAGATGAACTGCTTCAGAGTGTGTTTTTTGAGATGTTTGGCGATCCAGTTCAGAATAATAAGCAGTGGAATAAAAAACCTTTAGGTATGCTTCTTTCTCAAATCGATAGTGGTTGGAGTCCTAAATGTGAATCAGTACCAGCCAATAACGACCAATGGGGCGTTTTGAAACTTGGAGCAGTTACATCTGGTGTGTTTAAGCAAGATGAAAATAAGGCAATGCTGTCTAATGTTGCACCAAAGGTTCAGCATGAAGTAAAGGCTGGTGACTTACTTTTTACTCGAAAAAACACTTATGAGTTAGTTGCTGCAACCGCTTTTGTACATGAAACACGTTCTAAACTTCTTCTACCGGACTTAATTTTTCGTCTTGTTATTGAAGATGAAAATGAAATTAATCCGATCTATTTATGGAAATTGCTTTCATATCCTTCTCAGCGTAAAAAAATACAAAGTTTGGCAGGTGGGGCTGCTGGCTCTATGCCTAATATTTCCAAAGCCAATTTAAATTCGGCTTTGATTCCGGTTCCTGATATAGATTTACAACTTAAATTTTCTGAAGTTGTTAATAAGATTGAAGAGATAAAAAATTCTTATAAGGTGAGCCTTAAGGACCTCGAACTGTTAAGCGAGTCATTAAGTCATAAAGCATTTAAGGGTGAGTTGAATTTAAGAAATATACCTTTAACTGAAGTGTTTGATGATAAAGAAGAACTAGTGGAGATTGTTGAAGATAAGCCTCAATTTATAAGTAAAATAGATCAGGGTTTGGGGAATTTATCTGCTAATCCACTGGAAAAAATTGATCATTTCTCTAAGCAATTGGAGCAAATAAACCGTATTACTAAGCCATTTGAACAGATTGATAGCCTCACAAGGCCGATCGAACAAATTACAAAACGTTTAGAAACTATTGCTCTACCTAAAATGATGTTGGATTTTAGTAAGGATAAAATACGTCAAAAGTGGTTAATTAAACTTTTAAAGGATTTTTTAACAGACCATGATACAACGTCCTTGTCTCTGCAAGATTTTTGGGAGTCAGCACAAAACTGGATCAGTAACTTTACATCAGAAGATGGTGAAAACTATTGTTTTTCAATAGAAGACTATGAAGTATATAAAGATTTTATTTTTAGCGAGCTTCGAAATGGTGTGCTCCTCCAAGAATATGAAGAAGTGTCGAATGGTATAAAATTCAAGGTGAATAAGAAATGAAATTAATTCGCCTTAAGATAACAGACCCAACGGGCTTTCGCAGTTTACAAACGGGGTTTGAGCATGTTTTTCGTTCGGAATGGACGCTACAAGATGAATCCTCTGACTTACCTCAGTTTAGTGAAAAAGGCTTCGCACCTTTTGTTTGTGCGGGACCCAATGGTAGTGGTAAGTCTAATCTTCTAGAAGCTTTAGCTGCAATATTCTATCACTTGGAATGCATGTATTTAGATAACCTTCCGCAGACATTTGGGTATGATGAAGAGACTAATGATACTGGTTTTAGAAGTGACATAGCTAATCCTGATGGCTTTGAAATTGAGTACTTGATGCCGATTGGAAGTAGTGATTTTCGAATAAATGCGCATGTATTAATCACGAAGAAATCAGGTGAATCGCCAAAAGTGCAATGGTTAAACCGTGAACAACTGTATAAAGACCATAATCCACTATCACCAGATGAAATTAAGCTGTTACTTCCAGACTTTGTATTAGGTTATTCCTCTGGTGAAAACGAAGTACTGAGTTTACCTTTTTTCAAGATGAGGTTTATTCAATTTGATGAGTATTGGAGTGCATTAAGAGATCAGCTTCCTTATTCTGGCAGTCCAGAAACACGCATGGCTTATATGGACAATTCGTATAGCCAAGCGATTCTGCTTTGTAATTTGCTATATGATGAAGTAGGAGCGAGAGAGCTTTTTGAGTTTGATATGGGGTTAGGTGCATTGCATGAGTTTCGTATTGTCATCAAACGTCGTATTGATATTAGCTTGGAGCAAGCTAACTTGTTTGGACTGAAACATCCTGCTCTGGCTGTCGATGAGGAACACAATAGGTACACACTAAACCTTGTTGATTTGTTAGAAGCAGATGAAGACTCTTCAGATAGATTTGATCCTATGATCACTAGATTAAAGCGATGTGCTACTTGTTTCTTTGTAGATGAAGAAACAGATACGTTATATCTGGACTATTGTGTCAATAGTGCGACCAGAGAGGCTTTTGCTGAAAATTTCAGTTTTGAAGTTAACAAATCACCTATCGAATTGTTTCAAGCTTTTCAGGTCTTGTTGTCATTGAACTTGTATACGGTTAGCAATCAAATTAAATCTGATTTATATAAATCAGATAGTTTATACGTTAATGAAACAGTACCCACGTTAGCTTCTGATCAACGAATCATGCGTTTTAAGAACTTTTGGTTTAACAAAGAAGGTATACAAGAGCCAGTTTTGCTTAAATCTTTGTCTGATGGGGAACATCAGCTATTACATAGCCTTGGGCTGTGCCTGCTATTCAAGGACACTAATAGTTTATTTCTATTAGATGAACCTGAGACACATTTCAATCCTGCATGGCGATCTAACTTTATTAGTCGGTTAAGGTCATGCTTTCCAGAAAAGAATAAAGAGCAAGCGAGCCATGAGATGTTAATTACGACGCACACACCGTTTTTAATTTCTGATAGCGAGCGTCATAAGGTTATGGTTTTTGAGAAAGATCCTGAAAGTAATCAGGTCACTATCCAGCATCCTAAATATAAAACCTTAGGAGCATCAATAAACAAAATAACCATCGAAACGTTTGGAAAGCACGAGACGATCGGCGGCTATGCACAAAAATTATTGGATGATTTCAAAGAAGAATTTAAAAAAGAAGGGGTTAATATTGATAGCTTGTTAAAGCGTATTGATAATAGACTCGGCGATTCTGTTGAAAAGCTCTTACTCATGAAAACGATTATGGACAGTTTAAAGGAGCAGGACTGATGCTCTTCCCGTATCAATTTTTAGACCATAAAATGAACACAATGCAAGAATACATCCAGTTCATTTTAGAAGATGTATGGTGTATTGCTATAGATGGTATGGACTATGAAATCGATACTTTGTTTGCTGCTAAACCTGACCTAAGGGATATGATAAAAGAGCTCGATATTCATGATGTTGAAGTTAAAGGAGCTAAGAACTTTCTTGGCCCTTTAAACTCTCTTTTTGAAAAGTTCAAGCTGTTAAATGGTGTCCAAAAGCAGCAGTTTAAGGATTGGTTTACCCTTAATAATGATATTAAGAGGCTTTGTGAAGATGGTGACCAGTGTACACCTGCTACTTATAAAACAGTTAAGGAGCTATATCCAGATGAACAGTATCCTGGTTTAGTCAGCGAGCTTGAGAAGTTTTATAAAAATATTTACTCAGGCGATTTTCTAAAGCTAGCATCAGTTAGAGATCGAATAGGTCTCATCGCGGATCATAATTTGAAATTTACTCAGTTGAATGATCGAGATGTCTGCCCATTTTGTGGGTTGTCGGGTATTTTAAATCAGTTTACTAAACCACGAGAAGCTTATGACCATTACTTCCCAAAAGGTAAATATCCATTTAACAGTATTAACTTCCTTAATTTGGTCCCAGCCTGCCCACATTGCAACAGCAGCTATAAATTAGTCAAAGACCCCAATATAGAGAAGCCAGATACCGCTAAGGCTAAGGCAAAAAATCCTTTACGAGTTCCTCGCAAGGTTTTCTATCCTTACGCAAACCATACGAATCTGATTAGTTTATCTTTGTCTATCAAAACGCAAGATTGGAAAAAATTAGAAGCTACTGACGTAACTCTAAGCATGGGCCCAGACTCTATTCAACAAGAGCTTGATACATGGGATGATTTGTACGGAATTTCTGAACGCTACAAAGCAGAATGTTGCTCAAAAAACTCAGGTAAGGCATGGTTATCGGAAGTATTTGAACGCTCTAATAAGCTTAAGTTATCGACTAAGCAGTACGTAGAAAATATCGAACTGGATACAGAACTCGATCCTTTTGTAGATAAACGATTTTTAAGAAGGTCGTTTTTAATAGCATGTAACAAAGCTGGGCTTTTTGATATACAAAATAGTGATTAGCTTCACAAAATTGACATGTATGACAGAGTGTATATTCCCGAAAGTCGACTTGCCATAAGTTATTGACTTTCAATAAGATAACTAGGTAATTCGAATCCCTCACTCGCCACATTCTAAAGCCCCAGCAGAAATGCTGGGGCTTTTTCGTTTCTGATTTTCACAAAACATCTAGTTTTGAATAAGTTCGCTCGCTTTCTTCATTGCCTCTTTGGTTGAACATTCCACCACGTTCGCGTTGACAAAACGATGGGCATCTTTTACTTGAATATCGTGAGCTAAGATAACCAGTTTGGCATTAGCAACGTCTAGGTCTGTAATGCGGTTCTGAATACCGTTTTGACCTTGAGTTTCTACCTTAATCTTAATTCCAGCCGCAGCGCCTGCTTTTTCTAGTGCCTTGGCTGCCATAAAGGTATGGGCAACACCGGATGGGCAGCAAGTGACTGCAACAATATCGTACTCGCCTTCGCCTGCTACTGGAGCCGCTTGAGTTTGCGCTGGTGCTTCTTGTTCGATTTCGTCTTCTGACTCTTCCGCTACTGGTTTCCAGAAGCCAACAATTAAAGCCGTTGTTAATGAACCAAGAGCAATGCCCACTACATACATTGGGATGTTGCTTGAAACTGGCGCAGTGATTAAACCGCCCCAAGGTGCATGCAGTAGAACATCGGTTAAGAATCCAAATACACAGCCCACGATACCGCCAGCCACGATGGAAGGAAGCACGCGCATTGGGTCGTTGGCAGCGAATGGGATAGCCCCTTCAGAGATACCGATAGAGCCCATGATCGCAGCAGCTTTGCCCGCTTCTTGTTCTTGTTTGGTGAATTTCTTCTTAAATAGAAAAGTGGCTAGTGCCATACCCAGCGGAGGCGTACAAATAGCAATACCAACGCCGCCCATCAGCCATGGTTGAGTATCAACCTGTGTTTGTGCAAATAGGGTCGCTACTTTGTTGATTGGACCGCCCATATCAAACGCCGTCATACCGCCAAGAATGGTACCAAGTACAACTTTAGAAGCGCCTGCCATTGAAGCCAAGAACTCGTTCATTGATGCCATAAAGATCTTGATTGGCTCACCAATGCCCCAAAGAACGATACCTGCAGAGATTAACGTGCCGATAAGAGGGTAGATAAAGTAGGCACCTAGCGCGGTCATATTGGCAGAAAGAGGGATTTTCTTCAGTTGGAAAACCACGCCACCTGCGATAAAACCTGCCACAATACAGCCTAAGAAACCGCCGCCCATATCCGCCATGATGCCAGAAGAGATCATCGCAGGTGCAAGCGCTGGTTTATCGGCAATAGAATAACCGATGAAACCACCGAGAATAATTGGGAACAGGACTAGACCTTTAATGCCGATGTTTGAAATATCAGCGAGTAAACCATCTGCTGGGACTGCTCCTTTACCTGATGCCATTACTGCCAGTGCGAGCAAGACACCGCCCGCGACAATAAATGGCAACATATGTGAGGTACCAAATAGAAGATGTTGCTTTAGGGTACTGAGGTTTTTTTTAAGATCGCTACTATTAGCAGCTTGAGCGGTTATTGTACTCATATCTAATTTACCTTATGAATTAATTAAAATATCTAAGATCTGATGTTCATCTTTTGCTTTTATAATATTTTCTATAAATTCTTCGCTGAACTTGCCAAATAGCTCTTGAAGAACGTAGATATGATGGTCTGCACCATTATCTGGTGAGGCAATCATAAAAAATAGGGTTGGGTTAATACCGTCTTCGTCATCGTAATCAATGCCAGTTGGTTTGATGCCAACAGCAATAGCAGGCTCCAATACGGCGCTGCTTTTCGCGTGAGGGTAGGCGATGCCATCCATCGATGTGACGCTAAGTGCTTCGCGAGCCTTGATATCTGCTAGGAAGTTATCCAGATTATTAATGCGCTGGTTGTCTGCCAGTAATTGAGCAAGCTCTTCGAATACTTGTTGTTTATTTGTCGCGGATAATTGCTTTTTAATTAAATTGACATTGGTTAATTGTGTAATCATTTCTAAACTCACGAATGCTTTTCGATGAGTTAAAATTAATCCATTGCTGCTATCGTCGAAATAGCAAAAATAAGGCTATAGCTATACTTTTGTACCGGCTAAATTTAATTGTGATTGGCGTCATTACTATTTCGATAAACGCCTATTTCTCCAGATAGAAAAAAGCCCCACGATGGTGAGGCTCAATAAAGTGATTGGATTAATTTAGCTGTATGCTCGTGCCACTCGTCCTTGGCAGGAGAGCGTGTAATTGCATGTATTCGCCGCAACAAACACCGAGTCGCCAATAGCTATTTGGCATGTTTCTCCATTGTTATGCGTTAAGGTCATTGGTTCGTCTAGTGGTAGTAGAATCTCAGCGCTGGTCGCTGTTAGGTGACGGTTATCAGAGTTATGAAGGATCGCAAACTTAAAGTCATCAACTGGCACCTCAAAGCTTTCAATTCCTGCGTCAATTGAGGGCGCTAGTTTTAGGCTATGCTTTGGTTTTGAGACAAACTGAGTGCACGAGACAAGCTCTTCGACATCGATATGCTTAGGTGTCAGTCCTGCTCGAAGTACATTGTCAGAGTTCGCCATGATCTCTAGCCCAGTGCCATGCAAGTATGCGTGAGGCGTCTGCGCGTCTAGATACATCGCCTCTCCTGGTTGTAAGGTAATGACGTTAAGCATCAAGGGTGCAAATAGTCCAACATCGTTCGGGTACTGTTTTTCCAATTCGGTAATAAGCGCATACACAGGTTCTATAGAGAGCTTGGCTTTGACCATCAACATGGTGAGTGCCATCTCTTTTTGTTCACCTTGTAAGGAAAGTATCCCAGAGAAGAAACTCGCCAATCCGTGTGAATTTGGCTCTTCGGTGAACGCTTCAAGTAACCAATTAAGCTCTGGAATGGCTAACTGGGTGAAGTTCTCAATGATCTCTTCGATTGGTCTAAAGCCATTCATAGCTTGGTATTGGGTAAGGGCGTACACCAATTCTGGTTTGTGGTTGGGATCTTTGTAATTACGATGGCTCGCAGTCAATGGTACCCCTAGCTGTTGCTCTTTAGCATATCCAGATTCTGCTTGGGCTTTGCTCGGGTGGACTTGTATTGATAGAGCTTGCTCTGCCGCTAGGATCTTAAATAGATACGGCAGCTCGCCAAATGTGTTGGCGGTTTGTTCCCCAAGGTAGTGCTGTGGGTTACTGGCGATAAGTTCAGAAAGCTTGACTGAAATACCTTGGCTCGTAACCAACGAGCAGCCATTTGGGTGGGCGCCCATCCACATTTCTGCTTGCGGAGCAGATTCTGAGTTGCTGATTCCAAACAGCTGATTCAGTGACGTTTTACTGCCCCAAGCGTAGTTTTGAATCACGTTCTTCATTGGAAAGAAGGCTTGGCACAGCTCTAAGTTAAGATTTTTAGTCTGGTCAAAAGCAGGAACCGCTGTGGTTGAAGTGTACTGTTCACTGGCAACAGACGTTGTGAGTTCTGGCATTGCATTCACCATAGGGAAAGAGTGGCTTGAGGGAGCTCAAGCCACTAAGCGTTAAAGGAGATAAGCGTTAAAGGAGAAGGGTTAAGCTGCTGCGGTAACCAGTTTTTCTTTGCGTAGCTTTTTAAGCGTGATACAGGTCAGTGCGGTAACAGCAGTACCAGCAGCCATGCTCACGAGTGCAAGAAGCGGGTAGTTCATTGCACCAAGAAGCGCGACGACTGGACCGCCGTGTGCGACGCTGTTGGTGATGCCAAACGAGAACGCCATAACAGCGGCGACCATAGAGCCAAGAACATTGGCTGGGATGACCGACATGGGATCTTGAGCTGCAAATGGAATCGCGCCTTCAGAGATACCAACCAAGCCCATTGCGCCAGCTGCTTTACCTGCTTCAATTTCTGAAGATTCGAACAGCTCGAATTTACGGCCCAGAGCAGTTGCCAATGCCATACCAAGAGGTGCTACAGGGATTGCACAAGCCATCGCACCCATAAACTGAGTTTGACCACTGGCAATCATGCCGACAGAGAATAGGAACGCGACTTTGTTGAAAGGGCCGCCCATGTCAAAGCCAGCCATGCCACCTAATACAATGCCAAGCAATACCACGTTACCTGTGCTCATTGAGGTCAGAAGGGCTGTTAAGCTATCCATCAGTCCGGCAATCGGCGCGCCAATAACAAAGATGAATAAGCCAGCAATAAATAGCGAGCCAGTGATGGGAGCGATCATGATAGGCACAAGTGGTTGGATAAACTTGTGGTAGTTGATCGAGGTGACCCATTTAACGAAGTAGCCGACAAGTAGGCCAGCAACAATCGCTCCGATGAACCCAGTTCCAGCCTCTGCGCCATAGAAAGAGCCATTATTGGCAATCCAACCACCGATAAGACCTGGAGCAAGAGCTGGTCGGTCTGCAATGGCGTAAGCAATATAGCCAGCAAGAATCGGGATCATTAACGTGAAGGCGACCACACCCACTTCTAGGATTTGGTTCCACATGCTGCCGGCAGGAATCGCCATACCGGACTCAGTTGGTTCACCGCCTATTGCTAGGGCTAGCGCGATCAATAGGCCGCCAGTGACAACAAATGGGATCATGTGAGACACGCCATTCATCAAAAAGCGGTACAAGTCAGAGCGAGCCTGAGAAGCTTTATCTGCGACAGAGGAATCATTGGTTTGAGTGTCAGCGTGATAAGTCGGCGCATCTAACGCCTGTGTGATCAAGCCCGGTGCATCTTTAATCGGTGCCTTTACATTGGTTTTTACAACGCGTTTCCCTGCAAAGCGCGCCATATCAACCTGTTTATCACAGGCAACAATAATGGCGTCTGCTCGGGCAATCTCTTCTGCTGTCGGGCTGTTCTTTACGCCGATAGAGCCATTCGTTTCGACTTTGATTTCATAGCCTAACTTGGCCGCTCCTTTCTCCAGAGCTTCTGCAGCTAAGTAGGTGTGTGCAACGCCCGCCGGACACCCTGTCACTCCGATAACAAAACCATTGGAGGTATCGCTAACTACTTCGTTTTGAGTCTGTTTTTGCAGTAGCAGTTCTAACGCTTGTTGGTTTGATGTCGCGCTTAAGAAACGTTCAATGAAGCCCTCTTCAATCAACTTAGAAGAGAGTTCTGCCAGTACTTCGATGTGATGATTGTCACCGCCATCTGGAGAGGCGATCATAAAAAAGAGTTTTGATGGCAATCCATCTTCTGCGCCGTAATCGATACCTGTACGGTGAACGCCAATAACGACAGCGGGTTCGATAACTGCAGCACTTTTGGCATGAGGGAGGGCTACGCCTTCTTCAAACCCTGTATTGCCTAGCTCTTCGCGAGCCTTGATATCGGCGAGAAATTGCTGCTTGTCGGTGATTCTACCCTGTGAATAAAGTACCTCGATTAGCTCGTGAAAAACCTCTTCTTTGGATTGCGCTTTAAGATCGAGCGCAATCAAATTCTCATTGATGAGTTTGGTGATCATTGTGAACCCCTAATAATTTTATTGTTGTATCAGGGGTATTTTGGAAGCTGTGAGAAAGAGTCTGTAGTGAAGAAAAAATGCATTTACTAGAAGATTGTAACTGTATTTTCGAGGTGTGATTTAGATCGCCGGATGAGTCAGGTATAACACTGGTTTGAGAAGATTTAGCTCATTTAAAACAATGGTTTATGAGGGTTTATTGGCTTGTCTACTCTGTCGATTAGAAGTTGGATAACTATAAATTTATTGCCATGGCTGGATTTTTGTACCATTAATCTTAAATTGTGATTTTGCTCAATAGCGCAAAGTCTCTACTAGCGGTATACCTATGCGCGTAGCACACGCGCGATTTATTGAGAGTATCCAAATGGTATTTCATGACTTAATTTCATCGGTACTCGGTGAAAGAGAAGCTTTTCATCACATATGGTTTGCTGGAGATTTTCACACGCCACCGGAATGCAGTTATCAGGTTAATTTTCCTCGCTTGGAGTTGGTGCTTGATGGCGAATACATTAATGAAATGGAAGATCATGAGCGTAAAGTCACTCAAGTTATCGCTAAGGCTGGAGACGCGATCTTTATTCCGCCGAACTGCTGGAACAAGCCTGATTGGGATACCAATTGTTCGGTGTTGAGTATCCTGTTTGGCCGACGTCAATTGGGCTTAAGTTTAGTTAGCAAGCGTAAAGGGGAAACCAACTTTTACGACATCCAAAAGCACAGTATTCAGACGCGTTCTGGCTTCGCACTCGATAACATTCTTGAGGCGCTGAGTTCGCTTGCACGAGAAAATGCCAAAAAGCCAATGGATGAGCTGCTGTTGCAGGCGTTGTTGCAATACTGCAAAACCATGTTAGATACGCCATTAGAAAAGTCTCACAACCGAGTTCAGGATCTTTATCAGGGGATCTGTATCTACATTCAGGAGAATTTCCACCGCCAGATCACCCGAGACAGTATCGCCGCTCGATTTAGCATCTCTGCCAATCACTTATCGCGATTGTTTCGCCAACAAGGGCACATGACGTTAGCAGACTACATCACTTGGGTCCGAATTGATCGAGCGAAATTCATGCTCAAGAAATACAATTTTAAACTTAATGAAGTGTCGGTTAGGTGTGGCTTTAAGGATGTGAACTACTTTTGTCGAGTATTCAAAAATCGCACTGGCAGAACCCCATCTGACTATCGCGGATCAATCTAGCGGTTATGTAATTAAGCGTGACATGGAATACATCAGCAGGGCTTGAAGATCGATACTGCTTTTTGTCATTAAGAGACGTTCTGCAAATTGGCCGCAGAGTAGGTTTCTGGTCAAATTGGTTGCGGTAATTATTTGATCGCGAGTAGGGGATGAAGGCATCACCAGTGCTATAGCTAAGTGAACCTGTCCCACTTTAGAAGCCCAATCAATCGGTGTATCACTGCTTATTACGGCGATGTTGATCTCATTGATGCCATCGAACATCACATGAGGTAAGGCTATGCCTGACGTTACGCAGGTTGACGAACGTTCTTCTCTTTTGATGAAGGCAAGGATCAGATCATCGGCTGATTGAGGGTAGATAAGCTGAGCCAACCCTTTTAAACATTCAAACTTGGACAGTTCGGTATGAGCCTTAGCATAGTACCAATTGACTGCACTTGGCGTTTTTAGCTGCGGTAATCGCTGTGCTAACTGATTGGAAAACTCATAATTAATGTTAGAGCCGACTAAGGCATAGTGCTCAGAGATGACATCTTTGAGCACAAAGCAGGCGAGTTCGGCATCGATACCAAAAGCGGTAATCTGACACAAATCCCCTTCGACCAATCCCGCTTGCAGTAAGGCAACAGATTTAGTGAGGTCAGCACTACGATTGCGCGTGATGTTGATAATGCGTATGTTGCTTTTGAACTTTTTCGCAAGACTACACAGCGGTTTAGTGGCGTGAGCACTGGCACCGGAGTCATTAACAAGAAAGGTAATTTGATACTCTGTCATTAGCAGCATTATGCTCGGCAGTGGAGGATAAATACTTTATCAACGTTAATCAGTACGTCTTCAATGGGGATTCTTACACAAGGTAACCCATCAAATCTGCTCGATTGCTCAATCTCTATATCCGAGACAATTAATACCCTGTCGGCACAAGTAATATCATGGGGAGTGAGTTGATTTTCGATCCCCATTGCACCTTGGGTCTCAACTTTAATTTGCACGTTATGTTTTGGCGCAGCTTTCTTTAGTGCATCTGCTGCCATGTAGGTGTGTGCAATACCTGTTGGACAGGCAGTGACAGCAATGATTTTCATAGTAATTCTCTGTGGCTATTTTCGCGGATATTAGCATAGCAGCAGCAGATTGCCTTGGTTCAAAGCGATAAATTGAAAGATGGGCTTCACACTTTTATTCGAGTGTTACAATAATCCAGTTAAAGCCGTTTTAGTCCTATATATTGGGCAAGGCTAGGTGACTAATCTATAGTCGAGCGCGAGTAAGGCAAGGTAAGAAATAATGGATATTACAAACCTGGTTCAGGCGGAGACGATATGTCTCGACCTAAAAGCAACCACCAAAGAAGAAGCGCTCAAGGAGTTGGTGGAGTTACTCGATGCTGCCGGAAACCTTGCCGACAAATCGCAATTTATTGCCGATTTATGGGCTCGCGAAGAAATTGGTAATACGGGTTTTGAAGATGGTATTGCGATTCCACACGCCAAAAGCTCTGCGGTGGCTAAGCCCGCTGTTGCGGTAGGGATAAGCCGCAATGGGATTGACTATGGCGCTGAGGATGGAGAGCTTTCGGACGTTTTCTTTATGCTCGCTTCCCCCGATGGAGACGACCACCATCATATTGAGGTTTTAGCGCAGCTTTCCAGTAAGCTGATTGAAGAGGAGTTTATCCATCAGCTAAAACAAGCGCAAAGCGTCGAGGCGGCGTTGCAGCTGATTACTGAAAGTACCCCCGAGCCATTTTTGGATCAGGATTACCTCGCGCAAGATGCACGCTTAGAGCCGATGAGTCCTGTCAAAAGGCACTTAGCTCGTGTGAAAGAGCATTTATTGTTTGGCACTTCTCATATGATCCCGTTTATTGTCGCGGGTGGGGTTCTCCTTTCACTGTCGGTGATGATGACAGGCCATGCCGCACTACCAGAGCAGGGAATTCTGGCTGATATGGCGCACATGGGAATCGCGGGTTTAACGCTTTTTACCGCGGTACTGGGTGGATACATCGCGTATTCAATTGCCGATAAACCTGGACTGGCACCGGGAATGATTGGCTCTTGGGTAGCGGTTGATCAATACAATACCGGGTTTCTCGGTGCTATTGTCGTCGGTTTTTTTGCCGGCTACTTTGTGTTGTTGCTCAAGCAGATTAAGTTGCCAGATAGCATGAGCTCACTAGGAAGTATCTTCATTTACCCGCTCGCAGGGACATTTGCCACTTGTGGGTTAGTGATGTGGCTAATAGGCGCTCCGATTTCCGCAACCATGAACGCATTGAACCTGCTTTTGACTGATATGGCAGGCTCAGGAAAAGTGGTGCTTGGAACCGTTCTTGGTGCAATGACTGCATTTGACATGGGTGGGCCAGTCAATAAGGTGGCGACGCTCTTTGCCCAAACACAAGTTAACACCCAGCCTTGGCTGATGGGTGGCGTTGGCATCGCAATTTGTACGCCTCCTCTTGGCTTAGCCTTAGCAACACTTATATCGCCCAATAAATTCAAGCGTGACGAACGTGAGGCCGGAAAGGCCGCTGGCATTATGGGCATGATTGGGATCAGCGAAGGGGCGATTCCGTTTGCAACCGCTGACCCTGCGCGTGTTCTTCCTGCCATTGTTGCTGGTGGTATTGTCGGTAATGTGACGGGCTTTATGTTCCATGTCATCAACCATGCCCCTTGGGGAGGTTGGATCGTACTTCCAGTTGTCGATGGCAAGTTGGGCTATATCGTCGGAACCGTTGCGGGCGCACTCACGACGGCGTGTATTGTTATTCTATTGAAAAAAACGGTCCGAGAAGATGAAGAGTATGACTCGTTTCGCCGCGCATACTCTTCAGTGCAAACAGAGGGGGAAGCCGATGTACTTGCGGTGACTTCATGTCCTTCCGGTGTTGCCCATACGTTTCTAGCGGCTAAATCATTAGAGAAAGCAGCCTATTCTATGGGCATAAAAATTAAAGTAGAAACCCAAGGCGCAGATGGCATTAACAACCGCATCACCGAGCTAGATATCGCGCGAGCAAAACTGGTTATCTTCGCTCATGACGTGGCAATAAAAGAGCCAGAAAGGTTTAGCAATATTGCGATTATCGATGTTAGTACCAAAGATGCCATGCACAATGCGGCAGCGTTGATCAAATCGAAACGAAATTTAGTCAAATAGTTCCCCCGAACTATTTATGCTCCAAGCTCCATCATCCGATGGAGCTTTTTTCTTATCTGATGGGGCTTACATCTATCAACTCGGGTTATTCGACTTTAAATTGCTGAACCAATCCTTTCAGCTCAGACATTGAGTTCGATAGCTCTTGGCTCACCCTAGCGGAAGAATCTGCCTCTTGGCTGACCGACTGACTCACGTCTCGTATATTGGTGACATTGTGACTTAACTCTTCAGCAACCCCGCGTTGTTCCATTGCGGCTTCAGAGATGCGGTTACTTATCTCATCTATGCTGACGATGTGAGTAATGATCTGCTCCAGCACGGTCACGGTATTGTTGACTTGTTCTGCGGTCTGTTGAGCATTTTCGTTCCCTTTTTGCACCGCAATAACCACCTCATTGGTGCCCGTTTTTAGCTGATTGATCACTTCGCGAATCTCACTGATTGAGTCTTGAGTTCTTCCTGCCAGTGTCCGAACTTCATCTGCAACAACAGCAAAGCCTCTGCCCTGATCTCCGGCACGGGCTGCTTCGATCGCCGCATTCAGTGCCAATAGATTGGTTTGTTCAGCAATGCTTTCAATGACCACTAGAATCGAGGTAATGTTTTCACTGTTTTGCGCCAGATTGTCTGCGACAGGCACAGCCGCACTTACCTCCGCAACCAGAGATTCCATGGCGTGAGTGGTAGAGTCGATGACGATTTTCCCTTGTTCGGCCGCATCGTTAGCCTCTTTGGCTGAATTTACCGCTTGGCTGGCACTGTTGGCGACTTCTTGTGCCGTCGACGCGAGTTGAGCAGACGCACTGGCGACCAGATCAATTTCGGAAAATTGCTGCTGCATTCCTTGGTTGGTACGTTGAGAGATACTTGAAGCTTCTTCAGCATTGAGTTTTGCTCCGGAAACCGAGGTCGAAATCTGTGTCACAATGCCTTGTAGCTTGCTCACAAACTGGTTAAAACCAGAGGCGAGGGCACCGATTTCGTCATTACTATTTACTGTCAAACGTCGGGTTAAATCACCTTCACCACCTGCGATATCTTCTAAGCTCCGAGCAACCACGCGTATTGGGCTGACTAATTTGGCGGCGAGTAGAGCATTTAGTATCAGTACTGTGACGGTAATGAAGACCCCAATTAGAAAGATATTTGCTACCGACTCACGGTTCGCTTGATTTAACGTCTTTTCTAGTTCGAGTGCTTGTTGCATCACGTCTTGTCGTGGCACATCAAAAACGAGGCCCCAAGGTTGCGAGTTGGCTGATAATTTAACGGGGATTTTGGCACGCAGCGTCTCACCGTTATCCTCCCAATTGACGGAATAGGCAGGTTGGCTAAGCCAGCTGAGAAGTGCTTGAGAGTCAGTGATGTTGGTCTCGGATAAGTGAGTCCCCACTAGGCTTTGATCCGCATCGTAGCCGACGACATACCCACCATGACTGAGCAATAATACTTGACCGTGGCCTGAGAACATATTTTGGTCGGCCTGCGTGATTAGGGTCTGAATTTTATTTAACCCAAAATCAACGCCTAGCATACCGATAAGCTGCCCTTTGGATTGAATGGGCAGAGTAAGCGAGGTCATCAGTATTTCTTCGTCACCCACAGTATCTAGGTATGGGTTAAGAACGCAGGCATTTCGATTGCGAATAGAGCAGGCATACCATTCATTGATAGGGGTATTGCTTTCGTCGAGTTCGGTATCATTGATATCTTCTTCGAGCAGAACCTCAAGCTCTACGCTGCCATCACTTGAGCGAGCCCAGTAAGGCGCAAATCGACCGGCTTCGTTGGACGCGGCTTCTTCACTATCGACGTAATACACATCACTGTTATCAAGTGCCTCTGTTTCTGACACCACGTATAGACCTAACATCTCGCTGTGGTCACTTACGGTTTTTTTGATGATTTGATTAAGGAGAGGCCGTAGTGAATCGGAGTCGACTAACCCTTGGTCAGTATTTTCTTTTAGTGAAACAATGTTTTTCACCAGCATATCGGCTCGATCAAAGGAACCGTCAAAGAAGCTTTGCATTTTCAGCGATTGTTGATTTGCAAGTTCGCTGATGTACTGCTCGGCAGACTGTTTTAGGTTGTGTTCAGTTTGGCGACGGACGAGCTGTTGTGCTTGGTCACTGGCGTACAAAAATGACACCATCAATGCCGAAGCGGTAATAATTAGGCTACCCCCGGCGGCGAGCAGAAATTTCCAACGTACGGACAAATTGCCAAAGAGACCGACGGATTGCGTGTCTTTCATAGCGCATCTCACTTTACTTCTTTCTGCTAATGATAGTAAAGCTAGTGCTATTCACCACTGTTGTTAAGGATAAGGAGTAGGCTTGTAAAGTTGAATTGCCAATGGGAAGAAAGGTGTGTCAGTGACCTAACTGACTCACCGTGAGTTCTGTATATCCCGTCTGCGGATCTGCTTGGCGGCTAAAGGTTAAGTTGTGATACTGGTGAATGATCAGTTCCGCAGTGGTATCGATCAGGCAACCTACCATCAAATGACCACCGACAACTTCCCCGCTTTGTTTTGCAACCGAGATGTGGATATGTTGATGATTGGGCGTAAGTGTACCCATTACCGAGACGATCTCTACGGGCTCGTTTAATTCGAGAGTTTGCGTTGCGCCAGCCAAGCGGATCTTTAGGTGAGTAAAGCACCCTACACAAGAGGCGATGGTACCTGCACTGATATTATGTTCCGTGACCAAGTGTTGAATGCATTGCTTAAGGTCATCGCCTTTGGTGAGGCGAACCGCTATTGGAGTGATCAATCTGTGCCTATCTATTGTTATCAGGAAAGAGGTTAGTTTACCGAGTATCTTTTTACTGGTTTTCCACTTTGCTCGTTGCTGGTGGATTGTTCTGCTTGGTATTGATCAATGCTGTGCCACTTTAATGCCCCATTGAGTTCGTAATCGTTAGCAGCAGCGCAGATCATGTAATACTCATCGATTTGGACGATAGCGCCATCAGAGTACGCTTTATCTTGGTAGTAACAAACGCGCTTGCCCACTTCTCCGGCGTTGATTCCGATGATCGGCTTAGCAGGAGTTGAGATGACATTGGCAGACACAGGTAGAGCCAGTGCAGCAACTAGTACTATCATGTAGGACTTCATTTTTGTTCTCCGAAGCGTTGACCAAACTTACGTTCGTATCGTGGCAGCATGCTTTCATTACCAAGCAAACCTCCCTGATGAACATAAATGATGCTCTTATCTTGATTCTCTTTATACCATGATTGTAGACACTGCCACATCATAGGATCGTAGAGAAGGTCGAACTCGATATCGGTCTCATCAAGTAATTGCTGCCAAATTCGATAATCTTGTTGATACAGTTTACCGAAATGATGTTTTGTTTCTAACTCTAGTATCTGTGGAAAATCGTTCTCGCCTAGCTCTTGAAACTGTTTGATTAAGTACTCTTTTCCGCCCACGCATGGACAAGTTAATACGGGGATAGAGTGGGGCTTCAAAAACTTATGTAGATAGAGGGCTGTTGCCCCAGTACCCGCAGGCAGTGCAACAACAAATTGGTGATTGGACTCATATCTTGTCCAAGAGAGGATTTCACTTGCGAGTTGCTTAACTCCTTGTTTAGCAAGCTTTGACCGTCCCCCTTCAGGCAAAAACAGGCAAGAATTGTCTGGCTGACGAATCTGCTCGATATACTCTAGCGGATGAAGGTGGTATTCCGCCGTAGGGATGATATTAGCCCCTAACTCTAATGCGCCTCGATAGTTGCCAAGTGGGTTGTCATCTAACCAATGAGGGATGCGGTCGACATAAAACTCTAGCTGCCAACCCTTAATCGCAGCAAGCGCTGACAACGAGTAAAGCGAATTCGACTGAGTGCTGCCGTAACTTATCAGTGTTTTAATGGTCGGATAATCTTGCTCAAGCACAGCCATAAATTTGCGTGCTTTATTACCACTAAAATGGCTGTGCAGTTGATCATCGCGTTTTAGGAAAAACGGTATCTCTGCAAACTGGTGCTGTGTGATGGGCGTATTGGCGAGCTTCATAAAAATCGATCGTGAAAATTTGGCCGCCTATCTTAACGGATTGGCGACCATGAGTATCAATCTAGATCAAAATTTTATAGTGGCGCAACAACCGCGGTTTTGATGATTGGTCAGTTCAAAGTGCCATTGGTAGCGTCGACAGAGGTCGTCGACAATCAGCAGCCCAAGTCCATGTCCTTCTGAGTCTGGAGAGTCCGTGAGCCCCGGGCCGTCGTCAATCACCTTAATATGCTCGGATGAAACCTCGATATCGATTCTGCCATGATCAGAGGCGGCAATGGCATTACGAACTAGGTTGCCCAGCACCATGTTTAGAACCGCGGGAGTTGCTCTTAGCTTAGGCTGCGCAAGGAAGCTCACATTGATGTCGAGATCTTTTTCTGCAGCATGTACCTTGTTGGCCGTGACGACGTTATTGATCTCTTCATGCTCGATGTTCCTCAGCGGCGCATCGTCGACATTGCGTTCGTAGCGTACGATAGAGAGCAAAGCGTCAACCATAGTAATCATCTCTAACGTCGCGTCTTCGATACGCGAGATCTGTCGATGCTGAAACTCATCCGGGTTAGAGCGCGTAAGGAGCTTGTTTGCCCCTTTTACCACAGTGAGTGGCGTTCTTAGTTCATGACTAGCATAACGAGCAAACGCTTGTTCTCGCTTTAAGGCAAGGTTAAGTTCATTACGATATTGATTGAGGTGGGTCGTCAGTAGCTGGAACTCTTCGGCTGCTTCATGATGTATTTCAAAGGCTTTGGTAGTGTCACCTGATAGCTCATTAAGCTGTTTAGTGATGTCATTAACGGGCTCAATCAAGCGCCTAGAAAGGCGAAACAACAGCGCGCCAAACGTAAACATCAGCAGAGAAACAAAGCTGATGACGATGATACCTGAATACAGAATTTCCTCGTTGCCAAACTCAACTTTGTCGATCAAAGAGAGCAGTACGATGGTTTTTTGCTCGCCATTATCTGAATAGTAACCTTTGTAAACCATATGTCCGTGAGGAGAAAGCAAAGAGCCCACTTCTCCGAGAAAGGTTACGTGGTTTTCAACATAACCTCGATATTCTTGGGGGACTAAATCCGCGTCGTTGTAGGCAACAGTGAGTGAGTCGAGGCGGATTTTTCCTTGTTCTCCAGCTAGAAAGCGCTCAACGGCACTATCGCGGTCAATAAGAATGCGGCGTTCACCTACTCGATCCTCCGACCATTGCAACGCAAGGTAGAAGATGAGAAAGGTAACAATCCCGATGACGCAAGACATACCAGTAAAAAATACCGCAAGCCTTCCTGTGAGCGTTTGGGTATTGGAGAGAAAACCGTTTGGCATCAGATGTCCTCTAAGCGAAAGCCAATTTTAGGGATAGTGGTTAACATCGGCGCATGAAAAGGCTTATCGAGCTGGTTGCGTAGCTGATAAATATGGCTGCGCAGAACATCGTTGTTGGGTTCGCTTTCTTGCCACAGCTTTTCGGAGATCTCTTGTCGAGTCACGACCTCAGGGGCGCGCTGACAAAGCATCTCTAGAATCGTGTAAGTGGTCGGGTTTAAGGCCAATAGCTTATCTTGGCGATAAGCTTGGCGAGTTCTCTGGTCGATCTTCAAACTGCCAAATTGTAAAACGGAGCTAGCGACTTGGCCCTTGTAGCGTTTGATCAAAGCGTGGATGCGCGCTTCAAGAATCTCTAAATCAAACGGTTTCGTCAGATAGTCATCGGCACCATGTTTAAAGCCGTTAAGCATATCGTCTCGATTATCAAGCGCAGTCAGCATCAGCACAGGTGTGTTAACGCCAGTTTCTCTTAGCTTGTTGCACACGGTCAGACCGTCCATTCTCGGCAGCATGAGGTCGAGCAGTATTAAGTCAAAAGTGCCTTCCAGTGCCAGTTGCAGACCTAGTTCGCCGTTGTCTGCGTAATCGAGTTCCATTCCTTCACACTCGAAGTAATCAAACAAGATACCCGCAACCTCTCGGTTATCTTCAACCAGTAATACTCTGTTCATCGCACACTCTCATTTTATGGGGCTTTATGATCTCAATGACGCCGTGAAAAAAACGTGAACAACAAGCTTTTCACACCCTCGTTGATAGATTCGATCGCAACACAGCAGTTCACTTGAGCTGCGTTTGAGAATTTAACCCAAATAGGGGGCCATATGGGAATTGTAACCTCAGTGCCACGTCATACTCAGTCACCAGTCACTCTTAGCGTTGTTGTCCCTTACTTCAACGAGCAAGAGGTGCTGCCTGAACTGCACCAACGACTAAGCTCTGTTTTAGACAGCTTGGCTGACACCAGTGAGATCATCTACATCGATGATGGTAGCACAGACAATAGCTTAGCAATTGTGGAAAGCTTCACCAGTCGTTCTTCATCGATTCAGAGTGTGTCGCTAAGCCGTAACTTTGGTAAAGAAGCAGCCATGAGTGCAGGACTAGAACACTGCCATGGTTTAGCGGTAATTCTCATTGACTCCGATCTTCAAGATCCGCCTGAGCTAATTCCTCAAATGCTAGATAAATGGCGCGAGGGTTACGATGTGGTCAATATGCAAAGAGCAGAAAGGCTCGGTGAAACGTGGTTTAAACGTCAGTCTGCGGCTGTGTTTTATCGCCTTCTTAATTCGATGGTCAAATCTGAGATCCCTGAAAATGTCGGAGATTTTCGTCTTTTGTCGAGAGAAGTTGTTGATCATATTAATCGTCTCCCGGAGAGAAATCGTTACATGAAAGGGATCTTCGCTTGGCCGGGATTCAAGCAAGCAACGATTCAGTTTCAACGCGATGCACGATTTAGCGGCGAAACGAAGTGGAATTATCTCAAGCTGATCGGTTTAGCCGTTGATGGTATTACCTCTTTCTCAATTCGTCCTCTTAGGATTGCCACAGTGCTTGGAAGCTTGATTGCAGGGGGCGCATTCATCTATGGCGTGATGATCGTGATTAAAACACTGCTGTTTGGTGATCCTGTCACCGGTTATCCGTCAATGATGGTTGTGCAACTGGCACTAGGTGGCATTCAGCTTCTCAGTATAGGTGTATTGGGCGAATACATTGGTCGAATCTTCATTGAAACCAAACAAAGGCCACTCTACCTAGTGCAGTCGGTCAGTGAAAAACAAGCAAGGCACCAAGTACAAAAAAGGGAGAAGCGGGCGTGAGTTTTAACCGAGTTCACTTATGGGCGATTTTAGGCGCGGCACTCTTGATTCGACTGCTGACTTTAGGCGCTTATCCACTTATGGATACCACCGAAGCCAGATACGGTGAAATGGCGCGGTTAATGATTGAGACGGGCAACTGGATTACGCCTCAATTTGACTATGGCGTGCCTTTCTGGGGCAAGCCGCCATTGTTTACATGGATGAGTGCAGTGGGTATCGAAACGTTCGGTATCAACGAGTTTGCCGTTCGAGTTCCCCATTGGATGGCTGGTATATTGATTTTGCTGTTTATGGGCTTGTTTGCCAAACGGGTAGGTTACAACGGCTTAATCACGGCACTGGTCTTAGCAACCTGTGGGATCTTTTCAATTGCTGCAGGCGCGGTAATGACGGATATGGCGCTAACCCTAGGCATGACCATCGCCATGCTTGGTTTCTATTTATGCTGGCTTAGCTATGAGGAAGATAAGCCCAATAGGGGATGGGGCTACATTGGTTTTGTCGGCTTAGCGATCGGCTTATTGGCTAAAGGGCCGCTTGTGATTGTGTTAATGGGGCTTGCTGTCGTGCCTTGGCTTGTTTTGCAGCATGGTTTCACTCAGGCGCTAAAAGTGCTTTGGCAGCGTTTCCCGATCGCAACAGGGACACTGCTGATGCTAATCATTGCCTTACCTTGGTATGTGTTGGCAGAACGTGCAACTCCGGGCTTTATCGATTATTTCATCGTAGGTGAGCACTTTAAGCGCTTTCTAGTCAGTGGTTGGGAGGGCGATCTTTACGGGACAGCACACAATGAAGTTCGCGGCACTATCTGGTTGTTCTGGCTATATTCCGCTGCGCCTTGGTCAATTGTGTTGCCGATTTTACTGTGGAAAAAACGTCGCAGTTTGAAATCAAGGATCAAACCTAAAAATGGCATTGTTAGCTTCTTACTGTTTTGGATGGTAGCGCCTTTGGTTCTATTTACCTTCTCAGGAAATATTCTGCCCGCTTATGTGCTGCCGGGTGTGCCAGCGATTGGTTTGCTGATGTCGATTCTGGTTTCGGATCTAAAACAAGATAAAAAGTGGTTTAAGGTCACCGCGAGTATCGTACCCGCATTACTGGTGATTGCGGTCGGATTTATTCATTTAGATGCCGGGGATAAACGTAGCGACAAAGTCATTCTTAGAATGGCTCAGCCTGACGTCGCGACCTACTATGTTGGCTCACGTCCTTTCTCCGGTCAGTTTTACAGTTCTGGTCAGGCAAAGTTACTCAGTGATGAATCGGAACTGAATGCCTTGTCTCAGGTGCAGCTGATTGGTGAACGCAATGCAGTAGATAAACTGGTTAAAGAAAAGCTATTAAGCTGCATTATCGAGTTTACCGCAAAGAGTCGTCGCTCATTGTATCGTTGTGGTCAACAGTCATGAACAGCAAGTTTTTTCGCTTTGCAGTGATTGGATGCATCGGCTTTATCGCCGATGCTTTGGTTTTTTCGGTTCTGTTTTATCTTGCAGACACGCCAATTATGGTTGCCCGTGCAATGGCGTTTGTGTGCGCCGCGACGGTGACATGGTTTGGTAATCGCATCTTCACTTTTCAAAACACAGAACAAAAAGTGGTTCGGCAATGGATCAAGTTTATGTGTGGAGCGAGCTTTTCTGCCTTGCCAAACTTCTTGGTGTTTAAGCTGTTGTCATCTGTTTTAGGAGAAGCAGGACTTGGGCCAGTGATCGCCTTAGTTGCTGGGGTACTGGTAGGGATGGTGAGTAATTACTTGCTAAGTTCTCGTTGGGCTTTTGCTCAGGTTGGTATTAAACGCGCAGAATAAAAAAAGCCCAGAGCAATCAGGCTCTGGGCGGATACAAATAAACATAGGAGTTAATAAGAAAAAGCAGCGTAAATTAGTAGCTTCAGTAAGAAAACAAGTTTGACGGCCTGTAAACTTAGTGGGTTGTCCAAACCCTCGAATGCTCTGCTAACTACACTTATTCAGACCGGGCGTTTTCAAAACAGTTCCAACTTTTTTCAAAAAATATTTAATTTTCTTCTTTCAAGCGCTTAGAACCCAATTCAGACAAGGTGGTCAGACCAATCTATAAAAATGTGATGTTAACAGCTTGTTGCTTTGTTGTTTCGGATGTATATTTTCAAACAGTTGTTTAATACGAGTGATTAAAATGGCAAGTAGAAACTCCACCAAAGAGAAAATTCTTGATGTAGCAGAAGCGCTGTTTGCAGAACATGGCTTCAAAGATACCTCTCTACGCACTATTACCAGTAAAGCGGGTGTGAATTTAGCGTCGGTTAACTATCACTTTGGTGATAAGAAAACCTTGGTGAGAGCGGTGTTGGATCGATACCTCGAAGCATTTATGCCAGCCGTTCAAGATGCATTGATTAACCTCAACCTAAATGAAAGTTTTGAGATGGCTGACGTGTTTGAGTCTCTACGCGGTCCGTTACGTAATCTAAATGATGTACGGCCAAATGGAACCAGTCGCTTTATGCTATTAATCGGTCGCGGTTACACCGATGTGCAGGGCCATTTACGTTGGTTTATCACCACTCGTTATTCGGATGCATTATCTCTGTTTACTGAATCGGTAATGAAAGCGAATCCGAAGCTCACTCAAGAAGAGTTGTTCTGGCGTTTACATTTCACGCTCGGAACTTGTGTTTTCACAATGGCTTCAAGCCAAGCGTTACTTGAGATTGCAGAAAATGATTACGGAAAAGCAATGGATGCCAAGTCCGTTGTCGACCAACTGATTCCATTCTTAGCAGCAGGCGTCGCTGCAGAATAGAAGTTTTAACTAGTACCTACAAATAACAAAAATATTGGACCACTAAATAGTGAACAAAAGGATCTGATTATGGGCTCTCTAAGAAGAAAATGGGTAAGTGACCCAGCTTTTAAAATGTTTAAAAAAGTGCTGCCACCACTATCGAGTACTGAAAAGGAAGCAATGGAAGCGGGTAGTGTTTGGTGGGATGGAGAGCTTTTCTCTGGTCGCCCTGACTTCACTAAGCTTCACCATTATCCGAAGCCAACCCTAACGGCTGAAGAGCAGTCGTTTATGGATAACGAGCTAGAAACTCTGCTAGCTATGCTAGATGACCATAAGATCGTAAAAGAAGATCGCGATTTGCCACCTGAAGTTTGGCAGTACCTGCGTAAAGAGCGCTTCTTCTCTTTGATCATTTCAAAAGAGTACGGTGGTCGTGAGTTTTCATCATTGGCTAACTCAACAATTGTAACGCGAATTGCAACCCGTAGTATCAGTGCAGCGGTTTGTGTGATGGTACCAAACTCGTTAGGTCCAGGTGAGCTTCTGTCACACTACGGTACTCAGGAACAAAAAGATTATTGGTTGCCTCGCCTAGCGGATGGTACTGATATCCCATGTTTCGCGCTTACTGGCCCAGAAGCGGGCTCTGATGCTGGTGGTATTCCAGATGAAGGTATTGTTTGTTACGGCGAGCATGAAGGCAAAGAAGTCTTAGGTGTTCGTATCAACTGGAACAAGCGCTACATTACACTAGCACCTGTTGCGACTGTTCTTGGCTTAGCGTTCAAGATGTACGATCCAGATGGTTTGATGGGTGACAAGAAAGAATTGGGTATCACCTGTGCTCTTATCCCAGCAGATCATAAAGGTGTTGAAAACGGTGAGCGCCATGACCCACTAGGGTTAGCATTTATGAACGGCCCAACCTTTGGTAAAGATGTGTTCATTCCAATGGACTGGCTGATCGGTGGTCAAGATTACGCAGGTAAAGGCTGGCGTATGCTCGTTGAGTGTCTATCAGCAGGTCGTGGTATTTCACTTCCGGCATTGGGCACTGCGGTTGGTCACCTAACTTCACGTACGACAGGTGCTTATGCGTATGTTCGTAAGCAATTTGGCATGTCGATTGGTAAGTTTGAAGGGGTAGCAGAATCGCTAGGTCGAATTGGTGGTTTAACTTACCTACTAGAAGCAAGTCGAACCCTGACGACAACCTCTCTCGATCTTAAAGAGAAACCGGGCATTGTTACCGCGATCGCTAAATACCATATGACAGAGATGGCCCGTACCATTCTTAATGACTCAATGGATATTCACTCTGGTCGTGCAATTCAGGATGGCCCAATGAACTACTTGGCATCGCCATACTTGGGTATTCCGGTGGCGATTACGGTAGAAGGTGCCAATATTCTTACTCGTAACTTGATGATCTTTGGGCAAGGTGCAACACGTTGTCATCCATACGTACTTAAAGAGATGGAAGCGGCAGCAAATCCTGATCACAAGCAAGGTGCGAAAGAGTTTGATGATTTGCTGTTTAAGCATATTAAACATGCGATGGGTAATACCTTCGGTGCGTTTGGTGCGGCGTTGACAGGTTCTCGATTCATTAAAGCCGACATGAGCGGTGCGACTCAGAAATACTACAAAGAGATGACTCGCCTAAGCCGTGCGCTTGCAGTGAGTGCTGATATTGCGATGGCGACGTTAGGCGGAGATCTGAAACGTAAAGAAATGATTTCTGCTCGTTTAGGTGATGTGCTTGCTTATCTATACATGGCTTCAGCAGCGCTTAAGAAATATGAGGATGAAGGTCGTCAGCAACAAGATCTAGACTTTGTTCACTATGCTGTTCAGCACTGTTTATACAATGCGGCTAATGCACTACAAGAAGCCTTCACTAACTATCCTCACAAAGCAGTAGGACGTTTATTAAAAGTACTTATCTTCCCGTTGGGTAACCATTTTGCGAAGCCTAGTGATGATTTAACGGTGAAACTAGCAGAAGCCTTGATGACTCCAGGTGCGCAGCGCGATCGCTTGACTAACCTTTGCTACGTTGGCAAAGATGAGAATGACAGTGTTGGCCTGATGGAGACGGCATTCTTAGCTATGTACGACATTAAGGGTCTGGAGCGTAAGCTAATGCGTGCGGCGAAGGAAGGTAAGGTTGCTCGTAAAGGGTTGCTGGCAGACCGATTAGCACAGGCACTAGAAGCGGATGTCCTAACTCAGGAAGAAGTAGATCAGATTGTCGCGGCAGACAAGCTTCGCTATAAAGCGATTCAAGTGGACCACTTTAGCCATGACTTTAGCGCGATTCACACCAATGGTAAGCCAAAAAAGGGCAAAGCTAAGCTAAATACTGCAGCTTAGCAAAGTAACAATAAAGATACGAAAGGCACCTGATGGTGCCTTTCTTTTTTGCTAAAGATCTCGATAGCCGCTGAAAGTGCTCCAACCACTTACATTTTGGCGACATTTTTACAGAAATTAGATGCGATCTTTAGATGAACCTTTTATCCTAGCGGGGTTTTTTAAAGGAAGTTGAATATGATCATCAAACCTAGAATTCGTGGATTTATCTGTACTACAACGCATCCAGTGGGCTGTGAAGCTAACGTAAAAGAACAAATTACTTACACAAAAGCGCAAGGCCCAATTAAAGATGCACCTAAGCGTGTACTTGTTGTTGGTGCTTCAAGTGGCTACGGTCTATCTTCTCGTATCGCAGCGGCATTTGGTGGCGGTGCTTCAACGATCGGTGTTTTCTTCGAGAAAGAAGGCACAGAGAAAAAACCTGGCACAGCGGGTTTCTACAACTCTGTAGCGTTTGAAAAGCTTGCTCGTGAAGAAGGTTTGTACGCAAAGAGCCTAAATGGCGATGCGTTCTCTAACGAAGCGAAAGAAAAGACAATCGAATTGATCAAAGAAGACCTTGGTCAGATTGATATGGTAGTTTACTCACTGGCTTCTCCAGTACGTAAGATGCCAGAAACCGGTGAACTAATCCGTTCATCACTTAAGCCAATCGGTGATACTTACACTTCTACAGCGGTTGATACCAACAAAGACGTGATCATCGAAGCGAGCGTTGAGCCGGCGACAGAAGAAGAGATCAAAGACACTGTTACTGTAATGGGCGGTGAAGATTGGGAACTTTGGATCAACGCTCTATCTGAAGCAGGCGTATTAGCTGACGGTTGTAAGACGGTTGCATACAGCTACATTGGTACTGAACTGACTTGGCCAATCTACTGGGATGGTGCACTAGGTAAAGCGAAGATGGACCTTGACCGCGCTGCAACGGCTCTTAACGACAAGCTTTCGGCAACAGGTGGTACGGCGAATGTTGCAGTACTTAAGTCTGTTGTAACTCAAGCAAGTTCTGCTATTCCTGTAATGCCACTATACATTGCGATGGTATTTAAGAAGATGCGTGCTGAAGGCGTACATGAAGGCTGTATGGAACAGATCTTCCGTATGTTCAGTGAGCGTCTATACAAAGAAGACGGTAGTGCACCACAAGTGGACGACAAAAACCGTCTACGTCTAGATGACTGGGAACTACGTGACGACATCCAGCAACACTGTCGTGACCTATGGCCACAAATCACGTCTGAAAACCTAAAAGAGCTAACTGACTACGTTGAGTACAAAGAAGAGTTCTTGAAGCTATTCGGCTTTGGTGTTGAAGGCGTAGATTACGAAGCTGACGTAAACCCAGACTACAAAGCAGATTTTATTGCGATCTAGATTTGGAACGCTGCGCTCCGAGAGTCTAGACCGCTTCGCTTGTGGAGATCGGGAACGGACTTTGTCCTATGGAACTCTTCGCTTATAGAAAACGAGATCGGGCTTTACCCTTCGAGATGAACCCCGTGCATTACTCAGTCATTCCATAGAGTGACGAAGGAGCGAGTAGGGAATCTCAATCAGTTATCTACTTGTTTCAAGAGATCCCCAACTCGGTCGTGCCTCCCTCTCGGGGATGACATAAAAAACAAAGGGTTGACACATAGTGCCAACCCTTTAATTTTCTCCAGCTCTCCAGCTCTCCAGCTCTCCAGCTCTCCAGCTCTCCAGCTCTCCAGCTCTCCAGCTCTCCAGCTCTCCAGCTCTCCAGCTCTCCAGCTCTCCAGCTCTCCAGCTCTCCAGCTCTCCAGCTCTCCAGCTCTTTACTTAAACGTCGACCAAATCGGTGCGTGATCAGAAGGCTTTTCGATACCACGTAATTCGTAGTCAACATCTGATTCGATACATTTCTCGGCAAGTTTTGGAGTGGCTAGAACCACATCGATACGTAGGCCGCGGTTATCTGGGAACCCTTTTGAGCGGTAATCAAACCACGAGAAACGATCGTTTACATCTGGGTGGATTTGACGGAAAGTGTCGACAAAGCCCCAGTCTAATAGTGTCTTCAACCATTCGCGCTCTTCCGGTTGGAACGAACACTTACCGGTTTTCAGCCAACGCTTACGGTTTGGCTCGCCAATGCCGATGTCTGCGTCAATTGGGCTGATGTTAATGTCGCCCATAACGATAAGCTGTTCATCATTGTTGTGATGATCGTTCAGGTAAGTCATTAAGTCTTTATAGAACTGACGCTTATACGGGAACTTGGTTTCGTGGCTGATGTTATCGCCTTGTGGGAAGTAGCCATTAAGTACCGTGACCTTTTCACCGTTATCATCTTCTAACGTCACCATGATCATACGCTTTTGATGATCTTCGTTATCGGTTGGGAAACCTTTTTGAACTGAGATAGGTTCTTTCTTACACAGCATAGCCACGCCGTAGTGCGCTTTCTGCCCATGGAAGTACACCTTGTAACCCATCGCTTCCACATCTTCTAGAGGAAAGGCTTCGTCGTGCACTTTGATTTCTTGTAGGCCGATAACATCAGGTTGATGCTTATCGATCACGGCTTGTAGTTGATGAAGGCGGGCACGAAGACCGTTGATATTGAAAGAGATAACTTTCATTTCCGTTCCTTGCTTGTGGCTGTTCGAATTTTTGTAAGGCAATACTAGCATCAATTATCAGTCGCGGCGAAGGCGATGAACGCACTTGGCAGTATTTAACATTTTTTTAAACTTTCGATTGATATCTACTTCGTTTATGGTGTAATTCCAAGGATACTTATTAATTAATTTGTCTATTCGAAACACCGAGTTTGCTATAAGGATGTATTATGCGAACGTTATCAGTGCAGTGGAAAATCACTCTCCTAGCAGGTTTTTGCCTGCTTGTCACTTCTCTTTCTTTGATTGGCTTTTCCGTTTATAACGCGATTTCTAATCAACACCAGATCAAACAGCAGAGTTCAAAGTCTGTTATCGACAAGTCAGAACAGATTGTAGAGACTCGCGCCTTGCTTAATGCAACGCAAGTTTCTGAGTTTCTAAATGAAGCCTTGTATCGAGCAGAGATGCTCGCATCTAGCGTGATGTTTCAAAAGAACCTAAGTGAAGAAAACTTTGGTGATAGTGAGGAGTTACGAACTGCATTGGATGAGATGGTACGCAGAGCGGTTATAGATTTTGACAGTGTACAAGGTGCCTACTTGGTGTTTAGGCCCAATATGCTTGATAACGAAGATAGTAACTATGTTGACGCGGAGTATGTTGGCTCCAATGAAATTGGTCGATTTTCGCCATATTGGATGACAGCGCAAAATGGTGAAAACATTGTTTCGAGTGTTTTATCTGAAGCCGTATTAGAAGACGCAACCAACAGTGAGCGTTTCTACTGTCCATTAGCATCGGGTGAAACCTGTATAACCACGCCAAGAGTGGTCACTCAAGATGGCGGGGCATTCTTAACCAGTTCAATTTCAATTCCACTCTTGATTGATGATACAACAATTGGCTTCTTTGGCATCGACCTGCGATTAGATGGTCTGTCAGGGATTGTCGTTAACTCTGATCAACAGCTGTTCTCTGGCAGTGGTCATGTCAATCTGATCAGCTTAGACGGGTCATTGATCGCCAGTGATAATCCATCTAGTGCGGTCGGTCAGCCATTTGTGAGTGATATTGTTTCCCCGGATAAGTTAACTGACCTACTGTTTGGGCAATCCGTTCAGACACAGTGGAGTGAAGACGGCCAGTGGCTTAATGTTTTTGCACCAATTATGGTCGCGAATCAGACTTGGGGTGTGCTATTTGATCTGCCCCGCTCTAGTGTGCTTGCAGATGCAGAGGCTCTAGATGAGATAATCAGCCAGCAAGTCGAGTCGAGTGTGGCGACAGAGCTTATCGCAGGTATTGTGCTTGTAGTGCTTGGTCTTGCTACGATTGCCTTCTCTGCCTCGCGATTAGTGAAGCCAATTCGAGAAGTGGTTGTACGCTTAGATGATATCGCTTCAGGTGAAGGGGACTTAACCCAACGCTTAGAGGTGAAGTCGCAAGATGAAATCGGACAGCTCGCGATAGGTTTCAACCGCTTCTTAGATAAGCTGCAATCAATTATCAGTGAAGTTATCGATACGACGATTCAAGTAGGAACAACAACCCAACAGTCGCGAGTTGCCGCGCAGCAAACTCGCACCAGTAGCGACTCGCAGTTCAAAGAAGTTGATCTAGTCGCAACGGCATCAGAAGAGATGACACAAACGGCGGGCTTAGTGGTTCAAAATGCAGAAATTGCAGTAAGAGAAGCTGAAAAAGCAAATGAAGCGGCTGCATCTGGTCAAGATGTGATAGATAAGTCTCAACAAGAAATGCTGCGTTTGGTGGAACGTATGACAGCTGCGGTTCCTGTTGTAGAAGAACTCGCGGCGAACAACGCCAATATCACGGAGATTTTATCGGTGATAGAAGGTGTGTCAGAGCAAACAAATTTATTAGCACTTAACGCCGCTATTGAGGCGGCAAGGGCAGGAGATCAAGGTCGTGGCTTTGCGGTCGTTGCCGACGAAGTTCGTAATCTTGCGAGCCGAACTCAAGAATCCGTTGGTGAAATCAGGCAGGTGATCGAAAACGTGCAAAACGGCACGCGAGATGTGGTTCAAGCGATTCAAGATGGCAACGACCTTGCCAATGATTCCGCTGTTCAAGTACAAAATGCAGCGAAAGAGCTAGGTCAGATTTTTGAAGCAATCGCATCAATCAATGATATGAACACTCAGATCGTTAAGGCGGCCGAAGAGCAACAATCTGTTTCGGCAGAGGTTAACCAGAGTGTTAGCAATATCCGAGATTTGAGCGCGCAAATTCTCACTCAAGCTGAAGAGTCAGAGACGGTTAGTGCCCAAATTGCCGATCTGTCTGATAAGCAGCAGCAGTTGGTGAATCAGTTTAAAGTCTAGATAATGGATTCTCACCGTTAAAAAATAAAAAAAGGGTTTCGTTGTACGAAACCCTTTTTGTATCAGTGCCTAGCGTCAATTAGCGACTTAATCGAGATACCAATAGCCTTTGTTGACAAGCTCAGTAAGAAGGCTTACTACCTGCTCATCGGTCACATTAGTAAAAGAATGAATATCAATGCATTCATGATTACATAACGCATCAAGTAGCCACTTTTCACTGACTTGGAAAGCTTCGCCGTTAATATAAGCCGCGTTGGCATCGTGCTGGTGATATAAAGCACGAACTCCCGATACTTTACGTAGTGTGCCCGAAGCATCAAGGTGCTCGGAAACCTCCGATGGGGTCAGTAACTCTTCTGGCTCAACAACGTCAAGCTGGTGGCGAGATTGGCTGAGCATAGCACCTAAGAACTGCTTAATATCAGCGTCAGAGTTTAAAGCGTTCATTAGCATGTCAGCGAGCAAATCTGTATCTGAAGATAAGATTTCGCCGTAACTTGCTTGAGGCTTCATATTTGGGTTGTGAAGATGAACATCGCCCATATCATGCGCTAAGACATAATCGGCAAAGTTACTGAGCAGCTCTTGCTCTTTCGGTGAACGATAGCCGATAGAGTAGCTCATGCTTGGTTCAAGTGTGTCGCCCTCATGAGGGAAACCAGGTGGAATATAAAGAATGTCGCCGGGTTCTAAAATCTCATCAATAATCGCATCAAACCCTTCAATTTGTCGTAAAGCGCCCGCTTGAATCGACTCTTTGTATTGGCCAACGTCTTTATCGCCAACTCGCCAATGACGTTTACCACTACCTTGAATAATAAATACATCGTATTGGTCGATATGGGGACCAACCCCCCCTTTAGGTGCCGAGAAGCAGACCATTAAGTCATCAAACAACCAGTTAGGTAATGGTTTAAAAGGTTCAATTAACTCAGCGGCACCTATGTGCCAATGATTACACGCTTGCACGACCAACTGCCAATGTGACTCATCTAAAGATTCGAAGTGAGATTCAGCAAACGGCCCATGTTGCGCTGTCCAATTGTTATTTTTGTTGGTGATGAAGCGTGAATCCACTTCTTCTTCCATCGCGAGGCCAGCTAACTCATCAGGAGAAATAGGATCAATGAAGTTGGTAAATCCACCCTTAATGACGGTTGGTTTCTTGTGCCAAAACTCTGCGAGGAAATGCTCAAGATCAAAGCTTAGTTGGTACATGAGTTCTCCAACTTACTTTCTAAATCCGCTTGGACAATCTTGATGGCTTCGAGTGCGACTTTAGGATCAACCTCATTGCTTTCCAAAAGGTAGATAAGATCAACCGCAAGTTTGATCTCATCCGGCGCGTTATCTAGTCCTGAGTTCGACGAAGACATTACTGGTTTCTCTCTCTGTAAGTAATTTGCTTTTCTATTTTGAGTTTGGCTTCTTGGCAGCGTTGAAGTCTTTGCTCGGTGGCCATTAGCGCTTGTTGGGCAGACTGTTGCTGAAAAGGAGGTGCGTATTGAAGCGCAAGTTCTTTATCGCGTACCATCTCCATTAAGCGTCGCTCCCATTCTTGGTGCTGCGCCAAATGTTGGTAGAGCTCGTTGATCGGCTTTCTGAAATAGCTGCTGTGTTTGGGCTCGTTTTTACGAATAGTTGTGGTGGCAAGTTCACGCTGAATAGCACTGATCTGGGCCAGCAAACGTTCAGTCAGGTACTCGGCACGCATAGCCGTCAGCTTTCCTGCATCTTCTTCGCGAATGATACTGTCTAGTGTCGACTGAGTTTCCTTGACGCATGGAACGAGTAATTTGGCTTTACACCGAAACAGTCGCTCGTCAAAAAGGGCGAGATGGTGCTCACCACGCTGTCGATCTAAAGCCGCAGCGTTGATGGCGAGTTGTTCAAGCGTTGATTGTAACTGCTTAACTTTACTCATAAATGGGCCTAAAGGTTAACAAACCAAGCTTCGTATGCGAGTTTTACTGCAAGGATACTGACGACAGTAACAAAAACAGGGCGAATGAATTTTGCGCCAAAGCGTATCGCAGAGTGAGCGCCAACAAATGCGCCCGCCATTAAGCACACGCCCATGGTCAAGCCAAGTACCCAATCTATATGACCAAGTATCGCGAAGGTCACTAAAGAAGTGAAGTTGCTGGTGAAATTCATCGCCTTGGCTAAGCCGGAAGCGAGCAAAATATTGAGTCGATACAGTGCCATTGAACTGACTGTCCAAAATGCGCCTGTACCCGGGCCAGCAACACCATCATAGAACCCAAGCGTTAAACCTTGCGCATACTGCTTTTTGTTTAACACAGGGCAAGGTTGCGGAGATTCATTATTCACATTACTCGGCGTTTTGTGCCAAATGGTATAAATCGCCGCAGCAAGAATGACCAGTGGTAATATTTTTTCTAGCCACTGGGTACTGATGAGGTCAACAAACAGAGTACCTAATATGGCACCAATTAAAGTGGCAACAAACGCGCGAAGCCAACATTGGGGTTTAAATAACTTTTTACGATAGTAGGTAAATGCGGCAGTAGATGATGCGAATGTAGCAGCAAGCTTATTGGTGCCCAACGCAATATGCGGAGGTAATCCCAAAGAGAGCAGAGCCGGGACGGTAAGCATACCGCCACCACCCGCAACCGCATCGATAAATCCCGCCAAGAAAGCGACCAGTGCCAACACCAACAACATGGTTGGCTCGAAAAATTCCATATAGTTATTCTTCTTTATTTCTATATATAGAGAGTAGGAGTAGGCCTGTAGACCTCTGTTATTCAATAATACGTTTAAACGGAGGGAGTGAGTCTAATAACGCGCTGCCGTAACGTTTCGTCACTACTCTTCGATCAAGGATGATGACTTTACCAGAATCACGCTCTTTACGCAGCAAACGACCGACCGACTGAATCAACTTTTTGCTTGCCTCTGGTACAGTGATTTGCATAAACGGGTTTCCGCCACGGCTTTCAATGTATTCGGCGTGAGCTTGTTCAACAGGAGAGGTAGGAACAGCGAAAGGTATCTTGGTGATAATTAAGTTTTCTAATAGTTCTCCTGGCAAATCTAGCCCTTCAGAGAAGCTCCCAGTACCAAAAAGAACGCTCGTTTTCTGGCATTGAACCAGTGTTTTATGTTTTTTTAGTATTTCTGAGCGCGACTCTTTCCCTTGTACCTGCAAGCCCCATCCCCTTTTTACGAAATTTGCTGAGAGGGCGTCGGCCACTTGGTTCATCTGCCAATAAGAAGAAAACAGAACGAGGTTTGCCTTATTACTTTCAATCAGTTCAGGCAGTTTTTCGATTAACTGTTCGGTAAACTGAGGCGCAGAAGGTTCACAGGACATTTTGGGTATATGTAGCTCTGCCTGGTTTTGATAGTCAAACGGAGAAGCGAGCGCGAGGAACCTTACGCCATCTTCCGTCTTTTCACTCACGCCGGCCTGACGGCAGAAAAAGCTAAAGGAATTAAGCGCTCGCATGGTAGCGGATGTGAGGACAGCTCCTACGCAGCGGCTCCATATTTGTTGGTCAAGTTGCCAACCAACTTCGAGCGGAGAAACATTGACGACAAAATCACCTTCACGCTCTGGGCTCACTTCTAGCCAGCGGGCAAGTGGGGCGCCTTTTTCTCTTAATGGCTCTGCCATTAGATTCCAAACTTGTGCGAGGTTATCCATGCGTTGAATGTAGAAGCCTAATTCTGCTAAAGCGGGCTCTGCGAGTCGGTTAGCGAGCTCACCATCTTTAACTCGCTCTGAGATTAGGTCCGCGACCTTGGCGACTGCCTGTGCACCTTTTTGGGAGAGTTTTTTCAGCTCTTTGGCTTCTTCTTCAAGCCAGCTCGGCAGTTCTCCATTTTCGAAACGATAGATGTTCTCTTCAAAATGAGCCGGGTCAAAGCGTGTTGCTAGTTGGCTCAATGAAGGAATGAGCTGTTGAACTGAATCTTGTAATTCATTTCTAAACCGAGCGACTCTTTTCTCATCGGCCATATTGGCAAACTTGGTTACCGATTGATTAAGTCTTTCAAGCCAACTCGCAGCGCCTTTTAAACTCGCCGCGGCAGAAGAGTGGTCACGAGCAACGTGAGGCAGGTGGTGAGCCTCATCAAAAACATAAATGGTGTTTTCTGGTTCTGGCAGAATGACACCGCCGCCAAGATCCGCATCGGCCATGACCAAGCTATGGTTAGCAATGATGACATCGGCTTTATCAAGCTCAGAACGCGCTTTTTGAAACGGGCAATCTCTATGCGCAGGCATACTAAGGTTGCAGCTGTGCTTATCACTGACTATCAATTGCCAGATTTCATCTTTGATTGGCTTGGGCCAACTGTCACGATCACCATCCCACTTACCTTGAGCTAGCGACTTATACATGGTTTCGAGTAGCTCAACGTCTTTCTTCTTTGGTTTCGATTCAAACATAGCGAGCTGACCGCCATCAACGCCACTCGCTGAAGCCAGTTTTTCTGCACAGCAGTAGCGTTGGCGACCTTTCGCCAAAATAAATGAAAACTCTCGATCTGTGAGTCTTCTATATAGAGGCAGATCTTTTCCAACCAATTGCTCTTGAAGAGCAACGGTTGCGGTTGAAATAACCACTTTACGATTATTCAGCACGGCAACAGGAATCGTCGCCATTAAATAAGAGAGAGATTTACCAATTCCTGTGCCCGCTTCGGCGACAATCATCCGTGTCGATTTGTGATATTCGCCACACAATGTTTTTGCTATCTCCGCAACAAGATAGTTCTGAGCTCGACGAGGTACAAAGTTTTCTAGCTGTGATTGTAGATTTTGATAACTGGTACGAATGGATTGTTGAATTTTACTGGTTAGCATACTGTGACCTATATTGCGGGTGTCGCATCATAGCACAGTTCTCTAAGTACTACTTAGTTCACGAAATAGAATCCTTATTAATCAAATGTGGATCTTGTTCACAAAAAAAAACTGAACCTTCAGGTACTTACAATTAATTCTAAATGTAAAAAATATATCACGCCAATGGTTTTGTTTTTGTGGTTGATTATCTTGTTGGATGCTGACTATTTCGGAATATTCGGGATAAAAATCTAAAATTAGTTTTGTTAGAAGAAACTAACAAAGTCGTCATTAAACCATGATGTCGCTCGAAATTTAACCTTGAAAATATGTAAGTCACTGATATGTATGGGTTTTATGTTTTTTTATCAAAGTTTTTTAGAACATTTGACACGTCGCATAATCTTTTGCAATCTAGACCCCGAAATTAAGTGGCGATGATATCCGACCATTAAGAGATTGGAATCATCATCAAAAAACATAAAGGGAACCGGACAAGGAATTCCCATTCTATAGAAAAGGCAGTGGATTATTATGAAAAAGACTCTAGTAGCTCTTTCAGTACTTATGGCAGCGACGTCTGCTCAAGCTATCGAACTTTACAACCAGGACGGCGTAACAGTTAACATGACTGGTGACGTTGAAGTACGTTACAAGAAAGCGATCGGTAACGACCAAACTACTAAGCAAGAAATCGATGATGCTGACTTCGGCTTCGACACTCGTTACGCAGTAAACGATGACCTACAAGTTGGCGCTTTCCTAGAGTTCTCTGGTGATAACAGCGACCGTGCAAACGACAAAACTTCAGTTGGTAACGTATACGTAGGTTTCTACCACACAACTGTTGGTTCACTTAAAATCGGTAAACTAGATACTCAACTAGATGACGCTGGTATCGGTTCTGACTACCTGTTCGGTGTTAGCTCTTTCTTCGAAGATCAAGGTTTCGGTGGTGAAGAAGCAGTTCGTTACGACTACGACAACGGTTCTTTCTACGCAGGTCTAGGTCTTATCCAAGATAAGCACGACGCACAAGCAATCGGTAAAGACGGCAACTACTTCGATGCTAAACTTGGTTACCGTGTAGCTGATTTTGACTTCACAGCATTCTACGGTGCTGCTGAGCTTAAAGGTACTACAACTAAAGATACTGAAACTGTTGATGCAACAACTAAAGTTGTAACAGTTACACGTGCAACAACTACTTACGATGCAGACCAATCTCTACTAGCTCTTGAAGCTCGTTACGCTGGTTTCGAAAACCTAAACCTAGAAGTTGGTTACTACAAGACAGAACTTAAGCCAAAATCTGGTACTAAGTCTGACACTGATACAGTTGCAATCGCAGCAGATTACACTTGGAACAAGACTACTTTCGCTGGTGGCTTCGCTAAAATCGACAACAGCGTAGCTTCTAAAGAAGATTACAACGAGTGGTTCCTAAACGCAGGTTACGCTCTTGCTCCAAACACTACAGTTTACGTAGAAGTTGGTGACAACGACAAGAAAAACACTGACGTAGGTTACGGCGTTGGTATCAAAGCTACATTCTAATTGAAGCTTTATGATTGAATACGAAGCCACCCAATGGGTGGCTTTTTTTGTCTAAATAACAAATGTTTATTGCTTTTCACTTTCGACATGCCTTGTTAAAATTGACAGCAAAACTACGCAGGAATAAAGAGTATTATTATGAAGAAATGGATGTTAACTCTATTCGCTTTCTCATCGATGTCAGCGGGTGCAGCAACATTAATTCCAGAGAAAGGGCTGTCTGTACTGTATGTCAATGGTCAGCAAGCAGAATCGAAAATAGGTAAACAGCAGATCCCTGACGGTGATGTTCAACTAGTCATCAAAATGGATAAAGAATTAGGTCGAGGCAGTTCAGCGAAAGTGTTTACTTCTGAGCCTTATGTACTTTCTTTTAAAGTGACGGGTGACGAGATTAAGATCAACAACCCGCAAGCAAGAAGTGTTCAAGAAGCGACAAGAGCGTTCAACAATGAACAACCTAAATGGGTATTACGTCAAGACGATGTAAACCTCAGCTACTCTCAAGAGAAACTTCCTTCCAAAGGCGGACTATTACCATACTTCGCCATTGATGATTTGGTTTCTGAATACAACCAATCGAAAGGCATTTACTTCAATAACGGCCAACTTATCGACAAGCCAGTTGAAGTCCAAGCGATTGCTGTAGCAGCAACGACGACAGCTGCAGTGACTTCTACTTCAAGTAAAGTCGAGAAAACTTCTCCGGCTAAACCAGTGGTGACTAGCAACGTGGAACAGCTAAAAGCTTGGTACCTAAAAGCATCTAAAGAAGAGCGTAAAGCGTTCCGCCGTTGGATGATTGACCAAGAGTGATGGTTACTAGAATCGAATCTAAAATAGGCTTCCAATTGGAAGCCTGTTTTGTTTTCGCGAGAAGTAATACAAATAACTAACTAAAACACTCATGGCTGTTTAGCGCAGCCTCTATTGCTGAAATTAGCTTTTCGATATGTTCTGGCTCGCTGATATAAGGTGGCATCATATAGATAAGCTTGCCAAATGGACGTATCCACACACCTTGCTCAACAAATAGCGCTTGAATCTTCTCCATATTAACTGGAACTGTTGTCTCAACGACGCCAATGGCACCTAACCAGCGAACATCTTTAACCAATTGATATTTTTTTAGTTTAGGCAGCAGTTCTGCAAACAGCTGTTCAATTTGGCTGGTTTGGCTTTGCCATTTATTGTTCTCTAGCAGCTCCATACTCGCAGTGGCGACGGCGCAGGCTAGTGGGTTACCCATAAAGGTCGGGCCATGCATAAAGCAGCCCGCTTCACCTCCGCAAACGGTATTTGCTACTTCACTTGAGGCTAGCGTTGCTGAAAGCGTCATATAACCACTGGTTAATGCTTTGCCTACACATAAAATGTCAGGCTGAATTTCTGCATGCTCGCAAGCAAACATTTTGCCTGTGCGTCCAAATCCCGTTGCGATTTCATCGAGAATCAACAAAACGCCAAATTGATCGCACAGCTCTCGTACACCTTTAAGGAACTCTGGGTGATAAATTCGCATTCCCCCGGCACCCTGAACAATCGGCTCTAAGATGACGGCAGCAATCTCTTCGTGGTGCTGAGAAATTTTAGACTTGAAGTCATCAAGATCGCTTTGATCCCAATCTTGCCAAAAGCCTGATTTTGGCGAAGCTGCGAAAATGTGTTCAGGTAGGAAGCCCTTGTACAGAGAGTGCATGGAATTATCTGGATCGGTGACTGACATTGCGGCAAATGTATCGCCATGATAACCGTCACGCAGGGTTAAGAATTTAGGTCGAGACTCACCCTTCGCATGCCAATATTGCAGAGCCATTTTTAAGCTGACTTCAACCGCTACTGACCCTGAGTCTGCGAGAAACACATGCTGCAAATTACTTGGCGCAAATGAGAGTAATTTTTTACACAAATTGATTGCAGGGTCATGTGTGATCCCGCCAAACATAACATGGGACACTTTATCAATCTGAGTATGAGCCGCTTCATTGAGGTGAGGATGATTATAGCCATGTATTGCCGACCACCAAGAAGACATACCGTCTACGAGCTGTTTTCCATCTTCGAGTTGTAAGTGAACCCCTTTTGCTGATGTGACGGGGTAGCAGGTCAGAGGTGTTAACGTTGAAGTATAAGGATGCCATATATGACGGCGGTCGAAAGCGAGATCCATGTCCAGTTCCTGAAACTTTATTGATTAAAAAACAATCAATTGTAAACTTTTGATTTTTTGTTGTGTTGACAGTCTACATGGTGTCAGTAGACTAGCCAAGTAATCAAACCAACAATAATCAAAGGAAAGCACGTGGAAGTACGTCATAACTGGACTATTGAGCAAGTTCGCGGCCTTATGGAAAAACCATTTATGGATCTGTTGTTCGAAGCACAATTGGTTCACCGTCAATATCAACAACATAACCATGTACAAGTCAGTACGCTGCTTTCTATTAAAACAGGGGCTTGTCCAGAGGATTGTAAGTATTGCCCGCAAAGTGCCCGTTACACCACGGATATTGAAAAAGAACGCTTAATGGAAGTTGAACGCGTGCTTGATGCTGCTCAAAAAGCGAAAAGTGCAGGTTCGACGCGTTTTTGTATGGGCGCTGCGTGGAAGAACCCAAAAGAGCGTGACATGCCGCACCTGACTGAAATGATCAAAGGTGTCAAAGGGATGGGCCTCGAGACCTGTATGACACTGGGTATGCTAACCTCTGACCAAGCAAAATCACTTGCGGATGCAGGTTTAGACTATTACAACCATAACCTAGATACCTCACCTGAGTTCTATGGCAGCATCATCACCACGCGTACTTACCAAGATCGCTTAGACACGCTTTCACATGTGCGTGATGCGGGAATGAAGATTTGTTCTGGCGGCATTATTGGTATGGGCGAGAGTGCTAATGATAGAGCTGGCTTACTGGTTGAGCTTGCGAATCTGCCTACTCACCCTGAAAGTGTGCCTATTAACATGCTTGTTAAAGTGAAAGGTACACCACTAGAAGAGGTTGATGATGTTGAGCCATTCGACTTTATCCGCCTTATCGCGATTGCACGTATCATGATGCCTGGCTCTGCTGTTCGTCTTTCGGCTGGCCGTGAAAACATGAATGAGCAAATGCAGGCATTATGCTTTATGGCTGGCGCTAACTCAGTTTTCTATGGCTGCAAATTGCTGACAACGCCAAACCCGTCAGAAGATAAAGATATGCAGCTATTTAACAAGCTTGGTATTAACAGCCAAGAAGTTTCTCAAAAGCCTGATGAAATTGAAGAGAATGATCTTCTTGATCGCGTTGTAGAGCGTGTTGCAGCGAGACCAACCAAAGACGACCTATTCTACGATGCAAGTGTTTGAGCAACGTATTGAATCTGCCCTTAGTGAGCGAAACGCGAAGGGCTTAACTCGCTCGCTTAAGGCTGTAGAGTCAAACAACACCGTCTGCTTAACTCATGATGAGCAAGAGTATCTAAACTTCTCCAGTAATGATTATCTTGGCTTAGCTTCAGATAAGGAGCTAACTAAGGCATGGCAGGAAGGGCTCGACCTATATGGCAATGGGAGTGGTGCGTCTCCACTCGTCACGGGTTTTAGCTCTGCGCACCAAAAGCTTGAAGAGACCTTGTGTCAGTGGCTTGGCTTTGAGCGAGCGATATTGTTTGGATCCGGTTTCTCTGCCAATCAAGCGCTACTGTTCTCTTTGCTAACAAAACAAGATCTTTTGCTGCAAGATAAGTTGAACCATGCTTCATTAATTGAGGCTGGCACGCTTTCTCCCGCAACGATGAAGCGCTTCAAGCACAATGACGTTACACACTTAAAAACCTTACTTACTCAGAGTGCCTTGGTCGTGACTGAAGGTGTGTTTAGCATGGATGGCGATCTTGCTCCGCTTGAGGCGATTAAATCGGCGATTGAACAAAACGCTTGGTTAGCGGTTGATGATGCTCATGGTGTAGGAGTGTTGGGTAACAAGGGGAAGGGCAGCTGTGATTACGCTGGGATCCAACCAGAGATATTGGTGGTGACCTTTGGGAAAGCGTTTGGTCTATCGGGAGCGGCTATTATTTGTAGCAACTCGGTCGGAGACTACTTAACCCAGTTTGCTAAACATCATGTTTACTCAACGGCGATTCCTCCTTCTCAAGCTGTGGCACTAAGTAAAGCAGCAGAGATGATCGAGACACACGAGTGGCGCAGAGAAAAACTGGCTGAGCTGTCTCAATGTTTTGATGAGCAACTTCAGGATTGTGAAGGCTACAGAGAGACGATTACCCCAATTAAGCCTTTCATTTTGGGCTCTGCTGACAAAGCGCTGAGTGTATCCAATCAACTTCGCCAACAGGGTTTCTGGGTGACGGCGATTCGCCCACCTACCGTACCAGCAGGCAGCGCACGGTTGAGAATTACACTCACCGCCAAACACAATAGGCAAGATGTCATCAAATTAGCTGATGCACTTAAGCAAGCTGTGAAAGGAATGTAAGTTAATGAATCAAGCTGTAGTGATAGATTCTAAGGACATGGTTAACAAAGCGGCGATTGCTGAGGCATTTGGCCGAGCTGCAAATACCTACGATCAACATGCTGCGTTTCAACGTGACGTTGGACATCGCTTACTAGACAAGATGCCTCAAAACCTTACTGGAAAAACGGTGCTCGATATCGGCTGCGGAACCGGATATTTTTCATTTGAGCTTTTAAAGCGCGGTGCAACTGTCGTCTGCTTCGATCTATCTGACAAGATGCTCGCAGAAGCTAAACTACGGTGTGGAGTGGTCAATGCTCACTATCAGCAGGGAGATGCGGAGTGTTTGCCATTTAAGAGCAATGAGTTCGATTACGTATTTTCTAGCCTAGCATTGCAGTGGTGCGACGACCTTAGTATTCCTTTGAGAGAGATTAAACGTGTAGTGAAGCCGAAGGGATGTGCGTATTTATCCACGTTACTCGATGGTTCGTTACTTGAACTTAAACAGGCATGGTCAAAAATTGACTCATATCAACACGTCAACAACTTTATTCCATTCAATCAGGTAAAAATTGCGTTAGCGCAATCTGAATGCCATGCGCATCAACTAGACTTAGCGCCTATCAAGGTTTGGTATGAAACGTCTTTTGCGCTAATGCGTGACTTAAAAGGCATAGGCGCTACCCACATCGATGGGCGAGCGAATGGACTAACAAGTCGTCGTGCATTACTCAGAGTCGAAGATGAATATCAAACTTATCGAAATCATCAGGGTCTTCTACCTGCAACATATCAGGTCTGTTTAGGGGTTATTAATCTATGATTGATGCATTTTTTATTGCGGGTACGGATACCGATGTTGGAAAAACGGTTGCTTCGAAAGCAATCTTGAATGCGCTTGCTGAAAAGGATTTAAAAACGATTGGCTATAAGCCAGTAGCGGCAGGCAGTGACAAAACTGAGCAAGGTTTCCGCAACTCGGATGCTTTGTATCTACAAGAAGCTGCAACAGTGAGTGTTGCATACGATGACGTAAATCCTTATGCATTAGAGCTTCCTGCCTCTCCTCACATTGCCGCTATTCGTGAGAATGTGGAAATCGAATATTCAGTATTGAGTGACAAACTCTCTGAGCACAAACAAAACTCGGATATCGTACTGGTTGAAGGTGCAGGCGGTTGGCGCGTCCCGGTTTCAAAGCAGGAATGCTTATCAAGTTGGGTACAGCAAGAAAAACTGCCCGTGGTATTGGTAGTTGGTATTAAACTTGGGTGTCTTAGCCATGCAATGCTAACGCTCGATGCGATTAAAGCCGATGGTGTGGAAGTGATTGGTTGGGTAGCAAACCGAGTTAACCCAGGCACGGAGCACTACGCTGAAATTATTGAAATGCTTGAAAACAAAATTGCAGCGCCAAAACTTGGAGAAATTCCGTATGTTCCCAAAGTTAAGCGCAAAGATCTGGCGAAGTATATCGATGTTTCGCCACTTCTTAATCGATAAAAAGCAAAAGGCTGCCAATTCAAACTGGCAGCCTTTTAAACATTAGTCTTTGTTACTTGTCTTGGTTTAAACCCATTAACGCACTTTGTGTTTCGATAATGCGTTTTTGAGTTTGATCCTCTACCGAGATTCCAAGTTGTTGCTTTGCTTCATCCTCAGAAATACCTAGATGACAACACAACAGATCAATAGCCATTTGATAGTTGTTAGTTTCAACCATGATTTTGTTCCCTTATTACATGGATTTTTAATCTCAGCTAAATCTAGCACGTTTGAAAACAGTCACAATACGACCAAAGTCTAACGCAAAAGTCGTAGCCTTATTTCTGGCTCTCCAATCATTTGTCATATCTATTGTTTGTTAAGTGTTAAATCTAAACTTACTTTCTAGAAATCAAATGTTTCAATTTACTTCTTAACCTTGTAATTAAAGGGGATAGACTATATCTATTAGGTAAAGAACAGTCCCAAGAGTGATTCTTAGGGGCGATAATAAAATGCTTCCGGTTTTTGGAGAAAAGTAATGAAGCGAGTAATGTTATTTCTTGCAACCAACTTAGCTGTTGTTCTGGTGTTAAGTGTTGTTCTTAACATTGTTTATGCAATGACGGGAATGCAACCAGGTAGCTTATCTGGCTTGCTTGTGATGGCTGCTGTTTTTGGTTTCGGTGGTTCATTTATCTCATTGATGATGTCAAAGGGAATGGCGCTTCGCTCTGTTGGCGGCATGGTCATTGAAAGTCCACGTAACGAGACCGAACATTGGTTATTAGAAACGGTTCGTCGTCAATCAGAGCAAGTGGGTATTGGTATGCCGACAGTTGCGATTTACGACTCAGCAGATATCAACGCATTTGCGACGGGCGCAAAGCGTAATGACTCTTTAGTTGCTGTCTCAACAGGTCTTCTTCACAATATGACCCGCGATGAGGCAGAAGCAGTTCTGGCGCATGAAGTGAGCCATATTGCAAATGGTGACATGGTAACCATGACTTTGATGCAGGGTGTAGTGAACACCTTTGTCATCTTCTTATCGCGTTTTATCGCCAACATTGTCGCGTCTAACGACAATGAAGAAGAAGGTGGCAGCAACATGATGGTCTACTTTGGTGTAAGTATGGTGTTGGAGTTGTTGTTTGGCTTCTTGGCGAGCTTCATCACCATGTGGTACAGCCGTCATCGTGAGTTTCATGCTGATGCAGGTGCGGCCCAGTTAGTGGGTAAGCATAAGATGATTGCAGCACTAGAGCGACTAAAAGTAAGCCACGAGTCTCAACTAGAAGGCTCTATGATGGCGTTTGGCATCAACGGCAAACGCTCTATGACAGAACTACTGATGAGTCACCCACCGCTAGATAAACGTATCTCAGCACTGCGCAATTCGTAGAGTTAACTTTTAATTGATTGAAAAGGCTTGGTTTATAACCAAGCCTTTTTTTGATCCCTTTTAAAAAACCTCTCGTACAAGTTATACAAAATATTAAACAAATAAAAATTTGTACAACTTTAAGAAATCATCTATGGTTAAATTATTGTACAAAATAAATATATGTACAAGATTGTGAGAGGTGCTTTAAATGGATGTACAGGCGGTAGGCGAGGTTTATCAGCAGCTGAACAAATCAAATCTTCATCTTTTGTCTGATGTTTATCATGACGAGGTAGTGTTTGAAGATGCTGCTCACAGACTAGAAGGGTGGCAAGAGTTAGAGAACTACTTTGAATCGCTTTATACCAATGTGACGCGTTGCGATTTCAATATTTTAGAGCACCAACAAACGGGAAATAGCGGATTTCTAACGTGGCAGATGGCGTTAGAGCATCCAAAGCTATCAAAAGGTTCTGTGGTACACGTGAATGGCGTCAGCCACCTAAAGTTTTCGCAAGGTCGAGTGATTTACCATCGCGATTACTTTGACCTTGGTGAGATGCTCTATGAAAACCTGCCTCTGCTCGGCTCAGTGATTAAAACGATTAAGCAAAGGTTGGGCAAATGAAGACGGTATTGATAACCGGAGCCACTTCAGGGATTGGTCTCCAACTTGCAACAGATTACGCCGGTAATGGCTTCGAGGTCTATGCCTGCGGAAGAAATGAAGAGCGGTTAAGCGAGCTCAAAGACACGTACACCAACTTACACCCGATCGCTTTTGATCTCACTGACCTAGCAGCCACAACTCATGCTCTGAGTAAATTGCACAGCATTCCGGACCTCTGGATTTTGAATGCGGGGGATTGCGAGTATATCGATGATGGCAAGCTTGATGCGCTGCTTATGAAGCGCGTTTTCGACATTAACGTTATCGGGCTCACTAATGCCATCGAGGCTTGCCAGAAGTATTTTGCACCTGGACAACGAATCGCCATCGTAGGGTCGATAGCGAGTGAAGTCGCCCTGCCGAGAGCAGAAGCTTATGGCGCATCAAAAGCAGCAGTGAGCTATCTAGCACGAACACTTCAGGTAGATCTTAAGCCGCAGGGTATAGATGTATCGATTATTTACCCCGGATTTGTCAAAACACCGCTCACCGACAAGAACACCTTTGAAATGCCGATGTTGATCTCTCCACAGAGGGCATCTCAAGAGATCAGAGACGGGCTGGCGAAAGGAAAGGACCATATCTATTTCCCTAGGAAGTTCACCTCAATTTTACGCTTGATCGGCGCTCTCCCATATCGCTGGCAAAACGCACTGACTGCCAAGCTACTTGCTCAAGGATAGGAATAAGACCATGAAAATAGCAATTATAGGAACGGGAATCTCAGGACTAACTTGTGGCTATTATTTACATAGAGAGCACGACGTCACCTTGTTTGAAGCGAATGATTACATCGGTGGGCATACAGCTACCGTCGATGTTGAGGTAGAAGGTCGCTCTTATTCTGTCGATACAGGCTTCATTGTCTACAACGACAGAACATACCCTAATTTTATCGCTTTGATGGAAGAGATTGGCGTGGAGGGCAGACCAAGCCAAATGAGCTTCAGCGTAAGAAACGATAGCAATGGTCTTGAATATAATGGCCATACAGTGTCGACGCTGTTTGCTCAAAAGCGCAATTGGTTAAATCCTAAATTTTACTCTTTTATCTTTGAAATTCTTCGCTTCAACAAAGAAGTGAAGGAGATAGCCAATCAGCCCAATATAGTTGATTTAACACTCGGAGACTTCCTCACTTCGCGTGAGTTTAGTGACTACTTTTGCGACAACTATATTTTGCCAATGGGTGCAGCTATCTGGTCTTCGACGCTAGCAGATATGCGAGCGTTTCCGTTGCCTTTCTTTGCAAGATTCTTCCTTAACCACGGCCTACTGGATGTGACCAATCGCCCGCAATGGTATGTCATTAAAGGTGGGTCAAGAGCCTACATAAAGCCACTTACCCGAGGGTTTGCCGATAAGATCCGCCTTAACACTCCCGTTGAGTCTGTCGTCAGAGATCAAGCTGGCGTGACGCTGCATTTCAATGGACAGACCGAGAGGTTCGATCAAGTTGTGTTTGCCTGCCATAGTGATCAGGCATTGCAACTTCTCAAAGATTCGAGCGCAACTGAGCAATCTGTTTTATCCAATCTCGCTTATCAAGCCAATGAAGTCATTTTGCATACCGATGAAAGCTTACTGCCGAAGCGAAAAGCGGCTTGGGCGTCTTGGAACTATTGGCTTGAAGGTAGTGAAGGTGAACAGAGTAGAGCGCCGACTTTGACCTACAATATGAACATATTGCAGCACATTGACGCACCGAAAACCTTCTGCGTCTCACTCAACAGTAGTGAGCAGATTGAGCAAGAGAAGATATTGAAGCGCTTTGTTTATCATCATCCAGTCTTCAACCAGCAATCAATAGAGGCTCAGTCTCGACGCGACGAAATTAACGGTCTATCTCGAACTTGGTTCTGTGGTGCGTATTGGTACAACGGCTTTCATGAGGATGGCGTACGTAGCGCTCTAGACATAGTGAGAGGTATTAACTTACTTGATACTAGTCTGCGTTCTCAGGGAGCGGCTTAAGATGTCTGAAGGGAATGGGAGCTGCCTGTTTGTTGGGGATGTAAGGCACCGGCGCTTTACTCCCATCCAACATGCGTTGAACTACCGTTTGTTTATGCCATGCCTCGACTTAGATGAGCTTGAATCTTTACAAGGCAAGGTGTGGGGATTCGGTACTCGCTGGTGGCATTGGGCTCGATTTAAACGTGAAGATTATTTGGGCTCTGGGGACTTAAAACAGGCGGTATTAAATAAGGTCGTTGATCTAGGTGGAGAAGCCACTAAAGGAAGCGTCAAAGCGGTGGTTCACCTAAGGTATTTTGGTATCTACTTTAGTCCAGTTAATTTCTACTACATTTACGATGAGAGCGGAAAGTGGCGCTACTTACTGGCTGAGGTTAGTAACACACCTTGGAATGAGCGTTACTACTATTTATTGGATGCAAATGACGAAGGCACTTGGAGGCACGCAAAAGCGTTTCATGTCTCGCCTTTTAATCCGATTGAGCAAGAGTATGTTTGGAAAATTAAGCCAATTGACCAGCGTCTTTCTATTCATTTGGAGTGTCATCGCAGCCACAAAGAGTTTGATGCCACAATGAAAATGGTTAGGGAACCACTGTGTTCGCGAGTTCTACTTAAACATTTGATCGTTACTCCAATAATGGCAGTAAAAGTGACTGTGGGCATTTATTGGCACGCATTAAAACTCTGGATCAAAGGAGCGCCGTTTTATTCTCACCCCAAATTTAGGCAGGGTGATGAAATTGAACAGACTCAAAGCGCGAAAATAGAAAAATAACAAGGAGCCTAGGAAATGATTAATTCACAAACGCTACCTTTGCCTACGCAATTAACTTCGGTGCAAAAAACAGCGCGAAACATCGCATTTTCATGTTTGTACAAGATCCAGTATGGCTCTTTGACCATCATCGAATCTTTTGGTTCGCAAGGGGCTCCTCAAGTCAGAGAGAGCTTTGGTAGTCCACGGAAGGGGCAACCTAGTGCCATTATTGAGGTTAAAAATCCTGCCTTTTATGCACGCTTACTGAAAGGTGGCAGCATTGCTGCTGGTGAAGCGTACATGGACGGATGGTGGGAAAGCCCTGATCTCACCGCTTTAATGGAGTTGATGGCAATGAACCTGTCAACTTTAGACACTATAGAAAGTCGTTCAAGCTTTCTGTCGAAGCTCATTTATCAAGTTGGCCACTGGTTGAATCGCAACACGGTAGAGAACTCGGCAAAAAACATTGAGGCTCACTACGATCTGAGTAATGAACTTTACGAAACATTCCTTGATAGTCGCATGCTTTATTCATCAGGCATTTATGAATCGCCTAATGACACGCTAGAGCAAGCCCAGATTAATAAAATGGATCGCTTATGTCAGCAACTGAAGCTCTCGTCTAGAGATTCCGTGATTGAGATAGGAACTGGGTGGGGAGCAATGGCGATCTATATGACAGAAAACTATGGTTGCCACGTTACCACTACCACTATTTCTGAGCAGCAGTTCCAATACACAAAGCAGAAGATTGAAGAGAAGGGCTTGCAAGACAAGATTACCCTGCTCAAACAAGACTACCGCTTGCTGGAAGGGACCTTTGATAAGCTCGTATCAATTGAAATGATCGAGGCTGTTGGCAAGCAGTTTTTGACCTCCTACATCCAAAAATGCCAATCATTATTGAATTCGGGTGGACTGATGGCAATCCAAGCCATCACCATCGCAGACCAACGATACGATTATTACAGCAATAACGTTGATTTTATTCAGAAGTATATCTTCCCTGGTGGCTTTTTACCGTCGATCACTGCATTAACACAGTGCACAACAAAACATAGTGATCTAATTCTTAGAGATCTCTACGACATTGGGGAAGACTATGCCAAGACTCTTAAAGATTGGTATTTGAAGTTTAACCAAGCGCGCGAACAGGTTTCTGAACTGGGATTTGATGACAGATTTGTCCGAATGTGGAATTACTACTTTTGCTATTGTGAAGGTGGTTTCCGCGCCAAATCGATCAGTACAGTTCACATGACGTTTCAGCGTCCATAGAAGCTGAACTAAAGGAGCAGGTAATGAAACGGTTACTTATTGTGTCGACTTGGTTTCAAGTTATTTGGTTCTGCGCTGTTATTGGCAATTATGACCTGCAATATGCGACGCTCTCACTTGTTGTACTGACGCTCGCTATATCCGCCGTTAAAGAGAACTTGAGTTGGTTTAAGTATGCTTTGATCGTTGTAATAGGCGTGTTGGTTGATTTTACCAACCTAACGATTGGCTGGTTTCAGTTTCAACATGAATACTTCCCGGTATGGCTGTTTGCATTGTGGCTTATCTTTGCTTGGTATACGCATTTTTTGTACCCGATACTGAGCCAGTATCCATTAGCTATCGTATCAATGGTAGGAGGGATTGGAGGCGCACTTAGCTATGTAGCAGGAGAAAGCCTTGGAGCCGTATCTTTTGGGGCTTCTACTTTCACTATTGTGGGCATATTGCTCGTAGAGTGGACTCTAATCATTGCATTGATTATGAAGGTATATGGACATGAAGTGCATAACAGTAATAATAGCGTTCCTAGTGCTGACCGGTAACGTTTTTGCGTCTGAGTCCTCAAGACATAACGTAGAGAGCTGGAAAAACTGGTCTAGTGTGGGGCAGGCTCAGTTGACGATGTTTTTCTTTGATATTTACGAGTCACAATTGCTGACGCCAAATGGTGGGTATGTTGTTGATCAAGATATTACGCCACACCCTCTCGCGCTTTCGATTACTTATCAAAGAGACATTTCTCAAAAACAATTGTTAGACGCAACGGTCGAACAGTGGCAAAAACTCGGTTACAAGCAGAGTGAAATGCTAGAGTGGGCGGCTAGGCTAGAAAACATCTTCCCCGACATAGAAGAAGGCAACAGCCTGACCTATGTGACAGACGGGTACAGAGGTAGCTTTTTCTATTCTAAACCTATGGTAAACGATCGGCTTATCGGCTCTATTGAAGAAGAGGCGTTTAACGATGCTTTTCTCGCAATATGGTTATCACCAAATACTGAGTATCCGGGACTCAGAGAACGTTTAATTGGGAGAAATTGATGTTTAAGCGCCTAGGGCAGACGATATTACTACTGCTATGTACTCAACTTACTTTAGGTTGTACGAGCGACTTAGATGACTACAGAGACAGCAAACCTGAATTCAACTTGTTTGAGTACTTTGAAGGGGAGTCAATGGCTTGGGGCATGGTGCAAGATTACACCAACAAGCAAACTCGCCGCTTTGAGGTGGTGATTGTCGGTAGTGTAAAAGAGAATACTTTGACCTTAGTTGAAGATTTCGTGTTTGATGATGGTGAAAAATCCCAACGAATTTGGACCATTGAACGTTTAGGGGATGGGCGCTACCAAGGGAGTGCTGACGACATCATTGGGGTCGCAACAGGGAGAGAAGTTGGCAATGCACTTCAGTGGCAATATGATTTTGAACTACAGATGGAAGACTCTACCGTGGTCGTGAGCTTCGATGATTGGTTATACCGCCAAGATAAAAATCATGTCTTTAATCTAACTAGGATTAAGAAGTTTGGCATTGAAGTCGGGAAAATTACGCTGTTTTTCCAGAAGCAGTGAGGGGAGAAAGGAACGGACTTCGTCCTATGGAACGCTACGCTTTTGGAAAACGGGATCGGGCTTCGCCCTGCGGGAAATATAAAGTTGACTCTCTAGCGTGCTCACTCAACCTTAGTTTTCCAGTTTTCCAGTTTTCCAGTTTTCCAGTTTTCCAGTTTTCCAGTTTTCCAGATCTCCCAAACAAAAAGGGTTGACGCTTTCACGTCAACCCTCATATTTTTCCAGCTTTCCAGCTTTCCAGCTTTCCAGCTTTCCAGCTTTCCAGCTTTCCAGCTTTCCAGCTTTCCAGCTTTCCAGCTTTCCAGCTTTCCAGCTCTTACAACTTATCAGTTAGCTCAATCGCTTGGCCGATGTAGTTTGCTGGCGTCATCTCTTTTAGACGTGCTTTCTCGTGCTCTGGTAGCTCAAGACCGTCGATAAAGTTACGCATTGCTTCGCCATCTACACGCTTACCACGAGTTAGCTCTTTTAGCTTCTCGTATGGTTTCTCGATGCCGTAACGGCGCATAACAGTTTGTACTGGCTCAGCTAGAACTTCCCAGTTTTGGTCTAGTTCCGCAAGCAGTGCTTCACGGTTAACTTCTAGCTTGCTGATGCCTTTTAGTGTTGAAGTGTACGCGATGATTGCGTAGCCCACACCAACACCTAGGTTACGTAGGACTGTTGAGTCAGTTAGGTCACGCTGCCAGCGAGAGATTGGTAGTTTCTGCGCTAGGTGGCCGAATACTGCGTTTGCAAGACCTAGGTTACCTTCTGAGTTTTCAAAGTCGATCGGGTTAACTTTGTGTGGCATTGTTGAAGAACCGATCTCACCAGCAATAGTCTTCTGCTTGAAGTGACCTAGCGCGATGTAGCCCCATACGTCACGGTCGAAGTCGATTAGGATAGTGTTGAAACGTGCAACTGCATCGAACAGTTCAGCGATGTAATCGTGTGGTTCGATTTGAGTTGTGTATGGGTTCCACGTTACGCCTAGAGACTCAGTGATGAACTCTTCAGAGAACTGGTGCCAATCTACTTCTGGGTAAGCAGAAAGGTGAGCGTTGTAGTTACCTACAGCACCGTTAATCTTACCTAGGATTTCAACGTTAGCGATCTGCTTGTATTGACGCTCCATACGGTACGCCACGTTCGCCATCTCTTTACCCATAGTAGAAGGAGAAGCAGGCTGGCCGTGTGTACGAGATAGAAGAGGGATGTCACGGTACTCAACAGCAAGTGCTTTGATAGCGTCAATGATGTTTTTGATTTCAGGAAGAATCACTTCGTCACGAGCTTCTTTTAGCATTAGCGCGTGAGAGGTGTTGTTAATGTCTTCTGAAGTACAAGCAAAGTGAATGAACTCGTTTACAGCGTGAAGCTCAGGAACTCCTGCCACTTTTTCTTTTAGGAAGTACTCAACCGCTTTAACGTCGTGGTTAGTTGTACGCTCGATTTCTTTGATGCGTGCTGCGTCTTCTTCAGAGAAGTTTGCTGCTAACTCATCTAGGAACTTGTTTGCTTCAGCGCTGAATGCTGGTACTTCTGTGATTGCATCTGTAGCTGCAAGCTTTTGTAACCAACGAATTTCAACGATAGAGCGGTACTTTAGTAGTCCAAATTCACTAAAGATGCTGCGAAGTGCGATTGTTTTGCTTCCGTAACGACCGTCTACTGGTGAAACAGCAGTCAATGCTGACAGTTCCATGATGTTCTCCTGAAAATTGAGTTTCTAAATTTTGTGTGCTTTATACCAATTACCAAAGCGTTTGTCACGAACATTGCGCAAACGTTTGCTTTGCTCTTATTTTGGATAGAAAGTGCTTTGGTATAAAAGAAGAAGCTCGCGTCATGCGCGAGCTACTAATTAACGTTAGATTCGAGCTAATAGTATTTGTGCCTGCTCAACCATTTTCTTGCGTCCAAAGATTAGGTGACGACGTTTGCCGCCAACCTGACGCCATAAAACGGCACTGCGAATACCTGATAGAAGAAGAGCGCGAACTTTGTGTTGGTTCGATGTCTGTTGCAGCACTGATGGTGTACCAGTGACTTGAATACGTGGACCAACTGGGCTGATTACATCGAGATAGACGCTGGCAAGGTTGCTAATCATCTGCTCATCAAGTAGATCAAAATGCTCGAGTTGGCGTTCCAACATTTGAATGCGATCGCCTAACTGAGACATGGCATCGTTTCGAGTCTGAAGCTTACGCTCAAGCGCCATGAGGCTAATGATGTAACGTGTGATTTCGCTACCATTAGGAGTACTGTCGATCCCCTTAACCAAACACTCTAGACCAAGCTTGAGGTCGGATTCACGACCGAAAACACCAACGGTATTATTTGGGCTGGTGTTTAAGATCGCTTTTAGGGATGTTTCAAACGCGTCAGAGTCACAGTGACCGTTTTTTGCGACTTGTTGGACCAAGGCGACAGCTTGGCAAATTCCTGCAAAGGCGATGGTACGGTCATATAGTGTGTTAGCCACGTAGTTCTACTCCTAAAATTAAATGCGTTCTTCGATGATTCCGCCACCTAAGCAAACATCATCTTTATAGAAAACAGCAGATTGCCCCGGTGTTACAGCGATTTGAGGCTCGTCAAAGATCACTTTAATGTTTTCATCATCGATAGGGATGATAGTACATGGGATATCTGTTTGACGGTAGCGAGTTTTTACAGTGCATTGTAACGGTTCTTTAATCGCTTCACGAGCAACCCAGTGTAGTTGAGATGCAATCAAACCTTGAGATTTGAGCATTGGGTGATCTTTACCTTGAACAGCAATTAAGACATTGCGCTTAAGATCTTTGTCACCAACGAACCACGGGTCTTCATTACCGCCACCGCCTTTTTGGCCGCCGATATGCAGGCCTTTACGTTGACCTAAGGTGTGGTACATCAATCCGTTGTGCTTACCAATCACTTTACCTTCTGGTGTTTCAATGTCGCCTGGTTGCGCTGGTAGATAGCGGCCTAGGAAATCTGTGAACTTACGTTCGCCAATGAAACAGATACCAGTAGAGTCTTTTTTCTTCGCTGTGATCAGATCTTGTTCTTCAGCTATGCGGCGAACTTCTGGTTTCTCTAAATCACCAACAGGGAATAGGCTGCGTGCAACCTGATCGCTGCTTAGCGTGTACAGGAAGTAGCTTTGGTCTTTGTTGTTGTCTAGACCACGAAGCATGCGTGGCTTGTCGCCATTTTCAACTTCTTCTGGAGTTGGGAATGTACGGCGTACATAGTGACCCATAGCGATATAGTCTGCGTCGAGCACTTCATCCGCAAACTCTAAGAATGCTTTAAACTTGATCTCTTTGTTGCACAGAATATCTGGGTTAGGTGTACGACCTGCTTTGTATTCAGCAAGGAAATACTCGAATACGTTATCCCAATATTCCGCAGCAAAGTTAATCGTGTGCAGGTGAATGCCTAGCTTGTCACAGACCGCTTGCGCATCGGCAAGATCTTCAGCTGCTGTACAGTATTCTTCGTTGTCATCTTCTTCCCAGTTCTTCATAAACAGGCCTTCAACTTGATAGCCTTGCTGCTTAAGAAGATACGCAGATACAGATGAATCAACGCCACCGGACATGCCAACGATGACTTTCTTTTGACTGTTGTCAGACATTACTAAACACCACTTAATTTAACTGGACGCAGATTTTATCAGAAAGCATAGCGAGGGGACAGATCCGAGATCGAACTCACACTTCGATTTCGGGCGTTTATTAGACGTTTGCTTAGTGAAAATCGCGGAAACTTAACTATTAACCTGTATATGTGGCATAGTGGCGAAAATTCAAGAGAGCCAGAGTGAATCTAATGAGCGAAGAAAACCAAATCATCGAAGAAGCCCAGTTGATTGAAGTTATCGAAAACCAACTAGAAGATGGAAATCCAGTTAAGGTAAAAGAGACCTTAATGCGTTTGATGATGACGGGCACGCCTCGTGAAGACGCTATCGCTATGATGGCGTGCGCAGTAGCGATTGAAATCTTTGATGTAATGAAAAACGAAGGTGAGTTCAACTTGAAGCGCTATGCTGAGAACCTAGATCGCTTACCGGACCTTAGCTTTATGGAAGGTGAATAAGCCACGACTCCTTTCGATAAAACAGCCAGCCTATAGCGCTAAGAGCACTCACCAAAAGTGGGTGCTTCATCAATCGACCATCCCACTTATTTATTACATTCATAGCTGCTCAGATTTTAATTGCCGATGCAAACGTTTGCTATAATACCTTTTGTTGCCGTCCTAAAACCTGCAAGGTAGAATCCGGCATCCTTTCATCCCTTATTCAGATTCTTTACTGCAGAAGCATTGTTATGAAATTTCCTGGTCAACGTAAATCGAAGCATTACTTTCCTGTTCACGCTCGTGATCCATTAGTGAGTCAATCACAAGAAAGTAAAAAAATGTCGCGCACGCATATTATCGGCATTGATCAAACTCTTGTTGATATTGAGGCCAAAGTAAGCAGTGAGCTTATCGAAAAATACCAACTGAGTAAGGGACACTCGCTCGTTATTGATGATGAGACTGCAGAAGCGCTATATAACGAACTCAAAGAACGTGATTTGATCACCAATGAATACGCTGGTGGTACGATTGGTAATACGCTCCACAACTATTCAGTACTGGCTGATGACCGCTCTACGCTTTTAGGCGTAATGAGCCAAGATATTAAAATTGGCAGTTATGGTTACCGCTACTTATGCAATACATCAAGCCGTATGGATCTAAACCACCTTCAAGGTGTCGACGGGGCAATTGGTCGCTGTTTCGCATTAATTACTGAAGACGGTGAGCGCACTTTTGCTATTAGTGAAGGGCAAATGAACCAGCTCCATCCAGATAGCATTCCTGAGAAAATATTTAAAAACGCTTCTGCTTTGGTGTTAACCGCTTACTTGGTGCGTTGCAAGAAAGGCGACCCAATGCCTGAAGCGACGATGAGAGCGATCGAGTACGCAAAAAAACATGACGTACCTGTCGTACTGACTCTAGGCACTAAATTCGTTATTCAAGATGATCCAAAGTTCTGGCAAGACTTTTTAAACGAGCATGTTTCAGTAGTAGCAATGAATGAAGATGAAGCGGAAGCACTAACCGGAGAATCCGATCCTCTTGCAGCTTCTGATAAAACGCTAGAGTGGGTTGATTTAGTATTATGTACCGCTGGGCCAGTAGGCCTATTTATGGCGGGTTATACTGAAGAGTCTGCAAAACGTGAAACGTCTTTACCATTATTGCCAGGCAGTATTGCAGAATTTAACCGCTACGAATTTAGCCGACCTGCTTCAAAAGGGCTTTGCGATAATCCAATTAAAGTTTACTCGCATATTTCACCTTATATGGGTGGCCCAGAGAAAATTAAGAATACCAATGGTGCTGGTGATGCCGCTCTTTCTGCTTTATTACATGATATGGCAGCGAACAAATACCATAAAGAAAATGTGCCTAACTCAAGCAAGCACGCACATTCATACTTAACTTATTCATCGTTCTCGCAAGTATGTAAATACTCTAATCGCGCCAGTTACGAAGTGTTAGTGCAGCATTCACCGCGTTTATCTCGTGGACTTCCTGAGCGAGAAGATAGCTTGGAAGAAGCGTACTGGGAACGTTAATTCCGTTATTGAACGATAAAAGCTTCATTAAATTGAGGCTTTTTTATTTGCGGCAATAATAAAAAAGCGCCATATAGGCGCTTTTTGTAAATCATTAAAAGTGATTAGATTAGGAAGTCGTCTAGTGACTTGCCGGCATCTAGTTGCTCTTGGATTACTGAAGGTGTACGACCTTGACCTGTCCAAGTTTTCTCTTCACCTGAAGCATCTACATATTTATATTTTGCTGGGCGAGGAGCACGCTTCGCTTTTGGCTTACTTCCTTTAGACTCACCTGCCAATGCAGAAATAAGCGCTTCGACGTCGATGCCGTCTTTAGTAATCTGTTCAGCAATGGCGGCTAATTTAGCTTCTTGCTCTGCAGCTGCTTCACGTTCAGCTTCTTCTGCTTCTTTACGCTCAGCTACAACAGTAGTTAGTTTATCTAACGCTTCTTCTAATTGCTCAAGTGTTAGCTCTCGAGAAAAAGCACGTAGACTACGAATGTTTAATAGTGTTTTTGTTAGTTCCGACATTTATTCATCTCTTCACAATATAAGTTGTCGATGTATGAATCATAAACCTCTAAATTTAATATTACAATCTCACTGACATAAATTTACGTAAAATAAACTATCAGAATGTTGTTTGAGAGCCGTTTTATTATTAATTTAGTTGCTTGCAATAAATAGATTTTCTATCGCGCTTATCTCTTATATTAACAGAGGCCTATCTGGGAGTCCGGTTTCATATTAAATGTTATCGAAAATATAACCGTATCCCTGAGCTATATGCCTTTAGTATGTATCAGTACAAAAAAACAAGTCTGGCGTATCAAAAAAATGTATCTGTCATGTAAGGATGGTTAAAAAAACGTCATTAGTAGAGTGGATTTCTAAGAAATCAGACCATTTGAGTTCAATGGATGGGCCAATAAGTTATCCAATTGGATGACTATTCATCAATCTTGAAAGCTTAGTCGAAGTTGGCTAACGATATTTTTAACAGTAGAAAATGGAATATTATGTTGAAAGAGGTGGTGATATGAGTACAATGGGCGCAACCTAATGCGTTTTGTTGGTTAAATTATTGTTAAAATGATTTTTCGGTAGTTTAAAGTTTCAACAATCGCGGTAGAGGCGCGGAATAAATAAGTAGTGTTTGCTGGGGTGATGCCAATGAGCAAACATAAAAGGTTATTTCGCCGAAGTGAATTCTCTCATCAAGGAGGTTTGCTGGGGTTACACTCGAAAGGGGTAACACTGCCATAGTCTATAATTTGTAAAACTATGGAGCGCTACTGTAGGGCTGGGTTTCGCATTCGCTGACCTATCGCTAATTTCAACTTAATTGATTGGAAATGATTTCCTTCAATTAGTCTGCAGTAGATCTCTAACCATTTATTACTGGTTTTTGAAGATCATGAATTTAATTGATTTTGCATCATCTCCTTTATCTCTTTTGCCGCCAATTGTGGCACTGAGTCTTGCTATTATTACCCGCCGCGTACTCGTATCGCTTGGTGTCGGTATTGTTTTAGGCGCAATCCTACTTAACGACTACTCATTCGGTAGTGCGCTTGGATATGTTGGTTCTACCGTTTCAAGTGTCTTTATTGAAGATGGCGGTATCAATACTTGGAATATGAGTATTGTCGGCTTCCTAATTTTACTAGGGATGATGACAGCGCTATTGACGCTATCCGGTGGTACACGTGCGTTTGCAGAGTGGGCGCAAACTCGCGTTAAAAGTAAGCGTGGCTCTAAGCTTCTTGCTGCATTTTTAGGTGTTTTCATCTTTGTTGATGATTACTTTAACAGCTTGGCTGTGGGTGCTATCTCTCGTCCTGTCACTGACCGTTTCTACGTATCACGAGCTAAGCTAGCTTATATCCTTGATTCAACTGCTGCTCCAATGTGTGTGATCATGCCTGCTTCTAGCTGGGGTGCTTACATCATGACAATCATTGGTGGCATCTTAGTTTCGCATGGTATTACTGAGTATTCAGCACTTGGCGCATACGTTCGCCTAATTCCGATGAACTTCTATGCGATATTCGCGCTACTTATGGTATTTGCTGTTGCTTGGTTCGGACTAGACATCGGTAAGATGCGTGAGCATGAAATTGCGGCGTCACGTGGGCACGGGTTTGCAAAAGAGCAAGCGGAAGACTCGGAAGAAGCTCACGAGCTAAACGAAGAGTTGGATATCGAAGAGAGCGATAAGGGTAAAGTCTCTGATCTCATCTTGCCGATCGTTTTACTTATTGTTGCGACGGTTGCTTCGATGCTTTACACCGGTGGTCAAGCTCTTGCTGCGGACGGCATTGCGTTTAACTTACTCGGCGCATTTGAAAACACTGATGTAGGTACATCTCTTATTTACGGTGGCCTAGTTGGTTTGGCTGTTGCGCTGTTTACCGTTGTTAAACAAGGTATTGCGGTAAGTGAGATCTCTCGTACGCTTTGGATTGGTGCGAAATCAATGTTTGGCGCGATCCTGATCCTGGTGTTTGCTTGGACGATTGGTTCAGTTATCGGTGACATGAACACAGGTAAGTATTTGTCGACTTTAGCTCAAGGCAATATCAACCCACATTGGTTGCCAGTTATTTTGTTCCTATTGTCTGGCCTTATGGCGTTTTCTACAGGTACATCATGGGGTACATTCGGTATCATGCTGCCAATCGCGGGTGATATGGCAGGTGCAACGGATCTGGCGCTAATGCTACCAATGCTAAGTGCTGTATTAGCGGGTTCAGTATTTGGTGACCACTGTTCACCAATCTCAGATACCACCATTCTTTCTTCAACAGGTGCTCGTTGTAATCACATCGACCACGTAGCGACTCAGTTACCATATGCACTGTCAGTTGCAGTCGTGTCGTGTATTGGTTTTATTACTCTAGGTATGACCGCTTCTATCGGCATGTCATTCGCAGCGGCGTCGGTAGCATTTATCGCTATTTGTGTCTTGCTATCTGTTCTGTCTAAGTCAAAGATGGCGAGTTGCCAAAACGCGTAACAGATTGAAGTTATTGCTATTAGATAAGGGAGCTCAGGCTCCCTTTTTATTTGTCATATACAAATTGAAAAAAGTTTAAATAAATGGTTGAAAAATGTTTTCGGCTTGGTTAGTGTGGATATCAACAAAGCGAACAGAAGAGCTTATTAAGTATGCGTAAATTAGTCATGAACATTCATCACCATCATCACCCAGTTTAGTCTTTCGGGAGATGCACGCATACCCGGGAGACAGGAAACTCCCGGAGGCTAAAATCGCAAACTACAAGATTTAGAACCCTCGGGAGAACAACTCTTCCGAGGGTTTTTCAGTATTTGAATCTTAAAAAGTTTATAAATTTCAAAATCTTGCACAGGGATACAGCAATGCAAACACAACGCCTAAGAATCGCAATCCAAAAGAAAGGTCGCCTGAGTAAAGAGTGTCAGACTCTGCTTAAAAAGTGCGGCGTTAAATTCAATATCATGGGTGAGCGTCTTGTTGTTCACTCACTAAATATGCCAATTGACCTATTGCTAGTACGCGACGATGATATTCCAGGTCTTATCATGGATGGTGTCGTTGACCTTGGCTTTATCGGTGAAAACGAACTTGAAGAAGTACGTTTAGATCGTAAGGCGTTGGGCGAGCCAAGTGAGTTTGTTCAGCTGCGCCGTCTAGATTTTGGTGGCTGTCGTCTATCTATCGCGATTGATAAGGATGAAGAGTACAACGGCCCTCAGGACCTAGCAGGCAAACGCATTGCAACGACTTACCCTCAGCTACTTAAAGCGTACATGGATGAGCAAGGTGTTCCTTTCTCGACCTGTATGCTCACTGGCTCTGTAGAAGTAGCTCCGCGAGCGGGTCTTGCAGATGCAATTGCAGATTTGGTGTCTACTGGCGCAACTCTCGAAGCGAACGGCCTTAAAGAAGCAGAAATCATCTTCAAATCAAAGGCGACACTGATTCAACGTACTGGTGATTTTGATGCTGACAAAGTGGCGCTAATCGAAAAACTACTGACTCGTATGCAAGGCGTACAGCAAGCAAAAGAATCGAAATACATCATGCTGCATGCTCCAACGGATAAGTTAGACCAAATCAAATCTCTACTACCGGGCGCTGAAGATCCAACGGTTCTCCCTCTTTCGGCTGATCAGCAAAAAGTCGCGGTTCACTTGGTGAGTACTGAAAACTTGTTTTGGGAAACAATGGAACAGCTAAAAGAGTTGGGTGCGAGCTCAATCCTAGTATTGCCAATTGAGAAAATGATGGAGTAATCGCAATGAGAACAGTTGTTTGGCAATCATTAAGTGAATCTCAGCAAGACTCTATTTTAGAGCGTCCGGCAATTACTGAAGGTGCGAATATCACCGCAGCGGTTTCGCAAGTGATCGCCAAGGTTCGCGAAGAAGGCGATGCTGCGTTACTAGAGCTGACAGAAAAGTTTGATCGCGTTAAGCCTGAGTCGATTCGTGTCTCTGAGCAAGAGGTAGAAGCGGCATGTGAACGCTTGTCTTCCAACATGAAACAGGCGCTTGAGCAGGCCTACGCCAATATCTCTAAGTTCCATAAGGCGCAAAAACCTCAGCCAATCAAGGTTGAGACTCAGCCTGGCGTTTTGTGTGAGCAAGTGACTCGTCCAATTCAAAAAGTGGGCTTGTACATTCCGGGTGGCAGTGCACCATTGCCATCGACTGTTTTGATGCTTGGGGTGCCAGCGAAAATTGCAGGTTGTCGCAAAGTGGTTCTTTGTTCTCCTCCGCCGATCGCAGATGAGATCCTATATGTCGCGAAGCTATGTGGTATTGATGAAGTCTACAATGTCGGTGGTGGTCAAGCGGTTGCTGCAATGGCGTATGGTACCGAAAGCGTTTCAAAAGTAGATAAGATTTTCGGGCCGGGTAATGCTTACGTGACAGAAGCAAAGCGTCAGGTAAGCAATGACTTCCGTGGTGCGGCGATTGATATGCCAGCAGGGCCTTCTGAAGTCTTGGTTTTGGCTGATGAAACCGCTGACCCAGATTTTATTGCTGCCGATTTGCTTAGCCAAGCGGAGCACGGACCAGATTCACAAGTCGTGCTTGTTACACCATCACCGATTGTTGCTGATCAGGTTACCGATGCAGTTCAGCGTCAGCTTAAAGAATTATCTCGTGCAGATATTGCTGAAAAAGCCTTAGCATCAAGTTTAATCATTATCTCTGAGTCGTTGACTCAAGCAGTGTCGATTTCGAACTATTACGGTCCTGAGCACCTGATTGTACAAACTAAGAATCCGCGTGAGCTTCTGCCTCTACTCGATAATGCAGGTTCGATTTTCCTAGGTGATTGGTCCCCTGAGTCAGCAGGTGATTATGCGTCAGGGACAAACCACGTTCTTCCTACCTACGGTTACACCCGTACTTACTCAAGTCTTGGATTGGCTGATTTCTCTAAACGAATGACAGTACAAGAGCTTACGGCAGATGGCCTGAAAGAGTTAGCGCCAACCGTTGTCACCATGGCGGAAGCAGAAGGTTTGGATGCGCACAAGCGTGCTGTGACGATTCGTGTCGAAAAACTGGCAGCTAAGTAAGAGGGTAATGAGATGGAAAAGCTAGCGCGTAAACAAGTCCAACAACTGACTCCTTACCTATCGGCTCGCCGAATTGGTGGTACAGGCGACGTTTGGTTGAACGCGAATGAATCGCCATTCAACAATGAATACAAAACAGACTTTGCTCGTTTGAACCGCTACAGCGAATGTCAGCCAAAAGAGCTAATTGAAGCGTATGCGGCTTATGCGGGTGTAAAACCAGAGCAAACATTGACCTCTCGCGGAGCTGACGAAGGTATCGAATTATTGATTCGTGCGTTTTGTGAGCCGGGTGAAGATGCGATTCTTTATTGCCCACCGACTTACGGAATGTATGCAATTAGCGCAGAAACCATTGGCGTAGAGCGTAAGACTGTGCCGCTAACGTCAGATTGGCAACTCGACCTAGAAGGCATCGAAGCCAACCTAGATAATGCCAAACTGGTATTTGTCTGTTCGCCAAATAACCCAACGGGCAATCTAGTTAAGCGTGAAGATATTGTCTCTCTGCTTGAGATGACAAAAGATCGCGCCATTGTCGTGATGGATGAAGCGTATATCGATTTCTGCCCTGAAGCGTCGACGGTCGATTTATTAGCGCAATATCCGAACCTAGCGATTTTGCGTACTCTGTCTAAAGCTTTCGCGCTTGCGGGCTTGCGCTGCGGTTTCACCCTTGCAAACGAAGAGCTGATTAATGTACTTCTTAAGGTTATCGCCCCGTACCCAGTGCCAGTGCCAGTAGCAGAAATCGCGACTCAGGCGTTATCTGAAGCGGGATTAGCTAGAGCGAAGTTTCAAGTTCTCGACCTCAATGCAAACCGTGCGTATCTACAAGTTGGTTTATCAATGATTGAAGGTTTAGAGATATTTGAAGGTTGGGGTAATTACCTATTGGTTAAATTCCCACAAGGTGACGAACTATTTAAAGCAGCATGGGAGAGCGGCATTATTTTACGCAATTCTCCTATCGAAAACTGTGTTCGTATTAGTATTGGTAGTCGAGACGAGTGCGAAAAGACACTCGGATTTATTAGAAACTATTACAGCTAAATACCATTGGCTCTGGCCTTTGCGAGAGCCACTAAATTTGAAATAAGGAAGTTCGAGTGAGCAAGCAACAAAAAATTCTATTTATCGACCGAGATGGCACCTTAATTGTTGAGCCGCCGGTGGACTTTCAAGTAGACCGATTAGACAAACTAAAGCTAGAGCCGTTTGTTATTCCAAGTCTACTCTCTCTTCAAGATGCGGGATACCGTCTAGTGATGGTGACTAACCAAGACGGTTTGGGCACCGACAGCTATCCACAGGCAGACTTTGATGCGCCACACAATATGATGATGGAGATCTTCGAATCTCAAGGTGTGAAGTTCGATGATGTGCTGATTTGTCCTCACTTTGATGAAGACAACTGTTCTTGCCGTAAGCCTAAATTGGGTTTGGTTAAAGAATACCTTCAAGGTGGAAAAGTCGATTTCCAAAACTCGGTTGTGATTGGCGACCGTCAAACGGATCTGCAGCTTGCTGAAAACATGGCAATTCGTGGCATTCAATACAACCCAGAAACCATGAACTGGAAACAGATCCTTAAAGATCTGACCGTCAAAGCACGTGTTGCCGAAGTGATTCGAACCACTAAAGAAACGGACATTAAAGTTGCCGTTAATCTTGATGAGCAGGGAAGCAACCAAATCTCTACTGGTCTTGGTTTCTTCGATCACATGCTAGATCAAATCGCGACTCACGGCGGATTCCAGATGGTGTGCAAAGTGGAAGGTGACTTACACATTGATGATCACCACACGGTAGAAGATACCGCTCTTGCATTGGGGCAAGCGCTGAAAGAAGCACTTGGTGACAAGCGTGGCATCGGTCGTTTTGGCTTTAGCCTGCCAATGGATGAGTGCTTGGCACAATGTGCACTTGATCTGTCTGGTCGTCCTTATCTTAAGTTTGACGCTGAGTTCGGTCGCGAGCAGGTAGGTGACCTATCCACAGAGATGGTGGTTCATTTCTTCCGCTCATTGACAGATACGCTAGCGTGTACGTTGCACCTATCTTCAGCTGGCGACAATGATCACCACATCATTGAGAGCCTATTTAAAGCGTTTGGTCGTACGCTACGCCAAGCAATCAAAGTAGAAGGCACTGAGCTACCAAGTAGTAAAGGCGTACTTTAAGGCTAACGTTAGCAAGGAGAAAAACAGTGACAGAACAGAAAGTCGTCATTATTGATACTGGTTGTGCCAACGTTTCTTCGGTGAAGTTTGCCATTGAACGTTTAGGTTATGATGTAACGATTTCTAAAGACCCTCAAGTAGTGCTTGCAGCAGATAAGCTATTTCTACCAGGTGTAGGGACAGCAAGTGAAGCGATGAAGAACCTTGAAGAGCGCGATCTAATTAACTTGGTAAAACAGGTAGAAAAGCCGCTGCTAGGGATCTGTTTAGGTATGCAGCTGTTAGGCAAAGTATCGCAAGAAAAAGGGCAGAAAGCGGATGAGCTGGTTGAGTGCCTTGGGCTTTGTGATGGTGAAGTGAAGCTACTTGAAACTGGCGATTTACCACTGCCTCACATGGGGTGGAATACAGTATCAGCTAAAACAGGCAATCCACTATTCAAAGGGATTGAAGAAGGAGAGTACTTCTATTTCGTACATAGCTTTGCTATGCCTGTTGGTGAGTACACGATTGCAGAATGTGAATACGAAAATCCATTCACGGCTGCTGTGCAAAGCGGTAACTACTACGGTGTGCAATTCCACCCTGAGCGTTCTTCAAAAGCGGGCGCGAAGCTTATTCAAAACTTCTTAGAATTATAAAAGGGATTTAGTGTGATTATTCCAGCTCTTGATTTAATTGAAGGACAGGTGGTTCGCCTTTATCAAGGTGATTACGGCCAAGTAACCGAGTACAAAGTCGACCCAGCAGAGCAGTTCAACTTGTACCACCAAGCCGGTGCTAACTGGTTGCACTTGGTGGACTTAACAGGTGCGAAAGACACGACAGCGCGCCAACTTGATTTGATTGCCAAGCTACTCGCGAGCACTCCAGCGAATATCCAAATCGGTGGTGGTGTACGTACAGAGCAAGACGTTGTCGATCTACTCGAAGCCGGTGCCCAGCGCGTTGTTGTTGGCTCGACAGCGGTAAAACAACCTGAACTGGTAAAAGGTTGGATGGAAAAATACGGCGCGGAAAAAATTGTTCTCGCGCTAGATATCAACATCGCTCAAGACGGCACTCGTAAGGTAGCGATCTCTGGTTGGCAAGAAGACTCAGGCGTGACTATCGAAGCTCTGATTAATGATTACCTAACCGTTGGCTTACAGCATGTGCTTTGTACCGATATTTCTCGTGACGGTACGCTAGAAGGCTCAAACGTAGAGTTGTATGTAGACCTATGTAAACAATACCCACAAGTGCAATTCCAATCATCAGGTGGTATTGGTTCATTAGCAGATATTGAAGCACTGAAAGGCTCTGGTGTCGCTGGCGTGATTGTTGGTCGTGCACTACTTGATGGCAAGTTCACAGCAGAGGAGGCATTTGCATGTTGGCAAAGCGAATAATTCCATGTCTTGATGTTCGTGATGGACAAGTGGTGAAGGGCGTTCAGTTCCGTAACCACGAAATCATTGGCGATATCGTTCCTCTTGCGCAGCGTTATGCTGAAGAAGGCGCAGACGAGCTCGTGTTCTACGATATTACCGCTTCTAGCGATGGCCGAGTGGTAGATAAAAGTTGGGTGGCTCGCGTTGCAGAAGTGATTGATATTCCGTTTTGTGTGGCTGGTGGCATTAAATCAGCGGAAGACGCGGCGCGTATTCTTGAGTTTGGTGCAGATAAGGTATCTATCAACTCACCAGCATTGGCGAACCCACAGTTAATCACTGACCTTGCGGACAAATTTGGCGTTCAGTGTATCGTCGTCGGTATTGATTCGTACTATGACAAAGAGACGGGCAAGTATCAGGTTTACCAGTTTACGGGTGATGAAGAGCGCACCAAAGCGACCCAATGGGAAACGCGCGATTGGGTGCAAGAAGTACAAAAACGTGGTGCAGGTGAAATCGTGTTGAACATGATGAACCAAGACGGCGTGCGTAACGGTTACGATATCGAACAGCTCAATATGGTGCGAGAAGTGTGTAACGTACCATTGATTGCATCTGGCGGTGCAGGGGCTATGGAGCACTTTGCAGAAGCTTACCAAAAGGCCAATGTGGATGGTGCGCTTGCCGCGTCGGTCTTCCACAAGCAAGTCATCAATATTGGTGAACTAAAGCAGTATTTAAAACAACAAGGTATTGAGGTTCGACTATGAGTGTAAACACCGCCGAAGTAAGTTCTTTAGCTGAGCGTATCAACTGGGACAAGGTGGATGGTCTAGTACCTGCTATTGTACAAGATTTCCAATCGAGCCAAGTGCTGATGATGGGTTACATGAACCAAGACGCACTGGCGAAAACAGGTGAAACAGGTCAAGTCACCTTTTTCTCTCGCACTAAGCAGCGTTTGTGGACCAAAGGTGAAACCTCTGGCAATGTATTGCAATTGGTGAACATGCAGCTAGATTGCGATAACGATACGCTCTTGGTGAAAGTAAATCCCATTGGTCCTACGTGTCACTTGGGCAACACCACTTGTTGGGATGTCGACCCACAAGAGGAGTCGCAAATGGTGTGGCTTCATCAACTTGAGCAGCTATTGGCTGCCCGCAAGAGTGCCGACCCTGATTCCTCTTATACTGCCAACCTCTATTCCCGTGGCACCAAGCGTATTTCGCAGAAAGTGGGTGAAGAAGGCGTTGAAGTCGCGCTTGCGGCGACGTCGGGTGATAAGGCGGAGCTAGTGTGCGAGTCAGCGGATTTGATTTACCACCTACTAGTGCTTCTGCAAGATCAAGGTCTGTCGATGAACGATGTGGTCAACAAGTTGAAAGAACGTCACAAATAATCTCAGACCTCCAAATAACTAGCGCCCTCAATTGAGGGCGCTTTTTTTTAGCCAATGTTGTCAATATTAAATTTCGAACAAGAAGTAATAACCGTAACCGACAACTAAAGCAGGTAATGCTGAATAGATGGTTGCGACCAAAGCAGCTTTAGGGGCCAAGGCAATTGCAGGGAATAGAGCATCGCCATCGTTTGATATCGCATTCGCTAATTGCGCAGATAATGGCGCGGCTCCAGAAATGTACAAACTCGTCACGAGAATTTGCGGTCCACAACCTGGCAGTAAACCTACCGTCAAGCCCATCAGTGGCATCCACACTCCCCATCCAGAGAATGTTGTGGCAAGATCAATTTGACCAAAGAAAGTAATCAGCTCAAAGGCCATAAAAGCTAGAATGACCCATGCTGTAACGAAATTGGTATCTTGCGCTGCTTTTTGTATCGGATGAGACGAAACTTGCTTTGTATCTTCAGCGACCGTTGACTCGTAATCTTTGATTTCTTTGGTTAACGACCAAAGTAACATACTAACAATGATAAGAATGGCACCGACCCATTCTATGGTCATTTCAGGTAGGTGGAGCAGTTGATTGACATCTATTTGGAAAGAGCCCAGAGCAGCGATGAAGGTTGCAGGAACAAGAAGCCATTTCCAAAATGCACCTTGTAGATTAATGGCCTTCTGCTCAAGACTGTTTGAGCTTTCACTGGCACAACTAAAACGGTTCGCAACCGACGTTGCTTCAGGTCGAAGAAAATCATCGCGATGGATACCATTGACCACCCAGCCTGAAACGCAGCCAACCATGACCCCTAGGCCAATGACGGCAAAGCCGATATCAGGTTTGCTCGCGAGTAGTAGGAATGCGGCATCACCCATCGTCGAGGTTAAGACCGCGACAATGGCGCCAAAGCCAACACGGCCACTAACAAATTGGGTCGTGACGATGATAGCCCCACCACAGCCAGGCAAAGCACCTAGCAGGGCAGCGAAGAACACCTGATGATTACGTGAACTCTGGTAAAGGTTTACCAGGCGGTTTTCCTTGCTAAAGAAAACCGACAAGTAGTGATAGATAGCCAGAGTAAAGGCGACATAACTAGAGACTGCCCAAAACGCATCCGCAAGCGTATTTACAGACACATCTCTGGTTGTATCACTAAGTAATAAGACAATGAGAGCAATAGGAAGCAACAAACGCTTGTACGCAGGTCGAAACTGAGTAAGAGACAACCAAGTGGGTAAGTGGTGCGAAAATCGTAAAGTGTCCATAGGCGACCAAAAAATGTAAATGCGAATTATTATCAAATATATGCTAATGAGAATTATTTGCAATAAGTTTTTGTCAATTGTGGTTGCCATCTCAACCTGTGAAGTGAGTCCAATTATTAATGGGTGTTATGTCATTAGTGCTAAACTTAAGAGAGGGTTAGGTTTGATAACGATGATTGGTCATGGCTTATGACCAAATAATCTCTATCCAACCGATGACAAATCATCAGAATTCGGTAAAATATCGGGTTTGTGAGTAATTGCCCCTTGTTGGGAAGAAATTTAGTCAGATAGGAAAAAAGATGATTCTAGTTGTAGGTCACAAGAACCCTGATAGCGATAGTATCTGTAGTGCACTAGTAGCAACTGAGCTACTAACCGCTCGTGGTGTTGAAGCAATGCCTATTCGCCAAGGTGAAATTAACCGTGAAACTCAACACATTCTAGAAGTGGCTGGCGCAGAAGTTCCTGAGCTACGCACTTCAGTTGCGGGCGAGAAAATCTGGTTAGTAGACTACTCGGATCTAGCGCAAGCTCCGGATGATGTGGCTGACGCAGAAATCCTAGGTATCGTTGATCACCACCGCCTAGGTGACGTGATGACTGTAAACCCAATGGAAGCTTGGATCTGGCCTGTTGGCTGTACTAACACAGTACTGTTTAACATGTTTAAAATCGAAGGCCACGAAATCACGCCTAAGATCGCTAAGCTAATGATGTCAGCAATCCTATCTGACACAGTCGGTTTTGCTTCTCCAACTTGTACTCAAAAAGATAAAGATGCAGTTGAAGAACTAGCGAAAATCGCTGACGTATGCGATGTAGATGCATTCATTAAAGATCTACTTATCGCAAAAACAAACATCGAAGGCCTATCAGCGGCTGAGCTGGTTGAAAAAGACCTGAAAGGTTACCCATTCAATGGTCGCGATGTTGTTGTTGGTCAGGTTGAACTTGCAACTCTTGAGCAAGTTGACGGCATGATTGAAGCGCTAGAAGCAGACCTAGAAAGCCGCTGTGCTGAACAAGGTTTGGCGTTTGCAGCAGTAATGCTGACAGACATCACTACCGCTCAAACTCGTCTACTTTACAAAGGTGAGTGGGCTGAGAAACTTGTTAAGCATGAGAAAGACGGCATGCTAATGATGGAAAATACGCTAAGTCGTAAGAAGCAAGGTTGGCCTTGGCTTCAAGCTGAACTAGCTTAATTCTATCTCTATAACGTATACCTTAACGCCCATGGTCACGCCATGGGCGTTTTCTTTGCGAGGAAGTGAATATGTCACTATCAAATGAGCAGCTAGAGACAGTAAATAAAATGCGCCCAGATGAGCGCTTTAATTACTGCATTAAAGAAATAGCCAAAAACCGTAAGGTTTGGATTCTGACTGATGAGCATGGCTGCGTCATGCTCAACACCGAAGACGAAGATTGTGTGCCAGTGTGGCCTCATCAAGAGTTTGCTGAGCAGTGGGCAACCGGAGACTGGGAGCATTGTAAAGCAGAGCCAATTTCGACGGCAAAATGGTTTAGTCGTTGGACGTACGGCCTTGAAGATGACGAGCTATCTGTTGTTGTTTTTCCTAACGACAACGAAGAAGGTGTCGTGCTATACCCAGACGAATTTGAAGTCGAGCTGAAAAAGCGCGGATAGGGCAGACACTAATAGCCTATTAGCTGAAACAGCTCTCCTTGCTTTGCAATAGAGACGGCACGATTTAATGTGCCGTCTTTTTTATATTTGGATAATAGCTTTCTAATGATAGGTGTGACTTGCTTTTGACTCATTCCAGGTTTGAGTTCCGGCTCGTAGAGCAGTTTCAACAGAACGACATCAAGAGGAGAGAGCAGATCTTCGGGAGTCTCATCATTAAAAATCGAAGGGAAAGCGCTCTCTGAGTCGTTCGGTAAGCCTAAGACTTGAGTGATCTCCTCAACGATGCAGGCAAGCAATTTACCATGCTCCCTCGCTTGATCGACAGGGATGATGATGGCGGCGTGAGAAAGCGCGCCATTACGACCGACTTGGTAGCCTGCTTTGCAGATCGCGCCATATACGTTTGCAAGCGCTGGTTTACCTAGCTCTCGTTCGATATCTTCACGCCATTTAGATTCTTTAGTAAACACCCAGACGATATTCGCTTGTTCACGCGATGCCACTCTTTGAATTCGGTGTCCAGTTATCTGCACTAAGTGACGTAAATGTGCATCTGTGAGCTCATCGTGAAGGGCTTTGTCCGGTACTTTGTGCTGAACCCATATCTTTATAGGCTCATTCCATTTGACTAATGGTTTACTTCCAGACGAGTATTCATTGCGCAGCGCAACATTGATAAAAGCCTTCTCGACAAACTGGGTATCGAGCCAAGTTTGTTGCGTGGTGTATGCCTGAGAGTGGAATGAAGTGGCAAGCACTATTATTCCAAGCATTGCTTTCCTTAGCATGAGTAGTCCTATTTAAAGCAGGTCGCCTTATTGAAATGACTTTCTACTAATCTTTGTGTCACAGGGTGTGTTGGGCAACTAAGCACTTCATGGGTTTCACCGCTCTCGACGAGTTCCCCTTCATGCATCACCATCACTTTATCGGTAATGTGTTTTACAATGCCGATATGCTGTGACACATAAATAAACGAAACCCCCATCTCTTCTTGAAGCTCAAGAAACAAGTTGATGATTTGCGAACGCATGGCCATATCCAATCCATTCAAAGCTTCATCAGCAACGATTACTGATGGCTGAAGGATGAGTGCACGGGCCAAACAAACACGCTGTTTTTGGCCTGTGGCGAGCATCTGAGGGTAGAAATAAGCGTGCTCTGGTAGCAACCCCACTCTGAGAAGCGTCTCTTTGACGCGCTTTATGCGCGCCTCTGGCGGCATATTGGTGTTACGTTTTAGAGGCCCTTCTAAGATACGTCCAATCTGAATTCGAGGATTCAAAGAGGTATTTGGATCTTGGAAAATCATGCGAATCAGCTTACAGCGAGTGGAGTAGTCTTTATGCTCCAAAAGCTCACCATTAACGCGAATTTCGCCCGAAGTCGGTTCTACTACCCCCGCTAACATGCGTGCTAATGTCGATTTACCTGAGCCGTTTTGACCGATAAAGCCAATGGTTTGTCCGGCTTCAAGGCTAAAGCTAAGCGGTTTTACGGCTTCTTGAACCTTCTTGCGAAACAGGCTTGAGCGAGTCACAAAAGTCTTTGATAGTTGGTTAACTTCTAATAGAGCACTCATGCTTTTTTCTTATCCATGTTCAGTGGGAAGTGACATGCAAATTTGTGGTTTTTAATTCGACGTGTCATCGGTATTTCAACACACTGGCGCTGCGCATATGGGCAGCGAGGACCAAGTCGGCAGCCAATCGGTAAATGCTGTAGCGGTGGAATGGAACCCGGTAGGGATTGCAGCTTCTCTTTATGCGGAATCCAATCGTTGAAGTCGGGCATGGCTTTAAGCAGCGCCGCGGTATATGGGTGTTTAGGTTTGTCTAAGATCTTAGAAGTATCAGCAGACTCAACCGACTGACCACAATACATAACCGTAATGCGGGTTGCCCACTGAGTAATGGTTGTCAGGTCATGGCCAATTAGCATGATCGAAGTATTGTGTAGCTGATTCATTCGACTCAATAAGCGCAAGATCTGTGATTGGGTAATTGGGTCTAAATCGTTGGTTGGCTCATCTGCGATCAATAGCTTTGGTTTGGCAGCGATCGCCATCGCGATCATGATCTTCTGACATTCACCGTCTGTCAGCTCGTATGGGAAGCTATCCATAATCTGCTGGTGGTCTTTAATACCGACTTTATGCAGCAGAGCGATGGCTTGCTTCTTGCGCCACTTAAAGCGTTCCCACCATTTACCTTCAAAAGAGCGTGAGGGAATCGCTTCAATAAGCTGCTTGCCTACTTCTTCTGAAGGATCTAAACAGGTTGATGGCTCTTGGAAGATCATCGCAATGTCGCGGGCGATAACGCGTCGACGCTCTTTAGGAGTCAGCTGCAGTAAATCGACATTTCCGAGCCTCATTCGGTCTGCGGTCACTTTCCAGTTGTCTTTACATACACCAACGATGGCTTTAGCGACCAGACTTTTCCCTGAGCCTGATTCACCCACTAAACCGCGAATTTCACCTTCGTTCATGGTCAGGCTCATTCGGTCAACGGCTTTCATCATCCCTTGAGGCGTCTCAATCTCGATAGTGAGATGTCGAATATCTAATAACGGCATTATTCGATCCCCGCATTAAGCGCTTGGCGGATACCCTCACCAACAAGGTTGATGACAATAACAGTAAACATTATTGCGAGTCCGGGGAGGGTAACGGTCCAAGGCGCAAGGTAGATGAGTTCAACGGAATCACCGAGTATTGCTCCCCACTCGGTACTAGGTGCTTGTGCGCCTAATCCAAGGAAACCCAAAGCGGTGATATCCAAAATAGCGATAGACCATGCCAAAGTGATTTCGGTGGCAATGACGACAAGAATGTTGGGCAATATCGAATTCCAAAGTAGATAGAATTGGTTTGCCCCATCAAGACGTGCAGCCATGATGTAATCTTTTTCCACTTCGGTATGCACTGCGATATAAACCGAGCGGACAAATCTTGGAATCAAGGCTAAACAGATAGCCAGCAAAATATTGAACTCGCCAAAGCCTAGGAAAGCGACAAAAATAATCGCGAGCAGCAGCGATGGAATGGACATGACGGTATCAAGTAAGTGGTTTAAGACACTTGATAGTAAGCCTTTGGTCATTCCCGCCAATACGCCGATGATACATCCAATCACTGTAGCGATAACAGTTATCAGAAAAGCAGCTCCAAAGGTAAGTCGCGAGCCTTCAATTAAGCGTGAAAGAATATCTCTGCCGAGATCATCGGTTCCAAGGAAGTACTCAACTGTACCAGTTGGATTCCAAGATGGAGGCACGAGTAACTCACCACTTTGTGCTTGAGGGTCATGAGGCGTAATCCAAGGTGAAACAAGTGTAATTAGGCATAGCAGTAGTAAACACCACAGGCCAAACATAGCAAGATTGTTTGCACGGAAACTACGCCAGAAACGTTCAAACTGGGTAGGGATACGCTCTTCTTGGTAGACATTATCGGTTAGCATACCACTCCTTCCTTACCAATGGATTGACCATAGCACCAATCAGATCAGACAAGATGTTAGCGGTTAGGACAAACGTCGCCACGACGATGACCCCAGCTTGTATGGCAACGTAATCTTGATTTGAGAGGGCATCAAGTAACCATCGACCAATGCCCGGCCAGTTAAAGATAGATTCAGTAATAATGGCTAGGGTTAGCATGCTAGAAAGCTGCACACCGATTTTTGGAATAATCGGTGGGATAGCGTTGCGTAACACGTGCTGGGTCACGATTTCGTGCGTAGACAAACCTTTAATACGCGCAGCGCGAATATAGTTTTGCCCCATCACTTCAGCAACGGAAGCTCGCATCAAACCTATGACCTGAGTGGTTGGCGCAAGGGCCAGCACAAGGCAAGGCAGGATGAGGTGTTCCAAAACACTTTGCAGCGCATGAGCACGATATTCACCACTTGCAAAGAAGGCATCAATAATCGCAAATCCTGTTACGTGGTCAATTTGATAGAGTAAATCGTAGCGACCAGCGACAGGGAATACCTGAAAGTGCAGAGAAAATACCATGATCATCAAAAGCGCGACCCAAAACAGCGGTGCAGAATAGCCAGACATGGAAGTAAACGAAATCACAGTATCGATCCACTTTCCTTGCTTCATTCCCGCTAATGTTCCCACAGGAATACCAACAAGCAGCGAAATTACAAAGGCGATAAAACACAGCTCTAGCGTCGCGGGAAAGACAATGCTGAGCTCGTCAATGATCGGTGTTCCTGACTTGGTCACGCCGAGGTTAAGCTGCATTAGCTCACCAACGTAGAGCATCCAGCCGCTCCAGAAATCATGGATAGCCCACGGAGAGTTAGGTTCTAGCCTTAAAATACTGAAACCCACCATAGTGAGCATCAGTAAGGTGATAATAAACAGGTTAAAGCGTCGAACAGAATACAACAGCATTACTTGAACCTCTCGACAGTATCAAACGGCTGCGCGTTGAATGGGCTAACCTTAAAGCCTCGAAGTGAGGTGTGATGCGCTTGTAGCTGCATGCCATGATTTAGTGGAATCACAGGAAATTCTTCATTAAGTATGTTTTGCGCCTGTTTATAAAGGTTCTGTCTATAGCGAGGCTTATCGACTTCAAGTGCAAGGTCGAGCAGAAAATCGAAGTCAGGATTACACCAACTTGAAACATTCAGGCCAGCGCGTTTTGATTCACAAGAAAGAAGCGGCCTTAAAAAGTTGTCAGGGTCTCCGGTATTGGCGATCCAACCCGTTAAGTGGAGATCAATGTTTGTATTGTCATTGAGATTGCTGCGATCGTATCTATCATCTGTCATCAAATTGAGCTTAATCCCGACATCTGCTAGGTTTGCTTGGATTAATTCTGCCGTTTTTCTTGGACTAGGGTTGTAGGCACGTGGCTCCAATGGGACCGACATTGTCAGCTCTAATCCTTTGCTATAACCCGCTTCACGTAACAGTGCGATAGCGTAGTTGCGATCATAGCGAATTTGTACCGAATCTTTTTGATAGGCCCACGAAGAAGGCGGTAAAACGGAATACGCCTGACTGCCTGTGCCGTAGTAGACCGAATCCAAAATGTTCTGACGGTTGATGGCATAGTTAAGCGCTTTACGCACGCGAGCATCATTCAAAGCAGGGTGAGAAGTGTTCACGGCAACGAAAGAGATGTTCATTGCGGGTTTTGCGGTTAACTCAACATCTGATGTTTGCTCGATAATTGGCAACTGACTAGAGAGCGGCGCGTTGAGCACGTCACATTCACTGCGAAGCAGTTTTGCCAAAGTACCTGTACCACGTTGAGATATGTCGAATACGACCTGTTCCATCTTTGGTCTGTCTTGCCAATAGCGATTATTACGTTTAAGACGGATGAGATCGTTGACTTGATACTCGGCTAGGTAGAATGGACCCGTACCAACAGGATGGCTATCGAGCATACTTTTCTCGTCGCTAAGTTCAAGTTGCCCTGCATACTCTTTAGAGTGGATAACCGCATGGCTGGTCGCAATGTTCGACAGAAAGCTATTGTCAGGTCGGTTAAGAGTAAATATCACTTTGTGTTGGGATAGTGCTGATACGTCAACAACGAGGTTTTGAAAATCAATACCACTGAACCAAGGGTAAAGACCGCTTCCGACATAGTGAAAAGGGTTGGTAGTATCAATAATGCGTCTAAAACTAAAGACCACATCTTCCGCGTTCATCGATCTGGAAGGTGTAAACCAAGCGGTTGTTTGGAACTGGACACCTTTACGCAACGTAAAGATGTATTCCGTACCTTCTTTATTTACTGACCATTTAGTCGCAAGGCTTGGCACTGGCTGATAGGTTTGGCTATCGAGGGTCAGCAAGGTATTAAACAGCTGAGGGCTGAGTGTTTCGGTTGTAATGCCACTATCGACCAATTGAGGGTTAAAAGTCGAAGGACCACCTTGACCACAATAGACAAAACCCTTCTGACGAATTTTGTCATGGTCAATTTCTTCACCACAACCGGCTAATAGGCTGAGGCTGAACAAACCTAATGTAAACTGAATGAATGCTTTCATAGAAAGAACAAGTGTCTGGGACAAAGCACAATGGAACTCACCATTATGCCTTAAGATCCTAATAATTTACCACTAATTACCCGTTGTAACCAAAGCAAAACCACAAAATTGGTGGGTTAACTGAGATTGGTCAGGTCATACTTACGAACCATGCCTCGCAATTGGTGATAACTTAACCCAAGTAGTTCAGCCGCCTTCCTCTGATTAAACTGGCTTTGCTTTAATGCTTCGGTAAGTATGAGTTGGTCCTGTTGTTCTTGCCACTGTTTATAGTCAATTGGGAATTGAAACTCAGGCGTTTCAAGGCCTGCTGTTGTTTCTTCCTCTGGGCGTATGCTTTGCCAAGACGATTGGAAAGGGTCAAAGACGAGTTGTTCAATGGGGTCTTCTTGCATGCCGTGTTGGTAAACCGCTCTTTCAATCACGTTTTTCAACTCGCGCACATTTCCTGGCCAATGATAGCTAAGCAAACTTTGTTCTGCTGGAGTCGAAAAGCCGACAAAGTACTCGAAGCCGAGCTCACGGCACATCTTTATTGCGTAGTATTCGGCCAGTAATAGGATATCTTCTTGGCGTTCGCGAAGAGGCGGTAAATGGATAACATCAAATGCCAGCCTGTCGAGTAAATCTGCACGAAAAGCGCCTTCACTCGCCATTTGAGGCAAATCTGCATTGGTGGCACAGACTAGACGCACATTGGCATTCAAGAGCTGATGGCCACCAACACGCTCATATTGACCGTATTCAATCACTCGGAGAAGTTTTTCTTGCACAAGTAATGGTGCCGTGGCCAACTCATCTAAAAATAGGGTGCCATTTTCAGCGCGCTCAAATCGCCCCTTATGACGCCCCTTAGAGCCGGTGAATGAGCCTTGTTCATGACCAAAAAGCTCTGAATCAATCAAGCCTTCGCTGAGGGTAGAGCAGTTGAGTGAAATTAACGGCTGATCCCAACGTTTAGATAAGTAGTGAAGTCGCTGAGCAATCAATTCTTTACCAGTTCCTCGTTCGCCAATGATCAATATTGGTCGCTCAATAGCGGCTAACTTAGATACCTTGTCTAATACAGAAAGAAAGGCAGGGGATTCGCCAATAAGATTTTGCTGCATGATTGCTCCGTGGTGAAATTTACCAACTGTAGGTTAAATTCAACACAGGTTAAAAAGGATTGCAATGAATTATTTCGTAACTATCTGATTTTTATGGGTTGAAAAGTTGGCACGCAACTTGGAATACTAAGAGTCAGTTACCGAAGTAAAACAAATACAGATTTGATGGTGATGCTTAGCATGACCTGATTGCAACAAAACAAGGAGCCTAGCTATGGGTATTTTCTCTCGATTCGCAGACATCGTTAATTCAAACATCAGTGCTCTATTGGATAAAGCAGAAGATCCTGAAAAAATGATCCGCTTAATCATTCAGGAAATGGAAGATACGTTAGTTGAAGTAAGAACTAACTCGGCAAAAGCGATTGCTGATAAAAAAGAGTTGGCACGCAAAGTTGAGTCAATGGAAGCGGCCATTGATGAGTGGCAGCAAAAAGCGACCTTAGCGTTAACTAAGCAGCGCGAAGATCTTGCAAGATCGGCATTGATTGAAAAGCAAAAACTGCAAGATATGCTGAAAGGTCTACACACTGAGCAAACCTTAGTTGAAGAAACAATCGACAAGTTGACGGGTGAAATCAGCAAGCTAGAAATCAAAATTACCGAGACTCGCGCTAAGCAACAGGCTTTAGCGATTCGCAGTCAAACAGCCTCTAACCGCCGAGATGTTCAAAAACATCTGCATACTGCGCGTACTAGCGAAGCCATGGCTAAGTTTGAGCAATACTCGCGCAAGATTGATGAGATGGAAGCTGAAGCCGATTTGTATGCAAAAACGGGCAACGCTAAATCTTTAGATCAAGAGTTTGCGGAGCTGCAAGCTCAAGATGAAATTGAAAAAGAGTTAGAAAAGCTTAAAAAGCAAATGGAAGATAAAAAGTAATTCCAGTTTTATTTTGTTAAATTATTTAGGTAGATAACGTTAGTGCAGAGCGCCGTTCATCTACCTTTGATTAAGGAGTTATTTATGTCGTCATTTTTCATTGCTGGTCCACTGATCGTATTTCTGATTTTCGTTGCTCCTCTATGGCTGTTTTTACACTACCGAAGTAAGAAGAATGCAAGCACAGGATTATCTCAAGAAGATTTACAGCGACTAGAGTCTTTATCCGAGAAGGCTGCCAGTATGCAGAGCCGAGTCGATACGTTGGAGCGTATTTTAGATGCAGAATCACCGAGCTGGAGGCGCCGCTATGAATAAGCGTGAGTTATACCGCGATACTGTAAATGGCAAGATCACTGGCGTATGTGCAGGTTTGGCGAACTACTTTGCGTTGGAAGTGTGGTTAGTACGCATCTTGGTGATTTCAGCCGCTCTACTGGGCGGTAGTTTCTTGGTTATTCTCGCCTATATCGCGATGACGTTGATGATCGAAAAGCAGCCACCTAACTATGTAGAAGCGATCAAAACCGAGCAAGAGCACAAGCTTAAAAACAAGCCTTGGCAGCAAGGTCAAACCCCTGAAATGTTACTCAACACGATTGAGAAAGACTTCCATAACTTAGAAATCCAAATTCGCGATATTGAGGCTTACGTCACTTCAGATGCGTTTAAAGTCGATAAAGAGTTTAAAACGCTATAACGACCTAGTTGAGTTAGCCAAATTGAGCCTTCAGGTGCATCCGACACAGTGAAGGCTTAAAAGTGCGACGATTCGCTCATTCATTAGGCAAATTATTAATTTTAATAATATTTCCTGCCTATTCTATGGAAGAGACGGTATCATTCATCTATCTTTGTAACTAATCGCTGCAAACGGATGATTGATTATGCGCAAATCCATTTTGTTTCTTGCGACAGCTGCTGTATTGAGTGGTTGTGGCAAGGAACTTCCTCCTGTTCCCGAGCCTGATTCAAGGCCAGCTAAACTATTTACTGTTTCCATCGGTAATGCTCAGTTTGAGCGTACCTTCCCAGCGACTTCTGAAGCTGGTGATAAAGCCGTTCTTGCCTTTCGTGTTCCCGGTCAACTCCAGTCTATTGATGTAGTTGCGGGGCAATCTGTTAATAAAGGCGATGTACTGGCCGCACTTAACCCTGACGAGTACACTCTTTTAGCCAAGCAAGCGGAAGCACAATATCGCCTTACAGATGTACAGTACCAACGTTATAAGAAACTTCGTAAAGACAAAGTGGTATCAGAGCAAGACTTTGATGAAGCGAAAGCTAAACGAAATTCTGCCAGAGCTACATTGGAACAAGCACAAGCCAACTTACGCTACACGCGCTTAGTGGCGCCGTACAACGGCACTATATCTATTGTTCCTGCTGAAGCTCATGAATACATTGCCGCCAAAGAAGGGGTGATGAACATTCAGACGACCCAATTGATGAAAGTGATTTTCCAACTTCCTGATCATCTTCTTAATCGCTTCGCTAGTGGACTTAATCTGACAGCGCACATGACCTTTGATGCTTTTCCCGGAACCCAATATGAACTTATGTTCCAAGAGGTTGATACCGAAGCCGATCCAAAAACGGGCTCTTATAAAGTGACCATGGTGATGGAAAGACCCGAAGATGTTGGCATTTTGCCGGGTATGGCAGGCTCTATTCATGTCGCGGTCGAGTCAACGGGGGCTACTCGAATTCCTCAGTCTGCATTGATGGAAGAGAACGGTCAGACTTACGTTTGGCGAGTCGATTCACAGGGCATTGTTGCGAAAGCGTTAGTTGAATTAAATGACAAACAGCAAGTGCAAAGTGGCTTAAACGAAGGCGATCAGGTCGTTATATCTGGTGTGAATGGCATCGAATCTGGGATTAAGGTTCGAGAGTGGATCAAAGAGCGAGGGCTGTAAGATGAAGCAATGGTTTAATCTATGTGCGCTCTCTTCGGCTGCACTGTTAGCTGGGTGTGGTGGTGAACCACAGTATGTGGATTTTGGTACACCTAAAGTGAAAGTGTTGGCACTTTCCAACCAAGTTGTAAACGAAGACCGCCTCTATTTTCCTGCGGTAGCAAACGCAGCAGAACGCTCGCACTTAAGCTTCCGCGTGGCAGGGGAAATCAGCAAAATTTACGTTAAAGAAGGTGATCACCTTAAACAGGGTGACTTGATTGCAGAGTTAGACCCTACCGACTACAAACTTGAGGTTGATAATGCCACTGCGCGTTACAGCGTGGTAGATAGTCAGTACAAGCGCTCAAAGCCGCTTGTGGATAAAGGTTTGCTGGCTAAGTCTCAATTCGACGAGATAGCAGCGAACCGTCAGATTGCTTATGCAGAGCTTCAATTAGCCAAACTTCGTTTATCTTTTACTAAATTGAAAGCGCCTGTTGATGGGATTATCTCACGCGTTAACGTTGATCAGTTTGAGAACATTCAGGTCGGTCAACAAGTCGTCAATATCCACAGTGTCGAGAGCGTCGAGGTGTTGATACAACTTCCTGACCAACTCCATGCCAGCCAGCCGACTCAAGAGTCGTTAGAAAACATTGAAGCTGTTGTGCGAGTACCGAGTGGCAATGAATACAATGCGACTATCAAAGAGTTTACCACTGAGCCAGACCCGGCGACCGGTACATTTACCGTGACTTTAACACTACCTATGCCTGAAGAAGAGTACATTCTGGATGGTATGGCAGTAGAGGTAACGTCTAAGGGTAAAGATGTTGGTTTAGAGCTTAAAGGTGGGGTTCAAGTACCTATTGAAGCCATTTTCAATGGTGATGGAGACTCGCTGGATAGACAAAGCAAATATGTTTGGGTACTCAATCCAGATAACTCTGTTACAAAGCGAAAAGTCGTGACTGGCAAGGCGAGTAAAGACGCCATTCAAATTCTAGATGGATTAACTAGTGAGCAGTCAGTTGTGATAGCAGGTGTTTCTAGATTAAGGGAAGGTATGCAGGTGCAAGTAGTTAAGCAGGAGGCGGGTAATGAGTGAACATAAGAACAACTCGCCGCAAAGCGATGATGATGTAACGGGTATCGCGGCTTACTTTATCCGCAACCGTGTGATCAGTTGGATGATCTCGTTAATCTTCTTGATTGGTGGTGCTGCGGCTTTCTTTGGTTTAGGTCGATTGGAAGACCCTGCATTTACCATCAAAGATGCTATGGTTGTGACTTCCTACCCGGGTGCGACGCCACAGCAAGTAGAAGAAGAGGTGACTTATCCTATAGAGAAGGCTATCCAGCAGCTAACCTATGTCGATGAAGTCAACTCCATTTCAAGTCGCGGTTTATCGCAAATAACCGTTTCGATGAAAAACAACTATGGCCCCGATGATTTACCCCAGATTTGGGATGAGTTACGCCGAAAAGTGAACGATCTAAAAGGTCAGCTACCGCCGGGGGTTAATGACCCATCGGTGATTGATGACTTTGGTGATGTTTACGGCATCTTACTAGCGGTAACTGGTGATGGCTACAGCTACAAAGAGCTACTCGATTATGTGGACTATCTACGTCGAGAGCTGGAGCTTATAGATGGTGTCAGTAAGGTTTCGGTCTCCGGAGAACAGCAAGAGCAGGTCTTTATCGAGATTTCGATGAAGCGTTTGAGCACCCTCGGAATCGCACCGAACACGGTATTTAACTTGTTATCCACTCAGAACGTGGTTTCTGATGCGGGCGCAATTCGAATCGGTGATGAATACATTCGAATTCATCCTACCGGTGAGTTCAAAAATGTGGATCAGCTCGGTGATTTAATCATTACTGAGAGTGGTGCACAGGGACTGATCTACCTGAAAGACGTCGCAGACATTACTCGTGGCTATGTTGAAGTTCCGAGCAATATTGTCACTTTCAATGGTGAACTAGCGCTTAACTTAGGGGTTTCCTTTGCTCAAGGGGTAAACGTTGTTGAAGTAGGCCAACGCTTTGATCGACGTTTAGCTGAGCTTAAGTACCAGCAGCCCGTAGGTGTTGAGATCTCTGAGATCTACAGTCAACCTAAAGAAGTTGATAAGTCTGTAAGCGGATTTGTCGTCAGCCTAGGTCAAGCGGTCGCGATCGTTATCATCGTACTGCTGTTCTTTATGGGACTAAGATCTGGCCTGTTGATTGGTCTTATTTTGCTACTCACCGTTCTGGGTACTTTCATATTTATGAAGTACTTTGCTATCGATTTACAACGTATCTCCCTAGGTGCTCTGGTTATCGCTTTAGGTATGCTGGTGGATAATGCCATTGTGGTGGTCGAAGGGATATTGATTGGCACGCAGAAAGGGCGGACGCGGATGCAAGCCGCGACAGATATCGTGACTCAAACCAAATGGCCGTTGCTCGGTGCGACAGTGATTGCGGTGACGGCATTTGCGCCAATCGGTTTGTCGGAGGACGCGACAGGTGAATATTGTGGCACCTTATTTAGTGTGCTTCTTATTTCGCTGATGTTGAGCTGGTTTACGGCTATTTCTCTTACTCCATTCTTTGCTGATATCTTCTTTAAAGGTCAGAAGTTCAAGCAAGATGGGGCAGAAAGCGATCCATACAATGGAATGATCTTCGTGGTGTACAAAGGCTTCCTTGAGTTCTGTATGAAGCGAGCTTGGTTAACCGTCGTTGTGCTTATTCTGGGTTTAGCTGCGAGCATTGTTGGCTTTACGCAAGTTAAGCAGTCGTTCTTCCCATCTTCAACAACGCCTATCTTCCAAGCAGACATCTGGTTGCCTGAAGGGACCGATATTCGTGCGACAAACACGAAACTGAAAGCCTTGGAATCTTGGTTATCTGATCAAGAGGGTGTCGAGCACATTACCACTACTGCTGGTAAAGGTCTGCAACGCTTTATGCTGACCTATGCACCAGAGAAGAGCTATGCGGCGTATGGTGAAATCACGACTAGGGTGGCTGATTACGAGCAACTTGCCAGCTTAATGACGAACTTTAGGCTCCACTTGGAGGACAAGTTCCCTGAAATTAACTACAAGCTTAAACAGATTGAACTTGGCCCAGGTGGCGGTGCGAAAATCGAAGCTCGTATTATTGGCTCAGATCCAACGGTACTGCGTGGAATAGCCAAGCAAGTTGAAGACATCATGCACGCGGACCCAGGCACCACCAATATTCGTCACGACTGGCGTGAACGTACGAAAGTGCTTGAGCCGCAGTTTAATGAAAGCCAAGCTCGTCGTTACGGTATCAGTAAGTCTGATGTGGATGAGTTTCTTGCGATGTCATTCTCTGGCAAGTCAATTGGTGTTTACCGAGATGGTACGACCTTGATGCCGATAGTGGCACGCTTACCAGAAGATGAACGTGTCGACATTCGAAATATCGAAGGTATGAAGATATGGAGTCCTGCACTTAGCGAGTACATCCCGCTGCAACAAGTCACAATGGGCTACGAAATTCGTTGGGAAGACCCAATCATAGTGCGTAAGAACCGTAAGCGTATGCTAACAGTCTTTGCTGATCCTGACTTGCTAGGTGAAGAGACTGCCGCGACACTTCAAGCTCGTCTAATGCCGCAGATTGAAGCGATTGAGCTGCCGCCGGGTTATTCATTAGAGTGGGGTGGTGAGTATGAGTCTTCGGGTGATGCCCAAGAGTCACTCTTTACTACCATGCCGATGGGCTACCTGTTTATGTTCTTAGTCACCGTGTTCTTGTTTAACTCGGTGAAAGAGCCGTTGATCGTCTGGTTAACAGTACCACTGGCAATTATTGGTGTGACAACGGGCCTACTGGCACTGAACACCCCATTTGGCTTTATGGCCTTGCTCGGTTTCTTGAGCTTGTCGGGTATGTTGCTTAAGAACGGGATTGTCTTGCTGGATCAGATCGAGATTGAAATGCACTCGGGCAAAGACCCATATGTGGCAGTCGTTGACGCTGCATTAAGTCGTGTTCGTCCTGTTTGTATGGCGGCGATTACGACCATCTTGGGTATGATTCCTTTGCTTCCAGACATCTTCTTCAAGCCAATGGCGGTAACCATCATGTTTGGTTTAGGTTTTGCGACAGTACTGACACTTATTGTCGTACCAGTGTTGTATCGTCTATTCCACAAAGTAAAAGTGCCAAACTAACTAAACTAGAAGTAAACGCCCCTGACTTTGTCGGGGGCGTTTGTTTTTAAGGAGAGAATCAATGAGCAAGGATACAACTTGTGCTTGGGCGATGAATCATGAACTTGAGCGCGAATACCACGATGCGGAATGGGGCGTGCCGGTTTATGATGACAATGTACTGTTTGAGTTCATAACCTTAGAAGGGGCTCAGGCAGGGCTGAGTTGGATTACGATTCTAAAGAAACGTGAGGGTTACCGAGCAGCGTTTGAAGGCTATGACTTGTCTCGTCTGTCGCAGTATGATGAAAGTCAGGTCGAGCAAATTATCGAAAATTATGATGTCGTCAAACATCGAGGCAAGATTACCTCTGTATTTGGAAATGCGCGTGCGGCTTTGGCACTGATTGAAGAATATGGCAGCTTATCGAACGCTTTGTGGCAGTTTGTTGATGGTAAACCGATCGTAAATAACTGGACGCAAATGAGTGGTGTGCCTGCTTCGACAGAGCAATCGAAGGCAATGAGCAAATTTCTCAAAAAGAAAGGCTTTAAGTTTGTTGGCGAAACGATCTGTTACGCCTTCATGCAAGCGGTCGGTATGGTTGATGATCACCTAGTTGACTGCCCAAAGAAAGGGGCTAAATAGCATTAGGCGGCACACTTTGTGCTGCCAACATGTTTGGCTAACGACTTTGGTCATGAATCCTCTCAAGTGCTTCGACACGTCGCAACTGTGTTGAATCGAAGCTCTTTTCTCTAAGCTGTGCGATCTGTCGCTTTTTGTCTTGATCGGATAGAGAGTTAGACGTGAGTAGTTCATCCCTGCTTACTAAATAGGAATCCAGTGCTGTTTGAAATATTGCACGTTGTTGATCGAGTTCCGCTAATCGCTTAGCCCCGTCCTCACCAACTAACTCGCTTCTTGCGATGTATTTGTCTTGGTCATCAAGCTTTGAGACAGAGTCCAATTCTACAACCAGCAGATTGTTTTTTTCTGCTGCCTGAATGTAGTTAGGCATGTTATTGAGTTGGTCTTCTAGTAAGCTCTTTTTTTGCTCGGCATCCAAATCATTTTCAGTGATTCTCGCTTTGTTAATCGCCAATTGTCGCAACAGATTCTCTTCTTCAAATAGCAGCTTTATTTCCTGCTCAGAGAAGTAGCGAGACTGTAACGCTAAGATCTGAGAGTGAAGTTGTTCGAGGTCTAGAGCAGTGAGTTGGGCAGCTTGTAAAGGTTCAAGCTCCGCTAATGCTTCTTTGTACTCCAAATAAGTGGCAAACAACACTTCCTCGTTACTCAATTTGCTCTCTGTTGAAGCACGCTTATTCACTTTCTTTTTTATCTCATCAAGATTTTGTTCACCTAAGCTGCTGAGTGAAAAATCAAAAAAGTGCTTGGGGGTAGTTGTGTCAACGTCTACATCAGCTTGAGAAAGGATCGGGGCTGGAGTTTCCTGTTGCCTCTCGGACAAATATAAGACCGCTCCAAATCCAATTGAAGTGATGACAGAAATGGTGATTAGAACGGTCTTTTTCATTGGTTTACCCTTACAGTCCTTGTTGTTTGAGGCGATTGGCGTGTTGTCGATAGAGTGTGACGGGATCAGTTTCGAATAGGTGGTGAATGCCCAAGAGCCCGTTTATTTCATCCAGATGATTCATTTTGTAGTCGTCACGAATCACTTTGCCTAGGTGAGTACTGCATGCCCCAACAAGTCCGTCATTGGGTTCGTCAAATGCCCAGCCGAGTATCACCATCGCTCCATCAGTTGGATCCAAAAGGTTGGTAAAAGTGGAAGATCCTGTCCATGAGTAGTAATAGACGCCATTGCTGGCGAGAAGATCCCCGTCGCCACATGCAGTGGTAGGAATGCCATATGGATGATGCTGATTGAATGCCAGAGAGCCTTCAGTAGTCAGTGCTTCCAAAGAGGCTAAAGGATCTTGCTCAAGATCTGTACCTCCTGATAGGAGATTGATAAGAGTGGTTAAACCCCCAGCAAGTTTCACGGCCAATCCTTCTAAGCCTGAACCTTCAGGGACAGTTCCTCTTACCAGATCGGCGACTTTTGAGCCTTTGTTTACACCACCAATACTCGTGACAGAGGCGACAAGGTCCGGTCTCACGGATGCAACGTACCGAGCCGTTGGTCCACCATGACTATGGCCTATTAGGTTGACTTTAGTCGCCCCAGTAGCAGCGAGCAGTGTTTCTACTTGTTTGAGAAGTTGCTCGCCTCTGACCTCAGTACTGTTAGAGGCAGATACCTGAGCAACGTAGACAGTCGCGCCGTCTCGGGTTAGCGAGTGCGGTATTCCGTAGAAATAGTCGACACCAGCGAGAGTATCAAAGCCGAAGAGTCCGTGGACGAGGACAATGGGGTGTTGAGTTTGTGTATAACCACCTGCGTGGGCAAGGTTGGTGAGTGTCGGTTGTCCAATTGCGAGTGCGCAAGTCAGGACAAGTGAGTAGATCAGTTTCAATGTTAGCTCCTTCTGGTATGACCTCTGATGAGATATTTAAACGTAGAAGAAAAATTGAGCTATACGAAATATGAATTGTTAAAGAAAGATTAAAACGTGATGTTGAATTAAAAAACAACAGCTTTAATTAACGAAAGGTTTTAGAAAACTGTTTTGATTAAATTGTTAATAAAATCAGTGCATTAAAAAGCCTCGCGAGCGAGGCTAAATAATCAATTGTTTGAAGGTACTAGGCGGTCGCTTCTTTTTCGAGAACCAGAGCGTTGTATCGTTCTAGTCCTGCTTCTAAATCAGCGATCAGATCATCGACGTCTTCAAGTCCAATATGGACACGAATCAAGGTTCCCTCAAAATTAGGGTTAGCAACTGTACGCAGACTATTGAAGCTTTTCGGTTCATTGGCAAGAATCAGACTTTCAAAACCGCCCCAAGAATACCCCATGCTAAAATGCTTCATTCCATCTAACAGGGCTGTTGTTGCTCGCGGGTAACTGGTTTTCAGCACAAATGAAAATAGGCCATTTCCACCGGTAAAATCACGTGTGAAAAACTCGTGACCAGGACAGGTTTCAAGGGCAGGGTGGCGAACATGATCGACTTCTGGTCTGTTTTGAAGCCACTGCGCCACTTTCAAGCTGTTCTCCGCGTGTTGACGCAAGCGCACATCTAAAGTGCGAATTCCGCGTAAGCCTAAGTAGGCATCGTCAGGAGACACGCACTGACCCATCAGGTAGCTTTGTTCACGTAACTGATCCCAATATTGCTCGCTGGCTACCGCAGTGCCAAGCATCACATCTGAGTGTCCGACAATGTATTTGGTTGCCGCTTGAATTGAAATATCAACACCATGCTCAAATGGAGAGAAATTCACCCCAGCCGCCCAAGTATTATCGAGCATAACGATGATATCGTGTTGATGTGCAATGCTTGACAGAGTAGGTACGTCTTGCACTTCCATGGTGATAGAGCCTGGAGACTCAAGGAATAGAATTTTTGTGTTTGGTTTGATGAGCTCTTTGATCCCTTCCCCAATCGTTGGTTCGTAGTAAGTGGTTTCTACGCCCATCTTCTTGAGAATTTTGTCGCAGAAGTCGCGCGTGGGTTCATAACAGGTATCGACCATAAGAATATGATCGCCCGTTTCAACAAAAGACAAAATAGCATTAGAGATAGCGGCGGTGCCACATGGGTAAAGGGCGCAACCTGCACCACCTTCAATCTCTGTCATTGCATCTTGGAACGCAAAGTGAGTCGTGGTGCCGCGGCGACCATAAAACAGAGTTTTGTTTGCTCGGTTCACCGTTGCGTGATGCTTTTCTGCAACGGTGTTAAAAACGACGGTTGAGGCTCTTTGAACGGAAGGGTTAACCACACCGTTAGTCCACTTTTTATCGCGACCAGCGGTAACGAACTTGGTCTGCTTACTTTCTGACATCGGAAGTCCTTATCGAATACTTTACCTTATTTAAACCACGGCAAAGCATGAATAGCAAGGGATTAAAGCAGAGGATTAAACAGATAAAATACACGCTCTAAAAAGCGAGAGAATAGCGTTCGCTTTTTCCATTCTTCGATATCAACGATATGCGATTCTTCCATATAACTTTGCTGGAGCCAGAACATCTCTTTGGTGAAAGCAAGATCATCAATGGCTAAAGTGAGTTCGAAATTGAGCCATAAGCTTCTCATATCCATATTTACTGTCCCAACGAGGCAAAACTCCTCATCAATGACAACCGATTTTGTATGGAGTAATCCACCGTAAAACTCGTAGATCTTGACACCTGCGCTTAGCAGCTCGCTATAAAATGCGCGTGACGCCCATTGAACCATCAACGAGTCATTTTTGTGTGGAATGATAAGTTCTACATTAATGCCACGTTGGGCTGTCATCTTAAGAGTTTCAAGTAAGTCAGAGCTCGGGACAAAGTAAGGGGTCGTGATACGAACCGAGTGGTTAGCCTGATTAATCGCAAGCGTTAAAACTTGAGAAATCAAATGTTCCGGCATACCAGGCCCTGAAGGAACCACTTGCACTGGATGTTGAGGCTCTTCAGGGTTAATACGGCATTCTGGAATAGAAGGAAAGGCACGTGAACCCGTTTCAACTTCCCAGTCCCAGCAATGTATAGCGGAAAGGACATTAACAGTAGGGCCAGTAACGCGAATCATTATATCGATCCACTGTCCAACACCAGAATCTTGCTTAAAGTAGGCGGGATCGACGAGGTTCATTGAACCTGTGTAGGCGACCTTCTCGTCTATTACGATGATCTTACGGTGTTGACGAAGGTCTAATCGTCGCAGGAAGATACGCCAAGGGCTGACTTCTAATGCTTGAACGACTTCGACACCCGCACTGCGCATCATCTTCAACCATTCACTACGAAAGAAGCGCGGACTCCCTGCAGAATCAAGCAGCAATTTAACATTTACGCCTCGTTTTGCGGCTCGAATCAGAGCGGAAGCCACAGAATCGGCCAGTCCACCTGGATGCCAAATGTAGAAAACCATACGAATACTGGTTTGCGCATTTTCTATATCTTCGATAATTGAGCGCAGAATATCGTCGGGTGAGCTTTGTAAAGAGAGCGAGTTCCCTGACAGAGCAGGTAGGCCTAGGCGGTTGTTACACAGCTCATCAATGCGATAGATATGACGACCAAAGCTCTCTGGGGAGTGAGCATGACAGTCGTTAAGGTTAGAGAACCAGTCTGCAAAAGGGGAAAGCATTTCCTTCGCGCGTTCTGCTCTTTTTCGACCAAGGTTAAGTTCGCCAAACAGGAAATAACAGGCAACGCCTAAGATAGGAATGATGTAAATGATCATCAGCCAGGCCAGTGAAACACTCACTGCACGACGCTTTAGCACCACTCGAATTGTCACACCGGCAACCAAAATCCAGTAAAAGACAATCCCAGCAAGTGTAAGAAAGTGATAAAACTTTTCCATTCAGTAACCTAGGTAATCTAATGCTATCCAATATTAGAACTCTGGACGAAGGACGACAAGCGACAAATTTTCAAAGAATGTAACGAACAGGAAGTAGAAAGAAAAAGTATGATTCTGTTATGAGAATGTAAAATCTGGTGTATAGTGGATGTTAAAGGCTAAAAAAGCAGCATTTAAACATATTTTTCACAACTGTGGTGGGAAATTAAACTAATTGGGCTTCCAATTTTAATCTTAAACTGCTTTACTTGCCATAACGTTAGCGTCACTGATAATTTTATTAAGTGTAAAAATAATTATACACCACTTTTTAAGACGCCTAACAGAAGCAAACACAACTTAGAAAACGATTTAATGGAGTAACCGTGGCTACTAGTTCAAGTGCACAGGCCCGTGATACATGGGGGTCTAAATTAGGCTTCGTTATGGCCGCAGCAGGTTCTGCTGTTGGTTTGGGCAACATATGGAAATTTCCTTATACGGCGGGTGAAAGCGGCGGCGGCGCGTTCGTTGCAATTTACCTTCTTTTCGTAATTTTTATCGGCTTTAGCGTAATGTTAACGGAATTCGCTATTGGCCGTAAGACAGGTCTATCAGCTGTAGGTGCATTTAAAACGACAGACCGTCGTTGGACATTTACAGGTGTTATGGGTGTGTTAAGTGGTCTACTGATCATGGGTTTCTACCCAGTGGTCGGTGGTTGGGCACTGGCATACATCTTTAAAGTGGGTGGTGGTCTACTAAGCGCCCCTGAAGCAATCGGTGATAGCTTCGGTGGTTTTATTTCAGACCCTGTTCAACCTCTAATGTGGATGGGTATCTACCTGATGCTTAACATCGCTATCGTTATGAAAGGTGTTTCCGGCGGTATCGAGAAAGCAGGTAAGATCCTAATGCCTCTACTATTCCTAATCCTGATCGTGGTATCAGTGAAAGGTCTAATGCTACCTGGCGCAATGGCAGGTCTTGAATTCCTGTTCATGCCAGACTTCTCTAAAGTAGACAGCAGCGTGGTACTTGCAGCTCTAGGTCAAGCGTTCTTCTCGCTAAGTCTAGGTATGGGTTGTATGTTGACTTACGGTTCTTACTTGAAGAAGAAAGAGAACCTAGTTCAAACCACGGGTATGGTTACCGCGATGGACACAGGTGTTGCAATCCTTGCGGGTGTGGCAATGTTCCCTGCAATGTTCGCATTCGGTATGGAGCCAGCAGCAGGTCCAGGTCTAGTATTCGTTGTTGTACCTCAGCTATTTGCTGAAATGGGCGGCGTAATTGGTCTTCTGTTCGCACTAATGTTCTTCATTGGTCTAACCGTAGCGGCACTGACTTCTTCTGTATCTCTACTTGAAGTAGTAGTTTCTTACCTAATCGATGAGAAAGGCATGAAACGTTCTACAGCGGTAATCAGTGCAAGTGCGGTAATGGCAACACTATGTGTGTTCGCATCACTTTCTCTAGGTGGTGTAGGACCAACGCTATTTGGCACTGGTGCGTTCGATATCTTCGACCTACTAACAGATAAGATCTTCCTAGCGGTTGGCGGTATGTTGGTGTGTATCTTTGCTGGCTGGCGCTTATCACGCTCAGAGCTTGAGAAAGAGATCACTAACGATGGTGAAGTATCTTTCCCACTATTTGGTCTATGGTACAACCTAGTTAAGTACATCATCCCAGTAGCAATCGCAATCGTAGCATTCATGGGCATTAAGTCTGGTTTCGATAGCGGTAAAGGTGAAATCATGCTGTTAGGTATTGGTATCATCGCTCTAGCCGGAGTCTTCTCTAAGAAGCTTTAAACTAGAAGTCGTACTAAAGTTAAACAAAACCTCCCAACTGGGAGGTTTTTTCGTTTCTATCAGCTACTTTTATTAAAGAGTCTTATCACTAAGCCGATAATATTCGGTATAAGAATGTAATCCAAATGTAAGTCGTTAAGGAAGGTGCTTTGTGAAGTGGTCTGTACGGAAAAAACTCTATGCTGGCTTTGGTTGTGTCCTAGCCATCATGACAGTAATGGCAGGGGCTATTTGGTCAGAAGTGACTCAATCGCATGACGTTGCGACAGAAATTCGTCATGACGATGTACCAGAAGTAGTAGGTTATCTAATCCTAATTGATGAAGCGGGTGATGTTTATCGTGATGCGACAGGAGCTATCACAGGCGTAGCGAGCGCGTTAGGCGATTACCAAAGGAATAAACAAGAGTTTTGGGATGCTATTGCAGCAGTGAAAAAACTGGAAACTCCTGGCGGGGCTGATCATCAACGTATTGAACAGATAGAACGCCTGATGAAGGGCTTCACCCAAGGCTTTGAAAGAGACATAGTGCCACTTCTTGGTGATAAAAGTGCGCTAGAACAAGAGATTACCGAGCTACGCAGTCTTTATGAAGAATATCTAACACCTATCGAAGCACTGCTTGATGAGGCTTCATCGGCTGAAATTACCGAGACCGATGCTTCTCTTCTTTATCTAACCGATTCGTTCGATACGATTGAAAACACCATTGTTGTGTTGTTTGTTATCGCGTTAGTCCTCACCTGCATTATTGCCTATTGGCTATCCAACTCGATAACAACCCGTTTATCCAACCTTGATTTTGTGGCGCAGAAAGTGGCAGAAGGGGACTTAACTGCGGATGATATTGTGGATGAGTCGGGAGATGAACTGGCGAATCTAGCCAGCTCGATCAATAAGATGCAATCATCATTAACCACTTTGATCGGCTCTATCTCGTCTGTTTCCAACCAAGTTCAGCATGTGACAGCCGACTTATCGAATGTTAGTCAAGATATTGTTGCTGGTGCATCGTCGCAGGCAGATAAGGCTAACCTGATTGCGACCGCAGCGGAAGAACTCAGTTTAACCATCTCTGAAGTGGCGCAACAAGGCTCTGCGACATTTGAAGAAGCACAGAAGTCTGAGCAAAGTGCGGAATCCGGTCGTAACGTTATTACTGAAATGGTGGATTCCATTCAACAGGTGAGTTTGCAGATGACGGAGATGTCGACGCAAATGAACGAGCTTGGTGCACATGGTGAGCAGATTGGGTCGGTTATTCGCGTTATTGAAGGTATTGCAGAGCAGACAAACTTGCTTGCATTGAATGCCGCAATTGAAGCCGCAAGGGCAGGTGAATTTGGTCGCGGCTTTGCTGTCGTTGCCGATGAGGTTCGAGCTTTAGCCGAGCGAACAACGACGGCAACTCAGGAAGTGGCCGGAATAATCCAGCAAATTCAAACTGGTACGCAAGAAGCGGTGACCTATACACAAGAAAACTGCAAACTGGTAGAAATTGGTGTGGAGCGTAGCTCTGGTGCAGTTACTGCGCTAGAAGAAATTGTCGCTGGCGCAGCCAATGTCCAATCTATGGTCAACTCCATTGCGACAGCAGCGGAAGAGCAAACCGCGGTTACTAAAGAGATTGCCGCCGATATTACCGCCATTAGTGATATATCTGAGCGATCACTGCAGTTAGCCAATAGCAGTTCAGATAATGTTAACGGCTTGAACTCTAAAGTCGCGGAGCTAGAGAGTTTAGTCAGTAAATTCAAACTGAGCTAAACCAAGCGAGGCTGGCTTTCACAAGGAGAATGGGTATACTCATGCCTCCGAAGTGGAGCCAGTCGAATGTTTGATATTTTATATACCCATCCTGACTTTATCGTCATCAATAAACACCCTAATGTTTCCGTACACAAAGATGATGGCGATACCATGCTACTGCAAGAGGTGGCTAAGCAAACCAAAGATAAGCAGCTTTTTCTTATTCACCGTTTAGACAAAATGACGTCAGGCATCTTATTGCTTGGGAGAAGCTCATCTGCTGCCAGAGAATTATCGAATCAATTTGCTCAGCGTAGCGTTGAGAAATTCTATCTCGCCATTGGCAGTAAGAAACCAAAGAAGAAGCAGGGCTTAGTGATTGGTGACATGGAGCGTTCTCGGCGTGCTTCTTGGAAACTGACTAACACGCAAAATAACCCCGCTGTAACCCAGTTTTTTTCTACGTCCTCTTTGCCGGGAGAGAGACTGTTTCTATGTAAGCCACATACAGGTAAGACGCATCAAATCCGCGTTGCATTAAAGTCCGTAGGTTCGGGTATCGTTGGTGATCCGATATACAACAGTGGTAGTGAGTCTGACCGTGGTTATTTACACGCGTTTGCACTTCGCTTCGAACTGAATCACCAAGCTTACGAGTTTGTATGTGACCCACGCAACAACAACGTGCTTGGCAAGAAGTGGAATGAAGAAATTACCAGTCAAGGCATTGAGGCTTGGCTAAAACCTTGGGAGCTATCATGGCCGAAGATCAACAAGTAATGCCTGTACCTATGCAGTCAGAGCAACTTCCTATCTTTTTTGAACAATTGAAACTTCAACTCGAAATCGCACCGAATGAGGTTCGCCGCCTGTTTCATGGTCGTGGGCGTAAATTCGCCGGCTTAGAGCAACTAACCTGTGACTGGATTCAAGGTCAGCTGATTGTCAGCCTATTTAAGCAGGTTAGCGACGATTTTATTGACGAGTTAAAGCAAGGGCTGAAGACCTTATCTGAAAGTGAGTTATGGCAACAGAAGCAAGGGAAAGTCATTGTTGTTCAGTATCGTTATGCTGAAGGCGCGCCGTCAGAAATATTACTAGGCGAATTGGACAATCGACCTATTGTCGAAGAGTCGGGCTTAAAATATCAGCTTGATATTGGCCGTAACCAGAACTTTGGTTTATTTCTGGATATGCGTCTTGGCCGTGACTGGGTAAAAGCGCACGCCAAACATAAAAATGTCCTTAACCTTTTCGCTTATACCTGTGGCTTTTCTGTTGCTGCAATTGAAGGCGGGGCAGACCAAGTAGTGAATGTGGATATGTCTCGCTCTTCATTATCTAAAGGGCGTGAGAACCATAAATTAAATGGTCACAACGTTAATCAAGTTAAATTCTTAGGCTACGATATTTTCCGCTCATGGGGAAAAATCAGAAAAATGGGTCGCTATGATCTTATCGTGATTGATCCCCCTTCATTTCAAAAAGGCAGTTTTGCTTTAACTAAAGATTACAAACGTATCCTTAGAAAATTGCCTGAGTTATTAGCGGAAGGCGGTGAAGTGATTGCATGTGTTAACTCTCCTCAAGTCACAAGCCAGTTTTTAATCGACAGCATGCAGGAAGAGGCGCCGCAATTAAACTTTGTCGAACGTTTGGATAACCCAACGGAATTTGAAGACATCGACCCTGAGGCTTCGTTGAAAGTACTCAGGTTTAAGTAAGACCAAACGAACTAGAGTTGTTAAAGCGCCTACATAGGCGCTTTTTTTGCATCTCAACAACAAGAACCTCTTGCACGTTTAAGTTAATACAACTAACTATTGTGAGAAAATTCGCACAATAAACTGACAAATCTTGATTAGAGTAGAGAACTAACTGGATGTAACAGTTTTCATTTTGTCTCAAAAGTAAGACTCTGGCCTCTCGGTGACATTTAATAGATCTATATAAGATCTATTGTTATATAAATTAATAATTAAAAATATAACTATAAGAAATGCCTTACATATAATTGGTAAATTTTTGATCTATTTTTGATTGAATTTATAAATTTATCCATTTTTACTCTGTTTATATTATTTATTCGATTTAATTAAGATTTATTTTTTGATTGATTGCCTATTTTTAAATTACTAATATGCGCTCCCTAAATTATCCGAATTCATTTTTATCGGATTCAAATTAATTAAATATTGAATTTAAAACCACAATTCAGAAAGGAAAGAGCATGTTAACTAAACTATACGTACACGCTAAATTAGCCCTAGAAAACTACAAAAATGACGAGCGCGGTGTAACTGCAATTGAATACGGCCTAATTGCGGCTGGTGTTGCCGTAGTCGTTGGTGCAGCTTTCTTAGGAGAAGATAGTATTTCAACGCGCCTTAGCAACATTTTTGATTCTGTTAAGGATGCTTTAGTCGCAGGTACTCCTAAAGCTTAAGTCATTAAATTGTCTTATAAATTAGAGTGGCTAATCCTATTAGCTACTCTTTCTCTTTTTGCTATCTACATTGATATTAAAGAGAGAAAAATCAGTAATAGGGTTTGCTTCCTTATAGCAATTGTCAGCTTTGGCTACGCCTATTTATATTCTGAAGTTCAAATTATTTCGCCAGTTATTATTTTGTTAGTTGGGCTATTACTTAGCCAGTTCAACATCTTAGGTGGTGCGGACTCAAAGCTTTTTGGTGCTTACTCGATCGCGATAGAGCCGCAAGTGTTGCCCATAGCTCTTATCACTATCTGTTTGGTTGGAGGCTTGGTCAGCTTGGCTTATTTGATAAAAAAAATGCTTAGTCGCAACACATTCAGTGGTATTCCCTATGGAATCGCTATTTCTGCTGGCGGGTTAGTCGGCATCGTTGCTTCTATGTAGGGAGTTCAATTGAAAAAGAAAGTAATTCTTGTTGTAGCAAGCTTTGCAGTTCTTTTTGGTCTGTTCGGACTGGCGGGAACGTTAAGCAGTTCTCCAAAATCTAATGTGCAACCTGAAACCAAAAAAGAAGTCTATGTATCAGTTTGGCGCTTGAATAAAGATGTCTACCTTGGCGATAAGGTAGAGCGAAATGACATAGAGCTAGTTCGTTTACCTGAGCGTGAAGCCAATGCTTTAGGTGTGGCGAAAGATATGTCATTTGATTTTGCAACTGGGGCTATTTATGCCCAAAACCTTAATGCGGGTGATTTGGCCTTTAAAGAGCGGATCGTTGCACCAGACCAAGAAGGTTATGTCGATCTCGTGATTGGTGATAATCGCGTTCCTTACGCAATAAAAGTGCAGCCGCAATCCATTGTTGGTGGCGTGATTACCCACGGCACAATGATTGATGTATTAGCGCTTTCTTTACCCACTGAATTCTCGCTCGAAACGGCAGAGACCCAAACCACACGTAAGCGAAATATGTTTGTTACCCCAGTACTCACTGGTGTCAAAGTATTGCAAGTAAACAAAAGCGTAATCGATGCGACTCGCACTACCCCTGCAACGAGTGAAATTAACTTAATCCTTGAGCTGACTCGTAAGCAAGTTGCGACCATTACTGTGGCAAAAAGAATCTCTGAACTTGAAGTTCATAAATCTATCGGTGAATACCAAAAGTCAGATCTCCATGCTGATGCGGGTGATGTGCTATCTAACTTCAAATCTGTGGTCGAATATCGCTCGAGCGATGTAACCATTAACTGAGGCTTCAATGAAAAAGTTACTTATCTCTCTTTGTGCCTTATTTTTTTTAGTGCCTTCTATTTCAAGCGCGCAAAGAAGTACCTATCTCTCTGAAGGTGAGATGGAAATAATCTCAGTTGGCGAAGATATAGACTCAGTCTTTATTTCCAACCCAAAAGTGGCTGACTATCAAGTGATTGATAAACGCAAAGTTGCTTTATTCGGCAAAGCCTTAGGTGAGACTGGATTCGCTGTATTTGGCACTAGCGGAAAGACACTCACTAAACGCAAGGTAACAGTGAATACCTCGCTTACGGAATTAGAAAGCCAAGTTCAACTGTTGTATCCCAATGCCAACGTAAAGCTGACACATATTGGTGACAATGTGGTCTTAACTGGCACCGTTGCAAACGACAAAACCAAAGATGCCATCAATCTGATGGTCGGTGAGCTGTTAGAGAAAGAGAAAGAAGAATTCACGATAGAATGGAATTATGGTGATGAAGACAATGAAATGGAGTTTATGAAGCGCTTTCATTTCACTGGCGTTGTCAATCAGATCGAAGTCGTTACCCAAAAACAAGTTAACGTAAAACTGTCGATTGCGGAAGTGTCTCACTCATTCCTTGAAGAGTTTGGTGTTCAGTACGGTAGCCAAGGCCAGAGTGCGGGTGTTTTTGTTAATCCGCTAACCTCATTTAGTGCTTCGGATATTATTTCGGTTATTACCGCAATGGGTAATGACACAGTCGGGCAAATTCTCGCCCAGCCGAATCTCTCAGTTATGTCTGGTGAAACAGCGAATTTCCTAGTTGGTGGTGAACTACCAGTAGTCACAGTAGTAGATGGAACGACTAACGTTGAGTACAAAGAGTTCGGTATCCGTCTTGACCTTATGGCCAAGGTGCTTGAAGACGACAAGATTAAATTGTCGTTAATGCCAGAAGTGAGCTCGCTAGATACCCAGTACAGTAATGCTTCTTACAATTTGCCAGCATTAAAGACTCGCCGTGCCAGAACCACTGTTCAGCTTGCTGATGGTAAAAGTTTCGTTTTGGGTGGATTACTGAGTACCGAAGATAAAGAGTCATTAAGCCAAATTCCGTTCATTGGTGAAATTCCGGTGTTAGGTGCACTGTTCCGTTCTTCAGGCACTGAAAGAACACGTACCGAACTCGTGATTGTAGCGACGGTCAACCTTGTTCAGCCCGTTGAACCAAGTGCAGTTCAACTACCAACAATGCAGAGAACCACGAGTCTTGAGCGATTTTTTAATGTTGAACCAACCTCATCGAATATAGAACAAAATAAATGGGCAAATGAAATCTACGCCACCGGAGGCTTCAAGCTATGAGGAAGATTACTCGTAAATCTCTTTGGCAAGCGGCGAGTTTGTGCACGCTCTTTGTTTTGGGTGGCTGTGCAGAAACAGTCTCAACCCGAGAAGGTCAAGCTATTCACACCGTGCCAATGGTTTATACCTGGTCTGCTTCATTTGAGCAGGTGGGTCTGGAAAGCGCTAAGCAAGATGTACGCACGCTGATCAATAAGAACTGGGATCTAGTGGCGAACAAAGGGTTAGATCTCCAATGGTCGACAAATCGAGGTAAGCAGTTGGCAACTTCGCTTCGTCAGGAGCTAATCGAGCGTGGTGTTGATGCAAAGCAGATTTCGTTCAGCCAAGAGAGCTTAGGTAACAATAAGGATGTCGCTGTTCGGTTTCATTACACCAAGGTGGTCACAGAGCTGTGCACGCCAAGTAAAATCGGCCAGTTCGGCGCGTACTCTGAAGGTTGCTTTGCTGAAAATGCGCGTTGGCAAGCGATGGTTAATCCAGAAAAAATGCTGTCATCACAGCCTGTTGCTAAGTAGGGGACAGATTTATGTTTGATTTAGTCGATAAGCTACAAAGCAAGCCTCTAGAGGATACGGTTAAAAAAGAGACCATTACCTCGGTTTTGTTTCATCAAACCCAAGAGTGTGTCGATCTGGTTGATGAAGCCTTTCGTTTCGAGAACATCAATGTTCCTACTATGGTGCCAAATGGCGATGAAAAGATTAAACAGCATGTGCGTGAATCTCTGGTAGAGATCGTCATTGTTGAGTTGAACCTTAGTGAAAATGTCACTAAGGATATGGAACGCATCAGTCACTTGCTGCCTAACAGTGCTTCGGTGATTGTTATTGGTAGCGAAGACGCAATTTCTACCATTCGTAACCTAAAAGAGATGGGCTTTTACTATGTGTTTTGGCCAATCACTAAACAAGAGCTGATAGATTTTGTTCGTAACGTAAACAATAACCGCCAACGAAACTCTGGTTTAGGTAAGGATCGCACAGCAAAAAAAGTCGGTATTTGGGGTACAAAAGGTGGTGTCGGCGCAACTATGTTGACGGCTGAAATTGCTTTTGAACTATCGAACCTAAAAAAATCGAGTAGTTTGGTGGTCGATCATGATTTTCGTGGCGGCAATTTGGATATCTTCTTGGGTCTTAAGCGATTTGAGAAGAAACCCGTTTCGAGAGCCTCGCTCGCATCAAGCGTCGATACAACCTATGCCAAGAGCATGGTGAAAAAGGTCGACAACATGTTGGCGGTCATGTCGCTTGAATCGGATGACCTTAATGAGCTAGAGCTGAAGGAGTACGTTCGTACGCTAACGGCAGAGCTTGCCGGCAACTACAACTTCATTATCGAAGATTTGTCCCGAGCGAGTAACTCTAAGCAAGATCTCGATTATATCTCAACGTCCTGCGATGTGATTGTGTTGCTAATGGAGCCAACGGTCTCTAGTGTTCGCGAAGCTAAGCGTACGATGCGTAGCTTGGAAATGGCGGATTCTAACGCTCGTTGCTTGTTTGTTCTGAACTACACCATTGCAGAAAAAGCCGCAACGATTAGCCCTGATGACATTAAAGAGTTTTTAGGCCGTGAGCCTGATGTGGTTCTGCCGAATGAGCCAAGAATGAGTAAGTTAGTTTTAGAACAAAAACACATTTACCAGCATGACTATCAAGTCAGCCAAAACCTGCATAAGCTCACCGCTATGCTGCTCGGTCAATCCGATGAAGGCGACAAAAACAGTTGGCTGGGTCGAATGCTGAAGCGAGGCAAATAATGGACATCAATAAGTCAGCTTATGTTCAGATCCGCAAGCAGATTTTCGAAGCGCTAGATGCGGAAGTTGTTCAAAGTCTGTCTAAAGAGGCGCTAACGGTTCAGCTATCTAACGCCGTCGATATGCTGATCGACAAACTTGGGTTCTCAGTAGCAAGTATTATCCGTCGTGAGTATGTCAAAGGACTTGTCGACGAGTTGCATGGACTCGGTCCTTTGCAATCTTTAATGGAAGATGAGTCGATCAGTGACATCATGATCAATGGCTGTGACAACGTGTTTGTCGAGCGCTACGGCCTGGTAGAGAAAGCCAATGTCTCCTTTATTGACGAAGACCAGTTACAGCAAATTGCTAAGCGTATCGCTAGCCGAGTCGGTAGACGTGTTGATGAATCTTCGCCAACCTGTGATGCCCGATTGCCTGATGGAAGTCGCGTTAATATCGTTATTCCACCTATTGCGATTGATGGTACGTCTATCTCAATCCGAAAATTTAAAAAGCAATCCATAGAGCTTTCTGAACTGGTTGAATTTGGTGCGATGAGCCCTGAGATGGGACGCATCTTAATGATTGCTGCTCGCTGCCGACTCAATATTTTGATATCTGGTGGTACGGGTTCAGGTAAGACAACCATGCTTAATGCCTTGTCTCAATACGTCTCAGAGAAAGAACGCATTGTGACTATCGAAGACGCGGCGGAGTTGAAACTGTTGCAGCCACATGTTGTGCGTTTGGAAACTCGTACCGCAGGTATCGAAGGTTCAGGTGCTATTAATCAGCGCGATTTAGTGATCAACTCACTCCGTATGCGTCCTGATCGAATTATTGTTGGTGAATGTCGTGGCGCAGAAGCGTTTGAAATGCTTCAGGCTATGAATACCGGCCACGATGGTTCTATGTCTACTCTGCACGCCAATACCCCCCGAGATGCACTGGCAAGGGTAGAGTCAATGGTGATGATGGCGACGAGCAGTTTGCCACTAGAAGCGATTCGCCGGACGATTGTTAGTGCTGTCGATCTCGTGGTGCAAATCAGTCGCTTGCACGATGGTAGCCGCAAAGTGATGAGTATTACTGAAGTTGTTGGTATCGAAGGCTCAAACGTTGTATTGGAAGAAATGTTCCGTTTTCAACCCGCTTCAATGGGCAATGAAGATGGCAAAATTCGTGGGCGCTTTGTCACTGCAGGCCTTATGCAGCGCTCGGTTCTGGTTGAGAAAGCCAAATACTTTGGTCTAGAACAGCAGCTAACCGAAGCCTTTAATGTTGGTGAACCTGCATGATCTATTGGTTGGCCTTGATTCTTGGTGGATTGACCTTGCTGGTGGCGTTTTGGCCAAGAAAAAGCGAGCAAAAAAACTACTATTTGGAAGAAGCAAACACATCATTAATGGTTAGTTCCATTGATGAAGCTCAACAAGCGGTTGACCTTAAAGCGCTATCTGACAAAACCTTCATCGATGTATTGAAAGCAAGAAGCAAAAACGTAAAGCGTCAGTTAGGCAAAATGGCTGAGGTGAAATTGACGATCTTTAGCCTCGTCTTAGTGATTGGTGGAATAGTGCTCAACAATAAGTATTTGCAGACAAACTTGTTGGTGGTCGTTTCAAGCGTGTTAGTGCTTGGCTGGGTATTTGGCTATTTATGGTTGCAAAAGCGTCAGCGTCAGGCTTTCGAAAGTGCCTTCCCTGATGCGTTAAATATGCTTTCTAGTGCGGTAAGTTCGGGTGAGAGTATTATGCATGCCATCATCTATGTCGGACGTACTCTACAGGGTGAAGTTGGTAATGAATTTAAGCGTATGGGGGAGAGGCTTCAGCTCGGAGAAACACCAGACAATGTATTTCGTAAATCTTGTGACCGCTTTCCTTATCCTTCTTTCTATTTTTTCGTTATAACCTTGCGCGCAAACATGCAGCGTGGCGGTCAGTTGAAAGATGTTATTGCGCGCTTAAATCGACTGATGTTCGATGCGAGAGCAATAGAGAAGAAAAAATACGCTCTGACTGCGGAAGCGCGGATGTCAGCGAAGATCGTCGCGGTGATCCCTTTTTCTGTGCTGTTCTTGCTCCAGTTTGTTAGTCCTGACAATTTTGAGTTCTTGCTATTTGATCCGGCAGGAAAACCCATCCTTTACTACTTGATTGGCAGTGAATTTATCGGTCTGTTGATTGTTTGGATGTTGATGAGAGGGGCGCAAAAATAATGTCAGCGCATTTGATCATTTTTATCACCCTTGTGCTTATCACCCTAGGTATCGCGATTGTTGGTTACCAGATCTGGAGTACGGCCAAGCGTCGTAAGATGCTAAAAACCTACGCGTTACTGGACGATAAAAGCCAAGAAAAGAAGCACGATACTGATAGCCATCTAGAACAGGCATTAGAAAAACTGACTTCTTCATTCTCTTCTCAGGAAGATGACATTAAGGAGAAGTTAGAGGAGGCTGGCCTACACAATCAGAATTTAGCTAAGTACTACATGCACTTTAAGTATGGGGTATCAATACTCGGTGTTTTTCTTATCTACCTTGTAGCAAATATGTACTCATTGCCTTCTTCAAAAATGATAGCGGGTATGGCCGTTTGGTTTATTGCGTGTATCATTATTCCTGACTCGTTACTCGCGGCAAAAAAGAAGGCGCGCCAGCAACGTATTTCCGGACAGTTACCTTATTTGCTTGATCTGATGGCCATTTGTGTTCAAACCGGCATGACGCTAGAAGCAACGATTAAGTATCTCTCTTTAGAGCTAAGGGCGTTTGATAAAGAACTTGCTCTGCTACTGACTAAAGTGGATGACCGGGCAAAAATTGTCAGTCTAGAGAGGGCACTAGACGAACTGTATGAAAAACTGCCGACTCCTGAGATCCGTAGTTTTGTCATGACCTTAAAACAGAGCCTGCAATATGGCTCATCCATTTATCAAGTGCTGACCACGCTTGCGTCAGACATTCGTGACGTCAACATGCTCGCGGCTGAAGAGCGCATTGGCAAACTGGCTGCAAAAATGTCTATGCCATTGATTGTATTCATCATGATGCCGATTGTGGTGATCATCTTGGCACCTGCTGTAATGAGGTTTATGGACCATGTATAAATTAATACTGTTATCAGCTTTGCTACTGAGTGGTTGCGCAACCACACAGACTTCAGACCCTAGTTCAGTGATTAATGCGAATAAAGAGCAGATGTATGTTGAAGCAAACAACCAGGAAAAGCTCATTGAGTTTTACAAGCAAGAGTTGCGCGAGCAGGAAAGTGCTGACATTCGTATCAAACTAGCGCGCACCTATTTAGCGATAGAGGACCCAGAGTCCGCAATTTTTGCTATCAGTCAACTTGATGAAAAATCGAAAGGTTTTGATGCTTATCTGATATTAGCCAAAGCTCACTTTCAGCTAGGAGAGATCGAACCGTCAGTTGAGAATGTATCCGCAGCGCTGTCGTTAAACCCTAAGAGTGGTGAAGCGTATAATCTTGCTGGCGTGTTAGCTGCGGTGGAAGGGAAATTTGAGCTAGCGGAGCAGAACTTCATCGAGGCAAGAAAACTGTTCTACAGCGATGACGCAGTGAAAAACAACCTAGCAACCTTGTATCTGATTCAGGGACATTACAAACGTAGTTACGACTTATTACTTTCTGTTTATCAGGCTAATCCAAAAGATGCCAAAACCGAAGCTAACCTCGTTATTGCTTTGGTGAAGTTAGGCGATCTCGACCAAGCTCAGCAAATGCTTGAAGACAAATATGATCCTAAACAGACACAGCAAATCATAAATTCAATCCGCGTTGGTGATTTCAGCAATGCGAACTTTGAGTCTTAAACCATGTTAATTCTACGCAAACAACGCGGTGTAGCGTCTATAGAGTTTGGCCTTGGTTTTATGGCGTTTTTCTTGATGATTATGCTCTGGGCCGAAATGGGTTATTTGGCTTACGTTTCCTCCGCTAATGACCTTGCAATTGCTGAAGCTTCACGCAGTGCTAAAACCACCAATATGGCTGCTAGTCGAGGCTCACAGCAAACCCAGTTTATGGCTGAGTTCAAACGAATCATTCGTCAGCAAGCGGGTGTTCTTGGCAATATTATTGACCCTAACAAATACAAACTAACCGTACACTACTTTGCTTCTATTGATGAGTTAGGTCGTCACAATGGAGCGATTGATGACACCTGTTCACAGAACGAAAGTCAAAGTGAAGCGGAGTGCGGAAATCCAACAGACAGTGCGCTTGCGATATATAGAGTCGAATATGACTACACGCCAATGCTCGCCTTCTTTATGCAAGGGAGCAGCAGCCTGACAAGAGAAGTCGTTGTAATTCAGGAGTTCGAGCGTGACCAATTTAAAATCTAACCAACGTGGTGTGTTCTCTATAGAGTTTGCTTTGCTTGGGGTCGTATTCTCAACCATGTTGATTTTTACTGCTGACATTGTGGGTAAACTCTCGGTGCAAGGAAAGCTAGATAGATTGTCTTATTCCCTAGTTAATGTGATCAAAGAGCGTACCCAGTTCTATGGTAAAGACAATTACGATATCGATAACAAGATGGTGACCGATATTTATAAGATAGCCACTGGTTCAATGCAGAGAACCATGGGCAGTTATCAGGCCAGTAATGTGGGTGGCGAGTTTGAACTGCTTACTTTTGATCTTAACGGCAAGCCATCTTCGACGCGAATCTCCAAAGGCACCGGATGCGCTTTGGGACAAACAATCTCGCAGCAGGAAGACCTTTCTATGGTGACTTCATGGGGACGCCGAGCAACCCTCTATCGCGTGACCTTGTGTTACGAAACCGATAACTGGGCAGGGCCTTTATTTGATGAAGAGTTCACCACCATACAATCATCCTCTCTGATGATGGGGCGTTAATCATGCACAGTTCTAAAAGAAAGCAAGGTGGGCATGCCGCTCTGTTATTTGCTCTGACTATTCCCGGAATGTGGGGATTTTTCACGCTCGCCATTGACGGTTCGCGCGCACTGCAAACCAAAGCTAGGTTAGGGGATGCCTCTGAAGTTGCCGCCTTGGCCTTAGCGGCGAGAAATAGCTCAAATCTTAGCGAGAACAAAAAATTAGCTGAAGATTACATTAGTACATATGTGACTGACTCGGATATCTCGATTACTAAGGTTGAAAGAAGTGAGTGTCACGTATCCGAGAATCTCGATTGTGATGGTGCCAACCGATATTCACAGTATTCGCTAGAAGTGTCGATCAACCAAGATGCTTGGCTACCAACACAAGAATTTGTCGGTTTTGGTGACAACTATGATGTCGCGCATGCAGCGACGGCCCGCAAGTATCAAGGCGACAGTATCGATGTGTCGTTTGTTATGGATTACTCCGGTTCAATGAATGAAAGGTGGCAAGGTAAACCGAAATACAAACATGTTCGTGACATCATCAATTCTGTACTGAAAGAGTTAGAAAGTTATCAGGGCATACAAGAGATCAAAAACAAGGTTTCCTTAGTCCCTTATTCAGAGTTTACAGCGCGACCAAAAGACAATTTTTCTTGTGGCTGGGGGAAACCTAAGCCTATGAAGTTTGTTGATGAGCTCTACTACAAAAAAAAGAACGGTAAATACAAACTTGATGCGCAGAAAACGGTTGATAGATGGCAGCAAAGCCGAGCGAATGACAAAAATATGGTATGCGCCCATAACTTATATGATAGCTCTACTACTCGATATAAGAACGTTTCATTTACCGATAACTTCGACCTACTGAGATCTGAGATGAACAAATTTAGCCCAGGAGGAGCTACGGCTTCTTACCAAGGGATCATCAAATCGGCCCAGTACTTTGAACAGTTATCCGATCCTAACCCACGCCAGCTTATGGTTATTTTATCTGATGGTGATGATACTAACGGTGGCAATGGCCCTATGAGTCGTCATGAACCTGTGCCAACCAAAGCCCTTATTAACCAGGGTCTGTGCAATGATATTCGCGCAGAGCTAAATAGCCGTAAAACATCGGACAATCGACCTGTGACATTCCAAATCGCTTTGATCGGATTTGACTATAAAGTAGGGAGAAACCCATTAACTCAATGTGTTGGCGAAGACAATGTCTATGATGCCGCTAACCCTGATGAACTCTTAGACATCATCCTTAACCTAATTTCAGAAGAAATCGGACACTTAAAATGATCTTTAAATTCAACAAGCTCTTTATTGTTTCGGCTCTCGTTTCTAGCTCAACAGTCATCGCCAATGACGCTAGTAACATTGCATTTGAACAGGTATGCGGAACTCAATCAGGAGCGACGTATATTCAGGTTGAGTCTGGTACGGCGGTTTCTGTCATTCCGAATGCAGGAAATATGTATCAGGTGCAAACTGAAGCAAAAGAGCTAGACACTCGTCACTTTGTCGATCGTCTCGCCAGCCAGTTTGCTCTTGAGCGAGAGTGTGCCGAGTACTTAGTCAATAATGGTCAATTTATTTCTGGTCAGTATGGTGATCTGTTAGCGAGTGTTTATTTTGACTTTGACCGTGCGAATCTAACGCCAGTGTCGAAGCAAATACTTGACCGCATCATTGAAATAGCGGACTCACCAAGTAATGAGTTTGTATTGACTGGGCACACCGACAGCACAGGGCCACAGGAGTATAACTTTCAGTTGGGCTTAAAGCGCGCAGGCAGTGTGCAGGCTTATTTATCAGAGCTGGGGCTAGATAACACTCAGATTGATTCAAAAGGTGAAACAGAGCCCAAGGCGAGTAATACCACTTCACAAGGGCGCGAACAAAATCGCCGTGTTGAAGTTACGTTATAGGTAATAAATGAGGCGCTAAGGCGCCTCATTTAATGTTTGAAAGCCAGAATAAATACGGGTGAAAGTCGTAAACCAGCATGCAGCACCAAAGAGGAAAGCGATAACAGCGAAATGTTGAGGCAATAGGCAAAACAGTATAAAGCAGCCTATTGTCTCGGTTCCTTCGGTGAGCCCACTCATGTAATAGAGTGACTTATTCTTATACACAGGGTTGTCGATGCCGCGTTTTCCGGCCATCACCGCAAAAGCTAAAAAACTTGTCCCCGTACCGATAAAAGAAAAAATCAAAAACGCTCCGGCAACGGCGTTTTGCTCTGGGTTGGCAAGCACAAAGCCAAATGGGATCAGCGAGTAAAATAGAAAATCTAAGCTAATATCGAGAAAGCCGCCCGCATCCGAAATCCCTTGAATACGTGCCAATGCTCCATCAAGTCCATCACATATCCGATTGAGCAGCACAAAGACCAGAGCTAGTGTGTATTGCTCTGCAATCAAAGCAGGAAAGGCTAAACAACCTAAGGCAAAGCCAAACAGTGTTGTCTGATTTGCGGTAACCCCAAGCTTATCCAGTACCTTGGCTGACTGAGCTAAAGGCCAACGAATAACTTTGATACTAAAACGATCAAGCATGTTTTGCCTCCCACGGCCAAGTGATGCAGCGACTATCAGCTGGAACATCTTCGTCATCGTGAGTGACCATCAAGGCAGGAATATTAGCCGCTTTTAATTGGTCAACGACCCAAGCGCGAAATTGCTCGCGCAATTCTTTATCTAATTTGCTGTAGGGCTCGTCTAACAAAGCAACTTTAGGTTGTGCCAACAGCATACGAGTTAAAGCAATACGAGCACGTTGACCGCCCGAGATCTGATCGGGAAACGACTCAGCAAGTTTAGATAATGAAATGTTCTTCAGTGCTTGTAGTGCTTGTTCTTTTCTCCGAGTCCCTTTAATCGAATCAGGTAGCGCAAACGCTAAGTTTTCCCACACGGTTAAATGGGGAAAGAGTAAGTCATCTTGGAACAGGATACCAACCTGACGCTTGTGGGCAGGCATGCTATCAAGGCGTTGCTCGCTCAAAGTGATAGAGCCTGAATAATCAAACTCCGAGGATAAATGGCCTGCAATCGCATCAAGCAAGGTGGATTTACCACAGCCACTTGGGCCCATTAATGTAACAATCTCTCCCGGCTCGACGGTTAGGTTGAATTCAGAGAAAAGGGCATCGCCATTGGTTTTATGGATGGCGAGGTTTTCGAGACAAAGACTCATTTGGTAGTAAACCTTTAATAGTCAAACGGCGATACTTAACATGAAGTCGGCTAAGTAGAATCGCAAAAGAGAAAAACAGTAGCGGCAAGATAGCTTGCCAAATAGCATAAATAGCAGTAACGCGGCGGTCGAAGCCACTGGATAGAGCGACAGCTTCAGTCGTTATTGTGCTGATACGCCCCGCTCCCAACACCAGAGTAGGGAGGTACTGCGCGAGACTCACACTAATGCCAACAGCCCAAGCAAACGCGATGGCAGGCAGTAGTAATGGCAGTTTAACTTTCAACCAAGCCTGCAACGGAGATTTGCCTAAGCTCAAGGCAACGCGCGTAAGCCCGTCGTCAAAGCTGCGCCATGGTCCATCGAGAGAGAGATAAACGAATGGGAAAGCGAAAAATACATGAGCCCAACAGACCCAAAACAAATACGCCTCACTGTTTAAATACAAAGTGACGATCTGCATACCAAACAGAACTGACAATTGCGGGATGAGCATAGGGATCGCAATGACATACCCCGGTACCTGCCAACGATAACGTAGACGATACTCATGAGCGATCAGTGCTAATACTAAACTCACTGTCGCACAGACAAGCGCGATGATTAGACTCTGCTCTAGCGTGCCTAAAATACCTTGCCATTCATACTGCCAAAATCGCAGACTAAACTTGGACGGTAGGAGGTCTGGAAAACGCCAGCGCTGTGCGAAACTCCAAATAATCAATAGCGGAATTATCGCTAAGGTTAATCCTCCTACTGCAAAGAAAAGGCTTTTTCCCGGTAATTTGCCCCCTTTTCTGCCTGAATATTGCCAAGCCTTAAAGCCTTTGGTTATTGTCCATTCGACCAAGCGAGCAAAACCAATCAATAGCGTTGCGATTGCGAATAAAACCACAGCACCCGCTGCTGCACGAGGGAGCAGTGATAAGTCTGGATCATTGAACCATTGCCAGACCAAGACGGCAAATGTTGGAGGGTTGGTTGGTCCTACAATAAGGGCAACATCAACCACAGACAAACTGTAAGCGATCACAGCGAGCATCGGGAAGCGTAGCTTAGCAAACCACTGCGGGAAGAGACATTTCCACCAAGTTTGGGCGGAACTATAGCCCATGGCATGACTGACCTTTTCAGTCTGCTCCACATTTAACTGCTGGAGAATTGGGATACTCATTAGAAGTAAGAAAGGGACTTCTTTGATCGCCAACATAACAATTAAGCCAAGTGCATAAGGGTCTTTGACCAATAGCGCCAAGTCATCAACCGTTTGCCCGTTAGGGTCATAACCAAACAAATCATGTAAGAGACGCGCGCCCATTCCCGTTGGTGCAAACAAGAAAGCGAAACCAATAGCGAAGGCAACGTGAGGCATAGCGAGTAGCGGAGATAAGCTCAATTCAATCTTGCGCCAAAACGGACTCTTCCATGCAGATTGCAAAATGGCAAAGGTGATCAAACAGGCAAGGTAGCTACTCACAATCGCACTATAAACCGTTAACCCGATTGACTGCCAAACACCAGCCCACCCAAACACAGCAGAGAAGCCGTCAATGGAAAACTGATTTAAGCCAATCGGGGGGATATACCCAAGCGCAGAGACCAACACACCAAGCAAACCTGGTAGGGTAGGCACTATACAAACGACGATAATGACTAAATAAAGCGCTCTTAACATGTGCAAACTCTAGGTTAACAGACCCTAATTCCCGTAACGTTTTAGCCACTCTTTTTCTAAAGCGGCTTGCCAACTAGGATGAGGTTCAGCAATAGACTTAAATTGCTGGGTGTTCTTCGCAGAACCCGTCAAGAATTGGCTACTTAGTACAGAAGGATCGCCCCATACATTCAGATCACCTTTACGAGACTGCGCTTCTGGGCTGAGTAGGAAATTGACCGCGACTTGAGCGCCCGCACTCGCATTGGCATTCCAAGGAATAGCTAAGAAATGGATATTAGAAAGTGCACCCGCTTCCATTGAGTATGCCTTTGTTGTGTCTGCTAGGTTGCCACTCGCTTGTGCGGAAAATACCGCATTTGGATTGAATGTAATAGCGAGATCGATTTGACCATCATCAAGCAGCTGAACGGTTTCTGCTGTGCCTGCTGGGAACTGTTTACCACCACGCCAAGCGACTTTATGGAATTCATCAAGGTACGACCAAAGCGGCTCGGTCACAATAGCGAAGTTCTGCTCAGAAACAGGTTGCTGCAGAGAAGCATCATTGTTTGTCAGTTCGATCAGAAGCGCTTTCACAAAGCTTGTACCGTGAAATTCAGGTGGGCGAGGATAAGTAATACGGTTTGGGTAAGCTTTGGCATAGCTTTGCAACTCTGCAAATGATTGCGGTGGATTATTTAACGCTTTTTCATCATGGATAAAGACCAACTGACCAACCCCCCACGGCGCTTCTAAGCCCTCTGTTGGTTCGGAGAAGTCGACGTCGACTGGAAGCGATTTATCGACATATTGCCAACTAGGTAAACCCTCTACAAACGGACCAAATAGCAGCTGGTTGTCTTTCATCGATTTGAAGTTTTCACCATTAATCCAAACCATGTCGACACTACCACCGCTGTTTTTCCCCGCGGCCTTTTCGGCAATCAAACGTGATGTTGTCTCAGCAATATCGGTGACTTTGACATGTTTTAACGTGACATCGTATTGGGATTGAAGCTTATTGCCTGCCCATTGAATATAGCGGTTTATTTCTTGGCTACCGCCCCAAGCATGGAAGTAGACGGTTTGTCCTTTCGCTTTTTCGACAACCTCTTGCCAAGTATCTGCTGCAAAAGCAGAAAGTGAAAAAACAAGTGAAGAAAGAAGAGTGATCAGCCTTGTCATAATGTTCCCTGTAAGTTGAATAATTGTATCGGCCAATGGTAAAGACCGGAGTAATGCAATTATTCATTCATTATGACTGAAAAAAGGCTTTTTTATTAACTATTTGACGCAATTGTTGACGAGATGTTTGAAAATTGTCTGATAGAAACTAAAAAGCAGCCAATCTGGCTGCTTTTTTAATCGGTACTTGAACGAAAAGAATTAGTTTTTCCAATCGTTTAGCTTGAATGTCAGCGTATGTACGTCGTTTTTCAGAACCATAGTATCTTGAGTTAGCGTCATATCACTCCAATCAGACAGAGTTTGACCAAACGCTTGTTCTACATCCATAACGTCGCCGACACACATCTTCATGGTCATGCCCATTTTCTCGATGCGGAACTGGTTGTCTTTCAACTCAGCTTGACCAAAGAAGTTGTTACAACCAGCATTGCCGTTCGCTGTCATCTTTTCACCAATTTCAAGGCGCGGTGGGTTTTGACGGCTATCTGCAACAACCGCTTCGCCATCGATGCTAACCAGTTCCCAGTTGTGGTGTTGTAGATCTTGAGCTGTAATTTGTTTCACATCGTCTCCATTGCTTGCGCATGCTGTTACAACAAGAGGTAGTGTAATTGCTGCAAGTAGCGTTTTTGGACTAAGCTTCATAATAGATTCAACTCCGATAAATAAGTAGTTAAGTCAGCGTAGTGACTTCGATGAATGCAGTATAGTTAATTGCGAGTATGATTTGTCAATATAAGGTCATAGTTTGGTGCGAATCACACATTGAAACTTATTGATAAACATACAATTACAATTAACGTAGAGTGAAAAATGACCATCAGATAATATAGAGAAATCATTTGGAGCAGCTAGAGTTTTTTACCGTCCCGAGCCCTTGTGTTGGCATTTGTACAGTAGATGAAAAAGGCTACTGTAAGGGCTGTATGCGTAAACGAGAAGAGCGTTTTAACTGGTTAAACATGACCCCCGCTCAGCAGCTACATGTGATTAAACTTTGTCGTCAACGCTACCTGCGTAAGATACGAAAAGGGCAATCGACTTCATCCGAAGAGATCCCAACCAATACACCTCAACAAGATCTTTTTTAAAATCAAAACTTTACATTAACTTCCGATTGGGCTACATCTTAATTATCGTGTACTGTATTTTGAGGTGTAGTATGGATATACGAAATTATAGTGCGAACCCGTGTGTGGGCTTGTGCGAATCAAACATCAATGGTGTTTGTATAGGCTGTGGCCGAACGCGAGAAGAACGCTATCTTTGGTATCAAATGTCTGAAATCGAACAAAGAGAGATTCTAGACCGACTATCTAATGAACCTCTCTGCTTCAATCTGAAATCTAGCTAGATTACTTCAATCCCCAACGATCATTCACCCAACCACCGGCATGCTCATCAAAATGATTACCTGAGAATCGGTGGTTTACTTCGGTACTTTTTTCATTTTGAGGCGTCTCATCAAGTAAATGCTGGATATAACTTGCCATAGGATCACCGCCTTTCAGCCGCTCTTGCCGAGTCGCTACCTCTTTAATCAATTGAAGACGGTATGAGTTGCTAGCACGTTTCATTTGGTGATCCTCCGTGGTTATGACACTAATATGAAAAGTTAGAAGCCGATGTGATAACCGTCAATATGAATTGGTTAAAATTTAACCTGTCTTTTCAGGGGTGAGTCACTTTTATAAAATGTGTCACCAACAATAATCAGCTATCGTATTGATTATCAAGGCGAGGGAAGGTGCTAGGGTTGCGCATGTGTTGAAATAAAAAATTCATGATTTATTAAAACAAAAAAGCTCCAAAACTGGAGCTTTTGAAATGAACTTTTGGTAAAGAATCATTTTCCAAAGTTAAAAATCGGGAAGCAGGGCAAAAAGCCGTTGTCAGCGCAGTTGATGAGTCCTATTTGGACACCTTCGATTTTGGCTGTTTTGTTAAAAACACCGACTTGGACAGTCGACTCGTTTGACATATTTACTGCACCAACATCAACCATAGTGTCGCCTTCGGAATAGTTCACGAATGAAACGTTGGCTCCTCTGACATCATTGGTTACGTTAACGGCTCCTAGGTTCACACCTGTAGTTAAACCTTCATTCCAGTTAAATAGGCCTAGAGAAGCGCCTGTCATCTCTTGGTTAACTTTGGAAGCTCCCAAAAACAAGCCGAAGTTAACGCCCGTTGTGGTATTGGTTTCTGACATACCGACAATAGAAAAATCGACTCCTTTGACGGTATCGACTTTACCGTGAAGGGCCGCCAGTCTTACTCCGGAGACCTGAGAGTTTTCAGGTGCATTAAAATCGCTAACCGATGAGAACATGACCGGAGAAGAGGCGAATGTCACGGGAGACAACACCATTGCCGAGATAGCCACTGCATTAAGTATTTTTTTCATATTAACTCCAAAAACAAAGTTATTTGTATGAGCGAGTATTCAGGTCTAACAACCCGAATAATTCACGTTAACTATAGTTGCTATCTGTCAAAAGAGCGTTAGTGGTTGATTACAAAGCGCGAGGAGTTTTGTGTGAGTAGATTTTAGCCAAATAGAGCGCAATTATATCGTATGCAACCTTGTGCAATAAAAAGGTCTCTGTCTATATTTAAGATCTAACGTCAGAGGCAATCTAACAATGAAAAACTCGCAAATTGTCATAGTAGATGACTCACCAGCGATTCTTTTGGTGATGAAAGGCATGATGTCGGAGCTTGGGTATGAAAATGTGATCACTTGTTCTAACCCCGCGTCGGCTCTTGCCAATATCCGACGCTCTCCTGAGAAATACTGCGCAGTATTTACTGATCTGAATATGCCAGATATAGATGGGATGACCCTACTAAAAGAACTCGGAGAAATGAATTATCGAGGTGGGGTTTGTATCATCTCGGAAATGGAAAATCGAGTAATAGAGCTTGCTGCCCACATTGCTCGTAAACACAAGGTCAATTTGGTTGGTAATATAGCTAAACCAGTCTATCTCAACGAACTTCAACGGATGCTCAACAAACTTCAGCAGCTTTCATTGCGAGAGTCGAAGCATTATGAACCATTGTCTGCAAGTACATTGAGTGACTATATCAAGCAAGACTTAATCGAACCTTATTATCAGCCCAAAGTGAACTTAGATAGCAAAAACGTTGAAGGTATTGAGGTGTTGGCTCGTATAGTAAAATCTGGGCAGACCAACGCGATAGCGCCAGGGCAGTTCATTCCGACTGCGATTGAGCATGGGTTGCTAAACGAGCTTACTCAGCAGCTGTTAGGCAAAGTACTTGCTGATTTTCCAAAATTGGTTAAAGAGTTTGGTGAAGGGGTGAAAATTAGCCTTAATCTATCACCTTCGCAGTTAACCACTGACGGTTATACGCGGGATTTTATCGAGACGATTGATACGCAGCATGTGGATAAAAACAACATTACTTTGGAGATAACCGAGGAGTTCGCGCTAGAAGATACTGAACAGTTGGAGACTATAAACCGTCTAAGGATGCGTGGTTTTGGATTATCGCTTGACGACTTTGGCACCGGGTTCACTAACCTCAACCAACTTCGTACCCTGCCGTTTACAGAAGTGAAAATCGATCGCACATTGATCAATGATATCCATCAAGATCAGTTTAACCAAGTTGTGGTCGATACCTTGGTAAACATTGCAGGGAAAATTGACGCCTCTCTGATTGCTGAAGGGTTGGAGGAGTATGAAGATCTTGAGTACTTGAGCAAAACCTATAAAGATATGAACGTGCAAGGTTATCTGATTTGTAAGCCGAAACCACTTGATAGTTTATTGTACTGGCACCACAGTTGGCTATACAACGTGCAATAAAAAGCCTCGAATTTCGAGGCTCTTACACTTATTTGGTTAAACTATTGCAGCGTTGCTGAGTCACAAACTCGTCAGCCATTAATTGTCCGCGGCTATTTCGCATCTTAATTCTATAGCTGATGCCGACTTCAAGATTATTCATGGTGTCAGGCGTAGTACAGTAAGTTCGAATACTTTGATTCAAGACTTGCGCAGCCGGCTTCGCCCCTTTCGCATCATCGTTGTAAACCATCATAATCTCAATGGTGCTTCCTTTTGCACTCGCACGCATGATGGACAGAGGGCCTGATTCTAGAGGAAGCTCAGTAGCCAGTAGGTTTGCTCGGCTTTGCGCTAATAATTCTAGCTGTTTTTGTTTTTCTGACGAGGCAGACGAACAGCCAGCAACGAGCATCACCAGTGCGATGATAGAAAAAGACTTGAGTGAATTAAGCATCGTTAAAACACTTTTTTAAATGGCTTAACGATAACTTTCTCGTAAACACCCGCTTCAATATAGGGATCAGCGTCAGCCCATTCTTGAGCTTGTTGCAACGAGTCAAACTCAGCAATAACAGTGGAACCAGTAAAGCCAGCTTCTCCTGGGTTATCAGAGTCAATGGCAGGCATTGGTCCTGCTGTGAGCAAACGGCCTTCATCTTGCAGTGCTTGTAAACGCTCTAGGTGAGCAGGACGCACACTAAGGCGCTTTTCCAAAGAGTTCTCTACATCTTGTGAGAAGATGACATACCACATGATCTGATATCCTTATATGAATAGAGTAAATTCAGACGTTTACTCTACCTTAAATGGCGCAATTTAAAAGGGTTGCGGCGAGATAATTTACTGCCAATTAAGACTGTTCAATTGGACGTGGTTTGCCTTCAGCATCAATAGCGACGTAATTGAATGTTGCGTCACACACCATAAAGCGATCTTCTAAGCCATGTTCTTTGACAGGCTTGACCCAGACTTCTAGATCAATGCTCATTGAAGTGCGACCTATTTTGGTACACTCACCGTAACAGCAGACCACATCGCCTACACGAACCGGTTTTTTAAACGTAATACTTGATACCGAAACAGTAACGATTCGACCAGATGAGATTTCTTTGGCGAGGATACCGCCTGCAAGGTCAAGTTGTGACATGATCCAACCACCAAAAATATCGCCATTGGCGTTAGTATCTGCTGGCATAGCAAGGGTTCTAAGAAGTAATTGCCCTTTGGGTGCAGTGTTTTCTGTGCTCATTGTGACATCCAATACAAACGAAACAGCGACCAAGTTGGTCGCTGCAAAAATTGGATTGTAACAAAACTATCAACTTATCCGCCAGAGTTAGCGTTCTGTTCGTCTTTTGGCATGTGTTTGTAGATGTAGATTCCGGTCAGCAATGTGAAACCAAATGTCGCCGCTAGTAGACCAAAGACTTTGAAGTTAACCCAGACATCGAGCGGAAGGTTAAAAGCAACGTAGACGTTTATGCCTGCACATAGTGAAAAGAAAGCTACCCACGCCCATGTGACTTTTGCCCAAACCGAATCAGGAAGTGTGATCTCTTTTCCGAGCATGCTTTTTATCGCCGATTTTCCAATTGCATGGCTCACTGCCAATCCAATCGCGAAAATCAGATAAACTATGGTGACTTTCCACTTAATAAAGTTGTCATCGTGGAGAAAAATAGTCATACCGCCAAATACGGCAACCATCAAAAAGGTGATGACTTGCATCTTTTCAACTTTCTTATAGATCAAATAAGTCACGATAATTTGAATGGCCGTTGCGACAATCAGAGCGCCTGTCGCAACGTAGATATCCTGCAATTTGTATAAAGCGAAGAAAATAATTAATGGGATAAAATCGAGCAGTTGTTTCATTGAAGTATTCTGAGTCAGTCTAATTCGCTTCAGTCTAACCAAAACAAGGCTAATCACAAAGCGGTTCGTCACTATAGGAGCAGTGTCTCCCTGCAAAGAGAGGTCCTAGCGCTGTAGCTGGCGTTTATAGTCTTCCAAATAACCTTCGCTGCGCAAACTATCAACGGCAAACTGGAGCTCTTCATCGCTCATTGAGAAGCAACTTGATTTGCCAGTCATTCCATTCAAATATTCGTGATATTCCATCTCAGTGAAGTGACCAATACGATCAACGAGCAGACTCTTAATGCCTTGATGAATAAGTCGATAATATGTGTGACGTTGAACTTCCATAACGTTCCCCTTACATCTAGCAAAGCGTGGTAATGTCGCTTTTCTGTTACCATGCGGGAATCAAGCATATTCGGTGCCACTGACAACGGAATACTGGGTATGGCTTTATAGGTTATTCAAAACACGCAGTATTTTTCGTATTGAGAACAGAATTGAGCGCCTACGGTTACACTCAATAATCAATCTGCGAGTCAATTTGGGAAAAAGGTTGCCAATCTATTGACTGGCTTTGGTTCTATTAGAGTGACAAACACCATCAGTTCAGAGCTGCGCTCACGGGGCTGACTAATAGATTCCCCTGCTTAGGTTTGAGTATTAATAGGTCGTTAAGTGATGGGCTAGCAGCAGGAAAAGTCAGTTTGAACTCCGTATACCTATCTAACTCTGAATGGCAACTGATAGATCCACCAAAAGAAGTCATTACACGTTGGCAATAGCCTAACCCCAAGCCACTACCTCCGCTCTTGTTATAACTGAAAAAGTCATCAAATATTTGGGCTATCAAGTGATCTGGTATGCCTGGACCGGTATCACGAAAAAGTAAGTAGTTCTCGTGGTGACCTTTTTTTAGTTGAATTGAAATTCTGCTTTTAGGGTACGAATCGAAATAGTAAGTCGCGTTTCGCACGAGATTAAACAGTACGAAACTAAACAAAGTATCATTAATCTCTACCACGAAATCATGTTGGAAATCCAGATGGACCCTGTAGCGCATAGTTTCATTCTCAAAACCGTATTGATCAATCGCGGAACAAACTACAGAGGAAACGAGTGATGGAACAACGGGTGCTTGATCGAGTGAAGCTTGGCCCAATTCTCGCGTTATGATATCAATTAATTGATGACTTCGAGCGATGGCTTTAGTCCCTTTATTGACATGGTACTTTAGCTGCTCGGTCGAGTTAGGTTGTTTAATAGCTTGCTCAATGAGTTCAAATTCAAGTTGCAGTTGGGCAAAAGGGTTACGCATCTCATGTGCTATCGAACTTGCTAAAGCTTGTGACTGCCGGACTTCACGTTCATAGTTTAAATGTACCTGAACCTTGCTTAGTACTTTTTCAAGTGCCGAGAGCTCTTCATATGAAAAATGAACCCCCTCAGATTTCGAGCTTGAAACCAAAATGTGCGATAGCTTATTTTTACTTTCGAAGAGCGGTACGACCAAGGCTGATTCGAATTTACTCATATTGCTGTGAACAAGGCTAAGCGTTTTATCATTTGAGTTGAGTAATTCTTCTTCCACCTCTTCAATGACCAATGAGGTTCCATGACTCTCAAAGTAGTTTCGATACAAATTCACATCATGATAGTCGTCTAACAAGCGAAGTTTATCTTTTGGTACGCCCAAGTAGTCAGCCAAGCTTTCCATGGCGCGCGTCGGGGAAGATTGAAACTCATCTTCTAGCCGAGATATTTTTTCTACGGGATGGATAGGGTCTCGATACATAATCATACTGACTGTTTTTTGGACAAACCGATAAAGTGTTTGCCAAGTCATTCCTATGAGTAGAACTAGGAATAAAGCATCGGTAACTCCTAGCTGAGTAATAGGAACGAAAGACGCGACAGTTGTGGCATATATTAACGCGGTGGAGGCGATACTAACGAAGATAAAACAGATGTATTTCGGACTGAAAAAGCGCGATGTAAGCAGGGCGTATCCCATGAACAGCATTTCACTTAGGGATAATGCCGGGGGAAGCCAAGTAAGTGAGAAATTGTCAAAAAAGAAAGTCATGCCAACCTGAATAACCGCGGTGGAGGACATGAATATAGTGATACCCATGATCATGTAATTGGTTCGCGTTTTTCGTATTCGGTTGCGACTCTTTTTTAGCGAAAGAAGATTAAAGAAAGTTAACAGCACTAAGATGATGAAGCCTAGAAAGAAATACTTAGTGTAAGGACCAAACTTCAACTGGAAATTACTGGGGCCAATAATGTCGATGCCTAGAATAGTGCCTCCGGGCATGAGGTTGCTGATAACACCAAATAAGGTAATGTTAGCAACTAGGATATCTTGCCATAGCGCGACGCTTTTATTGGTGTAGTGCTTGTGCAGTTTTGATATAAAACAGTAGGCTGAGACAAAAGCGAGTAGCGTTGCTAAATTGGCAACAATTGCAATGTTAATCGCGACACTATCTCCAAACCTTACAAGCAGATCCGTATGGAAATAGCTGTTACTTAGCGTCCAGAAGAAAACCCCCACGGTATAGCAAATATAATAGGTGTACTGCTTTAAACTGAGAGTTCCATGACGTTTTGCCAGAGCAGTACAAAAATAACCTGCCCAAACGAGAACAAGTAAAGAGATCGAGAGTAATACGACCGCTTTGGGATACATCATTTGATGCAATAGATAACTGAACATATTGTTCCGCTTTACCAGTATTTGACGTTGTTAAAACTGATCCGATATTTTTTGTTTGTATGATGGGGCCTAGTGAGAGTACTACTGGGAAGTCTAAGATTTATCGTTTTATGGAGGACTCACAGCAACTCACGGCCAAAGTTGGATCAGAGTTTGGAGATCCTGTTTACCTTAAGTAGAATTTTGTGCAATTTATTTCTTATGATCACCTGAGGGATATCCCACTTTTTCGGAACGAATTGTCTGTTCTATGATGGAAGGCAAAATATTGGCCGTACTTATTGATATATTTGGTGGGGAACCAAAAAAAGTATATTATTTCATATGGTTATAAGGCTAGGGCGGTGAGTGGAACCGCCCTAACTTAATGAGATGCGATTTAATGGATACTCATGGGTAAGGCCGATTTCAACATTTGATCAAGCGCTTCCTTAGTTGTTGGTTTTGACAGTCGCCCATCCATCAGTTCACTGATCAGAGTGAGTTCACGTTCTCCGGATTCTCCTGACAGAGCAATAATTGGGATAGTCGGGAAGGAACGTTTGATGATACTCGCCGCTTCAAAACCATTCATGACTGGCATCTGAATATCCATAAACACCAGATCAATTGGGTTGTTTTGAATAATCTCAATAGCCACTTTACCATTGTTGGCTAATACGACTCCGTAGCCAAGTTGCTCTAAATAGAGTTTCACTAAGGTACGTTGAATCTCTTTATCATCAACGACTAAGATCATGTGCGCAGGGCTTACGCCAAAGTTGAGTTCGCCATTGGATACAGCAAGAGGGGGAGTGGTAACTTCCGATCTAAGTTCTGTCTTAGGTTTGTTGGTCTGAGTAGCCGCGACATTGGTTGCTGGGAAAGTAAGCTTAAACTCAGTAAAACTTCCAACTTCTGACTGACAGCTGATAGATCCTCCAAATGATGCCATGACTCGTTGACAATAGCCAAGACCCAAACCACTACCACCGCTTTTGTTGTGGCTGAAGAAATCATCAAAAATTCGAGTTAGCAGCTCGGCAGGAATACCTGGTCCTGTATCACGGAACAGCACGTAGTTTTCATACTGACCTTGCTCGGTACGTATTTCGATGTGGCTATTTGGATAAGAATCAAAATAGTAGATGGCATTGCGTAGCAGGTTGAATAACACGAAGTTAAAAAGAGTGTCATTGATTTTTGCAACGAAGTCTTCATTCAGATCTAACACAATACGGTTTAGCTCACTGTCATTGTCAAAGCCATATTGGTTTATCGCGCTATTAATTGCACCATGAATCAAGGTGGCTTCAGAGGGCTCTTGGTCGAGTGATGAACTATTGACCTCGCGAAGTATGATATCGATGAGCTGTCTACCTCGTTTGATAGCTTGCTTTCCTTTGTCCACGTGCTGCAGAAGGGTATTTGAATCTACAGGGGACAACAGTTTTTGATTGAGAGACTCAAACTCGAACTGTACCTGTGCAAGCGGATTTCTCATTTCGTGCGCGATTGAGTTTGCGAGTGCTTGTGATTGGCGTACTTTCTGCTCGTAATTGATATGAACTTGGACTTTTTGTATTACTCGTTCTAGTGCTTTGAGCTCTTCAAAAGAAAAGTTCACGTCACCTTGTTTATGGCTAGAAACCAGTACGTGAGAGAGTTTATTTTTACCTTCGTAGATGGGCAGAACCAATGCAGACTCCATCTGGTTCATACTGCTATGAATCGTTGAGAGCTCCTTGTTACGATTCTTCTCAATTGCGTCTTCGATCTCATCAATCACCAAAGGCGTCGTGTGGTTCTCAAAATAAGATCGGTACATGCTGGCACCTTGATAGTCATCAAGGAGTTTTAATTTGTCACTCGGTACTCCAAGATAGCTTGCCAAAGCTTCTATAGCCTGACTTGGAGATTTTTGAAACTCATCTTCTAACTGAGCAATTTTCTCGGTAGGTGAGACTGGTGAGCCATACAAGGCATAGGTTAAGCAAGTTCTGACTAGGCGTGAAGTGTACGGCCAAGAAAGCCCAATAGCCATGATAGCTAAAACACCAGTTGCGGTGCTTACATAATCTAATGGTTTGAAGAGAGTAACGACAAAGGTGTATGCAGCCGCAGTGATAATTAAAGAGCATCCAACAAGACAAAGATACCTAAAACTATAAAAACGCGATGCTAGTATCGCATATCCCATAAACAGCATTTCACTAATCGAGAGTGCTGGTGGCAGCCAAGTGAGTGAAAAGTTGTTGAAGAAATAGGTAAAGCCAAGTTGAATCACGGCAGTAGACGCCATAAATATAGTCATGCCAAGAATCATGTAGTTGATTCTTGTCCGTCGAATTCGGCTGCTGCTGCGTTTTATTGACAGTAGATTCAAGAATGTCAGAGCAAATAGAAGTGTTAGTCCAATAAAGAATGGGCGAGTGTACTCGCCAAACTCAAGCATGAACTGGCTTGGGCCTTCTATCACGACGCCTTTAATTGTTAGATCAGGAACGATGTTGACGATAGTGCAAAAAGTCATCGTTAAGCCTGCTAACAGTAACTGCCATGAGCTAGGTCTACTGCTCGTGTAGTGTTTTTTTAATTTAGCAGAGAAATAGTATGCGGAGCTGAAGGCTAACAGGGCCGAAAGGTTTGCGACCACCGCCATGGTCGCACCGACATTCGGTCCCCATTCAACCAACCATCCACTGTGGAAATAGGCGTTACTCAATATCCATACAAATAAGCCTAGAGTATAGGTCACATAGTAGACATACTGCTTGAGGCTTTGAGCACCATGCTTTCTCGCTAATGTAGAACAAAAGTACCCCGCCCAGACAAAAACAAGCAAAGCAGTCAGAATAAGAACGACTGCTTTCGGGTAGAGTAGCTGCTGTGTAATGTAACTAAGCATATTGTAGCTCTTGTCCTTGATGTCTGTGCTGCTTCAATTGAGTAATGGTACTGACTTTGTAGTTGCGATAACTGCATTCAGACAAAGCTTGGCTAAGGGGCTTGATAAACCAAAGTCCCTTATATGTGGCGAATCCAGAATCGGAAACGTGGCAATAACTCATTTTTAAGTACGCGCCATTGGTGAGGCTTTGGTAATACTGAATCATCAATGGTTGCTCTATAACAACGAATGCAACTTGAAAGCAGAGCTTTTCGAGTTGCGCCATTAGCCTTTTTTGAGACAAATAAAGGCTGAAAATTTTCTGGCTTTGATTACCGCTGACAGTCAAACGGACAATCTCACAACATTTTTCTTTGACAGTAATATTTTGCCAAAGTGCATTCTCAAATTTTGCCGACGAAGTATCACTGATCTCGATATCAGAACACAAGAGATCTAAGTTAACTAATTGGCGTTGCATCTCAACTTGATTGAGCAATGTCCAACATGAAGTTTGAAAAAATGGTGAGAAATAGAGCCAATTGTCGGCTTCCTTATGATGATTGACCTTGGCAGTAGAGACGATTACTGGGAAAGATAAATCTGGAACAAGCTGGGCAAGGATGAAATGACTACCGTGAGCAGAGACTTCGATTTCATACAGCATCTCGAACCACTGTTGTTCGGAAACAAAGGTTGCTAGGTTAATTAGCATTACGGCATCTGGTAGTTCCATTGCGTAGCGGCTATGCAGCGTGTAATAGAGCTCTGCATGGTTTTCGATATTGTCGATGACACTATCGACGAAATCTTCTTCATTTTGGGTAAATTTTGGTAGGGAGTCTAGCTCCAAGCTACGAGGCTGATTTTGATACTTGCTTTTGATTTTCCAGATATTAAAAGCACACCAAGCCTGAGCCCAGTTATCAAACAAGTTTAGTGCTCTTTGCTCGAAATCATGCCATTGCTGTGGCTCATCTTTTAAAGGATAGTTGACGTTAACGAAGTAATAAGGTGATTGGAGCTTGGTTGCGATGTTTTTGTAGCGAAGTGAGCTATCCTGTTCACTTATTTGAGCGAGACGCTCGTTAAGTACATGTTTAAAAAAGTGATTACTATCGACACCAAAAAGTGTTTCGATCTGCTCAAACAAAGCACGTGCGTGCCCCTTGTCCTCTTTTTCAAAAAGGGACGAATCAAAATTGTTAGCCATAGACGTTTGTATGATTTTTTTGTTTATTTTGGCTAACCAGTATTCATATAGGTGCCTATTTGTGCAATTGAATTAGTATGTTTATGCTAATTGATCGGGTGTTAATATTAATATTAGTGATGCAGAGCACGTAATAAATGAGAGAGGTACCTGTCTTGGGAGAGAGCTGTGTTTGAGGTTGGCAGCTCAGCCGTACGAGCTTGTAACCCAGTTTTTTGGTTTTAGTCGTGTTTTGTTACCCATATCAGTGTTTTACCTTCATACCTATTCCGATTTGAGATAAATATCTGACAATCTTATTAATAGCAGTCTAATCTTCTGGCTTCAATTATCAATAAATGCCAATAATTGGTAGAAATCCTGCCTTTTTAGAGGGCTATCTTGTTGTTTTGACGGTTAATTTGTACTCATTGAATAAAAAAGTTGGCGAAAATCATAAGCTTGGCATACACTTTCCAAGGTAAAGCCGATATGTTGTTGATTGGCTTGGTGAAATGTTTAGGTGCTGCCTTGCGGCGGCAATGTTTAACACAGCTTTGAGGAAAGTTTTATGGCGCTCACAAAGGCCGATTTGGCTGAGAACCTGTTTGAAAAGCTCGGATACAGTAAACGGGATGCCAAGGAAACGGTTGAGGCGTTTTTCGAAGAGATTCGTAAGGCACTGGAAAGTGGCGAACAGGTAAAACTGTCTGGATTCGGTAATTTTGATCTTCGTGATAAGAATGAACGTCCAGGTCGAAACCCGAAGACAGGTGAAGACATTCCAATCAGTGCACGTCGCGTAGTGACCTTCCGCCCAGGGCAAAAATTAAAAGCCCGCGTTGAAAACATTAAGGTTGACTAATTCTTAGCTCGCTAAGAGGCACATCCTGTATCGGGGCTAGGAGCAATTCTAGTTTCCCCATTGAAAAATACCCTAGCCAAGGCTAGGGTATTTTTGTATTAAGCGTTTGTAAGTAAACGTTAGTCTCGTTTCCACAAAGCGTGACAGAACTTATGTTCAGGATCGCGGCTGATTAACAGGCGAGCGAACACATCGTCCAATACATCGTCTTCTTCATTGACTAAACCAACACGAACTTCCGCGTAAACTTCTTTGTCTACGTCAAAGCCTACGTGCTCAACCCAGTCATCACCAGTTTCCACTAACTCGGCTGCGCCGCGCTCGTCGAACTGTGCTGTGAACAAAATAACGTCAGCAGGTTCTAGGTTATCAGGTGCCATCTCTAAAAAGATGTCGTAGGCCGTATCAATGGCGTCATCGTATGAGATTAGATCAGCCATGATTACGCGCGGCTCATGTATTTACGTTCAGTCGTGTTAATCACGATGCGGTCACCTGTCGCAATGTATTCAGGTACTTGAACAGTAAGACCGGTAGCAAAACGTGCAGGCTTTGTACGAGCAGAAGCAGAAGCGCCTTTGATTGAAGGATCTGTCTCTTCAATAACGAGCTCAACAGCAGCAGGAAGCTCTAGGCCAACAGCATTACCATTGACTAGGATGACATGCAGGCCTTGAATTTCTTCAGTGACGAACAGTAGTTCGTCTTCAATTTCGTCTTTCTTGAATGTGTATTGAGTGTAGTCTTCATTGTCCATGAAGATGTACTCATCACCGTCAACGTATGAGAAAGCTGAAGCACGTTTGAACATGTCTACCGTCTCAACAACGTCATCAGATTTGTAGCGTTCATCAACGCGAGCACCTGTGTTTAGGTCAGTACAACGCAGTTTGTAAATCTTTGCGCCACCACGACCACCAGGAGTGGTTACTTCGATGTCTTTGATTAATAGTGTTTTACCGTTAGATTCGATAGCAAAACCTTTTTTAAGCTCACTTGCCTTTGGCATGAACAATTTCCTTCGTGTGTTAGGTATTGTGGCGATTATATACCGACTCACTGGCTGAAGGAATATCTTGATTCATCCTGCTCAGTGAGCGAACATTAACGCATTCAGTTCGATTATTTTGTGTTATCAATCAAATGCATCTTTCAACGATCAATCCTAAACAAGCCTTTCAGCCAAACTATCAAGCTGCGATTGATGATCTGGTTAGCTTTCTTAGAAATGGGCTAGGAGAGAATCTGCATAGTATTTATCTATATGGCAGTGTGGCTCGTAAGACTGCAAAACCCGGCTCATCAAATTTAGATGTGATTGTGGTCACCCAATCATCGTTTAGTGATTTACGAACAACACTGTTTAACTCGATCAAATGGCGCTTTCAAAAATCTCACCCACACATCACGGAAATCTCTTTTAAAACGGCTTTGGCATCTGAAGTCGCAAGTCTCGACAGTATTTTCTCGTGGGGCTTTCAGCTGCGCCACTGCTCGGTGTGTATTTTTGGCGAAGACTTGTCGGAGTGTTTTGGCGATTATGAACCAAGTTGGGAGATTGCAAAACACTGGAACATGGATGTCGAAGATTGGGTTGCGGTTTATCGCAATCGAATTGCTCGTTGCGACAAGCCAGAAGACCAAGTGAAAGCACAAAGAATCATCGCGAAAAAGCTGCTGAGAGCCAGTTACTCGCTGATCATGCACAAAGATAAGCAATGGTTTGATGACCCTCTGGAGTGCGGTCAAGCATTTCTTCGCTACCATCCTGAAAAACAGGTAGAGATTGAGCGGCTCGGTATTCTGTTGTCTGGCAGAGTAATCCCCAAGCGTTCTGTGGTCGGTATCCTTGATGGATATGGCGACTGGATTTCAAAACAGTACAAAAAAACCGAATTCAAAATAGGCTAAAACAAGCCTAGCTGCGGCTCACTGAGTGTCGCAAAGTCTAGCCCAATAAACGGCAAGATGGCTTCTGCCACTGGCTTTAGTTGTTTATCAATGTAGTGCTGATAGTCGATGGCGCTTTTTTGGTACTCTTTCGGTTCGGGGCCCGAGGTAGTGATTACGTATTCAATTCTGCCTTTGTTTTGATACTGCAATGGGCGACCAAGTTGGCCGTTTATTTCATCTGCCATTCTGGCTGCACGTACCTGAGGTGGAATGTTTTTCTGATACTCATGCAGCTTTCTTCTTAGGCGCTTTTGATAAACAAGTTTGTCATCGAAATCTCCCGCTTTAGTCTGCTCGACAAAACCGCGGATATAATCACTGGGGTTCTCGCCATGAAATACCATTGAATAGAGCGTTTGCTGGAATTCTTGGGCTAATGGTGTCCAGTCTGTTCGAGCGCTCTCTAAGCCTTTAAAAATCAGTAGCTCATTCTCTCCTTCACCGATAAGTCCGGCATAACGTTTTTTTGAACCGGTTTCCTGTCCACGAATTGTTGGCATTAAGAACTTTTTGTAGTGCGTCTCGTACTCTAACTCCAATATCGAGTTGAGGTTGTACTCCTCACGTAAGTGGTTCGTCCACCACTCATTAATGTAGTCGACAAGCTGGTGACCAATTTCATCAGCTTGTGACTGAGAGAACTGCCCATTAAGTGACACAAACGTGGAGTCAGTATCACCGTAGATGACTTGATAGCCTTTCTCTTCGATCAACACCTTAGTTTGCTTCATGATCTCGTGACCGCGTATAGTGATACTGGAGGCTAATCGAGTATCGAAGAAGCGACACCCTGACGAACCAAGCACGCCATAGAAAGAGTTCATTATGATCTTTATCGCTTGAGAGAAGGCTTTCTCGTTGTTCTTTTTCGCTACATCGCGCGCTGCCCAGAGGTTTTCGATCATTTCTGGTAGGAAATGACGAGTGCGGTGAAATTGTCCGCCTCTGAATCCTGGAACCGCTTGCTCTTGTTCAAGACCAATGTCTTGCTGTAATCCCTCAATTAACCCCATCGGGTCGATAAGAAAACTGCGAATAATAGAAGGATATAGGCTCTTAAAATCGAGGACTAAAACTGAATCATAAAGGTTTGGAATCGAATCCATTACATACCCGCCAGGACTCGCCAACCAATTCTCTGGATGCAAGTTTGGCGCGACGTAGCCAGCGCGATGAATCTGGGGTAAGTAGAGATTGGTAAACGCAGCAACTGAGCCGCCAACACGGTCCAGTTCAACCCCTGTGAGTTTAGAGCGCTCAATGGCGAACTCTAGCAAGTGAGTGTGGGCGAAAATCTTGTTAACCAAGACACAATCTTGCAGGTTGTATTTAGCAAGAGAGGGCTTGTCATGGCGATACATCTGATTGATCTCGTCCATGCGGTCATGCACATTGTGTATCTGCTTACCTTCACCCAGTAACTCTTGTGATACGGCTTCTAAAGACCAGCTTCGAAAGTGGTAGGTCGCTGTTTTCAGGGTATCAATCCCGTCCATTACGACTCGACCGGGAATCGATATAAACGCTTGTTGATTGGTGTTTGATGTGCGGAAAAAACTCGACTGTTTACCTCGACCAAGCATAAGCTTGACCTGATTCCTCTCGGCACGTTTGTGCAGTAACCTGAAATCAAAGTCGATGACGTTCCAACCAACGATAACATCGGGGTCGAACTGGCTAAACCAATCAACCAGCGCGAGCAGCAACTCTTTCTCGTTGCTTACCCACTGTATGTCAGTATCAGCTGGCTGTGGATCGCCAATCATAATCACTCGGCTGTCCATTGGACTATCTAGCCCAATAGAGTAGAGCACGCCTTTTTCGGAACACTCAATGTCTAATGACACCACTTTGAGTTCGGGGGTGTAATCGCCTTGGCGACACTTCACCTGCTTGTACCGTATGTGCGATGCATTGCTCTGCACTGCACCGGTAAACTCCAGGCTGCCTTTTATAAAGCGCTCCATTAGATAGCGGTCAGCAAGGCGAATGTCGTCCTCTAACACAACAATGTCATGTTGTTTGAGATGCTCGCTGAGTACTTGAGCTTGTTTGATAGAATGACAGTAACATGCGGCTACGGGTCGTAAGGCAAAGTCTTTCAGTGGTAAGGTTTTCCACTCGATCTGCAAGTTTTGGCTCTGCGCTTTGGCACTTTCCAGCTGGTCTTGAAAGACAAAGAAGACAGGTTTTTCGCCTTCAATCAACAGCTGGGTAGGCCCTTGTGGTGTTGATAACCAAAGATCTATCTGAGTAGTGCCTTTAATATCACGGGCTTGCCGAGTAAGTACGAATCCGTTTTGAATAGCCATGTAGAATTTATCAAAGAGATGACGCGGTAAACTTCCGCATACGTAGGGTACCACAAGCCCGTAAAGTTAAATAGCAAGGGTCTTAAATACCACTTTTGGAGAGGTTGATGTGGTAGAAAAATAACCACAAACAGAAGCTAAGCGATTGATTATTAGATTAATAACAATTTAACTAGCAGTTATGAAAATAAGTACTTGCTAAACTTTGCGTTTCAGCACATATTCAGAGTAAGCGAAATTAGTATTATGAGTTAAACTAGGCAGCTGTACTGTATTCCACAATGCGTGGAAGCAGAGCCAAGTTAAATAGTGTGGAGATACAAGTTTGATAAATGTTTTCCTTGTAGATGATCACGAGCTGGTTCGCACAGGGATACGACGTATTATTGAAGACGTCCGTGGAATGAACGTAGCAGGGGAAGCTGAAAGCGGTGAAGAAGCAGTAAAATGGTGTCGTAGCAACCATGCTGACGTCATTTTAATGGATATGAATATGCCAGGTATTGGTGGCCTAGAGGCAACCAAGAAGATCTTGCGTTTTAATCCTGATGTCAAAATCATCGTTTTAACTGTTCATACGGAAAATCCGTTTCCAACTAAAGTGATGCAGGCAGGTGCCGCTGGCTACCTGACTAAAGGTGCGGGACCAGATGAAATGGTCAACGCGATTCGTATGGTGAATAGTGGTCAACGCTACATCTCACCAGAAATTGCTCAACAGATGGCGCTTAGCCAATTTTCTCCGGCTTCGGAAAACCCATTTGCCGATCTGTCTGAGCGTGAGCTGCAAATCATGATGATGATTACCAAAGGGGAGAAGGTGACTGATATTTCAGAGCAGTTAAACCTCAGCCCTAAAACGGTAAACAGCTACCGCTATCGTTTGTTTAATAAACTCGACATTAGCGGTGATGTTGAATTGACTCACCTAGCGATTCGACATGGAATGATCGACACCGAGACATTATAAGGCGCCATTACCATCAATGTTTTTCAGATCCAATACATGGTAATGGTATGACCCAATTTGACTCGGCCTCTTTCCTTAAAACAGTAACCAATCAGCCCGGCGTTTATCGCATGTATAACGCCGATGCTGTGGTTATCTATGTTGGTAAAGCCAAAGACCTCAAAAAACGCCTTTCAAGCTATTTCAGAATTAAAGTAGATAGCGAGAAAACGCGTGCTCTCGTTAGTAATATTGCCAAAATTGATGTCACGGTAACTCACACCGAGACAGAAGCTCTGATCCTTGAGCACAATTACATCAAACAGTACCTGCCCAAATACAACGTATTGTTGCGCGATGATAAGTCCTATCCGTACATCTTTGTCAGCGGACATAAGCATCCAAGGCTTTCGATGCATCGCGGTGCAAAAAAGCGTAAAGGGGAGTACTTTGGCCCTTACCCCGACTCAGGTGCGGTTCGAGAAACGCTTCATCTGATCCAAAAGATATTTCCGGTTCGCCAATGTGAGGACACGGTGTATAGCAACCGAACTCGCCCTTGTTTGATGTATCAAATTGGTCGTTGCGCTGCGCCTTGCGTCAGTAGTGTCATTTCCGATGATGACTATAGCGAGCTGGTTGATTTAGTACGTTTGTTTCTACAAGGTAAAGACCAACAAGTTCTGAGTTCTTTGGTCGAAAAAATGGAGCAGGCGAGCCAATCTTTACGTTTTGAAGAAGCAGCCAAGTTCCGCGATCAAATTCAAGCAATACGCCGTGTGCAAGAGCAGCAATTTGTATCCGAAGACTCTATGGACGATATGGATGTGCTCGGCTTTGCCCAAGAAAATGGTATTGCCTGTATTCATATCTTGATGATTCGCCAAGGTAAGGTGTTGGGCAGCCGTAGCCATTTTCCCAAGATTCCAAATAGTACGACTCAGCAAGAAGTGTTTTATAGCTTCCTCAGTCAATACTACTTAAGTCACAATGAAGCGAGAACCATTCCAACCCGTATCATACTCAACACAGATTTGATGGATGATTCTGACTCGTTGGCTGAAGCGCTCTCAGGTATTGCGGGACGTAAGGTCCATTTTCATGTAAATCCGACGGGTACACGTGGTAGATACCTGAAACTCTCTAATACCAACGCGTTAACGGCCATTACGACCAAGATCAATCATAAGATGACGATTTCTCAGCGTTTCAAAGAGCTGCGAGAGCTACTTGGAATGGAGAGCATAACGCGTATGGAGTGTTTTGATATTTCTCATACTATGGGTGAGAGCACGATTGCTTCCTGCGTTGTGTTTAATCATGAAGGGCCAGTTAAGCAAGAGTATCGTCGTTACAATATCTCTGGAATTACTGGTGGTGATGACTATGCGGCGATGGGGCAGGCACTAGAGCGCCGTTACTCGAAACAACTCGAAGTAGAAAAGATTCCAGACATCGTATTTATCGATGGTGGTAAAGGGCAACTCAATCGAGCCCATGAGATTATTTCTCAGTATTGGGGAGACTGGCCAAAGCGCCCGCATTTGATCGGTATCGCAAAAGGTGTAACTCGTAAACCAGGACTGGAAACTTTGATTACGGTGGAAGGGGATGAGTTTAATCTTCCTAGTGACGCACCTGCTCTGCATCTTATGCAGCATATCCGAGATGAAAGTCATAACCATGCGATTGCTGGTCATAGGGCAAAACGTGGAAAAACGCGTAGAACCAGTGCTTTAGAAGGCATTGAGGGCGTTGGGCCAAAACGTCGCCAAGCGCTACTCAAATACATGGGTGGGTTACAAGAACTTAAACGTGCCAGTGTTGAAGAAATCGCCAAAGTACCAGGTATTAGTGTTTCTTTGGCAGAAAACATTTATCAAGCATTGAAACAATAGAAAAAATCCCGCACCATAAGGCGCTGTTTGAAGTACCAAATAGAGCCATACGCAAACAAAAAGAGCCTTAACTAAATATGCGTTTAAATATCCCGAACATATTGTCTTTGTTGCGACTTTTCTTGATACCAGTATTTGTCGTTGTTTTTTATCTTCCTTATAGCTGGTCTCCTTTTGCCGCCGCAATGGTGTTTTGGGTTGCTGGATTTACAGATTGGCTAGATGGCATGCTGGCTCGAAAATTGGGTCAAACCTCCCGTTTTGGCGCATTTATTGATCCTGTCGCAGATAAAGTTCTTGTTGCGACCGCGCTGATTTTGATCACCGAACATTACCACAGCATTTGGATCACGATTCCGGCAGTGACGATGATCGCTCGTGAAATCATCATCTCAGCACTACGTGAATGGATGGCTGAAATCGGAAAACGAGCCAGTGTGGCGGTATCTTGGGTGGGTAAAGTTAAGACTCTGAGCCAGATGTTCGCTTTATGGGTGCTTATCTGGCGCTACGATGATTGGATGATTTGGTTAGGTTATGCAGCATTGTACATTGCGACCTTCCTTACTTACTGGTCGATGGCGCAGTATCTCATGGCAGCAAAAGATGATTTGCTGAGTGAAGAACACCACTGATTTTGAAAGCGGGCAATAGCCCGCTTTTTTGTATCTCACATTTTCACAAACTCAATTAACTCAGTGGATTTGCTCAATTATTTGCTAACAAACTCGTTAATTTGAGTCGTTTTGCACGTTTAATAGACAAACGATTCGAAAATTCAAAATTAGTGTTGACTCGTTAGTTCGAATGCGTAGAATGCATCCCGTACCCAAGAGGAATTGAGTGAATAACTCTTCAACTTGGTGTGACAGAGGCGCGTTGGCAGAGTGGCTATGCAGCGGATTGCAAATCCGTGGACCTCGGTTCGACTCCGGGACGCGCCTCCATTTGCGACACTAGCTCAGTTGGTAGAGCGCAACCTTGCCAAGGTTGAGGTCACGAGTTCGAACCTCGTGTGTCGCTCCAAATTATTTTTGATAACGATTCCCTCAAGGGTCGCTATCACGGATGGTGTCTCCATCACAAATTTAGATTTGTGTGCCCTGGTGGTGGAATTGGTAGACACAAGGGATTTAAAATCCCTCGGCGTTCGCGCTGTGCCGGTTCAAGTCCGGCCCGGGGCACCATCTAATCTAACGCATTACGCGACACTAGCTCAGTTGGTAGAGCGCAACCTTGCCAAGGTTGAGGTCACGAGTTCGAACCTCGTGTGTCGCTCCAAGTTTAAAACCCTAGCAGAAATGCTAGGGTTTTTTGCGTTATACACTTTGCCTATCTTAACTCTGCAACAACTCTCAAGTCCTGATTGATTTTTGAACATTCATTGTGTGAATTTATTAATAAATCGAATAAAATAAACGTTCGTTTATATGAAGCCGCTCCAAGAGTTGTAGGATGAGTCCGAATGGATAGATCAAAATGGTTAGTTTGCAATACTTCCTATCTAGGCGTGTCGTTTAGTTCTGCATCACAACCTCCATACACTTTGCCTCAGAAAGATATCTTTAACCTGTTTTGCACAAATGGGTCATTGAACAGTGTTAATAGCGAGCACTAACCTTGACTAAGATGATACCTAAGCTTGTCGCGAAATTTTCGATTAATCAGATGTTGGTGATATCGCATCTGTTGTTGGTCGTTATTTTAGTCGCTGGCTTTAGCTATACGCGTTACCAAAGCGAATGGTACCGTCACATCGATTATTCTGCGTCGATCGCTAAGCTCACCTTAGCGCCACATATTCCTTTGATGTCGAGCTCCGTAGCCGGGATCAACTACGCTAACCTCACTATGCCAAGCACTAAACAGATGCTGGCATCGATTGATGATTTGGAGTTTTTGGAGATAGCAGGACGCTCTGACTACTCAGATCAAAAAGTCCAAATACGGTTTTTTAAACGTTTTGATTATCTCTGGCGTGCAGATGTAAAACAGGAAGAGATTACTGAGCATGAGATAAAGCTCAATTCATTAAAAGCTCAAATTGAAGCGACGGGTACTGACAACGTTATTAAACACAAAAAGCTGTTGTTTATTGAAAACAGAATTAAACGTGAGCATGAAGCTTTAGTCGAAAGCCTTTACGTCAATGATAATGTCTTCATACCCTGGAGTAAGCCAGAAACAACCATAGACTCCTACTACCTTGACGAGGAGTTGTGCACCCTTAATGTCGTTTTACCTTTGATCAATAAAAACGGTGGTGAGGTATGGGCAGTTTTTGATGCGAGCGATCTGACGCAACTACAGCGCTCATTAATTGAAGAGATTATTGCCGAGGCTATCGTCGCGCTCGCCATTTCTTTGATTTTAATCGGTTGGGTTTCTCATTGGATAGTTTCCCCCCTTAAGTCTCTTGCTGAGCATATGCGCTCAGGAGAATCAAATAGCGATCTTAAAGATTTTACCGAACTGAATCGAAGTGATGAGATTGGTCAGTTGGCACGAGCTTATCAAGGTTTGCTGATTAAGCTCGATAACCAACTAAATATCTTGCGCACTAAATCGGATACTGACCCACTGACAGGACTTGGCTCGCGACATAAGTATTCTCGTACCGCGACGCCGTTTTTAAAACGTCATCTTGCTAAAGGCAACTATGTTGGTTTGATCGTGTGTGATGTAGATAATTTTAAAGCCTTTAACGATATCTATGGACACACGGAAGGCGACAACGCGTTATCTCAGGTTGGGAAAAAGATCAAACAGCTGGCGCGAGACTCAGATTTAGCTTTTCGTTATGGTGGAGAAGAATTTGTTATTTTCTGTGCTAGGCCAGAAGCGGAGCAACTTGCCAACTTTACTGAACGTTTAAGGCGCGAGATTGAAGGCATGGCCATCACCCATAAAGGAAACCAACCTTATGCTATTGTCACCATCTCCGTCGGGGGAGCGATAGCCGAAAGGCAGAATCTGTATGAAGGTTTCAACACCCATCAAGAGTTGCAAGAAGCGATGTTTAACGTCGCAGACAAAGCCTTGTATGAGTGTAAACAGAGTGGTCGCAACAAAGTGATTTGGTCGAGTAAGCTCGACAAATAAAATGAGCACGATATCGTGCTCATTTTGGTTAACTCTCTTTGACCAAACGGTAAATTTTACCGCTATCGGTACTGAAAATAAGTTCACCATTGGGAAGCGCTTCAATGTCTCTAATTCGCTCTCCAAGTTCTTCTAAAATTCTTGTTTCACCAATGATTTCGCCATCTTTGACAGTCAAGATGTTAATATGCGTTAGCTTAAGTGCGCCGGCTAAAAGCTTTCCTGATAACTCTGGGTACTTGTCACCTCGGTAAAGAATCAGCGAGCTAGGGGCAATAGAGGGAATGTATACTTTCTTTGGAGAGCTGATCCCTTCTTTTTCAGTTGATTCTCCGACCGCGATTGGCCCCCAATATTCTTTACCGTGCGATGTCACAGGCCAACCATAGTTTGCCCCTTTCTCTATTAAGTTCACTTCGTCACCACCCCGTGGGCCATGTTCTATAGACCATAGACTTTTCTGCTTACTATCAAAAAACAGACCTTGCGGGTTTCTATGCCCATAGCTCCAAATCTCATCAAGCTTGCCTTCTTCAGCGATAAAAGGATTATCTTGAGCGGCGTCGCCGTTAAGTTGCAACTTGAGAATACTTCCCGCGTGTGTCGTCAAATCTTGACCATTGTCTCTCTCTCCTCGGTCTCCGACACTCATGTATAAGTGGTCAGCATCAAAAGCGATTCGGCTGCCAAAATGCCGTCCTCCATCAGAGCCGGATCGTGTCACTAGCATCTCTTGCCACGTTGAAAGCTGACCGTTTTGGTAAACGGCTTTGGCTAGTGTGGTTTCTATCGCTTTACCAATAGATTTTGAATAGGTGACATAGATTTGTGTTGAGTCTTTAGGGGATACGGCTACGTCGAGAAGTCCTCCCTGACCAGAAACTCGTACGTCCGGTACTTTACCAATGTCTTGGTAGTGATTGTTTGTCAGATCTAGCACACCAATCGTTCCATTTTTTTCACTGACAATAACTTTGTTGTCGCCTAAATAGCTGATTCCCCAAGGCACATTAAGGCCTACCACCAGAGGTTCTGCATACCAAGTATTGGCAACTGCGCTTGAGATAGAGAGTAAACCGATAGCGAGACAAGTAAGGGGCTTTTTCATACAAAATCCATTTTGAAATTAGCTTACCAAGCAATAGTAGCATTTGAATCCATACATTACTGTCATAAATGTTTTATCAAATAACTGCTTGATATGATCAATAAATGCGCTATTATGACGACGTGTCAAAAATGACGAATCGTCATTAATGGTGTTTATAACGTATGTGGTATTCGTGTTACAATAGTAAGGTTAGGGAGTAAACGACTGAGACGGATTAGATAATCATGTTTGGTTTTGGCTGTAGTAAAAATGACAAAAAAGAAGGCTCTAGCTGTTCGTTTGGTTTGACCAAAAAGCAGCAGGCGATTGCAGATAGAGAAGTAGAACTCACTCTATTAGCGAAGTCGCTTGTCCAAGAGCAAGGGTGGAGTAACTTGACGATGGACAAGTTAACTTCAGCGAGTGCGTATTCTAAAGGCACGATTTACAATCATTTTTGCAGTAAAGAAGATGTGATTATGGCGCTGTGCATACATTCACTGAAAAGTGAGGCTGTTTTGTTTGCGCGTGCTGGTGAATTTGAAGGCAACACCCGTGAAAAGGTGATTGCGCTCCACGTTGGTTATCGTATTTACGCTCGTATGGAGCCAGTATTGTCAACGTGTGCGATTATGGCAAAGAGCCCTTGGGTACTTGAGAAAGCCTCCCCAGAAAGGGTAAAAGAGCTAAATACTCTCGAAGAACAAGTGATTGAACATGCTGATCAACTTGTACTTAATGGAGTAGAGCAGGGAGACTTGAAGTTCTCTCCTGGTATTGGTTCTGATGCTATCGTATTTGCCAACTGGTCAATTGCTTTTGGTTCAAACGCATTGACACAGAATGCTTCAAATAGCCATTGTATCAATCGTTTGCAAGACCCCTATACCGTACTCAATAACGCCAACATGTTATTGGATGGCTTGGCTTGGAAGCCTTTATCGACAGAGTGGGATTATCGAAAAACTTGGCGCAGAGTAGAGCAAGAGTTGTTCGCCCAAGAGATAGATTATTTAGAGTCTGTAGGTCGATAGGCTAAAAGTATTTCATCATAAAAGCCCGTAAGGGCTTTTAAAATCACCATTTTTGACGAATCGTCACATAAAGCACTAATACTCAGAATCTAATTAACAGGTTCAGGGGTTGTTACTTAAGTACCAGCATTTGCTGGTTTTTAATTAACCGCTTTTGACGAAGCGTCACAAATGGAGAGTGTGATGACTGCTCAACTAAATAATTCAAAACAGCCTTCTACTTGGCTGACCATGCCGACTCGCTTTAGCTGGTGGGTGTTACTTATAACGCTGGCTATAGTCACTGTTTCAACAATTGGAGGAAAAAATCTCTATTTTAGAGGTGATTATAATATCTTTTTCGATGGGCAAAATGCTCAATTAAGGGCGTTTGATGAGATTCAAACGACATTTGCAAAGTCAGACAATCTTGCCATCGTAATTGCACCTGCGAGTGGTAATGTGTTTGAACCAGAGACATTAACTTTAGTTCAACAACTTACTCAAGATGCATGGCAAGTCCCGTACTCAAGCCGAGTCGATTCTATCGCAAACTATCAACACACCGAAGCATATGAAGATGATCTGATCGTCGAAGATCTGCTACTTGAAGATTACCCTTTAACGCCAGAGCGGATCGAAAAGGTTAAACGTATTGCACTGTCAGAGCCGGTGATCAAAGACTCTCTGATTTCGCAAAAAGGCGATGTAACAGTGGTTAACGTCACTGTCCAAATGCCTGAAATTGACGAAACGGCGGAAGTGATTGAAATCGTGACTCACATCGATCAGATGCTAGCCAAATATCAATCTCAATATCCGCAAGTAGAATTTCATAAAGCCGGTATCATTGCTATGAACCACGCCTTTATGACCTCTGCCCAAGAAGACAGTTCAACGCTAGTGCCTACTATGCTACTGGTCATTCTTGTATTTCTAACCTTGATGCTACGCTCGTTCTTAAGTGTGGTGGCGACACTAGTCATCATCATAGGCTCTGTCGCTGCGACTATGGGGCTCTCTGGCTGGGCCGGAATGTTCTTAAGTACCGCAACCGTGAACATACCCACCTTAGTGATGACGCTTGCAGTTGCTGACTGCGTGCATGTTATAGCGACCATGAGGCAAAACCTTAAGAAAGGTTACAGCAAGTCTTACGCGATAGACCAAAGCGTTGCCATCAACTTTATGCCAATCGTGATTACCTCTGTCACGACGGCTATTGGTTTCTTGATGATGAACATGTCTGACTCACCAGTATTGCGAGATTTCGGCAACTTGGCCGCGCTTGGGGTGATGATTGCCTGCTTCTTATCGTTATCTATGCTGCCAGCTATGCTGAAACTGCTGCCTATTAAAGTCAAAGCTGTCGATGAGAAAACAGCAGTATCGCAAGACTTCATGGACATGCTAGGTGACAAGGTTGTTCGATATCGTAAGGCGCTATTGCCGATTTCAGCGTTAGTGATTGCTGTTTCTGCAAGTTTACTACCGCTGAATAAAGTGAATGATGAGTCTGTTAAATACTTCGATTCACGCAGTGACTTCCGCCAAGCGGCTGACTTTATGGAACAGCGCATCAGTGGAATGACAAACATCAGTATTGCGGTCAAAACCGGTGAATCACAAGGTATTGCCGATCCTACATTCCTAAAAACAATGGGAGACTTCACCAATTGGCTGCGCTTGCAACCAGAGACTGACCATGTCGCTACCTTGTCAGACGTTTATAAGCGCCTTAATAAGAACATGCATGCCGATGACGACAGCTACTATAAGTTGCCACTGGATAGAGAGTTGGCCGCTCAGTACCTGCTGCTTTATGAGATGTCATTACCCTACGGTTTAGACCTCAACAACCAGATTAATGTCGACAAGTCGTCTATCAAGTTGGTTGTGACCGTAGACAACTTAGGCAGTGTAGAGCTTGTGGAGTTGGAAGAACGCATCTACAACTGGTTTGCTACATATGCTCCTCAGTACCAGGTTGTTGCGTCTAGCCCGTCGCTTATGTTCGCCCATATCGGTGAAACGAATATGGCTAGCATGCTGTCGACACTACCCATTACTTTGATCTTGATCTCCGCGCTTATGGTATTTGCTCTACGTTCCACCCGTTTGGGTCTGATCAGTATTGTGCCTAACATGGCGCCAGCCATCATTGGTTTTGGGTTATGGGCGCTTATATCAGGTGAAATTAACCTAGGATTATCGGTTGTAGTGACCTTGACCCTAGGAATCGTTGTCGATGATTCGGTTCACTTCCTATCGAAATATCAACGTGCACGCAAACAAGGTCAATCTGCCGAACAAGCGGTGCGATATGCCTTCCACACTGTCGGTCGCGCATTATGGATCACCACTGTTGTGTTAGTCGCTGGTTTCTCAGTTTTGGCTATGTCGAGTTTTAGACTTAACGCCGACATGGGTCAGCTCAGCGCCATGGTGATCTTTATTGCCCTTGTGGTCGACTTTGTTTTCTTACCGGCGTTGCTGATGCGTTTTGATACCGCTAGCTACGTTGAAGAAACAGAAAATAAGCCAGAACAAACTCGTTCCACCCCAATCACCCAAACCCAAAGCTAAAAGGATTTCATTATGAATACTCAAACAAAATCAATGTTCAAGGCAGCTGCCCTTTCAGCCATGGTTGTGTTTTCTAGCCAAGTCGTGGCTTCACCAGAGCGAGGATTGGAAATAGCGACTGAGCGTAAAGCACGCGATGAAGGTTGGGGTGATTCGGTTGCCACAATGAAGATGATTCTAAAGAACGCTCAGGGTGAAAGCAGTACTCGTGAAATGCGCTTAAAGTCTTTCGAAATTGACGGTGATGGTGATAAAGGTCTTACCATCTTCGATCAGCCACGAGATGTGAAGGGGACTGCGTTTCTTAACCATTCACATAGTATTGAGGCCGATGATCAATGGCTGTATTTACCTGCGTTGAAGCGTGTTAAACGTATCTCTTCACGCAATAAGTCCGGGCCTTTTATGGGCAGCGAATTCGCCTATGAGGATTTAAGCTCTTTTGAACTGGAGAAGTACACCTTCAACTATTTAGGCGATAAAGAGGTTAATGGCACACCAACTTATCTGCTAGAGCAGATCCCAACAGATAAGAACTCTGGTTATACCAAGCAACTTGTCTGGCTAGATAAGGAGCATTATCGCCCGCTGAAGGTTGAGTTCTATGATCGCAAAGGCGCGCTGCTAAAAACACTGCAGTTTGATGAATACAAACAGTACCTCAGTCAGTACTGGCGCGCACATTCTATGGCAATGGTGAATCACCAAACAGGCAAAAGCACCACGCTGACCACGAGCGATCTCGATTTCCAAACTGGATTGAGAGAAAAGGATTTTGAAAAGAATGTTCTTAAGCGTGTGAAGTAAGAGGCGATATGAAGGATCTATTAAGTACAGCTGGCAGACTTTCTGCCAGCGCCATATTGACCTTATTTGCGTTACATTGTCACGCTTTTGAGTTCGCAGGACAAGCTAATGTAGAGCATAGGCAGTTTTTCTCAGACGGTGAGCAGGGGCAGGGAAAAGGTCAGAGTTCTCTGGTTCTACAGCCTGAGTTTTACTGGCAGTTGGGAGAGAGCGCCGATTTTACCTTTACGCCTTTTTACCGTTTTGACAGTTTAGATGATGAAAGAACCCATGGCGATATCCGTGAAGCTCTCTATCTAAACTATTGGGATGACTATGAAATTAGGGTAGGTATTGGCAAGGTATTTTGGGGAGTGACTGAATCTGCCCATTTGGTCGATGTTGTTAATCAAACTGACGCTATTGAAGCGGTTGATGGCGAAGATAAGCTCGGCCAACCTATGATTCATTTTACCTCGATCAAAGAGTGGGGAACCATAGACGCCATGGTGTTACCTTACTTTAGAGAGCGCACTTTTTCGGGCAAGGATGGTCGATTACGTCCTACGATGCCGGTATCTAAAGCCGCCACCTATGAATCCTCACGGGAAGAAAAGCATGTCGATTTTGCGCTGAGATATTCGCAGATGTACGGTGATTGGGATGTCGGATTGAGCTATTTCCAAGGTACTAATCGTGATCCCTATTTTCGTTTGGCTGGTGGTGAAGTGAAGCCATACTATGCGCAGGCGAAACAGCTTGGTCTCGATGTACAAGGCATTGTGGGCGATTGGCTGTGGAAACTTGAAACTATCTACCGAGACAGCTTCGATCACCATACCGGGCTCGTGTCTGGCTTTGAATACACGATTGTTGGCGTGTTTGATACGGTTTGGGATCTTGGTTTGATTGCCGAGTATCTTTACGATAGCCGCGGCAATAATGCTCAAACCATCGGACAAAACGACATCTTTGCAGGAACGCGTTTGGCACTCAATGACGAAGACAGCACTGAGATTCTTTTGGGCGTCACCCAGGATCTCGATAACAGTGATGTCTACAGCGCGAAGTTGGAAGCTTCAAGTCGACTTACCAATCACTTATCTTGGACTGTTGATGCTTGGCTGTTTGAAAACGAAACGCCAAGCGACTTGCTCTATTTTGCGCGTAAAGATGACTTTATCCAGATGTCTTTAGAATATTATTTCTGACATGAATGTAATCAAAGATGTTTTTGGATAATTTAAACTAGGGAGCAAATATGCTCCCTTTTTAGCGATACTCATTGTTCATAAAACCGACATACCGTTAGTGGCTTATTCTGACTTGGTATAAGTCTTTGATAACCAAGAAATAAAATAAAACATGCAGTTTTGGAGGCGTAAGTCTGCATGTTTTAATGGTGGTTATTAATGATACATTTGTTACCTGAATGTATTGAATTTTGGAAATAAATCTCATTATCGAGTGATGGGTCACATTTTTCGAAATTCTGGTAGTTGCTGAATGAGGTATCGCTCTTGGTTGGACAATTTAAATTAATCACAGAAACCTATGTCGTTATTGGCTTAGATGGTCGTATCAAAATTGTAGATTCGATGGATGAAATACTGTCGGGTGAAGTGATTATTGACACTCTGGAAAATGAAATCCAACCAGAACAAATCTATGTTTTAAATGAACTTGGGCATCCTCAGCCTGAACCGGATGCAGCAAAGCAAGTTGCTCAATTGCTCGAAGCACTTGAGAATGGTGTGGATCCTAGCGAGTTGGGAGATGAGTTTGCAACGGCTGCTGGTGGCGCAGGTGGTTCAAGCCTCACTGAGTCAGGAACTATTGAAAGAATAGGGGCTGAAGTTCTTGCTAGCACTTACTTTGAAACAGCTGGCTTTAGTTCAGAGCAAAGTACCACGTTGTTCAATCTTTTCCGCAATTCGCAAACCGATATTGCGCAGATTCGAGCGATAATTGCTGGGGATGACTCTGGGTCAGTCCAAGAGGATACTGTTCTTGAAACTAGTGGCCAGTTGTCCATCAGTGATTCCAACACAGGTGAAGCTTTTTTTCAGCCACAGACAAATGTACAAGATGGCAATTGGGGCAGCTTTTCGGTTGATGTGAATGGCAATTGGAGTTATCAACTCAACAATGATCATCCAGATGTTCAGGCCTTAAATACAGACAGCGAGCCAGTTACCCGTATTTTAACCGTCACATCAGTTGATGGAACAACTCACCAAGTCGAAATCACCATCACAGGCACCAATGACGCCGCGCAAATCAGCGGCGATAATAAAGGCGCAGTCACGGAAGGTGACGGCAATGTGATCCTTGAAGATAAAGGCACACTGACGTCTGTCGATGTGGATGGCAACAACGCGAACGACACCTTTAAAACTGAAGTAACGCCAAACAACCACTCAAGTGAAGGGGCGCCACTGGGCAGCCTGACCATCACTGAAGGCGGTGAGTGGACGTACAACGTCGACAACAGCAAAGTGGAATACTTAGGTGAGGGTCAGACTCGCATTGAAACCTTTACCGTATACTCGCAAGACGGCACACCACACCAAGTTGAAATCACCATCACAGGCACCAATGACGCCGCGCAAATCAGCGGCGATGATAAAGGCGCAGTCACGGAAGGCGATGGCAATGTGATCCTTGAAGATAAGGGCACACTGACGTCCGTCGATGTGGACGGCAACAACGCCAACGACACCTTTAAAACTGAGGTAACGCCAAACAACCACCCAAGTGAAGGGGCACCACTGGGCAACCTGACCATCACTGAAGGTGGTGAGTGGACGTACAACGTCGACAACAGCAAAGTGGAATACTTAGGTGAAGGTCAGACTCGCATTGAAACCTTTACCGTGTACTCGCAAGACGGCACACCACACCAAGTTGAAATCACCATTACGGGCACCAATGACGCCGCGCAAATCAGCGGCGATGATAAAGGTGCAGTGACGGAAGGCGATGGCAATGTGAACCTTGAAGATAAGGGCACACTGACGTCTGTCGATGTGGACGGCAACAACGCCAACGACACCTTTAAAACCGACGTGACGCCAACCACCCACCCAAGTGAAGGGGTACCACTGGGCAGCCTGACCATCACTCAAGGCGGTGAGTGGACGTATAACGTCGACAACAGCAAAGTGGAATACCTAGGTGAAGGTCAGACTCGCATTGAAACCTTCACTGTGTACTCGCAAGACGGCACACCACACCAAGTTGAAATCACCATCACAGGCACCAATGACGCTGCGCAAATCAGCGGTGATGATAAAGGCGCAGTGACGGAAGGTGACGGTAATGTGATCCTCGAAGATAAAGGCACACTGACGTCTGTCGATGTAGACGGCAACAACGCCAACGACACCTTTAAAACTGAGGTGACACCCAACAACCACCCAAGTGAAGGGGCGCCACTGGGCGGCCTGACCATCACTGAAGGCGGTGAGTGGACGTACAACGTTGACAACAGCAAAGTGGAATACTTAGGTGAGGGTCAGACACGCGTTGAAACCTTCACTGTGTACTCGCAAGACGGCACACCGCATCAAGTTGAAATCACCATCACGGGCACTAATGATGCGGCGCAAATCAGCGGCGATGATAAAGGCGCAGTGACGGAAGGTGGCGGCAATGTGATCCTTGAAGATAAAGGCACACTGACGTCTGTCGATGTGGATGGCAACAACGCCAACGACACCTTTAAAACTGAGGTGACGCCAACCACCCACCCAAGTGAAGGGGCGCCACTGGGCAGCCTGACCATCACTGAAGGCGGTGAGTGGACGTACAACGTCGACAACAGCAAAGTGGAATACTTAGGTGAGGGTCAGACTCGCGTTGAAACCTTTACCGTGTACTCGCAAGACGGCACACCACACCAAGTTGAAATCACCATTACAGGCACTAATGACGCCGCGCAAATCAGCGGCGATGATAAAGGCGCAGTAACGGAAGGTGACGGCAATGTGATCCTTGAAGATAAAGGCACACTGACGTCTGTTGATGTGGACGGCAACAACGCCAACGACACCTTTAAAACTGAGGTGACACCTAACAACCACCCAAGTGAAGGGGCGCCACTGGGCGGCCTGACCATCACTGAAGGCGGAGAGTGGACGTACAACGTTGACAACAGCAAAGTGGAATACCTAGGGGAAGGTCAGACTCGCGTAGAAACCTTTACTGTGTACTCGCAAGACGGCACACCGCATCAAGTTGAAATCACCATTACAGGCACCAATGACGCCGCGCAAATCAGCGGCGATGATAAAGGCGCAGTGACGGAAGGCGATGGCAATGTGGTCCTTGAAGATAAGGGCACACTGACGTCTGTCGATGTGGACGGCAACAACGCCAACGACACCTTTAAAACTGACGTGACTGCCGTTAACCACCCAAGTGAAGGGGCGCCACTGGGCAGCCTGACCATCACTGACGGCGGTGAGTGGACGTACAACGTCGACAACAGCAAAGTGGAATACCTAGGTGAAGGTCAGACTCGCATTGAAACCTTTACCGTGTACTCGCAAGACGGCACACCGCATCAAGTTGAAATCACCATCACAGGCACCAATGACGCCGCGCAAATCAGCGGCGATGATAAAGGTGCAGTGACGGAAGGCGATGGCAATGTGGTCCTTGAAGATAAAGGCACACTGACGTCTGTCGATGTGGACGGCAACAACGCCAACGACACCTTTAAAACCGACGTGACGCCAACCACCCACCCAAGTGAAGGGGCACCACTCGGCAGCCTGACCATCACTGAAGGCGGTGAGTGGACGTATAACGTCGACAACAGTAAAGTGGAATACCTAGGTGAAGGTCAGACTCGCATTGAAACCTTCACTGTGTACTCGCAAGATGGCACACCACATCAAGTTGAAATCACCATCTCGGGCACCAATGACGCCGCGCAAATCAGCGGTGATGATAAAGGCGCAGTGACGGAAGGTGATGGCAATGTGATCCTTGAAGATAAGGGCACACTGACGTCTGTCGATGTGGACGGCAACAACGCGAACGACACCTTTAAAACCGACGTGACGCCAACCACCCACCCAAGTGAAGGGGCACCACTCGGCAGCCTGACCATCACTGAAGGCGGTGAGTGGACGTACAACGTTGACAACAGCAAAGTGGAATACTTAGGTGAGGGTCAGACACGCGTTGAAACCTTCACTGTGTACTCGCAAGACGGCACACCACACCAAGTTGAAATCACCATCACAGGCACCAATGACGCCGCGCAAATCAGCGGCGATGATAAAGGCGCAGTGACGGAAGGCGATGGCAATGTGATCCTTGAAGATAAGGGCACACTGACGTCTGTCGATGTGGACGGCAACAACGCCAACGACACCTTTAAAACTGAGGTAACGCCCAACAACCACCCAAGTGAAGGGGCGCCACTGGGCAGCCTGACCATCACTGAAGGCGGTGAGTGGACGTACAACGTCGACAACAGCAAAGTGGAATACTTAGGTGAAGGTCAGACTCGCGTTGAAACCTTCACTGTGTACTCGCAAGACGGCACACCACACCAAGTTGAAATCACCATCACGGGCACCAATGATGCGCCAGAGTTCATCAGTGGTAGCAACGACAGTCATGGACGTGACTCGCAAGGTAATATCGACGCAGATAGCTATCAGTTTAGTGTTGATGAAAACACCCCTACAGGTGTCATTGGCAAGGTTGAAGCGTTCGATATCGACCAAAACAGTCAGGTGACCTATCACCTAACGAATCACACAGACCTGTTTGAAATAAATACGGCTACTGGTGAAATCAGTGTTAAGAATGGTGTTACGTTCGATCATGAAACAATCGACAGTTACCAACTTGTGGTAGAAGCCCGCGACCAATTCAATGGAAAAGATACAGCTCAAGTTAAAGTGCTTATCAACGATCTTAACGAAGCGCCAATCGCTGAAGATGATAAGGGCATCGAAACGACGACCAAGACACTGGATCAGAACAATTGGGATGACAGTGCAGACATTAGTGTTGATTACTATGTGATTGATACTACTACAGGAAATAAAGTCGCTGATGCGTCTAAATCTGATTATACCGGTGATGGCGATCATAAGTACGGTGTGAGTTCTTCACTCGATAAAGGTTCAGACCGAGTCCAAGATGGACAGATAGGTTACGATGATGTCACTGGCCAAAGCGAAGCAATGCGTTTTTCATTTGCCAATGGACAAGTGTCTAATCACGCCGAAGTTGAGGTGAAGAACCTTTGGACTGACACCAAAAATGGTAGTTGGGAGCCTGGTATTGAACGTGGAGTCTGGAAGGCATACTACAAAGGTGAACTAGTCGCGACTGGTGTCTTTGAAGGTACTCGCGGAGGCAGTCAAGTCGTTAGCATTGACGCAGATGGTCGCTATTTTGACAGTATTGAGATGTCGACGATCAGCTACAAAGACGGTGTTGTTGATCCAAAAGGGTCTGAGTATTTCGTTACTCAAGTTAGCGCAGACCTGACTACTTTTGACGATAGTTACCAAACCAGTGGCTCAGGTACGTTAGAGCTAGATGTTTTGGCAAATGATCATGATCCTGATGGTGATGATTTGACGATTGTCGATTATCCAAAAGAAGACTTCTTAACTCTTAAAGACGGGAAGTTGGTGTTTGACGCTGCGAAATATCTTGAATCTTTACCGGCAAACGAACGTATCATCAAAACTGGTGAAGTGAAGGAATACACCTTTAAGTACACCATCGAAGATGAAGACGGTTTAAAAGATACCGCTGAGGTTACTGTCAGCGTTATGGGTGAGCCAATGTCCTTAAATGACGCTCACGCTGAGTTAAATGAATCTGAATTAGGTTTAGAGACGGGAGCTCATGCAGAAGGAGATTTGGTAGCAGACCTTGGATCCGCGACTGATGCCGAATATCACTTTGAAGTAGATCAGCATTTGAGTGGCTTCACTAGTGGCGGTAAACCAGTGTCGTTTGAGGTGAGCGCAGACCAAACTACCCTAACCGGATATACAGGTGCTGGCTCAGATCGCGTTAAAGTGCTAGAAGCAACCATCGACGTTAACACGGGCCACTATTCTGTTGTTCAGCATTCTGCTCTAGATCATGCTGAACAAGGCGCAGATAAAATCGATATTTCTGCAAAAGTAGAGGTGAACGCAGGTGGTCAATCTGAGAGTGCCATTTTGCACCTAGATGTTACCGACTCGGTGCCTAGCTCAAATTCTGCCCACCACGTAATCAATGATGTCGCGCTGCAAAGCAACACCGTAGTAATAGCGCTTGATGCTTCACAGTCGATGAGTAATCAGGTATTGGATGCTGACGGACACTGGGTAACACGCTGGGAACTGGCAAGAGACTCCATCACTGCAATGTTTGAAAAGTACCAGGATGTCGGCGATGTACAGTTCAAAATTGCGGCTCACAGTGGTCTTCCTGATGGGCAGATTTCTGGTTGGCTAAGCTCAGTAGGAGACATTCGTCAGTTCTTCTTTGATGTTCAGCCATCAGCTTGGACACCTTATAGTCAAGCGATTGATCAAGTGCATGAAGTACTTACAGACCCAACGAGTCAGTCATTGCTAAACAGCACCAACACACAGCTTTACTTTATTTCTGATGGTGTCACGACAGATTTCGGCGGTTGGACAAATCAGTCGGGGGGATACGAAACCAAGGCTCGTGAAAGTCTAATGAAATGGAGTAGCGAAGATGATTTCTCCAGCCCAGAGCGATACCAGCAAGTTCGAGATGGTTTAGTAAAACCAACAACTGCTGAAGAAAAAATGATCCTCGAAAATGCCATGGAGAAGAGCATCGAGACGAGTGGGCAGACAATTGACAATATTTGGTCTGTAGGGATCGGTGCTGGGGCTGATTTGAAGTATTTGGAGCCGATAGCGACAGACAAGGGCTCAGCGATAGTAGTGGTCGATGACGCGCAGATAGAAGAACTACTGATCAAAACAGTATCTGGCCAACTACAGAGTGACTTGATTACTCATCATGGGGGCGAGGAGCAGTGGGTCGACACGATAGTCGTCGAAGGAGATACCTACCATTTCGATAAGCTAACCGGAGAAGTGACCAAGAGTGTAGCGGGCCACATAGAAACAGTATCCGAGAGTCCTTTAGTGAAAATTGACACGAGTCATGGTCATCTTACAGTTAACTTTGAAAATGGACGTTATGACTACAAAGCGAATAATGTAGATGGTCATCAACAAGATAAGTTTATCGCTAGAGTCGTAGATGCAGACGGTGATGTCGCTGAGAGCCAAATTACTATCGATGTTCAAGATACGTCACAGCCGGATTCGTCGCGCAACATAGTCCAAGGTGATAGCCAAGCGAATACCTTGAATGGTACGGATGGTAACGACGCGCTAGTCGGGTATGATGGAGCTGACACATTAAATGGTGGTGCAGGCGATGATATCCTTATCGGTGGTCTAGATAACGATGTACTTCTCGGCGGTTTAGGAAGTGATATCTTAACGGGTGGGGCAGGAAATGATGTGTTTGCTTTTTCTTCAGAATCACTAAATATGACAGCCGACCAAGATATTATTAAAGACTTCCATTTGAACGAAGATAAGCTTGATTTTACCGATGTTTTGGCACCATTAGGTGATGAAGATAAGGATATGGAAAATCTGCTAAATCATCTAACGGCTAGCTTCGATGCAGACAAAGAGACATTAAATATTGACCTCACGGCAGATGATGGGAAATCAGTATCTATCGCTTTAGAACAGTTCGATATGTCAGGCCTCGATTTATCAGTGTCGGCGAGCTCTCATGAGATTGTAGAGCAATTGTTCCAGCATCAAGCTTTCAAAGTAGACTAACACTAAAGAATAAGGGGGCTGATCTAGCTCCCTTTTTGCGTTTTTTCTCCTTATCGTGCAAATAAATCCGTGTAGACTCATTATTAATATGGATATTATAAATGTTTCTCTCATTGTGATAGAGCAGTGTATTGGGCTAAGGAAAGAGGCAAATGAAGTCATTCGAGTGGGATAAATGCTACGAAACAGGTCTTGATGAAGTCGATGAGCAGCATCAATACCTCGTTGAGGTGATTAATCGCTACGGAGATTTAATCGCGCAAAACAGTATTTCTCTTCAAGATATTAGAATGGCTCTGTTTGAGCTTTCTCGATACGCTGAGTTTCATTTCAAGGAAGAAGAAAACCTGATGCGAAGCGTTGGTGTTTTCGATAAACACATCGAAGAGCACATTAAAGTGCATCGAGCCTTTATGGCTGACATCATCAGCATGCAATCCTTTATTAGTGAAGACAATAAGAAAACGTCGGAACATCTGCTCAACTTTCTTATCCACTGGCTGGCCTACCATATTTTGGGTATAGACCAGAATATGTCGCGTCAAGTCAAACAAATTGAGTCCGGTATTGACCCTAAAGTCGCGTGGGAAAACGAAGAGAAGCAACAAGACAGCTCTACTGAACCCTTACTTAAAGCGCTCAATGGCTTATTTGAACAGGTGTCTGAAAGGAATAAAGAGCTTTTAGAGCTTAACCAACATCTTGAAGACAAAGTTGAGGAAAGAACCAAGCAGCTCTCTAAAGCGAATAAACAACTAGAAGAGCTATCTCTAACCGATTCATTGACAAAACTACCCAACAGACGCTGTGCAATCCGCAAACTTAAAGCGTATTGGCAAGAGTCGACCCATAACAACGAACCGCTCGTTTGTATTATGATTGATGTCGATTACTTTAAGCAAGTTAACGACAGTGCCGGCCATGATGCGGGAGACAGGCTCTTAACAGAGCTTTCTCAGACGCTTGCAGACTCGTTCAGAAGTGACGACCTAGTTTGCCGACTAGGGGGCGATGAGTTTTTTGTCATTTGCCCGAACACCGACACACAAGGCGGCGTTCATATTGCAGAGCTGACTCGTCATAAGGTCAATCAAATGCTTGTCCCAGTGGGAGAGAGCGTATGGCGAGGCAGTATTAGTGTTGGGGTAGCCCAGCGCACAGAAGCCATGACGGACTACAACGATTTGATCAAAGCAGCAGACGAAGCGGTATACCAATCTAAGTCTGAAGGTCGGAATAAAGTTAACGCCGCCCATTCAGAGCTTTTACGGCCTAACTATCAAAGTGCACTTTAATTAAGCGAAAGCACTGTTGTCGAAACCACCTGTGCGCGGGATCATTATGATGTTTCTCGTGCCACAACAAATAATAATGATGCTCTGGAAGTTGAAAAGGCAGCGCTACTGTTTGCAACCCATACTGTTGGCACAACGCTGCTGCAATATGGCTCGGGACAGTCATAATATTGCTACTAACTTCCAATAGCTGAGCAGCACTCTGCAAATCAGGCATTACCGCAGAGATGACTCTTTGATGTTCGCGTTTCTTAAACACGCCATCTACCTCGCGGGTCTTGTCACCTAATCCACTCACCTGAATATGTTTCGCTGCAAAATACTCGTGTAAAGACAGCATTTTACTTTGTCCTAAGCTCTGCTTTGACCCGATTACAACATAATGGTCACTGGCGATACGTTTGCCATGAATATGATTGGGTACATCAACCGCCATTGTGGCAACGACATCAAAAGAGCTAGTGGCAAGCGCCTCTAGCTGTCCGTTGTCGATTATCGAACCTAGAATAGAAGAGTTCGGACAGTCTGTAGCGACAAGCTTCGCGATCTCAGGGAGTGATGCGCCTGAGACAAACGAGTCAAACCCAATGTGAAAGCGCCGTTCAATGTCTTCGAGCTTAAAATCTGAATGTTGATAAAGCGCATCCATCTGTTTCAGTAGGTTAGGCAAGGTCTGTTTTAACTCTTGCGCTCTATTGGTTAGCACAAACTCCTTTCCGTCTCGAACTAAAATGGGATCGCCAAAAGCATCTCGTATTTGACCGAGTGTTCGACTCATTGCCGGTTGAGTTACATTCAGCTTTTTAGCCGCTTCAGTAAGGCTCTGTGTTTGAAGCAGAGCATTTAAAGCGGGCAGGAGTTTGTAGTTATTCATCAATTACAGCTCTTTTAGCATCCAGACATCGCAACTGTTGTGCTCAGTGCCTTCCAGTGGCTGGGATAAGTGCTCAAACCCAAACGTTTCATACATTCGCACCGCAGCATTCATATTGGATAAGGTGTCGAGATAGCAAGATTCGAACCCTTGTTCACGAGCAAAATCGAGACAAGCAGACACGAGCTTTCTACCCAAACCGAGCCCTCTGCTATCCGGCAGAAGGAACAGCTTCTTTAGCTCGCAGACTTTGTCACTACTTGAAAATGGGGCGAGCCCGCATCCGCCGACTATTTTTCCGTCTAGTTTAGCGACAAGATAGAGTGACTTATTCTCAAGGGTATAGTGCTGGCTCATGTTGCTCACTTCTGCATCTGAAGGACCATAACCCTCACCAACAGCGCCAAATTCTGCGCCAACCTTCTGAATAATTTCGCATATTGCTTGGTTGTGCTCAGGAAGAATAGGAGTGATTGTTAGATTCATGTTTACCTCAATTGCTTTCTTAACTCTGTTGAAAGCCAATTTATCGCTATTGATGAATGAATAAAAATTATTTTAGATTATGTTAATAATAACAAAAAGTGATGTCTTTGCGGCAAGTATCAAAGTGGTTAGCCAATTTAGATGCTTGATAAGTGTCCAACAGGCGATTCTAAGGATATTTCAGTTTGGCTTTGAACGTTGCTTTCGTTACTATGTACAGCTACTTGAAAATACCGAAATTCCCTTCCGGGAAACCTTATGGAAACTACCAAAAGGTAGATGAGGAAACGATGCAACATCTAGAAGAGATCATTGCTAACGCGAATGCAGCAATTGAAGCTGCAGATTCGTTAGTCGCACTTGATGAAGTGCGTGTTCAGTATCTAGGCAAAAAAGGTGAGCTAACAGCTCAACTTCAAAGCCTAGGTAAACTACCACCAGAAGAGCGCCGTGAAGCTGGTCAAGAGATCAACAAAGCGAAAGGCGTTGTTCAACAAGCGATCGCAGCTCGTAAAGACGCACTACAACGTGCAGAGCTTGAAGCGAAGCTTGCAGCAGAAACAATCGACGTGACTCTACCGGGTCGTCGTATCGAGAACGGTGGTCTACACCCTGTGACTCGTACTGTTGAGCGTATTGAACAGTTCTTTGGTGAGCTAGGCTTTAACACTGAGTCTGGTCCTGAGATTGAAGATGCATTCCATAACTTTGATGCACTAAACATCGCAGAAGATCACCCAGCGCGTACTGACCACGACACGTTCTTCTTTAACCCAGATCTAATGCTACGTACTCACACGTCTGGCGTTCAGATCCGTACTATGGAAAATGGTAAACCACCATTCCGCTTCATCGCACCGGGCCGTGTTTACCGTAACGACTACGACCAAACGCACACGCCAATGTTCCACCAAGTGGAAGGCATGCTAGTAGACGAGAACGTAAACTTCGCACAGCTTAAAGGCATTCTGCACGACTTCCTATGCAACTTCTTTGAAGAAGAAGTGGAAGTGCGTTTCCGTCCTTCTTACTTCCCATTCACTGAGCCTTCAGCAGAAGTAGATGTGAAAGGTAAGAACGGTAAATGGCTTGAAGTTCTAGGTTGTGGCATGGTTCACCCTAACGTACTTCGCAGCGTTGGCATCGATCCTGAGAAATACTCTGGCTTCGCATTTGGTATGGGCGTTGAGCGTCTGACTATGCTTCGTTACGGCGTAAACGATCTTCGTGCGTTCTTCGAGAACGACCTTCGTTTCCTAAAACAGTTCAAGTAATCCAGGGGATACATCACTATGAAATTTAGCGAATCTTGGCTTCGTGAGTGGGTAAACCCTGCGGTATCGACTGACGAACTTACACACCAAATCACAATGGCGGGTCTAGAAGTAGACGATGTACTACCTGTTGCTGGTTCTTTCACTGGCGTTAAAGTAGGTAAAGTGGTTGAGTGTGGTCAACACCCAGACGCTGACAAACTACGTGTAACTAAAGTAGATGTTGGCGCTGAAGAACTTCTAGACATCGTTTGTGGCGCATCTAACTGTCGCCTAGGTATCAAAGTTGCGGTTGCGACTGTTGGTGCTGCTCTACCAGGCGATTTCAAAATCAAAAAAGCAAAACTACGTGGTCAACCATCACACGGCATGCTGTGTTCATTCTCTGAACTAGGTATCGACGTTGAATCTGATGGCATCATGGAGCTAGCAGAAGACGCAGTTATCGGTACTGATTTCCGCGAATTCCTAGGTCTTGACGACGTAACAGTAGACGTAGACCTAACGGCTAACCGCGCGGACTGTTTCAGCATCCGTGGTATGGCGCGTGAAGTTGGCGTTCTAAACCGTGCTGACGTAACTGAGCCTGCGGTTAACCCAGTAGCACCAGCTATCGACGACACAGTTTCTATCGAAGTGAAAGCGACTGCAGCATGTCCACGTTACCTTGGCCGTGTGGTTAAGAACGTAAACGTTCAAGCTGAAACACCACTTTGGATGCAAGAGAAACTGCGCCGCTGTGGTATTCGCTCTATCGACCCAGTAGTTGATATCACTAACTTTGTTCTTTTAGAGCAAGGCCAGCCAATGCACGCATTCGATCTTGCTAAGATTGAAGGTGGTATCGTGGTTCGTATGGCAGAGCAGGGCGAGAAGCTAACTCTTCTAGACGGCAACGAAGCTGAGCTAAATGCTGATACTCTAGTAGTAGCAGACCACAACAAAGCACTTGCTATCGCAGGTATCTTTGGTGGTGAAGAGTCTGGTGTAACGACTGAAACTAAAGACGTACTACTTGAGTGTGCGTTCTTCGCACCAGACCACATCCGTGGTCGCGCACGTAGCTACGGTCTACATACAGATTCTTCAATGCGTTTTGAGCGTGGTGTCGATTTCGCACTACAAACAAGCGCAATGGAGCGTGCAACAGAACTTCTTGTTGAGATCTGTGGCGGTGAAGTAGCGCCTGTTGTTGCAGTAGAGTCAGAAGCTGACCTACCAAAAGCAAACACAGTATCACTACGTCGCACTAAGCTAGATAGCCTACTAGGTCACCACATTGCAGACAGCGATGTTGTTGAGATCCTAGAGCGTCTTGGCCTAACTGTAGAGACTACAGACGCAGGTTGGACAGCAACAGCACCGACATGGCGTTTTGATATCGCAATCGAGCAAGACCTAATTGAAGAAGTAGGTCGTATCTACGGTTACGATAACATTCCTAACCAAAACCCAGCGGCAGCACTTAAGATGCACGACCACGTTGAAGCGAACATTCCGCTAAAACGCGTTCGTAACCTACTTGTTGACCGTGGTTACCAAGAAGCGATCACTTACAGCTTCGTTGAGCCAGAGCAGCAAAAACTTGTTGTTCCAGGTGTTGAGCCGCTAATCCTGCCATTCCCAATCTCTGCGGATATGTCAGCAATGCGCCTAGGCCTAATCCAAGGTCTACTAAACACTGTTGTTCACAACCAGAAACGTCAACAGCCACGTGTTCGTCTATTCGAATACGGCCTACGTTTCATCCCATGTGAGTCTGCTGAAAACGGTATGCGCCAAGAGCCTATGCTTGCAGGTGTTATCGCAGGTACTCGCAGCGAAGAGCACTGGGACATCGAAACCAACACGGTTGATTTCTTTGACCTGAAAGGCGATCTAGAAGCGGTTCTTGAGCTAACAGCTAACGAAGTAGCTTACTCTTTCGCAGCGCTTTCTGCTGAAGATAAAGCAGCGAATCCAGCGCTTCACCCAGGTCAATCTGCAGCTATCGTCGTTGATGGCAAGCAGGTAGGTGTGATTGGTACAGTTCACCCAGAACTTGAGCGTAAGTTTGGTCTAAACGGCCGTACTATCGTATTCGAAGTTGAGTGGTCTGCAATCAGCACTAAAGTGATCCCTGAAGCAGTACAGCTTTCTAAGTTCCCATCAAACCGTCGTGACATCGCGGTCGTTGTTGATGAAGCAGTTGCTTCTGGCGACATCGTTGCAGCATGTCTAGAGCAAGGTGGTGAGTTCCTGAAAGACGCGAAACTATTCGACGTTTACGTTGGTAAAGGCGTTGAAGAAGGTAAGAAGAGCCTAGCTATCGCGCTAACACTACAGTCAGTTGAGCGTACGCTTGAAGATGCAGACATCGCTGGCGCGGTTGACGCTATCGTTGCTCACGTATCTGAGAAGTTCGGTGCGTCGCTACGTGATTAATCATTTCTGATTAGATAGAAAACCAAAGGCCTCGCATTGCGAGGCCTTTTTGTTTGGGGCAAATAAGGAGTAGGGTGATAACTCATTATTGGACAAATTAGATGGCCAATATCACTCATCCACTACAGTTTATAGATATTCCAAAGACGAACACTCTTTCACTCTAGCTACTTTCCAGCCCTTAGCTTTTAGTTCCTGAAAGTCATCTTCTGTCCAAGAAAGGGTACTTCCTCTAAAGCCATTATGGGACTCAGGAATCGCGACACAAATCAAATGCGTAGGGCGAGTTAAGCCTACGTATAGAGTGTTTAACCAACTTTTTTGCTGAGTGGTTGCTTCTGATGTGAGTTTTGAACCAAGAAAGAATGGTTTGAGCTGGCCTAAAATAGGTCCTCTATTTGTACAATCTAACAATAATGTGGCCGTATGGGTTTGTCCTTTAACAGAGTGGATAGTACCTAATTTAAAATCTAACTTTTTCCTTGATGGCAGAAGCTCATGTCTATAGATGTTGGTTCTATCAACGTCTCCAGTATCACTGCTCTGAGGGGGGACATCTTCACCTTTCCATGTTAGGAACTCGAAAGAAGAGTCAACTTCTTCTATCCCTAATAGCGATTGAATAACATCAGTCGCAATTGAGATAATGGCAGGCCATTCCGTTTCAGTTATACCCGCATTATTTGTAAGTGTGTCAACAACTTTATTCGAAAAATCTTTTGCACACTTGTCATTGATCTCTCTAACGATCGCTCTGTACTTGTTAGGAGCTGATTTAATCTTTGCGTAACGAGTCCCTTTGGTCTGTTCACTATCAACACTTACCAAATAGCACCCTTTTAAGATACCTTCCGATACTTTTTCGAGACCAGAACTTAAGCATTTAGTCTCTCTAACCAAATATCGGGCATGACGGAAGTAACTAATCAGAGCTTTATGTTGCTGATAATCTTTCGTCATCTTGTCCGCTATATAAGGGGTAAAGTAATCTCTAATCGTTCTAGCGTAGTTACCTTCAGAAACTTCTGTATCTTTTTCTTTCTGTATATGAGAACAAATTCTGAATTTTGCTAGGTCAAGGTCAAGCTCTTCCATCTCCTTAGCAACAAGTTCTGCGAATGCCGGAATCACAGCCATTCTTGAGTCCTCATTGAATACCAAGATACAATGCCCTCTTCCCCCCTTATCATCCTGTCTTACTCCTTGCATCATAGGGCTAAGAGGGTGAGTTTCGAACTTACATGCTATATCAGACACACTCATATCAAATCGATGACTCACTGGAAGTGAGAGCCTTTCAATATCAGATGATGGGTATGGATCTATTCCATCCGCAGCCATTGGTGGTTCAAATGTATAAATTGTTTGATTTGCATCACCAAATCGTTGTCTTGTAACCGGTTCGAGATCATCAATGTAGGACATGAATAACTCGTATAAAATAAGAGCTTGTGAGCTAGATGTATCTTGGGCTTCATCGATAAACAGCAATGGAAATCGTTTCCTAAGAATTTGGAATACATCACTCGAAGACTTCATAAGTGCTTTTGCATACACAAATAAATCACTGAAGCAAAATATCCCTTTATGAGCTACTTCCTTAATACACTCTTTCAGCAAGCTCTCCATTGGCTCTGGTAGATCAAGAGAATATTCTTTTCCGAAGTTAACTCGAATCAAGTTGTACGACTCATCGGTAATTTTCCAACTTGAAGGAATTCCATACCTCCGTTCTTCCAAAGATTTTGCTTCGTACTCCGCTAGCCATGCAGCAGCTTTTTGATGATCCGGAGTATGCTCTCCTTTAGTTGTGACTATGTTAGTCTTCTTCTCAACCTGCTTAGCTACTAGATAGTCTGCCACCTCACTATAATTATCCTTCTGAAGTGTTCTAAGTCGCTGAGAGCGACAAAAATCATCGTCAATATTAACAATCGCAATCCCCTTGGAGTTCAAATACGGCTTCGCTAAGAACTCACTGAAAAAACTGTGGATCGTCCCAATAAAATGGGGGCCACTTAGTAACTTTTGGCCCTCTTCAGTTTCCCCAAGTCTCTCCTGAATCTCCTCTCTAGCGGCATTAGTCATAGATAACACACAAATGCCATGTGTTTTTGAGTTCCAGTACCTAGCTAATAAAGCTAACTTTGCGACTAATACTGTAGTTTTCCCGCTCCCAGGGCATGCCTCTACATCTAAATCATCAAGCCTTTGCAGAACAAGCAACTGATGCTCGTCAAATCCATTGTTCAGCCCGAGAATACCTTCAACCCACTGGATATCATCATCCGTAAATGGATTAGCGTCTAAGTCTTGATTGCAGCTTAAAAGCTCTCGAATATTAGTCACTTTCGGTCTCCAAAAGCATTGATGGGATTACATGCTCAACTGCTTCTACCACTGCAATTGGAAGTAAATCCTTCCAATGTTCGATTCGATCCCTTTGTGTGTATCCATCACTTTCTAACTTTTGGTCCATCATTTCGAGCAACCGACCAAGGTGTTGCCCAGCCGCGGCTTTAGATGCTTTACCGCTAAGAACTAAACCAGCATGTTCGTTTTCAATATGAGTTGAAACGTTAACAGATGATAGAAATAGTTCATAAACCTTACCTGCCAAGACTTCACTTTCACTGTACGTCCCATTCAAGTACTCATAATAATCTTCGGCAACTGAAACTATTTTTTCATGATTAGATTGATCGTAGCGCTTGGATGGTTCGGCCTTGGCAAGGCAAGCAGCGATGGTAACTTCTTTCGCTAAACCATGAAATGCAAGCGAGTACTCTAATGTCCAAGGACTAGAGTAAAAACCATTAACAAAGTCCCCTTTATACTCCCTATTGGCACTGGTCACCTTAGATTGGTCGAAGGAGTTGAGCTCAAAGCCAGAAATAACATTTTGGGGCAATTGCGAGTTAAGAAGTTCAAAGTCAACCTGTTCACCTGCTTTTAAGGATGTGTTAAAGCTATCCCACAAGTCAGATAGTTCAGTTTTGTCTTTCACCGACTCCAGATTAAGTTCCCGTGCTGCTTGATAAGGAATTAAATCTAAATCGTGTAAACACGCCACTTTAATTCCAGGGTTTGGATACTCGCTTGTGCCCGAAAAAACATTAGCATAGCGACTAAGGCCAGTGTGACCTACGTTCACTATTGATACACCGTTTTCTGTAAAATCGAGACCTAGTATTTTCGCAACCGATGGTAATAAGAGGTTTTCTGCATCCCCCTCTACAATCATCAGACCCCTGCAGAAAAATAAATTCGACTTTGTCGCATCTATAAAACGTTCAAGAAATGTATAGTCACCGTCTGTACTACCTGCCATGCTAAGAGGTAACACCTTACCTTTATGTACCATTACCATACACTTTATCGGTAATTTAGACGCTAGAGTGGGACTGTGAGTTGACAATAAAACCTGTAGATGAATCTCGTGATCTTGCTTATGCTTGTTCACTTTATCTTGTAGATATTGAATTAACTTCAATTGTCTTTGAGGGTGTAAATGCGCCTCAGGCTCTTCGATTATCAATAATGCAAGTTCATCTTTAGACTCAGACAGTAATAGCATTTCACATGCTATATATAATAAATTATTCGAGCCAAGCCCACGCTTACCGCCAACGTTATCTAAAGCTATGCCTATTTTCTCAAGCATCTGCCTCTTTAACATTTCATCATCGGCGTTTGGACCAATCCCCAAATTTGCTTGAAGGTTATCACCCAACATTTGTAGGGGTTTTAGAAAGTTAACATTTAGTTCATTCGTGGTTGAATTTACAGCAGGATGACCTTCTAATAATTGGTTAACTAGTCGAGCAATACCAACGACTCCTAACTTCTCTACTACTTCGCCAAATTTATCTTCTGACACGGCAGAAATATCTAGTATCGATTCTCCTTCATCAATCGCTGATTGCCTTTTTAAGATCTTGGAAATTCTAGAGCTCCTTCCCGCGTCCATTTCTTTTTCAGCATCTCTCAACGGACGAAGGTAGGTTGAACGCAGTTTGTCCCTTGTTTCAATATCAATTTCTCTAAGACCATGGGAACCTGTCGGATTACCAGAAAATATAGTCGTGCGAACTTTATCGTTCTGTAGCACTGCTCGTAAAGTGACCTTCAAGATCACAGGATTCTCCGTATTCTCAGGCTGATAAGTGAGATATTCAGCAAAACTCACCCGCTCTGGAAGTGTTAAACCTAAGAAAGTAACCGCAATAGAAAGACTTTTAGATTGGTCTTTTGAGTCAGAGTAATGGAAATCATCAATACTAGGTCTGATACTCTCCTGATCTCTAGTACCTAAAAGCATGCGAATAGCATCGATGATAGCTGTTTTTCCCGCATCATTCTCGCCGACTAGAGTATTAAGCCCTAGCTGTAATGGCATGACCAATTTATCTTGCCCTGACCCGAAACATCTAAAGTTTTCTATACAAAGCTCACTTATAAACATAACAACTACTCATACTAAAAAATGAATGGATGTTACCATATATGCATTAGTAAGCATTGCACTTAATCACATTTTGGATTGACGTCTAAAATAAGCCTTTTGTTGCTTAAAGAGTACACTCACGAAGCTTCAGTCACACGCTTTCCCTGAATTTCAAAAAAACAATGTTCGCCACTCTTGATCCAATCAATGGAATAGCTCTTTGCTAAAGGAATATTAATATCTTTGCCACCAATCGGGGCTGTCAAATTTCTCGGTCAAAAAGAGGCATCTGGATAAATGTCATAAACCCAGCACCTTGTACTTTTACTTTTGAGATTAATAAGCCGATTCATGTCGTTTATCACTAGTTACATACGTTCTGAAATTCCCCCCACAGACACATATAGTAACTAAGTTATTGCCGACATTTTTAGAGAATATCGACCAACTTAGTGGGACGGCACTCCCTATGGTCTACCGATTCAGAAGCGAACAAGAAACACATTAAGGACTACAGCATTTACTACATTGGAAACTTAGGCCACTTCCCAATGCTTGAGCAACCACACCAGTTCTAACCGTCTGATAGAAACCAAAGGCCTCGCAATTGCGAGGCCTTAGTTATTGCAGATATAACCGAGAAGTTAAATACCCATTGGCTTCAACTCGCGTCTAACGGTTAGCGAAAGCTAGGGATAACCGCTGGTAGCCCTGGTAGAAGCCCAACTAACGCCATCACGCTGGTTAGCACCACAAACATAATGCTAGGCAACACCCAACGGCTCATTTTACTCAGTTCACCGCTACGTTCTTTACAACCGACTAAACCTAAGTTGTCTAACAGCATGGTTAGAGACCAACCAAATGCAGGGTTTACTAGCGCTGATGAAAATACGACGATCGCGGCAGATTGAGTGGTTTTTCCTTCGCGCGTCATTTCCATGCCAGCTTCTAGCAATGGGACGAATACACCAACGATTAGCGCAACACAAAGTACAGGTTGCCAGATAGCTAAATCCATCGGGTAGCCCCAAATTGCGGCGATGATGCAAAACAGAGCCGTTAGCAAAGCGCCAGCAGGAATAGGGCGTTTAGCAATTGCGGCTGGCACGATGTAAGTACCCCATGAAGAGGTAAAGTTAGTACCACCAAGCAAAGAACCAAACGTCTGACGAATAGAAGCCGTGGTCATGGTATCGTCAATGTTCATGTGCACTTTTTCCGTGCGTTCTGGGTAGCTGATTTTTTGGAACACTTGATGGCCTAAGAAATCTGGCGACCACATAGCCACAGCTAAAATAGCAAACGGCAATACCACCATGAAATGTTCAATTGTCGGTAGGCCTAACATCCAACCGGTATTTTCTCCCCACCAATACATAGGGTTAATATGAGGCAAACCAGGCTCGGTTTGGAAAGAAAACGGTGCGCCCATCGCAAAAGCTAACGTGCCACCCAGCAAGCAACTAAGAGGTACAGCTAGCCAACGCTTACGGAAATGTTCCAATAGTGCGTACAAAATAATGGTACAAAAGATCACGACGAAAGCAATGTGACTCATACCAATTCCTTCAGCCCAAGCGAATAGCTTTTTGACTTGAGAAACGGTCCCTACAAAGCCTAGGTAGAGTAATAAGCCGCCACACACACCTTTACTGGTGAGATTTGCCAACATGCTGCCACCTTTACTGATGGCCAGCAATAAGCCAAACGCGCCAATCAGCAAGCCAAAGGCCATCGGGTGCCCGCCAGCGGCAACAACAATAGGAATTAAAGGGATGAGTGGGCCGTGTGTACCTGCAAGGTTAGCGGTCGGCAATAGAAAGCCAGAGAAAAGAATAATGAAAACTGAAGCGATAAGTAATTCATAACGAACATTTTCTAGAATAAACCCTTCGTTTAGCCCTAGAGCTACGGCAAAGGTTGCTGCAATAGCGCCCACCATTACCACTTTACCAATGGTCGCCGCCATTGCTGGGATGGTGTCTTCAATCTCAAATCGATAATCTTTAAACGGCAAGTTTGGACGCCAGCGTTTAGGCGACATGATTTGCAATTCGTGCTCTAGATACTGCTCTCGGGACTCAAATTCAGAGCTTGGTTTGTGTTGTTGTTCATAACTGAGTTCATCCTCATTGGCTTGAGGCTTATCTGTTCTTATATGTGCGGACTCTAAAGTACTGCTCATTTTGATTCCTTTCGTTCACACTCTGAGGTGTGTTGTTCCAACAAACGTAATCTACTCCCGGTATTAAGAGGTAGCGGAGTAGTGAGTGATATTCGTTTCTCTACAAAGAATTCGATAAATCTCTATTGGGGGTAACTTGAGTTATTATTTAAAAGTGAAGATAACTGACTGAGAATAGGGTCGAAAACAAGCTTGAATATCATTGGTACTGTTGTAAAAGCCTGAGGTTCACAGTTAGCAATAAAGAACAAATCACCTTGCAAAATCGAATCGTTGAAGTTGTTAGTACCTTAAACCAAACTGAAAAAAACAAATAGTCTCAGTGGCTTAGACATTAGTCGTAGAGTTAGCCTGCAAGTATAAAGAGGTTAGATAATAAGGTAAGAAGAGCTTAGCGAGTACGCTGACAACACGGTCAGATGAGCATACGCTTGAAGATGCAGACATCGCTGGCGCGGTTGACGCTATCCTTGCTGACGTATCTGAGAAGTTTGGTGCATCGCTACGCGATTAATTACCACTGACTAGATAGTAAAAACCTGCCTCTTTCTACACGAAATTGGCAGGTTTTTTATGGGTTGAAAACAGAGGTTAACTCTGATGTTGCTTGCGGCTAACCAAATGGTTAGAGGCTGCGGCTGCGAGTAGTGCGCCACCTATTACTAAAGTTTGATAGTAAGCCGGAACGAGCGTGAGCATACCGACGGTCAAAGTCATGATGATCAGCGCGCCAATAAACGAACGTAGCACTTTGCCTTCACCACCGCTAAATGCAGTGCCGCCAATCAGCACAACCAAAATTGCAGTTAGTTCCATACCATCGCCTGATAAAGGGTCACCTAAAGACATAAAACTTGCGCGAGCAATACCGGCTAATGAGGCAGTAGCGCCAACAATGGCATAGAGAGCAAACACCACCAATCCAGTTTTAATACCAGATAGTTTAGCTGCAGTCGGGTTACCTCCTGTTGCCGCGGCATACTTACCAAGTAGCGAACGGTTTTGCAGAATAATCAGCAGAGCAGTTACGCCAACGGCAACCCAAAATGCCATTGGCAAACCAAGTAAGACGGCATCACGGGCATAGTCGTTAAACCAACTTGGCATCTTCATATCACCCATAGATTTGATGGCAGAGACACCATCTTCCACTAACAGCAGGGCAATGCCCTTGTATAGGCTTAATGTAATGAGAGTGGCGATGACGGGGGTAATGTTAAATTTGACCACTAACAATCCGTTAAAAGCACCTAGCAGCACCCCGCACATAACGGTGATAGAAAAGGCAGCGATGAAGGGGACACCATTAATCGCGAGCATGGCGTAGATCACGGCGGTTAAGCCCATTGTGCTGCCAACCGACAAATCTATGTAGCCCGAGACCATGAGCAAGGTAAAGGCGCCGGCCAGAACCAGTATTGGCGCGGAAACTCGCAGAATGTTAATCACGTTCTTCTTGTACAAGAAATTGCCGCGTTCAAACAGCGCGTACTGATCGAGGTTAACGCTACTAAGGAAGACCACAATGGCAGCTAATACAAAATAGATATAGTAATTTCTAATAAATTCAGCAACCTGACCACCTAGGGCTGGTGGAGTGCTTAATACTTTTGTTGATTCAGACATTGCATTCACCATCACTATTTATTTCTAAGGGATAGAGCCCAGGTTTGAGCCGTTATTGCTAAAAAGACCGCGACGGCTTTCAAGATAAATTGCCAGTCAGGTGACAGGGTAAGGCCGGTAGCCGCGGAGGTGACCACTGCGAGAATGATCGCGCCGAAGAACATACCAATAACTGAGCCGAAGCCTCCGGCAATGGCAATGCCGCCAAGTAGAGCAATGACCAAAGCATCAAACTCCATCAGCAAACCACGGTTAGAGAAGCCAGACTTAAACTCAGAGGAAAGCAAAATGCCGACAACTCCTGCAACAAGCGCGCTAAATAGGTAGAGATAGGTAATATGCTTAGCGTTGTTAATACCGGAAAGCTTGGCCGCTTCTGGGTTTGCGCCAATCCAATAGGTAATGCGACCGAACACGGTTTTGCGTTCAATAAAGATTGCCGCAGCTAACAAAAGCAGCATAAACAGTACTGGGAACTGCATCGAGGTGCCAAACACCTTGAGATTTCCTAGATAACCAAATTCAGCGGGTAGATTGGTATTTCTTTGTGAGCCTTCAGTGATCACTTGGGCAATGCCCCTTGCGACCATCATGGTACCTAAGGTAACGATGATCGATGGGATTTTAAACTTAACCACGAACAGTGCGTTTAAACCCCCTATGGCTAAGGCTCCAACTAGGGCACCAATAATGGCTAGCCAGTATGGTAAACCTAATCCGGTAGAAAGTGCTGAACCGCCAACTGCAGCTTGGGCGAACCAAACTGATAAGACGCCCGATAAAGCGACGATACCGCCGACGGAAAGGTCGAAATTGCCCGAGATAAGTAAGAATGAAACTCCGATGCCCAGAGCAATCACCGACCAGTTATTGGTCACCAAGTTAAGCATGTTCTGCACTTGGAAAAAGTTTGGTACAAATACCGAAGCGACTAAAAATAGCCCGATAGCGACGCCGGCAACCAGCATCGTAATGTACATTTGGTCGCTGACTCGATTCTTAAGGTGTTGCGGAGAGGTCTCAGCACCCAGTGTAGTGTTAATCATACTGCCTCCTGCAGGCCACCTGTCGCGGCGTTCAAAATGAAATTGGTGTCAACGTCAGAGCCGTTAGTGATTTCTGAAACCAAAGAGCCGTCATAAAGAAGGAAGATGCGGTCACATACGCCGAGAATCTCTTCAAGTTCGGTAGAAAAGACGGCAACAGAGTTGCCTTGATTGGCGAGTTCTTTCACTAAGTCGTAGATCTCTTTCTTCGCGCCGACATCGACACCGCGAGTTGGCTCATCGAGTAACAGTAATTTGGCCTGCGAGAAAAGACATTTGGCAATGACCACTTTTTGCTGGTTACCACCAGAGAGTTTTTCCGTGTGTTTTTCTATTGAACTGGTGGCGATGGATAGTTTATCGACATAGTCGAGCGCGGCATTGAGTTCATCGCGTTGTCTAAATACGCCGAAATCTGACATTCTAGGTAAGTTCATGACTGGGATGTTTTCGCGAATGGTTAAGTTGGTAAACAGCCCTTGTGTGCGGCGCTCTTCAGGGACAAGAGCAATACCTGCCGCGATCGCCTCTCTAGGAGATTTCCCTACTTCTTGACCGTTAAGTTTAATAGAGCCAGAGACCTTGTCTGCGCCAAAAATAGCACGAGCGATTTCAGTTTTACCCGCACCAACCAGACCATAAAACCCGACAATCTCGCCTTTGTTAATGGTAAATGAAACGTTTTTCAGCCTATGATTGTTCAGTCTCTCAGCGGATAAAAACACTTCGTCGCTGATGGTGTCGCGTGGTGTGTAGTCATGAAGGATACTTCGTCCAATCATCATGTCGATCAGCTCTTCGCGTCCCTTCACCTCTGTCATTGGCTTGGTAGCGATATGTTGCCCATCGCGCATCACAGTGACTCTATCTCCCAGTGATAAAATCTCATCCAACTTATGGGAGATGTAGATCACCGTAACCTGCTGTTCTTGCAATCGGCGAATAACGGTAAATAGACGTTCAACTTCTCGCTCTGATAATGCAGCGGTGGGTTCGTCCATAATAATGACATTGGCGCCGGATGAGGCTGCGCGAGCAATTTCTATGATCTGTTTTTGCGCAACCCCTAGGGTTGAGACACGCGCATAAGGATCGATTGATGGCTCAATAGTCGCCAACGTATCAATAACGCGTTGCTCTAAATCAGATTTAATCAGAAATCCAAAGCGGCTTTGCTCCATACCCAGAGTTAAGTTTTCCAGCACGCTTAGTTCGTCAACAACGTGTAGCTCTTGAAACAGAGTCGCTATGCCAGCTTCACGGGCACTCTGTGTACCGTTTGGCGTGTATGACTTACCGTTGACCTTCATTGTGCCTTGGGTTGGTTGAATCGCACCTGTGATCATTTTTACCAAGGTGGATTTTCCCGCGCCATTTTCGCCGATTAAGCAATGGACTGTGCTGCGTTCAATTGAAAAGCTGACGTTGTTGACTGCTCTGACGCCAGGGTAGTCTTTAACGAGTCCTTCAATTGAGAGAACAGAAGTTGAATTGTGAGTATTCAAGATGATCTCTCCTTAATATGGTGGATCTTCAAAACTGTTCAGTCACTGCAGACGGTACAGATGAAGCCGCTCTTTCCTTGTTTTGATTCATTGAATATTGAGTAACTGGGCGATCAATCAGATCGCCCAGTAATAATGGTTAGTTGCCAAACTGAGCTTCTAGCCACTTCTCTGCATCCGGCTGAGGCATTGTCCAGTAAGAGATGGTGTAAGCTTTGTAGAAGAACTCTTGCGCCGTATCGTTACTTGAAGCCACTTTGTTATTGATAACGTCCATGACTAAGTCGATGCGTCCGCGAGCCGTTTCAATTGGCGGTAAGCCCATAGAGACCTTCAAGCTAGAATTTGGATCATAAATCTGTTCGAACTCCACTGAGTCGAAGTCCACACTCGCGACAATCTCTGTGACAGGTTTACCATCTTTAAACTTACCGCGTCCGAGCTGAGAAAGACCCGCCATCGTACCGACCGTCAAGTTAGAGGCTTCAGAGTAGATAAGGTTAACTTCAGGCTGCTGAGTGAGCAGGTCGACAATGATCTGTTTGGCTGCTTCTTGACCGCCACTTGCATCAAGTGCACCAAGGTTCTTCGCGCTTGGGTCAACTGAAAGCACCCCTTCAGCAAACGGGTTTGTGCGACCAGAACTCACTTCTGTATGGTTAGGCCAGCCTAACTGAACCATCACAATAGGTTTGCCAGGGTTGGCTTCTTTCCAAGCTTTTGCCATTTGAGCGCCCATTTCAAAAGAGACGGTTGCCTCATCGCTTCGCGCTGTTGGGATACCAGTATCGGTAATCGGGCTAAAGAAAGAGGTCATCGCGATCTTTTCATCTAGCGCTTCTTCTACGCCAGGGGTGGCAGCTTCGCCATCCCAAATATGCAGTGAAGCGCCGTCAAATGCACCCGCAGCCACTTGGTCAACATTCTGCGTCATCACCGCAGAGTCTGCTTTGCCATCAAAAATAACCACTTCTGCACCGTACTTCTCTTTCGCATAACGTTTCGCTTCTGTCGCTTGTGACTGGTGGAACACGTTGGAAAGGTCGGAAACGAAAAATGCAATACGTTCATTGGCCAGTGTTGTTGCTGAGAAACTAGACGCAACGAGAATACTCGTTGCAATAAGTCCTTTTTTTAGCATCTTGTTTAAAGTCGCTGACTTCATAATTTTCTCCATTTATATGTGGTATTCACTCGTCTTCGGAGCAACAACTGCTATTGGATTTACGTCCATCTCATTCTCGTCTTAAGCAGTACAACCCGTTGTTCTCAATGATGTGAATTATCTTTCAGACAGGTGAAATATATTTCACGTGTTAAAAGTTAGTGAACAAAATGTAACCGGTCAATAGCATAACGATACAATACGTATCAGTTTTGACTGTTATTGTGATCTGCTGCACTTAAATGGTCATAACGATACGATTGGTATCATTTTAACTTGCAAGGTGTGCTTTTTGTGATTACTTTTTACTCAAGTGAAATAAATTTCACGATTTGTTTACATTTTGTTGGGCGGGTAAATGAGTAGTAAAGAAGAGCGTCCCACAAGCGATGAAAGGTAAGTAGGAGAGCGTATATGGCGATGAGTGAGCGAGACGACATATTAAGGCAGACGGCAAAAATCCTCACACTACGTTATATGGAGAACTGCAGTCAGTCAGATATTGCTAAGCAACTTGGTTTATCGACAGCTAAGGTCAACCGTGTCATTAAGCAAGCTCATGATGATGGTTTAGTTGAAATCACTTTGAACCTTCCGCAAGAACGCACCTACACATTAGAACAACGTCTACTTGATATGTTCTCACTGAAAACTGCGGTTATTCAGCCGAGCCTTAGTCAAGATGAAGCAGTGGTTACCCAACAGGTCGCTCAATCTGCAGGTGAGCTACTGATAGAGACGCTTAAGCCAAACAGCGTTATTTGCATAAGTGGCGGTAAAACCATGTCGATGATTGTAGAGCAGATAAAACCGATGAGCTTTCCTAATGTAAAGGTGGTGCCTGCAACAGGCGGCGTGCAAGGGCATCACTTTACGGATGTGAATTATCTTGCTTCTCGCTTAGCAGAAAAACTGGGCGGCAGTAGTACTCAGCTCCACGCCCCGCTGTTTGTTGATACTGATGAGCAACGCGAAATGTTAATGGAGATGCGTAGCGTCAGAGAAGTGCTCGACATAGCGCGCAATGCAGATATTGCCTTGGTCGGGATTGGTTCTGTCGCCAGTGAAACAGATAGTTACTACGATTTGCGATCATTAAGTGGGCAGCAATTTGAGTCTCAAATCAGCCACCAGTGTCAGGGCGAGGTACTCGCGCATTTATATGACGAACACGGCGCAGAATGCGCAGAGCAGATCAATAGCAAGTTAGTGGGTTTGAACTTAACAGAACTTGGCAATATCGAGCACAGCTTCGGTGTTGCGGCAACTCAGTCGAAGGTGTCAGCAATGCTTGCCGCACTGAGAGGTGGGTTAATTAACGGAATAGTTTCGGACGAAGACACAATAGCCAGTGTTTTAGAACAAGCAAAATAGGGGAAAGTTATGCGAACAAGAGAGATTGGACAATCAGGCATTCATGCATCAGTGATCGGCTTAGGCACTTGGGCAATGGGCGGCTGGATGTGGGGTGGCACTGACGAAAAAGCGGCAATTGAAGCCATTCATGCGTCATTGGATTGTGGTGTTTCGCTGATTGATACTGCTCCTGCGTATGGCTTAGGTGTTTCCGAACAGTTGGTAGGCAAAGCTATAAAGGGCAAGCGCGAGCAAGTTGTATTGGCGACGAAATGCGGTTTGGTTTGGCACACAGATAAAGGTAATCATTTCTTCGACGAGAATGGTAAACCTGTCCATCGTTACTTAGGCGCAGATGCTATCCACTATGAAGTTGAGCAAAGTTTGAAACGTTTGCAGACCGACTACTTAGATCTGTACATCACTCACTGGCAAGACCCAACGACCCCAGTTGAAGAAACGATGGACGCGTTACTTGCGTTAAAAAAAGCCGGCAAGATCCGAGCAATAGGGATCAGCAATGCCAATCAAGCGGAATTGGCGGCGTATCAACAATGCGGCGTCGTGGATGCGGTGCAAGAGAAATACAATCTGATCGAACGACAGCTTGAGGAGAACCTACTGTCGAAAACGATCGCAACTCAAGTGTCTTGCCTTAGCTATTCTTCTTTGGCGATGGGGCTATTGAGTGGAAAAATCTCTCCAGAGCGCACATTTACCGGAGATGACCAACGTATCACAGATCCAATGTTTACTGTCGAAAACCGTCGATGGGTACAGCAGTTCTGCCAATCAATTGAACCCATTGCGCGTCAGAAGAATATCTCTGTGGCTCAGTTAGTGATTGCGGCGACATTGCAACAGCCAGGGATCACTTATGCACTATGTGGTGCTCGAAATGCAGCGCAGGCGATAGAGAACGCGGCGGCAGGACAAGTGATACTGACTCATGAAGAAGTCAAATTTATAGATGCTAAATCGCATGAGTTCTTTGGTGAGCTTGAACTGGCTTAGTACGGGTCGTTCGGGATCACCCAGATAGTTGGCAGGGAGCGCAATGAAAAATAATAAGACCGGATTTGACAGTTTAGAAACGACGAATGAGTTTGATGTCGTCGTGATTGGTGGCGGCATCAATGGGATTAGCGTGTTTAGGGAATTGGCATTGCAAGGTGTGAAAGTCTTGATGGTTGAGAAAGATGACTTTTGCTCCAAAGCCAGCGCTGCACCGTCGAGAATGATCCATGGGGGTTTACGTTACCTCGAAAATGGCGAGTTTGATTTAGTGAAAGAAGCGCTATTTGAACGCAATCGCCTTTTGGATAACGCTCCACATTTGGTTGCTCCGCTGGAAACAACGATACCAATTTACTCCACTTGGTCAGGAATGTTCGATGGATTGTTAAAGTTCTTAGGTTTGAAAGATCGCCCATCACAGCGGGGCTCAGTGGTGATTAAGCTTGGCTTGACGCTATATGATTGGTTTACCAAGCGCGATCAGCTTATGCCTGCTCATAAAATGCATTCTGCCAAATCAACGCGTCAGCGCTGGCCTTTAATGGGTAATCAAGTACGCAGTAGTGCGACCTATTTCGATGCTTGGATTAGCTCTCCAGAACGCTTGGCCATTGAGCTTATTCAAGAGGGCATTGAAGCGGGTGGAATCGCGCTCAACTATAGCAAAGTGACCCAGTTTAACGACGGTGAATTACGTCTTAACCAGAGACAGTCAGGTAATTCGGTCAATGTTAGTACTCAGCACATTGTCAATGCGACCGGTGCTTGGGTGGATTTCACCAATGGCTTGCTACAAGCACCTAGCCAATACATGCAGGGCACTAAGGGGTCACACATCATTGTCGACAACCAGCAGCTCGTCGATCAGCTAGATGGCAACATGCTGTTTTATGAGAACAGCGAAGGGCGAGTGTGCATTTTATTTCCATATTTTGGCAAGGTGCTCATCGGTTCAACGGACATTCCCGTCAGTGACCCCGAGTCCGTAAAGTGCACCGAGGAAGAGATTGACTACATACTACTTTCACTGAAAGGTGTGCTGCCGGAGTTAGAAATTAGCCGTTCGCAAATTGTTTATCAGTTTTGTGGCGTGCGTCCTTTGCCATCGGTCAACACTTCGACAACGGGGCAAATTCCTAGAAGTCATGCAATAAAACGAGACAGCATTGGTAAGACAAAAGTGTACTCGTTGATCGGGGGCAAATGGACAACCTTTAGGGCCTTTGGTGAAGAGGTGGCCGATGAGTTGTTGGCATCGCTCAACATCGAAAGAAGATGCAGTACCAAGCAAAAAGCGATTGGTGGCGGCGCTAATTATCCGGCCAACGAAAGCGAACAAGAGCTCTACCTGTACCGACTTAGAGAGAGCTACCCGTACCGCTCAATGCATCAACTTAGTGTCTGGTTGAAGCGTTATGGCACCAAGTGTGAAGAGCTATTACGTCGTTTGGACAGTCATTGTGATCAGCCCTTGCGCTCATTGCCAGACTACACCGTAGGCGAAATCAATTACATCTTACAAACCGAATTTGTCGCCACCACCTTAGATGTCATCTTACGTCGCACCTCGATTGCGATTGAAGGCAAGCTAAATAGCCAAGTATTTGATGAGCTTTCAGAACTGGTGGCAACTCATTTCAATTGGAGTGAGACAGAAAAAGTCGCCGATCGTGAAAACGCCCAAGAGGTGCTGTTTAATCTACACGGAGTCGTGCTGGATCAACCTCTAAGCCACAGTGAAGCGGTTACGCGAACAAAGATTATTGAAAACGAACAACTCGTAAATGGAGAAGAGTATGTATTTAACCAATAAAGTGAGGATGAATCGCTTATTCAGCAATGGACGATGCCTCGATGTAGCGATAGATCATGGCGTGTGCAATGAGCCATCGTTTCTCGACGGATTAGAAGATATGTCTTCAGTGGTCGGTCAGCTCGTTAAAGCGAAGCCAGATGCCATTCAGATGAACGCAGGCCAAGCCGACTTACTGCAAACCGTCGATGGTAAAGACAAACCTGCATTGGTTATGCGTATTGATTTGGGTAACCCTTATAACGCTGAGCGTCATCGTCATATGTGGGCTTTGCTACAAAATGCTGAGCAGCCCTTGATTCAAGCTTTGCAAATGGACGCGGCGTGTGTGGTGGTTAACTTGTTTATGCTGCCCGACGAACCAGAGCTGTTTAAGCAATGCGTAGACAATATCAGCAAAGTAAAAGCAGAGTGTGAAAAGTATGGTATGCCATTGATGATAGAGCCTTTGGTCATGCAGCCAAATACACACGGTCAAGCTTACATGGTTGACGGTGACTGCGAAAAAATTGTCACGCTAGTGCGTATGGCCCGTGAGCTTGGCGCAGATATTATCAAAGCTGACCCAACTACACATGCTGATGACTTCCATAAAGTTGTCGAAGCGGCGCGTTGTCCAGTACTTGTACGCGGTGGCGGCAGGGAAGATATTGAATCAGTGTTTGCGAAAGCGAGAGCACTACTCGATCAAGGAGCCTTGGGCATGGTGTATGGCCGCAATATTTATCAGCACCCGAACCCAAGCCGAGTGGTAGATGCGTTGATGGCGATGATTCACAATGATGCCTCTACTGAGCAGGCGATGAATATCTACGTTGGCGATAAGTAAAGAAGTATAGGAGGGAATATGAGCTCATACGCGCTAGGAATCGATTGTGGAAATACGGCGGTAAAAGCTGCGCTTTTTGATCAAAATGGCACAGAGGTAGCCGCAGTAGCAAACAATTATCCCACTCATATTCCCCATCCCGATCACACAGAAGCGGATTTAGCTGAGTGCTGGCAACTGTGCGCCGATGCAATACGTCGAGTCATTGCTGGGGCGGGTATAGAAGCTAGTCAAATTGCCGCTTTAGGTTGCAGTGGGCATGGTAACGGGGTTTATTTGCTTGATGAAAAACGTCAACCTCTGTTGGCAATCAAGTCACTTGATAATAGAGCAGAGCATGAGGTGAGCCAATTACAAGCGTCGGCCGATTATCAGGCGTTAGTGAGAAGAAACAGGCAAGGTGTTTGGTCTTCCCAAACTGCTGTTCTACTTCATTGGCTTAAATGCCACCAAGCCGACGCTTATCAGAACATTGGTCAGGTGCTGTTTTGTAAAGACTATCTTAACTTTCAATTAACAGGAGAATGCGCTACCGAATGGGGCGATCTTACGGCATCTGGTTTGTTTGATTTTGAAAGTGATACGGTTAGCGAAGAGCTACTAACATTCTACGGCATTACGGACATCAAAACTAAGTTGCCGCCTATCTATAACAGCCAAGATGTGATTGGCGCAGTAACGGCTCAAGCGGCTGAGGTAACCGGATTAGCGATCGGCACGCCAGTGATTGCAGGTATGTTTGATGTGGTGGCTTGTGCGTATGGCTCTGAAGCGGATAGTACGGGAAGTACGTCAGTTGTCGCAGGAACTTGGAACATCAATCAGGTGGTAACGGATTCACTTCCGCCACAAGAGGTTTTTATGGCGTGTAAGATGAATGAGCGACAATACCTTGCGATTGAATCGAGCACCTGTTCCGCGTCTAACCTTGAGTGGCTCGTGCAACGGTTTTTTACTAAGAAACAGCAACAAGCACAAGAGGCTGGTGGTTCGATCTTTGAAGAGTTTAATCAGCAGCTTAACCTGCTAGAAATCAACGCTGAATATCCCATGTTTTTGCCTTATCTTTATGGCACAACAGATAAACAGCCGCCGATGGCTAGTCTGTTGGGATTGAAAGGTTGGCATCAGGATATTCATGTTGTTTACGCCTTTTACGAGGGAATCGTTTTTGCTCATCTTGAACATATTTCTCGTTTGCGCCAAGCCGGTTACCCAATAGATTCTATTGCTATTAGTGGTGGGGCATCGAGAAGTGACTATTGGTGCCAGCTATTTGCTGATGTACTCAATGTTGAAGTCGATGCCAGTACATCTGATGAAGTCGGCGCTAGAGGTGTCGCTATGATGGCTCTTAGCAGCGTGTGCGGTGACGTAAAGCTAAGTAATACTGTTGAGTCACTAACAAGTCGTCACTTTGCTCCAAAGCCAGAACGAGTGGACTTTTTTGCCGCGCGTTTTGAAAAATACAAATTATTAAAAGGCGCGATTGGTGCGGCTTAGTAGGTCGTTAATGGTTTTCTAGCTAATAAAGGATTCTAGTTAGCAGCGCCTAATCCGAGAGTAATTAACCACGAACGAACACATAGCGTGTCATGTGGAGGGCTTAACTCGCCCAAAATAAATAATTTTAAATAATGATACTAAATGTATCGGTATTGATATTGAGGTGAAATATGAGTCAAGCAATTGTTTTACCAAAGCTTTTGCAAATTGGTCAAGGGGCGCTCAACACGGTCGGTGAGATAGCGATTCAGTTAGGTTGTCGACGAGTGATGATAGTGTCTGACCCTGTTATGCAATCGTTAGGGAAAGTTGAGCGCTTACAGAAAATTATCCATGACGCAGGTGTAGAAACGGAAACATTCACAGACACCATTCCTGAGCCGACTGAGGCTTCGATTCTTCCCGCCGTAACTCAAGCTATTGATGGACATTACGATGGAGTAGTGGCACTTGGTGGGGGCAGCGTTATCGACAGTGCTAAGGCAATCGCATTGCTTGCTAAGTCACAGGGACGTATCCGTGACTACAGTGTACCTAATGTAGTGACTATGCCGATCATGCCATTGATCGCGATCCCCACAACTGCTGGAACAGGCTCAGAAGTGACCAAAGTCACCATCATTACCGATGAGTCAAATGACGAAAAGCTGCTTTGTATGGGGCCAGGATTAATTCCTGCTGCTGCAGTGATTGATTTTGAACTTACCATGACTGCCCCTGCGCGAATCACGGCCGATACCGGAATCGATGCTTTGACTCATGCCATAGAAGCCTATGTGAGTGGCAAAGCGGGGTTGTTTACTGATCAACAGGCGCTCAACGCAATGAAACTGATCGCGCCAAACCTACGAGAGGCGGTAAACAATCCGGCTAACCAACAAGCCAAAGAGCAAATGATGCTTGGCGCGACGCTCGCCGGTATCGCATTTTCAAATGCCTCGGTCGCACTCGTGCACGGGATGAGCCGACCTATTGGTGCGCATTTTCACGTCCCACATGGGATGAGTAACGCTATGTTGCTACCAACCGTAACGGAATACTCCATTCCAGCAGCAAAAGTGCGTTATGCCGAGTGTGCAAGAGCGATGGAGCTAGCCGATACAGCAATCAGTGATGACCAAGCGGTTGAACGTCTGCTCAAAGAGCTTAAACAGCTCAATGTTGATCTAGGTGTCCCATCAATGGCGGAGTTTGGTATTGACCACCAAACGTATTTGAACTGCCTTGAGACGATGGCGGAACAAGCATTGGCATCCGGCTCCCCGAATAACAACCCAAGAGTGCCAGACAAAACCGCCATGATTGCCTTGTACAAAGCGGCATGGTGATCAGATAGACCCCAGTTTATAACCAACGGATTTAGCCCAACAGATTCAAACAAGGAAGAAAAAATGATCAGCAATTTTATCAACAATCAATATGTTAGAAGCCAGTCAGAAAGAAGTCAGCCAGTTTTTGACCCAGCAACCGGTAAAGCGAACAATCAAGTGCTGCTTTCTAGTCGTAGTGAAGTCGAGGACGCGATAGGTGTCGCTCAAGAGGCTTTCTCGGGTTGGTCTGCTACAACGCCGCTTAACCGATCGCGAGTTTTGTTTAAGTTTAAAGCGCTGCTTGAAGAGAATCGCAATGAACTGGCAGAAATTATCAGTCGTGAACATGGCAAGGTGTTCAGTGATGCCCTAGGGGAAATTACCCGTGGTTTAGAAGTCGTCGAGTTTGCTTGTGGTATTCCACATTTGCAAAAAGGTGAGCACAGCTTAAATGTGGGCACTGGCGTAGACTCACATTCGCAAATGATGCCACTGGGTGTGGTGGCTGGGATCTCACCGTTTAACTTTCCGGTGATGGTGCCTATGTGGATGTTCCCAATCGCGCTTGCAACAGGGAACACATTCATCTTGAAACCTTCCGAGAAAAATCCATCAGCGCCGCTGTTTGTCGCTGAGCTTCTTAAACAAGCAGGATTGCCTGATGGTGTATTCAATGTGATCCAAGGTGACAAAGAGGCGGTGGATACGCTGCTTCAAGATGAAAGAATTCAAGCGGTCAGCTTTGTTGGCTCAACTCCGATTGCTGAGTATATCTATTCGGAAGGCGCTAAATACGGTAAACGAGTTCAGGCTCTGGGCGGCGCCAAAAACCATATGGTTGTCATGCCTGATGCAGATGTCGATGGAGCTGTGAATGCACTGATGGGTGCCGCATACGGTGCAGCGGGTGAGCGTTGTATGGCAATTTCAGTTGCGGTTGCCGTCGGTGATGAGGTCGGTGATGCGCTTATCGGGCGTTTGCAAGATAAGCTTGCCACGTTAAAGGTTGGCGCTGGGTATGAGCAGACGATTGAAAATGACATGGGCCCACTGATCACCAATGAACATAAACACAAGGTCTGCGGTTATATAGAACAAGGGGTAAGTGAAGGCGCAACTTTGGTTGTTGATGGTCGCGAGCATGAACTGGCGAAAACCAGCGAAGGCTTCTTTGTTGGCGGTTCTCTGTTTGACCATGTGTCGCCAGAGATGACCATTTATAAAGAAGAGATTTTTGGCCCTGTACTTTGTGTGTTGCGAGTTGATAGCTACGAGCAAGCACTGAAATTAATTAATGACCACGAATATGGTAATGGCACCGCGATATTTACCGCAGACGGTGACACCGCAAGAGACTTTACTGCAAATGTTCAAGTGGGCATGGTTGGCGTCAATGTGCCTATCCCAGTGCCAATGGCGTTCCATAGTTTCGGTGGTTGGAAACGTTCGCTATTTGGCCCACTGCATATGCATGGGCCGGATGGAGTCCGTTTCTTTACGCGAATGAAGGCAATCACCACTCGCTGGCCGACTTCCAGTGTTAAATCGAACGCGACACCGACTTCACACGCGCAAGCAGAGTTTGTTATGCCGACGATGAAATGATCCAGTTACGTGGGGAGGTGCGTAGTCGGTTCGCGTCAAGTTGATGTAGTAGGGTAAGTCGATCTGTCCTCTTCATGTTTTTAGGTGCTCACTTTTTCCAAAAAGTGAGCTTTGTTTAATGACCATAAAAACAAGGAGAAGGCGATGAAAGCCACAAGCTTCATGAAGTCTGTTAAGACTTGGCGTCGCCCTGTTGTAAGCAGTGTCTTAGCGGGGTTGGTATCCACCTCGTTTACATATTCAGCGAATGCTACCCAAGGGCCTGGTCTGGGAAACCTGACTTATAGCTCTTCAGAAGCATTCACTCATGTCTCCAGTCCGCTGGTGGATGACTCAACGAATTTTTTACCACCAGACTATCCGGGCAGGAAGCATTATGGCGTAAACGTCATGACCATGCTGAATGGCTATATGGTGGGTGTGTTTGCCCCCGATAGTGGTGGTGGACCGGGTGGTTGGATTGCCTTAGATGTATCCAATCCAAAAGCCATGCAACTGATCAAAACTGTCTATGAGCCAGATCTGGCTAATCTCAACCGCACAGGTAATGGGCTTCGCACCGCTGAGTTTCGAGAGCCACATTCATTTGGTCTTGGTGAAAACAACACCATTGCTATCCAGACAGGTAAGGGGATAGAAATATGGGATTGGTCAGATGTAAACAATCCTATTCGATTATCAAAACTCGCTATTTCAGGCGTAAATTACGGTGACTATAACAACGTTTCTTGGCAACTTTTCTGGCAGGCACCCTATCTTTATGTCGCACGCGGCAATGCCGGGATAAGCATTGTCGACACCAGCGATATGAGTAATCCGACCTTGGTCAAAACCGTGCCTAACTCGGAGTTAGGCGGTTTTAATGTCGGGCCCATTTTTGCGCTTGGCAACCGTATGTTTATCTCCAGTATGGAGGGAACAGCGGGTTTCTCGATCCTTAATATTGATGATCCGGTGAACCCAAGTTTGGTGAAAACGGTCAATCGTCTACCAGAGAAGTATTACGCCTCTTGTTGGGATGGTAAGTACGCCTATTTTGGGGCGAGAAGTACCAGTGACTCACTACGCGTTTATGATACAACCACTAACCCAATGCAACTGGTCAATGAAACACTGACTGGGTTTGAAAATCTTTACTGTAACGTTCAAGACAACAAGCTTTTCCTTGGTAACCAAGATGATATAGCGGTGCTCGATGTTAGTGATATCAATAACATTCGGGAGTTAGGCCGCAGCTCGCTCAATGCGACCAGTAGTAACACCGACCATGGACAAGTGTTTCCCTTTGGTAACCTCGTCTGGGTAGGTAACGATCACGGTTCAGGGAACGGTTTAATTGCTCATCAGAGCTCGCCTGACGTTGTGCCTCCGTATATTTCGGCAGCAAACCCAGCGATAGACTCAACGTTACAGCCTTTAACCACACGAGTTGGGCTAGCGTTGTCTGACAGCATCCTTATGGACTCAGTCAACAGCAATACGTTTACTGTGACTAAACTGGGCAGTGCGACTCCAATCCAAGGTGAATACAGTACCAATTTAGGCTTTATTCACTTCACTCCAACACAGTCACTTGATGCAGACAGTATTTACCAAGTGGTCCTTGATGGTATCACGGACTTTGCTGGGAACGTCATGGGGAGAACGGAGTATCGTTTTGCGACAGGGTCACAAGTGGGTCACGATATTTCCGTCTCGGCCAATGACAAAATCACGCTAGGAAGTGGCACTAATGTCAGCGCGACGGCTTCACCTTTGTTAGGTGGCAGTATCGAATACTCGTGGAGTTTTGGTGATGGAAGCAACCCTACACCGTTTTCGAGCAGCGGTAGTGCGAGTCATGTGTATGGTAACCCAAACCATTGGTCAGCGGTGGTAACGGTACGCGAAACGACCTCTGACGGCGTTTTTGAAAGCAGTAAATCGGTTCCTGTGACAGTTTATCGCCAACCAACTTCCATTGCCCCAACGGCTTCATCAACCATCATTGAGGCAAATGGTCAAATCATTGTAGTCAATGAAGACAATGACACAGTCAGCGCGATTAGTAACGTCGCTCCGTTCGCGAAGCAGTGGGAATCTTCCGTCGGCGATCAACCTCGTACGTTAGCGAAAGCTCCAAATGGTCATTTGTGGGTTGTAAATCAGGCAGACGCTAGTCTCTCGGTGTTAAATGCACAAGGTCAGTTACAAGAGACAGTACCGCTGCCACGAGGTAGTCAGCCCTTCGGTATTGCGTTTACTCCCGATGGCAGCAGTGTTTTTGTATCCCTTCAAGCCAGTGGGCAGTTAATAAAGATCGACCCAGTGAGTAAGTCTGTTCTTGGGACGGTTGATGTTGGACACAGCGCAAGAGGTATTGCGATTGACAGTGCGTCGTCACAGGTGTTGGTGACTCGCTTTATTTCACCGCAGGCGTATGCGGAGGTTGTCGCGGTAGATGTTGGCAGTATGACCATAGATCAGGGCTACCAGATTGCCAAAGATACCGCGACCATAGATGGCCCTGACCGAAGCCGAGGCGTGGCTAACTACCTTGACTCAGTCGCTATTTCTCCGGATGGTTATACGGCATGGTTACCGTCTAATAAGGCCAATGTGGATCGTGGACCTTATCTAGAAGGTGATGCGACTAAGAAGCTGACTTTTGAAACTACGGTTCGCGCGGTAGTCAATCGACTCGACCTCAATGCGCGTAGTGTTATGCCTAGCGCGCTCGATATTGACGATCGTGCACAACCTAAATCGGCGATTTTCAGTGACATTGGTGACTTAGTCTTCATTGCTATTGAAGGTCAAAACAGCATCGAAATTCGCAGCGCTTATAATCTCAATCGAGCAGGAGAAATCTTTGACACAGGCTTGGCACCACGAGGTTTGGTCTTGTCTGGAACAAAGCTATTTGTTCATAACTTTATGTCGAGAACCATCTCGGTTCACGATGTAAGTAGTTTCTTAACTAGCCGCGGATCGATCAGCGATCTTGCCCAAGTTTCCGTTGTTGCTAGTGAGTCGCTTCATCCTAGAGTGCTAAAAGGGAAGCAGATCTTCTACAACGCTGCAGATGCTCGTATGACGCAAGATGGCTACATTTCTTGTGCAAGTTGTCACGCGGATGGTGACAGTGACCATAGAGTATGGGATTTCACAGATCGCGGTGAAGGGCTTCGTAATACTATTTCGTTGCTAGGAAAAACCGGAACAGGTAATGGACGTGTCCATTGGACGGCGAACTTTGATGAAATCCAAGACTTTGAGAACGACATCCGTTATGGCTTCGGTGGTCGAGGCTTCATGATTGATGCGCTATTCGCATTAACTGAAAATCCACTAGGAGCGTCAAAGTCGGGCAAAAGTGAAGATTTGGATAACCTCGCTTTTTACGTCAGTAGCTTGAACAAGTTTCCTCGTAGCCCTCATCGTAACGCTAACGGGTCTTTAACCAGCGAGGCTCAAACGGGTCAAGCTCTGTTCGAGTCTAAGGGCTGTAACACTTGTCACTCTGGTGTCTATTATACCGATATGCAAAAACATGATGTCGGAACTATTCAGGCTTCTTCTGGACAAGGTATTAGCGCGCCACTAGCAGGTGTTGGGTTTGATACGCCAAGCTTAATTGGGCTTTGGGGGAGTGCACCATACTTCCATAACGGTCAAGCGGCTACGTTAGACGATGCCCTGCTGATTGGCACGCAACATACGGTTTCGGATAACTCAGAACGTGCTGCATTGGTCGCCTATCTCAAGCAATTAGAGTATGAGGGCCCACCGATTGTTGTCCCTGAGCCTCCGCAGGCAACCGCCTATGTCTACCTCAGCGACTTGACGGAAACCTCTTCATCAAATGGGTGGGGTCCAATCGAAAAAGACACCAGTGTTGGTGAGAACTCCGCAGGCGATGGGCAAACCATCTCAATTGGCGGCAGCGAGTTTACCAAAGGACTTGGTGTTCATGCTTACTCTGAAGTCATATACAGTTTGACCGGCGCGAATTACGACCAATTTACTGCCTTCATTGGGGTCGATGATGAAACGGGCAGCTCGGGTTCGGTTGTATTCGAAGTATGGCTCGATGGCGTGATGGCTTACCAAAGTAGCATTTTACGTGGAAGTGATGTGGCTGAGTATGTTGTGGTCAATATAGGTAATGGCGCTCAAGAGTTGAAGTTGATTGTCTCTGATGCTGGTGACGGTGTTGGTAATGATCATGGCTCATGGGGTGATGCCAAGTTGCGTATACCTAGCGAAGGGGGCAGCAGTGCCGTTCCCGGTCTGTTCTATGGCACTTTGTCGGGTAACATCAATGAAACTGACGCTAACCCTAAAACATCGATCACTACCAGTCTCAGTGAGACAGAAGATGCTATCGCAGGCAACACGACGGAGGTGTATACGGGTTACATCTATGATGCTGACGGTCAAATCTCATTTAGCGAAAACAATGATGATAAGACCCGATTGTGGATTAATGGACAATTAGTCTTAAGCAGTGATTTATGGAGTGATAGGGTTTCTACCGCTAACTTAAATCTGTCGCCAGGCTGGCATCAGTTTGAGCTGAGACTAAGTAATGGCAGTGGTGGAAGTGGTCCACATACTGGATTTGCGTTCGCCTTTGACCCGGAAGGTGGCACTAATTGGATACATCCTTCAGACAATGGAACCGGCAATCTGTTTGTGACAGAAAACCCCGGCAGTGCACCCAATGTTCCAGATACTGTCTTCCTTAGTGATATCCAAGAAGACGCTTCAACCAATGGCTGGGGGCCAATAGAGAAGAACATGAGTAATGGTGAGCGTAATGCCCAAGATGGCACAGCTATTTCTATTGGTGGTCAAGCTTTTGCTAAAGGGCTAGGGGTACACGCAAACTCTACCATTACCTATTCATTTACAGCGGGGCAATACAGCCGATTTACCGCGAGTGTTGGTGTTGATGATGAAGTAGGAAATTCGGGTTCGGTCGTATTTCAGGTTGAGCTTGATGATGTTCTTTATTTCCAAAGCGCGACTTTAACAGGTTCGGATGGCGCTGAGCCGGTCTCAATAGACATTCCGAGTGACAAAACCTCCATTACCCTTAACGTAAACGATGGTGGTGATGGCAACGGATATGATCATGCGAGCTGGGGGAACGCACAATTGCATCAGTAAACTTTCTGAGTAAACGATTAAAGGGCTTACATGAGTAAGCCCTTGTTTTTTAGACTGCCAAACCGCTTCCAATATTGCGCTCTAAAGACAAAAGCAATAGGCTATTAGGTAGTTAACGGCTTATCTCAAGGAAGAACAATCGCTTATGTCAGCATCTCATTCGGCCAGTTCTACAAAAGGTTCGACGCTTGATCGCGTATTACAAGTCATCGCGGTTGTTGCTCGTAGTCGTGGTCAGTTAGATAGAGAGGCTGTCGCAGAGCAGCTATCAATGCCGATTGCTTCCGCAAACAAGCTTATCAATCAGTTAGTTTCTTCAGGTCACCTGCAGGAAAACATTGTCGGTCGACTGATTGCAGGTCCTTCACTTCAATCTCTTTCGCACGATATTCTAAAAAGCCAACGTTTTTCGAAGCAGCGCGGTGAAGTTTTGCAGCGTCTAGCGGACAAGATAGGCGAGACGTGTGGTATTTCTGTCCCCAACGGGATTGAGATGACCTATTTTGAGCGTGTTAATTGTAATTGGCCGCTACAGATTAACTTAGCCGAAGGGAGTCCGGTTCCTATTGCAGCTTCAGCGTCAGGCAAACTATACCTTGCGAGCTTAGAACAATCGATTCTCGAAAACGTAGTGCAGAATATGGGGTTGCGTGAGTACACCCCTAAAACCATTACGCACGAAGGTTTGTTTCTTGAAGAGTTGAAACGAATACGTGAACAAGGGTTCGGTGAAGACAACGAAGAGTTTGTTGATGGTATGGTTGCTGTGTCCGTTCCAATCGGTAGTGATGATTTTATTTTTGGTTATCTGTTTTGCCATGCGCCAAGTTTTCGTACTCCTATCGAAGTGCTGAAAACCTACTTGCCAGAAATGCAGGCAGCGGCGAAAGAGATTCACGAATTTACTTTGTCAGAGCTCGCTTAGCCAAACTGCTGTTTCATATCTTGATAGACGGTTTCCAAGCTGCGCTGCGCTGAACGTAGGATTGGTAAAAAGCTCTCTAGATCGGCAACATCCTTACGACTTTTTGGACAGTGACAGAAAAGTGCAGCCATAAAGTTTCCATCGTGATCGTAGAGCGGTAGTGAAATCGCAACCATTCCGTCAATAAATTCTTCATTATCAACGCTATAGCCTCTGCGCTGGATCTGCGAGAGCTCTTTTTTTAATGACTGCTTGTCAGTAATCGTATTTTTGGCACATTGAGTAAGCTCTATTTTACTAAGAACACGGCGCAATTGAGGCGGTGTTAGTGTACTTAAATAGAGTTTGCCACTTGCTGACGCCCATAGTGGAGTAGGGAAGCCGACAGGAATAACAATTTGCAGTGGCCAGTTAGTTTGAATGCGATCGTAATACACCATATGAGGCATTGGATCATCATTGGCTAACGCTAAACCACAGGTTTCTTCGAGCTTATTTGCTAAGCCATGAAGAATCGCTTGTCTTTGCAGCTTATGTTGATTGGTCCACTTTACATCAAGTGCAATGGAAAGCATTTGCGAACCGGGATAAAAGTGACCACGTTCGTCGGGTTGAATGTATTTGGCTTCTTCCAACTGCTGGAGCAGACGGTGGCAGGTAGGCTTTGGAATTCCGGTGTCAAAGATAATATCGGACGCAGGAAGAGGGCTCTTCGCTTCACCAATTTTTTCAATAATGCTGATCAATCGATCAACTGAGTTAGTTTTATCCGACACCTTTGATTCCTTTTAAAAGCTCACCCTAAATTTAGCCAATTGACCACGAAATGGGTGGAAACAGCTTTTATAATCCCAAACTCTTCAACTAGTTTCAACTGGTTAACTCTGTTCTCTCCTTTACGGCTGGGATCAAAGACTCAGCCTTGACCTTGTGTTCTGGTGTGCCTTTAGTCGGAGATTCGAGGATAAATAATTGGCCTGAGAGTGGGTAAAGCTGTTGCTCATAAGTCGTTAATTCATAGCTCGCTGTGGTAACGAACAAGGTCGCGTAATCATCTCCACCGAAAGTACAGCGCGTCGCGTGTTTTACGGGTAAGCTAATTTGCCCTAATTTCTCGCCTTTGCCTATTTCAAAGCTAGATGGGCGATAATAGGAGATACCACCATTATCCCAATGACAAATATAGAGGTTGCCTGCTTGGTCAACACTCAGACCATCAGGGAAACCTTGTTTGTCGCTAAACTCGACAAATACGCGTTTGTCCAAGATTCGCGTCATGCTTTCATCAAGTTGGTACTCGTAGACTTTTCTCTGGAACATATTTGAGCAGTAAGCTCGCTTGAGTTCGGTGTTAAAGGCGATGCCGTTTGCGACGCTAAAACCGTCGTCGAGCGCGGTAATTTGCTGCTCGCTGAGTTTAAACAACGTGCCGTCAGCAGACTCTAAGTGCTGACAGTTCATTGAACCAAACCATAACTCTCCGCTTGGAGCAGCAACAGCATCATTCAAGTGGAGATGAGCGGCGTTAGCACAAGGATCCCCGATTGGCGTAAAGTGATCAAAGCGTGGTGTGCTATAAAACAAACCCTGCTTACTGGCGAATATCCAATAATTATTATCGCACGGGACAACGGCGGTCACCTCGAAAGGGAGGTGATAGTGGTGAATCTTCTTAGCATTGGTGCTGTATTCAAATACCTCTTTGCCTGCAGCTTCTACCCAAACCAAGGATTGTGTGTTTGAATTCCAGATTGGAGACTCGCCAATCACGGTTTTTACTTCTTCAACGGTATACATTTATAGATCCTATATTGATACTTATTGTATCAATATAGGATCTATTTTTGATGGTGTAGGTTTAATGCTTCAGAATGTGAGATGGACCAAAAATCATGCCTCACTTAATGCCAATCAGGACAATTAACGGAGCATTTATTTGTTCCGATGCGCCTAGTAAGCAAAGCTCAGAATTAGCCAAGATAAATGGCTTGATAGTCGATGGTTTCTAAACTTAATGTGAATCGACTAAGCCCGATTTTCTCACTGCGATTGTATTCATTAATAGAGTGATCGAATCCATACGCTGTGGCAGGCGCCATATACTGGGTAACGCCTTGCCTTGTTTCAACGATGCCATCGTGGCCATGGCCGCAAATAACGTCTTTTACCTGATGCTTGCGTAAAAGTGCCATGAGTTGCGTGTCGTTTTCTAAGCGAATAGCTTGCATCCAATCCGCACCAACTGGGAGCACAGGGTGGTGGATAACCACAATAGGGTTGCTTGTCTTTCGAATTTGTTTTCTAAGCTTGGCTAGGCCACGGTTATCTATGCGGCCCGAACCAAGCGGATGTTGAGCATCTATCGGCTTATAGCTTGAGTCGAGGAATAAGACATCTCGACCATGAATCTTAGCTTTATCGGCAACTTGAATGACTGAACCTTTAAGTTCTTTCCTCATCAGTTGAGAGTCATCATGATTCCCTGCGATGGCAAAAATCGTTTTATTGGTGACATACTGAGTAACAAAGGCGACGAGCTTAGTGTAGTCTCCGGGCTTTGGGTTACAGCAAATATCGCCGGTGAGAAGTAGTGTGTCACAGTCGGTATCTTGCTCTGCATGAACCAGAGCTTGTTTTAGGTTCTCATAGCTTGATTCATCGCTCAGGTGACAATCACTAATTTGATAGACGGTTTTCATTATTTTTTAACTAGCCAATTTATTTTAATACGTTGTTTAAATAATCGAGTAATGCCCGAACTTTAGGTGTTGCGCCTCTGTGACTAGGGTATAGCGCATAAAGGGTCACAGGCTTGAATTTCCAATCGGGTAGGACGTTAATTAGCTTACCATTTTCTTCAAACTCTTTAGCCATATAATCGGGTAGTTCTGTGATGCCGAGTCCGTGAGGAACAAGGTCTAATAGCGTAAATCAGAAAAGCCCCACTAGAAAGTGGGGCAGGAGTCAAAACGTGTTTTGACTACGGGGGGTCTAGTCCTTTAAGAACCGACTTTAAGCTGTGGCAGCGTTTGTACTTTTGATACGCTCACGTGCGCCGAGTACCAAGGTTAGGCCAAATGCAACAGCGAATGAAATAGCCATACCCGCCACGTAGTAACCTAGTTTATCTGGCACAATCGAAATAACACCTGGTAGTCCAGCTGCTCCTAAAGCTTGTGCTTTAACATTGAATAGAGTGATAAAGGCACTTGATGCGGCTGCACCGATAACGGCTGCGATAAATGGGTAACGAAGTTTAAGGTTTACACCAAACATTGCTGGCTCGGTAATACCAAGTAAGGCCGTTACACCAGATGGCATAGCAATTCCTTTTAGCTTGGTATCTTTAGTGGTAAAACCAACCGCAAGCGCAGAAGCCCCTTGTGCGATGTTTGACATAGCGGCAATTGGGAAAATAAAAGTACCGCCAGTCACTGCGATGTCAGCGAGTAACTGTGTTTCAATGGCAATAAAGCTGTGGTGCATACCGGTAATAACAAATGGTGCGTAAATGAAGCCGAATAGCGCGCCACCTATGAAGCCTGCAGAATCGTATAACCAGTTTAGGCCGTCACCAAGTAGAAAACCGATATCACGAGTGATAGGACCAACAAGCGTAAACGTTAAGAAACCTGTAATGAAAATGGCGAGCATAGGAGTCAGCAGGTTATCCAATACTGAAGGGATAACTTTACGCAGGCCGTTTTCTACTTTGGCTAGAATGTATGCAGAGACAAGAACGGGAAGAACTGAACCTTGGTAACCCACTTTTTGGATTTCAAAACCGAAGATGTTCCAAGTCGGGATAGTCCCCGCAACGCTGGCTCCACCGAATCCCCAGCCGTTAAGCAGATCTGGGTGGACCATCAACATACCTAACGCAGCTCCCAAGAATGGGTTGCCACCGAATTTTTTGCTGGCAGAGAAAGCAAGAAGTACTGGCAAGTAGACAAAAGGCGCGTTAGCAAAGGTGTTAATCATACTTGCAAGATCAGCGAGTCCAGGATTTGCATCAATCAAGGATTGTCCGTCGATAAACAGTCCTTTCGCTGTGAGCAAGTTAAAGATACCCATCAACAGACCACCCGCAACAATGGCTGGAATGATAGGAACGAAGATATCAGACAAGCCTTTTACCGCGCGTTGCACAATGTTTTGTTTTTCTGCTCCGGCGCTTGCGACGTCATTGGTTGACATCTCAATCATGCCAGTAAGTTTTGCCATTTCTGCATGGACTTGGTTAACAATTCCAGAACCAAAAATGATCTGATATTGACCAGCAACTTTAAATTGGCCTTTTACCCCGTCAAGGTTAGCGATAGCCTCTTCATCAATGATTGAGTCATCTTTTAGCGCTAAACGCAGGCGTGTTGCACAGTGGGCGAGCGCTTGAAGGTTATCTTTGCCTCCAAGAAGCTCCAGCAGCTCTTTTGCAATAATTGGATAGTTCATTCCAAACCCCGGTTGTTATCTTCTACTTATCTAGTTAATAGTTCAAAAAGGTGTTGAATACTTTTTGGGAACGTTTGCAAAGCCGATTCTTTGCGATCAATGGAAATGAGTCAAAACATATTGGGGCTTTATGTGAGATAGATCTGCTAAAATATTTTGCTAAACCGATTGGGCAAGGTGGAAATTGCTTTGAAATCTGGTACTTTTTGCAAACAATCCCAATAACTTATTATGAGAGCCCTCAATGGCAAGCTTACATGACGTCGCAGAACTGGCTGGAGTCTCTAAATCGACCGTATCTCGAGTGATCAACAACGAATATGGCGTAAAAGAGGCCACTAAGGTTAAAGTGATGAAAGCGGTAGAAGAGGTTGGCTATGTGGTCAATCAGGTGGCGAAAGATCTGAAATCACAGAAAACCAACTTAGTTGGTGTGATTGTACCTCGTGTTTCTTCACATGCGACTGCGCAAGGGATTGACGGTTTAAGCCGAGTGTTTGAAAAAGCAGGTAAACATGTCCTATTGGCGAGTGCTCAATTGTCTGGTGAAAAAGAAATTGAATATATTCAGTTGTTTAACCAGAAACGTGTCGAAGGGATTGTGCTTTATGCTACGCATATCGACAACGAATTAGTTAAAGCAATAAGTCAGTCTAAAGCGCCCGTTGTGCTCGTTGGACAAGATGGTTCATTGTTTAATATCCCGAGCGTTGTCCATGACGATCTCCGAGTTGGTTTTGAAGCGGGGAATCGACTGCTTGCGGCGGGTTGCAAGCAAATTGGTTTTATTGGTGTTCCTGATTCTGATGTAGCTGTCGACAAACTACGCTCAGATGGCTTAACGCAAGCGTTAGCGATGAATGACCAACAATTGCTCTTCCATTGCCACGGAGAGTTTAGCATTGAATCAGGCTACGCGAACATGAAGCAAATTGTTGCCAGTTACCCAAGCGTGGATGGCGTGTTTTGTGCCACTGACCGTATTGCTGTCGGAGCAATAAAAGCGCTCCAAGAGGCAGGAATTGAAGTGGGTAAACAAATCAAAGTTCTTGGAGTCGGCAATGACGAGCTGGGATACATCAACTCGCCAAGTTTATCTACCTTTAACTATGCTTTTGATAAGGCTGGGGAAAATGGTGCAAAAATGTTGCTGGAGCTAATTGACGGAAAGCCACAAGTGATGAGTAAACTCGTGTTAACGTTCCAAAATATTGAGCGAGAAACCTGCTAGCCAGAACAGATTCTCTTTAAGAAAAAGCCTGAGCTATCAGGCTTTTTTTGTGCTCTTGATCACGACAATAGCGGCCAAACAGCACGACATCTCTTGTACTTTCTAATCTGATAATGTAGTTTTGCAAACGTTCCCAATTTTTAGGTAATTTTTGATGTCTGTTGAACACTATCTCACCCTTTGTGGTGGCAAAAACAATGTTACTCGGGTTTTAGTTCCTAATGATGAGCTGATTTTAGCGGTTGCTGATGTTTCGTTAGTGGCTGACAGCCATCTTATCGTAGGTGTTAGGGACATACTGGGGGAATCTCAGGTGGTGTTTAAGCGTACTCAGTCATTTGATAGTGAAGCCCTGCTAAAAGTAGGCCGATACATCGCAGAAAACCAACGTGCAGCACTCGCACCAAGGTTAGCACCGACTGCATGCCCGCATCGACCGAATTGGCATGTCTCTCCGCCTCAAGGTCTGCTTAACGACCCAAATGGTTTTGTCTTCCACAATGGTGAGTATCACCTTTTTTACCAATGGTATCCGCACGCTTGCGTGCATAAAGACAAGTACTGGGCGCATCTCTCAAGCGCTGATTTGGTCAACTGGCAGTGGCAATCTACTGCGTTGACACCTTCAGATTGGTTTGACTCTCATGGAGTGTTTTCTGGTCATGCACTTAGCCATGACAACCAATTGATGCTGTTCTATACGGGTAATACTCGAATTGGTGAGCAACGCGATCGTCATACAACCCAGTGTTTAGCGATATCGAATGACGGTTATCACTTTATCAAGCATGGTCCAGTGATCGATTGCCTTCCTGAAGGTGTCACCCCGCATATTAGAGATCCTAAAATTGTACGTTACGGTGAAGAGTGGGTGATGTTGCTTGGAGCACAAACCACCGATCTGCAAGGGCGCTTAGCGATTTACACTTCAGATAACCTAAAAGACTGGAAATTCAAAGGGCTGTATGGAGAAGAGTTGGGTGACTTTGGTTACATGTGGGAGTGTCCAGATCTATTTACGATTGCAGACCATACCTATGCCGTGATTGGGCCTCAGGGCATTGAGTCGTTTTCTAAGCATAATACCATCCCACATCACAACGGCATTGCTCGTGCGAAATTGAGTCACAAAAAAGGTATCGAGTTATCTGACTTTACACATCTTGACTACGGCTTTGATTTTTACGCCCCTCAAACCTTGTTAACTGCCGATGGAAGGCGGGTTATGTGTGGTTGGATGGGACTACCCGATGAAGTTGATCAGCCTTCTTCGGATAATGGTTGGGTACACCAACTAACCGCGATGCGTGAATTGATAGTGAAAGATGGGAAACTGAATCAGTGGCCAATCAAAGAGATTGACCAGCTCGCGCAAGCTGAGCAGTCTATTGAACTTACGGCAGAGCGTTATGATTTAGAAACGAAGTCATTTGATTTAAGTGTTTCTCTAGAGTGGGGGAGTGAGTTGCGTCTATTTGAAAATGATGAGCACGCTCTGGTACTTAAAGCTGATTCAGATAATCAACGTTTAGTCATGGACCGCTCGAAAACACTTAACCGAGCACCGGATACGATTCGTGAACTGCCACTGTTATCGGACAGAATTGATCTACGTATTTTGGCTGACAACTCTTCAATTGAAGTGTTTGTTAACGGTGGGCAAGCGGTGATGACATCACGAGTGTTTACAGCGGAAAACGCAACTGGGATATCAATTAAAGGCACGTCACTTGATGCAAGATACAGACGTCTAAATGCGAGCAATGCGCCTTTCTGTTCAAACTAAAATTGCTGGTCTCTGACAAAAAAAAGGCCCCGAGTACAGTTCTCGGGGCCTTCGTTTATCTGCTCGTTCTCATATTATACCAATCGGGATAAATAGCTGATCAGATAATTGCGCAGGAAAAATCGCTTAGAGCAAGGCATAGATTGCAGCTAGCTAGTTGACCTACCTACAAAAGCTATAACGCTGCTATCAGCGATTTTAACCAGCAAGAATGACCAGAAATTTATTCTGGTTGGTATTACATCTAGATATACTCTAACAATGCTTGTTGAGTTGGTAACGCGGTCATAGCACCCTTTTGAGTCGTAGCTAAAGCACCACAACCGTTCGCCCATTGAACTGCAGCCTCAATATTTGAACTGTTCGCCCAGTCACTGTGTTGCGACAGTTTGGCTAACAAACCACCTACGAACGCATCGCCCGCGCCCGTCGTGTCGACTGGCTTAACGGTTTGACCTGAGAGCAAACGTTGCTCACCTTCGAAGACGACAAGCGCACCTTTTGCACCTTGAGTGACAAGAACCAATGAGTTGCTATCGTTTTCAATGGCTTTTAATCCATCTTCAAGCGAAGTGGTGTTGGTCAGAAACATCAGTTCATCATCAGAAAATTTTACTACGTCAGCAAGCGCAATCGCTTGTTTGACCACGGGTTTGAGTTCGTCTGGCTGTGCCCACACTTCTTCACGTAGGTTTGGATCAAAGCTGACAAATCCACCAACGGCTTTGATTTGGCGCATCGCTTTAAGAGTGCTGCTGCGGCTCGGTTCGTTAGCCAATGCAATGGAGCACACGTGTAGCCATTCGCCTGCCTTAAACTGAGGAATGTCACTTTCAGCTAAAAACTGATCGGCACTGGGTTTAACCATAAAGGTAAAGCTGCGCTCGCCGCTGTCATCTAGGTCGACGATCACTGTCGAAGTGCGATGTGCGTCATCAAGCAGCATAAACTCAGTATTTACTTGTTCATCAGCGAGTGTGTTCTTCATAAATCTGCCAAGGGGATCTTGACCAACACGACCAAAGAATGCGCTTTTTCCACCGAGTCTAGCGATCGCTACCGCTACGTTGGCTGGCGCGCCACCTGGACATTTTAAGTAGGTTGATTCGGTATCCGGAATTAGGTCAACGACGGCGTCGCCTGTCACCCAAACTCTGTTCATAGTTGTCACCTCAAATATCTCAATAACGATGCTCCAATTATAGAGCTAAAACGTTTTAGCTAATAGCTAAATCGAGTTATAATGAATGCTAAGAGAGTGAATTGTGATCCTATCCGATCTTTTAGATGCCACTAGGATCGACAAAGCGATAAGACGTGCAAACAGTTAGCTATATTGCTTGATGCCAGTAGAATAGGTTGGGGCACGCCACTCTTAGACGACGAGCATTAACAGGTAAAGAATGACAACGAAAAAGCTTAAGCTAGCCGATATTGCTGAATTGGCAGGTGTTTCAAAATCGACCGTAAGTTTTGTGCTCAATGGTCATGCTAAAAAACACCGCATAAATGAAGAAACAGTAAAGAAAGTAGAAGCTATCGCTGTGGCAAACAACTATTCGCCAAGCATTTATGCGCGGGCGTTGAAGTCTAAGCAGACCTATACTGCAGGGCTTGTCATTCCTGATTTGGCCAACATGGGTTTTGCTTCCATCGCAAAACGACTGGAGGTGCTTTGTCGTAGCGAAGGTTACCAACTGTTAATCGCATCATCAGACGATGATCCAGAAATGGAAAAGCAGGCGATTCAAAGCTTGGTCGACAGGCAGGTCGATGTGTTATTGATTGCGACGTCTCAAACTAGTGAGAACGACTTACAGCCACTGAAACAGACGACGCCTGTTATCCTTTTTGACCGAGTATTTGAAGACAGCGTCTTTACCAATATTAAAACGGACGCTGCTAGCGCGACTCAAGAGGTCGTTGCGAACTTAGTGAAATGCCTTGATGAGTGTTTTTATATCGGTGGGCAACTGGATCTCTCACCGAGTAGGGAGCGCTTTTCTGGTTACCAAGCAGGATTACAGCAGGCCGGAATCAAATTTCGAGAAGAGTTTGTTTTTCACCAAGACTATCAGCCTAGCTCTGGTTACGAGATGATGGCCAAAGTGGTCGAGCAAAATGGCCGAGTACCAAAAGCTGTATTTACCGCCTCATATTCGTTGCTTGAGGGCGTACTACGTTATTTGACTGAAAAGAATTTACTTATGTCTGATGTTCGTATCGCAACCTTTGATAACTACGATATTTTAGATTGCCTGCCAATTAAAATAGATTCAGTAGAACAAGATTGTGACTTGATTGCACAAGCTTTATTTGAATCAGGAAAGGCTCTGTTAAATGAGCCCAATCGACAACCCGAACAGTTAGTGTTTCCGGCTAAGATCCATTATCGACGCTAAGTAAGGTCTTCTATGCAGATCTTTACCTTGCCAAAACGAGCTAAGGTTTCTCTTTCGTCACTCTGATACCAACAAGCTGGCATTGCGTTTTGCAGGCCAGCTTTTTTAAGCTCTTGGAGTTCTTGCTTCGAGACGGTCGCATAGTGAAGCAAGCTATCAAGAATACGCCTTAGGGAGTTTGGTGTTAGCTCTCCATCCCGCCAGTAACGCTTGATTTCACCAATGACCACCGCCGGTGGGACAACTGGCTCCAGTGCAGAGTCTTGAATATTTTGAACACTAGTTGATCGCGGAGCCTTAGCACGAGCGGTTTCCCAATCGGGCTTGTTTTTGCTCGTGACGAAGCCTTCTCGATAACAGTAATAGCTAAACAGAAAGCGCTCTATTTGTGGCCAACGTTCTGCTTTCACTTCCAAGTAGATGTGTTCAAATTCAATGTCTAGATCGGTCATGACTTGATGTTTCGCTTAACAGTGCATGATGGTAGCGAGAGTCTACGCTTAGCCCATTGCTACAGCAAGAGAATCTGTATTGCGCTGCTTCTTGATTGCCATGAGCAGTTGGGCTAATAGCAATACACCGGTAACTCCTAAACCTATCCCTATACCGCCCCAGATGCCCGCAAGTTCGAAGTGCGGCATTAACAGCCACGCCGCTGGAAGACCAAACACCCAATATCCAATCGCTGTCATGATGGTTGGGCCCATAACAATCTTCATTCCGCGTAGAAGGTTAATAGCCAGCAGTTGCCATGCGTCAACGATGAATGACAACGCAACAACCCAAAGTACCATCGCTAGCAAGTGCGTGAGTTCACCATCAAGGTTAAACATACCTGCGATAAGCTCTGGCCAAAGCATAAAGCCCCCCGCGAGAATGATACTGAGCACTGTTGTAATACCAAAGCTACGAAGGGCGGTGCGCTTAATGCCATCGTAGTTTTCTGCGCCGAAGTCTTGGCCAACAAGAATGGCGGCAGCCTGAGAGAAACCAAAGTTAATGTTCCATGTAAAGCTCAAACATTGCAGAAGGATCTGATGTAAGGCTAAGGCTGCGATACTGATGGTGCCAGCCATGAGAGTGCCGCCGTAAATCAGGCCGTGTTCTAGTAATGCAGCTAAAGCGATCGGTAATCCCATTGCCAGTAACGGAGTCAGCAAGGATAGCGAGTACTCATCCTTGTTAAGCCAAGGAGCAAAAGAGGCATACTCTGGGCGTTTAAATACCCATACGGCGTATCCAATCATGACAATGAATGCAGCAAGTGCTGTGCCTGCGCCTAAGCCAGCGAGCCCTAAGTCCATAGTGAAGGCAAGAACGTAGCTGATTGGGACGTTTAACGCGACGGTCAGTAATGACATCACCATAATCGAACGCACGTTGCCAAAAGCACTGGTTAAGCCGCGCAGTACGAGAAGGAGTAGGGAAGGCAGCATTGCCCATTTCAATGTATCGACATATTGCATTGCAGGCGCAGCGAGTTCACTCGGCTGATTGGCGATCGCAAGTAACTGAGGAACAAACATGAAGCTGATGCTAAGCACTAGGCTTAGAATCACCGATAGCAGTACCGCCCCTTTAACGGCGAGTCTGATTTGTTGGTTGCCAAACTCTGGACGAGCAATTCTCTGGCCGTAGGCAATGGCAATTAAGTTTGCGACGCAGCCCACTGTACTGCTCGCCACGATAAATACGAATGAGTAGATTGAAGCCCCTAAACCTCCCGCTGCAATAGCAGATACACTTAATCGCGACATCATCCAAACATCAGTAAGTACTAATGCCATAGAGATCATTTGCGAGATAATAAGTGGTATAGCGAGAGAGAGAATTTTTTTCATTGGGAGCCTCGTGATCATTATCACATAAAGGTAAGGGTTATCAGACTGGCGTTCAAATGACATTTATGCCACTCTGTCATGAGTTCAGATCATACGAGAGTTATATGAGCCCTTATTCCAGCCTTCCTTATTCGCACAATGGATTAAAAGTGTTTGAGGCAGTGGCGCGCCTGATGAGTTTTACCAAAGCTGCAGATGAGCTAAACGTTACGCAAAGTGCTGTTAGTAGACAGATAAAACAACTTGAAGATGAGTTGCACGCATCGCTGTTAAATCGCAAACATCGCAGTATCGAATTGACCGCTCAAGGGAAAGACTTGTATGAAGTACTGAGGCAAAATTTCCATAACCTAGAGTCATTAATCGCGCAATGGAAGGCTCCGGCTAAAAAGCGCATCGTGATCAAAAGTGCATTGAGTTATGCCACGCGTGTTTTGATGCCCAATGTCGCTATGCTCAATGAGAGATACCCCGAGCATGAGATAGTTATCATCCCATCTATCGAAGAAGATCCCGTGCTCGAATCAGAAGATTGCGATCTCTTGATCATCAACACTCGGCAAAAAGAAAGATACCTAGGTAAACAAGGTGTGACTTTCTTGCGTGCCGAGTACATGGCGCCAGTTTATGCCGAACTGTTGTCAGATAAGAGTATTCAGATTGAAGATGTGCTCAAGCTTCCTCATTTGCATGCCACGCTTGATCATCAGGACTGGAAACTATGGATTGCTAATGCGGATCTTAAAGGGAAAAAGCTCGGTCGAGACACGGTATTTTTTAGTTTAGATCTGGCGCTGAGTGCCTGTCTGTCTGGGCAGGGTGTCACCGTAACCGATTTGCTATTGGTATTACCTGAGCTCAAACGAAAGTTCCTTAAATGTCCTGAAGCCATTGCTTTACAGCATAGTGATTGGCAATACTATTGCTATCAGAAAAACCATACTCCTATTGCCAATGAGATTTTGGATTGGTTGGTGTCCCAAACCGAATCGGAAGTGGCTGAACTTAAACAATTATGCACAAAGTTCAGTTGGAGTACTGTCAAAGTCGACCTCTAGTAATTCTAAATGAAATTATGCAAAAACTGCATATTTTTCAAATAATTATTCTTAATTAAAATTGTCATTAATGTGACGAGAAGAAGAAAATTCTCATCGAATGGTCAGTACACTCAGTCGAAAACATTCTCATTGAATGACAATAAAAACCCTGCAAATACAACTGACGTGAACTTAGGTTCTATCTCGTTTCATATGCGGAGAATTAAGATGAAAACATGGTCTGTATCCTTTTTAGCAACTGCTGTAGCTGTCGCGTTAAGTGGTAATGCGATAGCTTGTACTGGTCTTATCGTCGGCAAAGGGGCGTCTAGCGATGGCAGTATAATGATTGCGCGTAACGAAGACTTTGGTATCAATAACTGGAACAAATACCTAGAGTATCGACCAGCACAAGACAACCCAGAAGGAGATTGGACACTTGGCAATGGTTTAGTTGTTCCTATGCCGAAGCACTTTTATGCGTACTCAGCGATACCAGACTGGGATGCGAAAACCGTCGACAGTGATGGCAAGTTCTATGAAGAGCGCGGCATCAATGAGCATAACGTCGCCATCTCCGCGACAACGAGTGCAGAAATCAACGACAAAGTCGCTAAGGTTGATCCTCTAGTCGACAACGGTGTGATCGAAGCGATTATTCCTACCTTAATTCTTCCGCAAGCTGAAAACGCCAAACAGGCCGTAGAGCTACTGGGCCAATACATCGAAACCTATGGGGCGGGAGAGGGCAATAGCCTCTACATTGCAGACATCAACGAAGCTTGGTTGTTTGAAATTGGTTCTGGTCACCATTGGATTGCGGTAAAAGTGCCGGATGACAGCTATGCGATGATTGCCAATGGCTTACGCGTGCATGGCGTGAATCTCGCGAGCAAAGATGTTTTGCATTCGAAAGGCATGTTTGAGTTTGTGGAACAGCATAAGCTTCTCGATAAAGCAGACAAAAAGTCGTTCAACTTTGCCAAAGCTTTCGGTGTGATAGGGGATGAGTACAATATTGACCGCGAATGGTTGGGGCAGAAAATGTTGACTCCATCTAAGTACCAACAAAGTCGACTTGCACAGTATCCGCTGTTTATGAAGCCTGACGAGAAAATATCGGTGAAAGATGTCGCGGAAGTCTTGAGTGCAACTTATGACGGAACGGCTCTAGAAGGCAAAGCGAAGCGACCAATTCGTGTAGAGCGTCAGCTAGAGTCGCACGTTATTCAATTACGTCCTAACATGCCAGATGAACTTCAAGGCGTGATTTGGCAAAGCTTTGGCGTGTTGCCAGAGTCGGTGTTAGTACCGCTGTACTCCACATTGCAACAATACCCTAAGGCTTTCCAAGTTGGTGATGACACCTATAGTGATGATTCTGCTTATTGGCAGTTCCGCAGCTTAACGGCATTGGCTTCTGCTAATCCAGATAAATATTTGCCGATCTTAAAAGCGACGTGGGATGAAGAAGAAACCCAACTCTACAAGCAAGTGAAGCATTTAGATAAAACGCTGACGGGCATGTATAAAGCCGACAAACAGGCAGCCTTAAATATGGCCGCAGATTACTCATATGGTCAGCTTAAACGCACGTTAAGTATGGCAACTGAGCTTAGATATAAGATGATGACAGACTTAACTAAGAGTACAGAGAAGAAGTACTCCGAAGAAGAGTTTAAGAAAATCATGAGCCTTTAAGCTCTAATAAAGAAAAAACGGAGCCCAATGCTCCGTTTTCTTGAGTTGGGCGTTTAGCTTGCTTTATCGTACTTGGACTCAAGGCCAAAGCTTTGTCTTAAATCGGCAAGGAAGATCGGGTCTTCACACATGGCTTTTTCCGGTTCATCGCTGATTTTCGCGACGGCGGCGCCATTGCACTCTGTCATTTTAACGACCATCGAAAGAGGTTGGTAACAGCTGGTTTCATCTGACCAATCGCCCATGTCATTCGCCAGAAATGTACCAATACCGAAACTGATATTAGCGCGATCTGCAAAGTACTCGCTAATTTCCAACGCGCGTTCAAAGTTCAGCCCGTCGGTAAAGATCAGCACTTTTGACTTTGGATCGATACCCAGTGACTCATAATGAGCAATCATTTTGTCACCCCAGTCAAATGGGCTTCCAGAGTCGTGTCGTACGCCAGCATAGACACTTGCACGTTCATAGGTGAAGTCTTGCAAAAACGCGTCAATACCTATGGTGTCTGTCAGTGCAATGCCCAGCTTGCCATTAAATGCTTGATACCACTTGTCTAAGGCGACCTTTTGCGACTGAGCAGGCTCCACCAGTTGCTGGTGAGCCATAAACCATTCGTGTGCCACCGTTCCGATTGGCGTTAAATCAAATTGTTTGGCTAAATGGTAGTTACTTGTACCGCTCATCAGTTCAGGTGCATGCTGGTGAAGATAGCTGACTAAGTCACGCTGCACTTGGGCGCTAAATCGGCGTCGGCTTCCCATCTCCGAGAATTGGAAATTGGTGATGTTTCTGCGTTTCAATTCAGACTTAAGATAAGTAATTTTTTCTTCCAACACACTGGCAAACTGCGAATAAGGAATGCCACTCCATCGAGTTCTATTGCGCACTTCAGAGATAATACTCATAACGAGCGTCTCGTAGAGAATGGTTTCGTGCCAAAGCCCTGAAATCGAAACACGAAGTTGACCATCAAGTGTGGTTACGCTGACTTGTTGCAGAGGTCTGAACTCGAACTCACTCAAGTAAGCGAGAAAGTCTGAGTCAAGGTAAGGGGCTTTCGCCTCAAGGTAAGCGATTTCTTCTTGGCTGAATGTAACTTGTGCGAGTTTGCCAATCTCGTTTTTAACGTCGCTTTTTAAACCAGATAAATCTTCGTATGAGCGAACAATAAGTTCATAGCGAACATGGGTATCTGGATAAAACTTTCGCGCAGCATGCATCATGTTGATCTTATAGACATCGAGATCAAGTGCGCTTTGGATGATGTTGTCGTTAAAAAGCTTGGCGGTCATTCAGCCATCCTATGTTTCTTAGGGCTTTATTGTTGCACTGAACTTTAAATAAGCGCCCAAGGTTTGTCAAATTATGTTATTAACTATAGTCGATTTGATTAAAACCTGTCTATTCTACTTTTGTTGAATAGATATATGGTTATAAAAGTAAGGGGTGAAATGAGTATGGTAAGGTAAGTCACGTATTGTTACTTTCCTGTTGACCTTATACGTTGTGGTGGTAATGTATCTAACAATTAAGGAGTTAGGGGTCGTACGATGATTGTCACCATTGACATGATATGCCTTAGGTTAGGTGATGAAGGGTTAGAGACCTTACTGATCAAAAGAAACAACCCAGACAGACCGGAACATGGCTTATGGTCAATACCTGGTGGGTTTGTCTTTGAGCAGGATTTATCTAATCAGGGAGGGCAGCAAGCTGACCAAGATTTTGATGCTGCTCGTAAGCGTATTTGTCGCCAAAAAATACATACTTACCCCAATTACATCAGCCAACCGATGGTTGAAGGTAACCCTAAGCGTGACCCAGAAGGTTGGAGTGTCACCATTGCTCATTATGCGTTGCTCAACCAAGCGAATGTAGAGCAAATCGAGAATTGTGGCTTGTGCCAAGAGCAACTGAGATGGTTTCCACTGAATAATATTCTGGATGATGAGATTGAACTGGCTTTCGACCATGCCGATTTGATTAAGCTTGCGTGGAAAAAGCTACGAGCGGCGGTTGAATACACCTCAGTCGCGCTGTTTGCTTTAGACCGAGAGTTTCTTGTTTCAGACATTATTGCCGCATACGCAAAATTTGGTGTAGAGGTGAATCGCATGACGGTTAAACGCCGTCTGATTGAGACTGGAGTCATTATCAGTGCGAATAAAATGGCTTCAACTAACCGCGGTAAAGGTGGTAAGCCAGCTCAAGTGTATAGCCTTGGTGAAAAGTGTGTAACCTATTTCCAAACCTGCCTGCGATGATGACGCAAGGAGAGAGTAATGCAATTTCAGACGATTAAGATTGATAAAACCACAACGGCCTCGATTGATGTTGATCCGCAGAAAGGCTTTAGCGAGTTATGCCCTAAAGAGCTGCCTGTACAGGGTGCTTTAGAGATTGTTGAAGAACTCAAGTGCAATCACAGTAAAGCTTCAGTGCGTTTGGTTTCTCGCGACATGCATCCACCTGGCGCAGTATGGGAGGCTGAAACGCCTGAAAATATGCTTGAACCTGTTGGCCTTCCTGAGGTGGACATTAAGTGGAATCCACACTGCGTCGTTGGAACGGCGGGCGTGGAATTGTTACCCGGTTTACCTGAAATTCGAGACTATGATTTCCAAATCAACAAGGGTATTGACCCTGACGCCCACCCGTATGGGGCGTTTTATCATGATCAGGCTGATACCCTTTCTACAGGTGGGATCGAATTCTTACGTGCTAAGCAAATAGAAACCGTTATTGTTGGTGGGCTCGCTTTAGATTTTTGTGTGAAAAAGTCGGTTGAGCAGCTTGTAGAGGCGGGTTTTAAGGTAATACTCAATCTTGCCTCAACCAGAGCCGTGTTTCCTGACAATGCGAACAACGTTGCCAATGCGTTGGCCGAGAAAGGCGTAATCTTAATAGAAGACGCTAAAGGATTGGAATAAACAACGGAGCGAGTATCGCTCCGTTTTTGATCGCAAACATGCGATAAGTATCAACTGAGTATTTGTATGGCAGGTTTTGTGAGTTTTCGCCATTTGTTACGAGAAAAACTGAGTTAACCTCAGCTCATGAAATTTACTCCACTATAAACATAAAGGTTGGTTGGGCTTATGCAGAACACAGTAATTAAGAATGTTGTTTTCGATGTCGGTAATGTGATTGTACGTTGGGCGCCACTGGAGATTGTGAGGCTGACATTTGGCAATGTAGAACAACCCGAAGCGCTGGCCAAGAAAGTCTTTATGAGTGATATTTGGCTTGATCTCAATCGAGGTTTTCTCACTGAAATTGAAGCCAAACATCGATACCAGCTTGAGTTAGATTTTACACCTCAAGATTGTGATCGTTTGTTCTATTACGTTAAGCAATCTTTAATTGAGCTTTATGGGGCTGTTGATCTAATTAAGAAGGTTAAAGCCGCTGGCTATGGTGTCTATGCCTTGACGGACAACGTCGTTGAAATTGTCGACTTTCTAAAAACAGAATACGACTTTTGGCCGTTATTTGACGCTGCTACTGTTTCCGCTGACTTAGGTTTGCTAAAACCCCAACCTGAGATCTACCACTCTTTACTCAATAACAATCAGCTCATCGCCGAGCAATGTGTTTTTCTAGACGATATGCCGCACAATGTTGAAGGTGCGAAGAATGTCGGGATGCACGCGATTCAATTCTTGTCGGCTGAGCAAGCTGAAGACGAGTTAAAAGCGCTAGATTTAAGGTTTTAATAAGCTAGTAAGAGGGGCGTGGCATGGAAAAGCTAGCTAACAACATATGGATTTTTGATGGCAGTACGGTTTCGTTCTTCGGACTGCCTTTTTCAACTAGAATGACAGTCGTTAAGCTCGCTGGTGGCGAGCTTTGGGTTCACAGTCCTATCGAGCTGACCGAGCAAGTCCAGAGCCAATTAGTGAGTTTAGGTTCGGTAAAATTTCTAATCGCCCCAAATCATCTGCATCATCTCTTTCTCCCTGATTGGATTAGTGCGTTTCCTGAAGCTCAGGTATTTGGTACTGATGAAGTGATTAAAAAACGCCGAGATATCCATTTTAACGCCTCACTAAACAGTGATTGTGTTTGGGAGTGGCAATCAGATATCGAACAGGTACTTTTCACTGGTTCTCCGTTGATGGAAGAATGTGTTTTCTTTCATAAACAATCACACACATTGATCGTTACGGATTTGGTCGAGAACTTTTCCGGTCGAGAGTTTAATTATTGGCAAAGAGTGGTCGCGAAGCGAGTAGGTATACTGGCTCCCAATGGCAAAATGCCAGCCGATTGGCGACTCAGCTTTATGTTTGGCAAAACAGAAGCTCGTAAACACCTTGAATGTTTGTTGAGTTGGAATCCAAGTGTTCTCGTGATGTCTCACGGCGAAATAGTCAGAGAAAATGCACGAGAATTCTTAACTAAATCATTTAAGTGGTTAATATAGTCACCAAGAATAAGACAATTCATTAGGTTGAAAATGAAGCAAAACATCGTTCACATCGCCTTAGTCGTCAAAGACTACGACGAGGCCATAGACTTCTATGTTAACAAACTGCAGTTCGAACTGATTGAAGACACCTACCAGCCAGAACAAGACAAACGTTGGGTTGTTGTAGCTCCACCGAATTCACACGGTGCGACCATACTGCTCGCCAAAGCATCGAAACCTGAGCAGCATGATTTTATTGGTAATCAATCTGGTGGGCGCGTGTTCCTGTTTTTAAGTACCGATGACTTCTGGCGTGATTATGAGCGAATGAAATCGATTGGAATTCACTTTGTTCGAGAACCCAAGGAGCAAGACTATGGCACCGTTGCGGTGTTTGAAGATTTGTACGGCAATCTTTGGGATTTGCTGCAGTTACACCCAGACCACCCTATGGCGAATCGTTGATCTTTACTGCACTTATGAGGTAGCGCGGCTGCCTCTTCGCTCTACTTGATTTACCCTACGCAAGTTGCCCATCTATGAATTGCTAATCTAAGGTGATTGGTTGTTCTTGTTTTATAAATTCTGATAATGTATTTTGTTTCATATGGTTAAGGCGAACATTCGCTATGTCTCTTGATGCTATTGGGGTTAAAAGGTCGCCAATAGCTGTGGTTCAATGAAATGAAAATACCAACCTTATTGTTAGCTTCCGCTTTCGTGCATGGGAGTGTCATGGCTGATAGCAAGCTGCAGCTTCCGCAGTGTGCTCACAGTGTTCAGCTAGAAACTGAAGTGCATTTGTACATTAATGATGATGTGCTAGCTGAATATTCTAAAGATTTTGTGCAAGCCAAAATTAATGCTTGGATGGCTTTCGCTAATATGACCCTATCGAATTCGTGTATACCAATATCTCGTAAAGTGACTCATATTGAGTATGTCCCAGCGATTGATAGTAGTTGGTTTAAGGACGTTGATGTGTCTGAGCGGTTTCTAAAATTATCTTTAGAACGTAACTTTCCAGAGCACAATAATGACGGCGTTCCTATTTTTAAAGGTATTGTGTTTGCCAACTTTAATGACAGCTACCAATCCAAATGGTGTGGCTATTCATCGAGCTCTTCGCTGTTTTTTAATATAGCGTTGAATTGTCATGATCATGTTATGGAGCATGAAATTGGTCATCTGAGCGGCGCTTCACACGATATAAAAACGCTAAAAGAACAGATGGTTAACTTTGATATTAACGAGTACCTAATCAGTTCGTATCCCAAAAGTGAAAAGTTTGCATTTGGAGCTGTTTGCTCTGGACGCGGCACAATCATGTCGTATGAGCGAGATATCATCCCTGTTTATTCTAACCCTGACACTACTTCCAATGACGAAACGTGTGGCTCCGAAGATCTAAAGAATAACGCGAAGGTACTAAGAGAATTCGCAAAGAAGTACTTACATAAGTAGAAGAACAATAATAAGGACAAGATTTAAAATGTTTAAAGAATCTGATTTCAAAATTGATACCAAGAATTTTCATTTCAAAAAAGATAGCTACCCACTTGCAAAGATTACCAATGCTAAATTTAAGCGCATGTCGTTGTTGGATAATTTAGGTCAATTGAGCTTTTGGCTTGCGTTATTTTCAGGATCAGCTTGGCTAGTAGTCAATCAGTTCAGTCCTGCTCCTTCATGGTTAATTGGTATCGCAGTGAGTTTGAGTGTTGTTGGTTTTCTATTTTCCCTAAGCCGATGTTCGCGTTATGCACTGCAAGTGGAATTTAAGCATATCGACGAGACGGGGACTCAATGGATCAATGTGGCTAAATCTTATTCTTCAGGCGACGGTCAATTATTAGAGAAACAAGTTGAATGTCTTAAGAAGGTTATCGGGTAAAGCATTGAACAAGAGTTTTATGGGTTTAAAGCAGAGAACCATGAAAAAAGTCCTAGTTATCTCATCTCTTATTGTCACTGCGGTACTTTTTTATCTAAATAGGCCCGATCAAACCCCTCTCGACTTGGATAATTTGGAATTAGTAACCTGTAGTCATGACGAGACGGTTTTATCGACCAAAGTGCACTATTTTGTTGATAGTTCACTAAAAGAGTTTTTCGGAAAGCGTAACGCCGTTAAGCAGATCGAGTTTGCCAACCAAACACTAGAGAACTCTTGTTTGCCACTTGAGCGTCAATTGGCGTCATACCAATATGTCGATTTTGGTTTTTCAGATACGGAGTATTTAGAAGAAGTCTATTGGCAAGGTCGCAATGCGATTGGCAAAGAGCGGTTAGATTCAATTGAAAATGATCCCCTAAACTACTTCGTTTTTGTTCTTGATTACCGTCACCCAATATTTGAAGAAGACATCAATGGCATGACGCACTGGGAGTTTAACCGTGGTTTCATCTTGTTAGCGGATGATGCGCCTCCTTATGTCCTTGAGCATGAGTTCGGGCATTTGATGCACGCAAATCATAGTGAAACCCTGTTCTTTTCATTGTTACAAGGACAACTTGAACGTAGCCTCAAGCCAGCAAATAAACACCTCGTCAAACCTTATGCAAGGGCTTATAAGTGTGCAAACGCTGGAACAATCATGAGTTACGAAAAGTTACTCTTACCCATCTATTCAGATCCGGCAATCTCTTATCGCGGTGAGTCTTGCGGTAATGAACTTCATGCGGACAACAACCGAAAGGTTCGTGAATTTATTGCCTCTTTGCGTCAAGCCATAGAAAATGAAGAAAACACCTAAGTTGACTTGGTTCAACAAGGAATAAAGTATATGGATGAAAACAGCGATATTTGGCGTCAATATTACGAAAAAGCATTAGTTAAACCTCACCTTAAGCGAACGGAGTTTGTTGCTAAGCTCAACAAGTCGTCTACTAAAGTAGCGATTGATTGCGGATGTGGTACAGGGAGCGATATTGATTATTTACTCGGGCAAGGCTACCAAGTGCATGGCTTTGATGTTAATCCCGATGCGATAGCCATTTGTCGAGACAGGTTTGGGCAAAATGCTCTGGCCGATATCTCACAGTCTTCATTTGAAGGCTATGATTACCCTCAATGCAGCCTTGCGATTGCCAACAATAGTTTGTTCTTCGCTGATCCAAGTTGCTTCTTAAGGACATGGGAAAAGATCGAGTCTTCGCTAGTAGAAGGTGGGGTGTTTGCTGGTGACTTTATGGGGACAAAAGACTCTTGGGCAAATAACTACCGTAGCCCAACGACACCTCTCACTGAGTCAGAAGTTAGAGTCCTGTTTTCAAACTTTGAAATTATCCGATTTGTTGAACGCGATGAAAAAGCTGAAACAGCATTGGGAAGACAAAAACATTGGCATACGTTTTCCGTCGTGGCGGTGAAGCACTCATAAAAGTGTAACCTAGTTGATGAAATACCTGAGGATTGAGGGATGAATTTTACTCACAAGAAAGTGACCACAAGCGATAAAGATTTCGCTTCTTTGGTACAGGAGCTGAACTCATCATTGCGCCAAATTACGGATGATTCAGGAGAAAGTTCTTTTTCACCTGATGAATTCAATTCTCAGTTGGATGGATGCATGGTGGTTTGTTTAGATAATCAGCCAGTTGCTTGCGGTGTATTTAGGTACTTTAGCGACGGCGTATGTGAACTAAAGCGGATGTATTCTAAGCAGCCTAAAGCTGGCGCTTTTATTCTCAATCTATTGGAAGAGTTCGCCATCAGCTTAGGCTACCATGAAGCGATTTTATCGACTCGTCGAGTCAACTTGAAAGCAGTTCGGTTTTATCAGCGAAACGGTTATAAAGAATGCGCCCCCTACGGAAAGTATATTGGCGTCTCAAGATCAATCTGCTTAAGTAAACCTCTCTCTCCAAGTCAATCAACTTAGCGATTATTGGGGGGCAAGCAACGCAGATAATGCTCACCAGACCAGAGAGTTTACAAACTCAATAATGTAAGAGAAAACTATGATTCGTAAAGCGGTAGTATCTGACCATTCAAACTTGGTTAGGTTGTTTATTCTCGAAAACCAGCACAATGCACAGTTAGCGCCTGATATTGTGTGTGAGACTGAAGATGTGTTAACGCTTGAGGAGCTTGAGCAGATACTCGCAGACAACAATCAATATCTCGTTGTAAAAGAGATTGATGGTGTTGCAGTTGGCGCGCTGTTAGGTTCCATCACTAAAACTCCGCAGCGTCGTTGGAGTCAGGCTAGACTATATGCTTATCTAGAAGAGTTAATAGTGTGCCCTGCCTCAAGAGGAAAGGGCATAGCTAGGGAGTTAGTCGATAGCTTTGTTCATTGGGCGCAATCTCATGATGCATTTTCGGTTGATTTGCATGTTTGGTCGAACAATGACAGCGCGATGGGTTTCTATCGCAGCTATGGGTTTTCTGAAAAGCAGTACTTGATGACGTACGCTAAAGAAAATAGTGAGTTAAAGCTATAGACCTAAAATTTATTGCCATTGACACTGAATAATTTATATACAAATATATTGATATGAAAATGACTCTAACGCGCCAAGATTCTCGAATTATCATCATTCCTTAGGAATGGTGGTGTTTTCACGCGTTTATTTTCGTTTAACCCACCCGAAAGAGGTGGGTTTTGTTTTTCTGCCTCTCGGGTTACATACCAATCAAAATAAATATCTGGTCATTCTTGCTGGTTAAAATCGCTGATAGCTGCGTTATAGATCTTATAGGTAGATCAACTAGCTAGCTGCAATCTATGCCTTGCTCTAAGCGATTTTTCCTGCGCAATTAGATGAGCACCTATTTATCCTGATTGGTATTTCCAATTTGTTCGATGGAGGAAATATGAAGAAAATCGCTGTTTTTGGAAAGCCAGGAAGTGGTAAGTCATCACTGAGTAAGCAACTCGCTCTGATTAAAAACTTACCATTGCATCAACTCGACTCTATTGCCTTCAGAAAAGATGGCTCGGCCGAGACAAGGGAAGTGTTTGATAAAAAGCATCAAGATATTCTCAGTGCAGACAGCTGGATCATTGACGGCTTGGGCCCGTTGGACTCTTTCAGCCAACGTCTTGAGTCTGCCGATACATTAATCTATATCGACTTACCATATTACGTCAGTTACTGGTTGGTGACTAAACGTATGCTTAAGGGGCTAGCGGTAAAACCAGAAGGTTGGCCGGAAGGGAGCTCCATCGTTAAGGGCAGCATGCAAAGCTATAAATTCTTACGGCTAAGCCCTAAATTTTGGAGTGCGGACTTTGAACAGCGCTTAAAGGGTTTTGAAGATAGTAAGTCAGTGTACATCATTCGTTCTTTGTCAGAATTGAATTCTTTCATTTCCCAACTTAAATCGGAGCTTATAGAGGCGAGTTAGGTAAGTGATTGTATCACTAAAGTTCGCCGTATCACTCGCAACAGAGAGGGAGAGACACTATCATATGTTCTAATTTCACTAACTAAGAACAATGACTATGTCTTTTCCTCCTTGCCCGAACTGCCAATCTGAGTATGTTTACCAAGATCAAATCAACCTAATATGCCCAGAGTGTGCTCATGAGTGGAACCCCAACGAGCCTGATGAAAGCGTGTTTACCGCGAAAGATGCCAACGGCACCGCCCTTGAAGAGGGTGATAAAGTGACGCTAGCGAAAGATCTAAAAGTCAAAGGGAGCTCTTTGGTGCTTAAAATTGGCACAAAAGCTGTGATTAGACGAATTGTTGAAGGCAAAGACCATGAACTTGATTGCAAAGTTGATGGTGCGGGAGAAATGATGGTGACCGCCAAGTTTGTTAAGAAAGCATAAAGTCACTGATAAATCAGAGGGAGTGTATGAACATTAAGGAATTTTCGCAATTAGTCGGCCTTTCGGCACATACACTCCGATATTACGAGAAAATTGGGTTACTAAGAAATGTCCAGCGCAGTCCAAGTGGCCATAGGGCTTACACGTCGCGCGATATTGAGTGGATAAGTTTTGTAATACGTTTGAAAGAAACAGGAATGCCCCTGGAAGAAATCTTGGATTACGCAAAGCTAAGAGAACTCGGTTCAGGCACATTATCAGAACGCCAGCAACTACTTGAACAACATCGAGAAAATTTGCTTTCCCACATTCAACAGCTCAATCAGCATATGGTGGCTCTGGATGAAAAGATCAAACGTTATCAATCAGGAAAAGTAGCTTGACTTAGAGTTAACTCTAACTTGTAAGGTGTTTCCTCACTTCAATACAGGAAACACACTTATGAAGCTTAATCGATTCGAACTAGGTTTAGAACAGTTAGACAAAATAGACGGTAAGGCAGGAAGAAACGTTATTGAAAGCCTTGAGGATGTCTGCCCAGATTTAGCCAAATTCATTATTGAATATCCATTCGGTGATATATACACCCGCGAGGGGCTTGATATTAAATCCAGAGAGATTGCTACAGTCGCAGCGCTCACTGCGCTCGGGAATTGTGCACCTCAACTAAAGGTTCATTTACATGCCGCCTTAAACGTCGGTTGTAGTGAAGAAGAAATCAAAGAGGTGATACTACAAATGTCTGTGTACGCAGGCTTTCCCGCGGCGTTGAATGGGATGTTTGCTTTTAAAGAGGTTCTGGCCGAAAAGATACAAAACCTTGATTAAATACCTATGGCACCTTAATGTTGAAAAAAACTCTCTTCTCTAAGCGAGTATTTTTAAGGATCATAGACAAACATGGACTCAACAAGTCAAAAGTATCTCGATCAATTTCTTGCGACGTTATCCCCTAGCGTCGCCAAGCAATACACTTCATTTAGTGCTGATTATTTCTGCGCTGATGAACACAATGCCAACCTATGTGCGGATTTGATCTTGCGTGGCGAGAAAACCGCTTCGTGTAGCATGGAGTATTGGTACAGCCATGAAGATGAGCTAATGCCACAAGTTGGCCACCTACAAGTGGTGACCAATTGGCAGGGTGAGCCCGTTTGCATTATTGAAGTCACTTCCGTTTCAACCTGTCCATACAATCAAGTAACGGCTGAGTTTGCTGCATCTGAAGGGGAAGGTGATAAATCACTCCGCTGGTGGCGTGAGGCTCATTGGAAGTTTTTCTCTTTAGAGTGCGAAGAGCTAAACATCGCACCGAGTGAAGAGATGCTATTGGTTCTTGAGCGTTTTAAAGTGGTCTATCGCGAAAGTTTTGAGCAATAAATCACTTTAATTTTATGAAAATTTCAATAAGGGTAAGGTAAATTACTAATAATTGATTTCCTTTGGGTTCATATTCAATGAGACGGTGAACGGGTGAAGTTCAACCAACAGGAAATCAACTTATGACCACTAAACGGGATGGCGGGCTAACGGAACTGCAGATTGAACGCTTTCATCGAGACGGATTTATAGGCCCACTCCCCAAATTTTGCGAAGAAGCGCTAGTAGATGAAGTGCATTTATCGTGCTTAGAAGCAGTTAATAATCCCCACCCTCACCCGATATACGGTCGATACTCCGTTCGAGACTGGCATCTAGTCTTCTCAAGGATGGAAGAGTTCCTTACACACCCTGTGTTAGTCGATGTGTTGCGATCATTGATTGGTAACGATCTCGTATTATGGCGTTCTAAGATCTTCTATAAGAAGACCAATGAAAGAGGTACTGGATGGCACCAGGAATGGGGTGATTTTGATGGAGAAGAAATTGGCAATTGTAAACCGAGTCTAAGACCACAAAACAGGGAAAATAACTGGTGGAATATTACAGTTTGGGTCGCTTTGACGGACGTAGAACTGGAGTGTGCGCCTCTAAGGTTTATTAGAGGTTCACATAAGAAGAAATATCCCAAGAAAATGGTCCCAATGCCTCAATCCGAGTTTTGGCATGATCCATTTATTGGCTGTAAGTCTGTAGCCGATATAGTGGATAGAGCACGAAATTTGACGTTAGTGCTCGATGTCGATACTTCAAAAATTTTTGAAGGCGTAGATGTTTCTCGATATACCTTGGAAGAAGCGAAAGAGCATGTTCGATGTCATTTAGAAAAATTCCCCGCTAAGAAGACACTTGGTATTGATGAAAGTAAAGAAGACATTGTGACTTTGCCAATGAAGCGAGGTGAGTTTGTTGTTTTCACTGAGCGCACAATGCATGGATCACTGTCCAACCTGTCGAATAAAGATCGTTTAGCGGTAAATTTCAGAGTGACAACGACTGATACAGATATCTACCCAAGCCGACATCAAGGTGACTTTATAGATGGCTCAAACTTAGATATCACAAAGCATGAGAACCTCCTTTTAAGCGGAGAAGATCTTTCTCTTGGCCGCAATAAGTATCGCTTAGGTAAAAGGAGGTAACGAAGTGTGTATTCAGACTCAATGTCACGAACAGCGTATACTTGTCGAAGCTGAACGATTTATAGAAAACTCAACTACCTCCGAGTTGCGTAATTACTTGATAGATCTAGTGAACAAACATGAAAAGGTAAGAGTTGAACTAGGTATTAATCTTGTGGCCGCAGAGGCCCCAATGAGTAGTTTTGCTCGAAACTTGCTCAGCTGTGATTTGGGGTCACGTGCTTCTGGAGGTGCGATAGGGCGTAGAAGTAGAGTGTTCACTGGGCTTGATGCTGCTGATGAAATCGAAGCATTAAGTATGTCGCTTCTAAAGGGGTTGTTCGATTGTAAATACGCTGATCATCGACCGCTTGGAGGTTTGCACGCCAATATGATCGTATATGCATCGTTAAAGCGGTATCTCTATACCTCCGATTTGATGACCTTAGACTTGATGCATGGCGGAAATAGCTCGAACCACATTTTGGGACCACCAGGGGTACTAGGCTATTCAATTGGTTTTATTCCGGTTGATGAGCGTAGTTTGAAGATTGATCTCGACAGATTCGAGGATGTAGCGAAAAGAAAAAAACCATCCTTAGTGAGTTTAGGGGCGGGTGTTAACCTTTTCCCATTTCCAGTGACAGAGATTAAAGAGATCGTATCTCGTTGGTCTGGAAAGATTTTATTTGATGGTGCTCATCAGGCGGGGTTAATTGCCGCTGGGATGTATCCAAACCCATTAACACAGGGAGCCGATGTATTCACCGCCTCAACTGGGAAAACCTTCAGCGGTCCTCAAGGTGGTCTCATATGTTGGAACTCTGGCGAACTTTCCGATGCTTTAAGTACGACAATTTTTCCGACCCTAACTGGTTCTCATCAGCTTAATCGAGTGGCAGCGCTAGTCGCTTCCTCTATCGAAATGAAAACGCATGGAAAAGAGTATATGGCACAAGGAATCAATAATGCTAAGCGCTTTGCTTCCGCATTGTATGATGAAGGCCTTGATGTTCTCTATGCAGACTATGACTTTACGGAAACACATCAAGTGCTGGTTCATTGGAAGCATCCGGAGGGCGCAAAAGCTGCGTGCTTTCGACTCGCAAGTGTTGGCATCTTTGCCAATGCAGTCCCTTTACCGGGAGATAACAGTCTGCTGTCTGGAATACGGTTTGGCATGACCGAAGTAACACGATTAGGAATTAGGCCCGAAGAAATAATCGAAGTTGCAAAGATAACATCAGGTGTTTTACATGGACACTATTCTTCAAAGCGCGCCCGATCACGAATAGCAGGCTTAGCTACGGTATTGTCAAATATCAACTATTGCTTGGAGGAAATCTGATGGCTTCAGGCATAGAGCTTACAACTTTTATGTTAGCGACTCTTCTTTACGCATTTATGCCGGGTCCAGCAATGCTTTACAGCATCGCACAGACAATTTCAGGTGGGCGTCGAGTTGGTTTAATGGCTGCATTTGGCCTCCACATAGGTGGGTACTTTCATGTGGTTATGGCAGTGTTAGGTTTGTCAGCCATCCTGACTGCGCGCCCAGAGCTCTATTCTATAGTACAAAAACTAGGGGCGTTGTACTTAGTTTGGCTAGGATTTCGGCGTATTTTTCTAACGAAGCATGTGTGTGGTGCAATGCTTTTGGATGGTTCAGCTAATCAAGCGAGGAGGACGTTTATAGATAGTGTCATCGTTGATGTTCTCAATCCCAAAGCAGCGATTTTCTATCTTGCGTTTCTACCGCAATTCGTCAATGAACAGGGCAGTGTTGCCGTATGGTTACAAATGCTCATTCTAGGTGTTATTACCAATATCACCTTTAGCAGTGCAGATTTCATCAGTGTCTTGTTATCAGACAACCTCAAGATTAAGTTTAACTCGAATAAGCTATGGGTTGAGTCTCTCGCTCGTTGGGCTGGCTCTATTTTCATTATCTTAGGTGTAATGGCATTTTTGAACACTAGTAGTTGAACTACTGACAGTAGGTGTCAGTAGAAGGTGGATAGTATGGATCAAAATGTATATCACACGGAGTCTATAGATAAATGAAGCCTGATAACAACTTTGCTGTTTGCCTATGTGGGAAAGTAGAGATGAAGATAAAGTGGAAGAATTCGAAATACACGGTATGTCATTGTAACTCCTGCCAGAAGTGGAGTGGAGGCCCTCTCTTAATGGCTTCCTGTGGTACTGAGATCGCTTTTGAAGGGCGAGAATTTATTAAAGAGTATCGTTCTTCTCCTTGGGCAACTCGGGCTTTCTGTACTGAATGTGGCACGCATCTATTTAGCCGCTTTATTGAGAATAACAGCTACAACATTCCGGTAGGGCTATTACCTAGTAACGAGAATATGGCAATGGACGTTCAATACTTTATTGACCAAAAACCAAAACACTATAGCTTTGCAAATCAAACGAAAACGATGACCAATGCCCAAGTGTTGGCGTATTTTAGTTAACGAGATTAAACATGGAATTACAAACTATCAAAGAAATTGAGTTAGCAGGCTTTTCAGTCAGAACCACCAATGCAAAAGAACAACTCGCAGTAACTTCAAAAATCGGTCAGCTATGGGAAGTTTTTTATAATCAAGCGCTACCCAAGTTGAGCCCAGATTCGCGTATTTACGGTGTGTACACCAACTACGAATCTGATTGTAATGGAGCGTACGATGTTGTTGCGTGCTCTGATGCGTTAAAAAGTGAAACTGAAGGTGGTTTCGTAAAAACTCAGATTAAGGAAGGCTCTTATTTAGTGTTTGCTGCTGAGGGAGATTTTCCTAAAGTTGTTATCAACTTATGGGAAGTAATTTGGAATTACTTTGAAGCCGATGATTGCTCCTATAAGCGTGCTTATACGACGGACTTTGAGTTTTACAAAGGTGCTCAAGAGGTAGAGATTTACATTGCCGTCGAGTCATAGACTTAGATCCTCTCTTCGTGTGCTTTCTACTGGTCGAAGCTAGTCAAACGATGTTAAGTTATCGTTACTAAAGACAAAAGTAGAGAAGAGCATGATTCGGCACATACTACTGATTAAGTTTAAACAAGACGCTCAGTTATCAGAGATTGCAAAACTTAGAGCCCTTTTTGAGCAAATGCCTAGCAAAGTGGAAGGTGTAGCAGAGGTTGAGTGGGGGCTGAACGATAGTCCAGAAGACAAAAACCAAGGATTCACGCATTCAGTCTTGATGACGTTTGTAGATGAGGCTGGGCGACAAAACTATTTACCTCATCCAGAACATGATGCGCTGAAAGACGTGTTCCGCCCTCTGTTAGATGACATCATCGTATTCGACTATCAAGTGTAGAGCTTAGTGATTGAAAAAGGAGTTTTCTTGGATGCAGTTAGTATTTAATCCGGCTTCGGACGCTCGATACGCTGAGTCTCTGACTCTTGAAAATATGTCGGCGTATTATCAAAGTAGAGGAATAGAGTGGGATCATCAACGCTTTCTCGAAAGTTGGCAAGAGCTAGATAACTTTGAAATCTGTGTGGATGAAGAGCGAGTTGGTTTAGTTCGCTTTAGTTATGACCAAGGTGAAACAACGTATCTACGAGATTTCCAGTTAGAGCCACAGTTTCAAGGCAGAGGCTATGGCTCTAAATCTATAAGCTTGATAAAACAGCATGCAAGGGAGCGAGTCTGCTCACAAATCATCTTGAGGGTGTTTATTGAAAACCCTGCAGTACAACTCTACCAAGCACATGGCTTTTCCAAGTCTTCTGAAAATAACGGACTGATGGAAATGGTATGTAGGCTATAGCACAGTACCTATTGCAGTATCTTAGATACAGGAGGTAAGCGCTTGAGTGAAAAGAATCTTGCCAAGATGGGCTCTGCTAAGGTGACTCTCGTTGAATACAACGGCCGTCGCTGCATTAAAAAGGCCAACGCGTCACAAGTTGAGAGAGATTTTTACCAGCACACCGCCAATAAGATCTCTGGTGTTAATACTCCGCAACTGGTCGATTTAGTCGGTGACACCCTTTATATCGAATACATTCCTAAGCAGGTGAGCTTAGCATTTTTGCACCTCCAACCTAGCTGCTTTCAACAGTTAGCTGCCATTCATCAATCATCTCATGTTCCTCAATTCAATCTGAAACAACATCAGTGGACGCAGGCTGCTACCGATAGTGCGCTTAGCGTACTGGCGTTGCCCAATACAACGGGTGATGCTCTGATGACAATGTGCGCTTTAAGTGATGAGCTATTTTCGTCCAACACCTTGATATCGGGAGATAGCAACGAAGGAAACTGGGGCGCGCGTAAAAATGGAGAGCTTGTGCTGTTTGATTGGGAGCGATTTGGTAAAGGAAGTCCTGCGATTGATCTTGCGCCTCTAATTCGAGCGATGGGAACAATACAAGAGTACGACTTTATTGTTGATCGTTACTTAGAGTGCAACGATTGCATGACAAAAGATACATTACTCAAGCATGTTGTTTTAGCGAAAGGATGGATAGTGGTGGAAGTCACCAATTTGCTCATTTCTCGCAACAACAAGAATACGGAAATGTACTTAGACTGGTACAAGAGAGAATTGCCGAATTGGATGAGTCGAATTGAAAAGGTGTTGTAAGGGGAAACCATGACTTACGAAGAGTTTAATCAGTTCTGTGGAGAGTTCTCCGCGACAAGCCACGTTATTCAATGGGGTAACTCTCACGTATGGAAAGTCGGTGGGAAAGTCTTTGCCATCGGTGGCTGGAGCGACGGTGGAGATGCGGCATTCACTTTCAAAACATCGGATTTGAACTTCCAGTTTCTGAGTGATTGTGACGGGTATAGACCCGCGCCTTATTTTGCTTCACGTGGCATGAAATGGATTCAACAAACTCAAACATCAGGCGAGTTAGATGAAGACTTGAAATACTACTTGTCTGAGTCATATCGCTTGGTGGCTTTGGGGTTAAGTAAGCGAAAGCGGCAAGAGTTAGGGATATCAATTGAGATCTAGAGATCTCTGTAAATTGAAGACTCAATTTAGGCAGAAGGGGTTACATACACTAGTTTGGAATCTCGATTAATTGGAAAAGGAAGAAAACATGAAAGAGAGTCTAACAGTTAGCTTAGCTCAAGTTCCGGTTGTTAAAGGCGACGTAATGGGAAACCTTGAACATCACATCAAGATGATTAAACAGTCATCTTGCCACAATGCGGATGTTGTCGTTTTTCCGGAATTATCTTTGACTGGCTATGAACTTACTTTAGCCTCCGATCTTGCTCTCTCACCTGAGGTGCAGAGCTTTAAAGAACTCTCACAAGCTTCAGTTGAAAATGAGATTATCGTTGTAGCTGGATGTCCGCTAATAGCTGATAAATCCTCAAAGCCAACTATAGGAGCAGTCGTTTGTTTTCCTAACGGAACGGTTGATTTTTATTCCAAACAGTACCTTCATGATGGTGAAGATGAATATTGCGCTACAGGCGATAAAGACTATCTATTTAAAGTGAACGGCTACCAAGTGGCATTGGCGATTTGTGCAGACTTTGTTGAACCTAACCATTCTCAACGAGCGAGAGATTTAGGTGCAGACATCTATCTTGTTAGCGCTTTGATTTCTGAAACAGGTTTTGCCGCAGATGCAAAGATCTTATCGGATATAGCACTAGCGCATCGTTTTCCTGTACTTCTGAGTAACCACATTTCAGTGACTGGGGGTTGGGACGTATGTGGCAACAACTCCATTTGGAACTCGCGTGGTGAATGGGTAAGTAGTTCTGCGTCGAAAAACAGTGGGTTACTTGTATGCACCATTCAAGATGAGAAAATTAAAGTGGTTAGAGTATGACAGCTAATGTGTTTGACTAGAAAGTACATCGTCTGCCCAATGAGCAGCGGCCGAAGTAAGTCTCTTTTTTGCTCTGACAGATACGTCTCCTTACCAATAATCAGAGAGCGTCCTTATTAATCATCGAGTGTGATGTGTATAATCATCTACTCATTTAAGGCTATTGATATGGCTTTAGTCGGCTTAAAAAATGGATTATTGATGCAGTTACAAAATATCGACAAGCAGCTATACCGTTCTCGTTTGAATATCGTGATTGTCGCCTGTATTGCGGCTTTGTCTGCATTTAGTTTGGCAATTTCCCAAACGTTGATTTACCTATTCCCAGCAGAGCAAGGTTCTCATTTTCACTGGAACTTACTTGGTGTCATCGTCAGTGCAATTGGAGTAGTGGTGACGTTAGTAAAGTTAAAAACGCACCCTAAAATGCGTGAAGTGGCGTATGTGTGGGATCTTAAACAGGCCTTAAACCTAATCCACCGTAAGAATCGAGCACTCCAAACCGCGGCACAAGATGGAAATGTTAATGCGATGCTGGCACTTCAATTTAGCTACGAAGGCTCTCGTCAGCTTTGGCAACTCGATGACAACACCATCACTATGAACAGTTTAAATGCCGCTCAAGCGAACCTCGAACAATGGGTTCAAGAGTATGGTGTTACCTTGGATATCTCAGATTATCATTCAGGACTTTTGAAGTCGTTCTGAAAAATGAATGGGTAATTCTAGAATGGTTTGATTGCCTGAAAGAGCACGTCAGTCAGGCAGTCAAACCGTTGGCTTAGTTTTACAAATTAGCCCAAGTAACGTGTTTTTAAATGATCTTGGAAGAACTTCGCATTGAGTGTTTCACCAGTCGCTTGCTTCACAAGTTCATCCGTGGTTAACAAGCTTCCTTTACTCCAGATCTTATCTTCTAGCCAAGTGAAAATAGGTGATAGGTCACCGTTTCGGCTTATGTAGTCAACGTCAAACACCTTTCCAATCAGTAGAGATACTTATAGTTGTTGAGTCAAATTGAGTCCAAATTTGACCTCAAATTAATGTTGGCGTAAAATTTTTGTGTAACTTATAGCGAGGTCACTATGAACAAGACTCATACGATGTCACAACGCGCTGCAAAAGATAGCCTTGGTAATCCTGATGCCTTCAAAGGCGGCTGTGTAGTAACAAAAAATGGTACGGCTGAACTGTATATTCAAACTGCAGAAGAAAGGGAACAAGAAGAACAAGTCATTCATGTGGAACGACAGGCAAATGCGCTGTTAAAGTTGGCTATGATGGCCAAAGATGATGTTGTGGCTGGTCGAGTTCACTCTAAAGAAGAAGTATTAGAACGTCTTCGCGCAGCAAGGAGCTAACTCTTGGAAGTCATCTTCACGGAAATGGCTGTGAACTGTTTACTAGAAATTGAATCGCTTGCTGTTGAAAACCATTCAGAAGAACAAGTGGCGGCATTTACTGAAGGTTTAGTAAACCGAAATTACGATGCAATCTCTGAAGACCCTGAACGTTACAGATATAATCCAACATTGTTGGATTTTGGAGTCAAGTTTAGGGAAAGACTAGATAGTTCTTATCGTTGTCTATATGAAATCATTGATAACAAAGCTTATGTGATGCTTGTTTTACATACTAAACAAGATTTAATTAGCGCCCTATATCGGCACCAGATAATCAAAGGCTTTAATTGATTAAAGTTGCAACTAGTGCGGGAACAGCCGGAGTGACTGTTCCCGCATTAAGCTTATAAATAGCGGCTCTTCAAATGCTCTTGGAAGAACTTGGCATTGAGTGTATCACCAGTCGCTTGCTTCACAAGTTCATCCGTGGTTAACAAGCTTCCTTTACTCCAGATCTTATCTTCTAGCCAAGCGAAAATATGTGATAGGTCACCGCTTCGAATAGCGCCGTCTACATCAATCGTTTGTTTCATGGCTGACATAAACTGAGCCGCGTACATGGCACCTAATGTGTATGACGGGAAGTAACCAAATGCGCCGTCTGTCCAGTGGATGTCTTGCATACAACCATTCTTATAGTTGCCTTCTGTTGAAAGCCCTAAGTACTGTTGCATTTTTTGATTCCATAGCTCTGGAACGTCTGTATGTTTTATTTTGCCATTGATTAGGTCGCGCTCGATTTCATAGCGCAAAATGACGTGTGCAGGGTAGGTGAGCTCGTCAGCGTCGACACGGATAAAGTCCTTTTTAACTCGTGTGTAGAGTTTTTGGAAGTTTGATTGCGAGAACAACTCTGCGCTGTGACCATCAAAATGCTGGCCAGCTAGACGAGCAAGGTGTTCGATAAATGCGTCACTTCGGCCTACTTGCATCTCAAAGAATAGAGACTGAGATTCGTGGATACCCATTGAACGCGCTTCACCAGATGGCAAGCCAGACAGCGTTTTTGGTAGTCCTTGCTCGTAACGTGCATGCCCAGTTTCGTGAACAATGCCCATTAAGGACTGAACAAACTCGCTTTCATCGTAACGAGTGGTAATACGAACGTCCGTTGGTACGCCGCCACAAAATGGGTGAACACTCTCATCTAAGCGTCCGTGATTGAAGTCGAATTGAAGCAGCTTCATTACTTCGAGGCCAAGCGCTTTCTGCTTATTGGTATCGAAAGTGCCTTCTGCTTGTACGAAATGTTCAGCGGCTTGCTTATCGATTACTTGGTTGATCAGCTCAGGCAACCAAGTTTTTACGTCGCTAAAAAGACGGTCAAGAGATTCGGAGTTAGTCCCTGGCTCATAGATATCGAGCATGGCATCGTAAGGAGAAAGTCCATTTACTTCAGCGCGAATTTGCGCTTCTTCTTGTGAGAGCTTTACCACCTCTGCCCAGTTTTTTTCAAAACCCTGCCAGTCATTGTTTCCGCGTTGGGTACGCCATGCGTGCTCACATTTAGAACCCGCTAAAGATTTGGCCTGAACTAATGACTCTGGTAACACGTTTGCCTGTTGCCATTGACGCTTTAACTCGCACAATGTGGCTTTATCTTGAGTGTTTAACTGTTCAGATTCGGCTTCAGCAAACCAGTCTTCTAGTTGTGGCTGAGTATGTAAGCCGTGAATGTGCACCGACAGTTCTGCCATTGCTTCCGAGCGAGCTTGATTTCCGCCTGATGGCATCACAGCTGCTTGGTCCCAACCACAAATAGCAGCAAGGTGATTGAAGTGAGAAATCTTCTTAGAATGTTGTTTGAGTTTTTCGAATGCGCTCATGGATCGCCTTCCGTGACTATTGATTTGTAAAGGCGAAAGCTTATCAATCAATGATTATGAGACCAAGTGAATTTAATCAAGAGTTGAACCTCGGTTATACCTTCCTATAACATGGGGTGGAATTGTAAACAGCCCCTAATCAGTCAGGACGACCCATGATTATCAATATCGAAGCCTTTTTAATCGCAATTACTATTCTTACCCTGACTCCTGGGTTAGACACTGCCTTGGTAATTCGTAACTCCTCGCGCGGTGGTTTTAGTGATGGCTTTTTAACAAGCTTAGGGATATGTCTTGGTCTGTTCGTCCATGCCACGTTTTCGGCGGTGGGTATTTCTGCGATTTTGGCTCAATCTGCTGAACTGTTTAACGCGGTGAAGATGGTTGGCGCAGCCTACTTAATCTGGCTAGGTGTGATGACTTTGAAAGGCCTTTTAAATGGAACGAGTTCTGGTTTAAATGCAAACGTCGTGGTGGGTTCAACGCCTCTTGATGCAAAGCGGTCACTACGTGAAGGATTTCTATCTAACGTGCTAAACCCTAAAACAGCGGTTTTCTACCTCGCGTTTTTACCTCAGTTTATCAACCCTGAAGGTTCGGCATTTTTGCAGTCTTGCTTAATGGCTGCGATCCATTTTGTTATAGCCATGGTTTGGCAGTGTGGTTTAGCGGGCGTGCTTACGAAAGCGAAAAACTTACTTCAAAGTCAACGATTTACTCGCTGGATGGAAGGTTCGACAGGGGCGGTTTTAGTCTTCCTTGGTATCAAGCTTCTAGTTGAAAAGCCTCAGGTATAGTCTGTGCTTAGCTCGATATTGGCAAACCAGTGTAAAAGATGATCACACAGTGCGTGGGGTTTGGCTAACGGCAAGTCGTGCGCATCACAATCAAAACGTTTTATTTCTACCTTCCAAGCCTTCGCTATAGCTTCGCCACATCGACTATCTACTAGTTTGTCTCGTTCGCTAACAATGATTTGAGTTGGAATTGCTGGTGGAGCGCTTTGCCCTTTAAATTTTGCCGCAGCATACAGTTGTCGAATCGCATTGATCGCCGTGACAGGGTGATTTCGCGCAAGATTAAGGTGATGTTCGATCACTTCAGGATGATGAAGGCTGATTGGGCTTGTCCATTCGATGATGGACTGTTGGAATGCTTCACTCCCTTTTAAACTTGATGCACCAATGCTGAGTAGGGCCTGAAGGTTTATTCGTTGCCAAAAAGGACTGTAACGAGAAAAGCTCGGATTAATCAGGGTTAAGCTTGCTACCTGACCCGGTAGTACATGTGCCCAATGACTGGCGAGCATAGAGCCCATTGAAATCGCGACTAAGTGATAACGTTCGCAGTTCTTAGGGAGTTGTGCCAGCACAGGTGCAAGCATTTGCTCGATACCGCTTGGGCTAGTTTTGTTGTAAAGCGCACCGTTGCCGGGGACATTGGGCGTGATGATCGCGATATCTGGAGAAGCTTGCTGAATGGCATTGACCGTATCTTGCCAATGACCGCTTTCTCTTAATAACCCTCTGACTAAGACTATCGGTACCATAGTTTGTTGGCCTTTTCCCTATACTTTTCTTCATCGCTTATCGACATATTGGCGAGTAGATCGTTGTCGAGCACCTGAATTAAATAGCTTAGCAGAGTGCTGTGTCGCCGCTGTACCCGTTTTATCCTATGGGGTTTAGTCGGGTGAAACATTTGGCTGAATCTCAGCATTTGTATTGGGTTCTTTTTCACCCATAGCCAAGAACCAAGTTCAAGAGTGAGGGGTAAAAAGTCGTTCTCTGATTTCGTTTGATGTTGTATAAGCATCCAATCCCAAAAGTCGCCATGAGTTGTGTACTGGTGCCATTGCGGTTCAAACTGGTAAAGCTCGTAGTGAGGGTAGCTTTTGCGAAACTGTCTATACAGCAGGTAGTATTGGGACAAATTACTTGGCGGATGTTTACTGTGGGCATATGGAAACCAAAGCCTATCACGCGTGCCAAAGCCACTATGAAGGTCGAGTAGAATCGAAGAGCGGGAGTGCTCTGTACTACAGAGAATGTACTGTGACAAGGCTTGTAGCTCTCGTTCCATCTGATCGGGGTTACCACGATACCACGGCAGTGCAGAACTAAAATTTTGCCCAGCATAGAGCTGATGAATAGGGTTTGAGCTTTTGATTGGCGCGTTTCTCATCAAATCGACACCATTGTGGTTGGCTCGCTTTTTAAGAGCGACGCCCCACGGATTAACGACTGGAATCGCGATGATTCGAACTCTCTCCAGTGATTCTTGTAATTGTCTATCCCATTCAAGTCTGCGTAGTAAGCTCTTAACAAACGCTAGAATGATCTGGCTACCAATTCGCTCGACACCATGAACTGCCCCTGTAAAGAAAAGGCAGGGAGATTGTTGAATGTTTGCTCCTATTTCCAAAGCGTATAATGGCAGAGACTTCCCTTGATGCGGTATTTTATCGAGGAGGTTTAAACGTACGTTCTGAGGAAACTGATCGGTGAGTTGTTCAATGTGCTGAATGTCACGGGGGATATGTCCAATCATTATCAAGCTCTAACAGGGTTTGAGACAAGTTTAGAACTGTAGGAGGTCGATTGGGTGAAGTATTTGTTTCAGTTAGATAAAACAAAAATGCGAAGCGCTTCCGCTTCGCATTGGTTGGGCTTAATCAGAGTCTAATGAATCTAAACTGTCACTCGATTATTTCGAACTGTTGAGACTTGCGCAAAGTAGAGCTTAGTTTCCTCAACCACAACATGGCGTAAAGCAATAAGACCAATTAGGTTTGGAATTGCCATTAGACCATTCACGATATCGGCGATAATCCAGATCATATCTAGGTGTAAGAAGGCGCCAGAAGCAACTAAACAGACGAACACAAGTTTGTATGGCCACACCGCTTTGGTGCCAAATAGGTAAACCACGCAGCGTTCACCATAGTAGTTCCAACCTAAAATGGTGGTGAAGGCAAAGAAGATCAAACCAATTGAGACAAGCATTGGTCCAAACGTGTCGGCATTAAGACCAACCGCAAAGGCATGAGTGGTCATGGCTGCACCTGCAAAGTCACTTTGCCAAGCACCAGTAAGAATCAGCGCAAGACCCGTCATAGTACAAATAATGATGGTGTCGAAGAAGGTGCCTGTCATTGAGATCAAGCCCTGTTTTACACATGAATCGGTTTTTGCTGCCGCTGCCGCCATTGGCGCACTACCTAGGCCAGATTCGTTAGAAAATACGCCGCGAGCAATACCTGACTGGATGGCTAGCATGATGCTCGCGCCTAAGAATCCGCCAGTAGCTGCTGTGGACGTGAAGGCAGAAACCAGTACAAGCTCTACCGCATCTAGTAGCTTGTCTGCATTCATAATAATAACGCTTAAACAGGCTAATACGTAGAACAGTGCCATGGTCGGTACGACTTTACCGGCGACCTTTGCGATAGATTTAATACCGCCCAGTGTTACAAAAGCAACAAGCAGTGTCAGTACACTGGCAGAGATTTCACGAGAAACACCAAACGAGATCTCGCTAGCGTCTAAGATCGCGTTGACCTGCGGGAAGGTACCGATGCCGAAGCATGCCACGCCCAATGCAAATACAGCGAACATCACAGCTAAAGCTTTAGAACCTACCCCATATTGCAGGTAGTACATAGGGCCACCGATCATCTGGCCTTTGTCGTCGACTTTGCGGTATTTTACAGCAAGCAAACACTCTGCGTATTTGGTCGCCATACCGAATAAGGCTGCAAGCCACATCCAGAATAGAGCACCTGGTCCACCGAGTTTGATTGCTGTCGCGACACCTACGATGTTGCCTGTACCAATCGTTGCTGATAGGGCAGTACACAACGCAGCGAAACTAGAGACGTCGCCTTGTTTTTTAGAATCATCTTTACTGAAGACCATTTTTAGCGCTGTCGGTAGGTGTCGAAACTGTAGTAAGCCCAAACGAAAAGTAAAGTAGACACCGGTACCAACCAATAAGATCAATAGTGGTGGACCCCAGACAAAGCTGTCGATTGTTTTAAGTAAAGATTGAAGGTTATCCATGATTTCCCCTTAAGTGATAATGCTTATTTAAGGAGAAGAGTGAAAGTGCAGAGATCATTGATCCCTATTAGCTACAGGCAGAAAAGCGACATAGCTGAATTGTTCTTTCCACTCCTCTGTCCTTTGTGCCTGAGAGTTTCACCTACGAATAGGCTTGCTCCTTCGGCGACCGATTTAACGGTTCTCTCCAGAGGCTCCTCCAACTACAGTCCCCGCCACTTAAGTGGCACCTGAAAGATTTACTTCTTCGGTAGGTTATTCTTGCCAAATGTTAATGTTTGGTAAATAACCACTCTCCTGCAGTCTTCATCGGAACAATTGCTCGACTTATCGAGTAATTGCTAGTCGATAGCACTGGTTGCTATCGATGTGTGAACTCTATCATTATTTTTTTGTATTTCAATAGCTGATTTACATCAAATGAAAGGTTTTTATAGTGATGATTTATTGATGTTCAATGGTATTGATAGTGTCATTAAGACATTGTTTTTAGTAAGTCATAATGACTCTTTAAATGTTTGCGTGTTGTTGTAAGTGTAAGATTTTAAATAATATTAATTTTTGGCAAGGTATGTGCAATGTAGAGGACATAAAACAATAAAATGATCAAAGTGAGGTCGATATGTTTGCTCAACCAACCAATACTACTTTTAATAAACTTTTGAATTTTTCGAATGTTGCACTGCTATTAACCTTTATCGCGTTAATTGTCAGCGTACTTATTTCTTATCCATACGCTTATAAATTTACCTTAGGTGAACAAATCGCTGCACATATAAGCACGATTGTCATTGCTGCTTTGTTAAAAGTAAGTTACGTAACGCGCTGTTTGGCTCAATATAATCTTGGGATGGAAGTGAGATAGAGCATACAAAAATAGCGCCGTAAATGGCGCTATTTTTCATAGACAGGGGGCGGAAATTAGAAGTAGTTTGCGTCTACCAAATCGCTAGTTTGTACTGATTTAACCTCTTCACGAGCTTCTAACCATGCAACAACTTGGGCTTTTTGCTCTTCAGTTGCATCGGCATAGCGAGCATTGCAGCATAAGAAGCCTTCAAACAGCTCTAGGCCGCCGCCACCAAAGCAAAGGCCTAAGCCATCAATGTAATCGATGAACTCATCGACAAACACATCATACTTATCGAAATCGGTGATTGTGGTTTCGCAGCTTAGTTCGAATCCAAGCATTGCAAATTCACCCAAGAATAGTTTCTTTTGGATGCGGCGTTTTTTGTTGTCCAACTTGTATGGTTTCATCGTTTTTTCTCACTATTTTTCGTTAGCTCTTTATACCTTAGTTCGACCAGAGCACCAAACAAAATGCTGTGTTCGGCGCTAAAATGCTCGTAATTTACTCTTAGATTTGCACTTTGATAACAAAGTAACCATTTGAATCAATTAAATTTAAATTCTTAGCCAGTAAAACTACGCGTTTCTGACTATTTGAGCGTAAAAATGGTATAAAGTAATGAATAGAAAGTCTGCCTAAGGAGAGGTTATGACAAGGTTACTTGCAATTGCATTTTTAGTGGCTTTAGCGTTTGTTTTGATTCGTTATCGGACAAGCGAAAAGCTACAGAAATACGTGGTTGTTACTTTGGTTTCTGGCTTTTTACTTTATACAACTACACTCATGATTACAGAGCTGATGCGTTAACCCTCAGGAGCATATAAGTGAACGAACATACTGATAACCAAGAGAACGAAGACGTCGTCGTTATTGAAGAACGAGACAAGCGAACGCATCTCTACATTATCATCGCGGGTGTTTTAGGTTTGGCGTTAGGGGGCTTGGTTGGCTCATCACTGACTGCAAAAAAGTGGGAATCGACTTATCAGACTTTGGAGCAGCAATACCAAACGTTGGCCGAAGATAAGCAGAAAATGGTCGTTCAGGTTGAAGAGAAAGTGGCTAAGGTCGACGATGAAGTGGAACTCAAGCTACAAAAAGCGATAGAGGAACAACAAGCTGAGCACCAAGAAGCGATCGGTAAGCTAGAACAGCAAGTCAATGAGCTGGAAAAAGTTAACCTGTCGCTTGAGGAGCAGATTGCTACGCAAAAAGATCAGCTGCAGACTGCGAACTCACAAAACAACAAGCTTAATCGACAAGCTGACATGCAGGCGACTATGTTTGAGCGTTCTCGTGAATTGTTTCAACAAGAGCTAAGAGTAAAAATGGAGCTAGAGTCCCTAGAGAAAGAGAGGGAAGAACTCCAACCTAAGATCTCAGAGCTTAAGAAAGCATGTGATATCTATTTAGAAGGGACGTCTTGGGACGCTAAATCAGATTCGTGTGATAAACAAGATGAGGCTCAATCTCGCTTGAGCCAAGTAGAGCAGATGATTCGGGTTCATCAAATGGATCTAAAGCAGATGAAAGCCCTATCTGAAGAACTCGGCCTGTAGAACCCGTTCTGTTTGAATGAAACAACGCCTCATTTTTGAGGCGTTTTTGCTATTTTCGCAATTGTAAATCTATTTGAGTCCGCCGAAGACGCCAAATATGCGCTACTGTTTATTAGAAGAAACAAGTAAGCAAGGCATCAAATGCAGCAGCTATTTAAGGTAAACGAAGCCGTACAAGTTATCGCTTATATCGCCTACATCGTTGCAGTAGGGGTTATGTCCCACTCATTTTTGCTGCAACCGCACCCTTGGGAATATGCATTCTACCTATTCCCCGCTTTGTTATTGTTAGCATTGTATTGTACCAACCGATCTCTCAAACACGTATTTGCTTTTTCAGCCACTAGTTTGTTCTTGATTGGAGGATTGATTCAGCCTTTCCCTCTAGATCTAGTTAAAGCGTGCCTATTCTTCTTACCACTTTGCTATATAGTGCTGTTCCCGGGAACATTGTGGTCAATTGCCGTATGTGCCGCACTGATTAATGGCTACTTATACCAGTTAACCATTTCAGATTTTCATACGTTTATTGATACCTCAATTGAGATGACCGCCGTCACTGTGTTTGCCACGTTAATGACTTACTTGTTTGTAAAAACGCAACAACAAGCGGCGACTTTTAAAACAGAAAGTCAGACCGACTACTTAACGAAACTGCCCAATGCCAATGCCTATAAAGAGGATATCGATAAGATAACTGAGCATAATGCGAAACATTTTGGGATGGTGCATATTGGTCTTGAAGGGTTTAAAAATGTTAACGACCGCTTAGGTTATCGCTATGGTGATGAGTTACTCATCGCGTTCTCTAAGCATATTGCGGGTATAGTGGGAGATGTGGGTAAAGTCTATCGATTTGGCGGTGATGAATTTATCGTTGTGGTGGAGGATAAAGAACTCCAACCTAAGCTCGAACAACTCGTTGATGAGTTAAATCGTCATCAAAGAGCGATGTTTGATGTGGACAACACTTCTCATCGGCTCTCCTATTGTATTGGGGTTGCCTATGCAGCAGATGCGGTAGGTAGCCCAGAAGTGTGGGAGAAAAACGCTGACTTCGCTCTATATAAAGCTCGCTCGGTCGGTGGTGGGGCAGTGTGTTGGTTTGATGATGAGTTGCTTGGGGAAACCATAAGGCAGCATCAAATCGAAACAGAGATACGTTCTGCCTTATCTAGCCACCAGTTTATTCTTATGTTTCAACCTAAGGTAGACGTTGAATCAGTTAAGATAGTCGGTGCGGAAGCCTTGCTGCGCTGGAACCACCCGCAACTCGGGCCAATATCTCCGGCGGAGTTTATTCCAATTGCTGAAAAGACGACCCAGATTGTGCCTATTGGTCACTGGATCATCCATGAAGCATGTCGCCAAGCGAAACAGTATTATGATCAGCGCCTACCGGTTTGTATTGCGGTCAATGTTTCAACCGTGCAGTTTGCGCATGCAGACCTATTTGAAGTGGTGTGTAAGGCGCTCAAAGATACACAACTTCCTTCGCATCTATTACAGCTAGAAATTACGGAATCTACCTTGATGAGCGATCCGGAGAACATTACCGATATATGCCGTCAGCTAAGAGCGATTGGTGTCTCTATCGCGATAGATGACTTTGGTGTTGAGTACTCAAGCCTCAAATATTTAAAACAACTGCCTATTGATATTATCAAGATTGATAAGTGTTTTATTGATGAGTGTGCTATCAATCACTCTGATCGGGTACTTGTCCGTACCATCATTCAAATGGGACACAGTTTAGGAATCAAACTTGTTGCGGAAGGGGTCGAATTTCAGGAGCAGTTGGATGTTCTTGTGCAAGAAGGCTGCGATCAGTATCAGGGCTATCTGTTTTCACAACCCCTTAACCATGATGAGTTTGCCTCAATGATGACTCAGGAAATGCGCGAGGAAAGGGTGGTGAAATTGACCAAAGAGTAGCGCGTGACATTCAATAAAACAAAAGCCGCAATTTGCGGCTTTTGTGGTTTTCAACGTTACTTAGTGTGTTAGATAGTGCTCAACAAACTCCGTCACTTTCACCATATCATCAATAGCAATGAACTCTTCTGTAGTATGAACTTTTGCCATACCAGTAGAGATATTAACCGTGGTTAACCCTTTGGCATTAAAGTTGTTGGCATCACTACCACCACCGGTCCCTTTAGTGTAAGGGTTTGCACCAATGGCTTCGAAAGAGGCTTTTACCGACTCAATATGTGGATGATCATTTGCAATTACAAACGCGTTGTATGCACGGGTCGATTCAATCTCAACTTGTGCGCCATGCTTATCTGCTGCCGCTTGGAAGGTTTCAACCATATGAGCAACTTGTGCTGTCAGTTTTTCATCGTTTAGTGAGCGCGCTTCCGCAACCACTTTTAGCTCAGGCATAACGATGTTGGTTGCGTTACCACCTTGAACAATACCGATGTTAGCCGTTGTCTCTTCATCAATACGCAGTAACTTCATGTTGGTGATGGCTTCAGAGGCGACTTGAATCGCGCTGATACCTTCTTCCGGTGCTAAGCCTGCATGGGCGGGGCGACCAATAAAGTTAGCAACGATCTTTTGCTGGCCCGGTGCGGCATTGACGATAGTACCAATAGGACCACCGGTATCTAATACGATTGCTTTGTCGGCTTGAATGTAAGACATGTCGAAGTTTTCAGAACCGAATAGGCCGCCTTCCTCATGCACCGTGAAGGCAAGTTCAATGGTCTTGTGCGCTAGGTTTTGCGCTTTAATGCTGCGAACTGCTTCCATAATCGCGGCAATACCCGATTTGTCATCACCACCTAAAATAGTGTTGCCTTTCGAACGAATGATGCCGTCTTCAATCACTGGCTCAATACCAATGCCTGGAGTCACGGTATCCATATGGCAGCTAAGCACAACGCTATCGTCAATCGTACCTTCTAGTCGAGCATAGACGTTAAAGCCATTTGAAACCTCTTCAGGCACTGGCAGTTTATGGACAGTAAAGCCTAGCTCGCCTAACTGTTCTGCTAGCGCCTGCGCAATTTGTATTTCATTGCGAGATTCGCTGTCAATTTTCACTAGTTGGATAAAGTGTTCTACCAGACGTTCACGGTTAATTTGAGTCATTGTTATACCTCGTTAAGGAACAGAGGAGGTAACCATAACGGCTCGAAGGGGAGATTTGTCTGCGCTATATCAATCTATCAGCAACTCCTAATGTCAATTTATGGTTAACGATTTGCTCGGTAATTTTATGTGAGTGATTGGATTGATTTGCTCAATGTAACGAGGCAGCTAGACCTGTTTGTTCTTCAGAGTCAAATTCAAGACTGAACTATAATTATTAATAAGCAGGAAGTTATGATTATGGGTGAAATGTAAAATAATTGTTACTTTGGTTTTGGTCTTAATGCATTGATTTAAATAAATTAATGTTGTCTCAGTTAAACGTGTTTACAGTTTTCAATTACATTTCGTTAACTTTGGATTGGGCGTGTAAGGTTCAAATTTGCGCTTAGCTGAGCCAAGTTATTGATAGTTACACGGTAGTTAGATCAATAACGAGGGATATAGAAATGAACGAAGCGTACAACCCACTAGGTACAGATGGATTTGAGTTTGTTGAATATACAGCGGCAGACGCGAAAGGTATTCAAGCGCTCAAAGACCTGTTTAATTCGCTTGGGTTTGCAGAAGTGGCTAAACACCGTTCAAAGGAAGCATGGCTGTATCGACAAGGTGATGTAAACTTTATCGTTAATGCTCAACCCCATAGTCAGGCTCATGCGTTTGCTGAAATTCATGGCCCTTCGGTTTGTGGCATGGCATTTCGCGTGAAAGATTCAGCGGCTGCAATGAAGCAGGCACTAGCCAATGGTGGTAAAGAATACATTACTGAAATTGGCCCAATGGAGCTTAGCATCCCTGCGATATACGGTATTGGCGAGAGCTTATTGTATTTCGTTGATCGTTACCAAGATGGCAGCATTTATGAAGTGGACTTCCGCTTCTATGACGATGCGAAGGAGCGTCTTGCTAAAATGGATGTCGGCCTCTACGAGATAGACCACCTAACGCACAATGTTAAGCAAGGTAATATGGACGTATGGTCGGGCTTCTATGAGCGCATAGGTAACTTCCGCGAAATTCGCTACTTCGACATTGAAGGTAAATTAACGGGCTTGGTGAGCCGAGCGATGACTGCGCCTTGTGGCAAGATCCGAATTCCTATCAACGAATCCTCTGATGACAAGTCGCAAATTGAAGAGTTTATCCGTGAGTATAACGGCGAAGGGATTCAGCATATTGCCTTAACCACAGATGATATTTACCAGACAGTCCAAACTCTGCGTGATCGTGGTATGGATTTTATGCCAACCCCTGATACCTACTACGAGAAAGTTGATAGCCGCGTGGATGGACACAAAGAAGACGTGTCGAAGTTACGCGATTTACGTATCTTGATCGATGGTGCACCAATGAAAGATGGCATCCTACTGCAGATCTTTACCCAAACAGTAATTGGTCCCGTGTTCTTCGAAATCATTCAACGTAAAGGTAACGAAGGGTTCGGCGAGGGTAACTTTAAAGCGCTATTTGAGTCGATTGAAGAAGATCAAATCCGTCGTGGGGTACTAGACGATGCATAAATGGATAACATTCCCTCATCGGGAGGGAGTGTGCTCCAAGCAAGCGCACGCTGATTTTCCCGAAGAGGCAATTTACGAACGTGAAGCTGGCCGTAGCGGGTTCTTTGGGCCTGCTGCCCACTTTCACCATCAACATGCTCCTACCGGTTGGAGTGAGTGGGAAGGCGATTTAAAACCACGCGCGTTCAACTTCAACCACGTAGAGGAATCACACCAGCTTTCACCTTGGTCTGTGCCGCATCTTCTCCATAATGCCAACTGTAAAGTGCGCGTATGGAAGTTAGAGAGTGCCATGACGCATTTGGTTAGAAATGCTGATGGAGATGAGCTGTTGTTCATTCATCAGGGGACAGCAGATCTTTACTGTGACTACGGACACTTAGAAGTGGTTGAAGGCGATTATGTGATGATTCCGCGTTCGACAAGTTGGCGATTAGAGCCTCGTGAACCCATGTTTGTCTTGATGATTGAAAACACGGATGCGGCTTACACGCTACCTGAGAAAGGTATGGTAGGAAATCACGCTGTGTTTGATCCTGCGGTGTTGGATGTACCGAAAATTGATGACCTGTTTAAAGCCCAGTATTCCGAGGATGCTACGCAGGTTCACATCAAGCGTCACGATCTAGTCAGTGTCGTCACCTATCCATTCAATCCACTTGATGCGATTGGCTGGCATGGCGATTTGTCAGTTGTGAGAGTGAACTGGCGTGATATCCGACCATTAATGTCACACCGTTACCACTTACCACCATCGGCGCATACCACCTTTGTTGGTCAAGGATTCGTGATATGTACCTTTGTACCAAGACCGATTGAAAGTGACCCTGGTGCACTGAAAGTGCCGTTTTATCACAACAATGATGATTATGACGAAGTGCTGTTTTACCACGCCGGAGATTTCTTTAGTCGCGACAATATTGAAGCGGGAATGGTGACCTTCCATCCTGCAGGCTTTACTCACGGGCCTCACCCGAAAGCCTTTAAAGCGGGTCAAGAGTACAAGAAGAAGTTTACTGATGAAGTTGCGGTCATGATTGATACCAGACACGCGCTGAACTTCAGTAACGAAGCCGAACAGGTGGAAAACAAAGAGTACGTCTACAGTTGGAAAGAAAAATAGAAAGGGACTGAATATGAAGTTAGCAACCCTAAAGAATGATAGCCGAGATGGCTTATTGGTTGTGGTAAACAAAGCACTGACAAAATGTGTCGCAGTGCCTGAAGTTGCGCAAACGATGCAAGAAGCGCTAGACAATTGGAGTCATGTTGAACCTCAGCTCAATGAGGTCTATGTCGCGCTGAATAATGGTGAGCTAACCAGCGAAATGCCATTTGAGCCTGCTTTGAGTGAATCTCCTTTGCCGCGTGCTTATCAATGGGCGGACGGCTCAGCGTATGTTAACCATGTCGAACTGGTACGCAAAGCGCGTGGTGCGGAAATGCCGCCAAGTTTTTGGACCGATCCCTTGATGTATCAGGGTGGCTCTGACGCATTTATCGGACCTTGTGATGATATCCCAGTCGTGAGTGAAGAGTGGGGGATCGATTTTGAAGGTGAAGTCGCTGTCGTAACAGGCGATGTTGCAATGGGAGTCACGGCAGAAGAAGCTGCGAAATCCATCAGGCTGATTATGTTGGTCAATGACGTTTCACTGCGCGGATTAATCCCTAACGAACTCGCGAAAGGATTTGGATTCTTTCAATCCAAACCGTCTTCCGTCTTCTCTCCAGTAGCGGTAACACCAGACGAACTAGGAGACGATTGGGATGGGGGTAAAGTGAACCTGCCACTTCTAAGCTTTTACAACAATGACCCCTTTGGGTGTCCAAATGCCGGTGTTGATATGACGTTCGAGTTTCCAGAATTGATTGCACATGCAGCCAAAAGCCGCCCTCTATCTGCGGGAGCGATCATCGGTTCAGGCACAGTATCAAACAAACAAGGTACGGACTTTGGCACCGCGATTGCTGAAGGTGGGGTCGGGTACTCCTGTATTGCTGAAGTACGAATGATAGAAACGATTCGCGATGGCTCACCATCAACGAGTTTTATGAAGTTTGGTGACCGAATCAAGATGGAAATGAAAGACGCGGACGGTCACTCTATCTTTGGCGCGATTGACCAGCAAGTGGTGAAATATGAATGATCGCATTCTCTATGGTTATTGGCGTTCTTCAGCGGCATACCGTGTGAGAATCGCGCTTAATCTGAAACAGTTAAGTTATCAGCAGCGCTCTATTCATTTGGTAAAAAACGGCGGAGAGCAGCACTCCGCCGACTATCAAAAACTCAACCCGAATCAGTTAGTGCCAGTATTAGTCGATGGTGACGTCACTCTTAATCAATCGTTAGCGATCATCGACTATCTTGATGAAACTTACCCAGAGGTTGTGCTTACCCCGCTAGATAATGAGCGCCGCTACATCGTGAAGTCTCTAGCGCAGGATATAGCCGTCGATATTCACCCTCTCAATAATCTGAGAGTGCTGCAATATTTATCTGGTGAGCTTTCTGTCGAAGAGGGAGATAAAACTCGATGGTATCGGCATTGGATTGAACAGGGTTTTACCGCGCTGGAAAAACGACTGGAATCGTGCAGCGGAGAATATAGTGTTGGCGATGCGGTCACTTTGGTTGATGCTTGTCTTGTCCCGCAGGTATACAACGCCAAGCGTTTTGACGTTGATTTAACCCCTTATTCAAATATTGTTAGAGTGACAACGTCACTAAATGAGTTGAATGCGTTTAAGAGGGCTGCACCTGAAGCTCAACCAGATGCGGCTGTTCTTTAGGAGCAAAAACCTCAGATATCGCTACTCGATTCCTGCCGCCCTCTTTCGCGAGATAGAGGGCCTTATCTGCCTGCTCCATCATTTCAATAATCGAAGAGATTTCTTCTGAAGTGTTCATAGCAACTCCAGCACTGATAGTGATGACATCTGCACAAGATGAGTATTGGTGAGTAATCGCTGCGTTTTCAATATCGAACCGAATCAGCTCTGCAATGGATATCGCTTTATCTAAACTCGTATTGGGTAAGACTGCCACAAACTCCTCACCGCCGACTCTGGCAAAGAAACTGTATTCCGCTTCTAAATCGATTGTCTTAAGTCGTTTAGCGACTTTGCGTAAGGCTTTATCTCCAGCAACGTGCCCATAGTTATCGTTGAAAGGTTTGAAGTGGTCAATATCAAATAAGATAACACACAGATCTTGGTGCTTCTCTTTGCTACGCTGCCAGACGGTTTCTATTTTTTGATTGAAGTATGTGCGGTTTTTTAGCTCAGTCAACGCATCCTGCTCAGCGAGTGCTTTAATGGAGTGGTTTGCTTCAGAAAGCTGTCGGATAAGTTGTTCTTTCTCTATCTCTTCGGCAATTCTCTTTATCGCCTTATTGTGTAAGATGCGGGTATACAAGCTGACGTAAATGACACCACATAACACTAAGATAAACGCTTCAAACAGGCGCTCTAATCCCATCGAAAAATAGACAACCAGCGGCAGAATCAGTGACCAAAAGTAAACTTGCAGTGCTGAAATCGAATTGATGTGAAAGATCGTGCCAGCGAAGGCGAGGGCAGTACACCAGATCGTGGTAGAAAGTAAGTTATGTTCTGGTGCAAGTTGAATGTACCAAATAGACCCTAATGACCAAACGAAACCGATTAAAGAACGAGTGGTCAGTAGAGTAAGCCAGTGCGTCTTGTACATACTGTGACTGTCGATACGTGGCCTTAGCGAACGATCAACGATATAGCGCGCGCTAATGACGCATACAAACAAGCCAGCCCAGATAATAGTTTGATTTGATAGCCCGTAATTGAGAACGGTGACACATAAAACCAATGCAGCTAAAGCCCCTTGTAGAATCGCGATCATAGGGAAGGCATCCATCATTTCTAGATGCTTTCTACGCTCTATTTCTATTGCGATATTAGGGTTCATTAAGCGGCCACAATTCTTAATCCTTAAGTTGAACCTACCTTAATCAATGTTGGTTGTAAACGAAGTGTTAATAAAACTGATGCTTATGCCAATAAAGCAAAAAGCCACCTATAAAGGTGGCCTCAGTGTCGTCCTTGGAGAAAGAGTACGAATTAACGTAGCGAGCTAATTTGACGCTCACGCTGTTGTAATTCTGCAATGTTGAACTGACGTACATCCAATGTCGCTAAGTCATTGCACTCTTTACATGAATGATTGCTTTTACCGTCAACGTATTCATGTTTGGTTAGCATGCTTGGTTTTTTGCACCAATCGCATACACCTTCGATCGTAAACATAGATTTCTCCCCACCCTATTGACTAGGTGTTATTTTCGCGGCGGATTATGACATGAATAACGGTATATGGTTAACTATTTGTTACGTGTAATGGGAGGGGGATCGATTGCGTAGCCTTGTAATTTAAGCCTTGTCTAAAATTGGAAATCTAATTACTTGGGTTTTGTAACTATTTGTTAACGTGTTTGAGTATAACTTTAAGTGCTTGATTTAGACGCTTCATCTCTTCTTCGCTGCCTTTTAAATCTGGATGGTAAACTTTAGACAATTGCTTGTAGCGAAGTTTGATCTGTTTTTCATCTGGGATCTTGGCTGGATTAAAGCCAAAAAGTGCGCAAGCGAGCGCGATAGGTTTATCTTGTGCGGCTGATTGAGGTTTCGCTGTCGGCTTAGGCTGAGCTTGAAGTTTTTTAATATGGCGATACATCGCCTCCATCTGACGTTTTTGCTGCTTTAACGTCTCATCTTTACGTCGTATTTCCCTGTCGAGCTTGACCTGCTGTCTTTGAGCATCTGAATCGGAGTTGTCGGTAAGCGCTCGAAGTGAGCGGTTTGTGCGTAAAAGCCACATAATGACCGCAATACTCAATGCGAGTAATCCAATCAATGCATAGATAGTTGTGCTCTGTGCTTGACCTTGATGGGCGACGGATTTGGCTTTCGGACTAAGCTCTATATCTTGGTGGTCAAAAGCCACTTCTAACTGATCGATAGCGGCAACTTGCTTAGCTCTACGGTTGTTAAATTGCTGCTCAAGTACCCGAGCATAATCTTTCTCTGCATCTGGGTTTTCTATAGCGGCTTGTTCATACCAAAGTTCGGCTAGGTCAAGGTTGTCTGGTTGTTCTTTAGCTTGTTCGTACAATTGGCCAAGTAGCAATGGGGCTTGCTTGTCACCGGATAGGGCGGCTTTGCTGAGCCAAAATATCGCATTCTCAATATCTACTTTAGTGCCAAGGCCTTTATAGTAAGCTCGCCCTAGATTTGCTGCTGCGGAATCACTCCCATTGTTCGCTGCTTGTTGATACCAGTAGAAAGCTTCTGAGTCAGACTGAGTCACCCCTTGCCCTTTCTGGTATCTATCTGCGAGCTCCAACTGAGCGTGGACATTGTTATTCTGAGCGCTTTGTGTGAGCTCTTCTACTGTTTGAGCAAAACTCACTGAAGAGTAAACAAGTAGTAGAAGGGATAGGATTCGCAAATCAGCCTCTAGTCACTAGGATAAAAGTGGTTGTATTTGCTAAGTATATCAATTGAACAGAAAAAATAGACAATTATTGTTTCGAATCGATATTAGGAATAAAAAATGGCTTCCTTAGAAGCCATTTTCGCACCGATCTAGTCGTACTATTTTAGCGGTAAGATCTGAATTTCTACTCGTCGATTGCAAGCACGACCTTCCGAAGTACTGTTAGTACAAAGCGGGTATCGTTCACCATTGCCGCGAGCAACGGCTCGACCTGCTGCAACACCCTGTGAAACTAAATAAGAACGTACTGATTCAGCGCGACGCTCTGATAAGATTTGGTTGGTTGTATCGCTGCCTGTACTGTCAGTATGGCCGTCAATAACAAGGCTAGTATCTGGGTACTCAACCAAGATTCTTGCTACGCCACGCAAGGTTTTATGAATACTAGAATCAAGTTGATAAGAGCTTGTCTGGAAGCCAATGCCGTTTTCTAGACGAAGCAGTAACTGATTTTCTCCAACGCGTTCTACTTGCACACCAGAGTCCATAAGTTCTTTGCGTAGTGCGGCTTCTTGTTGATCAAAGTAGTAACCGATACCGCCACCGACAGCGGCACCACCCGCAGCGCCGATCAGCGCGTGCTGTCGACGCTCTGTTGCATCATCACCGGTTGCTAAGCCAACAGCAGCACCTGCGATGGCGCCGATAAGTGCACCTTGGGTTGCTGAGTTGGTTTCGGTTTCGCCAGTGGTTGCGTTTTGGCGCTGTGTTGCTTGGCAGCCAGAAAGGGCTATTGCGATGGCTAAAGCAGCCGTAATCTTCTTCACGATAACATCTCCGTGTATCATTATTATTGCCAGACAAGGTCAGTCTGGGTCTCGAATGCCATGAATTAAACCGATGGCATTCGTTATGTCAACGCGGAAAAGATTAATTTACTGAATATTAACGCTGGGTGAACAAAGCTTGCTCTATCTGAGCATTTTTGGTGCTTGTGCTCCGTCGATAGGGCGGTTAACTGAGACGGTACGACCTTTCTTTAAACCGACTTCATAATCTTCGGTCAAGTTTTTCATCGCTTCTCTAAGCTGCTGCTTGAATGTTTCGCGGTCGATGTTCTGAAACTCTTTATCGATGTAGTCGTCGATCTTTTTTGCTGAATCTTCATCAGGGCTGATGATCGGTAGCTTTTCTAAAGCCCCTTCAACCCAGCCGGAAAGGAAAGAGTTGACTCGTCGGGTAACTTCAGTTGTCGGCGTGCCTGAACCGGCAAAACCATTGCGGAAACGGCCAGTTTGCTCATTCATTTCACGATAGACAATATCAAACGCGAAGGCAGCGAAGATAGCGCGGTCAGCCTCACCAATGAACTCTACACGTTTTAAACCTTTGTGATTGAGCAATACGGCTTCGACGCCAAATTTAGTATTAATACCGCGAATAATTCTAAGCAGATTTGAACCAACATTGGCTGGCAGAAGGTGGGTCGATTGGGTTTTGCCCATCTTGATAAACTCAATATCGTCCTTATCGAGGCCGTACTTAAGCATCAAGCGATGAGCCATCTTGATTGCATTCGCCGCTTCGTTAACGTTAGCAGAGTTACCAAGTTCTAAACATTTCGCAATTTTCTTAAGGGCTTTTTGTTTATCCATCGACCGCTTCAAATCTCACTAATTTAGCAAAGTCGGACATTTTACCGCTTTCTAGCAAAAAACGGAAATTATACCAATCACACCAATTATCTGCTCATTCTTGCTTGTTAAAACCGCTGATAACTGCGTTAAAGCTTTTGTAGGTAGAACAACTAGCTAGCTGCAATCTTTGCCTTGTTCTAAGCGGTTTTTCCTACGCAATTTTCTGAACATCTAATTAATGCGATTGGTATGAGTTGTCGTTATAAGGTGATCAGTCAGGACCATAGAGAATAGAGAATAGAGAATAGAGAATAGAGAATAGAGAATAGAGAATAGAGAATAGAGAATAGAGAATAGAGAATAGAGAATAGAGAATAGAGAATAGAGAATAGAGAATGCCATCGAACTGTCGATGGCATTATTGGTATGATCGGGGTGAGGTTGCGTTAGATACCTAGTTCGTCCAGTAGGTCATTCGCGTTACTGTCTTGCTTCTCTTCCTTTTTGTCGTTTTTCGCTTTCATCTTTTGTTGAGTTTGCTCCAAAATATCATCAGGGCACTCATCTTCCGTCGCTTCAAACTCTTCTAGCTGAATGAACTCCGTTTTGTCCATTGCTAGCTCTAGGTAGAAAATGTTGCCTTGCTCGGTAGAGAAGGTCACACGGCGCGCCTGAGGACGATCTAGATTGGTATCGACCGATAGGTTCACCTGTTTGTTCAACGAAAGCATTTTCGGTTGGTTTTGCGTGATGTGAGTATGAAGGTCTTTGCGCACTTGGTTAGTAAAGTGACCGACCAATTGGTTCATAAGCTCACCCAATACATCCGCCACTTCATCAGAAGTATGCAGAGTCGCAAGCTCTTCTTCAGGCATACCCATGTTGCGCATGTAGTTTGTGTATACCTCAAGCGCAGCTTTAGAAGTGAAGTTAATAACGACTAGGCCTGAAAATCCACCATCAAACAGTACAAAGCAGCCGAAATCAGGCTTAAGGCTTGTTTTCGTAATCTTCTGTACCATAGCTGAGTATGAAATTTGCGAGCTTGTCGCAGAGGTTAAAACGCCAGAAACGGACTGGCACAATTTCAAAAGAATATCTTCTGTTGTGATGACTTTATTTTTTTTCATTGATGACTCGCTCATAAGAGACACTTAAAGTTTGTCCAATAATTCTAAGTGTGGGAAAAAAATGCGATAAGTTCCATTCTGACACTGCATTTCTGTTTTGATCACCCTTTTAAATGTTGTAAAGTGACCTGATTCAAATAATAGTTTTTAAACTGAAGTGAACCCACTGCTGATTGGATCAGCGTCGTTGGGGGCAGGAAGCAAATGTTACCAAGATTACATTCACAATCGGATGTTGATCCGATCGTACTCACCTTTCTCGAAGAACTTAAAGCCGCCGGATTTAGCGGTGACATCGAAAGCCAGTTTTCTAGCCGCTTAGCTGTCGCGACTGATAACAGCGTTTACCAACAATTACCTCAAGCGGTTGTGCATCCTAAAACTACCGAAGATGTGTCACTTATAGGTAAGCTTAGTACTCAATCGCAGTACGAACGAATCAAATTTTCTCCTCGTGGAGGCGGGACAGGTACCAATGGTCAGTCGTTAACTCAAGGCATCGTGGTTGATTTGTCTCGCCATATGAACAAGGTTTTGGAGATCAATGAGCAAGAAGGTTGGGTTCGTGTACAAACGGGTATTGTTAAGGATCAACTTAATGATGCGATAAGACCGTTTGGTTACTTCTTCTCTCCAGATTTGTCGACCAGTAACCGCGCGACTTTGGGTGGGATGATCAACACCGATGCCTCTGGCCAGGGTTCACTTAAGTACGGTAAAACATCGGACCATGTACTTTCGCTGCAAGCTGTGTTTGCTGATGGCTCATGCTTAGAGTCAGATTTATCGAAAGGCATGCCGCAGGAAGGCGAGTATGCATTTGAAGCATTTCACGTTACCGAAAAGGTATGTCGCGAGAAACGATCTCAAATTGAAGCGAAGTTTCCTCCTCTTAACCGATTTTTAACGGGATACGATCTAAAAAACGCGCTCGATACCGACGCAGACAAGTTTGATTTAACCCGTGTGCTTTGTGGCGCGGAAGGTTCACTCGCGTTTATCACTGAAGCAAAACTCAATCTCACGCCAATCCCCAAAGCTCGAACTTTAGTTAATGTTAAGTACAACAGTTTTGACTCTGCATTGCGCAACGCCCCCTTTATGGTTGAAGCGAATGCGCTCTCAGTAGAAACCGTTGACTCTCGGGTACTTAACTTAGCCAAGCAAGATATTGTTTGGCACACAGTGAGTGACCTTTTGACCGACGTTCCCGGCAAAGATATGCAAGGGATCAATATGGTCGAATTTGCCGGTCAAGATGTACAGGAAGTCGAGCAGCAGGTAAAAGCGTTAACCGCGCGCCTAGAAAGTATGCTAGAGAACAATGAAGCCGGCATCATCGGTTATCAAGTCTGTAGCGATGTTGCTAGCATCGGTCGTATTTACAATATGCGTAAAAAGGCCGTTGGCTTGCTAGGTGCGGCAAAAGGACGAGCGAAACCCGTCGCCTTTGCGGAAGACACTTGTGTTCCACCAGAAAACCTTGCCGACTTTATTGCGGAGTTCCGTGAACTGCTTGATGCGAAATCGTTGAACTACGGCATGTTTGGCCATGTTGATGCAGGTGTTCTCCACGTTCGCCCAGCGCTTGATCTATGCGATCCGAAACAAGAAAGCTTGATGCATGAAATTTCCGACGAAGTGGTTAAGCTGGTGGCGAAATATGGTGGCTTAATGTGGGGGGAGCACGGTAAGGGCTATCGCTCAGAGTATGGGCCAGAGTTTTTCGGCGAAGAGCTATTTACCGAGTTACGCAGAGTTAAAGCGGCTTTCGACCCTCACAATAAGATGAACCCAGGTAAGATCTGTACACCGCTTGAAAGTACAGAAGAGCTGGTGAAAGTCACTGATACCAAGCGCGGATACTACGATCGTCAGATTGATGTTCAAGTTCGCGATAGTTTTAAACAAGCCATGGAATGTAATGGTAATGGTTTGTGCTTCAACTACGACACTTCCTCTCCAATGTGTCCTTCAATGAAGGTGACAGCCGACCGACGACATTCGCCAAAGGGGCGAGCTGGCTTAGTGCGTGAATGGCTTCGTCAATTAACTGAGCAAGGAATCGATATCCTTGATCTCGAAAAACAGGCACTGGAAGAAAGTTCATCAATCAAAACCATGATTGATCGCGTGCGTAACAACCTCAATAAGCGACATGAGTATGACTTTTCTCATGAAGTGTATGAGGCAATGAATGGCTGTCTAGCGTGTAAAGCGTGTGCAAGTCAGTGTCCAATCAAAGTGGATGTTCCAAGCTTCCGTTCTCGATTCCTCAATATCTATTACTCTCGATACCAACGTCCTGCTAAGGATTATTTGGTCGCGAACATTGAGTCTATGCTTCCTGTATTGGCGAAAGCGCCGAAACTGGTTAACGGTGCGTTAAAGCAAAAGTGGGTGCAAGATTTAACAGCTAAATCTGTAGGTTATGTAGACTCTCCGTTGCTTTCAGTACCGACTTTAGCCAAGAGACTAACCTCGCTTAAGTCTTTTGATCTGCAAGATCTCGCGGCGCTATCAAAAGAAGACAAAACGAATCACGTTGTCATTGTTCAAGACCCATTTACTAGCTACTACGATGCGCAAGTTGTGGAAGATTTTGCCTCTTTGGTGGCTAAGTTGGGCAAGACGCCTGTATTACTACCATTTAAACCCAATGGTAAAGCGCAACATGTGAAAGGCTTCTTGAAGCAATTCGCCGCAAATGCGAAAAGTACCGCTGCCTTTTTGCAGCAGGTAGCTGATATCGGTATCCCACTAGTCGGCGTGGATCCTGCCTTAGTACTCTGCTATCGCGATGAATACCAAGAGGTGTTGGGTGATAAGCGCGGCGATTTCCAAGTCCTTACTGTTCATGAATGGCTTGAGCCTAAATTGAGCGAAATGGATAAACAGCCATCAAATGGTCAAGAGCCTTGGTATCTATTTGCCCACTGTACCGAAAAAACCAAGATGCCAAATGCTGAAAAGGAGTGGGGGGCAATATTCGCTCACTTTGGTGCTCGACTCGATACAGTACCTGTTGGTTGTTGTGGTATGGCAGGAACCTTTGGTCACGAAGTCGATAAGCTGAAAATGTCGAAAGATATTTACGGATTGAGTTGGAAACCTCGACTGCAAGACTTACCTAAAGAGCGCTGCTTGATTACCGGTTACTCTTGCCGAAGCCAAGTTAAGCGTTTCGAAGATGTGAAGGTTAAGCATCCTCTGCAAGCGCTATTGCAGATTATCTAAAATTAAATAGCTCAGCTGATATGGCTGAGCTATTTTTTATACAGTAGACCTCTGTTTATTAAGGAATATCAATGGATAAGCTAGAAAGGAAGATTCCGCCCGTTGCTCTCTTTTTGTTGTTCTTTGTGGTGATCAATCATATCAGTCATGAATTTCTTACTTTTAAAATCGGCTTGCCCCTTAACTCAATCATTTTTGGGCTGTGCTTTTTAGCGGCAGGTATTGCGGGCTTAGGTGGGGTGTATGAGTTCAAGCGCGCTAAAACGACGGTCAACCCAATCAAAGTCGAAAACGCTTCCTCAGTGGTTGACTCAGGAATCTTCGGTTACAGCCGCAACCCAATGTATCTAGGCTTATTTCTGTTGCTATTTGGCTTCGCTTATTGGCAACAAAACCTACTCGCGCTTGTCTTTAGCTTTGGCTTTGTCTGGTATATGAATCGTTTTCAAATTCTACCCGAAGAACGGGCTTTAGAGTCTCGGTTTGGTGCTGAATATTTAGACTACAAACAGCGAGTTAGGCGCTGGATTTAGAATTTTTATCGTTTTCGAAGTCTCGAAATTGAGCAAAAGCTCAGGAAAAGTGATCTGCTTTATAAAACTATTTGTTATTTGTGTAGTGACATATTTATTTTGTGTATATTCCCCTCCGATTAAAAATAATTATTAGGAATGTATTTAATATGTCACGTTGGTCTATTCCGTTAGCACTAAGCTGTTCTGGCTTAATAACGGCTTCCGCTGTAGCAACAGAAATCACCCCTTACATCATTAATGGCACCAATGCGAGTCAATCCGATTGGCCGTATATCACAGCTTTGGTGAAGAAAAATCAGAATGCTTACGATGGTCAGTTTTGTGGTGCGAGTTTTATCGGACAACGTTATATTTTGACGGCTGCGCATTGTGTAGATGACTTCGCACCTGATGATTTTGATGTCATTGTAGGAATTAATAACCTTAATAGTGAGTCCTCCCAAGGGGCTCGGATTAGTGTGAATAAGGTTTATATTCACCCTCAATTCAATGCTTCAAGTTTGTCGAATGATATAGCGGTGCTAGAACTATCTCGGGTAGTGACAAGCAATGAGGCAACGCCCGCAACCTTGCCGACTTCTACGACACGAAACAATACTAGTGACGGCACTATATTGACTGTGGCAGGCTGGGGGTCAACAACACCTGAGTATGGCAATCATACAACACCAGCTCAGCTACAGCAGCTCGATGTACCTTTAGTTAATCAGACCACCTGTAGTAACACGTTCGCTACTGTTAGCACCAATACTTCTTCTCCTAATTTTTGTGCGGGAACCGTAAGCGAGGGGTATGATTCGTGTCGTGGAGACAGTGGTGGACCGATTATTGTTAAAGCGACAGGTACCCAATTAGGGTTGGTGAGTTTTGGTAAACAGCGCTGTGGCGAGCAGAATTCTTACGGCGTTTACACCAACCTAAGTGAGTATATGGACTTTATTGCTCAGCATACCTCGGGTATTAGCTACGATGCGGATGTGTTTGCTGGTTATAGTCCGGTTGGGCAGAACTTCACTCATACTTTCCGTTTCACCAATTATGGAGCTAGCCCGGTAACATATAGATCACTGGTATTAGGTGGTGGTTCTGCGGTTCAATCCAATAACACTTGTTCAACTAAGGGGACGTTAGCAAGTGGTGAAAGCTGTGAGGCGACAATTAGCTTTACTGTTTCAGCGTACGCTCAATATAGCCGAACCTACACCTTGAATTATCAGCTAAATGGTAATGATTATGCAGTGGAATCTAAGGTCTCTATTGAAGGTGCAGATCGGAGCGATGGGTCATTAACACAGGCTCTTGCGATTCCTTCAGTGACGGCGTATAGCAATAATCATCCATGGCAAGTCTATTCAGGAGCTATGTTACGTACTGCACCTATTAGTCATTTACAGACATCAGCTCTAATACTCGATGGTCTCCCTGCGGGTAGCTATAGATTTGACGTCAAGTTGTCGACAGAAACTGCGGATAAGCTCTATTTGTATATCAATGGTGATTCCCAAGGAGGAATCAGTGGTATTAGAGAGCTCACACATCAAATGAATCTAAACAAGGTTTCTAACCGCATCAAACTTGAATATGTTAAAGACTCTTCGATTGATGAAGGCGATGACGCAGCTTATATTTCTAATTTAAGACGACTTGGTTCAACGACCACTGCTACTCCCCCTGCAACAGCCAGTTCTAGTTCTGGCGGAGGAGGTGGCGGTAGCCTGGGCTGGTTGAGCATCGGTTTACTCGCTTTAGTTGCACGTCGGAGAAAGTAATTCACAGCGCTACCCAATGAGTAGGGTTCAGTCTACTAACAAAGGTCTAGCTATAAGGTTGGACCTTTGATCTATTACGGATTTCCCAATGCAAGAACGTTCCCCTCAACAATATGATCTCGAATTGGTCACTATGGAACAACTTTTTCCTCTGTCGTTGCAATAACAGGGGGATCATGCATTTTTGTGAACGTTTGGTTTTTCAGATTTAGATAAGCATGCTACGTCCATAGTTTGGACGTAGCATGTGATTTTGAAGGTTAGATAGCTAAGTCATCAATAATTTGATCGTCAACTAAATTAGCGAGGGTTACTTTTAGCTTAGGTGTTCTATCCATTTCGCGCTTAATGGCAAAGTTGGCCTCTTCATTGCGAGCCCAGCTCCGTCTAGCGATGCCGTTGTTGACATCAAATAACAGCATGGATTGAAGTTTGCGCTCTGCATCACTGCTGCCATCAAGCAGCATACCAAAGCCACCGTTGGTGACTTCACCCCAACCTACGCCACCACCATTATGGATTGAAACCCAAGTGGCACCACGGAAGCTATCGCCAATCACATTGTGAATAGCCATGTCAGCAGTAAAGCGACTACCGTCATAGATATTCGACGTCTCTCTAAATGGAGAGTCTGTACCACTGACATCATGGTGATCTCGTCCTAGGACTACAGGACCAATTTCGCCTCGATTAATGGCATCATTAAAGGCTTTCGCAATTTCCATTCTACCTTGAGCATCGGCATACAGGATCCTTGCTTGTGACCCTACGACTAACTTATTGGCTTTAGCGTCATTGATCCAAGTAATATTGTCCTGCATCTGTTGCTGGATCTCAGCAGGAGAGCTTTGCATAATATTACTTAAAACTTGTGCCGCTATTTCATCTGTTTTGTCGAGATCTTCCGGTTTACCTGAAGTACAAACCCAACGGAATGGACCAAAGCCATAGTCAAAGCACATTGGCCCCAAAATATCCTGCACGTAAGAAGGGTACTTAAAATCAATACCGTTTGCTGCCATAACATCAGCGCCTGCACGCGAGGCTTCTAATAAGAAGGCATTACCATAGTCAAAGAAGTAAGTTCCTTTCTCAGTATGCTTGTTGACGGCGGCACCATGGCGTCTTAATGTCGCTTGTACTTTTTCTTTGAATACTTCAGGTTCATCTCTAATCAAACGATTAGATTCTTCGTAGCTAATATCAACTGGATAGTAGCCGCCAGACCAAGGGTTATGCAGTGACGTTTGGTCTGAGCCTAAGTGAATAAAGATCTCTTCTTCTAGGAACGATTCCCAAACCTCAACCACATTACCAATATAGGCAATAGAGACAACTTCTTCGTTGGCTTGAGCTACTCTGACGCGCTTAATAAGCTCAGGCATATTATCGATGAGTTCATCAACCCAGCCTTGTTGATGTCGTTTTGTCGCGGCATTAGGGTTAACTTCGGCACAAACAGTAATACACTTAGCAATGTTACCTGCTTTGGGTTGTGCTCCACTCATGCCACCTAAACCAGCGGTAAGGAATATCTTGCCCTTAGCTTGTTCACCTGCTTTTAACACCTTGCGGAAAGCATTCATAACGGTAATCGTTGTGCCATGAACAATCCCTTGAGGTCCAATATACATAAATGAACCAGCTGTCATTTGACCATATTGAGTCACGCCCAACGCATTGAATTTTTCCCAATCGTCCGGCTTAGAATAGTTCGGGATCATCATACCATTGGTGACGACAACACGAGGAGCTTCTGGTGAAGAAGGGAATAACCCCATAGGATGGCCTGAGTACAGGTGCAAGGTTTGATCGCTCTCCATCTCACTGAGGTATTTCATTGCTAACAGGTATTGCGCCCAGTTTTGAAAAACAGCCCCATTGCCACCATAAGTGATAAGCTCTTCTGGGTGTTGGGCAACTGCAGGATCAAGGTTGTTATCGATCATCAACATAATGGCGGCAGCTTGCTGGCATTTTGCTGGATAGTCGCTTATTGCTCGCGCTTTCATCAAGTAATTCGGCTTAAAGCGATACATATAAATGCGGCCAAAGGCATTTAACTCTTGCGCAAACTCATGCGCAAGCTCTTGGTGCCACGCCTTGGGAAAGTATCTAAGGGCATTGCGAATGGCGAGTTGTTTCTCTTCTGTGCTGAGAATATCTTTACGCTTGGGCGCACGGTTAACATTCACCGGATAAGGTTTTGCCGGTGGCAGCTGCTCAGGGATCCCCTGTTTAATTTGTTCTTGAAAGCTAAGTTCAAAAGTCATCATTTACTCCAAAATTAAGCGTCAAAACTCACAGTGAAAGCTTGGGATTTCACTAACTCTACCATCGCGTCAATATCAGGTTTCAATAGCCTATCTTCTTCGAGCTTAGCGACTTTAGTGCGTATCAATTCGAAGTTTTTCTCAATAAGATCAGAGCAACGATTAGGTCTTCTGAATTCCAGTGCTTGAGCGGCATACATGAGCTCAATGGCAAGAATCTTATCCAAGTTGCCTAAGATTTGATTGAGTTTTCTACCTGAAATACTGCCCATCGAGACATGGTCTTCTTGGCCCATTGAGGTAGGTACGCTATCAGCCGATGGAGGGAAACAGAGTGATTTATTTTCTGTTACTAGTGCTGCTGTCGCATACTGAGGGATCATCATGCCTGAATTGAGACCACCTGCTAAAGTCAATAGGCGTGGTAAACCATGAAGCCCTTCTAATAATAGATAACAACGACGATCAGCAATATTGCCAAGTTCTGCAGCTGCAATCGCCGCATAATCGAGAACCATAGCTAATGGTTGCCCATGGAAGCTACCACCAGAAATGGCTTCTTCGCTACTGATAACGATCGGATTGTCGGTCACTGAGTTCATCTCGATTTCGACAAGTTCTTCTAAGTGATAGTAGGCATTACGAGAAGCTCCGTGAACTTGCGGAATACAACGCAGCGAATAAGGGTCTTGCACGCGACCACAGTTACCATGAGAGGCCATGTTTTGAGAATCTTTAAGCAGTCTTCTCATACGCGCAGCGACTTCTAAGTTGCCAACAAAAGCTCGCGTTTGGTGTAATTCGTCTCTGAACGGTGATTCACTACCTTGCATTCCTTCAATACTCATAGCGCCAGCGACGTCTGCAAGATCTAACAGGTAACGCATTTTTGTTAATGCAGTAATGGCATGGGATAGAATAAATTGAGTACCATTAATTAAGGCTAAACCTTCTTTTGCATGCAACTCCAATGGTTCTAACCCATTGGCCTCAAGTACAGCCTTGGCAGACTTTATCTGATCATCCTGCCAGAATTCACCTTCGCCTATCAGTGGTAAAAAGAGGTGTGATAGAGGCGCTAAATCGCCAGATGCACCCACAGAGCCCTGTTCAGGGACAACCGGAATGAGGTCCAATTCGAGGAAAGTAAGCATACGCTCTACCACTTCCAAACGTATACCAGAGAAACCTTGGCTAAGGGCATGAACTTTGGTGATTAGCATTAACTTAGAAATTGCTTTTTCGATCGGTTCGCCGACACCAACCGCATGGGTGATAAGCAGATTTTTTTGTAGTAAATGCGTTTCTTGTGGTGATATCTGCGTATCGCACAGCGGCCCAAAACCGGTGTTAATGCCATAAATTGCTTTATCAGAGTTGGCCATCTTATCTACATTGGCACGGCTGACATTAATTTTTGTTAAGGCTTCAGGGCACAGTTTTGCTTTGATGTGTCCATTCGCGATGCCGTTTACAGTATCAAGATCTAATCGATCAACACCGTATCTAAACGTCATGGTAAGGCTCCTTGTGGTTCACGTTATCCAGACAAACAAAGGGCTAGGGCGCCATCTCGCGCCTATCATTGCCACTGAGTTCTGGGTAGTTATTTTTCGGAGAAAGCGTTCGCAATATCCCAACAAAGACGTGCGGCTAACCGAGCGGTTTGGCTGTCTACGTCATAGGTCGGGTTGTACTCTGCGATATCTGCGATCACCAGTTTTTGCTTGTAATGTAAGATTCTGTCGATGAATGGAGCGAGCATATCAATGCTGACTCCTCTGGCGGCTGGCGCGCTCACCCCCGGCGCAGTAGCTGCAGGGAAAACATCTAAATCAATGGTGAGGTAGATGTAGTCACAGTTGTCGATAAAGTGCTGCAACTGAGTAAGGTGATAAATATGATTTAAGTGTGCGAGGTCTTTGTCTTCGATGTACCAAACGCCAAGTTCGTCGGCGCGTTGGAACAGAGCCGCTGTATTGCTTGCTCGGCTGACACCTAGGCAGGCGTAATGGAATGGCCACTCTTTTTTGGCACAATAGTGCTGAATCTGGTTAAAAGGTGTGCCTGAGCTAGGTTTGATTTCCGTCTGATCGCATTCAAATGCTCTCAGGTCGAAGTGAGCGTCAAAGTTAATGATGCCTATCTTCGGTGGCTTTGCAGGATTGAGATACTCGAAATATTGCGCCAAGCCCTGAAATGATGCCCATGCAACTTCATGACCTCCGCCTAAAGTGATAACCGGTGTGGATTTAAGCGCTGTCGCAATCACGTTGGCACAGTGAGATTGGCTTTGTTCTAGTTGGTCGTCATCGCAGACAACATTGCCCAGATCAATCAATGCGCTTTCTCTATGCCAAGCCATGTTTGCTAGTGCGCGACGAATCAAATCGGGCGCTCGTTTAGCACCAATGCGTCCTTTGTTACGAGCAACCCCCGCATCACTGCAGAAACCAAGCAAGCTAACGGCATTTCTATAGGGCTGAAGCTCATCGACTTGAATCTGTTTGATGACATGATGGACTCGCTTTCCTAACGCGCCATCTTCTGCATCGTGACGACCTTGCCAATGAAATTCTTGGTTGGTGGTTAATTGATTAGACATGATCGAGCTCTCCAGCGACAAGGCGAGCCGATAATCTAGGCGCACCTTGGAAATAGCTAAACTCGGCAGGGTGAGTCACATCCCAGATTGCGAGATCAGCATCAAACCCTTGTTTTATCTGACCTCTGCTCTCACCAAAACCGATGGCTTGAGCTGCATGATTGGTTACACCACGTAAGGTTTCTTCTGGTGTTAATCCAAATAACGTGCAACCCATATTCATCATCATAGTCAAGTCTGCAAATGGTGATGTGCCAGGGTTCAAATCAGTCGCAATTGCCATTGGTATTTTGTGTTGACGTAGTAACTCGATGGGCGGTAATTGTGTCTCTCTTAGAAAGTAGAATGCACCGGGAAGCAGAGTGGCTACGGTATTCGACTGAGCCAATGCAATAACGCCATTTTCATCCAAAAACTCAATGTGATCAGCGGATAAACCATCGTATTTTGCAGTCAACGCCGTACCACCTAAATTAGACAGTTGCTCGGTGTGTCCTTTAATCGCAAGTCCATTATCAATCGCAGCTTGATAGACTTTTTCCGTTTGAGCCAAGTTGAAACCGATGGACTCACAGAAAACATCTACACTCGAGGCGAGATTCTCATGGGCGGCCGCAGGGATTATCTCTTGGCAGACCATTTCAATGTAGTCGTCAGCGCGACCTGAATACTCAGGGGGAAGGGCATGAGCGGCTAACAAAGTGGTAGAGACACGGATCTTTCTGTGTTCTTCCAACGCCTTCGCTGCCCGAAGCATTTTAAGTTCGTCATTAAGGGTCAATCCATACCCAGATTTCACTTCGACCGAAGTGACACCGGATTGAATAAGGCCGTCCAAACGCGGTAATGCTAACTCGGTGAGTTGTTGCTCGCTTGCTTCACGAGTCGCGCGTACTGTAGAGAGGATGCCACCGCCTTGTTTTGCGATTTCTTGATAAGGTACACCTTGGAGGCGCATTTCGAATTCGTTGGCGCGACTGCCTGCGAAAATCAGGTGGGTATGGCAATCAATGAAGCCCGGAGTGACAAGCTTACCTTTACAGTCATAGCAGTTAACAGAAGTGCTTAGCTCACTGCTTAACGATTCTTGCGTGATCGACTGAATGCGTCCGTCTTTGATATAGATATTGCAAAGCGGTGACACTGAGTAACCGTCGCTCCCCTCGGTCATTGTGACTATCTTTGCATTTACTAATATCAAGTCGCTTGTAAGGCTCATAATCTATACTCGGATTTAAATGTATATACAAATATAGGTTCAAGTATAGATTTTGATCAAGCCTCATGTTGCGAAAATGTGATCGGTAAAAAGTATGAAATGCTATATCAAAGAAGAACTTTAGAGCTTAATTTGTATCTAGCCCCAGGATGGTAGAGTAATGCGGTGCTAACAAGCTTATCGTCACTCCATGTACGTCGATTAAGCAGTAGACACGGCTCATTGACTCCAAGGCGAAGTGCTGAGCGTACTGATTCATCAGCGACAATGGCTTCGACGGTATGCTCTATCGCACTTAACGGGCAGTTTTCAGATAGATATTGGTTGGGCGTGATTTGTGAAAAGTCCTGCTGCAGGTAGTTGGGAGCGTAGCTTGCATTCACCCAGCGAATCTCAAGCTGGATAGGAGATTTATCTTCAAAGTGAATGATTTCACTGTAGAAAACCGAACTTCCCAACATGACGCCTAGTTTCATCGCGACATTGTCATCAGCAGAAAGGGCGATTTGCTTGATAACCTTACTGCTGTAGGATTTCCCCCGCTGTTCTACTTCTTTAGCGATGTTTCTAATATCAAGAAGAGGGGATTCTGCTTTATCGTCAGGTGCGCAAACAAAGGTGCCTAAGCGCGGTCGCCTCACTAACCTACCTTCAGAAACCAAATCTCGAATCGCTTTGTTTACCGTCATCCTACTCACGTTAAACTGCTTGGTCAGTTCAAGTTCAGTGGTAATTCGATGACCGACAGGCCAAAACCCTTGTTCGATTTGTTCCGTAATGTAAGTTTTGATTTGTAAGTAAAGAGGCGAATTGCTCATATTTGTTCTAACTTCTTATTTGACTATACAAAAGGTTATACATTTAGTGGGTAAATGCAAGGTTCTAGGCAGTATGTAACCCTAATTTGGCGAGGTTCGCACGTTTTTAATCAGACTTAGCTACAAATGGCTTGCTAAATAGAGTGCAACAAGCAAAATCATGTGTGCAACAGAATCATAAGGATAAAATATGTTTGGAAAGTTAAAAGCTTCATTAGGAATTGGCGCGGCAAAAGTAGACACAGTGCTAGAAAGTATGTCTGTCTTTCAGGGGGAGACACTGAGGGGAACCGTACATATTCAAGGTGGTGATGTGGAACAGCAGATCGACGCGATCAATCTAAAGCTGTGTACCGAGATGAAAGTAGAGAGTGACGAAAGCACCAGCTACCAAGATTTTGTATTAGCCAAACTTCAAGCTGTCCAACCATTTGTTATCCAACCCAATGAGACTAAACAGGTTCCTTTTGAGTTGCGCTTGGACGATGAAACTCCAATCACAGCATTGAACGCTCTGAAGAATCAATGTCATGTTTGGCTAGAAACAACGTTGGACATTGATTTCGCGATTGACCCTAAAGACCGTGATTTTGTTGAAGTCAAACCATTGCCTGTAGTTGCCAAGATACTATCCGCTATCGAGCAAGCGGGTTTTGGTATGGTTAAAGCAGATGTTGAAAAAGGTTTCCTGCGCGGTGGTAACTTCTCTTCGAAATCAGGTTGCTATCAGGAAATTGAGTTTCGCAATAATGGTTTCATCAACAAAAAGGAGATCGAACTTTCGTTTATTCTCGATGGTGGGGTAGTGCACTGTTTAGCCGAGGTTGATCGCTCGCTAAGTATGCGTGGTGACCAGTACATCTCTTTCTCGTTGAATCGAAATGCCTCTGATTCGGAGTTAGCTGCAGCGGTGAACCGCATTCTTTCGGTTTAAGCGGCTGAGCCAAAGCGATAGCGGAACGCAACACCAAAAGCGATGTCGGTACTATTATCCGCGTGGAACATGTTCTCGACTAAGGTAATTTCGACCGCTGTATTTTTGAGAGTGTAGCGGTAGCCATAGGTAAACTCGGTGGAGGGTTTTGAAAATTCTCCGCCATCATCCAATAGGCCTTGAGATGAAGCTAGTTGACCAATAAAAGTATGATTTTCAAACCACTCATAGCGATAGCTGATACCAATTGTCCATGTAGAATCACGGTAGGGCATTTGAACAAAGTCTGTAGGGGTATCTCTAAATGTTAAGGCTGCGGTAGCATCAAGCGCATGTTTTTCTCTTACATAGCCATAATTTACCTGCACGCTCTGCTCAAAATCTGACGCGCTGAAAAGGCCATTGTCGGTGTCGTTGTAATAGAGCGAAACGCCAAGCGATATACCATGATGGTCATTAGTAAACGCTTGATATTGTATGTATCCTGTTACTGCACTGCTCAAGGTTTTACCACGAAACCCTTCCTCTTGTACGCCGTACTCTGGCATATCGATAACAAATCGGTTCCGCTCGACATCTTCGCGTCCATTCTGGTCAATACCAACGAAGTCATGAAAGGCAATAGTGGGTTTATCTAGATGGTTGTTGGCAGCAAAGTTCCAGCGATATTGGAGGTCGATTTGCCAATTTGTGTCGAGTTGCCATTTGCTACCAATAGCAAGCTGGTTTTGGTAATAATCGAGTTCATAAGTCGCAGTCACTGCCCAAATACTGGAAATGGTTCCTGACCCATAAACTTCATATTCATCGCTGTCTAAAGAGAATCCAGAACGGAGCTGAGGAGAGTGGACGTTGGTATGCAGAGGCGACTGAGTATAGCTTTGAAGAGGGCCGTATCCGTCGTCGGCTGAGGCATAATTTAACGTTAGCAAAACGATCATGCTGATCAAGAGCCAGAGCTTCCCTCCCATTGTTGCCTCCAACTTATTTTTATCTGTTTGATAGAAATATAGTTTAAGAGGTGAAGCTTTGCTAAATCGAAAGGCTTACCTGAATGTTCAGGTAAGCCCAATAAGGTTAGGCTGCGCTTAGGTGAGTGGTAATGTATGGCTGCCAAGCGTTTTGATATAGTTCTTTAGATTCACGGCGCATATTGCGAATCTGTGCCATTTCAAACTCGTTGTATTCACGGCCTTCAATCGCAGCGGCACGCTCGATTTTTTGAATACGTTCGTAGATGTCATGCTCTGGGCCACTTTTCACATCAGCTATGGCTTTAAGGTGAAGCTGTACTTCAGCGACTAAGTTTGTTTTTGGCAGCTGAACGAGAACGTTTAAATCGCGGTATCCAGATTCCGCTGGTTTCTTAAAGCGGTTTTTAACTTTAACAATGGTTGTTTCGCGGTTAAGTACTTCATAGGCAGACATCAGGCTTTCAATGTCGTCAGCGACAATCGTTGCACGGGCTAGGTCTGTAATTCGCTCTGTTTGACCATCAAGTTCATAAGCAATCTTTTCTTTAGCACGGTCAGACGATTTAACACCAGCGAAGTAAGATTCTGTTGAAGTCAGTAGAGCAGTACTTTTACAGATGGTCTCTAGTTCTGCTTGAGCTTGATGGGCTTTGCTATAAAGAACGTCGAAATCAGTGTATGGCTGAAGTGGAGTGGTCGACATTGACTTAATGCCGTAAAGGCCGCTTAGGTTATGTTTGAATGCTTTGGAACACACTTCGTTCTGGTTAGTAGAACGGTTTTCCTCGTTACCCGGCGCGGTTGGAATAGCAGCAAATGCAGGGGCACGGCTGAGCATTAGAAGCATCAGGGCCGTAGTTCGCAAAAATAGGCTCATTCACTCTCCTTAGATGTGTAGGGCTTAGCTAAAAAGGTGTCGAAAAAAGTTTCAATCACTAGCGCTACTCATCTCTACATAGTTAATGGGGGCACTTTGTGCGATTCCAATCGCTTTCCCATCGACCGTTGATAAAACTTTGAACAGTCTCGCATTTCCTTTGCGTTTAATTAGAGTGCAACCCTTTTCAAAGGTTCATCTTCAATGTGTAACTAAGTATATCTGATGAAAATGAACCTAATCTGAATAAAGTTTTCAGAATAGGATTGGTGAAGGGATACCACTTAGCTTCACTTTCCGATAGGCTATGCGCTACGAAGTCAGTCACAGAGAAACAAAATGAGAGACCCAGAATTTTGGCACGGTAAATGGGCGGCAAACCAGATCGGTTTTCACCTAGAGGACGTGAATCCGCTACTGATTAAATATTGGCAGGAAACGAACCCAAGCCAAGAGGACAACGTTTTTGTCCCTTTGTGTGGAAAGTCAGAAGACTTGGTATGGCTGGCAACGAAACACTCTGATGTTCAGGGGGTAGAGCTGAGCAATATTGCCGTGCGTGCTTTCTTTGCTGAACATTTTTACACGCCAATGGTGATGCCGATTAATGGTCAGCATGAGCTGTTTCAGTTTGATGAGCTATCTATCTATGTCGGTGACTACTTTACTGCGCCAATCAAGCCGGTTGATATCGTTTATGATCGAGCCTCGCTCATTGCTTTACCAAAAGAAATGCGAGTGCAATACGTAGAAAAGATTAAGTCGCTCCTTAAACCCGATGGGCGCATTTTGCTGGTTACTCTCGATTATGATCAAGAGTTAATGCCGGGACCTCCATTTGCTGTCCCTGAATCAGAGGTGAGAGCGCTGTACGATGGCTACAAGATCACTAAGCTAGAGAGCAATGAAGAAGCTGAGAAGCATCCTAAGATTGCTAAACATGAATCTGCACGATTCGCTGAAGAAGTTTACTTGATTGAAGTGGTTTAAATTTAAGATAAACAAAGGCTTGGTCATTTCAAATGACCAAGCCTTTTAGTTTCGATAAAACGATTTAGTAAATGATTTTTACTTTATCTGCGCTTTGTTTAGCGTCTTTAATTGCTTGTTCGATGGATTCACGACGAGCAATGGCGACTCCTAAACGGCGGCGTCCATCAATATCGGGTTTGCCGAATAATCGTAGCTGAGTTTGTGGCGCAGCTAACGCATCGCCTAGGCCTTCGAAGCGAATATCGCTAGATGTTCCTTGCCCTAAGATAACGGCTGAGGCTGCAGGGCCATACTGAGTAATCCCAGCGATTGGCATACCTGCAAATGCGCGAACGTGCAGAGCGAACTCAGAACTATCTTGTGACATCAGAGTAACTAGGCCAGTATCGTGCGGACGAGGTGAGACTTCGTTAAAGATAACCGTGTCGCCTTTGACAAACAGCTCAACTCCAAAGATGCCGTAACCGCCAAGTGCGTTAACAACTTTACCCGCAGCGTCTTGGGCAGCGGCTAGCGCGATGTCTGTCATGGTTTGTGGCTGCCAAGATTCACGGTAGTCGCCATCCTCCTGACGGTGGCCGATTGGCGCGCAAAAATGAACGCCATCAACAGCGCGAACAGTGAGCAAGGTGATCTCGTAATCGAAATCAATAAACCCTTCTACAATAACGCGACCTGCTCCAGTACGTCCGCCTTCTTGTGCATAGTTCCAAGCTTTATCAATATCTTCAGCGCTTTTAATTACACTTTGGCCTTTACCTGAAGAACTCATGACCGGTTTACATACACAAGGCACACCAACCGCTTCTACTGAGGCAACAAACTCTTCATAGCTGTCTGCAAAGCGATAAGGGGAAGTGGTTAAGCTTAGCTCTTCTGCGGCTAAGCGACGGATCCCTTCACGGTTCATTGTTAGCTTTGTTGCTTTCGCGGTTGGCACGACGTTCAAGCCTTGGGCTTCTAATTCTACTAACGTATCGGTCGCGATGGCTTCAATTTCAGGGACGACATAATCAGGCTGTTCTTTTTCGATGATTGCCTGTAGCGCGTCTCCATCAAGCATATCTAATGTATAGCTGCGATGGGCAACCTGCATCGCTGGTGCATTTTCGTAACGATCGCATGCGATCACTTCAAGACCAAGGCGTTGGCATTCGATGGCGACTTCTTTACCGAGTTCACCTGAGCCAAGAAGCAGAACGCGAGTTGCATGATTTGCTGTTGCAGTACCGAACATAATTAACCCTAAAATGTAAGAGGAATAGAAGGTTTTGCGAGCATGATACTCATTGGAAAAAGAAAAGCAAACGTTTGCTTTGTGGTGTTTGGTGAATTTTAGTGGTGGAGTACTGCGAGACAAGAGCGATGAAAATTACGATTTCGATAATTCTCTACTTTATTACCGCTTTTTGGGTGTTTATTGAGCAATTGCAATCACTTATTACGTAAATACTCAGCATTAGAGTTATAATCACTAACAATAATCAACTCTAATAAGAATACGGCTACTAACTTAATGCAGTTCGACCCAGAAAAATCCATAAAAATACCAATCGGTACGCTGACCGTTGGCATGTTTGTGACTGCAATTGAAGACAGTAAACGCGTCAATCTCGCCAATGCGGGGCGTGTACCGTCCGAACAAGCAGTCAAACAGCTTGTTAAAAATGGAGTTAAATTTGCTTGGGTAGACAAGGAGTTGTCAGTAAAAGGGAGTGTTTTTAAACCCGTTAAGGTTGTGGAAGAAACTGAATCGCCACAAGAAGCATCAACGCCAGTGAAGCGGAAAAAGGTGAGCCGCTTTTCACAGCAAAAGAAAGCGCAGAAAATCATCAAAGAAGCGAAGGGGCTGGCTAACAGGATTCTGACGCAAACTTTTGAAGGTAAGCCAATCCATGTCTCTGAATTGGATGATCTCGCAGACGACATGATCGAGTCCGTGTTGCTTGACTCAGATGCATTGCATTGTGTGTCTGCGCTGCGTAATAAAGATGAATACTTACTTGAACACTCAGTCAACGTTGCGACTCTGCTCGTGACCTTTGGTAAACATCTTGGCCTGCCGAAAGAGACGCTAAAACAAATGGCGATTGGGGGCATTATTCACGATGTTGGCAAAATTAAGGTTGATGATAAAGTTCTGCACAAACCTGCTCGGTTAACACCCGAAGAGTTCGAGCATATGAAGCTTCATCAGGTTTACGCGAAAGAGATCATCACTACGGTTACAGGTTTGAGTGATGTTAGCCGCGATGTTTGTTTGATGCATCATGAAAAACTCGATGGGAACGGCTATCCAGCGGGGCTAAAAGGGGATGAAATCCCTCTACACGGTCGTATGAGCTGTATTGTTGATATCTATGATGCGTTGACTGCCGATCGCTGTTACAAGCAAGGCATGAGCCCAGCAGAAGCGTTTAAAATACTCTTGAGCTTAACACCGAATCATTTAGACAAAGAGTTGGTGTACAAATTCATCAACTGTATTGGCGTTTTCCCTGTCGGGGCTTTGGTCGAGTTGAGTGATGGACGTGTAGGTATTATTTGGACTTCGAACTCCCACGAGCCGCTAAAGCCAGAAATCAAATGTTTCTATTCGCGTAAGTATCATCGTTTTGTCGATGTAAGTTTTGTCGATATGAAAACAACCAAACTAACGATTAAAAAGGCTATAGCCCCTAGTCAGTTAGAAGTCGACCCCAAACTGTTTTTCGATGTTTAACCCCGAATTGATACAAGAAAAGGCGCTAATTTAGCGCCTTTCTCAGTTTAAAGTTCCAAGTAAGTGATTGGAATATCAGGGTTTAGTGCTTCTAGCGTCGCTTGCGTGTTTGCTAGATGGCTGATAGTACCGTCTTCTACTTCTACCAAGGCCGCAGAATCAATACTTTCGAGCTCCTTACGGTCTAACAGTAACTGGATCAACGCAACCTGAAGTGGCGGTAGGCTTGGGTTAAATGCAGCGTTTTCTGCATATGCGCCTTGATATACTTTGCCATCTTTGGTCTTAATCGCGACACCACTTAAGTTATGTGTGTAAGGGGCATGGCTTCGATTTAAGGCAGCGACAGCCAGTTGTAGTAGCTCATCTTGCTCTTGTGTCTGTTTTCCATGGTCAACAGAGGTCATCAATGCTGATTCGATGCCAAGATCTGAAGGGCCAAACGACTCTGGTAAGTAGTAATGAAGTGGCTGACCTTCACGTTTAGGCAGTTGGATCTTAAGCTCGTTAGCGGTTGAAAGTTCATTCATAAACTGACGGCAGTGACCACAAGGGCTGTAGTTGATCGTGATGTCAGCAACGCCTTGTTCACCCTTCATCCATGCATGGCTGATTGCTGATTGCTCTGCGTGAACGGTTTGCCCTAGTTGAACGCCGTCAAACTCGACATTCGCGCCGAAGTACAGTTTGCCAGATAGGCCGCGAACAATTGCACCCACATAAAACTTTGAAAGCGGAGCATAGGAATAAGCGGCTGCAAATGGAAGTAGCAATACTCGTAGTTCCGCGTCTTCAAGACCTGAAATAGCGAGGAGTTGCTCAAATTGCTCTGAAGAAATCGTCGCGTCAAAATCGTCAGCAAGAAGAATAGGAGATAAGAAATCTGCTACGTTTTGTGGCACTTCAGATAGCGCCTGTTCAATGCGGCTTCTCATAGTGAGTCCTTTAATAAACATCGTTGATATCTTTGAGTTTAGAGCCAGATACTGGTGTGTAAACTCCGATATTGGTATTACATTTTATGTAAAGATGAGAATTATTCGGCGATCAAGATCACAAAATATATTGTAACGATATTGTCTGTTGCATTATTTGAGTGATGTCACACATGATAACGATTACAGGCGAGAAATTAGTGATATGCGTCGAGCCGCTAGTTGCAGCTCGACATCAATTACTTACGCTGACAACCAGACTGCCAAGGTAAAGAAAGAAGGTGCTAGGATTGAGGTGATAACACCGCACACAACAAGTGCTAGAGAGCTAAAGGCCGCATCTTGACCATCTTTCTCAGCGCAGGTTGCTGTTCCCAGCGCGTGGGAAACCGTCCCCATCGTGAGCCCTTTGGCAATAGGGTGAGTGATGTTCAGTAAGTTATAAATCGGATAAGCCATAATCGCACCGAACAGGCCAACGATTAAAACTAGTATCGCGGCGATGGCGGGCTCACCACCAAGGTGACTAGAAACCTCCATCGCAATCGGTGTGGTCACTGATTTACCCAATAGGCTCGCTATAAGGGAAATATCTGCCTTTAAGTAAACGGCAATCATACTAGCGGTAAACATAGACATGATACTACCCACACCACACGCCAACATGATGATGCGCCAATTGGCTCGGATCTGTGGCAATTGCTCGTATAGAGGATAAGCTAGCGCGACTACAGCTGGTTGTAATAGGTAGTTGATCCACTGATTGTCGGCGTAATAAGTTTCAAACGGTATTTTCAGGTAAGTCAGCAGCGGTATGAGTACTGCTAGGCTCACCAATAAAGGGTTCATAAACGGGCTTTTTACTTTTTGGCATAGCCAACGAGCGGCAAAGAAAACAAGAATAGTGACAAGTAACCACATTACTTTTGTCCTCCTTTAAGCATGCGATCGAGCATTAAACCCAGAACGACCAATACGATCAGAGTACCACCCACAGCACTCGCTAAAATCGGTAAGGCATTAGCGATTAACATATCGAAATGCTCCATCAAGCCAACGCTGATAGGAACAAAAAGTAGCACCATGTAGCGAATAAAGAGAGAGGCACCGGGTTTAACCCAGTCTGAAGGCACGAGTCCGCTTGCAAGCAAACCAAATAAAATCAGCATACCAATGATGCTGCCAGGGATAGAGATACCTAATAAGTGTTGAATATTAGTGCCCGCAATAAGGCACAAAAATATCAGCCCCATAGATACAACGTATTGAAGCAAAGTTTTCGCCATGGTGTAGAGTCGTCCAACTGCAGAACCTCCAGAGTGCTGAAGGCTCGAATTATTCATATGCCAACCCTGATTTTGAATAGGAATGGTAGGGATTAGCTAGGTTGTAGGGTGCAGGACTTGGTTACTAATGTTAATTTTGACTACTAGGATACTCGCTTTTGTACGTATTGGTAGATAGATTTTAAAATAGCGATTTTCTTTTGGTCACTCTCATGTTCGTGAACTAAGTTTTCCAAATTTAACATGTAGTCTTCAATACGACTTTCGAAGTAGTCACGACAGTGCGTCGCCCATCGCTGTTGTTCTGACTCATCGAGCGTCCACGGGAAGTTTCGCGCGCGGTAACGGAACAGCAGTGGCGCAATGCGGTCATCACTAAATGAAATATCAAGCGCAGATAAATTGTTTGGGTCAGTTTCACGAATGATGTTCATCGCCGCTTTATCTGCCGGAGAGAAGAAACCATCGTAGAGCATGCTATCGACGTCATTGCTCTTTTCATATTCCCGCTCTATGCCATAAACACCAATCAGCTTTTCACGAACCTCAGGGTGCTTGCGGAGCAGGGCGAGATTCTCTAAGCATTTTTCACGGTCAATGCCAATTTTCTCTGCGTTTTCAGCAGTGAGTGTTTTGGCTGGAGCAAGAATAGGGCACTTATTGAGGTGGATAAGCTTAACAGGGACTGGAAGCTCGTCAGGTGCAAGGTCAGATCGCTTAGTATACAGTCGCTCATTAAGCTGCTTTGTATCCAAATCCAATAGGGCTTGCGGGTCTTTCGCCAAATCGACACAAATGACCGCATTCTGATTAGTCGGGTGCCAAGCAACAGGAACAACCCAGCTAGTGTAGTTACACTCTTTGCCCAACATACCTGAAACATGCATCAATGGTGTCATGTTCACGATGTCGATCAGTTCATTCAACTTGCGCTTGTGACGCATGCTTAGGAAGTAATCAAACAATTTTGGTTGAGCCGCTTTAACCTTTTTGGCCATTTCAATCGTCGCGATAACATCCGCCATCGCATCGTGTGCGTTCTCATGTTCAATGCCATTGGCTACAGATAAATGCTCAAGCTTAAAGCTGATAAAACCTTCATCGTTCTCAGGCCAGTTTACTCCTTCTGGACGAAGCGCGTAGCAAGCACGCATAACATCAAGCAAATCCCAGCGAGAGTTACCGTTTTGCCAGCTCCACGCATAAGGATCGATAAAGTTTCGGTAACAGGTGTAGCGCGTTACCTCATCATCGAATCGGATACTGTTATAGCCCAAGCTAATGGTGTTTGGTGTTGCCAGTTGTTCGTGGATCTTTGCGATAAACTCGGGCTCTGAAAGACCTTGGGTTTCCGCGGTTTGCGGAGTTATACCTGTAATTAGTGCGGCTTCTGGTGCCGGAAGATAATCCGCAGGCGGCTGACAATAAATAACAAGAGGTTCACCAATAATATTGAAGTCCATATCGGTACGAACACCCGCAAACTGACACGGTCGATCTTTCGCTGGGCTAGTTCCCCACGTCTCGTAATCAAAAAAGAAAAACGTAGGCTGATGCTCTTGCTGCATTGTCTTTATTACCAAGGGTTTGAAATCTACCTCGGTATTAGACCATTGGCAGCCACCAAGCGCAATTGTGAGAGAGGAATAAGGCGATAAGAGGTGATTTTTTGGGCGGGTGGGGGAACTGTAGTGGGAGTGGTTATTGATAGTAGTATAAATGATGCAACGTTAAACTGTATTGTATGTAGTTGAGTCATTTATGGAGTGTTGATAGTCATAAGCTGCTGATAATAAATGATTGTGATGTGGATGGAACATCATAGTTGTCTATGATTTTGTGTAGAATTTAAATGATGGTAACCTGTACGGTAAATGTGGTTTGGTGGGCAGTGTAGAACTAGTTTATCTAACAACTGTTAAGCGTTTTAAATGGGCTGAGGTAATAATGTCTAACTCAAAATGTAAACTTTGTGGGAATGAGGGGAAACTCGAGAAATCACACATTATTCCAAAGTCTTACTTTAAAAGCTTGAAGTCTGGAAATGGCCAGCTTGTTGCAATTGTATGTGATGATGAAACGCAACCCAAAAGGTCGAATATAGATCCGAAAGAAGAATTACTATGCCGAGAATGTGAGCAATTTATTAGTGTAAACTATGAGCGATATGGTACTCAGCTCTTTAAAAGAACAACTAATATTAAAAAGGCAAAGTCATATATTGAGTTCAATGGGTTCAAGTATACAGAGTATTACTTATACTTAATTAGCATTCTTTGGCGTGCATCAATTTCAACAATTGCTGAATTTTCAAATGTTAAATTAAATGCTCAATTTGACGAACTATTAGCACACTGCATTAAGAGAAAATCAATAAAGTTGGGTACATCCCTAAAACTGGATCATTTTATTAGAATTTCAGTTTTAAGAGTTATTGACTCTTCTGGTCAGCTTGATGACAACATTATAAAAAAACTAATGATGAGCTTCGGCATTGAAAGAGGAGAAACAGCACAGGATGGCATGATTTATTACTTTATGATTGATGGTTTTTTGATTGGTTTCTACTTAAATGTTGAAAAAGATATACACGACGTTCGCACGCTACGTATTGCTGGTCAACTTAAGAACCGGAAGCAAATCCGGATACCTAAAGTAGAAATAGTGAATTTAAAGCAAGTTCACCAAGCCTTGAATACTGTTATTGATAAAGCAAAAGGGTCAACGCTTTGAAAAACTCAAATGACAGACACCTTCCATAACCTTTAAGAAAGAACATGAAAAACCTGAATACATTCTCGTCAGTCACTGAAAGAGATATCGATTTCGTTTTACTAGAAGAACTTAACACCTCAGAACAATTTGCTAACTGGTTGGTTACTCGAGTTACGGGTATCCCAAGCCAGAACCGGCCTATCGGTGCTTGGCATTCAGTGACTGACAACGTACTTGGTGAGTCCGATCTCGTTTTTATCTATGAGTCTGATGATTCATCCCATCAAGCTGTGTTGATCGAGAATAAAGTGGATGCACCCGCTCAGCCCAAACAAGCGGCTCGATATGAACAACGTGGAAAGGAAGGAGTTGAGAACGGTGATTGGGTAGACTTTTCGACCTGCTTAGTTGCCCCTCAGAAGTACTTAACGGCAACCTCAGAAATCTATCAAAGCCATATCTCCTATGAAGAGATAATGGCTTACTTCGCCTCTGGAAGTAATACACGAGGCATGTATAAAGCGAAGCTGATTAAGAGTGCTATCGATAAACAACGTAGAGGTTACAAGTCGACAGTTAGCAATGAGATGACCAACTTTGCTGAGCGTTATTTAGAGTATGTACAAAAGCACCATCCACAATTAAACCCTGAAAAAGCAAAACCAAGAGCAGCGGGTAATACTTGGATTCGCTTCTACCCAATTCCAAACGACAAAATGACGCAAATCGTACATCAGATTTATGGCAATGTTGTCAAGATCATGCTGTTTAATCAGGCCGCCAAATTTGACTTTATATCTGAACAAATAGCGCCGAATATCGATGACAACGTATCCATGTATATTTCAGGTAAGTCGGTCATTATAGAGGCTGGAGTACCAGATATTGATCCTATTGCTCAACAATTTGATGATGTCATTTTTGAAATCAAAGAAGCGATTGAAATAGCTCTTAGGTTAAAGCGAATATTGCTAGCTATTAAAAACTAAGATTTAGGGTCGATGCGAGGTTCTAATCTTCTGAGATAGGGCGGCGGCTTGTGGTGAAAGTCCTGGCAGTTCCATTGATTAAGATTTTTTACAAGTTATTAACCCGAAACAAAACCTGAAGTTTTCCGCTTCTACGCTCAATTCATAGCTTGTAGAGATTAACCAAAGTTGATTGAGAACAAGTAACAGTCTCTTTGTCGAATGAAAAACGAATAATGGCCGACTGTTGTCGGCCATTATTCGTTTTAATGAGGGTAGAGCGTTACGCTTGTTGGGTTTCTAGCTCTTCATCTTTTACGGTTTGCTTCATTAAGCGGCTGGTAATGGTGCCGGCAGTCATTGCGCCTGAAACGTTTAGTGCGGTACGTGCCATATCGATAAGTGGTTCGATAGAGATTAATAGCGCAGCAATCGTAACAGGTAAGCCCATTGCTGGTAGCACGATAAGAGCTGCAAACGTCGCGCCGCCACCTACACCTGCGATACCAAATGAACTAATCACAATAATGGCAATCAAAGAAAGAATGAAGTTGATGTCCATTGGGTCGATGCCAACACTTGGCGCGACCATGACTGCTAGCATCGCAGGGTAGATACCTGCACAACCATTCTGGCCGATAGTGGCACCAAACGAAGCTGATAGGTTAGCAATTGCTGGTGGAACGCGTAGCTTGTTGATTTGTGCTTCAACGTTTAAAGGAATCGTTGCCGCTGAGCTACGTGAAGTAAAGGCGAAAGTCAGTACTGGCCAAATCTTCTGGAAGTACTCTTTAGGGCTCACGCCGACAAAAGAGACTAGCACACCGTGGACAACGAACATCAGCGCAATTGCTACATAAGAAGCGACAATGAAGCCTAACAGGTTAAGAATATCGGAGGCACTTGAGGTCGCAACCACTTTTGCCATTAGTGCAGCGATACCATAAGGCGTAAGTGCCATGATCATCTTAACTAAGCGCATAACAATAGATTGAGCCGCTTCGACAAACGTGCGAATTGGTGTCTCTAACTCTTGCTTCTCAGCCATTACTTTACGCGCTGCAATACCAGTGAGCACGCCAAAGATAACCACTGCGATGATCGAAGTAGAACGAGCACCAGTCAGGTCGGCAAAGGGGTTGGTTGGAATAAAGCTAACCAGCATTTGTGGGATGGTGAGATCACTCACGCGATCGGCACGCGTTTCTAGGGCGGCGATACGTGCTGTTTCACGAGCACCTTCTGTTAAACCTTCTGCACTTAGACCAAATGCTTGAGTGACAACGATACCGATCAAAGCGGATATAGCCGTTGTTGCCAGCAATACTGAAATAGTTAAGCCCGAGATCTTACCCAGAGCGCCGCCTTTTTCTAGCTTAACGACCGCGGCGATCATCGACACTAATACTAATGGCATGATGATCATTTTCAACAGGCCAACATAGCCTCGACCGACCACATTTACCCATTCTAGCGTTTGAGCGATAACGGGATTGCCTTCACCGAAGATGAGTTGAAGCGCTAAACCGAAAGCACTACCAAAGACGAGACCAAGTAAGACGAGACGCGATAAAGTGTTCTCTTTTTTCTGCTGTCCGTAGAGGAAAAAGAGAATGCCAACAAATACCGCTAGCGAAGCGATAACCACTACTGACATATTTACATATCCTTTAGTTTTTAATGATGATATTGATAGAATTAATATCTTATGGAATTTGATTCGGTATGAAGGGTAATGATTTGAAATACTCAATTGAAGTTACAAAAGGGTATTAAATATAGCTAACGGTTATTAACATTTGCTAACAGTGTGGAAGGTGTTCACATAACGGTGAAATTGAGCGGTTTATTGATACTTTTTAAGCACTTTTCGCATCGCAACGCTATCGGCCGTTTCTCGTTTTTTATTGGAATGGGAAAAAAGTAGATACTGCATCGCCAATGATACGTCAGAGGCTTCAATCGGAATTAGCTTGGCAAGTGGACCAATCATTAGTGGCTGACAAACCTTCAGCATGGTTTGGGTGACGACTTCGTCTTTACGTGGCTGCTCACGTAACCCTTTTAAAGGACCTGGGCGAACGAAGACGACACGATCAAAGCCCATTCGTTCAATGGTTAGCTCCATGCGTCCTTTGCATCGTAGGTAGTGGGAAAATGAACGGGCAGATGCCCCGTAACTTGAGACGACGGCTAACTGCTTGACACCGAGTAGCTTCATTTCTTGAGCAACATCGCACACCAGTTGATAGTCAACGCTTTCTAATGCTTGTTTGGAGCCAGCTTGTTTAAGTGTTGTACCTAGGCAAATGAAACCAAACTTCGGTCGTGGTTTTTCTTCATCCCATTCTTGGATACGTAGCTCCGGGTGCTGGATCTCTTCAAGCTTGGAGTGGAAGAAGGGAAGCTTACGGCGAGTAAGGGCATAGATGCGCTCAATGGGCTCACGTTCCAACATCTGCTTAATCAGCTCGTTGCCGATCAGACCTGTGCTGCCTGCTGTGATGACAGTGATGTTGTTTGAATTATCCAAGATGAACAAGCCTATTTGCAAAGTACACATTCGACGAATGGTTGAGCATCTTACAATCAAGCTGGAAAGTCTGTGATCTGAAACAAGATTGAAACACCTAGAATGAAACTTAGACCGCAGATTTGAGTAGGGAAGCTTATTGGGTCAATTAGACCTCGCGCTGGGCGAGGTCTGATCTGCGGGTTATGTTAATGATAGAGGGACTTTCTTTTGGTTGCGTTGCTGTGGTTTGTTCTGTTTTTGTTTTTTCGAATGTTGATTGGCAATCATAAAACCTCCTTGCACTATCAATCGGGAGAAAACAATGTCACGACGAAATGTAATGCACAGTTTGTGCCGTTATAAACGTTCTCCCTAACCTAAAAGATAGGCGTATTTGGCGAAAAATTTCAGTTTTGTGGTCAAATTCGGAATCGTTTTGCAAATTGGCGAGGTCAATGAACCATGGATAAAGCGTGTTAACTGTTTGATTTCAAGTTACACTCAAGCCAATAGGAACCGCTCAGAAAGGAAAAGGGATGAACATCGAGCTCAGCACGCTGGCCCCCACCCAAATTTATCATTTGATGACACAAACCGTCATTCCAAGACCTATCGCTTGGGTATTGACCGATTCAGAACAAGACAACTACAACCTTGCGCCATTTTCTTACTTTACGGCCGTTTCAAGTAACCCGCCTTTGTTGATGTTTTCTGTGGGTAAAAAGCCTTCAGGAGAGGTGAAAGACACAACACGGAATGTCTTAGAAACCGGAAAAATGGTTATTCATATCGCTCATCATGATTCTGCTAATGATGTGACTCAAACTGCTGCAACGCTTGAACATGGTGAGTCTGAAATTGAAGCAACGGGGGTAGAGTTGACGGATTTTGATGGCTTCGATTTACCGAGGGTTAAAGACTGTCCTATTGCTTTTGCGTGCAAACTGTATGAAGTGAAAGAGATTGGTGAAACACCACAAAGCCTTATCTTCGCCGAAATTGAAAAAGTATATATTGCGCCAGAGGTTATCGGCGAGCGCAGCGACCGCTTAGTGGTTGATGCACTTAAAGTGAACCCTCTCTCGCGTTTAGGTGGTAGCCAATATGCCACGCTTAATAACGTCTTCTCTGTCGCTCGACCTAAATAGATTAATGCCATGCTAGACCAAACTCATTCAGATGCTATCTGGCATCGTATTAACCAAAAAACCAAACCACTCGGCGCATTGGGTCAATTAGAAGACCTTGCCCATCAAATCGCATTGATTCAGAGTCAGGCTAGAAGTGACGTCGTCACCGCTATTGAAGTGACTAAGCCGACCGCGATTGTTTTTGCTGGAGATCATGGCATTGCCGACGAAGGCATCAGTATTGCACCGAGTGCAGTCACCCAACAGATGGTGCTTAATTTTCTAGCGGGTGGTGCAGCAATTAACTGTTTTTGCCGAACCAACAAAGTAGAGCTGGTAGTGGTGGATACCGGAATCCTGTTACCGGTTGAGCATGAATCCAGTGCGTTTATTGTTCAGCGACTCGGTGAGCGTACCAATAACTTTTCACGTCAAGCAGCGATGAGCCTTGAAACGGCGCAGCATGGCATTGATTTGGGTAAACAGTTAATAACCAATATCATCGATTCTGGTTCAAACCTAGTGATGTTTGGTGAAATGGGTATTGGCAATACCAGTAGTGCCGCCGCCATTCTAAGCGCTCTGAGTGGTAAAAATGTCGAAGAGTGTGTCGGTCGCGGAACAGGCATCACCGACGAACAGCTAGCGAAGAAAATCGAATTGGTTGAAAAGGGTGTCTCGCGCTGTAAAGGTTTGGGCATTATCGAAGTGCTGGCTGAAGTAGGTGGTTTTGAAATTGTTCAGATGGTAGGCGGTTTCCTCGCCGCAGCAGAACGCCAAATACCAGTCATTGTCGATGGCTTCATTGTTTCAGCCGCTGCTTATGCCGCATCACTGATTAATCCAAACTGCCGCGATGTCATGATTTTCGCTCATCAATCGCATGAAGCGGGGCATCAACACTTATTGGCTGAACTCGACGCCAAACCTTTATTGGATCTTTCGCTTCGATTAGGTGAAGGAACAGGGGCAGTGCTTGCGATGCCGTTAGTTTATGCTGCGACTGAGTTTTATAACCATATGGCAAGCTTTGAAGAAGCAGGAGTCGTGGTCGACTGATGCCTTCACTCAAGAATCAATATCAGTTATTCATGCTTGCATTGGGGTTCTTTTCTCGAATCCCAATGCCGGAAAATATCCCCTACAGCGAAGAGCGAATGAACCAAGCAGGGCGATACTTCGCTTTGGTCGGTTTATTATTGGGAAGCCTGTGCGCAGCGGTGCTGTGGAGCGCTCAACTGCTTTTCCCTGCGAGCGTCTCTATCTTCATAATGATGGTGTTTAGCCTATTGCTAACAGGGGCTTTCCATGAAGATGGATTAACTGATATGGCAGACGGCATCGGTGGAGGCATGACGATTGAGCGCCGCCTTACCATTATGAAAGATAGCCGTATCGGCACCTACGGGGCTAGCGCCTTGGTCATGGTACTGCTTGGTAAGTTTGTTTTATTGTCTGAGCTGATCCAGTTTGAGTCGATCTTATTGTTTGTGGTGGTCGCATATACTTTAAGCCGAGCCGTCGCTGCGTCGCTTATCTACGATATGCCCTATGTGAGTGACACAGACACCAGTAAGAGTAAACCTTTGGCGCAAAAACAGTCACGAGTAGAGTTATGGGTGCTGCTGACGACAGGTCTACTGCCATGTTTGATGCTTGGTTTAAGCACATCGGTCTGGCTAGTGGCTGTGGTATTAACATTTAGAGTACTGATTAAGCGTTGGTTAACAGCACGTATCGGCGGGTTTACTGGTGATTGCTTAGGTGCGGCTCAGCAAATTGGCGAGTTGCTTATTTATCTCACCTTGATTGCGATACAGGTAAACAGCTAATGACGATTCATTTGGTTTTAGGCGGTGCCCGTTCGGGCAAATCGAGTTTTGCAGAAGCTCAGACTGACATGATGAGCGCGCATAAAACGAAACACTATGTGGCGACTGCGATTGCATTTGATGATGAGATGAAAAATCGCATTGCACATCATCAAGCTTCGCGCGGTGAAAGTTGGGTCGAGCATGAGTGTCCCGTTGATTTAGTTAAGCTCATCCCGCAGTTTAATTCTTCAGATGTGATCCTGATAGATTGTTTGACCTTATGGCTCAATAACGTCATCTACAACGAGGGTGAAACACTTACTGAAGTTGAAATTAAGCAGCGGGTAGATGCGCTTGTACTCGCTCTTCAACAGTCAAATGCAGATATACTGCTTGTCTCGAACGAAGTGGGGCTAGGGGTGATTCCTCTGGGCGAAATTTCGCGTTTATTTGTCGATCATGCAGGTTGGATGAACCAAGCGATTGCCAAGATTGCAGATAAGGTGACATTTGTTGCCGCAGGTTTACCGATGACGTTGAAAGAGACCAATGACTTTGATAAAAGCTGATGAGTGCCAACGTGACTAAAACAATCAATATCTATCTTCTTCGTCATGGAAAAACAGTCGGTGAGCCCGCACTTTATGGCCATACTGATATTGAGGTTGCACCTGAGAGACAAGCAGAAATTTGCAGCCGTTTACTCGAAGAAGGGCTCGGCTTTTCGGCTGTTCAAACTTCTCCACTCAAACGTTGCAGCGACCTAGCGAAGCTTATCCATGTTCAAAAGCCTGAATTGGAACTTGTTGTTAAGTCTGATTGGAAAGAGACCTACTTTGGCGAATTAGATGGTGTCCCTTTTGAACAGGCGAAGTCGTCATGGGATCTATTGGATGCATTTTGGCAAGACCCAAAACAAAACCCGTTGCCAAAGGCTGAACCGCTTGGCGACTTTTACCTCAGAATTTCAGCATCTTGGGACGCATTTGCAAAAACTGTCGACAATGACACATTAATCGTCTGTCATGGCGGTACGATTAGAATGATTCTTGCAAAGATACTCCAGTTAGATTGGAGCAATGCCGCTCTCTACTCGACGTTAAACATTGCTCATCAATCTTTAACTCACATACAAATTACCAAAGCAGACCAAGACTACTTTCGCGTCTGCATGATAGGGAAACCGTTAATCGGATAGCTAAGGAAATAACATGACCGCACCTAGCTGGAATTTATCCATCGCTTATCAAAATCTTAATGACCCAAAAATCGAACAAGATATCGAATTGATCAAACAGTGTATTCAAGCTCTTGGAGCGCACGTAGACAATCGTGAATCGGTATCTGTGACACAAAATGCCATTCAAACCAGTGAAGCAGCAGGCAAGCTACTGTCGACAATCAATACTTTTGCTCAGTGTCATGCCTCTATTGATGCGACTGACGCTCTGGCAAAAGGGTTAGTGGGCAGAGTGGCAAAACTAAGCTCTGAGCTATCTCAAGCATTTGCCCCTTACGAAGATACGCTGACCAACGCCCCAGATAACTTCATTGATGATGTTCTAAGTCATGAAAGCCCAGATGTTGCTGGTCAGGCATTTCAGATTGATTGTACTCGTAAGCTCGCTGCTACCAAGCTTAGTGTGGCTGAAGAGCAATTGCTTACTGCCATGGAAGTCGATGGGCGTGATGCTTGGGGCAGACTGTACGACAACATCACCGGGTCGTTGCAAGTCACGCTCGCAGATGGGCAAGAAAGCAAAGTCGGTTTCTCGCAAGCCGCCAGTATCTTGTATGGAACTGACTTTGAACAGCAAGAGCCAGCTTGGCGTGGTATCCAATCGGCGATGAAAGACAACCAAGAGTCATTCGCGGCAATATTAAATGCTCTGGCAGGTTGGCGACTCACTGAATACCAAAAACGTTCGACCAAACAAGACGTCCATTTCTTAGACCCAAGTTTGCATGGTAGCCGAATTCAAGCGGCGACGCTGGACGCTATGATGTCGACTGCAAAAGACAATCGCGGAATTGGACAAAAAGCAGGGCAGTTGATGGCGCGAGTTCACGGGCTGCAACAGATGCGCCCTTGGAATCACCTTGCTGGAATGCCGAGCTTAACTGAGGCAGAACCAACGGTTTACAGTTTTGACCAAGCGATTGAGATCATTCGAGCTGCTTTTGCGCAAGTGGATGCCGAGATGGCAGACTTTGTCGATTTAATGATTGAAAACGGTTGGATTGATGCTGAGCCAACAGAGAACCGACGTTTAGGCGCTTACTGCACCAAATTCGCTGCGACACGCACACCTCTGGTGTTTATGACTTGGGGTGGCAGTCGCTCAGATCTTCTTACACTTGCACATGAACTCGGCCATGCATTCCACAACTGGGTTATGCGCGATATGCCTCTTTGCCAGACTCGCTACCCAATGACGTTAGCAGAGACGGCGTCTATTTTTGCTGAGAACGTAGTTCGCGACTACTTGTTAGAACAAGTGGCAAATCGCGAAGAAAAGTTAGAAATGCTGTGGGAAGAGCTTTCAAGTTGTTATGCACTAATGGTGAATATTCCAGTCCGCTTCGAGTTTGAAAAACGTTTCTATGAGCAGCGCAATGAAGGTGAACTGACCGCATCGCAGTTGTGTGAACTGATGAGTGAAACGTGGAGCGAATGGTATGGCGACTCCATGTCAGAGCCAGATCCATACTTCTGGGCAAGCAAGCTGCACTTTTCTATCTCTGAGGTGAGCTTCTATAACTATCCATACTTGTTCGGCTACTTATTTAGTATCGGCGTCTATGCCCAGCGTGAAAGCAGAGGTGAGCGCTTTTACAGCGACTACGTTAACCTGTTGCGAGACACGGGTTCTATGATGGCTGAAGAGGTGGTCGATAAGCATCTTGGGATGGATTTATCGCAAGCGGATTTCTGGCAACAGAGCATCGATCGAGTAAAAGCGAAGATTGATGAGTTTGAATTGTTGCTAGATCAAAAATAAACAGCTTAAAATCATGATATTATCAATTAGCCGGGCGGAAGCTCGGCTAATTTGTACAGCGAGAGCCTTCTTTTCCTCCCCTTAGTGAGGAATTTGATAAATTACGATGAGGCACAGGATTTGTGTCAATAAGTGGGATCGCTCCTACATAATTTGTCTGAACAATTCATTAACATACCCGCTGTGCAATAAAGGAGTAGCGCATGACGAAAACCCTCTTTCGCCAATCTTTTCTTTTTGACAGCTTAGACTTAGAACAAGAGATGCCAGCAAATGAGATGACAGTTGCTGGTGGAGTTGTCTTTAAATTACATCAACGTGGTGTGCTGGAGGTGATTCCAGCGAATCTTTCTGAAGAGAGTAAGCACATCATTATTTCGTGTGGTATTCATGGCGATGAAACCGCACCGATGGAAATTGTCGATAAAATCATTACAGACATTCAAACTGGTTTTCAGCCCGTTACTGAACGGCTGCTGTTTATCAACGCTCACCCAGAAGCGACTAATGCTCATACACGATTTATCGAAATGAATCTAAATCGTCTATTTGATGATAAAGAGTATGAACCATCAAAAGAGCTTGAAATCGCGAAGGAGCTTAAGCGAGTAGTCACCGAGTTTTATCAAGATACGCCGCAAGATAAACGTTGGCACTTGGACTTACATTGTGCGATTCGTTTATCGAAGCATTACTCATTTGTCGTTAGTCCTAAAGTTCGCCACCCAGTTCGTAGCGAAGCCTTGATGGAGTTTGTCTCTAGTGCGCATTTAGAAGCAGTGATGTTCTCTAACGCGCCTTCAAGTACCTTTAGTTGGTTCAGTGCTGAGAACTTTGGTGCTCAAGCTCTGACGGTGGAACTAGGTCGAGTGGCTAAAATTGGCGAAAATGAGTTAGATAAACTCGTCGCGTTTGATTTAGCGTTACGCGACCTCGTCTCAAGCAGCGAATCTGAGCATTTGCCACGTAAACCGATCATGTATCGTGTCAGCCGCACTATCGTGCGAATTCATGATGATTTTGATTTCCTCTTTGACGATAACGTCGAAAACTTTACCGCATTTAAGCATGGCGAAGTGTTTGGTCATGATGGGGATAAACCATTAATGGCGAAAAATGAAGGAGAGGCGATTGTCTTTCCAAACCGACATGTTGCAATTGGTCAACGTGCCGCATTGATGGTCTGTCCGGTGAAAACTCGCTATGAAGAAGGGCAGATAGTATACGACTAATCAACTATTATGTTTGATGTGCTTTCTATTTTAATGGCTTAACGGTATCGTTAAGCCATTATTTTTTAGGGTTTACCCGGCTATTTAGCGACAACATGGAATTTACTCAGCTCTTGGATCGTAGGCGTCAAAGGTGGATGCGCTTTGGCCTACTGTTTATCGTTTCTTTATTACTCATCAGCAGCTTGTATTTGGTTGTTGGCGAGGTGTTCATTTCTCCCTTTCAAGAGCTCTCTTCTCTTCAGGAGCAATTAATTCTTCAGCTTCGTCTACCGAGGTTGTTTGCCGCAATTGCTGTGGGTGCGGCTTTGGCCGTTTCTGGGGCAGTACTTCAAGTATTATTGGGCAATGTGCTTGCCGAACCAGGCGTGTTAGGTATCTCCGGTGGCGCCAGTGTGCTTATGGTGTTGGTGCTGTTCTTTATCCCCGCCTTGGCTACTCCAGTTGGCTTTATGCTTGCTGCCGTTGTGGGGGCGTTAGCGTTTACGCTGCTTTTAGTCTTTGTAGCCAAGAGTATGCGTTTAACCACAACACGACTTCTTCTGGTTGGCGTAGCATTAGGCATACTTTCTGGCGCAGTGGTCACATGGGCATTTTATTTCAGTGATGATCTCAGTCTGCGCCAGCTCATGTATTGGCTAATGGGCAGTATCGGCGCTGCGAGTTGGTATCACCACGTGCTAACGCTGATTTTAGTTCCTGTACTTGTCTGGCTGTGTTGTAAAGGCACACTGTTAGATAAGCTAATGATGGGAGAACAGCATGCTAAGCAACTTGGCATTGATGTCGATGAAGCGCGTTGGAAGCTGATTTTCGCTGTGTCTATCTTAGTCGGCGGAGCGGTAGCACTGGGCGGAGTCATCGGCTTTGTTGGTCTGGTTGTCCCTCATCTACTTAGGCTCGCATTTGGCAGTGAAAACCGTTATCTGTTGCCTATTTCTGCCCTAGCAGGGGCAACCTTGGTGGTGTTTGCCGACCTTATTGCCCGAACGGCGCTCAACTCTGCCGAGTTACCATTAGGGGTCGTGACAACGTCAATAGGTGCCCCTATCTTTATTTGGATGCTGGTAAGTAATCATGATTCACGTTAATAGCCTTTCTGTTGGTTCGCGACTGCTACCACTGTCCTTTGAGGTGATGCCGGGAGAGATCCTACATGTGATCGGCCCTAACGGTAGTGGTAAAAGCACTTTGCTTTCTGCCGTCGCGGGGTTATTGGATTTTGAAGGCGAGGCGAAGATCTTCGACCAAAAGGTAAAAGGAGCCTCTATTGAAGCCTTATCAAGCACTCGGGCATTTTTGGCGCAAAGTGACCGACCTGCATTCAACCTTGATGTGGTGCATTACCTATCTTTGTCGTTACCAGCGCTAGTATCGTCTGATTCTTGTCAGTTAACAGCTGTGATTGAAGAGCTTGCGACTTTATTAGAGATTGATGACAAGCTAAATAGATCGATACATCATTTGTCTGGTGGTGAATGGCAAAGAGTCAGGCTTTGTGCGATCTGTTTGCAGATCTGGCCAACATTAAACCCCCACGCAAAATTACTGATTCTCGACGAGCCCGCCGCCCCCCTCGATATTGGTCAAGAAACGCTTCTGTATAAACTGATACAGCGTGTCGCAGAAATGGGTATTACTGTGCTTATGTCTAATCACGATCTCAATCGTACACTTAAGTATGCGGATAAAGCACTGTTGTTGGAGAAAGGGGTGCTGCAAAATGTTGGCGCGGTAGATGAGGTGTTATCTGTCTCTGAGTTGTCGCGAGTATTTAGAACTGAGGTCAAGCGTGTAGTTGTCGAAGGTTCTCCCATCCTTTTGTTTGATTAAGCTTTTAAGATCAACTGCTTTTAGTTACCACTAAAGGGTTATCTTTGGTGCGCCTTGCACTTAAATCGATCGTGTCTACACGCAGTGCGTGACGGTGGATTTTTAATTGTGTTTAAAATCAAAGAGTTAAGGTTTTTACAAAATTGGCACACTATTGGCAACACTAAGAACGATACATTCTCGTTCTTGTTAGGCGGATTCAAGCGGAAGTAAGTGACTGTAGGTGGGAACTTATCTGAAGTTTGATGAAGCCATGTTTTGACTATGGCAGCTTACGCCACCTAAGGGGTTACCCAAGGGTGGCGTCTTTTTATCTATTTAGTCAGTGGTGCTAAATCCGCAGGGCGGTAGTAAACAGATTTCAGTACTTTGCCTTGGCGAATTGTCTTGCCTTCTGAAACAAAGTCTTCAGCACATTTTGCGATGATGTAATCACCTTTTTGTACCGCCATCAGCTTGATGCCTTGTTCTGCATAATGCGCTTCGGTTTCCGCGTACTCTTTTTCGTTGCGGCATACTTTACTCATATTACTTGAATGCACTTCATCCCAACATGGTAAGAACTCGATTCCACGGTTTACAGCAACATTAAGCAGTAAGTCGATGAGGTAGTTGATCGCAAGGTTATCTGCAATCTTATCGTGGCCTAGGTGCACCAAACGTCCCATCAAAACATAAACGCTGTCGATAATCGCGTCCGCTTGTTCTGTTTTATTATCCGCTTCTGCGAGTTCTGTTAGCTCTTCGATAGCCAGAGAAGTATGCAGCGTGTCTGCTTTATCGTCTAAACTTTCAGGAGAAGCTACAGGTAAATCGAAAGTACTACGAAACTCAGAAATGTCGCGGTAAAGGTGATCAAAAATATCGTTGGTCAGTTTTGAAAGGTGCATATCCATTAATCCGGATGTCTTTAAGATTGAGCAATACTACCAAAGCCGCTTAGCTCTCGCCATGTAGCGATAGAAATTAATGGGCTGAACGGCAAATATTTGCTCAGCAAAATGAGAAAACAGTTGCATTCAATATTTCGCTAACTCTATCTTAAATAATAAGATTCTTTATTGGTGGAAAGTTATGGTCGCAGAGAGTGAAAGTGAGAAGGTGATACGTAGTTTGTATCAGATCACCAATGACTATCAGAAAGGGTTTGATATTCAGGTCAGCCAACTGATTATGATGGGGTTAGAGCGCTTCGACCTTGATATCGGGATTTTGTCTCACATCGAAGGCAACAAATATACCGTGCTTCACTGTGTAACTCCCGAAGGCGTAGAGCTAGCGGTGGGTGACACTTTTGAATACGACCATACCTATTGTCAAATTACCTGCAGTTCATACGGCCCCGTCATGATTGAAAATATGGGCGAAAACGATAAGTATGCGACGCACCCTGCCTATCAAGCTTTTGGTTTAGAATCCTATATTGGCGTACCGATTTTCATTGATGACGAGATTTTTGGCACGCTTAACTTCTCCTCTGCAATTCCGTATCCGCGTAAATTTAAAGATATTGATGTAGATGCGCTTAAGCTGATGGCGTCTTGGATCGAAGTAGAGCTGATTCGCAGGAAACAGGAAGAGCGTTTGCAGCAGCTGAATGCGCGTTTAGAGTATCAAGCTTATCACGATGCCCTAACGGGGGTTGCCAATCGTCGTAGTATGTTCAAAACCGTCCACCTAGACATCGAAAGAATGAAACGTGCGGGTGGCAAGGGAACACTAGCGGTAATCGATATCGACCACTTTAAGCGTGTTAACGATACCCACGGGCATCAAGTTGGTGATAATGTTCTGAAAAAAGTGGCGACAGCAATTAAAGCCCAGTTAGTAGAAAGTGATTTCATTGCGCGCTTTGGTGGCGAAGAGTTTGTTGTTTGGCTTCCAGAGCGAGAAGTTGAAGTTAGGCGTGAGTTTGTTGAGAAGATTCGAACCTGTGTCAACAGTATAGAAGTTGATGATAAGCCGATTACTGTTTCAATAGGTTCGTGCGAGTTTGATTTTGCTAATTTACAAAGTGATCAATGTGACAAAGCCACGTTGGATGAAATCATTCATGTCGCGGATGATAACCTTTATGCCGCAAAAGAAGCAGGCCGTAATAACTGTGTCCACTCGAGTTGGTGTGATTCCAGTGCCGCTCACAGTGAGGTACTCAAATAGGACACGAAAAGAAAAAGCGCCCGAGTGGCGCTTTTTAGTATGAGGCTGTTTAGCTAAACAAATAGGGGAACAGTTTTCTACGCTCATCATTAGTGAGTGACTCCACTCGGGCAATATTGGTATCTGGTATCGCCTCTGGGTTAGGGTAGTGCTTGAGGACTTTTTCCATACTCTCTTCACGTATAAGGTGAAACACCGGGTACGGTGAGCGATTGGTGAGGTTCTCATCATCTTCTGGTTCAGCACCGCCAAAACAGTAATCAGGGTGGAAAGTCGCCAACTGAAAAATACCTTCCCACTCTTGCTGTCGGATGAGTGCTTCAACCCAGTCAATAAACAAGTTGTAGTCGTAAAAGTCGCTCAACATATTGGGAACGGCAACAAGCGTCGTTTCTAGTTCTGCAGGCTCGGTTGCGTCTAGCTCCATCAGCTGGGCGAGGATATCTTCAAGTAACGCTTCTTCTTTGGTCGCTTCACTAACAAAGATTTTGATCTGCTTATTACGTTGTGGTTTTGCGGCAAAAGGGCATAGGTTAAGACCAATTACGACATCATCGAGCCATTGATTAACGGCGATTTTCACTTCTTCGACATCGGTTTGGATTGAGCTATTGGTGGTCATTTTGCTTCCAATTTTGAATTTGGCGCAAGAATAGCAGAATCTTCAAGCTGTGGCTTGTGCTCTTCCCATTTTGATAGCTTACGGCACAGAGCAAAAATAGTGGCGTAGAGTAAGGATCCCCCAGCAATAACATAGCTCCATCCGCCGTGTTGCCAACAGTAGATCAAGAAGAAACCGCCAATACTGCCCCCAACATAGTAATGAACAAGATACAGCGCGGTCGCGGTAGCTTTTGCGTGTGTGGCTTTCTGGCTGACCCAGGCGTATGCCAAGGTGTGGGTGAAAAATGCGCCGAAGCTAATGAGCAGTAATCCCATCATCATAAAGGCTAAGGAATCCACATAGGCGACAAGCATACCTAATAGACTGATGACGGTTCCTGTTACCATGCCAGAGACGCTCTGGTGTCGTTTACTCCACACTGAAGTCAGTTTAGAACTTAAGGTTCCAGAAAGGTAACAAAGGAAGATCAGTGATGCTAAACCGACCGGTAAGTTGTGCGGCGCTGCGACGAGACGGAACCCCATCACGGAATAGAGGTTAACAAACAGAGCGAAGTTTACTCCGCCAATCAACATCGCGATCCAAATTGTTTTGTTCTTTAGGTGCTTAACCACAGCGCGATTGTGATAGCGAAGCATGCCCCGCTGCGGAGTGAAATTGTTTTGCTTAGGCAAGCTAAATGCGACCACAAGTGCGCCAATCAGAGTGAATGCTGCCATGCTGATGACCGCTTGTTGCCAGCCGAACGCATCGGTTAGGGTACCACCGACAATACGCCCCGTGATGCCACCTAAAGAGTTAGCCGCAATATAGCCGCCGATGGCCTGACTGAACGCTTTGACTGATAGCTCTTCCACCATGTAGGCCACAGCAACAGACGCAAAAGCGGCTAGTGCAATGCCCATCAAAGCTCGAAGTAAAACAAGCATCACAATCGACTCGCTGATGAGCATTGCTAAACCAATAAAGGGCATAGCGATCAGGCCAAGCAGCATGACGTTTCGCCGCCCAATGGATTCCGAAGCCACCGCCCAAGGAACTAAAGAGACAGATAAGGCAAGTGTACTTGCTGCGAACACCCAGTTAACTTGTGTTTCTGTCACTTCAAAGTGCTGAGCCATGTAGGGCAGCATGGGTTGAAACAAGTAAAGATTACAGAAAACGAGAAAAGAGCCTAAAGCGAGGCTAAAGGTAACTTGCCGATATTGTTTGGTTTTTAGCTCAATCATAGGTGGCTTTGGCAGTAGAATTTAGTTATGTGAGCAAAATACCAGTCCGTTGGTGATATATAAAATATATTAAAAATATTAACCTGATATATTTTTTATATGGTGATTTGATTGGACTCGAAACATCTCAAACATTTTGTTGCGGTTGCCGACCACGAAAATTTTACTCATGCAGCAAAAGCACTACACATCGCTCAACCAGCACTGAGTATTTCAATTAAGAAGCTAGAACAGAGCTTGGGCGTAGAGCTGTTTCGACGAGAAGATAGAAAAGTCTCATTGACGGATGAAGGCACTGTTTTGTACGACCACGCAAAGCGGGTTCTTCAGCAGCTCGACGATGCACAGTTAGCCATTAATGAGTTAAAGGGTCTTGAAAAAGGAGAGGTTAGGCTCGGGGCTCCTAGCATGATGGGCTCGTACTTCTTCCCAGAAGTCTTGATGGCGTTTAAGAGCCGTTATCCAAATCTCAAGCTCACTCTTGTTGATGCGGGTACACGTTCAATTCGACAAATGCTGCTCGATGGTGAACTGGATATTGGTGTCATCAACGATGAAAATGTACCTGATGATCTGGAAACTGACCATCTATTACAGTCAGAAATGGTGGCGGTGGTGTCTAAAGAGCATGAGTTTGCTCAGCGGAAATCAATCAGCTTTGAAGAGTTTTTTGACCATGAACTGGTGATGTTCAAGCCTGGTTACTTCCATCGAGATTTTATTGAAAACCAAGCGACCCAATGCCGTAAAGAGATGAAGTTTTCGTTTGAAACTAACTTGTTGCCTATGATTTTGAGTATCGTTAAACATGAGTTTGCCATCACTGCATTACTGGAGCTAGTGACACAACATGAGAAAGAGGTTGTTGCCGTCCCTTTTAATGACCGAGTTCGGCTTGATTTGGCGCTAGCGTGGCGAAAAGATGGTTACCTATCAATAGCCGATAAAACCTTCATCGAGTTCGTGAAGCAATACGTTTAGCATTACTAAGTTTCTGCAAATATCACATTTTGCTGTTTCTCTATCGCGCTATGGCAAGAGTTGGAGTAGTTTGGATCTACTCAATAAACTTAGACTGAAGGGTAGGGAAACCATTCTATGCAAATAAGCATCAATAACCTCGACATTGAATCTGGCACGAACCAATTGGCAATTGCTCAATGGAAAATTGCTGAAGGGCAATCTTGGGGGGTATTTAGTACCGAAGGGGATATTGGTTCGGCGTTAGGGTGCTTATTCTGTGGAGAATATGAAGTCTCTTTAGAGTCGTTGGAAATGGGCTCTGGCAAGATTGCTCAAGTCTCTTTAGTTGAGCAGCAGAGACTGCTTGAAGAAGAAATTGCTAAAGATGACACCGATTTTCTAGACAAAGTCGATAAAGGCACAAGCGTATATTCACTGATTTTTGAGCAATGCCAATCTGACTCACTTACTGAGCAACTGATTGTCGATTTGGATCTGTCACACCTTGCGCAGAGTGGATTTCGAGTTCTTTCCACTGGTGAGACTCGTCGCGTCATGCTCGCCCGAGCACTCGCCACCGAGCCGGAATTGATTGTTCTTGATAACCCATTCACTGGGTTAGATATCGCTCATCGAGCTTCACTCGCCAATTATTTAACCCAACTTGCCAAATCAACTCAGATGGTAGTGACCTTCAATCGCGAGGAAGACATACCAGACTGGATTGAACAAATCGCACTGTTTAACCACGGTAAGCTTGAAAGCGTAATGGGCCGAAGTGAGTGGGAAGCTCACCCTGTTATAAGCCAGATTAAAGCTCAATCCCAACAGCAAAGTGAGCAGATGCTGGATTTAATTCACAGGTATCAACACGAACATCACTTTGACAACCCAGTATTCGAGATACGTAATGGTAAGGTCGCTTATACCGAGAAGACCATCTTTACCGACTTAAACTGGCGAATCGATAACGGCCAACATTGGCAAATCAAAGGCCCGAACGGGTGCGGAAAAAGTACTCTGTTAGGTCTAATATTCGGCGATCATCCACAATGTTATTCCAACGACATTCAAATCTTTGGGAATCAACGAGGATCAGGCGAGTCGATTTGGGAAATTAAAAAGAACATCGGTATGGTTTCTTCGGCGCTGCATCTGCAATATCGAGTGAGTTGCAAAGCTATTGAAGTTATTTTGTCAGGTTTTTACGATTCGATCGGTCTATATCAACAGCCAAGTAAAAAAGAGATTCAAGTGGCGCGAGAATGGTTGGAGATACTTCACATGAGTGAGTATGCCAACACCTCGTTCAGACAACTGGAATACGGTCAGCAGAGACTGCTTTTGATTGCCAGAGCGATTGTGAAGCAACCTGCTTTACTCATTTTGGATGAGCCATATCAAGGGCTAGATTATCTGGGCAGAAGGTTAGTTAAAAATACCTTAGAGCTGATAGCGCAAGAAAACCTTAGTCAACTGCTCTATGTGTCGCATTATCAGAAAGATAAGCTTGAGAGCATTAGGAATGAAGTTGAGTTTGTTTATGATCAGGAGGCGAGCTGCTATAAGCCTCATGTTCGCTCCAATCTTTTACTTTAACTGACTGTTATATAAGGAAGTCTAAATGCTGTTGAACCATGTTTCTGTTGGCACGTCTAATGTTAAGTTAGCCGTAGAATTTTATGACAAGGTGTTCGCTACATTGGGTATAAAAAGGGCGCATTATATCGAAGATGTTGCTGCCGCGTATGGCGACAATTTTGAATTTTGGGTTGGATTACCCAGTGAAAACAGAGCGAATGCTGGCAACGGAACACATATCGCTTTTAATGCACCTGACCAAGTGTCTGTTGACGAGTTTTATCGTGTGGCTCTGGCACAGGGCGCTAGCTGTGAAGGACAGCCGGGGTTAAGGCCAGAGTATGGTGAAAGCTACTACGCAGCGTTTGTACGTGATCTTGATGGCAACAAGATAGAGGCTGTGCATTTATAGCGTGATAACAAGGATTTGAGGGAGATTATGATTAGCTGTAACGACTACGATTATATCGAAATTGTGTGCATGTACCGTTATCCGGTAAGGCTGCATCTCAAATCTGGTGTTTACATTGAAGGTGAAGCATTAGATACGGCTCGTAACGAAGAGAAGCAAGAGTGTATCAAGGTGTGCATGAGTGGTATCGAGCACCTAGTTGTGCTCGATGATCTATCCGAGTTAGAAGTGCTCACCGATAACCCGCACTTCGTTAGTAAGCTGTTTTATTAACCCTTTGACTTGTACATTTTCTCAAAGTTACTTGCGTTCCAGCCAATCATATAGCGGTCGCCAATCTTAAGTACGGGTAGCGAACGAGCACCAATTGCGTCTAACTCTTTACGGCCACGCTGCATCTTGGCGTTGGTTAATCGGTACTGATAGCCCTTCGAGTCAAGGTAGCGCTGTGCATCTTTGCAGTGAGGGCATTTGTCTTTTACGTACAGTACAAGTCGTTTCATGGTTTGTTCCTACTCGTTTATTAGGCGCAGAGTTTAATGAAAAGGTCGTGAATGGCAAGTACGAATAGAGTAGACTTGTGCCCCTTTATTTACGCTCAACGCCATGACAGTCACTATGAATCCCGCACTTCGTTATATTCAAGGTTACCCAGAACATATCGTTACTCCCGTAACTCAAATGGTAGATTCGGGTCGTTTGGCAGCGTGGTTTGAAAAACGTTATCCAGACAACCACACCATAAAGAGTGAGAAAGCGCTGTTTGAATATACAATGGTGCTAAAGAACCGCTATATGAAGAAGACGGCGCCTTTGAGCAAAGTCATCTACGACAACAAAATTCACCTTATCAACAATGCTCTCGGGCTACATACCTATGTGGCTAAGGTTCATGGTGGCAAAATTAGATCAAAGAATGAGATTCGTATTGCCAGTGTGTTTAAGAATGCACCTGAGCCTTTGCTTCGAATGTTAGTGGTTCACGAACTTGCCCACCTAAAAGAGAAAGAGCACAACAAAGCCTTCTATCAGCTCTGCTGCCATATGGAGCCTGACTATCATCAACTTGAGTTAGATGCTCGCTTGTTTATGATCTATCTAGAAACTGCCAAACAAAAATAAAACTATGACGCGCCCAAATAAACAATTTCAATCTAAGAAAGCCGATAAAAAAGACACGCCAAATAACAGCGAGATGAAAGTCGTCACGATTAAAGGGCAGAAAGGTCTGCATCAGCGCAATTTGCACCAAGGGCGATATGACTTCGCAAAGCTGACAGCGGCTCTACCAGAGCTGAAAAAGCACGTAGTGAAGAATCCTAAAGGGGAGCCGAGCATTAACTTTTCCGATCCTTTGGCGGTTAAGCTACTCAACAAAGCATTACTTGCTTACCACTACGGAGTCACCGAGTGGGACATTCCACAAGGTTACTTGTGCCCACCTATTCCTGGGCGCGCAGACTACATTCACCGTCTCGCTGAGATATTAACCAAAGAAAGTAAAAGCTTTAAACATAACCAAGTTCGCGCGTTAGACATCGGGCTTGGGGCCAACTGCATTTACCCTATCGTTGGTGCGACTCAGTATGGCTGGCACTACGTAGGCTCTGATGTTGATTCTGTTTCAGTTGATAATTCTAATCACATTGCCCAGTCGAATAAGGTACTGAGTGGGCGCGTTGAAGCTCGATTGCAAAAAGATAGCCGTCATTTCTTCAAAGACATCATCAAACCAAACGAGTTTTATGATGTAACCACCTGTAATCCGCCGTTTCATAAGTCGCTTGAAGAAGCACAGCAGGGAACAGAGAGAAAGATCAAAAACTTATCGGCCAGTAAAAGTAAACGTGGGCAACCTACCGGACAAATGAAAGCTAAATCGTCACCTATACTTAACTTTGGTGGTCAAAAAGCAGAGCTCTGGTGTCCAGGTGGTGAGGCGGCATTTGTAAAAAACATGGCATTTGAAAGCCGTGATTTTGCGCAGCAGGTACTGTGGTTCTCTACGCTTATCTCCAAAAAAGAGAATGTGCGATGGATGCGAAAAAACCTCGAAAAAGCGGGTGCTAAAGAGGTGAAAGTGGTTGAAATGAGCCAAGGACAAAAAGTAAGTCGCTTTATCGCTTGGACATTCAAAACAGAAGTTGAACGCCAAAAGTGGCTGAAACTTAAGAGTTAACCTTATTTAACGGAGGGCATATGGAGTTTGAAATTTATATGCCCTGCGAACCAATTTGGATCTGTGAAAGTTTTCTAATCCTGTTTGCGCTTTTATCTGTGTTGGGAATCGCTGCTTTTATTTACATTCTCTATAAAGAATATCTTAAGATTCAACGTGCATCACGGGTGATAAGTCGTCGAAAAAAACACCACTCAAAGCGTTAGCTAATGCTGTCTAGCTTGCGCTTATACCCCTCTGCCAGTGTTGGATTCCCCGCTCGGTGCTCTAATTCAATCAACAACTTTAGAGACGGTTTATGCAGCCCAAACTTATGGTGGAATCGAAGCAATCTCAACCTTGCATCTTCCAATGAACCAACTCCAATTTCCAATTCAGCCAGTGTTAGAGCTGAGCGAACTCTGTCGGGCTCAAAGTCTAAGGCGCGTTTGAAGTAACTGATGGCTTGCTCTGTTTGTTGTGCTTTCATTGCGCACAGGGCTGCGTTTTCGTAACTGGTTGAGGTTAAATAGTAATTCTGTTGCTGGATTGCTTGATTAAAGTACCTGTCCGCAAGAGTGAATTCCCCCTGTTTACACAAGAAAGTACCATAGTTGTTAAGTACATCTCCGTTGTTTGGGTGACGCTTTAGGGCCTTTTTGTAGAAGGACTCGGCGGATTGAGTTTCTCCAACTTGTTCGTAATAGTGAGCGATAGAGAGTTGTGCTCGATAATAGTTTGGTGAGTGTTTCAGTGCTTGTTCTAGATTTTCTCGTGCTTTGCGCATGTCGCCTCTTTGCATGTAACCAATACCGAGTTCAATGCGGGCTTCTGAACGTTGCTGGGCATCAGAATTTTGAATTTGGGTAGAAGCCATACAGCCAGTTAGCAATAGGGTTGAAATTAGAATGATTAGTCTCATAGGAATACATAAGTTCTCAGACGAGATTGAATGTATATCTCAACTCATCCGGTCTGATTAGCGAGATAAGAAAAGTATGCGACATGTTTTGCAGATAACCGTGTAATCAACTGAGGTGAAGAGTGAGAAACAAAGCGGCAGTTCTAACAACTATTATAAGTTTTTTCATTGGTTTAGCAGTCAAACCTTCGTCTGCAACTGAGTTAAATGCAGAGGTTGAGCAAACAAAAGATGGCCTTGCTTTTGTCAGAATAGCTAACCCAACTGCGAGTCATAGGGTGGTGTTTATTCATGGCTCTCCAGGTAGCCATACCGCGTATGCAGACTACCTCGCCAACGAATCACTTCAGGAACAAGCAGAGCTGATCTCTGTTGATCGCTTAGGCTATGGTGCATCAACATCGGATTTGGTCTCTAGTCTCGATAAACAAGCGCAAGTCATCGGTGAACTGCTAACCAGTGATAAATCCAATATATTGGTTGGACATTCGCTCGGAGCGCCTATCGCTTTGGCACTTGCACTTCAGCAACCGGATAGGGTTGATGGGATGGTTTTGGTCGCGCCCGCTTTTGACCCTAAGCTCGAAGAACCTAAGTGGTACAACGTAATTGCTGATACTTGGCTTATCAATTGGGCATTGTCTAATGATTGGCAGACATCGAATGGGGAGATGATGCCACTGGCTGAAGAGTTAAATGAATTGAGTGGTAAAGATTGGCGCGTACTGGATACGCTTCCGGTAACGATCATTCATGGCAAAGAGGATACCATCGCAGATCCTGACAACTCTATCTTTGCGATTCAAAAATTAACTGGCACATCAAAGCAGTTGATTGAGGTAGAAAAAGAGGGCCATTTTATTCTTTGGCAAAATGTCCCTCTAATATCTAAGCAGATCCAAGATCTTTTGTCTGAAACTCAGCAAATGAGCAAGTACTAATCGTCTTTAGTAAAATTGGCTTCGCTGAAGTGATCCAAGTCGTATGGCGTTTGTTGGTAAACGCAATAATTTAGCCAGTTGGAAAACAGCAAGTGTCCGTGGCTGCGCCAGCTTGCAGTTGGCTTATTATCTGGGTTGTTATTCGGGTAGTAATTGACTGGAATAACTGGCTCCATGCCTTCACCTAAGTCACGAATATACTCATTGTGTAAGGTGTGAGAATCGTACTCAGGGTGACCGGTGACAAATACATTTCGCTTATCTTTGGTGGCTGCCAGATACACACCTGCGACGTCTGATGTTGCAAGAATATCTAAGTCAGTATGTTCGGCAAGGAACTCTGGAGAGAAATCAGCGTAGCGGGAGTGTGGTGCTAAGAAGGTGTCATCAAAACCACGCAACACAGGGTGATAAGGCTGGTGGATCTTATGGTGATATACCCCAGACAGCTTATCCTTACGAGTACGTTTAGGCAGATCGTAGAGTAACTTCAAGCCTGCTTGGGCTGCCCAACAAACATACAGCGTTGAAGTGACATGTTCTTTCGCCCAACTCATGATGGTTTGCAAGTGTTCCCAGTAGATCACATCTTCAAATTGAACCAGGCCTAATGGTGCACCAGTGATGATCAGTCCATCAAAGTTACGTCCTTTGACCATTTCAAACTGACGATAGAAGTTATCTAAGTGTTCTGTAGGCGTGTTTTTGCTTGGTCTATCATCAATGCGTAGCAGCTCAATATCCACCTGTAGTGGGCTGTTTGATAGCAAACGTAGGAACTGGGTTTCCGTCTCAATTTTCTTAGGCATAAGATTGAGGATCAGCACCTTAAGCGGACGAATTTCCTGTGTTGACGCACGAGACTCAGGCATGATGAAGATATTCTCGGTACGCAATACGTCAGATGCGGGTAATTGATCGGGGATCTTAATTGGCACAGCTTACTCCCTAAGCGTATTTATGGACGTCTATACTTCTAAACTTAACCCAATCAGAATGAGATGTCGATAGCCAATTTGGTCCAATTTATATTAATATTCGTGCGCGAACTCACTAGTTAAACTCACTATGACCTTAAAACTCACCTTGATTCGAGGGTTGCCTGGATCAGGTAAAAGCACATTGGCAAAGACAATCGATGCCAAACACTATGAAGCTGATATGTATTTTATCAACGACTGCGGCGAATATGTCTATCAGCCGGAGCAAATCGCAATGGCTCATCAGTGGTGTCAACAGATGACTGAGCAAGCCTTGCTCAACGGTGACAGTGTCGTTGTTTCAAACACATTTGTTCAACGCTGGGAAATTGTTCCTTACCTGAAGCTGGCTAAGCGCGTTAAAGCCCAATTTGAAGTACTCGAATGTCATAACAATTACGGCAACATTCATGGCGTTGCGCCTAACACGATAAAATCTATGAAAAAACGGTGGCAAGAATGGCAAAGCGTTCCCCAGTTGTAGAGATGACCTCTTACGGTATTTATAAAGAGTGGGATTCCAAATCTAAGCACTTGCCTAAGATTCAAGAGTTCACGACCAAAGTCCCCGCCGATGAAGAAATTGAATTTGGTTTCATCGTCAACATCAAGAAAGCCAAGGGTGAAGTGATAGAGTTTTGTATTGCCCATCCTGGAGTGAAAGGTAAAAAAGGACAGACTTTAGAACCATTTTGTGGCGACTTGCATGTCGGAAGTAATGACTGGGATTTTTATCTGGGTGACACTATTCAGTTACTTGATCCAGTTGACGGGTTTGAATCAAACATTGGCAAATGGCGCATGACTATCACGTTGAATGATAAGGTGATTGCTGAAAAAACGTTTGACGTGTATGCGCGAGATGAAGGTGAGTTTTGGAAAAAGCGAGGTTTTTAGTGGTTTGTCGAAGGAAAACATCGGGTATCTAAGGGCGCACAGTGTATATAAACCTGTTCGGCGCCCTGAGTCATAGCTTGTTAACTCAAATACTAGAGAAGTCATACCCAGCAGCGAGCAACAAACCGCGTTCATGTTTAATGAGTTGAGCGCGGTCTTCAATCAGTTCATGCAACGCTTGGCGCGGTTTACTTGCCAGAGTTCTAAAATCTTCAAAAGACTGCGACGCTTCAATTTCAGCAAACATTTTGCTGATCACGTTTCTAGCTTCACATGGGTTGCTTTCAGTTTTGAAGTATTCAACACCTCGCGCAGCTTCACGCATTTCTGCCAGTAGCTCAATTGGGCTTGATTCCTGCGCCACAGACAAATAGTTATCTAACACTCGCTTGGCAAACAGTAGCTCTTGTAATGGTATGTCACGACCACTTTCAATCAGTGTCGGACTAAGAATGTTATTTGAGCTCATCGACTATCCTTGGTTCAAATGTATCAATTGCCTAAGCAGTCTAAATTATCATCGCGCGAAAGGGAACAATCTAATTTGCCCAAACAGTAAGGCAGTGCCGATTATTTTCTCTTAGTAATTCGTATCTTGCGCATCTTGTCGATTACTGAGCCTCGGCAAGTGGTCAAAGCAGCGCCAATAAACAGTGATATTCGATAATTTATATCTGAGTGATGACTATAATTACAGCACTATAAGTAAGTGTATTGCCCAAGGAAGGTTAATTTATGTTGTTTTTTAAAAATAACGAACCACCCCAGACATCTAACCATTCTGATCATGTCTATGCTGCAATCAAAAAGCATGTTGCTTGGATAGAGTTTAGTCCTGAGGGGGTCATTCAAGATGCGAGTAGACTGTTTTTAAGTGTTGTTGGGTACTCGTTAGAAGAAGTAAAAGGAAAGCATCATCGGATTTTTTGTTCTGACAGTTATATTAGCTCTGCGGCCTATCAGAGTTTTTGGCGCGACTTGGCCAAAGGCGTGACCAAAGAGGGGACATTTGAGAGAAAGAACAAGCAGGGTGAAACCATTGTTCTAGAGGCAACGTATTTTCCTATCTACGATTCCGAAGGTAAGGTGTCTAGCGTGGCGAAGATTGCTTCAGACATCACTGAGATGTTCTATAAAAACCAAAAAAATGATGCACTGTTTTCTGCATTGGATAAGTCGCAAGCTATTATTGAGTTTGATCCCAAGGGCACCGTCATTTCAGCCAATCCCAATTTCTTGAGCACACTCGGTTACAGCTCTTCCCAAGTGGTTGGGCAACACCACCGAATGTTCTGCTTCGACGATTTTTACAAAGACAACCCTCATTTTTGGCGAGATCTCGAAGATGGACAGATCAAATCAGGTCTTTTTCAGAGACGTAGTTCTCATGGAGCGAGCGTTTGGATTGAAGCCACATACAATCCTATTAGAGATGAAACAGGGAAAGTGGTGAAGGTTGTAAAATTTGCAAGTGATATAACTGCGCGCATCGAACGCAACCAAGCAATCGCGGAGGCTTCTGAAGTGGCTTATTCGACTTCAGTTGAGACAGCGCAAATTGCGCAAGAGGGATCCCAACTACTAGCGGACTCAGTTGAGGTGTCACAGAATGTCTCCAAAAAGGCGCAAGAAACGGTTGAGAAAGTTCAGCAATTAAATGCCAGCTCCCAAAATATTCAAAACATTGTTTCTACTATTCAAGGTATTGCCGACCAGACGAATTTGCTAGCACTGAATGCGGCGATAGAAGCTGCGAGGGCAGGCGAGCATGGCCGCGGTTTTGCTGTCGTTGCTGACGAAGTTCGACAGCTTGCCTCTCGCACTTCAGAATCTACTGATGAGATTGTAAAAGTTGTCGAAGAAAATCAAGGCTTAATCAATGAGGTGACAGGCATGATGAGTGAGGTTTCAACGATTTCTGAACAAGGGAACTCGAAAATAACGGAGGTTTCAACCGTTATGGATGAGATTCATAAAGGGGCCAAAAATGTTTCTAACACTGTTATGGGGCTTTCGGAAAGTCAATCGTAGTCGTTAATCTAATGTGTATACGGGCCTGTTTGACGGGCAGGCCTCTCTTATATAGAGCAATGCAGCAGAGCTAAGAATCTCTCACGCTATCTTGCGTTACAGTTGACGAATCTTCACTATTTCCTCTTGCTTAATTCCTAGTGACTCTAGGAATTTTTGATGCTCTTCTGGCTCCATCTCTTCAAACTTTTGATGCCACTTCTTCATGTCATCTTTATTGAAGCCAGCCGCGGACATGATTTCAACCCAACGCTGTTTGTTGACTATGTTTTCATTAAGTAATTCAGGCTCTTGGAGTAACACAACAATCGCTTTTTGTTGGTTGCGTAGTGCTTGAATTTCTCTCTCCAAATCACTGAAATGATCTTTTAACAGTTGAGTTTGAGATTGGCCCTGCTTGTTTAGCAGAGACTTGATGCTCGCAATAGAAAGGCCATATGAGCGATAAGAGATGATAGCGTCGAGTCTTTCAACTTGTTTTTCACCATACCATCGGTAACCGTTAGCGGAACGATGAGATGGCAGTAGAAGGTTTTCTCGCTCGTAATACAAAATAGTGGTGCGGGAAATACCGAATTGTTTAGCAAGTTGAGTGACGGTGAGCATAGAAACTCCAAGCGTTGGTCGATTCACTAAAGTTAAACCCTATACCAATAGACGGGTCAAGTTTAGCAGGAACGACGGGAAGAAAAGTGATGTCATAAGAGTGATGACGCAAGGCAAAGAGTTGTACCTTGCGTATCAAGAGAAAGAAGGGGGGCTACTTTTGGAACAGAATATAAGCGTCATGCACGCCTTGAATCAGCATCTGCATTCCAATTACCGTTAGAATCAGTCCCATTAAACGGGTGACGATATTGATTCCACTCTCACCAAGTTTATCGACCAGTTTGGGGCCAAACAAAAAACAGACAAAGGTGATAAGACAAAGCAAGGCAAACGCCGCGATCGTCACCACGATGCTGAAGATATCGCCCGAGGCAGAGTAGTTCATTGCCGTAGCTATGGTTCCTGGGCCCGCTAAGATGGGTAGGGCAAGTGGGGAGATGGCAATATCACCGTCTTGAGCGGCCTCTTCGCTGTCATGACTGTGCATCTTCGAAGAGTTGCCTTGCAGCATATGATAGCCGACGAGAAAGACGAGAATGCCACCTGCTAAGCGAAGGGCTGGCAGGGTTATGCCAAATACTTCAAAGATCCCTTTACCAAGAAAACTAAACGCAGCGACAATGGCGAATGCTGTTGCCAGCGCTTTAAATGCTGTTTGCTTGCGTTGCTCCGCAGTTTGCTGGCCGGTCATTCCGACGAAGACAGCCGTATTCGCAATCGGGTTCATCATGGCGAAGAAACCCATAAATACGGTGACAGCAGTGGTGGTTAAATCGTGCATCAGTCAATCACTTATGTAGTCAGTTTAGTAATCACATTAGCACAATTTATAAAAGTTGAGCTATCCATAGCTGTAAATAAATGGCATCTAGCTATCTGATTTTAAGCCTGTTTTTTAGACTCCACAGCGCAATAGAGAACCAAACCAAGCTTTGCAACCAAAGTTGAGTATAGTTTTCTCCAATGCTCTGCCACGTGCCGCCCATTTGATTCAAGGTCAAGAAACTTTGAATAGCTGGGGTACTCGGAAAGAGTTCCGACAACCAAACCATTGGGGCAGGAATCGCTTCAATTGGCCATATAAAGCCCGCACTAAACACGAGTGGCATTGAGCTGACTAACACGACTAACGTCACTAATTCGCGTCTTGGAGTGATTGATCCTAACCAAATACCTATCGCACAAGATGCTATCAAAAAGGGCAGTAGCAGGGTTAAAAGCTCTGTTGCATGTGCCAGTTGGTTAACGCCATGCATAGAAAAACTGGCGCCAAAGTAGTACATGCTTAATAAGTAATAAACCGCGATTAAAACCAGCATACGAACTGAGATGAGTTTTAGTGGAGAGGTATGACTCCAGTAACCCGTTCCGTGTTTCTGCGTCCCTACCATTAACCCTGCTGCCATTGCTAGAGTTTGTTGCAAAATGAGCACAAATACCGCAGGCACGACGTAATCCACATAGCCCATACGCGGGTTAAATGTTGGTTTTAGATTCAGCTTAGTCGCGGCATATTGATCGGCGGCTTTTGATAGCGGCTGACCGTCAATGAGCAGTTTAGCCACCTTAGTTTGCGCCGCTAAGGTTACGCCGGCTTGTGCAAGACCTTCCACTATAGTGCCATACACCAAAAAGTAAGACGCATCTCCAGCGTATGAGAGTGTCGGGCTTTTCCCAAGCATTAAGTCTTTATAAAAGTGCTCTGGAATGACGAGTATTCCGCTCACGTCACCATTGAGAAAAGCTTGGTGTGCGTCTTCTAATGTGTAATCTCGCTGAACAACGTTGACCTGTGGCGTTGCATCAACCATACGTTCCAATTGGTAGCTCGTTTGGCTTCTGTCTAAGTTCACCACACTGATCTTTTGCTCTCGCGGCGTTTGATGGCTGTAAGGTAAAGGGTATAGGAATGAATAAAACACCACGCCGCCAAATACGGTAAGAACCACCACAGGATTGGTCAGTAGTGCTTTAAATTCCGCTTTGACCAATTCAAAGAAACTCATAGTGTCCCCTCACTTACGACTTTGGACTCTTGATTGTTTAAGTGCTTTTTCGCTAGCCCAATGGTCAACAAAGCGGGGACTAGGTAACCAAGCATAGGCAGTAGATGGTGTAAAGATTCCATCCATGCTTGACCGTAACTGACTTGGCTGACCTGTACTTCGATGTAGTGGCTGATAGGCAATAAACTGCGCCACGCTTGGGCAAGGCTATTCATATCGGTGACAGGGAAGGTAATCCCCATAAAAGCGAAGCTTGGAGCGGTAAATGCGCCTGCGAAACTCATCGCACGCGCGGCGTCGAGAGTTAAAAAGAAAAACAGGCTGCCCATGATCATACAGGCGATGATGGTTATCCATTGAGCGACGAGCAAAACCAAAAAGCTACCATTCATCGGCCACTTAAACCCTAAGTAGAACCAACACAAGAAAGCGAAACCTTGTATAGCGAACACCCAAGAGTAGGGGGCAAGCGTTTGAAAGATTGCTCGAGCAGGGTTATTGCCAAGCCAATGATTGAACCCTCTGTCGCGTAAATTCGCCGATAAGACGAGAATGGTGGTCACAACCACAACAATCTGCCAAAGCGCGGGGACCACCGCTGAAACTAAGAACTGCGCGTAATTGGAGTTCTTATTAAATAGGGGAGTGATTTGCGTACGAATCGGTACCGCTTTTCCGAGCGCAGAGCTTAAAGTCGCATTACCTTGACTCAAATTGCCGACAGCACTGACTTGCGCATTAAACGTTCCTTGAGCTTGAAGAAAGGCAGAGTTGATCAACTTACCCACCAAGATCATTTGGCTGTTGTAAAAGACACTCACCTGAGGCGCTAACTGTTTATACGTATCTTGTTCAAAGTTAGGTGGGATAACGGCATAAGCGTATATTTCACCTTCAACCAAGGCTTGTTTGGCTTCTAGCGCGCTCGTGAACTGCCTATCGACCTTCATTGCCGATGTTGCGTCGTAGTACCGAATCAGCTGCTGAGACATTTTGCCAGAGTCTAGATTTACGACACCGATGGGCAAATCTCGCGCGATACCTTGCGAGAAAATTGCCCAAATCATCACGGCCAGCATGACAGGTAGCCATGTCAAACTAGACAATAGCCATTTGTCGCGTCGGATAATTGAAAACTGGGAAACGCTATGATCCACCATATCGCGACCTAATTATCCCTTTAGTTCAACAACTAGGCTCATGCCCATACGCAGATTCTGTACCGGTTGAGTTGGCCTTGCTTCTACCTCGAATGTTCTTAGGTCAAAGCCCTGAGCTGCATCGGTTGAACGCCAGGTTGCAAAATCGCCCATAACGGCAATGTGAGACACTTTAAACTCAATTTGTTTGTTAAGCGCTGGAACGAAAGCGGAGAAAGTCTGACCTTTTTCAAAGTGACTGAGCAGATCTTCACGTACGTTCAAGACTGCCCAAGAATCATCGGTATCAATCACAGTCACAACAGGAAAGCCCTGAGGAGCAAGTTCACCACTTTGAAGCAGTACTTGGGACACTTCACCGTCGAACCAGCTTTCGATAGTTGTGTCTTCGGCATAGGCTTCAACTTCTGCAACTGCACCCGCTGCCATACGTGCTTTTTCTGCGGCGGCCAGCTTGGTCTCACTACGCGCACCTTCTTGTGCCATTTGGTACATTTGGAAAGCTGCACTTTCAGTGTACTTAGCGGCATCCCATTGGGTTTTCGCTTCGTCACGTTTTTGTTCGGCGACCACCCCTTCCTTATAGAGGTTGTTGACGCGAAGATAGGTTTTTTCCATCAGAGCCGATGCCGCTTTCGCTTTTTGCCACTGGTCTTTCGCCGCTTGGATTTGCTGAGCGCGTGCGCCTTTTTCCGCTTCCATTGCAAGGGCTCCCGCCGCTTTTTCACCTGCTTTTGCCTGTTCTAGCTTTGCTTCAATTTCTGGGCTGTGGAGCGTAAAGATGAGCTCGCCTTTTTCGACATGATCGCCTTTGCGCACCATTACCTGATCAATTCTTCCCGGTACTTTGGATGAGATACTGTATTGCTGAGATTCAATCTGACCTTGCAAGCGAACCGGTTTTGGTTGATAGGCTTGGTAAAAGCTATAGCCAACCCAAGATGCAACGCTCAATGCGACAGCCGTAAGTAGAAGTGGTTTTGCATTTTTCATCTTAGATCCTTATTTGCTCGAAATGTTGATAGCGTTGTGTTGGTATTGGCCGAATGCATCCATCTCACTCGATAGTGCAAGTAACTTGGATAGGGAGATTAAGTAGTTAAAGCTTGCTGCTGCTTTCTGAGTTTGAACGCTTGCGACGTAAAGCTGCGCGTCTACCACATCGGTGGAGGTGGATAGCCCTTGAGAGAAGGCTTTTTGACGTAGATTGAGATTTTCACTCGCTAACTCTATGCTTGACTCTAGGCCCAGAACTTCCTCTTGGGCTTGCTGCGCTTCAAGGTATGTTTTCTGAACCAGTACGGAAAGATCTTGTTTTGCTTGCGCTTTGAGGTAGCGGACTTGCGAAACTGCGCTGTGCGCGGCTTTAACCTGATCACTACGTCCAGAATTCTCAATCAAAGGAATATTCACACCAACACCGACCAACCAATCGGGTTTCATTTGGCTCGCGAGAGAGTCATCTTCATGGAGGCTGTAATCCCCATACAGATAAACTTCTGGGTAGTATTTGCCTTTTTCTGCCTTGATCAAACTATCAGCTTGTTTCTCTTTCGCATCAAGTAGCGCTAAGCCGGGGTAGGTATCAAGAGTACGTTCTACGAACAAACTCTGCTCTGGTAAGTTTTGGTTGATAAATAGGCTGTCCGCAGGCTCAACATTGGTTGTTTGGTTTAGGATCTGGGTGAGCGCCGATTGAGCAATCTCTAAACTCTTCTCTGCTTTCTTACGTTCAATGACCGCTTTATCTAACGCGGACTCTGCTTGCAAGCGCTCGACACGGGCGATCTGTCCTTGTTGCTCTAATTTCAGAGCGTTGTCTCTATGCTTAGTTAAACCTTGCTCGACGAGTCGGCGAGTTTCCACCACCTCTTGAGCCAGCAGAACCGAAAAGTAGTATTTGCTGAGATCTTCAAAACGAGCTTGGGTTTCCATAGCCAACTCACTTTGCGCTTGTTCTTTACGACCTTCAGCGGCAGATTGAGCCGCGTTGATGCGCCCACCAGTAAAGATTGGCCAAACGGCGCGGATTGAAGAGCTGAAAATATCTCTTTCAGTGATAGTAGAGGTGACGTCTTTAAACAAAGGCAAAATAGCTTGTCCCAACGGTGATACATGCCCGAGTGATGCTGTTAAGTCTTCTCCTGATAGAGTCACATCAGTATCTAATCGCGTGTAGTTAGCGCCTACAGTGACTGAAGGTAAGTTAAGGTTATCCGTTGCGTTTTTGAGATGTTCATAGCGCTCTACATTTGAGCGTTGGGCAGCTAACGAGTTGTTTTCTTGCTGTAAGACTTGCCAAGCTTGATCGAAGCTGATCGCAGCTGCGTTAGAGAGAGGAGAGTAGACGCCAAGAAAACCGATCAACAGCGCTATGGGACGCAATGACATAGTGATGTACTCTATTTGTTAAAAAATAGAGTTTATACTCTAGTTTTTGTGCAGGCAATCACTAAATTGTAAAAAGTACGGCGTTTTGACATTGATCAGGGCTTGTAATAAATGAATGCCATTTAAGTGGTAATTCGATCGAAATAAAAGCGTATTATTTGCTCTAAGTAGTTAATTATCCGAGGGAAGTAAAAATGAAAGGCAGTCTACGAATGGGCACAAACTGCCTTTTAAGTCTTAAGGTGTGTATCGGAGCCCAAGCATCTTACAATTGTCTTCTAGATACGGCTTAGAGATGACGTTGAATCCAAAGCTTCCGTAGTAATCTTTTAAGTGCTCTTGAGCCGAAATAAAAATGGAGTCTTGGGGATAAAGCTCTTTTGTTGACTCGAAGCTTACCCGCATTAGTTCGTTGCCAACACCTTGTCCTCTGTATTTGAGGCTAACAATTACCCTGCCAATACATACATCGTTAGCGTCATCTTCAATTAGGGGGAGTACTTCTTTAGGGTAACCAAGTTGCTGCGGCATGATTCGGCTGTACGCTACGAGTTCTTCGCCGTCAAATCCCATTACATGATATGTCTCAGGATGATTGTCTTTTCCGTCTAGGTCACTATAGGGCTCTTCCATCTCGACGATAAAAATATCTACCCGAAGACGTAAAAAAGCGTAAAGCTCGTGAACGTTTAGCTGATCAAATTTTTTGATTCTCCACTCTAGCATTATTTCTCTCCTTATCTGCGTGTAGAACAAAATAGAAGACTCTCGTTGTTGACTCATTAACTTTTGTTAAGAATTCATACTTTGAATGAATTTTGTCGGAGGATTAGTTGGAAGCGATTATTTGATGCCGGAAATGGAGTATGGATTAATGCAGAAAGCTCAATGCCTCAACCAAAAAAAGCCAGTCGGGTTACGACTGGCTCCGGTCAAATCAAACCAAATTACACAGGAGTGATAGTTACTGCTCTACTTTTTGAGGTGTTGGCTTTAACTTTTGGAACAGTTTGACAAACAGTGGGCTGAACAAGACAAGCACCGCTAAGATGGAGAAGGTCATAGTAATTGGACGTTCCCAAAGGAAGCTCAGTTCACCGTCGCTGATCATTAATGCTCGGCGTAGGTTCTCTTCCATCAAACCACCAAGAATGAATCCAAGTAGTAGGGGGGCGAGCGGGAAGTTGGCCAACCTGAGTGCGATTGCTCCCATTGCGATCAACAGCATAATGAAGACATCCATTGTGTTGAACGAGACAAGGTATACACCTGTGATTGAGAAGAACAAAATCATAGGGAGTAGAACCGTTCTCGGAACTGCAAGTAGCTTGGAGATGTACGGAATAAGCGGTAAGTTCAAGATCACCAGCACAATGTTACCAAAGTACATTGAGATGATAACTGACCAGAACACATCTGGATGCTCGACAAATAGACGTGGTCCTGGCTGAATGCCGTAAGCAATCAAAGCACCAAGCATAATAGCGGTGGTACCAGATCCCGGAATACCCAAAGTTAGAAGAGGAACAAACGAGCCACTTGACGCCGCATTGTTAGCTGATTCTGGTGCGACTAGACCACGGATGCTGCCTTTACCAAATTCTTCTTTCTTCTCTTTTGGCGCGAGATTACGTTCCATACCGTAGCTAAGGAATGCTGCAATGGTGGCTCCTGCACCTGGAAGTACACCGGTAAAGAAACCAAGAATAGATGAGCGAATCGAAACTGGCGCCACTTCTTTCACTTCTTCTTTAGTGACTTTCATGCTGCCGATATTGCTCATTTTATCTTGTTCGTCTGAACGCGTGTCTTGCTCAGGCTTTAAGATTCCCATCAAGGTTTCGCCTAGGGCAAAGGTAGCCATTGCCAAAAGTAGGAAGCTAAAGCCATCCATTAGATCTGTTAGGCCAAAGGTAAAGCGTTCAACACCAACCCCTTTGTCGATACCAACGGTTGATAGCATCAAGCCTAAAATCGTCATCATCCATGCTTTAAGCACTTGTCCTTTACCTGCAAAGCCAGCAACTGCAGAAAGACCGAGTAACATCAAGGCAAAGTAGTCTGAAGATTGGAAGCTCAGCGAGACGTTAGCCAGAGCTGGAGCGGCAACTAATAGCATGATCGCGGATAATGTTCCACCCGTGAATGATGAGTATGCCGCAAGTGCAAGGGCTTTACCTGCCTGACCTTTTTGCGCCATAGGGTAGCCGTCAAAGGCGGTAACAACGGTTGAAGAACAACCCGGAGCGTTGATTAGGATTGATGATGTTGAACCACCAAAAACCGCGCCGTAATAGACCCCAGCCATCAAGATAAGACCTGAAGATGGCTCCAAACCATAGGTAATTGGGATCATCAGAGCGATTGCCGAAATTGGGCCAAGGCCCGGTAACATGCCAATAAAGGTACCGACAAAACAACCAACAATCACCATCATGATGTTCATTGGCATCACTGCGGTCGAAAGACCTTGTAAAATTCCATCTAACATAATGTTATTTCCTTAAATTACGACCACATGGTGAAAATAACACCTGGCTCTAAGTAGATATCTAGGCCTTGGGTGAGCAGCAGGTAGAAAGCGATGACAAACGGGAAGGATGCACCAAAAAGTACTTTCTTACGTCGTTCTCCCAACAGATAGAAACCTGCAAGCAAAAAGAATCCTGTAGCAATGACGAAGCCGACATAGGTGAGTCCAACACCATAAAGCGCCATTAGAACTAAAAAGCCGATAAGCAGTTTCCAGTTGAAATCGACCACGGCACCGCTTTTTACATCAGGCTGTCCCGTTACCAATAAAAGTAACGAAAGGCCGATACCTGCGAATGTTAATAGCGTTGGTAGAGTGCGAGCCGTAAAGGGTTCGTATTCATCGCCAGGAAATAATGGGATTTGGGTTGTCTGGTAGCCATAACAAAGGCAGACAAGCAAAAATATCATCGCGCCAACACGGTCGCGACAGAGTAGGTTTTCTTTTGAGAAAAAATTACCTTTAGTGAATGAGTTCGTTGGCAAGTCCGACATATCCAACTCCATTTGCGTTACAGGTAAGGAAAGAAAAAAGCCGTACACGAGAGTTAATGAGCATGTTTCACCAACGAATAAGCCATTTGCTGCTAGTCAAAAGGCCGGATACCAATCAGAACAAATATCTGGTCATTCTTGCTGGTTAAAATCGCTAATAGCTACGTTATAGATTTTGTAGGTAGAATAACTAGCTAGCTGCAATCTATGCCTTGCTCTAAGCGATTTTTCCTGCGCAATTATCTGACCATCTATTCATCCCGAATGGTATAACTGTTTATAAATAAACAGAGGAGATTGTGTGTAGTTAGCCCATGTACGGCGAAAAGGGATGAGGGTGGTGCAAGTCACCCTCATACAATCGGTTTAACGATTATTTTAGGAAACCAAGTTCACGCATCAGGTCGCCCATTTGCTTCTCTTGATCTTCTAGGAATGCGTAGAACTCTTTGTCCGCTTTGTAGTTATCAATCCAACCGTTACGGTCACGAACTACTTGCCACTCGTCTGTGTTGTACATCTTAGTCAGAGCTGCGTTCCACTCGTTAATCTTCTCTTGGCTAGCGCCAGGTGCTGCGAAGAATCCACGCCAGTTAGCAAACACAGTTTCGTTACCGTATTCCGTTAGTGTCGGAATATCAGGTGCTGCGTCCAGACGTTTCGGTGCCGTTACTGCAAGAATCTTAACTTGACCAGATTTAGACATTTCAAGAACTTCACCTAAGCCTGTAGAAAGCAATTGCGTTTCTCCTGATAGAAGGGCAGCCATTGCTTTACCGCCTGCATCATAAGCGATGTAACGTACTTTCTTAGCATCGAAGCCTTCGCCTTTGAATGCAGCCGCAACAACAAGGTGATCCATGCTGCCTCGTGCTGAGCCACCAGCGATTTTCACTTTACGTGGGTTCGATTCAAATTCTTTAACAACGTCTTCCCATGTGTTGTATTTGGAGTCAACGGAAGTCACGATCGCGCCGTAGTCAGCGATAGTCGCTGCAACAGGTGTCAGGTCGCGGAAGGATTGTGGGAAAATACCGGTTAGTGAGCGTACTACGATTGGTGTTGAGTTCACCATAAGCGTATCTTCTTGACGCTCTGCCGTTTCGATTAGGTGGGCAATTGCTTTACCGCCGCCACCACCAGACAGGTTCTGGAAAGAGACGTTATCGACGATATCAGATTTAACTAACACATCACCTGTGCCACGAGCTGTCATGTCCCAGCCACCACCTGCACCACCAGGGATTAAGAAGTGGATTTTCTCTACATCAGCTGCAAAAGCGTTAAAAGAAAAAGACGCAGCGATGATAGAAGCGGCTAGGGTTGGTTTTAGTACCTTAAACATGATTCACGTTCCTTATGTATGGGCATATTCTTCTTTGAGAACACGCTTATCGTTATCAATTCTCTAGTAACAAGGAGGGAACTTGTTGCTAGATGCGTTTAAGGTTAATGGTCTGTTAAATCTATGTCTCCAATACGTTGATAAAAAGAATATTGGTCATTGTGGGGGTTTTGTTCATAAAGTTCACGTACTCAAGTTATGAGTCTGTGCACGTATGCAATAGACGTGTAAATATATTGCAAGCTGTCTCATATTTTTATGGAATGATATTTGGTTTTTTAGGTTAAGTATTCTAATAATCTATTGATCTGGATAAGAAAGACCCAAGTAAAAATAATATTGGGAAGTTGAACCGTTCACTCGATGCCATCGGAGGGCGTTCAAGAATGAACCAAAACAAACGTCAAGCTAGAAAGTTCTCTATTCAATTTACCGTAGGGACGATGTTTATATTCGCGACTCTGTTTACCGCTTCCTGTGCAATTGGGTTGCAATACTATTTTGGTAAACAGATGTCAGAAGAGAATGTGTTAGCTAAGCTGACTACAGCCTCTTCTGGTATGGGCTCTTACTTGGAGCTCGTCGATAAAAATGCGACCAACAGTGTGCAGATACTAAAAAGTGTCGCCGAATCAACTAACCACACCTTTATTGAGGCTGAAATTCGCAAAACCTTCACCTTAATTCTCGAAGACAATCCTCTTTTCTATAGCCTGTATATTGGGCGAGATGATGATGACTTTTATCAAATAATCAACTTGGAGTCGTCGCCTATCGTGCGGCAAAAGATTGATGCTGGCATTAATGATCGCTGGGTGATCATTAAAATATCAGGACCCGAAGAGAGCCGTATTCGCACGACGAGCTATTTTACAGAAGGTTTTGAACTGACCAAAAGTGTCGCACAAGACAGTAACTATTTCCCCACTCAAAGACCTTGGTATTTAGGCAGTAAGGAAACAAAGATTTTTAAGACGGAGCCTTATCTATTTCAGCATCTAAAGATTACCGGTCAGACATACTCTATTCGCACTCAATCGCGCGTGATTGGGGTAGACATTGTTCACTCAGCAATGAAAGAGAAGATGATGCCAACACAGCTCGGGCTTTCACCTGATAGTGGAACAGAGTCTTTTGTTTTTAATGACAAAGGCGAGGTCATTGCTTCTAATGTTGAGCTGTATCATGAAGTGCGTATTCCGAGCCCAAAGCCCCTTGCTCTTAGTGATAGCGAGAAGGCTGAAATAGCAGCTGTAGGTTCACTTATGGTCTCAAATCAAAATGATTGGGGACCTTACGATTATGCTCAGTCAGGAGAGCCAAAAGGGTATGCGATAGATCTTCTCAACTTACTTTCGAAAATGACAGGTGTAGAGCTAGAGTTTGTTAATGGCTTTGATTCTGTGACGCTGTCACAGATGTATCACCAAGGTGACATCGATTTACTTCACTCTGTGCCTGAGACTAAGGCGGTGGAGGGAGCCAGGAGCGCCACTCTGTTTAGTGGCCAGTTAGCGGTAGCGTCAAATACAAATAAACCGGTTTACTCGACACTGGCAAACTTCTCTCAAGAGTCGATCGCTGTCGTCGGTGGTTATGGGATGAAATCATGGTTGCTAGAACGAGTACCCACGCTAAACATTACCGAAGTGGCAAGTTTGGATGAAGCTAAGCAAGGGCTTACAACTCAGAGTTATGACTACATTATTGATACCTTTCATACACTTTCTGAGCTGAATGAACTATCGAATACTGATCAAACTAAGGTATCAAAACTGACAGACACTGAGTTGCTACCTTTTCACTTTTATATGAAAAAGGATAACAACTCAATTGTCGATATTTTAGATAAGGCTTTGCTCGCCATTACCCCGCAGCAACGAACGGCCTTGCAAAAAAAATGGTTGGACTCCAATCAGTGGCGAGGAACGTTTGTGCCTTATCCGGAGCTGTTTTCCGCATCACGCAATCCTAGCCTGCATAACAAGATGGTTAAAATTGATATTGAAGGACGACAGTACTTTATCTATGTGACACCGCTGTTGTCTGAACAAGGCCACAATGAGTTTTTCGCCGTCGTTCTACCTGAAAACATCATCTACGAGCAAGTATGGCCTAAGCTGATCACCTCGATTGGGTTAACCGTTTTAGTCATGATGGTTTTGCTTCCTTTAGCATGGAAGTTCAGTGCGCCCATTGTCGTTCCAATTAAAGCGCTACGCGTAGAAACGAAGAAGATAAAAGCAAGAGATTATGATGCGGTGTCGTTGGTTAACACACGCATCAAAGAGGTGTCTGAACTTTCTGAGTCTATCGCTTCGATGGGGGCTGCACTAAAACAACATGAGAAACAACAAGAGGATTTTGTTGAATCTTTCATAAAACTGATTGCTCAAGCGATTGATGATAAATCTCCTTATACAGCAGGGCATTGTAATCGTGTTCCTGAACTTGGCATGATGTTAGCCAAGGCAGTAGAAGAGTGCCAAGAAGGTAAATTCAAACAGTTTAAATTCGAGAATGATGATGAAAGGCGGGAATTTAGAATCGCGGCTTGGCTGCATGATTGTGGAAAGATTACGACTCCAGAGCATATCGTTGATAAAGGCACTAAACTCGAAGCGAACTATAATCGTATCCATGAAATTCGTATGCGTTTTGAAGTGCTTTGGCGTGATGCCGAAATTGAGTATTTGAATTCGCAACTCGCTGCAACTAAAGATAAGAGCGCGGCTCTAGCGGAGCTTAAACTGTATAAGCAAACTTTACAGGAGGAGTTTGAGTTTATCGCCAAATCCAATATCGGCGGGGAGTTTATGGGTCAAGAAGAAGTTGAACGAATCAAGCAAATTGCTAGTAGAACTTGGCAAAGGAACTTTGATGATCGCTTAGGTCTTTCCCCATTCGAAGACTTGAATAAACCTCAATCGGACGTTGTGCTTCCGACCGCCGAACCGTTACTTTCTGACAAACCAGAGCACATACAAAAGCGCATCAGACCACTCGAATTTGATGAGAAGTTTGGTATAAAAGTGGATGTGCCAGAACATCAGTATAACTTGGGCGAGATCTACAACTTATCTATTTCGCGCGGCACATTGACCACAGAAGACCGCTTTAAGATAAACGAGCATATGATCAGTGGAATAAAAATGCTTGAGGCTTTGCCATTTCCAAAAGAGCTGAGTCGAGTCCCTCGTTACGCTTCTACTCACCATGAAACCCTTAAAGGCACTGGCTATCCACGTAGGTTATCAGCAGAAGAGATTTCAATTCCAGAGAGAGTGCTAGTGATTGCTGATATTTTTGAGGCGCTCACGGCGGCAGATCGGCCCTATAAGAAAGCAAAACCTGTCAGTGTAGCCGTAGATATCTTGCATAAAATGGCTCTCGATGAACACGTTGATATGGAGCTATTCTTGCTGTTCCTCGAAAGCGGGGTTTATATGGATTACGCGCAAGCGTTTCTTCCAGAAAGCCAAATCGATGATGTTGACATCAGTCAGTATTTTTCAAAACAACAAGTCGCTTAGCTAGGCGGATCTGTTGAGCGAGTAAGACCTGATACTTTGAAGCAACAGCTCTCGAATCTGGGAGCTTATTTGCTGTTACGAATTCTGTAATGGGCAGCCCTTGATATGGGTGCTTACCCAACACGGTCTGAAGAGCTACTGCTAACGAGACGAAGTCATCTTGAGTAGTAACAAGACCATGACGTTTTATTGCGCTTAAACTTCCGAAACTCGGAGTAACAGAAGAATGGGGTTGTTTCGAATAAGCTTGACCGATTGGTAGAACGCTACCAAAGTCGACAAAGATGGGTTCACCGTTTGCACTGATCACGATGTTTGCAGGTTTAATGTCGCCATGAATAAAACCCGTTTCATGAATGGTTTTCAGACCGTCTTCAAGTTTTGAGATCAACGCAACGTCGTTGAGGAAATTACACTGCGCTAGCGAATGGCCTTCTACAAATTCGCACATCAACCAACTGGCCTGGTGATGGCTATCGGCATCGATAAAGCTGGGCCAATAGCTAGAGGAGTACTTCGCGAGAAAACTAGCTTCGTTGTGAAGTTGAGACTTAGCAAGTGTGGAAAGGGCAAATTTGAGGGCAATCTTTCCATGTGAGGCGCTGTCGACGAGATACACTTGATGACCAATATGCGAGCAATAGGAAACCCCTAAAGCTCGCATAGTGTTTAGGATGCTAGGGTTGAGTTCAGAACTCGAATCCTTCATCTTTAAATGCTGGCTGGAAGCGAGAAAGCAGAGAAGAAGTTTGGAACAAATGGGTTATTTTGCCCTTGCGTCTTAATGCTTAATTCAACCTGACTATCGTCATACACAAACTTCACAGTAGTATCTTGAGAGGTTGTCGATACTACTCTTGGTTCAATCAACTTGAACCAAGCCCAGCTTCCGGTGAACTTCTCATCGGCTACCTGCGTTTCTTGCGCTTGTAGTTTGAATCCTATCGAGTTTTTGTCCACGTCTTTTGCTGACCACGTCTGCTTGCTCCATAGCCTTGGGCCGTGTTGATAGCTAAACAGAGACTTCTCTGCAATGATAGAGAACTGAGTCAGGTTCGAGCTCATCTCCATCGCTTTTAGTTGGAACTGAAGCGTTAGGTTTTGCGGATCTTGTAAGAATAGCGCATTACGAATGTCCGTCGCTTTGCTAATCATCTGCCAAACATTAGGATCAAGTGCCAACCCTGAGTTCGGTAGCAGCCCCGGCAAGAAAGGAGAACGTTCATCGGTAGAGAAACCTTTTAGTTTGCTCTGGTAGAACTTATCCAATACACCATTACTCTTAAAGAAAGAGGCGACATCGCTCGTTGTTGCATCCACTGAAGCAGCTTTGTTAAATGGATAGTACGCTGCAATCGTATCTTGATAGGTTTGGAATACCTCGCTTTGCCAAGCCGTGTTGAGATAACCATGTGCCAGTAGCATCACCATTTCATTTGCCTGCGTAGTCACGCCATTAATGATGTCGAGTGATAGTTGCGGCTGTTTCTCAGTTTGTTTTGCGACAGAGGAAACTGGGTTACTCACCTTTAGCTCTGCGGTCAGGGTAGAGAAAGCAAGCTTTTGAGGTTTGTCTGAAGAGTAAAACTTCTCTAGATACGTCTCCATTTCTGTAAATTGACTAAGAAGTGTATCTATTGCTTTTGTTCCCTGATCATTAGCCTCCACTTGCTGGTGGTAAGGCATAAAGGCAATGTAAATCTGGCGAGCGGACTCTTTCTTATCGGCATCTTGAGCCGGTGGTTGTGTTTCACCTTCTTTGGCTTTTGGCACCTCAATTTCGACTGACGTGTATTTGCTGATCGTGCCATACAGCTGAGCCAATGGGTTATTTGATGCCGTTGTAAGCACAGACAGTGTTGCTTTTAGTGAGTCAGCACTATCAACGTTATTCGCTTGAATATGAGCGGTAAAATCTCGCCAGTAATTGATGTAGTCGTTTTGATACATCTGCTTAAGATCGCGACTAATACGGTAGAGCTCTAGCGCACTTGGTGAGCTACCAGCCACCCCCTCATATGCTTGCAATGCTTCAGTCAGAACAGGTGAACCGACAGAAAGATCAAGCTCATTAAAGCCTGATGGCGTATACAAGTAGGGTACTAAGTAACCGACATAATTCGGTGAGAAACTGAGTAGTTGAGAGAAGTTTGATCCTAACTCTTGACGCACATCGACACGCTTAGAGTAGGTTGGCGAGTTTAAGATATGCTCGTACAACAGAGTCTCAACTCCAGTTTGGTTGATGACTTTCTTAGCTAACTTCTCAAGATCAAAATTGGCTTTAGTGGGAACCAAATCTTGAGCGAAGACGTCATCAAGCAAAATCTTGAGCTGAGCAAGGTTTACGCTATCTGCTTCGCCTTGGTCAGTCAATGATGACATAAAGTAGCTCTTTAGCTCTTCAATGTTGGTACGCTTAGGGTCGAACAGTAAGCGATAGTTATTCAACAAAGATAAGGTCTTAGCTTGATCTTCAAGGTTTACGTAGACAAACAGATCTTTTTCTAGGGTGTTTTCCATCGAAGGAATAAGAACACGGGCTAGCTCATCGAAATAAGCGGCTTCCACTTCCGTCTTAATGCTTGAACTAGGCATGAAGGGCAGGGTATACCAAGGATCGGGCTGAAGGTAGAGCGCGTAGATACGATTGAGAGAGTATAAGTTCGGAATATTGTCCGCCATATTCTCAATATCGTAAGGTGACGCAGCGATCGCCTCTTTGTAGCGCTCTAACATGTTATCGGCACGTGTTTCACGCGCGTTTTGGTAATCAAAATCTAACTTAATGATCGCTAAGATAGCAATTAGAAGCACGGCACAAAACACAGTGTAAGCACCTTGCCAGAATATCAGCATATTCTCTTTACGGCGGTTGACGCCGACAAGCTCATTTTCGTTCAAGACCACGTGGTTCATGATGTGCTGAGCAAACAGGGTCTGGGTGACTGGAATTTGCTGGTGCTGCTGGAACTTCTCGTTGCCTAGAGATTCATTGACGACATTGGCCAGCAGGTCATACTGCTTTTCACCTGAGCCACTATGAGTAAAATAAAATCCACGGAAGTTGAGACCATTACTTAGCTGATCACCTCGATACAGCCTTTGTAAGAAATGCCACAGACTTTGTTTTAGCAAACCAAACTGGTAAGGCGCTGCACAGATAGAGTTACGATATTCTTGATTAAGCTGTGAGGAAAGCGCGCTGCTGGTGTTAGCAATTAATTGACTGATTAAGTGGTCATACTCTTCGTGATACCAATCTGCGTCTATCCCACCATTTTTAAGGACCGGAGACGTTGCGCCAAATACATCGTTGCGCTTGGCTTCATCAAATGCAGAAAAGAACTGACAGAAATCGTTCACCTGACCCATGTTGGTGATCAGGTTATATACGGGCAGATTCAGTCCGAATGTGTCATTGAACGTTTTAATAGTCGATTTAACGTCATCAGCTCGTTGAGTAAGTTTCTCTTGGTTGCCGAGTAGTGTAGCGATTTCGGTCGTCAACAATAACCCGTTTATAGCCTGACGTGGACGCCATTTATTGAGGCTATCCGAGAGGGTTTTCAGATACTGAGGTTGTTGATCTTCACCCATGCTAATAGAGATAAGAATAGAGTGTTCGCTTAGCCAGAATAGAATCGGAAATTCGATGTCATTACCGAAATCATCAACCTTGTACGCCTCGTATCCCATTTGTGTAATGATGCTCTTATCTTTACATGGGTCGTCACTCAACAATAGGTAGATAGGTTGGTCATAACGACTGTTAAGCCTTTTCTTGCGCTTTTGTACACCAATCATGCGTTTAAAGTGCAAAGCCAAAAGCTTACTTCGTTTCTGGATCAGCAATCTTTGTTGATCGGGTGTTTTACTTGCTCCGCCTTTACGTCGCATCAACCAGTAAGTGAGTAAACCGATAACGAGACCTGTGATGAATGATACGATACCACCGATAATAAGTTTCTCTGGATAGAGCCACCAGGTTAAGGCACCACCTATCAGCATGACAAGCAAAGCAAGCAGTATAGACCAGACAAGGCTACGCTTTGTTGAATTCTGTGTGGGTTTAGCATCACTCATCGTTATTGTGCCTCTTTATCGTTTTTATTGTCGTTTTGCGTGTTTCTCACGATGATGGGTGTGAGCTGATCTTTTTCTATATACCAACTCTTAATTTCTCTTGCTTGCTCAGAGGACTCACTTCGTACAATGACGCGGAAGTAGGAATCAAACTCGTCAACAACCGCCTCATACTTTGATGGCGCGAGCGTAGAAACAAAGTTTTCAGCATTTTTCTGCGAAGAGAACGTTGCTAATTGAACCAACCAAGAGGAATGGCTGGTACCTAAATTCGGCGGTGGCGGAGCGTCCACTAGCTCAACTTTACTGGCTCGTTGGGGCATGGTTTCCAAGTCAGCGTCATCACTGATAAAGACAATATCATTCACTTGGCCTGACATTACATAGCGAGCGCTGAAGTCCGGTAAGTTGTTAAAGTCGCGAGCTCGTTGCGAATGCGTTTTGTTGTACCAAAAATAGGTCAGGGCAATGCTGGTAAAGATCAGGCATAAGAAGAAAACAGTAGTGATAAAGTAGCGTTTACGACGAGTCGGCTTACGAACTTTAGGCAGTTTAATTCGAGTACGGCAATGGATCGCGCTCGTTTGTCGATACTGGCTAATTAACTGCTCCAACTGATGTATGAAGGATTTAAGTTGGTCATTTCCTGTCTCTCGGTACTGACCTTTAAATCCAATGTTTAGGAAAATGTAGATGATCTCAAGTAGGTCAATCATCTTGTGCGGCTGTCTGAGTGCTTTATCAGCGACAGTAAAGAACAGCTCACCACCATTTCGCATACCGAAAAGTTCGCTCAGCAGGGTTTTGTTTTCCCAGCCGCGTGACTCACCCCATTCACTGTAAATAATCAGTTCGTCTAACACGACCGCGTAGAGGAAGCAGAGTTTATCAATGACTGCGACAGGGTAGGAAAGCTCAGCGCCTTTTGTTTTGATGTCATTAATCCCGTCAACTAGCTGATGACGTAAAGTTGTGACGTCTTCTGGCTCGGGAAGCGTAGAGACTTTTAATGTGATCGCTAATAGCTCACTGCTTATATTGAGTAGCTGGTTTTCTGCTTTATCGAAATAGTGCAGAAATTCACTGCGACCTCGGCTCGCATCAACAGAGATCCATGAACTGTCGCTGACATCGTCTTCTTTAGCGACAAACTCGGACTCTTTTGCATCCCAGACTAGGGTTTCTTCATCCAAATAGTCCATAGCATTATCTCAGGGCATATAGCATAACTTCGAGGTCTGCGATTCGAGTATCGACATGGAGAGCAATCGCATCGCGGTTTTCGAGCATTTCTAACCACATACGATCGGCAGTGTCGACTTCAAAGTAAGACACCCCTTGCATCGGTTTAAGTTCACTTGGTGCAACTGGTAACGGTGACAGCGCAATACCCGATAGGCCGTTTCGTACGATCTCAACAATGCGCGCGTTGTTACTTAACTTGGCAGCGATAGGGAACAGCTCATTGAGCTCAGCACTGCTAATGGTCGATTTAACAGAGAGGACAAATCGACGATTCGACACGCTTGCGGTGTCTTTGATTAAGGTTCTAAGCAATCGACGACGTTCGAACAAAGAGCTATCCCAAGCAAACTCAAGTACAGAGTCTTGTTGAACCAGCGTGAGCATGTTACGCAGAGAGGCGAATAAAGGATTAAAGCTCTCGTAAAGCTTGTGATACTGCAATGGCAAACATGGTTCCGGAATCGCTGGAGTTAATGCCATGATTTGCGCTTCGAACTTACGCAACTCGCCGTAGACTTGGTGCGTTTGTAGCTTTGGATTGGTAATGGAAAGGTCAAACCACGGCAGCCAACTGTTCAATGTTTGCAACCACAAGTAATCTTGCATCATTGATTGCGGGCTTTTTTGCCCTTGGCCAGCTTGAATTCTCTGCAATAGGGTCGTTGCGCGATTGGCAGTCAGGGCATGTATTTCTTTTAAACGCTCAAGTAGCAGTTGAGAGGCACCGTAATGTAGACATGCTGGAATAAATGCGCGGTCAAGAATCACTTCACCCGCTTCTGTGCATTCTAAAATCTTGGCGACAGGTATAAGCGTAAAGCCAGAGGTATCTTCACCTTCCAACTTAATAGAAATATTCAGATGAGCGACATCTATCTCAACACTCGCATTTTCTGATGTTGATGTGTCAAATACATTGATAGAGCGAGATAGGTAACGACCTTGATCCGATTGCTCTTGCCCGTAGTCGTTGTTGCCTTGTAAAGAGATAGGAAGTGCCAAGTAGACCACAGTTTCAATGCTGCCTTGGATAACATCTCGGGCAACCTCGTGCTTCATTTCAAACTGAGTACCGTCAGGAAACACACCTGCGCTACTGGCGATAGAAAGCTTACCGATTTTTAATAATTCGTGATTGATGGTGAGTTCTGTCACACCATAAAAGGGAGCAAATCCAGCTAGAGTCTCAACGTTCTGACGAACATAATTCTGTACGTAGCGATCCTGTTGCTGAAAATGTTGTGGGGCAATAAACATGCCTTCTTGCCAAACTACTTTTTTAAACGCGTCCACGTTAATTCCCTATATACTGACTAAAATACTTGCCACCAGCTGGATTCAGGTGTGACTATTTCTAACGAGGCTTTTGCCCCTTGTATGTTGAGCTGCAGATATTGATCTGCTTGTACTGGCAAAGTGGAAAATGCCTTTGTTTCACTATTCTGGTAATCAACAAACTCAACAAGTACGGCAACGTACTGGGTCGTTTTGTTAATATCTAATACCTGCTCAGTGCTTGTGTCTGGAAGTATTACCGGCAACACTTGTTTTGACACTAGGTTCGCGCTTAACAGCTGAACATCATTTGAATACAGATCGATAAACGGTACTTGTTTGAACATCTGTACGTCGGTTAATTGATACAATCTAACGACGACAGGGTTTGCAGTGTTTGAATCAGACGGATTCATTGCTGCATCTGACTTTATTGTTAAGTTGTATTGAGAAACGACAGGAACTGGATCAGAAGAACATCCAGCTAACAACAGCACTGCCGCTAAATACCACTTCCTCATCAACCTTCCTCTCGCTGTTTCTGCATATTTTCCAAAAACAAAGCTTTGAACTGGCGACGAAAGTCTCCATTTTGTTGTCTGTGCTGGAAGTGCTTACGATAGATCTTCCAATACTTTTTCTCTTTGTTGCTGAACAGTCCGACAGACAGGTACTCGCTAAACTGATTTTCAAGTTCTTTAGGAGCGAACTCATTGAGAAACTGATCAACGGTTTTTTCTAATGCATCAAACAAGGCATCGTGGTGAAGCATTGGGTTTTGCAAATATTGTTGGTTTTTCTCAGATAGCGTAAGTAGCTTCTCAATAGACGCTTCCAACTGAGTATTGTTGCTTGGTGTATCGACAGGCAGATACTCTAGATCGGTGGCCTGTTCGAACGTCTTTGTTTGTGCCACTTCGTCCACTTCGACATGAGCAGCGATTTCGTCGCTATCTAGATCTTCAAACGGGTCTGAGGCAAAAGGATCATCGCTTAGAACATTTTTATGCGAAAACGAAGCGCCGCTTTGTTTTTGCTTTGGTGCTTCTGTTTGTTCTAAGAACTCAGTTTCGTCATCGTTAAGGTTTAACTCAAATGGTTGAGAGAGAAAGTCGTCATCGTCTTGTTGAGGTGGCTCAGCACTTGATGAAACAAGAGTAGAAACAAGCATGGTGTAGTTTTCTACTTTTATGATGTCTCCGTCATTGAGTGGGTATTCTTTATCTCTCACCATGACTTTGTCGTTTAATGAAGCGCAATTTTGACCACGACTAATCAATACATAGCCTCGGTCGGTTAGGCGGACTTCGCCATGAGTACGGGAAATACGTTTGCTTTGGTCGGGTAAACAGATATCACACGCAGGGGCACGACCAAGAGTGCCTCCTGATTCTGGAAGATACACAACTCTTGAGGCTACAACCTCTTCAGTGGGTACAGAAATCAAATGGATACTGACGGCCACTAGTTACCTCTCACACTTAGATACGGCTGCATTGAATGCAGACAAGAAACCAGAATACTTAGTTAGGAAACGATTTGAAAAATAGACGCCCATCGGTTTAGTTTCGAGAACTTGATACTGGAAAAAATCGCTCGGTAAACCTGCTTCATCTAGCTCGCTTTTGAAGACCAAATCATCTTCTAAAGCAATGTCAATTTCCCTTTGTTTTAAAAGCTTTAGTAATACTTTAGCATCTCTAGGCTGTTTGACTACGTTATAGCCGTTACGTTTTAGCCAAAACCACTTATTCGACCCAAATTTAGCCGAGAATTTAAGGTTAAGCTTTGACAACTCATCTATTTTAGGCTCGACACCGGGGCCGAAATACCACATAAGTTTTTGTTCTGCGATAGGTGCCGAAAGTGTGGCGTATTCATCTCGCTCATCAGTTTGGGTAGCAACAAAGAAACCGTGTTGCGCGCCACTGTGTACGCGTAGTTGCGCATCAGACCAACTGGTCATTGTGAGTTGGTATGGTTGGCCCATTTTTCCAAGGATGCATTTTACTTTATCTAGTGCTAAACCCTGCATTTGTCCGTGCTTGTACTCTTGGTAAGGCGCCCACTCTTGAGTGGTTAACAGTAATCGAGCAGGTCCAATGCTAGTTTGTGCGAAAGCATGGGTGCTGCTAAGCAGTCCCATCATAATCATTAGGCAGAAAGCAAAACATGGCATCATTCTGACCATTCATTTCCTCCAATTAACTCGGAAATTTTTAAAATTGAAACAGGGGGATAATAATCCAAAGTGCGTGCGGCACCCACATTGACAATGTATGAATACTGGCTAAGTGGCTCAATAGGCAAATCTTGGGCTTTACGTTTGTTGCTCAATATTTGCTCTGCTTTGTGTCCGGCAAATTCACCAACGTTATAATAACGGCTAACTATACCAAATAGCGCGTTATGATTGCGAATAGGGGATTCAGTTGCTGAAAAAGTAGCTATTCCCTGGGCGTGAAGGCTATCTACGATGCCTTTCCCTTGGCTGATGATGTAGGAATCGGGTGGTAAATAAGCAAGCTGGACCCTATCTTCAAGCATGGTTTCGATCACTTTCGAGAGTGAGCTTAGGTCTGGTTTACCATCTTTAGTTCGAAGAGGATACAAGTAGACATCCATACCGAACTTCGCAGACAGCATTTGAATCTTACGTGCGGTAATCACCGCGTTGTTTTCCAACGGATTGAACACGATGCCCATTGTCGAAATATTGGGCAGTTTTTGAATCGCGTTAAATTGAACCTTGTGGGGCACAATATGACTTACACCAGTAAAATTACGATGCTGAGAATTGTCATCTGAAATTATTTTTGAACCCACAGGGTCGGTCACGATACTAAATACCACAGGGGTATTGCTGTGCTGTCTAAATGACGTTGGTTTGTCTTCTGTTCCTAAGAGTGAGAGGGTAGTCGTAGTGCCGAATGTATAAACAAGGTCTGCATCGTAAGAGTCTATGTTATTAATATAATTAGACAATGTCTCTCTGTCTCTTTTGGCGTCAAGCAAGGTGTAGCTGACGGGCATTTTACTAGAAAGGTATTCCATAAAGCCTTTTTCAGCATCAGTGACACCTCGCCATAAGATCATGACAACATGCTTTTTCTCTGCTGCGAATGCCAACGTTGGTACTGAGAACTGCGTGACCAAGGTGATCAAAACTAAGATTAAAACTCTCATTTTGCTACCTCTAGTTGTCTATCTTTTTTAGTAAAGAATGCGTAGAAACCCACCAACACCGTAGAGCTGATAAACAACGTGATGCCAAACAGTATGATGGTGTCTTGGAAACCAAATAGGCTCAGGCACAAGCCTGCTAACATAGGCCCTGCGATGTTTCCGATGCGCTCGGTAAGTCGGAAAATACCGATTGTTTTTCCTTTATCGATTCCTTCGTTGGCCAGTAAGTCCATGACCAACGGAATCTGCGGTGAGACACTGATGCCGTGTGCGATACCAATCAGAATCACGATCATCAATAGCCCCATAGTACCTGGCAGGAAGACGATGTTAACTAAGGCTAACGCTGAAAGTAGACCGCCAAATACGATGAACTTAATTTTGTTATCCCAACGGTCTACGAGGAAAGCACTCAAAGGTGATATGACAATAATCGCGATACCATAACTCATCATGACACGACCCGACACTGCACTGCTTTCGCCTAAATACTGTAAATAAACTGGGCAGATGTAATAGAGGAAGCCTGTGAGAACGACCTTGGCTGGTATCGCACTGAAAAAAGTGATCAACGAGAAGTATTTGTTGCTGAGCAAGACTTTAAAGTCATTGAGCCGAACTGGCTTACTTTGAGCGTTTGAACTACCACGACTGAAAAAGCTCATAACAAACAAAACGCTTACCAAGGCTAAGACAGATGCGAGCATAAAGGTCACGCTATAGCCAAGCTTGTCCGCTAAGATGCCACCGATTGCCGCGCCACACAGAGAACCAGAGAAAAACGAAGATAAGAAGGTAGACATACCTTTAGTTCGGTTTTTGGTCGTCGTTGTATCAGTGATATACCCTTGGGCAGAAATGAAGACAATACCATAACCAACTGCCGTATAAGCTCTCGCAATAAGTAGCAGCTCAAGTGTTTGACAGATTGCGGTAAGAGCGAGGCCTGTACTCGTGATTAAGCCTCCGACTATTAAAGACTTGCGACGGCCTACTTTATCTGACCAATAGCCAGCAAAGGGTAGGGAGATTGCCCAGCAGAACATAAACAGAGAGATAGGTAAGCTGGTGACTAAGCTTTCAGGTATCCAATCTTGCGAGCGAGATAAGCTGGCTACAAAGTTTGGGAAAAATGCTAATGAAGCTGCTTCTGCGAAGACCAGCATAAACAATGGCAGTCGAATAAAGCGATAGTCTTGAAGATTTTTTACTTTAAGCGTTTTGTTTGAATGTTGTCTTTGGATAATCGAGTTGATGCTATGAGTCACACGCCCAAGCTCATCTTTGGCAGAAATACGCGCGAGCCACAATGATGCGCCAATTTTTGAGTCTGTTAGTAATTGTTTGATCTGGTGCCAAGGTTTTATGATCATGAAATTACAGACAAAAAGTATAATTTCGATGACCACAAGGGCAGACGCGATAAGTACCGTCAACATATCCATTAAGCTATCTTCGATTAGCTGAGGGATAATGTTCATGTCGGTGGTCATCTTAATCGATGTTAGTGAATCTGGATCGATTTCCAGATTTATCGAAGACGAATGGTCGTTACCCGTAAAGTTATTTGGGTAATGGTACAAAGACGTTTCAGCCTGTTGAAGCTCAATAGAGAGCAGTTCTTTATGCTGACTAAGATACTCAGCAAACTCATCTTCAAGCCCATAGAGTCTATCTAGAGGAACACCTTGGTTGAGCAGTCTTTGGATCATGCTGCTAAGCGTGTCACCAATGACGATAGATTTCTGTTCTAATTGAGTTTCGTAAGTGGTCGAGAATTTATCGAGAGCCTGATACGAACTACCCACATTAGACGCGATAGTCAGAACGATAGCCAGTGCAATAATCAGCAGCGGGAAATACTTATCACGAAAGCGCTGCCAACCATTTTTACCTTTTTTAGCAAAAAAGCGTTGATTGGCGTTTTCGATAAGCTCTTTGTCAGTCAGCTCTGGTTGTTCAAGTGTTTCTGAGAACCCTTTCAGCTTCTTCAACAAAAAGTCTAGGCCGGTGTATAAAGCTACGTAGCCAATAAAGCATGCAATCAACACCCACATTAATGTGTCAAATAGTTGCTGCATAAGCAACTTATGCTTAATGCTGTTTAAGTATCCCGTTGAGTAGTAAAGCTGAAGAGCACCTTCTTTGACATCAAAAGTATTGGTGATGTCAGACGCGATAAGTCGTTCGTTCTCAGTGGCTTCACCAGCAGAGTAGAGGACATCCCCTTTATTGTTGACGACTTGCATTCGGCTAATTCCGTCAACAAGCGATAGGCGTCTCTCTAAAAGAGATTGGATGTTTGAAATAGAAGAAAGTGGCAGGCCTAAACTTATAGCCTGCTTAATATCGTGATCGGTTTCGTTTAAGACGACTTGATAAGTAGAATCACTGGTTTGGGTTAGCCGTTTCTCAAAGTTTAGATAGTTTAATGTGCTGTTTAAGCCATTGGAAAACAGTAAGACTGAGAAAATCGCTAACACGAGTTTGACTCTTAACGAGAAAAACGTACGACGTGAAGTGACATGGTTACTGCTCATACTTACTGCTTTCCTTGGCTACTTGTTACTTAATGGTTAGCTCAAAACCCGCTGGGTTTGATGCTGCAACAACCGAAACTTGAGAAATAGGCTGTTGTTGGCTCAGGCGGCTGATACATTCTTCCGCCAACTTAGGCATCAGAGAACGGTTGATGATCTGTTCAACGGCGCGACCACCTGTTGTTGGGTCCGTATTTTTGTTAACAACAAAGTCGACAAAACCCTTGTCCCAAGTGAAGCTTGCTTGATACTGTTCAGCCAATTTTTTCTTAATTCGATTAAGAGAAATTTCGGTAATCTTCGATAGCTCTTCATCGTTAAGTGGGTAATAAGGCACGATCGTGGTACGGCCCAAGAATGCTGGCTTAAAGTAATGTTGTAAGTCAGGGCGAATGCTTTCTAGAAGCTCTTCATTGGTCATACGTTCTTCACGATCTTCACACGCATCACAAATCGCTTGGTCTGCTGCGTTGGAAGTCATAATGATAATGGTGTTTTTGAAATCAACCGTGCGGCCTTCACTGTCTTTGATATGCCCTTTATCAAAGATTTGATAGAACAAGTCGTGAACACCTGGGTGTGCTTTTTCCATTTCATCAAGAAGAAGAACAGAATAAGGGTTGCGTCGAATTGCTTCAGTTAACACACCACCTTCACCAAAACCAACATAACCAGCAGGAGACCCCAAAAGCATAGAGATCTTATGTTCTTCTTTAAATTCGGTCATGTTGATCACGGTTAGGTCATTGCTTCCGCCGTACAGTTGCTCAGCAAGTGCCATGGCTGTTTCTGTCTTACCAACACCACTTGGACCACACATGAGGAACACACCAATTGGTTTGCGGCTGTCTGTTAGACCTGCACGAGAGATACGAATAGCCTTAGCAAGCTCTTGTTTAGCCACATTTTGACCGATAACACGTTTATCTAGCTCTTCCTCAAGCGAAAGTAATCGAGCAATCTCATCACTCATCATGTTACCAACCGGAATACCTGTCCAGTTAGCAATGATCTGAGCAATCGTATTGTCATCGACCATTGCATTTACGAGAGGCAATTCACCTTGCAACTCGTGAAGTTCGTCTAGCGTGTCATTGAGGGCTGTCTGCTTGGTAAGGTCACCTTTGTCTTCACCTTCAGCGTTGCTAATTTCCTCTTGCAAAGCCTTGATTTGATCAACCAGCTCAACTTCTTGTTTCCAACGAACGTTCAGGGCTTCAAGCTCTGATTCATTGGTTTCGATTTCGCCTGTGATCTCTTTGATCTCTTCTTCAGCAATACCGAAAAGCGCATTCTCTTTTTCTAGAGCAGCTTTTTCGTTCTTTTGATAACGAATGGTTTGCTCTAGAGATTCAATAACTTCAGGTTTAGCACCTTGGGTCAGGGCAATACGTGCACTGGCAGTATCAAGAAGGCTGATCGCTTTGTCTGGTAACTGACGACTAGGCAAGTAACGAATAGACAGATTGACCGCTGCATCAATGGCGGTTTCAGCGATGAAAGCACCGTGGTGTTTCTGTAGTGAAGCTGCTACGCCGCGCAGCATCTGCTTTGCATCTTCTGCATTAGGCTCTTCGATAGAAACCACTTGGAAACGACGAGTAAGAGCAGGGTCTTTTTCAAAGTACTTTTTGTACTCTGCCCAAGTCGTTGCAGCAATTGTTTTGAACTCGCCACGCGCTAATGCGGGTTTAAGTAAGTTCGCCGCGTCATTCTGACCAGCAGCACCGCCAGCACCGATGAGAGTATGAGCCTCATCAATGAATACGATGATAGGTACTTCACTGTTTTTTACTTCGTTGATGACGTCTTTAAGTCGGTTTTCAAACTCACCTTTAACGCTTGCTCCGGCTTGAAGCAATCCCAAATCCAGTGAATGGATTTGCACCCCTTGCAGTGCCCCTGGGACTTCATCCGCTGCAATTCGAAGTGCTAGCCCTTCCACAACGGCTGTTTTACCTACGCCCGGTTCACCGACCATGATTGGGTTGTTTTGACGCTTTCTACAAAGAATATCGATGGCCTTGCGAACTTCGGCGTTTCGGCCTGATATTGGGTCAATATTACCGTCAATCGCTTGTTGAGTTAGGTTAATCGTATACTTACTTAGCGCATCGTTTGCAGACGGTTGACCAGCCGGTGCGCCACCTTCTGCTGCTGACGTTTTACTGCGAGCAACGGCGGTTTTATTGATCAGTCCCTGTAAAGATTCAAGTGACACTGATTGCAAGCTTTCCAGTTGAAGCGTGTTCACACCCAATACGTTTTGCTGCAATAAAGCTTGTACTAAATGCAAGCTGATCACTTCGCCATGAGCATAGTTTACTGAGGCGATCATCCAAGCGTCTTTAATTAGTTCAGTCAGACCGTGGCTCAGAGTCGGTTGCCCTTCGCTTCCTTTTGGAAGTCGTGCAATCTTGGTCGACAGCTCATTAACAATCGCGTCTTGAGACAGCTTTTGAGATTGCATCAAGTTGCTCAAGTTGGCATCTTGCTGAGAAATTAATTGCAGCAACCAATGCTCAATCTCGATAGAAGGAACGCCTTGGTTCATGGCAGCACCAGCAGAGACTTCAAGAGCCTGTTTTAGCTCGGGAGAAAGCTTGGCGACTAAATTTGTTAGTGTTACTTGTGTCATACAGTTTTCCTTGTATTTCGAAGCATCAAAACAACGAAGCTACGGAGTGTTTTTCCATTATTTGAGCAAGATACTTATCATTTGGTGCGGCTTTCTTTCCGGAGCGAGGCAATCAACCTCTCCCAGTTTTGCTGCACGGTTGATGTTGCTGGAAAGTGTCGGTCGCGAAAGATATTCGCGTTTAACTTTGAGATAAATCGAAACTGGAGTGTTATCGCGAAGGTAATGCTGAATGAGTTCACGCATACTACTTGCAAGCATTCGATCGTTTTGAATATCTAAAAGGTCTTGTTCATTGGCCGGTTTAATCGAGACAACCAAATGACTAAAGTGCGTTAAACAGGTTTTTCCAATTAGAAACCCTTGTCCAATACGGCTGTTGTAAGTGCGATTAATGCCAAGCTTGGTCAGTGAATCTACTGGGAGTTGACGGCGTTCTTGGTGCTTTGTAGAGACTTCAATTTCGTACGGGAAGTAGTCATTCAGCATTTGCTCTAAGCTACTTAGATTACGGCTATTTTGCCCAAGCAAGAATGAGTATTGGAAAAAGTTTCCATGATCGTCATTAAGTGCAGCTATGTGGTTCAGTAGACGAGACTTTTCAGGATGTAGCTCATTCTGAACCACTAACCAAGGAGAGGTCTCAAGCTGAGCGACAAGTTCAAAATACCGCTGATTGAATACATCGAGAAAGTCTTTTAAAGCATGATCGTCGTCATGCAGTGCGGCTAGAAGCTCTTCATAAATGTAGTAAGGGATTACGCCTTTAACGCCAGATAAAGCTTGCTTAGCAAGTCTTAGCTTGGCGTTGTTATTCTTTAAAGAAAAATACTGGATTTCACTTGCATCACCGGTTGGCATTGCTTCGGCTTTAAGCACCAAGCGAATTCGTTGCTCCGATTCAGAGATAAAGTGCGACAGTAAACGCATCGCTTGAGCGAAATCGTATTTTTCAGTGTTATTGGTTAGGTCATTGACTACGTTCATGATTTCCACCCAACTCTATAAAGCGCTCTGGCTACCGTGAATTTTGGGGTAGCGCTTAACGTAACCATCACGGCCATAGACTTTTATCGACAGCTGAATGTAGCGATCAAAACTACAAAACTGCTGGAAAAAGCGGTTCAGAACGTCGCTGAAAACTAAAAAGCCACCAGTGGTATCCAATGTGATTTCAATCTCTGTTCCTGGTGAGAAGACGTTTTTGCCCAGAATTCTTAGCGCAGACACTTGTGAGCGAATATTAACGTTACGAATCGTCTGGATTTCGTCAGCAGAGATCTGACTCCTACTACATAAACGCAGCATTCTCTTTAACGCTTCCTCGGGGTGCTCTGCATGAAGCAGAGAGACAAAGTTAGCATTGAGCAGGGCGATAAATTGCCAGTGTAAATGCGGGTCTTGCTCTCGTGAAATAGGCGCTGAGGGTGGATAAATCGGGCTAAACTCGCCCGGTAAATCGATACTCTCCAGACATTCGAAATCCCCTTGAACAGCACAAGCACGTTTTCCGTTAGTACAAAGAAGGCGAGTACCATAGAGTTTGTTGAACTCGAGGTCTTGTTGATTATTTAAGCTGATTGCGAGTCTGAACTCGTTGTCGCTACCGCGCGTACATTGCCAATGATCGGCTTTTGGGTCTGAGCGATAGCTGTCTTTGAACAGAGGCGTGAGAGTTTTTTCTCCCATCGAAGTGATTTCGTACACTTCTGTGACTTCAACGATCTCAATATCACCATCGCTGTGCGCGTCGGCATTAACGGGAATACTCAGACTCCGTTGGTCATAGGTTGTCGGTTCGCCGGTTTGTTCGAACAGGTTAATCGCTGGAACGATGTTTAGCTTAAACACTTGGTTGTCGAATAAGCGCATAAACTCCGTTGGTAAGCTATGCATAAACAAGTTCAATACTATTTCTGATGTATCAAATTGTTTGATTGCTTGACCGAATTCTTTAAGGCGGAAGAATTGACGTTTTTCTTTAAAGAAAAAGAACTCACTGATCAGTTGATAACCGGCAAACTGATTGCCTTTCTGCGGCAGAAACTGAAAATTTGTATCGCTAATTCTACTTTTTAAACGCTCGGGTTCGAGTACAGCATGTTTCTCGCACGCTGCATCAGAAATTGAGATGGCTTGGGTTTCAGCAAGTAATAGCTCGACCAGCGAATCCGCATTGTTTTCAAAACCCTGAACAAAAAAATCGAGGTCTTCACAATCTAAAGATGAGAAAAATACATCTGGATCACCCGTAGAAAAGCTGAGCTGTATGACCGCCGTTGTTTGCTCTGTACCTGCTGGGCGATTGAACTTGAATGGCGCACTAGAGGCAGTGGTATCCATCAACTTAAATGAGGTGGTTTTTAGCTCATCGATAGTGGTAAAGGTGCAACTTTGACCTTGCGCTATGGCTGAGAACTGCGAACCTTTAGGCAGTGTTACAGATTCCGCCAGATCGGCTTCTTCATCAAGCTGGAGGTAAGCAATGCTCGGAACGGTTTGAATGTAGCTTGGGTATAAAACACCAAGTAATCCTTCAACGACTTCTGGCAACTGGTCTGATAGTTTCTTTTCGACGGTAGCGTTGAGTAAAGCTACACCATCAAGCAGTCGAGCAAGGCTCGGGTCTTCAATTTGACCTTGATGGATGTTTAAACGTTCAGCATGACTAGGGTGCTGGTGTCCAAATTGGCCTAAGGCGCGTCGAACAAGAGTCAGTTCCTGTTCGAAATATCTTAATAACGGATCACTCATAACTGTCCTCCGTCATTAGTGTTCTTAAATCATTCAGTGAAATTTTTGAGTCAAATACCAACTCGGTTTCTCCTTGAGTGGTTTTGGCTTTTGCAACGATGTTAAACGCAATGGCGTTTTCATTTTCTTTGCGCTCTCCGAGTTCAACCATCACATTGGTTAATCTTGGCTCGAAGTGTTTGATATAACTTTCCAATCGAAGGGCTAGTTGCGCTTGATCTAGGCTAGCGCTCAGTAGTTGCACGTCTTCAATGCCATAACGAAAGTTAGAGCGCTGCAGTTCAATAAAACGGTCGTCTATCTCAAGTAGAGATGCCTCGGACTCAAGTAGTTTAGTTAAGTTGTACTTGATGTCTTCAATGTCATCATTAGGACCTGAGTTTTCGTGTGGCTGAACAAAAGTTTTCCAGAAACTCATTACGCCACCTCATCCAGTTCAGTTGTCAGGACCACTTCACCAGTGAAATGGTCATACTGGTATTGGGGAAGAATGCGTAAAGTGCAAGAAAAACTGCCTTTGTGATGTGGCGATTCTGTAACACTGATCTTGGCGAAGCTTAGCGGGTATTTAGACAATGTTTCTTCATTGGCAAATGAGACGTTGCTGGAGAATTTTTCAATCCAATGCGTTAAGAAAAGCTCACATTCTGATGCGGTATTGAAACTACCAATCATTTCTCTCACTTGTACCTTCAAGTAGTGAGCGATGCGGCAGGACATAAGGCTGGTTTGGATTTGTGTAAGCACTTTCTCGTTATCTGTTTGAGAGTGACTTTGCCAAATCGAATTGTTGCCATTAAAGTAAAATTTTTCGCTCAAGGCACTCTTAGTCAAAGGAATAAAACCGTTCTGAGCATAAAAAGTCGAAATCTGACCAAACAAAACCACATCAGTTTCAGGACGAGATAAAAACTGGCTATCGTGATGCTCTAAATTAACCAAAGCCCCTTGAGCTTTATCGTTCCAGCGAGACTTTAAAAAACCGAACCAGTTTACTCGATGGTGTTCTCTCATCATGGTAGCCGCAAAAGCGAACGCGGCATTGCCCCAAAGTCCTTGACCAGCTTCATTGTAGATAAAGCCCACTTTGGCATTCTTGTAGCAGTTACGCATACGAATGGAAGGCATGACTAAGCCAACAAATTTAGACGATGCTTTCTGTCTTAGCTCTTGCCAAGGTTTGTAGTCCTCTCCTGTAAGGATTTTTTCAATTCGGTTAGTATCTGATAACCAATCCGCAGTCGGTTGGACAAAAAACTGCTCATCAGGAGAAAAAAGCATAGGGCATAGAGTGACTTCGCCTAACTTACCTAATAGTTCCAAGGTGAATAGGTCGTCATAGTCCGCATCAAAATCCATATCAAGCGAGATTTTGTGCGTAAAAACAATGCTACCAAATGGGTGCCCGCCTAGCGTGTTGAGCTCTTTGTTACCAATTTTGTTGTAAAGCTCAGATCCTTTGATGGTATAGGCTTGGTTGACGTCGTTTGATATCTCGGACCAATCCATATCAAGCAATTTGAGTTTAGTTCGTTGCTTGTTAACGGGCAGCTTGGCTAAGCCTTCAAGCCCGAGCCAACTACCATGAAGAGTCTCGAAATCATTGTGGTGCAGAATCTCATCAAGCTGCTTTGAAATACCGCTGTCTAACTCGGTGATCAGCTGGGCGAGAAAAACCGTTAAACGTCCTTTACTGGTGAGTGCTTCCGGAGCAATCTCAGACAGCAGAGATAGCGACTCTTTCAAAAAGTCGTTGTCTGTGGTGTCTAATCCGGCAAAATTCCGTTGCCATTCTGAATCGATGTTCAAATTCATCATGTCCTGAGAATAGAGAAAGAATAGGCCGGACAAGTCCGGCCTGATTTCTGATTTAGCCTGGAATCTTAGCTACCATTCGAACTGAGGTCGTCAGCTCTTCAAGTTGTAGCCATGGGCGTAGATGCGCTACCGCAGAATAAGAACCTGGGCGGCCTGGTTGTTCTACAACCTCAATACGTGATTCAGCTAGTGGTGTTTTCGCACGTTGCTCATTACCAATTGCACCAGCGTTAGTGTATTGGTCGATCCAAAGTTGCAGTTCACGTTGGATATCTGGAGCTTCGAGGTTTGAGCCTAGTTTGTCACGGCCCATTACCTTCAAGTAGTGAGCGATACGGCCACTTGCCATGATGTAAGGCAGACGAGCAGAGATTGCAGCGTTTGCTGTTGCATCAGGATCAGTGAAAGTTTTTGGTTTTTGAGTCGTTTGACCACCAATAAACACACCGTAGTTTGAGTTCTTGTAATGAACCAGTGGTAGGAAGCCTAGATCGCTAAGCTCTTTTTCACGTTCATCCGTCAAGTTAACCTCAGTAGGACATTGCTGTACTAGGTCACCCGCTTCCGTTTTGTAGGTTAAGTTAGGTAGGTTTTCTACTTTACCACCATTATCTAGGCCACGAATCGCGGTACACCAGCCTGACGCGGTGTAAGCTTGGGTCATCTTAAGACCTAAATCATAAGCTGCATTAGACCACACTAGCTCATCGTTGTTTGCAGGATTTGGATTACCATCCATATCCGTACCTAACTCTTCGTAATCAAATAAGTTAGTGCTTAGACCTTTAGAGCCGTATGGCAGGCGAGCCATAGTGCGAGGAAGCGTGAGTGTCACATAGCGAGCATCATCACTTTCACGGAACGAGTTCCAAGCTGCATAAGCTGGAGAGTCGAAACCTGCCGCTACAGGTTTGCCTTCGTCAAATGTCGTGAAATCATTGAATTCAAACATTTGAGCATTTGCAGCAGCAACAAATGGTGCGTGACATGCAGCCGCAACTTCACCCATGTAGCGAAGTAGGGCAACATCTTCGTCTTTAGCGCTGAACTCATAGTCGCCGATAAAGGTGCCGTATGGTTCACCACCAGCCGTACCAAACTCACCTTGGTAAACTGCGTTGAATAGCGGACTACGATCAATCGCAGGAGCGTCTTCGAATTGCTCTAGCAGCTCTTCTTGAGTGAAGTCGACCATCTTGATCTTAAGGTCGCGGCCAAGTTCACTCTCTTTGACAAGCTTTTGCAGACCACGCCAAGAGCCTTCAAGCTTTTGGAAATCATTTTGCTGCATGACCTGAGATAGCTGCTGTGAAAGCTTCTTATCGATCTCAGAAATTGCGTTTTCAATGGTCTTAGTTAGGTTCTTGTCCCAAGTAACCGTGCCAGATAGCGCCTGCTCAGCAAGAACAGAGAAAAGTTCTTTTGTAGTATCAGCCGGAGTCTGAGTCGTCGCTTCAATCGCTCTGTCTAGAAAACTAAGAGCACCTTCTGCAGCTTCCGGTTGGGCTTGATTTTCAGCTTCTGTGCTCATTATTCAGCTCCTTCTTTATTGATACCTAATTCTTCAGAAAGTGCGTTGATTGTGTCAGCGCTTTGAAGAACTTCTTTAAGTAGCTTTTCTAGGTCACGAGAGCGGTCAGCTTTTGAAAGCAGAACCTTAAGCTGATTACGTGTCTCTACAAGTTTTTTCAGTGGTTCTACTTGCTCAACAATAGCTTCCGGTTCGAAGTCTTTCATTGAGTTAAACTGTAGGTTGGCTTCAAACTGGCTATCATCGTCAGCCAGTACGTTGTCAACTTTTAGGCTCAATTCTGGGCCGACGCGCTTCATGACATTGTCGAAGTTGTCTTTGTCGACGTTGTAAAACGTGCGCTCTTCAACATCTTCTTTATCTTGCTTATGACCCGAGTAGTCACCAATTACCCCAACAACAAATGGGAGTTCTTTGGTTTCTACAGCGCCATTAGTTTCCACATCGTAAGTAATACTTACGCGGTTCTTACTTACGCGTTTGTGTTGGGAATTAAGTGCCACAATGGATCTCCTTATTCAATTACGCTGCAGTCGAAGTCACTTTAGCTGCAGTTGCATCGAAGCCAACTTCAGGGCCTTTCTCGATCTTACCGCCTTCGCCTTCGATGTAGTACGCTTTAGAAATTTCAGTGTACGTCAGGCTGAATGATTCGTTTGGTAGTGTGCCGTCTGATGCAGCCATGTTGTAGCTAGACATACGAGCAGCTTTAAGTGTTAGGATTAGGTATGGATCAGCACCAGAACCTTCACGGTTAGGCTTAGTCATTACGATCTCAACAGTTTTACCTTCACCACCTGGTGCGTATAGGAATGTTGTTAGGTGAGGAGTTGCACCGTCACATCCACGTGTCACGTTTACTTCACCTAGTGCAACCATACCTTGGTCTGCGTTGTTAGCATTACCGACATCAATGCCTACACCACGTACAGCATTCCAAGTGATAGTGTCGATAGCGAAGAAGCCATCTTTACCACCAATCTTTTCTACTGTTGCAGCGCCTTTAGGTTTTGTACCGTCGATTCTCATGAAAATAGAAGCCATTTTATTCTCCTTTGCTGATCAGCATTTGGTTACCACTCGAAGTCATTCAGATTACCTGATGATTCAGTGGAGCTTGCTTCAGTTTGTGATGATTGATTAGTATCGGTCTTTTCCTGAGTTGGTATTTCTACAGGAGAAGTCTGATTAGTAGGTGCAGCTGCCCCATTTGAAGCAGCTGCGGTTGGAATAACGTTAGAAGAGGTTGTTAACGTTTTATCGCTCAGATCAAGTTGAACTAAGTTATCCATCCCCGTTAATTGATTAATTTGTTGTATTACGCCGCTATTGCCGCCTGTCATCTCTTGCATGAGTTCAGGCAGGCTCATGTAACCCCAGCGTATTGCTCTTTCTAGCAAGAACGAAATTGGGCTATGTGGCTCAGTTTGTTTGAAAAACTCAGAGATCTTTCTCAGTTCCTGAAAAGCTTGGTCTCGGCTAGCGATCTGGCCTGCACTTACTGGTATCTGCGCAACAACAGTTGTTGAAGTTACTTGAGGCGCAACCTGAGCAGTAATACTGGAAGCTTCAGTTGATACCGTCTGAGCACTTTCGGCAGGTGCGCTATTGACTTGAGCAGGGCTCTCTATCTGTTGCGTCTCAGTTACCTCTTCTTTACGAGGTAGGTAGTCATCACCTAACGGCCAGAAAGCGAACTTGTCTTCTGTAAGAAAGCGGATTGCATTGATTGAATCAGCAAGATTAGCTTTAGCAAAACGGAAGCTAATTGGTGTCACACCGACTTGTTGACACTCTTTGGCAATGGCGAGTTCCGCTTCAGTAAAGTTCTGATAGGCATCAGAAAGCAAAAGTACTGTTTGCTCGACGTCACTATTGAATAGCTGTTGGGCTTTTTTCTTGAGCTCTTCAAGCTCACCAGAGCGTTCTGCTCTTAAATAATCACCAAAAGTAATGTCATCAATCAGACCGATAAGCTGTAGAGGCATAAACAGGGCTGTTGAGTCGTTGCTTTCACCTACCAGTTGTAACAATGGCTTGATACGAAAATCTGCGATCTCTCTTAGCTTACCTTGTTCATCGTCGCTCTTAATTTTGTTGTCTGGAAGAGTAGGGTGCAGGTTGCCCCAAAATTCTTCGATGAAGCTTTTTAGTACTTTAGTTGAGTCAGCTAGGTTCTGATAAGGCTGCGTGGTAAACAGTTGGCTTGATATATACCAGCCAAGCAACTCTAAATCTTTGGTTGATTGAGTGAGTGCTTCTAATGTGCTGTTACGCAGTTGAGTCCAGTTCGATTCATTGGCTTCTAACAACGCCTCATCGCTAGAAGCATCAGGTGTTTCGATAAGCTGCCGGAACGAAGATTGCGCGGCATTATAGCTGTTACGTAACGCGCGATAGATCGAGCGATCAAGTTTAAGGTAGTTACCAGTAGGGGATTCTTCTGAAATAGGAGCCAACAAGTGCGCAATATCTACCATGCATTTTCCGTTACGTAATTATTGTAATTTAGTTAACGTAAGCAATTGTTAGAATAGTAATTTATTAGTCATTGCTCACAAATGATAGTCTAGGCTTATTTTTAAAAAAGGCTCGTCCAAATTTATTATTTACGCAAAAAGGTGACATACATCTAGAAAATTGGACGGAGCACGCTCATTATTTATTAAACCCTTGTTCGCGAGGTGGTTTTTTAACCACCGATCATGACGGTCGGCATACCTAGAACGATTGTGCCACCATGTGCAGTGGTATCTCCCATTCGGGCGGCGGGTTTGTTCATAATAAGAACAGTAGCGCTGCCTTTAATAATGGAATCTGGTGGCCCCACACATACGCACATGTCACCGAGTGTGGCGGCAGGCATGCTACCTATGAGCACAGTGGGTACTCCAGGGCCCGTAATTGGTCCACCTACATGAGGAATTGGTGGCACAGCAGGGGTTTGCATCGGACATACATGCATGTCTGTTAAGCGGGCTGCTAAGGTCATCCTTTTCCTCCATTGCCGCCGGCAGCGATATCCAGCGCATAGTTTACAGATTGACTATAGTACTCTTCTGAGCCTTCCCAATTGGGAAGAGCCGCAGCATGGTTAATTGAGCCAGCTACAGCTTTAGCATAGAGGAAAGGGTCAGGAAGAACTGCAGGAAGATCTGGGGCCACTATGCTGCCAGAACCATTCCAAAATATTGCTTGTGCTAACCATGAAGGTCCACAGTTTAATTCGAGTCTGTTAGACAGTAGTTCTGCTTTGCGTCGAAGGTCTTCTGCTGGAGCTTGTACCCACTGCTGAGCGGTTTGAATACATTGTGCTTGAGTGGCGTTCCAAACGTCATTACGAAGCTGTATGCAGAGACTTGCCCACCAAATCGCTTCACGAACGGGTAGAGCATGGGCGAGAAACTGCACTAGATCATTGTTGAGTGCGTTGTCTTGGAGCAATTGAATTGTCTGCTCTACGGACAACTCTTCGTTAAGTAACTCTTTCGCTTCGTCTGAAGCAGTAAATCGAGGCAGGATTTGCCCACAGGTTTGATAAGGAATTTTTTTGTAAGTCATTAATTTACCTTAACGATAGCGCCTTTTACTTCACCCATCACACCGCCATTAAACGTTGCTTTAAGTCCGGATTTAAATTCCGCACTTAATGAACCTTCAGCGGAAAGCGTTGTGTCTGCTTTTATTGCTACGCTCAAGCCCTTAATTGAATTTGAACTTGTCGCTTCTAAAGCCGTTGTTGTACCAGACACTTTGTTCGCTGAGGTGGCTTTACTCGTGACGTTAGTGCCTTGAAGGTTTAAGCCGCTACTAGCTTTAATGTCAATATTGGTTGCTTCAATGGATATCGAGGAAGATGAAATCGAAATTTTGCTCGAACCCACTTTGATGTCGATGCTGTCATCGGCTTCGATAGTGATCGATTTCGCGCTCTCAGACATCGCTTTAGTGACTGTCAGGCTGTAATTATCTTCTGTAGAGATAGCCATTTGCTTGGTCACTTTTTGCGTCAATTCACCTTTAATCGTTTCCGTATGGTTGTTCTCTACTTCTTGCGTGATGTCCTTCGCGGCGTGTAGGTAAATCAACTCATTATCTTTTTTATCATCAAAATAGAGTTCATTGGATTGTCCGGTAAGCTTGGTCTTTATGCCACTCTTCGTTGAATTAGCTTCCTTGTAAGGTGGTGCATTTTTACTGTTGTATACACTGCCAGTAATGATGGGTTGGTCAGGATCACCATCAATGAACGCCACCAGAACTTCTTGACCTACACGAGGAATGAATTGGGCACCATAGCCGCTTCCTGCCATCATTTGAGCCACGCGCACATAGCAACTGGTTTTGTCGCCACTCGCCTCTGTGTCCCAGTGGAACTGGATTCGAACTCGCCCTTGGTCATCTTGATTGATTTCACCTGCCGTTGAGCCCGCGACAGTGGCACTTTGTAGTCCGTGAACTCTTTGTTTGGCGACCGGATTTGGATAGTAAGAGGTTGTTTTAGGTACTGCTTTTATTTCGGTGTCACACACCACATCTTCAGAGTAGTGCGTCTTGATCGAAATAATCGAATAATCGGATAGCTGCGACTTGTCTAGGTGGCTAGAGAGGGAGAACCATGTCGCGATATCAAATAAATCATGTTTAGCAGTTGCGACAATGGTTTGGTAATCCTGTGCTAGATGCTCAGCGCGTCGCTTGGCAAGATTACTGGCCAGATCGGTTTTATCTCCCGAAACGCCCAAAGGTGGGTAGTGGACATTAGTCAGTTTGGTATTGTTTGCGATGGTGTTGCTGCTCTTTTGCGCCTTGCTCGTTACCAATTTTGTTTGGCTGTAGTCGTAAGCGGTGAGCTCTACACTTGCGCCGTGAAATGCGACGGCTGGTGACCAAGACTCTAATAAAGGTAAAGATCCTGTCGGTGTTTCCACCATATCAAATTTTGCATTGTCAGCTTTATCGAAAGGCGATTGCGCATCTTGCAGTACAAGTGTGTGCTCTTTATCAGAATGGGTGAAATAGTAATGAACCCCTTCTTCCGCAAGTAAACGTGTGACAAAGTCAAAATCGGACTCGTTGTATTGCAGACAGTACTCGCGCTTGGTCGTCGGCATTTTGGCTATTTTGTAGCAGCCCTTGAAACCCGCATTATCGAAAATATCGCTAACAATGTCCTTGGTTGATTGGTTTTGGTAGACCCGAAAAGCGTGAGTATGTTTGAGAAGCTCTAACCATGGCTTTAAAGTGACTTGGTACAAAACGTATTGTAGGTTGCTGTCCATCCCTAAGCTTTCAATACGCGTGATAATGCCATTGAAAGAACGGGTTAGGGTCGCGCTACCTGCTATGTTTGAATATCGGTTAATCGTGAGAAGTTGCCCTAATTGGCTTTGGACGTCGAAGTTACTAGAGACAAGGGTAGCGGAAACCTCGAAAGACTCAGAGAGAGTTTGAGCCGCAGAAAACTGACTGACCTTGTGTTCTTGCCCTTTGTAATCCTTCGCAGAAATAGGGCTCGCCGACGCCGAATATTTTTCAGCCATAACACTTCCTTTGAAACTGACGATCATGCTTCGAGTAAATCTATTCGAAACAATGGGTTGTGATGTCTGTTAATAATTCATTAAAAAGTAGCAGGTATTCATAAGTAAATAAATCAAATTAACTGAGATTTATAATCCAGATTAGAGTGGTAAGAGGTTATTTGAGTGTTTTTTGAGCGTTTGCCGTTGAAATGGGTGAAAGTCGTATAAAAAGCCGCGCATTGTACACGCGCGGCTTTGGTTTTATGGACAATAAGAACAGTTACTCGCGGTCTTGGTCGAAGTCACCATGGAAGTGATCATGATCAGAAACACTATCTGCAGCTTTAAGCTTCTGACCTACACGAAGCTTGCTAGTTGGAGCAGATTCGCTGCTTAAAGAGCGAAGCACTTGTTGTGCTTGCGGTTGTTGCTCTGGGAAGACAGGCTCACTGAAGGCATAGAAAGTCGTGACGTAGGCAAGTGATTGAGTGTTGACGTATAATGCTTCTTGGCTCACGTTGTTTAGGTCATCACAGGCTTGGTGGTAGCATTTGTCATAAGCGACATCAATTTCGCCACCAAACTTTTCGACTTCCTGCGCGGACTTCACTTTCTCTGCACCAGTGAACAAGCCGCCAAAAGCGATGCCCCAATCAGCAAAACCAGCGTAATCCGAACGTTTAGATAAAGCTTGTGGAACGGTAGACTCTGATTTTTCAGTAAAGAACTTGTTAAAAATGGACTCGATATGTGATGTGCCATATGGCGGTTGGAAATCACCTGTGTAAGCGTTATCTGGGCTGTCTTTCGTATCTGATAAGTCTCCGTCCATAACGCCAAAGATGTAGTTAGGCGAGCCAATCATATCGAAGTTTAGGTAGAGCTTAACTTTGTTTAACTCATAGTAGCGAGCATCGACGAGATCTAGCTGTTCAGGTGTTAACTGGCTAGGGTCTTCCAAGCCTAGTTCTTTTAGGATTTCCTGTTGAACTTGATTACGCAGTGGTGCGAAGAGCTCGTTGGTGTAGTACTCAGAGCCGACTAGACCTGCTTCTTCAGCTGCCCACCAAGCAAAACGTACTTTATTCTTAACCGGTGCTTTCAAATTCGCAAGGGTTACCGCATATTCGAGCAGACCTGCCGTACCTGAACCGTTGTCATTGATTCCAGGGCCTTCTGGAACTGAGTCCAAGTGTGCGCCAAGCATGACAACCTCATTAGCATTACCGCCTTTGGTCTCAGCAATGATGTTTTGGGTGAGTACCTCTTCATCTTGGACGTTAATATTCAATGCGATAGGCACTGCAGCGGTTTGGCTCAACTCATACCATTGCTTACCAAGTGCGTAACGAGCACCGAGAGCCGGAATAGTGGCCGTACTATCGCTACCTAATGTACCATTTACGACCGCTGTACGGCCTTCAGCGTTACCTTGGTTAAAGACAATAACACCTTTAGCTCCAGCGTTTTGAGCGTTGACAACTTTGGTATTGAAACTACATCCGCCACGTTGGATGACAGCAATTTTGTCCGTCACATTTTTGCCAGCGAAGTCGGAAGACTCACAGCCGTCAGTACTGTCATAATCAGGCGCATCGAATCTAAAATCAGGAGTAATGAAAACGGCATCTGCGGAAAGTAAGCCGTTTGAGTTACCAGAGTATGACATAGCGGCAAAGTCTGGCTCTACGCCTTCACTGGCATTGCGCACACCGATTAGATCGGTTCCATTTACATTGAGGGTTGTACCCGCAAGCTCTTCCCATGCACGAAAATCAAACTCTTGTATTGCCACATCGTAGTTATGGGCACGCATGGTATCAACAATATAGTTGAGAGACTGTGCATAGCCTTCGGTACCAGCCGCTCGAGTAACGGACGCTCCATCAGTTGTTTTCGATGCCCTCGCTTCAAGCTCTTCTAGGTGTTCCACGACCTCTTCGCGATCAATTTTACTACTGACGTACTTCGCTGCCTTTTCTGGATCATCCCAGTAACACCCAGATAGTAGCGTTGAGCTAATAATGGTAGCGAGCATAGTTTTTGTTGTTGTGACGCTTACTTGCATTTGTGACTCCTTGTATTAAATAAGCGAAGCCATAGTTGCTGAAATGCAAGGTTAAAAAAATGTTAAATTCAAATGGGTTTATAAAATATGAACGTATATCAAATTAGTTTCATTTATTAAAATTGTCAGTTACATATGTAATCGATATACAATCACATATTCAACATAAACAATAACTTAGTGTTTGAGGGGCGATTTTGTACACACAGGGAACCGGCCAGAATAGTTACTAGCCGATGTTTGTCGCAAAGTGAGAGATTGGATTTTACCTGCTATCTACAACCAGTAGCTTGGCGCTTCGGTAGGCGAAATCCATACTTTCGATTTCGTTAGGGCGACTGACGAGGTGATCAACAGAAGGAAGAACAACGAAGAAGATAAGCGGATCAGGATGCATATATCTCCAAGTGTGTGCTTTGTTGTCTTTTTTATACGCCTTCAAATTAACGGTCAGCACTAAGCTTTCAGGTGGTAACTGGCTGCCCTTAAAGTGACCGAGTTCATGCACTGCACCCCAAAGGGATTCTAACGGACGTTCATGGGTGCTTTTAAGAAACATCTCGAGCTGCAACGTATCACTTTCATTTTGTTTGATCGTACTTAGACGCTGAGCTGTACGTAAACCTTGCTCAAAAGGCAGGTAATCTAGTCCATTGTCGACAATCTGATTCGATTGTGGGCATAGCTGGACTGAATCTTGGGGCTGCTGACTGGCGTACAGTTCGCAAGTAAACTGTTTAATAATTTGTTCTAACCCTTTATGGAATTGTGAGCCTTTTAGGTCTTCCACAGAAACAGCATGGTTGTTTATCGCTTCCGCAAAAACTTTGTCGACAGATTGGTTGACACGAGTTTCATCTTCAACAAGCACAAAGTCGTTGTGTCTAACCGCTGATTTTAGAACATTATCGGTTTCAATCACTACGAGCTCTTCATCTGAGTAAGTACTGTCTCTCAGCAACGGATAGTAAGGTTCTCGCTCATCCGCAAAGAACAGTGAGCATCCAGAGATATTGGCTGCAATCAATCCTGCCAGAATTGATTTAGTAGTTGGAGAGTGCATAAGCCTCTTAATTAACAAGATTCCTTTCTGTATCTAAGATACTAATCTCATACAGCAACTAAGTCATTGTCGAGATTGCAATAATCTTGCTCTGCATCACATAGCAACTGTGACTCAACCAATGTTACATCTTTTATTTACTAATCTGGACTACTACCTTGGTCTAAATTGTCGACAATTCGCTTGATTGTCGACAATGTTATGGTCTATTTTAATATTAGACGATGAAATTGTAGACAGTCTGGTGTCAGGCAGCGAGTGTATTAAAGATGAATATTGAACTTAAAACTCGACTAAAAGAAGGCGTTTCTGAAAAAGAAAACACCAAATCAGAGAGCTTAACCGAATCATTGGTAGAGGCTATTGTTAGTGGAGAAATTGCCCCAGGTAGCAAGATATCTGAGCCTGAGCTAGCTAAGAAGTATCAGGTAAGTCGGGGGCCTCTGCGTGAAGCGATAATGCGAGTTGAAGGGTTAGGCCTAATCGAGCGTATCCCTCATGTCGGTGCAAGAGTGATTACTTTCTCACCTGAAAAGCTAATAGAGCTATACGCGGTTAGAGAGGCGCTAGAAGGTATGGCTGCGCGACTTGCGGCTCGGCATATCACCGCAGAAGAGATTGTTGGTTTAGAAGCAGTATTGTCGACACATTCAAATCACATTGACGAAGTCGAGGGTGCTTCTTATTTCCATCAGCACGGTGATTTCGATTTTCACTATCGCATTATTCTCGCTAGTCGCAACAGTAAGCTTATTTCATTGCTGTGTGATGAGCTTTATCACTTGTTGAGAATGTATCGATATCAATCGCCTAGAGCACAGTCGCGACCCGTGGAAGCGCTCGATGAGCACAAATATATCTTGCAAGCTATCAAAAATAGAGACGAAGAGTTGGCTGAGATGCTGATGAGACGCCATATCTCGGGTAGCCGAACATTAATCGAACAACAAATCATTAGGGTCTGTTGATCTTTTGAGGTTAAATTTTGTTCGAGATAAAAGCGTTTTAATCGCGGCGAGAGGTTTGCAGCCTAGTCATTCTAAGCAAAACACCTCTCAACAAAGAGTAAAACGCTTTTAGCCGAACCCTTCGGGCAGCGTTTGTGGCTCCTTTCTGCTGCGTTATCGGCTTATCAGGTAGAGCAACTACAATTCAAAGCCTCTGCCTTGCAGAAAGAACCCACAAACAGCTGCAAAAATCAGCGCAAAAGGTCAACAGACCCTAGGGACTAAAGCCCAAAAACGGACTAGAGGAAAGAGCAATGAGTTTATCTCAAGGAGCTAAATTTAGACTTGCAGTTGAGCAAAACGATCCACTGCAAATTGTAGGGACCATTAATCCATACTGCGCCATGATGGCAAAAAATCTGGGGCACCAAGCTATTTACTTATCAGGTGGCGGTATCGCTAATGCCTCTTATGGCTTACCGGATTTGGGCATTACCACACTTAATGACGTTTTAGTTGATGTCGAGAGAATCACCAATGCGTGTGATTTACCACTGCTAGTTGATATTGATACGGGGTTTGGCGGTGCGTTTAATATCGCGCGAACCATCAAAGCAATGGAGAAAGCGGGTGCAGGCGCGGTACACATGGAAGATCAGGTAGCGCAGAAACGTTGTGGTCACCGCCCAAATAAAGCCATTGTTAGCCAACAAGAGATGGTCGATCGCGTTAAAGCCGCGGTGGATGCACGTAACGATGACAGCTTTGTGGTGATGGCTCGTACGGATGCTCTGGCGGTTGAAGGGATCGATAGCGCTATTGAACGTGCGATTGCTTGCGTTGAAGCGGGCGCTGACATGATTTTCCCAGAAGCGATGAACAAGCTAGAGCAGTATGTTCAGTTCTCTGAAGCGCTAGAGAGTGCGACAGGGAAACATGTGCCGATACTGGCGAACATTACTGAGTTTGGTCAGACGCCGCTGTACGGCTGTGAAGAGCTTGCTAAGTCCAAAGTTGACATGGTGCTGTACCCACTCAGTGCGTTCCGTGCGATGAACAAAGCAGCAGAGATGGTGTACAAGCATCTGTTAGAAGTGGGTAACCAAGAAGCGCTGACTGAATCGATGCAAACTCGTAAAGAGCTCTATGCACACCTCAAATATCATGATTATGAAGACAAGCTTGATCAGTTGTTTTCAGAAGGAAAATAGGATCAAACGGAAGCCCAAGGAAACCGATTCGGAATTAATCCAATAACGTGAAATTGTTTGGTAAATAACGCTCCACTTAGAGAGCAATATCAAACAGAAAAGGAGTTCAAAATGCCTCTATCATCGAAAAAGAATGAAGAGTTAGGTGGCGCAGGTCTTCGCGGCCAAAGCGCTGGTAGCACAGCTTTGTGTACTGTCGGTAAAACGGGGACAGGTCTGACATATCGAGGTTACGATATTACTGACTTGGCGAACAATGCTCAATTTGAAGAAGTTGCCCACTTGCTGTTACGTGGTCACTTACCCAATCAAAAAGAGTTAGATGAATATAAGACGCGCCTGATTAGTTTGCGAGGTCTACCGAGTGAGCTTAAGCAAGCGTTAGAGCTTATTCCTGCCTCGGCGCACCCAATGGATGTGATGCGAACGGGTTGCTCGGTATTGGGTAATCTAGAGCAAGAGATGAGCTTTGAAGAGCAGTTAGACGCGACAGAAAGAATGCTCGCTCTATTTCCTGCCATCATTTGTTATTGGTATCGCTTTAGCCATGATGGTGTGCGCATTGATACAGACGATCAATCCGAAACCTGTATTGGCGGCTACTTTCTAAAAATGCTAACCGACAAAGCGCCAACTGAGATTCATAAGCAGGTTATGCACTGTTCACTGATTCTATACGCAGAGCACGAGTTTAATGCGTCTACCTTTGCGGCACGTGTATGTGCTTCGACGCTTTCCGATCTTCATTCTTGTATTACAGCAGCGATCGGTACGCTTCGTGGCCCTTTACATGGTGGTGCAAACGAAGCTGCAATGGAGATGATTCAAGACTGGCAGACACCAGATGAAGCGGAAGCAAACATCATGCAGATGCTAGCCAACAAAGACAAAATTATGGGCTTTGGTCATGCTATCTATCGTGAGAGTGACCCTCGTAATGCGTTAATTAAGCGTTGGTCAAAAGAGCTTTCAGACGCAGTAGGAGATACTCATTTGTACGCGGTTTCTGAGCGCGTTGAAGCGGTGATGAAGCGAGAGAAAGGCTTGTTCTGTAACGCAGACTTTTTCCATGCCTCGGCCTATCACTTTATGGATATTCCAACCAAGTTGTTTACGCCGATCTTTGTCATGAGTCGCCTAACAGGTTGGGCTGCGCACGTTTACGAGCAACGTGCCAATAACCGAATCATTCGACCAAGTGCAGATTACACAGGCCCTGATCATCAAGATTGGGTTCCAATCGAAAAACGATAGCACTGTCGACTTTGCTCCCTTTGATTAAGGGAGCAAACATCTACCTGAATGGAAGCAGATATGAGCATGAATACCCTATACAGAAAATCGCTTCCGGGAAGCCATCTTGATTATTTTGATGCCCGAGAAGCCGTAAATACACTATCCCCAGGTGCCTACGAAAAACTCCCATATACCTCACGAGTGCTAGCTGAGCAGTTAGTGCGACGTTGTGACCCTAATACTCTGACTCAAAGTCTAGAGCAAATTATCGAGCGAAAGCGAGACTTAGACTTTCCTTGGTATCCGGCTCGTGTGGTGTGTCATGACATCCTAGGTCAGACGGCGTTGGTTGACCTCGCAGGCCTTAGGGATGCGATTGCCCAACAAGGTGGCGATCCTGCCAAAGTCAACCCTGTGGTAGAAACCCAGCTGATTGTTGACCATTCTCTTGCTGTTGAACACGGGGGCTTTGACCCAGATGCCTTCGATAAAAATAGGGCGATAGAAGAGCGCAGAAATGAAGACCGTTTTCATTTTATCGAGTGGTGTAAGACCGCGTTTGAGAATGTCAGCGTTATTCCTGCTGGTAATGGCATCATGCACCAAATCAACTTGGAGAAAATGTCTCCTGTTGTTCAGGCTAAGCAAGGTATCGCTTACCCAGATACTTGTGTCGGTACTGATAGTCACACGCCGCATGTCGATGCTCTAGGGGTGATTGCGATTGGTGTTGGCGGGCTTGAGGCGGAGACCGTCATGCTTGGCCGTCCTTCAATGATGAGACTACCTGACATCGTTGGTGTCAAGCTTACCGGCAAGCGCCAACCTGGGATTACAGCAACAGATATTGTCTTGGCGATTACTGAATTTTTGCGTAACGAAAGAGTCGTTTCATCCTATCTTGAATTCTTTGGGGAAGGAGCAAAAGACTTAACCATTGGCGATCGCGCAACCATCTCTAATATGACGCCAGAGTACGGCGCTACGGCTGGGATGTTCTACATTGATGAGCAGACCATCAACTACCTAAAACTGACGGGTCGAGATGAGCAGCAAGTAGAGCTTGTTGAAAACTATGCTAAACAAACGGGTCTGTGGGCTGATGATCTTGAAACCGTTGAGTACGAGCGGGTATTAGAGTTCGATTTATCCAAGGTTTCTCGCAACATGGCTGGACCATCAAACCCACATAGACGCTTGCCAACCTCAGAGCTTGCACAGCGCGGTATTGCTAAAGAGAGTGAGATTAACACTAGCGAGGGGCAATTACCTGATGGGGCAGTCATTATTGCGGCGATTACTTCATGTACCAATACAAGTAACCCGCGCAATGTGGTCGCAGCTGGGCTTGTTGCCAAGAAGGCCAATGAGCTTGGACTAGTTCGCAAACCTTGGGTGAAATCTTCTTTTGCCCCGGGCTCAAAGGTCGCCAAGTTATACCTTGAAGATGCTGGTCTTTTACCTGAACTCGAAAAGCTAGGCTTTGGAATTGTCGCTTATGCCTGTACTACTTGTAATGGTATGAGTGGCGCGCTTGATCCAGAGATTCAGCAGGAAATCATCGACCGCGACGTTTATACAACGGCAGTGCTATCAGGTAACCGAAATTTTGATGGTCGAATCCACCCTTATGCTAAGCAAGCATTCTTGGCATCGCCGCCACTAGTGGTCGCTTATGCCTTAGCTGGAACCATGCGTTTTGATATTGAACGCGATTCGTTAGGTAAAGATAAACAAGGCAATCCTATTTATCTCAATGACTTGTGGCCGAGTGATGAAGAGATCGATGCGGTCGTCGGCAAGCATGTTAAGCCCGAACAGTTTAATCAGGTCTACATTCAGATGTTTAAACTCGGCGGAGGTGAGCGCAATAGTAATCCTCTTTACGATTGGCGACCAAAAAGTACCTACATTCGCCGTCCACCATACTGGGAAGGGGCGCTAGCAGGTAAAAGAACGCTATCCGCGATGAGACCTTTGGCGGTACTAGGCGATAACATCACGACTGATCACTTGTCTCCCTCCAACGCGATACTGGCGAGCAGTGCTGCCGGCGAGTATCTCGCTTCTATGGATGTACCTGAAGAAGACTTTAACTCTTACGCAACCCACCGTGGTGATCACCTAACTGCGCAGAGAGCGACTTTTGCAAACCCTAAACTGTTCAATGAAATGGTTAAAGAGAATGGTGAGGTGGTACAAGGCTCACTGGCAAGGGTCGAGCCAGAGGGTAAAGTCACTCGAATGTGGGAAGCAATTGAAACCTACATGAATCGCAAGCAACCGTTAATCATCGTTGCGGGTGCGGATTATGGTCAAGGCTCCTCACGTGATTGGGCAGCGAAAGGGGTTCGCTTAGCTGGAGTTGAAGCGATTGTCGCTGAAGGATTTGAACGCATTCACCGAACCAACCTAGTCGGAATGGGCGTTTTGCCACTTCAATTTAAATCTGGCACAAATCGTAAAACATTAGAGCTCGACGGTAGTGAGCTTTATGACGTGATTGGCGATATCAAGCCTGGCGCAGATCTAGCGCTTGTAGTAACCCGTGCTAATGGTGAAAAGTTCGATGTGCCTGTGACTTGTCGTTTGGATACCGCCGATGAGGTTAGCGTTTATAACGCTGGTGGCGTTTTGCAACGCTTTGCCCAAGACTTTTTATCCCATTAGGTGGCCGCTATGACAGTATCTAGCCAAATGAAAGTACCAGCCACCTATATGCGTGGTGGGACGAGTAAAGGGGTATTCTTCAGTCTAGAAGATTTGCCAATGCAAGCTCAAACTCCCGGAGAGGCGAGAGACAAATTGCTGTTAAGAGTGATTGGTAGTCCCGATCCTTATGCCAAGCAAATCGATGGTATGGGCGGTGCCACATCGAGTACCAGCAAAACCGTGATTGTATCGAAAAGTGATAAGTCAGATCACGATGTTGATTATCTATTCGGGCAAGTATCGATTGATAAACCTTTTGTCGATTGGAGTGGCAACTGTGGCAATCTATCTGCCGCTGTTGGCCCCTTTGCCATTCATGCTGGACTGGTTGATGAAGCTCGTATCCCAACCAATGGTACGGTCGCCGTCAAAGTGTGGCAGGCGAATATCAGCAAAACCATCGTAGTTCATGTTCCAATAGTGGAAGGGCAAGTTCAGGAAACAGGCGATTTTGAACTCGATGGGGTGACGTTTCCAGCTGCTGAAATTCAAGTCGACTTCATGCACCCCGCAGACGGCGAAGGTAGCATGTTTCCAACTGGGAATGTGACCGATGAGCTAGAGGTTCCTGATGTTGGCACGTTTGAAGTAACTATGATCAATGCGGGTATCCCGACGATTTTCCTTGACGCTGAAGCTCTCAGATATCAAGGGACGGAACTTCAAGATGATATCAATAACGATGAAGCCGCATTACAACGCTTTGAAACCATTAGAGCTTATGGTGCGTTGAAGATGGGTTTGATTGATTCTTTGCAAGAGTCTGAAGCTCGTCAGCACACGCCAAAAATCGCCATAGTTGCGAGCCCGAAAAGTTATCTTTCTTCTAGTGGTAAGCCTGTTGAAGCGAACGAGGTGGACGTACTAGTTCGCGCTTTGTCGATGGGTAAATTACACCACGCTATGATGGGAACCGCAGCAGTAGCGATTGCATCGGCTTCCTGTGTACCTGGCACCGTAGTTAACCGTGCTGCTGGTGGTGGAGAAATGAAGTCAGTCACTTTCGGTCACCCGTCGGGAACGCTGAAAGTAGGAGCGGCCGCCACGCTAGATGAACAAGGTTGGGTCGTTGAAAAAGCTGTAATGAGCCGCAGTGCTCGAATCATCATGGAGGGATTTGTGCGCGTACCCTCCGATATCTTTGCGTAATTAGCGCCGGTTAATTACCAGAAAAGCAATGTCAGGACATACTGGAGGAAGCACTATGTCTGCATATCAAAAAGAGTATCAATGGGCGCTGTCAGAACCTGGGTCGTTTTGGGCGGAACAAGCGAAAAATATTGATTGGTTTAAACAGCCACAAACGATTCTAGCCAAGGATGAAAATGGTATAGAGCGCTGGTTCCCCGATGGAATGCTTAATACCTCTTGGTTAGCGCTTGATTATCACTGCGAACAAGGACGTGGCGATAACACCGCATTGATCTACGATTCACCAGTGACCGGGAATAAGCAAAAATATACCTATACCGAGCTTCGGGATCAGGTCGCAAAAACAGCGGGTATGCTCGCAGAGCAAGGCGTTGAAAAGGGTGACCGCGTCGTTATCTATATGCCCATGATTCCCGAGGCAGCAATGGCAATGCTTGCCTGTGCGCGACTAGGCGCGATTCACTCCGTTGTGTTTGGCGGATTTGCAGCGAATGAGTTAGCGGTTCGACTTGAAGATGCAGAGCCTAAATTGGTGATGACCGCTTCTTGTGGTATTGAAGTTAATAAAGTTATTCCGTACAAGCCACTAGTCGATAAAGCGATAATGGACAGTCGATGGAAGCCTGAAACAGTGGTTGTTCTGCAAAGAGCTCAGTGTGAAGCTCAGCTACAGGCGAAACGAGATGTCGACTGGGCGACAGCGCTTGAAAGCTCTCTACCTCACGCATGTGTGCCAGTATTGGCGACTGACCCGTTGTATATTCTTTATACTTCAGGGACGACTGGTAAGCCTAAAGGTGTAGTACGCGATAATGGTGGGCATGCTGTGGCGATGAAGTACTCAATGAGTGCGATTTATAACATTCCACAAGATAGTGTTTACTGGGCAGCTTCTGACGTGGGCTGGGTCGTAGGCCACTCTTACATTGTCTATGCGCCGCTGATTCATGGCTGTACAACAGTACTATTTGAAGGCAAGCCAGTACGGACTCCGGATCCGGGCGCATTCTGGCGAGTGTGTGAAGAGTACAAAGTCGAAGTACTGTTCTCCGCGCCAACCGCTTTCCGCGCAATTAAGAAAGAAGACCCAGAAGGTGAGTGCCTCAAGCAATACGATTTATCAAACCTTAATACCATCTTTATGGCGGGTGAACGTTTAGACCCACCGACATTAGAGTGGGTAGAAAGCAAAACCGACAAACCAGTGGTCGATCACTGGTGGCAAACGGAAACAGGTTGGGCGATTGCCGGTAACCCTACCGGAATTGAGTTGATGCCAGTGAAAGCAGGTTCAGCGACTAAACCAATCCCAGGTTATCAGGTTGAGATCCTTAATGAGCTTGGTGAGCCAGTAGAAGCCAATCAACAGGGCTTTGTCGCTTTGAAGCGCCCACTGCCACCAAGCTGTCTGCCTACGGTTTGGCGTAATCACGACCGCTTTGAATCTGGTTATCTGAGTCAGTTCCCGGGCTATTATGTATCTGGTGATGGCGGTTACCTTGATGAAGAAGGTTACTTGTTTATTATGGGTCGTATCGATGACGTGATTAATGTTGCAGGTCACCGTCTATCAACTGGTGAGATGGAAGAGATCGTTGGCGGCCACCCGGCTATTGCGGAATGTGCGGTTGTTGGTGTTCATGACGATTTGAAAGGTCAATTGCCATTAGGTCTGGTTGTGCTTAAAGACGGAGTTAAAGTCGATGACGTCCAGCTTGAAGGTGAGCTGGTTGGTAAGGTACGCGATGAAATTGGAGCAGTTGCCTGTTTTAAGCATGCACTCGTTGTGGAGCGTTTGCCAAAGACGCGCTCCGGCAAGATCTTGCGCCGTACCATCCGCCAGATAGCCGATGGCGAGCAGTACACAGTGCCTTCGACGATCGATGACCCAACGAGCCTTGAAGAGATTGAAAAAGCACTGCATTCTTAACTTGAGCCACAGCATTTTCTGATAATGAAATTAAGCCCCCAACTAAAGGGGCTTTTTTATTGAAAAATTTTTGTTAAACCGCCAAACTGTTACTTTATTCGTAACGCAAAAATATTTATGCACAATGTGACCATTCGTAGTGCGCATGACAAAGATTTAGAGCAGTTAAATGATCTTATGTTTTACTTGCATGATGAGCATCATCGCCAATGCCCCGAACATTTTAAAACTGCTGAAGATATAGAGCAGGAAAAGAGTATTGCTCGATATTTAGATGATCCTGAATGTGTTGTATTTGTCGCATGTGAAGACGATAAAATCATAGGATTTATTAGTGGTCACTTTTGCGAACTGATTTCCACAGTAAGTAAGCCAGTTCAGATGGGCAGCATCGATGAACTGTATATCGCTAAGGACTATCGTGGCAAAGGGCATGCAGTCGAACTGTGTCAGCATATCGAAACGCGTTTTGAGGAATATGGCGTAAAAGATATCTTTGTTGAAGTCTGGGAATTTAATCAGTCTGCAATTGAGTTTTACCGTCATTTCGGCTTTGAACATCATATCCATTGGTTACGAAAGTCCGTAACCAATTAACAAGAATTTAGAATGAAGCTCAACACTAAAATATTATCGCTCGTACTCGGGTTTATCTCTCTATTTGCCTCTTCACTTACTGTTGCGAATGACTCGTCAATCTCTGGAGCTGCCTGTGTCATACGTTCTGGTGAGAAGATTGTATTGGTAAAAGAAATCCTCACCAACAAGCTTTCTCTCCCCGCAGGAGGCGTCGCTAAAGGGGAGTCTCCAAAGCTTGCAGCGCAACGAGAAACTTGGGAAGAAACAGGTCTTGTTGTTTCCATTAAGGAAGAACTCGGGCGTACCGAGAAAGCGGTGTTCTACGATTGTGTTTCTGACTCAGATATTGTTTCATTCCAGTTTAACAACAGGTTAGACGGATATGAACTGCCTATCTGGTTCGCTCCACATTATGGTATTGAAGTCTCTTCAGCGATGTTGATCGATCCTACTGTTGTCCCGAAACAGGAGTATCGCTTTCCTGACCAACTTGAGTGGCTAGGGACTGTTTTGCCACAAGCGACCGATCAAAAAGTCGTTTTTGTTGGCAATCTTATTGAAGCGGCTCCTGCATTCCATCAAATTGAACTTAGCTGGATGACTCAGATTCAGCATTTATTTCTAAAGCTTCCTAGTGGTATTGCAAACATTGTCGAACCTTTACTACTCGCCGGAAACTGGCTAGCAGAGCCTTCTCTAATTCTGATTCTTTTTCCGCTTTTATATTGGCGATTTGGTAAAGAGTTTAGCTATAAGGTCTTTTTTGCCGTGACTATGACGTCACTGCTTAGTTTGGTTGCTCAGCAAGGTTTTGCGTTTCCTAGACCACATGTTTATCTACCAGCATTAGATCTAGCCAAGAGTTATGGCTTCAGCCTTCCGAGCTTACCTATTGCGGTATGGTCGTGTGTGGGTGTTCTTTTCTTGAATGGGACAGAGAGATTATCGATTAATCGTTGGTCGTTGTCTTTGTTCTTCGCACTGTTATGGCTAACAGCCGCTAAGTTTTATAGTGGTTCCGCATTTCTGACTGACAGCGTAAGTGGCGCTCTTTTAGGCATACTTTGTTCTTGGCATTTGATTCGACTCGAATCTAAACCAGAGGTGGATGCGAAAGCACTGATGACTTCAAAAATGGTTTGGGTAATTTTGCTTATCGCTTGTGCTGTGATGACCTTGTTTTGGCCTACACCGATTTTTACTTATTGGTTAGCGATAATCCTAACTGTGTTAGGGCTAGTGATAACCTTTGAACGAGATGCAAATATCGCATCCGGAAAGGCTTTGCTGATGATTACCGTGATGCTTGTTTTAGCAAATGGGTTGATTGGTGTGGCCGCTGAGCATGTATCCTCAAGCAGTATTGCGTCACTCAGTGTGGAAGCATTGCGCTACCCGCTATTGATTTGCCTGTTTGTTTTCTCGGTGAGAAAGATGAGTAGGGTAGACACAGCGGCTTAACCGTTAGAGAGTGATTTTGACAGTAGCCGACTCTGAACTAGAGTCGGCTATTTTGTTGGTGGCTGTTTAACACTTAAACTGTGATACCAGTTTTTCGAGGCGTTCACATTGGTTTTCTAGCGCACAGATAGATTGGTCTGCTGTACCAACCATTTTGACCATGGTTGAACTGCTATCTGCTATTTTTTGTACGTTGTAATTCACATCTTCACTGACAGAGCTTTGCTGAGACGCTGCGGTGGCAATTTGCGTGTTCATCTCATTCATTTTGCTAATAGCAGTAAGAATTTCTGACAGAGATTGCGTTGCAGATTGAGCTAAGGTGATGGTTGAGTCGCTGCTTGATTTGCTCGCTTGCATCACTTCGACTGCTTGTTCCGCACCGGACTGCAATCGTTCTATCATTGCTTGAATTTCGCCAGTACTATGTTGTGTTCTGCTAGCAAGAGAGCGAACTTCATCGGCAACAACCGCAAACCCGCGTCCTTGTTCACCTGCGCGAGCAGCTTCTATTGCCGCATTTAAAGCCAGCAAGTTAGTTTGCTCAGCAATACCGCAAATAACATCCAGTATTGAAGCGATGTTGGCAACGTCTTGATCTAATGTATGAATGACTCCGCTAGCATTGTCTATATCAGCGGCTAGTTCACGAATAGACTCAACAGTTGACTCTAATACTGAGTTGGCTGACTTAACCTCCTGATTAGCTCCGTGACTGGCATCTGCCGCGCTACTTGCGTTTTCGCTGACCAAATGACTGGTCGTTTGCATTTCATGTACCGCTGCCGCTACGACTTCGCTTTCATGCTGTTGCTGATTGGTCGAATCAGAAATGGACTGTGCCACAGTGGAAAGATGTGCCATTTCGCTGCGAACCGAAGCTGCGCTATCAATAACCTGTTCAATGGTGTGCTGAATCTTTGAAACAAAGGTATTGAAGCCTTCCGCGAGCTGGCCGATTTCATCTTTTGATTGGCTGGAAATTCGTTGACTTAAATCACCGTCTCCAGAGGCGATATCATGCATGGTTTGAGTGATCTGTTCGATAGGTTTCACTATCGCTTTGATCAAAAACCAGCAGGTTAACAGGGCAATAAGAATAACAATGAATGTGCCAACTTCTAGTGCCAGTTCAGCTTGCTTTGCCGCCGCTTCGTTTGCAATCTGAGTTTCACTGCGTGCGGCTTCTATCGCATCTTTAACGACATTGAGCTGTTGACGTACTTCGACAAACTGACGGTCGAAGGTTTGTTTATTTTGTTCATAGAATAGCTGCCACTCTGACTCAGGTGCATTAATAAACGCTTCATAACTTGAGAGCCAGTCATTACCCAGTCGAACCAGCTGTTCAATCTCTGGCTTGAGTGAGTTAGGGAGCAACTCTAGTTTCACAAGCTCCATTGCGTGCTCCATACGAGGTAAAGCTTTATAAGCATTGTCTTTATACTCAAAGCGGTGATGCTCGATTTCTTTTTCTGATGTGGCCAATACTAGGGCTTGAACTGCTGAGGTCGCTTGGTATAAATCTCGATAGGCGTCTTCAAGAGTAAAGAGAGCAGGTAGGTAGTGCTGCTGAATCGAATTAGATAGATGCGCTCTTTTTTGAGAAGCGACAATATTAATTATGGAGCTAGTGGCAAAAAGTAAAATGATCAAAAAAACGGGCAGAACGATTTTCTTTTTAACAGATAAATCGGTAAACATATATCCAGCCTGTAGAAATAATAAACAAGGCTGGAATAATAGCAATTACAGGTGGGGATGTCGTATAACTGTTTGGTTTTGTTGGATAAAAGTTTTTATCGTGACCATTGCGACAATTTATCGGAGGCTAAACCTCCGAGCTTCTAGCGAGCTAAAATAAATTCTTCAATTACTGTCGCCACGCCATCATCATCGTTACTCAATGTAATATGATTGGCGATAGCTTTGGTTTGCTCCATTGCATTCTGCATTGCTACGCCTAACCCTGCGTATTCGATCATATGATGGTCATTTTCGGCGTCGCCCATACAGATCACTTCGCTAGATGAAATGCCTAAATGTTCAGCAATCGCCTTAATGCCAACCCCTTTGTTACTTTCAAGGTTTAAAAACTCCAAGAAGATAGGAGCGCTCTGGACGATTGTGAATTCATCTTGATAACTAGCTGGAATATTATTGATTGCGGCGGTGAGTTTGTCAGGAGCGCCGACAATCATCGCTTTAATGATAGGGTGGTCATCTTCTAACTCATCAAAGTTCTTCTCGATGACTGGTATTTGATTGATGGTTGCTTCAACGTCGGTGAACTCGTTGAATTTTGGCGTTATTAATCCAAACTCGTTACTGAACGCATGGCAATCTAAATTCAGTTTGTTAGCCAGTTCCGCGACTTGCTTTGCTCGCTTTCCGTCAATAATCGCCGAGTGGATCACTCTATTTGTGCCAATTTCCTTCACCATTGAGCCATTGAAGAAAACGACAAACTCGTTATCACCTTCAATCTCAAGTTCGTCTAGCTTACTTTGCATTCCATCTAATGGACGACCAGATGCGAGTACGACTTTTACACCTCGTTTACGCGCTTCAGCGATCGTATGCTTTGTTCTTTGGGAAATCGTTTTGTCACTCGTTAGCAACGTGCCATCTAAATCGAGTGCTATTAGCTTATACATAACTTACCTAAAACCTAACTACAAAATTAACAAAAAGAAGCAGAATAATCGCTGTGAAAAGATTGATCAATTTATGATTTAGTTGACCTTCCACGGCGTCTCCTTTAAGGTCACGTTCCTGCAGAATTTTGAAGATAAATTAGGCTGAGATTAAGTTGTATAAAATTAACGAAATGTTCGAAACCATCCAAGGGGAAGGGGTCTTCACCGGTGTTCCTTCTGTATTTGTTCGCTTGCAAGAGTGCCCTGTAGGTTGTGCGTGGTGCGATACCAAGCAAACTTGGGATGCAACTCCTCAAGACGAAAGACCTCTAGATGAGATCTTAGCTAAGAAAGAGGACTCTCCAACTTGGTGCTCTGTATCGGCGATGGACATTGTTAATGAGTACATAAAGCAAGGTTACACTGCTAAGCATGTTGTGATTACTGGCGGAGAACCTTGTATCTATGATCTGGTTCCTTTGACTCAAGCATTTGAAGCGCATGGTTGTCGATGTCAGATCGAAACCAGTGGCACATCTGAGGTCAAAACGACAGACAATACATGGGTGACGGTGTCACCTAAAGTCGCGATGAAAGGTAAGCTCCCCGTTCTTGATTCTGCACTGGTTCGAGCGAATGAGATCAAACATCCGGTGGCGACGCAAAAAGATATCGACCACCTAGATGAACTATTGGAAAGAGCAAACGTGCCTGAAGAGACAACGATTGCACTTCAACCAATTAGTCAAAAGCCTCGAGCGACCCAGCTCTGTATTGATGTATGTGTTGCGAGAAACTGGCGATTATCGATTCAAACTCACAAATATCTAAGCATTGCGTAAAGGAATTCAAAATGAAAAAAGCAGTTGTCGTATTTAGTGGTGGACAAGACTCAACGACTTGTCTAGTACAAGCAATTAAAGATTTTGATGAAGTTCATGCCATCACATTTGACTATGGTCAGCGCCATAAACTTGAAATCGAAGTCGCACAAAGCTTAGCGAAAGAACTAAGTGTCAAAGCTCATAAAGTGATGGATGTTGGCTTATTAAATGAGCTTGCTATTAGCTCTTTAACACGCGACGATATTCCAGTATCCCATGAGTTACAAGAGAACGGTTTACCTAACTCATTCGTACCAGGACGTAATATCCTATTTCTTACCCTTGCAGGTATTTACGCTTATCAAATTGGCGCACAGACTGTGATTACCGGTGTGTGTGAAACAGACTTCTCTGGTTATCCGGATTGTCGTAATGATTTTGTAAAAGCGATGAATAATGCGCTTGTGCAGGGTATGGATCGTCAGCTAGAAATTTCTACGCCGCTGATGTGGCTAAACAAAGCGGAAACTTGGGCGCTGGCTGATCAATACGATGCTCTGCAACTGGTAAGAGAGAAAACGCTTACTTGTTATAATGGTGTCATCGGTGATGGATGTGGTGATTGCCCATCTTGCGAGCTGAGAAAGGTAGGCTTAAACGACTACCTTTCTGAGCGCAAGGCTATTATGGCTGAACTGGTACGTAAGCAGAACTCGGCAGATAAATAGGCTCATTGTAGGCATCAATAATCTGGTTCTTACCATTTTGTTTCACTTGATAAAGCGCCTGATCCAAAATTGAATAGAGTTCATCAAAGTCATGTAGTGGTTTAGATGTAGCAAGATAAGAAAAGCTCGCGGTAACGTTGAGCTTTTCGCTATTTTCCGCTTCAAAAGTGCTCCTCGCGATGGTCTGGTGGAGATTTTCTACTCTGTCTCTAACATCAAGCTCATCGACATTTCTCAAAACGATGACAAACTCTTCGCCTCCGAGTCGACCAAATACATCCTCTTCATTGATAACTTCATTGATTCCTTTTGCTATGGTAGCGAGAGCGCGGTCACCGGTAGGGTGGCCATAGCTGTCATTGATATGCTTAAAGTCATCTAGATCAAGTAAGATGAGTACGTGTTTGCGAATTTGGGCTGAGGTTCTATCAATCGCTCTAATTCGTTTGATGGCCGCGGCTCGGTTAAGCGCCCCTGTAAGCTGATCCATTTCTGCTTTTCTACTTTTTGTTATGCTAAAGAAATACTGTCCGATAATGGTGGCGAGCAAGAGAACAATAAGTAGTAAGAACATCTGCCGTTGAGAGAGTAATTTAACGACTTCTTGCTCAAGGGATTCAATGATTTCAACACTCTTGTTATCTTTCACTTTCTGATTAAACTCTTTTTGCGCGAGTTCTAGCGCCAAAAAAGCAGAGCGACTGCTCTTGGTTCTTTTAGATAACTCTGAATCAAAATAGTGTTGGTAATGCTTCAGGGCGACGGCGTAATTGCCATTAGCTTCCTCAAGCTGAGCCATTGTTCTAAGTGCACGTGCTTGTAATCGTTCACTGCCAATTTTGGTGGCCAAATCATTTGCCCGTTGAGCGAAATACAATGCCGAGCTGTAGCCACCTTTTGCATTGTCTAGTAGGGAGAGAGCAAGATAGATCTCGCCCTGAATCTGCTCATTATTTTGAGTCTCAGCGGAGTTGAGCGAATCTAATAAGAATTGCTCTGCAAGCTCAAATTGCTTTAATGCTGCATAAGCCTTACCTAGGCCCAACTTTACACAGGTCAATCCATAGGCATGATTGAATCTATCTAGCAGAAGTTTCGAGTGTTTGAAGTGTTCGACGGCGCCATGATAATCCTGCGATGCCAATAATATATCGCCCATGCTATGGTGAGATTGCGCCAATTTGAGAGGAGATTTAGCGGTTGCTCTTATTCTGAGAGAAATCGTTAAGTACTCTTTAGCCAAATCGAACTGACCGAGTGTTTTAAGCAAAAGCCCTGCATCATTGTATACCCCAGAAGGGTCAACGTAATTTGGGATTACTGCTAGGTAGCTTTGGTAGGTTTCTAGTGAACTCTTATAATCCCCAGTGAACTCTTGGTTGTTCGCAATTACGCGAAGAGCAAGGTGTTTGGGAAGAATCGATTGGTCGGTATCTTTTATGTGTGTTTCAAGTGCGTTGCAATACAGCTGCGCACTGTAATATTGACCTTGCATGTTCATAGCACGACATAGGTGATACTCAAATAGAATCTTGCCTTGAAGATCATTACTTGTACTAAAGTGTTTAAGTAAGTCGAGGTAGTTTGAACGTGCGGTTGAAAAGTCGAGACTGAGCTCCTTATTGAGAGCTTCAATAAATGTTTGTTCTAATTTGGAGTACTCCGGGTTGAAGACGAGCTCATTGCCATAATATGGCTGTCCTCGCTGCGTCATAAAACCATGTAGTTTGGAGCTAATGTAGAGCTTTTCGATATTTGGAGGTAGCGAGTTGTACCGATCTTGTAGCATCGATAATGCTTTGCTCTCGCTGACCTTAAGTGCTTCGCTGTAAGCGATCTCCCACTTCTCTAGATGATTTGTATTAATGGCCTGTGCCGAAGTAGATGCGAGTGCAGCAAAAGCGATATACCAAGCGGTTAGACGTTTCATTGTATTTAGTATTAGTTTTGTTTGTTACATAGTAGAGTAACTTACTAATAGGGTACAATGTGTTGCTAAATTTGAATTGAATAAATGCGACTTGGATAGCTTTGATTTCTATAAAAAAATGCGCCTTCGAGGCGCATTTTTCAAATCTACTTAGTCTAAGTACAATTTAGCTAGGTCAGATGGTTCCATCTCTTTACCTTCCAGTTGGTCATTCCAGTTTGTACCAACTAGAACACCGTCCTCTGCTAAGGTGAGTAGCCAATCTTCAACAAAGATGTCTAGCGGAATCTCAAGCACTTCGAAATCTGCCCACTCTTCAACATTGTGAGTTTCTGCATCTTGTTTAGAAGACCAGAAAGGCATTACTTCACTGTTTTCAAATTCTGTAGAATCGCAAGACAGCCAGCCTTCTTCGTTACGCATTCCCCAAACCAGTTTAGATTGCTTCGTTTCAGCAACGAATAACTCAAGGTTTGCTTGAATATCAGCAGTTAATTTGCTCATTGGTATTATCTCATACGTGGATTCGCTGCTAGGGTAACACTCAATACAGCAAAGCAAAATAAAAAAGGGAGCCTAAGCCCCCTTAATCTAAGAAAAACGGCTATTTTTTAATTTTAGTGAAAATGGACCATTCTTCTTTTACGTTACCTTTGTGTCCGATAACGGTTGCGACGACTTTGCGGTTTTTAGCATGGCTGATTTCGTCGGTACCTGTCTCACTTAGGTTCGTGTCACCATAGCCGACAATACGTACTCGATCAGAGGCGGTTCCATTTGCTAGCAAAGCATCTTCGACCGCTATGGCACGTCGCTTTGAAAGGGCCATATTGTACTCAGGCTTACCGACTTTACTCGCATAACCTTGCAGTTCAATTGAAGTTGATGGGTAGCTTTCAAGGAAGTCGGCCATCTCGCGAATTTGGGCAAGAAATACTGGCTGAATTTCATCAGAGTCGTTGGCAAACAAGATATGTAAGCTCATCTCTTCTTCTGTCTTCACGTAAGTGCCGCAGCCGTCGTTGTCTATTTCAGCAAGGCGGGGAGTTTGAGGACACAGGTCACGAGCATTAATAACACCATCTTTGTCATCATCAAGTAAGTCGTCCACTTGGTTTGGAGTTGGGGTGTCAATGTATTCGTACGCGTCTTCTGCTTTGAGAGGAGCAGTGAATACGGTAGCCGCGATAATCATAGTTACAAGTGATTTATTCATATCAGTATTCTACCTTTTCATTCCACTCTTGAGGTGTATCGACACGAAGTGCTGCTAGCAGGTTGCCTGTCGCGTTCATTACGCGATACTTAGCGTATTGCTCGTCGTATTTAGCATCCAAATACCCTTTACGTGCTTCAAACAATTCGTTTTCAGTGTTTAATAGATCAAGTAGGGTACGCTTTCCAAGTTTGTACTGCTTTTCATACGCAATAACGGTATCTGACGCCGAGTCTACATGGTCTGCAAGAAAGTCTTTTTGTTGTACCGTTAGATCAAGCGCACTCCAAGAGAGACGTAAGCCTTCCTCTACGCTACGGTAGGTGCGGTCACGAAAATCTTTTGCTTTGTTAAGCTGATATGCGGCACTTTCAGTTCGGTCAGAGTCTGAGCCACCGTTGTATAAGTTGTAACGCATACGGAGCATTGCTGAGAACTCATCGCTACTTCCTCTAATACCACCCGCATCATCACGCCAAGTCTGGTTAGCTTCAATAGATAAAGTTGGGTAGTTCACGCCTTTAGTTTGATCGTATTGGAATCGAGCAGAGTCGACGTCTGCTTGAGCCACTTTAATTACTGGGTGAGCGTTAAACGCAGTATCTAAAGCTTCATCTACGGTAAAAGGGATGGCTGTTTGATCTGCGCGAGGGAAGGTAAGTCCCTGTGGTGACTGACCTACAATGCGCTTAAACTGAGTGTGAACATCAAATAGATTATTTTGCGCGGCGAGCAAGTTACCATGTGCTTTTGCTAAACGCGCTTCAACTTGCGATAAATCCGCCGTTGAACCAATACCGGAATCAACGCGCTTCTTTATATCTGAGTAAATCTCTTTATGCACAGCAAGGTTGCTTTCCGATAGTGCTAACACTTCGTAAGCTTTTGTTGCGTCTAAATAGATTTTAGTCACCTGAAGAGCAATGTCTTGAGCGTCTGACATTAGTTGGAAGCGAACAGATTCCGCATCTGCTGCGGTGCGATCCATATCGTTGAGTGTCGCCGAGCCATCCCACAACAGCTGCGTAAGCGTTAGCGTTGCTTCTTTACGGGTTAACTCAGTTTTTGGAGCTGTCGTGGCTGGGTCAACAGCTTCGAACCCAATTCCTGCATCCAAGTCGAGCTTTGGCATATAGGCGCCACCAGAAGCTTCTGCATCGTAAAACTTGCTTTTAAATTCGTTGTAAGAAGCTTTGATTTCTGGATTGGTCGTAATCGTAAATGCGACGGCTTGCTCTAATGTTTGACTGTGTGCTGGAAAGCTAAGTGCAACCGCGCAACTTAGTACTTTCAACTTATTCCAATTCACTCTGACTCTCCTCGAAGTGCTCGTAGGTGAGGATATTACTCAATTTTACTGTCTCAATACTGAGATATATCCATTAATGGCGCCAATAAAATAACACCCTTGAGCAGAGAAAACTAATCTATTTAACAAATAAGTTGTTGTAATTATGTTAATTTACGCTGTGGTCGATTTTATGCATTAAAGAGTGACTACATGAACGCCATACCCTATAAAAGCAGCTAAAATCGAGATCTTAGTTCCGCTTCTCAATGTTGAGAAATGCAACTTGTGTCGTGTTTGTTGCGGCTTTTGTTCAAAAAACAGGTTTAGCGCAGATATGAAAAATGGTAATTTATAAAGAACATGAATTTATATATTGCCAAATATTTGTCACAGGCAACATAACAAAAGAAAGCAGTCAAGGATTAAGGACTTAAAATATGGGTTTTGGTACTTACGTAGCAATGGGTAATCTTGCGGCCAACCAAATTATCGTCATCGACGTAAACGGTAATGTACGTGTTCTAATCGACGGCGAATTGCCCAAGCCTGGTGAGGTTATCGTTCAAGCGGAAACTGAAGTTAACGGCAGCGATCAGCAGTTACAAGTTGAGCTAGTTGATCAAAGTGGTGAGCCTCAAGATATCACCGCCGAAATTGACGATATTTTTGCTGCCTTAGAAGAAGGGCAAGACCCAACTCAGCTTGGTGAAGATTTCGCAACGGCCGCTGGTGGGCAAACAGGGTCGAGCTTGACTTCAAGTGGTTCTGTTTCCCGTGATGGTACCGAAACTATTGCCAGCACCGAGTTCACAACGGAAGGGTTCCAATCACTAGGTTTATCCCAAACCCAAAGCCTAACTTTGCTAGACCAATTCCAACTGTTTGAGCCTATTTTCGTTGACTTAAACAACGATCCGCTTGGTGAAAGCCTTGCCGTAACTACAGATGAAGATACCGCGATCAGCGGCACTCTTACGGCTACAGATCAAAACCCAACCGATACGCTGACTTTCTCTCAAACTTCAACGCCTACGAACGGCACTGCTGTTGTCAACCCAGACGGCACCTGGACGTACACACCAAACGAAAACTACAACGGCCCAGACAGCTTTACCGTAATCGTTGATGATGGCAATGGTGGTACGGCTACCCTTGTGGTTAATATTGATGTTACGCCGGTTAATGATGCTGCGAAAATCACAGGCGATGATAGCGGCAGCGTGACCGAAGACGCGGCGGACAACACCGCGACGGGCACGTTGAAAGCCAGCGACGTGGACAACACAGACAACGTGTTCCAGGCGCAAAGTGATGTGGCGGGCGATTACGGCACGTTCAGTGTGGATGCGAATGGCGAGTGGACGTACGAGCTGGATAACAGCAACCCGACGGTAGACGCGCTGAACGAGACCTCAGAGCCACTGACAGAAACCTTCACGGTGAAATCGGAAGACGGCACCGAGCAGGTGGTGACCATCACCATCAATGGTGCGAACGACGGCGCGAAAATCACAGGCGATGATAGCGGCAGCGTGACCGAAGACGCGGCGGACAACACCGCGACGGGCACGTTGAAAGCCAGCGACGTGGACAACACAGACAACGTGTTCCAGGCGCAAAGTGATGTGGCGGGCGATTACGGCACGTTCAGTGTGGATGCGAATGGCGAGTGGACGTACGAGCTGGATAACAGCAACCCGACGGTAGACGCGCTGAACGAGACCTCAGAGCCACTGACAGAAACCTTCACGGTGAAATCGGAAGACGGCACCGAGCAGGTGGTGACCATCACCATCAATGGTGCGAACGACGGCGCGAAAATCACAGGCGATGATAGCGGCAGCGTGACCGAAGACGCGGCGGACAACACCGCGACGGGCACGTTGAAAGCCAGCGACGTGGACAACACAGACAACGTGTTCCAGGCGCAAAGTGATGTGGCGGGCGATTACGGCACGTTCAGTGTGGATGCGAATGGCGAGTGGACGTACGAGCTGGATAACAGCAACCCGACGGTAGACGCGCTGAACGAGACCTCAGAGCCACTGACAGAAACCTTCACGGTGAAATCGGAAGACGGCACCGAGCAGGTGGTGACCATCACCATCAATGGTGCGAACGACGGCGCGAAAATCACAGGCGATGATAGCGGCAGCGTGACCGAAGACGCGGCGGACAACACCGCGACGGGCACGTTGAAAGCCAGCGACGTGGACAACACAGACAACGTGTTCCAGGCGCAAAGTGATGTGGCGGGCGATTACGGCACGTTCAGTGTGGATGCGAATGGCGAGTGGACGTACGAGCTGGATAACAGCAACCCGACGGTAGACGCGCTGAACGAGACCTCAGAGCCACTGACAGAAACCTTCACGGTGAAATCGGAAGACGGCACCGAGCAGGTGGTGACCATCACCATCAATGGTGCGAACGACGGCGCGAAAATCACAGGCGATGATAGCGGCAGCGTGACCGAAGACGCGGCGGACAACACCGCGACGGGCACGTTGAAAGCCAGCGACGTGGACAACACAGACAACGTGTTCCAGGCGCAAAGTGATGTGGCGGGCGATTACGGCACGTTCAGTGTGGATGCGAATGGCGAGTGGACGTACGAGCTGGATAACAGCAACCCGACGGTAGACGCGCTGAACGAGACCTCAGAGCCACTGACAGAAACCTTCACGGTGAAATCGGAAGACGGCACCGAGCAGGTGGTGACCATCACCATCAATGGTGCGAACGACGGCGCGAAAATCACAGGCGATGATAGCGGCAGCGTGACCGAAGACGCGGCGGACAACACCGCGACGGGCACGTTGAAAGCCAGCGACGTGGACAACACAGACAACGTGTTCCAGGCGCAAAGTGATGTGGCGGGCGATTACGGCACGTTCAGTGTGGATGCGAATGGCGAGTGGACGTACGAGCTGGATAACAGCAACCCGACGGTAGACGCGCTGAACGAGACCTCAGAGCCACTGACAGAAACCTTCACGGTGAAATCGGAAGACGGCACCGAGCAGGTGGTGACCATCACCATCAATGGTGCGAACGACGGCGCGAAAATCACAGGCGATGATAGCGGCAGCGTGACCGAAGACGCGGCGGACAACACCGCGACGGGCACGTTGAAAGCCAGCGACGTGGACAACACAGACAACGTGTTCCAGGCGCAAAGTGATGTGGCGGGCGATTACGGCACGTTCAGTGTGGATGCGAATGGCGAGTGGACGTACGAGCTGGATAACAGCAACCCGACGGTAGACGCGCTGAACGAGACCTCAGAGCCACTGACAGAAACCTTCACGGTGAAATCGGAAGACGGCACCGAGCAGGTGGTGACCATCACCATCAATGGTGCGAACGACGGCGCGAAAATCACAGGCGATGATAGCGGCAGCGTGACCGAAGACGCGGCGGACAACACCGCGACGGGCACGTTGAAAGCCAGCGACGTGGACAACACAGACAACGTGTTCCAGGCGCAAAGTGATGTGGCGGGCGATTACGGCACGTTCAGTGTGGATGCGAATGGCGAGTGGACGTACGAGCTGGATAACAGCAACCCGACGGTAGACGCGCTGAACGAGACCTCAGAGCCACTGACAGAAACCTTCACGGTGAAATCGGAAGACGGCACCGAGCAGGTGGTGACCATCACCATCAATGGTGCGAACGACGGCGCGAAAATCACAGGCGATGATAGCGGCAGCGTGACCGAAGACGCGGCGGACAACACCGCGACGGGCACGTTGAAAGCCAGCGACGTGGACAACACAGACAACGTGTTCCAGGCGCAAAGTGATGTGGCGGGCGATTACGGCACGTTCAGTGTGGATGCGAATGGCGAGTGGACGTACGAGCTGGATAACAGCAACCCGACGGTAGACGCGCTGAACGAGACCTCAGAGCCACTGACAGAAACCTTCACGGTGAAATCGGAAGACGGCACCGAGCAGGTGGTGACCATCACCATCAATGGTGCGAACGACGGCGCGAAAATCACAGGCGATGATAGCGGCAGCGTGACCGAAGACGCGGCGGACAACACCGCGACGGGCACGTTGAAAGCCAGCGACGTGGACAACACAGACAACGTGTTCCAGGCGCAAAGTGATGTGGCGGGCGATTACGGCACGTTCAGTGTGGATGCGAATGGCGAGTGGACGTACGAGCTGGATAACAGCAACCCGACGGTAGACGCGCTGAACGAGACCTCAGAGCCACTGACAGAAACCTTCACGGTGAAATCGGAAGACGGCACCGAGCAGGTGGTGACCATCACCATCAATGGTGCGAACGACGGCGCGAAAATCACAGGCGATGATAGCGGCAGCGTGACCGAAGACGCGGCGGACAACACCGCGACGGGCACGTTGAAAGCCAGCGACGTGGACAACACAGACAACGTGTTCCAGGCGCAAAGTGATGTGGCGGGCGATTACGGCACGTTCAGTGTGGATGCGAATGGCGAGTGGACGTACGAGCTGGATAACAGCAACCCGACGGTAGACGCGCTGAACGAGACCTCAGAGCCACTGACAGAAACCTTCACGGTGAAATCGGAAGACGGCACCGAGCAGGTGGTGACCATCACCATCAATGGTGCGAACGACGGCGCGAAAATCACAGGCGATGATAGCGGCAGCGTGACCGAAGACGCGGCGGACAACACCGCGACGGGCACGTTGAAAGCCAGCGACGTGGACAACACAGACAACGTGTTCCAGGCGCAAAGTGATGTGGCGGGCGATTACGGCACGTTCAGTGTGGATGCGAATGGCGAGTGGACGTACGAGCTGGATAACAGCAACCCGACGGTAGACGCGCTGAACGAGACCTCAGAGCCACTGACAGAAACCTTCACGGTGAAATCGGAAGACGGCACCGAGCAGGTGGTGACCATCACCATCAATGGTGCGAACGACGGCGCGAAAATCACAGGCGATGATAGCGGCAGCGTGACCGAAGACGCGGCGGACAACACCGCGACGGGCACGTTGAAAGCCAGCGACGTGGACAACACAGACAACGTGTTCCAGGCGCAAAGTGATGTGGCGGGCGATTACGGCACGTTCAGTGTGGATGCGAATGGCGAGTGGACGTACGAGCTGGATAACAGCAACCCGACGGTAGACGCGCTGAACGAGACCTCAGAGCCACTGACAGAAACCTTCACGGTGAAATCGGAAGACGGCACCGAGCAGGTGGTGACCATCACCATCAATGGTGCGAACGACGGCGCGAAAATCACAGGCGATGATAGCGGCAGCGTGACCGAAGACGCGGCGGACAACACCGCGACGGGCACGTTGAAAGCCAGCGACGTGGACAACACAGACAACGTGTTCCAGGCGCAAAGTGATGTGGCGGGCGATTACGGCACGTTCAGTGTGGATGCGAATGGCGAGTGGACGTACGAGCTGGATAACAGCAACCCGACGGTAGACGCGCTGAACGAGACCTCAGAGCCACTGACAGAAACCTTCACGGTGAAATCGGAAGACGGCACCGAGCAGGTGGTGACCATCACCATCAATGGTGCGAACGACGGCGCGAAAATCACAGGCGATGATAGCGGCAGCGTGACCGAAGACGCGGCGGACAACACCGCGACGGGCACGTTGAAAGCCAGCGACGTGGACAACACAGACAACGTGTTCCAGGCGCAAAGTGATGTGGCGGGCGATTACGGCACGTTCAGTGTGGATGCGAATGGCGAGTGGACGTACGAGCTGGATAACAGCAACCCGACGGTAGACGCGCTGAACGAGACCTCAGAGCCACTGACAGAAACCTTCACGGTGAAATCGGAAGACGGCACCGAGCAGGTGGTGACCATCACCATCAATGGTGCGAACGACGGCGCGAAAATCACAGGCGATGATAGCGGCAGCGTGACCGAAGACGCGGCGGACAACACCGCGACGGGCACGTTGAAAGCCAGCGACGTGGACAACACAGACAACGTGTTCCAGGCGCAAAGTGATGTGGCGGGCGATTACGGCACGTTCAGTGTGGATGCGAATGGCGAGTGGACGTACGAGCTGGATAACAGCAACCCGACGGTAGACGCGCTGAACGAGACCTCAGAGCCACTGACAGAAACCTTCACGGTGAAATCGGAAGACGGCACCGAGCAGGTGGTGACCATCACCATCAATGGTGCGAACGACGGCGCGAAAATCACAGGCGATGATAGCGGCAGCGTGACCGAAGACGCGGCGGACAACACCGCGACGGGCACGTTGAAAGCCAGCGACGTGGACAACACAGACAACGTGTTCCAGGCGCAAAGTGATGTGGCGGGCGATTACGGCACGTTCAGTGTGGATGCGAATGGCGAGTGGACGTACGAGCTGGATAACAGCAACCCGACGGTAGACGCGCTGAACGAGACCTCAGAGCCACTGACAGAAACCTTCACGGTGAAATCGGAAGACGGCACCGAGCAGGTGGTGACCATCACCATCAATGGTGCGAACGACGGCGCGAAAATCACAGGCGATGATAGCGGCAGCGTGACCGAAGACGCGGCGGACAACACCGCGACGGGCACGTTGAAAGCCAGCGACGTGGACAACACAGACAACGTGTTCCAGGCGCAAAGTGATGTGGCGGGCGATTACGGCACGTTCAGTGTGGATGCGAATGGCGAGTGGACGTACGAGCTGGATAACAGCAACCCGACGGTAGACGCGCTGAACGAGACCTCAGAGCCACTGACAGAAACCTTCACGGTGAAATCGGAAGACGGCACCGAGCAGGTGGTGACCATCACCATCAATGGTGCGAACGACGGCGCGAAAATCACAGGCGATGATAGCGGCAGCGTGACCGAAGACGCGGCGGACAACACCGCGACGGGCACGTTGAAAGCCAGCGACGTGGACAACACAGACAACGTGTTCCAGGCGCAAAGTGATGTGGCGGGCGATTACGGCACGTTCAGTGTGGATGCGAATGGCGAGTGGACGTACGAGCTGGATAACAGCAACCCGACGGTAGACGCGCTGAACGAGACCTCAGAGCCACTGACAGAAACCTTCACGGTGAAATCGGAAGACGGCACCGAGCAGGTGGTGACCATCACCATCAATGGTGCGAACGACGGCGCGAAAATCACAGGCGATGATAGCGGCAGCGTGACCGAAGACGCGGCGGACAACACCGCGACGGGCACGTTGAAAGCCAGCGACGTGGACAACACAGACAACGTGTTCCAGGCGCAAAGTGATGTGGCGGGCGATTACGGCACGTTCAGTGTGGATGCGAATGGCGAGTGGACGTACGAGCTGGATAACAGCAACCCGACGGTAGACGCGCTGAACGAGACCTCAGAGCCACTGACAGAAACCTTCACGGTGAAATCGGAAGACGGCACCGAGCAGGTGGTGACCATCACCATCAATGGTGCGAACGACGGCGCGAAAATCACAGGCGATGATAGCGGCAGCGTGACCGAAGACGCGGCGGACAACACCGCGACGGGCACGTTGAAAGCCAGCGACGTGGACAACACAGACAACGTGTTCCAGGCGCAAAGTGATGTGGCGGGCGATTACGGCACGTTCAGTGTGGATGCGAATGGCGAGTGGACGTACGAGCTGGATAACAGCAACCCGACGGTAGACGCGCTGAACGAGACCTCAGAGCCACTGACAGAAACCTTCACGGTGAAATCGGAAGACGGCACCGAGCAGGTGGTGACCATCACCATCAATGGTGCGAACGACGGCGCGAAAATCACAGGCGATGATAGCGGCAGCGTGACCGAAGACGCGGCGGACAACACCGCGACGGGCACGTTGAAAGCCAGCGACGTGGACAACACAGACAACGTGTTCCAGGCGCAAAGTGATGTGGCGGGCGATTACGGCACGTTCAGTGTGGATGCGAATGGCGAGTGGACGTACGAGCTGGATAACAGCAACCCGACGGTAGACGCGCTGAACGAGACCTCAGAGCCACTGACAGAAACCTTCACGGTGAAATCGGAAGACGGCACCGAGCAGGTGGTGACCATCACCATCAATGGTGCGAACGATGCGCCTCAGGTCAATGGTCAAACGCCAATTACAACCCAAGAGGACACTTCAGTATCCCTAGACTGGTCCTCGTTAGGCATCACGGATCCTGACTCCCCGAACACCTCCCTGGGCATTGTAATCACAGATTTACCAGATGACGGCAAACTTGAATACCTGGACAGCGATGGTGAGTGGAAACAAGTAACAGTTGGGCAGACTTTGGATAAGTCGCAGTTTGATTCTGATGAGGTTCGCTTTACCCCTGACGAACATGAGTCAGGTTATGATAGCCATTCAACCTCGGGTGTTGGCGATCAGAGGCAGGATTACGCAGAAATTGGTTTCAAACCAACTGACGGTATAAACACGGGTGAAGAAGCGACGATAGCGATTAATGTAACGCCGGTTGCTGATACTCCGTTAATTTATACCTCAACAAGCGGTATCAGCTTACCATCTCAGGACTTCAATGTGTCTACCTGGACAGGTGTTGAGCTTGGGTCTCATGGTAATGGCGTAAATGCTAATACCCTGATTACGGCGATCGACTCCCTTAATACTGATGATGCTGCATTGTCAACTACAAGTAATGTGCAGGATACGGCGAGTAACGCCACACCAGAAGATAACGCAGTTCTTGTTACAGGTTTGGTTTATCTGGAAGCAGGTAAAACTTATGACTTTGTAGGGCGTGGCGACGACAGCCTGGCTATTAAAGTTGGTGGTGACCTGGTCGACCAGGCTCGCTGGGGAGTTGATGCGGGCCATATTCCAAGTGGTAATCCGTTTACACCGCCAGTGTCTGGTTTCTATCCGATTGAAATTTATCATCATAACCAAAGCGGACCAGGTAACTTTGATGTCAACGTGTCCGTTGACGGTGCTGCACCGGTAGATTTAAGCAACAGCAACTTTGGAATTGTAAGTGATGAAAGCCAGTTAGACAGCAGTGGCGTACGTACCTCTGAGCTTCAGGAAGTCGATGGCTCGCATGTTTACGAAGCTTACGAGACAAATGAAGGTCAGCAGGACACATGGATACCTTTGACCCGGGTTACAGTTGCACTGCAGGATACTGATGGTTCAGAAAGTCTGTCAGTCAGCATCAGTGGCTTGCCGGCAGGAGCTAAGTTTACAGATGGTAAGCAGGAGCTAGTTTCTGATGGTGAGTCCAGTGAGTTTGATGTGACTGGCTGGGATCTGGATAATATTTTTGTATTGCCACCATCTGGCAGCAGTGAAGATTTCTCAATTTATATTGATGCGACTTCATCCGAGAACGACTCAACCAGTAAAGCATATAATTCGACTAAGATTGATGTAACGGTACATGAGAATGCGCCTACGATCGCTGATAACGACCAGGTTACAGTAAATGAAGATACGACGGTAACCGGCAATGTTCTTGATAATGACTCTGACGCTGACAATGTACTTTCTGTCGCATCAATTGAAGTTAATAGCCAGAGCTACAATCCAGGCGATATTGTCCAGCTGACAGAAGGTAAGCTTGTTTTAAACAGCGATGGCAGTTATGAGTTTGAACCGGTTGAAAACTGGTCCGGAACTTTACCGTCGGTCCACTACACCACTAATACTGGTGCGAATGCTACTCTTGCTATCAATGTAACGCCGGTCGCAGATGCTCCTTCGATCTCTGTTTCGGTAGGTGAGCTACAGCAGGTACAGGCCACACCAGGCTTTAATACCACGCCTGACGGTATACGTGAGCAAGTCCAGAATGGCAATACTTCATTTGCAGGCACAGATCACCAGCATGTTGTTCAAGGCCCGGTATTCAACAATGGTCACGCTGGCAATGACCTGATGATTGCACCGGACAATGCTACTCCACAGAATTTTGTTGGTGATACTCAGGCTGCAAATGCTCAGCAGCAGGGCAGTGACACGTTTGTTGGTACCGGGTATAACGATTCGTTTTACGGAGGAAAGGGATCTTTAGATAGTGAAAAGGCCATTGACAGCGTTATCTATCAGGGCAAGCTCTCTGAATATACACTCGATTTCCGCGGTCTGGAGCATACAGATAAGCCTTATTGGTTAGTGAAAGACTCCCTGGAGCGTGATACTTCCAGCGATAACTCTCCACTTACGGACGATGGGGACCATCTCTATGGCATCGAGCGTCTGATATTTGAGGATGCGATTGTCGAGATCAATAACGACAATGGTACTTATACGGTACTTCATGACCGGATATTACCAGTCGATATTGATGTTGCACTGGTTGATACTGACGGCAGTGAAGCGCTGGCAGAGACCGTTGATATCGATGGAATTCCTTCCGGAGTCGAGTTGTATGTCGGCGGTCAACTTGTTAACGCTAACGGTGACGGTACTTACACAGTGGCGCTGCCTGCTTCAGGTCATATCGATGCCGAAATCAAGGTACCTTATACCTATTCCGGTGATCTTGACTTCAAACTGGGTGTCTCTGCTACATCAACAGAGAGCGGTAACAATGATACGGCTTCCGGAAGCGAAACCATTGACGTGAGTATGAGAGAGTACGTGTTGAACACCGGCTCTCACGGCGATGACAATATAAGCGGAACTCAAGACAACGACCTGATCGTCGGTGATGTGCAGGGTATTCAGATTGTAGCCGGCCAGGATTATAACATCGCGTTCCTGCTCGATACCTCCGGCAGTATGGGACATGATGTCAAAACCGCTAAGAGCGAGTTGCTGACGGTATTTGACTCCATACTGGCAAGTACACAGGGCGATCACTCAGGTAAGGTTAACGTTCTTATTTCTGATTTCTCCAGCAACGGTAACACTTCGGTGTCGATTGATCTGAACAGCGATGATCCACGAGCTGACTTCGTTGCAGCGCTGGCCCAGATCCCTGACCAGGGCGACGGTGGAACAAACTATGAAGCCGCGTTCCAGTCAGCCGTGGATTGGTTTGCTGATCAGCAAAGTGGTAATAATCTGACTTACTTTATTTCTGATGGTGAGCCGACCACCTATACCAACAGTAGTCTGTATCAAAGTCAGTTTGATCAGATCTTGCTGGATTATGATGCGAATACGGAGCAGCTAATCACTCTAGCGGATGTATTGCCAGCTAATTACACCAACGGTGTTGTTATGTACAAAGGTCAGGAATTGATTAACAGCCAGGGGAAGCTCTATTCACCATTAACAGGAAGTAAAATTGGTCAAATGAGCGTTAATGGACATTCGTTTGATTACTATGACCGCGGTGGGGTGAATAATCAGGGCAAACATATGTTTGAGCTGCTTGCTATGCTGTCTGCGGTTCAGGCAATCGGTCTTGGCCACTATCTGGATGAGTCAGTGCTGGATGACTATGATTCCGATGGAATTGTGGATACTGCCATTGATGTTACGGAGCTTGCGAATGTTATCTTGGGACAGGAAATAGATCTGTTACAGGGTGGTGACACGATTGATGGACTGGCTGGTGATGACATTATGTTCGGAGACCTGATTCAGTTTGATGGTATCTCCGGTCAGGGTATTCCGGCTATTCAGAAGTATGTTGCACAACAGACAGGAGAAGATACTTCTTCGGTTACCGCAAGGGATATTCATGATTATATATCTCAGAATACAGCTGAGTTTGATGTTTCCAGAACAGACGATAAAGCGGATACCCTGACAGGTGGGAAAGGAAATGACATCCTGTACGGTCAGGGCGGAAACGATAGCCTGGATGGTGGTCTAGGTGACGACTTCCTGCTGGGTGGGACAGGAAATGACACCCTGATCGGTGGTCTGGGCAATGACATTCTAACTGGTGGTGATGATGCTGATATCTTCAAGTTTGTTGACCAAGATAGCACCAATACTCAGGTTGATATTAGAGACGGTGAGAGGGATATCATTACTGATTTCACGAAAGGTGAAGATAAGATTGATATCTCAGAAATACTCCACACTGACTCTAATGATACAGTAGATAGCTTACTTAATGAGCATAAGATTGATATTGCAATTGAAGGCGGTGATAACTTGGCAACCGCAGATCTTAAGCTAACAATTTCGGATGGAAATAGCAGCCAAGAGGTTGTGTTGCAAGATGCTGCTGCGCAATACAGTAGTTACATTTCAGATGGCTCAATAACTAATGCTAGCGCTATATTGAATGATTTGCTGAAAGTGCACGATACAACTAACTAGTAAAAAGGGCCGAAAGGCCCTTTTTGTTAGCGATTAGCTGCATAGTGAAACCAGATAACTTGCAATATAGTTATCTGATTTTTATTTCTACAACACCTTACAGGCAAAACCTTTCAGGTAGAAACCTTCTGGGTAAGCGCTGTCAGTGGGGTGGTCAGCAGCTTGTTCAAAGCGTTCTACAAATTTCACCTGACGGCCAGAATCAACCGCAGCGTCTGCAATCACTTTCTGGAATAGCTCTCCGCTCATTAATCCTGAGCAAGAGTATGTGAGTAGGGTTCCACCAGGCTTTAGGATTTGCATGGCTAACATATTGATATCTTTATATCCGTTAGCTCCTGACGTTAAGTTATTTTTGCTTGAAACAAACTTAGGTGGGTCCATGATAACCACATCAAATTTTGTTCCCTGATCGCGATATTCGCGTAACAACTTGAACACATCAGCATTTAGGAATACAGCGCGTTTTTTCGAAATATCGAACTCATTTAGCTCAGCATTGTGCTTCGCTGTATCAAGCGCAGGCTGAGAGACGTCAGCATTGATAACGCGCTTAGCGCCACCTTTCAAAGAGTAAAGACCAAAGCCACCAGTGTAGGAGAAGCAGTTCAGAACTTCTTTATCTTTTACATACTTCATTGCTTGTTGGCGGCTATCTCTTTGGTCAAGGTAGAAGCCTGTTTTGTGTCCACCAACGATATCGACACTGATTTTTACGCCGTTTTCCTCGATAACTACAGATTTAGGTGGCTCTTGACCATGAAGGACGCCCACAGTCTCTTCTAGGCCCTCTTTTTTACGAACGGCAACATCAGAACGTTCGTATACGTTACAGTCAGGGAAACATTCGACTAAGGCATCCACAAGTGTTTGTTTGTGGAACTCAGCGCCAGCACTTAGCAACTGACACACTAGGTAGTCTTGGTACTTATCGATGGTGATACCAGGAAGGCCATCTGACTCAGCAGCAATCAAGCGGTAGCCAGTGAGTCCATCACGCTCGATGATATCATCACGTAACAATTGAGCGTCTTGAATACGCTTAACAAAAAAGCCCTTGTCGATTGATTCTTTTTCGAAGCTCCAAACACGAGCACGGATTTGAGAGTTCGGTGAGTAAGCAGCCTTTGCTAACCATTTACCATCGTGAGCGAAAACGTCAACAGTTTCCCCTAATTTCGGCTCGCCTTCGACTTTGTGTATTCCACGAGAGAACACCCATGGGTGCTTACGGCGAAGGGATTTGTCTCGTCCTTTGACTAGATAAATAGCTGGAGTCATTGGGTTACTCGATAGGTTGTTTTTAAAGGAGGGGTATTTTCTAGGATGTGTATGGGAATTGCAAATAAAAGAGCCGCCTAGTGGCGGCTCTTATTGTTACGCTTTTAGACCCGTAAGTAAGGCTTCCATTTGATCGCTTTGATTTCGCAATTGAGCGATATTGGAGTTGGTCGCATTGATCATGCTACACACGCTGTCAGATTGGACGCGTATCTCTTCAACACTTGCCGCGATATTGTCAGCTACGACACCTTGCTCCTCGGCCGCAGTTGCAATCTGAATACTGCTGTCTGAGATTGATTGGTTTTTCTCAGCAAGCGCACCAATTTCAACGTCAACCTCTGACATACGCTGCTGGCCTTCAGAGGCGTTAACAACCGTTGTTTCCATCAACTGAGTCAAAGACTGGCTATTGCGTTGTAGTGCTTCAATCATAGTTTGAATCTCTACTGTTGCTTGCTGAGTGCGACCCGCTAAGGCTCGAACTTCATCGGCAACCACCGCAAAACCGCGGCCTTGTTCACCAGCACGCGCAGCCTCGATAGCGGCGTTAAGTGCGAGTAGGTTGGTTTGTTCGGAGATACCGTTGATCGTCGTGACCACTTCATCAATTTGTGCGGCGTTTGCATCAAGTTCGGCCACTGCTTCAGAGGCTGATTGGACTTCTTGAGAAAGCTTAGAGATTGAGCTGAGTGTATGTCCGACTTTAGATTGCCCTTGTGTTGCTACGCTGCGGGCATCTTCAGTCTGGGTACTTGATTCATGAGCGAGGTTCGCAACTTCTCTTATTGTTGAAGCCATTTGCTCTGTTGCGCTGGCTAGAGAGTTTAGGTGCTCTTGCTGGCTGCTAGAAACCTCTGCACTCTGCTGATTCGATTGGTTCAAGTCAGAGCTAATCTGTTGCATTAATGCGATAGACTCTTGAATGGAGATCACCATGTTCTGCTCTCGTTCAGCAACCTTGTCTATGGTGATGGCTATCTCACTGAATTCATCGCGTACTTTAAAGAAGTTCATCCTACTGGTGAGGTCACCATCGGCTAACGTGTTGAGCGCTTTATTCATGGTAAACATTGCGCCGCCAATAAAGGTCATGATGTAGTAAACACCTAGCGCAATAAGTGACAATGTCACCAAAATGATAACCATGTGGGTAGTAGACATCGCTGACCACAAGTTTTGCTCGTGAATGGCCGCTAGACTGAACGCTCCGTTATTGACGCTTATAGCACCTTCGCCAGTACCAAATTGAATGGTGTTTGAATCCTTGATGATGTTCGCGACCTGCTCTTGGGAAAGGTTTCCGGCTTCAATCAGGTTACGCATTAGAACCAACTCATCTTGGTAAAGGTGATTAAGCATTTGATCGGCGCTGTTATCGAGTACCAGAGTTAAAATAATTAAAGCGATAACTGGAAGTAAGAAGAGTAAGTAGAACTTCTCCTGAATTTTTAAATGAATGAGATATTTATCAATCCAACGAAATGGTATTTCTTTCATAATTATTATGTCCAATGAAGAGACCCATATATCCATTATGGGTAAGAATAGTACGTGCTTAATATATCATTGACTCAATAGTAGAGGTATACGGAATGGAGCAAAGTTGTGAGAGGTTCACAGTATCGGGATTAGTTCAAGGAGTGGGGTTTCGCTACCATACTTCATATCAAGGTCTTAAACTCGAAGCGACAGGCTATGCAAAAAACCTAGACAATGGGGATGTTGAAGTGGTGGTCTGCGGCAGCGATTCGCAAATAGAAACGATGGCAAAATGGTTAGAACACGGGCCTAGAAGTGCGAGAGTTGATAGCTTGATTCGAGAATCTATCGCTTATAAACCGTACAAAGGGTTTAAGATCCTGTAGTGGGGACTACAGGACATTTATCGCTATAAACATTTAGCAGGTTTTGGTAATCCCGCGAGTTTTGTTGCTTGTTTTGCTGGCCCTTGCTTGAAGAGCTTAAACAGGTACTTGCTGTTACCTTTTTCTGGTCCGTGGGCTTTTTCCATCGCTTTAACGAGCATGCGAACCGCAGGAGAAGTATTGAACTCTTCGTAAAAATCGCGAACAAAGTGAACCACTTCTAAGTGTGCTTCGGTTAACTCGATACCTTCTTGTTCTGCCAGTATTGAAATCATACCTTCTTCCCAATCAGTATGATCTAATAAGTAGCCTTGTGCGTCAGTTTCGATTTGTTTGCCGTTGTACTCAAACATCTTACGATCCTAATTTTTATGATATTCAATAGGGTAGCGCAGCATACCTTGACTGGGCAAGATATCAAGTAAAAAGCCCGAAAGGGAAACCTTTCGGGCTTTGTCATATCTATACAACAATGACGAATTAGTCGTTGTTCATAATGCCTAAGATTTGAAGCAGGCTAATGAAGATGTTGTAGATCGATACGTATAGAGTCACTGTCGCAGAGATGTAGTTAGTTTCACCGCCACGAACAATGCTTTGAGTTGTCATAAGAATTGCCATTGTAGAGAAAACAATGAACAAGCTGCTTAGCGCTAGGTGAAGTACTGTTGATTGGATGAAGATACTTGCAATCATACCAACAATCAGAACAACAAATAGAGACAGCATCAAGCCACCCATCATAGATAGGTCGCGCTTAGTTGTCAGTGCGTAAGCAGAAGCTGCTAAGAATGAAAGCGCAGTACCACCTAGAGCTGTGACGATAAGATCGCCCATACCAGCGCCAACGTAGGCGTTAAGGATTGGACCTAACGTGTAACCCATGAAACCTGTTAATAGGAATGTGAATACAAGGCCCATTCCATTGTTACGGTTCTTTTCAGTTAAGAATAGTAAGCCGTAAAAGCCTACTAGTGTGATAATTAGGCCAGGGTGAGGAAGGTTCATCACCATAGCAACACCAGCAACGACTGCAGACCAAAGCAGCGTCATTGAAAGTAGTGCATAAGTGTTACGCAATACCTTGTTGGTTTGTAGAGCACTTTCTTGGCTTGAAGTGCGTGTAAACATAGGACTGTTCATAATCTTCCTCGTGAGGTTTTATGTTTATATCTACATTTATGAGGTTGAATGAGCAAAAGATCAAGCCCCAGTTGGTGTAGTAGTAGATAAAATAATAATAGAAATAAAAACTTATGTATTTTGAAAGATGTAACACAATATAACAACTAAAAAGGGGCGACCTAAGTCACCCCTTTTACGTAGATCACGGATTAGTGATGCAGAATTTGTGCTAAGAAGTTTTGCGTACGATCTGATTGAGGGTTTTCGAAGAAATCGACCGGGTTGTTTTCTTCAATAATCTCTCCCGCATCCATAAAGATAACGCGATCGGCGACTTCTTTGGCAAAGCCCATTTCGTGTGTTACACACAACATGGTCATCCCTTCTTCTGCCAGTTCTACCATTACATCCAGTACTTCACGTACCATTTCAGGATCGAGTGCAGAAGTAGGTTCATCAAACAGCATCACTTGTGGATTCATACACAATGAACGAGCAATCGCCACACGTTGTTGTTGACCACCAGAAAGCTGACCAGGATATTTGTCTGCCTGCTCAGGAATCTTAACACGCTCCAAATATTTCATCGCAATCGCTTCTGCTTCATCTTTTGGCATCTTCTTGACCCAGATTGGTGCCAGAGTACAGTTCTCTAACACGGTTAGGTGAGGGAAGAGGTTAAAGTGCTGGAAACACATTCCGACTTCACGGCGAACCGCTTCAATATTTTTAAGATCGTCGGTTAATTCATTACCAGAAACGATGATCTGACCTTTCTGGTGCTCTTCTAAGCGATTGATGCAGCGAATCATGGTTGATTTACCTGAGCCAGAGGGACCACAGATAACGATTTTTTCGCCTTTCTTCACATCTAGGTTGATGTTCTTGAGTACGTGAAACTCACCGTACCACTTATTCATATCCTTTAGTTGGATCATGTAATCTTGTTGTTGCGTCATAATACGTCCTTGAGCTTTCTGATTATCGTTTGTGACCGGTATGAAGTTTGTTCTCTAGCCAGATCGAATATCTCGACATGCCAAAACAAAATACCCAGAACACTAACGCGACAAATACATAACTTTCGGTAGCAAATCCTAACCATTCTGGGTCAGTGTTTGCTGCTTGGCCGATACCGAGTACGTCAAACATACCAATAATAAGTACAAGACTGGTATCTTTAAATAGGCCAATGAATGTGTTTACGATTGAAGGAATGGTAATCTTAAGCGCTTGAGGCAAAATGATTAATCCCATTTTCTTCCAGTAGGTGAGTCCTAGAGCGTCGGCCGCTTCATATTGACCCTTAGGAATGGCTTGCAAGCCACCACGAACCACCTCTGCCATGTAGGCCGCACTGAACATAACCACACCAATAAGAGCGCGGATCAGTTTGTCTGTCTCCGAACCTTCAGCAAGGAACAGTGGCAACATGACTGACGCCATGAAGAGCACAGTGATCAGTGGTACGCCACGCCATACTTCAATGTAAACGGTACAGATACTGCGGATGATTGGCATATCTGAGCGACGCCCCAAAGCGAGAGCGACACCGATAGGCAGTGATACAACAATACCCACTAGAGCGATGATAAGCGTGACAAGCAAGCCACCCCATTTATGGGTTTCTACTACTTCTAACCCAAATACACCACCATACAGTAATGCTGCAATGATGAACGGATAAACGTTAACAAAGAACAGCCAAATCCAAAGACGTTTTGGTGTCTTTTCATACGCTAACAGTACCGTAAAAATTGCTAGAGTAATGTAAAACAGACGCGGACGCCATAGCTCTTCCTGAGGGTAGAAGCCGTACATGAACTGTTCCCAGCGTACGCTGATAAACACCCAACAGGCTCCGTCGCGACTACAAGCATCACGGGTTGTTCCTACCCAGTCCGCTTTCAGAAATGCCCAGTCAACGATGTTCCAAAGTAGCATAAACGATAAGTAAGCGAGAACAATGGTAACAACTGAGTTTACCGGACCATTAAACAGGTTTTTTCTTAACCAACCGACAACACCAACTGTATTTGCTGGAGGTGGCAGGTCAGGCTGAAATTGATGTACTTTCATGCTATCTCTCCACCAAAGCAACTTTACGGTTGTATATGTTCATCAATGCTGAGGTTAACAAACTCAACGTGAGGTAGACGCCCATTGTCATTGCAATAATCTCGATTGCCTGACCGGTCTGGTTGAGTGTTGTACCTGCAAACACGGATACCAAGTCTGGGTAACCAATCGCCATCGCAAGTGATGAGTTCTTGGTTAAGTTAAGATATTGGCTAGTCAGTGGAGGAATGATGATTCTTAGCGCTTGAGGAATAACGACAAGCTTTAAAGTGCGAGAGCGAGGTAGACCAAGCGACATCGCAGCTTCCGTTTGGCCATGGCTTACTGCGTTGATACCTGAGCGCACGATCTCAGCGATAAACGAAGCAGTATAGATACTTAAAGCCAGTAAAAGTGCGGCAAGCTCTGGAATAATGCTTACACCACCACGGAAGTTAAAACCTTTTAGCTCTGGATATTCAGCCGTAATTGGTGAACCCATTAAGAAGTAAACCACAACTGGTAAACCAACGCATAACCCTAGGGCGATTCTACCCATTGGTGTTTGCTGACCCGTTAGGCGTTGCTTGTTATTGGCCCATATATTGATAAATATCGTTGCAATAACACCGAGAATCAGCGCACCGATTACGACTGATGAGCCTGATTCGAAGACTGGAGCAGGGAAGTACAGACCTCGTACGTTGAGGAATATTGCTTCACCTAGGCTCAAACTTTGTCTTGCAGAAGGCAGGGCTTGAAGTACAGCAAAGTACCAAAAGAATATTTGCAGTAACAGAGGAACGTTTCGGAATATCTCAATATAAACCGCCGCAAATCGGCTAACCAACCAGTTAGATGATAGGCGTGCAATACCCATAATAAAACCGATGATGGTCGCCAAAATGATACCAAAAAACGATACTAGGGCGGTGTTAAGTAAGCCGATAACGAATGTTCGACCATAAGAATAGGTTTCATCGTATTCAATCAGCGTCAGGCCAATCCCAAAGCCAGCTTCTTGATCGAGGAAGTCAAAACCCGTGGCGATACCGCGAGCTTCTAAGTTGGTAAGTGCATTATTGACAATTGTGTAAAAGAAAAAGACAAGCGCTGCTATCGCAATAATCTGGAAAACAACTGCTCGAAAGGTGGGATTGTAAATAAGGCTAGCGTTTGAACTCGGTCCGTTATCCGAATTCGCCGCAACATTAGTAGGTTTCATACAGCTATAACCTCAAATCCATTTTTATAAAAAGGGCGGCCAAAACCGCCCAATTTTTTGTTTAGTAACTAGCTAATAATAGTTATTAACGGATTGGTGGAGCGTACATGAAGCCGCCAGCGTTCCATAGAGCGTTCACACCACGTGAAATTTTCAGTGGAGAACCTTCACCAACAGTACGCTCGAAGCTTTCACCGTAGTTACCTACTTGTTTGATAACTTGGTAACCCCAGTCGTCACGGATACCTAAACCTTTACCTTTAGGGCCATCAACACCTAGGATACGCTTGATGTTTGGATCTTTTGACTTAAGCATTTCATCCGCATTTTTAGATGAGATACCGTACTCTTCTGCGTTGACCATTGCCGCCAGTGTCCATTTAGCAATGTTGAACCATTGGTCATCACCTTGACGAACCACAGGACCTAGAGGCTCTTTAGAGATGATCTCTGGAAGTACTTGAGCTGAAGATGGATCTTGTAGGTTCAAGCGAAGTGCATATAGACCAGATTGGTCAGTTGTAAGTACGTCACAACGGCCTGCATCGAAACCTTTAGATGTTTGAGCTGCTGTATCGAATACAACTGGTTTGTACGACATACCGTTGTTACGGAAGTAGTCAGCTAGGTTAAGCTCTGTTGTAGTACCCGACTGAACACATACTGAAGCGCCGTCTAGCTCTTTAGCACTTGTAAGGCCAAGATCTTTTTTAACCATAAAGCCTTGACCATCGTAGTAGTTTACACCGACGAAGTTTAGACCAAGGGCCGTATCACGGTGCAGAGTCCAAGTTGTGTTACGAGAAAGAACGTCGATTTCACCAGATTGTAGGGCAGTGAAACGCTCTTTCGCTGTTAGAGGAACGTATTTTACTTTTGTTTTATCGCCTAATACTGCAGCTGCAAGACCTTGACAGTATTCTACGTCGATACCTTCCCATTCACCTTTCGAGTTCGGGTTAGAGAAACCTGGCAAGCCAGTACTTACACCACAAGTTAGGAAACCTTGTTTAGTTACTTTATCCAGCGTGCTATCTGCCGCAGAAGCGCTTGTAGACATCAGTGCAGTAGATGCAGCTACAACTGAAGCAAGAAGTGTTAGTTTATGTGCCATTTGTATCCTTCCTGTATGATCCATGTTTGTTCAGGCTCATCCTGATTAAACGATTAAATAATGTTGTGTTTCATTAATTATTAGGTTGCTATCGCTCGTCTTCGAGTCGTAGTTAAATCAACCAGTTATAAGCGTAGGAAAGGATCTGTGATTTCTCAAATGTATAATTTAAAAAGATTTTTGATTGAACTCACAAACCCTGACAGACATTAGAATGGCAATATGTTGCTAAAATGTAAATAGTGCAACAGGTCACAAAACTGGTGCGACAGGATGGTGTAATAAATTTATCAATACAATTAGATTTGAAGTTTGAATGAATGTCTCAGTGTGGTTGATAAAACCAAAGAAAGTATAAAATTTGGTCATAAATTATGGACTTGATCGAAATCACATGAATCTAATGCCCCAATTTTGTTAGTATCGAGGGTAAAGACGTTTTCAGTTACTCAAGGAATGAAATGCAGTATTTTCCTCTATTTATAGATTTAAACCATAAACCTGTCTTGGTTGTTGGGGGCGGGGAAGTCGCGAGTAGAAAGGTTGATAGCCTGATCAGAGCGGGGGCGGATGTGACGATCGTTTCTCCTCAAGTTGAAGATTATCTGGCTAAGCTTGTAGCGAATGAAGAGTGCCGTTGGGTGCAGGGATTTTATTCAGAAGAACTGCTCGAAAAGAAATTTGTGCAAGTATGGGCGACGACTGATAACCCAAGTTTGAATCATCAGGTGCATCATGATGCTAAACGTCAAGGCATTTTGGTAAATGTTGTAGACGATCAACCATATTGCGATTTTATCACGCCGTCTATTATCAACCGTGGTCGCATACAGCTAGCGATATCCAGTGGTGGAGCGGCTCCTGTTCTCATTCGTAATGTACGCGAGAAATTGGAAGCCGTTCTACCGCAAAACTTATCACTTCAAGCGGAGTTTGCCGCCTCTAAGCGTGCGGATATAAAGGAAAAGCTGCCAACTGTTGATGAGCGTCGTAAGTTTTGGGAGGCTTTCTTTGCACGTGCCGATGTAGACAAGGCGACGGCCAACTCAAGCCTAGAGCGTGCGTATCAAGCATTGTTGACTGAAGGGTTTGATCAAAAAGGTTCAATCACTTGGATTGAACATGGTGATGATGTTGAACTTCTCACATTGAAAGCCCTAAGGCTGATGCAGCAAGCAGAGTTGGTGCTTTTTGATGGAAAATGTCCATTTAGTTTTATAGATCTGGTGCGCCGAGATGCCGAGCGAGTGGAATATCACAATGATGCAGAGCTCGCCGAGATGTTAAACAGGGCAAGAGCTGACGATCTTCGTGTGGCAGTTTTTATCCCACCTAAATCGAGCGGGGTGACTTTCCTCCAAGGAGAAGACTTGTTGTTGAGATTAGGCTCTGGGAAATAAAAACAAAGAAGCCGATACACAGTATCGGCTTTTATCGGTTAGCACTTCATCTTAGTCACGGAAGTTTTCGTACTGGAACGGCTGACCTAGCTCTGCTTCACGCATTAGAGCGATTACAGCTTGCAGGTCGTCGCGTTTCTTGCCAGTCACACGTACTTTTTCGCCCTGAATAGAAGCTTGTACCTTCATCTTCTTATCTTTAATAAGCTTGACGATCTTTTTCGCAACAGGTGTTTCAATACCTTGCTTGAAAATGACAATCTGGTGCCAGTTCTTACCAGAGGCTTCTTCGCCTTTCGCTTCCATAGAGTTCGCATCGACACCGCGCTTAGCTAAGTGACCACGTAGAATGTCGCGCATTTGCTTCAGTTGAAAGTCACCTTCAGCGTTCAATCGTACTGATTCATCTTTTTGCATTTCAAAAGATGCTTCTACACCACGAAAATCGAAACGAGTAGCAAGTTCGCGTGTTGCGTTGTCTACCGCGTTACGCAGTTCTACAGTGTCGACTTCAGAAACAATATCAAATGATGGCATGTTGGTTTCCTTCTATTATGAGCGTTCTTTAACAGCTGTTGCCAGCATATCAAGCATGGTTGCAGTATCTTCCCAACCTAAACAAGGGTCAGTGATGGATTGACCATAGGTGAGGTTGTTGATGTCAGCCATTGACTGGTTGCCTTCAAGAATGAAGCTTTCAGCCATGATACCCGCCACTTGGTTCTTACCAGATTTAATCTGCTCGCAGATATCTTTAGCAACATCCAATTGTTTGCGATGCTGCTTTTGGCAGTTAGCGTGGCTAAAGTCAACAACAAGGCGTTGTGGCAAACCAAACTCTTCCAATTGCTTGCATGCTGCTTCTACTGACTCAGCATCAAAGTTAGGGCCTTTATCACCACCACGCAGGATGACGTGACCATAAGGGTTACCACTAGTGCGGTAGACTGTCATGCGGCCATTTTTATCCGGAGAGTAAAAATAGTGTGACGCTTGTGAAGCGCGGATCGCATCAATTGCAATCTTGATGTTGCCGTTAGTACCGTTTTTAAAACCAACTGGGCAAGAAAGTGCAGAAGCCATTTCACGGTGGATCTGAGATTCTGTTGTACGTGCGCCAATCGCGCCCCAAGTGATAAGGTCGGCGATGTATTGACCTGTGATCATATCGAGAAACTCAGTTGCCGTCGCAAGACCAAGTTTGTTTATATCTAGCAAAAGCTTACGCGCCTTGTTTAGGCCTGCTTCTAGTGCGTAAGAACCGTCTAGGTTAGGGTCTGTGATCAGTCCCTTCCAACCGACGACAGTACGAGGCTTTTCGAAATACGTACGCATTACGATGAAAAGCTCATCTTTGTATTGGTCTTGAATTGCTGAAAGACGCTCTGCGTAGTCAATTGCAGCTTCAGTATCATGTACTGAACAAGGGCCTACGATCACCAAAAGGCGTTGGTCTTCCCCTGTAAGAATGTTTTCTATTTGACGACGTGACTGTGCAATACGCTGGGCTACTTCGTCCGTAATGGGATGGGCGCTTCCTAACTCTGCCGGTGTCGGCATTGGACCCAAAGGTTGGGTTCTTAATTCATCGGTTTTTAATGGCATACCACAGCCTGTTCTTTTTATTGCGAAGCGGTAAAGATAACGGAAACACACCTAGGAATAAACTACTTATCGAGATTCTTCTTTATACGAGGCTGTAAAACTGAAAAATCGACCGTTTGAACAGGTGCTTGTTGCTCTGAATGCGCTGACTATTACGCTCAACTGTTGCCTAGCGGCCGTGAGTAAGCTGTTAAATCATTTGGACTAGCAGGTTGGTGTTGGGTTATTAAACAACTGTTTCATATCACTGTTTAAATGCTTAATGTTAACAAAATGTTGACATGACTGTGCGTTCGTTATGAACTGGAAGAAATTTAACTGGTCGGATTAGATCTATGTTGTCAGCATTGTCAAAAGCAAACTTCTATCTTAACTATTTCGGTTTCTTTAAAGTCCCATTTATCTGGTTGGCAAGACCAAAGATATTGCAGCTTGACTCGGAGCGAGTCGAAATCAAAATTCCGCTAAAACGCAGAACGAAGAATCACCTCAACAGTATGTATTTTGGCGTACTTGCGGTAGGCGCGGATGTGGCCGGAGGGTTTATGGCGATGAGTAAAGCCCAAGATTGTGGCAAGAAAGTATCGCTCGCCTTTAAAGCCGTCGAAGGGCAGTTTTTAAAACGCCCGGAAGGCGATGTTCACTTCGTGTGTGAAGATGGCAAGTTGATTGATGAAATGCTTGCTGAAACGTTTGAGACAGGTGAACGGGTGAATAAAGCGGTAAAAATAACCGCCATATGTCCAACTCTTCACGGAGACGAACCAATGGCGGAGTTCTTTCTTACTCTGTCACTGAAGCAAACGGGTGGCTGATATCTTCCACTTCCATTTGCTCAACGGCGACAATCTTGCTTCGATTTAACACGATCTTCCATCGGTAGAATTTAGGCTCACCGTCATGGTTATCTTCTTTGGCGATTAAGTTTATCAGGTGGCGTTTCTCTACCGATTCGCGACTGACTTGCCCATTGTTATGGGTGTAGACTTTATTCGAGCCCTTATCCATCAATCGGGTGAGGGCACGCATACTAACCATTAAAGATTCACGGGTTTCTTCATAGCCACTCATAAACTTAGAGGTCGACATTTCAGTTTGAGAGCTATAATGAAGGACTTGTTCTTCTCTTTGAACGACCCGCTTTTTACGAATCGATTTGATTCTGTCTGGCAGTTTGTCCAAAACTTTATAATCGAGCCATTCGAGTTTTTGTCCGACCGCTTTCTTGGTCGTTGGATCGAGATAAAGCTTCCGCCATTTAGGGCGACCTTTACGAATCCATCGCCACATCACGTCACGCAAGTCATCTTTGAAGATTTCTCGTAGTGCATAGACGAAAGACATCAACACAATGAAGGAGGCGGTAATCTCTCCCCAGTAGTCGCGCGCCAAAATCGCAGTGATGGTAACGAACACCATGACAAAGCCAGTCGCACCACCTTTCACTACGCGTTTCATGTTCTTGCCGAGAGATTGCGTTTTCTCTTGCAGAACGACAGGATGCTCAATCAAACGACGTAGCAGTCGCATCTTGTTACTTAATCGCGTTACGTCGTCACGTACACTTTTTGAGTTGTAGTTATTGAGCTTACGGTGTGCCGCCTCTTTTTCTACGATAGCAAGCAAGCTCTCTTTTAAACTTTTGTATTCACTGTCTCGCGGCATATGCGCGATCAAAGACATCAAGCGCTGACCAGTGTACCAAGAAAGATAGTTATCAATATTGGCGTAGTATCGTTTAAGTCCTTCTTCATAAGGAACACTACGACGTAACTTTTTCAGTATATCGAGGGAAAGCTTGATGACTTCGTCCACTTCGTCAGTGGTGACGGTTTCTTTGTTATGTTTATTGAGCTCATTTACCGCTTTATCTAATGCGATAACATACTGATACGCGAACAAACTCAAACTTACACGATACTGGGTGGTCGATAGTCGGCCACGTTTCGCGAGTCGACTGTGAACGAGAGGGAGAAGTGTTTTGTCACTGTAATAAGCACGTTTTTGAGTGATGGATTCATAGTAGAATTCACTCTCTTTGAGAACGTCAGGAGACAAACCAAGCTCACCTGGTACAAAAAAGTACAAGTCTAAATCAGACTTTTTGGTCGCCGCCATAGAGTGGGAAATTTTGAGTGTAATGCCGTCCTGCTTATCAACGGTTAACAAATAGAGCTCCAGAAAAAAGACAAAATACTTGGCGAAAGCATAACAGAGATTCGCTATAATCACCGCAAATTTAACAAGAGACAGTTGAAATGATTAAAGTTGGTCAGATTAACCACTTAGAAGTAGTAAAAAGAGCCGATTTCGGCCTATTTCTTGATGCTGGCGATTATGGTACGACCTTGTTGCCAAATCGATTTGTTCCAGAAGGTGTAGAAGTAGGTGATTCTCTAGACGCTTTTTTATACTTCGATTCTGACAGTCAGTTAGTCGCCACAACTGAAACGCCAATCGCTCAAGTGGGTGAATGGGGTTTGATGAAAATTGAAGGTGTGAACTCTACGGGTGCATTTGCTGATTGGGGTATTAAAGGCAAAGATCTACTTATTCCCTTTAGTGAACAGCGCGCCCGTTTTGCAATGGGGCAAACTGTTTTAGTTTATGTCTACACCGATAAGGCATCAGGTCGTATCGTAGGTACCACTAAATTTAACAAGTGGCTTGATAAGACACCAGCAAACTACCAACGCAATCAACAGGTGGATCTAATTATCGCAGAGCGAAGCGACTTAGGTTTCAAAGCGATTGTTGAAGGTCAGCACTGGGGTATGATTTTTAAATCTGATGTGTTCGGTAAGCTGTTTATTGGCAAAAAGCTGAAGGGATACATTAAGAGCGTTCGTGAAGATGGCAAGATCGATCTTTCTCTGCAAAAGGTAGGTGTTGGCAAAATGGACGACTTGAGTCAGAAGGTGCTGGACCTGCTAGAGAAGAAAGGGGGTTTCCTTCCTCTTAATGACAAATCTTCTCCAGAAGCAATTTTTGCTGCCTTCCGCACCAGTAAAGGCACGTTTAAGAAAACGATCGGTGGATTATACAAGCAAGGAAAAATCGTTATCGATAAAGAAGGCATTCGCCTCGCTTAGTTAAAATTTGAAGCCGCTTCCATAAAAAAAGGCCCAATGCTGATCCTGCTTTGGGCCTAGGGGAAGGGCTCATAGAGAGCCTGCGCTAACTGTTTGAATTTCCGACTTTATCCATACCTAAAGTGTAGTCCAAGATTCGGAAATCGCTAGGCTCTCATAGAATTTCATACTATTGTTTTACCGATTAGAATAGATTTTTATCTCTTACTAATTCACGCGGTAAACCATTCTTAATTCGATTTCCAACCCATTTTCCTAGACCAATCACATCGTTACCTAATTTAACGATCACTTCACCTTTGCCTGATAGGCCCTCGGGGCGAACATCACGACCCATAAACCATTCTCTAGCATCGTCGACTGAAAGTGCTACTGATGTTGCCTCAGTTCCGTTAGTAAGTGCTGTTGCCACTTGATGCTGCCAGCGATAACCTTTTTTATGAGCCTCGGCGATCTTTATGCCCATTCGTGAAAAGCGCAATTCGCCTAGCATAGGCTCCAACGCGTGTGGAAATAACCATACATCGTTGTCGCGTAGCCAAACAGAACAATCGCTAGGTAGGTCGATATCTAAGGTTGCTTTTAGCTGGGTTTGAATGTCAGCTTGGGTTTTGGTATTTGCTTTTTCGAAAGGAAACTTGCCCAGTCTTTTCTTCACTTTCGGTGCTTCGACCGAACCAAGCTTTCGTATGCGGGCAACAAAGAAGCCTTCGCAGTCATAAACTTGAGGGAATATGTGCAAGAAACCCTCTTCAGTTAGGGCTTTGTCCGCGTCTGGAAAAAGGTCGCTCAAGCTTTCAAAACTCACCTCTTCATCAAACACCTCTTTGAGGTGATGACAAACTTGCTGATTTTCTTCAATGCTCAACGTACAGGTGGAGTACACCATCACGCCACCAGGTTTCAAAGCATGAAACGCACTTTCAATCAGATCTTTCTGCGTATCTGAAATGGAAATAACAGACTCTTTTGTCCAGTTTTTCATTGCGTCTGCATCTTTGCGTACGGTTCCCTCCCCAGAACAAGGAGCATCAATCAGTACCGCATCGAACTGCTCTGGTAGCCAGCCGCCGAAAACGCGACCATCGAAGTTGCTCAATGCCGCATTGCGAACCCCACAACGCTCAATATTGGCATGCAAGACTTTGACTCGACTGGCAGAAAACTCATTCGCTACCAATACACCGCTATTTCCCATACAAGCAGCAATCTGAGTGGTTTTTGAGCCTGGAGCAGCAGCCATATCAAGTACACTTTCGAACTCATTGCTTTGCTGAAACAGTGCAGAAACGGGCATCATTGAACTGGCTTCTTGAATGTAGAATAGACCTGACATATGTTCAGCGGTGTTTCCTAGCGGAACTTCAGACTCATCTGCTTCAATCCAAAAACCTTCATGGCACCAAGGTACTGCTTCTAATTGCCAACCTTTGCCTTTAGCTCGTTCAAGAAATTCATCTACGGTTATTTTCAGCGTATTGACTCGAATACTCTTGCGCAGAGGGCGCTGACATGCAGCGACGAAATCGTCCATGTTCAGACCTTGAGGAAGAATGGATTCGATTTCAGACAGGAACTCTTCTGGTAGATAAACGTTATGGTGCAAAGCTTTGTCTCGACTGGCTTAAAAGGTCGCTGATTATAGCCAAATAATAGGAAAAACGCAGCGGTTAGGCTGCGTTTTATTAGGTAAATAGTGAATAATTCGTTGAGTGCTAGGGTTTAGGAATAGCCGCTCGCCATTCTTTCCAACCATCTTCTGCTTTAGCGTAAAGATAGAAAGATTGACCTTGCTCAGCGATTGGTTCTAGCTGTTTTTGCTCTGGAGTGGAGAAGGTGATACCTCCACGAACTAAACTATCAAATGTACCCGCTTTGATGTTTGCTCCAGTTAAGCCGATAGACACATCAACACCTGATGTATTCCAGAAAACGCTATTGCGTCGCACCAGGTAAGCGTAATTAGGGTCAATGACTACGGTAGAAACCACGCGATCAGCAAATTCTCCCAATTCAACCTTAGTCACTTCACCGACTTCAATCTCTCGGTAAAGGACAGGTGTACCGGCGCTGATTGAGCCGCGAGATTCACTTTGCAGAGTAAAGGTAACGCCACGGATAGCTTTCTTATTGGTATGCAAGGCGAATTGGTTCTTAGTTTTCCCCTTACCTGGTTGTACGCTGATGGATTGAGCGAGCAAGTTCTGAATATTCTTGACACCCCGTAAACCAACTTCCGCTTTTGGTAGCCAGAAGTAAGAGCCTTCAACGGCAATCGTATCAGTATACTCCGGAAGAATGCGCGCTTTGACTTCGACACTCTTACGCTCAAAGTTAGGCACCACAAGCGTTACTTCACCGACTTTTACGCCGTTATAGTTGATGCTTGTTCCCTTCGAAAGTGTGTTCTCGCCTTCAAGCGTCAGAGTGATCACTTGGCCAAACTTACGAGCCGTCTTGAAATCTTTATACAGTAGCCATTTGTCATTTTGCTTATTGTCGACCCCTGGCAGTGAGTCAAACGCAATGCCACCTTGAATCAGGGATTTGAGTGGCGCGGCCTTAACATTAATACCCGCAAGGCTGGCATCAATCTCAACGCCGGAGCGATTCCAAAATACGGTTTGCTCTGTGACTAAATGTTTATACTGGTTTTCGATACTGGCTGAGATAATGACGCCACCATCAACTAGATAGAAATCAGCCACGTTACCAACTTGAAGGTTACGATAGAGCAGTGGGCTACCTTTGCTAATCGGAGGCAACTCGTTAGCGTACATCGTTAACTTAGTCGACCCAGACATATTGTACTTCGCTAGTTCAGCCAGCGACTTACTTGGGTAGAGTCGATACTCTTCCAGTGCGTTTTCTTTTCCTTCACTGACAAAACTGATTGAACCAGTCAGGAGTTGTTTAGCAGGTGGGACGCTGATATTTAGACCAGACTCTGTCAATTCAGCACTGGCACTGCCGGTCACAAAGAAACGGTTCTGAGATTTGATCAAATGGGCGTAATCGCTATCAACTAAAGCGTCGAGTTGAACTTTATCGTCCACTAAACGAACTTGAGTCACACTACCGACACTAATACCGCGATAGAGAATATGAGCGCCCTCATCTAAGCCAAATGAGTTGTCTGCAACCAAGTGAACCGACACCGAGCGAGCTTGTTGGCGATTAAACTCATCCTTTCTAACGGCACTAAACTTACGCGAGCGATTTCCTTCACCCGGCACAATCGTTAAGAAGTTACCTTTAACGATGTTGGCAATGTTTTCCACACCGGAAAGTGACACTTTGGCTTCTTCGAGAATAAATTTACTGCCCGTGGTCAGCATATCGCTGAAAGCGGGTTGAATGGCTGCTGAAGCGATAATACTTTCGCGGCCATTACTCAGTTCTAAATCAGTGATCTGGCCGATTTCGATACCGCGATACATGATTGGCGCACCGTTTTCACTGATGTTGTTGTTGTCTGGAAGCTCAACCTTAATTGCAATACCACGACCTGCCGTTTTGATGTCGGGGTAGAGCCTAAATTCAGTGTTGTCAGCAACAGGCGCGCCTCCATCTGGAGAGTCAACGGCGATAGAGCCGCCAATTAGTGCGCTTAGGCTTTCAAGACGCACATCGACACCTTCAAAACCAATATTGGCACCAATACCGCTTACGTTCCAAAAGCGACTGTCATCGGTGATGATATGTCGGTACTCATCTTGGATAGAAGCTTGAATTACGACGTGTTTTGAATCTGAATGGAGCTGATAGCTATATACTTCGCCAATTGGAATTTTACGATACACAATTTGCGAACCAACAGAGATTCCTCCAAGGTCACGCGCTTTGAGTGAAATATTCAACCCTTCACTTGCCATAAGATCAGATGGCGCGCGCTCTAGAGCTGTAAACTCTGTTTCTGGCTCTGACGGGTTACTGCTCGGTGATATGGCGATGTAGTTGCCTGAAACTAGCGCATCGAGCCCAGAGATTCCTGATAGGCTCGCGGTAGGCTTGACCATCCAAAATCGAGTCTCTTTCGTCAGCAGTTTGGTTGCTTCAGGGTAAATATCTGCGTCTACATAAATACTTTGCAAATCTTCCGCTAGGTTGATGTCTTTCACCATACCCACTTCTAGGCCCTGGTAGCGAATGGTTGTTCTACCTGCAATTAGGCCTTGTGCATCAGAAAAGTAGATTTGGACACGTTGCCCAGCATCTTGAACCGCTTTAAACACCAACCATCCTGCTAATACCATGGTCAATATAGGTAGCAGCCACAATGGCGATAGCCCTTTATTGCGCTTGATATTAGGCGAGTAAGAGTTTTGTGTCGGAGAAGGATTACTCATTTAGTGACTCTTTGTTTTTGTTTTCGTCTGGGTAGTTATCCCAAATCAACCTCGGATCCATGCTTTCTGCAGCTAGCATTGTCAATACAACAACGATACCAAATGCAACCGCCCCATACCCGGGCGTGAAATCAAGGATTTGGCCTCGATCAACTAATGTCATCATGATGGAGATAACGAACAAGTCCATCATGGACCATCGACCGATCCACTTAATAATGAAATAGATGGTCATTCTGTGTCTGTGGTAGACCTTACGCTTAAACTGGATGGCGAGTAGTAGATAGGACAAGCCAAGAATTTTCGCGACAGGTACAACAATACTGGCGACAAAGATAATTACAGCGATTCCCGTCATGCCGCTTTTAACTAAAGAAGCGACCCCTGAAAAGATCGTATCTTCCAACCGCTTACCATTGGTTAGAAGAATGGAAATAGGGATTAAGTTGGCTGGGAAAATCGCAATCGAAGCGGCAATGAGGTAAGCCCATGTTTTTTGAATCGAACGCGGCTTACGGTGGTGAATAGGGCTATGACAGCGTTTGCACTCAGTCCCTTCAGGTTGAGATAGGTGACAATGGTGACAGTGTAGCGTTTTTTCTATTGCAGCGTACTTGTCTTCTGGTTCATACACTTCCCAGTACCTGCGGACACTCACGCGAGTGACAAGTAGCACGGTTGATACCTGAAGAAGCAGTAGGCCTATCAAACCAGGCCCAACAATGATGTCTGAATAGTCTTGTAGTTTGAAACAAGAAATGGCGATACTCACCAAGAACACGTCGATCATCACCCAAGGTTTTAAGTGTTGGACAAGGGCTAACGATACCTTGAGTAGTTTAAATTGGTGATACTTTAAGGCGATGTGCGCCGTCACTACTGAACTGCAAACAATCAACGGGGCGATAGAACTACAGAAAAAGATCAGTAATGAGAGCATAACGAAGCCTTCTTGAAACAGAGTAAAGACTCCGTCTGGAAGGGTCGCAGGTATCATGACGCCAAACAGGCGAATACTAATAAAATCGAAAAAGTGGGAAGGAATAAACAGTAGCAGACAGGTTAGCGCAATCGCGAGATTACCTGAAAGAGAAGGGCGACCGCCTCGGTATAATTTGGTGTTACATCGAGGGCAGTAGGCACTTTTACCGCGCTCGACTGTCACTAAATCAACAGGGAGCTCACAACCATCGCATAGTCGAATCGACGTTAAGGACGATGAGTGGGCGCGGAGAGGTTGAGGGGGGCTCATTGCTCCCCTCCGCTCAAATAGGCATAGGAATGGTTAACTGTGCGATTGCACATTACCATATAATGTTTGATATAAACCTTGTTGTTCAACCAACTCTCCGTGTGTACCCGCTTGGCTCACTTGCCCATCTTCTAGTACGTAAATTAGATCTGCTTGTTTTACCGCAGATAATCGGTGCGCTACGATCAGTGTAGTACGACCTTGCAAAAATTCTGTCAGTGCTTTATGCAAGGCTGCTTCTGTCGCCGTATCAAGGGCGGACGTTGCCTCATCCAAAATGACAAACTTTGGATTACTTAAAATCATTCGCGCAATAGCTAATCGCTGCCTTTGACCACCAGACAAACGGATACCGCTTCGACCTATTTGTGTTTCTAAGCCGTCACTTAATTGGCTAATGACATCTTGCATTTGTGCAATTTCAAGTGCCCGCCACAAATGCAAATCATCGTAGGTCGAACCAAGGGTCAGATTATGCCTTAAAGTGTCATTAAATAGTATAGGCTGTTGTAATACAACGGCAATTTGGTCTCTAATTATGTCAAAACTGATATCGTCAGTGGTTTGACCATTAAATCGTATTGAGCCTGAATTCGCTTGGTAGACACCGATTAGCAGTTGGATAAGGGTTGATTTTCCGCCACCACTGGCACCAACTAATGCTACCTTCTTTCCGGCCGGAATAGACAGATTAAGATTGGTTAAGACCTGAGTTTCTTCATTATAAGAGAAGTTTACATCTTCTATCTCGATATCTACTTCTCGGTCTTGAGTAAATGGATTGACCTTGCTGACAGGTCGATGCTCTTCCTCTAAATCGAGTAGGGCATTGATACGTTTTAACGCTGCTTTCGCGCTGTACCAAGAGAACTGAATACCCAATAGCTCCTGCACAGGAGAAAGCATAAACCACAAGTAACCAAAGACGGCGAAGATCTGGCCGATGGTCAGGTCACTAAACAGCACCATTAGCATGGCGACCGCTCGGAATAACTCAAACCCTAGCAAAAATAGTAGGAATGACACTCTCCCTGCCGCTTCCGATTGCCAAGCATACTTATCCGCATCAACACGAATCTGGTTAGCTTGATCCTTGAGTTCATTGAGGAACTCTCGTTCTCTATTGGCGGCGCGCAGTTGATAAATACCGTCCAAGGTTTCAACCAAGCGATTTTGAAAGCGTTCAAAAGATTGGTTCTCACGCTTTTTAAGGTGCTTAACCTTGCTACCTAGCTTGCGAGAGAAATAAATGACGACTGGATTAACCAGCAGTATAAACAGTCCAAGACGCCAATCTAGCCATAGTAGAACACCCGCTGTACCAATGACGGTCAACAGGCTAATTAAAAACTTACTCAGTGTAGAGCCAATGAACTGGTCGATAGTCTCTATATCAGTGATAAGGTGCGCATTGATGCCACCGCTGCCACGCGTTTCGTATTGACGAATGCTAATGCGGCCAAGCTTATCGATCATCTTGCTGCGCATTTGGAAGGTAATGGTTTTTGACACCAAGGTAAATTGGCGGCTTTGTAGAATGCTTAGAGCTTGGCTCGCACTGCGCATAATGACCACCAGCAATAGAGTCAGCGCGATGTAGCCTGTTGGTGTCTGCATTGAAGTAGGCAGCATGGCATTCATTGCCTCTAGCCCTTTACCCGGTTGATTAAGAAGGACTTCATCCACCATGAGCGGCATTAATAGAGGGATCGGCACGCTGATTAAGGTCGCAATCAGCGCGATGACATTGGCAAGTATTAGTTTCGACTTGTGCTTTTTTACTTGAGTTATCAACCAAGAACGGCTAATAGTGTTGGGATTATCGATCATTATAATGAGAATGCTTACTATTTAATGTTTTGCGGCGATTGTACGCAGATTTATGTTAGAAGTCTCTAATTTTACAAAGGTCACGAATTTTCAAAAGGATGTAACAATGAAAATAGAACATTACCACCGCTTAACCAAGCAAGCTGCGTCATTAATTGAATCTGAAACCGATCTTATTGCGAATCTATCGAATGTCAGTGCTTTGCTTAACATGGAGTTAGACAATCTAAACTGGGTTGGTTTCTATCTAATGAAAGACGGTGAGTTAGTTCTTGGCCCATTCCAAGGTAAACCAGCTTGTGTACGTATTCCTGTTGGTCGGGGTGTATGTGGAACAGCGGTAGCAACGAACACCGTACAACGCATATACGATGTGCATGAGTTTGAAGGTCATATTGCTTGTGATGCAGAGAGTAATTCTGAGTTAGTTATCCCATTTTCAATTAATGGTGAAATTGCTGGGGTACTAGATATTGATAGCCCTAATGTGGGTCGATTCAATGAAATTGATGAGGAAGGACTGACATTTTTGATGAGCGAAGTAGAAAAGCTGCTTAATTCACACGCTATCGGGGCATAATTTGTCTATTGAGTGTGGTTTTTCGCTTGCAGGTCACTATAATACCTCAAATATTTAATTCTTAATGCTCGCGGGCAAGCCGCAATAACCAGGAATCCTCATGGAAAACACTGAAAAGTTAAAAAACAGCAAAGAAGTTATCGCATATATTGCTGAATGTTTCCCTAAGTGCTTTACTTTAGAAGGTGAAGCAAAGCCACTTAAAATTGGTATTTTTCAAGATCTTGCGGAGCGTCTAACGGACGATCCAAAAGTAAGCAAAACTCAACTTCGTGCAGCGTTAAGACAATACACTTCATCATGGCGTTACCTTCACGGTGTGAAGCCAGGTGCAGTACGTGTAGATTTAGATGGCAACCCAGCAGGTGAGCTAGATGAAGAACACGTAGAACACGCGAAAACAGCACTAGCTGAGAGCAAAGCGAAAGTGCAAGCTCGTCGTAAAGAGCAAGCGCAAAAAGCTCGTGAAGAAGGCAAAGCGAAAGCTAAGCCAGCTGCGAAAAAGCCACAAGGCCGTCGCCCACAACAGAATAAAGTACAAAAAGCCAATAAGCCGGTAGAAACGCGTGCTTTGAATGCTGACGAAGTAAAAGTTGGCAATCAAGTAAACGTCAATATGGGTAAAGGAAACATGGCTGCGACTATCGTTGAAATCAATAAGGAAGATGTGCGTGTTCAACTGTCTAACGGCCTACAAATGGTTGTAAAAGCGGAGCACCTACGCGCATAAAGGAGATACTCCTACGCATGAAATGCCGTTCAAAAATGTCGCTGATCGCTGCTAGCTTATGGCTAGCAGCTTCTTCAGCCTATGCTCTAGAAGCAAAAATTACCCTTGAGGACTTACCAGTCCTTTCTCCGGAAGCACAACACGCTACAGCAAGTAAGCGTGTCGAAGAAAAGCTTACCAGCTCTCACTACAAACATATCAAACTCAATGATGACCTATCGCGTAAGATCTTTTGGCGCTATGTCGAATCGTTGGACTACAACAAGAACGTCTTCACTCAAGCTGACATCGATGCCATCTCTAAGTGGCAAGACTCTGTTGATGACCAGTTAAAGTCGGGCGACACTCAAATTGCATTTGAACTGTACAACTTGTCGATGAAGCGTCGTTATGAGCGATTTGTTCATGCGCTTAAGCTTCTTGATACAGAAATGAAGTTTGATATCGATGAGAGTATTGAACTTGATCGTAGTGAAGCGACTTGGCCAAAAGACACGGCAGAGCTTGATGAGTTGTGGAGAAAGCGAGTCAAGTATGACGCGCTAAATCTGAAACTCACAGGCAAAGAGTGGGACGAAGTCAAAGAAGTTCTTGGTAAACGATACAACAACGCTTTGAAGAGACTCAGTCAAACGCACAGTGAAGATGTGTTCCAGTTCTATATGAACGCATTTGCTCGTGAAGTGGATCCTCATACTAGCTATCTTTCCCCTCGTAATGCCGAGCAGTTCCAAACAGAGATGAATCTTTCTCTAGAAGGGATTGGTGCAGTATTGCAAATGACCGATGACTATACTGTCATTCGCTCTTTAGTTGCTGGTGGTCCGGCTTCTAAGAGTAAGCAACTGGGCGAAGGTGATCGAATCATTGGCGTTGGTCAAGATGGTGAAGAGATTGTTGATGTCATTGGTTGGAGACTTGACGATGTTGTGCAGCTGATCAAAGGCCCGAAAGGCACCAAGGTTAATCTGGAAATCTTACCTGAGGGTAAAGATAAGAAAGCATTCACGGTGACCCTAGAGCGTGACAAAATTCGTTTGGAAGACCGCGCTGTTAAATCTGAAGTGTTCGAGAAAGACGGCAAGAAGATTGGTGTACTTGAAGTCCCTAGCTTCTATGTCGGTCTAGCAAAAGATACTGATAAGTTGATTTCTGAGCTAAAAGAGCAGAATGTTGATGGTATCATCGTCGATCTTCGCAATAACGGCGGCGGTGCTTTGACAGAAGCTTCGGCACTAACCGGACTATTCATCAAGAGCGGCCCAGTGGTTCAAGTACGTGACAGCTACGGCCGAGTCAATGTGAAAGGTGACTTTGATGACCAGATCAGTTATGACGGTCCGATGAGTGTCTTGATCAACCGTAATAGTGCATCAGCATCAGAGATTTTTGCGGCAGCGCTCCAAGACTATGGTCGTGCCGTGATTCTTGGTGAAAACTCTTTCGGTAAAGGTACGGTTCAACAACACCGTACGCTTGGCAAGATCTATGACTTGTTCGATAAAGAGCTTGGTTATGTTCAGTACACGATTCAGAAGTTTTACCGAATCGATGGTGGTAGTACACAAAATAAAGGTGTAGCGCCTGATATTGCGTATCCAACTGCAGTTGAGCCTAGCGAAACCGGTGAGAGTGTTGAAGATAACGCTCTACCTTGGGATAGCATCGACAAAGCCAAATATGAAGTGTTACAGCGTAACTCTGAGATGGTTAATCAGCTAGCCACCAAACATGAAGCACGCATTGCCAAAGATCTTGAATTTGGCTTTATCGCTGAAGATATTGCTAAGTACAAAGCAGAAAAAGACGACAACACTTTATCACTGAATAAGAAAACTCGTCAGGCTGAGAGCGATCAAGCAGATGAAAGACGTTTAGCTCGAATCAACGAACGTCAGAAAGCTGAGGGTGAAGAGCCATTTAAGTCTTTAGATGATGTACCTAAAGATTATGAAGCGCCTGATGCTTACCTTGATGAATCTGTAGCTATCATGGTTGATATGATTAAATCGTAAGTTTAATCAATGATTTAAAAAGCGGACCTAACTGGGTTCGCTTTTTTTTTACTAATAATTAATGTGATTTAGATCAATTTTTTCGCTAAATAAACTTTGTGTGCCTAAGCTTAAAGAAAAAGAGTAAGGAGCACGCTATGAGATTGATTGTTTTGATATCGCTAATGTTTAGCTTCTCAGTGCTAGGTAATGGGGTACGCGACAACAGTGACTTAACGCAGTTTGACCACCCATTCTTACTAGGTGATTGGTATTTGGTGAATCCAAACCCAGAGAAATCACAAGAAAACTTTTTGGCGATTAAGCTAACGCTTGACTCAAACTACAGCTTTAAAATTGATATTCAAAAACGAGATTATTCGGTCGATCACTGGGAAGGATTTTACACCGCGAATGAAGATACCATTATTCTGGGATTGGATACTTCAGAGCCACAAGTTTACCAGTATGCTGCAAACCATAATCTTTTGAATCTTAACGGAGTCACCTTTACTAAAGCGCTATCAAATTCTCTGGCTGGAATGTGGTCGAGTGCCCATTTTGAAGGCGATGAAGCTTTGTCGAGTGATGTTCATAAACTCGATCTTATCCTTCAACCTGATTTTGTATTTATGTTCAGAGTGAGTAACGATGACGGTGATGAAGCGGTACACAGGGGCGTATATTACACTGAAGGGGAGCATTTAGTTCTTTTATACGAAAACGGCGAACATGAAACTCGCTACATACTCAATAAAGATACCCTTACGTTAGAAATGGAAGAAGGCTCTTTATACGCCGTACTCAATCGAATACGTTAGTGAGATAAGTGTGAGGTTTGATGACTATCTAGACAAATAGTTTGAGTTCGACGTCAACAATAGACAAAAAACGAGGTATTTCTTAGCAGAGCCTCGTTTTTTTGTATCTAGAGTTGTAAGCTAACACGCAATTCGTCAGCGTTGATTTTACAACGTTCTAGCCATACTAACGTATATACGTAGTGTGCTCTTCAAATGAATTTAGTCAGAAGGATTTAGACATGGCTCAGACTCCTCAAGCCAAATACCGCAAAGACTATCAGTCTCCATCTCATACTATTACTGATATCGATCTTACGTTTGACCTATTCGATAACGAAACCACTGTGACGGCAGTGTCGCAGGTTAAACAGTTAAAAGACGCAACAACGATTCGTCTAGAAGGTGAAGACCTTAAACTTAAAAGCATTCACGTCAATGGTGAAGCTTGGACTGCCTATGAAGAATTAGAAGGTGCTTTAGAAGTTCATCAGTTACCAGAGCAAACTGAACTTAAGATTGTGACTTTGATTGACCCGGAAGCAAATACGGCGCTAGAAGGTCTTTATAAGTCAGGCGGCGCGTTCTGTACCCAGTGTGAAGCGGAAGGTTTCCGACGCATTACTTACTACATGGATCGCCCTGATGTATTGGCGAAATACACCACGAAAGTGATTGCCGATAAAGCGGAGTATCCATTCCTTCTGAGTAACGGTAACCGTGTTGCTGAAGGTGAACTTGAAGGCGGACGTCATTGGGTTCAGTGGCAAGACCCGCATCCAAAACCTGCGTACTTGTTTGCTTTAGTGGCAGGTGATTTTGATGTACTGCGCGATAAGTACATCACTAAGTCTGGCCGTAATGTTGAACTGGAAATCTTCGTTGATAAAGGCAACTTAGATCGCGCGCCGCATGCGATGACATCATTGATCAACTCAATGAAGTGGGATGAAGAGCGCTTTGGTCTAGAGTATGACCTTGATATTTACATGATTGTAGCAGTCGACTTCTTCAATATGGGCGCGATGGAGAACAAAGGTCTAAACATCTTTAACTCTAAGTTTGTCCTCGCGAATGAAAAAACGGCGACAGATACCGATTACCTCGGTATTGAAGCGGTAATTGGTCATGAATATTTCCACAACTGGACAGGTAACCGAGTTACTTGTCGCGATTGGTTCCAGTTAAGCCTGAAAGAAGGTCTGACCGTATTCCGTGATCAAGAGTTTTCTTCGGATCTTGGTTCTCGCGCCGTAAATCGTATCAACAATGTTCGTATTATTCGTGGTCCACAGTTTGCGGAAGATGCGAGCCCAATGTCTCACCCGATTCGTCCTGAGCAAGTTATTGAAATGAATAACTTCTACACATTAACTGTGTATGAAAAAGGCAGTGAAGTGATTCGAATGATGCATACTTTACTTGGCGAAGAAGGCTTCCAAAAAGGCATGAAGCTTTACTTTGAGCGTCATGATGGAACTGCAGCGACTTGTGAAGATTTTGTCTCGGCAATGGAAGACGCATCAGGTGTGGATCTGAAGCAATTCCGCTTGTGGTACAGCCAGTCTGGTACACCGACTGTAAAAGTCAGTAGTGAATATGATCAAGTAGCGAAAACTTACACACTCACTGTAGATCAGGCTACTGAACCGACCCAAGACCAAACTGAGAAACAAGCACTCCATATTCCGTTTGACGTTGAGCTCTATGCACAAAATGGTGATGTGATTGAGTTACGCCGTAACAGTGAGCTGGTCAACAATGTGCTTAATGTCACTGAACTTAAGCAGACGTTTATCTTCGAGCAAGTGAACGAGCGCCCAGTTCCTTCACTGCTGCGTGAGTTCTCTGCTCCGGTGAAATTAGAGTACGACTACAGCGATGAAGAGTTGATCTTCCTAATGGTGAAAGCACGCAACGAATTTGCTCGTTGGGATGCTGGTCAAATGCTGTTAGCGAAATACATCCGTAGCAACGTAGAGAAAGTTCAGGCGGGTAATGACGTAGAGCTGGCTGCTGAAGTGATTGACGCATTCCGCGGTGTACTACTTTCAAGCGAGTTAGAGCCTGCATTTATTGCTGAAATGATGTCTCTGCCAAGTCACAACGAAGTGAGTGGTTGGTATAAACAAGTTGATGTTGATGCGGTAGCGAAAGTACTTAAGGCAATCAAAGTCACCTTGGCGACGGAGCTTGAAGACGAGTTAAGCGCTATCTACCACAGCCTTAAGCAGCAAGACTACACTATTGAACATGCCGCTATCGGTAAACGTTCTCTGCGTAATACGGCATTGGGTTATCTTGCCTACACTGAACAAGGCAATACCTTGGCTAAAGCTCAGTATGCTGATGCGAACAACATGACAGATACCATTGCGGCAATGAGCGCAGCAAACAGTGCTCAGCTTGAATGTCGTGAGGCATTGATGTCTGATTACAGTGACAAGTGGAAGCATGACGGACTTGTAATGGACAAGTGGTTTGCTCTGCAAGGGACAAATCCTGCTGAAAATGTACTAGAAGTGATCAAGCAAACAATGAATCATGAAGCGTTTAGCTTGAAAAACCCGAACCGTACTCGTAGCTTAGTGGGCTCGTTCCTCAATATGAACCCAGTACGTTTCCACGCAAAATCTGGTGAAGGCTACAAGTTTGCAGGGGAGATCTTACGCGAATTAAATAGCAGCAACCCACAGGTGGCGTCACGCTTAATTGACCCATTGTTGAAATTCCGTAAATATGATGATGAGCGTCAGGCTCTCATCAAAGCGGAACTTGAAACATTGAAAGCGATGGACAACCTAGCGAAAGATTTGTTTGAGAAAGTGACGAAAGCGTTGGAGTCTTAATCAATTTGTCTAAAACAGTAGCACTTTAAAGTGCTACTGTTTATTTATACAGGTGCTTTGTTTTATCAGAAAAATCGTTACTTTTTTGACCAAACCATGAATCAATATCACTTTACACTTAACATCTCTTATCAAACTTTTTTAGCTCACTACAATGGGGCAGCAAGCAACGTTTTAGTGGTTACAGACAAAGGCTTACGCCTGCAATTGCCTGCATCGCGTTTCAGACCATTTCTTAGTCAAATAGGGCTAAAAGGGCGTTTCAGATTAACAACTGACCAAAATAATAAGTTTCTAAAGTTAGAACTTCTGTGAGCAACTGATTTTATAGAAGTTTAAATAGAACCTTAGTCACATTCTCAAACATTTCACCTCTTACCACTCCCAAAAGAATTAACTATTTATCAATAAAGCTTTTACAATAAAGCGGCATTACCCGTGTTAAGCACTATGCTTACAACAACCCCCAAAAAACATACAATTCTAATTGTGGAGTGTGATTATGACCGCGCGTGAAACATTGATGCCGGTTCTGCTTGAAAAAGTGTATAAGCTTATTCAAGACAAACTCGAGCTTGCTCATCAACCCCTAGTCACCCAACTAGCTCAACATTTATTTAGCAACATTTCTCAAGACGATTTAGTCGAACGTAACGAATCCGATCTTTACGGTGCCGTTGTGTCGCTATGGCATCATATTAATGAGAAAAAAGCTGACGAAATTTCTGTTCGAGTATTTAATCCAACCGTGAGCCGCCAAGGCTGGCAATCTACCCACACAATCGTAGAGATTGTTGTGCCCGATGGTCCATTCTTAGTTGACTCAACAAAAATGGCATTGAGCCGTTTGGATCTTTCATCACACTTGATGCTGCATGGGCCAACACAGATTGCCCGTTCCGCAAAAGGCGAGATCACAGCGATTAACCAAGGAGACGGTGCACTTCAGTCTCTATTCCATATTGAGGTTGACCGCTTAAGCTCCAAAGAAGAAATGGCTTCACTGAAAGCTGAACTATTAAGCATTCTGAATGACACCGGATTAGTTGTTCAAGACTGGTTACTGATGGTTGAAAAACTTGAAGAGGTAACTGCTCAGGTAGAGTCACAACAAGGAGAGGTGGAGATCCAACGTGATCGTTACGATGAGTCGATCCAATTCCTTCGTTGGTTGGGGAATCACAACTTCACGTTTATGGGGTATAAAGAGTACGATCTTGTTTCAGTTGATGGCGATACCGAACTTCGCCCAACCGCTGATAAAGGTCTAGGGCTATTTGCGAATCGCGAGCGCGTGCGCACTGTTAAGCTATCGGATTTCCCTGACTCTGCACGTTTAGAAGCGAAAAAGCCATTTCTTCTTATCGTGACGAAAGGCAACCGCGCATCTCGTATTCACCGTCCTGCTTACACTGACTATATCGGTATCAAGAAATTTGATAAGAACGGTAAAGTGATTGGTGAGCATCGCTTCACTGGTCTATACACTTCAGCGGTATACAACCAGAGTGTTGAAGGCATTCCACTGATTCGTGAGAAAGTGGAACGTATCCTCGAAGCAAGTGGTTACCGAGAAGGTTCATACTCTTACAAAGCACTTCACAATATTCTAGAAAACTACCCACGCGACGAACTTCTTCAAGCGAAAGAAGAGGAACTACTAGAAGTCGGTATGGGTGTTGTACAGATGCAAGATCGAGATCTACTGCGTCTGTTCGTTCGCAAAGACCCGTTTGGTCGTTTCTTTAGCTGCATGGTTTATGTGACTAAAGATCGTTACAACACAGAACTGCGTCGACAAACACAACGAATTCTTCAGCAGTATTTCGGCTGTAAACAAGAAGTGGAATTTACCACTTACTTCTCTGAGAGCCCACTAGCTCGAACTCACTATATTGTTCGTGTTGATAACAACAACATGGACGTAGACGTTAAAACGATTGAGCAAAACTTAATGGAAGCATCTTCAACTTGGGATGATCGTTTATCAGAAGCGATCGTGGCGAACTTTGGTGAAAGTAAAGGTCTGCCACTTTCTAAAGAATACCTACGTGCATTCCCACGTTCGTACAAAGAAGATGTGATGCCTGGCTCAGCTGTTGCTGATATTGAGCGCTTAGAAAAACTCAGCGATGATAACAAACTGGGTATGCTTTTCTACCGTCCACAAGAGTTGGGTGCAGATTCAAAATCAGTACGCTTAAAGCTTTATCATCGTGATGAGCCAATCCATCTATCCGATGTGATGCCAATGCTTGAGAACCTTGGCTTACGCGTGATTGGTGAATCGCCATACGAAGTTCGTAAAGCGAATGGTCAGGTCTACTGGATCCTAGATTTCTCAATGCTGCATAAGAGCGAGAAAACCGTCGATCTTCGTGAAGCGCGTGATCGTTTCCAACAGGCATTTGCTGCAATTTGGGCTGGCGAACTTGAAAGCGATGGCTTTAACCGTTTGGTCCTAGGTGCGTCACTAACGGGTCGTGAGATTTCGATTCTTCGTGCTTATGCTCGTTATATGCGTCAAGTTGGCTTCCCATTCAGTCAACAATATATCGAAGATACGCTGAACCATTACCCAGATCTAGCGAAAGGGCTGGTGGAGCTGTTTGGTAAGCGTTTCGAACCTAAATTCAAAGGCAGCCAAAAAGGTCAAAACGATCTTATCGCTAAGATTACTGAGCAGTTGGATCATGTTGAAAGCTTGGATGATGATCGTATTCTTCGTCGTTACATGGAGATGATCACTGCTACACTTCGTACTAACTACTATCAGTTAAATGAAGACAAGCAGCCTAAGCCTTGGCTATCACTTAAGATGAAACCAAGTGATATTCCAGAAATTCCTCAGCCAGTACCTGCGTTTGAGATCTTTGTTTATGCACCAGATATTGAAGGTGTTCATTTGCGTGGTGGTAAAGTGGCGCGTGGTGGTCTACGTTGGTCAGATCGTCAAGAGGATTTCCGTACCGAAATTCTTGGCCTAGTGAAAGCGCAGCAAGTTAAGAACACGGTGATCGTTCCTGTTGGTGCAAAAGGTGGTTTCGTCTGTAAACGTCAGCCTATGCTAAGTGGCCGTGATGAAATCTTCGCTGAAGGTCAACGCTGTTACAAACGCTTTATCCGCGCACTACTTGATGTGTCAGACAACATTATCGAAGGCGAAGTGGCTCATCCTAAGAGTGTAGTTCGTCATGATGAAGATGATCCATATTTGGTTGTTGCGGCTGATAAGGGTACAGCGACGTTCTCAGATCTTGCGAACTCTGTATCAGAGGAATACAACTTCTGGTTAGGTGATGCATTTGCTTCAGGTGGTTCAAACGGTTATGACCACAAAGCAATGGGTATCACAGCGAAAGGTGGTTGGGAATCGGTTAAGCGTCATTTCCGTGAAATGGGAATTAACTGTCAGACTACAGATTTCACTGCTATTGGTGTTGGTGATATGGCTGGTGACGTATTTGGTAACGGTATGTTGCTATCTAAGCACATCCGCCTACAAGCTGCGTTTAACCATATGCATATCTTTATTGACCCGAACCCAGAATCAGCACCAAGTTGGGAAGAGCGTAACCGCTTATTCAATCTTCCACGTTCTAGCTGGGAAGACTACGACGCTAAGCTAATTTCCAAAGGTGGCGGTATTTTCTCTCGCCGTGCTAAGTCGATTTCTCTATCGCCAGAAATCCAAAAAATGCTGCGTACCAAGAAATCTTCAGTTGCCCCTAATGATCTGATTAAGATGATCCTATCTATGGAAGTTGATCTTCTATGGAATGGTGGTATCGGTACTTACGTTAAGGCTTCGAGTGAGACGCACACTGATGTTGGCGACCGTGCCAATGATGTATTGCGTATTGATGGTCGAGATCTGAAAGCGAAAGTTGTCGGTGAGGGCGGTAACTTGGGTATGACTCAGCTTGGTCGTATCGAATATGCACTGACTGGTGGCCGCGTTAATACCGACTTCGTTGATAACGTAGGTGGCGTTGACTGTTCCGATAATGAGGTCAACATTAAGATCTTCCTTAATGGTCTAGTGACTAATGGTGATCTTACGGTTAAGCAGCGTAATAAGATCCTTGAGTCGATGGAAGACGAAGTGGGTGAAATTGTTTTAGATGACGCATACTGTCAATCTGAGTCCATCTCAGTGACTGAGCAGCAAGGTGTGTCATTAGTTAAGGAACAAATTCGCTTCATTCATACTATGGAAAAAGCGGGTCACCTTGATCGTGCACTAGAGTACATTCCAGATGACGAAACCTTACTTGAGCGTGAAAAGCAGGGTATGGCATTGACTCGTCCAGAGCTTTCTGTACTGGTGGCATACGGTAAGATGGTTCTCAAAGAAGAGCTGGTACATGAAGACATCGCAAAAGATGAGTTCCACGCCCAGCAACTTGTGAGTTACTTCCCGACTGAGTTACGCCGTAACTACTCTTCGCAAATGGATAATCATCCACTACGTGCTGAAATTATTGCAACAGCGCTTGCGAATCAAATGGTTAACGAAATGGGCTGTAACTTTGTTACTCGTCTACAAGAAGAAACGGGTGCGTGCGTCGTTGATATTGCAAACGCGTATGTAGCATCTCGTGAAATCTTTGGACTAGGCAAGGTACTAGAAGAAGTACGCTCGCTAGACAATGAAGCCTCAACCGAAGCGCAATATGACATGATCTTCTACGTGCGTAGAACGTTACGTCGTCTATCACGTTGGTTGTTACGCAATCGTACTGGTCGTCAGTCTGTTAAAGATCTGATTGAACTGTACCAAGGTGACGTCGATACAATCAAAACGCATCTCGATGACATGCTTGTTCCTTCAGAAGTGGAAGAGCACAACGAGATGGCGCAAGCTTGGATTGATCAGGGCATCAAGGAAGAAGTGGCTAGCTATGTCGCTCGCTTGTCTAGTCTATACTCAGTACTGGATATATCTACAGTGTCTCGTGAAAAAGGCAAAACTATCGAGCAAACGGCTAAGCTTTACTACAACTTGGGTGACCGCTTATCACTGCACTGGTTCTTGAAGCAAATCAATGGCCAAGCGGTGGATAACAACTGGCAAGCATTGGCAAGAGCAGCATTCCGTGAAGATCTCGATTGGCAACAGCGTCAGCTAACTGGTCAAGTACTGAGCTGTGGTTGTTCGCCAGAAGATCTCGATGTGATGAAAGCACTGGATGATTGGATCGAAACCAATGAGACATCTTTACACCGTTGGGAAAATATTCTCAATGAATTCAAGGTGGGTTCAGTGCATGAATTTGCGAAATTCTCTGTTGCATTACGCGAACTTATGCTGCTTAACCTTAATTGCAGTGCGAATGAGTAAACGTTTGCCATAATTCGTTGAATTATTCGGTAAAACATTGAATAATACAGCCCCGTTTATACGGGGCTTTTTTCTTTCGGAGGCACAATGCTTTACCGTCTAGCCAGAACTGGCTTTTTCCAACTCGATGCCGAAAAGGCACACGATCTCGCAATCCAAAACTTCAAGCGCTTTACCGGCACACCACTTGATCTTCTTTACCGTCAGCAACTTCCTCATCGTCCAGTCGAATGTATGGGTTTAACTTTCCGTAACCCAGTTGGCCTCGCGGCTGGTCTGGATAAAAACGGCGAGTGTATTGAAGCATTCGATGCTATGGGCTTTGGTTTTGTTGAAGTTGGCACAGTGACACCTCGTCCACAAGCAGGAAATGACAAGCCACGTCTATTCCGTCTTGTAGAAGCAGAGGGCATTATCAACCGTATGGGTTTCAACAACCTAGGTGTTGATAACCTTGTCGAAAATGTCAAGAAAGCCAAATACGACTGCGTGCTTGGTATTAACATTGGCAAGAACAAAGACACTCCAATTGAAAAGGGTGCGGAAGATTACTTGATCTGTATGGAAAAGGTATATCAATACGCAGGCTACATCGCGGTTAACATTTCTTCGCCAAATACTCCTGGATTGCGTTCACTGCAATACGGTGAAGCTTTGGATGAACTGCTGTCAGAGCTAAAAACGAAACAAGCGGAACTGGCTGAAAAGCATGGTAAATATGTTCCTCTTGCATTGAAGATCGCTCCGGATCTTAGTGATGATGAGATCAAACAGATCTGTGACTCTCTGCTTAAAAACAAGATCGACGCAGTTATTGCAACCAACACAACATTGGATCGTTCAATCGTCGAAGGTATGAAGCATGCGAACGAGGCGGGCGGTTTAAGTGGACGTCCTGTTCAAAGCAAAAGTACTGAAGTGGTTCGCTGTCTACATGAACAGCTTAAAGATGAAATTCCAGTCATTGGAGTAGGTGGCGTTGATTCTTACGTTGCTGCTAAAGAAAAAATGATGGCGGGTGCGCAGTTAGTACAGGTTTACTCTGGATTTATTTACCACGGCCCAGCACTGGTACGTGATATCGTCAAAAACATCTAAGTCATACTAAAATAGAAAGCCAATAGGTGTGACATTGTCACACGATAGATTTCTAATTAAAACTGATTGATAACAAGAGGAAATGAGTTTTCATTTCCTCTTTTTTTTCGCCTATTAGCTAATAAAATCCAATTATTGCTAGGAAAGGTAATTAAGCGTTTTACCTAACTTCAAATCAAATTTCAGAGATGGAACGATGCTTAAACCCAGTGACAAATGGACTTGGTACTATGATGACTCAGAAGGGCACCTTATGCTCGATCTGGGTGATGATATGGTATTTAAGACCAACCTTCCTCGTAAGCTGATTGTCGACTGCGCGATTGGCGTTAATGAATTCTCAGTAGATGACGCTTCAGCCTATCAAACCTATAAAGAGCAAATCGCTTTACTTGGCCTGAGTGAGCCAAGACAAGCAGAGCTCTCACTGTATTGTGTTGCCGCGAAGCGTTTTCATAAACCCGTTCAACCGAAAAGTTGGTTTTTCGACTGTCTGTCGGATGGCCAAATCGCTCCAGAAGAAGGCGACTTGATACGTCTAACGAACTCCCTGAGTGAAGGCTTCTTTATTGTTTTAGAGGTAGGTGAGTGTGCTAGCCTGTGCGCATCTGTTTCACTAGACGGTTTTGAGCTCAATGGTTCTAAATCGCTCCAGTTTGGTCAGGCGATTAAAGTGATGCACGATAGGCTGACTGTAGCGAATCATCTATTTCACGCCCAACCAATCGCATTGGTGGGCTAACCCAAATTATCGTTCCTTTGTTTCATTTCCCGCCAGCATAATTGCTGGCTTTTTTTTGCCCCTAACTCGGCTAAAGAGAGCCCACTAACGCTCCTCATCTTTATTCTCATCTGTGAGATACGTTCAAATTATCATCACATAGCACAATTAATTTCCATGTTTTCATAGCCGCTGAATCTAGAAAAGCAGGGTTTATTCCTCTTTTGTGGCTTTTCTGTAACTTAATTACACGGAAATACACTGTTGGTATAGACCAAAATGATTGTGAATTAGTATTCACTTCGCTTTTAGAGCCGATTACTTGGTAGAAATGGGTTTTGATGTTTTGCGGGATTTGAAATAGAACAACGAAGTATGAAAGTGTCGATATTTCATTCAATTGAACGACAAAATGGGGGATTTATCTGATTGAGCTAACGATAACTATTGGAGTCAGGTATAATGCGGGGTCATTTTCTACAGAATTAAAACACCACTATGCATCAATATCTTGCGGTTACGTCCAACGGTTTGGAAAACTTGTTGGTTGAAGAGTTAACTAAGCTAGGGATCACTAATGCCAAACCTGTTCAAGCAGGGGTACGCTTTAAAGCATCAAATGAGCAAATATATCGTTGTTGCTTATGGAGTCGCTTAGCGTCGCGTTTCGTCCGTGTGCTATCTGAGTTCACTTGTAACGACGATATGGATCTCTACCTAGCAACTTCTTCAGTGAATTGGGTCAATCAATTCCATAGTTCGAAGATGTTTGTTGTTGATTTCAATGGTACTAACCGCGAAATCCGCAATAGCCAGTACGGCGCAATGAAAGTGAAAGATGCCGTAGTGGATAGTTTCGAGAAAAAGAACTTACCAAGACCGTCGATCAGTAAAGATCGTGCCGATCTTCGCATCCATGTTCGTTTGCATCGCGATAAAGCGATTCTTGGTGTGGATATGGTGGGTGGCGGCCTTCATCAACGTGGCTATCGCCCTGAATCTGGCCGTGCGCCGCTTCGCGAAACTCTAGCGGCTGCTATTATCCTGCGTAGTGGCTGGAGTGCTGATAAGCCGCTATTAGACCCTATGTGTGGCTCAGGTACGCTCTTGATTGAAGCGGCTATGATGGCGGCGAACATGGCTCCTGGCGTGAACCGTGAGAAATGGGGCTTTGAGTCTCTAGAAGACTTTGAACCTGAGCTTTGGGCTGAGATTAAATCGGAAGCGGCAGTACAGGCGAGAAGGGGCGTCAAAAAAGTTGACACTAAGTTTTTCGGCTTTGATAACGACGCGCGAGTGCTTAAAACCGCAAAAGACAACGCGCGCCGTGCAGGTGTTGACTCTCTGATTGAATTTAACCTTGGTGATGCCGCGCAGGTTAAGCGTCCTCAAGAGTTTGAAGCGGGCGTTATTGTTTCAAACCCACCATACGGTGAGCGTTTAGGTACTCATCCTGGCTTGATTGCTCTGTACACGGCATTTGGTGCTCAGCTGAAGACTGAGTTCGGTGGTTGCCAAGCGTCTATTTTCTCCAGCTCTGATGAGCTTCTAAGCTGTTTGCGCATGCGTGCAGACAAACAGTTCAAACTGAATAATGGTGCGTTACCGTGTCACCAGAAGAACTACTCAATTAGTGACCGTCCGGTAGAGAATAAAGGTGACAATGTCACTGAGTCACTGATTGCACCTGATTTTTCTAACCGCTTGAAGAAGAACATTGCCAAAATTGGTAAATGGGCGCGTAAAGAGAAGCTCGATTGCTACCGTATCTATGATGCTGATTTACCGGAATACAATGTTGCTATTGATGTTTACCTCGATCACCTTGTAATCCAAGAATACGCGGCACCAAAGAATATCCCTGAAGAAAAGGCGAAGCGTCGTCTTACGGATATCATTCGCGCAGCCATTCAAGTAACGGGTACAGAAGCGAATAAAGTTGTACTTAAAGTCCGTGAGAAGCAGAAAGGGCGTTCACAGTACCAAAAGCTGTCTCAAGAGTCTGAAACACTCAATGTACATGAGTATGGTGTGCAGCTTAAAGTAAACCTTCATGACTACCTAGATACAGGCTTGTTCTTAGACCATAAGATTACTCGTCGTAAACTCGGTGAAATGGCTCAAGGTAAAGACTTTTTGAATCTGTTTGCTTACACCGGATCTGGCACAGTGCATGCCGCTTGTGGTGGCGCTAAATCAACAACAACGGTTGATATGTCGAACACCTATCTAGAGTGGGCAAAAGAAAACATGAAGCTGAATGGTCAAGTTGGCCGTCAGCATAGATTCGAGCAAGCAGATTGCCTGCAGTGGCTTGAGCGCTCAACGGCACAATTTGATCTAATCTTTATCGATCCGCCAACGTTCTCCAACTCGAAGCGCATGGAACAAAGCTTTGACGTGCAGCGTGACCATATTCAGTTAATGAAGAACCTTAAGCGTTTGCTTCGTAATGGCGGCACGATCGTGTTTTCAAACAATAAGCGTCACTTTAAGATGGATATGGAAGGTTTGGATGAACTTGGTTTAACTGCGAAGAATATTTCACACCAAACTTTACCAATGGATTTTTCTCGCAATAAACACATTCATAACTGCTGGGTTTTGACTCACAAGGAATAGTAGGTCACACGTGATCACTTTATACAGTACAGAAGGGTGCCATCTATGTGAGATGGCATTTGACCTTACAAAACAGCTTAATATTTCTTATCAGGTCGAGATTGTCGATATTGCTTTCGACGATGAATTGTTTTCTCGTTACGGTGTCACCATTCCGGTGCTGAATTATCAAGGTAACGAGCTTAATTGGCCGTTTGATTTACAACAATTACAGCTTTGGTTAGACAAAAATGGCATTACTAACAATAAATAATGGATTACTGGCCTATGGTGATCATCCTCTTCTAGATAATGCAGATTTCGCATTGCAAGAGAATGAACGCGTTTGTTTGGTTGGTAGAAACGGTGCGGGGAAATCCACGTTAATGAAAGTGCTTGCCGGTGAGGTGGTACTTGATGATGGAAAGCTAACAGTTACCCAAGATGTTGTCGTTTCACGCCTAGAGCAAGACCCACCAAGAAACCAAGAAGGCACTGTGTTCGATTATGTTGCTGGTGGACTAGCAGAAATTGGTGAGCAGATTAAGATCTATCAAGATCAGCTCGATCTGATTGCGGTGGACCCATCAGAGCAGAACATCAATAAGCTTGCACGTATTCAAGAGAACCTTGAACACTCTGGTGCATGGCGCTTTGAAGACCGTATTAAGAACGTGTTAGCAGCACTTAAGCTCGATGGCCACACTAAACTGACAGACCTTTCTGGTGGCTGGCAGCGTAAAGCTGCGCTTGCGAGAGCACTGGTTCGCGATCCAGACGTATTATTACTTGATGAGCCAACTAACCACCTTGATGTTACGACGATTGAATGGCTAGAGAACTTCCTCAAAGACTTCCGTGGCTCGATTATCTTTATCTCTCACGACCGTGCGTTCATTAAATCGATGGCGACACGTATTGTCGACCTTGATCGCGGCAAACTGGCTTCTTTCCCTGGTAACTATGACAACTACCTAGTCGATAAAGAAGAGATGCTAAGAGTCGAAGAGATGCAGAATGCAGAATTCGATAAAAAGCTCGCTCAAGAAGAAGTTTGGATTCGTCAAGGTATCAAGGCTCGACGCACACGTAACGAAGGGCGCGTACGTGCGCTTAAGAAACTACGAGAAGAGCGAAGTGACCGCCGTGAAGTGCAGGGCAAAGCGAATATCCAGATTGATGATGCGTCGCGCTCAGGCAAGATCGTGTTCGAAGCGAAGAACATCAACTTCGACATTGACGGTAAGTCAATAGTTAAGAATTTCTCCTTCAATATCATGCGCGGTGACCGCATTGCACTGATTGGCCCGAACGGTTGTGGTAAGAGTACACTACTTAAACTGTTGCTGGATGAGCTTCAGCCTCAGTCCGGTAAGCTCCACTGTGGCACTAAGCTTGAGGTGGCTTATTTTGACCAGTACCGTGAAGTGCTTGATCCTGAAAAATCGGTGATTGATAACCTGGCTGATGGCAAACAAGAAGTCATGGTTGGTGGCCGTCAGCGCCATGCGTTGAGTTATCTGCAAGATTTCCTATTTGCACCTAAACGCGCTCGTACTCCGGTTAAAGCACTCTCTGGAGGCGAGAAAAACCGTCTATTGCTAGCAAGAATCTTCCTAAGACCAAACAATTTGTTGGTGCTCGATGAACCAACCAACGATTTAGATATCGAAACTTTGGAACTTTTAGAAGATTTACTTGCCAATTATCAGGGTACGCTTTTACTTGTCAGCCACGATCGTCAGTTTGTTGACAACACAGTAATGACAAGTTGGATCTTTGAAGGTGAAGGCGTTATTGAGGAATTTGTTGGTGGTTATCATGATGCGCAGCAGCAACGCATTCAAACTCAGAAGGCTCGCGCGTCTGAAAAACCAACAAAAAGCATTAAACAGGTTGAGGAAACTCCCAAAACCGCGGCAGTAAAGAACAAGCCTAAGAAGTTATCTTATAAACTGCAGCGAGAGTTAGAAGCATTGCCAGCCAAACTTGAAGAGTTAGAAGCAGACATTGAAAGCTTACAAGAGCAAGTCAACAGCGCTGATTTCTTTTCAAAACCCGTAGAGCAAACGCAACCCGTATTAGATAAGCTAACTGCTACAGAGCAGGAGCTTGAAATTGCCTTCGAACGATGGGAAGAGCTCGAAGCAATGCAACAGGAAAGTTAACAACTAATGACTAGCAAGATTTTTAAAATTTCAGCAGTAGCGGCAACGGTTGCTGCTTCATTCGCGGCTAACGCGGCGCTTTATAATGTGTACCCAGAGCACCCAGAAGGAGCCAATACCAGTATCCTTACCTACGGTGTCGCGATTTCTCCAGAAACGGTAAAGAGCGGTACGAATACATGTTGGGACGAAGCTTGTAGTGAATCGACTTCCGCTATGGCTACAGAAGTTAAGCGCTACCGTGAAGGCTTTAACTACCGTGATGAAGCGCCTTTCTTCCTACCATTTGGTTGGAACTATCTTGATGATGATTGGGATGGTTTTCGTAACTACTGCCGAAATTATTTAGGGTACGCTGATACACTCTGTGAAAATTGGGCAAACGCTCAATACAATAATGGCTACAAGAATGAGTGGGTAGATAAAAACTTTGCAGGCTCGATCGCGTACTTGAATGGTAGCGTCGTTAAAGCTGATGTTAATACTGTTGTTACCGATATTTATAACGATGGCGGTACATTAAAGCCTGTAGGGAGTAGTCAGGATACAAATATTACGGCATATCGTAGTTTCAAAGGTTTTGTTGCCAGTGACTCGGTGACTGAGACAGGTGCAGCCGACTTTAACTCTGCTCTATATTGGGCAAGAAAAGAATTAGCTACAGCCGCTGGCACTAAGATTTTTACTGTTGGTAGTATTACTCGTAATAATATCAACACAGATAACCGTCGAATTTATACCTCTAAGCCTTCTGTTTGGCTTGGTACATCACCTGCCGTGTTGACTGAAATTCCGTGGCCTAATAGTGATCGTAAAGAAAATGGAGATAATAGGTCACAAGGCAGTGCCCGTGATATCATTGTAGATTCTAATGATAACTCGATTCTCTATGCCGTTGGTTATACCTCTGATGGTGATGTAAGGCTTAAAGCTGCGGTATTTAAATCTAAGGATAGTGGCAGTACTTGGGAGGCCTTCGGTTCTGGTGGCAGTAATTTAGTCACAGGTTTTCCATTTGACTCGGAAAAATATGCAAACCAGACTTTACAAGCGGTTAATAACAACAAAATTGCCATTGGTACTACAAAGCTCAACGAGCGACAATCTGGTGCTTACGCAAACTCACTGTTTTATGTAACTAACCTAGATGCACCTGCTTATACCGCTTTTTCGGGCAGTATTTTCTTTACTGGGGCAAATGGTAAAGCAGGCGCGATAAACAACCATAACGATGTTGTCGGTACTATCGATTTTGAAAGTCATCCAGAATCGAGTGGATCCGGTGGTAAGCCACGTGCACAACGCGGCTTTATTACTAACTTAGGCGCCGCGCCGGCTACAGTACCTGGTTCAGCCGCACCAATTGGCGGCCAAGCGCGTTACCTCGATGACTTGACATATGGTTCAGGTGCATCCACAGATAATAACCAGTTCCGTATCGTAGAAGCATCGGACATCAATGATGCGGGTGTGATTGCAGCGACTGCTTATTTCTGTAGTGGGGGCTTTGAGAGTGAAGCGATTGATGCAAAATGTACCGCAGGTGCTTCGCTGGTTGGCGTTAAGTTAGTCCCAATTTCAAGTTCGGATAGAAGCATTACCCCACGCCCAGTGACTCAAACAACGGTTGAGCGCCAGGGTGGTAGTTTAGGAATCTTGGTATTGACTGTATTAGGTCTGCTAGGGTTCCGTAGAAAATAGGTTAAATTGTAAACAAGGGCACAGGTTCACAGTTTTGAATCTGTGCCTTTTTTTTAGCTTGAATTCACCGTTCTTTTGATCGAATCTTAATTGGGAAGCCATAAAAGCTTCACATTAATCGGTTATCAGGATCTTACAAAGATCGCTGTTGGCAGGTTAAGAAAGTAGTACGTTAAGAAACATTTTATGTATGAGGACGACACTATGAAGAGACAAAAGCGTGACCGCTTAGAGCGAGCTCAATCTCAAGGATATAAAGCGGGCCTTAATGGTCGCTCTATGGAGGCATGTCCATACCAGCAGATGGATGCTCGATCTTATTGGCTTGGTGGTTGGCGCGATGCCAGAGAAGATAAACACTCTGGTCTCTACAAATAACACTCATTCCACATACAACAAAGGAACTTAGCCCCGAAAGGGGCTTTTAAGTCGTTATCTAATGCACTATAACTAAATATGTTGGTTACAAAAAAGCGACTCAAGTGAGTCGCTTTCGTAAAGTACAGTATGCTTAGAAAGCAGATGTGTCTTGGAAAAGACCAACTTTAAGATCTTTCGCTACGTAAATTTCTTTACCGTCAACAAGAACACGACCGTCAGCAAGACCCATCACTAGCTTGCGGTTAACGACGCGCTTCATGTGAATTTCGTACGTCACTTTTTTCGCTGTAGGTAGGATTTGACCTGTGAACTTCACTTCGCCAACACCTAGAGCACGACCTTTACCTTTGCCGCCAACCCAGCCAAGGAAGAAGCCCACTAGCTGCCACATTGCGTCAAGGCCAAGACAGCCAGGCATTACTGGGTCGCCAGGGAAGTGGCAATCAAAGAACCATAGATCTGGAGTAATATCTAGCTCAGCTAGAATCAGACCCTTACCGAAATCACCTTCAGTCTCAGACATCTTAGTGACGCGATCCATCATCAGCATATTTGGCGCAGGTAGTTGAGGGTAACCAGGACCAAACAATTCGCCTTGGCTAGACGCTAGAAGATCTTCACGGTTATAAGAATCACGTTTGTTTTGCATTATCAATTACTCCGATTTTTGATAGCAGCATGTTAGTGAACACGTGTACGCTAAACAACTCCGATCAGTCGATTTATGAGCGAAATTTTGTTCAAACGAACCAGTTTTTGATGCGCTCCACAATTCCTTGCGGGTGCTCGTGTCTTTCAAAGTTTTCAATACGTTGCGCTATTTTACTAATAACGCTTTCTTCATCTTCACCGCGGAAAGGCTTACCCATAATGATAGGAATTGCCTCGTCCACAGTCGATACAGACCAGATATGGAATTCGTCTTTCTTAATGCTCTCAACCACGTCTTTGTTAAGCGACAAATGCTTAAGGTTCGACTTAGGTAACACAACACCTTGCTTGCCGGTTAAACCTTGATGCTTACAGACGTGGTAAAAGCCTTCAATCTTTTCATTTAAACCGCCAACGGCTTGCACGCGACCAAACTGGTCAACTGCACCCGTCACAGCAATCTGCTGATTGATAGGGTATTCAGAGAGTGCTGAAACGAAGGAGCAAAGCTCTGCTAACGTTGCGCTATCACCATCGACTTCACTATAAGATTGCTCAAATACGACGGAAGCTGAATATGGTAGAGGCTCATCAAGTTGCAATGCACTACTAACAAATGCCTGCATGATCATCATGCCTTTAGCATGCAGATTACCGCCTAGCTCTGCTTTGCGCTCAACGTCAGAGATGTCGCCGTCACCAAAGTGGATAACACATGAGATTCGTGCTGGCTCACCATAAGACATTGGGTGACCTGGGACATCAATAACAGTAAGGCCGTTTACCTGACCAATGCATTCGCCTTGCGTTTCTATGATGACTTGCCCGTCAGTGATGTCTGACAGTGCACGCTCTGGCAGGTAGGCTTCGCGATGGTATTTGGCATCTAGGGCTTGCTCAAGATCTTGCTCGGAAAGTACCTTGTTATTCGATGTGAGTAACGCTTCTTGAAACAGAGAAAGGTACCAAAGAACCTCGATAGGCATGTAGTTTTGATCTTCGGTGTAACGTGCTCCCGCATTCATTAAACGGTGTATAGCGCCAAATGAAAGAGTAGGTAGCTCATATTTCTTAATGAGCCACGCAAGAAACCCTAAATACTGTTCGATAGTCTGACTGCTTACCGCGAACTCATCTTCAATCTCAGTAAACATAGCGAGTCCGGTATACAGCTCTGGTTCCAAGTACTCAAAGTCAGCAATTTGGTGACGATCACCGACCAAGACGATTTTGATGTCATAAGTTTTAGCTGGTGGACAGGTGGCGATCTTGTGTGGATTGGCGTTAACCGGGCTAACGGCTTGACCTAAGAGAACGGACTTTAGAGTTTGCCAACTTGCTGGGTTAGCGAGCAACAATGTCGCGGGAATCACCAGATAGCCACCATCTGCTTGCTCAAGTAGGCCATGACTAGACGTGACAATGTCACCCTTGTCATCGCAAGTGTATGAGCCCAATAGCGTCGCAATGTTCAAAGACTCAGTGGTAGCGACAGGCTTTTGACCAATAAACTTTTTCAGTCCATCTTTAATAAGATCGCGGTAGAACGAGTTGTCTGTGGAATTAATGATAAGTAAGCGGCTAAAGCCCTTGATCGCACTTAACGTTTCCAATGATTGCTTAAGTCGTGGTTGAATATCGAAGAAATCAACGTTATCCAGTTCGTCGAATCGTTGGATCTGTGCGTCAAATTGTGAATATTGTGGTGTGACAGCGTGCCAGCTTTCTTGGTTCATTAAATCAGTTCATGTACTTAAAATGGATGAAAATTATATAGAAAAACCCCATCGGGAGATATAGATAATTTTATCTGATGATCTTGATCGCTTTTCGATTACAATGGGGATTGTAACTTTTATCACTTAGGGTTACGCTGTCACCTAGAACGTTAACGGAATGGCTTTGCAATGAAATATCAACAGCTTGAAAACTTAGAGTGTGGTTGGAAGTGGAATTACTTGATCAATAAATGGAAGGCGGGTGAAGCGATCACTTGTCATATTGATACGAGTGAGGCGGATGCCGCAGTCAACGAGCTTCGCCAGTTAGAACACGAGCCAACGAAGGTTCTTGAGTGGATTGAGAACCACATGTCGCCAGAGCTTGATAACAAGCTTAAGCAGGCCATTCGTGCGAAACGTAAACGTCATTTTAACGCAGAGCAAATTCATACCAAGAAAAAGTCGATAGACTTAGATTATCGCGTTTGGGAAAAGTTATCCCACAGAGCGAATGAGCTTGGATGTACTTTGTCAGATGCTATCGAATATTTGCTGTCCGAAGCGTCCCGGAGTGAAAAAGCAAGTAAAGCCGTAAGCAGTTTAAAGGAAGATTTGACCAAGTTACTCGACTAACAAGGAGAGTTTATGCTGTATGTTATTCTTATCGCGTCTATCGTGATTTTTTGGTTAGTGGCGGTTGATAGGCCAGTTCTAAAAGTAACGTTCTCTGACGGTAAAATTACTCGGGAAAAAGGGCATTTTCCCCCTAGCTTTAAACACAATGTGGTTGAGATTGCTGAACGTACGCCTTTTAGTGGTGAGTTAAAAGTATATCAACAGCGCACTGGCACCAAGCTCGTTATGTCGAAGCAGGTACCAAAGAAGGTGCAACAACGAATCCGCAATGTGTTCCCGCATCAAGGTTTTCGTAGTAAAGGGAAGAAACATACTGGCTGATACACTTATCAATTTCCACCGTCCATAATCTCTCCCCAAAATCAGCTATCTCCAAGTTCAAAGTAAGACGCGATTTGCTACTTTGAGCTCGGAGGTAACCTATGAAATCTAACAATATTTTTCTTTTGATTCTATTGAGTTTGCCAGCAGTCGCTGACGATGCCGAGTCAAACCCATTGGCCAAAAAACTTAAAGTCATAATTCAAAAGCAAATCAGTAACAAAGATCTGCACGGCTATTGCGACCTGTTTATCGAGATGAACCATCATGATTCAGTGGCTATAGTTAAAAGAGTCTCGTCAACGGGCGACTATCAGCTGTGTAAATCGAGTAAAAAATCGCTGCGAATAGGTCAACGCTTTACCTATGTTACTCCAGAGAAATACATCCGATTACACATCGAAAACTAGTTTGTAATTAATGGATGACGTTAAGCGACTGAAGCATGCAAAGCTCACTGATCAGTAACAAGAAATATAATGAGGAAGCGAACGCTTTAGCTCAAAAGATTACACATATGACGAGAGAGCGTCATGCTAAGTGGTTAGTGAGCTTAAAGTACATTCTCGATCAATCGGATGTTGATAGCACATTGAGTCGACAAAGCGAGTTCTGTGATAGTGTTATTTTAAAAGAAGAAGAGCGTATTACCCATAACCAGCGTTTACTGCTTGAGTGTGAAAAAGAAAAGGTGCAAGAGCGAAGGCAAGCGGTAGAAGACCGGCAAAAGGTCCTTGTTTCTGTGGTGTCTGATATTGCAGAGCACGCGCAACGATATATTTGTGAAAAGCTTGAAGCGATGTCTGTCCTTCAGCTGTTTGGGCGATTTCCAGATTTCTCCTATTTCTCTAGTATTGCGTACTCGCCATCCTTAACTTTTGGTAAGCTTGCTGTACTGACCACCAACGACAACCAGTTGAAATCGAATGTCGTCGATCTGGTGAACAACCCCAAATTCTGCAAACGCATAGGTCGCTCTCCGCGCAGCATTCAAGACCCCAAAATTGCGATAGGTTCAATAGGAATAGACAACTGTGGGCTTTTACTGCCTATCTTAATGGTAAAACCGATTCTAAAATGGCATGACCCAGTGACCAAAAATATTGCTCCCAAGCTTTGGCAGTATATGGTATTAACCGCAAACGTGACTCGAATTCGACTGGAACAATCTGGATTGAAATGTCCGCAGCAGGGGATTCTACTTGGCGTGCTAAGAACCATGAGCCACTTCGCTATAGTTAACCATTTCAGTTTACTGTTCGAAGATGCGCAAGTGGCAAAAATGCAATGGTATCGAGAAAACAACTTGCGTGAAGAGTATTACGCATGTGGCGAGGTGCGGCCAGATTTAAGTGTCTTGCCGCATATCATTCATAATCTAGAGGCCACTCTTACTCGCAAAGTGTTAGAGGCAATTGAGTGGACCCCCTTTACTATACCTATTCGAAATGCACTTGAGGAAGACATTAACAACGTGCCAGTTATAGAGAGAAGTGACGCAGGGGTAGCGTTGGCTCAAGCACAGGCCTATGCCATGTTCGACACTTTAGATCGAAGCAACGCTTTTATAGAAAAACACAAACCTTTTTGGTTTGCGAACGTTCAAATGCCGCCAGATGCCTTGCAAACTATCAGAGACTTGAATCCCGGACGAGTTGGATTATCAAAATAGTATTAGCATTATATAATGCACTATAACTAATCGAATTTTTATGCCAAATACATATTTATCTACGGATAGGAGAAAAGTTAGGAGTAAATCCTTTAGAGCAGTATTTATTCAACAAGTGACAGGGTCTCTTATTAAGCTGGTTTGCGAGAAATGACGAATCATGTAAGGATAAGTTTTTGCTTGAAAAATGTTCGACAAAGGAGTGTCCATGTTTCCCGCTGAAGTGTTTGTCACGTATACATTAGCCTGCGCATTATTAGTCATCTCTCCAGGCCCTGATAATCTACTGGCTATTGGTCGAGGTTTAAGTCAAGGCCGGTGGGCAGCCATTGTATCTGGTTTATCTTCGGGAGCCGGTATCTTATTTCATGTTCTAGCTGCCACCTTCGGTTTGACACTACTCATACAAACATCTGAACTCGCTTTTTACGCCGTCAAAATAGTAGGAGCGATTTATCTGATTTCGCTCGGAATAAAAGTGTTGCGCTCTCGTAGTCTGTTCTCTCTTGAGCCCGCAAAGAAACTGCCGCTTTCAAAGATATTTCTCACTGGTTTTTTATCGGCCGCACTCAACCCAAAGCCGGGTTTGTTTGTGCTTGCGTTCGTCCCTCAATTTGTCAATCCAACCTTAGGGTCAGTTACCGTTCAAATGGTGGGTTACGGCACTTGGTTTGCGCTCCTTACGGCGCTAGGCTTTAGCTTGATGGGTGTTTTCTCTTCTCAGCTAGCCAATTGGCTTCGCAATAAGCCTCGAACTGTCTCTGGCTTGAATATTGGGGCAGGGATGACGTTTATTGCTTCTGGTTTAACGATTGCGTTTATGAAGCAAAGGTAACTTAACATATTGTTGGGACTTGCTTGACATTTACATTAAAAGAACGAGTAGGAAACCCGCTCTTTTACAGGAAACGATGGTTAGTTGTCGCGCTTTTCAAACTCGTAAATCATCTTGTACGTGTCTCTTCCCGACTTATCTGTAAACTCGGTATAACTGGTCACGATAAGTTTACTGTCTCTTCGAACGACAATCAGCCTTATGTCGGAGAAGTGGGTCGTCCAAGTTGCAATAGCCTCATCAGTGGATGGTTTCGCTCCCGGCGATAGTGCAACTAACCTAAGCGGGGTTTCGCCCCATTCGCAATCCGTGGGATGACATTTGCCCCATGCGCTAATCACGTAGCTATCATCGTTTCGCTTAATTTGTAATTCAGTGATACCATCGGAGCCATCATCGACGTTCTTCCATGAGCCAGTGTAGTTGGTTACCTGTGCGCTCACTTGTATACTCAAAAACAAGGTTAGGGCAATAAATGTACTTCTCATACTTACCTCCATGGTGGATAAGGGACACGGTTCTTATTTACATGAGATGTATACCACTGTAACGCAGCTAAGTTTCTAATTATTGGTGAAAAAAACTAAAACATTCTCTGGCACATTGTCAATATGTGAGTATGCTTCATAATATTCGCTCACATATTGTTTACTGCAAAGATAGCGAGATATACAACGTAGGATGGAGGCTGTCATGTCTGAGATGTATACAAAATACGCCCAAAAATACAGTGAAGCTGTAAAGGGCAATATCTACAATGCATATCTTGAAAGACCATCCACGCTTGCGTTGCTAGGGGATGTGAAAGGGAAAGCAGTAGTGGATATGGGATGTGGTTCTGGAATTTATGCCCAGTGGTTTTTAGAGCAAAGTGTCTCAAGCCTAACATGTGTGGATCTTTCTGCTGAAATGATCGACCTTGTTAAGTCTGAATACTGTGCTCGTCTAACGGCCTATGTACAAGACCTATCAAAAGGGCTACCCAACGAAGCGAGCAACAGTGCAGATATCATCGTTTGTCCTTTAGTGCTGCATTACATCGAAGATTTGAATGTGGTATTTAATGACGTTTATCGCGTTCTTAAGCCCGGTGGTTACATAGTATTCTCGACTCACCATCCATTTTCAGATTTTGAATGTACAATTAGCGGTAACTACTTTGAGCGTGAGCGAGTGACCGAAGATTGGAACACTGTTGGGGATCCTGTGGAAGTGAGTTTTTATCGTCGCTCTTTGACTGAAATAAGTGATGCTGTCACTTCTTCTGGTTTAGTTATTTCAAGGATCTCAGAGGGCGAAGTTGATGAGCGTGCGAAAGCGATCTCTGAAGAGGCCTACCAACACCTCAAGCGCAATCCGAACTTTATTTTCTTTAGGTGCGAAAAATAGCCGCTCAGTACTTATCCTTTAATAAGGGGCTAGTCAAAGTTTAGGTGGTCATCTGCAATGATTATAAGCGCTAGTAGAAGGACGGACATTCCTGCTTTTTATCATCGCTGGTTCATGAGTCGCATTCGTGAGGGGTTTCTACTGACTCGAAACCCCTTTAACGCAAGTCAGATAAAGCGTGTTTCTCTTGAACCTCAACATGTAGATGCGATTGTGTTTTGGACGAGAAATGCAGAGCCGCTAATCAAACACCTGCCAAAGCTTTCCGAGTTTAACTATTACTTTCAATATACCATTACAGGATATCCCAAAGCGCTTGAAGGGCATTTGCCGAGCACTTATCAATCAATAGAAACGTTTGTGCGTTTAAGCGACATTATCGGGCCATCGAAAATAATCTGGCGTTACGATCCCATACTTGTTTCCAATTTGACACCACTTAGTGAGCACAAAAGAAAATTCCACAAAATAGCGAGCCTGTTAGCGGGAAAAACATATAGAGTAGTGATAAGTTTCGTTGATTTGTATACGAAAACCGAACACGGATTGAAGTCGGTACCCAGTTTAAATTATCGCGATTTAACCGCAAATCAAGGTGAGCTGAACGACCTGAGCATGTTTATGGTAGAGGTTTGTCAGCAGTATAATTTAGCCATTGAAACGTGTGCTGAAGGCATAGATCTCACGGATATCGGTATTCAACCTGGTAAGTGCATCGATGATGAGCTGATGAAACATGTATTTGGTATTGATACGACGCATCGAAAAGACCCAAACCAAAGAACCGAATGTGGCTGCGTTAAAAGTATCGATATTGGTAGTTACAACACATGCTTACACGGCTGCAAATACTGTTACGCAACGTATAGTGAAACGTCGGTACAGAAGAACCGTTTAAAGCACGATCCGAATAGTCCATTTTTGCTTGGTGGTATCGAAGGTATTGATAAACATTTATTAAGCAAATCAATTGCTCAACAAACTCTTTTCTGAACCATACAAGTGTATGTGGTTAGTGTGCTGATGGACTCGTTTTGTGGTCTACACTTGAAATGTAACGTGACCCAATTGGTATAGGGGGTTGAATGAAAAGAGTAATAGAACTCTTAAAAGAACACGCAGAAGACGATACGTTAGAGCACGTAGTTCTACTTGAGGCTGTAGAAAAAATGGCAGAAGTGGACATAAGCTACAGGGAGCTTTTCATTGCTATCGAGAAACATGCCAAATCAACTAAACTTGCGCATGAGGCGTTAATTACAATGGCTGAAAAAATAAATCAGAAAGATTCTACTCGGTGAACGGTCTAGATATAATTTGCCATTTTCTTCAAAGATAGCTAGCCAACCTAATTTAATAGGTAAACTTTAGATTCATTAGGGGCGCTAGGAGTCGTATCATCGATAAAAACCAGTAGGCAGTATTTCTCAGAACGTCCTTCAAACCAATCGTGGTGTGAGCCATCAATTTGGATAAGTTTGCCTAAACAGTCTCTGCGATAACGGGGTTGGTAAACGCGTGGCTGATGTTGCGAAGGCGGCGTTCGCGAACATCTTGCAGCACTTTAAAACGATTAATGTTTCGGTCACTCATTGGAATTAGCATCGGTTAAGATCCTCAAAGCTCAGCGTGTTCATTAAGCATAAGAGGACATTTTAAAATTGCTCAAACCGGACATTACAACTTTGCTCTTACATGCTAAGTGCGCATTATGTATATTATGTTAAATACTGTGTGCGTGTACGTGAAATCTGGCTTGTTTATGGCTGTTATTCCTCTACTTTGCTCTAATTCATTGAACATAATGGATTTACCATAAAATACCTAATAAACAGTATTTATAATCTATCGATTCTAATACTGTTTATTAGTGATCGTTTAGCACAGCGCTGAAGTTGTTCCACGAATTGCGAAGATGTTGTTGTTCAATACATCGTAATGGTGTCTATTTACTGCGTTTTCGAATATTCCATCAATGCCCATTAGCACTGATGGTTTTGCAATACGATCTGGCGTTGATGTGAAAATCTGATTCTTCAGTGTATAAACATTACTCTGCATTTTTTCGAACTGTGCTTTGTTGCTTGCAATACGTTGGTACGTCTCTAGGATTTGCTCTTTCGAATAATTGAGCGTTGAATTGCTCGAAAAGTTTGTTCCCCAACTAGTCAGAACCTTTTCTGCGAAATCTCGGGTGATCTGTCCAGGGCCAAACAGTTTATGCTCACCCTTGCCACCGCCGCTCGTTTGTGATGCTCCCACTAATGTCGCATGTCTACCGGGAATCATGGTTGTGTAGAACTTAGTGTTCTTATGGAGTTTTGGCATTCTAGCCTTGAAGAATAAAGAACGTTCGTCTTTGGCATAGAAACAAACGATTTGCTTTACGTTTGAGCCTAGCGACTTATAGTTCTTAAAGGCGTTAAGACCACCTGGTACAGGATCGAGGGCGAATATATTGACACTTATGTTCGCAAGCTGCGGATGCTCAAGTAACTCGTTAGCAAGTTCGAAGCAACTTACGCCACCACGACTCCAGCCGATAAGATTCAGCTGTGTTATGGGATCTCTCTGCCGCTCTCTTTTTATGTTCTCCATTTGTAAATCCAAGCCGCTTTTCAGATCGCTAGCCAACTCGTTTCGTTCTTGTTTCCAGCGTGAATACGCAGAGCTAAGGCGATTAAAAGGTTTGGATTCATCCAACAAAGCACTTGCTCTATCTTTATAGTCTTTCTTTTCGCTAGAGCTGCCTTTAAGCAAGTTAATGACATGGGAGATATTGCTCTCTACGCCCCAGCCTGCCAGTTGGCCGAACACAGTCCAATGTACCTGATCATCGGTCTGTTTGCGCCATTCACTTAGGTTCCCACTCCCTACTCCATCAACTTGTATATAGTCGATGTTATCTCGACCCAATACGTTTTTTGCGAGGACAGAAACTAACTCACCGGAAGCATAACTTTTATGAACATGATTTTCCGATGTGGCGCCGGTACCACTAAAAAAGACTGTGACTGTGGACATTATTTCCCTCGCATACGCTTCAAGCCGAGAACAAACTTGCAACTACTTGGTTAACTATCATTAATTGAAAAGATAGAACACGAGATTGATTTCACAAAAGAAATAGTCGGATAAATGACAGGCTAAGTAACTTTATGCGGTAAACCTATCAAATCAGGTCACCGCATTAGAAGAAATTATTAGGAGAAAATTCAGGATGGCTTTTTGGTTAAATTCTAAACTTTACACCGACTATTTGGCTTTCTTGTAGATCGGATAATTGAATTTCTAGGTTATCGAATTCTTCCCCTTTTATTTGCCAATTATTTTCATTTTCTATGATTTGAACAGACTTATTTTCGGTTGAAATCTTCCAGTTATTTGAGGGTTTATTCAGGGTTATTTTTCCCTCCAATTTCGAAGCTGAAAACTGGTCATTTTTAACACTAAAAGTACAATTTGGTTTCAACTTACACTCTATTTCTTGCCCTTCGGTGAATGTGACCGTACGCCAAATAAACGCTGTAATAAGTAGGGTTAACATGATGATTATTTGAACAAAACGGCCTCGTGTGAGTTTCTGTGCTGCCATTATGTGGGGTTCTCCGTGTAACAAACTTCAAAGTTTTAAAATAAAAGGCCAAAACCAGACCGACTGTAAGGTTACTACGCTGTCATTGAATTGTTAAATGCAGTATAGTTGGCGGCTGAAAATGCCACTTTTTTTAAAAACTGGCAAGAATATTTAACCAATGAATTTTGGTGTGATTTTCTTAACAGTTTTGGGTGGCATTACGACATGTGTCGTGTTGGAAGTAAAGTGTAGTTAATTAGAAATTGGAAGCATGCAAATGAGCCAAGAAAAGCAGCTTGAACAAAACTACAACTATACAGTCGTCCGTCAATTTACCCTTGTTACTATTCTTTGGGGCATTGTCGGAATGGCCGTTGGTGTTTTGATTGCCGCTCAATTAGTTTGGCCACAGCTAAACTTTGATACGCCGTGGTTGACGTACAGTCGCTTACGTCCTCTGCATACTAATGCGGTTATTTTTGCGTTTGGTACAAGTGCCCTGTTCGCAACGTCTTATTACGTTGTTCAGCGTACCTGTCAAACTCGTCTCTTTGGTGGCCCTCTTGTCGCCTTTACCTTTTGGGGCTGGCAAGCCATCATTTTAGCAGCTGCGATTACTCTGCCATTGGGTTTCACCTCTGGTAAAGAATACGCAGAGCTAGAATGGCCAATCGATATTGCCATCGCAGTTGTTTGGGTTTCTTACGCTATCGTGTTCTTCGGAACATTGATAACCCGTAGGACATCTCACATCTACGTAGCAAACTGGTTCTTCGGTGCCTTTATCATCACTGTTGCGGTTCTTCATATCGTAAACAGCATGGCAATCCCTGTATCTCTTGGTAAGTCTTATTCGATTTACTCAGGTGCGGTGGATGCAATGGTTCAGTGGTGGTACGGACACAACGCAGTAGGTTTCCTACTGACAGCTGGTTTCCTAGGTATGATGTACTACTTCGTGCCTAAGCAAGCTGAACGTCCTGTTTACTCTTACCGTCTGTCTATCGTTCACTTCTGGGCATTAGTATCTCTATACATCTGGGCTGGTCCTCACCACCTACACTACACTGCACTTCCAGATTGGACGCAGTCTCTAGGTATGGTGATGTCACTGGTTCTATTCGCTCCTTCTTGGGGTGGTATGATCAACGGTATCATGACGCTATCTGGTGCTTGGCACAAACTACGTTATGACCCTATCCTACGTTTCCTAATCGTATCTCTATCGTTCTACGGTATGTCTACGTTTGAAGGTCCAATGATGTCTATTAAGACAGTTAACGCACTGTCTCACTACACTGACTGGACTATCGGCCACGTACACTCTGGTGCACTAGGTTGGGTTGCTATGGTATCTATCGGTTCGGTATACCACTTAGTCCCTCGCCTATTCGGTCAAGAGCGTATGTACTCTGTTGGTCTAATCAATACTCACTTCTGGTTAGCAACTATCGGTACAGTTCTATACATCGTTGCAATGTGGATCTCTGGTGTAATGCAAGGTCTGATGTGGCGTGCGGTTAACTCTGACGGTACGTTGACTTACAGCTTTGTTGAGTCAGTTGAAGCGTCTTACCCATTCTACTTCGTACGTTTCCTAGGTGGATTTATTTTCCTAGCAGGTATGTTCCTAATGGCATACAACACGTATAAGACGGTAACAGCGCCTAAAGATAGCCTTAAAGCTATCCCACAGCCGGCATAAGGAGATTTAAAGAATGAGTTCTAATTCTAACAATCGCCACGAAATTGTTGAACGCAATGTCGGTTTACTCGCGATTCTTATCGTTTTTGCAATCAGTTTAGGTGCTCTTGTAGAGATAACTCCCCTGATTTTCCAAAAGCAAACGACTGAGCCTGTAGAGAACCTACGTCCTTATACAGCGCTTGAAATGGAAGGTCGTGATGTTTACATCCGCGAAGGTTGTAATGTATGTCACAGCCAGATGATTCGTCCATTCCGCTCTGAAACGGAACGTTACGGTCACTACTCTGTTGCTGGTGAAAGTGTATACGAGCATCCGTTCCTATGGGGCTCTAAGCGTACAGGTCCTGACCTAGCGCGCGTTGGTGGTCGTTACTCTGATGAGTGGCACCGCGTACACCTAATTGACCCACGTGAGTTGGTTCCTGAGTCAAACATGCCTGGTTTCCCATGGCTTGAAGAAAATGTTCTTGATGGTAAGAACACTCAGAAGAAACTTGAAATCTTCCGTGATCAGTTTGGTGTTCCATACACTGATGAGCAAATCGCAAACGCGTCTAAAGATGTAGAAGGTAAAACAGAGATGGATGCAATCATCGCTTACCTTCAGTCTCTTGGTCACGCAATGAAGTAATAAAGGGGTGACATTATGGATATCGGTACTATTCACAGTATTTGGACCATAGTTCTGTTCGTTAGCTTTCTAGGTGTGGTTTGGTGGGCTTACGGTAAGAGCCGTAAAGCACGCTTTGATGAAGCTGCAAACCTTGTTTTTGCTGATGAGCAGAAAGCGCCTGAAAAAGAACAAGGAGTGACTAAGCAATGACGACATTTTGGAGTCTTTGGATAATCATCATCACAGTCGGAACACTGGTCGGCTGTGCTGCGCTCCTTTTTTGGTGCCTTAAAGATAAAATGGGTGTTGAAGAAGGTGAAGATATGGGCCACGAATACGATGGTATTCGTGAACTAAACAACCCACTGCCTAAGTGGTGGACTTATCTGTTTGTAAGTACGTTTGTATTCGCAGCTATTTACTTAACTCTGTACCCAGGTTTAGGTAACTTCAAAGGCGTTCTAGGTTGGCAGAGTTCTGACCAAACAGTACGCTCTCTTGAAGAGTCAAAAGCGTCGATTGCAAAAGCGCAAGAGAACAAGCAGTTGGTTCAGTACGCTAAAGAGCTAGATGATGCAGATACTTACTTCGGTGAAGCATTTAAAAAACTGGCTTACGTAGATGGCTCAACTGAGCTGCGCCCTATCCCTGAAATTGCAGCGGATAGCGAAGCAGTGAAAGTTGGTCAGCGTCTGTTCCTGCAAAACTGTTCTCAGTGTCACGGCTCTGATGCTCGTGGTCAGAAAGGTTTCCCTAACCTGACAGATGATGCTTGGCTATACGGCGGCGAACCACAAGCGATTGTTACGACTGTAATGCAAGGTCGTATCGGTCAAATGCCAGGTTGGAAAGACGCGTTAGGCGAGCAAGGCGTGAAAGAAGTTGTGAGCTACACGCTAAGCCTGTCTGGACGTTCTGTTAACGCTCGCGAAGCAGAAGCTGGTAAAGCTCGTTTCGTAGTGTGTGCAGCGTGTCACGGTACAGATGGTAAAGGTAACCCAGCAGTTGGTGCACCTGATCTAACTGATCAAGACTGGTTGTTTGGTGGTTCTCGCGCAGAAGTAACAGAAACAGTAATGAACGGTCGTTCGGGCGTAATGCCAGCTTGGAAAGACATTCTAGGCGAAGACAAAGTTCAGCTAGTTTCAGCTTATGTGTGGAGCTTAAGCAACTCGGAACAATAAGTTACATTTCTATTACAGCCCCTTACTCTCTATAGATGGTAAAGGGGCTGTCTTTTCTTTACAGTTAAAGCCCTAATTTTTTTAATTTTTCAATTGAGAACTTTTTTATGGAAAAGCCTTGGTATAAGCAGTTTTGGCCCTGGTTTATACTCTCCCTTACGGTTGGAGTATCTATACTAACTTTGGTTCGAGTGGCGATACTTACAAACCACTCTGTTCATTTGGTTACCGAGGATTACTATAAAAAAGGTAAAGGGATCAACGTCGATATTTCAAGAGTCAATGTGACCAAAGAACTTGGACTCAAAGCTTCAGTCCACTCTGAAGGGAACGCAGTGGTGATTGAATTTGATAAAGGTCAACTAGATCACTACCCAGCAATCACTGCTATGTTTGCCCACCGTACCCTTCCTGACCACGATTTCACAAAACTGGTGACTTCAGATGCGCGTGGTGTATATCGATTCACTCTTGACGATGCGCTTCAAGGACCATGGTTTGTTGAGTTAACGCCCCATGATGAGGAGTGGTTAATCCAAGGCCGTATCGAGTTCCCAACGTCGGCAGCAGTACAACTATCTAACTAAGAAGCGTCTATGTGTAAATCCTGTTATCACTGTGGTGAAGATGTACCAGCCAACACGGATTTCAAAGTCGAAATTTTGGGCGGCATACGCGAAATGTGTTGCCCAGGTTGTGAAACGGTAGCTCAGACTATCGTCGACAGCGGCTTGGTCTCTTACTATCAATATCGTACTGCTCCTGCAGAAAAAGCAGACCTTGTCCCCGAGCAGCTTCAAGCATTGATTCATTATGACAATGACGACGTACAGTCTGAATTCGTCCGCAGTAGCAAAGATAGCTCTGAGGTGACATTGTCACTTGAAGGCGTATCTTGTGCAGCCTGTGCATGGTTGATCGAAAAGCAAGTCTCTTCCAAAAGTGGTGTTCTGTCGATTCGAGTTAATACGACAACCAACCGTGCTTTATTAGCGTGGGACAAGTCTCAAGTAAGACTGAGTGAAATACTCTCTCTGATTCACCAACTTGGTTATAAAGCCGCACCTTTTGAAGCTGATAAGCAAGAAGCCGCCTATCACCAACAGATGAAGCAATACCTGTATCGTTTAGGTATTGCAGGTCTAGCGACAATGCAGGTGATGATGCTGGCTGTTGCGCTTTATCTAGAAGTGTTTGGTGACTTAGAGCCTGAGTTTAAAAACTACTTTCGCTGGGTAAGCTTGATCTTTGCCACGCCGGTGATGCTCTACTCTGCTCTCCCATTCTATATTAATGCGTGGCGTAGTCTGCGTAGCCGTACTCTAGGCATGGATGTCCCAGTTTCTATCGCGATGATCTTTGCCTATTGTGCGAGTTTGGTCGCAACGGTGACCGAGCAAGGTGAAGTGTTCTTTGAATCTATCTCAATGTTTGCTTTCTTCCTTTTGGTTGGTCGGTTCCTAGAGATGCGCGCACGCCGCAAAGCCGCAGCGGCAAGCGGAAACCTGTTAAAACTGATTCCTGCTATTGCCAATAAACTTAACGGTGACCAAGTCCCTGTTAAAACGCTAAAAGTCGGTGACCAAATTCGCGTTCTACCGGGCGAACATATCCCGGCTGATGGTAAGATCATTGCTGGCCGCGTTCATATTGATGAATCGATGCTAACGGGCGAATCTCTACCCGTCGTTAAGCAAGTTGACGATCATGTCTTTGCGGGCACGCTAAATGGTGAAGAGTCGTTTGAGTTAGAAGTCACCTCTTCAAAAGCGGACTCAATGATCTCTAATATTGTACGCCTGCAAGATGAAGCACAGTTGTCAAAACCAAAAATTGCTGAAATCGCCGATATTGTGGCGCGTTATTTCGTGGCGGTAATTCTAATTATCGCAGCGGGCACTTGGTTCTTCTGGCACTCTAGCAGACCTGATGATGCGTTCTGGATTATGTTGTCAGTGTTAGTTGCAACATGTCCTTGTGCGTTGTCTCTGGCGACGCCAACAGCATTAACCTGTGCGACATCACGTATGGGTAACTTAGGTATTCTACTGCGTAAAAGCCATGTGTTTGAAACTCTGTGTAAGGTGAACCACCTGATTGTTGATAAGACAGGTACACTCACCCACGGTGACATTGAAATCAATGAAGTAGAGGTTAATTCAGACTTCTCGAAAGATGAATTGCTAGCGGTTTCGGCTTCACTTGAGTCTCACGCGAACCACCCTATTGCTCGTGCATTCAAACCTTATGCGGATGTTAATATCACAGTATCTGACGTTGAGAATGTTATTGGTTCAGGCATCAAAGGTACCTATCAAAATAAAGAAGTTAAGATAGGTAGCGCTCAGTTTGTTTTGGGTGAAGGACAACGTTCTAAAGCGAATACAGTGTTTCTTTCTATTGATGGACAACATGTCGCGAGCTTTGGCTATCGTGACCCTATTCGTGTTGAAACCAAAGAGTTTATCGAAAAATTCCAGAAATCGGGTGTAAAGGTGACTCTTCTAACTGGTGACACGAAAGAAAACGCTGATCTCGTCGCAAACCAAATCGGCATTGAAGATGTCGTAGCAGGAGCTAAACCTCAAGATAAGTTATCTTACTTGCAGCAGGTAGACTCCAATGACATTACGATGATGATTGGTGATGGTATTAATGATGCGCCAACGTTGGCCGGCGCGCACCTTTCTGTCGCTATGGGTGGTGGTGCTGATGTGGCGAAAGCATCGGCTGATATGGTGCTGTTAGGCGACAGGCTTGACCGTATTTTAGAAGCGCGTGAATTAGCACTACAAACGCGTAAAATCATTCGAGAAAACCTTGCTTGGTCACTTGGCTACAATCTACTGATACTGCCTTTAGCGGTAGCAGGATTTGTTGCTCCATATTTTGCGGTTGTCGGTATGTCTGCGAGCTCAATTATTGTAGTATCTAACTCTCTGCGTTTGCTCAAAGAAAAAGGTAAATAGATGGAAAGCCTTTATATCCTCATCCCTATCGCTATCGTACTGGTTTGTCTCGCGGTGGCTGTGTTCCTTTGGGCTGTGAAAAGCGAACAGTTTGAAGATCTAGAGCGTCAAGGTCACAACATCTTGTTTGATGAGGATGATCATAAAGAGAACCCTCCTAAATGAGCCCTGACTGGATTGGGGCCTTCTTTATCGGTTTAGTAGGGGCTGGGCATTGTATGGGTATGTGTGGCGGTATTGCGTCCATGCTCACTATAGGCCAGTCTCAGCCATCAAAATTGGTCCCTCTGTTTTATAACGGTGGCCGTCTTATTAGCTACGCGCTCATTGGCGCAGTGATTGGCGGTGCGGTTTCTTCTATTTCAGAAGTTAGCCAGCTCAACAACGTATTAGTTTGGTTACGCTTGGCGGCGGCGTTGTTCATGATCCTACTCGCTTGCTATATCGGCCGATGGTGGCATGGCCTGCTTTATATAGAGAAGCTTGGGCAAGTGATTTGGCGCAGGGTCTCGCCTGCGGGCAAATCTCTGCTGCCGTTAAAATCTCCGCTACATGCGCTCCCATTTGGCTTTATTTGGGGCTGGATTCCATGTGGTCTCGTCTACTCTACTTTAACTTGGTCGGCGGTGTCTGGAAGCGCAATCAACGGTGCTTTAGTGATGCTGGCATTTGGCGCAGGTACATTACCAGCGATGCTGCTTGTTGGCCATGCGGCTACGTCGCTCCATAAGCTGCAAAATTCCGACATATTTCGTCATATCGTTGCTTTTACTATCTTAATTTATGGATTGTACACAGCGTATGGCGCACTTAGTCTCTTATCAATTAGTTTATAGTTAACTGTTTTTATACATTTTTTTAAGCTACCCTTTAGGGCTAATGGATGCTAAAATATTGATGTATATCAAATAGTGAAAGGTTGTTATGATTTCTGAAAAGCCTGCAACAAAGCGTATTCAATCCGGTGGCTGTGCAATTCACTGCCAAGATTGTAGTATCAGCCAGCTTTGTATTCCGTTTACGCTAAATGAATCTGAACTCGATCAGCTTGATCAAATCATCGAGCGTAAGAAGCCAATCCAGAAAGGACAGGAATTGTTCAAAGCAGGAGATGAACTAAAGTCTCTTTACGCGATTCGTTCAGGAACAATCAAGAGCTACACAATCACTGAGCAAGGTGATGAGCAGATTACTGCTTTCCACTTAGCGGGTGACTTGGTAGGTTTTGACGCAATTACTGGCGACCTTCACCCTAGCTTCGCTCAAGCGCTAGAAACGTCGATGGTATGTGAAATTCCATACGAAATTCTAGACGACCTATCAGGCAAAATGCCTAAGCTTCGTCAGCAGATCATGCGTTTGATGAGCAACGAAATCAAAGGTGACCAAGAAATGATCTTGCTGCTTTCTAAGAAGAATGCAGAAGAGCGCTTGGCGGCTTTCCTATACAACCTTTCAACTCGTTTTTCGCAACGTGGCTTTAGCCCGCGTGAATTCCGTCTAACCATGACTCGTGGTGACATTGGTAACTACCTTGGTTTAACGGTAGAAACGATCTCACGTCTACTTGGTCGATTCCAGAAATCAGAGATCCTAAGTGTTAAGGGTAAATACATTACTATTCTTGACCACGATGCGCTGATGGAACTGGCAGGCGTATCAACAGAATCGTAATAATTTTCAATGATGTAGCTCGCAATTCACTTCGAAATAGAGCTACATCATACTTCTCTCAAATTCCGCAAAGTATTTCTAAAACTCTCCTCCCATCTAAGCTACATTAATCATATACCCCTCCTCGTCTCTAAGGAGTCAATATGAGTATTTACAATAAGATTTTAGTCGTTGCCGACATTAACAAAGACGAACAGCCTGCGCTTGCGCGAGCGATGCAGTTAGCCGCAAAAAGCCGGTCGCCTAGTCGAGTGACTTTCTTCCTCTCTATCTATGACTTCTCTTACGATATGACGTCTATGCTGTCGATTGATGAGCGCGATGCGATGCGCCGTGGCGTGATTCAACAGCGTGAACAGTGGATGCGCAAGATCGCCAAAGATTACATCAATGATGAGATTGAGTTTGATGTTCGTGTTGTATGGCACAACCGCCCTTATGAAGCGATCATCGCAGAAGTGTTTGCCGGTGAGCATGACATCGTGATTAAAGGAACGCGTAAGCATGACGTACTTGAGTCTGTCATCTTTACTCCAACCGATTGGCACTTGCTCCGTAAATGCCCTTGCCCTGTGTTATTGGTTAAGAACACAGAATGGCCAGCGGATGCGAGTGTTCTTGCCTCTGTGCATGTCGGATCAGAAAACGAAACCCACTTAGGCTTGAATGATGCCATGGTTGATCAACTAAATAGTTTAACCGAACGTTTAGGCGCTAAGCCTTATCTAGTTAACGCCTACCCTGTTACTCCTGCGAACATTACGATTGAGCTTCCTGAATTTGATCCTGCTACTTACACAGATGCAGTTCGTGGTCACCACCTTACGGCCATGAAGGCGCTACGTCAGAAACATGGCTATGATGAAGACCAAACGGTAGTAGAACAAGGCCTACCAGAAGATGTGATTCCAGATGCTGCTGAAAAGCTAAACGCAGCAATGGTCATTATCGGTACTACGGGTCGTACTGGGTTATCGGCTGTGTTTATTGGTAACACCGCAGAACATGTGATTGATAAGATTAATTGCGATGTGATGGCGCTGAAACCGCAAGGCTATATTAGCCCACTTGATCCCAAGACTGCCATTTAAATCAGTAAGATAAAGAAAAGGGAAGATAGCTGACTATCTTCCCTTTTTTAATGTGAGTGAAATGTCGTTTTAGATGTTTGTAACGTCGATAAACATAGATTCGTCGATGTTGGTTGAGGAGACAGTCGCCTCACTAAACTCGTATTCTTCACGGCTGCCTTCACGGTCTAATGGAAGGTTGACGAAATCAAACAGCTCTTTATCTGCAAGCTGGCTTGGGCTTACATTCTGAATTGATTTAAAGATGGCCTCTACACGGCCTGGCGTTTTTTTATCCCAATCAATTAGCATTGCTTTAATCGATTGACGCTGCAGGTTTTCCTGAGAGCCACAAAGGTTACATGGGATAATAGGGAAATCTTTGTGTTCCGCGTATTTGATCAGATCCTTTTCACGACAGTAAGTTAAAGGACGGATTACCACATTGCGACCATCATCTGAACGTAGCTTAGGTGGCATCGCCTTTAATCGTGAACCGTGGAACATGTTGAGGAACATGGTTTCTACGATGTCATCCATGTGGTGACCAAGTGCAAGCTTGGTTGCGCCGATTTTTTCTGCAAATGAGTACAAAGTACCGCGACGTAGACGAGAGCAAAGACCACAAGTTGTTTTGCCTTCAGGAACCTTTTCTTTTACCACTGAGTACGTATCTTTATCTACGATGTAGTAAGGAATGTTCAGCGTTTCGAAGTAGTCTGGCAAGATGTGCTCTGGGAATCCCGGTTGCTTCTGGTCTAAGTTAACCGCGACGACTTCAAAACTGATCGGTGCTGCTTTCTGTAGGTTGAGCAGAATATCAAGCATCGCAAATGAATCTTTACCGCCACTGATACATGCCATTACAACATCGCCTTCTTCGATCATGTTGTATTCTGTAATAGCATTTCCAACATTTCTTCTCAGACGCTTTTGAAGTTTGTTGAATTCTAAGGTTTCTTTACGTGTATCTTTTTGATTCATTGCGGGCTCTCACATTGCCGAACAAGTCGACAGTAGCACTTCCTAAGTGGTTTTATTTGGGGCGTGGATTATACGAGCTTTTTCACAAGGATTAAATGCTTCATTGATTCTCAAAGATGAATTATTGGCTTCGACTGACTTAGCGCAATTTGGTATCAGAAAAATTAAGCGATTCATTGTGATACAAGTTGTTCAACCGCAAACGTTTATCTTGCTGCGTTTTTTGAGTTGAATCACAATACAAAAGCCCGTATATTTCCGAATGTCTAACAGGCACACCCTACAATGCACGTCGCCATCCTGCCTCCATTGGTGTATTGATATTGGTGTTTATCTACTTTCATGCAAAACACATCTTTTTCTGTTTCTGGCCTTTTTAAGGAATCGGGTGCGCTGTTGCATCTCTCGATCCCTATTATTTTTATGCAGCTTGCCACTCAAGCAATGGGCTTTGTTGACACTACCATGGCTGGCCAAGTCAGTGCTGCTGATCTTGCGGCGATCGCGCTTGGGACAAGTTTGTGGTTACCTGTATCGTTGCTTCTCCGAGGCATCATTATGGCGCTTACCCCAGTTGTTGCCTTCCATCGCGGAGCTCAACAGCTCGATAAAGTTCGGGTCGCATTCATTCAAATGCTTTGGCTAGCCGCGTTTGTGAGCGCTTGTTTGATGGTATATCTGATGCTTGGCGAAAACATACTTGTTGCGCTTGGCGTGGCACAAGAGATTATTCCAATTGCGAGCGATTATGTCGTTGCCTTGGCATTTGGTGTTCCAGGCATCGCGCTGTTTTACACCTTGAACGGTTTTTGTGAAGGGATGAACAATACACGTGCGCCTATGCTTATTTCTGTCTTAGGATTGCTTATAAACATCCCAGTCAACTACATCCTTATCTACGGAAAGTTTGGCTTCCCTGCTCTAGGAGCCGTTGGTTGTGGTTGGGCGACCAGCCTTGTTTATTGGCTGATGTCCGCTTTACTTTATAGCTACATAAAACATCACCATCACTATAAGCGTATTCTTCATTTTGGGCAGCTAAAGCCAGTTAGGAGTGAGATCAGTCACCTGTTTAAGCTAGGATTCCCCATCGGACTGAATATTGCGGTATGCGGTAGTATCTTTGCGGTGATCGCCTTACTTATTGGACGAATTGGTGCAGAAAATGTGGCAGCGGCTCAGATAGCACTAAACATTTCGAGCATGACCTACATGATTCCAATGAGTCTTTCGTTTGGCATCACAATACGTGTCGGACATGCGCTCGGCGAACAAAAAGACCAACTAGCTGCGATGCGAAGCTATGTCGGCGTTGTGACCGCAGCATTGCTGTCATTAATGTCCGTCGCATTCTTCCTTCTGTTTCCAGAGTGGATCATCCGCTTATACACAACGGATCCTATTGTTTCAGCGACAGCCGCAACTTTACTGGTGTTTACGGCGATGTATCAGCTTAGCGATGCACTACAAACCTCAGCTAACGGTGCACTTCGAGGGTATAAAGACACCAAAGTGCCGATGATGCTTGCGATTTTAGCCTACTGGGGATTGGCACTACCACTGGGTATGGTGTTAGGTTTAACTGACTACCTAGTTCCTGCTATGGGTGAGAAAGGCTTTTGGATTGGAATTGTCACTGGGCTTTCAACTGCAGCTTTGGCCATGCTGATACGACTCTTTGTCGTGATCAGACGCAATCAACAAAGCGTATCAAGCGAAAAGTTAAATCAAGCTATCGTGTAGATGAACAAAGGGTCGCAAGTTGCGACCCTTTTAGCTTTTATGCCTTTGGCAGATACGGAAGTACTCGTGAAGTTTCCTGTGGAAGGGTCATAGTGCCACCCTCACCTATTTCATCGAGCGCGACCTGAACCTTGCCATCGACAATTCGTTTTGTTGTACCGTTAGAGAACTGAATTTGCGAGTTCAGTTTGTTCGGGAACTCTAGCGTGACGCCTACGACATCCGGTGTAAACCAACTCGCAAACATCCCACCAAGCTGCTCTAAGATCGCCTGCATTTGAGGCAAAAGCACTTTCACTTGATCGTAGCTTATCTCTCCTGAGAACGGTTCTTTGGTCATCACAACCATTGAGAAGTCGCAACGCATATCCATTGGGGTATGAACAAAGACAAGCGGATTGGCAGATTTTAGGTTGTTGTCGAGCGGGACAATCACCTCATTATATGGAGAGATAGTCAGCTCTTCGTAATGCTCTTCTTTTTCCATCCATGCTTTTTCAATATCACACAGTTGTTTTGTGTCCGCGTTAAGGAAAAAGAATCCCACTTTTACATCATCATGTCCTTCTTTGGCATTCTGTTTCATGTGCGAAAACAGCTTGGAGTAAGTAAACATGTATTCTTGCGCTTGAACAGGCAAAACTGCCGCGCTAGATAGGGCTGCGGCTAAAATCGCTAACGATACTTTTTTCATTACTTTCTTTTCTTATTGATTTAGCATTCTATTGATTGGCTAAGGGTAATTCCCAGAACTGCTGATTGTGCCTGATCATGCTTTGCAAATCGTTGACGTATGCCTCACCTCGTTCAGAGTATTTAAGCAATCCATTGGTTAATGCCATTGCCGCATCCGTATCGGTCAAGCTTTGGTCATTGAGATGACGTTGGTAACGAATTTCACGTAGCGTTTTGTAGGCATTGTTTCGATTTACATTCATGAAGTAGCCATGAATAGATTGCTGAACAGAGCTAAACTTCGCGACTTCGTGAGTCATGCCTTCTCCGCGTTGCAGGGGCACTAAGCCACATCCGGAGCTGTAACACCACTGGCCAAAGTAATTGTTGGCCTGCGTTGCAAAGCGAGATGTCCCCCAAGCGGATTCATTGGCACCTTGAACAAGCACCAAGGCTTCAGGAATCACATCCACGCGATGGAGCATGTTGTTTAGCCAATATTGAGAAACGCCTTCAGCAGGCAGTTCAACCTTATAAAGTTTACCTAAGCGCTTAGCATAACTAGTATCAGAGGCAGTGATAGAGCCTGATTGGAAATTATCTCTGATGGAATCTAAGCGTTTGCGTTCAGAAACAATTCGCTGATTCTCTAAAGCGATGCCCGGTCTTAGATAGTCAAAAAACGCTTGTTTCTTCTGCTTAACATCTTTAATCGCCGAAAAGTCCGGAGCGGCTCCGATAGACTTGCCAATAAACTCCGGTGCTTGTTGCTCAGCGACTTGCGCTTGTTTACGGCGCTCACGCTCTTCGGCTTGGTTTTGCTCATAGCCATAAAAACTACAGCCGGCGATAACGCCAGCTGCAGCAATAGCAATGAATTCACTTTTACGCATTGAACACTTGTGAATCGTTGTCATTGTCGTCTTCATCTTTTGGTCTATCAGAAGCAATAATTTTTAACTTAATGCCAAACATATTGCGGTATACGATTCCCTTCACGTGGAAGAAGAAAGGCAGGACGAAAATCAGCCCTAAGCCGTAAAACATCATACCAACAACAAACATGACTGAGACAACAGAATATATTCCAGCTAGAACGAAGATCTTCTTATTGACTGCGCGAAGCGATAAAAGCAGAGATTGCATCGGTGGCACTTGCTTTTCACAAATCAGAAGAATGGAATTGGTAAATGCCAGTGACAAATATAGAGACAGTAGAGGGAAAATCATGCCTGCTATACCTTGTAGCAGCAAGCTAAACAAGGTGGCTAGAATGACTGGCACTGTGTACTGCAGGCCTTTACCAATATGACGAGGTTTGGTCATCAGACCGGCGGCATGGCTCATCGCCATCAAAGAAATCCCTGCATAAATTGGTGCGCTAATTACTTCGTAGCTAAAGTTTGCCACCATAATCGCGTTGAAGATGCTTGGATCAAAGGCGTCTGGATTGGTAACGGCATCGATAATGATCCCCGGGTTACCTAATTGCAATTTCAGCGCGATGTAGAAAATGGCCAATTGCAGTACAATCAGCACCACTATCGCTGGAGAAAAAGAAAGGAAGTGCTTTACGGTGTGTTGCCAAGCCTCCTTAAAGACCTCGCCGGCTTTAAGTTCGTAGTCGCCCGAAAGTGCGCGCTCTACGCTGCCACCTAAGTTGAAGTCTTTTTCAATGTCATTATTCATTCTTGAATCCAGTGCCTGATTTGACAATAACCAAGCTAACTTGTTGATAAAAAATTGGCTTCATTATACGTCAACCAAACTCAGTCTAAAATCGGATCTCGCCTTGCTGCTTGCTTTATCGACTGTTTGGTTGATAATTAACCACTAAACGCATCGTATCAGTATAGATATCTGACTCAGAAATAAAGGAAATTCTCCTCTGAATGCGCGGTTTATTTAGCATACAGAGAGTATGGTAAGGAATGTTTACTTTTACCTGCAAAAATTTTTGTGTTTCAGAATAAGAAAATGCTTTGAATTCACAATTTTGGTGATTATGATGCGCGCCTCGAATTTGTGTAACGACGGGTCATTTCAAATCGGTGACCAAGGTGGGAGAAAAACAGACGTTGAACGCTAAACAAGATGCAGGAAAACCAGTAGTTAAACTGACTGGAATTAGCAAAAGTTTCGATGGTAAGGAGATCATCGCAAATCTTAACCTTGATGTTAATCATGGTGAGTTTCTAACGATTTTGGGTCCTTCTGGTTGTGGTAAAACAACCGTGTTGAGGATGATTGCCGGTTTTGAAACCGCAGATAAAGGCGAAATTATCCTTGCCGACCAAAACGTAACTCAAGTTCCTGCTGAACAAAGGCATGTAAACACTGTATTCCAGAGTTACGCACTCTTCCCTCATATGACGGTTTTTGAAAACGTGGCTTTTGGTCTACGCATGCAAAAAGTGCCATCTGACGATATTGAGCCTCGCGTAATGGAAGCATTACGTATGGTGCGTCTTGAAAAAATGGCCCAGCGTAAACCACACCAATTATCTGGTGGTCAACAGCAACGTATTGCTATTGCACGTGCAGTAGTCAACAAACCAAAAGTGTTGCTACTTGATGAGTCGTTGTCTGCGCTGGATTACAAACTGCGTAAACAGATGCAGATCGAACTGAAGCAATTACAGCGTCAGCTAGGTATTACCTTTATTTTTGTTACTCACGATCAGGAAGAAGCCCTTTCGATGTCAGACCGCATCATTGTTATGCGTGACGGCGTGGTTGAGCAAGACGGCTCTCCGCGTGAGATTTACGAAGAGCCGAAAAACCTATTTGTTGCGCGCTTTATTGGTGAAATCAACGTGTTCAACGCCACCATGATTGAACGTATCGATGAGAAACGTATTCGTGCAGAGATTGAAGGTGTTGAGTCGGTGGTTTACTACGATAAACCAGCCGCTAGCGGTGACAAACTGCAAGTACTACTTCGCCCAGAAGACTTACGTATCGAAGAGATTAAAGAGTCTGAGCAGAAAGGCATTGTCGGTCACGTTACTGAGCGCACATACAAAGGCATGACTTTGGATTCGGTGATTGAACTTGAATCGGGTATGCGAGTGATGGTTAGCGAATTCTTCAACGAAGACGATCCTGATGTCGACCACTCTCTAGGTCAAAAAGTGGCGATCACTTGGGTTGAAAGTTGGGAGGTCGTACTCAATGAAAGCCAAGAAGTTTAGTCTTCAGAACGCGATCATCGCGTTAATCGTAGGTTGGCTAACGCTTTTTGTATTGGTACCCAATCTGATGATTATTGGGACCAGTTTCCTAACTCGTGATGAAGCAAACTTAATCGAGATGACCTTCACGTTGGATAACTATATCCGCTTGATGGATCCTCTCTACGCCAAAGTATTGTGGCATTCATTCTACATGGCGATTATTGCGACCTTGCTATGTTTGGTGATTGGCTACCCATTTGCCTATATCGTGGCGAAAATGCCAGAGAAGTGGCGTCCGGTAATGTTGTTTTTGGTGATTGTGCCATTTTGGACTAACTCACTGATCCGCACTTACGGTTTGAAGATTGTCTTGGGGACACAAGGGGTCCTTAACAAGTCTTTGATGGCAATGGAAATTATCGATAAGCCAATTCGTCTTATGTATACAGAGTCGGCAGTAATGATTGGTTTGGTTTACATTCTACTGCCATTTATGATTTTGCCGCTCTACTCTGCGATCGAGAAGTTAGATCACACTTATTTAGAAGCGGCAAAAGATTTAGGGGCGAACAAGTTTCAGACGTTCACCAAGGTTATTCTACCGCTCACGATGCCAGGTATTATTGGTGGTTGTTTGTTAGTGCTACTCCCTGCCCTCGGCATGTTCTATATCTCTGACCTACTTGGCGGGGCGAAGAACTTGCTGATTGGTAATGTAATTAAGAGCCAAGTGCTGAATGCCCGAGATTGGCCGTTCGGCGCCGCGACCAGTATTGCTCTAACGATCGCGATGGCGATTATGCTATATGCCTACTATCGTGCAGGTAAGTTATTGAATAAGAAAGTGGACCTAGACTGATGGGACGTACAGTTAGATTTAGCTTTATGACCTTGGTATATGCGTTTTTGTATCTCCCAATCGTTGTGTTGATCGTTAACTCATTTAATGCCAATAAATTTGGAATGAAATGGGGTGGCTTTACCACTAAGTGGTACGAAACCTTAGTTAACAACGACAGCCTAATGCAGGCTGCTTGGCATTCGCTGAATGTCGCGGTGTTTTCCGCAACAGCAGCAACGATTATCGGTAGCTTAACCGCGGTTGCCCTATTCCGTTATTCGTTTAAAGGAAAAGGTGCAGTGAATGGCATGCTGTTCGTGGTGATGATGTCACCGGATATTGTAATGGCGATTTCATTGCTAGCGTTGTTCTTAGTGCTTGGCGCTCAACTGGGCTTCTTTACGCTATTAATCGCGCATATCACCTTCTGTTTGCCGTTTGTCGTAGTGACGGTATACAGCCGCTTGAATGGCTTTGACGTGAAGATGCTAGAAGCAGCTAAAGACTTAGGTGCAAGCGAATGGGTTATTCTAAAACAGATTATTCTACCGCTGGCTAAACCTGCAGTCGCTGCGGGCTGGCTATTGAGCTTTACCTTGTCTCTGGACGACGTGATTATCAGTTCATTCGTCACAGGGCCGACCTATGAGATTTTGCCATTGAAAATCTACTCGATGGTGAAAGTGGGAATTTCACCTGAGGTGAATGCCCTTGCAACAGTCATGTTGATTGTCTCTTTGATCTTGGTGGTTGCCTCTCAGCTACTTGCCAGAGAAAAAGTAAAATAAGACTTAGCATGTAATTCACTAAACAGAATGGCTATCAGTCATTCTGTTTTTCTATCTACTGCTGATTAGCGCAGACCCCCTTAGCGCGAAAGGCAACGTTTGGTTTGGAGCTAACGTAAATGAAAAAATGGGCTACTCTCTTAGCTGGTAGTGCATGTGCGCTTTCCCTGTTGTCTGGTTCAGTGGCAGCGGACGAAAACAAAGAACTCGTCTTTATGAACTGGGGACCTTACATCAACAGTAATATCCTAGAACAGTTCACCAAAGAAACAGGTATTAAGGTTATCTACTCAACTTATGAGTCTAATGAAACCTTATACGCGAAGCTAAAAACGCATAACCAAGGTTATGACTTAGTGGTTCCTTCAACTTACTTCGTCGCTAAGATGCGCGACGAAGGCATGTTGCAGAAGATCGACAAGACTAAGTTAAATAACTTCTCAAACCTAGATACCAATTATCTGGATAAGCCATACGATCCAAACAACGACTACTCTATCCCGCATGTTGTTGCGATTACTGGTCTAGCGGTCAATGCCGATATGTACGATCCTAATGACTTTACAAGCTGGGCTGACTTATGGAACCCAGAGCTTGAAGGTCAGTTGATGCTGATGGATGACACGCGAGAAGTGTTCCACATTGCGCTGCGCAAACTGGGTTATTCAGGTAACTCAACCGATCCTAAACAGATTGACGAAGCTTACGCAGAACTACAAAAGCTGATGCCAAACGTTCTAGTGTTTAACTCAGATAACCCAGGCGCACCATACATGTCAGGTGAAGTGGGCGTCGGTATGTTGTGGAATGGCTCTGCGGCCGCGGCGCAAAACGAAGGCATGAACCTTAAATTAGTATTCCCCAAAGAAGGCGGCATTGGTTGGGTTGATAACTTTGCCATTTCTTCCGGTGCGAAAAACGTAGCAGCGGCGCATAAGATGATCGACTTCTTACTCCGCCCTGAAATCGCAGAGCAAATTTCTCGTGACACCGGCTATCTAACCGCGGTTACAGAGTCAAACGCGAAGTTTAAAGATGTTGCTCCACTATTCCCTTCTCAAGAAGATTTGGATCGCGTTGAATGGCAGGACTCGGTCGGTGATTTAACCGTAAAGTATGAAGAGTACTTCTTAAAACTCAAAGCGGGACAATAATCCTTCATCTAGGTAAATGACCAAAGTAAAAATAGGTAGCAGTAGCTGCCTATTTTTGTTTTGGCTGATATACTTACCCGTTGCTAGGTTTGTCGCTACGACAAGCAAGTTTAATAATCATGTTTTTTCAGAGTACTCAGTTCGGAGTGACTGTGTGCTGATAAACACAGATAAAACGGAAAACCAATGAAAAGTAAATTCTACGCAAGCGCACTATGTGCTGCGACGCTATTCGCTGCGCCGGCAATGGCCGCTGATCAAGAGCTTTATTTCTACAACTGGTCTGAATACATTCCAAATGAAGTTCTTGAAGACTTTACAAAAGAAACTGGAATCAAAGTTATCTACTCAACTTACGAGTCTAACGAAAGCATGTACGCCAAGCTTAAGACTCAAGGTTCTGGTTACGATCTAGTAGTACCGTCTACTTACTTTGTCTCTAAGATGCGTAAAGAAGGTATGTTGCAGCAAATCGATAAAACGAAACTTACGCACTTTGCTGACTTGGATACCAACTTCCTAAACAAACCTTTTGATCCAAACAACAACTACTCTATCCCTTACATTTGGGGTGCGACAGGCATCGGTATCAACTCCGACATGCTAGATAAATCATCGGTGACTAAGTGGGATGATTTCTGGGATAGCAAGTGGGAAGGTCAACTAATGCTGATGGATGACTCACGTGAAGTTTTCCATATTGCACTGACCAAACTAGGTTACTCGCCAAATACGACTAACCCAGATGAAATCAAAGCCGCTTATGAAGAGCTAAAAAAACTGATGCCTAACGTATTAGTATTTAACTCTGATTTCCCTGCGAACCCATATCTAGCGGGTGAAGTATCATTAGGTATGCTTTGGAATGGTTCTGCTTACATGGCTCGTCAAGAAGGTGCATCGATCGATATCGTATGGCCAGAAAAAGGCGCTATCTTCTGGATGGACAGCCTAGCGATTCCAGCAGAAGCGAAAAACGTCGAAGCAGCACATAAGATGATCGATTTCCTACTTCGCCCAGAAAACGCAGCTAAGATTGCACTAGAGATTGGTTACCCAACTCCAGTTGCAACAGCTCACAAGCTACTACCTGAAGAATTTGCGAATGATCCAAGCATTTTCCCTCCTCAAGAAGTGATGGATAGCGGTACATGGCAAGATGAAGTGGGTGAAGCAAGTGTGCTTTATGACGAGTACTTCCAAAAGCTAAAAGTTGATAACTAACAACTTTAGATATCAGTTATATACTTAAAGAGCGGCAAGAAGCCGCTCTTTTTTGTATTTGAGGGACACCTCTTAACGCTAGCTAAGGATGAGCTATGAAAAGAAGGTATAAAGTCATACTGATAATATTATGCCTACTGTTTGCGACGTCTACTCTCATAGCGTTTTTAACTCATAGCGACTATATCGACTCTCGCAATGACGTTTGGTTTGAAAGCAATACCCTCTTTGTTCTGATCTTCATCTTTGTTATTTCTAGGAACACTATCCTCGACAATGGCTACATCAAATACGGCTTCTTGTTACTCATCTTTAATCAAGCATACGACGTCTTAACCGAAGTCAGCTATCTAGATGCAATCTCAGATGAATACGATCTGGTTGATACTATGATTGAAGATGGCAGCCTTCAAATCGCCTACCTCTTAATTGCATTTGGCTTTACTAAACTGATCAAGCAAATCAACAATGATGCTTGTATAGATGAACTAACCGGCCTCTATAATCGAAAAAAATTGTCTGATATCAGAATGCAGACGTTTGATCTTATCTATTTAGATCTAGATGGCTTAAAGGCAGTTAATGATAATAAAGGCCATGCTGTTGGAGACTTAATGATTATCCGCTTTGCACAGGCAATCAATCAGATCATTGATCGGCATGAACAAGCATTTCGAATTGGTGGTGACGAATTTGTTGTTGTCGTTAAGCCAACTGAAGGACGAAAGTTTGTCGATAAACTCAAACGAGAGTTAGAAGGTGAAAGTATTCGTTTCAGCTATGGCATTGAGGCGACATCAAAAAATGAGCTGAGTGAAGCATTAGAAAAAACGGATCAAGCAATGTATGAAATGAAAAACTCCCGACGAAAACGTTGAGAGTTTTACTACTCACTAAGCATGTTTTACGTCTGGTTGCTGTAGGCTTAAAATCTCTTCTACTAACTTAGGGACTTCAATACTCGCCTTGCCGTAACGCTTCTCTTCAAACTCACTTTCAACGGCACTCGGCTCAAGATTAATTTCTATCGTGTGTGCACCATGCATTTTTGCGTCATGGACAAAGCCTGCCGCAGGATAGACTACCCCAGATGTACCGATTGAAATGAACAAGTCTGCTGCCTCTAATGAGGCATAAATATCACCCATTCTTAGTGGCATTTCTCCAAACCAAACCACATGAGGTCGCATCTGCGAAGGGATCTGACAACAATGACAAAGATCGCCTGTTTTGATTTCGCCCTTTTCCTCAACAACTTGATTAGACTCACTACAGCGCGACTTCAGCAACTCACCATGCATATGAATGACATTGCTACTTCCTCCACGCTCATGGAGGTTATCGATGTTTTGCGTGATAATGGTGACCGTTCCTTCAAGCTGCGCTTCAAGCTTTCCTAAGGCAATATGAGCAGCATTCGGTTCGATTGATGGATCTTGCAGCCCCAAACGACGCTGGTTATAAAAGTCTTGAACCAAATCGGGATTACGTTCGAAACCCTCTGGAGTGGCAACATCCTCGATTCGATGGTTTTCCCACAAACCGTCTTGAGCACGGAAAGTTTGGATGCCTGACTCAGCAGAGATTCCAGCTCCAGTTAAAATAACGACATTACGATACGGGAAATTCATACTACTTCCTTGTTACTGTTCTTGAGATTAGCTTAGCATTGACTTTCCCTCTTCCCTAGCGCTGCAAGTTAGACCATGGTCGAAATATGCAATGTTTTACCTAGTTTTTGTGAGGTTAAACAAAAAGGCAGCCTAACTTGGCTGCCTTATCTATTGAGTGAACGAAAGATTAGTCTTCGTTTGTGGCTGAAATCTTATGAATGGCTAAGTCTGCTCCGTTAAACTCATCTTCCTCTGACAAGCGTAAACCAGATAATTTATCAATAGCTCCGTAGACTATTAGCGCACCAATCACTGCGATGGCAATACCTGAAATAGTACCGAGTAGCTGAACGGTAAAGCTCACGCCTCCTAACCCGCCTAGCGCGCTTTGACCGAAGATTCCTGCTGCGATACCGCCCCACGCTCCACAAACGCCGTGCAGAGGCCATACGCCAAGTACGTCATCAATCTTGGTTTTGTTTTGAAGATAGGTAAATAGATAAACAAACAACGCACCCGCAACGCCGCCAGTAATGAGCGAGCCGATGGGATGCATTAGGTCAGAACCGGCACAAATCGCCACAAGTCCCGCTAAAGGACCGTTATGAATAAAGCCCGGGTCGTTTTTACCCGCGATAAGCGCTGCAACAATACCGCCAACCATCGCCATCAATGAGTTCATGGCAACTAGCCCGCTGATACCATTCAATGTTTGCGCTGACATCACATTAAAGCCAAACCATCCGACACAGAGAATCCATGCGCCCAAAGCTAAGAATGGGATGTTTGAAGGCGCGAAGTTGGTGTGTTTCCCTGCTCTAATACGCCCTTTACGCATACCTAGGAAGATAACGGCAACTAATGCTATCCAACCGCCAACGCCATGTACCACGACTGAACCTGCGAAGTCATGGAATCCATAGCCAAATTGCGCTTCAAACCATGCTTGCAAGCCAAAGTTACCATTCCAGATCATGCCTTCAAAGACGGGATAAACTAATCCGACCGTAAAGAATGTGGCGACTAATATAGGATAAAAACGTGCACGCTCAGCGATACCACCTGAAACAATGGCAGGAATAGCAGCAGCAAATGTTAGTAGGAAGAAGAACTTAACTAATTCGTACCCGTTACCCTGTGACAAAACTTGAGCGTCTGCGAAAAAGTTAGCACCATACGCGACCCAATAGCCAATAAAGAAGTAAGCAAGTGCTGAAATACCAAAGTCAGCAAGGATTTTGACTAACGCATTCACTTGGTTTTTGTGCCTCACCGTACCAACTTCCAAAAAGGCAAAGCCAGCGTGCATTAAGAACACCATGATGGCGCCAAGAAGAAGAAAAAGTGTGTCCGAACTTTGAGTCAGGGTTTGAACGGCTCCATGAACCTGACTTGCTGTTACGCTCATTCGTATAAGTCTCCATTTTTGTTGTCGCGCACTTTTCCTGTGCGTCATATAACGTTGCTCACCACATTGGTGATATTGCTTGAAGCACTGATACGGCAAGTTATATGCCAGTAAGTTATGATTCTATAAATTAGAGCTAAGCTTATGAATGATAGATATTTTATCTAGTAGCTAGAAATCAGACAAAGGAATCGGACGCACACCTTTGGTGAAGCAATGCACGGTTATGGGGATAAGTGCACCAGATTGAGGCGGGTTATTGTGGTGCAAAAAAAAGCCCTGAATGTTCAGGGCTTATCTAGATTAAGTTTAAATTTAAAGGTTTGGACCTTTAGAGAAGCTAAATGGTTGGTTCTCTTTAAGCTTATTCATACCTTGGAACATACGAACAAACCAGAACGCAATGGCAATCAAACCGAATAACATGCCTACGTAAGGGATATAGTAAGCGATGTCATCAATCAGATGGCTCTTATACCAGTAGTCATTCACACCAATAAGAACACCATTCGACGTCGCGACTGTAATAATCAGTACAACGAAGTAAGTTAGGTTGAGGAAAAAGGTTCTAATCAACCCATAATAATGAGAGTCAATGATCTCCCCATCCTCTCCCTTATCTAAACGGTAACCCGCATAAATGATGGCTATCACACCTGAAATTAAGCAGGTGAACGGTGTAAAGCAGCTTAGGATGTACGCAACCCAAATACCCTTATGAGGTTTGTTCATTTGTCTGCGCTCCTTTTACTTGGTTACCAGAGTTGTTGTCCGCAGTACTTACTCCCTGCTCTTGACGCTCTTTTTCCATCATTTCTTGATACCAAAGATCGTGGTGCTCTTTCGCCCAAGTTTCGTCAACCTCACCCGTTACCATGCCTTCTAGTGCGCCTTCCATACCGAACAGACCGATATAAATATGGAACACGAAACCACAGATCAGAATGAGTGCCGCTAACATATGGACGAGGTTAGACAGCTCCATATCACGGCGAGTCTGACCAAAGATCGGGAAATCTAACACCAGACCACTAAGCGCAACCACAGAGCCCACGACAATAAGCAACCAAAATAGTGCTTTTTCACCTGCGTTTGAAAACTCTGCCGAAGGATGTGAACCTTTGTGTTTGCCAACCATACCACCAAGCTTCATAAACCAAGCAATATCGACTTTCTTAAAGATTGATTTACGCCACCACTTAATCAGAACACACAGCAGTAACACGTAGAAGATAGGTCCAATGTAGTTATGGTATTGCTTCGCCAACATGATGATGAAACCCCATAGCTCTGACGGAATGTACGGCTTAAGGAAATGTTTACCGTAAACCAACATCAGCCCGCTAAACGCGAGTGTTAAGAAGGTAAACGCCATACTCCAGTGCAAGGCGCGATCCAGTCGAGACCAGCGTTTGATCTTCTTACCTGTTCTTGGCGCACTCAACATGAGAGGACCAATCACAATGTACATTAAGGTAACGAATGCGATACTACCGAAAATCGCCACAGCTCCCGCAGGTGACATCCATTTCTCTTTCAAAATGTACCAAGTTTGACCTGGGGTACTAATTAGCATTCCATGCTCAGGGAACTGAGACGTCGTGTAGCCCTCTTCGCCTTGACGAACTTGACGCCAGAAATCGGCTCCTGCCAATTGGGTCATTTCACGTTGTGCAACTTCAGACTCTTTTTGCTCAGCATGCGCAGGCAGCGATAAAGCAAAGAGTAATGCTGCCATCATTGACAGCATTACAAGAGATGCACGTTTAAACATTGAAAACATGAATCTCTCCAGTCTTAGCTTTTCGTTGCGTCGTAAGACAGATCGTTACCGTCTGTCCAACCAGCGCCTTTAGCACCACGCTCTACAACACGTTGACGGAAGATGTCAGATACCTTCTCAGCATCACCTGCCAAAAGAGCTTTGGTTGAACATAGTGAAGCACACATTGGCAGCTTACCTTCAGCAATACGGTTCGCACCGTACTTCTGACGCTCTTCAACAGAGCCCGCTTCTGTTTCAGGACCACCTGCACAGAAGGTACACTTGTCCATTTTTCCGCGCTCGCCAAACGCTTCCTGTTTAGGGAACTGAGGAGCTCCAAACGGACAAGCAAACAAGCAGTAGCCACAACCGATACAAAGATCTTTGTTGTGTAGCACGATGCCATCTTCTGTGTGCTCGAAACAGTCTGCCGGACAAACCGCCATACAAGGCGCATCGGTACAGTGCATACAAGCAACAGAAATCGAGTTCTCACCCGGTTCACCATCGTTCAAAGTAACGACGCGGCGACGTTGGATACCCCACTCTAACGCGTCATCATTTTCGTTCTTACATGCAGTGACACAGCCGTTACATTCGATACAGCGCTTGGTGTCACAAAGGAATTTCATTCTAGCCATTTGTTGACTCCTTAAGCTTTGCGAATGTTACATAGGGTGACTTTGGTTTCCTGCATTTGCGTGACAGGGTCATAACCGTAAGTCGTGGCGATGTTGGCAGATTCACCAATAACGTATGGGTCAGTGCCTTCTGGGTATTTGCCGCGAAGATCTTCACCTTGGAACTTGCCGCCGAAGTGGAATGGGATAAATGCCATACCCGGTTTAACGCGTCGCGTGACCATCGCTTTGACATGGATGCGGCCTTTCTCTGCACCTTCAACCCAAACCATTTCACCATCTTTGAAGCCAAGGTCATTGGCATCTTTCGGGTTCACTTCAACAAACATTTCTTGTTGAAGCTCAGCTAGCCATGGGTTCGAACGCGTCTCTTCACCACCACCTTCGTACTCAACCAGACGACCCGAGGTTAAGATGATTGGGTACTCACCCGATACATCTTTATCTTGAATCGACTTGTACATGGTTGGTAGACGGTAGATAGACTCGCTGTCGTCCCATGTTGGGTAATCCGCAACAAGATCACGACGTGGTGTGTAGAGCGGTTCACGGTGAAGTGGTACGCGGTCAGGGAAGGTCCAAACCACAGCACGCGCTTTCGCGTTACCGAAAGGAATACAGCCATGCTTGATTGCAACACGCTGAATACCGCCAGATAGGTCTGTCTTCCAGTTTTTACCTTCCGCTGCTGCTTTCTCTTCAGCGGTAAGGTCATCCCACCAACCGAGAGACTTCAATAACTTGTCGCTGAATTCTGGGTAGCCATCTTCGATTTCACAACCTTTTGAGTAGCTATCTTCGGCAAGGATATTAGTGCCTTCGAATTCAACGCCAAAGCGTGCGCGGAAGTTGCCGCCGCCTTGAGCCACTGGCTTAGACGTATCGTAAAGAATATGCGTACCAGGGTGCTTCATTTCTGGTGTACCCCAACATGGCCAAGGTAGACCGTAGGTTTCACCATGAGCAACACCACCTTCGGCTTCTAGTGACGTTTTGTGGAATGTGTGCCAGTTTTGTTGGTGCGCTTTTAGACGCTCTGGGCTTTGACCTGTGTAACCGATTGTCCACATACCGCGGTTAAATTCACGGGTAATGTCTTCGATTACAGGTTGGTTGTTTTCCACCTTCACATTCTTAAACAGCTGATCTGCAAAACCTAGCTTCTTGGTCAGCAAGTACATGATTTCGTGGTCAGGTTTTGATTCAAACAGAGGATCAACCACCTTGTCGCGCCACTGAATAGAACGGTTAGACGCCGTTACACTGCCGTACGTTTCGAACTGGGTCGTTGCAGGTAGAAGATAAACGCCATCGGTACGATCGTTCATTACCGCTGCAACTGTTGGGTATGGGTCAACGATGACCATCATATCCAGCTTCTGCATCGCCTTCTTCATTTCAACGCCACGAGTTTGCGAGTTTACCGCGTGGCCCCAATAGAACATGGCGCGGATATTGTCATTTTGCTCGATGTTGTCTTTGTTTTCTAATACACCATCGATCCAACGTGACACAGGAATACCCATGTTATTCATCGGTTTCTTGCCGCGATACTCATTTTGATCGAATCGATCTTGAACCCATTTGTGTTCTAGATTCCAAACCTTCGACCAGTGCTTCCAAGCTCCATCAGAAAGGCCGTAGTAACCAGGAAGTGTATGAGATAGAACACCAAGGTCTGTTGCACCCTGCACGTTGTCGTGGCCGCGGAAGATGTTCGCACCACCACCCGATTTACCCATGTTGCCAAGCGCAAGCTCTAGCACACAGTAAGCACGCGTGTTGTTGTTACCTGTGGTGTGCTGAGTACCACCCATACACCAAACCACACACCCTGGGCGGTTTTCTGAAAGTAGTTTAGCTGTCTTGTAAACATCCGCTTCAGACACGCCAGTAACGCGTTCAACTTCCGCCGGGCCCCACTTGGCGACTTCTTCACGAATTTCATCCATACCAAATACGCGTTGACGGATGAACTCTTTGTCTTCCCATTTGTTAGCAAAAACGTGCCACAAAATACCCCAAATGAAAGCAACGTCTGAACCAGGACGAAGAGAGACATAGTGATCCGATTTTGCAGCAGTGCGCGTGCGACGCGGGTCAGCAACAACGATCTTACAGTTGTTTTTCTCTTTAGCGATCAGGATGTGCTGCATTGCAACTGGGTGAGCTTCTGCCGGGTTTGAACCAATGAATAGCATCGACTTACAGTTATGCATGTCATTGAACGAGTTAGTCATCGCGCCGTAACCCCAAGTGTTTGCTACACCTGCTACGGTTGTTGAGTGACAGATACGCGCTTGGTGATCGACGTTATTGGTGCCCCAAAGTGACGCCATTTTACGGAACATGTACGCTTGTTCGTTGCTGTGCTTCGCACTACCTAGCCAGTAGACAGAGTCAGGACCAGATTCTTTGCGAATATCGAGAACCTTGTTACCGATCTCTTCAATCGCTTGATCCCAAGAAAGCTTCTTCCACTTACCGCCTTCAAGTTTCATCGGGTACTTTAAGCGACGTTCACCATGTCCGTGCTCACGTAATGCTGCGCCTTTCGCACAGTGTCCACCAGCGTTAAATGGGTGGTCAAATGCAGGCTCTTGGCCGGTCCATACGCCGTTTTGGACTTCAGCGTAAATACCACAACCAACAGAACAGTGAGAACAGATGGTACGTTTGATCTCTGTTTTTGCATTAGGATCAACAGCTTTGGCTTCAGCTTTTTTAATCATGCCGGGTGCAAACAAACTCGCACCTACGACAGCGCCACCAGCAGCAAGCGAGCTGTTTTTCATGAAGGCACGTCTCGATACACCTAGCTGACTCTGTTCTTTGCTCACGTTATCGGAGCGTTTGACTAATTTCATTGGTTAGCTCCTATAGCGTTTCGTAGTAGTCACGAATATGTTGAGTTTCGTGATAGCCCGTTTTCTTTTCGTCTTGCTTCACTTCTACAGATTCTGCAGCGCTAGCCACTTTGGTAGTGCCAGCGACTACGGCTCCAGCGACTGCTGCGGTCGTTAAGCCTTTGAGAAGATCCCTACGGCTTTGATTTAACTCTTTATTATCTTTCATTATTGCTTCCTTACCCTTTTTAGTAGGTATTGCTATCGACGTGAGACGTTATTGCTGAGGCTGCTCATACTCAGTCACGTTTTTCACATCAATTTTTAATTTGGTTTTGCTGTTTTGTAGATTGGCACTGAAACGGACCTGCTCTAAAGTCATAAAAGCGTTCGTCAGTTCGGCTACAGCCAAGTAAAAGCTCGCGCTCTTTGCCTCTTTCACTTGCTTAACTAGAGAGTTGAACCATGTACCTAAATGTTTGTTGAAGAACACTTGCTGTAGCTCTTCCTCTTCTTCGGCAAGGACCGACATCACTTCACAGAGTGCCGAAAAGTGATCTTCTGGCTCTTTTACTTGCTCTTCTCGCTCTAAGCCAAGAAGTCCAAGATCATGACGAATAGACGCAAGCGGCTTTTCCATTAGCGATCCTGTTAGATGCCAAGACGCAAAAGGCACGACTTCACCACGACCAATGCCAATAAATAGCTCTTGGTATTCATCTTCTAACTGCTCTTGGCTGCTTTCGATTGCTGCTGATTTCACTTTGTGCCAAGCCAGCTGCATGGCACTTTCTGCTAGCTCTGTCTCTAGTTGGGACAGGAAAGCGATCAGTTCAGTTGATGGCTGCTGACGGTATAGCGTTGACAGCAGTAGGTAGATATCTGCACGAATTGTTTGTTGTTGATTATCCATCGTACTTACACCTTAATAATTTAATTGCTTGGTTGGGTCTTCTGCCATGGACTCAAACATGTCCACCACTCGGCAGTCTTCACACATAGCAATGCGATTCAGAGCTGCTTCATCGGCAAAATGAGAGTGACCGCGTAACTTACTTTGTAGCATGTCAATCATCGACTGCGGTGCAAAAGGTTTGTGGCAGCGTACACACTCGGCTGCTTTTTCCTGATGGATGACTTGGGCTTGCTGGCGACTCTCTTTGTCCCAGTTCATACGAGGCGTCAGAGTCAAAACTTGTTCAGGACACGCTTTAGCACATAGCCCACATTGAATGCAGTCTTGCTCGACGAATTGAAGTGAAGGAGAAGATCCATCGGTGTGTAGTGCTCGGGTAGGACAAACCGCGACACAACTCATACACAAGGTACAATCTTTACTTTCACAGCTGACATTACCGTAAGGCGCACTTTCTGGCAGTTCAACGATGTTCTCAACAGGAATACGAGCTTGTGCGAGAGAATCCAGTGCGGTGAAAAGACGTTGACGTTTATTCCCTTGAAGATCGCCTAATGCCAAATCAAACGATTCGGTGCAAAGCGTTGGTGCCCCTTCTCTCAGTGATTCTAGATAAAGAATATCTATGGTCTCTTTTGCAATGCCGAGCTGAGTCAGTAATTCTTGCGCAGTAGCCACTTCGTTATTGAGGACACGAAGAATAGTTTCTGGCATAAAACGACTAGCGGCAAACAGTACTTGAGTAGCCCCATTCACTAATGCTGCAAACCACGAATCAATTCCAACTGAAGGCAATTCTTCTACAACAACAGGAACCACATTATCTGGTAGTGCTTTAAGCGTCATGACGTTGTATTGTTCATGGCGTGAGCTACAAATTAAAACAATAGGATCTTGCCCGCCCGCTTGCTCATAGTTTGCTAGTGTGCGTTCTATGAATTTCTGGGTTTCTTGCGGAGTAGGAAGCGCGTAATGAATCGCCTCTGTCGGACACGCGGTTGCACACGTGCCTACGCCTTGACAAAGGTAAGGGTTAATTTCAATTCTATGCCCTGTTTTATCTGTACCTTCACTGGATAATGCACCGGCAGGACAAGCATCAACACATCGCTCACACCCTTTCACGCCACGAGAGCTATGCGCACATAAGTCTGTGTTTAAACGAAAGAACTTGGGCTTATCAAACGTGCCCATCAAAGTCGGAATCTCTTCCAGCGCCTCTGCGAGTTTTGGATAACCGCGCCCCACAGGGTAATAACCAGGTACTGGGACTTCTTCACTCATGCAGCTGCTAAGGCACAAGTCTAGAACGATATCGAAGCAATCATGATTGATGGCGACTTGCGCAAGATTACTTTCAATTCCGTTGTTCTCGGTAACGACAGTAAACGTCCCTAGAAAACCCGATACTTGAACTGAGCTAGCAAAATAGAGGTTGTTAGACTCACCTTTCTCACCGTCAGTAGAAAGCAAGGTGATACTTTTTAACTGCTCTAACTGAGCAGCGGCGCTCTCAATAATGGATGTAGGCCCCACGATGAGTGTATTTCCACCACTTTCATAGCTGACGGTTGGTGGAATAAGATTGGTTAGCTCAACGGTATTCTCAAACGCATAGCGTCGTGCCTTTCCGTTTGCCGATGTTGATTCTTGTAGTAGTTCTTTTAGCATTGCTCTGTTCCAGTAGAACGGAATATTCACTTAGGCGAGTAAAAGCAATTGCTGTACCAACTTTATATACCTATTAAATCAATGCTTTATGGTAATTCGATGACCAATTACACAATAAAAAAACGGAGTGAGACAATTTGTCCCACTCCGTAAATTGATGATTTAGTCAAAATGTACCTATTCTTTGTGTGGTATATTTTGTCCCACTGTTTCCGTACTTTCTACCGATTGCGAAGAATCGCTCATCGTTTGTTCTTCAACTTCATCATGCTTAGCTAAGTCTTCATCACTGCTTATCAACTGAGCATTGCTTTCCATCTCTTCTTCATCAGATTGCATCCAATCGCGAAGCTTTTCAGCAACATCTGAAGAGAGGCTTTTTACCGCTTTATAGTCGTGGTCATAATCATTCAAGCCATCGACTTCACTAAATTGACCCGATAAGAACAGCTTTCTTAATGCGGCTTTTTTTAACGCAGATTCAGCTTCTGAAGCGAGAAGTGAGGCGATGTTCGTCTCAGGTTGCTCCGTAGCTTCAACCTCTTGGCTACTTTGTTCTATAGCGGCTTCTGGTTCCCCTGCTGTCTCTGACTCGGTTTTGACGACATCTTGATCGAGCTCGGCCAAAGGCTCATCCTGAGAAGCGCTTTCACCTTCTAACTTCTTTTTAGACCAACGATTAAAAAAACTAGTTGCCACTTGCTCTACCTGCCCCTTTACGTTTTTTGCGCCTTTGTTCGAGTAGCTCCCCATGTCGACCTATAAAGGCTTCCATCCACGCTTGAACAGGGAGTGGCATATCATTAGAAAGCACCAAGTAATCGCCATCCATATACTGGCCTGCAACACTTTGTGACGCCGTAAGCGTAACGATGTTTGGCGTCTCATCAGAGTCGACATTGTCTAAAACCAAAAATAGTTTTGGCTGAGTTGAGCTTAGGTTAAATCGATAATCGGTGCGCTCATCTCGGTGTAATTGAAGCATCGCAACCGAGGTATTTGCTTGGTTTGGAGTAAGGTCGAATGAAGCTAACTGCCATTGTGTCGTCGTCCATAGACCTGTGGCGATTTCATGTGCGACAAGTTGGCATTCAATTGGCCATAGCTCTTCAGATTTTTCTACTTTTTCAGTCACAGTTTGATGTTTTGACATGGTTCACCAGCGTCGAATTTGATATTTAATGGATTTACACAAATCACTTAAATAGAGTTATATGCTCATGCTGCAAGCAATATCTGTACCCATAACTGACTTGCTCTATATTCAACCAATTTAGTTGAAATTTCTGACTGAGATGGCGTTGGTTTGTCAAAATTAGAGGATCGACAAATAGGAACGCTAATTGCAAGCAACAAGTAGCAAAAATAATACTGAGAATTTAGATAGGAAACGTCTGTGGTTAAACCAAACATTATTAAAACCAGTGAAAACCCTTTGCAAACCATCGAAGTAGAAGTGTTTGATGAATACGGTGAAAGGCTGACCAAGCAGATCGCCTGTGAACGCCCTCTTACGGTGATGCTAAACTGGAAAGAAGTCGTAACCTTAATGACGCTTGGGTCTCGCCCTGAGTCCTTGGTTCTCGGATATTTGAAAAACCAAAGCTTTATCAGTGATCCTGAATCGTTGGAGTCTGTCATTATTGACTGGGAAACGCACACTGCAGCGGTAATCACTAAAGAAGGCATTCAGCAAGTCGAAAGCGCACTCAAGAAAAAGACCGTCACTTCTGGCTGCGGGCAAGGCACCATGTATGGCAATGTGATGAAGCAGCTCGAAGGCTATCAAGTACCTCAAGTCCCTCTCAAGCAATCTGAAATCTATTCCGCGCTGGAAGCATTAACTCATTACAACGACACGTATAAAAAAGCGGGTGCGGTTCATGGTTGTGCGGTGTGCAAAGGTAATGAAGTCCTCTCTTTCGTTGAAGATGTGGGTCGTCACAATGCCGTAGATACGTTGGCAGGTGAAATGTGGCTTAATCAAGAGTCTGGTGAAGACAAGATTTTTTACACAACCGGTCGCCTTACTTCTGAAATGGTGATTAAAGTGGCGCAAATGGGGATACCAGTTCTGTTATCTCGCTCTGGTGTTACGCAAATGGGGTTAGAGCTTGCTGAGAAGTTTGGCATTACCACGATTGCTCGTGCAAAAGGTTTACGTTTTCAGGTCTTTACAGGTGCCAGCAAGATTGATTTCGACGTAAAAGGCTAATCTTGTAATCGTTCCTACCACATATTAAACGCATCGTCTGGATGCGTTTTTTTATCTCTCGAAACTTGCAATGACGCGATGCACTGCTATTAGTTTTATATATGTGTCATAAATATTTTATAAAATTGTCATATAAGTAAGCTACCGACGTCACTAGGCTATCAGGGAGGTGTTCATGGACGATTCTCCAGGCACTCAGCATTCTAAAGGCTTTGCTTTATCTATTCGCGCAAAACTGTTTCTTATTAACGCCATGCTGTTAATTTTTGTTGGCCTCTACGGCTTTGTGGAGCACTCTAGCCTCGAGCGACTCCAGTCCTTAGAGCATGCTGCGAGCCAAAACCTCGCTAGTGAAGTCGATCTATTGATGCTAAGACGCCATGAGAAAGACTTCTTAGCACGTAAAGACCTTAAGTACCCAAAGCGATTCGATTCAACATTTGATCAAATGACGGCACGTCTAGCAGACTTGTCTAATACCTTGGTGCTCAACGATCTTGACTTCACTTCTTCGACCAAAACAATTTCGCAGACACTTGAACAATATCAAGCTCAGTTCCATCAACTGGTTAATCAAGTCAATCTGCTTGAAGGAAAAGGCAGCGAAACAAGTTATATCAATCAGTTGGAGCGAGCTCGCCTTGAACTAAGACAATTGGCCGTTGAGCAACGTGACATTAACTTAAAAGTCGCCCTATTTGAGTTAATGGAAGCGGATTTCCGATATCTATCCGATATATCGAAAGAGAGTGAAACTCTTCTGGTCAATGCGCTAAGTCAGTTTGAATCGACTGTCGGGCAATACCCACCGATAGCGAATTACTTCTTTAACTATCGCTCAAAAGCGGATCAACTGATCAATGCTAGAACGTTACTAGGCTACAGCGCTAATGAAGGTTTACGGGGGCAATTGAGAAGCAATGTTCATAATACGGAAGAAGAAATTGCCTCTTTGCAGTCTACTATTGTGCAAGAAATATCATTAGCGACGGTACAAGTTAAGCAGCAGCTGCAAATAATCGGCTTAGTCATGGTTACCCTACTCTCTTTACTGCTGTTTATGATTGGTAGAAGTATCCTTAAACGGATCAAAATCATTAATACCTTAATGAAAGATATTGCATCAGGCAGCGGCGATCTCACCGTCAGGATGAACGCCAAAGGTAATGATGAACTAGCTCAATTAGCTAACTCATTCGATACCTTTGTCAGCCAGTTACACACGCATATAAAAGATGTCGCCTCGGTGATGGAAGTACTCAGTGAAAGTTCATGCAGTTCTGAACAAGCGGCTTCGAAAAGTATGAAGAACGCCGAGCAGCAGAAGCTAGAATCAGAGTCTGTAGCCACTGCAGTTAATGAGTTGGTCATGACGACTAATGAGATCACCGCGAATATTGAGTCTGCAGCGCACAATGCCGAGCGCGTGAAAACAGAAGCACAGAATGCGCTAGATATGACACATGCAACAGGCGACCGAATTGATGTGTTAGCAGCAAGTATCGAAGAATCTCAAACCCACGTTGTATCACTTGAAGAGCAAAGCCGAGAAATCAATCAGGTGGTATCTACGATTCAAGGCATTGCGGAACAAACCAACCTACTTGCACTTAACGCCGCTATAGAGGCAGCTCGAGCGGGTGAAAGTGGTCGTGGCTTTGCCGTGGTGGCGGATGAAGTTCGTCAGCTTTCATTAATGACCAATGACTCTACTCATCAAATCGAATCAACGATTCAGTCACTGACTCAGGGTATTTCGCAAACGGCCAATCAAATGGCAACCAGCGCAGCTCAGGCAAGAACGACCAACGAACACACTCATAAAGTGGTGGAAGCCATTGAAGGTATCAGTGAGCAGATTGGCGAAATGTTTGATATGAACACACAAATTGCGACTGCCTCTGAGGAGCAATCAATGGTCTCTGCTGAAATTGATCGCAATATCACTGAAATTGCGCATTTGGCGGGCAACACCTTTGAGGTAGTGTCAGGCTCTGTAAGGTGCAGTGAGCAAGTATCAGGAGTTAGCCACAAACTTGAGAAAATCGTCGCGCAATTTAAGTACTAATCGCAGACTTATAAAAAGAGCCTCTGCGGAGGCTCTTGGTTTACCTAACTTTGAGGCTGTTCTACAAAGATCAACTCGTCAGTATTAAACCCTCGCTCTTTGGACATGGTTTTAAACTTCTCTATCACAGTATTACTAACTGTTGGTGTCCGAGCTAATAGCCATAAGTACTCATTGTTAGGTCCAGACACAAACGCATAATCATAGTTACTACGTTCTAACTCAAACACCACATAGGAACCATAAAAAGGCCCGAAAAAGGAAACTTTTAAATACCCTTGGTTCTTCGCATCGACAAAGTACGCTTTTCCTTCAGCCTCTTTCCAATGTTGAGATTCGCTGTTATACCCGCGATTAATGACCTTTACCCCGCCATCATCGCGTAAGCTGTATTCTGCGGTAACTTGTGTAAGCCCTTGTTCAAAAGAATGGTCTAAACGAGCTATCTCATACCATTTACCAAGATAGTTAGTGAGTTCAAAATCACCAACAGGTGTCACTGACTTTGGCATTCCCAAGCAAGCGGTCAAAGTGAAAACCGTACTAAGTAATAGAACCGTTTTAAATGTTACCTTCATACACCAAACCTTATGGATTACATATTTCGTCGTTTACACTGAACGCACTAATCGATAGCGCCTCACCACACCTTCATTTTTATCCTCGTAGTTACCGAGGTATTCTCCGCCACTCTTTTCTATCACTTTCTGAGAGCTTGGATTATCGATTGAGCACGTCACGATAACAGGATCGGTCACAACATGAGCGCGAACCCAGCCGAGCAAATAAGAAGCAACCCCTTTACCTCGGGCAGATGGCCTAGTCTCGTAACCAATATGCCCAATCACATTTTCTACGTTAGCGTTACTTCCTCTCCTTACCCGAATCGCACCTAAAATCTTGTTATCCTTAAGACAATAATATGTGGTACTGGGGAGATAGCCATTTGGTAATTCAGAGGTTTCTTGAGAACGTGATATCAAACCAGATAAGTAGCTTTCCGGGTCACGCTCTACATTGGCATATTTAGGAATTCCGGATTCATAGCACTCTTTAGCATAACTCGCGAGCAAAGGCGCTAAGCCTAAGTTTGCTTCTACTACTTCCATGTAATAATTAAACCTCTTTGTTGTAACTCGAAATAATCGTTGTATGAGATACAGCCGTATCAAAGAGTTGCTCCTTTACTTTCAAATACTCACTGTCTGTAAAGAAATTTTCGGCAACGGATTGATCTGGAAACCGTATCGTAAAGACTCGATTAATGGGTTTATCGACTTCAGATCTGAGAACCTCTGAAACAATGAAGTCAAAACCGAACTCGCCTCCATATGAAGTGAGGATAGGTTTCATAGCCGCTCTATAGTCTGAATATACTTCATTATCTGACACGTCTAGACCAACTAAGAACTCGTACATACTATCGTTTCCTATTTTCGTTGTTACTGTGTGAACGTCATTGTTGGCGACTAAACAACAAACTTGCCCCTGACATCGCCAAAAAGGTAGCGCAACCTCTGTTGAATCGCTTTGTCATTTTAGGTTTAGTGAACCATCGCCTTAAATATATTCCGAATATGGCATAAATAGATATTGCGGCCATTTCTAGTATCAGGAAAGTCACACCTAAAGCGAAAAACTGTTCCTTTACATTAGCCGAAACATCAACAAACTGCGGAAGGAATGCAGTGAAAATCAATATAGCTTTGGGGTTACCAGCTGCTAGAAAAAATTCTTGCTTCGCTAAACCCAACCGGCTTTGAGCATCTGAAAACTCCTTTATAGGGTTTGACTCTGAACGCCATAGGTTAAAAGCAATCCACAACAAATACGCTGCGCCTGCTATTTTTATGGTCAGAAAAAGGGTCTCGGAGGCATATAAAACGACTGCCAGGCCAGAAGCGGCTAACGCAATCATTACAGAAAACGCTGCTATTCGCCCAAGACCAGCAATGAAAGCAGACTTGAAGCCGTAACAACGAGCATTATTCATAGATAATAGGTTATTTGGGCCAGGCGTCATGTTTAGCGCAAAACACACAGGTATAAAAAACAGTAGCTTCCAGATTTCCACAATATTCGCTCCATGAAATTAACGCTAGATTAAGGCTTTAGTACGGCTTCGACTAAAATCTTAAGCACTAAGGCCAATTTAAACAGAAAATACGAAGCTTTGGGAATCTGACTTAAACATTTCTTACGTTAGCTATCGATTATAACTCTATCTCGATGAGAATGAGATCTCAGGCATTTTGGCTTTAAAACCTACTTTTATTTCGCTACAACACAAACCAAACTCCCAAAGATCGTCTTCTTTCTGATACGAATCAAACCGGATTATGTCCCAGGGTAAGTTAAAGTCGGTACAGGAATCTTGAGTGCCGCTATCGGCTTCAATGTAGCTCATTTCTAGTTCACTAAAGACGGCTACGGCTTCATCTTCGAGGTTTTCCCAAGGTGCAACAACTAACGTTAATCCTCTCTCGGACAATGAAAAAGCTTTAAGAGCGTGTGTACCTAAAGATCTAAACAAACGTTCAGAAATTTCCTTACTCATTCCAAGCTCCTATCACGGTTGTTAAGTGTGCTTTCTATATAGCTTCTGATGGATTCTGTCGATTCCAGCAAAGCACTAATTGGAAGTTTGAGATTTAGCTTTTCGATTTCTACTGCCGAAGAACCATGGCTCTTCTCAAAGTCACTCCAACTACTCTTGCTAACCTGTTTGACTATATTAAAGTCAAGTAGTAACTGGGAAAACGCTAGAGGACTATACCCCTCAGTCTCAGCAATAAAATGTTGTGCTGAGGGATGTCGACTTTGTACCAGTGCCAAATAGAATCTAGCAATATCATTAACATGGATGTATTGGTTATAACCTCGAGAAGGTACCGCTACTTGGAAAGTCTTGTTGGGCAAAGAGTCTACAATTCGCTTTAACTGACAGTTTTCACCACCGTATACCAAACTAGGACAGTAAACTACATGCCACTTTTCTGTTATGGCGTAATCTATTGTCATTGTATCTAGCTTCACAACGTCCAAAGGTTTCAGTTTAAAGTCTCTGAGATCGTCTTGAGATGCATTGCCGAATAGCCAAATGCCGGAGGTGTGGATTTTTGTCGCCCCTTTAGCCGCTAGGCTGTCCAGTTGCGTCAACAGTTTGAATTCCCTATCAGCAATTTCCTCTGGTGAAAATTCTGACCAATGTGGACGAGCGCAATTTATAACGATATCAAAGTAACCAGCAAACTCTGTTGACGCGTTTGCTAGCTTCCCACCATGCGCTACTACACCTCTAGACCGGCAAAAAGTTGAAACATTAAAGCAATTTTCGACAAATTTTTTAGTAACGTGGCTGCCAATATATCCATTGGCTCCAGCGATAAGTACTTTCATTGTTTCCCCTAGACTTTAGAATACATACAACTCTGCGTTGGATAAGGCTTACTACCAAAAAAGTCAACCTAAGCCATAGTAATTACTAAACTCAGCCTAACGAAAATGCCAATGGTTAGCCGTCACTCTTCAGCGATTTCTTATGTTTTTACACAAATAATCATTCGATAACCAAAGTAGACCAGAGAAAAGAATTGCCCCAAATACTGTCGGTATTGAGAAACTAAGTCCTGTAGTTAAACTATGGCGAAGAAAGCCCTTCTTTCGTCGTCTCAACCAGTTTACTCGTTCAGTTCTCTTCATTCCCTCAATCCATTAGTATTTTTGAATAGGGTCATAACGTTAGTCATGTATTGTTGCGCAATGCTTTCAAGTGTTCGACTAACTTGTACACCCTTCAGTATAAGCTGGCAAGTCGCTCTGTAATTGACACCAATTAGCCTTATAACCTATGTAGATCTGAGCATCGACTTTTACAGGTATATCAACATCAAATGCCGAAATAGCCAACTCGATGTTTTCTAGCGACTCACCTTCCACTCTGAACCCTAGACTCGAACCACAGTTGGAACAGAATGTTCTTGTAGTGCCATTTAATGCAACAAACTCTTTAAGGAAGTTCTTACCTGCAAGCCAGCTTAAGACTTTAACCCCAACTAAAGTACCAAATGCAGCACCGTGAAACTTTCGGCACATGGAGCAATGACAATTAGCTACTTTTTCACTAAACCCCTTAACTTTAAATCGTATACTTCCGCATAAACATGAACCTTCGAATCCTGTACTCATCCTGAATTTACCTCCTTGTTGCATAACGCTTTGCTCAGGGGTAGATAACTGCCTGAACACCCAAACAATGCCACCGTTACCACTAAACTTAACCAAACCCAAAGTGACAAATGTTAGCCGTCTCCTTCGAGTAATTTTCGGCTAAGCACAGGTGTTAAGCCAGTAATACTGAACTATGCCTTTCTGTCCTGATACTTGCTTTTCTGCCTCAAGAACACCTTTGTTGTACTTGATAGCCTTTACTGAACCAAGGTTGGCCTTGTTTACCGTTACTAGTGCTTTATCAATGCCGATACTCTTAGCCTTCGGTAAGGTAAGTTCTAAAATACGCTTAGCGTACCCTTTTTTCCGTTCTGATGGCTTGATTCCATAACCAATATGACCGCCTAAAACCAATAATCCATCGTTCAGCTCATGTCTTAGATTAGAGCACCCGACAACTTGGTCATTTTCGTCAATAAGCCAAAAAGAACTATGTGCGACAAAACCTGGAACCTCCTCGCCTCTTGAGTAAGCAGACAACCTATCAAGCATCATAGAAAAGTCTTCATAATTTTCAGCTAACACGAATGGAACAAACGCCTCTTCTCTTTCAGAGAACTCACGTACCATTTCAATATATGACTCTTGATATTCAACCCTTGGAGTTACTAACTTCATCCTGAATTCCTCTGATATATATCACGCTCTATTAAGGTGTGAACAACACAATACCGACCACCTTAAACACTAAATTCAATGCGTTTTGTAAAAATGCTAAGCGTTGCAATCACTCTTAAACGGGTTGTTATAACAACGATCTCCTCGAGACAGATATTTATGCATTACCTTGTTCAAAAGCTAAAATATTCTCGAATGCTATTTTGAAGTACAGCTCATAACTATTTTGCTCTACGTACCCTAAATGGGGAGTAGCTGTGACATTCGGCAATGACAGTAAAGGCTCGCCATCAAGCGATGCCGGTTCATTGTCAAATACATCAATGGCTGCTCGCTTAGTTGGTACGGCCACGAGCTCATTATAGAGTGCGGAGCTTTCCACAAGCTCTGAGCGACTAATGTTTACAAATAAGGAGTCGGGTTTCATTAAGCTTAAGTCTGAAGCTGCTACGCTCGCCCTAGTTACTTCATTCAAACGTAAGTGAACTGACACGATATCCGAACCAGAGAAAAACGACTCCTTTGACGCGGCAGCTTCAAAGCCATGCGCAAGTGCAAGGTTTCTTGATTGCTCGCTACCCCAGACAACCACTGACATATCAAATGCTTTCGCATATTGAGCGATTCGTCGCCCAATTTTCCCGTAGCCCCATATACCAAGCTTCAAACCCTTTAGTGTACGACCTAAACCGAGTACACCCGAGTTTTGCCATTTGTCGTTTTGGAGATTGGATGAATAAGTTGGTATGTGGCGACTCGCCGCCATAATAAGTGCCCAAGCTAACTCCGAAGGAGCTACAGGTGAACCACGTCCCTCCAAAACCTTTACTCCATACTTTTCACATAGGTGAACGTCAATATGGTTGCTAACTTTACCTGTTTGGCTAATAACTTTCAGATTAGGTAGCTGTGCAAGCAGAGACTCTGTAATGACTGTCCGCTCTCGGATTAAAACAAGAACCTCTGTGCCTTTTAGCTTAGCAACCAGCTTTGCTTCAGGAAGTGTTTCGTTCAAGATGGACACATTGTGATGTGAGAGTAATTCAAAACAATCTAACGTTCTAACCACATCTTGGTAGTCATCTAAAACTGTTATGTTCACGGAAATCTCCTTGTTGTTATAACGCCCTGTTAAGTTGTTAACGACGCTTGCCTATATTTTGTGAGAAACGAAAACGGCAAGCGTTACAAATCCATCATGAATAATTTGTTAGGTATTGGATTTCGGTGCCATTGACGTTTTTAGGTATAGAGCCAATAACCCAAACACGAACTCCGCGACTAAATAAACGTACATTAGTGTATTAGGTTGATCGTCAACCAAGATACCTATTAGCCGACCAAACGCCATAGATAACAACGTAATAGCAACAATAATTAAAGCCAAAGTGATATCTTGCTTAATTTTGAGTACGAGTATTAAAGCTAGACCGATTGCGAACTGGGCACCACCATATGTAGCCCTAAAATCAATAGTTGCTGAGGTAGAATTGGGGCTTGAGCCTGTAATTAAGTTTGCCATTTCTATCGGGAACACAACAAAAATAGCTCCGTAGAACAAAAAGAATAGCGCAGTTAAGTAAACTAGTAATTTCGACATTCCTACTCCATTAGTAACGGTGAACAACGCTTACCACCCCACTTAAACTAACTGCCGTAAGCCCTGTACCAAATGAGAACTAACATTGCCGAATGTTGACAGTAAGTTATGAGCGGTTTGTTATGTTTAAAGCCACACGAGCCCACTGTATGGCTTCATTCTTAGAGTTTCTAACCTGCTTTCCAGCGAACCTGCATGTATCTCTAGTTTATGACCATCAGGGTCTAAAATATAGAGTGACTGCCCTTCACTTTTGTTCTCTTTCCAAACTTGTACACCCAATGAAACGACACGCTTCGAAAAGGCTTCAAATTCTTCAGCTGCAATATCAAAAGCGACGTGGGTATAGTCGGCTTTTGGGCAAGGTTCATCGAGTGAAAGACAAAACCAGAGCTCACCTACAGATAAATAAGCTCCCTTGTCCCACTTCACATGTGTAGTGAACCCCAAGACATCTCTATAAAACTGAAGAGAGGCCCCCAAGTCACGTACTGCAATAGTGATATGATTTAGCCCTAAAATCACCGCTTCCTCTATTAAACTTAAGCTTAACCTGCTGCCAATACACAACACCTAAGAAGACTACCGAAATCATTAAACTCAACTCAAATCAAAACCGTCAAGTGTAACGGGTCGCCTTAATTGCTTGTTAAGTGAATTTATAGATAAGCTGTATAAACGCAAACCTCACGCACGCCACCTTGAGTTTGAATTGTTTTGGTTCCTACATACGTTGTACCCAACTTACTTATGACTGACTTTGAACGCACATTGTCAGTTAGGTGCATTATTTTGAGTTTGCTGAGACCTAAATTCTCTCTCGCGTACTCGATTAGAGCTCTAGAGCCTTCCGTCGCATAACCAACGCCCCAAAAAGGAACACCCAACCAGTACCCTAGTGTCCCTTCACCTTCTTCAAGTCGAGGAAAACTGACCGCCCCAACCAATGTATTGCTATTCTTTAGAACCAAAGCGTAAACGACACCTTTACCACTGTTGAACAAACATTGGTGCGTCTTAATCCAGTCAATAGCATCTGTTAACTCGTATGGATGTGGGATATTCGCTGTCATATCCGAGATGACTTTTTCACCCGCTAGTTCAGCAACTCTTGCTGCATCATGTTCGATGAAAGGCCTGAGAATTAGTCGATTCGTTTCTATTGTTTTTTGCATAAATTCCTATTCACCTAGTGCCGCCTTAACGCTTTGTTATGAGGCAACTTGAAGAGACAAAGAAAGGAAGTTTTCATCGCTTTCAGTCACCTTGTAACCAAGAGATTTGTAAAACCTTACCGCTGACTCGTTTCTAGTAAAGCTTGATAAGGTTACGTGACTACGCCCTTGCTCTAGCGCTATTTCGTGAACCATATTCATTACCCTGCCACCCAATTTCTGATTTTGAAATTCTGGAAACACAATGAGTAAATGTACATGAAGTGCATCGTCGTAAGGCTTGAAACATAGCATTCCTACTCTCGTGTTATTGAGATAAGCCCAGTGAAACCAATGCGGCTCGTAGTCACTTTTTAAGCGATTGACCTGAAACTCATCACACCAACCAAAGACAGCATCAACATGCGAATAAAGTCCTTGTTTCACAACAGAAAACAGACTTTCAAACTCATCACTTTCTATTTGTACTAGTTGAATATCCATATGCCTCATAACGCCCTGTTAAGGGGTGAACAACGCCTCCACCCAAACCTAAAGCATTGTGCCATAAACACTAAATTTGAAGTAGAATCAAAAGTGCCGAGCGTTGTGAATCCCTCTTAAATTGCTTGTATGGATAATAAGCTCTCCAATCGGGTAAAGTGAGACCCAGACTTTAGCTGCAACTAAAGTTCTTCTATCTGATAGTTCGATTAAATGATGGCTCCTCTATCGAGAGACCGATAACAAGTTCGAACGTCAGATAGAACTCCAAGCACCACACTCGAATAGTCTTCTGGGTCTCGAGCCCGCATTTGCAAGCAAGAGTTAAGCTTATTATGAATACAAACACACTTCAAAACATTAATGTCGGCGTTGATACTGGCAAATCACAATTAGATATTTATATCCGTCCGCTCGACATTTACTTCACCGTTCCTAACAATGACAAAGGCATTAAAGAAGCCGTCAGAGCTATCGCTAAACACCAACCTCAACGTGTCGTGATTGAAGCTACTGGACGATTAGAAATGCCCTTCATCCTTGCTTGTGACCAAGCAAAGCTACCCTATGTCATCGCAAACCCTTTGAGAATAAAAAGGTTCGCTGGTGCTATTGGACAAAGAGCTAAGAACGACCGTTTAGACGCCGCGCTCATTGCCCACTATGCTGAAAAAGTTCAGCCTGACTTAACCGAGCTAAAAGCCGAAAATATCCGATTAATGAGTGACTTAGTATCAAGGCGAAATCAGTTACTCTCCATACAGACCATGGAAAGAAACCGACTACAAATATTGCCAAAGAACATCGCCTCAACCATTACGCCCATCTTAACCGCTCTTAAAAATCAAATTGAAAAAGTAGAAGCCAAAATCTCAAAGCTCATCGATATCTCACCTGAATATCAGACTAAGAATGAGATACTTCAAAGCATGCCTGGAGTCGGTAAAATACTGGCCGCATCCATCATCAGTAACGTCCCCGAACTTGGTTACATCACCAATAAACAAGCCTCTAGCTTGATTGGTGTAGCCCCCATCGTTAGAGAAAGTGGTCGTTACAAAGGAAAGCGCATAATACAAGGAGGTCGGACTCAAGTTAGAACCGTTATGTATATGGCAATGATGTCTGCCATCCAATGTAACCCTGTTTTTAAGACTACATATGAACGATTACTTGCGGCAGGAAAACCCAAAAAAGTAGCCATAGTTGCCTGCATGAGAAAGATGGTTGTGATCTTAAACTCGATGCTCAGAGACGGTGTAATGTGGGATAACAATAGCGCCAAAAATTAACTATTGACGCCATAGTCTCTTGTTATGCGATTTTCACAACTTACTCATACAAGTACATTTCATCTTCTACGTCAGACAAAAACTCTGTTAATTCCCACTCAAAGCCAGCTTTGTCGAAAAAATACGCCCTTTTTCGATATGCCTCTTCGGGAGCAAAAATACCTCTACGATAGCCTTGTTCAATCAGCCGGCTCTCTATAGCTTCAAGATCATCCACAACCAAGCCAATATGGTTTAGACCGTAGTTTTTATACGTTTTTTGAAAATTTTGGGGAACAAGTGAGTCTAGATGAGGCTCTTGAAGTGCAAAATAGCTTTGCTTGTTGCCCACATGAACCCAACGATGTCTATCTGAAGTTTTAACATCTTTTCGTACATTAAAGTCCGGAGCTACAATAACTAAAAATGCCAATGCAGCGTCAATATCTGGAACTGTAATATTTAAATGCTCGATCCTTGTCATATTCAAATATATCCTTTTTCTCAATGAGCTAAAGTATCAACTCAAAGCAACCTAACACCTCAACTTAACTTGAGGTCAAGCTAAAATTTACTCCATCGCATAACGCCCTGTTAAGGTGTGAGCAACACAATACCAAAGCCGCTGCATACCACCTTAAACACTAAACGCAACGCATATTGAAAATGCCACGCGTTGCGAATCACTCTTAAACAGTTTGTTAAATTGCGGTATCCACCGATTTTAAACTCGATGTATCAAAAAATTTCGAGTTGGAATTTTTGAACTCTTTAACTAATGGAGACATATAAAAGTGAGTTCCATCGGAAGCAATTTCACCTTGAGTATTGTTAAACAAAAGAATACTTGTTAAATGTCTTTGTTTGAAAATATTCCTTATTTTATTTTCAATTGATCGATTACCTTCAAAAAAAGAGAATACTTGACTATTCGATATTTCTACAGATATACATGATGCTCTTGTAGATGGGAGTTGCTCTTTTGCTGCTCTTTTACAAACATTTTCAAACTCACGCTGTAATGACCCTTTAACATGAGTGGTGATAATTAAGCAAAACCGCCCACTATTTCCATTTGGGGATGAAGCGATACGACCTACCTCTACGCCATGATTTTTAATCGGTAAGTCTAAATGACTATCTACATCACTTATATTTGCAACGTCATCATAAATCTGGCGATGGACTTTTATTTTACAATCTGATTCTTCACTAGGACTATGTAAAAGCTTTATTATCTCTGTCACAAACTCCTCTTTAGTTGTTTTATTTTTTGGCACTCCCTGCTCAATCTCAATACTGTAGACTGTTACTTGATTATCAATGTTGCACACTAAGCCATGATCTTGACTCAATATTGCTTTATATATATCACTTGCATCCTCACCTGAAACATATAACCCCTTGTCGTATGAAAAAGACTTACATTCCAACTGGATGTGTTCGTTATCGTTTGTTTTTATTAAGAAGTCATATGTGTCCCCACTAATATCATTGTCCTTTATTTCTATCTCATGCCCTTGATTAGTGAGGTAAAAGCACATAAACAGCTCATAATTAATTGCTCGCATATCATTAGGTTGAAAGAAAGCAGATTGAAATCTTTTCAGGATTTGATTTTTATTATCTTTACCTAACGAACTATAGATATATAAAAATGCATTACATGTAGACATTGCTTCTGCAACAATTCCATGCTCATAATTATCTTTCAGCAAATCCCCCCTTGTCTCATATAGGTGCAATCCATAAACAAGTGAATTGTTCATTAGCGTTGGTAATGAAGGAGATTTTCCTCCACTGATTATATTAGAGTATGACTTCACCCATGGTTTATCAGGTAGAACTTTCAACATATTTTCATATATATGCTTGTAATTTTTCTGTTTGGACATCCTATAATTCCTCTAGCAATTTAACGCCCTGCTAAGTGGCTGACAACAGGCCACAATAGGTAAACAAGCCACCTTAAACACCGAGCAAACTTTGAAGTAAATTCGCCGAGCGTTGGCAGTCCGTCTTGAGCAGTTTGTTAAGCGTTGTTTTGTTCCGATGGCCATTTCACGTAAGCAAAGAGCCATATTGCAATTATGTTGGCGATTGGTAATAGCATCACAATTGACCACCACTTTGAAAATCCAGCTTTCTTGAGAATTGGTCCAAAGACTAATAATGGGATCAGTATGATGAAAGACAGGATTATTAATTGCCATATGCTTATGCCACCCATTATTCAGTTTCCTTATTTTTCTTTTCGACGTTCCATTGAGAAAAAACTAAGATCAACGGACAAACAATAAACCCTATAAAAGGAATGAAAATCGTGAAGCTCAAATTTGTATTTAGTCCTGCCCGTTTGTAAATCAAGTAAACCGGGTAAAAAAGCACAATCAAAGTAAACAATGCTTGTAGGAAAAGTTCTTCTATCAAAGGTAACCTCTTTTTACTCTGTATGATTCAAAAATACGCTTAACGCCCTGCTAAGTGGCTAGCAACGCATAACACGATACTTACACTAGCCGCCGTAAACACTGTACCAAAATAGAACCAAAATTGCCGAGCGTTGATAGTCCGCCTTGAGCAGTTTGTTAGCTGCTACGAAGAAGGTTGAGTTGTTCGCCAAAGTGCCTACTTGAAATGCATTATTGGTTTCGAATGACAATTGTACATTGGACAGCTCGCGAACCAAAAAACAACTGATGAAACTTGCTTAGCAAAGAATGCTTTAGGCAAACCTGACAGTCCAGTTCACGAAACCGATTTAGATATGGCGACGTCTCAACACCAGAGAAGCCACACCAAAGAACTCAACAAACGCACCACTCCAGTAAGCTGACTTTGGTTGATTCAACCACTTAACGAACAGTGCCACTGGCCAGATAGTTTGTACCTAAGGACTATCAAGTGCGAAGCTAGAGCACCGTATTCATGAGCACTTAAGCCCTTAGTTTCTTTAAACACTAGCTAACGCCCTGCTAAGTGGCTGACAACATAACACAAAACCTAAACAAGCCACCGTAAACACAGAGCAAACTTTGAAGTAAATTCGCCGAGCGTTGGCAGTCCGTCTTAAGCAGATTGTTAGCTGCTACGAAGAAGGTTGAGTTTTTCACCCAAGTGCCTAACTTGAAATACATTATTGCTTTTAAATGACAATGTAAATTGGACAGCTCACAAGCCAAAACCCAATTGATGAAATAGGCTTGGGAAAGAATGCTTTCGAAGAAGCCCACTACCAAGTGCGCTAAGCAGATTTAGTCGCAGCAACGTTTCAACACCCAAGAAGCCACACCAAAGAACTAAACAAACACACCACTTCAGTAAGCCGACTTTGGTTGATTCAACCACTTTTCGAACAGTGCCACTGGCGAGATAGTTTGTACCTAAGGACTATCAGGCGTGAAGCGAGAGCCCCGTATTCATGAGCACTTAAGCCCTTAGTTCCTTTAAATACCAGCTAACGCCCTGCTAAGTGGCTAGCAACGCAATCCACGATACTTAAACTAGCCGCCGTAAACACTTTACCAAACTAGATCCAAAATTGCCGAGCGTTGATAGTCCGCCTTGAGCAGTTTGTTAGCTGCTTCGAAGAAGGTTAAGTTTTTCACCAAAATGCCAATTTTAGAAAGCATCACTGGTTTCTTGTGCGATGGCCATTGAGCAGTTCTATAACCAAAACACAATTGATAAAACTTGCTTGGCAAAGAATGCGTTCGAAGAAGCCAACTGCCAAGTGCGCAAAGCAGATTTAGTCTCAGCGATGTTTCAACATCCTAGAAACCACAACAAAGAACTAAACAAACACACCATTTCAGTAAGCTGACTTTGGTTGATTTAACCACTTTACGAACAGTGCCACTGGCGAGATAGTTTGTACCTAAGGACTATCAAGTGTGAAGCGAGAGCTCAGTAATCATGAACACTTAAGCCCGTAGTTTCTTTAAACACTAGCTAACGCCCTGTTAAGGGGTGAGCAACGCAATACAAAAGCCGCTGCATACCACCTTAAACACTAAAACCAACGCATAATAAAAATGCCACGAGTTGCGAATCCCTCTTAAACAGATTGTTATGTGTTTTGACACAACTGCCTTGCTTTGTCAGTGCGGTTTATAATGTCAAAGCACTCTTGGTTTGTACAACTCACAACCTTATTTAACTCTCGTTCCGAATATTTATCTGCTAAGTGGCTGAACATTAATATCGAAGTATCATAGTACCGACACAAAGCTTCAATCTCGAACTGTCGAATTTGCACTTCTTTTTCAGCAACACCTTTTTCTAAAACGGCCTGCTCAGCAATAGCAAGTTTTTTGTTCAAATCACGCTCAATATCGCTGATATACGCATTATTTTCATTGAACCTAGATAGCTTCAGCTGCTCTTCACGGTATTTCTCTGGAAAGTTTTTCTGAAGGAAAGAACTCACCTCTGGTTGAGTGCTTTGCCATAAGCCATCAAATTGCCACAAAATTATAAAAGCTATCATTAGTCGAATTGAAAGTTTGAGTACCCAATCGCCAAATCCAGATTTTTGGCTATTCACTTCGTTTTGCTTCGCATTTAGGTCACTTTCATGTGTTTTGTTTGTGTCATCCATACCTAGCTCCTTTTGTTTTCAACTAAGTATAGAATTGATATGAGCTTTTACACATAACGCCGCGTTAAGTGGTGAGCAACGCAGACCACCTTACCTAACCCATTGTGCCGTAAACACTAAAGCTGAATCAAACCGAAAATGCCGAGCGTTGGGAATCCGTCTTAAACGCTTTGTTAGGCTACGCAGCTGATAAGTGCACATCACTTACAACGATACATACCACAGATTTTATGTCCGTCTAGGTCCAAGAAGTAGCACAGATGTTTTTTACCCGTAGAGTTATCACGTAAGCCCGGAGGACCTTCAATGCTAGTAGCACCGTTTGCTATGGCAACTGAATGGAACTCTTTTACTTGTTCTGGTGAGTCGCATGCAAACCCAATAGTTGAACCATTAGCTGCGCTTACTGGTTCACCGTTTATCGGCTCAGTGAGGCAAAATGTTGACCCATTGTGGAAATAGAAAAATCGTTTCTGCCCCGTATCATTCACGTTGTCCACTGACTCTTTGACCCCAATTACAGCTAGTACGGAATCATAGAAACTTTTCGACCTTTCAATATCATCAGTCCCGATCATAATATGACTAAACATCTCAATGTCCTTATTCATGTTTAATAACGGATTACTTGTTGAGGCTCAGTGAATGAAACCTACGTAAAGACTTAGTAGCCTAACGCCCTGCTAAGTGGCTGACAACGCGGCCACCGCACTTAACCAAACCACCGTAAACACTATACCTGACTTGAACCAAAATTGCCCCGCGTTGACAGTCCGTCTTTAGCAGCTTGTTAGGGATGCTTATTACGAGTGCCTTTGCTGATTTGGAATACGGAGGTAGACCTACTAAATACCCATGCTGAGTGCACCGCAATGACCACTGAACTTCGAATCGCGCGCCCTACTAACCTGCGGTGGTTCACTGAACCCTATGTGCACCAAACCTGAAAACACCGATTCGATGAACTATCAGGGACAATGTTGAAATCAAGCACAAGTCTAAAACAGGACGGACTTTAAAACGATGAGCCGCTGAAGCTGATATGTGCCTACCAAACTAAGCTTTCACCTACCGATGTTCGAGCCACACAGACGATTAACTAACGACAAACACAAATCTTGAAGTGGCTAAATGCAGAGCTAACAAACCCACATTCTTTAAAGCAACCTAACGCCCTGTTAAGGGGTGAGCAACGCAATACCGAAGCCGCCGCATACCACCTTAAACACTAAAACCAACGCATAGTGAAAATGCCACGCGTTGCGAATCCCTCTTGAACAGTTTGTTAGTGAGCGGACTCATTTGTTGCACTTAATGCTTTGTCAAACAACGCCATATCTAATACGAAACTTTCAGTCATACCGTCAGACATAACTGAGGTCCAAAGTAGTTCTCTTTGAACCAATGATTCGATGGCAGCACTCGAGAGATCAAGTCGGTTTATTTGCGAAAACGTAAGGGTTGTCCCCCCTGCATCAACAAATGCGGCAACCACTAGTTTTTCATGCTCAGTGAGCCCGTTAAACGTACACTCTAGCGCACGCTCAATTGACTTTTGCTGCGCTCGGTCTTGATTCCATTTGTAAGAACTAGAAGCTGCAATTCGTATGATCGGGAAAGAAATCATTACGCTAAACAATGCAATAACCCAATCATTGAAGAACAGGTATGTTGATAAGCCAATTGCACCGGAAATTGATGTAGCAACCCCTCGACCAAAATCGCTCTCGGAATATATACGCTCAGCCCACTTTTCTAACGTTTCCATTTAAATCTCTAATATCAAATCGATCGAAGCTCACTAACGCCCTGCTAAGTGGCTGACAACGCGACCACCGCACTTAACCATACCACCGTAAACACTATACCCGACTTGAACTAAAATTGCCCCGCGTTGGCAGTCCGTCTTGAGCAGATTGTTAGTTGGCTAGCGCGCACTGAAGTTTCCATTTTCCACAGTAGAATCAGCGAGCGCCCTAAATTAGTAGACTGGACAACTTAAACATCCAAAGCTCCCTTTGCAAAGGCAAGCTAAAAGCTACGATAGTCCATTGCATGCAAGAGTCACTGAAACCAGTAAACCTGATACGCCCGTTCTTCAAACCAGACACAAAACTAGAAAGGCAAGCTAGCCACCAAGCCAATTCAATAACAGAGAAATTTCTGCTTGCCGAAGTACGGAGAACGGATGTAAACGACGCCTACAGAACCCGTACCTAAAACCAAGAAACAAATACCAACTAACGACGTGTTAAGTGGTGAGCAACGCACCACCACACTTGATAAAACCACCTTAATCACTGCACTAGATTTTGCAACCAAAACTGCCGAGCGTTGAGAATCCAGCTTGAACACATTGTTAATAAAGTACTTTCGGCGCGCTCTAGACCCAAACAAACCACTGAACTCAGCACCACAAACCAACCATATTTTTGCTGGCTGCTGACCCACTTTACTTTCCAAAGACCAAGCTGCAGCAAACACGAAGCCTAAGGTTACAAAGGACGAGCCACCCACTGAAGTCACGGACAGTTAATTGCCACAACGATGAAATTTTGGGAGCGAAGATGGTTGTTGGCATATTAGCGCTATCGATGATTTCAAATGGCATTTACGCCAAAGAAACGACGAACTCGAAACGAATTATTAACCTAGAACTGAACGGCTAAACCAACAGCTTATGACCAACTACTTGCCATAAAACACCATTCGTTTACAGCAAGCTTATTAACGCCCTGTTAAGGTGTGAGCAACGCAATACCGATGCTTCCGCATGCCACCTTAAACACTAAACGTAACGCATAGTAAAAATGCCAAGCGTTGCGAATCACTCTTAAACAGTTTGTTATGTGCAAACTTCCACCAAGTGGATGTCCCGCTATATATCAAGACTGGTACCAATACTTTTCTGTTAACTTCAAGCAATTTATACCAGCCAAAAATCATTGTTAAGGTAACGATATATCTTTATCCCAGAACAAAGATTCAACCTCTAAACAACTAATCTGATTCTTTAGAGAACTGACATCTACCCCCCAGCGACGACAAATAACCAACAAACGCCTAATGACATCACCTGAAACTGATGACTTGAAATGAATTTCTAGATTTAGACCAACACCAACTACCTTTTCAAACTCTGGTAATGAGTACAAACAAGCGAAAAATACTTCTTCGTCTTCTTGTCCGTAAAAACTTGGTCCTTGAATGGTTACTATCATTTGTGACTCCACACTCTAACCTATTTTAGACTGGCACTGGTGTACCCCACAAAAAGTAGACAGTACATAACTACATACTCTCGTACTCAACTGGGCTGACATGCCCCAACGCTGAGTGTCTTCTTTTGCGATTGTAAAATACCTCGATGTATTCGAAGATGCCCATTCGGGCTTCTTCGACAGTTTGGTAATCTTCCGCGTATATCAGTTCGACTTTCAGTCGACTGTAGAACGACTCCATCACCGCATTATCCCAACAGTTACCCTGCCGACTCATGCTCGGTACACCTCCATGCTTGCGCATGAAGTCTTGATATTTATATGCTCTGTATTGTACACCACGGTCCGAGTGGATAATGATGCCCTTAGGCGGCTTACGTGACTCAAATGCCATTTTTAGCGCATTGGTGATGAGCTCGACGGTCATCGTTGTACCTAGCGACCAACCCACTATACGCCTTGAATGCAAGTCCATCACTGTCGCCAAGAACAGCCAATGCCTCTTCACCCAGATATACGTGATGTCCGTAACCCACTTCTGATTTGGTATTTCAGACTCAAAGTCTCGGCGCAGTAAATTGTCAGCAACATTCGTCATCGCCGCCACATCCTTGCTGTATTTAAACCCTTTACCATTGCGTGCCCTGATACCTTTTTCCTTCATAATATCAGCCACATAATTCACGCAGCAGGCGTGGCCCGCTTCGTTTAGTTCTTCGGCTATTCGCACAGACCCGTAACGTGCCCGATATTGGGCAAAGGTACACATCACTAACTGCTCAAAGCGCTTTCGCCGCTTTGAACGTTCACTCGGCGTATGATGACACCACTTGTAGTAACCGCCTCGACTCACTTCTAACGCTCGGCACATTAAGCTAATGGAATACTCGCCTACGTAGCTTTCTATGAACTCGTACTTCACTTTTGCTGCTTCGCGAAGTACGCCGAGACCTTCTTTAGGAATTCCATTTCATCTTTGAGTCGCTTGTTCTCGCGCCTAAGCGCTCGGAGTTCTTCGGACTCTTTCTTCGAATAGTCGACACCATCTAAGGTGTTAAACTGTTTATCCGATAGGCGTGTGAACTGACGCTTCCAGTTCCGGATTTGCTGGGCACTGATGCCTAGCTCCTTGGCAACGGAAACTGCTGTTCGGCCAGGAAGACTGGCCAAGCGAACGGCTTCTTTACGGAACTCTTCGGTGTACGCTGGATTACGATGTTTAGCCATAAATCACCTCTCAATTAGACCCTAGGTCTAACTTAGTAAAGTGTCTACTAAACGTGGGGTACTCGGAAACATAACGCCGCGTTAAGTGGTGAGCAACGCATACCACTGCACTTAAAGTATTGTGCCGTAAACACTTAAATTGAAGCAAACCAAAAGTGCCGAGCGTTGGGAATCCGTCTTAAACGCTTTGTTATATGCAACTTCACTTTCACTATGTAGTAGCTAACTTTTCTAGTTCTTTTCGAATTTCAGCCAAGTCAGATTGTAGTTTTCTAGTACTAAGATCGGTCTCTTCTAAATACTTTCTAATATTTTTAGACCTAGCAATTAACTGTTTTCTATATTCAGGTGTTACGGTTTTATTTCCTATACCATTACCGAGTTCTTCCATTTCTTTGGAGCACTCATTGAGTTGTCCCACAAGTGTATTTTGCCCATCTATTTCTACTTCTAGAATTGCACTTATACAACTAATCTGTGCCTGTAACAGGCTAATTCTTTGGTTTTTTTCTTCAAGAGCATTTGCTTTCTTTTGAAGCTCGTTTGCAAATTTCTGTTCATGCGCTTGCTCTTGATGAGACTTTGCTGATTGTAACAATGCCTTTTTAGTTTCTTTCAACTCATCTTTTTGAGTTTGATAAGTTTTTGCTAGATAGATCAGTGCAAGCAATGCAATAACTGGATTTAAGACCCCTCCTAAGTAATCACCAAATGCTCCCCAAACGCCCTGATCTGTAGAAAAAGCACCGAAGCCAAATTGATACAAGTACAACCCTAAGACACCAACTGCCAAGCCTATTACTGCATATATCATGAATTCTAAATTTACCTCTTATTTGAGAGCTCGAACTTGCATATAACGCCCTGTTAAGGTGTGAGCAACGCAATACCGAAGCTCCCGCATACCACCTTAAACACTAAAACCAACGCATAGTAAAAATGCCACGCGTTGCGAATCACTCTTAAACAGTTTGTTAGCCGTCATTTTCCACGCACTCTTGCTCTGAGTTTATGTGGTGAGAAAATGCTAATAACAAACTGTTGAACATTTCTTCGATACCAACGTCTTCAAGGTTGGTTGTTGGTTTAACCTTACTTTTAACTATTTTTCTAACTTTTATGTAGTGGACCACTCCACAAGCCCGAGATACAACCGTTAGCTCCTCGTCTAACAAAGCTAAAACCTCCCTTAGCCCATTATCGTGAGCTTCTGTTACTTGCTTTTGGAGGAAAGCACTGATGCTTTGATCGGTTGTGAACAAGTCCGTACTTTGCAGTTGTTCTAAATACGACTTCTGGAGCATTACCATTTTAGTTGCAACGTCTTTACCTCGGAGTTGGAAAGCAAGAATAGGTTTGTCTTTAGCAAGCTCGTTAATCGTATTCGAATAGCCAGAAATAAATTCTTGCGATAACTCTGGAGTAATCTGCTCAATAAGTTGTGAAAAATACCCCAGCATCAATTCCTGATTCTGTCGTGGAATAACTACACCTGCAATTCTCTTTTTATCAAAGTATTTCCGACATTCGTTGAGGTATTGTTCATATAATTCTGAGGGCGACATAGCTGACGCTAACACGTGTGCACGAAACTCTAATAAATAGAACAATACCTGACGCGTCGTTCGTAGCTTTTCAGCTCGCACTTTGGCGTAATACCCGAAACCGCTAAAGACTGCACTTAATGTGACTCCAGCGATCCCTATAAGGGCTGCGATAACTTGAACTTCCAATTTTCCTCCATGACGGCTAACGCCCAATTAAGTTGTGAGCAACGCTGCTACCTTACTAAAACACTGCGCCGTAATCACCAAACAAGTTGAAACCGAAAGTGCCGAGCGTTGCGAATCAGCTTGAATTGCTTGTTATGTGTGTAGCTCTTTGCTCATGGTTCTAGCTTTAACTTGAATAGCTAGTACGGCATTGTTTATGTCGGTTAGAATATCAGTGTATTCTTCCATATGTACCTCGCTTACCTGCGGATTTGAAATCCCTTTTTGACGATTAGCCCCAATATCGGATAAACCTTCAGCCAACCAGCTTTTATACTTAGCGATGGATTTCCTCAGTTCGTTGTGCTCGTCATCCAAGCCTGGAAAGTATAGATTTTGAATTAACTGTGCCTTATTCCAAACCTGATCATCATATTCATGCGATTGATTAAAAAAACGGACTTCCACTTCTTTATGAAACGAATCCGTCAACCCCATAACTAGAAGCATATATTGTTCAAGTTTAGACCTGCGAATTTGGGATATTTCCTTCTTGTTCCAAGACTGGAACTCTAAGTCAGTTCTTATTTTTTCTGTAACGCTAGCAGTGAGTTCAGTTTGGACTTTAATCGTGTTCAAACTTGACTCAATTGCAGAAAACTTGGCTTTCTCAGAGTATAAAGTTTTAAAAAACGCCACTAGAGAAGCTAGTATCAATGCTAACAAAATCACGACTACATAGTATTCGAGTTCAGACCAAACAGTTTGGTCTATTAAAGCTTGCGCTAGTTTATTAACAGTATCTTCGTTCATTATTTACCTCGAACACATAACGCCCAATTAACGTGTGAGCAGCGCAGCCACTGAACTAAACCACTGCGCTGTAAACACGAAACTCAACCCGAAGTGAGAGCGCCAAGCGTTGCGAATCACTGTTGAATTGTTTGTTATGTTTTACCACAAGTTACTGACTTAATTGAGAAAGAACTGCGATTTCCGACTAATTTTCTGAACTAAACCACAAGGTAAGAACCGACTTGGCCACCAAAGACGACCAACCAAAAACGAATAATTCCACTTCCCTACCCAATGAGGCAACCCGACCAAGAAACAACGAGCTCACTATCTTTCCAACCAAAGCGCAAAACAATGCTGAATTGCCGAGGCAACTGCCAAGCCGAAATGCTAATTGACTAAGAACCTAGAAGCGACTTTGAACCAGTTAAACTAGAAGCCAACCGCCACGACCTGACAATGAAGCAACCCGCGGACATTGGCATGTTTTACGGGCTGAGAGATTCAAGAATTTAGACCGACAATGCGGATTTGCTGAGTCTACTAGGGACGAATTGCCAGAGGGACAAAGAACTAGAGCCCAAGACCTTTAAGCCTTTGAAATACAAGTAAACATAACGCCCAATTAAGTTGTGAGCAACGCTGCCACCTTACCTAAACACTGCACCGTAATCACCAAACCAATTGAAACCGAAAGCGCCGAGCGTTGCGAATCAGCTTGAATTGTTTGTTATACGAATTTACCAGACGTGCTCCATACCCTGCCATGTTAAGAACTTACCACTTTGCTCTAGGGTCAGGTTACGAGCAAGTTTAACAATACCTGACGCACTTTCTTCAACAGTAATGTCAGCATCTTTGCCCCCCATATCCGTTTTAACCCAGCCCGGATGAATTGGGCAAACGACAATTCCTTTTGGCTTCAATTCTAACGCCAACACTTGCATAACTTTGTTAACCGCTGCTTTTGAGCTTCGATACGCATACATGCCATAGCTTTCTCGGTTTAATGCACCCATTTGACTTGAAATCGTGATAATACGAGGGTTAGCAGTGGTTTCTAGAAGCCCTAAGAGAGCTCGGCTAACCATAAGAGGGGCTATTGAGTTTACGGCAAAGGTGTTGAGCCACTCTTTCGAGTTGATGGCCTCCATTGATTGTTCATCTGATCCAATAACACCTGCATTATTAATAAGTATGTCTAGTTGAACATTTGATAGCTTAGAAGCCAAATTAAGTATTGAGATTTCGTCAGTGACCTCTAGTTCATACAATGTCAATGAACGATTAACGAGCAGGCTTTTTAATTGCGTTGAAGGCTCACCACGATAAGTCGAGATGACTTTGTAACCTAAAGCTAAAAACTGGCGAGTTAACTCAAGTCCAATTCCCCTTGAAGCACCAGTAATTAAGACTGTTTCCATTTGCTGAATTTCCTTATTCGTATAACGCCCTGCTAAGTGGCTGACAACGCGACCACCGCACTTAACCAAACCACCGTAAACACTACACCCGACTTGAACCAAAATTGCCCCGCGTTGACAGTCCGTCTTAAGCAGTTTGTTAGCTATAATGCGCAATTTTTTATTTGGACATGTATTCTAGAGTTTCTCTATTTAACTCTATCGATGTGGATATAGGGTCAACCAATATTGCTTCATAGTCATTAGATCGTAACACTAACTCCCAAACATTCTTCCCTTTAACAACTACCCCAGTTACAGGGAAGTCAAAAAACTGCTTTAACTCATTCCAGTTGCTAAAAATAGGTAACAATGACTTCCCAGACTCATCTTCAATTGAAAGCAAATCCCATTCCGAATCGACATCCTTGAACACGTACCCTTGTGAATCTGGCTCCGTTATTTGACGACTTGGATTTGAAGCAATCAGATATGACGCGTTTGTAAGACTTTCCATCAATTTCTCTCTAGTAGCGTCATTGCTATTATCCTTAAACGCTTGAACTGCAGCAGTAAGCGAAGAATTGTCTAATGCTATGTTGTACTTTTCTACTTCAGAAGCTGATACCCATATTGGTGTACCCAACAAAAGAAACCAGCTAATTAATTTGAAACATTTCACCTTAAACTCCTTGATATAGCTAACGCCCAATTAACGTGTGAGCAGCGCAAACACTGAACTTGAACACTGCGCCGTAAACACTTAACTCAACCCGAAGTGAGAGCGCCAAGCGTTGCGAATCACTGTTGAATTGTTTGTTATGTTTTACCACAAACACATGATTTAATTGAGAAAGAACTACTATTTCTGACTAGTTTTCTGAAGTAAACCACAAGGCTAGAACCAACTTGACCGCCAAAGGCGACCAACCAGAAACGAATAATTCCATTTCCCTACCCAATGAGGCAACCCGACTAAGCACCAACAAGCGCCCTATCTTTCCAACCAAAGCGCAAGACAATGACAGGTTGCCGAGACAACTGCCAAGGTAGAATGCCAATTCACTAAGAACCTCAAAGCGACTTTGGGCCAGTAAAACAAAAAGCCAACCGCCACGACCTGACAATGAAGCAACCCACGAACATTGACATGTTTTACGGGCTGAGAGATTCAAAAACTTAGGCCGACAATGCGGATTTGCTGAGTCTACTAGGGACGAATTGCCAGAGGGACAAAGAACTAGAGCCTGAGACATTTAAGCCTTTGAAATACAAGTAAACATAACGCCCTGCTAAGTGGCTAGCAACTCTTACCACCACACTTAAACTAACCACCGTAAACACTGCACCAAACGAGAACTAAAATTGCCGAGCGTTGATAGTCCGTCTTAAGCAGTTTGTTAGCTACGTACACTAGACTGCTGGCTCAATAGATAAAAGCAAAATCTCTCCATCTACGAAACCAACATTTACTTCAACCCCATCTAAACTCAAGTTGTAAGGTTTCTTCGCCTTGAGGCTTTCATAGATACTATGTAACAATTGCTTTGCGTTGGTCCCTTCCGTTAACTGAAAAATTGAACCAAGATACATATATTGAGTTAGTGCCACATCTTTAGCACAGTCTTCTATCCTATCGTAAGGAGATTTCAATTTAAGCTCAGCTACCATTTCACGCTTATTTTTCATAACCGTTAAAATATCTACTTTGGCACAAGCATTGGGGTAAATATATTCATATACCTTAAACTCACCCTCCGTCGTACCAATATAACTATTCAATTGAGACACCGTATCAATTCTAAGTTCATGTCCAATAGTGCCTTCAATATCTTTTATTTTGTTCAGTTCTTTTTCAAGGCTTAGTCGATCACTTTCACTAAGAGATGCTAAGTATTCTGAAACCAAAGACACCTTAACGTCTGATTTAGCTACCTGTAACTCAGGCTTAGCTGCGAATGCCAATTCATTATAATAGTTAAATAGATTTATGATGCTTACTTTTGTCGTTCTCACATCCGAGCGATTTTCATTTTCTGCTTGTGCATCAAAAGTCAACATTAGCAACGCTAATAGTATAGTTTTCAGTCCATTAGACATTTTTTATTATCCTTAACCTAATTTAATTTTCGGTGCATAAATGTAGCTAAACGCCCTGCTAAGTGGCTAACAACGCATAGCGCGATACTTAAACTAACCGCCGTAAACACTTTACCAGACTAGAACCAAAACCGCCGAGCGTTGATAGTCCGTCTTAAGCAGATTGTTAGGTTTATTGGCAAAGGAGTCTTATGTTTCCTGTCTTTTCATCATATTCATGATTTGGAATAAGCAGTGGTAGTTTTGACAACTCCAAACCTTTTGATTTTGCTCCCCACTTAACAGGCCTACCTGTCGTGTCATAGTAAACTTGATTATCGTAGTCGATAAAACCAGGCTGCCAACCATCGCCAAGGTAACTTAGGTCTTCTGATTCATCGAACAATTCTGGGCTAATCAGAGTTACGATCGCTCCATTAACAGGGCTGCGGTCCCAAAAAACAAAATACTCAGGAACAACTGAACGTTCTGCTTCAGAAACGTAATTGAGGGGATATTTGTCTTTAGGCCACCAAGAAGGATATCGTTCATCAAAAATATTACCACTATGTTTTTTAGCTTTAGCGGTTTCCACCCTACTTCGTCTGTAAACATTGACCCTTAGCTCTCCTTGCTGAACTCTCACCATTTGACCTGCTTCCAATCTATTTGATTGGATAATTGTCTCTGAGCAATATTCTGAAGTTACGGGATTACCATGCGCTATAAACGCAGTAAACACTCCCATCAATACTAGTAATCTGTTGATAATAACTCCTTAAAACCTAACAGTTCTTAGCTAGAACAATTCTATAAAAAACTACAGAACCAATCTGCGTTAAAACTTAAGTTCCCCTCACGTTACCAAACCAACTTACGAAATAACAGTTACTTACATCAAACATAGAAACTTACGAATCACAAAATGCAGAATTGTTCTATCTAGCATGATTTGCATCCTGCTTTCGACAATGTGTGTATTTATACAGTACCAATATTTGAACTACAAAAAAGCCCCGCATTAGGTAATGCGAGGCTTTCAGTAACCAGATTTGAAGCTAATCTTAGCCTACAATGCCACGCGCTTTTAGGAACTCTGCGTAAGTGCCTTTAAAGTCGGTAATCTTGTTATCTTTGATCTCGATGATACGAGTTGCCAACGAGTCTACAAATACACGGTCGTGAGATACGAAGAATAACGTACCTTTGTATTGCTCTAGTGCAGTGTTTAGAGATTCGATAGATTCCATATCCATGTGGTTGGTTGGTTCATCCATCAACAACATGTTTGGTTTATGCATCATAAGCTTACCTAGAAGCATACGGCCTTGCTCACCACCAGAAAGTACTTTTACTGATTTTTTGATGTCATCTTGCGAAAACAGCATACGACCTAAGAAGCTACGAATAACTTGCTCGTCATCGCCTTCTTGACGCCACTGTCCCATCCAATCCATAAGGTTTAGATCTTCTTCAAAATCAGCGGCATGGTCTTGCGCATAGTAACCAATATTAGAGTTTTCTGACCACTTGAACTCACCCGTGCGTGGCTCTAGTACACCCGCAAGAGTGTTGAGTAGCGTTGTTTTGCCTACACCGTTCTCACCAATGATGGCAACACGCTCACCCACTTCAAAGATCGCATTGAAATCGCTAAACAAATCGTCTTCGAAACCTTGGCTAAGGTTTTCTACGATAAGTGCGTTACGGAATAACTCTTTCGATTGCTCAAAGCGGATGAATGGGTTTTGGCGGCTTGATGCTTTCACTTCTTCAAGCTGAATCTTATCAATCTGCTTAGCACGAGAAGTGGCTTGTTTAGCCTTAGATGCGTTAGCAGAGAAACGAGCAACGAAGGTTTGCAACTCGGCAATTTGCGCTTTTTTCTTCGCGTTGTCAGACAATAGGCGGTCGCGTGCTTGCGATGCCGCTGTCATGTACTCATCATAGTTACCAGGGTATACACGCAGCTCACCGTAGTCTAAGTCTGCCATGTGTGTACAAACTGAGTTCAAGAAGTGACGGTCGTGCGAGATGATGATCATCGTGCAGTTACGTTGGTTTAGCGTCTCTTCCAACCAGCGGATAGTATCCATGTCCAAGTTGTTGGTTGGTTCGTCGAGTAGCATGATGTGCGGGTCAGCAAATAGAACCTGTGCAAGAAGTACACGAAGTTTCCAACCAGGGGCAACTTCGCTCATTAAACCGTAGTGTTGCTCTTCAGGAATACCAACAGCAAGGAGTAACTCGCCTGCTTTTGCGTCGGCCATGTAACCGTCCATTTCTGCAAATTGAACTTCTAGGTCAGCAACAAGCATGCCCTCTTCTTCGCTCATTTCAGGCAAAGAATAAATGCGATCGCGCTCTTTTTTTACTTCCCACAGTTCTTTGTAACCCATGATAACGGTATCAATCACGGTGAACTCTTCGTAAGCAAACTGATCCTGGTTTAGCTTCGCTACGCGCTCGTTAGGGTCATAACTTACATTACCACCTGTAGGGTCAAGCTCTCCGCTTAGAATTTTCATGAACGTTGATTTACCACAGCCGTTCGCACCGATAAGGCCGTAACGGTTACCTTCACCAAACTTAACAGAGATGTTTTCAAAAAGTGGCTTAGCGCCAAATTGCTGTGTGATGTTGTTAGTGGAAATCAATGTCGTTACCTATAAAATATGAAAAACCGCGCCACACTACTGTTTACTGAGACGAACTTCAAGTTTTGTTTTTCTCACATCGAATAAGGCGATTGTCTCAGTCATCTTATCTAACATTTTAAAGTTGGATTCAGGTTGCAGTTCTATATAATCGCTGACAGTTCCAACAACTAATCAAAACCATGAATAAGACACTTTTCTTGCTTGTTGCCTCAATGCCTTTTACTGCATCCTTTGCAATTGCCAAAAATACGTTTAATGCCAACCCAGTGTGGGGAAACGATACCTATGGGCATTTACAAACAGGTGACATCGTTTATCAAGATGATGAAATCATCTGCTTACATGGAAAATCGAATAAGTGCTACGACAAAAAAGTGATCATGGAGTGCGGAATGCCGCCCGAGTCGTTACCAGAAAAGCTCAAATATCAGGAGTGTAAAGACACCTTAGCCGAAGAGCCAAATAAGTAGAAAAACGGTCAGCATCATTGCTGACCGTTTTTTTATAGGTTCATAACTTTGAGCTGAGGTTCAGCGCGTTCGGGAAGGTAAATACTGAACTGGCTTCCTTTACCCCATTCAGAGTCAACTCTGAGTTCACCACCAGACTGGCTGAGAATACTTTGTGAGACAGAAAGACCTAAGCCGGTTCCATCCCGCTTAGTGGTGTAAAACGGTGAGAAGATTCGTTTTAGGTTCTCGGGCTTAATACCGCAGCCTTCATCTTTAACATGAATGACAGCACCACGAGTCTGCCCTTCTTCTACCCAGTCTTCGCTTGAGACGATTAGTCGACCTTTCCCTTGCATTGCATGAATACCGTTCATTTGCAGATTGACCAAAATTTGCAGTAGCTGATGGCGATTCACTTCAACGGATGCTTGCGCGTTTAACTCTGTTTCAAACGTCACTTCACGTTTCTTTGCACCTGTTTTAACCAGTGTAACGCTCTCTTCAATGATGGGATTCACACGCTGCCAAGTGATCTCATCCTGTACACCGCCTTGTCTACTGTACTGCAGCAGACTACGTGTAATATTGCGGATGCGGTCTATCTGCGCGTGAATTGCTTCAATCTCTTCTTTTACTCGAGATGACTCATCACCTAACTCAAACTGCATCAGTTCAACATTACCTAAGATCACAGCTGTTGGGTTATTGATCTCGTGTGCAATACCAGCAGTAAGCTCACCTAAAGCAGCCAGTTTTTCATTAACAACCAATTTGTCACGTGTCTGATTCAGTAGTTGGATATGTAACTCTAGCTCTTGCGTTTTCTCTTCGAGGCTCGCTGTTCGATCTTGGACTTTACACTCTAGTTCATTCGCAGCCCGTTGAATTTCATTCTTCCGCTGCCTAAGAAGGTCGAGCATGTTGTCGAATTGTTTGGCAAGCTGAGCAAGTTCATGCCCTTCGTCTAAGCCCAAAGGCCCAATGCGAGTCTCTTTGCCCAACTGAATCATTTTTACTACACGGTGAATGTGTTCAATCGGTATGAAAAGATCCCGAGAGCCTCGATAAACAAGCAAACTAGAGATAAACAGTAAGAAGAGCGTCGTAATAGAGATCTCTGCGATATTAGTCATGTAAGTGGTTACGAATGGCCACAACAAATACCCCGTATACAGCATACCAATCACGTTGTTGTACTGGTCATATAAAGGCTGATAGGCAGTGATGTACCATGCATCGTACACAAACGCTAAGTTTGTCCACTCATGTCCTTCTACCAGAACCGCTTGTTTCACTTCATCAGAAACGCGAGTACCGATGGCTCTACCTAGTCGGTCGTTACTGTCTAAAGGGACGTTGGTGCTAACACGTAAGTCATCTAAAAATACAGTCAAAGTGCCGACAGGGCGCAAACTATCTTGCTTTGACGGATAGATAAGATCACGAATCGTATCAACCAACACCGTACTGTTGTTAAGCAGTAACCCTCCATCTAAAAAGCCAATGATATCGTTGGTTTGGCTGCGGATAGGGATTACTGTACGACTCACTAGCCCCCTGCTTTCAACGGAATTGTTCTCGAGAATCGGCGTTTGAGCACGCTTAACTAAGTCATTGCCCAACTCAGCCAATTCCTGCTGAGTTAACACGTCGAAAAAGGATTCTCGATGAGTCAGATCCATAAATCTAAATTTATTTTCCATGCTGTCAACACGATGGAAACGCAGAAAATCGAGCTTATATTTTTCTCGTTGTCTCGATACCCAACTAGATAGATCCAACTCGCTGACTTCTTTGCTACGGACTCGTGAAACGAATTCAAAAGAACTTGCAAACGATTTAACATGATTCGCCTGCTTCTCTTGAATCAGTTCGATGCTATTTTCTGCCACGCCAAGTCTTTCAGACACATCAACTAATGCGCTTTGCCATGTGTAATGGATCGACCAATAAATGGTGATACCTATAAGCGCGACCAAAGTCAGAACGATAGGCGCAGAGGTTAAGATCATCAGGCGATAACGAACCATGGTTTTGAATCGATAACGCCATTTTGACCATAGAGAGGTGCTATTCGGCATAGCTCGATTCCTCGCTATCCCACTCTTTAAACTTACGCTCTAACGTTTTGCGCGCAACACCCAAATCTCGCGCAGCGGCAGATTTGTTGCCATCGTGAAAATCAACCAACTGTTGGATATGGGCTTTCTCAACTTGCTTTAGTGGCCAACTGTTTGGATAACCTTCGCCTTGATTAGACGGCGTTGTCAGTTCAATCACCTCTGCGCCACTTGAGACGGTCATGGTAACGGAAGGTTTTAATGTGTCGCCATGGATCTCTCGCCAGTAGTGCGCAGGTGGCTTACCAAGCAAGATGCAACGTTCAATAAGGTTTTTTAGTTCGCGGATGTTGCCTGGCCAATCGTACTCGTTCATTGCCAGAATATCTTCATGTGCCCAGTTTGGGTTTGGCATGCCTAGCTCAGATGCGAGCATTTTGGTGAAAAATGGCACAAGTTCAATCAGATCGGCTTTGCGCTCTCTTAAAGGCATGACATCAATTTTAAGGACATTAAGTCGATAGAATAAGTCTGCGCGGAAATTTCCCTTGTTAACCTCTTCTTGTAAGTTACGGTTGGTTGCTGCCACAACTCTAACGTCAACCGATATCTCTTTTTCACCACCAACTGGGCGGATTGTTCGCTGTTCTAAAACACGTAATAAGGCAGACTGCATTGCGAGCGGCATTTCACCAATTTCGTCTAAGAAGAGCGTGCCACCATTTGCAACACGGAACAAACCTTCACGGCTTTTCTTAGCCCCTGTAAATGCTCCGGCATTGTGACCAAACAGCTCACTTTCAAGCAGTTCAGGCGCAATTGCGCCACAGTTGATGGGTACAAAAGGCCCACTGCGTTGACTTGCTTCATGAATACCTCGGGCTACTAGCTCTTTACCCGTTCCCGACTCGCCCTCTACTAATACGGAGGCGCGTGACGGCGCAAACTGAGTGATGAGCTGCTTTAACTGTGCGGTCTTTTCAGAACCTCCAACAATGTCAGTCGCGACATGGCGTTTAAACTCATGACGCAACGCAAACTGGTGACGTTCTTCTAAGCGCTTATCAATACAGCGCTGCACGGCTTGCAACATTTGCTCGAGGTTGAACGGCTTAAGAATAAAATCAGACGCCCCTAGCTTGAGTGCGGAAATCGCGGTTTCTAAGTCTGCGTAGCCCGTCATAAAGATAATGTCGGCTTTTTTATCAGGGTCATTAAAAGCTTCTTCCCATTCGATTCCCGAACGCCCAGGTAAGTTGATATCCAGAACAATCAAATCGTAATGGTTAGCACTACGAAGCTGCTCAGCATCTTCTATACTCCCGACACAATCTACTTTTGAAAACCATTTACTCAACGCTTTGTTCAGTATGGTTTGCATTCCGATCTCGTCATCAACAACGAGAACGGAAAACGCTTGATATTGTGAAGCTTTATTAGGATCGAATGATGGAGGCATGATGACCACTTTTCATATAGGGTAATTGGGACAGAGTGTACCAAGTTTATCCGTTAACGCCTCAATAAATGTGAGACATTTTGTCCCCCATCAAGTTTTAACTAGGTAAGTTATTGATATTTCGTTTGAAAACTATCACATATTTTTGGCATTAAGATTGCTTTCTATGCATGCCGACTTATAACACGAATCTTATGGCATAGATTCAATATCTCTTAATTTGAATAGCCCAAATTATAGAAAACGGATTTATAACAATATGAAAAAACTCACTTTTACATTAGCAACTGCGTCTTTGGCTCTAGTTAGCTATTCGGCATCCTCGGCTGATAACTCTCACGTGCGTTTGGCAACAACGACAAGTACCTACCACTCTGGCCTACTTGACTACCTACTTCCTGAATTTGAAAAAGACACGGGTTACAAAGTCGATGTGATCGCAGCCGGTACGGGTAAATCGCTCAAAATGGGTGAAAACGGTGATGTTGATTTGGTCATGACTCACGCCCCGAAAGCCGAAGCAAACTTCGTTGAAAAGGGTTATGGCGTTCTACCTCGTAAGCTGATGCACAACGACTTTGTTATTGTCGGCCCTCACGCCGATCCAGCCAAAGTGGCAAAGCAGAAAGATGTCGCTGAAGTGTTTAAAAACATCGCCAATATGGATGCGACGTTTGTCTCTCGCGGTGATGATTCAGGTACTCATAAAAAAGAGAAAGGGATCTGGGAACAAACCAAAATGGAGCCAAATTTCGGTGGCTACCGTAGTGTCGGTCAAGGTATGGGGCCAACGCTCAACATGGCGAACGAAATGCAAGGCTACACCATGACTGACCGTGGCACTTGGCTCGCATACAACAACAAACTTGATCTCGAGATTTTGTTCCAAGGTGACAAAAAGCTATTTAACCCATATCAGGTCATCTTGGTTAACCCAGAACGCTACCCAAGCATTAATTACCAAGGTGCAAAAGAGTTTAGTGATTGGCTAGTGAACCCACGTGGGCAAAAACTGATTAACGACTTTAAACTTAATGGCAAACAACTGTTTGTTGCTAACGCAAACGAGAAATAGAACTCGATGAGCCTTTGGCAAACAACGCTAGATGCGCTCACACTATTGGTGAGCTTCGATAAAGAGCTTTGGGAGATCGTTGCGGTCTCCTTCAGCGTCTCTTTGTCCGCAATTTCAATTGTTCTTTTCCCCGCAATCATTTTCTCATTTGTATTGGCTTATACAGATTTTAAAGGCAAATGGTTGTTCCTATCATTGATTAATACGCTACAAGCAATTCCGACGGTTGTGATTGGTTTATTGCTATACATGCTACTGTCACGCGCAGGTCCTTTAGGCGACTGGCAGATGCTGTTTACTCAAAAAGCGATGATTGTTGGTCAAATGCTGATTGGTTTTCCGGTGTTAGTGTCAATGATGCACGGCGCATTGCAGTCTAGCGATCGAAGAGCAGTTGAAACCTCAATTACATTGGGCGCTTCTATACCGCGAATTATTGCCACCATGGTGTGGGAAACACGTTTTCCACTCTTGGCGGCAGCAATAGCGGCGTTTTCTCGCATTGTGACCGAAGTGGGTTGTTCAACCATGGTTGGCGGCAACATTATGGGAATCACTCGTAACATCCCTACAGCGATTGCGATGGAGAGCCACAAAGGGGCGTTCGCTCAAGGGGTTGCTTTGGGCATCGTCTTGCTTACATTGGCACTGGTACTAAACTTCATGCTGACTAGTATGCGCGGCAAAGGTTACTTAAGGACTTAAGGGCGCTGTATGACAATTAAGATCACGGCACTGCAACTTTCGATGCGCTTTAAAGAGCGTGTACTGTTCCACATCCCTACTCTCTCTATTGGTCCAAACGACGCTATCTACCTTAGAGGTGATAATGGCGTCGGCAAAACCACACTACTCAAGATCTTGTCTGGGTTAATGAAACCATCGACAGGAAAAGTAAGCGCACCGAGCGATACCTGGTTACACCGACTGTTTCCCCGCTCTGGTCGTAAAGGCGTGATCTACCTTCATCAGTCTCCGTACCTTTTCGACGGAACGGTTTATGAAAATGTCGTCTACGGTATCCGCTTCGAAAAAGATGCAGCAAAAGATAAGCGAGCTCAAGTTATCACTGCACTTCGCATGGTAGGCTTAGAAACTTTAGCAGACGAGCATATTTCAGTCTTGTCCGGTGGAGAGAAACAACGTGTGGCGATGGCACGGGCATGGATACTTAAACCTTCGATTCTTTTGATGGACGAGCCGAGTGCGTCACTTGACCAAGAATCGATTGAGCGTTTAGTGGTCATGGCGAAAGATCTTTTAGATCGCGGTTCAAGCTTAGTCATCACCAGTCACCAACAAAATGCATTGACTGAGCTTTGTAATAAGCAATGGGTGATTAGTGGCCTTGAGCTGAAAGAATACTCGAACAATGACTTTGAGCTAAATAATGTCGTTGTTTTGAAAGATAAATCATTAGATACAAAAGTAAGTAGTAGAGGATAGTCTACGACTAGCTGTAACACATAATGCACTAAGCCTGTGGGCTTGAAAGAGATAATAGATTTGCTAGAGTGCAAGCCCAATAACAAAATAATATCAGATACGACAACTATGCTTCATGCAAAAGAGACAAGCTGGGTAATTTTAGCTGGTGGTCAAGCAAGCCGTATGGGAGGGCAAGATAAAGGTCTTGTCTTACTCAATGATAAGCCATTGATCCAACACGTGATCAAAAGACTAACACCTCAAACTGAACGCATCTTGATTAATGCCAATCGCAACCATGAGGCATACCAGAAATTTGGCGAGGTCTTTTCTGACCAATTTCAAGACTTCCCTGGCCCAATGGGCGGTATTCATGCAGGACTCATCAACGCGCCAACCGATTGGGTAGGTTTTGTACCATGCGATAGCCCACAAATTAACCGTGATTTGGTAGAGCGCTTTTGCCAGTCGGTAACCAATAGCACCGACATTTTAGTGGCTCATGACGGTGACCATCAACAGCCTGTTTTCACCTTGTACCATAAGCGTGTCTTACCCAAACTGACCGCTTTTCTTGAGCGAGGAGATCGTAAGATCATTCTTTTATACAAAGAGTGCAACACTGAATATGTCGATTTTAGCGACTCACCAAACTGCTTTGTAAACTTAAATACCCCAGAAGAACTGGCCCAATTCGGAACCATCAGCTGATGACTTTAAATCTTCCTATCCCTATTCTAGGTTTTGCCGCGTATTCAGGTACGGGGAAAACAACACTGTTAGAAGCACTTCTGCCAAAGTTAACAGAAGCGGGTCTACGTATCGGTATGCTGAAACACGCACACCATAATTTTGATGTTGATAAAGAAGGCAAAGATAGTTACCGACTAAGAAAAGCCGGCGCTTCGCAAATGTTGATCTCCTCAAGAAACCGTTTTGCGTTAATGACTGAAACGCCTGAGCAGGAATCTGAGTTTGCCTATCTGTTATCACGCTTCGACACGGATAAGCTTGATGTTATTTTAGTTGAAGGCTGCAAAAACATCGCCTTTCCTAAGATTGAACTTCATCGCGCAGCAGTAGGTAAACCTTGGCTATACAACAATGATGACAACATCATCGCAATTGCGGCAGACTCAATTGTTGAAGATAGCGACCTACCGCAAATGAGCATCAATGATTTAGATGCGATCGCGCGATTTGTCACCGAGTATGTACGAAGCCAAGCAGAACCAAAGAAAAACGAAGCGGCTTGTTGTGATACTCTCTCCCCTGCTTTCCTATCAGTAGAGCAAGGACGCGAGAAGATTCTTTCGCTGGTTAACCCTGTACCTGAATCCGAATTATGCCCTATCACACAAGCATCTGGCCGGGTGTTATTTGAAGATATCATCTCTCCGGTCAACGTCCCACAATACACAAACTCAGCGATGGATGGCTTTGCAATTCGTGGTGAAGATGCCGATTTAGATAGCTTTGAAGTCGTCGCTGAAGTTTTTGCTGGTCACGCCTACGATCATTCGCTAGAAAAAGGTCAAGCGGTTAAGATCATGACAGGAGCCCCTACTCCAGAAGGTGGCGACACCGTCATTATGCGCGAACAAGCTCAACATAATGGTGACATTGTCACATTTTCTGCAAGCATCAAAGTGGGACAGAATGTACGACAGGCTGGAGAAGACTTAGCAATAGGCTCTTCCGTATTTACCACCGGTCAGCGAATCGCCTCACCAGAGATGGGAATGATCGCTTCACTGGGAATGGCCGAATGCAGCGTTTATCGCAAACTTAAGGTCGCCATTTTCTCTACTGGTGATGAAGTCCAAGACCCTGGTAGCGAGCAAAAGCAAAACTCCATTTATGATTCGAACCGTTTCACCATCATGGGGATGCTAGAGACCTTAGGCTGTGAGATTCTCGACTTCGGTATTATCGAAGATGATGAAGCCCTGATGATAGAAGCGTTAGAAAATGCAGCTTCACAAGCGGATGTCGTCATGACTTCTGGTGGAGTTTCTGTCGGTGACGCCGATTACATTAAACTTGCATTAGAGAAACTTGGTCAAATCGATTTCTGGCGAATCAACATGAGACCAGGTCGTCCGCTCGCCTTTGGTCAAATACAAAACAAGCCGTTTTTCGGTTTACCGGGTAACCCTGTCGCAGTCATGGTTTCGTTCATCAACTTTGTAGAACCAGCTTTAAGAAAAATGCAGGGAGAGCAAGGCTGGCAACCTCTTAAAGTTAACGCGATAGCCACAGAGAGTCTGCGTTCTCGCCAAGGCCGCACTGAATTCAGCCGTGGCATCTATGAACTCGATCATCGCGGTCAATTGACGGTTCGAACAACAGGCAAACAAGGATCAGGAATTTTACGCTCTATGAGTGAAGCGAACTGCTTGATTGAGATTTCACCAGCGATAGATACAGTTAAAGTTGGTGAAAGCGTGACAATCATCCCGCTTCAAGGCAGAATCTAGCCCACAGAGACGAGGTCAGCCATGCTGACCTCTTTAGTTTTATCGATTTGGAATTATTTATGGCTCGCACAATCCTCTATACCTACAAAGATGAAGAGAAAACGTTAACCTTCTCATACCAGCAACATCGCAACATTCATGAAGCGGTAGCTGAAGCTGAAGGCATTGATATCTCTGAGTACTTGAAAATGGAGCAACAAATCGAAGCGATTTCTGATACTAAAGCGGTACGTAATTACCGTGACAACCACTTTAAGAAGCTTGGCTTTGGGCGTATCACCCTTGAGTCCAAAACTAGACCCCATTTTTCTGAAAAGTGAAGTAAATAAAAGCTCTCTTTCGGCTGTGTATAGAATCACCCTGCAGCAAAAAGAAAACCTAGGGGTTGGAAAAAAGAACAAGTAATACCTATCGGGATAAATAAAAGGGCTGCAATCGCAGCCCTTTCTAATCTAATGTCAGTTACATTACTTAATGTTAAGGAATGCTGCACCACGTACGCCGCCTGAATCACCGTGCTTCGCTTTGATGATTTTAGGGCACTTCGCTACAGAAAGAAGGTACTTAGGTACGCGCTTTGGCATTTCTTCGTAGATTAGTTCGAAGTTAGAAAGACCGCCACCTAGTGCAACAACGTGAGGATCATTTGCTGTGAAGATGTTGGCAAAACAGATTGCAAGCAGCTCCATAAAGCGCTCTACATGCTCAAAAGCTTTCGCCTCTCCAGCTTCATAAGCTTTAATGATTTCAATAGCTTTCTTTTCTTCACCGAAGTAGTGTGCGTAGATCAGTTCAAAACCACGGCCTGACAGGTAACTGTCTAAGCAACCTTTTTTACCGCAGCCACAGCCTAGTAGCGGTGCATTGTCACCAAGGTGGAACCAAGCATCAATTGGCAAGCGCATATGACCTAGCTCACCCGCAACGTGATTTCGGCCAGAGAATACCGCGCCATCATAAATCAAGCCGCCGCCAAAGCCGGTACCAAGAATCAACCCCATCACTGACGGCTCATCTTTTAATTCTTCGTCCCATGCTTCTGAAAGCGCAAAACAGTTCGCATCGTTTTCAATTTTAACGCTACGGCCAATCTTAGCTTCAAGATCCGCGCGCAAAGGCTTTCCTTTTGCCGCAGGCACATTGACTGTTAGAACTGTCGCGTCATCGGCATCTTCCATACCCGGAAGACCGAGACCGATCTTGCCTTCGCAACCAAATTCTTGATCGTATTTGTTTACCAGTCTAGCAATGGTCTCAACCAAAAGTGCATAGTCATCCGTTGGCGTTGGTACTCGCTCAGTCGCAACTCGCTCTAGTTTTTCGTTAAATGCACCAAATTCAATCTTAGTGCCACCAACGTCAAAGCCGTAGTACATCTCTTCTCTCCCAGAAAAATAACTCAAAAATTGGTTTAATTGACTCATTATCCATATAGCTACGCCTACAAACTGTGATTTGGAACAGATTTAGCTCGGAGGCAAAGCCAACTGCGCAGCCCGTATACAACCAGATCGCAATAATTAGAGGGGTTTCTCGTTTCTCAGCTCGTCAATGAAACGATTCAAAGCTGGTTTTGCTTCATCTGGCCTGTTTCTCGTCTTACTGTTCATATAGCTTTCGCGAAATACGGCAAACCAACTCGACAAAGTTTGAGCCAGTTTTTCTTCACCAAACTGTTCAAACACTAAACTGGCTACTTCAGCGGTAGCAAGGTGCTGTTCGTTGTCTGAACGGCGCATCATGTATTGCGATACTGTATCCGGATTAATCGAAATTACAGGTAACGCATCTAAATACGGTGATTTGTTGAAGATTCGCCTTGCCTCTCGCCAACTGCCATCTATAAAGATCAATAGAGGCGTTTTCTCCTCACAAAACCTTGATGCTTCTTGTTTGATCAATCGAGTAGGTTCATTAACATATTCATCGGGGAATACAACAATCGGTTGATACTTGGGGTTATTGAGTAGAGCAAGCATCTCTGACGAAGGCTCAGTGCGGCTCCATTGATAGGCATAACCGTCTTTGACCACATCTAGAATCAAGCGACCTGTATTGCTCGGCTTAAACACTTCGTTTTCTGACAGTAGCAACATCGCCGCAACGCCACTCTCTATATCGGGTTGATGGGCACACAAACAGTCCTTTTCCGCAACTTGGCAGTACTTGCATCGAACAACTTTACTCCCCCGCGCAACAAAAGGCTTGGTTGAACGGTCTAAACGTTGTTGATACAGGTGATGAAAGGCATGGATTCTCATAGCGTATCGTAGATAATGAACAGGGTGAGCCAGTTTACTCACCAAACCAGCAGTTGCAAGGAATACACAATGCAAAATCCTGAAATGATTCGCTTGAGCTTTTTTCTTTCCGTATTGGTTCTGTGCGGGTTATGGGAGTGGTTAGCGCCACGCAAACAACTGACCCAAAATAAGCTCTACCGGTGGTTGAATAACCTAGGGTTAATCGCATTTAACTCAGTTTGCTTGAGCCTACTCATGCCTATTCTGGCGTTTGAATCGGCTATATACGCTGTAGACAACAGCTGGGGACTACTCAATCAATTCCAATTGCCTTTGTACTTTGAGATCATCATCTCAGTGGTACTGCTAGATCTCGCTATTTACTTGCAGCACTTGGTATTCCATCGCGTCCCAATGTTATGGCGTTTACATAGAATGCATCATGCTGACCAAGATATTGATGTCACAACAGGTACGCGGTTCCACCCTATCGAAATCATCTTATCGATGTGGATTAAGATTGGTTTAGTTTTGTCGCTCGGCATATCCCCTATTGCTGTTATCGTGTTTGAAATCATCCTTAATGCCAGTGCGATGTTCAATCACAGCAATGCCTATCTACCACTAAAGCTAGATAAGCTATTGAGGAGAGTGATCGTCACCCCTGACATGCACCGTGTTCATCATTCCGTCATTGAAAAAGAGGCCCATTCCAATTTTGGTTTCTTCTTGTCAGTATGGGATCAAGGCTTCGGAACTTACCGTGAACAACCCATTCTAGGGCATGAATCAGTAAAGATCGGTATCCCACTGTTTCAATCCAAACAGGAGCAGAGACTCGATAAGATGCTGACTCAACCATTCAGACAAGAATAAAAAAGGCGCACTGCGCTCCTTTTTTGTGTCATTTCAATTTGCTCTAATTAAACTGCGTATTTGTGTAACATCGATTGTTGTTGACCTGCTATTTCAGCCACTTGCTGGGAGTTTTCCACCATAGACTCAAGTTGCAGCTTGGTACTACCACCCTGCTCAGAAACGCGAGTAATAGACTCACTGACATGTGCAGTTGCTCGCTCTTGTTCCTCTGTTGCAACAGAGACTTGTTCAACGCGCGCTTTGATATGTTCAACTGCCGTTTCTATCTCCGCAAACGTCGTTTTTACCAACTCACTCGATTCCAAGGCGTTCGCCATTTCTTGTCTTGATTCTTCAACCGCCACACGAGAACGCTCGGCCGCTCCAACCAGTTGGTTCATACGATCTCGAATATTGGTTGTTTGGTTCGATGTATCGCTGGCCAGTTTGCGCACCTCATCTGCCACTACAGCGAAACCTCTGCCCTGCTCCCCAGCACGCGCAGCCTCAATCGCCGCATTCAAAGCCAGTAGGTTGGTGTTTTCTGCGATCCCAGAGATCAAGTCGACCATTTCGCGAATCTGTCTAACACGCTTATCTAGCTCTACCATTGAGGACTCATTCACATTCAATGTCGTTTCCAAAGCCTGTAAACGGGCTTGGTTCTCTTCTATTGCTGTTACGCCTTGGCTCGATAGTGCAACTGCCGATTTTGATTCTTCATATGACTCGGCCGTAATGGTTGAAATTTCACGAATCGAAGCTTCAAGTTGGTTAACGGTAGTGACCATACTTGCTAAAGAGTCATTTTGTTCACTTAAGCTATTGTTTGATTCCTCTGCCGCTCCATGGCTAATTTCTGCGGTTTGATAAAGGGTTTCACAATTACGTGTCACTGTCGAAATTGATTCGTTGGTTGAAATCATTACTTGGTTCAGCTTTGAGGCAATCTCTTTCATTTCCAGTGGGCCGAGTAATTTCGCCTTACCCGTAAGATCGTGATTGGTCATCTTATTTAAGTTGCTTAGGATGTTGCTCAACCCTCGGTTAATCCAGTGCTTGAGAGAAAGCCACGCAATGAGAATGACGACAACCAACAGTACCCCACTAACCAACAGCACAACCGTTATTGTCTCCATGGTGCCAGTCACGACACTCTGGCTGTCATCAATAAGTGCCTCGGCAGTCGATGAGATTTGGTTTAACGTCGCGATGACTTGATTTGCTGTGATGACAACGTCTTCAACTTGCTTAGACTGTGTCGTAACTAATTGCAGCTTGGAAAGGATTTGGTCAACGATGCCATCTTTACCAAAGCCTGATAACACCATATCGTAACCAGCCGTTAAGCTCGCAAAATCCACGACATCAGGGTGCCACTCTTTAAAATCATCGTAGGCTAAATTCACCCCAGCTAAGCGATTTTTCATTTCACGATATTCATCTTGAGCTTTTGACAGATCAGATTGCATCATCAGCTGAACAAACGAGCTTTCCATAGAGCTTACATTAGCGATAAATCGGTTAGCCGCGTCGGCTGACTCGGGGTTGTCACCGACAAGAAAAGAGCTTATTCGATTCATTTCTGGGCCTACAGATCCGAGCCCATAACGAAAGCCATCCATTTCTGCGTCAATTTTTTCCTGCCTAGTCAGGATGTCTTGCTGCGTACTCATCACACTTGCGCTCAATGCGTTGAGTGATTGAATTGAATCCAAAAGCTGATCGGTCTGCTGAGTCGAAATGGTCTGACTCAAACTAGAGGATACATCAAGAATTTGTTTGGTAAGCTGCGCAATGTTTGACCCTAGTGAGGTGATTTGCTGTCGAATATCCTCAAGCGTTTGGTTGTCTTGGGTTTGCGTGACATAACTCAACTGCTTTGCTTGTTCCAATATGTTTTGAGTTAACTGCGCATTGGTCATCGCGAGTGGTAATGCTTGTTCAGATAAACCAGAAAATTGTAAGTGAATTCGTTCTAAGCCCTTAATGCTCGTGACAGAAAGTAAAATCACCAGTAAGGTAATCGTTATAAACACCGCACTGATTGTATGTATCAGCGATAGTTTGAGTTTGCCTTTTTTCAGAGTGTCCATTTAGAAACAAGGTCCTAGTACTAGAGTTATCAGTGAGGCATATTATGTCTGTATTGTTACGCTTAGATTTCAACGAAGGTTATTAATGAAGCATCTAGTTTTTAGTGCGAGTCACTTCAAAACGGCTCTTTTATGCCTAGCCATTGCGGGTTGCAGTAGCCAACCCAAACCTGAATTTAGTACACAACACAGCGCTGCGCTGACGGCACAAGAAGAGATCACAAAAAATTCATTACTGGATGTTTATAAAGTCTGGAAGGGTGTGCCTTACCGCTTGGGTGGCTCGACCTTAAGTGGCGTTGATTGTTCAGCGTTTGTCCAAACAACCTACAAAGATGCTCTAGGACTACAGTTGCCACGCACCACATTAGCGCAAGTTAAGTTAGGAAATGAAATTGATTATTCAGATGCGCATGTCGGTGACTTAGTCTTTTTTAGAACGGCACCGAAGGTCAGACATGTAGGTGTGTATATCGGCAACAAGCAGTTTATGCATGCATCGACATCGAAAGGGGTAATCATTTCAAGATTGGATAACCCTTATTGGGCTTCAAAATATTGGCATTTCAGACGAGTCACCTACTCGCCTGAAATGAACTGAATCACTAATCGTATTTAGCAACCGCTGAATCAAATAAATTCTTAACTAAGGCGATATACTCGTCCAAAAAGCCAATCTGTTCGTTGGTTGCAGGTTTTGCCCAAACACCAGCAAGGACTTCACCTAAATCTTCAACGACTGAGTCTGCTTCTTTTAGTAGTTGGAAGCGAACACTAGAATGCAATTCCGGGTTTTGCTCAAAGATCGCCATAATGTTGCTCGCGACCATATCAGTAACGACATCTTCCACGCTTTCCGTCCCGATATCGCCATCTTCCGATGCGAACACATCCAGATTAAAAGCCAAATGCTCAATTAAAGCCAAGTAACCATCGGTTTCAACAACCACAGCCCATCTCCGTTATAAATTATGTCGTTGACTAACATCTTTAATACTAAGTCATATCAATCGATATATACAACCAAAGTCGAATAGGTTGCTGACTTCCTGCACAAATTCAGTAAAACGCCTTCGTTAAAACTAGCATAGGATCAATCTTAATGACGTTTAAAATGGCTTAACAAGTAGAATTTCCACTAAAGTAATAAACTCTTAGTGGAGCGAGCTCACATTTTTACGCTGCTAGTTGTTAATACGTCTAAATGATTGAATTTTTTGCACTATGAATCAGTATTCATTCCAAGCTTCTTCTACACTATTAGCAAAGCAACGAAATTCTAGGATGATTTATGTGGCAGGCCATTTCTAAGCAGCTTTCCGAAACCTTGATGTTTTCTTATGACATTGTAGAAAAAGAAAAAGTCCAAGGTGGTGATATTAGTGATTGCTATATGGTTTCAGACGGTGAGCAACGCTACTTTGTAAAACTCAACAAGCGAGATTTTCTGCCTAAGTTTGATATAGAAGCGGAAAACATCCGTATATTGCGCGAAAGTAACACCGTTTTTGTCCCTGAGTTAATCCTTACAGGCAAGTCCAAAGAACACTCTTTTATCATTCTCAACTATTTACCTACTAAGCCTCTTGATGACAGTAAGAACAGTTATGCGTTTGGCCAGCAATTAGCCCGCTTACATCAGTGGGGCGAGCAAAAAGAGTATGGTTTCGACCAAGACAACTATATCGGTGCTACTCTCCAGCCTAACAAGTGGAACCGCAAGTGGTCTCGATTTTTCTCAGAACAACGAATCGGTTGGCAACTCCAACTGCTGAGAGAAAAAGGCATCAATCTCGTCGATATCAACGAGTTTACCCAACTAGTCCATGATAGATTAGCTAACCACCAACCTAAGCCTTCATTGCTCCACGGCGACTTATGGCATGGCAATGCTGCAAATTCTGTATTTGGCCCTATTTGTTATGATCCAGCGTGTTATTGGGGCGATCGTGAGTGTGACATTGCAATGACCGAGTTATTCGAAGGGTTCCAACCGGAGTTTTATCAAGGTTATGAAAGTGTTGCTCCGTTAGACTTTAGCTACAGCGAACGAAAAGACATTTATAACCTTTATCATGTGCTCAATCATTACAATCAATTTGGTGGTCACTATTTGGACCAATCAGAAAGACTGATAAAGCAAATACTTTCATACTAAATATAAATACTTCAATATTTACAATTGGTTACCACCTCTCAATTTATTCGTTGTCAAATATTTTCACTATCAATAGTGAAGTACGGGGCAACGAATTTTTGTTTTCCTTACCTAAATCATGTTTTGTACTTAATTCAGGTCTAATAGAAACTTCTCCGCTTAAGATTAAAGTGTCTACAGGGGCTCTCCTTTCTAGTAAGGAGGCAGTTAGGCACTGGTTTTCGATGAGTTGTAAGGAAAGAAGTTATGCGAAAATATACAGAGAAGATGGTTTCATGCCCTCACTGCGGACATTCAATTGGAATTACATTAGATGCTTCAAACGGTAGCCAAAATTTTTACGATGACTGCCCAGCATGTTGTCACGCGATTCACTTAAGTATGACGGTTGACGAGCAGATGGATAAAATCGAACTCCTCGTGGATGCAGATGACGAACAGATTTTTTAAAAAAGCGCCGTAAGGCGCTTTTTTTAAGTCAATGGAATAAAAGCATTAAACCCTACTTGCTAATACTCGCTCTACAGTATCAACAATTGCTTGAGTTTGAGGATCAAACTCAACATTAATCTTATCCCCAATTTTTCGTTGACCAAACAGTGTTCTTTCTAACGTTTCTGGAATTAGGTGGACCGAGAAACGGTTCTCTTCAACTTCACCAATGGTTAAAGAACATCCATCTAGCCCGATGTAGCCTTTGGCTAGCACATATTTGATCATTTCAGCTGGGATACTAAACCAAATAGTTCGGTTGTTAGGCGTATCAATAACGTCAACGACCTCTCCCATCAATGAGATATGACCAGACATAGAGTGCCCACCAATCTCATCGCCAAATTTGGCAGCACGCTCAATATTCACTGAGGCCCCGACTTTGAGCTCGCCGAGATTGGTCAGTGCTAATGTAGCCTGCATAAGATCAAAGTCGAGCAAATCACCATTAATCTTGGTCACTGTAAGGCAACAGCCATTGTGAGCAACTGAAGCACCGATGGTTAATCCCTCACCCATTTCCTGCGATAGCTTAACTGTGTGAGTCTGAAATTTTTCTTTTCTCTCTATGGCAATGACTTCCGCCATTCCCTGAACAATTCCTGTGAACATCAATCATTTCCGCGAGTTTTTGATGGTGCTTAGTGTGACATTTCTTTATCATCACGCACAATCATTTTCTCTTTTGTTCTCACGTTTCAATCACAAGAGATAGTCATTCGAACAACTTGTCATTGTTATTATCTAGTTTTGGAGTTTCCCTTTTGCATCGCTATAAAACAGAAGCCAATACATTAATAAAATTAGCGACCCCTGTACTTATTGCTTCAGTAGCACAAACAGGTATGGGCTTCGTCGATACGGTAATGGCCGGCGGCGTGAGTGCTACCGATATGGCCGCCGTTTCGATTGCTGCAAGCATTTGGCTACCTTCTATCTTATTTGGAGTCGGGCTATTAATGGCGTTGGTGCCCGTTGTTGCCCAACTTAATGGTTCCGGTAGGCAACATAAAGTGCCATTTGAGATTCAACAAGGGATCGCAATGGCTTTGCTTATTTCGGTGCCTATTGGCGCGGTGTTACTGCAAACCAAATCCATTTTGGGATTAATGGACGTTGAGCCATTAATGGGGCAGAAAACCATCGGCTACATGCACGCCGTGATCTTCGCAGTACCCGCCTTTTTGCTATTTCAAGCTTTGCGCAGCTTAACCGATGGTATGTCTCTAACCAAACCCGCGATGGTGATTGGGTTTATTGGTCTTTTGCTTAATATTCCCCTTAACTGGATCTTCGTATACGGTAAATTTGGTGCGCCTGCGTTAGGCGGTGTTGGCTGTGGTGTCGCAACCGCTATTGTTTATTGGGTAATGTTCGCGATGTTACTGTTTTATGTCATGACATCCGAACGTCTTGCTAAAGTAAAGGTATTTGAGCGATTCCATAAGCCAGACATTAAAGCTCTGATTCGTTTGTTTAAGCTTGGGTTCCCAGTCGCAGCCGCAATGTTTTTCGAAGTAACCCTATTTGCGGTTGTCGCTCTGCTTGTTGCACCACTGGGGCCATTAGTGGTTGCGGCGCATCAGGTAGCGATTAACTTTTCATCCTTGGTGTTCATGTTACCAATGAGTGTTGGCGCTGCCACTAGCATTCGTGTCGGGCACCGCCTTGGTGAAGCAAACGTAGAAGGCGCAACAATTGCTTCAAGAGTCGGTCTGCTAGTTGCAGTCGCATTGGCTCTAATCACCGCCCTACTAACTGTACTGTTTAGGGAGCAAGTCGCTCTACTATACACAGATAACAAAGCCGTCATTGAGTTAGCACTTCAGCTTCTTCTATTAGCAGCCGTTTATCAGGTGACGGATGCCGTGCAAGTTGTCGCGGCAGGCGCGCTGCGTGGATATAAAGACATGGCTGCGATATTCAATCGTACTTTCATTGCCTACTGGATTCTTGGCTTACCACTTGGCTATATCCTTGCGATGACAGATTGGATTGTTGAACCAATGGGCGCTCACGGATTCTGGATGGGCTTTATAATTGGTCTCTCCGCAGCGGCAATTATGCTTGGTATTCGTTTACGCTGGATGCACAGGCTAAGTGATGAAGTTCAACTTGAGCTAGCGTCAAAATAAAACAAGAAAAGGCCCACATAATGGGCCTTTGATTTATCTGATATTCGCTTTGTTGGCTTCACTACTCTGGTCGCTCTCTCATGTATCTCGCAAATCTAGGCAAACCACTACTGGTGTAGCCGTTATAGCGGAAAGTGATTTTTGAACCAATCTCAGGTGGATTCATTCTCTGTACATCACTAAAGCCACTACCTATGTAGAACTGCTCTCCTGATTCAAGCTGTACAAGTAAAGCCCCCATCTGTCCTTTATACTTGCCATTGCCAACTTTATAACCAATAACGAGCGCTTCCGCATCCTGATGCTTTTTCAGTTTTAATAAATCGCTGCTGCGACCTGCTTGATATCGACTACATATCTTTCGTAGCATTAACCCTTCACCTTTTGAGCTATCGACAGAATCCAGATAACTAAATAGCTCTTGCTCATCCAAAATCGGCGTGTGTTCGATGTAACGAATATGATCGCGTTCAAGTGAATTGACTAAATGCACTAGATTGAAGTAGCGCTTCTTATAGTCGCCAGCAGAGTGCGGGACATCAAACAGCATAAACTTAATTTTTTTCCAACTGGCATCGTTGGGAACCTTATCTAACACTGTTTGCTGAACTAAATGAAAATTCCCACGCCCCGCCCACAACTCTCCTTCTAGTGGGTAGTCTGGCAGCGCCTCTGTAAACCAGTGCGGTGCTGATATCGGATTTCCATTTCGTGTAATCAGCTTATTACCATTCCAAATCGCACGAATCCCGTCTAGCTTTTCACTTTTCCAGTAATCTGATACATCTATGTTTGCCTCGTATGAGGCGGCAAGCGTTACTGGCAAAAAATCCGCAGCGACGTCTCTTGCTTGTGCTGTTCCCATCATTGCAGACATTACACTTACAGCGACTAGCGACAGTCTGATGTTCATATCATTTATCCATAATCAACAATGGATAAATATTTACCGATATGCAGCGTGACGAGCAAGAATGGTGACTAACCCGTTCGAGTGATCTCTAACTGTGAGTTAAATAATGGAACACGTTATTACATTGAAAAATGACTAACTTACCACTCATCTCACTTTCATACTTTTGCTTGTCATTTTGAGATTATGAATTTCTCATTTTGAGAAAACAACACAACCAAGTCATAAGTGACTGATATTTAATGATTTAAAGTTTGGCACATTATCTGCTCTATACATATCAACACACTGAGGAGATAAGATTATGGAACTTCGTAAAATTGAAACTAACGACACAATCGTAACTTGGGTAATTAACGGCAATCTAGATGCAGACGGTAGCCGACATGCCCAGCCACACATCGACGAGATTCTTGCGGAGAACTCTTCTCGTGAAATTGAAATCGACTTCAGCCAAGTTCAATTTCTCGATTCGTCTGGCGTTGGCGCTATCGTTTACCTCTACAAACGTCTTGTCGAACGTCAACGCAATATGCGCATCGAAAACGTCTCTGGTCAACCATTAGAGATTATGAACTTGCTCAGAATTAACCAAGCTATACCGGTTAACTCTCAAACTCACTAATAAAAATAATAAACACTAACAAAGGACGTTGGCATGAACTTCTCTATCAAACACATAGCCCTAGCTGTATCTATAGCATCCGTTGTTGGATGTTCTAGCTACCCAGAAGAAGGGCGTGGCGGAATGGGTGAAAACTACATTCAATCCAATTTCACCCCTGTTATGCCGGATGAACCGCTTGGCCCTGAACACGGTCTGCGTTTCGACTGGCAACTGACAAAGCTTCATCTAGATTCGCTCATTCGAGAAGGGGCTCGTTGGTGTTTTCCAGCTGCTGTTGTACAAGCACTTGAGAAACAAAACCGAATTGCCCGAGAGCTGGAAGGCGGCCTTCTGTTAGATGCAGCCAATGATATTGTCATCCAGCGCAAACGACTTAACGAGCTTGAGCTGCAACTCGACTACGTTACCTCGCAAGCCAAATGTGTACCGCCAATGGATGAAAACGCATTCCAACAACGCTTGGCGATGATAGACAAATTGTACAACCTGCTTAATGTCGACAACCAATTCGCATTCAATTCAACGGAAGTGAATCCTAAGTACATGGGACACTTGGCACGCGCAGCGAACATTTTGAATGAAAATAATAGCCTCAATCTTAAAGTCACTGGTCATGCAGATTCTGTTGGCGATGTTCAGTACAACCAAAAACTGGCCATGGGTCGAGCTAAACAAGTGAAACGTTATCTGATTATCTTCGGATTAAACCCATCAAGAGTTGAGACTCAATCCGTGGGTGACACGCTTCCTCTTTATGATGGCGAGTCAGAAGGTGTACGCCTAACCAACCGCCGAGTAAGTATTGAAGTGGTTGATACACAAGAACAAGCTGAGCAGCGTTTGCAAGGAGGTTACAATGAAATGGACTAACTATATCGCCCTATTCCTACTGACCTCACTTTGCTCTTTTGCCCAAGCAAATGAAGAACGTGTGCAGATTGGCGACCTTATCCAAGTTAACCTTCCTGGGGAGTCATCATTAAACAAAGGCTTCCAAGTTGATAAACGTGGCCGAATTACACTACCTGAAGTTGGCGCTCTGTACGTCGCAGGTTATAGCGAACCTCAGCTAGAGCAAGCGGTAAAGGATGCGCTAGAAAAAGTGTATCGTGATCTCTCCTCTGCTTCTGTTTACATCGCTGAGCAACAAATCCTTATCTCCGTGCAAGGCTATGTCAACTCGCCGGGCGAATACACTTTATCTAAAACCTCTGATATCCAAATGGCGATTCACGCCGCAGGTGGTCTTCGTGCCGGTGCCCAGTTAAACAACCTTTTCATTAAACGCGGCAAAGATAAGATCAAATTTAACTATAAAACCTTTCTAGACACGGGTGATGAGACCCTACTCCCTGAACTTGAGTCACTTGATACCATCTTTATCCCGGCGTCTCCGCTTGTGGGTAATATTGAGCAGGAGTTTGACGCTAACAAACTGGCTAATGCTGGTGACAGCGCTGATGGTCGAACAGCGATTAAAGTGTTTGGTGAGGTTAACGCGCCGGGTTCATTCAGTTTCAAAGCAAACACGGATCTGGTTGATGTCATCATGCGTGCAGGTGGTGTAACTCGCTATGCATCTGTTGAACAAATCCGAGTCATTTCTGATAACACACCTAAGCTATTCAACCTTAAAACCTACCTTGATAGTGGTGATGTATCGCTATTGCCAACCCTCACACCAGGCACAACGATCTTCGTTCCTAAACAAGAAGAAGAGATCAAAGCGGGCGCTAACGTTGTTTACATCATGGGTGAAGTAGCAAGCCCTGGTGCTTATGAAGGCAAAAAGAACGCATCGTTCATGGATATTCTCGCTAATGCAGGTGGCCCTACGCGTTATGCAGAATCTCGCCAAATTCGCGTAATCAAAGCTGACGGGAAAGTGATCAAATTCGACTTAACTGCATTCACCGAAGGTTTAACTCGTAAAAGTCCACCAGCTATAGGCCCTGGTGACGCGATTTTCGTCCCTGAAAAAACCGATATGAATGAGAAATCATGGCTGAAGATTGCACCTAGCCGCGCTGTAAGCGTTATCGGCGAAGTGGTTCGCCCAGGTCGTGTAGAATGGTCAGATGAAATGGATCTAATGGACCTTCTCTCTCATGTGGGTGGCCCTACACTACGCGCTGACACCTCAAAAATCGAGGTCGTAACAGCGGGTAACAAGTTACATATCTTTAATCTGGACGAGTTCATTTTAAACGGTGCACCTAATAGCGAACTGCCAAACATATCTGCCGGTGCTATCGTTCGCGTGCACGATCTTCCACAAGATCCATCGGATAATAAGTCTCAATGGGTACGTCAGAGCTCAGATGCCTCTATCTATGTATTTGGTCAAGTGAATGCACCGGGTCGATACCGCTTTACCAAAGATATGCACTTCCTCGATATTTTGTCAGCCGCGGATGGCCCAACCAAAGACGCTGATATTCATAACATCCGTATTACCCATCGCGATAAAACCTATTCAAAAGTGAGCAAACTTAACCTGTCACTTTACTTTGAAACAGGAGATGAAAGCCTGCTGCCAAATGTGACTATGGGTGACACTATTTACATCCCTGAAAAAGACAAAATCTGGCTAGACCGCTCGAAGGAATCAACGGTGCGTGTACTAGGTGCAGTCAATAACCCAGGCCGATATGTCTTTGACGATAACATGACAGTGCTGGATCTACTCGCGGAAGCTGGCGGTCCGTCAGAGCGTGCCTATCTAGAGAAGATCTCGATTGTGAACATGTCTTGTTGTCAGGGACAAGCGAGAACATTTGACCTGATTGATTTCAGTAAAACGGCAAACATTTACAAGCTTCCCGTGTTGCGTGCTGGCGATACCATCTACGTGCCAGATCGCAACGAAAGCTTCCTTGAAAAAGCGCGTGTTGGTTTAGAAGACATTTTGCGCCTAACGACAACCATCGTTCTAATAGGAGCACTGTAATGATTATTCCAGCGACACATACAGAAATTGAGCAGATATACCTAACAGCAGAGATGAGCGAATGCCGTTCCCTTTGCATCACGGCATGCCAATCAGGTGACGGCGTCACATCCGTAGTTGCAGCGCTTGCAGAAAGATACTTGCTTGCCGGTCACAGAACCTTAGTTGTCGATCTTAATACCTTTCATCCCGCTTTCGAGTGTATAGACATTGCACCTAGCGATGATGACAACGTAGGCCTGCTAGTTGAACATGCCTCAACACATCAAATGTTTACCGGGTTAACGGTACCTAACAACCAATCTGCCCTTCTGGCTTACAAAGACCCTGCGCAGTTGCAAAATGCCGTCACTCAATGGCTAACGCAATATGACCGCGTGATTTGCGATACCTCTCCATTGCTGCATATCAACAGAGGTAATATTCCTGCACAAGTTGTCGCGAGTGCCTGTGACCAGACAGCTCTCGTAATCATGGGTGGGAAGACTTCTTCAGGCCAGCTAGAAAAAGCATTGCAACTTATAAATAACCCATCGATATCACTACTTGGCTCAGTGCTAAACCTAAAACAGCAAGCAACACTCGCACAAGAAATGGTTCGCGAATTGAATCGACTTAAATTTATACCTAAGTCTTGGCGCGACAAGTGGGCAAGTAAAATCTTAACTAACGAGTTTCTGGCCCAGTCAGCATAGGAGTTTCTATGAGAACAACGACACTTTCTCTATCTACCCTCTTGCTATCAACGGCTACCTTAGCTGATACACTCACATTTGGTGTTGTCCCTCAGCAATCAGCAAGTAGGCTTGCCAAGCAATGGGGACCATTAGTAGACACTCTCAAAGAGCAAACAGGTTACGAAATTACTTTCAGTACAGCGCCAAATATTCCAGAGTTTGAGAAGCGTTTGTCTGAAGGTGAATATGATTTGGCTTACATGAATCCTTATCACTACACCGTTTTTAGCCAAGTCAGTGGGTATAGAGCGATAGCAAAAGCCAAAGACAAGCGGATAAAAGGAATCATTGTCGCGAGAAAGTCGAATGACTATCAATCGCTTGAAGATTTACAAGGTCAAACTCTTGCTTTTCCCTCCCCAGCAGCTTTTGCGGCTACTGTCCTAACTCAAAGTGACTTAAAAAATGCCGATGTTGAATTCGAATCGGACTATGTCTCTTCACACGACTCAGTCTACCTCTCGGTTGCGAAAGGTTTCTATCCTGCAGGTGGCGGCGTGATGCGGACATTCAACACATTGCCAGACGTCGTTAAGTCGCAGTTGGAACCAATCTGGATCACTAAGCCTTATACCCCACATGCTATCGCTTACCATCCCAGGCTAAGAAATGACCAAGCCAATGCCATTCAGGCTGCGTTAGTTTCACTGCAAAATACGTCCCAAGGTGGACAGCAGCTCAAATCTTTAAACATAAAAGGATTTGAGCCAGCTAGCGATTCAGATTGGGATGACGTAAGAGCACTAAATATTAAGATACTTGAGTAACTGGAGGCAGCTATGACATTGCGTTCGAAGACGATATTGGGTATTGCCGTTATTGAGATCACTGTGCTCGTTATTCTGGTGTTGAGTGCGATGAGCTTTCTCTCTGATTCAAATGAGAAACAGCTCCTACAACGTGCCAACTCAAGCGCTGTTATGTTTACCCATGCGGCTAAAGATGCCGTGTTATCAACGGATATCGCTACACTCGAAGATCTTGTTCAAGAGTTTATGACTTTAGAAGATGTGGCTTATGTTCGGGTACTACGTAATGGTCAAGAGATGGCGTGCGCCGGTGATAAGCAACTTCTTCAGCGCTCAATGCTTAGCGACAGCTCTTTGAACGATGTCGACGACGGGATTTTCGATCTGCGTACTCCTATTGAAAGCAATGGCACAGTTTTCGGCTACGTAGATATTGGTTTTGAAACGAATGCGATTAAAACCATGCTCGATGAGGCGCAAAAAGCCATCATTAGTATTGCAACCATTGAAGTGGTCTTGGTCGCTATCTTTTCATTTATTCTTGGTACCTATCTTACGCGCAACCTTTCTCGTTTAACCGCAGCCGCAAACACAGTCGGTCAGCATGGCCCCGGATTCCAACTTAACGAGCATTCAAAAGATGAACTTGGTGAAGTAACCAAAGCTTTCGATGAAATGTCAGCCAAACTGGAAAGAGACTATCAAGTCCTTACCGAAGCAAGAGAAGGTGCAGAACAAGCCAATGATTCTAAAAGTCGCTTCTTAGCCTCAATGTCCCACGAGATACGTACACCGATGAATGGTGTGCTTGGGATTTTAAATATACTGGAAGAAACAAAACTCACCGATGAGCAGAAAAAACTAGTCAACACCGCAACCGAATCAGGTCATTTCTTGTTATCCGTCATCAATGACATTCTTGATTTTACACGGATGGAGTCCAATACACTGATTTTGGAAGACAAACCATTCGATTTCCGCCACTGTGTTGAAAGTGTCGTCGATTCTTTCTCTCCCACCGCATCAAACCAAAACTTAATACTCCATTGTTATATTGAGGGGACGGTTCCGAGTAAGGTTAGTGGTGACAAAAATCGAGTGAAGCAAATCCTGCTTAATTTAATTGGCAACGCAATCAAGTTTACCCATGAAGGCAGCGTCACAATTAAAGTCCGCTCTGAGGCTGTTACACAAAACAAAGCGAAAATCGTCTGTCAGATTCAGGACACTGGCATAGGGATCAGCAAAAGTGCTATCGAGTATCTGTTCGATGAATTTACTATGGTTGATCAAACATACTCTCGCAGTAAAGAAGGCTCTGGTCTTGGCCTAGCGATTTGCCGACGTTTGTGTAACCTGATGGATGGCGAAGTCAGCGTAGAAAGTGAGCCGGGTATAGGAAGCACGTTTACTTTTGATATTACGCTAGCGATCGCCGATGACTTAATTACTTCGCCGACTACAACGCCAAAACGTCAAGAGTTACTCCGCCCAGATGCCCGTATTCTTGTCGCTGAAGACAACAAAGCAAACCAACTCGTCATCCGCGAAATGTTTAAACGCGTTGGTCTCTCAATCGATATTGCTGAAAATGGTAAACACGCCGTATCCATGGTGCAAGAGTATCAATATGACCTGATATTTATGGACATTTCCATGCCAGAAATGGACGGTATGGAAGCTTGCCAAGCCATTCGACATCTTGAAGACGATCATACCGCTAACTTACCTATTATTGCACTGACGGCTCACTCCCTCGCCGGTGATAAAGAGAAGTTTCTTGCATCAGGTATGGACGATTACTTGTCAAAACCTCTTAGGTTGTCACAACTAATTGAAAAAATTAATCTATTCTTAAATAACGATAGTGTTGAAGATGAAGCTCAAAGAATAGAACCATCACGATTGAATGAGCAACATAATACATATAAAAAGACACAACAGAACTTAAGCAATCAACGTAAGGAAACGGCGGGTTTGGAACTGGTAGACGAACAAATTTTACAGCAAATGATCGAAGATACGAGCGCGGAAGTTATCCCTTTGCTAATCGACCACTACGTTGAAGAATCTGAGCAGCGCCTGGCGAAGATTTATAAGGCCATGGATGACAAAGACAAAGAGACGTTAGAGTTTGAAGCCCACACATTGGGCAGTTCTTCACTCGCTCTGGGTAATCGCACATTGTCTAATCTCGCGAGAAAAATCGAACACATGTGTTTGGATGGTCAGAAGGAACAAGCATTCTCCTTTAAGCAAGAGCTGGAACATCTCGCCCAACAATCATTGCAAGCACTCGAAGAGCGCAAACAACAAGGGTTCAGCGAACCGACACAACTATAAAGGCTTAAGATAGGACATCGTAATGAAACCAAAAGTATTACTTATTGAAGACTCGACTTCGCTTGCGATTTTGTACAAGCAGTATGTAAAAGATGAGCCTTATGACTTGTTTCATGTCGAGACAGGTCGAGAAGCTATCGCCTTTATAGAAAGAAACGTTCCGCAACTGGTGATTCTAGATCTCAAATTACCCGATATGGACGGCGAACAGATTCTCGATTGGATAAATGATAACCAGGTGCCGACATCAGTTGTTATCGCAACCGCACATGGCTCTGTCGACCTCGCGGTTAACCTGGTTCAAAAAGGTGCGAAAGACTTTCTTGAAAAGCCGATCAATGCCGACCGTTTAAAAACCTCCATCGCGCTGCACCTGCAGCAAGTCAAACTCGAACACCTTGTGGAAGATATTGAAAGCAAGTTCGACAGAAACCGCTTTCATGGTTTTATTGGTTCAAGCTTACCAATGCAAGGTGTCTATAAGATCATTGACTCGGTCGCGCCAACGACAGCTAGCGTGTTCATTGTCGGCGAAAGCGGTACCGGTAAAGAAGTTTGCGCCGAAGCGATTCACAAAGAAAGTAAACGCAAAGACAAGCCGTTTGTCGCTATCAACTGTGGCGCTATTCCAAAAGACCTGATGGAAAGTGAAATATTTGGTCATGTCAAAGGCGCGTTTACTGGCGCGACAGCTGACAGAAAAGGCGCTGCATCGATGGCAAATGGCGGTACGCTGTTTTTAGATGAGCTTTGTGAGATGGAATTAGAAATGCAGAAGAAACTGTTAAGATTCCTCCAAACTGGCACCTTCACTCCACTCGGCGCAAACAAAGAAATGAAGGTTGACGTCCGCATTATCTGTGCGACTAACCGAGATCCTTTAGTTGAAGTTGAAGAAGGACGATTTAGGGAAGATCTCTATTATCGTGTCCACGTCGTTCCACTTGATATGCCGCCTCTAAGGGAGCGCGGCACTGACATCCTTACTTTAGCAACGCACTTCCTTAAACTTTATGCCAAAGAAGATGGGAAAAAGTTCAACGCGATTCATCGCGATGCGGAATCAACATTGAAGCGTTACACTTGGCCCGGTAACGTACGCCAATTGCAAAACATTGTACGCAACATTGTGGTACTTAATGACGACAGCCATCTACGTCTAGAACATTTACCGGATCAGGTCACAACGAGTCGCAAATTGAAATCTAGCATTTCACCTAAACCCGCGCCCGCTGTAACGCCGCCTCCCCCTCCAGCCAGTGAGGAAGCGTTGGAAGGCAATACTATTCAACCAATCTCTGCCAATTCGCAAGCAGATAAACCTGTCACTATCCGACCAATGTGGCAAATCGAACGAGAAGCCATTCAGCAAGCCATTGACTATTGTGATGGTAACGTTCTCAACGCCGCAGTGTTATTGGAGTTAAGCCCTTCAACAGTTTATCGCAAGAAACAAGCTTGGGAAGCAGAAGATGAGCAACAACTCGTCTGATGAAGTTTGGCTGGTTATTGATAGCTTAACTTTTGGTGGTATTGAAACTCATGTGCTTGAGCTTGCTAAAGGGCTCAAGCAGTTTCAAGTTCCAGTGACGGTACTATTTCTTTGCACATACCCTCAAAGACAACTACTTGAAGAAAAGCTTGAAACCAACCAAATTCCTACTAAGCATCTAGACGGTGATGGCCATAGCTATTTCATAACACTGCTTCATCTCGTTCGGATGCATAGACCTGCCCTTTTACACGCTCATGGATACAAGGCGAGTATTACAACTAAGCTGATTCGTTTGTTAACGGGTGTAAGACAGATTTCAACCTACCATGCGGGCGAGACTCCTTCGGGCAAGGTATGGTTGTATGACTTTATTGACCGCTTCACTTCGTTTGTTTCAAATCACTCGATTGCTGTTAGTGACAAAATTGCTGAAAAACTTGTTTCTAGAACGATTTGTTTTAATAACTTCATTGATACAAGAGAAACTCAGCATTCTAAGGGACAGCAGATCGCTTTTGTCGGTCGACTCTGCCACGAAAAAGGACCAGACAGATTTATCGAGCTAGCTAACGCGAATTACCAACTCAAGTTCGATATCTATGGTTCAGGCGTTCTCGAAGATGAACTCAAACAACTTGCGACTGATAATGTTCGTTTTCACGGTCACCAGAACAACATGAATGCCATTTGGCCCAATGTTGGTGTTTTGATCATTTGCTCTCGATATGAAGGCTTGCCAATGACGGCTTTGGAGGCCATGGCACGCGGCATACCCGTCTTCTCTCTCAAAGTCGGGAACATGCCCAGCTTAATTGCTCATCAAACAAACGGTTATTTGGTCAATAACATGGATGAGTTAGGCTTGGCTTTAACCACTTTCCTTACCCAGAATGAAAAACAAACAGCCCAATTAAAACAACAGGCAGTCGAAACCATAGAGCAGAGTTATTCTCAATCAGCGGTCATTCCCCAGATACTCGAGCTGTACTTTCCTAGGGCGTGTTGACCCTTTCGCGGTTAAATTTTACTCGAAAGGTCAACTCACCCTATTGTTCAATCTGATTGTCAAATTGAGAAATAACCTACCATTTATTCTGACGATAAATATTATCCCATAAAAACATCAACTTATATTAACCTCTTTATTGGCACTCCATTTGCGTTATTTAACTCAATAAACCTATTAATCCGTTTTTTTGAGACAGTTACGTAAGGGGTCGGCAATGAAAAAGAAGATTCTATTTGTACATTATGGTGATGATTGGATTCGAGGTAGTGAGAAGTGCCTACTGGATCTAATAAAATACCTGCGTAACCGCCGCTATGAAGCATTTGTTTGGACAAATAATCGCGAGCTTTCAAAGCAGCTTGAGTTGTTCAATGTGCCTAACGAACTAGATAACTTTCCATTGTTACTAGGTTGGAAAGCACCTAAATACAACGTTTCAGACTGGATGGAACTGATCAACCATGGACGCAAAATAATTGAACGCGAACAGATTGATTTGGTTCATATTAATAGTGGTGCACCTTGCCAATGGATGCTAGCTGCTGCAAGGCTAAGTAATGTGCCTGTCGTCACCCAGTTACACTGCTCTTATCCTACTAGAGATAGATTAACTCTTGGTCTTCACCTATCTCCGCATATCATTTCAGTCAGTAAATCAGTAAGTGAATCTTTAGTAAGAGATGGCTACCCACAAGAACGAGTGTCCGTTGTTCACAATGGGATTGACGTTCAAGCCCTATCTAATCAATCCCCTGTTGACCTCCGCATTGAGCTTGGTATTCCCAAAGAAGACTTTGTTTTCGCTACGGTTGGCTCACTCATTCATCGTAAAGGGGTAGATAGAATTCTTACCGCGTTACGTCACGTCACCTTGGAGTACCCAAATGTACGCTTAGTGGTGATTGGCGATGGGCCGATGTCATCAAAGCTTCAACAGCAAGCCGACTACCTGCATTTGTCAGACAACGTTCACTTCGTTGGCGAGAAGTCCAATGTAGTTGGCTGGCTAAAAGGTTGTGATGCGTTCATTAGTGGCGCACGGAGTGAAGCTTTTGGTTTGGTTATCGCAGAAGCTGCTCTAGCTAAGCTTCCAATCGTTGCTCCTTTTGAAGGAGGCATTCCAGAGTTTATCCAACACGGTCAAACAGGGGTATTGTATCCAAATAATGGTGTCGCTCCTATTGCCAAAGCAATGCGCATTTTAGTTAACAACCCTAAGCTTTGTGCACGCCTTGCCAACCAAGCTCACGAGTCAATTGTTAAGCACCACGACATTTCCGTTAGCTGCGCCAAGATTGAGCGTTTGTATCTAACGCTTCTTGATCAACCTCAGCAGTCAAAGCGCTCGTACCTAAACACGTTACTGCCAATTAAGACTTACGTAGCGAATCGCCTTTCATTAGGAGGTCAGCATGGCTAGCAATAAGAACAAAACATTGATATTTGACCCCATCACGTTCAAAGGTGGTTCTAAGATCGCGACCAGTGACGCGCTTAATGTTTGCCGAATCGCCAGCAATGAATTTATTGTGTTGACCGTTGACCCAGAGTTCTGGAAAGCGACAGAATTCTATGCCAAACACAATGTCACTTTACGCAAAGTTTCTGCGGTTTCTTGGCTGATGAAAAAGCATAACGGTGCCTTCTACTGGTTAAACCAACTCTACCTTTTGCTCATTATGCTCAAAACCTTGGTGATGGAACGTGGTATAGCCAAAATAGTGGGAGCTTCCGGTCCTGGAATCGACATGCCAATGTACTTGCTTAAAGCTTTCTTAAACATTGAAGTCACCCAATTTATCCACGGTAATGTGGGGCTATCACGCTCTATCGGCTACTGCCTGACAATAGCAGATGCAGTTTTCTATTTGCCATCTACTCGCAAAAGTCTAAAGGTTGCACTTGAAGCTTATCTTCAACACGCAACAAAGATTGAAGATACCTCCGCCTTGGCTGAAAGCTATTTAAAATCCTCCAGCTATCAGTCTTTTGTCAATGGCATCCCTGCGCAGCGTTGGCCTACAGAATGTCAAAAGAGTGTTCCTATCTGCTTCTGGGCCGCTTCGCTATTAAAGTGGAAAGGTCTCGATACGCTTATAGAAGCCTCCAAACTTGCCGCTCGCTGTAAACCTATCGCGCTTAATGTTTGCTTTATTCGTCCCGTCGACACCTGTCTACCAGTGTCTGTGGCGCCAGTGTTACTAAAGCACACAGAATGGTACGAAGATCCTGACAATCTTGATGAAATCAGAAGCCAGTCTAACATCTTTGTCTCTACCAGCTGTAACGAACCCTTCGGTCTTTCAATCCTAGAAGCATTAGCCGCCGGTATGTGCGTAGTGATCCCACAAGACGGCTCCTTTTGGGATCAGCAATTAACGCACAATGAAAATTGCATCAAGTATCAACCAAACAACGCAGATTCATTGTGTGATGCTCTGCTTTACGCAACGAACGATAGCCAAGCATTTGAACGTTGCTGCACAAAAGCACGAGTCGTCGCTGAACAATACAAAGCTGAATACCGCTATCAGAGATTTGCGCAGCATATAAACGGTGACATTGTCACATCAATGATTCGTGCTTGTGACTAGGGTCTTTTGACCGAAAAATGGATAACTGATTGGAGATTCGCTATGAACACAGAACATATTAAAAGCATTAGCCTATACGCCGTCAGCTTGTTCTTAATTAAAGGTGTATCCTTGTTCACATTGCCTTTGATGGCACACTACTTATTGCCATCTCAAATCGGCCACTTAGAGCTACTAGGCGTCACGACCGTGTTTTTCAGCCTCATCGTCGGTCTCGCCATGCATGAAAACCTTTATCGCTTTATCGGCACAGTCAGTAGTAAAGTCGTTAGAAAGAGAAAGGCATCTCAACTGTACAGCGCAACACTTCTTCTCTCTATGTCTCTTAGCGTTTTGTTGCTCATAGGTTACTACTTATTGCCTTTCAAAGCGGATTCGATCACTCATGAACAAGTCCTATTTATTGCGTTGGTCCTCTGCTATGAAGCTCCTTTAGCGATAAGTCTAGCGTGGTTGAGGCTGCACAATCAGGCAGGGTTGTTTTTTAAGATTTGTGTCAGCACTGTTATTGCCCAAGTGTCATTACTTATCATTGCGTTATTACATAAGCCTGATGTGACGTTGATATTCGCGCTTAACGTCATTTGCACATTCGTACAGTTTCTGTTTCTTCATATCTATATCAACTTCCCGCTTATGCTGCCTAACAAAGAGCGCATGAAACGATACATTCGATACTCGGCACCGTTAATGTTATCTGGGGTTGTTGCTTTCGGATTAAGTGGCGCAGAGAGATGGTTGATTGCAGGAGCAACAAACTTAGAAACTTTGGGTATGTATGCTATCGCAGCTAAGTTTGCGTTGGCTGTCGGTATCCTAATTCAACCTTTCCATATGTGGTGGATGCCAAAAAGATTTGAGGCAATGGACAACAAAGGCGCCGGTTACGTCGCCAATGTCACGACGCAAGGCGTGGTATTGTTGTGCGTCATTTCGGCTACCGTCGCTTGGTTAAGCCAAATTTTTATTACAATCGCCCTACCCGAATCCTACCAACCCGCGGTCGCTTTGGTAGGTATGACCATTACTATGATGCTTTTCAAAGAGCTCGTTGAGCTGACGAACTTCGGTATTTTGTACAAGAAAAATACCACTCAACTGTTATATATCAACGTTACATCAACAGTTTTAGCCTTCATCGTTTGCTTCGCTTCCATAGAGTCAGGTATAGAGGCAATACTTTGGGGACTGATTGCTGGGCAGCTTTGCCGTTTCGCTCTCACCATTTGGTTTAGTCAACAAGCGCACTACCTCGCTTATCCGTCGAGCAACATTTTTGCCCTTCTGATGCTGACTGCACTATTTCTTTTAACCAGCCGTTACCACCAAAATATAGAAGTTTCGGCATTAATGTTGCTTCTTCAACCCTTAGGTGTCGTTGCTTTTGCAATTCGCTTTAAATTGATCTCGGGGGTTTCTTTGAAGAGCTTAACTCATACCGTCAATAACTACCTTGGTAAGTCACTATGAACAGTGTGAACCAAGCTAGTGCTAACAGAGCTGCGCCAATCTTGTTCATGACATTGCTTAGCTTTGGATTAGCAATGCTATGGTACGTGGTGCCTCACCCTGCGATTGTGTTGGTCTTATGTTTTGTTCCCTTAGGTGCTCTGTTTGTACTCAATCAAACATTTTGGCTTGTTAGCTTATTCGTTTTGTTTTCTTTCTTTCGCATTCATGAAGCTATTCCAGCACTTTACTCGCTCAAGATCCCGCTATTGCTCTCGTTGGGCGCTCTTTCTGCGCTCATGTGGCATACATTGGTAAGCCGACAATTACAAACATTCTGGCACCCAAGTATGACGTGGTTAGCCCTGTTTTGGGGGCTAGTGGTTATTGGCGTTGTACTCTCATCAAATCCAGGTATCGCCATTACCTACTTTAAGAATATCTACTGGAAAATCATTGTCATGACACTGGCAATCGCCTGGTTAGTTAATACGGAAGACGCCGTTCGAAAAATAGCGACGCTAATTATTTTGGCTGGCGGGCTCATTGCCGTCGTTGCTTTATATAATTCGTCAGCAGGCATCGGATTGGTGGAAGGCACTCGGGTTACCATAGGTCGCCAACTTGGATCTGTTCTTGGTGACCCAAATGATTTGTCGCTCGTGTTGATGTTCCCTCTCGCGTTCGCCATTAGCTTCGCAACGACTAAAGGAATTGGCGTTTCACGCATTCTAGGAATCGTAGGGCTTGTTCTCGCAATGGCTGCTGTCATCGCGACTCAAAGTCGTGGCGGGCTATTAGGCTCAGTCGCCGTATTTGGTATTTTCGGTCTGCGACTCATCCGCTCAAAATCACTACTCATTTTCATCGGAGTCATTTGTTTAGCGGTTTTATTTGCGGTCGCTGGTATTTCAGATCGACAATCCGGTGGCGCTGCAGAAGAAGGTATCGATGCATCCGCAATGGGTCGTCTGTATGCGTGGGAAGCAGCATTCAAGATGGCACTGGATAATCCCTTCAGTGGTGTTGGTCTTAATAACTTCTATTCAAATTACTACTACTACAGCTCTCATTGGGACGGGCTCAACCACGCTGTACACAGTACATGGTTTGGTGTTCTGGCAGAGATGGGCTTCCTTGGCCTGATCGTCTTCATCGGTATCATCATTTCATTGATTAAAACCAGTAGGCAAACACTTTCAATTCTGGCTGAGTTAAAGGACTCTGTATCTCCGTATCTGACCGCCACGGCGCTTGCCGTCTATGCTGGCGTAATAGGTACTGTTGTCTCTGGTACCTTCCTTACTCAAGGCTTTACCTGGCCAATTTACATACTTGCTGCGCTATGTATTGCCATCTCTCGAATTACTCAAAAACGTTCTCAATTTGAGAATCTTAACAAGACGAAAGAATGACTAGACTTATCTCATTGTTTTTACTTAATTTATATTTTGGCACGTTACGTGAAATAGTCTCTGCATAATTCAAATGTAAGGGACGCAATCATGTTGGCTCAGCAATTAAACCACTTCAAAGTTTGGCTACAACACAATGAGAATCCTGCGTATCGCAAATTGTTTCTCATTTTGAAAGCAATTCGCGCATGCGATATTCCAACTCCCAAACTATTTAACAAGTTCGTTGGTCTACTCTACTCTGCATTTAGCTCTCTATGGGGAAACCTTTTACGCGTTTCAGTACACACTCCCGCCTTTAAAGGGCGACTATCAAAATACGGCAGAGGACTTTACCTGTTTGGTGGTGTGCCTTTTGTCTCTGGTCCCTTAACTATCTCCTTAGGCGATGATTGTCGTATTTCAGGACAAACTACTTTTAGTGCTCGACCTCAATCTGACAATCCTCAGCTCATTGTTGGTAGCAACGTTGATATTGGATGGCAAAGCACATTCGCAATTGGCCATAAAATCGTGATTGGTGACAATGTTCGTATTGCTGGTCGAGCTTTTCTCTTCGGCTATTCGGGTCACTCTTTAGATGCGGCTATGCGGGCAAAAGGTTTTGGAGATCTAGATTGCGACGTCGGCGATATCATCCTCGAAAACGACGTATGGCTTGGTACAAACGTGACGGTTTGCCCAAATGTCACTATTGGTGAAGGCACTATCGTTGGCACCGGAAGTGTTGTTACCAAGGATCTCCCTCCCTATGTGGTAGTAGCAGGCAATCCAGCAAGAGTAATTCGTTCACTTGCTGACTCTTCAACTAGTAATGAGGAAAGTCGTCATGCGTGATCTTATTGTTTTCGGTGAAGACTTCGGCGGTTTGCCATCAAGTACTCAACACCTAGTAATTCGTTTGGCTAAGCAGCGTAAAGTGCTGTGGGTAAATTCGATTGGCCTGCGTCAGCCTAAACTGACGATGCACGATTTCAAGCGAGCAGCGAACAAGCTATTAGGTAAAAGTAAGGGGGGCTTTAGTCGCCATAACGAACAACCGTCGAATATCAGTGTCGTTAACCTAAAAACGATTCCAGCACCTCGTTCTTGGTTCGCGCGTCAAATAGCTAAAACGATGATTTGCTCTCAGTTGAAACCCGTGATTAAAAAGCTTGGCTTAAACAAGCCCATCTTATGGAGTTCACTCCCTACCACCGCTGATCTGTGTGGAACACTGGATGAATCTGCCATTGTTTATTATTGTGGCGATGATTTTTCATCTCTTGCAGGTGTTGACCACGACGTAGTGGCAACGCACGAAAGTAAACTTGTCGAACATGCAGATTTAATTCTCGCGGCGAGTGCAAAACTACTGACTAAATTTCCTCAGTCTAAAACACATTATCTACCTCATGGGGTCGATACGCATCTGTTCAGCACTCCAGTGAGTCGTGCCATCGACTTACCTTCAGCAGAAAATAAAATTGCTGGTTTCTATGGCAGTTTGTCTAACTGGTTAGATTATGAACTTATTGATCAAGTGTGCTTAGCCAATCCAACTTGGCAGTTCGTGTTTATCGGTCCATTGGAACTGCCGTCTAATCCTTTGCCAAAATTGCCGAATGTACACTACCTTGGCCCAAAACCTCATACTGAACTGCCAGGTTACAGCCAACATTGGGATGTTAGCCTATTGCCATTTAGATCTAATGGGCAAATCGCCTCATGCAGCCCGTTAAAACTGCTTGAGTACCTAGCAGCAGGAAGCTCGGTTATTGCGACGCCCTTCCCTGCACTTTCTCCATATAGAGAGCAAGTCAACGTAGTGACTAACGCTCAGCAGTTTACTGACGCCTTAAATGGCCTAGATTTAGATTCAAGCATTGGTGAGCAGCAATCTGTTGCATCGGAAAGCTGGGATGCTCGTACAGTTAAGCTTAATAGTATGTTGGAGTCATTATGAATGAGCTAAAAATGAGGTTCATCGTCATACTCAACTCAGCATGGCGACAGCGCTACGTAATCGTAGTACCTATTCTCATCCTTCCTTTTGTTGGCTACTTCATTGGAAAAGTCGCACCAACAAATTACGTGTCGCATACTTCTATGCTGATACAGGAAACGGCGAAGATGAACCCTTTCCTAGAGGATATCGCCGTATCAACGATGCTAAAAGAGCGGCTCAATGCGCTCAGCACCTTGCTTAAAAGTCGTCACGTATTGACGGCTGTCGCGAAAGAGCATGGTTTGATCGATGACTCGATGGCTCCTGCAGAGCGTGATTACATTATAAGTAAACTTTCAAGCAGCCTTACTGTGACTCAACCAGGTAAGGATTTTCTAAAGATTTCGTTAACAGCCCCTAACCCTGCTGGGATGAAAGAGCTGTTGGAGTCAATTAGCGAGCACTTTATAGAGCAGCTGCTTGCTCCTGAACGCTCTTCGATTGAGGATTCATCCGAATTCCTCGCGATTCATATTGAAAAGCGCAGAGAAGAGCTGGATATTGCTGAGAATGAGTTGGCAGACTTCAAAAATCGCTACGCTTCCGTCACGCCAGAAATGCAAAGCCAAGCACTAGGTAGGCTTGCTTCTTTGAAACAAAGCTACGCGGAGAAAAAAGCCGAGCTTGCAGGTGTAGAACGAAGCTTAGGCTCACTCGATCAACAACTGTCTAAAACAAATCCAGTAGTCGGTAAAATTGAAGATCAGATCATCGAAATTCGCAGCGAGTTGACGCTTCTAAAAGCGAAATACACTGAAAGTCACAGTGCCGTTCAAGGTAAAGAACGTGAGTTACGACGCTTAGAGAATGAGCGTTCCATCTTGCTACAAATGGAACAACCGAACATCAGTAGTGATCAGCTATGGGACATCGCTAGTAGCAACAAGCTCAAAGATCTTGGTGAAGTGCAGCCCTTACTGGTAACCCAACTCCAAAGTTTGCAATTAGTCCGTGGCCGCTATGAATCATTGACTGAGGAGACTAAAAGTCTCAAAGAAATGATCGCCCGATTAGAACAGGAAGCCAATAGCTTTGGTGATAACGCGAAAACCATGCACCGCCTAGTGAGAAATGCGGAAATTAAACGTCAGCTCTACGATGAATTGATTCAACGTTACGAGATGGCGCAGTTAACCGGATCGTTAGGTGTATTCGAGCAAAACAAACGAGTCAAAATTATCGACCTTCCTTATACTCCGAGTCGACCTGCTAACCTTCCCGCGATTGTTTTTGTCATCGCTGGTTTAATTGCTGGCATCGGATTGGGTGCAGGCGTCGCAATCCTTATAGAGCTGTTTGACTCTTCGATTAGACGTAAAGAAGAGATTGAGGCGATCACAAATGCACCTGTGATTACCTATATTCCTAAGATTAAGCCTTATCAATCATAAAGACTTTCAAATTGATTATCAGGTTGAGAACTAACTTTTAAAACACGTAAGACACTGAAATATAAACACTTAAAATCTGGCACACTATGTGCTCTTACTAACTTAAAGGAATTATTCGTTTAGGAGCTAGTATGAGCACACCTTGCAAAACAATCATCCATGTGGTCCAACACCTCTCTCCTGGTGGTCTAGAGGCGCTAGCTCTCAATATGCTCGCATTTTCTAACCCACAACAGAAAGTGCTCATCATTAGCCTAGAAGGGACTAAACAAGAATCCATCTCAAAATGGTCGAAACTTGAAGCCGTAAAGAACCAACTTATCTTCTTGAACAAACCATCGGGATACAGTGTTAAAACTTTGGTTCAGCTGTTCAGATTATTCCGCACACTCAAACCTAGCGTTGTCCATACTCATCATATTGGACCAATTCTTTATGGTTCGATAGCCGCAAGACTGGCAGGCGTTAAGGCGAGAATCCACACAGAACACGACGCATGGCATTTATCTGACGAGAAACATCGCTCTCTACAAGGCTTTGCTTTAAAAATAGCGAAACCAAGTATTGTTGCCGATGCGGCTTTGGTCAGAGAGCAAATTCACCGTCACTTCGACTATAAAGACGTGACGGTTATTAAAAACGGCATCGATTGCGAGCAGTTCACAACTGGTTCTAAACATCTGGCTCGCCAAGTTGTTGGTCTTCCTGTGCGCAGCACGATTATTGGTAGCGCTGGACGCCTTGAAAAAGTAAAAGGTCACGATGTGCTGATTGATGCAATGACCTTACTGCCGAATCACATTGAACTGGTAATTGCAGGCGAAGGTAGCCAAAGGAAAAAGCTCGAAGCACAAGTGAAGGAACTTGGCATTAGCCATAGAGTCACCTTTTTAGGTCTTGTCGATGACATGGTTCGATTCTATCAAGCATTGGATCTGTTCTGCCTTCCCTCACGTAGTGAAGGCTTCCCACTTTCAACATTAGAGGCCCAATCATGTGACATTGTCACTTTAACAAGTAACGTGGGAGCTACAGGTGAGACACTCTGCCCAATTACAGGGAGCCTATTTGAGAGTGAAAACCCGCAAGCACTCGCTTCTAGTGTCCTCACTGCCCTTGAGCTACACCACACTGACTCTCCGCGTGACTTTGTACTTCACAACAATGACATCAGAGACATGATGAGAGCTTATGAAATGTTGGCAGAGGAGAAAAGCGCATGATCGACTTACTACTCACGATTCTATTTGTCGTCAGCTGCCTTTTGGTTATCTATCACCATGTTGGTTACCCAGTGCTGCTTTCTTGGTACTCGAAACAGCACCCTTTTAAAACGATAAATCACCGTAGTCGTGGATTCAAAAGTATTAAAGGGGACAGAGCTTGCGCGACCATCACAATTTTGGTTCCCGCATTCAACGAGGAGCAATGGATCGCAGACAAAATTCGTAACCTGTCTTCGCTCGATTATCCAAAAAACAAATACAAGGTCATCATTGCCTGCGATGGTTGTACTGACAACACTGTCTCAATCGCGGAGCAAACCATTCAAGAGGCGATTTGTGCAGATACTCACTTCGAGATCAGAGCCTTCGAATCCAATCGTGGCAAAGTCGCGGTCGTCAATGAACAGATGAAAACCATCACGAGTGACATTACAGCTTTGAGCGATGTCTCAGCTCTCATTTCAATTGATGCATTATGGGTTGCCAACAAACACTTTCATAATGAACAAGTTGGCGTGGTCAATGGCCATTACCAGCTGTTTAAACCGGGTAATGAAGGCGAAGCATGTTATTGGCAATATCAGAGTAAACTCAAGATGCGCGAAGCGACCTTAGGTTCTACTCTAGGCGCACACGGAGCTTTCTACCTGTTTAGAACTCACCTGTTTGAATCAATGAGCATGGACACTATCAATGATGACTTTATGATTCCTATGTCGATCGTACGTCAAGGTTACATTGCAGAGTATGAGCCTCAGATGGTTGCACTAGAGATGGAGGCAACAAACGAGAGAGACGACTTTAGCAGAAGACTGCGAATTTCCGCAGGAAACATGCAACAAGCTATCGAACTTTGTGAGATGTTCTTACCAAAGTACAAAGGCGTTGCGTTTGCATTCTTTTCAGGAAAAGGATTAAGACTCATCACCCCTTACCTACTGATATTCTGCTTAATTAGCTCAATTATCATGATGGACAACCCGCTCTTCATGGCAGCATTGATCGTCCAAATCGCGCTTTATTCACTAGCAGTACTTAGTCATCAATTGCCATACATTTTTAGTCATAAAGCCTGCAAACTGCTGCTTTATATCGTTGCAGGTCACTGTGCAAATTTCATCGGTGGTATGCGTTACCTATTCGGTCTTGAATCAGGAAAATGGTCTCGCGTAGGCCAATAAGGAGATTATTATGAGCAACGTATCAACACACATTTCAATTTGGTTAGCAAAACGTCTGTTTGACCTATTTGGCGCACTATTTGGATTGCTACTGCTTTCTCCAGTCATGCCTTTTATCGCACTGGCGATAAAACTGAGCTCCCCTGGTCCTGTTTTTTACAAGCAATTGAGAGTAGGTAAATCAACACCGGAAAAAATGGTATTTTTTGAAATCATTAAGTTTCGCACCATGTATCAAGATGCCGAGCAACGCACTGGTGCTGTATGGGCGACAGAAAACGATCCAAGAATCACCCCAGTCGGACGCTTCCTACGTAAAACGCGCCTAGACGAGATTCCTCAGTTGTTTAATGTTGTTATGGGTGAAATGTCATTAATTGGCCCGCGTCCAGAGCGCCCAAGCTTTTACAGTAAACTAGAGAATGCAATCCCTTACTTTGCTGACAGAACTTACGGTGTCATGCCCGGAATCACAGGGCTAGCGCAAGTAAACCAAGGTTACGATACTTGTATTGATGATGTTCGTAGAAAAGTTGGCTATGACCATAGTTACGCTCTTTCATTGTGCTCAATGAAGTCATGGTTAAGCATGGATATGAGCATTATCACAAAAACCATCGTGGTTATGTTTGATGGTCGAGGACAATAGTCGTTAACGAGCCGAGATATGTACGTGATTTAATGCACATTTTTTAATTGGCAATGCGTAAAACAACAACAATTCGATTAGTTATAAAGCAAACGAGTAAAAATCGAAGAAAATGCGCTTGCACGATTGAATAACTCTCGGTAACATCCCTCTCGTTCTTAAGGAATGGGTCCGTAGCTCAGTTGGTTAGAGTACTACCTTGACATGGTAGGGGTCGGCGATTCGAGTTCGCCCGGACCCACCACTCCTTGAAGCATTCAGTTGCAAAGAACATAAATTTGGGTCCGTAGCTCAGTTGGTTAGAGTACTACCTTGACATGGTAGGGGTCGGCGATTCGAGTTCGCCCGGACCCACCAAATTTATAGAAAAGCCCACTTTATAGTGGGCTTTTCTTTTATCTAATGCTTCCACACCTTCCAAAGTTCATACAACTTAACGCTCACGGCTAATACGCAACACCAAACATTTCCTTATTTATATAAGCAATACTGCGATTTAGCTTTAGACTTGAACGCGACTTTGAGAGTTTCCGGTATTTGGATGAACTTTGCAGAACAGACCGTAATCTGATGATTTAGTTCTCTTATTTAGGAAACAGATCGGCTGTAAGTTGCAATATCGCGGCAAAATATGGTTCAAGTTCACCAAAATACACTCCTCACCTCACCAACAAGCTAAAAACTTTGCACACTATTTCATATCGCCAGTAGAGCACTAAAAAAGTTTACCGGATAACATTATGAATCACCTGTGGTTTGAGCGCGGCGCTTATACATCTTCAGCTGCGCGTCACTATCTTGCAAATGAGTTCTCTCCTGAGAAAGTAAAAAAAATTGCGATTTTTCGTCATGCAGCACTTGGTGACCAAGTGATTGTTCGTCCGATGTTAGTGGAAGCGAGGAAGTTTTTTCCTAACGCAAAAATTACTCTAGTAGGTGTATCAAACTACCAGTATGGTGCGCCTTCTGATTTAGCTGATGAAACAATCTTTATGACTGGACGTCATAAGAAAAAAGAACTGACATTGAAAGAGCAAATTGCTGAGTTCAAGCAACTTGATGAGCAGGACATTATCTTCGATGTTGCTGGTACAAATCGCTCATACTGGATGACTCTATTTAGCAAGGCAAAGTTGAAATTCGGATTCCCATACATATCTTACCTTTGTGGCACTCTTTATAATATTGCAGTATTCCGATCTGACTACCAACCAGAGTTGGAAGTGATGCTAGACATGTTAAAAATGCTTGGACACAACCCTCAACGACCTCTTGATTTCGCGTACCCTAATCACTTGAAACTATTCAAAGAAGAAAAAGGCAGCAGACCAAAAATTCTTTATTTCAATGGCGCTTCGACTAAGACTAAAATTCTCTCCGAACAACAAATGAAATCACTCATAGAAGAGGCTGTAAATTTGTTGCCAGATTATCAACACGTCTATCTGGAGGGGAAAAATGACTTTGAGAAAGGTGACTTCCTTAAGCACTTAATCGGCAAGGACAACTTTGAGATTCAACAGTGCTTACCTTTAGAAGAGTTAGTAGAGTACTCTGCGAAAGCGAGATTGGTGGTCGCACCAGACACTGGGATCAGAAATGTAGCTATTGCAACCCATACACCAACCGTCGGTATTTTTTATTCTACGGTGCCATTTCGTTATACTCCACTTGAAGGAGATCATCGAATAGTGATGAATGCAAATGGCGACATCCCGAGTAACAGCCAAATTCTTTCAGAAGTACAACGAGCACTGTCACTACAGAAAAGCGACTATAAATTCAAACATGAACCTATTCTCACTTATGTTAGCTAACTGCACGTCCGTCTATTTTAAGGTTCTGTCGTATCCATTTCGCACTATTAAACCTTTGGAAACTTCAGTGTGACTGAAAGACCCACCTTATCATATAGATACTCATCCTTTAGCTCTAAGTTGCCTCCCATTCTCTTGGTAGCAGCAGCGATTAAACTTAACCCTAGCCCATTGCCTTCTGTATTTCTGCTACTGTCGCTGCGGTAGAATTTTTGGCATAGGTAGGTTAATTCTTCTTCTCCTACTCCGCCACTTTGATCCGCTACAGTTAGTTCTACACTGTCTGCTTTCTCTGCTGAAGAGATTCGAATCGTATTACCCGCTTGATTGAACTTACAGGCGTTATCGATCAAATTGGACACTACCTGCATCATTAATTCTTGGCTGGCTTTAATTTGGTGTTTCGGATCAATGTTCAACTCTAGGTTTAACTGATTGTCTTCTAAAACAGGCTCGTACAGCTCTGCCGCGCACTCGACTAACTGTTGAAGATTGACAGCACTTTGGGTTATCTGTTCTCCATTGAACTCAAGTCGGCTTATTCGCAGCAGCTGATTAAAGGTATTAAGAAGATTTGCTACCATTTGCTCTACTTCTTCAAGTTCTGAGTGACTCTCAGAAAGTTGCTGAATTCGATGATAAATCGACGTAAGCGGAGTTCTTAAGTCATGCGCAATGTTGTTTGCTTGCTGTTTAGTCATCTCTGTCGACAGAGCAAGGCGATCCAACATCATATTCAGTTCTGAAATGGTCTCTGACAGCGGCCCTTCTAGGTTTTCATTGGGGATTCTAAGATGTAAATCGTTGTCTTTAGTTATGCTGTTGCTCGCGGCGTTAATATCAGTCAGTCGAGTTTTAATGCTGTTTATCATGAAGTAAGCAATGACAAACCCTACGATCATCAAAGCTCCAATTGCGTAAATGATCCCATTAATCAGCTGGGTTTGTTGATTAAAAAACGCATCTTCTACTCGAACTTCTAGTGTGCGCCATCCATCCCCTTCGGGAAGGTAAGTCTCGACGCTGACGTAATCAGACTCTTCATTCTCCTGAACATAAAATTCAATCCCAAATTCCATGTCTCCCGTAGATTCATAAGAATCTAGCTTTTTCAATTCTTGGTCTGTGATATGCTCTTTGAAAACGTAGCTAAAGATGGCGTCGTGATCGGCTCGCAGAACCTTCTTGGTTTCCTCTGGGCCCAACTCTTCCCATAGCTCATACACGTAGTTAGCTTCAGAAGCCACAATGGGCAAGACACTATTATCAATGAACCAGGCATAGATACTGGTACGCATCACGATCAGCAACACAATCGCTGCCACGACTAGCATGGCATATAAGTTCAGAAAACGGCGGAAAGGATCATTTAGCCAATTCACGAGCGATCCTCCATGACGTAGCCAGCCCCTCTCACGGTGTGCAATAGGGGCTTGTAACCATCGAGATCAATCTTCTTTCGTAATCGACTAATATGAACATCAATGACATTGGTTTGCGGATCAAAATGATGATTCCAAACTTTCTCTAGCAGCATAGTTCGTGTCACGATCCGGCCTTGATTTTCCATTAAATAGAGTAAAATTTGATATTCACGAGTGTTGAGTGCTATGTCTACCTCTCCCCGCTTTGCCTTTCGGGTATATGTATCTAAGGAGAGAGAATCTAGCTTTAACTCGGTGTTATTTGCTTGAGATTGCGATTCACTTGGTCTTCGCGCCAGCACTTCTATTCTCGCCAGCAACTCGGTATAAGCGTAAGGTTTAACTAAGTAGTCGTCTCCCCCACTTCTTAATCCTTTGACACGTTCCTCTACACTATCCAATGCGCTGAGCACCAATACAGGAGTTTGGTTACCACTCGCTCTTAGCGCCTGAATCATCTGAAGACCATCCATTTCTGGCATCATACGGTCGCAAATAATAACGTCGTAGTCATTTTGCAATGCACAAATCAAACCCAACTTTCCGGTCTCGGCTCGATCAGTCTGGTGCCCGGATTGCTCTAAGCTATGACTCAGAAAACGCGATTGTTCTACGTTATCTTCTACTAATAAAATTTTCATAACTCAAACTCCGAGCGACCAGCCTAGCTGCATGACATTTAAGATTGTTGTTGTGGACCAACTTCTAGCAATTCTAAGTCATTGGCACCATTAATAGAATGCGCATTGTCGTAGAAGTTATCTTCATACATGCCAAACTCAAACTCGATATTGCCCTCATCATTGAAAAACATCTCTTGCATATCAACCTTTTCAGTATCAATCACTTTTAATGTTTTAGCGTCGATAACTAGCAAGGTTGATAGTGGCTCATCGTAACTCTCTTTGAGCTCTACCATGTAAATGGTTCCCAGTTCTGGCACTAAATCCGAATGCGCGGAGACAATGAGCCCTTGGTGCGTCTTACCAACTTGCGCAAGGACCTCTTGAAGTGAAAAGTTAACTTTTTGAATCGTTTGGGTAACGTCTTTACCACTTGTTGCATCAAAGAAAATGGTGTCCTGCTCTGCTTGTTGCTTTGCAGTGGCAACGTAGAGAAACCGACCATCTTCTTGTTCAATCAATTCAATAGAATCATAGCTAGCAGGCTTGAGCGTTTTAATCTGACTAAGCGCTTTTTCTGCGCTCATAGTAGGCACAAGATTAACCTTGTTGGGGCCATCCGTAGGGTTTGCCATCGCGCTAAAGCCAATCATACTGCCAATCAAGATGCTAAGTGTAGTAAGTTTTTTCATAATCTTATTCCTGCTGTTGGTTAAGTTCGGAATTAGATTAATCAATGGAGCTAACGCCTTTCTAAACTCAAGATTAAATATTTGTCATCTAACTGAGGAGCTTTATCAAACTTCATTTCAACTTACCCCTCACTGATAAATAACGTTAATTAAGTACCCTGCTGAAACGTTTCCTTTCAGAATTGCCTTGTAAATACAAAGAGACGCAGGAGAAACAAGGATGACTAACACGCTTATATGCCGCTCTTTTCAATCATTCATAGATATTTGTGAAAATGACTTGGTAGAAGGGGCAAATGTTCACTGTACATTTCATCTATCCGAGCCGGAAATGATGCAAGATTTATTAACAAAGAAAGGAGGCTACCTACTTACCGCAACTCCATTCCTTCAACCCAAGGAATCAATCTCAACAATTTTCCTTGTGAGGTGAGTTTCTTAGGCGACTCTCACTCTCTGTTCCGGCTTCATTCCTCCCAATTTTGGAGCCGGCTTTTTGCTCATTTTTGCATCAACTTCTCTACTTATTTTCTCCCTTATAACCCAATACGAACCCTTACAAAGTGATTGCTCTAAACACGCCCTCTTCGTGCTCCAGATCACATAACTGCACCTAAAAAACACTAAATTACTCATCATTTACTGAACAATTAACATATTAATAACTAAAAATAGTCCGACAAATTAAAAAGTCAGCTCCAACTATTTTACAAAGGAGGCGCTCTATGGCTACAAACGGGACGGAATGCTTCGATTTACGAATCGGCAACTGTTTACTAAAAAGAAATGAATCTGGTGCTCAGATTCTACTGGACAACGAAAAATCGTTTTCTATCACTATTCCAGAAAGTAGTGTACTAAAAAGATTAGTTGAGGAAGATGGTGAAGTGGTCAGCAGAGATGACTTAATCGTCGATGCTTGGGGACGCCCCGACATAATAGGTCCAAACTCTTTACCCGTTGCGATTACAAACCTTAGGAAGATCCTCGATCTTAATAATATTAAAATTACTAATGTTCCTAGAAAGGGCTATAGAATCGATCTTTCCGAACTTCAATGGACTCAATCACAAGAACCTTCCTTACAAGAGACAGTGCTCCCTCCCCCAGACAATAAAGATACAAGCTTTCCACCCATATACGAAACTTGGTGGGAAAGGGCTAAGCTTGCCATTGCTATCGGTGCCTTGTTGTTTTGTCTCTACGCCGCCTTTTACATTGTATTCTCTTGGGTGCGTGTCGACTGCCAAAAATTAGGTAACGCTACCCTGTGTTCGATACAAGGGGACTATGTCGAACCATCAATTGTAAACGGGAAAGAAGGGAGATTCTTTTATTCAAGTCAGAGTGGTTTAATGGAGGTTAAAGGCAATGGTTAAACGTATTATTTTAATAGCGGTGATCGTCTTAGGGTTGTTTGCATCGATTACGACTTACGCTTTCTTAAACGGCGCATCTTGCCAGTATTCGATGACACTGCATGTTCCTGATGATGATAGAGATGTTTTTTTAACGTGTTATCGAGGAAAGGTGGTTGCACTACAAACCAAGCAAGATGACAACGGCAACTACCTTTCAAAGTATAAAGTAGAGGCAAGGCAACTCCGATTAGGTGAGCAAACCATCTATTTTGTCTACTCGCGTAAGATTTTAGTCGATGACAACAAGCAAGATGAAAATGATCATTTCAACCAGATCTCATCGGGATATAAGTTCTTGTTCTATAGCTTAATCCGTGATGGCGACGATATCTATGTCTTCCAGTCGTTCCCTAGGTACTACGTCCATAAAGGGACAATCTCAGGTACATTAGATATTTGGGAAAAGTTTTTTAGCTAACAACAGAACCATTAGCGAATAAAAAAGTAAAAGCGCCATACATCGATGGCGCTTTGTCATTTTAATATCAGAAACTATTCAAGAACTCGGAACTCCGCATTAAAGTGTCTTAAGGCGGGTGGCTCGTATGTAAAGGTCAGCCCTTTAATCTTGGGCGCGTTTTCCTTAATCTCCGTAAAGGCTTGAATCACATAGTCAAGATGCGCTTGTGTATATGTGGCTCGAGGAACCGCTAATCGCAAAAGCTCTGCCGGACACGGTAACTGCTGCCCTGTTTTTGGATCGCGTCCTAACAACAAAGAGCCAATCTCCGCACCACGAATTCCAGCTACACGGTACAATTCACATGCCATTGCATGACCGGGGAACTGGTCGGCTGGAATATGTGGCAATAAGTCACCCGCATTGATAAACGCTGCATGTCCTCCAGCCTGCTGACATTTGATCCCGACTCTTTCAAGTCCATCAACTAAATACTGAACCTGATCGATACGTGAAGATAACCACTCTTCACGCATGGCGTCGTAGAGACCTACGGCTAAACGTTCCATAGCGCCTCCCTCTAACCCGCCATAGGTTGGAAAACCCTCTTGCAAGACACATAAGGTGCGGCACTCTTGGAAGACATCGGAAAGCGTATAGTCTTTAAACGCTAATAACCCCCCAATAGGCACCATCGCATCCTTTTTGGCTGACATGGATAGAATATCTGCATACTTGAAGCTTTCTTTGGTGATTTCTTCAATAGACCAGCATTCGTAACCAGGCTCTCGTTGCTTTATAAAATACGCGTTCTCTGCAAATCGTGCGCAATCCATTACAACTGGAATGTCATATGAACTGGCTATCTCATACACTTCTTTAAGGTTTGCGAGTGATACCGGTTGTCCGCCCGCCGAGTTACATGTAATCGTACTCACGATGTAAGGTACGTTTTTTGGCCCAATATCTTCGATAGCGATGATTAATTTTTCAATATCAAAGTTACCTTTGAATGCAGACTTAACCGATGTATCGAAAGCCTCTTTGGTAGGCACATTAACCACTCGGCAGCCATTAAGCTGGGTATGCCCTTGAGTTGTATCGAAAAAGTAGTTTGAAACTGCGGCCATTTGTTCACGACATAGGCCCTTCTCACGCTCTCGCTTAGCAATCAACGCAGGAACATAGAGCTGTTCAGCTCCTCGTCCTTGGTGAGTTGGAATGGTATGCTCGTAGCCAAAGATATCTTTGACCGCATCTTTTAAAACGTAGTAGCTTCGGCTACCACTGTATGATTCATCCCCTTTCAGCATTGCTGCTTGCATCCCTTGGGTAACAGAACCCGTACCACTGTCAGTCAGCAAGTCAATAAACACCTCGCTACTAGGAATTAAGAACGGATTGTATCCATACTTTTCCAAAGCAGCTTCTCGTTCTTCACGTGTCGTATGTTTAACAGGCTCGACAACTCGAATTCGATATGGCTCTGGCAAATAACCCATACGAGTATCGGTTTTTTGGGGACAGTGCGAAGCACAGGAATTAGTAGTCATAGTTTTTCACCTTCAATTTTATCTATGATTTGTAAAACGGACTAAGTTGCATATACGTGTCCGCTACGACAAAACATAGAGTCGGGTGAAAGATCCAATGAGTAAGTTATGGATAAATAATCGTCAAAATCCCCTTCCTTAAGACAATGACTGAAACCAATCTCAGTAAAAAGCCTGACATGAGTCAGGCTTTATCTTTGTTCATATGTCACTTCGCTAAGCGTCTTTAAAGCTCACTCAAACGCGTTTTGACCACACCTTGTGTTTCCTCAATCCAAGCATAGCGTTTGGTGTATAAACGACGTTTCGTTTTCTTAAGTGTACTCGGATCTTTGCGCGGTGGCTGGAGTGGGATCTTGTACATAAACTTCGAGACTTGTTCACCACCATACTCGGTCCACAATTCAGCGTAATTGTAGGTCACACTTGAACGCTTCGAACCTGTGTATCTCAATGCTTGATAGATATGCCCTTTGTTTGTAATACCGAAAACATTGTCTACTTGCCACTCGCGAGCGAGCATCAGCAAAACTTCAAGCATTAACGCTTTTGGACGTAAACCATGAATACCGCGAGTCAGTGACTTAATGATCTCTCCTCGATCACTAATGTGGTCCCCAGGTCCTTGTAGCGCACCAATGTGGATTTCTCTGCGTGGCGTGGTCGATAGATTAAACGCCAACGTAAACAGATCGCGGTTTTTCTCATCTGTCAGCTTTAGTGCCAATGAGCCTTCTCTTTCAGGCCCCGCACACAACAGCAGCCTACAACCCATAATTTCAGCGAGAAGCCAACCTTCATTAGAGTAAAAGTCTAAGAATCCTCGGCCATACATTTCATGGAGGGTTTTAAAATGCTCATAGATTTTCTTCGCGCGCTGTTCTGGGCGCCAGTTCAAGCAAACATAAGGTTTAAGAGGCTTTTCGAGCAATCGCGGGTTAACGTCCGTGATGGTTTTTAGATCGGGCTGAGCGAAGAGTTCTTGCATCTGTTTTAAAACGCCTGGTTTAAGCAACGACCATAAGCAAAAACGCGCGTTATAGCGTAGCTTTTTAAGCCCATGAATATCCGGATATACGGCTTCAGCGACTTTAGGAAGCGATAAAACAAAATTAAGGTAGTTGGCTGACATATAGAACTCTCGATTTTCTGTATGGGACTTTGCTCTTAAAGTCGTTGCCTATTAATTGGTTAGGCAAGCGATAGTGCACAGTGTACAAAATCAGAAAAATGAGATGTAGATCTACTTTGTCGCGACTTTGTCACGCCTTTGTCAGCCTCGATTACAATTTAGGGAATGTCAGGGTGAATTGAGCGCCACCCAAGGTGCTTTGACCGACTTCAACAGTGCCTTGATGCCGTTTAACGATTAGGTCAACAATCGCAAGCCCTAAGCCAAATCCACTGTTTTCTTTGTTTCTTGACGCGTCAGCACTGTAAAATGGCTGGAAAACTGATGACCAATGCTCAGAAGGAATGCCGTTACCATCATCTTCTACCATGAGCACTAGGTGTCCATCAGACTCTTTTACGCTTAGCTGCACTTGATCTTTCGCATACTTAACGGCATTCGAAAGCAAATTCACTACTCCGCGCTTCAACAATGAACGATCCGCACACAGTTCTACATTGCTTTCGATATCAAGTGCAATATTAATATCACGGCTGTTTGGTAAGCGCTGAACGACTTCTGGTAGAAAATGATTCAAATTAAGTTGCTCTAGGCTCAGCTCGGTTTCAGGACGTTCCATCTTAGCGAAATACAGTAGCTCATCGACCATTCGCTCCATTTCTTCGGTATCTTCGATGATGCTCGCTATTTTGTCATGCAGCTCTTTAGACAAGTTCTGGTCTTGCAACATTTCAGCTTGCCATTGAATTCTAAAAATTGGCGTTCGCAGATCATGGGCAACCGCATTGGTTAAGAAACGGTTGCTAGCAATGAGGTTAGAAATCTTATCTGCCATATAGTTGAAGCTCGTATTCAATCTCCCTACGGCATCTCTGCCTTTAGTCGGAGCCCTAACGTTGAAATCGCCCTGAGCAAACTTAACCGTCGCATTTTCCAGTAACCGCACTCTACGGCTCAAGAACAAAATCAAACACAGTGAGTAGACAAAGAAGCCGCCGAGAATGAAGCCCCAAACAATATCATCATCAAATTCAATTGCTTGGCGTAGCTCAGTTTGAAAATCCGGCGAGATATAGTAAATCTCGTTAGGCTCTAACAGCTTAAACCAGAAATGTCTTTCTTCATCAAAATAGATATTGAGATTCGATTGGTCTTGGGCGAAAAAGTTGGCGACGTCTTTTGGTACATCAGACAAGTTAACAACGAACAGGGTTTTGGCCGTTTTTTCTACCACGCGTTCCATAGTATCAATAGCCGCTTCTTTACCTTGGTTTTGGTAAATAGTCAGCACCATATCCCTGAACGCTTCGCCTTCTCTTTCCTGCAGTACATAGTCATAATCTGGATTGAGTTCATAGATAATGTACTCATACGCAAAAATACTTAATGTAAATAAGATCAATAAACCGATAAACGATTCCAAGTAAATTCTGCGCATATACCCTCTTAAGATTAAGTTTGTCGACTATTACCAAGTATCTGGGACAAACAAATACCCTTTTCCTCTGACAGTAATGATGCGTTTTGGCGTTGCAGATGTGTCACCGAGTTTCTTACGCAAACTCACAATCTTGTTGTCGACGGTTCTATCTAGACCATCATACTCAATGCCTCTCAACGTCTTGGTCAGTTGATCCCGAGACAACACTTCGTCAGGAGAACAAGCCAAAGCCCATAGTAAGTCAAACTCACTATCAGACATTGAAACCACCTCGCCTGCCAGTTCGCAAACTTTACGTGCATCATTAAGCTTCAACTGACCAAACTCTAGCACTTTCGAATTAGCTGCTTGCGGTATCGATTGAGTACTCGCCTCAACTCTTCTTAACAACATTCTCATCCGAGCGAGCAAAACTCGCGGTTTAATCGGCTTTGTTACAAAGTCATCTGCGCCAATTTCTAGTGCTGCGACATGATCAAAATCGTCATCACTGGCTGTCAGCATAAGCACTTTACCTGAGTAGCTTGGACGAATCTGTCTACAAATTGTCAGCCCATCAACACCGGGGAGCATAAGATCGAGGAGAACAATATCAGGCTGATTTTCAACAATGGCATCAATGGCACTTTCACCTTCTTCAAAAGTCGTAACACTGAACTCTTGAGAGACAAAATATTCACACAGCATTTGTCGAAGCTTAGGGTCATCTTCAACGATAAATAGCGTCTGATTAGCGGAATTTGGCATATAAACTAAAGCATTGCATGACTAACATGAGAGTAATTCTAGCGTATTCGCCATCCCATTTCTGCAACAGAAACTGAATCAAAATCGCGACGAAGACAAAAAGGTCGAAGTAATACCGGTTTTATGATCACTTCGACTTCACCTTAGAGCTTCATTAGCCTAAAAATTTGGGCAATGAATCCGTTAAGGTCATGATGTGAATAATGATGACACTGACGCCAAACACTCCAACGACAATAAGCGACCACTTTCCTCCAATGGCTCTGTAGTCGTTGTGGCTAGAAGGCAAATTGTCTGCCTTATTCAGATTGCTTTGCCTAGATTTTCGGACTAACAACGCTGGGATGATGCACGCCCAAATCGCCGCCGCTGATGCCGCAAAACCAATTGCGACGAGAAAGCCAAAGGGGAGTAACAATGAAAATACTAGTGGTGGTAAAAAGGTCACTGACCAAGTTTTTAATCGGCCTCTCTTGTTATCTTTAAAATTGAAAACGTCCGCTAAAAAATCGAATACCCCAAGTCCGACACCAACGAAACTCGATAAAATTGCAGCTGCAGAGAAAGCGCTAATCACATTAGATACAAATTCAGTTGGTATTACACCACTTAAGCTGCTGAGTAAGACGTTGATATCGCCTTCCTTTTCAATAATTTCTCCAAAGTGCATTCTTGGTAGGTTGCCGTAGATACTAACTAACCATATTGCATATATGAAAAAAGAAATAGCCGTCCCACCAACGATTGCTTTTTGCGCCTTCCGTTCATCCCGGTAGTAATCTCGCATGGTCGACACGGTATGATGATAACCAAATGAGGCTAACGCTACAGGAAACAAAGCAAACATAAACTTACCTTGCTCTAAATTGACATCTCTCCACATTCCATTTAAGTCGATATTGAATACAAGCCCACTAATGCCAAATACAAAGCTAGCGACCATAAACAACATTAAAACGATTGAAAACTTGTCAACCACACGCGTTGAGTGCCATACAAAAAAAGAAAATATCGCAACAAATAATATAGAAGCAAACTTTGGATCTAATCCCATGTATTGATTTATTATAAGACCCGATGAAGTTATATATGCATAGAGTAAAATCCCCCCGACAAAATAAATCATTATGTTGTTGAAGCAGCTAACTGGTTTACCTAGCAAATCTGTTGTAATCGAATCAAACGAAGACTTATAGGGATAGTTTTTTAACACTTCCAATAGAAAGCACCCGCTCAACGTCATTATTAGCATGGTTACCGCCAGTATAAACAAGGTCCACGCTATCCAAGCCCCTGCTCCCGCACTAGGTAAACCAAGCATTCCTGCGCCAACACATACACATGCAATGATGCAAGAACCACCAAGGGTCGAAGTCGATTTTTTTCTTAGAGAAAGATTTTGTTTCACAGTATCCATATGTTATTAACCTTGTAGAAGTTATGGTTTAATTCGCCTTTATGTTATTAGAAATAGTCTTCTGAAATATAAAAAGCGCCAGAGTCGTAACCCTAGCGCCAATTATTACAATAATTTTAATAATTAGTTTTAAATTAACATTCTACGATTTATAAAATATTATTGTTTACTCCCAAGCCTCTGAAAAGTCTTGATCTTTAAATGCGGCTGCTAAGCCTGTCACTTGCTGCATTCGTAATACCTCATCGCGATCCATTCCAAGTTCACGGCATATTTTCTCGTTACTCCACTCTAGCTCTCTCAATTGCATAACAAGGTTCGCGGTTAACTCGACTTGATGTGTTCCACGAGCAACATTGTGTCGTACTGAAGTAGACATACTCTTTTCTTCAGATTTATTCATCACAATCGCAGGGACGTATCCTGATATAGGTTGTAACTCTGAGTTTGATTTGATCAATTCGAATCGATGGAATCCATCAATTAACACGTATTGGTCACAACCCGAGATTTGATTTACGATAACCGGCATTGTTAGGCCATCTTGTTGAATAGAATGTTTAAGTAACCGATTTTCCGGTGAAGCCATCTTGTTTGGATTGTAGTGGTTTGCCGATATCATCTCTAATTTCAGCATCTGTACATTGCAAACTGGGGGGAGATTTGGGTTCAATTTACACAATAAGTGGGTAACTTGATTATATAAAGCGACAGAAGCATCCAGATGCCCAACGTCTTTTAACCCATCTGAACTAAGCAGTGACATAACAAACTTACTTTCCATCAAAGCCTCCATGTCCGACATAATCGTTGTACAAAGAATGGTATTGCTGAGCAACCGCTTTGTTGTAGCCAAATGAAAGGCCTCTGCACCAATAATCATTCTTTATCAGAACTTTGCATATCCTCCTCCAACTCGGGACTTGTTTTTTTGCCTCTAACTTAAAATCGGCGAAATCAGGAATACGTCGAATCCCTTTATGGTGTCCGTTGCGGCGCCACCATTGAAGGAATTTATAGATGCGCTCACGGTAATGCTTCTCGACATGCGGAGGCATAGTACTGAGTAGATGTTTACTATATTGACGATAGGTAAATCCGGGAGGCAGTTTAAAACGATAGTAACCAACGATACGTCCCTGCTCTTTCGAATACCTCGCACCGAAGTTACACCCTTCAACGCGATCAACCAGCTTTTGCCAAGTGTCTGGCTCTAGAATTTGATAGAGCCAGAGCCCTTTGCGCTGTTCATCGCCAAACGGTTGGCAAAGGCGCTGCTGAGAAATAGAGACACCAGCTTTGTGCATCAGATCGTAGACTTTGTTGTAATCCCATTGCCTACGGCCATTCGCAATCCATATATCTCGCGTTTTCCAGTCGTATATAGGGTAAGCCATGTAGACATCTTGCTGCATTTTCGTCGTCCACGGTAAATGATGGAATTTGTCTTTATATTGATTTTTAATTGTGTTGTAGCGATTCAAGGATTCATCAGCTCTTAATCCAATTAGCACTGCAATCTTTGTTTGTTTTTGTTGTTGATACCAGTGTGCGAAATCAAACACAAAATCCTCAAACTCCATTCCAGGGTAGAAAAAAGAGAACTCGTTTGGGTCGTTAAATACCCCAAACACATCAGGCAGTTTACGCACCCAATTCACCTTTTTCCTTTCGTCCCAACACACCCACTTGGGCTCGAACTGAGATACCGAATTGCGCAAACCAATAGGTAGGCAGATCCAGTATGGGCGAATCTTATTGGTCGCGACCATACGCTCTATAAATCCCTCGGTTTCCTTATATTGAGCTTCAAAATCAACAATTAATGTGTCAACTGGCAGTCGGTCTCTGCGCTGAGCTTCTTCAATGGCAAGATTAAGTAACACTCCTGAATCCTTTCCACCCGAGAAGGAGACATAGAGGTGTTCAAAATGGTCATAGATATATGAAATCCGCTCTTGCGCCGCGAGCATGACATCTTTACCGAGCAGAGACTTTTTACGACTTCGTTGCCGAACCATATTCCTTTCCTCATTTAGTTAATGAAACTAGGTTTATGCTTTCGAAAATAGGCAATCTAAATTGTGTTGGCTGTGATATTCAGAATTGAATCAACGATAAGCCTTTTAAAGGCTAAAAGACTTAATACTATATTTTTATTCATTAACTATTATTTATCATAGAGTAAGATCAATTAAAGATAAGTAATGATTAATTTAATACCGTTTCACTCGAATGGCGCGGTAGGTTAAACGGGTGAAGTGAATTCTTTGCTCACTCCGGCGTCTCGAACATTGGCTAGGTTTTCACTTCACATCTTCACTTTCCAACATGCTAGCTACTTCTAGCTATACTTCACTTCGCTGTGTTTTGGGGTGACTACTACAAGTCACCCCACTTTTTAAATTTCAGATACACAAGTAGCCAGCGCCTTACCATTCAAACAAACCAATCGATGTTTGGTATCTATTGCTCATATTTCATTCCCACCTGTGACTTTACATATGTGTTTTTGTTCAGAAACCTGACCAAGTGAGGCGAGAATATTTAAGCGGCGTACTACAAACAACTAATTGCTTTTAATTTATTAATTTTAAATCATAAAAATCATGCACTTAAAAATAATTTATCATTAATAATTTTGTAAGCTCTAGGGAGTTCTGCAGAGTGCAAGTATTAAGATTATTTGATAGGATGCGCTTCCTAAGAGTTCCAACTGTTACTGAGCTACCCATGAACCGTAAAAAGAAGATCAACCAGATCCTGAAAGCCAAACAAAAAAAGATGAATTCTAAGTTGCACAAGAGCAACAAGCCTCGCTACATCTCTAAAGCAGAGCGAGCGAAAATGGAGGAAGAAGAGCAGAGCCAGCAGCAGGTTGAAGCTACTGAAGTAGCCGAAGAGCAACCTGAGGACAATGATAAGTAACTAGCTTTACTCCATAGACAAACGCAAAAAGCGCCAGCCGAGTTAACCTCGACTGGCGCTTTTTAGAATCCAGCTTATCTATTTAATATATTTAGTCGTAGCTACCGTCAAATGAGACCAGTTTAATTTCTAGCTGCGCACCAAAATAACTTAAGGCAAGTTTAGGATCTTTATTTTCAGACACTTTCTTACCAAGAGTTTCTAATAGTTCAGCCATAAAGTCTTTAACTGGCTGTTCTGCATCTGCCAAATGTTCTTCTAAATTGTGATTTTTCATTATTTACCCAGCCATAACGTTATCAATCAATCGTTTATAGTTGAGTCCTTATTCAACAGAGGACACAAAAATGGAAACTATAAAAACGATCTTAAATGGCAACCACTATCGCTATTCTTTTCACCACTGCCCGGGCTCGGATCAGTATGCGATATTTTTATTAGGAGCACTGCAAGATATAGAGAGCGTAGATTCGTTTTCGAAACACTTCGCGACTAAACTCAATTGCATTACCGTCGAAGTTCCTGGCACTGGTCATACAGAAAACCTTGAATCAACGATCAGTATTCGTACTCAAGCGATGATGCTGCTCGATTTAATTGATTATCTAGGCGTCAACAGCGCGCATATTATCGGCTTTTCTTACGCAACAGCCGTTGCTGTAGAACTTTGCGATATCTGGCCGAATGTGCTCACTATGTCGATATGTGGTGGCGTCCCTGGCATCCCCTCTTCAGGACGCTTAGCAACGAAAAAAATGATCGCTGCAGCCATGGACAACCCACATAGTTTCGCTAAGTCATTCACCGAATCGCTTACCGTGAGTAATAACGATATTCCAAGGAATAAAGCCATCATTAAAGCGACAGTGCGAAATATTACCAACATGGCTCAGGATAGGATCGATATCTTCTTCGAAAACTCAGTGAGGTTACTGGTTCACACCCCTACCAATATCGGAAATATCTCCGTACCATGCACCGTTTGTGTCGGTGAATACGATCCCTATGTCACCAAAGAAACTGCTGGCAAATTTGCTAGCCAGTTAAAAAATGGCCGACTCGTTGTCATTAAAAACGCCGATCATTTGGTGCATTTGCAGCATCCCGACAAAGTCGCTACCGCAATGCTCGCTCAAGCGAATGCCTCAATAGAGTTACAACACACGCTTGCTGCATTGACCTAAATAATACAGGGATATTGTTAGATTTTAGCTAAGCATAATCAACTCAAGGCGCTGTGCAATTTGAGTTGATTATTTTCACTCGACGCACCTAGATCACATTTTGTATGTAAATCTTTGATAAAGTAGTTAGTATTTCTACTGCGCGTTTCTTGCATTCCCCACTAAGTGGGCGCAATGCTTCTACGATCAACGAATCTCTGATGTGCTGAGCTTGTCTTAAATGGTGGAACTGAGGAAACTGGCGCATTTCACTGGTAAAGTTAACGTGCGAGTTTAATTCAAAGCCTAACTTAACTCTAAAGCCAATTGCAACTGAATAATCGCGTACTTTATGCACATCTTCTAGTTGTAGATACTGATAATCAGACAGGCCAAGTACCCGAGCAATCACTTCAACGGGGATCTGGTGCTCTAACCTAAACCGTTTAACTGTAATGGCGACTGAGCGGTAGTAGTCAATGGCAAACGCATTAATGTCGAGGACTTTGGGAGGCAGGAGCTCATTATAATGAATGTTTGGATCAATTTGAGATTGGGTTTCTTGTCTGAATGCCGCAAATTTTTCACGATCCGCACAATCCATTAGATTGGTTACAAGATCGAGATACAACTCAAACTGCTCTGTAGGTAGTCGACCAATGCAGTATAGGGCTTCAATGGCTTTATCATCCATACCACGATAAAACTCGCGCATTTTTACCGCATAGTAAAAGCTCGTCATTGGAACCATCATTACCCACGACATAGCAGCGACCATGTGTATAGGTCGGATTGAGCGATAGCTCTGCTGCATGTAGCGTTTTAGAGTAGAGTTGTTTATTCCAGTGACTCGTTGTTCTAGATCGCGGAATGACATGCCTTGAGCGCGACGAACAAACGACATTGATACTGCCATATCAGTATCAATTGTTTCTAGAAGTGAATCCAACATTTGGATCTTCTCTTCCGAAACAGAAATCGTCACCTGATCGGCACTATTGAACATACAACCCCATCAAACCTACATTAGAAATAGTGTGCTCACTCTAACATATCATGCCGGATTTTTGAACAATTAAGCATTTTATTTCAGTGTAAGTATTTGTATATGCTTACTTTTTCAATATGCCATATCGGAAAAGTCGAACATAGTAGTGTGATGGATTAACGAGTTATTAGCAGTGATTCCTCGATCGGTATGTACTTATCACTCACATCAATAAGGGCTTGAGCCGTTAAACCAGGCACACCATAGACATCAACCCTAGTACCAAATCGTTTTTGAATTCGGTCGACTAACAGCTCGAAGTCTCCATCACCGGAGAGAAGTATGACGCGATCCACCTTTGATGCCGCTTCATAGACGTCTAAGGCTATACCTACGTCCCAATCCCCTTTGGAACTGCCATCATGTCGCTGAATATAAGGTTTGAGTTTAACGTTAAAGCCGATACCACGCAGGATGTGGTGAAATTGACGTTGTTTTGGGTCATGAGAGGCAATCGCATAAGCATTAGCTTCTACGACTTGCTGACCTTCAGTCGCGATGTACCAAAACTGGTTGTAATCAAAATTCGCTCGATACTTATCTCTAGTGGTGTAATAGATGTTCTGAACATCGACAAAAATCGCGATTTTTTCCATGATTGATTACCTTAGTTTCGACGCCGAGACTTTATCAGATGCCCAACGGAATTTCAGCAAATACTAAAAGACCTGATGTCATTCAGCATGGTATCAGGTCTAAATCATCATCTAGCTAGGATTGGGGTATTAGTTAAACCACTTCAGTTTATCGTGCAAAGAGGTCACGCTACCGACAACAATTAATGCTGGGCTAACCGCCTCTTTTGCCATGTTTGGCAAATCTTTCAGCGCTCCTGTAAATACCCTTTGTTCACGTCGGGTGCCATTTTCAATAATGGCGCACGACATAGTCGAATCTAGCCCAGTTTCCAGCAATTTTTCAGTGATGTAACCGCTTTGCTTTAAGCCCATGTAGAACACGAGTGTGTTATTAGACTGAGCTAAAGAGTGCCATTCGATTTCACGGCCATCTTTTTGCACATGACCCGTAATGAACTGAACACTTTGCGCATGACCGCGATGTGTTAATGGGATCCCCGCATAAGCCGTCGCGCCCGCAGCAGCAGTAATACCAGGGACAACTTCAAAGCGAATGCCATGTTCGGCAAGCTCTTCTAGCTCTTCTCCGCCACGACCAAAAATGAACGAATCTCCGCCTTTTAGACGGACAACCTTTTTGCCTTGCTGCGCTTTCTCAACCAGAATCTGATTAATTTGTTCTTGAGGAACACAGTGGAAATCTAACTTTTTCCCCACGTAAATCATTTCGGCATCGCTATTGGCTAACGCCAGAATCTCTGGAGAGACTAGACGGTCATAGACCACAACTTCTGCTTGTTGAATCACTCGATAGCCTTTCACTGTTAGTAGATCTGGGTCGCCTGGCCCAGCACCAACTAATGAAACAAAACCAAGGTTTGATGGAGAGATGGGAGTCATGCTCATAGCTATGCCTATCAACGTAAATTTGGATATAAAGAGTAGTACTCAACGACTACGTAAAATGAATGTGTACTTTTTATATTCAAATCAAGACTGTATTTGATGGTTAGGAGCCCCACGTGACAACGTGGGGCTGTAAATCATTATTTCGCTAGTGCTGGTTTCGCATTAACTTCTTCTTCATCGCTTAGAGAAGGCGCTGTTTTTGCGTGAGTCAGGTATAGCGGAATACATGTCATGATCAAACCACCAACGATGTTACCAAGGATGGTTGGGATAAGGTTGAAGTTCAACCAAGTCGCAATACCAAAATCCGCGCCTAGAATCATGCCTAGTGGGAATAGGAACATGTTTACTACTGTGTGCTCAAAGACTAGTGCAAAGAAGATGAAGATTGGGAACCACATCATTGCTACGCGACCAGCAACCGTACGTGCCGTCATGTTACCAATCACTCCTAGACAAACCATTAGGTTACAGAAGATACCGCGCACGAAACAGGTGATCCATCCGTCCATACCCATGTTTTCGAAGCCTAGGCTACGTGCAGTAGAAACCGCGATGAACTTCTTCGCAACTGCGTTCAATTCAAGTGAGAAGTTACCTGTTAGAGAAATAGCCACTAGGTACGCAACAATCAGTGAACCAATAAGGTTACCCAGACCAACAAGACCCCAGCAGCGGAATACTCGGTTCCATGTGATACCCGGACGGCCTTCGAATTTTGCCAGAGGAGCGAGACCAAAAACACCGGTCACTAGGTCATAGCCCATGACTGATAGGATGACAAAGCCCACTGGGAAAACAAGTGCGCCAACCACACCAACACCTGTTTGAACGATTGTTGTGATAGCCACAACGACCGCAAGAGACAGAATGATGCCCGCCATCGTACCGCGAAGAAGCAAATCGCGAGCACTGGTTTTCGTTTTTGCTTCGCCAACATTGATCATTGTTTGCACGAATTCCGCAGGTTTAAAGTCTGTAGACATGAATGTGTCCTTATTCAAAATTGAAAGTTAAAAGTTGAAATTGAATAGTGAAAGACTCGCTGTTTCTCTGTTCCCCAACTGAGAGACAGCGAATCTTTAAGCTATTAAATCTCTATAGCCTTCATGTTTAACGTAGATTTAAGCCGCAATTTCAACCTTACCTTTTGCAACGCGTGCTTTGTATGATTTCACGCTCATGCGTTCATCTTCCATACACACACCGGTTGCTAGGTTAAAGCGTTGCTTCTTCAGTGGGCTTGCTACCCATAGTTGCTCGTCGTGTTCAACAATCAGGCCACGTGACAGTACATTTGACTGAAAAAATGGGTCCATATTGTTGATTGCAAACACTTCTTCAGTTGCTCGTGGGCGGAAGATAGCCACTTGCTCACCCTCAAATAGTGCGACTACGCCAGTGCCTGGGATGATGTCTTCGATGTTGCAAACTTTTGTAAATGCCATGATTTCTTCTCCCTTTAAACCACTTCTACGTGAAGGATGTCGCCTTTCGCTTCAGGATGTTTTTCTGTGAATGTTGCCGGGCGATGCTGCTCACGACCATCAGTCACAAACATAACGTTATCGTCACGCTCGTCTGAGTTAATGAAATGAGCAAAGCGTTTTAGCTGCGTTTCGTCGTTGATGGTATCCGTCCATTCGCAGCGGAACTCTTCCACTAGCTTGGCAACGTCGGCTTCTAGTTGATCATTGATACCCAGTTTGTCTTCGATGATCACTTCACGTAGGTAGTCGATGCCGCCTTCTAGGTTCTCGAACCATACAGAAGTACGCTGCAGTGGCGCAGCCGTACGGATATAGAACATCATGAAGCGGTCGATGTATTTGATTAGGGTTTCTTGGTCTAGATCACCAGCAAGCAGTGTCGCGTGGCGTGGCTTCATACCGCCATTACCACATACGTACATGTTCCAACCTGCATCAGTAGCGATAATGCCCAAGTCTTTACCTTGCGCTTCTGCACACTCACGAGTACAGCCAGAAACACCAAACTTCATCTTATGAGGAGTACGAATGCCTTTGTAGCGATTCTCAATCATCACACCAAGGCCAACCGAATCTTGAACTCCGTAACGACACCAAGTTGAACCTACACAGGTCTTCGCCATGCGCAGTGCTTTCGCGTATGCCTGACCAGTCTCGTAACCTGCTGCAACCAGTTTCTTCCAGATGGCTGGAAGATCGTCTTTTTGAGCGCCGAACAGGCCGATACGTTGTGCACCTGTAATCTTGGTGTACAGGTTGTATTCCGCAGCAACATCTGCAAGTGCTGCAAGTGCTTGTGGCGTCACTTCACCACCAGCCATACGTGGAATCACAGAGTAGGTACCATCTTTTTGCATGTTACCTAGGAAGTTGTCGTTGGTATCGTGCAGTTTAACCAGGGATGGCTTCAGAATATGGTCACCCCAGCAGGACGCAAGGATAGAACCTGCTAGTGGTTTACACACTTCACAGCCGTAACCTTTACCGTGTTTCTCTAGCAATTCTTCATACGATTTGATTTCGCCAATACGTACTAGATGGAAAAGCTCTTGGCGAGAGTAAGCAAAGTGCTCACATACATCCGCTTTAACTTCAACGCCTGCTTTTTCAAGCTCAGCGTTTAGCACTGACGTGACAAGTGGGATACAACCCCCACAACCCGTGCCCGCACCGGTTACTGCTTTGATGTCGCCAATAGTGTGGTGACCTTGTGCAACTGCTTCAGAGATTTTGCCTTTAGTTACATCAAAACAAGAACAGATAACTGCAGAATCAGGCAGAGCATCGGCGCCTAGCGTTGGTTTTTCTGCACCTGCGTGAGCTGGCAAAATCAATGCATCTGGGTGTTCTGGTAGGTCAATTTCGTTAAGCATAAGCTGAAGAAGATCGCCATAATCAGACGTATCGCCTACCATTACCGCACCAAGAAGCTTCTTGTTATCTTCAGATACGATTAAGCGTTTGTATACTTCCTGCTCTTCGTTCTGGTAAACGTAGCTCTTACAACCAGGAGTGCGGCCGTTAGCATCACCGATAGAACCAACTTTTACGCCTAGCAGCTTAAGCTTGGCAGACATGTCAGCACCTTCGAACTTGCTGTCGTTACCCACAATGTGGTCAACCGCTACCGTTGCCATCTTGTAACCTGGCGCTACTAATCCGTAGAAGGTTTCATTCCAAGAAGCACACTCACCAATAGCATAGATGTTCTCATCAGAAGTCTGACAGAAGTCGTTGATGGCGATACCACCGCGTGGCGCGACGTCTAGCTGCATGTCACGAGCAAGCTTATCTTGTGGACGAATACCCGCAGAGAATACGATGAAGTCTGTTTCTAGCTCAGTACCATCAGCAAAGCGCATCACGTTACGAGCATCTTTACCCTCAGGAGCGATTTCGAGTGTGTTTTTGCTGGTGTGAACCTTAACACCCATACTCTCGATTTTTTGGCGCAGTTGATTACCACCCGCTTGATCGAGCTGTTCAGCCATTAACTTAGGCGCAAACTCAACAACGTGAGTCTCAACACCGAGTGCTTTAAGTGCACCAGCGGCTTCAAGACCTAAAAGACCACCACCGATAACCACACCGATTTTGCTCTTTTTCGCACAAGCTTCGATAGCTTTGAGATCTTCGATGGTACGGTAGACAAAACAATCTTTACTTTCGCGGCCCTTAATAGGTGGAACAAATGGGAATGAGCCAGTCGCCATGATCAGCTTGTCGTATTGAATTTCACGACCCGTACTAGAATGGACAATGCGTTTCTCACGGTTAACGTTAATTGCACGTTCACCAATCAACATGTTTACACCATGCTTGTCGTAGAAACCTTCTTTAACCAAAGATAACTCGTCCGCTGTGTGGTGAGAAAAGTAAGAAGAGAGGTGGACACGGTCATAAGCGACACGCGGTTCTTCACAGAAAACAGTAATGTCATACTGGGATGCATCTGCCTTCTCTACTAGGTCTTCAATGTAACGGTGTCCTACCATACCGTTACCGATAACAACCAGCTTCAACTTGCTCATAATACTTCCTAAGGGTTAGGTTCTTTATCTGAGCCAATTGTTAATTGTGAAAGAAAATTAATACATGATGTAAATCAATTACAGTTTTAAACTACCCTAAAGGGGTAGGAACACAATTTAACCGATTGCAAAACGTAATTATTTTACACTCTTGATGAGGAGTGCTCATTTAAGTGCAATATTTGCACTCATCCTTTTATAGTTCTAAAAATCTTCATATATGTGTCGCTACTTCGGCCTAAATTTTGGCTTCAAATTGAGACGTAGAGCCTCTATTTATACGAGGCTCTGATAATTTAATTAGACTTAAAAAAACTCAGCTTGCTCTGCTGCCTCTCAGACAATTCTGAAAGAAACGAGGCTGCTTCAGCACTTTGCTTAATACCCTGTGCATTTTGGCTAAGACTATCATCGACTTGATGGATACTATCGTTCATAGACGCGATAGCCTGATTCTGCTCGTTGGCGGCCAAGGACATTTCATTGTTTTGCTCGATGATCTTGGTTATTCCTTCAAGCAAGGAACGCATATCTTCTTCGCTTTGTTTCGCTAGCGTTGCGTTCTCAGTAACTTTTTCCAAACATACGCTCACTGAAGTCACCATGTCTTGTGAGCCTTTCTGCAAAGAACGAACGAGTTCTTGAATAGATTCGGTATTGTTCGATGTTTTCTGAGCAAGCACTCGAACCTCATCGGCAACGACGGCAAAACCACGACCACTTTCACCTGCCCTTGCAGCCTCTATTGCAGCATTGAGTGCCAACAAATTGGTTTGTTCAGCCACATTCTCAATCAAGCTAACAAACTCTGTCACTCTGGTAGATAGTTGCTCCAAACTCCTAGCAACTTGAGAGGTTTGATTCAGCTCTACAATTAGTTCATCTGATAAGCTCGCTCTGGTTTGAGCCGCCGCCGCTCCTTCTTTCGCAATTTCTATTCCTTGCATAGCGTAAGCTTCTGCATCGTTTGCAGTACTTGCCACCTGTTCCGAACTCGCTGCAAGCTCGGTGCTAGTTGAGGCTATTCTCTCTATTTGTGCCTTTTGCTCCAGAGCATTACCTTCAAGTTCAACCATAGTCGAAGCAAGTTCTGTCGCTGAAGAGGCAACATCTGAACCGACTCCCCTAAGTTCACTCACGGTTTGATCTAAGGTTTCGAGAGTTTTATCGGTATTCGCGCCCAGACGCCCAATTTCGTTTTTGCCACTTAAATTTGCCTTTTGGCTAAGCACGCCTGAAGACATACCATTAATAGTTTCACTTAGTGAACGTATGCTTAGGTTAAGGTGTTTGGCTATCCACACTGCTAATGTAAGCGCTATAAGTGCCGCTAATACCGATGAGGATATGAGAGCCTTCTCCGTTGTATTGGTAAGAAAAATCCCCCTCTCAAGAGATTGTTTGTTCTGTTCTTCTAACTCGGAAGACAACGTAGCTAACATTTCTCGTAACAAAGTGCCTTGCTTACTAATTAACTTAATGTCCTTGGTCAGCGTTAGATAACCCTCTTCTAACATCAAAATTTGTTTCTCGTAGTCCATAAGCACTTTTTTGAGGGCTAAATTAGCCCTATCCGAGTTGGAGGACTCTAACGATTGTTCAAACCTCTCTAAGTTAAGGAGGATTTTATTGAGATATTCCGTATTTGCACTGCGTTCTAGGCGAACAAGGTGTTGCTGGATTTGACTTGAAAATGAATAAAGCTCTGACAACAAGTTTCGCCACTCTTGGCGCTGCTCAAAACTGACCACTTTGTTTGACGTATAAAACTCGTTGTTCGCCAGTGTTAACGCTGAATTCAAATCAGGCAACGAGGCTGATAATAGGTGAAGGGAGCTCAAACGTTCAGCCAAAGCCGTTTGCGTCACACCATACTCACTAAGTTCATTGATTATGTTATCTTTCAGAGCTGTGTTGATCGTCAACTCGCCATCGCCACTATCTAGCTGAGCGAGCCTTTTTTTAACTGTCTCGCTGCGTTGCTCAAATTGCTTTCGAGCATCATCCCATGTAATTTCGCCATAAAAAGCGCTAGCAGAAGCCATACGTATTCGATAAACGTTGCGCTGTGCTGACATTAGCTTAGACACATTGTCCGAACTCACCAGTGAGACTTGACCACTCAACTTTGCTTCTCTAAGGAGAACGTCTGACAAAATAGTAGATGCGGCAAATAGAAAGACCGCGATTAGCACAGGTGCTACGATTTGAGCCATTATGGGTAGATTGTTAAACTTCATGACATCCACCACTGAGCTTTTTTACTTTTTAGCATCAAATCTGTCTCTTTCGCTAATACGGCCAGAAGCAAGTAGAGTTGGTTTTCTTGTTTTATCTTATCTAGGCTAGTGATTAGAGTCGTCAATCGGCACTGGAGCTTACTCATCGTAACAATTACATCATCTACATCATCCGGTGGCTGTTGCGGAAACAATAAGAATGTATTTCTAATCTGCATCTTCGCGCATTGCAGATTCCATATCGCTTCCACTAGCTCATCACACTCTAGATCTGAGTGTATTTTAAGGTAACTATCGAGCACTGTTTGAACAGACAAGCATGATTCGCATAAAGAAAAGCTTTCAGCTGAAGTGGGGCAAGCACAACGTACACATTTACATCCTACCTTTTCCCTAACCCTAAGCGGGATAATGTTGTTTTTGGCTTTACTATCTGTTGTTGGTTTAGAGTCTCTGCACATGCTCATTTCCAATTGCCTCCATAGCTATGTTTGCGTACTTAGTAATTGGTAGCTGTTCGCAGTCGTTCGTCGTTAATTATTAATAGTTAAATTAGCGCTGGAAAATCGCATAGTCCCGCATTTTGATTGGCATTTAGTTTTAGAGAAAATAGATAAGGTAAATTGAGACACAGGAGTTTTGACACCGCTAGCTTTGAAGCTCTTTACCAGATCACTTAAGCAAAGCATTACTTGCACGCGATTGGTCGTAATATTAAAACTTGATCCGATGACACATATGCTTGCATCCCTCGCTACCATTCAAAGATTGAAAGACCCCATCGAAAACGAGAAGGTTTATAGCGATAAAGGTGGTAGTTCCAAGTTAATTGTTAACACCAACAACATCCAAAATCCAACTCTCGTTATTTTTAAAAATCAATCCTTTCGTTAACTTAGTTGAAACATTCCGCAACATTGTCGTTCACAATGTAAGCTATCATTTGAATAGCGTGATCTCTATTCAGATTTTGCCTTGATTCCACCTATAAAAAGCATATGATGAAAGCCATATTCAAGCTTTGGCATATTTAAATTTCATAAAGGCGACAAGGATGGAGCTAGACATTTTTAATCCTTCTCGGCAATTACGCCGAGCAGTGTTATTTTGGCTTAGTACGCTACTAGCATTCATCTCGGTTTCTGTTACCGCATACCACCTTGTAGTCCAACACTACAGCCCACATCACTATATAGAAACGGCATTTGGACTGTTTTCACTTTATATCGCTTATCACACTTACCAAGAAAGCATCTCAAAAGCTTTCATTGTCGCTTATGTTTTCAGCTTAACGGGTGTCACAAGCTTAGCCACCTACGAATATCCGATAGAGTTTGGCGTCTTTATCTGGGCTTGCCTATTTCCGATGATGTTCTATTTGATCCTAGGTCGTCGTGCTGGAGTACTGGCTACAAGCATCGGCTTTGTCACTCAAATTGGGATTATTTCTTACAAGCTGTGGACAGATGGCATCGATGGTAACTCTCAGCTTGCGATCAATTTTTCACTCGCGTTTATCACCATTTGGCTAACCTCCCATGTACTTGAGGTAAAAAGAAGAGTCTCTGAAGCTTCGCTCGGACAACTCGCCTCCCGTGATGCGTTAACCGGTGTCTATAACCGCCACGCCCTGACTCATAACTTTGAACGTTACCGCAATGAGAGCATAAAGCTGCCCCTTTCCCTTTTGATCTTAGATTTAGATTTCTTTAAAGCGGTTAATGATAAGCACGGCCACGATGTTGGCGATAAGGTATTGGTGCAAACTGCTGCTCTGATTGATGGGCTAAGTGATGAACACCTTGTCTATCGAATTGGTGGTGAAGAGTTTTGCATCGCTCTACACAACACCAATGTACATAAAGCAAAAGAGAAAGCAGAACAAATTCGCAACGCGATCGAAAGCTACGCATTCAACGATAGCAGCACCCCAATTTCTCTAACGGCAAGCATTGGTGTTTATCAATGCGACCATTACGCAAATTTGGAATGTGTATTAAAAGAGGCAGACAAAGAACTTTATCGCGCTAAACAAAACGGCCGCAACCAAGTTATGGTATGCAGCCGCCCTTCTAACCCCGAATTAAGTTTTACTTAATTTAGTTCTCGTTATCTTCCTCTTCGAACACTACATTGTAGTTTTCTGTATACGTACATTGTGGCTGACGGCTACAAGTAAAGAAACGTCGGCCTTTATGTTCACCCTGACTAGCCGTCTTGATCGTCATAGGGCTACCGCAACGCTTACAAAAACGAATCTCTTTGTCAGGTTCAATCAAATCGATATGTGCGGCAAGAAGGCGACGCAATCGCCCAACTTGATAGCTGTGTTTGATGTTAGTGCCAATCAGAGGAATTCCGGCAGACTTACTCACATGAATCAGTAACTTTTGTCGATCGACTTTGCCTTTATTAAGCTCTTTCCCATCATCTAACTCAATCGCGACGCGAACTTCCAATGTGCGGGGGTCGCATACCACATAGTCATAGTAGCTTTTAGAAATACGATTGTTGGCGATAAACCACTGCTTTTTATCCGTTGCGAGTGGCGTGATCACATTGGACAGGTTCACTTTGCTCATCACTACGCCGTGCTGACCTACTGCTGTAATCAGTGCATTGTAGAAAGCTGACTCTTGCGCATTAAGCAACGGCCCTTTCTTTTTGTAGGTACTATCTTTCAACTCATCTTGCTTGAGATAGCGTTTTTGAATCACAACAAAGAAAATGACCAGTATGGCGACGACGATAAAAACACTTTCCATTGACGTTTGACTAACCTTAAATGAGTTTAATTGTTTGATTATTAGATATTATACGCAGAGGGCAATAAGACGTTAACGTTTTTGAGATGTCTGATTCGGTAACTCCAATTTGATGACGACTCTTTGGTCTGGTTTTATCTGCTGGAAGCTCTCCCCCCAATGCTTTCTAACCAGTTGATCGATTAAGCCCGATGCTTTGGCTTTATCTAACGCATGTTGAATCGCTGGCTGGTATTTTGCCATGCTAGGAGACAGATAGAATTTAAAATCTCGGTCATAAACAAGCAGAAGCCTTTGCTCAATGGCTAAGTGATTGTTTTGCGCCGCTTCAGCGCCAATTTCGTTCATTCCTCGTGGGAAATAGTTAACTTGACCATCGACTGTAAGCTTATGATACAGCGTGCGCCACTCACCATCTTCTTCATAGACCTTTAATCCATTAGCTTTCCATACATCAACATCAAACCAGTTGACCCCTAAACCGGCAACGAGATTCGCCTGTTTAAGATCTTGAAGTGTTTCAATATTGGTGAGTTTTGATTGCAGCTTTGGAGGTATCAGCATGACCCGTTTTCCAATTAGCCCATTGGTCAAAGGCACATCTATCGCGAGATACTTAGCGTCTCTTTCAGGTGTTGCGAGTAACCATGTCAAACTTAGCTGCCCGCTTTCGACCATTCTTATCACGCGCTTTTGCGGTATATGCTCACTGGGCACCATGATTTTGACGTCATAACCATCTCGCGTTAGCGCTTCAAACAGTAACTCGTGATAGAAGCGGTGCCCATTATCTATTTGTGACGCTAAAGTCAGCGTGATTGAATGTTTGGCAAAGCATTGACTCGAAACAATAAGCAGCAACAGACTCAGAAATCTCATCAAACCTCCTTACTTGTACTTACCAAGTATTTGTTGATAAACACTCACTTCACCCTCACTCGTTGCGTGTTTGATGGCATCAATACCCTGCTGAAGTTGCTGAACCAGTCTACTGTCTGTTTCCAAGTTAAACGCAAAGTAAAGATCCCCTTCACTCAGCACATAAACCGCTTCAAACTCTTGCGTATCATAACCGCCTCGTTTCAACCACCATTTGGCAACATTCTCTTCGTATGCCCATAAGTCTATACGATCTTTAACAAACTGGTTGGCGAGTGTTTCAGGTACTGAACTTTCGACCATGGAGTCTCTTGGAACCCCTAACTCTAACAGGAGTTGCTCTCCGACATCATCGCGAATCACACCTATACGGTACTGGGCAAGTGCCATCGGCTGACTAACGCGAATGTTTTTGCTCTTCTTAGCCAACACAACAATGCGGGTTTCGATGATCGGCCCTGCCCATTGAAATATATGCTCTCTTAGTTGGGTACGAGTCGTTGAGAAAAGCACAGTATCGGGTTTAATCAATGCGCTGCGATAGGCCCGCGGCCAAGGTTGAACCTGTATCGATTCTAGAGAGACTTGGCTGCTGGCTTGTTCACTGGCCGACCTAAGCACATCAATAGCGATGCCTTCAACGCCTGTGCCCTGGTCGTAGTTATAAGGTGGGTACTGTTCTGTAAGATAACTCAGTTCATTTAGCTCTGTACTATGCACCACTTGACCAAGCGAGCTAAAGATGAAAAGTAATAATGTTAAGAGTCGCATGGGACGACCTCTAGTCAATTCGTTTATAACCTATAAACAAATATAGAGGTCAATCACAATTACATCTAGGTTAGCTGATAGTTTGGTTATTAGACTTTCGATAGGTTCTTTCAGGCCGGCCTACCGTTCCGTAGTTTAAGTCTGCTTCAAGCTCGCCCGTGCTGATTAGGTATTCTAAGTAACGACGGGCCGTCGTGCGGCTAGCACCAATCTGTTCTCCTGCTTCGTCCGCTGTCAGGTTTTGCTTATCGACAAACAGAGCTTTGATCTTTTCCAATGTCACACCATCGATACCTTTAGGTAGTCGATTCTTAGGTGAATCATTGCTATTTGTTGCTTGAAGCATTTTATCAACAATACTCTGATCAAGATCGTTAGCATGGTTTAACTGATGCTTTTGTAGTACATACTTTTTCAATGCCGCTTCTAATCTTGGAAAGACGACTGGCTTGAGTAAGTAGTCAACGACGCCGCCGCGCATCGCTTGTTGTAAGGTATCGACATCTCTCGCTGCGGTAATCAAAATGACATCACAACTGAGATTCTTAGTTCTTAACTCTTGTAGTATTTCTAAACCCGTTCCGTCAGGCAGATAGACATCTAATAACAGCAGATCAGGCTGTAAAATATCGAGTTGCAAGTTTGCCTCAAGCTTCGTTGTCGCAATACCTATCACTTCATAGCCACCGATTTGTTCAAGGTAGCGTTGATGCAATTGGGCGATAGCGAGATCATCTTCAATGATCATCACTCGAGTTACTGTCGTCATATCTGCTCATCCTTAGGTAGATATACTGTCATCCTTGCTCCACAATCTTTGTTATTCATCATCTCAAGCTCGCCGTGATAACGAGTGGCAAGTTGATTGGTTAAAAATAGCCCGACACCACGAGTTGACGAGTCTTTACTCGATACGCCGCGCTCAACTAAAGAGTCTACACTGACGTTGTCTGGTAAACCGCAACCTTGATCAACCACTTCCAATATCACTTCGTTGCCATAGTCACTGATTGAAACTTCAACCAACCTTCGATCCGCAGGAAACAGAGGATCTCGTGTGATGGCGTCTCGTGTTGCATCAAAAGCGTTATCAATCAAGTTACCCAGAATCGTAACGAGATCTTCAGGGTTAATGCGCTGCGGCAGAGGTTCAAGACGCGACCCTTCTTCAACCACAAGTTGTAAGCCAAGCTCACGCGCACGTTCCGTTTTGCCTAATAGCATGCCTGCGATCAGCGGTTCTTTGATTGTTTCGCGGAGGAACTCAATCAAAGCTTGGTAGTGCGCGGTTTCTTGACCAATTAAATACTGCACCGCTTCCAGTTCCCCCATTTGCACCATACCACTGATGGTATTGAGCTTATTGCGATGTTCATGGGTCTGTGAACGGAGCATTTCGGCATATTCTTTGGTTTTCGCTAGCTGTTCAGTCAGCTCGGTTAAATCATCGCGGCGGCGGAAACTCGAAACAGCGCCCACGACTTTCCCATCGACAATAATTGGGCTTCGATTGGCAATTAATCGCTGCTTGTTTAAATAAAGGTTGATATCGTGATCAGTACGCGCAGTCTGTATCACAGTGTGTAAGTCACTCTCAGGCAAAATCTCACTCAATGGGCGATTGATACTTTGCTCTTTGTTTAAGTTAAGTATTTGGCACGCACTTCGGTTGATTGAACGCAATTTCCCTTGATCATCAATAGTAATAATGCCTTCTTTAAGGGTCTCAAGCGTAACATCAAGCTCTACGTATAATCGACCAATCTCTTCTGGTTCAAAACCTAAAATCGCTTTTTGAAAACGACGCGATGCGTAGCTAGACACAATGGCGTTAGCGCCAACAACAATGAAAGCCATCAAAACAAGGAATATAATGAAGGGCTCAATGCGATCTTGCAGGCGATCAATCAGATAGCCAACTGAAACCACGCCAATAATTTCGCCCTGTTCATTGAACACAGCCGTTTTACCACGAACAGAATAGCCAAGTGAGCCTTCTGCGACTGATATATAGGCTTCTCCACCCACGAGCGCACGATCATTGTCTCCACCTTTCATTGGCTTCCCAATACGTTCGTCGAGTGGGTGAACAAGGCGAATACCATCCTTGTCGCCGATAACGATAAAGGCTGCGCCAATTAAATTGGTTAGACTTCGATAGCGCTGCTGACTCTCTTGATCAACACCATTCTCAATAGCACTAATGACATAGGGAGATTTGGCAAGAAATGAAGCGACACCGAGAGCCTGATGCCCCATTTCGTCTTCCTGAGCTTGCTTAATATAGATAAACCCTGCCGCAACAAGAATCAACAGCTCAATCAGACCTGATAGTGTCATGATAATCAGCATTCTCTTGCGAAAGCTGATACTACTCCATTTCATACGTTCTCCTTTGTACACTTGCAGAATAACATTCGTCTAACATGACAACGATTGCTTGTTGAGTAATTTGTGAAGTTTACAAAGGTAATTTATTCCTATCGGTTATTACGCAACCACTGCTTATTCTTCAATCGATTGCTTTTAGATCTGATTAGGAATTTCACATATAAAACCAGTGGAATAAGTGATTTAGATCACATCGATTTTAGATTATTTTTTATACTAACCAATCACAAATTTCGTATAATTATTGAGCACACTGAAATGTGTAGGAACGTTTAAATCGGCTGTCAGAATCCAGATAATTATTAAACTAACCAAATGATGGCCTACTTGTCAGAGGGAAAGACGATGAAACGGGACGTTTTTGGTATTTGTTTGTCCAAAGGTATGCTGTCAAATAACCTATCGAGCACTTTTACGCATGTAAGGGCTTACCAAAGGTCTGAAGAAAGCGAGGATGTAACGGTATTACATGCATTCCCGCAAATGTCTGGTCAAGAGTTACTGACCAACATGAAAGAGACAAAAAGACTTTTGTGGCGTGCTGAATTTATATGCTCGGGCAACAAATAGTTCTGCTTTAAATAAACGAAGAGGGAAGTCGATTGGCTTCCCTCTTTTTTGTTAACTCGTCGTCTGATCTTTGGCTTGTCTCAACTGGGTTAGGTATTTAATCCAACTCTTTGATTGTGCTGAAGGCTCGACATTGTTTGCGCGTTTCGCTTCGATCAAGGCGTTGTCTAGCTGATCTAACTTGTAAAACGCACGGGTTTTGGCCAAAGCAACATCCGCTTTCCTACCCTTCACCTTTGCCAACACACTGAGCGCAGGACGGTAGTAACCTTGTTGAACCATAAGTTGGGCGACATTCCAATGGAATTTAGAATCTAGCTTGGCCGCTAGTTTCCAAACATCCAATGCTTTATCCCACTCCTTAGCCAGTTGCCAATAGGTTGCTTGCTCAGAAAGCAGCTGCACGTCTGTGCCAGCACCATCTAGCTCACTAATCTCAATGGCTGCGCGCTCTGGCACACCACGTTTGGCATAGAGCTGAGCAAGCATACGACGATCACTTTGACTGAGTTCGAGCTTGTTTAGTTTCGCCAAAGATAAGGTATCAAGCGCATCACGATCTTTACCTATCCTTAGCTGTAAGCCAACAAGCTGTCGCCACCAATTTATCTTCTCAGGCTGCAAGGCAATCAGTAACTCCAACGTCGGAATCGCCTGTTTCCATTTTTTAAGCTGAAGCTGAGCGCCGAGCTTTAAAGATAACGGCTGAAGCGGGCTCTCTGTGCTGACTTTCAGGTACTCATTTGCAGCAGGGATAACCTTTGACCATTGTTCTAGCTGATAATGAGACTGCGCGATACGAAGCCAAATATCATCCGCTTTCTGAGTGCTTGGGACGCTCTTTTGCAACACATAATAGTGCTTTAAAGCGCGCTCAAACTGCTGCTCATTGAGATAAAGATCAGCGAGCATTCGCTCTGTAATCCAACCTTGCTCATCTTGCAGCAGGCCACTGGTCACCGCTTTCTCTAGATGCTTGATTGCCTGTTTAGGCTTACCATCTTGCCAATAAAACACACCTAACATACGAGCGACAAAAGCTTGATCGTATTCGCGGGAGGTGTCTATCTCTCTAAGCATGGTAATGGCTTGCTTTACTTGCTCTTCTTGGGCAAGCTCATGTGCCTTTTGTACTCTGGTCGCGGTATATTGGCTTAGCTCCTGTGCAAACGAAGTACCGGAAGCCAATATAAGAGAAACTAACAATAATCGTCTAATCATTTCGCTATCTTAAACTCCAGTCTTACGGTTTGACCAAGCTGAGCAATAGCTCCCCCATCTACCACTTTTGGTTGATACTTCCATTTCTTCAGCGCTCGAATCGCTTCGCGCTCAAACATGCGCTTAGGATTAGCTTCAACCACTTCGACATCAATCGGTTTACCGGTTGGGTCGATCGTAAACTTCATGACCACATAACCCTCAGCCCCACGCTTCAACGCCTTGGTCGGGTAACGAGGTTCAACACGATACAGTGGCATCGCCTGCTGATTGACACCGAAGTCACCGAAAGTCGGAGCGCTGATAGCCAGTCCATCGATTGCCGTATCTAAGCCTAGCATTGGTTGAGCAACTGGCGACACTTGAGTCAACTGAGTATTCGCCTGAGACGTTGGCATCTGCTCTGGCACTTCTGGTGCTTGAGGTTGTTCCGGTACAGAGCGTTGGCGTCTTTGAACGTCTTGTTCGTTTTCTACCATCACCATATTGAAACTCAGCGCTTCACTCGGTTCAGGCGCACGGCGGTGGCTAATATCGACCATCCACGCCATTAAACTGAAAATAGCCACAACGCAGGATAACGCAATTGGTGTGGCAATGAGCAATCGACCCACTAGATCTTCTCCGCTGCCAAAGCAATGTTTTTTACCCCAGCCCCTTTTGCTGCATCCATCACCTTCACCACCGTACCACTGTAGGCGTGTTCATCCGCCTGGATGACCAAAGAAGCATCAGGTTTATCAAGCATCAGGTGCTCCAAGGTTGCTTCCACTCGCTCTACATCGACCATGCGTTTATCAATGTAGATATCATTTGCTGAGGTTATCGCAACGAAAATGCCCGCTTCTTTTTGACTGACCACATTTGAAGCAGTTGGTCTGTTCACTTCAACACCAGACTCACGAACAAATGAGCTTGTCACGATGAAGAAGATCAACATAATAAATACGATATCAAGCATTGAAGTCATGTCGACTTGAGCTTCTTCTTGTTTATGATGACGTCGACCGAGTCTCATCGTTGACTCCTTAATGATTTTTCCAATTTTATTTCTTTCGTTTGGCACACTTTGACTAATCGCGCGTGACAAAACATACCGGTCAGTGCAGCGACCATACCTGCCATAGTCGGCAAGGTCGCCAAGGAAATACCCGAGGCCATGAGTTTCGGATCGCTACTGCCTTGATTCGCCATAACATCAAATACTGAAATCATGCCTGTCACCGTGCCCAGCAGACCAAGCATTGGGCAGATCGCCACCAGCACTTTAATCACATTGAGGTTTTGGTTTAGTAGTGAGTGCGCTTCCGATAACCAACCTTCACGGATTGAACGTGCATACCAAGAATGCTGATCACTGCGTTGCTTCCAAGCGTCAACCCACTGGTTACGTTGTTTAGGAAACTGAAACCACAGAAAGACAATGCGCTCAATGATCAGCAACCAGCAAACCAACACCACACCGGATAGCCACCAAAGCACCTGACCACCTTGTTGCATGAAGTCTTGCAACGAAGTCATCCAGTTACTGGTGGCAATCACCTCAGGAAATAGAGCGAATATCGCTTCCATTACGCCGCATTCTCCAAGCTATTCTCGCTAGTTAACGTCTCTTTCTCAGCTTGCTCTGCAACAAGCGCAATACCTTGTTTCTCTAAAATATTGCGGATACTTTCCGCTTGAGAGCTCAAAATATTGTGAACAAGTAGCAATGGCATAGCCGCAATAAGGCCGAGCACTGTGGTCACAAGTGCCATAGAAATACCGCCCGCCATTACCTTAGGATCGCCGTTACCAAACTGGGTGATCACTTGGAATGTTTCAATCATCCCGGTTACTGTACCCAAGAGACCTAGCATTGGCGCAAGCGCTGCCAACAACTTAAGCATAGAAAGGCCTTTTTCTAACCCTGCTTGCTCATCAACCACAGCTTCAAGAAGACGCAGTTCCAATGCTTCAACGGTTTGATTCTTCTCTTTACTGTAAACAGCGAGAACGCGACCAAGTGGGTTATCCGTTGGTGTTTGTGGCGTTTTCAGTTGCTTGCGAATCTTTTGCCGTGCCAATGAAAGGCTGATGCCACGAACCAATGAAATTATCAGACCAATAACCAGCAGCCCGATAATCACTTTACCTACCACGCCGCCGGCTTGAAATCTGTCCATTAAGCTAGGAGTCAAAGCTAGTTGTTCAAGCATAATGCCACGCGAAGGATCAACAATAAGGTTGGTGCGCTCACCAGCTAATAAGCCCGTCAAAGACGATGTAGTCGGCCCATTTTCTGGCTGCTTGATGTAAGCTGTAGCGTCTTGTTTAGCACCGTTCCAGTTTAGGTAGCCTTGCTCGCCAACCAAACCGAATGCACCAAGACGTTGCGCTGTCACATCTTGAGTAAGACCTTCACCGTCGACAAATTTTATTTGAGTCGACTGAACCTGACCCGTAGCCTTAATTTGTTCTGCTAACGCTGACCATAAACCAGTTAATTGAGGCATAGAAGGTAGCTTGGTTGCAGCAACGATCTCTTTAATGGTATCAGAATGAGTTTGAGCACCCGCTCCTGTTACTGAGTGAGAAAGTTCCGTTTCAAGCTCTTTTGCATGCTGGCGTACGACACCAAACACTTCACCTAGGCTACCTGTTTCGAGGCGAAGTTTTTCTTCAAGTCGCGCAAGTGTGTCTTCGTTTTGGCTAAACTGAGCCGCCAGTTGATCGTTTTGTTGCTGTAACGTTTCTCTTTGTTGAATCAGCTGCGCTTTTAGTGCTGCCAGTTCACGCTCAGTTTGCTTAAAGCCTGATTCACGTTGAACGTTATGCTGTTTTTGAAATTTTGCGTCAGCTTTAGCCGGAGAAGCTAAATCAGCCGCAACGCTATTAAACGAAAGAGCGGTAAATGCAATTAAAGAAGCAATCAGTGTACGTTTCATTATTTTGCCTCCGCCACTTTAAGAGAAACAGGAAGCGTGATTAGGCTTGGTGCTGTTTGTTTTGCGGCAATACTAAACGCTTTGTCTAACTCTGACTTAAGCGAAGCGTCGACATCTAACCATTGATTAGATTTTTGATCCCAAGACCAAAACTTACTGCCATTTAAGCTACGTGCGACTAACGAAATACGGCCTAAGTAAAGCACATCTGCTTCTCTGCTTTCATCATTAACGCTGATTTGACCTTGATACAGACCAAGCTTGGTTCCGTAATCTAGCTCGATTTGATACGCTTCTAAGATACGACGATACTTTTCTGCATCGCTCACATCAGCTCTGGTCATCATTGATTCTAGCTTTGCGATTCGCTCTTGGCGCTGCGCCAATTTGATTGGCACACCTTCAGCAACGATCTGTTTTAAACCGTCGACCATTTGATACATCAGAGGAACAATACCTTGACGTGTAGACTTAATCTCTTCTATCTGGCTATCTAAACTTGTGACTTCTTGATCTTGGCTTGCAACCAAAGCTGTCAGGTGATCGCGATACACTTTTAGATTTTTCACTTCCTCTTCAAGCTGTTCAATTTCCGCTTTTAAGGTCAGTGTCTTTTCCGCTCTTACGTCGATACGTTTTTGACTTGAGGCAGATGCCGCATTGGTTTTGCTCTGGATAGATTGGGCAGAATCAAGGTTATTCGCCAAGGTATTCGATGTTGACGTAGCAAGGATGAGCGCCAAGCTAGTTTTAATTAAATTCATAACGTCTATTATTCACTGATGCGATATACGATTGAGAAACACTCTCATTTTCACTCACGACATAGTACCGCGATTGGGTAAAATTGCAATTGTCCTTACACTTTATACAAAAATAGAGGAAAGGCTATGCCTCTCCCCTATTTATACTCAGGTCAGTTGATGACTTTTGTTTTTAGTATTTGATTTGTAAGGTCGCCATGTAATTACGGCCTTCGCCGATTACCACATCTTCCGCATAGCTGTGCTTCGAAGAAGTGGAACCGCCACCTGCTAGGTATTCAGTATCAAACACATTTGCAACCGTTAAGCGCGCAATCATATCTAGGTTTTCATCGTACTTGTGAGTGTATGCCACGCCCATGTCGACACGAGTGTACCCGTCTTTTTTAAAGGTGTTTGATGCATCACCGTAGCGAGAACCTTCATAGATAACACCGACATTTAGGTCTACTTCATTGGTTGCAGCGTAGTTAGACCATACGCTCGCAGCAAACTCCGGTACATCAACAGGACGGTTACCTGCGTAGTTTTCATGGTTTTCAATTTTTGCATCTAGGTACATCGTTGAGCCCGTAAGAGACAATTTGTCTGTCACAAACCCTTGGGCTGTTAGCTCCATGCCACGGTGCACTTGTTTACCGTTTTGCGTCTTGGTCCAGTTTCCAGATGAAGTATCTTCAACATCCATACTGATATTATCTTTGGTAATATCAAACACGGCACCCGATACGAACAAACGACTGTCTAATAGCTCCCATTTAGTACCCAATTCATAGGATTTACCCAAAGCAGCATCAAGCAATGCCCCATCATTGGTGTATGTTCTGCTCCCGCTTGAAACTGTACCCTGCGGCTCAAAGCTTTCTGAGTATGAAGCATAGATACTACCGTTATCGGCTGGATGGAAAATAACGCCAAGCTTAGGCGATACATTTTCCTCAGCTACACCATTAGCTACTTTACGGTCAAAACGCGCTCCAGCAAGAACTTGCCATTGCTCAGATAGCGTGACTAGATCTTGTACGTAGAAGCCCCACGTGTCGTAACTAGAGTGACTGACCTTATCCTTTCCACTGTATGTTGGGACTGGTACAGATTGGCCTGGAGCAACACTTTGGCTGTTGAAGCCTTTTTGATTGCGATCGTAGCTGTAACCTAGCCAGTTTGCCCCTAAAAGAAGTTGGTGCTTCATGCCTGCCAGTTCAAGATTACCTGCCAGATCAAGGTAACCCGTTCTAAAACGCCATTTATCATGACGGTTGCTACCACCATGTTTGACGGTACCATTAGAATCTAATGTAGAAAAGTCTGGGTAGCTTTCAATATCAGTACGTTCAAAGTCTTGGTAATTGAAGCCACTCTTTATCGCCCACGCATCAGTTAGATTGGCATTCACATTGAAACCGATATTCTCGACGTCATTTTCAATTTTCGACCACTGCGCATCCCAGATGTGCTCTTCGCTACCGACACGCTGACCATCTAGTGTGTAAAGTGCTCCAGAGTCGACGCTACCATCGTCATTTGTCTTATCATAGTGGAACGAAACTGTGACATCTTCATTGATATCATAATCGACAAATAGGCCAGCGACGAGGCGCACTGTTTGAGGTTTCGAGCCGTCCCCGTAGGTTCTCCACGAGCTATAACTCTCTTTGGAAACAACTGTGCGTGCTCTTAATGTTTGATCATCATTGAGCGAACCGCTTACATCGACCATCGTACGTGAACGGTCATTTGAGCCTACGTCTTGGCTAACATTTACTTTAGTGTCGTAAGTTGGTTTTTTTGAGACCATATTGATCAAGCCACCCGGTGCAGAAACACCATACAGTAGACCTGAAGGTCCTTTAACTACTTCTACGCGTTCTAGTAGTTCAACTGGTTGGCGATAATGCGACCAGTGTTGATGTCCGTCACGAAGAAATCCAGATGAGCTTTGTACTTCGAAACCTCGTAGTGAGAAACGCTCACGATTTCGGCCTGTCCCACCAGCACTTACACTTGCATCATTCTTTAGTACTTCACCAAGAGTGCTAGCACGCTGCTCATCGATGATTTGTTCATCGATAACCGCAATCTGTCCAGGAGTTTCCAATTGTGAAGCTTCCATACGCATCGCTGTTGAGTTCGTATCAGCTTTGTAGCCATAGTCACGGCCTTCAACAACCATGTGTTCGTCAGTTTCAACACTTTCAGCAACCACTGCTGGAGCAGCTAATACAGCACCGATTACAAGTGCTAACTGGCTCTTTGTGAACATATTTTTCTCCGAATATTTCGTGCAGAGCTCACTCGCTCTGTTGAGTTATTTATAACGAAGCGAAATATAAGTGATAACCAATATCATTTGCATTAAATTTACAATCTTTGCATTCGTAAACAAATGTTGTCGTTCTGAATCCATAAAAAAAGCGAACATCTAAGATGCTCGCTTTTAGCTCTGCTCATTTACCACTAGAGAGGTAACGTCAATTGAACCCTTAAGCCACTTTCTTTACGGTTAGAGGCTTTCACTTCTCCACCAAGCAGCTTCATCGCTTCCTTGACGATTGCGAGCCCCAGTCCATAGCCACCACTCTGCTTATCCCGTGCCGATTCCAGTCGGGTAAAAGGTCTGAAAATCTCTTCCAATTGAGCTTGTGCAATCCCAGGGCCATTATCCGCCACTTCGATGCAGACTGATTTATAGGGTTGCTCATCGAATTCATAGATAGAGACTTCGATATGCGCACTCTCTCCTGCATATTTCATCGAGTTAGAAAGCAAATTGGTTATGCAGCGCACCACTAAACGTTCATCTGTCATAACCACAGGTATCGTTGAACCTGTAGAGATGGAGAGTGACTGCCCTACCTTTAGTTGTAGTCGACTTTGTTCAACCTGCGTCGAGATAAGACTTTCTAAGCACACTGGGGTCGAGTCAGCCTCATAGCGGGAGTTCTCTAAGCGGCTATACTCTAGAATCTCACCTACCAGAGCGTCCATTTCATCAACTTCCTTTTCTAACCTTTCAACTAACGGAAGCTCATTTTCATTCGCTTTAGAACGCAGTAGGTGCAGCGCAAGATTTTGCCTCGCCAAAGGGGTTCTTAACTCATGGGAGACATCACGAATGAGGCGACGCTGCCTCTCAGCCAATGCGTGGATTTCCTTAGTCATGTCGTCAAAGTCATGAGCCAGATCGTTAAACTCACGCGTGTTCGAGTTTAGCTCCTCAACAACCTTTACTTTAAAATCACCTGAAGCCAGGCGTCGACTCGCTTCTCGAAGGCGATCTAGTGGCATCTGCAACTTTCGCGCAAAGATCAGAGAGAATAAAAACAATATAGCGATGACAATAATCACCTTGCTCACTGCAAAGTAAACAATGAATCTATGCGCGGGATGCAATTGACTTGGTAACTGAACAACCAGCGTATTGCCTTTGTCCAAGCGGACACCAATTAATGGCTTATTGACTCTGTCGTCAAGTAACTCATCAATCTCTCTGAGAAACCTCAATTTAAATTCAAAGTGAGGATGCATCTGACGATGAGACAGTGGCTTGTTTTCTGGGTTGAGTACAAACAGATAATACGGCTGTGCGTTCGCCCAATCCGCCAACTCATCCATATCGCCATCTTCTATAAGCACATTCGCTTGGTGCGCTAGACTCTGGATGTCTTGCTTTACTTCCAGCGGTACTTTAAGCATGGTTTTGACTAAAGCTTGCTCCGCTACGGCCTGCACAACCAATATCGAAATGATCACACCAGACATATAGCTGAACAGCTGGAACGCGAGCGAATCTTTACGTTTTGAGAGACTTTTCACTCTCCATGACCAAGCCATAAGCTACCTAACACTATCGACAAAACTGTAGCCTTTGCCCCTAATGGTTTTGATATGTTGTTTCGACAAACCCGCCTCGACAAACTTGCGCCTTAAATTGCTAATGTGCATATCAAGGTTGCGATCAAACGGGCTTAGCTCTTTTTTGAGCACTTCAATTTGCAACTCGGCTTTTGAGACCACAATACTTTCGCGGCTGATCAGATAATTGAGTAAATCTGCCTCAGTGCTAGTCAGTGGTAAGTTAGATACTTGAGTCGCCGCTCCCGTTAGGTCAAAGCATTGACTTTGCCGCTGCTTTTCTAAACCCACGCGACGAAAGATCGCCTTAATGCGAGTCAATAATTCAGGGACTTTGAAGGGTTTACCTATGTATTGATCCGCACCCGACTGATACCCATCTAACATAGACTCTTCATCATTCAGTGCGGTAAGCATTAGAATTGGCGTTGCAAAGCGTTGGCAAATTTTGCGTGCCACCTGCATACCATTAAGTTTGGGCAACATGACATCAAGCAATACCAAGTCGACCGGTTTTTTCTCGATGTGTTTAAGTGCCGTTTCCCCGCAGTGAACACACTCTACGCTATACCCTTCCGTGATAAGCACATCAGCAAGCAATCCACACAACTCGATATCATCATCGACTACTAAAATTCGCGACATGAGAACAACAGTACAATTGAAAAGGGTTCGCATTCTAATCTGAACCCTAAAACAACACAATGTCCTGCTGCGAGATAATGTTCTAAAACGTCTTTATACCAACTAGCATAAGTAGATGTTCAGATGTTGGTTCTGGAAGGTATTACTTACGTTTTGAAACGCCCAATCGCCAGACTGCTCCAGTAAGACTTTTAAGTTTGACCTTAGTCGCACGCCAATGAGTCGAAGGCGTACGAGGCGCAGTTTCGACCAAATGCCGGTACACCTGTTCATTTAACTCAACTTGTCCACCGTGTGCCACCAGCAAGACTTTTGGGTTTAGATTGTAAACGCGCTTTAGCGACGCTTTGTATTTGTTTGGATGGAAAATCGGAAAGGGTGAAATCAATCTTTGCTTCACTTCAACCATAAGATCGGCGACGTAAAGAATGTCGCGCTCAACATTATGCAGTGAGAGATCTCTATCCGTATGCCCTGGAGTCTCTAGTACTTTCCAATCTTCAAAGTTGGGAATCGCTTCCCCGTCGGAAAGCTCTACGTCTGCATTGAGCTTTCTTGAGTACCATAGGTTACGTTTTGGCTTACGCTTTCTATTGGCTACCCATCGAGCCAGCGCAATATCCGTCAAATGCATTAGGAAACCATCAATACCGGAATACCAATCTTTGTCCCTTTTTGCCGAGACGATATTACAACCTGTTATTTCACGTAACTTATGTGCCGCACCTGCGTGGTCGGGATGCATGTGGGTCACCACAACCGTTGTCAGGTCAGTGAAAGGTCTTTGAAGTTCATGCGTAATGAATTTTTTGATGTAGGAGATATCCGCTCTAGACGCTCCGTCGAGCAGCATTAACTTATCTGTATATTCAGCAAGGTAGATCTTTTGAATATACCCGTCTAGAGCATGAATTTTCATGACGCAAACCAATTTAACAAATCATTTACATTTCAATGTAACAAGCTTGGCGACAAATGACAGAGTAAACACTCTAAACTGTGAGCTTTGAAGACTTGTACTGAACTAAACTGCAGAAGATCTACTTCAATAGAGTTAAAAACGGGTGGCTTTAACACCACCCGCAAGGTTAGGTTTATAGCATCGGCAGCCTAATTTTTGTGCATGGCAAGACCCGTCTTATCTGCTACTTGCTTCACGACCTTATTCACTTCAATCGCGATATTTGATAGCTCTTCCATCTCTTGTTGGGTAAATGGATGGATAAGAATCGTCTCCGCGCCGTTTTTTCCTACCACGGTAGGAACGCTTAGCACAACATCATTCAATCCATACTCTCCATCAAGCAAAGTAGCAACAGGTAGCACCGAACGCTCATCAATCATAATCGATTGGATGATACGGAATACACTGGCGGCAATACCGTGAGTGGTGTTTTGCTTACGTTTAAATATCTCGTAGCCCGCTTGTTTTACCGACTCAAGTAACTCATCGGCACAAATTCGCTCAATATGGTGAGTATCACAATAGAAATCGGCCGGCTGCCCAGCAATGGAGATGAGGCTCTTAGGAGTAAAACAATGACTCCCATGCTCCCCTAAAACATAACCAAACACGTTCTTAGGATCCAGATTGACACGGCTGGCGACAATACTCATAAGGCGCGCAGTATCAATCACACAGCCACTACTGATGACTTTTGAGCGCGGAAAACTGGTATTGGTGGCAATAAAGTGGGCGACTAAGTCACAAGGGTTACTGACAACAATCAATGTGGCGTTAGGGGCGACTCGTTCAACTTGTTTTGCAATATCAACACCGATGCGGCTATTGATTTCAGCCAAATCGATACGAGTTTGGCCTTGCTTGATTTGAGCCCCCGCAGTAATAACCACGATGTCGGCGCCAATGAGCGTTAAGTAATCATCAGTGGGTACTAGATGGGTATTTTTTGAAAACGTTAGTGCTGAGGTGTGCCTAAAGTCAAACACCTCTCCTTCTGCTCGTTGCAAGTCTTTATCAAGCAGCACCAATTCACTAATGCTACCCAGTGTCAGGAGGTAATTACACACCCCAACCCCGACTGAACCTGCTCCAATTACACCGATTTTCATTTAACTTTCCCTGTATTCGTTACCTCTTAACTGTGGATTGTACTAACAATTACATCAATTATTCCAATTTAATTTTATGCCAAAAATAAATGACAGAATTTACGACTACGGATGAGCTAATGATTAGGGTCTGTTGACCTTTTGCGGTTAAATTTTGTTCGAGATAAAAGCGTTTTAATCGCGGCGAGAGGTTTGTGGCCTAGTCATTCTAAGCAAAACACCTCTCAACAAAGAGTAAAACGCTTTTAGCCGAACCCTTCGGGCAGCGTTTGTGGCTCCTTTCTACTGCGTTATCTGCTTATCAAGTAGGTTAACTACATCTCAAAGCCTCTGCCTTGTATAAAGAACCCACAAACTGCTGCAAAAATCAGCTCAAAAGGTCAACAGACCCTAGTTTCTTCCTTTAAACAGTCGACCATCAGTTCGGTAGAAGATCAGAGCAAGTAGAATTAAGCTGCATCCAATTAACTTGTTGCGTGATAGCTGTTCTCCATACCAGAGAATGCTCAGGATAACCGTCCAGATTGGTTCCAAAAGCATGATGAGCGCAGCGTTGGCAGGGTTACATCCCTTTTGCCCTAATGTTTGCATCACGTATCTAAGACTGGTGGCAAGCAATGCGCTAAGAGCAAACCAACCCCAAATAGACGCTTCAACACTTTCGGGTATTGTTTCAAATAGTGACGAGGCAACCAGTGCCAGAACTCCGGTTACAAACAGTTGAATGCAAGTTAGCATCAAAACAGGAATTTTCTGCGCAAGCTTGCTGTTCACATTGAAGTGAAGCGCAAGAAGACAGGCATTGGCAAGAAACCACAACTGCCCTGCTGAGCTCTTCCACCCATCCGTTAATGACAGCATTGCTAAGCCAGCGATTGCAATCGGCATCGAAACCCAAAAAGCTCTTTTCGGTCTTTCTTTATAAAGTACCCAGGCAATGATTGGCACAATGATCATCGATAGGCTAACAATAAACGCCCCTTCACCGAGCGTCTCGCTGATTGAAATTGCATAAACCCAAGTCAGTAGCGCTAACGCTAGAATGCTACCTCCCCCTATGGCTTGAAGTAACAATTGGCTTGTTAAATCCCTAAAGCGCTTATAGCACAGTGGCAACAAGCAAATAGAAGCCACTACAAAGCGCAACCCAACAAAACCAAACGGGGGAAGACCTTGTATTGCTTCTTTGGAGAAGATCCAACCTAAACCAGCCAGTGCAGTGGTGAAGAACAGAATCCAGGCAGCTTTACTTTCAGCGTTCAATTTACATCTCTCTAAGGTCGAACGACCTATCTATTTTATTATTAATATCCGACCGATAGTGTCAGATTTAGGCGGCAATGGCTATGAATTATCTATCCAAAATTACAGCGAAGGAGTAATCTGTTCTCTTTCCATCATTGAGAAGAAAATATGATTATTGTTGGACATCGCGGAGTCGCTGGTCGCTACCCTGAAAATACCAAAGTCAGTATAGAAGCAGCCATTAACCTCGGGCTCGATTGGGTTGAGGTAGACGTACAACCCACAAAGGACGACCAACTTGTTATCTGTCACGATCATACAATTAATCGATGCAGTGATGGTTCCGGTCGTATCGATAAACTGACTCTGAAGCAACTGAAAGAATATGATTTTGGTGCTTGGTTTAATACAGAGTTTGCTAATCAGAGCCTTCTCACACTAGAGGAACTTCTCACCTTAGCTAAAACACACAACTTAAAACTCAACCTTGAGATAAAAGTAGACCGCCATGATGTTCAAAAGGTGTGTGAGTTACTCAAAGAGCAATTAGCCAAGAATAATGTTGACCCTAGCGATGTTGTGCTTTCAAGTTTCAGTCATGCAGTTATACGTCAACTTAGCCAATCGCTCCCTCAATATCGACTTGGTGTCTTGTGTAACCGTCTCGACAAGAAAACCAAAACTCTCCTTAAAGAAGTCGATGCGTTTAGTTGCAACATCAATTATCGATGGGCTAACAAGCAGCAGATTGAACAACTCAAGCGTGACGGATATCAGGTATGGAGCTACACCGTCAACAACCCGAACTCACTGAAACACCTCCCTAACCTAGACGCGATTTTTAGCGACTTCCCCGAGCGATTCTTATAGCGCTACTGACGATCTGACATACAGTGCTATCCAGTACTACTGTATAACACTGTATAAGCCATAGTGACCTGCATCACTATTTATGAATTATTTGTCAAATCTCTCCCACACCCAAGAATCTCATATTTATTTTATATATCAACACCTTAAATAACACTCCAAACTCACACCGTCCTAATTCTGTTTAAATACCGCACAAAAATGCTTGCCAACACAGCCAATAAAAACTACTGTATAACCATACAGCATGTACAAAGGAACAGTAATCATGATTCAGGCACATACTCAAACTCACACGTTCTCTAAATACAATGTTTTGGCTCAACCTACAGCGCCAATGAACATCGATAACGATACGTTAAGTCGCCTAGCTGGTCTTTCTGGCCAGAAACAATGGATCTTATTTACTGCTGAATGTCCTCGCCCTGACTATGAGCAGTTCGCTGCCTTCAGTGTGAGCTGTAAGAAAATTATCCAGATGAAAGCTTCTCAAAAACAGTCTGAGTTTGAAATTGTTAAGAAAGCGATTGAATCAGGTAATGCGAGTGCTGTCGTGGCATCAAACAATATTCCTATGGTTGAGCAAAGCTTACTCCGCAACCATGCTATCCAATTCCAGTGTGAAGTCTTTTTCGTTGAGGGCAGAGTTAACCAGTATCACTAACAAGCTCAACAAATTCACTGTCTTTTTGCCCTACCTTGTGTGGGGCTTTTTCTTTTTTGCACCCTATTGAGCTGTTTTTCGCCATATAGAGAAAAAACAAAGCAAACGTTTGCTTTTTCTCTGGCAGCACAAAATAGTTCTGGTATTATGCGAAGCAAATAAATTATCTGCGTGGATAATTTCACCACCTTGCTAAAGTATAGGAATGTCAAAATGAGTCTCGCTGATCAAGTTCTAGCTGTTAACGATGATCTTCCAATTCGTACCGATAAACCCGTCCACAGCGGAAAAGTTCGCTCTGTTTACTGGCTAACTGAAGAAGACAGCAAGCGTCTTATCCAAGAAAAAGGTTATGACGTTGCCCCTGATGCGCCACTTGCTATCATGGTAATCAGTGACCGTATCTCAGCGTTTGACTGTATCTGGCATGCTGAAGGCGGCTTAAAAGGGGTTCCTGGAAAAGGCGCGGCGCTCAATGCGATTTCCAACCACTGGTTTAAGCTGTTCAAAGACAACGGTTTAGCAGACAGTCACATCCTTGATATTCCCCACCCTTTCGTTTGGATCGTTCAAAAAGCGAAACCAATTATGATCGAAGCGATCTGCCGCCAGTACATTACTGGCTCAATGTGGCGCTCTTATGAGAAAGGCGAACGTGAGTTCTGCGGTATTGAGTTACCAGAAGGACTAGAAAAAGACAAAGCGCTACCAGAGCTGCTGATGACACCTTCAACCAAAGGCATTTTAAAAGGCATTCCAGACGTGCCAGAAGCGGATGACGTCAACATTACTCGCCAAAACATCGTTGATAACTTCGCAGCATTCAACTTCTCTAAAGCAGATGATATCGCTCAATATGAAAAACTGCTACGCGAAGGTTTTGTTGTCATTAGCAACGCCCTTGCAGAAATCGAGCAAATTTTTGTTGATACCAAATTTGAGTTTGGCTACGTTCACGATGCAGCAGGTAACGAGAAACTTATCTATATGGATGAAGTGGGCACACCAGATTCATCACGCATTTGGGACGAGCGCGAATACGATGCGGGTAATATCGTAGAGAACTCAAAAGAAGGCTTCCGTCAATTCTTGCTTAACCACTTCCCAGACCCAGATATTCTGCTTAACAAAGAGCGTATGGATGAGCGTGAAGCACTAGCGCGTGACAATGAATTACCTCTAAAAGCCTTAATGGATATTTCTAAGACTTACCTCGGCATAGCGGAGAAAATCACAGGCGCTGAAATTCACCTAAGCGAAAATCCGAAGCAAGAGATCATCGATATCCTTAGCCGTGATTACGGCCTGATTGATTAACCTCCCCAACCCGAATGCAAATGCCCTCGCTTTTGAGGGCATTTTTGTTTTGAGATGTTGTCGTTAATGGGATTTTCGGTTTAAAGCGAACTAGAAATCATAGAAAAGGTTGGATTGTTTATGCCTCAAAGTTTGTTTGGATAGCCCCAAAATTTCATAAGATTAATTTAGTCAACAGAGTCAATTCAACAACTCTCATTTCTAAAAAGAGTTGTATCCCCATCCGAATGCTGTAGTTCTATCGCTAGGCCATAACGTAAATAGGGTATCTTTCGCCTTGATTATGCAAAAAATTGCGATCAAAATCGTAGCTCCCTTTTGGACTGGCTGAGCGCGCAAAAAGTGTATTGGTAAGTCAGAGCTCAAACTAAGCAGTAAATGTTTGCAGGTGATTTCGTGAAAAAAATTTTATTAGGTGTCCTTTTCAGTGCATCGGTCTTTGCTTCCTCAAGCAAAAACGTTCCAACGATGAATGATAAGAACGGTTATGTAGAACCGTTTCAGATGTTTGATAATGTTTATTATGTTGGGGACAAATGGGTTTCATCATATGCAATTGATACAGATGACGGATTAGTGATAATTGATACACTTGATTTCCCTTATTCTAAGTGGATTCCTATCAATCTTGAGAAGCTAGGGTTAGAAGATGAGCCAATAACGCACATATTGGTAACGCATGGGCATTCTGACCATGTTGGGGGCGCTCAGTTACTTCAGAAGATGTACGGATCAAAAGTTGTGATGACAAAAAGTGCTCATGAGCTATCCATACAGCAATCAAACAAAAGCAAAGGTGAGAATAAGTTCCTTCCACCAACCCTAGACATAGAGATAAAAAGTGATACCTCTATGGTTATTGGTCGTCATGGGTTTAAGTTCTATCTCACACCGGGTCATACCGAAGGTGATTTTTCCCTAGAATTTACAGTCAAAGATAAAGGCGCTGAACATCGTGCTTTTATCGTTGGTGGTCATAGCGTAAGTGGCAACGACCCTAAAATGATTAAACAGTTCTTGAGTAGTATGGAGAAAATTAGAAAGATTTCACTCCAGCCGCCTTTAGTAAGCGTTAACCTTTCAAACCATCCACATAAAAATTATCTATTTGAGAATAGAGAGAAGCTAGGTGCAAATGGGAACCCATTTATTAGTGAGGCAAACTTCTTCATGTTCCTTAAGCAACAAGAAAACTTAGCTAAGAATAAAATAAAAGGGTTATAACAATTCTTCAGATAATGTGTAGCCTTCGCTCCTTAATTCCGAGATGACGCGACTTTTCCACACTGTCATTCCTGAAACAATGTACCCACGTAAGTGAGTGTTTTCACCTTAGGTGGGCATTGTTGTCAGGATTCTACTTAAGGGGTGTGCTGGCTTATATTAGTAGATGTGTTTCCGCGCTGAGAAAAAACGAAAGTCCCCTGACTATCAGAGGGCTCACTATGTTTCACGTGCGCGAAAGACCTCACACTTCGTTTAGCTAATACTATTTATCTTTACCGCCTTTGTTTCCACCGCCATTACCGCCTCCACGGTTACCGCCGCCACCTTTATTACTATTGCCGCTGTTTCCTCGGCTTTCGCTGCGGTTACTGTTTCCCTGACTTCGAGAACTCGATGAGCTATTTGTCACGTTGTTCGATTGTCGATTCGTTTTAAGCTCCCCTGTCCCATTACCCGGATTCGAATACTTAGCATGAGCATTAAGCTCCTCTTGAGTGACAAAACCATCGCGATCTTTATCGAAGGAAGCAAACGCACTGAGTCCATCTCCTTCTTGCTCAGACTCATCGCCTTCTTGCTCGTCAACGTCATCATCACCCTGACGGAACTGATTAAACTCTTCTTGCGATACCAATCCGTCACCATCGATGTCAATGTCTTCAACACTTGGCGGCGTTTTGGTTCTGTTGCTGCCTGTCTCTTCACCCTCTTCTTCTTCCGCGTAAGCATTAGAAAATGCCAGTGCTAACAAGACAGCAGTCAATAGCAATTTCTTCATGATTAACTCCTGATACATCTCTCAATTAAAGTCTAGCGGATATCACGGTGGTCGCTTATGTGAGTGACAGGCTATGAATTTTTGCGGCGAAGCGGTATAAGTAGCATTCCCAATTTAAGTCCCTTTGAATTATGGATTACCTAGCCCTTTCTCGAATCAGCCTTAAACACCTTACCGTGTTACATGTCCTTCTTAGTACTCATAGCGTGACCAATGCCGCCAAGGTTCTATGCGTTACCCCGTCGAGTGTGAGCAAGACTCTCAACCAGCTGCGTGATCAACTTAAAGATGAGCTGTTTTACCGTGAGGGAGGCCAGTTAATTCCAACGCCGTTTGCGCTTAGCATTGGTTCTGAAGTTCATAAAATATTGTCGAGCATGAATGGTATTTTGCACCAAGGTGCTTTCAAGCCAGCGGAATTTGAGGGGATGATTTCTCTCTCTATGCGCGAAAGTACCTTTGAACTGTTCGCGTCAAAAATCGCGCTCATCCTAAACCAGCTCACCAATGCGAGAGCTATCAATGTTTATGCGAAAGAGCAGTTAAGTTTTGATGCCTTGGTACGCGGGCAAGTCGATTTTATGATCTTACCGCATGATATTAGCCAACCGCCGACTCGAAGCCGAGAGCTAATGTGGAAGCAGATTCATTCAGATGAGATGGTGTGCTTGATGTCAGATCAACACCCACTCGCAAAGTGTGAGTTGGACATACACGGATACCTCTCGTATCAGCATATCGGTATTTTGGACAAAGATCTCGCTGAGCCCTACTTCGAGCAAAACCTGACCCAAAAATACGGTACCCGTAAGGTGGCTATGTCAGTCGCGGATTTCGGCGCTGCCGCGATCATGTGCCACCATTCACAACACTTACTGACCTGCTCTAAAATGTGGGCTGAAAGTGCAGCGCAAGCAAAAGGCTTAGTTTCTAAACCTCTTCCTTTTGAGTATGGTGAGGTCGCCTATAGCTTAGTGTGGAACCAAGCAAGCTTAAACAACCCTGCACTACACTGGCTCCATCAGCAATTAACGACCGCAGACTAAGTATAAATAGCGGGGGTAAGTATCGGCTGGACAATTTTATCTGCAATGAGTGAGCGAAACCGATTCATCTCATATTCGCTACATTTTTCCCACTCCAGTGCTTGCCCACTCACCCCGTGGTGCTGAAACGCATTGAGTCGAACGACTACATCATCTGGCAGCGAACGAATTAGCTTAACAATCTCATCGATTTCAATGTCCAGATCACTTTTACCCGGAATGTGTAGCAGCCTAAGCTCATGCAATTTTTTTGATCTTGCTAGGTAGCGAATCGAATCAATCACCCTATGGTTGTCTCTTCTGGTTAGCCACTGATGCGTTTCACTCTGCCACGATTTTAAATCGAGCATAACACCGTCAAGAACAGGTGTGACTTTTTCCCAAGCATGAATAGGTAAATAGCCGTTACTATCAATGAAACAGGTTAGATGTCCTAGCTCTCGATCTGCTTTAATGGCACTAAATAGCGCTATGATAAACGGAAGCTGAAGAGTGGCTTCTCCACCTGAAACCGTGACGCCTGATATAAAGAAGTGTTGGCTACGGATGATCTCCACGATTTGAGTGACATTGTAACGCTTAATCTTGGGACTCGATTTGTGACTACAGATATCGATACATTTATCGCAGTGAGTGCAAAGCCCTTCATCCCACACCACTTTGTTATCAATCATCGCTAACGCTTGTGTAGGGCATGAATCAACACAATCGCCACAGTGATTACAATGATTGATCGTGTGTGGGTTATGACAATTTAAGCAATCGAAGTTACACCCTTGTAGAAAAATGACCAGGCGATTGCCCGGCCCATCAACACAAGAGAAATTAAGAATGCGGCTAACTAACGCTGACTTCTCACTCACTGCTGTGCCCTACTACTTGTATACTGGCTCTGTTTCCATGCTGACCACGCGAGGTGAACGATCTAGTATGCCAGTGTTCTTCGCCGCCTCAGATCCCAAGAAAGTGGTGTTTTTGCGCGAGCCTTCCTCTGCAAACTTGTTGATATCAGAAAGCTTAATCATGTAACCCGTGACACGGACTAAATCATTAGACGCAACGTTCGCGGTAAACTCTCTAAAGCCTTGCTTCAATGCCCCCTTGCACAAGTTGAACATCGCCTCAGGGTTGGATTTCACCGTTTCATCTATAGTCAAAATATCACTAATGCCAGAGGTGTAATATTTGTGCTGCTCAGCAGTTGCTTGAACATAAGACACAGGATCAGGTTCTGTGCCATAAGGGATACGAACACCTGGCGTCACATCTTCGTCCAAGCTGATCCCGCCTTGAGCATGAAGTAGCGCCTTGCCCTCTAAGCCATATTTCACTGGGCTACTATCGACAAGGTGAGCCAGTTTTTCTGATATTGCCAGTGCGACTCGATTTGCCTGCTGACTGTGGCCGTATTGCTCATCAATACCTTCTTTATCAAGCAAGATATTGACCGCTTCAGCCATGCCATAAATGCCATACATAGGCGCAAATCGATTCTCTTCAACCAAACCCTCAGTGGTTAAGAAACCTTTGAAAAAGTTTGATTTCTCATGCAGGTGACTGCTGCGCGCATCCATAAGCTGAATCATTAATTCACTATAGGATGGCAAGACATAATCTAGAAAATCTGTTCTGTCTTTGGAACGTAATGCGACTTCTTTTAGGTTCATTCGCACTAAGGTATTCGACCCACCGGCAAGAGGCAGAGAGTTGTAACAACTAACAATGCCGAACTTATTCTCACCATAAGCGGCCGCATGCATCGGATAATTAGCAATATGAGGTTTGCTACATTCACAGATATTGGTCGTCGCTTGTTTGAGTAGATCGTCTGGAGTGACGTTCGCATCATACATAAAGGTTAAGTTTGGAGCGATCTGCTTTAACTCTGCGTCAACTCGTAAAATTGTTCGGCAAATAACATTGTCGGTAGGCCCGATATTCACATGCATAAAGGCATCTGGCAGCGTTCTGTCGAGCATGATCCAGAAACGTTTCAGCTTGGTGTAAATTTCCGCTTCACTTAAGGTTCCTACATAGGGCAGCAAAACATCATCAAGCTGACCAAGATAGACAGGAATATTCGTTACAGAAGGAACATGGTGATAGATGATCGTCAGTAGATTCAGCGCATCATCAAAATCAGTCGCGGGTTCTAGCTCTAGGTAATCTGAGCCTTGCTTAAGGAACTTTGCATAGTCAGGTAAAACATAGCGAGGTTTGAAAGGGGCATGGCCTTCAAACATGTCACAAATTACGCCCTCTTCCATCGCTTTTGAAACACCTTCAGAAACCTTCATATAGGGAAGACTGGCTTCTGCTTCTAGGGCTAAGAATTGGTTTTTCTGCTTTGGAGAGAGCTTAGCATCGGTAACGATATTGTTTACACGTTGCTGAAATGCGTTGTTAACATCAGACATAGTTATTTTCCTTATTATTTATAAGGATTCTAACCAATATCCTCCATGTCCACTATTGAGATTACGTTGATGACTGATGTCCATTTTGGAAATCTATAATCAAGAAAAAGCCCCGAACTTTCGGGGCTTTAAGATTCATTGGATTACAGTTTAAATCGTTGAATCTCTTGCTCTAGTTCGTGAGATAGCTCAGACAACTGTGCGGCTTGCGCTGCTGCGTCGTGCGCTTCATCGGCAAGTTCATTCGAAACATCACGAATACCAACGGTGTTACGCGTAATTTCAGAAGTGACTGACGCTTGCTCTTCAGCAGCAGAGGCAATTTGAGTCGCCATATCGCTAATACGCTCTACCGCTGTTTGGATTTGAGTCAGACTAACCGCCGCTGAATCAGCGTCCGCCACACTGGTATCGGCTAACTGACGGCTATCACCCATGATGCCCACAGCTTTACCCGTTGTGCCTTGCAGCGTTTCAATCATCTGCTGGATTTCTTGGGTTGAAGCGTGTGTACGTTGACTTAGAACACGGACTTCATCAGCTACCACAGCGAAGCCACGACCTTGCTCACCTGCACGCGCAGCTTCAATAGCGGCGTTAAGCGCAAGTAAGTTAGTTTGCTCTGCAATATCCTGAATCGTAGAAAGAATAGTGCTGATGCTCTTACCATGAACTTCAAGCTCTTGGATAACTTCTGTCGCTACCTGAACTTCCGTTGCTAGGTTTTGAATCGAGCCTTGAGTCTGTACTACTTGCTCACCGCCGTGAACACAGGCAGTTACCGCTTCCGAAGAGTTCTGCGCTGTATTGTCAGCATTACCCGCGATTTCTTGCGTTGCAGCCGCCATTTCATTGATCGCTGTTGCGACCATGTTGATCTCATCTTGCTGCAAACGAATACGAGCGCTACGCTCTTCCGCTTGTTGCGCTGTTTGCTTAGATTGCTCTGACAGCGATGCAGACACAAGGCTTAGCTTAGAAACCATAGTGTGCATATTACCAACGAAGGTATTGAAGTTAGTTGCAAGCTGTCCCACTTCGTCATCGCTACGTGGTTCAAGACGCTGGGTAAGATCACCTTCACCCGATGCAATTTCCTCAAGTGCATTAGAAACACGAACTAAGTCTTGGAACAAGAAGCTCACTAACCAAGAAACTACCGCAATAACGATTAAAGTAATCACGATTGCAGTAATAATTAGGCTTTGTAGCAGTTCTGTGTGTGCCGCTTCTTCTGTTGCGCGATCCATCTCAATAGCAAAAATCCACTGAGTGTCTGGAACCTTAGTAAAGAAATACAGTTTCTCTTGACCATTACGTTCAATCAGCTTGATTGAACCCGCGTTAGCTGCGTCTTCGATAGCACGTAGAGTGAACTCTTTTGAAAGTGTGGTGACAGGTTTAAGAGAAAGAGATTTATCTGGGTGCGCTAAGAAAGTGCCATTCTGAGTATCAATCAACATCGCGTAGGCATTTTTACCCGCATCTAAGTTGATCACATCGTTGATTAGTTGATCAATCAATACATCAGCGCCAACCACACCTACGAACTGACCGTTACGGCGAATTGGTTCAGCAATCGTCACCAGCAAGGCATTAGTAATCGCATCTTTGTATGCCGTAGTGATAATCTGACGGCCTGCATTATTAGCATCGATATACCAAGGGCGAACACGTGGGTCGTAATCCGCTCGGTTACGCTCTGGGTGCGAACGGTACATACCACCTTCTGGCGTACCTAAAAAGATGTCATCAAAGCCACCAGCTTTTCTCGCTTGTTGTAGGTATGGAACAACGTCGACTTCATTGCTGTAGTCATTAAACGCAGAAGCAATATCTTTACGAATATTGATCCAGTCTTTGATACCAGAAGAAGCCGTCGTCGCTAGACTTTCTGCACGCGCATAAACGCCATTTTGCGTTTGTTGCTTCAGTTGATCGGCAGATAGCCAAGTTAACGCACTTGCCATTAGCACCACTGCTAATAGGCTTGCACCTATAAGTTTTTGTTTTAGTGATAAGTTCATAAATTTAATATTGGTTGTGGAACAGACAGAGGTTGCGAATTTTATAGCCAAATTCATCTATATGCACGCAATATTATCGAGTTATTAACTTACACTAACTATTTGTAATATAGTTATTTTTCTGGCGTCAGAGAGTCGTCACATCGGTAGCTTTGTTACCCCCCTTCTGAGATTCTTCGAGAGCCTGCGGATTATCTCGATAATACTTATCGAGCAACTCTTTTCCGTATATCACTTCAGTTTGCATATGCAGCGCAAACACAATTGCAGCTAAGAGTGCGCATATAATGTTGAACCGTCTAGTGACTTTCTTTCGTCGAACTGGAGAGTAAATAGCAATGTTCACAGCTACCAGTGCGAATGGATATATCACGATGATTGCGATTAAAACGGCGAGATAGTTGGAAATCGCCATAGGTGTGTCGTAACCCATAAACACCTCCGAGATAGGTTTCACTACAATCTAACCTTGAAACATGTCTTAAGTCTCAGACCTACGTAGGCTCCTAAAGTATTAATGCTCAGTAATTGAAGTCACTCGAAGAAATGAAAGTATGGAATGATTAGAGCGAAAAAAAATGCCAGACACTAGGTCTGGCATTTTGATGTTCAATTAACTGAATTACTCTTCAGTATCATCGCTTTCGCTTGGTGCTTCTGATGATTCCGCGGCTTGAGCTACTTCGCCCTCAGCTGCCTCTTCACCTTCAGCAAGTTCCGCTTCTTCTACCTCATCGATACGTTGTAGACCCACAACGTTTTCGTCTTCAGCAGTACGGATTAGCGTGACACCTTGAGTATTTCGGCCAACTTGGCTAACTTCAGCAACGCGTGTGCGAACTAGAGTACCAGCGTCGGTGATCATCATCATCTCGTCGCCTTCTTCTACTTGTACCGCACCAACTACAGGGCCATTTCGCTCAGACACTTTGATAGACACAACGCCTTGAGTCGCTCGGCCTTTAGTTGGGTATTCTGCAAGCTCAGTACGCTTACCGTAACCATTTTGCGTCACTGTTAGGATGTCACCTTCATTTGAAGGAACAATCAGTGAAACAACTTGATCATCTTCGGCTAGCTTCATACCGCGTACACCTGCCGCTGTACGACCCATTGCACGCACTTTATCTTCTGCAAAGCGAACCACTTTACCCGCTTTAGAGAACAGCATGATGTCGCTGTCACCATTAGTGATGTCGACACCAATTAGCGAGTCATCGTCACGTAGGTTCACAGCAATCAGACCGTTAGCACGTACGTTAGCAAATTGGTTCAGTGGCGTTTTCTTAACGGTACCATCGCCTGTCGCCATGAAGATGAATTTATCTTCAGAAAACTCGTCAACAGGTAGAATCGCTGTGATACGCTCACCTTCTTCTAGTGGAAGAATGTTAACGATTGGCTTACCACGAGCGGTACGGCTTGCTTGCGGTAGTTGGTAAACTTTCAGACGGTAAGTCTTACCACGAGTAGAGAAACATAAGATGTTGTCGTGGGTATTCGCCACTAGAAGACGTTCGATGTAGTCTTCATCTTTCATCTTAGTTGCGCTCTTACCTTTACCACCACGACGCTGAGCTTCGTAGTCGCTTAGGATTTGGTACTTAACGTAACCTTCGTGAGATAGCGTAACAACAACATCTTCACGGGCAATCAGCTCTTCCATGTCGATGTCGTGGCTTGCCGCTGTAATCTCTGTACGACGTGCGTCACCGAAGCCATCACGTACCGCTTCTAGTTCTTCACGAATCACTTCCATCAAACGCTCAGTGCTTGCAAGAATGTGCATTAGCTCAGCGATCTCATCTAGAAGTGCTTTGTACTCGTCTAGAATCTTCTCATGCTCTAGACCCGTTAGGCGGTGTAGACGAAGCTCTAGAATAGCTTGCGCTTGAGTTTCAGTCAGGAAGTACTGACCGTCATGGATACCATACTGATCTTCTAGCCATTCAGGACGAGCAGCATCAGTACCCGCACGCTCAAGCATTGAAGCAACGTTACCAAGATCCCAACCACGTGAAACCAAGCCCACTTTCGCTTCTGCTGGTGTTGGCGCGTTTTTGATCAGTTCAATAACTTCATCAATGTTTGCTAGTGCAAGAGAAAGTGCTTCAAGAATATGTGCACGCTCACGCGCTTTACGTAGTTCGAAAATAGTACGGCGAGTTACCACTTCACGGCGGTGATCAACAAAGCACTTCAACATATCTTTCAAGTTGAATAGCTGTGGCTGACCGTTGTTCAGTGCCACCATGTTGATGCCGAATGTGGTTTGAAGCTGAGTTTGTGCGTAAAGGTTGTTTAGAACCACTTCGCCAACTGCATCACGCTTACATTCGATAACAATACGCATACCGTCTTTATCTGACTCATCGCGTAGTGCACTGATACCTTCAACTTTCTTATCTTTAACTAGCTCAGCGATCTTTTCGATCAAGCGTGCTTTGTTAACCTGATAAGGAATTTCGGTAACAATAATGGTTTCTTTACCATTCTTGTCTGTTTCTATATCCGCTTTCGAGCGCATGTAAATCTTACCGCGGCCCGTCTTATAAGCATCGACGATACCTTTACGGCCGCTGATTAGCGCTGCTGTTGGGAAGTCTGGACCAGGAATGTAGTCCATTAGCTCATCAATAGTGATCGCTTCATTATTGATGTACGCAAGACAGCCATCAATTACCTCTGTCAGGTTGTGCGGAGGAATGTTGGTTGCCATACCTACTGCGATACCAGAAGCACCGTTTACCAATAGGTTAGGAATTTTTGTAGGTAGAACAGCAGGGATCTGCTCAGTGCCGTCGTAGTTAGGCACGTAGTCTACTGTTTCTTTATCTAGGTCAGCCAAAAGTTCGTGGGCAATTTTTGCCATGCGAACTTCGGTGTAACGCATTGCTGCCGCTGAGTCACCATCGATCGAACCGAAGTTACCTTGACCGTCGACCAGCATGTAACGAAGTGAGAACGGCTGAGCCATACGTACGATTGTATCGTACACAGCGCTATCACCGTGTGGGTGATATTTACCGATTACGTCGCCAACAACACGGGCAGATTTTTTATATGGTTTATTCCAATCATTACCTAGTACATTCATCGCGAACAAAACGCGGCGGTGTACAGGCTTTAGGCCATCACGCACATCTGGAAGAGCACGACCAACGATTACTGACATCGCGTAGTCTAGGTATGAACCTCGAAGCTCATCTTCAATGTTTACGGGCGTGATCTCTTTCGCTAGATCGCTCATAGAGCCATTATCCCTCTATTTATAGATCGTATGTACAATACGCTTAAGGTGCAAAAATATAACATACATTTCAGTGGTTCGGCATTACTTTCCCTCTCCTTTTATCAGGTTGTGAGCTTGGTTGTGAATCAAACGCCGAGAATTTGCACACTCATCTGATATCTTGCTGATAAATGGTTATATTTTATCCACCCGTAGAGAAAAGTGATCCCGTCTATGGAGTGTATGTGGTTAACAGGTATAATGCCTGTCATTCAAGGAAGCGGTTAAATTAATAGAGTTGTTATGACCCAATCACAAAACGTCGATCCAAACGAAATTAAGAAGTTTGAGGATATGGCCTCACGCTGGTGGGATTTAGAAGGTGAATTTAAGCCTTTGCATCAGATCAATCCTTTACGCCTCAACTATGTTTTGGACAATTGTGATGGCTTGTTTGGCAAAGAAGTCTTAGACGTCGGCTGTGGCGGCGGTATTCTAGCGGAAAGCATGGCCAAAGAAGGCGCGATTGTCACCGGTCTTGATATGGGTAAAGAGCCATTGGAAGTGGCGAGACTACACGCTTTAGAAACGGGCACTAAGCTCACCTACATCCAGAGCACAATTGAAGATCATGCTACGGAAAACCAAGGCAAGTATGACGTTGTGACCTGTATGGAGATGCTTGAGCACGTCCCTGACCCACAGTCAGTGATTCGTTCATGTGCGGCCTTGGTGAAACCGGGCGGCCATGTGTTCTTTTCAACACTTAACCGCAACCTTAAGTCTTATCTGTTCGCGATTGTCGGCGCAGAAAAGCTGTTGAAGATCGTACCTGAAGGCACTCACGATCACGATAAGTTCATCCGCCCTGCTGAGCTGATTAAGATGGTTGATCAAACCGACTTAACCGAAACCGGGATTACTGGCCTGCACTACAACCCTCTTACAGACACCTACAAGCTCGGTCAAAATGTTGATGTAAATTACATCGTTCATACTCAGAAATTTTAACATTTGTCACATACTAGATGTAGTGGTCAAGATTAAGGCGATAGCACATGCTCATCGCCTTTTTTAGTGCCAATTGAAGCAATTTTTGTCGGTTTGATTCCAAAATAATCAAAGCAAAAATCGAAGACAACTTTGACCAAAGATCAAGGAATTTTTTTTTGTTTGTGGTTACTTCTAAACCGATCTAAAAACGGTAATTAATTACAATCTTACCCGCTCTAACCTCATCGGTTAGTAGTCACTTACTGTTTTTTTTAATTTTGTTAGTTATCCACAAGTCATCCAAGATCTGTAACTTGAAAAGCCATGGGGATAGCACTATCTTGTAACTCGCACCTTGGTGCACCCCTATATGTTGTGTTTGTACTACAATATATAGATAGACTTTGATCACAAAGCCGGAACGATTTTTACAAGAATTACACAAAAATACGGCTTTTATCAGTTTTGTTAGGGAAATGAAGCAGAATGAACCAACAACTTACCGTTACTAAGCGTGACGGACGCAAAGAAAGTATTGATCTCGAAAAGATCCATCGCGTTATCACCTGGGCTGCCGAAGGTCTAGACAACGTCTCTGTATCTCAAGTAGAACTACGCGCTCACATTCAGTTCTACGACGGTATCACTACGTCTGATATCCATGAAACCATCATCAAGTCTGCAGCAGATTTGATTTCTGAAGAGACGCCTGATTACCAATATCTAGCGGCACGTTTGGCTGTATTCCATCTACGTAAAAAAGCGTATGACCAGTATGAGCCACCAACGCTATACGATCACGTTGCTCGCCTTGTGGATATGGGTAAATACGACCAGCACATTCTGGAAGACTACACCAAAGCAGAACTTGATGAGCTAGATGCCTACATTGATCACAAGCGCGATCTCGATTTTTCTTATGCAGCCGTAAAACAGCTTGAAGGTAAGTACTTTGTTCAAAACCGTGTATCCGGTGAGATTTACGAAAGTGCTCAGTTCCTTTACATCCTAGTTTCTGCTTGTCTATTCGCGAAATACCCGAAAGAGACACGTCTTGATTACATCAAGCGCTTCTATGATGCGACATCGACATTCAAAATTTCTCTACCTACGCCAATCATGTCAGGCGTACGTACTCCTACTCGTCAGTTCAGCTCATGTGTACTTATTGAGTGTGGCGATAGCCTAGATTCAATCAACGCGACAGCAAGCTCTATTGTTCGTTACGTTTCTCAACGCGCTGGTATTGGTATCAACGCTGGCCGTATCCGTGCTCTAGGTTCAGAGATCCGTGGTGGTGAAGCATTCCATACGGGCTGTATCCCTTTCTACAAATACTTCCAAACAGCGGTTAAATGTTGTTCTCAAGGTGGTGTTCGTGGCGGTGCGGCGACTGTGTTCTACCCACTATGGCATGGTGAATCTCAAGCACTGATGGTTCTTAAGAACAACCGTGGTGTTGAAGAGAACCGTGTTCGTCACATGGACTACGGCGTACAGCTAAACCGCTTGATGTACCAACGTTTAGTTGAAGGTGGCAACATTACTCTGTTCTCACCATCAGATGTACCGGGTCTATACGATGCATTTTTCGAGAACCAAGACGAGTTCGAACGTCTATACGTTCAGTACGAAAACGATCCATCAATCAAGAAAGAAACCGTTAAAGCTATCGAGATGTTCTCTATCTTGATGCAAGAGCGTGCTTCTACAGGTCGTATCTACATTCAGAACGTTGACCACTGTAATACGCACAGCCCGTTCGACTCAGAAGTTGCACCTGTTCGTCAATCTAACCTATGTTTGGAAATCGCGCTGCCAACTAAGCCGCTGACAAACGTTGAAGATGACTCTGGTGAGATTGCTCTATGTACACTATCTGCATTCAACCTTGGTGCGATTAAGTCTCTTGATGACTTTGAAGAGCTATCAGATCTTGTTGTTCGTGCCCTAGACGCACTACTGGATTACCAAGATTACCCGCTACCTGCTGCGTACAAGTCAACAATGAATCGCCGTACTTTAGGTGTTGGTGTGATCAACTACGCTTACTACCTAGCGAAGAACGGAGTGAAATACTCAGATGGCAGTGCAAATGGTCTAACACACCGTACATTTGAAGCGATGCAGTACTACTTGCTGAAAGCTTCGGTTGCGTTGGCGAAAGAGCAAGGTAAGTGTCCTTTATTCGAAGAAACGAATTACGCGAAAGGCTTAATGCCAATCGACACTTACAAGAAAGCCGTTGACCAAATCTGTGACGAGCCACTGCACTATGATTGGGATGGCCTACGTGAAGAAATCATGACGCACGGCCTACGTAACTCTACCCTAACCGCGCTAATGCCATCTGAGACATCTTCTCAGATCTCTAACGCGACCAACGGTATTGAACCACCACGTGGTTACGTTTCAGTGAAGGCGTCTAAAGACGGTATCCTGAAGCAAGTAGTGCCAGATTTCCTTGAGTACAAAGACAACTACGAACTGCTATGGAACATCGGTTCAAACGATGGTTACCTACACCTGGTGGGTATCATGCAGAAGTTTGTCGACCAAGCGATTTCAGCAAATACTAACTACGACCCAACGCGTTTTGAAAGTGGCAAAGTGCCAATGAAGAAACTGCTTCAAGATCTGCTAACTGCGTATAAGTTTGGTGTGAAGACACTTTACTACCACAACACACGTGATGGCGCGAGCGACGATCAGAAAGACGCAGTACAACCACAAGACGACGATTGCGCAGGCGGCGGTTGTAAGATTTAAACCATAATCCTAACTAAAGGGTTATCAAGGCTTAACAAATTATTCGCCCCTCAGACATGAGGGGCTTAAAAGGAATTGAGGCACCATGGCTTACAGTACTTTTAACAGAAACAAAAATGACCAACTAAAAGAACCTATGTTCTTAGGTCAATCAGTAAACGTTGCTCGTTACGACCAACAGAAGTTTGAGATCTTCGAAAAGCTAATCGAGAAGCAACTGTCTTTCTTCTGGCGTCCTGAAGAAGTGGACGTGTCAAGCGATCGTATCGATTACAACAAGCTGCCAGAGCATGAAAAGCACATCTTCATCTCAAACCTTAAGTACCAAACACTACTCGATTCTATCCAAGGTCGTAGCCCAAACGTTGCCCTACTGCCGTTGGTATCTCTACCAGAAGTAGAAACTTGGATTGAAACTTGGTCTTTCTCTGAGACAATTCACTCACGCTCTTACACGCACATCATCCGTAACATCGTGAATGATCCGGGTCTAGTGTTTGACGACATCGTAGAAAATGAGCACATCCTTAAGCGTGCTGAAGACATTTCTCGCTACTACGACGATCTGATTCAAATGACCAATGATTACCATCGTTACGGTGAAGGTACTCATAACATCAACGGCGAAGAAGTGAAGATTACCCTTCACGACCTTAAGAAGAAGCTCTACGTTTGTTTGATGTCAGTTAACGCACTGGAAGCGATTCGATTCTACGTGAGTTTCGCGTGTTCATTTGCTTTCGCTGAGCGTGAGCTAATGGAAGGTAACGCTAAGATCATCAAGCTTATCGCTCGTGATGAGGCGCTGCACCTAACCGGCACACAGCACATGATTAACCTGCTGCGTAACGGCCAAGATGACTTCTCTTTCATGCAGATTGCTGAAGAGTGTAAGCAAGAGTGTTTCGAGCTGTTTAAAGATGCTGCTGAGCAAGAGAAAGAGTGGGCAGAATACCTATTCAAAGATGGCTCAATGATTGGTCTGAACAAAGACATTCTTTGCCAGTACGTTGAATACATTACCAACATTCGTATGCAAGCTGTTGGCCTAGACGCTGCTTACCCTGAAGCAACTTCTAACCCAATTCCTTGGATTAATGCATGGTTGTCTTCAGATAACGTGCAGGTTGCGCCGCAAGAAGCAGAAATTTCATCTTACCTGGTTGGTCAGATCGACAGCGACGTACGTGCAGACGACTTCAAGGATTTCGAACTGTAATGCCTAATATCAAAATCAACGCTATTACATCGGTTCAGTCTCACCCTTCTAATACCATTCTAGAAACAATGGAGAATGCAGGGTTAGAGCCTGAATACAACTGTAGAGATGGGCACTGTGGCGCTTGCCGCTGTAAACTGGTCTCAGGTGAAGTTGAATACGTTGGTTTTGCAATGGCGTACACGCAAGAAAAAGAAATTTTGCCGTGTATCTGTAAAGCGAAAACAGACATTGAAGTGGAAGGTGTCAACTACTCGCTTAAAGAAAAACGCGCATAAATATGCACAAAATAGACAACGGCCAGCTTAATGCTGGCCGTTCTTATATCTGAACTCGTGCTCCAGACAAAAACTCATCCGCAGTCAGCATAGAAACAGGCTTATCTGCGATCTCCCTTCCATCATCATCAAATAACGAAAGTCGATAGCCCAAACATTCACCACTTGGCTTGTCCTCTGGCGCTTGTAGCCACAAAGAGATAACGTCTTGATGCTTTCCATTAAGTGCTTCACCTAGAAAGACTTTTTGGCTCGCCACTTGATACCAAACAAGGATCTTGGACTGATTAAACATGCTAACCTCCCTGAGCAATTGAAATCCTGAATTGTCATTTTAAAGGTTATTTGGCCGAATGCACGTATCAAATCTAAGACAAAATCCTCTTCTATTGAAAATCATCCAGTTAAGCGATATTCGAATTTGGCATATAAAAATAATATGAGTATGAATGAGTAATAAGAAATAGGATCATTCACTTAATACAGAACAGCAGACTGAGCCAATTTGACAAAACTGGCTCACTATCCTAGTTGAATAATTATGCTTCTATTGCACTGCGTGGCACAAACATTTCTTTGTTTCTGCTCAATGAACTGTACTGGACAAACATAGGTTTAGCGTTGAGGTAACGACGTAGCATATCCGCCGTAACGGTTGTGATCACTAACGTACGCTCTTCGCGAGTATAGTTGCGATTGAAAGTTAGCGTTTGTCCCCACTCCCCTTCTGGAGCTGCGAGTGCAACTGAGAATGTTTTATCAATGACCTTGGCTGTCACTATGGCAATATCCGTCGCGCATTTGTCTTTCGTCGCTCCAGCAAGGGCAAATGCAGCGGCAAGTTGGTCGTCATTTTCATCCCCAACATTAACGCGTTCGCCTAACACCCAACCATGACCACAGTATTGAGCTGCTACTTCTTTTGATTGCAGCCAGTGTGATAACGAACCATAAGTCGATTGTTCCGCCGTCGCGATAGATTGTTTACGCTCTTGGATTAGATACGCGACATGATCCTGCATAGATTCATCAACACTCACCACATTGCTCTCAATCAGATTAAAGATAATCTGCAGCAATTTGACTCGGTTATCTAAATCATTCTTAGGGCCAAACAACTTCACTTCGATGTAAGGCAGGTATGAGCGGTAACCCAGTGTGTAGCCATCAGGAAGTTGTACCTTGTCGAGCTTATCTGACAACGCCGACTCAGAAGTGCCAAAGGTATAAAGCTTACTGCACTCCTGACCTAATACATTGCTATGAGTGGCCCTCATATCAGGCAGAATTTGTTGCTCTACCATCAGCTTGAATTCGCTAGGTACACCCGGTGTGAAGTAGAAATCACAGTCGTTAAAGCGAACTTTGAAACCGCAAGCGGTTCCGATTGGGTTATCAAGTAGAACCGAATCTTTTGGCAACATGGCTTGTTTGCGGTTGCTTTCAGGCATCACTAACCCACGAGAGGCAAAAAACTTCTCTAGCCTTGCTAACCATTCTGGATATAAGACAAGCTCGCTTTCAGCTGCCACTGCCACCGCCTCAGCGCTCAAGTCATCACTTGTTGGGCCTAACCCACCATTCACAACGACGATGTCACTGTTAAAACTTAGCATCATCAGCTCTTCGACAAGAGCTGACATCTCGTCGCCAACCGTTGAGCGCTTAGTTACGCTGAAGCCTTGTTCGAAAAATCTTTGAGATAACCACGCAGCATTCGTATCGACGATGTCTCCGTGGAGGACTTCTTCCCCAGTGCTCAGCATTGCGATTTTCAACATTATTTTATCCTTAGTGGGAAAACGTCACATATTTTATGAGTTTAACTGATATTTATTATGGCATTAGGCCAAAAAACAACTAAGTTTCTTATTTAGGACAATTTCAGATTCCCAATACGCCAACTTTGTTGGATACTTGTGACCCTGATCATTAAAATAATAACGATGGAGTACTCAGTGTTGAAAAAAAGCATCACCGCTTTAGTTTTGTCAGCTTCTGCCCAGGCCAGTGCCAATGTATATGATTCTAATCAACATATTGAGTTTTCATACACTGTAGATCAAGCTGAATCCGACACGTTTTTCTATCATTCTTATCAATATCAATCGTCAGACCCGTTTTCACTCAGTTTGACAGAAAATGACCTAAAACTCGAAGGTCCAGGGTTACCTAAATATCTCACTGTTTCCGACGGCAAAGATTGGGATTACTTAATGGGGCAAACCTACACGATTTTAGGACTGAGTGTTGCCACTGTCGGCTTGATGACACTTCTTCCCGAATCAATCACAAAATGGGATGAAGAAGATCGTGACCTTAGTGGTCTTGGTTCTAAATGGAAAGACAATGTCACTTCGGGCCCGACATGGGATAGAGATGAGCACTTCCTTAACTATGTCATGCACCCTTATTTTGGTGGTGTCTACTACACAGCAGCTCGCCATGCCGGCTTCAACGAGTTTGAGTCTTTCTTATACTCGGCGACGATGTCGACCTTCTTCTGGGAATACGGTGTCGAAGCCTTTGCAGAAGTGCCTTCTTGGCAGGACATCTTTATCACCCCTTTCTTTGGTGCTGTGGTCGGTGAGATGATGTTTGAAGCTGAGCAAAACATTGTCGCATCTGGTGGCGAAGTATTGGGCTCTGAAACGGTCGGCGATGTTTCTCTGTTCTTCCTAAACCCAGTCGGTCATATCCACGGTTGGGTGAGCGGCGCTTGGGGCGGTAGTGCAGAATTCCAATACAGCAGTAAGCCTTGGTTCGGTAATCAAGATGCCGCTAAGTTCGCGATGGATGCTGGTGCTAGCTATGACAACGTTTTCTACGGCGTTGAGATGAAAGTTAGCTTTTAAATCACACCACCTCTGACTGAAAAAGCGATGTTTTACATCGCTTTTTTTGTGCTCGCGGTTAAAGATCCGTAGCAGTGACAAGGATTTAGGTGTAAAACTTGACTCAGGTCAAACCCAAGCTTTACGCGCATTCTAAACTGAAGTTAGGTATCAAGATCGCTTTCCTTATCAACAAATATTGAAAGCACATGCCTTTCTCAGCGTTTGGAGGCTCAATATGAACAGCACATTTATTGTTAATTTCGTTGGCAAAGCGACGCCTGCCACTATCAAGCAACTTGCGGCTATTACCCATGAAAATGGAGGTAAATGGCTCATTAGCAAAGTCAATTTCATCGAAGACCAAGTTGCTGCGGTGATTAAAGTTGAACTTCCTAGTGCGAACGAACAACTTGTCAAAGACGCCTTCACTTCCCATCCTGACTTACTGGTACAAATTACAGATTCAGATCAGTTGGCGCACGATGTTGATACCATCTACCAACTCAGACTCGATTCCAATGATCGCGCGGGCATCGTTAACGAAATCACCCATGTTCTAGATGGGCAAGGCATTAGTATCCTTGATATGGATTGCCAAAGAGTCTTCATCGCTGGTGGAGGTGGAGTGAGCTCGAGCTTATTTACGGCAAACTTGTCGATAAGATTGCCTAAGCAGATCAATATCAACGACGTGGCAAATGAACTTGAGTCTTTAAGTGAAGACACAAGGGTCATGGTGGAAAACTAAACCTTGAGTCAAATGAAAAAGAGAGCGACGAATCGCTCTCTTTTTATTTGCTATTTCACAGACCATTGTGACAGTGAGCGCTTGAAGTCAGAATAATCAAACTCATTCAATTTCTGAACCTCTCCCGAGCTTCTCTCACAATAGACTGAAGGCATACGTAATCCGTTGAACCAATTAAGCTTAACCATGGTATAACCTGCACTATCTAGGATGTGGAGGCGTTGACCAACCTGTAGCGGCTTGTCAAAGTTAGCCACACAGAACTGATCGCCAGCAAGGCAAGAGCAAGAGCCAATCACATATTCATGCTCGCCGTTATCTGATGCTTCTAGAATAGATGCTGGCTCATCATAGATTAACGTATCTAAGCGATGTGCCTCTGTTGCAGAATCTACAATCGCTGTCTTCTTAACGTTCTCAACAATATCAACCACAGTCACAACAAGATCCGTGGTTTTGGTAATGATAGCTTCGCCCGGCTCAAGGTACATTTGTACCGCGTGTTTTTCTGAAAATGCCTTTAGCGCCAAGCCCAGCTTCTCAATATCGTAATCTGGCCATGTAAAGAACACGCCGCCGCCCATGCTTACCCAATCAAGCTTGTTTAAGTAGTCACCAAACTGCTCAGAGATCGAGTCAAGTAAACCAATGAACGCATCAACATCTTTGTTTTCGCAGTTCATATGGAACATCACACCATCAATGTTCTCAAATACTTCGGGGTCAATATGATCCGCTTGTACTCCAAGGCGAGAAAATTGACGCGCCGGATTCGCTAGATCTTGACCCGCATAGCTAACACCTGGATTTAAACGTAAACCAATTGACGCTTTGTCTTCAACGATATGGCGGTAGACCGCGAGCTGAGACTGTGAATTAAAGATCATCTTGTCACAAATGTCAGCCACTTCACGTACGTCATCTTCGCTGTAACCAACACTGTATGCGTGCGTTTCTCCGCCAAACGTTTCGTGGCCAAGCTTTACTTCAAAAGGACCAGAGCTTGTGGTGCCATCTAAGTAAGGCTTAATAATGTCAAACACGCCCCACGTAGAGAAACATTTGAGTGCCAACACCAGTTTCACACCAGAGATTTCTTTCAGCTGTTTTGCTTTCTCTAGATTTTCAATCAACTTATCTTCGTTGATCATAAAGTAAGGGGTTTTGAGTTGTTCTTTCTGAAATGTCATCTTATGCACTCAAGCAGAATCTAATGATAAAGAGCCATAGCTGATGGAGTTGGTATTGAGTATGTTTATTTTGTCCTGTCTGAACGTAGTGAGTTACAAAATAAACATGGTTAATACCAACATCTAATAGATCGCAATGACCGAAAAAGGGAACACTGCAGTCCCCTTTTGATACCAAACTAAAAATTCAGTCGTTACTTTTTAAGTTCGTGAATTACTGGCAGACCTTGACCCGCTTCAAGCTCTTGAACATGCCAATCAAGACCGATGCTTGGCATTGTTTCTAGGAATGGATCTGGGTTTAGCTGTTCCATGTTGAACACACCCTTATCCGCCCACTCACCACGGAAGAACTGTAGTGCTGCTGTGATAGCAGGAACACCCGTAGTGTAAGAGATCGCTTGGTGTTCCACATCTTCGTATGCCACTTCGTGATCAGCGTTGTTGTAGATAAATACGCTGCGCTCTTTACCGTCCTTCTTACCTTGAACCCAAGTACCGATACAAGTTAAGCCAGTGTAACCCGGAGCAAGTGAAGTTGGATCTGGAAGCAGTGCTTTCAGTACGTGTAGAGGTTGAACAACTGTACCATCATGCAGTGTGAGTGGATCTGGGCTAAGCAGACCAATGTCACGCATGCAGTTAAAGTAGTTTAGGTACTTGTCACCAAAGCCCATCCAAAACTCGATACGTTTCGCTGGGATAAACTCTTTCATTGAACGAACTTCATCGTGCGCCATTGAGTAAACTTTGTGTGTACCACAGTTAGGGAAATCAAATTCAAGCATACGCGAGTGACAAGGCACTTGTTTCCACTCTTCGTTTTCCCAGTAGAAAGAGTCGCCCTGAATTTCCAGCATGTTGGTTTCTGGGTCAAAGTTGGTTGCGAACTTTTTACCGTGATCGCCTGCGTTTACGTCCATGACGTCAATCGTATCGATCTCATCGAACAAATGCTTCACTGCGTAAGCAGCAAATACAGAAACTACACCCGGGTCGAAGCCTGCGCCAAGAATACCGGTAATACCCGCTTCAGCAAATTTCTCGCGGTAACCCCACTGCCAATCGTAAGCTTGAGGAACTTGCTGACCTTCAGAACATAGGTCAACCGCTACTGATGTATCTAGGTAGTTCACCTTCGCTTGGTAACACGCTTCCATAATCGCCATGTTTACCCACGGAGGACCCGCGTTGATAACCAGATCAGGTTGCACTTCTTTGATTAGAGCAACTAACGCTTCCACATCATCCGCGTTGACGGCACGAGCTTCAAGTTTCTTCGAGCTGTCTTTAAGGTTGTTTTTCTTCTGGATAGATTCGATGATCTTTTCACATTTACCGATTGTGCGAGACGCAATAGTAATGTCACCTAGTACATCGTTGTTTTGCGCTGCTTTGTGCGCTACAACCCAACCGACACCACCTGCACCAATTTGTAAAATAGCCATAGTATTACGTTACCTTTATTTCGCTAGCTCAGAAGCTAAATTTTTGATTTTGTTTAATAAAGACTCAAAGTCAGAAATCTTCAAGCAAGGGTTTAGAATAGTAAATTTAAGCGCCGACTTATCATTCACTACTGTTTCGCCAAGTACGGCAATGCCACGAGTCAGGGCCTGCAGTCTTAGAGTCTTATTCAATTCATCTAAATCGTTAGTTTGCGAGTCACAAACTCTAAACAGCACAGTCGATAGTGAAGGCTGCGCGAGTAACTCAAACGCCGAATCACTTTCAATCAGATCCGCCACTTGTAGTGTCTGCTCAAGAAGATGGTCATACATTTTGCCCAACGTCTCTGGACCTACGCTTTGCATCGTCATAAAGACTTTCAATGCATCAAAACGCTTGGTCGTCGCAATCGACTTATCGACTAAATTAGGCAGTTCATCATGTTCGCGATTGAGATAATCAGCATGATGAAGAAGGTACTTAAAGTTCGCTTTGTCTTTGAGCAGTACTGCACCACAACTGATTGTTTGATAGAACAACTTATGGAAGTCAACGCTAACTGAATCTGCTCGCTCAATACCCGCTAAACGTGACTTATGGCTGCTTAGAATCAAAGCTCCGCCGTAAGCACTGTCAACGTGGAACCACAATGCATTTTGCTCAGCGATATCAGCAATGGATGCTAAATCATCAATCGCACCGTGATCGGTTGTGCCCGCAGTACCCACTACAGCAAACGGTATTAGACCCTGCGACTTCAATGCCTCCATTTCAACCTTTAAGGCGTCAACCTTGATGGTTCCATTCGGGTTGGCATCGACACAGCAAACTGAGCTTTCACCTAAACCGAGCAAAGAAGCAGATTTTTGCACTGTAAAGTGAGATTTCTTCGAGCACAGGATACGCAACTTACTCGCGTATTCCGGTAAACCTAGCTTTTGAATCGAATGTGAATCAAGCTTATCTGCAATCCAATCGCGCGCGAGCAGTAGTCCCATCAGGTTACTCTGGGTTCCACCACTGGTGAAGATACCGTCTGCTTGAGCACCCAACTCATACTTCTCGCACATCCAGTCAATCACTTTCTGTTCAACGTAAGTGGCTGCGGATGCTTGATCCCAAGAGTCCATTGATTGGTTTAGCGCAGCGATCATCGCCTCAGCGACAATCGAAGGCATCAATGGTGGCGTGTGAAGATGCGCAATACAGTCAGGGTGCTGCACTATGATTGAGTTCTTGGCAACTAAGTCTGCCGTCTCACCAATCACGTCAATCAACGAAGCGTTTTTATTATCGAGATCAACAGCGTTGATTGCCTGCTCAAGCTGCTTAGGTTCTAAACCAGAATATGGCGCCCCAATTTGCTCAAACACCGCTTTCATTTTCGCCGTAGTATGATTCATGGCTTTGGCGAATTCATCACTGCCAGACTCACCTGTTTGAACGAAATGTTGCTTCCACGCAGCGTTGCCCTCTTGTGAATCAAGATGGCTACCACCCGCGACAATAATCGCTTCTTCAAGCACCCGCAGAGCAAAATCAATTTGCTCGAAAGAGATAATCAATGGCGGTAGAAAACGGATCACTGAACCGTCACGTCCACCTTTTTCAACCATCAGACCACGTTCTAACGCAGCGCGTTGGATTTTCAATGTGAGTTCACCGTCCGAGACAGGCTCACCAAACTTGTTCAGGTCATTACCCGGCTTGCGAATTTCAACACCAAGCATCAAACCCTTGCCACGTACTTCTGCGATACAGTTGACTCGTGACTGAATCGCTTCGAGACCGTGACGTAGATACTGGCCAGCAATATTGGCGTGCTCAACTAAGTTGTCGCGTTGGATAATTTCTAGCGCTTTTGCACCAGAAACCATCGCTAACTGGTTACCACGGAATGTTCCAGTATGCTCGCCCGGTTTCCATGTGTCGTGCTGCTTGTTAATCACGAGCAAAGACATTGGCATACCGCCGCCAATCGCTTTCGACAGACATAGAATATCGGGAACAATGCCTGCTTCTTCGAATGCAAAGTTATAGCCTGATTTGCCGACACCACATTGAATCTCATCAAAAATCAGCAAGATTCCATGCTCATCACAGATACGGCGTAGTTCTTTAAGCCAGAAAGCGGGAGCTGGAACAACCCCTCCCTCACCTTGTACAGGTTCAACAACGATAGCCGCTGGTTTCATGATACCCGCTTCATCATCGTGCAATAGACGTTCAATGTAGCGAATGCTAGCTTTGGCACCCTCGTCACCGCCTAAACCAAATGGGCAGCGCAAGTTATATGGGAACGGCATAAAGTGAACGTCAGACATTAGGCCAGTTCGACGTGCCTTAGTGCCTAGATTACCCATCATGCCCATGGTGCCGTTTGTCATGCCGTGGTATGCGCCACGGAAAGCAAACATGGTGTTTCTACCTGTAGTTTGCTTTGCGAGCTTAATCGCGGCTTCAACGGCGTCTGCACCAGAAGGCCCACAAAACTGAATGACACAATCGCCGGCCAACTCTTGTGGCAAAAACTCTTTTACAGTTTTGATGAAGTGCGTTTTTGCTTGGGTCGCGATATCAAGCGTTTGGTACGGTAAGCCACTGTCTAGCTGAGCTATTAACGCTTGATTGATTTCTGGGTGGTTATATCCCAGCGCCAGAGTGCCTGCGCCAGCGAGACAGTCTAAAAATAATTGACCACGAGTGTCTTCAACAAGCGCACCGTAGGCCTGTTTAATGGCAATAGGCAGGCGTCGTGGATAAGAGCGAACTTCAGATTCATGTTGTTCTTGGTCTAGTAGGATCTGATCTGGAGTCAGATCGTAGATTCCTTCCAAAACTGGAATCTGAGTTGAAAAAGGAGTTGCGACAACAGTGTTCATCACTGTGTTATCGACTTCAAAGGCTGTGCTCATGATTTAATCCCTTGAAATGTAATTCTTTCCCCTCGTAAGAACAAATTCTAAACTGAGGGTATAGCAAGCCGTAGCGCGAGTTATTTAAAAAGCGCATACGAGAAAACGATCCATCATGGATGGATTACATATCGAGAAATTAGATCAAGGTTCAGTAATGCAACTGTCCTGTAAAACAGGGCATTGAGGAAGAACTAAGCTGATTAATGTAGTTTTGTTATGTGAGTTCAATGTTGGGTTTCCCATTCACATGCCGCTTAACGACATTAGTATCCCGTCTATCGACAAAAGGACTTGCCGATACCTACCCTACGTGATGCTCACTCAGCCCGAATGCCATCACGCGTATCCCCCAGAATGTCCTTATTGAGACTCATCTCCGAGATTGCGGCGAAAATTATCATAAATTGAAATCGTCTGGCAATAATTTTTCACGATCAGATGAAAATAATGATCTAACTATCAAAAAAGACCAACCGATTAAGGTTGGTCTTTTAACATTGTGACGATTACGCTGCATCTGTCTTGAGCACTTGAGTTAACATTTCTAACTCACTGGTAATTGAGTTGTTTTCAACGAGTCCCGCATCTTCAAATGCGTTGGTCACTCCTTCAAGGATAATGGTCTGCTCTCTACCTTCATCAGTCACTGTCATAACAATGTCTTCGCCATCGACTTCAGCACTAATAGAGTCAATTAAGTCACCGACTAAGACATTATCGTCTTCTTCTAAAATGCCTCTCAAGTCTATCAAGTCACTGCCTAAATCAAAGTTGTCGACGACGTCAGTTCCGTTATCGAGAGTTGCATCCAGCCAGACAAATACATTGTCGTTTTCATCACCTAGCATGACTTGATTACCTAGTTCGGCATCCAAATCATCCCCTTCAGCCGCCGATAACACCTCATACTCTGGTGATTCTGATACATCAATGGTAACCGTTGATTCATTACTAACAGCTAAATCTGAGTCGACCGCAACATAGTCGAATGTTACATCTTCAGTAATATCTTGGGTACCAGATAGGTATCTCAGCTCCCAGTTGCTTCCTGTTGAACTCAATTCCATCTGTACAATTGGATTATCGGGCGATGAGTAACTGAAATCGTATAGAATTTTCTTATTACCGACATCACCTTCATCTTTCTGGTACTGTTCCACATGGGTTGTGCCGTCTGCAAAGGTATAGGTCACCTCAACATAGACGTTACTGTTAGTGTTGAAAGCGCCCCCCATACCATCTAAGCCGAAAGTCACCACATCAAGTGGGTTGTCGCTAAGATCAACAATCAAAGTTTCTTTCTTGTTCATCCCATTACCATCGGTATCACCAATACCCCAACCAACATGTGGCTTATCTCCAGTATATTGTTTTAATGGTTTGTCGTTGTTGTCAGTAATAGAAATTCCTATCGTGTTGCCGTTATCCAATGTAATGAGTCGCTCGGTATCGCTTACCCATTCACCCCAATTGTAGAAACCATCATCATCTAACACTATGTCGTCTGGATCACCACTGTAACCAATCTCAAATGGGTCACCGGGGCCTGGTACATAAGTAAAGTTATCAGGGTCAAACAGCTTAGCGGGATCAATTGCATCTCCCCAAACATGGAGGTCTGCTTCAGTCAGTACACGAGTTTCACCAAAATCATCGGTATAAAGTAAGGTACCGTACTGCGGAAGCGAGGTAATCATTACGTTAAGCTCAACGCCATTGAAGTCATCATCCTCATCCGAGATATGATCGAGGTCCTCATCATCAGAGTCGAAGATGATAGGCACAAAGATCGCATCACCCGCATCAACGTCGAAGTCTTCGGAAACCGGAAGTTCATTGACATTGAGCTCACTCAACTCAACATCTATGTCTGTTGATTTCTGAATCCCAAAACCATCAACTTCGGTGGCGGTTACAACAAGGGTATGTACATTGGCTAACGCTTCGAAATTGTTGGTAAATGCCAACACCCCTGCTACTGTTAGACTTATGTTCCCGTTGGTTGGGTTAATCTCAAATAGCGGCTCGTCAGCGTCATTGAAAATATTTGTTTTGATGCTGTAGGTGACATCCTCACCGTCTGCATCCGTCGCAGAGACAGTACCAATCACATAGTCTTCTGTATTGTTCTCAAAGTAGGAGAACGCATACTGGTCGCCGTCGTTTGGAACAAATACTGGTGCATTGTCATCTAGGTTGATTTCATCAAGATTGACAGTCACATCAGTGGTTTTGACTGGACCCAAGCCCTCGTCTTCTGTTGCCGTAACCACAATGCTGTGTTCGTTTTCGGCTAACTCGTAGTCGTTGGTGAACGCGGCGACGCCAGCCGCTGTTAAGCTAATTTCGCCGGTGACTGAATCGATTTCAAACAATGGCTCTTCAGCATCATTAAACACATTAGTTTTAATGCTGTAAGTGACATTTTCCCCATCTGCATCAGAGGCGCTGACGGTGCCAATCACATAGTCATCGGTTGAGTTTTCATCGTATTCGAAGTTGTATTCACCGCCTTCATCGGTACCTTCAAATATTGGCGCATTGTCATCAAGATTAACTTCATCAAGATTAACCGTGACATCGGTGGTTTTGACTGGGCCGAAACCTTCGTCTTCTGTCGCGGTGACCACGATGCTATGTTCATTCTCTGCTAGCTCGTAGTCGTTGGTGAACGCAGCAACACCAGCCGCGGTTAAGCTGATTTCACCAGTGACTGAATCGATTTCGAATAATGGCTCTTCAGCATCATTAAACACATTAGTTTTAATGCTGTAAGTGACATTTTCACCGTCCGCATCTGTCGCACTGACGGTGCCAATCACATAATCATCAGTTGAGTTTTCGTTGTATACAAAGTTATATTCGCCACCTTCATCGGTGCCTTCGAATACAGGTGCGTTATCATCAAGGTTAACTTCATCCAGATTAACCGTGACATCGGTGGTTTTGACTGGACCCAAACCTTCATCTTCGGTCGCCGTGACCACGATGCTGTGCTCATTTTCTGCCAGCTCGTAGTCGTTGGTGAACGCGGCAACGCCAGCGGCAGTTAAACTGATTTCACCAGTGACTGAATCGATTTCGAATAACGGCTCTTCAGCCTCATTTAACACATTGGTTTTAATGCTATAGGTAACGTTTTCGCCATCCGCATCACTTGCATTGACTGTACCAATGACATAGTCATCGGTTGAGTTTTCATCGTATTCGAAGTTGTATTCACCGCCTTCATCGGTGCCTTCAAATACCGGAGCATTATCATCAAGATTAACCTCATCCAGATTAACCGTGACATCCGTGGTTTTAACCGGACCAAAGCCCTCATCTTCTGTCGCCGTAACCACAATGCTGTGTTCATTTTCGGCCAACTCGTAGTCGTTGGTGAAGGCTGCAACACCAGCCGCGGTTAAGCTGATTTCACCAGTGACTGAATCGATTTCGAATAATGGCTCTTCAGCATCATTAAACACATTAGTTTTAATGCTGTAAGTGACATTTTCACCGTCCGCATCTGTCGCACTGACAGTGCCGATCACATAATCATCAGTTGAGTTTTCGTTGTATACAAAGTTATATTCGCCACCTTCATCGGTGCCTTCGAATACCGGAGCGTTATCATCAAGGTTAACTTCATCCAAATTAACCGTGACATCGGTGGTTTTGACCGTACCAAAGCCTTCATCTTCCGTCGCGGTGACCACTATGCTATGTTCATTTTCGGCTAACTCGTAGTCGTTAGTGAACGCGGCAACTCCAGCCGCGGTTAAGCTAATTTCACCCGTGACTGAATCGATTTCGAATAGTGGCTCTTCAGCATCATTAAACACATTGGTTTTAATGCTGTAAGTAACGTTTTCACCGTCCGCATCACTCGCGCTGACTGTACCAATCACATAATCGTCGGTTGAGTTTTCATCATATTCAAAGTTGTATTCACCGCCTTCATCGGTGCCTTCAAATACAGGAGCGTTATCATCAAGATTAACCTCATCCAGATTAACCGTGACATCAGTAGTTTTAACTGGCCCTAGACCGTCATCCTCCGTCGCCGTAACCACAATACTGTGTTCATTTTCGGCTAACTCATAGTCGTTAGTGAACGCAGCAACACCTGCTGCAGTTAAGCTGATCTCACCGGTGACTGAGTCAATCTCAAACAATGGCTCTTCGGCATCGTTGAACACATTGGTTTTAATGCTGTAAGTAACGTTTTCACCATCCGCATCCGTCGCACTGACGGTGCCAATCACGTAGTCATCGGTTGAGTTTTCATCGTATTCGAAGTTATACGCTCCTCCCTCGTCAGTGTCTTCGAAAACTGGTGCATTATCATCTTCATTGAGCTCAGTAAATATCACATCAACATCAACAGATTGTGGCTCACCAATTCCGTCCCCTTCAGTGACAGTGACCACGATATTGTGGACGTTTTCAAGAATTTCAAAATCATTCACAAAAGACGCAGCACCTGCCGCTGTCAGGGTAATAATCCCGCTATCTGGGTCAATGGCAAATAGGTCTTCTCCACCTTCGTTTTGAATATTTGTCGAAATGCTGAAAATAAGAACATCGTTATCTGGGTCAGTCGCTGCCACTTGTCCAATGGCAACTCCCGCCGTGGTGTTTTCCGGTATATCAAAACTGTAAACACCATCTTCAAATGCAAACGTAGAAAGCTGCTCTTCCCCTTCACTGCCACCTGGGACAAAATCATCTGTCGCGACAAATTGAGGAAGATCATTGGTACCGTTAATCGTCACTGTAACACTGCCAACTGTGCCGTCAGTAGATTCAATAGGGAATACGTCAACGAGAGAATCACCGATATTGAGTTCATCAAAAGCGCTGTTCGCTACATAGGTCCAATTACCATCGGCATCAATAGAAAATGTACCGTTATCACCCGCGACACCATCTTGAGGAACAAAGGTTGGAACATCAGTTTCTGTTGCGACAACCGTACCAGTAATAACCCAAGGAACATCCGTTTCAAACACGGTAACCGCATCATCTCCAACAAAGACGGCCTGCGCCACTAGATCGAGTAGAGAGAGGCTCTGCGTTTCAGAAAGGCCTTGAGACTCAAGGCCTGATGTATCAAATTGAGTTTCCGCTAGTGTTTCAGATCCAGTTCGCTCGATGTCTCCAGTCCCTGTTGGACTCGACCCATTTTGTCCTCCGGCTGCGGTCGCGAAGTCTTCATTTTGAGTTGGGTCGACACCTTCTTCGATTTGTTCGATGATCGAAGCTATTTCATTGTCCAAGTTAAGATCGAAGTTCTCACCTCCATCACCTATAAGCTGAGCTTCTATCTGCGGCTCGGTTGCGGCGGTGGCTCCCTGTCCCAAAACGACAATGACTTCTCCAGGCCCTGGTACCTCTCCTGGAACCAATTCTCTAATCTCACCGTTGATGTCAATTACTACTGTTGTACTAGCCAACATAAACGGTGCTAGACTTTTCGCATTCATAACCCAATTCCCATCTGTGCGATATAAGTCCCCCCACCCCATTCATGGTGTTAAAACTTTCGCATACTCCCACATCCTATAAAGCTAGAACCCCAACTATTGACATTCCACTCAATAGCAAAAAAGTCCATACGAAAGTTTATAAGTCACTAATAATTCAACTCATCAATTTCGCATAAAGATTCTCAATTTTGGAATACGTCTACTAAGCTTTTGGTACTTACATTTGGGGAATTCCCCCTACATAAAAATGGATTATCGACTTAGCAGACATTAAGGAGGCTCCCTTGAACCTGAAAAAGTCACTTATCGCTAGTTGTGTGGTTCTTGCGAGCTTCACTGCTTCCTCGCAAACATTGGAGCAGGCAGTCGCAATTACACTCGCTACCAACCCAGAACTAAAGAGCACCTTCAACGAGTTTAAAAGTGCAGTTAAACAGGCCGACGCTGCAGGCGGAGCTTATCTGCCTAGCTTGGACCTAGATGCAGGTATTGGATATGAAGGTATAAATCCAGCAGAATCGACCGGGAGAAGTGATTCTGATCTAACTAGAAAAGAAGCAACCCTTAGCCTTACCCAACTCTTATGGGACGGTAATGCCACTCTTAACGATATGGACAGAACCGCGGCTGATGCCGAATCCGTTCGATTCCAACTTTTATCAGACGCCTCAGATCTCGCGCTTCGTGTCACTCAAGTTTACCTTGATGCTGTAAAAGCAACTGAGATACTCGCGCTTTCGGAAAGTAACCTAGCCGTTCACAAAGAGATTTACCGCGATATTCAGCGCCGTGCTGACTCAGGAATAGGCTCTACTGCAGATGTATCGCAAGTAGAAGCTCGTATAGCGAAAGCTCACGGGAATCTCCTTGCAGCTCAAAACAATCTTGTTGATACCCATACGCAGTTCACGCGTTTAGTCGGGCAACAGCCACTGGGATTAATCTATCCAAGAGCGGATGAAACTAAGCTGCCCCTTTCTTTACAAGATGCGCTCGTCGAGGCTTATGAAAAGCACCCCGTAATCAAGGTCTCTCAAGTCGATGTTGATTCCGCACGCTTTCAGTACAAACAATCTAAAGGTAATTACTACCCAACATTTTCCATCGAAGCGAGTCAAACGTGGCGTGATGACGCTGGTGGCGACCGAGGCAGTAGTGACGAAACCTTAGCTATGCTTCGCATGCGATACAACCTATATAACGGTGGTTCAGACAGCGATCTGTCTGAAAGAGCGGCTTACCAGCTCAACCAAGCCAAAGATCTGCGTGACAATGCTTTTCGTCAAGTTGAAGAAAGCCTTCGACTATCTTGGAGTGCATTGGATTTAACATTGCAACAAAAGAACTTTTTGGCAGACCACGTAGACTCAGCGTCTGAAACCGTCATTGCTTACGAGAAACAGTACCGCATTGGTCAACGAACCTTACTTGATTTACTTAATACAGAGAATGAGCTATTCGAAGCGAGAAAGGATTATTTAGATGCTCATTACGCTGAACAATACGCTAAGTATCGCGTAATGAACGCAACCGGCAATCTGCTTGACGCTTTGCTAGTAGACACACCTGAAGAGTGGACTGAGCGAGTGGAGTATTAATATGAAAGTTAAACAGTTTATCCCATTTACCCTTATGGCTTTCATCCCCATTAGCGCAGTGATTGCCGAAGACGAGTACGATTACATCAACACTCCTGTGGCGAACCAAATATCAGATCTCACTGATGACGATAGAGATGGTGTTGTCAATGCGCGAGATATCTGCCCCGGCACACCATCTGGCGCACAAGTGGACAACGATGGCTGTGGTGCGGCCCTGTTTGAAGAGGAGGAACGCCAACTTCGTATCTTATTTGCCAATGACTCTTATGAAATAAACCCTATTTTCTCAGATCAGATTCAAACAATGGCTGAGTTTTTAGAGCGCTATAAGTCAGCCTCAATTCAAATTCAAGGTTATGCCAGTAAGGTCGGCACGGCCGAATACAATCTAGAGCTGTCAAAGAAAAGAGCACATGCCGTAGAAGATGAGCTTTTGTCTTACGAGATAGATCCTAAGCGAGTAACCATCGTCGGTTATGGTGACACCCGCTTGGAGTCCGAAGGGGTAGATGAAACTTCCCATGCACTAAACCGACGCGTCACAGCCACTGTCGTCGGTTTGAAAGAAGAGGTAGTCGAAGAATGGACAATCTTCTCAGTTATTGAGAAGTAACGAGATACTGCACCACCCCACAAAAACAAAAGCGCCCAATTAAATTGGGCGCTTTTTCTTCTAACCTATTTGGTCTTTAGTGCTGAGATTTGACCTGTGCGTTACTCTCAACACTTACGCTCTTCTTTGGCAGCGAGATGTGCAGCAGGAAGTAACCTAACAGAGCAGCTGTGGTCGAGCCCATCAAGATACCCAATCGGGCGTAGGTATCAAATTCTGCGTTCACTGGGCCAAAGGCAAGCGACGAGATAAAGATCGACATCGTAAAGCCAATACCACATAGCACCGAGACTGCGAAGATATGGCGGAAAGTAATACCTTCAGGCAGCTTAGCCACACCTGATTTCACCGCAATCCAACTAAATGAGTAGATACCAAGCGGCTTACCAACCAGTAGACCAAGCGCGATACCAAGTGGCAGCATTGAAGTCAAACCGTCCATCGATACGCCTTCTAACGAAATACCTGCGTTAGCGAATGCGAACAGTGGAAGAATACCAAACGCAACGTACGGGTGAAGTGCGTGCTCCATATGCTTAAGTGGTGAATGCTCGCCTTTATTGCCTTTCAAAGGAATCGCAAAGCCGATCACCACGCCTGCTAGTGTTGCGTGAACACCGGACTTCAATACCGCAAACCACAAGATAGCACCAACTATTATATATGGAGTGAGTTTGGTCACCTTCTTAGCGTTGAGCATAAACAGTGCCGCGGTCATTGCAAAGCCAACTGCCAATGCGGTAGTAGATAAATCACCTGTGTAGAACAACGCGATAATCACAACAACACCTAGGTCATCAATAATCGCCAGAGCAAGTAAGAACACTTTCAGGCTAACAGGTACGCGCTTACCAAGAAGCGCCATGATACCCAATGCAAAAGCAATGTCAGTTGCAGCAGGAATTGCCCAACCTTGAACCGCTTGCGCGTCACCATAGTTGAACATCAAGTAAACCAACGCCGGCGCAACCATACCACCTACAGCAGCAATGGCAGGGAAGATAGCGGTTTCTTTTGATTTTAGAGCGCCTTCTAGTAACTCACGCTTAACTTCAAGACCAATCAATAAGAAGAAGACTGCCATCAAACCATCGTTGATCCAGTGTGAAACCGACATACCAAACACATAAGTGTGTAAAAACCCTTGGTACGCATCGTTAAGAGAGGTGTTTGCGATTGTCATAGCGATTGCAGCAGCAATAACTAGTAGAATGCCTCCGGCAGACTCTAATTTGAAAAAATCGCGAATAATATCACTCATGATATTGTCCTTATATTTATTATGTTAATAAGCGATTAACAATGAATACAGTTGAGTTTATAGAGTTGGCTACATCAGGAAAAATCGATTGTTTAGATTATATCCTTCGGTTTTTCCGATGCAAACTTTTATAAGTTCACCTCATTTCTCTGTTTCATTATAGGCAAAGTATCGGAAATTCCACATAAAATACAAAAAGCCACTTCTCATCAGATAAGAAGTGGCTTTTATATCACAGAGCTCAACGCCTCTTTAACTCAATACCCAGTCAGTTGCATAAAACCTTGTGCGTTATGACTGCCTGAGGTTGTTATTGGTCCTTCCCAATATGGCAGCACAAACGGCAACCATAAGTTGTTGTTCATAGCTTGAGTTTCGAGACTGATCGACAAGTGAGGAATATTGATCATCCAACTCATTGGAATGATTTTACCATTTGCTAGTACTTCTTCTTTCAGCGGCAACACTTCGATATCTTCATTGTATAAAGTAACGACTTTCCCATCGTTGGTCGCTAGAGTACCAAACACATAAGGCAATTGACTGTCATGGCGGTAACGGTTTATTGAGAGTGTTGTTTCATCATCCAAGTGGAAGACAAACCAGTCCCAACCTTGTTGATCTTCAGCAAGTAGCCCACTGCCCCACTCTTTGCTCATCCAACCCGTACCCTTAACATCAATCACCTTATCAGGTGCGAGCTCTAACTGGCCTTCAACGGCTAGAAACGGGGCTGTTAAGTTATGGGATGCGATTGGCAGTAGATCATGTTTAACCACATAACCACGCTCACGAGGAATAACAAATGGACCACGTGTAGTCGTCTTGAAACGTACTTTAAACGTGTCTGTCTGCGCGTCCAACAATCCTGGAAATGGCGTACGACCTAGTGAGCGCCAGAACCAGTTGTCTATCCAAAGACGAAATGGTTTAGACGTCATTCCTGCCTGACCAATTCCGCCACGAGCGACACGTTGCTCTCGCCACACTTTGTCTTTATTAGAGACAACAACATGAGATATAAACAGCTGAGGGCTCAACCAACCCGACATGTTGCTATCATTAGAGGCTATTCTGAAGTAGCTCCACTGAACACCATATTTTTCGCCGTATTGATCCTCAACATTAGCAAAGAAGTGCCACCAGCCATGTTGGTATTCATTGTGGAAGGCAAAATCTCGAGGAATAACAACAGGGTTATCCGGTAGAACAGGCTCAAACACCTGAGTCGGTTTAGACACTAGAACAGAACTTACCTCATTCGTTCTAACGGCAATATTGTTACTTGCGCTGTGTTCATACAGTGCTACCAAAGCAAACGCACTTAAGATGAGCGTAATAGCAAAAACCCCAAGTATTCTCTTACTTCTACTGCTCATCTATAACGAATCTCTTAGTGATTTCATCGGCGTATTGCGCACCATTCTTAACACTGGAATAGCGCCCGCAACCATCAATGAAAGCATGGCTAAAGCACCAGAATGTAGATACTCCGTCGGAATAAACTGAACCTCTAAAGTCCAACCAAAAGATTGTTTTATGACGATATCAACCACCAGGTTGGCCAGGGCTAATCCCAAAGGCATGGCTATGAGAATCGCTATCGCACCAAATACGAACAGCTGCAAACTGCCCATCAAAATCAACTCTCTTCCAGACATACCTAGGCAGCGCAACAAAGAGATATGCTTTTGACGCGAGACCTCACCAGCGACAGTGGCAAAGAAAATACCAAACACGGCAATCACAAGCGTAATGTTACCTAGGGTGTCCGCAATCGAGAAGGTGCGATCAAAGACTCTCATTGCCTGACTGTGAATGTGGCTGTTATCAAAAATCCGTTCAGCATCGAGCCTGAAGATGGTTTCTAGTCGCCGTTTGAGGCCAATAGGGTTCACACCATCATTTAAAACAGCACCGAGGGCAACAGAACCGCTCCCGGCAAAGGCATAAAGCCAGTTGCGATGTGATAGCAGTACTTGATTGTACGGATTGCCATAGTCGTAATAAACGCCGACGACTTGCCAACCAGAGCCAAGTTTACCAGTTAAGTCGATATAATCGCCGGGGCGAATGCCAAGCTTAAGGGCCATAGACTCACTGATCATCACTCCTTTTGAATGATGCAAATGATACCAATAATTAGGGATACCCAATTTAACTGTTAGTGCGTCAAGTTCCCCTTCTGATGCACCAGTGCTGACAACTTGCAACGCACCTTTATCGGTTGAGATATCTTTTTCCCAACGCCACCAGACTGAGTCCACTTCCGGCTGTTTGGTCAGCCAAGTGCTCATGCGTGCCGCTGCACTATTGTTTGGATAAATGTATAAATCCGCCGCTAGTCGTTGGGTTAACCATTTATCCGTTGTATCTCGAAAACTGCCGACCATAGTCTCTACGCCAATATTGGCAGCCATTGCCAACATAAACGCCATCGTCGCTACACCACGGTAACTCATGCTCGCCGCTGCGTCAGCAAAGAACCAACGTACCTTCACCCAACGCAAAGTGTACGACAAGCTTTCAAACACTTTCCAGATAATATAAGGCGTAAAGAGCGCGACACTTAGCAGCATTAACGCAATAATTGCAAAACCTGTCTCTTGAGTTTGCGGAGCTTGGTAAAGAGCAATCGCTGCAACACAACACGCACAAGCAATAAGCGCCTGAATAGTAAATTCAGCACCAGCAAATCGAACCAGAGATAATCGAGTCGTCAATCGACTTGGTTGAGACCGTAGCAAGCGAACCAAAGGCCAAGCACAAGCCACTATTGCTCCGGCTAACGAAAGATAAAAGCTGTATAGGCTAGAGCGCCAGTCCCATGCGATCGACAATCCAATATTGGTATCATACAAATCGCCTAAGCTTGCAGATACCGTTGGAATAAGCTGATTAGCCAGTAACATACCTAAGATGTTGCCACATAGCCAACCGACAAAAACTAAGGCAAAGAGTTCGAGTAGCAACGCCTGAGCTAACTGCCAACCCGACACCCCCATCTGTCTTAAATTCCCAACCAGAGGCTGACGTTGAGTCAAGGTCATCGACATGGCTTGATAGAAGATAAATAGCCCAACTAGAAATGCTAGCATCCCCATCGCACTCAAGTTCAAATGGAACGCTTCGGTCAATGACTCAAGTTCAGCGCGAGAGCTTCGAGTGAGCACCATACCATTAGGCAGAACAGATTTGAGTTTAGCGATCTTCTCTTCGGGCATATCCGCACAAGCGATCACCGAGATTCCAGAGCTACGTTCGATCATCCTAAGTAAAGACATATCAGCAACAATACGCGTACCGTTCAATCGCCTTTCGGTATCAATACTAATAGGCCCCAGAGCGCTGCCATCGTTTAGCCGAATAAAGTCGCCATTATTCCATTTCATATGCAGTGCGAGATCTGCACTAACAAGCACAGGATATGGCGGCTTCATTAGCGCAAGAGAAGATATATCATCGAGCAAAGAGCCGGATTCAAACTCGATCATCGCAACCGGGTCGATTCCAACCAACATTAAGTCGGTTCCGTTTGCCGTCCTTATGCGTAGGCTTTCAAATGGCGCACACTGGTGGAACCCATCACGGCGAAGTTGAATATAAAAGCCTTGAGGGATCTTGTTTGCTGCGTGCTTGGGACGAATTCGGTAAGGAAGAGGATTAGAGAATAGCTTTTCGCCATGTTCATAGCTCTGACGGGCATGGCTGTTGATTGAGCTAACACCAACAAGAAGAGAAACACCTAAAGTTAGACCAAGCCAAACTAGGATGATTTGAAAAGGATAACGTCTGTAATGACCAAGTAGCGCTTTAACTACGGGCCATAACATGAAGCTGTCCTCCTTGTAGCCTTATCTTCCCTTCCATATGTTCAGCAACACGTTCACTGTGCGTTACTAAAAGCAGGGTACAATCGAGCTGTTTGGTCAATGTAGTCAGAAGACGCATCACCGCTTCGGCGTTGCGTTCATCTAAGCTACCTGTTGGTTCGTCTGCCAACAAGATCTTAGGTTCCATATAAAGCGCACGAGCAATGGCTGCCCTTTGCTGCTGACCACCAGACACCTCTTCTGGATAGCGCCCCAATAGAGGCATCAAATCAAGTGCAGAGAGAATTTGTCGCCAAAGCCCAGAATCTTCAGGTAGACCTTTGAGCTGCCGACAAAAGCGAATGTTGTCGGCAATATTTAGGGTAGGAAGAAGGTTAAACTGCTGAAAGATAAGACCAATATTGTTTCGACGATAGGCAGTTCGTTTGGTTTCCGCGACTTCATGCATTGAGAACTTAGGGAAAGCAACCTCACCAGAATCTACGGTATCTAAGCCGGCAATCAAGTTAAGTAAAGTACTCTTTCCAGAGCCACTCTCACCCATTAAAGCTATCTGTTCTCCTTGCTTTAATGACAACTCAGCACCTTGTAAAACGGGGTGAAACTCACCACCATCTACATAGCCCTTACATAGGTCTGTTAGTTGTAACATCTATACTCTCGAAAACCTTAAAAATAGGAATGTGAATCTACACTAAATCGTCGAATCAAGAAAGTATTTTGGATACTAGATCACAAGATATGCATCGAAACACTATAAACTTACGTTCAAAGTCTAATTTTCGATCAAATTCCGAATCCATTTGCGTGTCTGCATGCGATAGAGAGACGCGAACCATTTGATGACCTCTTCAGTCAAAAACAGCAAATAGATCCATTCCGGTTTCCATCCGAGACCAATCGCAGCGAAAGCGGCTAAAGGAATACCAATCAACCACTGCGCGACAAGGTCTTGATATAAACAGAACTTAACGTCGCCACCCGCTCGAAGCACACCTACAATAGTCATCATAGGAAGGGAGCGGAGAATAATCCCGACGCTCATCACTAGCATGAACTTCTCGGACAGGGCTCGTGTTTCTGGTGTAAGTGCGCTAAACGCATCTAAAACCAAACCTTGAACCAGATAAAGCACAACAGCTACGACAACACCGACAAGGACGCTAAGTATCGTTACCCCAATCGCTTGATAGTATACTTCATCGTATTTCTTTGCCCCGATTTGGTTGCCGACGAGTACTGCGGCGGCGTTTGACATCCCAATCAACAGAGCCAGCGCAATCGACTCCACCGGTGACATCACTGACAATGCAGCTAAGCCTTGTACGCCTGATTGTCCCATAATGGCATGGTAAGCGAATAAGCCACCTGCCCAAGCAAGAAAGTTAAATGTGGTTGGGAGCGATAACTTCAAAAACTTGATGACACGAGTCAATTCAAGCACATTGCGAAGGTCGTTAGCGCTAAAGGCAAGTAAATGTTTTTTGGCATACAAGTAGCCAAATAAAGTAGCGACTTCTATTGCACCACTTAACACCGTCGCAATTGCCGCTCCTTTAATGCCCATGGCTGGGACACCCAACTTACCAAAAATGAATACCCAGTTAAGAAAGATGTTGGAGAGAATTCCGATGCCGCTGAAAAAGGTACTAAGACCCGGTTTGTGCATCGCTCTCAGGCCTACTGCCATACTCGCAACGCAAGCTACTGCAAACATACTTACTGAGGTGATCACTAAGTATTCAGCACCTAACTGAATAACTTCCGGATCGTTGGTTGCTAAGCCCATCACCTGCGTTGGAAACAAAATAAACAGCAAAGCGGTAATCGCGGCAAAAACCATACATACCAACCAAGTCAGCGCGGTACTCTCCCTAACCCCTTTGCGATCACTCGCTCCCCAATACTGAGCGGTAAGCAGAGCACCACCTGTTGTGACCCCGACCAACATAATGGTGGTGACAAAAGTAGCGCGAGCCGCAACTCCAACCGCCGCAATTTCAGCTTCGCCAAGCTGACCCAACATCAAAACATCGACCAAGCTTCGGCTCGAAAACATGATACTTTGTAAAGTGATTGGCAAAGCAATCGCGATCAAGCGTCTAATAAAATCGCCACGGGTATGGGTTAAAACTTGGGAAAGAGTTATCAATCGCGCACCTCAAAATGCAACAGTATGAAAAGAGAGAAAAAATGAGTCGACTATTATATGATCAGTCGGAATATGAAACCATAAAAACCACAGGGGTTAGGGATGAAAAATGTGCTGGTTTTGGGTGCCTCTGGATACGTAGGTTCACAACTCCTATCTCAGCTATGTGATCGCGGCTATCATGTTACTGCGGCCGCTAGGCAAATAGACTACCTTAAAGCCCGTGTTGAGCCTCATCCAAACCTAACGCTACGCTATCTCGACCTTGCAGACGAGGCTGCGACTAAAGAGTTAATCCCTCATTTCGACCTAATCTATTTTCTGGTCCACGGCATGGCGCATGGGCACGATTTCTTAAACTACGAAATTTCATTAGCCGAGAATTTTAACAATGCCCTAACCCAGAGCGCCGTTAAGCATGTGATTTACCTAAGTGCGATTCAACCGCAAACTGGGGACTCTAGCCACCTCAAAGCACGCCGAATGACAGGAGATATTATTCGCAAGTCAGGCGTGCCGATCACTGAGCTTCGAGCCGGAGTAATCATCGGCCCGGGTTCTGCGGCGTTTGAGATCATGCGTGACTTTGTTTACAACATGCCGATTCTCATTACACCAAAGTGGGTTGAGTCTAAGGCAAACCCAATCGCACTAGAAAACCTCAATCACTATTTATTATCTGTTGCCGAAGAATCACCGACACAGCATCAGCTCTATGAAGTGGGCGGGCCAGATACGCTCAGTTATCGCCAACAGTTTAAAGTCATCGCGAATACAATCAATAAGCCTATCTCCATTTGGCCTACTTCCCTACTCACACCTAAGATGGCTTCTCAATGGCTTGGCGTAGTGACTTCCGTTCCCTCAAGTATTGGAGCGGCGTTACTGTCGGGACTAGAGCATGACTTCATCGCTGATAGCCAAGCAATCAATAGCAAATACCCCCAACCCCTTGTCTCATTCAATGAAATGGTTGCGAACAGTATCGAGCAAGAAGGAAAATTTGTACGAAGTAATGTTTGGGGCTTTGACCCTGCGGCTCTCTCGCGCTGGCAGCCGGGTTATGGTTATTACCCAAAACAGACTGGCGCCGAAATAGAAACCGAGCTTTCGTCTACTCAATTATGGAAACTCGTTAAGCAGATCGGCAGTAGAAAAGAGGGTTACTTCTTTGCCAACATCCTTTGGCGTACCCGTGAGTGGCTCGATATCTTCTTTGGTGGCGGAAAACCGATTAGACGTTCGCCTCCCGGACCTGAATTACAGGTTGGAGACCATATCGATTCATGGAAAGTGATTCGCTGTGAACAAAATCAATTCATCTCATTGCTGTTTGGTATGAAGGGCCCCGGTTTAGGCCGATTAGAGTTTTTGATTGAGGATTTAGGAGAGAAAAGAAAGCTAACAGTCACCGCGTGGTGGCACCCGCAAGGCTTCAGAGGTCTTTTGTACTGGTTTGCGATGATGCCAGCCCACCTTTTCATCTTTAAAGGTATGGTCAAAGCCATCGTTAAAAAAGCAAAAGAGCTTCCATAATAGAAGCTCTTGTCGATTAATTTTCTCAGGTAATTTACACCGTTAAACTGAGTGGAATCTCAGCTAATCGGTCACCTCGGTTGGCTGGAAAGACTAAGTATTCACCGTGATATTTCACGTTGGATTTATAGTCCGTTACCTTGTGAACCATAAAGCCAGCCGCAGAGGCTTTCTCGACAAAATCAGCATGGTGACCGCGTACAAACCAACTCATCGGTTTGATCATATCTTCACCATCAAAGCTGCTTTCGCACTGCTCGGTACACATGGCAAGAGAGTTTGGCCCCTCAGTAAAGATTTGTACTTTGCCGCAACCGACCAGTTCTTCCGAGGTTGTAACTTCCCAGCCCTGCTCTTCCATCATGTCGATGAAATTATTGATCTCATGATCTTTAAGAATGCGATCTTCTTGGTCTTGAGGGAAAAACTGAGCATAGAACTTGGAAATTCGCTGAAACGTCTGCATTAAGCCCGCATTGTTGCCCTTTGAGCGACCCGTCTTCTGCCAACGGATTAAATCGTCCGCCACAACACGTGGAAACTGTTGTGATTTAATGGCTTTAGTAATCCAACGAACCAAATAAAGGTTGTTTGCTGTTGGCCCATTAGTGAGTTTTCCAGCTTTGTGCTCATTGGTAATCTCTTCTAGAGCCTTATTCACTAATTTTTGTATTTCTACCGTATATTCAGACATTACGCCTTTCTTCCAAATATCCAATAACAAGCCGCAGAGATGACTGAACATGCACTCATCACTGTAATCATCGGCCATGTTACACCGCCTGGCATCATTGCCACGACAGCACCAATAACTGAACCTGTACCAAAGCGCAGAGTTCCTGCCAACGAAGACGCCGTTCCCGCCATCGTTGGGTAGCCACTTAACAACAGTCCCATGGAGTTACTACCAATTGTCGATAATGTGCCAATAAACATCACAACAAAAATGACCGTTCCCCATAGGCCCGCATCTAACAGCCAAGTAACAAATAAACCAATACCCGCAATGAGTTGAACAATCAGTCCAAAGCGCAACATGGTATGTGAGCCGAGCTTTTTAACCAGTCGCCCGTTGATGCTTGTCATTATGATCATCGCGACAATGTTCAAACCGAACAGATAACCGAACTGCTCAGGCCTCACACCATAAATATCAATGTAGACAAAGGAACCCGCAGTTAAAAAGGCAAACATCCCGGCAAACGAAAATGCTCCAGAAAAAATCAGCCCCATCGCCACTGGGTTTTTCGCCAATTTGAGATAATTACGTAACGTATTACGAATTCGAAATGGCTGCTTGTTCTCAGCACTTAACGTTTCTGGAATCTTCCACAGCACTAAGCAAATAACGACGACAGAGAATGCTGCCAGAATCCAGAAAATCGCACGCCAGCCAAACCACACCGCAACGTATCCACCAATCATAGGGGCGATAAGTGGTGCAATGGTAATGACTAATGTGACGAACGACATCGCACGGGCAAAGTCTTCGCGGTCAAACATGTCTCGAACAACGGCTTGAATAATCACCGCAGCAGCAGCGCCTGCAAAGCCTTGCGCCGTTCGGACCCAAGTTAACGCTTCAATACCGGTTGTTGTGGCACTCACTACAGCTGCCAGACCAAAGAAGAGCACGCCCAGAATTAAAACCGGACGACGACCATAACTATCGGCTAATGGTCCATGAATCAACTGACCTAACGCAAATCCAGCGGTATAAGCAGTTAACGTAATTTGCACCGCCCCTTCAGCAACACCAAGATCTCTGGCGATCGTTGGCATCGCAGGCAAATACATATCAATCGCTAACGGGGTTAATGCACCAATGGCACCCAAAACAAGGAATAACAGAAAACTGATTTGTGGGGCCTTGGTTTGATCTAAGGTTCTCTCAGACATAAATCTCCTACTCGGTTGCGAATCAGATGCAGCTTCCGTGCTGCAACCAAACAGAATAAATGAACACCGATACCAATCAGAACAAATATCTGGTCATTCTTGCTGGTTAAAATCGCTGATAGCTGCGTTATAGCTATGTTTTCAAAGAGTGGTGTAGGTAGGTCAACTAGCTAGCTGCAATCTATGCCTTGCTCTAAGCAATTTTTCCTGCGCAATTATCTGAACACCTATTTATCCAGATTGGTATAAAGTGTTATGGACTGTTGACCTTATGCGGTTAACAGACCTAAAGTGAATCGATCTATATTCAATCAATTCTGTCTAAAAGACTAGTTCCTAGATGGAAATAAAGTATTTCCTCAATAAAGAATTAATTCCAAACAGAGTCAATTTCTTCTTGAGTTAAATAGCGGTATTCACCCGGTTCTAAGGTTTCGCATAGCTCGATTTCACCAATGCGCTCACGGTGAAGATGCTCAACTTTATTGCCAAGTGCAGCAAACATACGCTTCACTTGGTGGTACTTACCTTCGGTGATGGTCAGTAACACCTCTTTCTCGTCTTCATCTACCACTTCTAACTTCGCAGGCAGGGTCAAGCCTTTCTCATTTCTTAATTGAATACCTTCGGCAAACTTCACTGCATAATCCGCTTGGAGTGGATCAACCAGCCACACTCGGTAAGTTTTCTCACACTTGTGTTTAGGCGAAGTGATTCGGTGCGACCATTGGCCATCATCAGTAATCAAAACAAGACCAGTAGTATCAACATCAAGGCGACCAGCAAAGTGCAAGTCTTCCATTTTGACTTCATCTAACAACATAAATGCCGTCTGGTTGAAACCATCTTCATGCGAACAAACAAAACCATCTGGCTTAAAAAGCATGATGTAGCGAGGGCCCGGCTTTTGAATTTCTCGGCCTTGCCATTCTACCGTGCACTCTTCAGTCACCTTAGTTGCGCCACTTTTCTGCACTACGTCATTGACGGTGACTTCACCACTTTTAATGATTTTTGTTGCTTCTTTACGTGTTGCCCCAAGTGCATCACATAGATATTTATCTAAACGCATGAATACCTCATCTTTGCTAGGTGGGGTATTATAGTGCGACTAGACTAAATAGTTGAGCTATTTCACACATTTTATGTATACACTCCGTCCCTATCAGGCTGACTCCGTCAAAGCGGTCATTCATTACTTTCGAAAACACTCGTCACCTGCTGTGTTGGTACTTCCCACAGGCGCAGGTAAAAGCTTAGTCATCGCTGAGCTCGCTCGCTTGGCCAAAGGGCGTGTATTGGTGCTTGCTCATGTAAAGGAACTCGTCGAGCAAAACCATCAAAAATACGAAGGATACGGACTCAAAGGCTCGATATTTTCAGCGGGTTTGGGTCGTAAAGAAACCGACCAGCAAGTCGTTTTTGCTTCAGTGCAATCTGTCGTGCGCAACCTCGATCAGTTTAAAAACCAATTTTCACTTTTGGTCATCGATGAATGTCACCGCGTACCCGACGACAAGAACACCAGCTATCAAAAAGTCATCAACCATTTGCGCGAGCAAAATGCAGGCATAAAGGTGCTTGGGCTCACTGCCACCCCTTACCGTTTAGGCATGGGCTGGATTTACCAATACCACACACGCGGACTAGTTCGCAGTGAGGAACCGCGCTTTTTCCGCGACTGTATATTTGAGCTACCTATACGCTACTTATTGGATGAAAAGTTTCTCACTCCAGCGCGCATGATGGATGCGCCCGTACTGAGCTATGACTTTTCTCAGCTCAAGCCCGCAAATACTGGTCGCTATAAAGAGTCAGAAATGGATATGGTGATTGATAAAGCGAAACGTGCAACACCGCAAATCGTCGAGCAAATCATTCATATGTCTACAGGTAAGCAAGGTATTATGATTTTTGCTGCGACTGTCCGCCATGCTCAAGAAATTTTTGGGCTGCTACCGGAAGGACAAACAGCCATCGTTATCGGCGATACGCCAACACCTGAACGTGATGCCATCATTCAAGACTTTAAAGAGCGTAAAATTAAATACTTAGTCAACGTGTCAGTGCTGACGACGGGCTTTGACGCGCCGCACGTTGATCTAATTGCTATTTTACGTCCGACCGAATCGATTAGCCTTTATCAGCAAATTGTTGGGCGTGGATTGCGTCTTTCTCCCGGAAAAGAGGAATGTTTAGTTCTGGATTACGCGGGCAATAGCTACGATCTCTATCAACCTGAAGTGGGTGATGCCAAACCCGATTCGGATAGCGAAATCATCACCATTCCCTGCCCTGCTTGCGGCTTCAATAACAACTTCTGGGGCAAGCTAGACAGTAACGGTTTTCTAATCGAACATTTTGGCCGCAAGTGCCAAGGGTTCTTTGAAGATGATGAGACTGGCGAACGTGAACACTGCGATTACCGATTCAGAGCTAAGTATTGTGGAGAGTGCGGAGCCGACAACGATATCGCTGCGAGAATCTGCCATGAATGCGATGCCACTTTAGTTGACCCAGACAAGAAGCTTAAGGAGGCGTTAAACCTTAAAGATGCTCTTGTCTTTGAGTGCCTAGAAATGGCTTTAAGCGTTCACAAAGATGACAAAGGAAAAAGCAGCTTAAAAGTCTCTTATATTGGAGATAATCAGGCTCAAGTGAGTGAATTCTGGTCATTGACGACGAAGAATCAGAAACAGCGCTTCAAGGATCAGTTTGTTCGCCCTCACCTTGCAGACAAACATAGGCCTTTTGAAGACGCTTCACCGACTAAAGTGGTGAACAATCAACACCGATTCCGCCCACCTCAATTTGTTATTGCAAGAAAATCCGGACGATTCTGGAAAATGCGAGATAAGATTTTTGCTGACGAGTTAACTAACTAAGTGCTAATTCATTTGGTGTTCATCTATCAACACGTATACTGACTCACAGTAATTTCAAGAAGGTAAGATTATGTTGAAGCGTCCGTTAGTAAGTCTGACAGCCATATTGGCGTGCGTCTTTGTTTCATTTCCAACACTGGCTAAGAAGCACCATGACGAGGATGGACACGCGCTAGTACAAGACGTGCATAAGCCTGGCGCGCGAATTGAATTCGAAGAAGACCAAGATGAGGTCTACGACGCAGTACAAAAGGGCTATGTTCGCCCATTTTCTGAAATGTTTGCAGCGGTCGAACGTGACTTAAACGGTCGGATCATTCATGTCGAGCTCGAAGAAGACGATGATATTTGGATCTATGAACTCAAATTGAACCACAATAACAATATCATCAAAGTTGAATACAACGCCGAAACCCTTGAAATGCTGCAAATTAAAGGCAGAAACATTAAAGAAGCACTAAAAAAATAGAAGATTAAAGCTTATGAAAATTCTTGTAGTGGAAGATGAACCGCGTCTAGGTGAACAAATTGTCGACATTCTGGAACAAACCGGTTGGGTTCCTGAACTGTCTCAAGACGGTATCGATGCTCTGTACCGAGCGACTTCAGAAGAGTGGGACGCGATCGTGCTTGATCTTGGTCTGCCTAAACTCGATGGCCTAACGGTACTTAAAGGCATTCGAGACGAGAACATTAACACGCCGGTCGTGATCCTTAGCGCTCGTGACACGTTAACTCAACGCGTAGAAGGCTTAAACGCAGGCGCAGACGACTACCTAACCAAGCCATTTGAAATGGTCGAGTTAATTGCCCGTATCCGAGCTCAACTTCGCCGCGCTTCTGGTAACGCTTCTCCCGTTATGCAGGTCGGTAATTTAAGTCTCGATACCCGCACTTCAAAAGTGATGTGGCAAGGGCAAGCGATTAGTTTGACAGCCTTAGAATACAAGGTTGTCGCTTACTTTATGCATAACCCCGAGAAGGTCATTTCGCGCACAGAATTAGTCGAGCATATTTACAAACAGGATTTTGACCGTGATTCAAACACTATCGAAGTATTTATCGGTCGAATTCGCAAGAAAATTGCACCAAAAGTCATCAAAACAGTGAGAGGCTTGGGGTACCAGCTTAATGCCGAATAACAAACGCTCACTGCTTAAAAGACTGAGTTTAAAAAGCCGCTTAGTTCTAGCGGCTGTAGTTTGGCTAACGGCTATGGTAATAGCGGTTGGCGTGAGTGTTCCTAACCAAGTCTTCAACTATATGGCTGACGACGCAAAGTCTCAGCTATCCATCTATATGGACGAGATTTCCGCATCGATAGAAGCTGATGAATCTGGCAACATCACCCTGGCGTCCAACCTTTCCGATCCCCGCTTTAACCGCCCGTACAGTGGGTTATATTGGTCAGCAAAAACGGAGACAGACTTGCTTCGCTCACGCTCTTTGTGGGATCAACGTATTGAAAGCAAAAAGAACGGTAAAGAATATGTTGGCGCTCGCGACGAGAAGCTCATCTACATAAAAACCAAGCTCTATTACCCTGATTACGATGGGCCAATTGAAGTTCTCATTGGCATTGATGAGCAACCCATCGAGGACACAGTGCGCGATTTAATGAGTCAGTTATGGATTATTCTCGCTCTACTCTACTTCGGCGTCTTGGCTGTGATCATGTTGCAAGTTCAGTGGTCGCTTAGTCCACTCAACAAGATGCAAAAAGAGTTGAACCAGCTTCGTTCCGGAGATAAAACAGGCCTAGATGAAGAGTACCCAAAAGAGGTGGCTCCGGTCGTTTCCGATCTCAATGCTCTGGTTTTCCATTACCAAGAATTGCTTGAACGCGCTCGCCATCATGCAGGCAACCTTTCTCACGCGCTAAAAACCCCTTTGTCGGTGTTAAGAAATGAAATTGGTTCGCTCGACAAGGAAACACGAGATTATCTCTTGCCTCCGGTTTATCAAATCCAAAGCCAAATTGATTATCACTTAGGTCGTGCGCGAATGGCTGGCTCTAAAAATATTCTCTCTGTTCGAGCTAATCCTGCTGAGCGCGTAGATGCGATTTCGATGGCGTTTGACAAAGTATACGCCGAACGAGGTGTCGCTTTGATTAATGAGCTCGACTCAGACATCGAAGTTGCCGTCGATCCAACCGATCTAGACGAAATGGTGGGTAACTTGCTAGAGAATGCCTACAAGTGGTCTTGCAACATTATTCGTGTCCACTCAGCGGAAAATGAGCCGGGCACCATTGAGATCATTATCGAAGATGACGGCCCTGGCATTGACGATGACGATATTCAGCAAGCTCTTAAGCGTGGTGTAAGATTAGACGAAACTACGCCAGGAACTGGCCTTGGACTGAATATCGTTAACGAAATGGCACACAGTTATCGCGGTAAGCTTGCGCTCTCAAGAAGTTCGATGGGTGGATTAAAAGCCGTCCTTGCGTTTAATACATCGAACTAAGCCAATCTTGAGTCAGACCACAATGAAAGCGACGCAATCTGCGTCGCTTTTTAGTTGTTGAGAATGATTTAGAGTGATTCAGTACTGACTAAGGTTATCGAATTCGATAATAGACTGACGAATAAAAACCATGTCAGCTCTGTTAACAAATGAAAAACGCCCCTTTTACCTTATCAGCCTTGTCATCGATTTTAAGCCTGCTGCTGTTACCCTCTCTTTCTTTTGCACAAGACGAGGAAAGCTCTGACGTTGAAGAGTCGCCTTTCACCGCGCAAACCAAACTTGGCTTTATCTATACAGAAAACACCAGCTCTTCTCTTTCTGTAAATTCAGCTTTGTACCTCAATTATCAACAAGAGTCTTGGCTACATAAGGCGTCATTTGAAAGCTACTATACTGACGCCGACAATGCCGATGATGGGGCAAATCGCTATACGGTCAATGCGGGATCAACCTATGACTTTGCAGAGAAAACCTTCGTACGCGGTGCTGGCCGATTTGAAAATGACTTGTATGGTACTTACCGTAAGCAGTGGATATTAATGACCGGTATTGGTGTCTATTTGGTTAACAATGACATCGTAAAAACCTCCATCTCTCTTGGTCCGGGTTATCGAATCACGCAAAGACAGCCGTTCGATTCTGAATACCCAGACCAAATGAATTATGAAGTGATTGCTTCTTCTACCCTCGATAGCTCTATTGTTTTCTCGGAGAGGCTTTCAATGGGCGCGACCTTTGACGTGGCACACGGTGAAGAAAACACCCATTACAACACTAAGGCATACATCAAGAATACCTTAATGGCAAACCTGTCTTTAGTATTCGACGTTGAGTACATCTACAACACAACCGTTGCAGAAGACCAATCACCGGATGAAATCTACAGTACGATGAGCTTGAGCTATGATTTTTAACGCTGACTTAAGCCCTATACAAAAACAGCGCCACTAGGGCGCTGCTCTCTCTTAACTATGTTTATGACTCCAAATGTAAAGCCACTTTCTTGCCAACTAATATTGAGCCTTTATCACCAATATCGATAAGGTTCATTAGGCCATCAAACGAACCCGGTCTAACAAACAGTTGTTCAATCACCCCACCTTTAGCCCCTTCTAGGTCAAGTGGTGTGTGCGTATCATGCATGAACAATATTCCGTCCGAATCCATGCTGTATTGCCCTTTACCTGAAAAACCTACTTGGCTTTGCGGTAACATCGCAAACACGCCATAAGTATTATTTTCGTTTAAAGTCAGTTCAAGCCGCATTGGTAAAGAGGTTGAAAAGACAGTAGATGGTTCTTCAATATGGATGTGCGCTACGGTACTACTCGTAAAGTGCCTGTTTGGCTGATCACCAGTATTAAAGGCAATACCGACTCCAACGCCTAACCCCAATATCGCTGCGCCAAGGATAATTTCTTTATTCACAATTCACTACCCCACTTTGGTTGCTGAAACTGACGGAACGACCTTGCTCATCAAGCATTAAGCTAAGCTCATCAAACTGATACACCGTTGGATTCTGGTAATAGATTCTTTCGCCATTGGTTGTTGGCTCATACCAACACTGGTTATAAGTTTTAGCAACATACTGGCTAGAGATCAGTAGCTCTTTAGCTAGCATCGTCCCAAAGAAGCCAATCACAATCGCAGCAGCAAACACCGAGGCGGCTTTATAGCTGATTGACGAACCCACTTTTGGTGGGGAAAGCTTGCGTTGCCTATCAGTCTGCGGTGTTTTCTTCTGTTCGGTTGCCAATGGTTCATTCTGAGAAACTTTAACTTCAGAGAGGCATGTTATCTTTTTAACCGTACCGATAAATTCATAGCCCACGCCACGCTCTGTGCGGATGATTTCACCAGAGCGATCTTCTAAGCCGCGACGACAACTGGATATGGAGTGCAGCAAACTGCTGCTCTCCACGACAATGCCACGTTTATGCCATACTTCTTCCATAAGCTCATGTTTACTTAATACTTTTCCTTTATGAGAGAACATGTAGGTCAACAATGAAATCTCATTGATACCAATTGGGTGACGGATCTGGCTCTTAAGGCTTTGAATATAGCCGCCAGTGTCGTCAAGTATGTGAGTTCCGTTGATTAGCAGCATCGTCTTTACCCCTCTGTAGCTAGCTCAAAGCATTTCGATTTTTCAGTCACTTTAGCGAACGCAACATACGCCATAGGCACAATGAATAACGAGAAGAAAGTACCCACCGTTAAGCCACCAACCAAGACTAAGCCAATGTTGGTACGTCCTAATGAACCCGGGCCATCCGCCAATGCAAGTGGCAATGAACCAATAATCATCGTTAGTGAAGTCATTAGAATTGGACGTAAGCGAGATTTCGCACTCATAAGAGCCGATGTCATCGCACTGTAGCCCTCTTTACGCTTAATGTTGGCAAACTCGACAATCAAAATACCGTGCTTAGTGACTAGACCTACCAAGGTCAACAATCCAATCTTTGAATACAGGTTTAAGCTATGACCAAACACACTTAATGTCAGTACTGCACCAACCAAACATAGCGGTACGGTAATTAAGATGATTAGCGGATCGACAAAGCTTTCAAACTGCGCAGCCAGAATCAAGAAGATGAACACCAGTGCCAAGCCAAATAGGATCTGCATTCCTGCTTCAGATTCATTGAGCTCTTTAACCACACCGTTGTATTCGTAGTTTTGGCCCACTTTCAGCAGTTTTGGTAACTCGGCATCTATGTAAGCCTGAATATCACTTGCACTGAAACCTGGCATTAGATCAGCTGTAATTTCTGCTGCATCCTTACCACCATAAGTCTTAATGTTTGACTCAGCAGTCACTGGCTCAATCGAAACAAACTGAGACAATGGCAACCTTTGGCCCGAGTCAGAGCTTACGTACAGCTTATCTAGAACTTTGAAATCACCTAATGCCTGACGGTTTACCTGCACCTGAATTGGGTATGTAAAGCCATCTTCTGCCTGCAAATCTGCTGCTTTTACAGAACCAAGGAATGTAGAAATAGCGCTAGTGACATTGCCGTAGTCTACTCCTGACAGCACAATTGCATTGCGATCAATGGAGAGATCAAAACGTAGCTGATCTCGGTGTGTCGAGTTGTCAACATTCGAAAGCCCTTCATAGCTTTCTAACAGCTCTACTACTTTTTCTGCGGTATCAGATAACGCCTCTAGGTCACGGTTAACTGTAGTCAGTTCAAGAACGAGATTGCTTGCTACATCTAAGTTATCCGCAGAACGTACAGAGAATGAAGTTGAATAGGCTGAAACTGTTTCACCCGCTTTAACCATCATCTCTTGAATAATCTCATCAGCACTTTGGTCACGTTCTTCCCAAGATTTAAGTAGAACATGGTTAGTTGGTGCAGACTCGATATAAGCTAGGTTTGCTTCAATCGCATCACTGTCTTTGAACACATTGTTTATCTGTTCCGCATTTTCCAGATCATAGAGACGACCTGCGCCCGCAGGACCATGAGACGAGACTTCAATAAAGCCTGTATCTTCCGTCGGCAAAAGAACCTTTGGCATAAACCATACTGCAACACCCGATAAAACAATTAGAGCAGCCGTTCCACCCAGCACCATACGCGGACGTTTGAACCAAGCATTGAGATACAGCATGTACTTTTCAGTCATCGCATCTAACTTGGTTTCAACCCACTGGAACCACTTTGGTGACGTTGTCACTGATTTAAGCATGTACGCGCTCATCATCGGAGATAGAGTCAGCGCAACAAAGCCTGAGATAATCACAGATGCAGCAAGCGTATAAGCAAACTGCCTGAACAGGTCTGCAGTTAAGCCAGACATTAAACCAATTGGAAGATATACAACCGCGAGTGTTAACGTCATTGCGATAACTGGGAATACGATCTCTTTACAGCTCTTCAGCGCTGCTTGAAACGGGGATAATCCCTCTTCAATGTGACGGTAACAGTTTTCTACAACGACTATCGCATCGTCGACAACTAACCCGATCGCAAGGATGATCGCGAGAATGGTTAATACATTAATGCTGAAACCAAGCATTGCCATGACTGCAAACACACCAATCACACATACAGGAATGGTAATCAGGGGAATCGCCGCCACACGCAGCGAGCCAAGAAAGAGCACAACAATTGCGGAAACCAATACAATGGCCTCAACTAAAGTCATAAAACCTTGATCAATCGCTTCTTCGATAAAGTCGGCCTGATTGTAGACCATCTTCATCTCGATACCTTCCGGTATCTGCATCGTTTCCATCGCCGCTTTAACGCGGTTCGCTACTGTCACTGGGTTTTCAGTCTTAAGCGGTAATACTTGCAGAGACATCGCCATATCGCCATCGACATTAAGCATACTTGGCTCTAGGCTTTCTTCACCCATTTGGATATCAGCAATGTCGCTAACACGAATGATTTTGCCATTATCAACGCGCAGTACAAGGTCGCGAACATCTTCAATGGTAGTGACTTGGTTGACTGGGTTAATGGAGAAGTCACGCACTTCGCCTTTAATCGTACCAGCAGTAAAAGTTGCGTTATAGGTGCTTAGTGTTCCAACCACATCGGATGCACTGACATTCAGTGCCGCCATGCGCTCAGGCTGCAACCACACTCGAATTGCGCGGCTCGAACCACCATAAGGCCCCCAAACTCCGCCAACGCCTAGAACATTTTTGAACTGTGGCGAGATTTGCTGATTGATGAAGTCAAACATCTCTTGTTTGTCCATCGAGCCATTGTTAACAAACGTAATGATGTTACTTGGCATTGAAGTATCAGATGAGTCATCGGTAACCGTTGGTTTGTCTGTCATAGCAGGCGGAAAATCAGAGATTCCATCTACCTTGCTACGCAGGTTGTTCATCAAACTCGCGTATTCAACGTCACTAATGCCGTCTTCGAATTGAATCTTTAATGAACAACTCCCCTCCTGACAGTCGGTTGTCATCGTTTTGATTTTGTCTAACCCCGTAACGGCAGTAATGAGTTCTTCCGCTACGTTTTGCGACATGAACTCAGCGCTCGCTCCTGTGATTGAAGCACTCACCGTGGCAGAGGCCGTTTGACGCTCAGGAAAGTACTGAATAGCCAGTTTCTGGTAAGAGACGATACCAAGTAACACAATCGCGATACTTAGCACCGAAGCAAGTACCGGGTGCTTGATACATATTTCAGGCAGCTTCATTCGTTACCTCCGTCGACTTGTCCGCTTTAGGCTCGGCGATTTTGCTTGCTTCTTTGTTAGGCGTTTCAGCAACTGGCTTTACCGGCTGTTCTTTCTTCTCAGGCTGAGCCGGTAGGGTTCTCGCTGGCAAAGTTACGGGAGACTTGGTTTGCTGAATAGCCACTTGAACATCTTGATGTAGGTTTTGACGACCAGTGACAACAACACGCTCTCCAGCATTTAATCCAGACACGATCACAACGTAGCCGTCATTGGTGTTTTGCCCTAACTCAACTGAACGCTTGGTTGCTTTGTTGTTTTCGATTACCCAAACAAATCGCTGATCACCTGACGTATCCACTGCAGTTTGAGAGACCACGACATCATCTGACGTGTCTCCGACACTTTGCGAAACCTTAGCGAACATTCCTGGTACCAGTTTGTTATCACTGTTATCTAAGTGCGCATGGACCTCGACTCGACCTGAGTTCTCGTCAACTAATGGAGCAATATAATCGACTGTACCGGTAAACTCTGTTTCACCATAAGCATCCACTTTTACCGACACTTGCTGACCAAGTTGCGCTTTGCCGACTTCTGCCTGAGAAATTGAGTAGTGCACTTCAACTGGATCAAGCTTGATAAGGCTAACCAAAGCTGTCGCAGCTTCAACGCGGCTGCCAACTGAATGGGTAAAGTTAGTGAGTTGCCCGTCAAATGGTGCAACAAGTTGGTAATTTTGTAGGTCAGTTTTCTTTTGACTGAAATCCGCTTTTGCCAAACTTGCTTGCTGCTTTAGCTCTTCAACATCTTGAGCTGACATGGAGTCTGGTTGTTTCTTTAATAAAGCTAATACACGAGCAAGTTTTGATTCAGCGAGCGCCAACGAGCTTTCTGCTTTGTCTAATTCAGCTTTCGCTTGCGAGTCATCAAGTTGAGCAATGAGCTCCCCTTTCTTAACAACATCGCCGTCATTGAAATTGAGTTGCTTTAATTTTTCACCAGCACTAAATGTTAATGCTGCGGAGTCTGTCGCTTTCAGCTTACCGACTTCTTCAATAGTTGAAGCGGTCATTTGCTGTTTCGCGATCTCAACGGTAACAGGGACACTTTCCATAGTCTCTGCAAAAGCAGTTGAACCGATAATAGTGGTTCCAATACAGAAAATAGACAGGGATAAAGTCTTAGTATTTTTCATAGTGCGACTCTGATTGATGGAAGTTGTCGCTTGTTATACCTAAGATTTTTCTGACAAAGTTATCGTTTTGTCAGCCAGAGAATGATTAATCCTTAACGAACCTTAATAAATATCAAGTTATTGTTTTTAAAGGATTTAAATACAAAAAAGCCGCAGTAACTTGCAAAGTACTACGGCGATTTAAAAGTGATTAATGACGTTATTCAGCGCGCTTTGAAAACAAGTATGAGTACCTAGGAGCCACCAAAATCATCTGTTCCTGCGAATAGGGGATCATTTTAAGCTCTTCTAACGAATGCATACCACGCTGTGAAAACATCGTTTCCAACAGAGAGACGTTTTGCGAAGAAGGCAGGACTTGTTCAGATGTGGTTGGCATTAGTGAAAGCCCATAGCGGGTAAAGTGGTATTCTCCCGCCGAGTTAAAGCCGACATCTCCCTCCGTCAAAAAGAACATCTCGTACTGACCAGAACGTTTGAGATTGATTGCCGACTTCATCTTAATGATGTGGGTATTGTCATCCGATTTAACCAGTAGACTGGTATCACTTTGCAACGCTTGAGCGATAGTGGGCGAGTTTACTACGCCAGCCAACACGCCAATAATTAACCCCGAAGCAATACTACCCGCTAGAATTTTCTTATTCACAATCCACCTCCACTTCAGAAGGAATAAAGCTGATTGAATTCCCCTCTTGATCGACCAAGATAGTTTGGTTTTCAGAAGTAAAAGCGCGAACGTTGTTCATCACTAGTGACTTGTCACTACCAGATTGAGGGATAACGCAGCCAACATATCGGCTCTCTTGATAATCAGCCTCTACCCATGGTGTGCTCAACCAACTATAAGCCGTAAAACCGACTGCTGCACTAAGTGTAAAGGCAATGAGGTAAGCCGTATTATTGCGTTTAAGCTGCTTTGGTTCGCTGGGGCTCGACTCTCGAGTAATAATCGGAGAATCGATTTCTTGCGGTTGGTAGCTTTCTACATGGCCATTAAACTGATAGCCGACACCGCGGACTGTGGTAATGATTTCACCACCGCGGTCTTCTAGTGCTTTACGACAAGTCGATACCGCATGGAGTAAGCTGCTTTCTTCTACCACCACGCCTTTCTTGTACCAGACTTCATCGAGAAGCTGAGCCTTTGAGAGTGGCTTATGAGGGTGCTCAATCATAAACTGCAACAGAGCAACTTCGTTGCTGCCAAGCGCAACTTTGATACCACTGTGTCGCTCTTCTAACGTCCCTGTTAAAGCGTTAAGAATGTATTTATTGTTTATCAACAACATAGGTAATAATCTGAATTCTTTATATTATTACCTTAACCATATCTTAAAATTCATAAAATGGAAGAGCCCAGCGTAATGCTGGGCTCTGAGTTCAAAATTCTATACTCACCAAGGCTCATCTGGCTGGTAAGCAATAATTATATTTCTGACCGAGAAGCTAGCTCACTCCTAATAACCAGTACTCGGCCATCTGTGTAATAATCATGCTCGCCATCTAAAATGGTTGGGGGATGATAGGCGGCCATGTCTATAGATACATCAGCTGTCGTACTTATGACTTGTTCAGCAAGCTTGTCTCGCTCAAGGTCGACATTAGGGTCAATGCTGTGCAGAATCGTCACAATACCTGAATATGGTGTTATCTGAAGACCATCATCGTAGCTTAGCGCCCCTACCCATAGGTTTTGGTTTGTGTATGAATCCACTCCAGCCTGCCACCAGCGGATATGACTGCGTTTTAATAAATTGCCTGGTAGTTGAAACGCCAACTCTTGCGGCACACCATTCCAGAACAGATCTGAGACTGGCGGTGTATTAAGTTTAAGCAATTCAACGTAGTCACTTATCTCTAAATCATTTCTAGAGAAGGTTTTGTTCTCAATCCAACCTAACTCGGCCATTAAGGTCCGCGGGTCTTCACCAACATACGCAACGTTAATAACCTGAGCATCAAACACGGCAGATTTCCCCGGATACGCCTTGAGAGGCAGCTCGCCAATTGTTACTAACTCATTCCCAGCTTTCTGTTCAGATACTCTCACTTTATTCGCAAAGTCGTCTGAATAGAAAAAGAAATGGGCATAGTTAGCGTACAAAACCGATGCCAACAAGAACGCAGTGAACTTGGTAAACATTAAACGCCAACGTAATTTCCTACCGATAAGATAGAAGCCGACACTCGCCCCTACAGCGATTAAGATAGCCTTATGTTCAACTAGGAATATTTTAGCTTCGTTGAGTATTGGGAAGTTATCTATTCCATAACCAAGTAAATAGCCCCAAGCAACAAACTGACCTACCCCAAGAAACAAACCAATGGTGGAATACAGGCTAAATCGTGCCCAACTGATTTTTTGCGAGCCTGCAATAAACGGAACAACCCAAGCGATGGGCCCAAGCAGACGCGCAAACGCCAGCACATAGTTACCTTTTTTAGCCATCAATTGTCGACATCTTGCAATTGGGCGGCGTGTTTTGGATTGCCAGCGAATCAGTTTTCTCTGGGCGGGATTACCTAGCCTTCGACCGATAAAGTAGCTCACTTGATCACCGATAAAACCACCGAGTAAAACCGCAATCACTCCGGTAATAATGCCTTGCTGGAGTTGATACCCCGCAGCGAGCAAGAACGGCTCGCCCGGTACAAACAAATTGGGGCCAATCAACGCATCTAGCAAGGCCCCGACAAATAAGCTGAATCCTTCAAACATATTGGGTTACTCGGTTATTGCTGCTCTTTGTAGTGACCGAACTTGTATTCCATTTCGTTGTTTCGCATTTCACCAAAAAAGAAACGTCGCACGTTTGCTTTAAGATAGGTTGCCCCCATTTTGAAAGCGCCGTCTTCATCTAAGCGTCTTGGATCAAAACCAAAAGTCAGCGGCAAGAAACGGAATCGCCATGTTTTGCTCGCGCGTTTCACATAGTCACAATCTTCACAAAGGACGATTTGTTCGTCGAAACCGTTCAGTTGCTGATGCACGCGCTTGGTCGAGAAAATGCACGCACCGACTGCGGTTGGAAAAACAAACTGAGTGATGAATAAGCCTAAGTTGAACATGCCATAGCCAAGCTTATGTACCAGTGCGAGATCTTTTGCCCCCATGTAGACGCCCGCCACTTCAAGCTGCTTTTCTTCCAACTGGCTTAATGCGTTAGCAAGAAAGTTTGGCGATAATTGAACATCGGCATCAAGGAATAATAGACGCTCGTGCTTCGCTAGGTTTGCTCCGGTATTGCGACCTAAGCTAACACCTCTTGTTTCCATTTTATGGATAGTAAGGGCTGGCAGTGATGCCTCATACGCGGCGGCAACATCACGCGTTGCGTCATCACTGTTTGAATCGACAAGGATCACTTCAAACTCTTTGTGAGTCTGCTTACTAAGATCTTCCATTAATCGACCGATGCGCTTCTCTTCGTTTAGCGTAATAACTACAATGCTTACTGGTCCCATAGTGTGTTCCTCTCTCAATGAATAACGTTGTTTTGTTAACTTGAGATACAGAATAAGGTCGTAAGGCTTAACCAATAGTGAGGTTTCTATTCAGATTCGGTTCATGCGATTTGAGCGCAATTTGAACCTTGATTTTGACTTGGCTGAATCAATCTTAACCGATTGATTATAATTGCTCTTAAAATCGCTGATTTAGATGATTTTGAGTTGCTAGAAAAACGATTGAGTGATAGTATCCGCGCTCGCTTGAAGAGTTACTACCAATTTCTTTTCAGCGTTTAGCACACTTAACAAGGTCGCATTGTTAGTGTGAACATGAATATCTTAATTTTTGAGAGTAATACTATGAAATTTGAAGCAGTAGTACGTACTGAACTAGGTAAAGGTGCGAGCCGCCGCCTACGTCACGCTGGTAAATTCCCTGCAGTTGTATACGGCGGTGAAGAAGCAGCAGTATCTATCGTTCTTAACCACGATGACGTTGTTAACCAAATGGACAAGCCTGAGTTCTACGAAGGCATCGTTCTAGTGATCGACGGCGCTGAAGTTAAAGTTAAGCCACAAGACGTTCAACGTCACGCTTACAAGCCAAAAGTTGAGCACATGGACTTCATCCGCATCTAATTCCCTACCAAGGAATTAATTCGGATTAAATCCAGCCTTTTGCATAAAGATTATCGGCCTTACCATCCGAGACATCTAAAAATTCGAAACCCCGATGCTACCAACATCGGGGTTTCACCGTTTTTGAGCCCTCAAAACCCCGCTTACTCCGACCCTCTTGCTTGTTGTTGTAAATACTCTATAAACACAGGGATCTTTTTGGCGACATGTTTTCTAGACGCGTAGAACGCATACAGAACAAGATCTTCAGGTTCGTATTCTAGCTCGACTATTTCAAGCGCTCCTGACTCGATCTCGCTCGCGCAAGACTCTTCTGCGAGTATCGCGAAACCCAATCCAGATAATGCCCCTGCTTTAGCGAGATTGCCACTATTTACCTTAAACGATGATTGGACTTTTTGCGTTAACAAGTCACCGTCACCTTTTTTGAAAGTCCAAGGCGTCCCGTTGAGAGCCGACAAACTACTGATACACGGCACATGTTTTAAGTCCGTGATTTCATAAGGTCTCGTGCAGGTTTGTAACAGCTTGGGCGAAGCAACAACAACACTTGACCAGCGTTTAATCTCTTTTGCTATCCAGTTGCTGTCTGTTAGCTTTCCTCGATTGAAAGTTAACACAACATCAAAACCATCAAGTAAGTCTTCTTTTGGGCTGACGCTCGTGTCGCAGCATAGTGAAATAGCTGGATGCTCTGCACAAAACGATGCCACCACCTGAGATAAAATTGGCGAATCTGGCATTAATACTCTGAGTTCACCCATCACATCATTGGACGTTTGCATGACCTCTATTAAAGCGTCGTTCAACTTCTCTACAAGCGGTTGAGTTCGTAGGTAGAGTCCTTCTCCAGCTTCAGTAGGAAAGATTCGACGTGTCGTTCTGTCAAACAAACGAGTGGCGAGACTTTCCTCAAGTAAAGCAATATGGCGGCTAACATTTGATGTTGGTAAATCTAAAAACTCAGCAGCTCTTTTAAAACTATTGCTTTCATATACGCAGTGAAAACTCTTTAGCCATTTCTGCTCGATCTTCTCAAACATTCATTATCCCAAATTGTTGGATATTAAATCCCAATTTAGCCACTTTATTACCATATTTAGGTTTATACAATATGAGCTTGATTAGTACTTAATAAGGTTGGTTATGAATTGGTTAGATAAGCTGCTCGATAAGAAACGCATTGTAAGTGCGCAAAAAGCACAGATTCCACAAGGTGTTTGGAAAAAGTGTCCTGAGTGCGAACAGGTTCTCTACCATTTAGCGCTCGAATCGAATTTGGACGTCTGCCCTAAGTGTCATCACCATATGAGAATGAGCGCCCGACGACGATTAGAGACATTTCTAGATAGTGATAGCCACATGGAAATTGCGGCTGACTTAGAACCCAAAGACATACTCGATTTTAAAGATCGTAAGCGCTATAAAGAGCGTATCGACCTTGCGCAAAGGGAGACGGGAGAAAAAGATTCGTTGATCGCGATGAAAGGCACTCTTGTTGGTTTGCCGGTTGTTGCCTGTGCTTTCGAGTTTAATTTTATGGCTGGCTCAATGGGCTGCGTAACGGGAGCACGCTTCGTTCACGCTATTGAGGAGGCAATCAATGCCCACTGTGGGCTCGTGTGTTTTTCCGCTTGCGGAGGCGCTAGAATGCAAGAATCTTTGATGGCTTTACTGCAAATGTCCAAAACAAGTGCCGCATTAGATCGCTTAGCCCAAAAGGGGCTACCTTATATTTCTGTCCTCACTGATCAAACTTTCGGTGGTGTTTCCGCCAGCCTAGCGATGCTGGGCGATATTAATATCGGCGAACCAAATGCCAGAATCGGTTTTGCTGGTCGTCGTGTCATTGAGCAAACGGTTCGAGAGAAACTGCCTGAAGGCTTTCAACGTAGTGAGTTTCTTCTAGAGCACGGTGCTCTAGATATGATTGTTGATAGACGAGAAATGCGTGAGAAAATAGCAGGACTGCTTGCCAAGATGACCTATAATCCAGCCCGCGAAAAACTCTCTTAACTTCGTAATTGATAAAGTTCCCACAGCGCCAGTAAAGCGATAACTGGCGCTAAGATCGGTAACTACGAAGAACAGCTGTAATGAGACACACCACCAGCGGCAAAATACTCCATCGGTCTAAGCTGATAGTACTTAGCTTCAACTTCTTCTGATTGCTCGTCATACGGGTTAGCCAGAATGTATTGCAGTTCTTGGATTAGGCTAAAGTCCCCTTTCTGTGCTTGTTCATAAGCGGGAACAATTAACCACTCTCGCCAAGTATACTTAGGGTTCATCTGTTTCATTTGGCTCGAAACATCCTCAATACTTTTCTCCCCAGCCGAGCTCAGTAACTCACGCCAAGATTTGAGCCACTGATTCCACGTCAGTTCTAACTCCTCGCTTAATTGCGCATAGAAGCATGCAGATAAGTCAGACACTTCTGTTGGGATCTTAGAAAGTTCGCGGAAGAAGATAGTATAGTCAACGTGGCTTTTGATCATCAAAGCAAGCAGTTGGTTAAATAGGTCGCTGTTTAGTTCCTCTAAACCAAGCTTAGATGCCCACATCTGACTCGCTTTCGCCTGCATAACTGAAGAAAAACCTTCAACAATCTGTTCCAGCTTTTCTAACGCATCTGGTTCCGATTGCAATAGAGGCTTTAAGGCACCACAGAATGTCTCGAAATTCTTCTCGGCTGCCTGAGATTGGTTAAGAAAGGCGAAATGACGACCACCACCAGTCCAAGGTTGGAAAAATGGTTCAAAGTACTCACAGAATCCAAAAGGCCCGTAGTCTAAGGTAAATCCGCCCACTGAGCAGTTATCACTATTAAAGTTACCCTGACAGTAACCGACACGCAGCCAGTTAGCGATTAGAGAAGTAAGCCTGTCTCTAAACTCATTAGCTAGAATCAATATTTTTTCAGCCAAAGGAAGGCTAGAGTCAATTTGCTGCTTGTACTCCCTTTCGATGATATGCAATACCATCATTTCTAATTCAGCCATCGCGTTAGGATGTTCGTTAACGCGCGCTCTGCGGCTAAATAACTCTAGTTGCCCTACTCGCAAAAATGAAGGCGCTACACGAGTTGTGATTGCGACAGGGTTGGCGATCATAATATCTGGATTCTCTGACCGCGAGCCTTCACGGTACCAAGGGCGATCAACCGTTTCCGTTTGGGAAGCAAATAGACTCAATGAGCGTGATGTTGGGACCCCTAACGCATTCATATACTCTTGCGCTAAAAACTCACGAACGCTTGAACGCAGTACTGCTCTGCCATCCGCTCCGCGACAATACGGCGTTGGGCCGCCACCTTTAAGCTGCATTTCCCAACGCTTGCCGTTCAATACCCCTTCGAAAACCGATACAGCGCGACCATCGCCATAACCGTTCCCCGTTTTGAAAGGACACTGATCTATGTATTCATTGCCAAATATAGAAAGCGCATAACCCGTCGCCCACCCTGTCGTTCTCATCGGTGCAGGCACGTTAGTTACGTCTCCAGAGAACAGTTGTTTGAACGCTTCTGTTTTTGCCAGACTATCATCAAGGCCTAACTCTCGAAAAAAATGTTGGCTGTGAGCAACATAAACAGGATCTGCAATCGGTGTTGGCTTAACGGGTACATAATGCCCAGAAAAGACCTGTCTCGGATAAAAGTCTTGACCATCTTCCGTTGCATCTGGATCTGGCACAAGCGTATCCAACAATGAATAATCTGCGGCTTTCGCAAGGTCATTCAGATCAAAAATGCGTGCCGAGGTCTCTGTACCTGCTTTATTACTCATTGCGCTACTACTCCATGTATTTTAAAGACCAAAAGTGATGATACGTCCGTCACCAGCAAAGAGTATCAACGCTAGTTCAAGATTTTATCGAAAAGCCATTGCCCCTTTACCTACACCTTCATAAGCGATAACTTGTAATGATTGACCTTCTGCAACCGTTGGTTTTACTTCACCAGCAATGTAACCCGCTAATAGCTCAACCGTTGTATCCGTTGGCAGAATTTCAGTTTCACTTTTGGCGATGGCAAGTTCAAACTCACCCTGCGGCGCTGTGTATCGGAAACCATAATGGCTTTCGTCGGAAATTGCCTTAGCACCTTCGCTTAGATTCAGCGTTGAAACAGAAACCTGGTCTTCCTTTGAACCTAAATAGATATCTTCCCAGCGTTTGGCAAAAGCCACTTCTTTGTCGTTGTCTCGCTCCCCATCGAGAATAATTTCGATTGGTGAACGGTGTCCGTGTGCGATACGTTGGCAGTTACCATCGTGCTTTTTCAAACCATGCGTGTAATGGTAGAAGGCACCTGCAATATTCTCATGACGCAGGGTAATTTCCAGCCCTGTCACATTGCTAGGCAGGTTGTTTCGCAGAATCTGGTATACGTGTTTAGTAATGCTCTCGATGGTGACGGCTTCAGCATCAATCAAGCAATACGCTTCATTCGGGCAGTTTAGGTGGATACTCTTCTCACCACGCAGAACGTCAAGTGTGGAGTAACCCGTTTTACTTGGTTTGTAAACGATAGCCGCGTTTTGCACTGGGATAAGCAAACGATGATCGACAAACTCATCAACGAGTTGTTTGATTTGCTTCTTCACCCTACCGAAATCCAACACCATACTCATTTCATTAAGCTCACCAGACATGATGACATCGACTATCCAGCTGTCTCCGACGACTCCTCTCTGTTCACAGATGTATGAAGAATCGATAACGGTGAGATCTCTTACAAATAGGTTCAAGTTGAACTCCTTACTGCTTTAATGAGATACGGGAGGCTGATTATCATGTCAGCAGGCACTTCGTCTCATTGTTTAGGGTGAATAAAATGGAGTGGCAGAATGTATCAACGACTATATAAAGTCCACCTTTTTCATTGCTACCTATTAAGAAAAGAACAAAGTCTATACAGTTGCCACTGTAACTGGTTCAATTGCCTTTAATAACCGCTAGCTTACTAGGGTCATAGCGTATGAAGATCCTAGTCAGATTGACATATTTGTTAGACAAACAAAAGCTTCCTGAAAAGCAGGAATTGTTATGTTATAACATTGTGATATTTTCATTGAGATAGGCTTTCTACATGGCATCGGTTCCAGTTACTATTTTGCATGGCTTTCTAGGTTCGGGTAAAACCACGCTACTCCGCAGCATTCTTCAACAGGCAGAATCTAAACGTATCGAGCTCTCTGTCATTGTAAACGATATGAGCGAGTTAGATGTCGATGGGGTACTCATCGCCAATACCGATGCCGTCAGTGAAGACAAAGGCAACTTTGTCACTCTAAGCGGACAAAGTATCAGTAGCCCTGAAGGTATAAAACAGCTTGATGCATCTCTAACCCAGCTATGCCAAGACGAGTCTCCAGATTGGATAGTGATTGAGACTTCAGGTAGTAGCCACCCTTTGCCCTTAGTCGAATACTTCAAGGATCAAAATCAGTTTTCATTGAAAGATGTCGTTACCCTTGTCGACGCGACTTGGTTACGTGATGATTACCGACAAGGGGTTGACCTGATACCGAAATGGCAACAAAACATGCAGCAAGGAACTCGCGGTGTGGAGGATCTGTTGGTCGAACAAATCATGTTTTCGAATCGAATTTTTTTGACCAAAACAGATAAGGTTGACGATAGAACTATTGGAAACATCGCACAAGCTATCCACCCGCTTAACATCTACGCTGAAATCATCAAAACCTCATGGGGAAACATCAACATTGCTTCGTTGAAAAGCCAAACCGACTATAACTTCCATCTGGTAGAGCAACTTCTCAATGAGCTTAAAGGTAACGTTAACCGGCCACTTAATTTATCTGGTAAGGAAGACCAACAAATCACCGCCAAAGTGATTAAAGATGACCGCCCATTCCATCCAATGCGTCTGTGGGAGGCATGCCACCAGCACTTAACCAAGGGTGTGTTTCGCAGCAAAGGCTTTTTCTGGTTTCCGACTAGAGATGATGTGTCGCTTCTTTGGAGCCAAGCAAATGGCAATGTTGGACTCGAAGTCACTGGTTTTTGGCGAGCATCTGTCATTGAAGATGAATCTCAAAACTTCACAATAGAACACAAACAGCGGCTGCAGGATAAAATTGATAGTGTTGAAAGTCGATTTGGTGACCGTCGCTGCCGACTGACGGTTATTGGACAAGAAAACGAAGTCGATAACTTCATAGATGCTTTGCAAGCTTGCTTCCTCAATGAGCAAGAGCTTAAGCAATGGAGGAACGGCGCCAGTTTCGAAGATCCTTGGCCAAACAAAGCGACAAAGCTAAAACAGCACCTTTGCTACTAACAATAGTCTGAACAAAATTGACTTTATGGCCGCTCACTTACCTCTCTAAAATTGGTCACTTTTTACTGTGACTTTCATTGAGTGGCGACTGACCGAGTAACGTGAGCAGCTCCTGTTTAGGCATTGGTTTGAAATAGTAAAAACCTTGGATATGGTTAAAGCCTAGCTCCGCCAGTATCTTCACTTGCCTCTCTTCTTCTACCCCTTCAACAATAACACTCATGTTGAAACTGTTCGCGATCCCTTTCATTGATTGAAGTAAAGGTATTAGTGTTGAATCAGAGCCCAAACTGTTGACGAAGACTCGATCAATTTTAATCACATCGAACGTATACTGTCTGATGAAATCTAGACCTGAATATCCTGTCCCAAAATCATCTATGGCAACACGAAGACCGATTTTTGAAATCTGCTCTAAATGTTCTCTGAGAATTTGTCTTTCTTCGGAAGAAAAGTTAATTTCCTCAGTAATTTCAAAGACAAGCTTTCGCGCAATGTGAGGCTGGGGTTTCAGATCGTGTAAAATTCTATACACAAACTCTTTTCTTAAAATCTGACTGCGACTGATATTGATACTGATGTAACGCTGTTCAAACAACTCCGGATTTTTTGTTAGCATATCTATGGCGCTTGCGAGTACTAAGTCAGCAATATCATCAACTAAACCTAATTCTTCCGCCAAAGGAATAAAAATACCTGGAGAAATCATGCCTTGCGAAGCGCTTTTCCAACGCACCAAAGATTCACACCCCACAATGGTCCGATCTTGGCTATTCACTATAGGTTGATAGTAGGCTTCAATCTCACCATCAATAAGTGCATTCTGCAAAGCAGATTCTAACGTTGCATCCGATACTTTGCTCTGCCGATAACGTACACGGACAACACTCACAATGCCCCCAAGTAGCAATCCTATCCAAATGTGGGTCACGAAATAGTGTATATAATAGCCAGTATATGTATGGAGCTTAATTCCAAGTGGATAGTATTTGGATTCTTGCGCAAAGACATCAATTCCCAAAGAGTCATCTGAGCGCTCAGCAATCTTTCTTGATATCACTTCAACATCGTAAAAAACACCGTCTTCTGAGCGTTCTAATAATCTTTGAATATAGCGCGGTGGAATAACAACGCTCACTCCATGTTTCGACTCTCCTAAGAACATCAAAAACACTGAACGCTCATCCGTCATTTTACTCTTGGTATATGACAAAGTGACTCCATTCTCATGAAGCCTATCCATGATAGTTTTATACAGGTAAAACGAATTACCAAGATCACTACTGGTGCAATAGACTTCACCAGACGGTCGAAAAAGCCCGATCTCTTTAATAACATCAGACTTGAATACCTCGCTTCTCAGCAAAGTCGTTACTTCTTCACATGATAGCGATGTAATACGAGCACTAGTTAGATAACCAAGCTTTTCTCTCAGTTGATCCATTACATGTTCAATCGCTGTCAACTCATATTTGGCCGTACTTACAATGTGGCGATCAGCAACAGGCTTCAAAATCACAAGCCCAAACAAAACAAAAACAGCGTATATAAAGACGATATCCAGCCACAATGGCTTAGACTCTTTATTAGTAAACACCGGTATTCGACTTAATAATGCACGGTAACACATAGAATCAGTGTATGTATCAACAACATTCAGTGTTGATTTTATAAATAATCATTCATACAAATTATATATGCATATTTATTTATTCAACCAAAGTTAACAATTTATGTGCAACACCCGAATCGCAATCACAAAATAGTCGCTCATTAACATCTAACGCTAGAGCTAGAACTACCACTTTTGGTTGATAGGCTAATAAAGGTGGTAATAGCTAAAGGGAACAAAAATTTATTCCCTTAATTCATCGGGTTTACTTGAGTAAAACCTAAGCGCGCGACTATATTCTTTTCACAATACAGACTTTTCCTGTCTAAAAATCCCAATCCTCGTCTTCAGTAGCGACAGCTTTACCTATAACGTAAGACGAGCCAGAACCGGAGAAGAAGTCATGGTTCTCGTCTGCATTTGGAGACAACGCAGCCATAATGGCAGGATTAACCTGACATAACTCATCAGGGAATAGAGGTTCAAACCCAAGGTTCATCAAAGCCTTATTCGCGTTGTAATGCAGAAAGTGTTTTACGTCTTCTGTTAAGCCAACTTGGTCATACAGTGATTCCGTGTACTGACTTTCAATTTCGTACAAAGAGAACATTAAGGAGTAGGCTTCATCCTTGACTTTAGCTTGCTCTTGTTCCGCCAGTTCGTTAAACGCTAACTGGAACTTATAGCCAATGTAGTAGCCGTGAATCGCTTCATCACGAATGATCAGGCGAATCAAATCCGCTGTATTGGTCAATTTCGCTCGGCTCGACCAGTGCATCGGTAGATAAAAACCGGAATAGAACAAAAAGCTCTCAAGAAATACACTGGCCACTTTTTTCTTCAGTGGATCGCCTTCAACCAAATAGTCTTCAAGCACTAATTGAGCTTTCTTTTGCAGTAACGGATTCTCTTCAGCCCAACGAAATGCTTCGTCGATCTGTGGTGTAGTGCACAAGGTCGAGAAGACCGACGAATAGCTGCGAGCATGCACAGCTTCCATAAAGGCAATATTCGTTAACACAGCTTCTTCATGGGGCGTTCTGGCATCTGCCATTAAAGCTGGGGCACCCACCGTATTCTGAATCGTATCAAGCAAAGTTAGGCCAGTAAAAACTCGAATTGTTAACGTCTGCTCTTCTTCAGTCAGTTGTTTCCACGTCTGAATATCATTGGATAAAGGCACCTTTTCTGGAAGCCAAAAGTTAACCGTTAATCGGTTCCATATTTCGAGGTCTTTATCATCTTGCATTCGGTTCCAGTTGATAGCGCGAACCGGTTCAGCGTATGTAGTATTCATGGTGATTCCTTGTTTACAGAGAGCAAGAGACGCAGCCTTCAACTTGCGTACCTTCGAGCGCTTTTTGGCGCATACGTATGTAGTAAAGCGTTTTGATCTTCTTCGTCCACGCATAAATTTGCGCTTTATTGATATCACGAGTCGTGACTTCATCACTGAAGAAGAGCGTCAAGGACAAGCCCTGATCGACATGCTCTGTTGCTGCAGCGTAAACATCAATAATGGCTTTAGGACCAATCTCATAAGCATCTTTGAAGTACTCAAGGTTTTGGTTATTGAGGTATGGTGCAGGGAAGTAAACGCGCCCAATCTTACCCTCTTTACGAATCTCAACTTTCGCTGTCACCGGGTGAATCGAAGCCGTCGCATCGTTGATGTAACTGATTGACCCTGTTGGTGGAATCGCTTGAAGGTTGCGATTGTACAATCCAAACTCAACAACCTTGGCCTGCAGTTGCTGCCATTCTTCAACAGCAGGCACGCGCATATCGAGTCGCTCAAACATCTCTCTGACGGTATCCGTCTTAGGCGAATAGTCTTTCTGCAGGTACTTGGTGAAAAACTCTCCGTTGGCGTATTGAGATTGTTCGAAGCCAACAAATACTTGCTGTTTCTCTTGAGCCAACTTGTTCGAAGCCGTTAAACAATGGAACAGAGTGGCGGCAAAGTAAGCACTGGTAAAGTCGATCGCTTCTTCGCTGTCATAATGAATCTGCTCTCTCGCTAAAAATCCGTGCAGGTTCATCTGACCTAAACCGATAGCATGGCTTTCATCATTCCCTCTGCGTATCGACGGCACACTGTCTATCGCACTCATTTCAGAAACGGCATTGAGTGCCCGAATTGAAACCTCAACGGTATGAGCTAATTGCCCACCATCTAGTGCTTTAGCAATATTAACCGAACCTAAGTTGCAGGAGATGTCTCGCCCTAAATGCTGGTAACTCAAATCATCATTAAAGTGAGAAGCGTCGTTAATTTGCAAAATCTCGGAACAAAGATTCGACATGTTAATACGTCCCTCAATCGGGTTGGCAGCGTTTACCGTATCCTCAAACATGATGTAAGGGTAACCAGATTCGAACTGAATTTCGGCCAGCGTTTGGAATAAGCCTCGTGCAGGAATTTTGCTCTTGCGAATGCGAGGATCGTCGACCATTTCATGGTATTTCTCGCTCACGCTGATTTCAGAGAAAGGCATACCATAGACACGCTCGACATCATGTGGTGAGAACAAATACATATCTTTGTTCTGTTTGGCTAACTCTAGAGTAATATCCGGGATCACAACGCCTAGACTTAGCGTTTTGATACGGATTTTTTCGTCTGCATTTTCTCTTTTGGTGTCCAGAAACTGCATGATATCAGGATGGTGCACATTCAAATACACCGCTCCAGCACCTTGGCGAGCACCGAGCTGATTCGCATAAGAGAAGCTATCTTCTAGCAACTTCATAACAGGCACAACGCCGGAACTTTGATTAAGAATACCTTTGATCGGAGCCCCTTGCTCGCGCAGGTTACTTAATAAGAGTGCAACGCCTCCCCCTCGGCGGGATAGTTGTAATGAAGAGTTAATCGCCCTGCCGATGCTCTCCATATTGTCTTCGATGCGCAGTAAAAAGCAGGAAATCAACTCGCCACGACTCTTCTTACCCGAATTGATAAAAGTAGGAGTCGCTGGCTGAAAACGCTGAGAAATGATCTCTTGCATGAGATCGAGTGCGAATTCCTTGTCACCCCGAGCAAGTGTCAGCGCTGTCATCACAACACGATCTTCAAAACGCTCTAAATAACGTTTTCCATCGCGCGTTTTCAGCGCATAAGAAGTAAAGAATTTGTAAGCTCCAAGAAATGTTCTGAAGCGGAATTTAATTTGATAAGCGCTATCCCATATTTGCTGCAAGAAATCTCTATCGTATTGTTGTAAAACTTCTTTTTCGTAATAGCCCTCGTTGACGAGGTAATCCAGTTTCTCACCTAGATTGTGAAAAAAGACTGTGTTCTGGTTGACGTGTTGTAAAAAGAATTGGCGGGCGGCCTGTCGGTCAGCATCGAACTGAATACCGCCTTGATCATCAAGTAAATTAAGCATGGCATTGAGCGCGTGGTAGTCCAACGGCTCGGTGCTGAATTGGTTATCCATGGTGTTTCCAAAATTGTTCTAATCCCTGCTGCACGGCTTGGACATCGTGCAGGGTTCCCGAAAGTTCGAAGCGATAAAGCACTGGGACATGGCATTTATTCGCAATTATTTTTCCAGCCTGAGCAAACAACTCACCAAAATTTCGATTACCAGAGGCAATGACACCCTTTAGGTGAGCACGGTTTTCCGCTTGATTGAGTACTTTGATCACCGATTTTGGTACGGCACCACGCCCTTTCCCGTCAGCATATGTCGGGCAGATAAGAACATAAGGCCGACCGATAAGCAGCGTGGGTTCGTCTTCGCTGATAGGAAGTCGAATCGCTTCAACATCTAACCTCTCAACAAATCTCTGGGTATTACCCGAAGCGCTGGAATAATAAACAATCATTACGCGATCTGGCTGATCATATCTGGGCGAAAACCAGACCAATGACGTTCACCTGCTACGACGACAGGCGCCTGCCTATAGCCCATGGATTGCACCGACTCCATCGCCGAGTCATCTAATGTTAGGTCTACAACTCTATGAGCAATACCCTTCGCTTGTAGCGCTCGAACCGTAGCGGTGCACTGAACACACTGGGGCTTAGAGTATACGATGATATCCATATTTGATTACCTTTTGTTAAATTCTGTAATGATAACCATTATCAATTACATCCATATATAGTATTGCTAGATCTTACTTTGTCAATATGTAGTGCAGACTAGCATTTTCCACACTAAATTCATGGTTGATAATGAAATGATAATCAATATCATTCTCGTAAATTTAAGAACAAAAGGAACTTCGTAATGAGTATTCCAAGTTCAGATTCCACTCAAATATCTATTCATGACATGGAGTGGCAAGGTGTCACACTGACCGAGAACGCAGCCAAAAGAGTTGCGCTTTTGACGCAAGATGGGCATCACTTTTACCTCAGTGTGAGACCGTCTGGATGCACTGGTTTTGCCTATGAAGTGAAGTTGGTAGAAGAGATTTCTAGTGAAGATTTGAGATTTGAGTCACATGACACGCCTTTTTATGTCTCTCTGTCTGCGATGCCAATGTTAGACGGCACAGAACTCGATTTCGTCCGTCAGGGCTTAAACAGCACTTTTGTTTACAACAACCCCAACGTAAAAAATCTTTGCGGATGCGGTGAAAGTTTTGGAGTTTAATCATGTGTGCAGTTGAGACACAGCCTGAAGTAGAAGAACTCTTCCAAACCAGTCACTATAAGGAGGGTTTCTATACGCAGCTTTCCTCCGACACGCTATCCAAAGGGATAAACGAACAAGTTGTTAAAGCTATTTCAGCCAAACGTAATGAGCCTGATTGGATGCTTCAATTTAGGCTAGATGCCTTTAGGAAATGGCAACAAATGGAGGAGCCACACTGGCTCAAAGCGGACTACCCTAATCTCGATTATCAAGACTACAGCTATTACTCAGCACCAAGCTGCGCCAGTTGTGATTCTGACTGTGATGATGACGGATCAAATGAATACCTGACCAAAGAAGTTGAAACCGCATTCGAGCAGTTAGGTGTGCCAGTTCGTGAAGGGGCTGAAGTTGCGGTTGATGCCATTTTTGACTCTGTTTCAGTCACAACCACCTACAAGAATGAGCTAAAAGAGCTCGGGATTATTTTCTGTTCATTCAGTGAAGCGATTCAAGAACACCCGGAACTCGTCCAGCAATATTTGGGGACAGTCGTACCAGCAGAAGATAACTTTTTTGCTGCACTAAACGCAGCCGTCGCCTCCGATGGTACCTTTGTTTACATTCCTAAAGGGGTACGTTGTCCGAGAGAGCTATCGACTTACTTTCGAATCAACCAAGCCAAAACAGGCCAGTTCGAGCGTACCATTTTAATTGCCGATGAAGGTGCCTATGTCAGCTATATAGAAGGCTGCTCTGCACCAATGCGCGACACCTATCAGTTGCACGCCGCAGTAGTAGAAGTAATTATCCATGCCCGAGCAGAAGTGAAATACTCAACAGTACAAAACTGGTTCTCTGGCAAAGAAGATAACCAAGGTGGCATCTTAAACTTTGTCACTAAGCGAGCAGTTTGTGAAGGTCGAAAAAGCAAAATGTCATGGACTCAGTCCGAGACAGGTTCCGCTATCACTTGGAAATATCCAAGCGTCATTCTTAAGGGTGACTACTCCGTTGGTGAGTTCTTCTCAGTTGCTTTAACCAACGGGAGCCAACAAGCCGATACTGGTACCAAGATGATACATATTGGTAAGCACACCCGTTCAACTATCATCTCCAAAGGGATCTCTGCGGGTAAGAGCGAAAACAGTTACCGAGGCTTGGTAAAAATATTACCCACAGCAGAAGGCGCAAGAAACTTCACGCAATGTGATTCCATGTTAATTGGTACAGATTGTGGTGCTCACACCTTCCCTTACATCGAAGTTAAAAATCCGTCAGCACAAGTTGAACACGAAGCCACGACATCAAGAATTGGTGAAGATCAGCTCTTTTACTGTGTGCAACGCGGCATCAGCGAAGATGACGCTATTTCAATGATCGTAAACGGATTTTGTAAAGACGTATTTTCAGAACTACCCCTTGAGTTTGCTGTTGAAGCACAGAAACTGCTTTCAATCAGCCTCGAACATAGCGTGGGATAATCCAATGTTAGAAATTAAAGATTTGCACGTCAGTGTAGAAGACAGCCCGATTCTAAAAGGCATTAGCCTGTCGGTAAAACCAGGCGAAGTACATGCCATTATGGGGCCAAACGGCTCGGGTAAAAGTACCCTTTCTTCCACGCTCGCAGGTAAAGATGATTACCGAGTCGACTCCGGACAAATTGTCTTTAAAGACAAGGATCTGACTGAACTCGATCCGGAGGAACGCGCTGGCGAAGGGGTGTTCCTCGCGTTTCAATACCCAGTTGAAATACCTGGAGTAAGTAACAAGCTATTTCTTAATACTGCCTTAAATGAAATCCGTGAGTATCGAGACCAACCTCCTCTAGACCGCTTCGATTTTGAAGATTTGCTAGAGGAAAAAGCGCAACTGCTGAAAATGCCAACAGACCTCCTTCAACGCTCGGTCAATGAAGGCTTCTCTGGAGGAGAGAAAAAGCGTAATGACATTTTGCAAATGGCAGTGCTCTCTCCCGACCTGTGTATTCTAGATGAAACTGATTCTGGCCTAGACATTGACGCTCTAAAGGCAGTCTCATCAGGTGTAAATGCCCTACAAGATGGCAAACGTGCTTTTATTCTAGTGACTCATTATCAGCGCATTCTTAACTACATTAAGCCCGACTATGTGCACGTTCTTTATAACGGCAAGATTGTCAAATCTGGCGATCATACTTTGGCACACGAACTTGAGGAGAAAGGCTATGGGTGGATTACTGGTGAAGAGTAACCAACACGGTTTTGAATCTTTGGCGCATCTAGTACAACCTCAAGAGTGGCAAAAAAAGCAGTTTGGTAAGGCCGTTGAATTAGGAATTCCTACTTCAAAAGACGAGGCGTGGAAATATACTTCTCTCAATGATTTTAATGCCTTGCCACTCCAATTAGCGATGCTTCAATCGGCCGATAATATCTCTTATGAAGGATTAAGCTTAGGAATAGACGCCTACCGACTCGTCTTCTTCGACGGACATTTCTCTGCAAGGTGCTCTGATTGGATACCTAAAGTTCGCGTCACTCCTCTCAACGTTCTGACTTCAGTGGAAACGTATGAGCTATCGCGATCAGTTCGCCCAGACGCATTCATTCATCTCAACGATGCCACCACAACTGGCGGAGTCTTGATTGAAGTTGAGCCCAATACGCAAGTCAATAAACCAATCTACCTACTGCATATTAGCTCTGGTCAGAAAGGTGAAGTGTGCAGTTATCGTCATCACATAGAAATGGGACCACTTTCAGAGCTTGAGGTTGTTGAGCATCACATATCGCTCGCTCAAGGTGGTGGAGTAACGCTGTCACGTTTAACCAACTACGTTGGAGAAGGTGCTTGTTTTCATCACACCAAGCTGATCGAAGAGTCACCTCAACAGCATCATTTGGGGCACAACGACATTCGCCTTCAGCGAGATGCAAAAGCTACCTCAACCTCGCTATTGCTTTCAGGTCTATTGCTAAGAACCCAAACCAGCAGTGAGCTTTGTGGAGACAATGGCGAAATTGCCATGAACAGTATCTCGCTGCCTACCGATAAGCAAACCTTTGATACAAGGACCTATCTCAAGCACAACGCCCCTCACTGTCAAAGTGAGCAAATGCACAAGATTATTGGTCGTGATCAATCCAACGCCGTATTTGACGGGATGATTTACGTCGATCCAACTGCATTGAAAACCGATGGTCAAATGGACACACATAGTTTACTGCTCAGCGACAACGCACAAGTCAACTGCAAACCTCAACTTGAAATTTATGCTGACGATGTGAAATGTAGCCATGGTGCAACGACTGGTCAGTTAGACCCAAACCAAATCGCCTATATGAGAGCGAGAGGCATCAATCGCTTTAATGCCGAGCAAATGTTGATGTCCGCGTTCGTCTGCGAAGTTGCAGATAAGATTCACCATCCGAGCTTGCGAAATTACGTTATCTCTCAGCTACACAACTCATTACATGGAGAAATCCGTCATGGTTGATTTGCGTTATCTTGAAAGCCCATGGGCAAGTGATTTTCCTGCCCTAACAACTGAAGTCTATGGAAAACCGCTCGTCTACTTAGATACCGCAGCCACAGCACAAACACCAAACTCTGTTATCGAGCGCATGACTCAATTCTATCAACGTGAATATGCCAGCGTGCACCGCGGAGCCCATTACTTAAGTGCTAAAGCAACGGAAGATATGGAGTTGGTACGCAAGCAAGTCGCAGATTTTATACATGCAAAAGAGGCGAGCAATATTGTCTTCACTAAAGGGACAACCGAAGCGATTAACCTAGTGGCTAACAGCTACCTTAGACCTAAAGTGGATGCCGAAGACGAAATCATCGTCACAGAGATGGAGCATCACGCGAACTTGGTGCCATGGCAGCTTCTTTCTGACATCTGCGGCGTTAAAATTCGAGTCTGGGTAATGAACAGCCAAGGTCATCTTGATCTATCTGAACTAAAGACCCTTTTGAATCGCAAAACTCGCTTGGTTGCGATTAGCCACGTATCAAATGTCTTAGGCCAGATTAACCCGATTAAAGAGGTGGTCAAACTGGCACATAAAGCGAACGTTCCTGTGCTTGTTGATGGCGCTCAAGCGGTTATGCACCAAGAAGTCGATGTGACTGCCCTTGATTGTGATTTTTATGCTTTCTCAGCTCACAAACTTTACGGCCCTACAGGGACTGGTGTTTTATACGCAAAATCAAAGCACCTAGACTGCATGGCCCCTTGGGAAGGTGGTGGCGCAATGATCGACCAAGTCACCTTGCCTCTTGGGACATCTTATGGTCAAGCTCCATGGAAGTTTGAGGCAGGTACGCCCAATATTGCCGGAATATTAGGCCTAGGCGCTGCCATCGAATACGTAGACAGTATTGGTCTAAAAAACATTGCTGTCTATGAAACGCAATTGATGAAATACATGGATCATTCATTATCGCAAGTTCCCGGCATCGAGATCTACGGCGACACAAATAATCGTTCAGGGTTAGTTTCTTTTAACCTCAATGGGCTTCATTCATTTGACGTTGGTGCCTTCTTAGACAGATATGGCATTGCCATTCGCACCGGACACCATTGCGCGATGCCATTAATCAAACGACTTGGGCAATCTTCTGTATGTCGTGCATCTATCGGTATGTACAGTCAACCCCATGATATCGACCAGCTCTGCCAAGCTCTGCGTCGAATCAACCAATTGCTAAGGTGATTAATATGATGACACCTGAAAAAGTGATCCGAAACTTTAACCGCTGCGTAGATTGGGAAGAGCGTTACTTGTACCTTATCGAACTTGGTGAACGACTAGATGAATATCCCGCTGAAAAGCAAGACGACGACCATTTAGTAGCAGGGTGTCAAAGCCAAGTTTGGGTGTGTAGCAAGTTAGATGAACACGGAAAAATTGCTCTTAAGGCGACCAGTGATTCTTCTATCGTTAAAGGTGTCCTGTCACTGGTCTTAGTCGCTTATAACAACCAAAGCGCTGAGGATGTTCTTTCTTTTGATATTCACAACTGGTTCGAACAACTTGATATCAAATCGCATCTGACTCCTGGGCGAACTCAGGGTTTAGAGGCGATAGTAAAATCCGTTCGTAGTCTAGCTTTCACTTACCAACAAGGTGTGCCAACTCTTTGAAGTTAATCCAGATCTGTAGACATTTATTTAAAGAATCGCACACTTTTTCGATCGACAATTGATAATAAGAGCTATTTGAGAAAAGGTCGGATGTAAACAAAACACAATATAATGGAGAATCTAAATATGTCTTTTCGTAACCTTACTGCAGCTCTAGCCCTTGCGACTTTAAGTTTTGGAGCTCAAGCCAATAGCGAGTGTGAAGTATCTGTTGATGCCAACGATATGATGCAGTTTTCAACCAGCACTCTTAGTGTTCCAGCAACATGTAAAGAGGTTAAGTTGACACTCAACCATACGGGTAAATTGCCAGCTCAATCAATGGGCCATAACGTCGTTATCACCGACACTGCTGCACTTCAAGCAGTTGGTACGGAAGGTATGTCTGCTGGAGCAAGCAACGACTATGTTAAGCCAAACGACGAGCGTGTCTATGCACACACAAAGGTCATCGGTGGTGGCGAGTCAACAACCATTACCTTTAGTACAGAAAGAATGAAAGCTGGTGGAGACTACTCATTCTTCTGCTCTTTCCCTGGCCACTGGGCAATCATGAAGGGTAAATTCGAATTTAAGTAAATATCTACTCAAGCTTTGTTAGAACATTACGCTTAGCTAAGCGTAATATCGATAAAGCTGGGAGTACTTCTCCCAGCTATATTTTTTAGTTAACTAAGTTTGAAGTTGGCTACCTGACGCTTAAGATCGTCGTTAGTATCATTGAGCCTTTCTGCTGCCTGTACCGTTTCTTGTCCGCTATCGACAAGTGACTCGACAATATCTCTTATAGACAACATGTTTCTACTTAGCTCTTCGGCCACGGTACTTTGCTCTTCTGTTGCGGCGGCTATCTGAGTGCTCACATCATCAATTTCTTTGACGGAGTCGCTCATCATGGAGAGGCTTTGAGAAACATCTGAGGTTTTATCTGCCGTTTCTTGGCATTGGTTTTTCGTTGCGTCCATGGCAGTAACGACGCTCTCCGTCCCACTTAGTAGTTGGCTGAGCATATCTGAGATTTCCATCGTGCTGTTCTGAGTTCTTGCTGCAAGTGCCCTAACCTCATCCGCAACCACGGCAAATCCTCGTCCTTGCTCCCCTGCTCTAGCGGCCTCAATTGCGGCATTTAAAGCAAGCAAATTTGTTTGCTCTGAAATTTCCCCAATAACATTGAGCACATTGCTGATTTTATTTGCGTCTTGATTCATGCGCATGATGCTGTTGGACATCTCATCAACCTCTGAAACGAGTGCACTTACCGTATCAACTGCATTATTTACTATTTTCAAAGACGATATGGCTTCTTTACTGGCTTCATCAGTAATACGATTTGACTGATTAACGTTCTCTGCCACATTTCGCGCACTCTCACTCATTTCTGTAATCGCGGTAACGACCTGCTCAGTCTCTTTCGAATGAGAGATGAGCTTGGACTCATTGCTTCTAGCCGTAGAACCAAGCTGTTCAACACTTACAGAGATGTTTTCACTCGCATGAGAAATATGAAGCATCATTTGTTGCAGGTTTTCTACAAACTTATTGAATCCCGCACTGATTTGCGCCAAGTCATCATCGCCATTAACATCCAATCTTTGAGTCAAATCACCATTACCATGAGAAAGATCGAGAACCGCTGATTTGAGCTTCAGTAACGGACGATATGCGTAACGGAGGATGAGGAAAATAGCGCCACAGCTGATAAGGAGCAATAGTCCGCCAGTTACGAAAGATTCGTACATAGCACTGTAAACATCGGTCAGGGCAGACTCCTGATCGACAAACACCATTAACGTCCAGTACATACCTGAAGCTAGATTCACTCGCTCAAAGTAGCCGTCAAATTGAATACCTAAATATGGGAAAGTTAAATGCCCTGACTGCTCGGCAAAGAACATCTGCTCCATTTCCTGAAAATTAGGACTAATTTGAGATGGCGTTCGCCCAATATCATTAGGATCATCACTGGCAAAAAAGACTGCATTTCTATCGGTGAGCGTTGCCGCTCCACCAGCAAACCGCATGTTACTTACTGCCGTTACAACATCACCTAACTGGACGTCCCCCAGAAGAACTCCAATAAACTGACCACTTTCAACCACTGGCATGGTTACGCTCACCACTTTTTGCTTAGTGACTTGATCTTGGTAGATATCGGTTAGTGAAACACCAGAAGCATTCTTTGCGGCTCGGTACCAGTCTCTGGTGCGAAAATCAAACTTGGTCCCATCTAATGACATATAAGTGCGTCCATCATCATAAGTCATAATGACGTTTGAAATAGAGCTGCTCTCTGCCAGTAAAGTAACAAGGTGTTGGTTTTCCGTGTCACTAAGCCGGGAATTAAAGCTCTTGGCACCTTGAGCAATGGCATTTGTTTTGAATTGCATCATTTGCTCGAGTTCTGATACGTGAAAACTCAGTTTGTCTGATGTTTTAGAAACAAGGCCGCCAATCATCTTGTCTCTCATCGCTAAGATGTTCAGCGTACCTAATACGATCAATGACACAGCAACCAAAGTGCCAACGCCAATGTAAATCCTTGATTTAAAGCCTAAGTTCATCATAAACCTCACTTGCTAAGCGAGCTAACATGGAATTATGAATGACATTCGGTTGTTTTAGTTGTTATGTAGCGGCGCCATATTGTTATTGTATGCGCGCAATCAACCCATCACCCAGCCAACGATAACTTTCCTGCACAGTATGCAACTGAGTTATCAATAGAACATCTAGTTGCAGATGAGTGAATTTTCAATATTTAACTAGCGAAATGTATAAATAATCATTCTTATTTACCACTCACTCATTTATATGCTGAATATATGAGATCTCATAGATACTTTTAGATCTATAAATATAGAGCCCCTACTCAGTGTCTATATTCACCTATACACGAGTTTTCGTGTTGGCTAGGTAGCGAAAAACACTCTCGCTGCTTGTTCCTGATACTAAGTACTTAAATCTTGGAGCAAAATTATGAGTAACGATAACAATATAAACTATGGTCCGAAACGAACACCTTGGATTGAACAAGTTCCAGAGTTCGCTGTAGGTAAAATAACCGCACCTTCTGCTGATCCTATAGAGGTATACGCAGAGCGAAACTATGACTTTCACTATACCGAACAGGCAATTAATGGCTTTGACGTTGAATTACCACCGACAGGCCAAAACTGCGGTGAGCAAAACAATGTCTATGAACAGATACAAGCCTATGTCGATTCACAGAAGGAAAGGTTTTTAGGCTATCAGACGGAAGAGAATATTAGCTATAAAAACCGCTTAGCGCCTTTTCTTAACGTCAGCTTAAACAATGTTGGTGACCCATTCGTCAATGGCAACTATACGATCAACTCTAAGTGCGTCGAGCGCTCTGTCCTCGATTATTACGCTTCACTTTGGAACGCTCAGTGGCCATCGCAAGGCCCTTACATAGATGAAGATGGCAACTTCCAAAAAGGAGTAGGCGAAAGCTATTGGGGCTATGTACTCACTATGGGGAGTACAGAAGGCAATTTATACGGCATGTTAAATGCGCGAGATTATCTCAGCGGAGTGATGCTGCTAGAAGAGGAAATACGCGCTGAAACCGACGATGGTGAAACAATTTCAAATTGCCAAGTGTATGCACACCACCCTTCTCCACCAATCCACACCCCTCACGCATACACTCCGGTGGCGTTTTTCTCTGAAGACACTCACTACTCCATCGTCAAAGCAATGGCTGTAGAGAAAATAGAGACCTTTGGTGAACTTGGTAATCGGCTTTATCCTGATGAGAACCCGGTCAATCCGGGTAAGCCTTGGCCTACTGAAGTAGAATCAGAAGGACCAACCGCTGCGCTGCCTGCAGGCTCTGGTGCAATAGACGTGGATAAACTAATCCAATACGTCACTTTCTTTGCTGAAAGAGGATACCCAATACTTCTAGTCCTCAATTGCGGAACAACATTTAAAGGCGCATATGATGATGTTTCGACAATTACCGCCAGGCTAAAACCAATCCTTGAAAGAAATGGACTATGGAAAAGAGAAGTACCTATCGATCCAGACGACCCATCTCATGGATATGAGACTCGGACTGGCTATTGGCTTCATATTGACGGAGCGCTTGGAGGAAGTTATGTCCCCTTCATAAAAATGGCGAAAGATTGTGATGAGTACCAATCCTTCTTTAAAGAGCATGGTGACTATACTGGTCCTAATTTCGACTTTACTAACCCTATGGTGCATTCAATTGTAACCAGTGGGCATAAATTTCCCGGAGCACCGTGGCCAACGGGTGTCTATATGACCAAGCAGCAGTATATGGTCTCTCCTCCGGATAACCCAGAATATATTGGTTCACCAGACACGACGTTTGCAGGCTCGCGAAATGGGCTATCGCCATTAGTGTTATGGGAATACTTCGCCCGCAATAGCTACAAAGAGCAAATTAGGCTGACAATGAAAGCTCAAGAAGTCGCCCAATATGCTCAGGAGCAACTTGCGCTGGTTGCTGATTATTGGGCCGAAAAAGGATCACCTCTTCCTGAAGGGCTATGGTTGCAACGTACACCGCTTTCGTTATCACTCATATTTTGCCAGCCGAACGAAGAAATTATCTTCCGCTATTCTTTGGCAAAAGAAAGCACCACAGTGACGACTTACGAGAACGGCAAGGAGATTGATCAAGTTCGACACTATGTCCACCTTTTTACGATGTGGGATGTAGATAAACAGCTCATAGACAGTTTATGTGAAGACTTAAAGCAGGAAGGAGCGTTTGATACTCGACTGTTTAAAAAGATTAAACATACGACTGTACATAAACCTAGAGTGAAGAACGCTGTGAGACAAATTCAGCTTCCACTTAAGGGGCGGTCCTTTCGTTAGAGAGCTCGAAACATTGGAATATTAGTAATATGCTTAGCTCACTTAAAGTGAGCTAAGCAACTGTTAATCTATCCATTTAAAGGTAGATACTGACCTCAATCAGGTTTGAGTCAGGGTCGAGAAAGTAAACAGACTCAATCGCGCCAGTCGCTCCCGACTTCTCTACAGGCCCCTCAACGATGGTTACTTGCTCTGCTTTAAGATGATTGATGATCTCTTCCATTTTCCATGAAGAGATCAAACACAGATCTCCAGAGCCTACTCTTGCCCTGTTTCTTGGCTCTTGCCCAAGTAATTGAAAGTTGATTTTTTGGTTACCAAATTGAACCGCTTTACGCCCACCAGCAAAAGTAAGCTCCTTCATTAGCAGTACGCGCTGGTAAAACGCCACTGACGCGTCGATATCTGAAACTGTCAGCACGATATGGTCTATGTGACTAATCATAAGTTCCTTCTCTTATTAGACTCCGGCTTGCTCTCGCGCATATTGGAACTTGTTCAAGTAGGAGTCAAACCCGCCAAATATTATTAATCCTGATTTAAACGCCGTATCAGTTTTGCTGGCGTACCGCCATATAAACAATCTGCTGGCACATCGCTGTTCACCACTGAATTTGCCGCTATTACCGAACGTGCTCCTACTGTTACTCCCTGATTAATCACACAATTACCACCAATCCAAACGTCGTCTTCAACGACAATCGGTTTGCAGTACGTTTGCCACTCTCTTCGCTTATTAAAATCCAACGAATGTGACGCTGTGTAAAACTGCGTGCTAGGGCCAACCAGTACGTTATCACCAATAGTAATTTTTGCCCCGTCTAGCATAACTACATTCATATTGATAAAGGTGTTGTCGCCTATTTCGACGGTTTTACCAAATTCACAATGAAACGGAGATTGGACAACGCTATGACCAAAGCCTGCAAATAGAGATTTGAGAAGCTTCTGCCTCTCGCTTGCCTCTATCTCTAGATTAAGGCTTTTCAATGTATTTAAAGCATGATTTCGAAGCGTATCGATTTCTTGATCAGCACCATCAAACCGCTGACCTGACATCATTTTTTCTAGTTCAGACATGACAACTACTCTTTGATTAAGACACTGCGAAGCTAACAGCTTTATAGAAGCTTAAAAAGAGTAAAGACAGAGAAACAGTTTTCCTATTTTCAGTCGAAATTTATAGCACAACGCCAATATGAAACTATATTTATAGCTATAACCATAAAAAATACCTTTGGCTTAGAAAGTACGGACTAATAAAAATGACAAAAAATCAAAGGTCAGTTGCCATAATACTTGCCATAGCATTGGTAGGTATCGCTCCGCTATTTTGGCTAATACTGTATAGCGGAGAAAACGCTCATAGCCACGACGATGAGCACCAGCATCACACTCTTTCAGCAAATATTCGGAAAGACCAATCTCCAAGTTCAAATCTTGTGTCTCCAATCCCTTCAGACCATCAAGTGGATAAGGCTCAAGCAAAAATAGGCTGGCTACTATTCAAAGATCCGCGACTCTCTTCCAATGGGCAAATCAGCTGTGAATCATGCCATGATTTGAGTAGTAATGGGGCAGAGCCAACCGCAGTGTCTACTGGTGTCGAAGGGCGCGGAGATAGAAACTCTCTTACCGTTTTTAATGCAGCATTGAACTACCGCTTTTTTTGGGATGGACGAGCTAACTCTTTGAATGCTCAAATTGATGGCCCTATACACAGCAACGTAGAGATGAACTCTAATTGGAAAGATATCAGCGAATATGTTGCAACCTCCCCTCAATATTCCCAACTCTTTGATGAGCAGCAAGTCGAAGTCAATGAAGCGACAATTAAATCTATGCTCGTCGAGTTTATGAACGCCCTTGTCACACCAGACTCTCCTTTTGACAAGTATCTATCCGGCGATAAAAGTGCCTTAACCACGCAGCAAATAGAAGGATGGAAACTCTTCCAACAGCACGGCTGTATTCGCTGCCATCGTGGCACCAATATCGGAGGTGGTATGGTGATGAAATTTGGCTTGTATGGACAGGAGTACAACGGACAAGAGCGTTCCGCTGATACTGGCCGTCATATGCATACTAATAAGCCGGAAGACATGTATATCTTTAGGGTAGCAAGTCTAAGGAACGTCGCCACAACCCCACCCTATTTTCACGATGGGCAAACACACAACCTTGAAGACGCTATTGAGATTATGGCGCGCAGTCAGCTTGGACTTTCACTGACAGCGAAAGAAGTAGACGCTATTAGTGCTTTTTTAAATACCTTGACGGCCGAACGGCCTGCCATCCTTGAGGAGTTTGAAAATGAACTTTACTAAAATCTTGTTTTCGCTCGCTTCAGTATTGTCTTTATCAATTGGCACTCTAGTGTACTTTCTCTACCAAGAACATAAGCAGATTAGTCAATACTCCTCTTCTGTTAGCGCATTAGGTCATGAACTCATTGAAGTTCGTGACGCAGTAATCAATCATGCCCTCTCTCCCCAGCTAGACCCGTACTTTCTAAATGCTGAAATCGTCAATCTGGAAAAGGAGAGTAAAGATTTGCTCACTCACTACCAAGAAACGTCCAAATTTGGCCTCTACAAAAAACAAACAAGTGAAGTCATGACCCTGTTCCACCAGTCTTTGCTGCGTTTGTCAGAAACGCTGGATAAGGTAGTCGGGCTGATTATTGTTAAAGATGCCTTACTCACATCAGTTCTAGAACATATAGAACTCGGCACCGAGAGTTCTAGTTTAGAGCGAGATGCCATGGCCAAGAAAATACATCAAAACTCGAAACTGGATAACATTCCCGCCAAATTGGAATCAACGGTTTCAACCTTTAAACAAGTAGACACACAAAGACGTGAACTCTTTACAGCACTACTATCGCCCCAAAATTCAGAGTTTGTCGAACATACCGAGAAACAACTAAGGCAACAAGCGATCAGTGTTCAGAATAAAGTGTTTCAGTTACTCGCTACTCTAGCTATCGTTGTTTCCGCATTTGTGATTTACACCTATGTACATCGCTTACAAGAGTTAAAACGGAACAACCACGCCTATCAAGAGGCAATTGATAGAACGGAGAAGGCCAATCACGCCAAATCTATTTTCTTAGCCACGATGAGTCACGAACTAAGAACGCCGATGAGTGGTGTCCTCGGTGTCGCACAGATGATTCGTGACGACACCAACGAATCTAGAACCAAAGAACACGCTGATATAATTATTAACTCTGGTAATCACTTGGTCACACTGCTTAATGACATTCTCGACTTTTCAAAGGTAGAAGAAGGTAAGCTTGAACTCGAACATACCCCATTTTCGTTGAGAGAGCTTGTTCAGCCTTTAGAAAGCACCTTACTACCACTGGCTCAGAAAAAGAACATCACACTGACTATTCCACATTACCCATCCGACGATTTAAAACTGGTTGGGGATGTGGCTCGTACAAGGCAACTGCTATTCAACCTGATTGGAAACGCCATTAAGTTCACTCAACAAGGCAAAGTTGAGGTCAATATCCAAATAAACGATTCGGGTTCAGTCGGTGTGCTGTTTACCGTTACGGACACGGGTATCGGTATTGAAGATGACAAGCTAAACAATATTTTCATTCCCTTCGAGCAAGCAGAGCTCTCTACTACCCGAAAATTCGGCGGCACAGGTCTAGGCCTTTCGATTGTGAAGAAGCTAGTCGATTTAATGGAGGGCGAGATTTCAGTCTCTAGCCGAGTTGGCTATGGTTCTAAATTCGATATTTTCCTCCCTCTCGAAGTCCAACAAGACCGCGTGGACTTAAGTAATATCGAAGAAGCCTCTCTGAACAACACTGAACATTTACATAAAAAACGAATACTCTTGGTTGAAGACAACCGGGTCAACGCCGTTGTCGCGAAAGGTTTCCTTAAAGACTACGCACAGGACATCACGTGGGCAGAAGACGGATTGCAAGCCCTTGAGGTTTTAGAGAACGAACAGTTTGATCTCATTGTTATTGATAACCACATGCCCAACCTCAGTGGTGTTGAAACCATCAAACGTATAAGAGAGACACTCAAACTCGATACAGTGATATTCGCATATACGGCAGATGTCTTCAAAGAAGCTCACGACTCGCTAATTGACGCGGGCGCTAATTTCGTACTCACAAAACCCCTTCAAAAACCGAGTCTAGAGCTCGCATTAAAACAGTTTTCTCGTGAAATTATGGCGAGTTCGCATCAAGAAATTGAGGGAAGCACGGTTGTACCTTTAATTCGTCACCCCGCAAGCCAACTCGCGCTTACAGAAGAAGAGTTGTCTGCCAGTTCATCTTTTAATGACCCGTCATTGAGTCGCGTGACTAAGCTAGAACTATTAATCGGTTTAAAAACGAAGCTTAATGCTTTAACTGACCAACTTATTGAAGCCTATTCAAGTTCAAGCTTAGAATTGCTAATTGAAGCTTTAAGTCAAATCGAGACATCTGCGTCAGAGCTCGAGCTTGAAGAAGTGCTTGCTCTGGCTAAAGTGGCAAAAGAGAGTTGTGAAAACAGCGAGCTACCCAACGTTGAACACTTGCAGCAACTGATCAACCGGATGTTGGTTAACCTCCATCAGGCACAGCGGCTTACTTTGGAATTAAGTCACTCAACAAAACAAGCATAATCTCATGAACAAAACGTACATAGGCCCTTGAACGAAAAACGGAGCCTTAAGGCTCCGTTTAGAAATTACTAGTGAGATCAGGCAGCGGCTTCTCTTAGCCGAGCAAAGAAAACAGGATACTTGCTACGGATCTTTCTTTGTTCATCAACCATAATCTTAAAGGTCGGCCCTTTACGCAATTGAACAATCACTTCATCACGATCAAAACGCAAGACTGCGCCTTCAATTTCTACGCGACTTTCGTCATTAAGGTTAAGCATTCCTTTAATCTCAAGCCCTTTGTACATGGTATTAGAGTTGGCTACCACCATTCTAATACCACCTTCAGAAACCTCCGCAACCTGAAACAGCTCATCTCCGAGCCTAACAAAAGGCCTCGCGCGTTTCGGGTATCTTAAACGGTAATACTGTCGTTTCTGTATATAGCTACTCATGGTCCTGATCCTGCTCCGTGCTACTCATAGCTAGGTATAATCCCTAAGTATACCCTTTCTACGCAATAAATGATGTAAATAACCACTCGTTATTCTACTTTCACCTTACTATATCGGCAATGAATTGGTTTTTTGAAGGTTTGTGTTAGGTGATGTTGTTAGAGTGTGATTATTATCCACCAATCACTTACAGTCTGGTATGGTGTAACCTAGGTTGTGCTTAGACTAGATGGAACTGATGGATATTCTTAACCAATTGCAATTTTCTCTCTCAATTACCGGACCTATTTGCTTGATGCTTATATTGGGAATCGTGTTTAAGCGCATTGGTTTGATAAACGAAAACTTTATTGATGTCGGCTCAAAGCTGGTCTTCAAAGTGACTCTCCCAACGATGCTGTTTTTGAGCATAGTGGTTTCTGAACACGACTTTTATGCGGCCAGTAGCTTTATTGCTTTTGGGGTTGTCTCAAGTGTGTTGTTTTTTATCTTCTCCTCCATTGCCGTCAAAGGTCTTTTTTCCCAATCGCCAGATAAAGGCGTTATTGTCCAAGGCAGTTTCAGAGCCAATACGGGCATCATAGGTATAGCTTATGTGGCTAACGCCTTCGGAGAACAAGGCGTCGCGTTGGGCGCGATCTACGTTGCCGCCATCACTCTTACCTACAACATTCTGGCGGTGATCTGTTTGACACCCAAAGGTGCCGAGTCTGGTGAGAGCGTTGGAAAAATGATGATCTCCACCCTGACAAAGAACCCGTTAATCATATCTATCCTTCTTGGACTCGTCGTTTACCTGCTCTCCATTCCTGTTCCTGATATCGCAGTGGATGCGGGTAACTACCTCGCTAAAATGACCCTCCCCCTCGCATTATTGTGTACTGGCGGTTCACTAAACTTAGGTTCATTAAAAACGGAGCCCGGCCCCTCTTGGTTTGCCTGCAGCAATAAGTTGGTGATAGCCCCCTTACTCATCACAGCTGCTGGTTATTGGCTTGGCTTTCGCGGCCTTGAACTTGGTGTATTGTTCTTTATGAATGCTGCCCCCGTTGCCGCAGCAAGCTACGTGATGGCTCGCTCAATGGGAGGGAATTCCATTTTAGCCGCCAACATCATTGCTTTATCCACCGTGCTATCCACTATAACGTGCACAGTGGGCGTCTTGCTGCTTCTTGGCTTAGATCTAATGCATACATAGAATCAATATAAGACACTGTTATATAAGCACTTTAATAACTAAATAAAGTAACAAAATCTTTGCTTTACTTTTAGAAGGTTTAGGCTTAGATTTCGCTCAATTATTACCCTTTTTGAGACTACTATGCCTGAGCAGCGTTTAGGCAATGGAATGGCCGCTTTTTCATTTTTGCTATGGGGCCTGTTGCCACTTTATTATCAATTTTTGCCCAACGCGGCGACTGATGAATTGCTCGCGATGCGTTTGATTGCCTCGGTACCGCTCGGAGCGTTGATTGTACTAGGCGTGACAAAGCGTCTACCTGACATACGTGCGATCTGGGCAGACAAGCGTTCCCTCGCCTATACCACTGCGGCCACAATCATGATGTCGATTTCGTGGTGTGCATTTACGTGGGCGCTGACCAATGATCGAGTCATTGATGCCAGTCTAGGCTTCTTTATCAGTCCGATTACTATGATGGCACTCGGTGTGTTTTTCTTGAAGGAGTCGCTGTCCATTGGCAAAAAAGTCGCTCTAGTGCTCGCTTGTATTGGTCTCACCTATCAAATCATCCACTATGGCGAGATCCCTTATATTGCGCTAACAATGGCGATTTTCTTTACCTTTTATGGTTGGTGTAAAAAGAAAATCAACTATAACTGGAGTACAGGACTGTATGTTGAAGCCTTGGTGTTGTTGCCTATTGCTCTTCTCTATATGGGCTACAAAGAAGTGACAGTGGGTACTGAGTCTTTGCATCAAGGAGCAACCACGCTTGCGCTGTATTTGGGTGCAGCCCCTGCCACTCTACTTCCTTTGGTGTTTTACTCAATTGCGATTCGACTGACCACAATGTCGACTATTGGACTAATGCAATACATCGAGCCGACTATTCAGTTCTTCATCGCGATTTACTTGTTTGGAGAGGCCTTTGATGAGGTGAAGTTAGTCAGCTTTAGCTTTATATGGGCGGGGCTAATCTTTACCATTTTTGACAGTTTACGCTTTAAATATACCGCCAAGTACAGATAGAAAAATCCCCTGCCATAATGGGCAGGGGATTTCTAAGTTTATTAGTTTAGAAAGCTAAGCTCAGGCTACCTTGCCAGATCATCCCAAAGGCCAACATGGCTATCGCACCTAGTATCCCAGCACCTAGCTTCTCACGGCCTTCAAATGGATTAATCCCCTGCTCTTTTTTCGCCTGTATGTAAAAGTAGAGACCTGGTAGATAAAGAATTGCCGACAGCAGTAAGTAGTTTAGGCCCGACGCATAAAGTAGCCAGATACCATAGAGAGTTGCTCCTGCACCAATGAGCAATAAGCTTCCTCTGTTTTTTTCCTCGATCGCTATCTTTAAGACGAAAGCGCCAACGAGAAAATACGGCACTAAGATCATTTCTGAAGCGATGATCAACAAGGTGTCATAAGTACTGCCAGCAAACATAACGAACACGAGCGAGATTTGAATCCAAACATTGGTCAAAGTAAGTGGCTTAACAGGGCTGCCCGCTTCGTTTAACTCAGCATAGCGTTTAGGGAACATCTTCTCTTTCGCACACAAATAAGGCGCTTCGGATGCTAAAACCGTCCAACTAAGAAATGCACCACAGACTGAGATCAGTAGCCCGACACTGATAATGTACTGACCCCAAGGCCCTAAGATTTCGGTTAACACTTTCGCCATAGATGGATTTTGATAGCCTGCCAGCTCAACAGGTTTTATCACCCCCATAGATAGCAAAGTTACAAATACATAAATCGCTAACGCAGTCAGGAGACCAAGGATCGTTGCTCGGCCAATATCTTTACGATTTCTTGCACGACCAGAGACAACGACAGCGCCTTCAATACCAATGAACACCCAAACCGTTACCAACATGGTACTTTTTACTTGAGACATCAAATCATGCCCTTCACCAAAGTGAAGCCCGGTGAAATCCAAAGTAAAAGTGTTCCACTGAAAAGCAAAAGCAGCGCAGACAATAAAGATAAACAAAGGCACTAACTTAGCATAGGTCGTCACCATGTTAATCAGTGCTGCGGTTTGAACGCCTCGTAGCACCAAGGCATGAACCATCCAAAGTAGACATGAAGCCCCGACAATTGAAACAATCGTATTCCCTTGGCCGAAAATGATGTTGTCTGGTGTATCAAACAGCATTCCAAGCGTGCTAAAAACAATCACTAGATAAGAAACGTTAGCCAGCATGGCACTTAGCCAGTACCCCCACGCAGAGCAAAAACCAACAAAATCACCAAAACCTTCTTTTGCGTAGCCAAAAACGCCACTATCGACATTCGGCCTATGTGACGCAAGCTTTTGAAAAGAAAGGGCGAGAAAGATCATGCCTACACCCGTTATCGTCCAACCGATCATTACTGCTGCTGGGCTGGCAACCGATGCCATATTTTGAGGCAAGCTAAAAACACCTGCGCCGATCATCGAACCGATGACGATCGCAGTTAGTGAACTCAAGCCGAGTTTATTATCCATTATAGTTTCCGGTACAACCGTTTAGGAGGTGCAATACTACGCCGAAACAGATTCATAAGGCAGAGCTGATGTGAGCTAAGTCGCACATATGATTGGCAAATCGTAGATTTCATTGTCACCGATCAATTCAGAGTGCGCATTATAATATCTTTACAATTAATAGAGAAAACAAATTAGCATCAAACACCAATAAATACACATAAAACCAGAATATAACACTTATTTTAAAACAATATAAAACACATAATACACATATCAATTAACAACAGTAACGACTAATTATCCCTGAATTCATGTAAGTTATGCATAAACCTAAGCATTCCTAGCAAACTCAACTAAGCTATTAAGAGGTGACAGTGATTGTTCCGCACATCACCTCTCTATGATATCCATTACTTCCTGTTTGTGGGGTCGCTGAAAGGCGACCATTTTTTTGTGCCTGCTCTATGTTGCAAACAACAAAAAAGCAGCCGAGGCTGCTTTTAGAATTCTACGATTTAATGTTTAGAGCTTTCAGGCCTATGCCCGAACTCAGCTTGTTGATATATATCTGCCAGACTGCGATCTTTTCTCTGCTTCGCACTCTTTGCTTTGGCGGCATAATGGTAACTTTGATCTTTCAGCGCCTTTTCATGGGCTTTTGCCGACTGGATAAACTCTGGATCGGACAACGCTTGTTGGCGTAGGCGGTTAACGCGTTCGATGGTTTCTAACAACATAATACACCTCCCAATTACCTGTATCTATAACCAGTATAGTTCTTTGATGTTTCAAATCAAGAAAATACTGTATATAAAAACATGAACTAACTTTAATCTCTTGTTATCAATAACAATACTCTTAGGTAGCCCATAGGTAAAAGCGCCAATCTCTATATGTTCAATAGCCCATACCTATTGATAACTAAGAGCTATTCATAGTTAAGAGCTATTACAGTGATTAGTAACATCCATTTCTCACCACCAATCTAGCTCGATAAGATGCCTAGCAAATCGAGAAATTGGATAAAGTTATGAAAGCGCTCGTCGTAGAAGGTGGAGCAATGCGCGGTATTTTTGCCGCAGGTGTTTTGGACTCATTTATTGAAAATGGCTATCAACCGTTTGATTTTGCCATTGGTGTATCTGCTGGGGCGTCTAACCTTGTAGGTTACTTGGCACAGCAGCACAAACGTAGTTATCAGGTCATTACCCAGCTAGCGACCAATAGCGAATTCTTTAACCCCAAACGCTTTATCAAGGGGGGAAACTTAGTGGATGTGAAATGGCTTGTTTCAGAATCAGACAAGCTGTTTCCATTGAATAAAGAACAACTTTTTTCGAGTACACCTTTAGTTGCAACAACGACAAACATTGAGACCGGAAAAGCGGATTATTACCAAGTCACCCCCGGCAACCTCAACTTGGCACTTGAAGCAACCAGCGCGTTACCCATCGCCTATAAGCAAACACCTTGCTTTTCGGGCGGATGCTATACCGACGGAGGCGTAGCGGACTCTATTCCCGTAATGGAGGCATATCGACGCGGAGCAAAAGAAATTACGGTGGTTTTGTCGCATCCTTTAAGCTATGAAATGCCTCAAACAAGAGCATCTTGGTTACTCAAAAGGTTGCTCGCCAAATACCCCATGATTGGTAAAGCGATGGCAAATCGAGCGACAAGTTACAACAAGTCACTAGAGTTTATTCGTCGTCCACCGAAAGATGTCACGGTTCGCGTGATTGCTCCACCAGAAGATTTTGCCGTTAAGCGCTTAACCATGAAAAAAGAGTTGCTCGACAAAGGCTACCAAATGGGAGTTCTTGAAGGAGATAAACACCTCGCAAGTCGCGATGGGGTCTATGGGTTAACAGAAGAAAACTGTCATTTCTGTTTGTAAAGCTTAGGAAAAACGAATTATGTTAGACTCTACGGGCTACATCCTATTATTTCCATCTGTATGAAACTAATTAAAGCTTTAAAACCGTTAGGTTGGTTACTGCTCCACTTTTTCATTGGCGTCGAGCTCGCCTACATTTCTATCATCTTAATTGCTATTTTTGGCGCGGGTTATGATGGAACCATAGAGGAGATTCAACGAGACGAGCTAATGATAAACGTGGTATACGCGGTTTTCATCCTCTATCAATGTTGGTCTGTCTATCGGTTTGGCTATAAAGGCCTTGTTCCCAAATTAATAAAGTCTCGAAATCAACAAAGGTCGCACTAGGCGACCTTCTTAATGCGCAATATCTAATGAATTGTCTTTGACGCCATTGACTCGAAACCAACCAGCGATACTGTAGCGCTCGGTATTGGTTGGCAATACTTCATGTGGGAACTGCTCTGATAAAAATACAAACAGTCGTCCCGATTTTGGCGGAATCGTCGCAACATGCTTGTCGGCCAGATCATAAACCACCAGCTCGCCGGCATCTTGCTCCGACCAAGCTTCATTCATATAGAAAACCGTGGTGAGGCGACGGTTTTCGTTGCCTCTAAAGCAATCCAAATGCTTCTGATAGAAGTCACCTTTTTCATACTTGGCAAAGTGCGCTTCATACTCAAACAAGCCTAAGAAAAAATGGCGGTTAGCTTCTAGGCGAATCTGCTCCATTTTGGACAGAAAGCTGGCTACTGGCGCTCCCATATCAGAGTGTAACCACTGGATTTTATCGCTACGAATGGCGCTTTCTCGTGTCAATTCGTCATTGCGCCCAATCCGCGCCTTGCTCCAGTCTTGAGGAATACAGTCGCGTAGCTCAGCCACTTCTTGGCTTGAAAGAAAATCGTCCCAAACGTAGTAACCCTGAGTAAACAAGGCGTCAATCAATTGGTTCATAGGTGTTGGAGTCCAGTGATTAAATCAAAAGACGCCTTATACACAAGCGTACCATGAACCAACAAATCAGATTAATTGTCGTGACGACAATCGAAGGCGCGCTGACCTAGTCGTTAAAAGCGAGACAAATCAATTTTGACAGGCTCACCAAGCCAATAGGCGTATTCAGTGTGATCTTTGATATCATCGTCAGTGAGCGCATGAACCAATACCGTTAAGCCTTCACGCTTGTTATCTAGCCATGACACCACTGACTCAAATTCACTTGCTGTAAACGTGATTGAAAAGCTCCACATGGTATGGGGGCCAACTCGCTTCTCGTTAAATCTACCTACTGGCAAATCAAACTGACTCAACGCTTGCTCTCGGATTTGCCGAGCGAACTCGCAAGTCTGTTGATCAAAGTAAACATGAGCATGGTAATTTTGATGAATATTTTTTGGATAAGACACAGGCAGTTAACCTATTGAGTGGATCATGGCGCTATCCTATCACTGTCGCGGATAAGACTCGCGCCTACTTACAATCATTACAAAAGTTACGAGGCTTCTAAGCCACTATCCCCTGCTCAACCGCGTATTTAGCTAACTCTGCGGTACTATGAAGATCGAGTTTATGTTTGATATTTTGACGGTGAGTTTCAACCGTTCGGTAGCTGATATTTAGTAGTGAGGCGATCTTCTTGCTGCTGTTTCCTTCGGCAACAAGTTTAAGTATCGCTTCTTCACGGCGACTAAGCGGATTCGGCTTTTGTGCAACGGGCACCACCTCTTGAGAAAAAAGCGTTTGCGTCACTGATTCACAAAAATAAGTGGAACCTTGGTAGACCGTCTTGATGGCTTGCACCATGCGTCGCGCGCAAATTTCTTTGAGCATATAGCCTACAGCCCCTACTTGCATCACCTTCATAATGTATTCGCGGTTATCATGCATGGTGAGCATTAACACTTTAACGTCAGGCATGGACTCCTTAATGACGCGAGTCGCATCGATACCGTTCATCATTGGCATACTGACATCCATCAGCACTACATCCGGCTGCAATGACTTAACGACGTCTATCGCTTCTAGGCCATTACTGGCTGAACCAATCACTTCAATCTCAGGCTCTGTTTGAAGTCGCGCGATAAATCCATCTAAGACAACTTGGTGATCATCAACAATCACCACTTTAATTGGTTCATCCATATACTAATCCATCCAATTCCAGTAATACGGTAATCTCTGTACCAAAGCCCGGTTCACTTTCTATTTCAAAGTCGCCACCGATAAACTCAACTCGCTCACGCATATTGCGTAGCCCAATACCACTTTTTCGCAGCGATGCGTTTACGTCAAAGCCCACGCCATCATCGCGAATAATCAGCTGAAGCATATTACCCATCTGATGTAGTATCACGCTTACTGTATTGGCATGGGCGTGTTTTTCGATGTTAGTCAATGATTCTTGAGCAACACGATACAATGTGGTCGCTACTTCTGATTTTAGTTTTCCTGGCTGAGTCGTCAAAGAAGCTTCCACCTCAACACCAGAGTGGGATTTAAAATCTTGCAGTAAGGTGTTCATGGCGGCTTGTAAGCCAATGTCATCGAGTGCGCTCGGGCGTAGGTTATGAGAAATATGCCTCACTTCATTAATCGCTGTCATCAAGGATTGTTGAGACTTAGCTAAATGCTGTTGCAAGGGTGCGTCCGTAATCTTGCTTGATAGCAGCTCTAAATGGCATTTACTCGACACTAACAACTGATTGATTCCGTCATGCAGTTCGCGTGCTAGATGTTTCTTTTCGTCTTCCTGAAACATCACTGTTTTGTGGGCTAACTCTTTTAAACTTCTGTCTGCAAGACGATGTTCATGCAGGTTCACCGCTAACGTGATGACTACGATCACCCCTACCGTCACTATCATAATCACGATCACAGAGAAGAAAGTAGTTTCGATGTTTCTATTCACCTCAGACTTAAGGTTGGCGACCTCATAGGTGATATCTTCAATGTATAAGCCAGTGCCGATCATCCAATTCCATTTATCAAGCCATGCAGCGTAACTTAATTTAGTCACATTTTCCCCAGTAGAGGGTTTCTGCCACAGGTAGCGATGAAAGCCACCGCCACTTTGCGCTTGGTGCAATAGCGCCTCTATCAGCAAGTCGCCATTTTCATCCTGAAGATCAATCAAGTTTCTACCAATTAGGTCAGGCATAATCGGGTGAACTAGGTTAGTTCCTTGCTCGTCATAAGCGAAGAAATAGCCGTCTTTATCTTTGCCGTAACGAAGTTTCGACAACACCGCTTTAACTTGTTGTTTCGCAGTGTCTTCATCAAGGCTCTCATCATTGTAGATGTGTGAAATCGCATCAAATGCCAAATCTACGTGATCTTTGAGTGCCGTTTCCTTAGAGCGAATCAACCCGTCTTCAAAAATTTGAATCTCTTTTTCACCTAACGTTTTCGCCTGATGAATCGAAATCCAACTTGTTAACGCGGTGACCAGCAGCAAAGGCAGCAGGCTAAGTAGTATTAGTTTGGCTTGTAGAGGCATCCCTTTCCCCCAATGACAACAGAGGCTGCTCACCGAATGGCAAGCAGCCCCACTTTAACAGGAGTTGTTAATATTACGTAACTAAAGGATCACATTCCGTAGAATTCAGGGAACACGAGCAACGAAGCGAGTACCAGAATCTGAATCGCGATAAATGGCATTACGCCACGGTAAATATCTCTCGTCGTCACGCCTTTTGGTGCCACACCTTTCAAATAAAATAAGCTGAAGCCAAATGGTGGGGTCAGGAACGAAGTTTGTAGGTTCATTGCAATCAGAATCGCAAACCACGTCATGTTAATACCCATGATCTCAGCCACTGGTGCAAGTATTGGCACGATGATGAAACAGATCTCGACGAAATCGATAAAGAACCCAAGGATCAGAATCACAAGCATAGTGATAATTAAGAAGCCCCATTTCTCACCCGGAATTTGTAGCATCCATTCTTCGACTAAGTAATCGCCACCTGTATAGGTAAATGCCATAGAGAATGCCGTTGCACCCAGTAGAATAGCGAATACCATCGCAGTCACTTTAACCGTCTCTTTTGATGCCTCATACACCATCGACCAACTAAACTGACGGTACAAGATCGCCAGCACAATAGCACCTGCTCCACCTAGAGCAGCTGACTCTGTCGGCGTTGCTACACCCGCGAAAATGGAACCCAGTACCACGACAATAAGTGCTAGTGGTGGAACAACCGCTTTAAGCGCTGCAATGATTTCTTGCTTACGGCTTAAGTTGCCATCACTTGGCATTGGCTGCGCTGCTTCAGGGTTAAGTTTGGCGTAGATAAGGATATAAACCACATAGGCACCAACCAGAACTAGCCCTGGCCAAACCGCTGCTTGGAATAGGTCACCGACTGGCACACCCAATACATCGCCGAGTAAGATAAGGACAATAGAAGGTGGAATAATTTGACCCAAAGTACCTGACGCACAAATAGTGCCGCACGCTAACCCTTTGTCGTAGTTGTATTTAAGCATCACTGGCAACGAGATAAGCCCCATAGCCACAACCGATGCGCCAACAACACCAGTCGATGCAGCAAGAAGCGCTCCAACCAAAACCGTTGAAATGGCTAAACCACCTCTTACACCACCAAACAGCTTGCCCATAGACTCAAGCAATTGTTCCGCCAATCGAGTCTTTTGCAAAACCAAGCCCATGAATACAAACAGCGGTACTGCCATGAGTACCGTGTTTTCCATAATGGACTGGATACGGTAAGGCATGAAAGCAAACATATCCATGCCTTCTGCCCAAACACCAAAAATTAACGCGATACCACCGAAGGTAAACGCAACGGGAAAGCCAAGTAGCAGTGCAAACAAGGCGACGAAAAACATTACTATACCGACCATTTTTAGCCTCCTTTATTTGCGTTCTTGCGAGTAGACAAGGTGTGGATTGACGATTCTATTTAACGAGTGCAGCAGTAAGCCGACGCCGCTGATTGCCATAAAGAAGAATGACAGCGGGATCATTGCTTTAATAATCCAGCGGTAAGGTAAGCCACCCGGATCACCTGAAGTTTCGCCTAATGCATAGCTCTCTTTAGCAAAATCGATCCCGTAGTAAGCCACCAATAAGCAAAACGGTAAAAGAAATATAAGAGTTCCAAGTAAATCGATAATCGCTTGAGCCTTATTCGAGAGACGTTCATAGAAGAGATCGACTCGGACATGGCCGCCTGCTTTTACTGCATAAGGAACACCAAGTAGGAATACTGCTGAGAACAGATGCCACTCCATTTCCTGAAACGCGATAGAAACGTCGTTAAACACATAACGCATCACAACGTCGTAGACGACATTCGCCAGTAGCAAGATAAATAAAATGCTTGATAACCACCCTAGGAAGTCACCAAAACGATTAAATACTCGCTCGATATAGATTAGGCTTCTCATTCCCTACTCCATGGAATTTTGAATATGCGCCACTATGAGTTTGTGGCGCTTTATAAAACAAATTTTCTTGGGCTTCGAGATAGGTGACAATGTCACCTATCTTATTTATTGTTATTGAGCTTGGCTGTTTAGATACGCGCGGTGAGAAATATCAGTCCACGAACGTACTTGCTTGAGGTAATCAGCTTGAGATTTTTGAATCTCTTTCGCTAACTCATCTTTCTCCGCATGTTTCGCTAGTAGGCGATCATTTGCTTCACGAAGCGCGTTCATCACCTCTGGCGGGAAGTCTTTAACCTGTACGTCAGGATATTCTGACTTAATAGATACCCAGTTCTTACCACTTTCGTGAGTTGCTTGAGTGTACATATCATAAGCGGCGGTACGCATTGCGACACGTAGAATTTCACGAAGATCTTCTGGAAGACGCTCATAGGTACGCTTGTTAACTAGGAACTGCAGCTCTGAACCTGGCTCATGCCAACCTGTGTAGTAGTATGGTGCAATCTTGTGGAAGCCCATACGAAGGTCAAGAGATGGACCTACCCACTCCAGAGCATCAATCGTACGACGCTCTAGAGAAGTATAAAGCTCACCCGGTGCAATGTTGGTTGGCTTAGCGCCTAGCTCTGCCAAGATCTCTCCCGCGAAACCAGGGATACGCATTTTCAGACCCTGTAAATCTTCAACCGAGTTGATCTCTTTTTGGAACCAACCACCCATCTGGATATCGGTGTTACCACCTGGGAAAGAAAGAAGGTTGTGTGGAGAATAAACTTGCTCCATCAGCTCCATACCACCACCGTGATAGAACCATGCATATTGCTCTGCTGGGGTCATACCAAACGGCATAGAAGTGAAGTAAAGCGTATTCGGTACTTTACCTTTCCAGTAGTAAGAGCCAGAGTGACCTAGGTCGTACTGCCCGGATTTCACCATATCGAAAATACCGAGCGGCGCTTTGTGTTTGTTTGCCGAGTCGATACGAATTTGCAATCGACCATTAGACATCTTCTCAGCCATTGCAGCCATGTTCTTAGTCGCATCACCAAATACTGGGAAGTTTGGTCCCCAAGTTTCAGCTAGCTTCAAGCGATACACTTTTTCAGCTGCAGTAGCCGAAGTCGCTGCCATAACCAAAGCAGCCGCCATCGCGGTTCCTTTTAACACTCTTTTTAGAGATTGTTTGATAAGACTCATGTTCACGTCCTTTGTTAACGGGCCATACTTTTTAGGCATGTTCTATTTCTCATACAGAGTGGTTCATCAATAACCAATATGAAATAGGCGCGAACACGGACTGGTTTTAACAACTAAGATGGCGCATAGACGAAAGAATTACGTAGTAATACGTAGAAAATAGGACAACAAGAATCTTATAGCTATATAAATCAGGCAGATAAAATCAACCACCAAGGTTGATGCTTACAGATTATACGTAGTTATGTGCACAAGAAGGAATTGATGAAAAATGTGACAAAAGTATTAAACATAATTTATAGAAATGAAAAAGCCCCGACACTGTCGAGGCTCCGAAGGTGCTAGAATCCAATTAAATGGATTTGCTAGTGGCAATTAAACTGCTTTATAGATAACTTTGTTGCCAGCTAGTTGCTCTTTAACCACTAGGTTTTCTTCTAGAAGTTTCTTAAGAGCGCCTGTTGCCCAAGATGCTGCTTTAGCGTCTTCTTGACCAGCCGCTAGGCCGATACCTTTCGGGTTGATACCTTCAGCGTTGTTAACAACGATATCTAGAACTTGTTGCTGCTTTGGAGTAAGCGCAACGTCAGTTGTTTTAGCTGCTGCTACAACTTTCTCCGCTGCTGCTTTTACAGCTACTTTCTTCTCAACTGCAGGCTTAGCTTTCTTTGTTGCTTCAACGTTCGCAACTGTCGCTTTAATGCGTTTTTGCAGTTTAAGCTGCACTTTACGCTTATGAGCAAGTCTCATCGAGTATTTCTCCATTTCACTGCATACGGAGCAGTGGTGAAAATTTGAAGCGCGATTTATACCAAAAATTTGCTCGCATTTACAGGGTATGAGCGGCTTTATGCCACAAAAATACGCGATACAGCGACATGCGACTACAATTTAATCAATAACCCAAGTGATCGAATCTTCAACTACTGATTATATAAACAGATGTATTTGTTGTTGTGAGAAAAGCCTGTATGCAAACCGTACACCTAACCAATCAACCCTTTGTTTTTTCATCTATCACAGTGAGATGGCTTAGTGGAATTTTCACGATTGGCTGTCTGTTTTTGCTACTTTACGCACCAGGTTGGCAACAAGCTCTACTGACCGCCGTCGCTGTCGCGGCACTAATTGGATTTGGCTATGTGCTTATTCTAAAAAGCACCGTCAAGTTCACCCTTACCGCAACCCATTTTCAGCAACATTTGTTTAAAGGAGGCTGGGTCATACAGTGGAGCAACGTGCAAAAGATTGGTATTTGTACCTTTGAGCAAGATGGATGGCATCAACCTTTGCCTTGGATTGGCATTAAACTCAAACACTACTCACCCTACTTAACCAGTATCTGCCCGCGAATTGCTACAGAAATCTTACTCAGTCAGCGTGCGCTTTTATACCTTGGCGCTCGTCAACATCAGCAGGGTGAGCAGTTCGAGGACATCGTGCTCGACTCACACGCCTATCGCAACTCTGACGGAAAAGAGTTTAAAGGGCTGTTAGCTATGTTAGCGAACAGAATGAGATATCAGCGAGAGTATTATGACTATGATATTTTTATCTCAGCCAATGACCTTGACCGCTCACCAGAAGAATTTGTTGGCTTAGTGCGCCGATATCTTGCAGCGGCGGAAACTGAGGTATAAAAAAGGCCACAAAAAGTGGCCCAGTTCGAAAGATCATTTCTACTGTTTAATACAGAGGCATTTCATCAGCAACAAATGGGTTTGATGCACGCTCACGACCAAAGGTTGACTCTGGTCCGTGTCCTGGCACGAAGCGAACTTCACTACCTAGCGGCCATAACTTACCTTTAATCGACGCAATCAGAGTATCGAAGTCACCTTTAGGGAAATCGGTACGACCAACAGAGCCGTTAAACAGAACATCACCAACAAAAGCGAGCTTAGATTCCTCACTAAATAAAACCACATGACCTGGCGTGTGACCCGGCGTATGAATAACATCCATAACCTGATTACCAAACGTGACTTGATCGCCATCGTTTAGCCATTGGTTTGGTTCAAAAGCTTCTGTTAGTGGGAAGCCAAACATCTGGCTCTGCCCCTCTAGGCCTTGTAGCCAAAAGTTATCATCCTTATGAGGACCGACGATCTCCACGCCACCCAACTCACGAGATAAAGGCTCTGTTCCGCCAACATGATCGAGGTGACCATGAGTTAAAACAAGATTAACAACCTTCACACCAAGCTCTTTGATCAGCATTGCTAGCTGTTTAACATCACCGCCGGGATCGACAACAATGCCTTCCATGGTTTCATCACACCAAACAATGGAGCAGTTCTGAGAAAAAGAAGTAACAGGAACGACTTGGTACTTAAGTGACATAGCTTAACCTTGATATAAATCTAAACTGGCTGAACTATGACACTTGCCCGCCATTTTGACAACTCTGAACAAGAAGTTTACGCCCAGTAGCGAACTGGCCCTGTATCGATGTGAACAAAGTTACTCTTGGGATAATAGCCCACCCCGCCAAACTTAAGCTCACGTGCGACATCTCGAACTTGTTTTAGGTTAACTCCATCAAGACGAAAATCTATCGCTTGACCTAGCATGTGGTAGCTCTTCTTTGCCACACCGCTCGACTGGCCACGTAGTGCCTCGTTTGTCGCAGGCGAACGATAACCAGAGATGATCTGTACTTCAGCTTCGACGCCAAGTTCTTTTTGAATTTGGCTGATGTGATCGAACAAGCGCTTGTCCATCGCGTGCACTTCGTTGCGTCTAAAGTCACGGCATAGATGATTCAAACGACCAAGCTCTTTGTCGATATAGTTGCTGCCATCGAAATAACACGTTTCAAGCGCTTCGCGGGTATGTAGGTTGGTTAAGGCTAATGAGCGAGGTTGATCAGGATAAGATGCCCAAGCCACACTTGGTGCGCAACTCGCTACGACTAAACCACTTCCGGCCAGCTTAATAAAATCTCGTCGGGATAATGCCACTTTAAATTTCCTTCACAATCTTGTTGCCCTAACGTGTCAAACGGCGACACTACCGAACTCTATTGTGAAGTGCAAATGCATAAAACATGCTCAAAGTCGCATTGTATTCGCTATTTTTTGCTTAACTATTGAACCTATTAATAAAATTGTTTTTGGAAAATAAACGTAAAGAGTCTGTCAATTCTAGCCCTTTGTGTAACGAAATCTGTCTAGGCGGTAAATATCTTCCCTGTAGTGGACATTCCCTTCCTCATACCATGCCGTTTGATAAATGATATGTACCGGGATACGGCTTTTTAGGGGAATCGATTGATTCGGTATAGGTTCTACTGGCTCACTCTCTTGCGCAGTTTCTTCCTCTTCCATGTTTAGTCCTTGAGATTCAAGCAGTGTCACCGCAAAGAGATCCGCATTCTCTACTCGGATACACCCTGAACTAAATGCCCTTTGCGTTTCATCGAATAACCCTTTGCTCGGTGTATCATGAAGGTAAATGGCACGTCGATTCGGCGTATTGAATTTATACAGCCCCAACGCGTTGGCATTACCCGACAACTGTGTCATTCGATACGGGAACGAACTCGGTCTTAGATTCTCCCAATCAATTTCTTCAGGGTTAATCACCTCGCTAGAACCCCATTTAGGCACAATCTTAATATTTTGGCGAGTGAGATACTCAACATCTTCCTTCACCTTTGGAATAATATCTTCCACCATGATTTTCCACGGTACATTCCAGGTTGGATTCAAGATAAGTGAGTCTAATTTTGTATTCATAACAGGTGTCGGTCGACCTTTGCGACCCACCACCACTTTCGATTCAAACAGTTGCTCCCCTTGCGCCCAGTACTTCATCTCGAAGCTTGGTACATTCACTACGATGATAGTGTCACGCTGATTTGGCCAGTATCGAATCCGCTCCGCATTGATAGCAAGTGTTGACAAGCGCTTTTCTATGGGTAGGTTTAACCACTTAATCGTATCAGGGCCAATAATGCCATCTTCCTTTAGGCCATGCAGTCTTTGAAATTGCTTAATAGCGGTCTCTAGTGTGCTATCAAACCAAGTCACATCCTTTCTGACATCGATCAGATCAACATCGACAACTTCTAATCGTTGAAGCAAAGCCTCTCTATTAGTGAGTTTGTCTCCGACTTGCTTTAACCCTTGTTGCACGTACAAGGGGGTATCCAACTTCTGAAACTTGATTAGGTGGAGGTAGGTATCGATCAGATATTGGTAACCAGCAGAGTCAGGGGTGTAACGGTCAATGAGATCGCCTAATGATTGCTGTGCGATTGCGCGATGAGTAGCAATCAGTGAACTGTTTGGTGGCAGTGGTAAGCTATGAGCCATCTTCTTGTCAAAGAACCATTTATTACCGCTGGTTATAGAGTTCTCCGCATAGCTAAGGTAGAGAAGCAATGTGTCCGTTGCCAGTACATCATATTCAAACCAACGGTTACTCTTACGATAAAATTGCAAATAACTAAGTTGACGGGAAAACAGAGAACTAAAACTGGCGTGATGAATGACTTCGAGTTGAAACTCCAGCTTGCTGCTTTGCTGAAGATCAAACCAGATCATCTGAGAATCATTGTTGCGGTATATATCTTCGACGACAGCGGGATATTGAAGTAAGCGATGCAGTTGGCTATCAGGCTCAAGCCAACCAATTTGGTTAAAGTATTGTGTTGCAAAGGTCGTCGAAGGCGCAAGGCACAACACTAACAACCAACAAGTCCATTTTCCCATTGCTTTGCCCTCCGCCATACTCAGAATATAAAGTATGGCAGAGTTCAAGACCGTGAGTGTGACTTGTTTTTGAAACTTTTGTCGGTCTCTCTATTTTTGTTCTATTTATTAACTAATTACCGACCAATGATTATCCCACTGGATTCCAGAGCGGACGACCTGCTTATCACCAGGCTGGCGTTGGCTAACGACTCCCCCTGCACCCGAACTGACCTTAAAGGTCTCGCCTTGCACTACAACACCCGAAGCGTCAGGCAATGGAGAAAGCTCAACTAGCTGTTGGGTATGTTTAGACCAAATACCGTAGCAATTTCCGCGAGGTGACGTGGCTAGAATCCAGTCTTCTGTTGCGGCGATACTTGCAATGTAATGATTAAAACGTGCCCACTGTTCCGGTTCCGCTTCAAGTGAGACTAACTCGCCTCCTTTGGTATGCATCGCAAGTAGAGAAGGATACTCGTCAGGCTCTCCTCGGTATTGCTGGCCACACAAAACCGTCTCAGATCCATCATGCGCTAAGTGACGAATACTCAGCTTATGGTCACTCAAACCCACTTGCTCAACCAACTCTCCATTACGGTCAAGATAACTCAGGCTCGGGGTCATTGAATCTAGGTTGAGTGGCGCTCTTCCATTGGTATGAACACCACCCACCCCTATTACGAGTGAGTCATCTGGCATGACAATCACTTCATGGGGCCCTAATCCGAACCCAGTAAACTCCGCGACCTTTTCATATCCTGCGATGACATCATAAACACCGATAATACCTCGGCTTGTCCCCCGCTCACCTTCGGTCGCGTAGAGCCATTTTCCGTCATTGGAGTACACACCATGACCATAATAATGGCGTTTATTATCGGCAGGTCTGAGCTTTATTGACTCTCCAGTCTGATAGTCAAACACTTGGAAGTAAGTACCTGGTCTGCGTGCAAAAGCGACTGCATGCCTTAGCGCCGAATTCGAAGCAACACCATGACCACGTTCAGGCAACGGCACTTGACGAATCGGCAACCCATTTTGATCGGCGACGACCGCATTAAAACGGTCGCGGCCAGAGATTGAACAACCAATTAACGTTGGCGTAGCGCTTTGCGTCGACGTCGAAACACAGCCAGCCAACGGATAAGCCGCCCCCAAAAGAGCGGCTTTAAGTAGTGAACGTCTTGTGTTATCAGTCACCATCGGTTGCGTTAAAACCTATAATGACGCCCAATTCAATCGCGACTTCTTCGTGGATCAAATACTTAAGCTGTTCTAGCTTGTTGTATTGTGAGTAAGCCTTCTGGTAGCCCTGTTTGGTTTGCAACATATCGAACAGACTTTCATCGCTTGGCCAAGTTTCAACTGTCATCGCAAACTGATTGGAAATGCTGTCTGCTAGCGTCGCTTTGCCTTTTTCACGCAACAACGCGTTTAAACCCTTTCCATTGGCAAAATAGAGTGCTTGCATCGCTTCAACATTTGCCTTCAAGTTTTGCATGGAAGTTTCTGAGCGCCATGACTCAGCAAAGTAAGGACGTGGCTTGCCAAAATTAGCCAGCGGACGACTCATCTTTTTCATGCTGTATTCAAGCTGATTCGATAGCAGCGCGATATACTCTGATTCCCACTGTTTCTCATCAAGACCGACCCAAGGGTTCGTTACCCACGCTTGGGCGATTTTTCCCGCATTCAACTCAATGTTAGCGCTAATAGCTTGGGCCGTTTCACATGTCTGTGGATTCCCCGTCAGGTTTGATGCTTTGTCATACAGCAACCACTCAATAGAGCCCAAACCTTGCACTGTCACACTCTGAAGAGCAATATCTTGCTGAGTCCAAGCCTTAGGTTGCTTGATCAGGCTGCTCATCTTGCGACCTGTGGTGTTTTTCTTATCTGGCCAAAATTGAATATTCCAACTTTGCGCCAATGCCGCTTCTGGCCCACGTTCCTGCCCTTGCAACGCCATCCACGCAAGCATGGTTTGATGCCACTGCTCTTTAACCATGTTCAGATCAGAATTAGAAGCGCAGTAGCCTGAAACAGACTGTGCCAGCTTAGCCGATTCATTTTTAAAGGCGTGCGCTGATGCAAATTCTACTTCATACACACCTTGGCTAAGATGATTGGTGCTTTGTGGCTGTGCGTCTTCTGGCTGTGAAGTTTGACAACCACTCATAGCGATTGCAGCCGCAGCTACTAATACATAATGCTTTTGTTTCATCATTGAATCCTATAAAGAGTTGAGGAAAGCAATCAGTGCTTCTCTCTCTTTCTGGTTGAACTTCAATACTTTCTGCTTCGCTACTTCAGCTTCACCGCCATGCCAAAGCACAGCTTCCATTAAATTGCGCGCTCGGCCATCGTGCAAGAAATAGGTGTGATCATTGACTTCTTTAGTGTAACCAATGCCCCATAGTGGCTGAGTACGCCACTCTTGACCATTTGCTAGATATTCTGGACGGTTATCCGCTAAGCCCGGCCCCATATCGTGCAGCAACATATCGGTATAAGGGTGAATAGTTTGGTTAGACAATGCAGGTAAACCTTCGCGATTGCCAGTTTTCACATTGGTTTTATGGCAGCTATCACAGCCTACTTTAGCGAACAGTTCTTGACCAAGCTTCACTTCTGGTTTGTCGACATTACGACGAATTGGCACAGCTAAGTGCTGAGAATAAAACTCGACAAAATCAAGAATATTATCGCTGACTTCAGGTGAGCCACCATTAGGGAGATCATCACAGATAGTCTGTTTAGAGGTACAGTTTTCGTTGGGGAACAAGTTACTGGTTAGGCCCACATCCCCATTAAATGCTGCGGCATTTTGCTGCATTAGGTTTGGTTGTCCCGCTTTCCAGCCAAAACGGCCAATGGCAAAATCATTAGCACGTACATCCCAAACAACATTGACCTTGCCTGAAATTCCGTCGCCATTCTTGTCTTGTTCGTCTGCCCAAGCTTTCAATGTTTCATCTGGAATGCTTTCAAGAAGACCTAAACCTATCATAGGTGGTGCAACGCGAGCCGACATCTGCGTATCCGGATGCATCTCTCCGTAGCCAAGGTTCGTAATCGCTAGGTCAGGTTTACGTAGCGTGACCACAGTTCCATCAGCAAATGTCACCGGGACATCAGTATAGGAAATTTCGATCGTACCTTCTGGAGTTTGATCTTGCAGTGCAAAATCTTGTAGCTGACCACCATAGGTCGGCTCAGGAATGACGCCATCTTTGATAAAGGCTTTCTTTTGTTCTGGCGTCATGGCTGGAATGCTTAAACGCACCAACATGGAAACCGCGTGGATATCGCCTTCTTCTGGTGGATGTCCGCGACCATCTTTGATATGACAGTTTTGACAACCATTGGTATTAAACAGAGGCCCTAAACCATCACGCGCATCTGTTGAGGCTGGAGCCTGTACCCAAGGGTTACGGAAGAAGCTGTTACCTACGCTAAAATCCAAACGCTTAGACATAGGTAGGTTTCCAGCAGGAAGAGAGAAAGCGTTCGCACCCTCTTTTTTGACGGATGTGCCGCCACCCGATTTAACATCATAGGCAATGGCAGAAGAGGCGCTAATAGCGAGAAGGCTTGCTAGGACAGTTTTCGTGTACAACTTCATACGAGGACTCTCAAAAAAGGGAATAACCCGACATTTTAAATGGGAATAATTCTCAAAAACACCGCTAATAAGAAACAGCAAAAGGGCTCAATTGAGCCCTTTGTTTTTTGTTCGTTCTGGATTAGAACTCGTGGTCAGCTGTATCTGGATTTAAGCTGTTAATACCAACGATTTTAGCTGCACGCTCAATCTGAGTTGTTTGAGCGACTAAAGACATAATCGTTTCATTCACAAGTGCGTTACCTTGCGTGTTACCCGCTGCGATAAGTTGGTCGAAGTACTGACCTTTCTTCTCAGCTGAAGTCACAAGTTGGCCTACTTGAGCACGTGTTACATCAAACTGCTTTTGAATCTCTTTTGCCGCTTGCTTGTCTTTTTGTGCCACAAGATCGTTGATGCTTGGGCCAGAAAGTAGCGTACCATCTTCACGTTTGTAGATACCTGTATAAACGTTGTAGATGCCTTGCTCGTTGTAGTAGTGAGAGTTATGAGTGTTGTCAGAGAAACAATCGTGCTCATCTTCTGTTGAGTTTGCTTCTAGAGCAACCTTCATACGTTCGCCCGCAAGCTCACCTAGAGATAGAGAACCCATGCCAAATAGCATCTTACGAAGACCATTGTCTGCCGATTCGTTTAGAAGATCTTCACGGTAGTTACCTTTAACATCAGAAGACCACTGCTTTTCCATCCACTCTAGATCTTGTACTAGAAGCTCTGCTGCCGCTTTAAGGAACTCGCCACGACGGTCACAGTTGTTATTTGTACACTCTGCACCAACAACAAAGTCCGTGTACGCACGTTGGCCTGCACCAGCATTAGTACCGTTTAGATCTTGACCCCATAGTAGGAATTCAATCGCGTGGTAACCTGAAGCAACGTTCGCTTCTGAACCACCCACTTCGTTTAGGTCTGCGATTAGCTCAGGAGTGATTTTCGCAACATCTAGCGTTGAAGCGCCAATGGTTAGCTTTTGGTTAGCAACGATGTTTGCATTTGCGCCTTCGTTACCAAGTTCATATTGGTAATCTGAAGATACGTAATCAATTAGACCTTCATCTAGAGGCCATGCGTTTAGTTGGCCTTCCCAATCATCTACGATCGCGTTACCAAAACGGAATACTTCAGACTGTTGGTAAGGAACGCGAGATGCAAGCCATACTTGCTTCACTTGTTCAAACTTTGCTGCTGTTGGGTTAGCTAGGAATGACTCTACAGATTTATCCAGAGCCTTAGCTGTCGTAAGGGAGTCAGCAAAAACTGCGTGAGCAACATCAGCATAGTGCTCAACCACTTGTTCTTTGGTTACATTTGCCGCGAAAGCTGAGCCGCTAGCGATAAGTAGTGAAGCTGCTACCGATTGAGCTAATAGAGATTTTACATTCATTGAAAAAGCATCCTTGTTGAGCTTAATAATTATTCTTTATTATTAGTGCTAATTATTCTCATTTGCACTATTAGTTCCGAATAATACAAACTTACAATTTTTTTGCAAGCAGGAAACAAAAAAGCCTCACAAAAGTGAGGCTTTTATCAACATAGATAGCTCAATGGCTTACACGTCAAGATTATGCTTTCCGTGTGATATTTTCGCTTTAAGGTAGTTCTCGTTGCCATCTTTGACGTGGGCTAGAGTATTGACAACCTCTTCAATCTGTATGCCGTGTTCTTTAAGGTCGCGAATCTTTTTCGGGTTATTTGTTACTAAGCGAATCTTATCGACACCTAAGGCTTTTAACATCTGCGCCGCTTCCGTGAAGTCACGCAGATCATCGCCAAAACCTAGATGGTTGTTCGCTTCATAAGTGTTCATACCTTCACTTTGCAGCTTGTAGGCGTCAATCTTGTTATAAAGACCAATGCCGCGACCTTCTTGTCGTAGGTACAAAATGATACCGCCAGATTCACCCATACGATTGATAGTTTCATCTAGCTGCTCGCCACAATCACAACGAGATGAGTGGAACACATCCCCAGTGAGACATTCAGAATGCATGCGGACAAGTGGTGTCGCTTGGGTTTGATCCGCTTGTTTGAAGATAACGGCAACATGCTCTTTATCAGTCTTCAAACCGTGAAAGGAAAGTAGCTCCGCATCAATGTTACTCTTTGTACCTACTTTGAAGTCGACTCTGGCTCTTACTTCCGCCATATTTTTACTCACTTGAATCTCTGTCTTTATTATATCTGTCGCTGCATTCATAAAATGCTCCGCTATGAACTTAACTATGGGGACTATTACTCATCTTTTCAATGATTAGATCACAAAATGTTATAATATAACATTTTAACACCGAGGCAATAAAAAACCTCGATAACTTAATTATCGAGGTTACTGAATCTTATCTTACTAGGTTAAGCATTTAGTCTTGTTGGTTTTTCCATACGGAAAGTGCTATCCAACATGCTTCCAGTTCTCTTAATTCTTCATCAGTCAGTAATGACAAAGTTGGCTTTGTTTGCGGAAGTGCGTACGCCTGCACGGCGCTGAGATGTGCATAAAAATCATCACGAAGTTGAGATACGTTTAAAGCCACTGCTTTTCCCTAAGACTCTAGTGTTTTAAAAAGTAAGTGTTAGAAGCATTTGTCAAACCAATGATAACAAAATACACATTTGTCGCAAAAAATAGACAAATTATTGGGCTAAAAATCACATAATTACTGTGGTTTTAATCTTTACTTTTCTTAAAGTTAGCTTGATCAAGTTGATCTTTTAGAACAGTTCTACGTCATTTTCTCCGTTATCATATCGATCTAGACATTCTGCATCGAAGAAGTGCACTTGATTTCTTCCATGCTCTTTAACGTAGTAGAGCGCACTGTCTGCGTGATCTAGTATCGTCGGCAAGTACTCATGAGGTGTAATACCGCAAACTCCACAGCTAAAGGTTAGGTTGTTAATTTGAGGAAATCTGAAGGATTCTATATGACGACGAAATCCCTCAAGTGTTGCTCTGCACTCCTCAATGCTTTGTTGAGGTAACAAGACAACAAACTCTTCACCACCATAACGGAACAACTGTTCGTGTCCGATAAAGTAGTTACTCATTTGCTGAGCAAACATCAATAATATTTCGTCTCCGATCATATGGCCAAAACGATCATTCACTTGCTTAAAATGGTCCAGATCAATGATGGAAACCCAAGCAGTAATTTCTACTGGAGTGTCAGGCATAACGTTAAAACAGCGCGCTAGGCGCTCTTCTAGTGTCTTGCGATTCAACAATCCCGTCAGTTTGTCTCGCTCACTATCGTGTAACACTGCCAAATAATTACGATAGATTTTCGCAAACCCATCAATCAATAACGCGTAGCTGCTTGGGCACTCTTGAAGAATTACGGTTAGTTCCGCTGAGCTATCTTCGGAGACGGGAATGGGATGTGTCGATACATATCGACCTTTTTCATCGACAGATGTTGTGGCATTGTCGTTTAGGTGAGCACGATGACCACTATAGGCAGAGATAGAATCGTAGATCCAATCAAACTCTTTTTGCTCCGGTGAGCGTGTTATCTTTGCAACGGTCTTAGCGGTATTATTGATAAAGTAAGTTAGTTCAATCGATTGGGCGGGAGTCATTTCTGCGAGTGTGGCAACAAGACAATGGCCTAAAGATACAGAGTTCCTCTGCTCAGTAATTTCTACAACGGATTGGATTATTTTGTCTTCCATGACTTATCCCGTCTCATCACGTTCATAACGAAAGTATAGACAGCAAGGTCAAATATGATACAGATCTCATAAAAAAGAGCGGCAATGCCGCTCTCTAATATTCTAAAAGTTAGTTTCTAAAGCCCAGCTTGACCGTACCTTTTGTATCAAACCACAGCGCTTCTTTTCGGCGACGCCCGATTAAGATCGGGCCATCATCGTAGAATAAGAAGTTTTTCCAATGCTTTTTAAACACAGACCATTTCGTTTCGATGACGTTGTACTTTTCGTAGCAAAAATACACGGTCACATCATCTTGCCAATCAATAAACTCTGTCAGCTCAAGCGGCATTGCTTCATCGTCCGCTTCCCAAGCTGCCATCCAGTCAATTTCCTGTTTCCAGTTAGACTCTTTCATTGGCCAATCACTCGAACTTAAACGATCGGCGTCCGGGCTTTGCGCACTAATGTTCTCTTTCCACAATTGAGATGCACGTGCCTGTGTCATTGGCTTAATTGCCGCCAAATCCTCCTCTGGCACTGGCATAGATTGATGGGTGAAAATCCATTTTCTTTGGTATTCATCCAAAGTTAGGTAAGACATTAATTTTCCTCTTAAAGCATTACGCTTTTAGCCAACCTTTATTTGTGGCGTCGTCGATAATTTGTTTCGCTTTGTCCCACAGTGCCTGCGAGCCAAATTCAATCTTTTGATTAATGGTCAAAGCTTGGTGCCTTGTGACGCCATGCTCTTGCCAGCTTTGCCCCTGATTGTGGTAGTTGAGCAACATAGGAATAATTCTATCCAAGGCTTTAGCAAACTTTGCATCGGCGGATTGCGCGGATTCAAACTCTAACCACAATTGTAACAGCGATTGCCCTTGCTCTTCAGGTAACATGCCAAACAGACGGTGAGCGGCATCGAGTTCTTTTTGCTCTTGTTCAGCGGTTGCGGCAACATCATAAACAAAGGTATCACCTGCATCAATTTCTACAACGTCGTGGAGAAGCAGCATCTTCACAACCCGGGCGATATCAACGGGCTCATTAGCATGCTCTTCCATTAATATTGCCATTAAAGCAACATGCCAACTGTGCTCTGCACTATTTTCTAAACGTCCTTCGGCACTTTTTACCCGCGTACGTCTTAACACCGATTTGAGTTGATCAAGCTCCATAAGTAGCGCTAGCTGCTTTTCTAATCTGTCCACGGTTAAGCGTCCTTCCAGTTTGGGTTGATGAGCGACGTAAGATTATGATCTTCCCATTTTCCATTGATAAGTAAGTAATCTTTAGCAAAGCCGTCTTTGGTAAAACCGACGCGTTCAAGAACAGCTTCACTACGATGGTTGCGCGGCATATAACTGGCCATTACTCGATGAATATTCTGCACCTTAAACATGTAGTTCACAGCAAGCTTAAGAGCACGTGTCATCGCTCCCCTGCCTTGCGCATTCGCAGCCAACGAGTAGCCAACGTTACAAGCATGAAAGGGAAAACGGGAGATGTTGCTAAACGACACCGTCCCCAACATTTCATTGCTCTCTTTGTCGATGATCAACAGATAGTAACCAAGTCCCATTCTGTGTAGCTCATTGAGCTTAATCAGTTTCTGTGTCCAGCCTGATAACGTAAAAAAGCCCTCTTCACGCTTTGGTTCCCACTCTTTAAGGTGCTGTCGGTTAGCAATAAAATACTCAGAGATTAAGTAACCATCAGTTGGCTCCGCAGTGCGAAGTACAATGTCGTCATCCACTTCATAAACTGACGTGGGAGTGCTAATTCTTTCCATTTAGTTTCTTCTAATTCCATATTCACGCAGCTTATTCGCCACAGATGTGTGAGACACGTTAAGGCGCTTAGCTAACTTTCGACTTGATGGGAAAGATTGATAAAGACGTTCGAGTATCTGAGATTCGTACTCTTTCATGATTTCGTCTAACGAACCGTCTAAATTCAAAGTTGGTGCATTTGAAGGTGCACTTTCAAGTTGCGGTAAGTGGAACAAATCCGCGGTCAGGGTATCGGATTCAACTTCTGTTAACGCGCGCAGCACCATGTTCTCTAACTGACGCATGTTACCCGGCCACTGATAGCTCACCAACTGATCAACCAAAGTCTCATCAATGGAAGGTTTATTGATGCCAAGCTGCTTAACGTACTTCGCCACAAACAATTCCAGTAGCGGCGCTATGTCATTCGAACGCTCTCTTAACGGTGGAATTAACAAGGTCAGTACGTTTAGGCGGTAGAACAGGTCTTCACGGAACGAACCTGATTCGGCTAAATCCGCTAACTGATGACGTGTTGACGCAATGACGCGCACATCAACATGAATTTCATCTTCTTCACCCACACGGCGGAACGTGCCGTCTTGTAGTAGACGAAGTAACTTGATTTGCAGGTGCGGGCTCATCTCACCGATTTCATCGAGAAATACCGTTCCCCCATTCGCCTGTTCAAAGATCCCTTTGTGGCCTTGCTCATGGTTAAATGAGCCTGGCGCGTGACCAAACAACTCGGTTTCAGCAACACCATCTGGCATTGAAGCACAGCTCAATACTAGGAAAGGATTCGCAGCTCGATGGGAACGGTTGTGACACGCTCTAGCGAGCATCTCTTTGCCTGTCCCAGTTTCACCTTGAATTAGCAGAGGCTGATCAAGCATAGAAAGTTTCTTCGCTTGACTGATCAGTGCTTTGTGACGGTTAGAGACGCCAACAAAATGTTCAAACCCAAGGTTATTGTGTAGAGGAAGCGAGTCGTCAAACAGCGGTTTTTCTTGAGTAGAGCGAATAATCATTACCGCACTTGCTAGCACAGACTCATTGGTCTCATCCGAAATGTATACCGGCATGATTTCCATCGTGTAATCTAGCCCACTGATCACGATCTCTTCTCTTTGACGCGCGATATTGCCTTCAGCCCACTTTGCAAAATTGAAATTAGGCAATAAATTGGTGATGAGGTGACCAATCATTTCGCTTTCTTCGCAACCAAACAGCGACAGTGCTGCATGGTTTGCCATATCAACATTACCTTTTAGGTCAATGGCTAATACTGGCTCTGGAAGGTTATTAAGAAGAGAGATCAGTTCATTATTGTGACGTTCAATTGGCATGAACTGGATCTTGCGAACGTCTTTAACACCCGAAATACGGCGAATCTCTGCCATCAATTCACTAAAAGTATCGAAATCAATATCAGGGCAGTTTAAGTAGATAATCCCAGAGACATCAATTTCGATGCCTCGAAGATCAAGGTTTTTAGAAGCAAGAATATCGAGTAACTCACGAGTCAGACCAAGTCTGTCTTCACAGATAACTTCAAGACGCACGGATAAGTCCTTAAATAAGGTGTCACGAAAAGTTGACAGTAGTTTCCCTTAAGCCTAGATCCTCGTCAAGTAAACAGATATTACCTGCTTCACATTCGCACTATTTGATTGTTATTGCGGCGACTTTTTCTACAATCCTCTTGCGTATTGCCCCCAGTTTAACTTGTCTCTCTTTATGCCAAGGAGTTGGGCGAAGCAGTGCCATTGCCTTTAGACCTAACCTCGCAGTCAAAATACCTACACCTAACCCCTGCCCTGCACGAGCTGAAACCTTTCCAGCCAGATCCATAGACATCAGATCCATACTGGCATCAACCGCAAGTTCGCTCGCACCAGCGGCCGCCATATTGACCAATGTTGCTTTAAATAACTTCAGGCGCGACCAATAACCGAGTTCTACTCCGTACACCTCGGCTAAATTGTCGATCATTTTGAAATTTCGCCAAGCAACTAGCATCATGTCAGCCACTGCAAGTGGGCTAATGGCGACCAGAGCAGCGGATTCCGTTGCATGTTGAGAAACGATTTTTGTTGCGACTTTATCTTGCTCAGCAACAACCATAGCGTCATACATATCGAGGATTTCTGCGTCGCTGTGTGACGTATTGATACTGTTCACCCAACGGTCATAGCTCGGTGATTCTCGCTTAATACCAGACTGCTTTGCTACCGATTCACAAAAAGCTTTGCCTTGCCCTACACTGTCTGAATGGATGAGCGCTTCACTTTGTTCCTGAACACTGAAGTGATTACGGAGCCTGCGTAGTTTGAACAATTCTTTGCCAATCGCACCAACACCAAGTAATGAAACCGTCGCGATAAAACCTGACCAACCCAAGGCGAGCCAGTCTGCGGTTTGAACCGCCGTAACAACGTTGTCTACTGCTTGCCAACCGACCAAACCCGCAAATGTACCGACCAGAGTTGTCGCTAGCCATTTAGAACCTGATTTTGGTCTTATGACCTGCTCTAGCTCAGCTTCTGCAGCGGTATCTTCCTGCTCATTATCGATTTCAACAGGCATGAATTGCTCGGACTGCTGAAAGTGCATATGTGCCGTTAGATCCGGTTGTACGTCTTCTTGCTCGCTGTGCAAAGCATCATCGAAGACCTGCTTTTGTTTAAACTGCGCTTTATCACTGTTTGTCATTTCAGCTTATCTCCGATTAAGTATTCCAGTGCTTTATCCATACGAATATGCGGCAAAGGCTCATCCGGTGAAGATTGTTGGGGTCTAAAGGCAGTAAACTCGAAGCCTTTCTCATGCCAGTAGTCTTGAGCGGGCAGCTTTTTGGGTACTTCACCGGGAAACACTGTAAGTGCTTGCTCATCCATAGTGACCCCTTGAATCGCAGGGTAAGATTGGTCGCCCTTACTAATAAAGCCTGCTTGCGTTGCCTGTATCGATGCCATGGTCATGCAGTTCATTTCAATATTTTCGTACGACGCGGTTTGCCATGCCGGATGCACCATCTGCTGGAGCAAAGAAACCAAATTGGTGTGCTGCTCCGGCGTTACATGGTCAGCTTTAGTTGCGGCAAACAATATCTTATCGATTCGAGGAGCAAACAAGCGCTTCAAGATATTGCTTCGACCATAGCGGAAACTGTGCATGATCTGTTCTAGGGCATGACGCATATCGTGGAATGATTCATAGCCCGCATTAAGCGGTTGTAAACAGTCCACCAGCACGATTTGACGGTCAAAAGTCGAAAAGTGATGTTTGTAGAACGCCTTAACCACTTTCTGTTGGTACTCTTGATAGCGTGCTTTGAGCATGGCTAAGTTAGAGCCTTTCTCTGCTTTGCTTTGTTGTTCAAACTGACAAGGGAAAAACTGCAGCACCGGGGCACCTTCTAAATCTCCGGGCAAGACAAACCGGCCCGGCTGCACCCAGTGCAAACCTTGCTCTTTACAGTTATGAAGAAACTCGGTGTAAAGCACAGAGACTTCTGCAAGAAGGTTTTCATCTAACTCCGCAGTTAAATCAATTTGTTTAAGCCGTTCTAGCCAAGGCTGAGCCAGTTCTTTACGCTTACCTTTCAATGCCTCGAACTGACTTTGCGACCACTGATGAAAGTCCATATCAAGCAGAGGTAAATCAAGTAACCACTCACCCGGGTAATCGATAATATCGATGTGTAAAGTAGATGTGCTGCCGAACAACTTTTTGGTCTTTTTCTGCGGACGATATTTTACTGCCAGTCGGATCTCACTCACGTCGCGAGTTGGTTCCGGCCAAATCGGCGGATCTAAATGTACATGCTGCATTGCCTCATCATAGGCAAAACGCGGAACAAGCATATTGGTTTGCGGCTCACGCTTGGCGCCGACTAATCTCTTGTCTCGCGCTGCGGAAAATAACGGTAGATTTTCATGAGTTGAAGTATGGAGAAGCTGATTAACGAGCGAGCTAATAAATGCGGTTTTACCCGCTCTAGAAAGACCTGTCACGGCAATACGAACATGGGAGTCCATAGTACGGCTAAGTAAATCATTAACTTCTTGAGTAATTTGCTTCATTCACGTTCTCTTTGTTTCAATCACACTTTTAGCTTAGCGGCTCTAATCTTAATCCTAGATGAACAAAAAAGCCCCTGATAAAAATCAGAGGCTTAGTGTATCAGCGAAAACGATAAACGTTAGTCGTCTTCGATCAATTTGTAGATGACAAACAGAGCGATTTCTAACAGCACAAACAGAGCACAGCTAATGGTGACATACTTTTCATCGAAGATACTGATGCCATGGAGAATAAGGTCATATCCGACGAAAGCACCAATAACCACCGCGATGATGATCTGTAAGATTTGAATAAAGCGTGGCATTTTTACTCCTGACTTAGGGTTACAACTCTAAACTATATAGACAAAAGGTGCAGCATTCGCTCCACCTTTGTCAAATTTTCACTAATTAAATCAGTGATTTCTCACAAGCTAAACAGTGACAATTAAGCTTGGTCTTCCATTTCTTGGATTTTTACTTTCCAAGTGTCTGGACCAATCTGGTGAGCGTTTGCACCGTTTGAGTCAACCGCGACAGTCACAGGCATATCTTCTACTTCAAATTCGTAGATCGCCTCCATGCCTAGGTCTTCAAATGCAACCACGCGCGCTTTCTTAATCGCTTTAGCAACCAAGTAAGCCGCACCGCCTACCGCCATTAGGTACACCGCTTTATGCTTTTTAATCGACTCAACTGTTGCAGGCCCGCGCTCGGCTTTACCAATCATGCCCATGATGCCCGTCTCTTCTAACATCATATCGGTAAACTTATCCATACGCGTAGAAGTCGTAGGACCAGCAGGACCAACCGCTTCATCACCCACAGCATCAACTGGACCTACGTAGTAGATAAATTTGCCTTTGAAGTCGACGCCTTCAGGCAAGCCTTCACCACTTTGCAGCATGCCTTGAATGCGTTTATGTGCTGCATCACGACCTGTTAGGATTTTGCCTGAAAGTAAAACGGTTTCACCTGTTTTCCACTTTTCTACTTCTTCTTGAGTCACTTCATCTAAATTAACACGGCGAGTATTCGCACCGGCTTCCCAAGTGATATCCGGCCACTCTTCAAGCTTAGGTGGTTGAAGATCTGCAGGGCCAGTTCCATCAAGCGTGAAATGGACGTGACGCGTCGCGGCACAGTTTGGAATCAAGCACACTGGCTTAGAAGCGGCGTGAGTTGGTGCCGTTTTAATTTTAACATCAACAACGGTAGTCAAACCGCCCAGACCTTGAGCACCAATACCAAGCTTGTTAACTCGATTGAAAATATCGAGGCGAAGCTCTTCTTCTGCATTTTGTGGACCACGGTCAATCAGCTCTTGAATGTCGATGTGCTCCATCAGAGACTCTTTCGCCAGTACCGCCGCTTTTTCTGCTGTACCACCAATGCCGATACCAAGCATACCTGGAGGACACCAACCTGCGCCCATTGTAGGTAGTGTTTTCTCTACCCATTCAGCGATATCATCCGATGGGTTAAGCATCACCATCTTGGTCTTGTTTTCTGAGCCGCCGCCTTTCGCCGCAATTTGAATTTCAACCTTGTTGCCCGGCACCATATTGATGTGAACAACGGCAGGAGTGTTGTCTTTAGTGTTGATTCGCTTACCTGCTGGATCCATAAGAACCGAGGCACGTAGCGGGTTGTCTGGGTTGTTGTATGCTTGGCGCACACCTTCATCAACCATTTGCTGAACAGTCAGCTCCGTTGAGTCCCACTGAACACCCATGCCCACATTCACAAAGCAGGTCACAATACCAGTGTCCTGACAGATCGGGCGATGGCCTTCTGCAGACATACGAGAGTTAATTAGGATTTGAGCAATGGCATCTTTCGCCGCTTGACTCTCTTCACGGTTATAGGCTTTTTCTAGGGCTTGGACAAAGTCTAATGGATGGTAATAAGAAATGTACTGGAGTGCATCAGCAACACTGCTGATCACATCCTGCTGGCGAATTACGGTCATTGCATGCCTCGTTATATTTTTGCTTCCTTTTTATGGTCGAACACAAACGTTTGCTTGTTGATTTTATATTTGCAAAACACTGGTGTAGCGACCTTTGTGGTCATTATGATACTCTTGCTTTCCTCAACACGCCACGTAATCAACGATCTCTTTGTCACAAATTAAACAAATGAATAACATCAAGTCAAATCGCTTAGAAATCAAACCGATTCCTTATCAGCTAGACCTTGCAGCCCAACACTTTGCTAACATTCACCAGCGACCTTGGGCCATGTTATTGCGCTCTCCTTCCAGAACGCACGTTGATAGTCGATTTGATATCCTAGTGGCAGATCCAATAGCAACGATTACCACCCTTGGTGCCGAGAGCTATATCGTTACTGAAGGCGTAAAGGAAACCTCAAGCGACAACCCATTTGAACTGCTTAAGCGAGTGCAAGCTCAAGTTTTGCCTAACCTCGAATATTGTGGTGAACTACCTTTTATTGGCGGTGCTTTGGGCTATTTTTCGTATGACTTAGGTCGCCAAGTTGAGCGAATGCCATCTCTTGCCAAACAAGATCTCGTCACCCCTGACATGGCGATTGGTCTCTATGATTGGGCGTTGATTGTCGACCATAAAGAGAAATCCGCTTATGTCGTCGGCTCTGACACTGAAGAGAAATGGCAATGGCTGACCAGTCAGCAAGAGAATAAAGTTGAAGCGTTTGCACTGAGTGGTGGTTGGCAATCTAATATGACCAAAGAGTCATACAGCAGCAAGTTTGCTCAAGTTCAAGAATACCTGCGCTCTGGAGATTGTTACCAGATTAACTTGGCACAAAGATTCAGTGCGCCTTACCAAGGTTGTGAGTGGCAAGCTTATCAAAGGCTTGAAGGGGTAAACCAAGGTCCATTTTCTGCTTTCGTTAGAACGGAGCACGGCGCGATTCTAAGTGTCTCCCCTGAACGTTTCTTACAGGTGAAAGACAATGAAATTGAGACAAAGCCTATTAAAGGAACTCGCCCACGCTCTGCTGATCCACAAGCAGACCGAAATGCGGCTTATGAACTTGCTAACGCAGAAAAAGATCAAGCCGAAAATCTGATGATTGTTGACCTACTAAGAAACGATGTTGGCCGAGTGGCGAAACCTGGCAGCGTACACGTACCCAAACTTTTTGATATAGAGAGCTTTCCTGCGGTACACCATTTAGTCAGTACCATTTGTGCCAAGCTCGATGACCAATATTGCGCAGCGGACTTATTGAAAGCCTCATTCCCGGGTGGTTCTATCACAGGGGCACCTAAAATTCGCGCAATGGAAATTATTGAAGAGCTAGAGCCACACCGTCGAAGCGCTTACTGCGGCAGTATTGGCTATGTAAGCCGACATGGTCGTATGGACACCAGTATTACAATTCGTACGCTAGTCGCTGAAAATGGGAACATCCACGTATGGGCGGGAGGCGGTCTAGTCGCTGATAGCCAGTGTGAAGCGGAGTACCAAGAGACGCTTGATAAGTTGAGTAAGATCCTGCCGATCTTAGAGTAAACAATGGTAAGGGGCACAGGCTGACTGTCTGCAGCGTTTTCTGTAAGGAGAGAGTCGCATGGGCAGCCTTACCATAGACGTAGCAGTGAGAACCCCTTCAACACCAAAGCCTGAGAATTAACAGCCCATGCAACAATTTGAAATTCTGCTCTTAGCTTAACCAACTCTAATTTATAGTAAGCGCTACAAGCTCGGGCATTAAGAAATGTTATAACATAACAATAATAAAAGGAAGCATTTCTTGCTCGCTCTCTATGCCATCAAATTTATTTAAACAAGTGCCCGCAACTTTGGTGCAGGCTAGCTCCATTTTTCGAGCATCAGTTTTAGATCTTTGGCCGTATAGGGCTTAGTTAAAATATCATCCATACCGCACTGGATGCATTTCTCGCGTTCTTCAAGCGTGGTTCCCGCCGTTAACGCAATGATGGGTAATGTATACGCCTGCTCTCTTAAGTACGCGGTAGCCTCAAAGCCATCCATCTCGGGCATACGGCAATCCATAAAGACAAGGTCATAGCTAGCAGAATTAAACGCCTTGATCGCCTCAAGGCCATTATTTGCCATATCAGGAGTAATTGAGAGCTTCTTTAACATTTGATTGATGATGACTTGGTTCATACGAATATCATCAACCACAAGAATGGATAGCTCATCTAGCGGCTTAAATTGGGTTTTCTGTTCTGCTTTACCAGCGCTCACCGTCCACTCAGCGGTTTCTTTAAGCGGCAAAAGCACTTCAAACGTACTTCCTTTTCCGATTTCACTAGAGAGCGATATTTCGCCAGACATCAACTCGACAAGATTTTTGCAGATCGCGAGACCTAGCCCTGTCCCTTCAAAGTTTCGCTTCGCGGTTCTATCAGCCTGAACAAATGGTGTGAACAATTGCGCTTGCGACTCTTCACTGATCCCTATCCCAGTGTCAGAGATAGCGAAGATTAAGTTTTCGTTTTCCCACTTAACTTTGATTATCACCTTACCGTGCGAGGTAAACTTGATCGCATTGCCCGCCAAATTGATCAGAATCTGACTAATACGTTCAAAGTCACCAATCAGAGCCGTTGGAATCGTGTTTTGTTCAATGATCTCAAAGCCGACCCCTTTCTCTAGCGCTTTTGTTTCGAAGATACCTAACACCATTTCTCGCATTTCTGACCATAAGAATTGCGAGGGAATCAACTGCATCATCCCTGCACTCATTTTGCTAAAGTCGAGGATGTCATTGATGATATGGCGAAGCAGGTCGCCTGAATGCGAAAGGTTGCTTAGCAGGGTTTGTTGCTCTTCATCTAACTGAGTTCCGGCTAACAGTTCAGCGCTGCCTAATAAACCGTTGAGAGGCGTTCTGAGTTCGTGGTTGATCATGGCAACAAACTCTTTGGTCGAGCGTTCTGACTCTTCAGCCCTCGCTCTCGCTTCTTGGTTGCTTGTCACAATCAGTTGGCGACTGATCGCGCTGCATAATAACTCGGCAACCAGTAATAACTGATTAACCACAAACTCTCGGTCGATATCTTCACTAGTCAAGTCAACAGTCAGTTCACCGACAATTTTATGCTCTACTTCGATCGGTAGCTTCAATGAATTGCTGTGCCAGATCGCATAGGGTTTCACTAAGCTTAAATCTTTCTCTTCCGCCGAACCAAATACATTGCCGATAACCGAGTTCATCAGCTCGGGCTCAATGTACAAACCTACACCAGACAATGCCGAAGAAGCCGTGAGTCTTTCGAGTAAATTGGCAATCAAGCCATCATCAAGCGTTCGGCTTAAAAATGCCCTGCCGAAGTGGATCAACGCTTCACTGATATGCTGTTCGAATTCAAGCTTATGCAGATCACTATGGGTTTGCCTTTTTAGCTGCGTTAGCACCAACTTCAAATGCTGATTAGACTCGTACAGCTCTAAACTTTTTTGCTCCAATAACGCTTCGGCTTGTTTACGAGCAGCTATTTCTCTGGCTAGCTTTCTTTCTAAAGGGGTGTCCTTATCCATTTAGGCTATCCTACTACACTCACCTTGAACCGAACTTGACTGCCATCTTCCGCCAAGTTTTCCATCGTCGTTGCTATCTTCTCATCAAAAAACTCACCACAACCTTCGATTAAACCTAAACAGACATGAGACATACAACGGGCACTATGATAGTCAAAGACCATCTCGCTTTCCGCCTCAGAGATAAATATGAAGGAAGGAGGGTTGGCTTCGGGATAAAGTTTTTTAACTTCGATATGGATATAGTCTTCGACCAATTTAATAAATTGAAACGTCGACTTGCACTCTTGTAAGCTATTATTATCAGGTAAGGTGTTATAAAGGTTATTAAAAACTGACTGACCAAAAACTCGTTGAAGATCTTCTGGTGAGATACCCGTCCGAACGCTGAGCTGCATGATGAGCTTGACCAAGTTGCGATGGTCATAACTGCCCACAGAAGTGTAGACGCCATCATCACCCACAGCGGAAAGCAAGCTATCCAGTTCTTCTAAACCAAATTTTTGTTCAACCAAGTCCATAAACTCAGTAAAGATAATACCTTTCATTAATTACGCCATCCTTGCGCTAATGGGTGTAGTAGAAAGCATGAGCCATATTGAAGGCTTTTTCAAATATCAAAAGGAGCTAACGTGTTGTCTGAGCTAAATAAAAATCACTTGATCCAGCGATTTCAAATGCACCAAACCGTTGACTATCACCAAGAAGCTCTCAACCGTGTCTCACACCTCAATCAAACCCACTTACGTAAAGCCTCTGTGTTGGTTGGTTTTGTCGAACGCGAAAACGGCATTAATGTTCTTTTCACTCGCCGAGCCAAGCATCTGAAACATCACCCCGGTCAGGTCAGCTTTCCAGGTGGGAAATTCGAATCTAGTGATATCGACTTATCCCACACAGCGTTACGAGAGACTTATGAAGAAGTAGGAATAGAGCAAAGCCAAATTGAAATATTTGGTCAAATGCCAGAACTGGTAACAATAAGTCGATTTACAGTCACCCCCTTCTTGGGATTCATTTCTCCTAATTATCAAACACGCATTGACAAAAATGAAGTCGATGAAGTTTTTGAAGTGCCTGCTACTGTAGTTTTAGATAGAGAAAAATTACACAGTCAGCAATTTCGAGTTAACAATTTTTCACATCGAGTGTTTGGGCTTTCCTACAATTCTCATTTTATCTGGGGTATGACCGCGCAAATCATACAAGCGATGCAAAATCACATTATGAATCAGCATTAATAACTCTGGTAAATGAAACAAATCCATTCACATTAGTTAAATTGTTTATCAATAACGGAAACGTTTTCTGAGACATACATTAAACAAATTCATAACAACATTAGATTTACTAATGCATCGCATTAGCATAAATCACTAGTAGCACATCATTTTCGTGAGCAAAAACCTGTTTTTGACATATCATGTTATAACTTGAATCAATTCATGATTTAGATCTAGTTTTCGTGCAAGGTTTTTATGCAAAATTGCCCCCGACTTATTTCCTGTTCCCAAAAATGAGTATCACAAAATGAATACTACAACTACTGCGGCTTCGACCGCACAATCGTCTAGTAAGTTTACTTACAAAGACTTCACTTGGTGTCTATCACTTTTCGGTACCGCTGTAGGTGCTGGCGTACTTTTCCTTCCTATTAAAGCAGGTGCAGGTGGTTTTTGGCCATTAGTTATCCTTGCTCTAATCGCAGCACCAATGACTTGGTTCGCTCACAAATCTCTTGCTCGCTTCGTACTTTCTGCGAAAAACCCTGAAGCTGATATCACTGACACTGTTGAAGAACACTTTGGTAAGACTGGCGCAAACCTTATTACTTTTGCCTACTTCTTCGCTATCTACCCAATCGTTCTTATCTACGGTGTTGGTATCACAAACACGGTTGACTCTTTTTTAGTTAACCAAATGGGTATGGAATCAATTCCTCGTCCAATCCTGTCAGGCGCACTAATCGCTGCAATGACTGCGGGCGTAGTGTTTGGTAAAGAGCTAATGCTGAAAGCGACATCTGCACTGGTATACCCACTAGTGTTCATCCTACTTGCGCTTTCTTTCTACCTAATTCCAGATTGGAACAGCTCAATGGTAGAAGTGGCACCTGACTGGTCTTCTATGCCATCTGTTGTTTGGCTAGCAATTCCAATCATCGTATTCTCTTTCAACCACAGCCCTGTTATCTCTCAGTTCTCTAAAGAGCAACGTCGTGTTCACGGTGAAAATGCAGTTCAGAAAACTGACACTATCACTGGCGGCGCAGCGATGATGCTAATGGGTTTTGTAATGTTCTTCGTATTCTCAGTTGTTCTATCTCTGTCTCCAGAGCAACTAGCAATGGCGCAAGAGCAAAACATCTCAGTTCTTTCTTACCTAGCGAACGTTCACGAATCACCACTTATCTCTTACATGGGTCCACTAGTGGCATTCGCAGCGATCACATCTAGCTACTTCGGTCACTTCCTAGGTGCACACGAAGGTCTAGTAGGTCTAATCAAATCTCGCTCTGAAGCGCCAGTAAGCAAGATTGAAAAAGGTTCTCTACTGTTCATCGTTATCACTACTTGGATCGTGGCTATCGTTAACCCGAGCATCCTAGGTATGATTGAAACAATGGGTGCGCCAATGATTGCGGCAATCCTATTCCTAATGCCAGTATTCGCAATGCAGAAAGTGCCAGCTATGGCGAAGTACAAAACTTCTGCACCTGTACAGATTTTCACAGCAATCTGTGGTATTGCGGCAATTACTTCTGTAATCTACGGCGCTCTTTAATCCAAGGCTTTATAAAGTCTGATTAAACCAAGAATATAACGATAATAAATAAGCCTCCCCACCCCTTGGGAGGCTTTGTTCTGAGGTAATCGATATGATTAGTGTTTTTGACATCTATAAGATCGGCGTTGGTCCTTCTAGCTCACACACTGTAGGCCCAATGAAAGCAGGTAAAGAATTTATTGATGATTTACGCTCAATGGGAAAATTGCGCGACATCACTAAAATTACCGTCGACGTTTATGGATCACTATCACTGACAGGGAAAGGTCACCACACCGATATTGCTATCATCATGGGTCTTGCAGGCAATACCCCTGAGAAAGTTGATATTGACTCTATTCCGGGCTTTATCGCTCGCGTAGAAGAAACTGAGCGCCTTCCTGTTGGCATGCACTGTCACACAGTATCGTTCCCTAAAGAGGGTGGTATGAACTTCCATACTACTAACCTTGAACTTCACGAAAATGGCATGCAAATTCATGCTTGGATCGGTGAAGAGAAGATTTACTCTAAGACTTATTACTCTATCGGCGGTGGTTTCATCGTTGATGAAGAGAACTTCGGTAAAGAAGAAGAAAACCCAGTGAAAGCTCCTTACGAGTTCACTACGGCTGAAGAGCTAGTGAATCAGTGTAAGGAAAGCGGTCTTTCTATCAGCACGCTGGTAATGAAAAACCAAGCTGCACTTCATTCTGACGAAGAGTCTCGCACTTATTTTGCTAACATCTGGAAAACCATGCGTGAGTGTATGGATCGCGGTATGAATACGGAAGGTATTTTGCCTGGTCCTCTACGTGTGCCTCGCCGTGCAGCAGCACTACGCCAGCAGCTTCTAACATCAGAGAAAACAACGAACGATCCTATGTCTGTTGTAGACTGGGTAAACATGTTCGCTTTCGCTGTTAACGAAGAAAACGCTGCGGGTGGCCGTGTTGTGACTGCGCCAACTAACGGTGCTTGTGGCATTATTCCAGCGGTATTGGCTTACTACGACAAGTTCATTCAAACAGTCACAGAGAAAGACTACATCCGTTACTTTGCAGCTTCTGGTGCAATCGGTGGTCTATACAAGCGTAACGCTTCTATCTCTGGTGCTGAAGTTGGCTGTCAGGGTGAAGTTGGTGTGGCATGTTCTATGGCGGCAGCGGGTCTTGCTGAGCTTATGGGTGGTAGCCCAGAGCAAGTATGTATGGCAGCCGAAATCGCAATGGAGCATAACCTAGGTCTGACTTGTGACCCAGTTGCAGGTCAAGTTCAGGTACCATGTATCGAACGTAACGGTATCGCTGCTGTTAAGGCAATCAACTCGACTCGTATGGCTCTACGCCGCTCTTCAGCGCCAACAGTTTCTCTGGATAAAGTAATTGAAACTATGCTAGAGACGGGTAAAGACATGAATGCTAAATACCGTGAAACATCTCAGGGTGGCCTAGCAGTTAAAGTCATCTGCTAATCGCGCCAAACCTTATAAAATAAAGCCTGAGCTATTGCTCGGGCTTTTTTATTATCACTCCAAACAACACCATTCACGAAATAAATACATCGTTTGGTTTAGTTTATAAAAAAATATAAATATGTCGCTATATCCAAATACTTTGGATATGCTCGCATTTAATCACATCCAAACGCTTCATTTATTGATAACTTCATCCCCTTTTCAACTCAGGGGTTATTATTCGAATGATTAGGTTTGAACTTGGAAGTCAAATCTGTGTGTGCCTGTCGGAAGACGAACTCTTAATCGAGATCGATCACCAACGACATGCATCCCTTTCCATTACTGACAACGAATATCTAATATTAAGCACTATATCCGCATACGGAACATTAAACTCACCAATCTGCCAACGAGCTATCGAGAATAAGCTCACGCAAAATCATCAGGTAACATTGCCAGAAAACGGCTTTAAGAATGTTATCGCCTCATTGCGTAAAAAATTTAAAAAGCTGATCAAGCCTCATCTGGAAACAAGAAAAAACATCATAGAAAACATCCATCGGGTCGGATATTTCGTTCCTTTCGAAAGTCACGACAACCAGAAAAATGGAGCCGACCAACAAAAAAGAGTCAATAAAGTCGCTAAGCATGCTGTCGTCACTGCGCTTAAATATTGCCTAACCAATCGAAAACTCTATTTTGATCTCGGGCTTGTTTTAATGCTATCGAGTCTTGGTTTCGTTTTTATTTGCTATATCACTATTAATGCCCTTATTAAGCAAAGCTACTTCAATGACGTTAACGACTTCACAGACGCTCTCGCTGAGCAAAGCTGTTTTACAGATCAAACAACACTGAGTTCTATGTTCGATCAAGTAGAGCTAGTTGAATCGAGTATGATGATCGATCGATACAATACTCGCTGCTTAGTGACGCCAGAACATGTTATGCCTGTAAGCAAACAACAATATGATCAATGGCTTGAGAACAGCAACTACATCATGCATGAGTTCGAAAAGAAAGGAACGACTATGGTGGTGCGAGTAAAGAACATTAACCTATCTCGAAGTATAGAGGGCCATCTATCAAGTTTCTTTCTTAAAGGCATTAAGATCTGCACCAACACGGGTACATCACTCAAGGTGGGTAAAACAGATGGGCGACCATCAATAAGCAAGGAAACAGATGCAGGCTATACGGAGCTTTTTTACATATCCAACCCTATACGTAATATCCTGCTATTTACCGTGTTAATGGTCATAATGCTGCGCTACAAAAACCTGATTGCAATTAGCCAATATTTCCTAGGTATTAGGCGATTTAGCATGAAACTAGAACCTATTTATGACACTGAGGGACACGTAAATCTGCACTATGAAGCCCTTTCCCGTTTCACGACTTCGAATACACAGAAGTTTATTGAAACGCTGATAGCAAGGGACTTACTGCTCACTCACACATTGTTGGTTATCAAGACCTTGTATGCCGAAGAAACTAACTTGCTTGCTCCGGTCAGTGTCAATGTTTGCCCTTCTCTATTGAAAGGCGACAATTTTCGCTCGCTATACCAATGTTTAAGCCAATACGATTGCCATTATCTAACCATCGAGATCACTGAAAACGCTTCGATGTATTATACCGATGAGATTTACCACAATATCCGTCTGATCAAATCCCTTGGGTGTAAAATTAGCATTGATGATTTTGGGACTGGCAATAACAACGTCGAATTGATCGGAAAAATTAAGCCTGATTACCTCAAAATTGACCGAGACTTTGTTATTGGCATGCGCCAAGACGAAAAGAAAATTGAAACGGTTCGTCAACTCATTGCTATGGGTAAAGCCTACCAATGTACAATCATTGTTGAAGGTGTTGAAACGGCGGAATGTGCGCACCTGCTAACAAAGCTTGGAGCCAAAATACATCAGGGCTTTTATTACGCTCTCGCCTAAATCTCAAAACAAAGGTGGCTTAGCCACCTTTATTCTCTGCATATATTCCGCCAAAGACTCGCCTTTCCAATTTAAACCCAGCAGATATCAGTTGACGTTTATATCACCCCAATCTGTTGTTTGTGAGATATTCAGCATAATTTTGCAAAATCAAATCATTCAAACAAATAAAAATGCGACACAACTTAAACTTATTGACATAGTAAATACCTATCTTAGTTGTGATTTTTTAATCCAATGAGAAAACCTATGACAATAAAAATGAATAAACTCACCCTAGTCGCATTGATGTGTTCCCCTATGGCTTTAGCACAAATACAAAATGGCGACTTTGAACAGTGGAATGGAAGCACACCCGCTAGCTGGACAACTATCGACTCTGGTATATCTGTTGCCCCATCGAGTGTCCAGATAAAAAGTGGTGGTTTATCCGCTCTTATCACCATCAATACGGCTACTCAGAGTAACACCGACTTTTTGCAAACAATCTCTGTAGAGCAAGGAAAAACGTACCCAATCTCGGCCGCTATCTTTCATACAGAAGGCAAGGTGAAAGCGAGGCTTATCGTAGACGGATACCAGAATTATTCAGATCCATCCAAAACAAACCAGTGGCAAGATCTCACCTATACGTATACTGCCACCACTAATAAAGACATTCAGGTTGGACTCAGATTTTACGATGTATCTGGTTTTGACGGTTCAGAAGCGGTTTACGTTGACAATTTCCAACCAACAAACTCCTCTACCCCTCAGCCATCGACGTGCGATAAGACTAATCTCACCCTCTCATTGACTACCGATCAATATGGTTCAGAAACTTCTTGGAACATCAAAAACAGTGGCTCGACCGTTGTCGCTTCCGGAGAGGGTTACAGCAACTCTACCACCTATACCAAGGATATTTGTCTCGACGATGGCAGCTATCAATTCACAATCCTAGATAGCTACGGAGATGGGATTTGCTGTAACTCTGGTAATGGTGCTTATTCGTTAAAAAATGGTCAAGAAGTCATCGCGTCCGGCGGTCAATTCCAAAACAGCCAAACCACTAACTTTACTCTTGGCACTACTACCCCACCGCCAACCAGCGACTACTATAAGTCTGCACAAGGGAAATCCGGATTTGAGCTAAAAACCTCGTTGTATAACATCATCAAGGATCACAACAGTCGCGGCTATTCCGCCATTTGGACTCTAGTTAAAGACGCCGACATAGATAACTACTACGAGAAAGATGGTTCAATTCTCGACGTCTATTCCGAAAAACCAGAAACATCGGACTCCATCAACTTCACTAAAGTGACTGACCAGTGCGGGCAATATAGCAAGGAAGGCGATTGCTATAACCGAGAACACTCGTTCCCTAAAAGCTGGTTTGGTGGCAAGGTAGAACCAATGAACTCCGATGCCCATCACCTGTTCGCTACCGACGGTTACGTTAATGCGAAACGCAGTAACTGGCCTTTTGGTGAGGTGGCAAGTACCACTTATGTCTCAAGCAATGGTTCAAAACTTGGTAGCGCTAGCAGTTCATTAGGCTACAGCGGTACAGTGTTTGAACCTATAGATGAATTCAAAGGGGACTTTGCTCGTGCGTATTTCTATATGGCAACTCGCTATGAAAATGTGATTGGAAGCTGGCAAAACAATAGCTCTAATTCAGACGCAGTGCTAAACGGTAACAGCACTACGGTATTTGAACCTTGGCTTCTTTCGATGTTAAAGCGTTGGCACAAAGAGGATCCTGTCAGTACTAAGGAAGTGAATCGCAATCAAGCCGTATTTGAGTTCCAAGGAAATAGAAACCCATTTATCGACCATCCTGAGTTTGTCACGCAAATTTGGGGAAACTAACCCCTATATAAAAATAGGCGCTATTAAGCGCCTATTTCCATCTCTCTAACAAGAGACTATATTACTTGCGATACAAGCAAGAACCCACCAAAAGCCAGCCCAAATAACATCATTGCATTACCGCCTTCAGCAGCATAACGCTCACTTAAGGTGTTCGCTATTCTTAGTTTGTAGACCATAGCAAGAGGAACGAAAACGGCCAGAAATACCAAGATAATTCCCGCGTAAGCCAGAACAGATAAGAACTGATCAGCAGCCATGATCGCACCGATTAACGGCAATACGAAGGTCAGCACATAAGTGACTACACGATTTTGTTTGAAGGTATCGCTGTTTTGGTGGAACAGTGACATTGCAACACCGAAGAAAGATGTCAGCAGCGCTAAGCCTGTAAACAGAGACAACACTGTGCCAATCCAAGGTGCGTCATGCTCAAAGCCTGCCATCAACTCAGAAACGCTAGCAAATTCTTTGAGCTGTTCTGGCGGCAAGTTACCGACGACAGCAAACAACCAACACAGGTAGCAAAACAAAGGGATCAAAGAACCAAGAATAACCATATTTCTTAGCTGCTTGTCTGTCGCCTCACTGTTGTAAGTCACCAAACTTGGGATCACAACCATAAAGCCAAAACTGGTAAACAGCACTGCACTGGTTTGAATCAAACCGATCTGATCGTTGTTGCTCACTTGAGCAAGATTTTGCGTTGAAAACTCTGGCAGAAGCACCAGTAAAGTAACCGCCAAGCTTGCGATCATAACAAAGAAAAGCGCTCGGTTAAGCTTATCGATCACGCCTGTACCGCACGCAACAATCGCACCAGCAATCAAAGTAAATAGAATCTGACTTTGAGTGAAGCTAATCGACAATCCAAGAGCGGAAAGGCCTTGAGACAACAAGTCTGCTGCGCCAAGAATGTATGCCATCAATAGGCAGATGAGCAGAGCATAGAGCAGACCATTGGAGACAAGTTGTCCGCCCTTGCCTAACGTTTTGCGAGCTATCGAGTTAAGTCCTAACCCGCCACCAGATTTGATGGTTGCTTCGAGCAAAAGTAATGCTGAATATGTGGTACCAAACCAAATCAGTACCATTAAAAGGGTTCCGTACAATAAGCCAAATTGGGCTAGTACCATAGGAATTGCAAGCATACCAGCGCCAAGCGCTGTACCAGAAATAATGAGCGCGCTGCCCAGAAGTTTTGTATTCATTTTCTCTAAAACCGTAAATATTATTTAAATTTTGAAGCTATGCGCTTGGTGCGCAGACGTACTGAGATAAGGGAGAATCAATACGAAAAATAAAATCGAGAAAATGAATAAGGCTGCAAGAGGGTATTGCAAAAGCGGAAGAGTGCTAAAGAAGAAAAAAGAGAGGTTAGGTTGTTTGAAGCCTTATGCGGCGACCCTTCTGTTGGCTCCAGAATCGGGGTAGTAATTTTGAAAATCATTAAGATGTCCTAAGTAAAAGACAATCCGTTGGGAAAAGCATAGCAAATCCTGCGCTATGTTATCTCGATCTGAGATAACCTCATCTTATAGGCTGAAGCTATGATTGCAATGGGTTAGTTTTCAACTGGTCAAATAACAACCTAACCCACTCATTAGATTTACGCCTGCTAGAAATACTATTCTTCCGTTGGCGCTACTCTTCCCTTTATCTCATTACCCGCATCACGAATCAGATCAATGGGCGACATAATCACGCCTTTTACTGCTCCCTGCGTTGCTTGCTGAACAATATCTTGGCTTTTTTCGACGATCTGATCGGCTTTGACTAAAACAGGCGGAATTTCTTTACGCAGAGCTTGAGACTCCGCCACCACGAGAGGAACGGTTTCTAGCCTGTATCCTTCACTCTCCACCAGTACTTTGGGGATGACATGAGTGCGATACTGTTTGGTTTCATCAATGACCGACGGAATCACAGACTGGCGATACAAACTCACTTCTTCAACAATCGACGGAATTTTTGCGTCAATAGAAGCGGCGGTTTTATTGGTTGCGTTTACCGCTGCGGTGACATCATCAATACTTTTCAAAGCATTCGGAACAAGCTGCTCAAGCGTATCTGCGATGGCTAACCACTCATTTATCTGCAGGTTGTCTGAAAGCGTGCTGATGTCCTCAATGACTTGAGGGTAAGTTTCAACAATTTCACCGACCTTAGTGGTCATGCTATGAATGGTATAGCCCAAATAGAAGATTGAAAGCGCCAATACAAGTTGAATCGCCGAACCGATCTTTGATGCCATATGCCTACCCTGTTTGTTACTCGCTACGCTTTAATTCGATGAGCTTACACGTATATATTGTTTGGATATATAGATAATAGCTTGTTTTAGAAACAAAAAAAGCCAGCGAATACGCTGGCTTTAAGTTAGTGAGTAATTGAGACCGCCATTAACTCTTCATGCTTGAGGAACATGGCATGTTTTCTAATCAGCCGCTCGCTGACTTCATTCATCCCTGTCACTTCGACTTTAGAACCCTTTTTCCTGAACTTAAATACAACCTTGTCCAACGCTTCTACCGCTGTGTTATCTAAGAAATGGGCGTGAGTTGCGTCAATGGTGACTTTCGGTGTAGCAGACTCAAAATCAAACATATCGATAAATGCATCTGACGAGGCGAAAAATACGTTTCCACTGATTTTATGAACCGATTGGACATCTTCAACAATCACCGTATCTGAAATAAACACCATAGACTTGCTCGTATGTGCATAAAACAAAGCCGACAAAACTACGCCAACTAGGACGCCTATCGCTAAGTTGTGTGTCAGGACGACGGTTATTACAGTCACAACCATGGTCACATTGGTAGGCCATGTATGATCTTTGAGCTCAGCTATCGAGCGCCAAGAGAAAGTGCCAATAGAGACCATGATCATTACCGAAACTAACGCTGCCATTGGGATCATAGTCAACCAATCAGACAGAAAGACAACCATCAAAAGTAAACCTAGCCCTGCAACTAAGGTAGACAAACGGGTTAACCCACCAGACTTAATGTTTATCACCGACTGACCGATCATCGCACACCCTGCCATGCCTCCAAACAGCGACGAAACAAGGTTGGCAATCCCCTGCCCTTTGCATTCATTGTTTTTGTTGCTTTCAGTATCCGTTAAATCATCGACTATAGTTGCTGTCATCAGTGACTCAAGTACACCCACTATCGATAGGGCAATGGAATAGGGCAAGATAATAGTTAATGTTTCTATGCTAAGCGGAACATCTGGAATGAGAAAAGTGGGTAAAGAATCAGGTAATTTGCCCATATCGCCTATCGTTCTCACATCGAGTCTCAACGCTAAGGCAATGGTCGTCACTACAACAATCGCGACCAAAGGAGAAGGAACCGAACGACCTAACCCCGGGAAGTAAGGAAAGAGATAAATAACGCCGAGCCCTAGCGCTACAAGTACATAGACACTACTTGAAACATCTGTGAGCTCTGGTAATTGAGCTAAGAAAATGAGAATCGCTAAAGCATTAACAAAGCCAGTAATGACCGCCTTCGATACATAGTTCATCAGATTGCCTAGCTTCAAATAACCTATAGCAATTTGAATCACCCCAGTCAAAAAAGACGCTGCAAACAGGTATTGAATACCGTGTTCTTTAACAAGGGTTACCATTAGCAGAGCCATCGCCCCAGTTGCGCCAGATATCATTCCTGGCCGACTCCCCACCAAGGCGGTAATAGCACAAATACAAAATGACGCGTACAACCCCACCTTTGGGTCAACCCCTGCAATAATTGAAAAAGCGATCGCTTCTGGGATAAGCGCAAGCGCGACAACAATGCCTGCTAAACTGTCTCCTTTGATGTTTGAAAGCCAATGTGTTTGTAGTGTTTTTATCATGAAATTCTCTTTGTAATGATGTCACTAACCCTACCCTGTTTCAGGTATCAGTTAGTTTGTTAAATCGATGAGCCTCAGCTCATTAAGTGAAAGTTAGAGAATCGTGTTGTTTAAGGCGGCGTAATTAACACTAGGGTTAACTCCTCTTTTCATTGTTCGGGCTACCAGATAACTCTTACAGCTCAGAGTTGTACTTAGTACTAAGCAAATCTATCTTGAACGAAAGTTGTCGGTACCTTGCTAATAGGGTTTGGGAGTGACCTTGCTGCTCGAGTAAGTCAGCTAATAAATTCGCCTCATCGATCAGCTCATCAATCGTCAAAGCTCGCTCACCGTCATTGAGAGTAGGATTAAGGCTAGACTCGCCTTGTAGGTAAAGATAGATATCGCACCAACGTGCATTTTGTTGGGGGGTTAACTGTTCACCAAGCTGCTCTAAATGTTCCAGCTCAGATTCCAATTGTTCCCTTTCATCGGTAGGTATTTGTGAAAGGCGTTTAGCAACGAACCTCGCTCGCTGTTCATCGACATCTGGATTAGCAAGGGCATGCTTCTTCCAGAATCGTTCATCTTCATTCCACTTTGCTAATGCGCTAGCGCCAGCAAGCAATACGAATAAAACAATAGTTATCAGCAACTTCATTACTAACATCCTTGTGTCGATGTTTGTTTTCTTAAGGCTCCTCTATCCATGCATAACTGTTTTTGAATTGGATATATGATCATAAAATTCTCTTTTTACGCGTACAGTAAACCCTGCCAATACAGACATCTTAAAGTTCACTCGTAGTTCAGATGAGCGGGCGCTCGGCTTAGGTGTAGGTTGGGAGAGAATTGATACTTAAGGCGGCGTAATTAACACGTGACGTTAAACTCCTATGATAGATTCAAAACATTAAGCCAAGTACGACTTCCGCGCCAATATAATCTGTTGCTAGGTTTTTATACATTGCGAAATTCAAAAACAATGATTGCACTTTTCTAATCTCATTAAGTCGAATTAACATACGCACGGCGCATCAGAAAATAAATATTCAGAATCAACGAAATAACTATCGTCTGATAGCCTCTCTCGTATCGTCGATCTTTGTGCGCAATCTCTTCTTTGCCAACCCCGGATTTACCTAAGTTCTATCCCATCAAAAGACTCTACATGAGCAAAAGTATTCCTTGACCGCTACTGCTTATAAGCCACTATATTTAAACAACTTATCATCGCGTCTCAAGCACGTCGATTTTACGTCACTACGTCAAAGATTTGATTACACGTACCTTACATCACATTTACAATACCCTTACAGAGAGTGCGGTCACAGTATAAAATTTGACGCCTTTCTTCCTATTTGCATATAGGAGAATATGTTGATGTCTATTCCAATATTATAAATTTATATCCAATAATGCGCCTAACTATTACTACAAAGTTGCTCATTACATTGTTAACGGTTTTTGGCTTAGTCCTTGTAGCGTCAACAACATACCAATACTTGCAGCAACGAGAATTAATAAACTCCGTCTTGAGCGAACAACTCCACGACAAGGCGAGTAACTATTTTGACAGCCTAAACATGATGATGCTGACGGGTACCATGGTTCAAAAAGAAACTTTGAGGCAAAAAGCCCTCGCTCAAGATGGCATTGAACAAGTCAAAGTTCTTCGAGCAGACGCAGTCAGTAAGCTCTACGGACCTGGGCAAGAAAACCAAAACCCTATCGATGACATCGATAAACGTGCTCTTGCTGGTGAAATGATCATTGAACCTATTAACGCTGAATGGGGCAAAGGAATCGTGGTCGCTCTGCCGATGAAATCAAGCGAAAACTATCGTGGAACTAACTGTGTCGCTTGTCATATGGCACCAGAAGGTGAAGTGTTAGGGGCGATTCGCCTAGAGTACAACTTATCTCATGTTAACCAACTCATTAGCCAACGCGCCTTTATCGCTTTGGCTATCATGTCTGCATTCGGCTTTGTCGGCTTTTTAGTCACAATGGGCTTAATTAGAAAGATCATTGTTCGTCCAATTCAGAAGACTTCCGGCTTTATGCAAAGCGTCAGTGAAACAAAAGATCTTTCTCAACGACTCGTAACAAAACAAACCGATGAGATTGGTCAGCTATCAGGTGCCATCAACTCATTTATGGATACCGTTAACCATAGCCTTGAGCAGGTTCAGTCGACTTCTCACAAGGTCGCTGCAAGTGCCAGTGAACTGACGCAAGTCGCACAAGTCACTGACTCTGCAGCAAGTAACCAGCAAGCGGAAACCGCGGAAGTTCACGGCAATATTGAACAGATGCAGTCGCAACAAGTACAAGTAGAATCCGCAACGGAAGAAGCTTCAACTCTGATCAAACACACCACTCATATTGCAGAACAAAGTGCCCGTCAGGCGCATGGCGCAAGTGACGAGATTAAGAGCTTAGTGACCGATATTGAGCAAGTAAAAGAAAGCATTGTTGAACTTAACGATCAAACTGCTGAAGTATCGAGCATCTTGGAAGTGATTAAAGGCGTTGCCGAGCAAACCAACCTTCTCGCCCTAAATGCCGCTATCGAAGCAGCGCGTGCGGGTGAACAGGGCCGCGGATTTGCCGTAGTCGCAGACGAAGTGCGCAACCTTGCAAGTCGCACCGCTGAAGCAACCGGTAGTATCGAAAACATCATCGCCCAGTTCCAAAAAGACAGCGAAGCGTCACTCTCTTCCGTCGACACCGTTTGTGGCACAGCACATCAACGTTCAAATGAAATTGAGCTTCTTTCACAAGCAATGAATGAAGTAGTAGATGAGATGAAACAAGCGCTTGCTCATGCAAACAGTATCCAGCAACAATCGAGTAGCACTGCGCACTTAAGTCATGAGGTCCAAGGTAAAGTTCAAGTGATAAACCAACATGCGAACCAAACTACCGAGTCAGCGGCGCAAACAAGAGACATCAGTATGAATCTTGAGCAACTTTCTGAACACCTAGAGCAGTTGTTGGCACAATTTACCCTTTCAACAAAGAAATAAGCGAATAATGGGTATTTTTGTTCGACTAAATGACAATAAAGGTTGAAGCATAATATTTGAAAGGTAATATGTTCCATTGAATCTATAGAATTCTATCCAACCCAATGTTTGCTCATTATTTATTCGGTGAGTATTGCAACATTGGGTTGAATTTTTACCTCAATGGAGAATATTGAAAACATGACTTACGCGCCTGTATCAGACGTTTTGAAAGGTCAGCTAGCAGTAGACAGTGAAGTAACTGTTCGTGGCTGGATCCGTTCACGTCGTGATTCCAAAGCTGGAATCTCTTTCCTTGCCATTTATGACGGCTCTTGTTTCGACCCGATTCAGGCCGTGGTCCCTAATAATCTTAATAATTACGAAGACGAAGTACTAAAGCTGACTACTGGCTGCTCTGTTGAAGTAACTGGTAAGATTGTTGAGTCTCCTGCGAAAGGTCAAGACTTTGAACTAGCAGCAACTGACGTAAAAGTTGTTGGCTGGGTTGAAGACGCAGAAACTTACCCAATGGCAAAAACACGTCACTCTATCGAGTACTTACGTGAAGTAGCACACCTACGTCCACGTACAAACGTAATCGGTGCTGTTGCACGTGTTCGTAACTGCCTGTCTCAAGCGATTCACCGCTTCTACCACGAGCAAGGCTACTTCTGGGTATCTGCGCCGCTAATCACTGCTTCTGATGCGGAAGGTGCTGGTGAAATGTTCCGCGTATCTACGCTAGACATGGAAAACCTGCCTCGCACTGAAAAAGGCGACGTAGATTTCAATGAAGATTTCTTCGGTAAAGAGACCTTCCTAACAGTATCTGGTCAGCTAAACGCAGAAGCATACGCTTGTGCCCTAAGCAAAGTGTACACATTCGGCCCTACGTTCCGTGCTGAAAACTCAAACACTAGCCGCCACCTAGCGGAATTCTGGATGGTTGAACCTGAAGTTGCATTCGCTGATCTAGAAGATATCGCTAAGCTGTCTGAAGATATGCTGAAATACGTATTCAAAGCAGTGCTTGCTGAATGTCGTGACGATCTTGAGTTCTTTGCTCAACGTATCGACAAAGAAGCAATCACTCGTCTAGAGCAGTTTGTTTCTTCTGACTTCGCTCAAGTTGACTACACTGACGCAATCCAAATCCTTCTGGATTCTGGTCGTGAGTTCGAATTCCCTGTTGAATGGGGTATCGATATGTCTTCTGAGCACGAGCGTTTCCTAGCAGAAGAACACTTCAAAGCACCTGTTATCGTTAAGAACTACCCGAAAGACATCAAAGCTTTCTACATGCGTTCTAACGACGATGGTAAAACAGTTGCTGCGATGGACGTTCTAGCACCAGGCATCGGTGAGATCATCGGTGGTGCTCAACGTGAAGAGCGTTTAGACGTACTGGATGCTCGTATGCGCGAAATGGGTATCGACCCTGAACACATGAGCTGGTACCGTGACCTGCGTAAATACGGCACTGTGCCACACGCTGGCTTCGGTCTAGGCTTTGAGCGTCTAGTCTCTTACGTAACGGGTATGGGCAACGTTCGTGACGTGATTCCATTCCCACGTACGCCACGCTCTGCAAACTTCTAAATCGAAGTTAACAACAGCAAAAGCCTCCGAAATCGGAGGCTTTTTTGTATCTATCAAATACGCAAACCTTCCCTGCTTGGATCATAATTAATACTGTGACGCAGTATGATCACAGTGAGGAAGATTGTTATGAGAGTATTCAGACTCGATGACTTGTCTTATAACGGAAGACACGAACATTCAATGGATTGGGATCATCCCTCTGGAAGCCAACCTTATTATTGGCACCCTGACTGGCTACAAAATGCCGAGGACCTAATGGGAATCTATCCTAGCGACTCAGATCCTTCTGTTAGCCATCCGGACAATGTCAGAAACTAACGGCCAAAAAGAGGGCTAACCATTTTTGGGTTAGCCCTTTCACAACTCACTCAATGCTATCGGTTTTGGCTGCGTATCGAATTCCATATAAACAGATGGCAAACATAACAAATGGTATGGCTGCTGCCGTGTATTCAGTCCACGCTAAAGTGGCAAAAGACTTCGCCAAAATTAGGTGACCAAACACCAGTAGACTCGCGCAAATTATCGCAACAAACACCAAACGGTACTCATGTTTATAACGTCGTTTTTCCATAACTAACCCTCGCAATAGCAATGAGGCTATTTCACCACAGTTTGCTTCATGCCTAACGGTACAGTTGAGCCGAAAAACGCCCTAGCAGTTAACTAACTGCCCTATTTTTATGAGCGCGTTCTTAACCTTATCAGTCAGTTCGAAGGAGATGTTGATACGCATACAATTCTGAAATTGATTGTTGGCGGCAAACAGATTGCCATAGGCGATTGAGATGTCGGATTTCTTCAGCTCTTGGTAGATAAGGTAAGTGTCAATCATCGACTCAAACTCAAGCCAGAGAAAATACCCCCCTTCGGGCTTCTGCACGGAAACGACACCCGGTAAACACCTATTTATCCAACTAAGATATTCTTTCTGCCTCGCATGCAATTGCTTACGAAGTTTTCGTAAGTGATTGTCATAACTTTCGAATTGAAGGTAATGAGCAACACCTTGTTGAATAGGTGAACTCGCCGATAACGTCGAGGTAAGCTGTTGCTTCTGTAACCTGTCACTCAAAGTTCTATTAACCACCCACCCTATTCGGTAGCCGGGACAAAGTGATTTAGACAGGGAACCACACAGCAACACTTGGTCTTGGTCATCCCAATATTTGAGTGGGTACGGTTTACGCTCCTTGAAATGCAATTCTGCATAGACATCGTCTTCAATCAGGTAGACACTATATTGATTAGCCAACTCAACCACTGATCGTTTGGACGCATCGCTCAATGAGGCACCAGTCGGATTTTGATAATTCGCCATTAGCCAACAGGCTTTCACATCATTTTGGCTAAATGCCTGCTCAAGCTGTGGTAAATCTATCCCAGTTGAAGGATTAACGGGCACTTGCATCACGTTGAGCTTCAACCGCTCTACCGCTTGTAAAGCGCCATAGAAGGTAGGCGTTTCAATCACAACCGTATCGCCTGGCTCACAGACAACCTGCAAGCTAAGATTCAGCGCCTCCATGGCTCCCGAAGTCAACACGATATCTTCATGGGACACCGCAACACCATGAGTTATGTAGCGCTGAGCAATCATTCTCCTTAACGCTTCATTACCAGGTGGTAAATTTTGTATCACACTTTCTGCTGGGACTTTTCTACCCGCACTGGCTAAATGGCGGTTGAGCGATTGAAGAGGAAACAAATCAGGTGTGGGAAATGCGGAGCCAAATGCGACCGCGGCTTGATTGTTACTTTTTAGAAACTCGTAGAGCTCGTCATTGTATTCACTTCGAACAGTCGGCTGAGATCTTTCTCGTTGACCATTTTCGATGGCTGACGTAACAAAGTAGCCAGACTGCGGTTTCGCCTTGATCCACCCTTCTGATTCAAGCAGCTGATATGCTTGCAACACGGTCGCTGAACTGACCGAAAAGCTTTTGCTTGCTGCACGAAGGGACGGGATTTTTTCCCCGGGACGCCACGTGTTATCGATTATCTGTTGCTTTAATTTTTCTGCTAATTGCTGGTAGCGATTCATAGTTCCCTCATCATTGCCCAGCAAAGATACCATAGTCAGAAGAATCATGGGCTTACAAGCTTCTCACTCTAAGACTTTGTTTTTAGCGAACCCTGTTTGTAGAGTTTAATCACATTAAATATTAAAAACTCTGTTACATTTATCAGGTAATAGTGATCCAAACAACCTTAAATAAGGGATGATAATAATGAAAAAATACGATTCGTCACATATCGAGTACAAAGGCGAAAGCAACGGTGTACATAGTTGGACAACACCTTCTGGCCAACCGTATTACTGGCACCCTGATTGGCTACACATTGCGGAAGATGCGACTGGCTCACACCCAAAGCAAGACATTGAAGTGACAGATGGTGAACAAGCGACTGAGAAGCACGCTGCGAAAGCGATTCTCTCCTACCTAAACAAGTGGGCAGCAGACAAACTGGGCAAAAATCCGGACATCGAAACAAACGCCATTGAATCTCAGATGGACCTTAAAAAGTAAACCTCAGTGCGTACCTCGAAGGGTGCGCGCTTGCTTCTTACCCGCTCACATCCTAAACCTAGTACTAAAGTTGCAAAAATGTATCAATAGACGAAACAAATCGATAGAATACTCGGTCATCTATTACATAGACAAATCTATTACTCCGTTTTCATGTTTGTCTACAGGCTAGTTTTCGTCATATTGATAATGATATAAAGGCTTTGACATGGTTAACTCACATTACAATGCGTCTTTGACCCTAAAGCTGTATGCACTTGCAGCTGTGGTTTTCGGTCTTTATGGCGGGCGCGTCTGTCCGATGTTGGAAACGCTGACATCTGAAGAGCTATTTACACATGTAGCAATCACATTCGGTGCTGTTTATCTGTTACGTCATTTTGTCCTTCACCAGCACACACTTGTTAAAGAACAAAAACATGCGCAACTCGATACAACATTGATGTTTTTCGCTAGCTTAATACTCGCTGCCTTCTATAACGTCTATTACGACTTTCCTCTCGACAGCAATCTTAAAGTTCTGTTTGGAATGAGCTTGTTCGGTTTCTTTACCGGCTTACTGCTGCAATTAGATTCTAAAATCAAATGCTTCGATAGCTTAAACAGTGCGGAGCGTTATCAATTTGAACTCAGTGGTGAACGACAATCCATGGTTAAGCAGATGATTTTTCTCATTAGCCTGCTGTTAATCACATTGACCTCAATGCTCGCTATGGTTGCCGTTAAAGACATCTTTTGGCTTGAGCATAATCCCGAGCGAGTATTAGATGGCACTGGTAAGGTCAGCGTCATCAAAGAGTTTATTTATATCTCCATTGTGCTTGGCGCTTATGTCATCGCTATCATGGTTCAATGGAGCAAGTTAATGCGAAAAGTGTTGAGTGCTCAGGAATGCTCTCTCATAGAGGTCGCTAAGGGAAACATTTCTAAACGTGTTCCTATTTTCGAGCACGATGAGTTGGGCTCAATGGCTTCTCTGACCAACCAGATGCTTGATAGCTTAGAGTCGTCGCAAGATGAAGTAAAAACTACGCGCGACGTCGCCATTGTAAGCCTATCAGCACTTGCTGAATCACGCGACAATGAAACCGGTGCCCATATTCTTCGTACTCAAGAGTATGTCCGAGCGCTGGCAAAACATCTTTCTCAGTTTGAAGAACACAAACCTTTACTGACTGAGAACTATATCGAGCTACTCTACAAGTCCGCTCCACTGCATGATGTAGGTAAAGTCGGTATCCCTGACAATATCCTTCTCAAGCCGGGCAAACTCACTGATGAAGAGTTTGAAATAATGAAGCGTCATCCCGAAATCGGAGCCAAAGCCCTCTCAATGGCGGAAGGACAGCTTGGTAGCAACTCATTCCTACAGCTCGCTAAAGAGATCTCCTTAACTCACCATGAGAAATGGAACGGCAGTGGTTACCCTAACGGGCTTAAAGGGGAAGAAATACCGCTTTCAGGGCGATTGATGGCACTAGCGGATGTTTATGATGCACTCATTTCTGAACGTGTATACAAAAAAGCGTTTAGCCATGAGAAAGCAAAGTCTATTATTCTCGAAGGCAACGAAGTCCACTTTGATCCGCAAATCGTTGATGCATTCCTCGCTATTGAAGACGAGTTTGTCGCCATCGCTCATAAATATCGAGAGCTAGAAGCTAAGGAAAACGAGCTAGAGCAATTGATGCACGCATAGGCGGTACTAGACCTCTTCATTTTCGTGCATTTAAAGTCCCTTTACTTCGAAAATAAAGGGACTTTTCATATAAAAAACTTGGCTTAAACAAAATCCACACCAAATTACGACGCTTTTTTAAATTTTCTTCACTTTCGCTGTTGTTTCACTCTACGTAGAAAGGTATAAATAACCGAGTTACTTATACCTATCCCTTCGATAAACATGGATGACCATTATGTTTGAAAAAGTAGTCGCTGCTCCCGCAGACCCTATTCTTGGCCTAACTGAAGAATTTAAGAAAGATGCTCGTGCTGAAAAGATTAATCTTGGCGTGGGTATCTACAAAAATGAACAAGGTGAAACCCCTGTTCTAGCAACCGTTAAAAAAGCGGAAGCGGCACTTATTGAAACAGAAAAGACCAAGTCTTACCTAACTATCGAAGGTACTGCTGAGTATGCTTTAGCAGTTCAAAAACTTCTTTTTGGCAATGACGCTGAAATCGTTGCTAACAAGCGTGGTAAAACGGCGCAAGCTCCAGGTGGTACTGGTGCACTTCGCGTTGCTGGCGAGTTTATTAAACGCCAACTGGGTGAAGTAAAGATTTGGATCAGTAACCCAACTTGGGCTAACCACAACGGTGTGTTTGCCGCAGCAGGTATCGAGACTGCGCAGTACAGCTACTACAATGCTGAAACTAAAGACAAAGATTTCGCTTCTATGGTTGCCGATCTAGAGCAAGCATCTGAAGGCGATGTCGTTCTTCTTCACGGCTGCTGTCATAACCCAACGGGTATCGACCCAACAGCAGAAGAGTGGGAAACACTGGCTAAGCTTGTTGCAGACAAAAAACTTCTTCCACTTTTCGACTTTGCTTACCAAGGTTTTGCGAAAGGCGTCGAAGAAGACGCAGCGGGTCTTCGTATCTTTGCTCAATACAACAAAGAGATTCTAGTTGCGAGCTCTTTCTCAAAGAACTTCGGTCTATACAATGAGCGCGTAGGTGCATTCACACTAGTAGCAGAGTCGGAAGAAGTGGCAACGACAGCCTTCTCACAAGTGAAAGCAATAATCCGCTCAATCTACTCTAACCCACCAGCACACGGCAGCGCAGTCGTAACTCACATCCTGAACAATGCCGATCTACGTGCAGAGTGGGAAGCGGAAGTGAAAGAGATGCGTGATCGTATTCAGGAAATGCGTGAACTGTTCGTGGCAACACTTAAAGAGCAAGGCGTTGACGCTGACTTTAGCTTCATCGAACGTCAAAACGGCATGTTCTCATTCTCTGGTCTGTCCAAAGAGCAAGTTACTCGCCTTAAAGAGGAATTCGCAATTTACATCGTAGGTTCTGGCCGTATCAGTGTAGCGGGTATGACGAAAGCTAACATGCTTCCACTTTGTAAAGGTATTGCAGCGGTTCTATAACAGCTCACCTTCAAATACCGAAAAGCCAGCTATTTAGCTGGCTTTTTACTTTTATTGGTTTAGAAAAGATATCTCAGAGAAATCCCACCTTCATTGGTGGTGGCGCTACCCTTAATTCTAGCGGTTTCAAAGTCCCCGTCACGATGGGTATAAAAAGCGCCAACCGTAAATCGTTCTGCGAATTGATAGTCAGCTCTTACGTTAAACAGCGTTTCTTCTAGCAAGTCTGTGTAGTTAAACTCTCCTCGCCCTGCCAACTCCCATTTCTCAGTCAGCGCATACTTAAGCTCTAAACTCGCACCAATCGAAGGCTTGCTATCACTAAATAGTTTTTCTTCGGTACTATCAAGAGTCTGTTTTGCCCACAAATAACCGACTTTAGCACCCGCAACCACATCCAGCTTGTCCGTCACCGGATAACGATAAGCAACGCCTGGTAACAAAGTATAGAGCTCTGTCGTGACATCTTTCGGATGTATAAACCTTGCAGAGTAGTCGAGCGTAAATAGAATGTTATCACTCCATACATAGTTACCACCCACCGCAAGAGCAGTAGCATTGTTGTCACTACCCAAACTTTCATTCAGCGACCCAGAACTTAAATCTGCGTAGAGGAAATCATAGTTTAGTTCGTTTATTTTATTGGGTTCTGCGGCATGCACCGAGCTAGCAAAGAGTAAAGGGGCTAATATCCAACGGTACTTCAATTCCATTATGACCTCTTAAGTCCATATACTGCACAAATTAACGGCGGCAAGCTTTCCTATGTCGAGGTAAGATTAACGGCCAAATTTTTCAACCAGAATCCACGTTAGATACTGGGTATGTGATTTATATTGATAAGAAAATATAGAACAAGTAAACGTCAAGTTACTGAATAAATTGTGAGAATTATGATCTTGTACGAATTCAGATGCTCAGATAGCGAAAAAGATCTCATGTGAGATCTTTTTCCGAAAAGTATGAGCAATCGAGACTAGTGATGGTTTGTTGAAAAATAGTCTTACTACAGTCTGATAATTAGCTCGTCTTGGGACAAGGGTCTGATGTCTGCTTTGGATTTGGTTTTCAGTCGTTCTAGTAGCTCTACATCCAACTCGTAAGGCATAACGATTTTGAGCTCTTCGACACCTTCACTCTTTGCTAGCTGAAGCAGCGTAGCAATATTTGATTCATCACTACGATTCGCCGATAGCGATTTCATAGCTTGATCCCACAAGCGATCTTCAACCGATAGCGTATCTTTTATCGTATTCTTCCAAGCAAGGCTGAATATCGGAGCAAACGTGCTCATCGCTTCCAAGAAAGTCCATTTCTTACTACAAGAAGCACCGAGAAAAGAAGTATAGTCGAATACAACACTTGTCTTGCCTAGATGTTCCATATCATCCCCCGTAATATCGGCAACACAGTGTACTCAATATCCTAGATCAAACTGGTTATAGCAATAGGATATAAAACAATGGTCTTTTATACCCTAATTCTGTTTTAAAAAGCTATATAAAAACCAATGCGGTAACAAAATGCGTACAATAAAATGATATAAGGAACCGGTTGCTTAATATTTTAGATACCAAATAATATCTTGTTCCCTAAACACTATTTTATATCAACAATCTTGCTCGCTTTTTTGTACTGAATTCTCCAGCCCTTCCAGTTCGGTAACTCCCAACGTTTTGGATACCCTTTACGCAGTCCATCGCTGTGTACGACATAAACCAGCTTTTTCTTAGCGTGGTATTCAACATCGAGATTAAGATCACCCAATGCGAGTTCAAAAGGATACGCACTAGCAAAGTCCTCGTACTCCCAATAAGGTATTCCTTCAAAGACAAAATCATCGGCGCTAAACAGCTCAAGTTCACTGATATCATCCAACTCAAGTAAAGTAAGCTGCTCTGTAAACCAACTTTCAAAGTTTAGCTCATCAAGGTTAGCATCCGAACTCCCAAGTCCTAGCGCGAGATACAGTTTCCAGTGCTCAATTTGCTTGTGACGAGTTTCTGCAAACCCGGGTAGTAACTGATTAGCAATGACGGCTTCAAGCATGGGCTGAATGGCAAGTTCACCTTGAGCCATTTCATGTCGAGTGGCAATGACCCTTCCCGCATAGTTCAATCTCATCTCGACCATTGGTTGTGCATCAACCGTTATCACCTCTCCCTGTTGCCACTCACCTAGGCCAATCTCACTGAGCGCGTTAAGTGCAATGGGCATAGTAAAGGTGGCTAAATTGAGGGTTTGCTTCACGCCTCTGCCCGGCAAGCTATGAGTATCGAGGACAAGGGCGGCTTCTTTTTTAGATGGGAAACGGCTCTCTCGACCCAAAACAACTTCCATCTCACCATTACCCATTGCTTCTTTTCGCTTCAATCTGCGCACAAAAACGAGTTCAGGATGCAAGCGAGCAATTGCCTCAACCAGTTCTTGATGTGAATAACGAGAAGCGACACTGAGCTGAGGTAATTCAAATACTTCTCTCATTTGAGCTGAGAGTGCTCTTGCTTCCTTTGCAACATCTGCGTCTACCTTGATCCCAGAGAACTGCTCTCCTCTAAGGATTCCGATAGCAAGTTGACCATCACAGCCCCAAGGCTCTTCTTTCTCTAACTTTTCTCTTTCTTCTTCATTGCTAGACAGGCGATACAAGTTGGCTGGCGTAGCCAATACAGAGGTGAGATCAACCATCGCCTCTTGGAGAGGTTTAGAAGGCATTCGAGTGACTAAGTCGGCGTATAGTGCGTCAATAGGTAAAGGGTAAATCCGCTGACCATGTTCGGTGGCAGTTCCCACATCATTGATTGCCCCCATCGCAGTGAGTATTTCATTTGCTTGGTTGAGAGAGCGCTCAGGCAGTAACTCCAAGAAATTTAGCTGCGCTAAAGCCTTACCACAACTTGCAGACGCTAGCATGGCTTCGGTTAGCGACTCTCGATGCATCTCTGGCGGTGTCACTTCTGTCAAAGCAGCGTGTTCACCATATAAACGAATACAGATACCATCCATAACTCGACCGGCACGCCCACTACGCTGCTTCGCACTTGCTTTGGAGATATGCTTTAAACTTAGAGCTGTTCGCCCATTACGCTGTTCTGTTCTTCGTTCTAACCCTGAGTCAATTACCGCTACTATGTTGGGGATAGTCAGTGACGTCTCGGCAACATTGGTCGCCAAGACGACTTTTTTATAGGCTTGTGTATTAAGTGCGACTTCTCGCTGCTCATCGGTCACCGAGGCATGAAGTGGAACGGCAACTAAGCCTTCAATTCCCGCCAGCTTACTCTGACATTGACTGATCTCTTTTCTACCCGGCAGAAACACTAGAATGTCACCGTCAATATCGCTGAGCGCCAACACTTCTTGCTTTACTTTTTCATCAAGGCTTCTTGCATCAGGAAGCTGCCTTGAGTCGCCTGCTCGATACCCTATTGAGACATCGAAGTTACGCCCCTCGGCATACATACGCTTCGCGCCGATGTAATTGGCCAGCTTTTCACCCTCAATGGTGGCGGATGTGACGACTAATCTGTGTGTCTGGCTATCTTTAAGCAAAGCGACCAACAAATCGGTATCCCAGCGTCGCTCATGGAATTCATCGACGATAACCGTATTAAAGCCCTCAAGCTTGTTCTCAGAAAACCAACGCAACGCCACACCAGGCGTCACAAACACGACTTGCGTGTTTTCATCAAAGCGGCTCTCCAGCTTAATCGCATAACCAACTGACTGTCCCAGAGGTTGATTACTTTGCTCAGAGAGAAACTGAGCCAATGAGGTACAAGCGATGCGTCGTGGCTCAATCACTAGAACCCTGCCTTGCTGCGCCGCCCAAATGGGTAAACGCGTCGACTTACCCGATCCTGTCTCTGCTTCTACGATGAGATGATGAGCGGAAAGCTGGGATAAAAATTCGGTTTTCAGGGTATCTATGGGTAGGCTAGTCATGATTTACGCGTGGGTAGTGCTAAAGCATGAAATTATATACGCAATCTTTGCCAGAATGCAGGAATATTCAGTTTACAATACGACAACGAATCCCTATCATTTTTATGTTCCTGTTCCCAAAGGTCTGTTGACCCTAACACCCTACTAAGGCATGTGATGAATAACGATAAACGCCCTCTATATATCCAATATGCAGGCCCTGCGCTTCTCAGTACTCCTCTTCTTAACAAAGGCAGTGCTTTCTCAGCTGAGGAAAGAAGCTCATTCAACCTTGAAGGTCTGCTACCAGAAAACACTGAAACTATTCAGGAACAAGTGGAACGCGCTTACTTACAATATCGTAACTTCGAAAGCGATATGGATAAGCACATCTACCTACGCAACATCCAAGACACAAACGAAACACTTTTCTACCGCCTTGTTCAGAACCACATCTCTGAGATGATGCCAATCATCTATACACCGACCGTTGGTGCAGCATGTGAAAACTTCTCGAACATCTACCGCCGTGGCCGTGGCCTTTTTGTTTCTTACGCTAACCGCGATCGCATTGATGACATTTTGAATAATGCTTCAAGTCACAACGTGAAGGTTATCGTAGTGACAGACGGTGAACGTATTCTTGGTTTAGGCGACCAAGGTATCGGTGGTATGGGTATCCCAATCGGTAAACTGGCGCTTTACACCGCTTGTGGTGGTATTAGCCCAGCATACACACTGCCAATCGTACTTGATGTGGGTACGAATAACCCGCAACGTCTTGCTGACCCAATGTACATGGGCTGGCGCCATCCACGTATTACCGGCACAGAGTACGATGCGTTCTTAGAAGAATTCATGCAGGCTGTTCAACGCCGTTGGCCTGACGCGCTCATTCAGTTCGAAGACTTCGCACAGAAAAACGCGATGCCGCTACTAGAGCGTTACAAAGATCGCTTCTGCTGCTTCAATGATGACATTCAAGGCACTGCGGCTGTAACTGTTGGCTCACTGCTTGCAGCTTGTCAGGCTGCAGGAAGTAAGCTTTCTGAACAGCGTGTCACCTTCTTAGGTGCAGGCTCTGCTGGTTGTGGTATTGCAGAAGCCATCATTGCTCAAATGGTTTCGGAAGGCATTAGCGATGCGCAAGCTCGTTCGCAAGTCTTCATGGTTGACCGTTGGGGTCTTCTGCAAGAAGGCATGCCTAACCTGCTCGACTTCCAACAACGTTTGGTACAGAAGCATTCAAACACGGCAGATTGGGAAGCAGAAGGTAACGGCTACTCACTTCTTGATGTCATGCGCAATGCTAAACCAACGGTTCTTGTTGGCGTATCTGGTGCACCAGGTCTGTTTAGCGAAGACGTAATCAAAGAGATGCACAAACACTGCGCTCGCCCAATCGTATTCCCGCTATCTAACCCAACAAGCCGTGTGGAAGCGACACCTAACGACATTATTCGTTGGACTAACGGTGAAGCTCTGGTTGCTACAGGTAGTCCATTTGATCCTGTGGTACATGACGGTAAGACCTACCCTATCGCACAATGTAACAACAGTTACATCTTCCCAGGTATCGGTTTAGGTGTATTGGCGGTTCAAGCTAAACGCGTGACTGACGAGATGCTTATGGAATCTAGCCGTGCCCTAGCAACATGTTCGCCATTAGCGATTAATGGTCAAGGCGCTCTATTACCGCCACTAGAAGCGATTCATTCTGTTTCTAAGAAGATTGCTTTTGCGGTTGCTAAAAAAGCGATTGAGCAAGGCGTCGCACTTGAGATCACAGACGAAGCGCTAGAAGAAGCGATTGATGCTTCATTCTGGCAACCTGTTTATCGCCGTTACAAGCGCACCGCTTTCTAAACGCACTGTTTATTCAAAACCCAGCACACGCTGGGTTTTTTATTCCTGCCACAAAGATCTCATGACGACAGACTGCACTGCCTTACACGCCAGCTTCATGATATCGTTACTCAATCGATGACAATCACATTAGTTTTCATGGAATACCTAGACCTTATGGGTGGATACCTACGCCCCTATCTGACAGAAATTTCGACAGCTTTAATCGCATGCATTTTGGTCATGGCAGGTGGAGAAATTAACGCATTACTGAGGAGATTGTTAAGAAACACCAACTTTGCCCTCAGAACTGTTGCGTTTGTCTTGATTAACGCATTTGGTTACGGCTTAATCATTGTCAAAGCAACACCTTACCTATCTCGGACACTGCGTGGCCTAGAGGCTGGCATCATGTTTTCCATCGTATTGTTTTGCTTTATTTTTATAGGTCTATGGGCGCAGCGGAATCGACAAATTTAGTGCGAAGATTATTTCACCACGAAACCAGACAACAAACTTGGCTTAAGCTGGCGCTAAGAGCGTTAGCGTGGCTGCCTGTCGCGTTAGCGATCCTTGCCGTGTCTTTATTCGCAATTGATCGATGGGTCTCTTACCAAGCCAGAGACCAGCTATTTACCGACACCGAACAGATCGAGTCTTTTGATGTTGCGGTTGTTCTGGGAACCAGCAAGTATTTAGGCAAAATTCTCAATGAGTATTACACCCATCGTATCGACGCGGCGATAGAACTGTATCAGCAAGGCAAGGTGGACAACTTTCTTCTGAGTGGCGATAACGCGCATCGCTCTTACAATGAACCTTGGACGATGAAACGTGACTTGCTTAAGGCAGAGGTACCCGAAGAGAGTATTTTTTTAGATTATGCGGGGTTTAGAACTTTGGACTCCGTTGTTCGAGCAAAAGAAATTTTTGATACCAATAACTTCCTAATCATTTCTCAAAAGTTCCATTGCGAGAGAGCCATATTTATCGCCAATTCACACAATATTGATGCGAAATGTTTTGCGGTTGCAGGGCCTTCGAAACACTCTGGATTTCAGGTCAGAATGAGAGAAGTATTTGCACGCGCAAAAGCGGTTTTGGACATCTATATTACCAATGCGAAACCAAAGTTTCTGGGCCCCAAGGAGCCCATCCGGATCGAACAACTTCCTGAACCCGAAGCAAAACCAGAGTTAGCCGAACAACCTTTAATTAGTCAGTCTGAGAGCTAACCACAACCTGGTTTCTTCCTTGTCGCTTCGCCAAATACAAAGCTTCATCGGCACGAGTGATCATTGCGTTAGTGCGCTCCCTAGAGCGAGAAGCAACCCCTATACTGGTTGTCAGCGGGTCCCCATGTACCCAGATATGAGATTCAATTCGATGTCGGATTCGTTCCGCGAGCTCAGATGCCTCTTCCAAATTCAATCCAGGGCAAAAAACCACGAACTCTTCTCCCCCCCAACGGACGAGGCGTTCACTTGGACTAAGCATACTTAATATCACCATAGTGAACTCACGCAGAATATCGTCACCCATCGCGTGTCCATATTTGTCATTGACGTCCTTAAAGTGGTCAATATCAAGATATAGCGCCGCTAATGCCTTCTCGCGTCCTAATTTTCCTTCAAAATGCTTCTCTAGCCACTCCCGAATGGAGTGACGATTCATAGCCCCTGTCAGTGCGTCGCGATTTGCCAATTCTGCAAAGTGGATATTCTGCTCTTGTAACTCTTTGTTTAGTTTGCGAAGGTGTTCCTGTCTAAAATGAGACTGAAGAATCAGGTGGTGGCTACGTTTTATCTCCACAATACTGTATACAAGCGCTAGCGAAACCCAAAATACCAGCAAGGCCAACATGAGTGTTTCACCATCAATATAGTTTCCGATGAATTCGATGCTCTTGATAGTCATCTTGTACTCACCAGTAAAATGACCCGAGCCAGTCGCTAACTCCAACTTAGTCACGTTTGTGAACTCCGGTGCAGAATGAGCAATTGGTATCTGGTTATCCGCTAACCACCACGTTAACACCTGCAAATTAGCAATCGGGATCTCAATGATTCCGTTTCCTACCCCAGGGGAGTATGCCAGCCCATTGTATTTTTGCGTGTATTCATCCTCAGCAGAAGAGTACGCTGGATTAAAGTTGCGAAGGTAAAAGCGTAGCGTAGGTTCAGTGGCGCTATCGAGTTGCTCAAAGTCAATATTCAATCTAACCGTATGGTAGTTTTTTAAGTTGATACCTTGCTGCATGGTGTCACCAAGTTGTATTGATACACCACAATAAGGCCAAGGATAAGCATCTGATTTATCTAACTTACAATTTAATACCACTTCAGATTCAGATAGCTCTAAACTTGCGGTACTGACGCCCCCTAAAGCTTGGTCGTCTGTGGCCAAAAAGGTAAACTGACTGGGGAAAATTTTAAAGACGTGACCACCTCCGTGCATCCAATATAACTGCACAACCAATATGGTCACAACGACCATGAAAAAGGTGACCTTATGAACAACTTTCAATACTAGAATCCAACCAATTATTGTGCTGAAAAACAGCGAACAGAATACAATACCAATTAATAATACGACTTTGGTTCCATTTTATCGCGTTTTGGGTATATGACAGCAGGTAAATATTAGATCTGACTCATAAACTTAGTGCTTATTGACTTAAATATAACCAAACTAAACCACGACAGTTACATTATTGCTTACTGGCATAGATTTGCCCGAGTCTGGGTAAAAACTGCTACAATGGGGGTCTAAAAACAAAGAGGGTTAACCCTCATTAAAGTAAGAGCACTGTCATGTCTTTATTAGCTAAAGGTACGCTAAGTAAAATGCGCGCCTCTCTCGAAAATACGGTTCATTATCGCCTTCCAGTCGGTGACGAGTTAGTTGACCTATCCCCTTTCATTGGTAAGAGCCTCACACTCACTCATACTGGGAATATCTTTTGTAGTTCTTGTGGTAAAAAAACCAAAAAAAGCTATTCGCAGGGGCACTGCTTTGTTTGTATGAAAAAGCTCGCCAGTTGCGATATGTGCATCATGAAGCCTGAAACGTGTCATTACGATCAGGGGACTTGTCGCGAACCTCAATGGGGAGAGGAAAACTGCATGGTCGACCATTTCGTCTATCTATCAAACACTTCAAGTTTGAAAGTGGGCATCACTCGTCACACCCAGATCCCAACCCGCTGGATCGATCAAGGCGCTACTCAAGGCTTGCCGATTTTCAAAGTGAAGACTCGCCACATTTCAGGCCTTATCGAAGTTGAACTGGCAAAACACATCGCGGATAAAACCAACTGGCGCACCCTGTTAAAAGGTGATGGAGAGCCAATGGCGCTAGAAGAGCGATTTGCTGAACTCTTGCCTTTGGTTGAAGACAAAATTGCTGAAATTAAACAGCTGTACGGTGAGGACGCGATTGAGATCCTAAGTGAGAGTATCACTGCCATTAGCTACCCAGTGGAGCAACACCCTACAAAAATCACTTCTCATAATTTTGACAAAAACCCAGAAGTCACGGGGATTTTGCAAGGAATTAAAGGTCAGTACATGATCTTTGATACCGGAGTAATCAATATCCGTAAGTTCACTTCTTATGAGGTAGAAGTCAGCGCCTAATAGTGAAAAAGAAAGACCTCCACTCGGGAGGTCTTTCTATGAGGTTATTATTCGAGAATAATCTTCAGCTCATCAAACAGAATATCCACTTCTTCTAATGTGTTGTAATGCATAAAGCCAATTCGCACTACACCACCACTCGCTTCTAAATCAAGCTGGCGAACTAGCCCAAGTGCGTAGAAATGTCCATTCCAAACACAGATATTTCTTTCTCCGAGCTTCTTAGCAATAAACTCAGGTGAATGGTTATCAAAAGTTAAAGCGAAGGTTGGCGTTCTTAGCTCGCTGTTGGCTTCCAACTTACCAAACAGTTTCACCCCTTCGAGTTCAGATAATCGGCTAAGAAAGCGTTCGCTAATCGCTGATTCGTGCTGATTAAACTGCTTAAATGAGTCGACTAATCTTTCCCTAAGCGAAGCGTTGCTTTTACCCCACTGCGACAGATATTTCACAGCAGCAATTACGCCAGCTAAACCTTCAAAGCTTTGTGTACCCGTTTCGAAGCGCCCCGGACCTTCATCTTTTGCGGGTTCAACTTTGTAAGGTTTCAAACTCTGTAGCCATTTCGGTGCTACGTAGGCAATACCGACATGTGGACCAAAGAACTTGTACGCAGAGCAGGCTAAGAAATCACAGCCAAGCTTTTGCACGTCAACTAAGTGATGCGGCGCATAATGAACAGCGTCTACATAAACCTTTGCACCCACTTTATGAGCGGCTTCGACAACACGTTGAACATCAACAATTGAACCTGTTGTGTTCGACGCATAGGTCAAAGCAACAAGCGCGGTCTTATCATTGATCAGCGAAAGTAAGTGGTCGATATCAAGACCACAGTCGCTTTCGTCAACACGAGCTTGGTGAACAACCGCCCCTTTGTCTTCTGCGGCTTGTTGCCAGCTTGAGACATTCGAATAATGGTCGAGAGCCGTAACAATCACTTCATCACCGGCTTGCCAATCTCGACTGATTGCACGGCTTAACTGAAAGGTTAATGACGTCATATTTGCGCCAAACACTATGTTGCTGCTTGATTCTGCATTGACCAAGGCTTGAGCATACTCACGTGCTTGCTTCATTAAATCAGTCGTTTGCTGACTCGAAAAGTAATGACCACCCAAGTTAGAGTTAAAGAAACCCAAATAAGCCTGCATCGCTTCAAGTACAGACTTTGGTACTTGAGAGCCGCCAGGGCCATCTAAAAAGATAACTGGCAGATCATTATGTGTTTGACCAAGAGCGCTGAACTGCGCTCTTGCTAAATTAGGAGTGAAGCTCATTCACACTGTCCTTTGCGGTTAACACAAATACATCCATATGCCCCGCTTCACCCTCAATAACCGAGCGAATTGGTGTCGCATTATGCCAAAGTTTGTCGTCAGCTAGCATGGCGACTTCACCACTATGCAAGGCTTTACGGAAGAATGGGGCTTCGTTGAAGCTGCTGTAAACCATGATATCGCCGCCCTCAATATTGTGACGCCCCATACCTACTACTGCGAGATGTTCAAATCCATCTTGGTGAACACCTTCTGGTGCAACCTGAGTCTCGTCATAAACAGCCGAGATACGAATTTGGTGAATCTCGATCTCATGACCATCAGTAAGATGATTAGATTGCGCAAATAGCTGACACATTTCACGCATACCGTCACTATTCATGATCGGCTTTTCAATCGGTTCAAACTGGCGAACCACGTTACCCTGAAAGCGATTAATATCGTCACTTTGAACGAACTCACTCTTATTCAAATCGACCACGTTGCCATCTTGCAATGTCACTACAGAGTAGCGTCTTAAACGATACTGGCCATCAGCATGCTCGGTATGAGGCAGTTGAGTAAACGAAGGGGCCAACTGTGAAATCGCAGCATCACTTAATTTGGTCAGTTGTAGGGTAGTTTCGCGCTGATGTAACATCATCATCTCCTTAATGAATGTACATACCTATAATGTGATTAACATCTTATTCACATTCATTATTTGCGCACTTGTATTGCCGGATCAACTTTTTTTAGCATTTCAATCCATCATTTTGTATATTTTGGAATGTTAACCTATACATATCAACAATAGCAGTGATTAAGTCTGCATTTAAAAAGACACGTGTTCAAAAACTAGATGACTTCACTAGAGCCAATTAATTTTCTTATCAACATCAATGAGTTATAAATATAGACGGCACATCAACAGATAACGTTTGCGTTCTAATCTATAACCAATAATTACATTCTTCTCCCTTGCTAACCCTTTAAATGGCCCCATATATTCCATACAATCGAATCAAATAAATGAAGAAGCGTCACCGCTAATGGAGCACAAATGAGCGACGTAAAACACAGCAATCTTTTAATCCTTGGATCTGGTCCTGCTGGCTACACTGCCGCAGTTTATGCTGCCCGCGCAAACTTAAACCCTGTTCTGGTGACAGGTATGCAACAAGGTGGTCAGTTAACGACAACCACTGAAGTGGAAAACTGGCCTGGTGATCCTGAAGGTTTGACCGGACCTGGTCTAATGGATCGAATGAAAGAGCATGCTGAACGCTTTGAAACAGAAATTCTTTTTGATCACATCAATGAAGTTGATTTCAGCCAGCGCCCTTTCCGCCTTAAAGGTGATAGCGGAGAGTACACCTGTGATGCGCTTATTATTTCAACCGGTGCTTCAGCTAAGTACTTAGGTCTAGAGTCTGAAGAAGCATTTAAAGGTCGCGGTGTTTCTGCTTGTGCAACTTGTGATGGTTTCTTCTACCGTAACCAAAAAGTTGCTGTTGTTGGTGGTGGTAATACCGCAGTTGAAGAAGCCCTTTACCTTTCGAACATTGCTTCTGAAGTTCACTTAATTCACCGCCGTGACAGCTTCCGCGCTGAAAAAATCTTAGTAAAACGCCTAATGGATAAAGTGGAGAATGGCAACATCGTTCTTCATACAGACCGTACTTTAGAAGAAGTCGTCGGTGACGACATGGGTGTAACGGGCGTGCGAATCAAAGATACTCAATCAGACAATATCGAACAAATTGATGTGATGGGCGCCTTTATTGCGATTGGTCACCAGCCAAACACCTCAATCTTTGAAGGTCAGCTAGAGATGAAAGATGGTTACATCATCGTTCAATCGGGCCTAGAAGGTAATGCAACGCAAACAAGCGTACCGGGTGTTTTTGCAGCGGGTGATGTGATGGACCATAACTACCGTCAAGCGATTACTTCTGCAGGTAGTGGTTGTATGGCAGCTCTTGATGCCGAACGTTACCTCGACGCTCTTGCTGATAGTAAATAATATTTTTCATTTTTAGCTCAAAACCTTAAAGCCCTGCGGTATTCCCGCGGGGCTTTCTTTTGTATAATGCCCAGTTCTAAAACTTTATAATAATTCTCATTAAGCCTTCACGATGGATAAAAAGAAACAACGCAGCTTGAATCAATGGCTCAAGCAGCAAAGTAAGCTCGCCAAGCGCTGGCTTATGATTGCTGTCGGTCTAGGTGTTCTTTCAAGCATATTCCTTTTAGTTCAGGCCGCTCTGCTTGCAACGATCATGCACCAACTCATTATCGAACATGTCGATAAATATGAATTAGTCCCTTACTTCTTTGGTTTAGTTGCCGTTATTGGTGCTCGTGCTCTTTGTTCATGGGGTCGAGAAATCGCTGGTTATCGCTGTGGTGAACAGATTCGAGTTTATATTCGCCAACTTATTCTTGATAAACTGCGTGAGCTTGGTCCTGCATACATCAAGGGAAAACCCGCAGGTGCTTGGGCAACCTTGTTGCTAGAACAAGTAGAAGATATGCACGACTTCTTTGCTCGTTACTTACCTCAAATGTCGCTTTCTGTCTTAGTGCCTTTTGTCATCTTGATCGTTGTTTTCCCGGTCAACTGGGCAGCGGGTTTGATCTTCTTGATTACCGCGCCATTAGTTCCAATGTTTATGGCGTTAGTGGGAATGAAAGCCGCTGACGCTAACCGTAAGAACTTTAAAGCCTTGCAACGTTTATCCGGTCACTTCTATGACCGCCTACAGTCAATGACAACCATCAGACTGTTTGATAGAACCGCCGCAGAGACGGAAGTGATGCGCGGCGCATCGGAAGTGTTTAGAGTGCGCACTATGGATGTACTCAAAATAGCGTTTCTATCCTCTGCGGTACTTGAGTTTTTTACTTCTATCTCAATTGCATTAACAGCGGTTTACTTTGGCTTCGCTTTCATCGGAGAGCTCAACTTCGGTGATTACGGTGTGGGTGTTACTCTGTTTGCAGGATTATTTATTCTGGTCTTAGCTCCTGAGTTTTATCAGCCGCTACGCGACTTAGGTACTTTCTACCACGCGAAACAGCAAGCGGTAGGCGCTGCAGAAAGTATTGTTGAGTTTATCGAGACTGACGTAGAAACCGTTCGCTCAGGCTCAACCAAACTGGGCGACACAGACTCCATATCCATCACAGCAAAAGATCTCGAAGTATACTCCCCAGAAGGGCAAAAACTATTAGGGCCTGTAAGCTTTGAGCTTTCTTCCGCGCAAACCACAGCCTTAGTTGGCCCAAGCGGCGCAGGTAAAACGACCCTGATAAACGCAATCTTGGGATTCTTGCCTTACAAAGGGTCGCTGACGATTAACAACATTGAACGTACTGAGCTCGATCTTGAAAGTTGGCGTGAGAAAATCAGTTGGGTTGGTCAAAACCCACTGCTACTGCACGGCTCAATACGTGACAACATTACGCTGGGTAAAACAAACGTCAGTGACCAAGTCATCAGTCAAGCGTTAGAAGAGTCGTTCTCAGCAGAATTCGTTAATCAACATGGTCTTGATTATGCTGTCTCCGACCGCTCTGGTGGTTTATCGGTAGGACAAGCGCAGCGCCTTGCTTTAGCACGAGCTATGGTGCAAAACGGCCACTTCTGGCTGCTTGATGAACCAACGGCAAGCTTGGATGCACGAAGTGAACGTCTTGTGATGCAAGGTTTAGAAAACCAGATCACAAGTAAAACCGCCCTGATGGTTACCCACCAGCTAACACCGCTTAAAAATGTCGAACAAATTCTTGTCATGAAAGACGGTCAGATCGTTCAGTCTGGACAATTTGCACATCTCGCTAACTGTGAAGGACTGTTCCAAGAAATGCTTTCTGCTAACCAAGCACTTAACCAAACCAATAAGGGGAACTTAGATGCGTGAATTACTTCCCTACCTAAAACTGTATAAGAAGCACTGGTTTGGTCTTTCACTCGGTATGCTATTGGCGTTTCTAACTTTAGCCGCTTCTATTGGTCTTTTGACCTTATCAGGCTGGTTCTTATCTGCAGCTGCCGTTGCTGGTCTCACCATCGCAAGAGAAACCTTTAATTACATGCTACCAGGCGCGTTTGTGCGTGGATTTGCCATGGGTCGAACTGCCGGACGTTGGGGTGAGCGTGTGGTCAGCCATAACGCAACTTTCAAGCTGCTTACTGATCTGCGAATCTTTTTCTTTTCCAAGCTAGCACCGTTGATCCCCGGTCGCGTATCTAACCTTCGTGACGCCGATCTCCTCAACCGCCTCGTAGCCGATATTGATGCGATGGACCATGTCTACCTAAGGTTGGTCAGCCCAATGGTTGTCGGTACGTTAGGTATCTTAGGTCTAACTGCTCTTATTAGCTGGTTCGATGCAGAGCTCGGCTTAACTTTGGGCGCTATTCTGTTTGCAATACTGCTGACATGGCCTGCACTGTTTTACAAACTGGGTAAGCGCAACGGTGGTGAGCTCACTCAAAACAAAGCCGATTTACGTATCGCTACCCTAGATTGGTTACAGGGCTACAGTGAACTCACACTGTTTGGTGCGGAAGAGCGCTATCGCAATGCGATCCTAGATACACAGCAAAAGCTACTAAAGAATCAGTTCTTTAATGCTCATTTTTCTGGATTGGCGCAAGCTTTACTGTTACTGGCTAACGGCTGGACGATTGTACTCATGCTTTGGCTAGCGGCGGACGGTGTCGGTGGCAATACGCCAGATCCTATGATCGCTCTGGTCGCATTTGCCACAATGGCGAGTGTTGAACTGTTAATGCCAATTGCTGGTGCCTTCCAACACCTAGGCCAGACACTGACTTCAGCTCGCAGGCTCAACGACATTACTCAATCTGAACCAGATGTCTGTTTCCCAGACCAAGAGACAGAACATGAGCAGCAGTTCTCAATCGAGTATAAAGGGGTCTCTTTCCACTACCCTGATGCGAACAACGATGTCATTAAAAACATCGAGTTAGCGATTCCAGCTCAACATAGAATTGCAATTGTCGGTCAAACTGGCTCTGGCAAATCTACCCTTCTACAGTTGCTCAACCGCTATTGGGATGTTCAACAAGGTTGCATCGAAATTGCGGGTAAGCCAATCCAAGAATGGAGTGAAAGTCAGCTTCGTCAAGCCATTAGCGTTGTGAGCCAGCGTGTCGATATTCTTAATGGCTCACTGCGTGACAACCTAGTCATGGCTAAACCGCAAGCAGAGGACGATGAGCTTGCTCAGGTGCTGTCTAAAGTCGGACTGGCTAAACTTCTCGACGAAACAGGCTTAGACACATGGCTTGGCGACGGTGGTCGACAGCTGTCTGGTGGTGAAAAGCGCCGAATTGGTATCGCACGTGCGCTGCTACATAATGCGCCAATTCTGTTACTTGATGAACCTACTGAAGGTTTAGATAAACAGACAGAGCAGCAAATAATGCAATTGTTCGAGCAGCATTTCGTCGGTAAAACAGTGGTGTTTATTACCCACCGTTTGGTTGACTTAGACAAGATGGATACAATTTGTTTAATCGAGCAAGGTGAGATTGTTGAGCATGGCACTCATCAACAATTGATAGAGCAGCAAGGTCGTTACTTTGCTCTCAATCAAACGCTTTAATAGATAAAAATCTTACATAGCCCCGGCCTACAAATACCGTAAGCCGGGGCTTTTTGTATACTTATACCAATCGGGATGAATAGCTGATCAGATAATTGCGCAGGAAAAGTCGCTTAGAGCAAGGTATAGATTGCGGATAGCTAGTTGCTCTACCTACAAAATCTATAACGCAGCTATCAGCGATTTTAGCCAGCAAGAATGACCAGATATTTATTCTGGTTGGTATTATATAAAAGGTGTTTTTGGTATGACTTATGGCAGCTCAACGTGCGCAACCTTCAAATCGCTCTATTCCTAACCCCTGCATCCGTCACTGCTGCTTAGATAAGGATGACATTTGCTTGGGTTGCTATCGTTCGTTGGATGAAATATTAAGATGGTCACAGTCATCCAATGAGCAAAAGCAGAACATTCTTGATGTGTGTGCTCAACGCAAATCTGAGCGAAAGGGTCGCTGGAGTTAAGAGCAGCTCAAAACGAAAAAAGCAGCCAACTGGCTGCTTTTTAAATCACTATGCTTTTGCTTAACGCTGCTTATTGCGCGCGTTCGGCTGGCCTGCGCCTTTTTTCGGTTTACGGCGTGATGGGTTGTTGCTACGACCACCACCACTGTTTACGCGTTCTTCGTGACGTTTAACTGCACGGCGAATCTTTTGGCTGCGTGAACGTTCGCGTTTGCGAGATGAGTTTGCTTTGTTTTCATCAAGCAATGTCTCTTTCTCTGGGCGAAGTTCAACTAGCTCACGTAAGTAGTTAACCTCTTTAAGATCAAGTTCCATCCATCCACCGCGAGGCAGTTTCTTGTCTAGGTAAATGTCACCGTAACGTACACGTTTTAAGCGGCTAACTGTGGTGTCTTGAGATTCCCACAAACGACGAACCTCACGGTTACGACCTTCGTTAATCGCTACGTAGAAAGTGTGGTTCATACCATCACCACCCGCGTAGACAACGTCTTCGAAGCGAGCCATGCCGTCTTCAAGTTCAACGCCACGAACTAGGTTCTTCACCTTCTGTTCTGTCACTTCACCAAATACGCGCACTAGGTATTCACGTTCTACTTGGCGGCTTGGGTGCATCAAACGGTTAGCTAATTCACCGTCAGTGGTAAATAGCAGTAGGCCCGAAGTGTTCGCATCCAGGCGGCCAACTGAAATCCAACGAGAACCGCGGATTTTTGGCAGACGATCAAAAACAGTACGACGACCTTCTGGATCATGACGAGTACACAGTTCACCTTCAGGCTTGTAGTACGCTAATACGCGACAAATCACTTCTTCCTGCGCTTTAGCAGAAACAGTGTGTCCGTCGATACGCACAACTGCATTTTCATCTTCTAGTCGTTCGCCAAGTTTAGCAACGATACCGTTCACGCTCACGCGACCCGCTTTAATCAAAGCTTCTAGTTCGCGTCGAGAGCCATGACCAGCTCGAGCCAATACTTTCTGTAGTTTTTCGTTCATTTATCTACCTATGTGTCGTCTTCTCAGACGTCGAATAAACAAGTGCGACCCAAAATCGCGGTCGCACATTATCGCAAAAAGTGTGGTGAAAATCACGCACTTTTGACTATTCGAATGGAGCAGGATCACCTGAACCAACACGGGCAATGATTGGTTCATCATTACTGAAATCAACCACTGTTGTTGGTTGCTCGCCTAGATAACCACCATTAAGAATACAATCAACCGCATGCTCTAGTTTGTCGCGAATGTCCTCTGGGTCAGATTCGGTCATATCGTTGCCCGGTAAGATAAGCGATGTTGACATCAGCGGCTCGCCAAGCGCTTCGAGTAAGTCGAGGGCAATTTGGTTATCTGGCACGCGGATACCGATCGTCTTACGCTTGGCGTTCATTAAGCGACGCGGCACTTCCTTAGTTCCTTTAAAAATAAAGGTGTATGGCCCTGGCGTATTGTTTTTCAGCAAACGAAATGCCGTATTATCCACACGAGCATAAAGAGAAAGCTCAGATAAATCGCGGCACAACAGAGTAAAGTTGTGCTTATCATCTAAACGACGAATCTGACAGATACGCTCCAGTGCCTGTTTATTTTCAAGCTGACAACCCAATGCGTAGCCCGAATCCGTAGGGTAAATCACTACCCCACCATTACGAATGATTGCTACAGCTTGATTGATCAAGCGAGCCTGAGGGTTTTCTGGGTGTACGTAAAAAAACTGGCTCATTGTAATTCCTCATTATCGAGTCTCACGACTCTATAGTTAATTGGTATTGTTCGAATCCACTGATGAAGGCTCAATACCCCAATCTTTCCATACAGGTTCAACGCCCGATGGAAGCCATAAATTTCGTCCTAACTCCATCCAAGGTGAAGGATAATGAAAGTCGCTGCCTTGAGAGGCTAATAGATTGTATTGTATAGCATAATCCGCCAAGTTGCGCCTTTCTTGTTGCCCTTGTTGAGGTTGAGCAACTTCCATCGCATCTCCTCCTGCTTCAACAAACGCACTGATTAGCCGTTTTATCCATTTAGCGGTTAGATCGTAGCGCCCTGGGTGAGCCAGTACAGCCTGCCCACCAGCAGCATGTATGGCTTCAATCGCTTCTTTCATTGTGCACCAGTTTGGCGGCACATAACCCGGATTATTGCGCGTTAGGTATTTCTTAAACACTTGCTGCATCGTTTTCGCATAGCCGTTATCGACCAGCCATTTAGCGAAATGAGCTCGCGTGATTGGCGCGTCACCAGCAATCACTTTGACATCTTCGAGCACACCTTCTTGCGTTGCTTTTTCAAGGCGATGAGCAATCATTTCAGCGCGTGCTACTCGATGGTTTTTCTGTTTTACGATCAGTTCATTGAGTGCTTCAGACTCTGGGTCGATATTCAAACCCACAATGTGAATATCTTTATTCTGCCAAACGGTAGAAATTTCAATTCCGTTGATGATCTTCAAAGGCAGATTATTGTCTTGGACATACTGATGCGCAATCGCTAATGCGTCGACAGTATCGTGATCGGTGATCGCTAACACATCAAGCTGAAAGCCAAGGGCTCTATCTATTAATTCATGTGGAGGCAGTCTTCCATCTGAGGCGGTCGTATGACTGTGTAAATCAATTCTCATAATTTTGTTTTTTTAGTTGACTTTTTACCCCTGCACTAGTTAACTAGTACACAAATACGAAGTACCTGACTTAAGGCTCACTATGTTACAAGACATTAACCAAAACCATAAAGCAAAAGTTGCTGCTGGCACTATGAATAATAGTTCAGCTGATCTTGCTTGGTGGCGCACTTGGACAAGTTCTTGGTGGGCTAACGTGTACTTCTAATTCATAGAATTCAAGTTTCAAAAGCCCGCTACCAAAGCGGGCTTTTTTGTTTTGTAATCTGTCTCACATCTAAGTGCTTAAACAATCGTCAAATTTAACCAAATCCTGATTGGGTGACCGTTTGCTTTATGCGACTATGTACGGCAGGAAGTAAAAATTTTAGAGAAAAGGAGGTCTTGTGAACAAGGCCATTGAAATCAAGAAGCTAGGTAACATCGAGTTAATTCGAAGTACGGCCCCGTATGCCCAAGATCCTACGCAGCTGTTCCACACACTATGTGAGAACAAAACCGACAGCCTGCTATTGGAATCTGCTGAAATCGACTCAAAGCAGGACCTACAAAGCCTTCTTATTGTTGACTCAGCGGTGCGCATCGTTTGTTACGGACATACGGTGACAATGACCGCGTTAACCGACAATGGTAAAAACCTGCTTTCTCACCTTACGCACAACATTAATCCGAGTATTCAACATACATTTAACGGCAGCGTACTGGTACTGGAATACAGTGAACCGTGCAACACCTTGGATGAAGACTCCCGACTACGTGAAGCCTCTTCTTTTGATGCACTGCGCTTGATTCAGCACAGCTTCGATATCGCAGAGCTGCACAAGCACGCGATCTTTATCGGTGGTTTATTTGCCTATGATTTAGTGGCTAATTTTGAGCCTTTGGGTGATGCAGCTCAATCAAACCAATGTCCTGACTACGTTTTTTATGTTGCGGAGACCTTACTGGTTGTCGATCATCAAAAGCAGTCTTGCGAGCTTCAAGCTGCCCTGTTCGCTACCGACGCTTGCAAGCCTGAATTAACAGCTCGTATCGAAGAGATCAGTGCTGCCTGTGCCAATTTAAAAACGCTACCAAAAGCAATACCAGTTGCTGATACTCACGCAGAGCCAAGCATTTCTGACACTGACTTCTGCCAGATTGTTCGCGACTTAAAAGAGTTTGTGGTTAAAGGCGATGTTTTCCAAGTCGTGCCATCACGTCGCTTTACCTTGCCTTGCCCTTCTCCACTGGCGGCATATAAAGAGCTAAAACAGAGTAACCCAAGCCCTTACATGTTCTACATGCAAGATGAGCTTTTCACTCTGTTCGGCGCTTCGCCGGAAAGTGCGCTTAAGTACGAAACTCAATCAAACCAAGTTGAGATCTACCCTATTGCAGGCACGCGCCGTCGTGGCAAAAGAGCAAATGGCGAGATCGACTTTGATCTAGATAGCCGTATTGAACTAGAGCTGCGCACAGATAAAAAAGAGAATGCTGAGCACATGATGCTGGTCGATTTAGCACGCAATGATGTGGCTCGTATCTCTCAAGCAGGCACTCGCCACGTTGCGGACTTACTTAAAGTCGACCGCTACAGCCATGTAATGCACCTAGTTTCACGAGTAGTAGGTCAACTACGTGATGACTTAGATGCCCTACACGCTTATCAAGCTTGTATGAACATGGGCACGCTAACTGGTGCACCGAAAATCCGCGCAATGCAATTGATTCGAGATGTCGAGGGAGCCCGCCGCGGCAGCTATGGCGGCGCAGTGGGCTATCTTACTGGAGAAGGAACATTAGATACGTGTATCGTGATTCGCTCTGCTTACGTAGAAAATGGCATCGCGCAAGTTCAAGCCGGCGCTGGGGTTGTTTTCGATTCAGATCCACAAGCTGAGGCTGACGAAACCCGCGGTAAGGCTCAAGCAGTAATCTCTGCTATTCAATCAGCACATAAGGAGTAGCATCGAGATGGCAAATATCGTTTTTATCGACAACTTCGATTCGTTTACCTATAACCTGGTGGATCAATTCCGCTCATTAGGTCACGACGTTATGATTTACCGTAACAACATCGCGGCAGAGGTCATTGAATCGACAGTCGCTAACTTAGATAACCCAGTGGTGCTCCTTTCTCCAGGTCCAGGGGCTCCGTCAGAAGCGGGCTCAATGCCAGAGATTATCCAGCGTCTTAAAGGCAAAGTACCTATGATTGGTATTTGTTTAGGTCACCAAGCAATCGTCGAAGCCTATGGCGGCACCGTTGCTGGTGCGGGTGAAATCATTCACGGTAAAGTATCGATGATGGAACACCAAAACCACGACACCTATGCTGGGCTACCTTCTCCTCTTGCCATTGCTCGTTACCATTCATTAGTCGCAACCGAAGTACCATCGTCTTTAACCATCACGGCTGAAGTTGATGATTTGGTGATGTCTGTAGTACAAGAGCAAGATAAGGTGTGTGGTTTCCAATTCCACCCAGAATCAATTATGACTACCTACGGTGCAACGCTGCTAGCTAATGCCATTGAGTGGGCTCTAAAGAAGAACGACAAATAAGGAACAAGGTCATGGAACAGATTATCAACAAACTTTACGAGCAAGAGTCACTGAGCGAGCAAGAAAGCCAACAGCTTTTTGACGTTATTATCCGCGGTGAGTTAGACCAAATTCTAATGGCGTCAGCCCTAACTGCGCTAAAAATTAAAGGCGAGACCCCAGACGAGATTGCTGGCGCAGCAAAAGCCTTGTTAGCCAATGCGAACCCATTCCCACGACCAGATTATGACTTTGCTGATATTGTAGGAACAGGCGGAGACGGTCATGACACCATCAATATTTCGACCACATCTGCATTTGTCGCAGCCGCATGTGGTTTAAAAGTTGCGAAACATGGTAACCGAAGCGTTTCAAGTAAGTCTGGTTCTTCAGACCTGCTCGATAAATTTGGTATTAACCTAGCGATGAGTGCTGAAGACACGCGCAATGCGGTCGACGAAATCGGCGTCGCATTCTTGTTTGCGCCGCAATATCACAGTGGTGTACGTCACGCGATGCCTGTTCGTCAAACGATGAAAACGCGTACGATCTTCAATATCCTTGGTCCACTAATTAACCCTGCCCGTCCAAACATCGAGCTTATGGGTGTATACAGTAAAGAGTTGGTTCGCCCTATCGCAGAAACCATGCTTAAGATGGGTATGAAGCGAGCAGCGGTTGTCCACGGTAGTGGCTTAGATGAAGTCGCGATTCACGGTGAAACTACAGTAGCAGAAATCAAAGATGGAGCTATTCATGAATACACAGTTTCGCCAGCGGACTTTGGCCTAAGCCAACACCCACTCGAAGCAATTAAGGGCGGCACACCTGAAGAGAACAAGGCTATCACGACTAATATCTTGACGGGTAAAGGCACAGAAGCTCAAGCGGGGGCGGTAGCCGTCAATGTGGCACTACTCATGCGTCTATTTGGTCACGAAGACCTTAAAGCAAACGCAGCGCAAGCTCTTGAAGCGATGAACTCTGGCAAGGCTTATGAGCTAGTGCAGAAATTAGCGGCTCACGCTTAACACCTCGAACAATAAGGTTATGAAAATGACTCAGGTAAAAGAAAAATTATCCGAACACGTTTCTGTTAAAGAAGCTGAGATGGCAGAAGTCTTAGCTAAGATTGTTCGCGACAAGTACCAATGGGTTGCTGAGCGTAAAGAATCACAGCCACTTGAGACATTCAAAAGTGATTTAACGCCATCAGACCGCAGCTTCTATACAGCGCTAAAACAAGACAACACTGTTTTCATCACCGAATGTAAAAAGGCCTCTCCTTCCAAAGGTTTAATTCGCGATGACTTTGATCTTGATTACATCGCATCGGTTTACAACAACCATGCAAACGCCATTTCGGTGTTAACCGACGAGAAGTACTTTCAAGGCAGCTTCGACTTCCTACCTCAGGTAAGAAAGCAAGCGAAACAGCCAATTCTATGTAAAGACTTTATGGTTGATACCTATCAGGTTTATTTGGCACGTCACTATAGTGCCGATGCGATTTTGCTAATGCTTTCAGTACTCAGTGATGAAGAATATCGTGAGCTGGCTGAGGTGGCTCATTCACTCGATATGGGCGTACTGACTGAAGTTAGTAATGAGCAAGAGCTTCATCGCGCTGTAGAGCTAGGAGCGAAAGTCATTGGCATCAACAACCGTAACTTACGTGACCTTTCGACCGACCTAAATCGCACCAAAGAATTGGCCCCAACCATTCGTCAGCTTGCACCTGATGCAACCGTGATCTCTGAGTCTGGAATCTACACTCACCAACAAGTGAGAGATCTTGCTGAGTTCGCTGACGGCTTCCTCATCGGAAGCTCTTTAATGGCAGAAGAAAACCTCGAGCTCGCTGTTCGTAAAGTGACATTGGGTGAAAACAAAGTATGTGGTTTGACTCATCAAGATGATGCCGCGAAAGCTTATCAATCAGGCGCTATTTTTGGTGGTTTGATTTTTGTCGAGCAATCTAAACGCTTTGTGTCGTTAGAATCAGCACGACTCACAATGAGTGGCGCACCGCTTAAGTATGTGGGTGTATTCCAAAACCACCAACATGAGCAAATCATCACAACTGTCAACGAACTAGGCCTCTCTGCCGTTCAACTTCATGGCAAGGAAGATCAAGCGTTTGTTGACACATTACAGGCATCTTTACCTTCTGGTGTTGAAATCTGGAAAGCGTATGGCGTAAGCGAGAATGTCCCTGCACTTATCGAGAATAACGTTGACCGTCACCTGCTTGATACTAAAGTCGGCTCTCAAGTCGGTGGTACAGGCTTAGTATTTGATTGGTCATTAATCGGCGACCCTTCGAAGGTGATGTTGGCCGGCGGCATTACACCGTTTAATGCGCAAAAGGCCGCGGCTCAAGGCTGTTTAGGATTAGACCTCAACTCGGGTGTCGAACACTCCCCGGGTAAGAAAGATGGCGAAAAGCTAGCACAAGCTTTTGCAGCAATCAGAAATTATTAAGAATTTGTATAGCGCGTTATAGACGCGCTCAAAGTGAAAGGAATTTTAACATGGCAAAGCTAGATGCCTACTTCGGCGAATACGGTGGTCAGTACGTACCACAGATTTTGGTCCCTGCCCTTGAGCAGTTGGAACAAGCGTTTATTGATGCTCAAGAAGACCCAGAGTTTCGTAGCGAATTTATGTCACTGCTACAAGAGTATGCAGGTCGCCCAACGGCGCTTACACTGACCCGCAACCTGACCAAAGGCACCAAGACCAAACTGTATCTTAAACGTGAAGACCTACTTCACGGCGGCGCGCACAAAACCAACCAAGTATTGGGTCAAGCACTACTGGCTAAGCGAATGGGTAAGAATGAAATCATCGCTGAAACTGGTGCAGGTCAACATGGTGTGGCAACAGCACTCGCTTGTGCTTTGCTCGGTCTTAAGTGTCGTGTCTACATGGGTGCTAAAGACGTTGAACGTCAAAGCCCGAACGTATTCCGTATGAAACTGATGGGCGCTGAAGTCATTCCTGTTCATTCAGGTTCTGCGACGCTAAAAGATGCATGTAACGAAGCGCTACGTGATTGGTCTGCAACATACGAGGATGCGCACTACCTATTAGGTACAGCAGCAGGCCCTCACCCGTTCCCAACTATCGTTCGTGACTTCCAACGCATGATCGGTGAAGAGACGAAGAACCAGATCCTTGCTCGCGAAGGTCGTCTTCCTGATGCAGTTATTGCCTGTGTTGGCGGCGGTTCTAACGCCATTGGTATGTTTGCAGATTTCATTGAAGAAGAAAGCGTACGTTTAATTGGTGTTGAGCCAGCAGGTAAAGGTATTGATACCGACCAACATGGTGCTCCTCTTAAGCATGGTAAAACGGGGATCTTCTTCGGTATGAAAGCGCCATTGATGCAAGATCCAAATGGCCAGGTTGAAGAATCTTACTCAGTCTCTGCTGGATTAGACTTCCCTTCTGTTGGTCCACAGCACGCACACCTTAATGCCATTGGCCGTGCAGAGTATGACAATGTCACCGACGACGAAGCTTTAGACGCTTTCCAAGAGCTTGCGCGTAGCGAAGGTATTATTCCTGCGCTTGAGTCTTCTCACGCACTAGCGCACGCACTGCGCATGGCTCGCGAGAACCCAGAGAAAGAACAGTTATTGGTTGTTAACCTATCCGGTCGTGGTGACAAAGACATCTTCACCGTACACGCCATCCTAGAAGAAAAAGGAGTGATCTAATGAGTCGTTATGCGAAGATGTTTGAGCGCCTGAACGAGAAAAACCAAGGCGCATTTGTACCCTTTGTAACGGTTTGCGATCCAAACGCAGAGCAGTCTTACAAGATCATGGAAACACTCGTTGAATCAGGTGCAGATGCGCTTGAATTAGGTATTCCGTTTTCTGATCCTTTAGCAGATGGCCCAACTATTCAAGGTGCTAATATTCGCGCTCTAGATTCTGGCGCGACACCTGATATCTGTTTCGAACAAATCGGTAAAATTCGTGCTAAATACCCAGAACTGCCAATCGGCCTACTGATGTATGCTAACTTGGTTTACTCACGCGGTATCGAAAACTTCTACCAGCGCTGCGCTCAAGCCGGGATTGACTCCGTTTTGATTGCTGACGTTCCAACCAACGAAAGCGCAGAGTTCGTCGCGGCGGCAGAAAAGCACGGTATTCACCCAATCTTCATCGCACCGCCAACAGCAAGTGACGAAACACTTCAGCAAGTTTCTCAGCTTGGTGGTGGTTATACTTACCTACTGTCTCGTGCAGGTGTAACTGGTGCTGAAACCAAAGCAAATATGCCTGTCGGTGATATGCTAAGCAAACTGAATCAGTTTGATGCACCTCCGGCACTGCTAGGTTTCGGTATTTCTGAGCCAGAACAAGTTAAGCAGGCGCTCGAAGCAGGCGCTGCGGGAGCGATTTCTGGCTCAGCCGTAGTCAAAATCATTGAAAACAATACTGAAAACCCAGCAGAAATGTTAAATCAGCTCGCAAACTTTGTTTCTTCAATGAAGGCTGCAACACAGAAGTAACGTGTTAGCCATCTAAACATCTATGAGATCAGATTCTTATTGAGTGTAAGAATCTGATCTTTTTTTTAACATCTATCCGCGTATTCAAGCCCCTTCGACCGCCCCTCTTTCAACAAATAGCTCTTAAAAATAGATAACCTTGATTTATAGCAAACGTTTTCTTTTGTACAAAAACTTAGCGCCAATCAATAAATCGTTTATTAATTATTCGAACCATCTATAACGCATATTGCTAAATGTAAAATTAAAGTGTACAAAGCAAGACGATATTATTATCCATTGTTAATAAATAAAATGGTGGGTAATTCTTGGATTTTAAATTTTGTTAGCACAGAGGTTATGGAAGTGTTAAAAGAAAAGAGTTTGCTAAACAACATTGGTGTTCAAGTTGTCATAGCTATGATCCTAGGTACTGCCGTCGGTGCCTTGATGGGGAACAGCGCAACTATGTTCGCTCCACTGGGCGCGATCTTCATCAATCTAATTAAGATGCTAGTTATCCCACTAGTTGCCGTTGCACTAATTTCTGGTGCTGCTGGCCTAGGTAACAGCCAATCTGCTGGTAAAGTTGGCTTGGTCACACTGGGCTACTTTGGTTTGACTTCAGCTCTAGCTGTAGCGCTAGCGTTATTTATGGGTGAAGTATTCAAACCTGGTCTTGGCATTGATGTGTCTGGTGTTGAGGGCATGTTCTCGGCTGAGTACGCTTCTAAAGGTGAACTTCCTACTTTCTGGGCAACCATCACTGGTATGATCCCAACCAACGTTTTCCAATCACTGAACGAAGCAAATATCCTACAGATCCTAGTTTTCTGTATGTTCTTTGGTATTGCAATTTCTAAGCAAGCAAAAGAGCGCCGTGAGCCAATCATGAACGGTGTAAACTGTATCGTTGATGCTATGGTTTGGATGATCAACAAGGTAATGATCATCGCGCCAATCGGTGTATTCGGTCTTATGGCAGAAGCGGTTGGCACCTTTGGTTTTGCCGCTCTTATGGTCGTATTCAAGCTATTCGTTGTATACGTCGCTGCTATCCTTATCTTTGGTTTCGTCGCTTACCCACTGATGGTACATATCTTCACTAAGACTTCAGCGAAGAAGTTCCTGACAGCAATGAAGAAGCCTCAAGCCGTGGCACTATCTACCGCCTCTTCAATGGCAACTCTGCCAGTGACTATGGACACGGTTGAGCACGAGTTAGGCGTTAAGAACTCGACAGCATCATTCGTTCTGCCATTAGGCGCAACGATTAACATGTCAGGTAATGCGATTTACTATGGCCTAGTGGCAATCTTCTTTGCTCAGCTGTTCAACATCGACCTAGGCATGGGCGCGTACATCGCAATCATCGTAACATCAACACTTGGTGCTGTTGGTCAGGCTGGTGTTCCAGGCCCATCTTTCCTTGTTGTTGCCGTACTTCTAGCAGCAGGTATTCCAATTGAAGGTCTACCGCTACTGTTCGCTCTTGACCGTATCTTCGATATGATTCGTACCGCACTGAACATCACGGGTGACGCTGCATGTGCAGTCATTGTTGATGCACTAATTGAAGAAGAAGAGCAAGAAGCTGAACTGCAAAAGCAGCAAGCTTAATCGCTGATAGTTTTGAAATTGAAGCCACTCGATTGAGTGGCTTTTTTATTTTTTGCGACCGCGTAACCCGATTAGATTGCCGAATGGGTCTTCAAGTTGAAGCATGATCATGCCATCTTCAATGTCGAGTGGGCCTCGATAAAGTTTTGCACCTAGAGCACACAGCTCTTCGATTCGAGTTTGTAAGTTATCGGTAAGCCAATAAAGCACTGTACCACTTTTCCCATTAGAGACCTTGGCATCCGCTTGTACCAATTCGATAACAAAATCCCCTAGGCGCAACAAAGTAAAATCGTAATCGGGTAAATAGACAAGTTCAGCCATCGGAAACGCTTTCTGGTACCAATCAAGACCAGCTTCCACATCGGGCACATGGACAAGCAATGCAGCAGGTGTCATCCCATCTCTCCTATAAACGTGCCACACATGGTCAGCGATGGCTCTCAAGGTGTTTAAACTGCAATTCGACTAGACGCTGATAGAGTTCACAACTTTCTAGCAGTGATTGGTGGTCGCCAACATCGACTAACCGACCATGATCCAAAACTGCAATTTTATCGGCATGTTTAATGGTAGAGAGCCGGTGCGCAATGATGATTGTCGTTCTGCCGCGCATCAACTCTTCAAGCGCTTGCTGTACATGATGTTCGCTTTCACTATCGAGGGCACTGGTCGCTTCATCAAGTAAGAGGATATTCGGGTCTTTCAAGATCGCTCTAGCAATTGCGATGCGTTGTTTTTGCCCACCCGATAATCGGACTCCGCGCTCGCCAAGGAAACTGTTGTATCCTTCCGGCAAGTTCATAATGAAGTCGTGAGCGTGTGCTTTCTTAGCCGCTTCGATCACTTGTTCGTCCGTCGCCTCTGGGTTGCCGTAGCGAATGTTATGGAAGACATCATGACTAAACAGAGCGGGTTGCTGAGGCACCAAGGCCATCTGATTTCTTAGATCTTGCGGGGCGAACTCCCTCACATCCATATCCCCCAACAAAACACTGCCCTGCTGAGGGTCATAGAACCTCTGCAAAAGTTCAAATAAGGTTGTTTTCCCTGCGCCTGAAGGCCCTACTAACGCAAGGATTTTTCCTTCTTCGGCCACAAGGTTAAGGTCTTGCATCGCAGGTTGGTCAGGTCGTGAAGGATAATGAAAGGAAACGTCATTGAACGAGACTTCTGCTTTCAGTTTATCAGTGCTTCGGTTTATTGATTCTGGCGCGGTAATGCGGCTTTCTACTTGTAGAATTTCGATTAAGCGTTCAGTGGCACCAGCCGCGCGTTGCAATTCGCCGAGTACTTCGGAAATTGTCGCCAGTGAAGAGGCAACCATGATCGCGTAGAAAACAAAGGCCGCTAAATCACCCGCTGACATAACACCATTAATCACGTCACTACCACCAACCCATAGCATTCCTGAGATGGCGCTAAATACAATCACAATCACTCCTGAGATGAGAATCGCGCGTTGTAATACACGTTTACGCCCTATCTCAAACGCTCGCTCTACCTCGTTGGAGAAAAAGCGTTTTTCTTGCGCTTCACGGCTGTAACTTTGCACTGTTTTAATATGCTCTATCGCCTCACCGGCATAGCTACCCACATCTGCCATCGAATCTTGGCTTTGGCGAGACAAAGCTCGTACTCGTCGCCCGTAAAACAGAATAGGAACTAGAATAAATGGCACCGAAGCCAAAACGATAAGGGTGAGTTTAATGTTGGTAGCAAACAACATGATTACCGCGCCAATACACATCAGCGCACTGCGCATCGCCATAGAAAACGATGAGCCAATGATACTCTGGAGCAACGTCGTGTCAGTCGTGATTCTCGACATGATGTCGCCACTACCATTGGTCTCGAAATAGCTCGGATGAAGAGTAATGATATGGTTGAATACCGCGAGCCGAATGTCAGCACTTACTCGCTCCCCTACCGAGGATACGAGATAGAAACGGAAAAATGTGCCAATGGAAATCAGCAAGGTAACGACAAGGATAAATCCAATCGCACTACCTAGTTCTTGAACCGATTGCTGAGCAAAACCTTGGTCAATCAAGATTCTCACCCCTTGACCGACCGACAGTGTTAATGAGGCAGTGACAATTAACGCAATCAAAGCAGCGGCAACCTTCAACTTATAAGGTTTGATAAAGTTGACCAGTTCTAACAATATCCCCAAATTTTTCTTTGGTAACTCTTGAGCCGGATTAGACTGCTCAAGATTTGGAGCACTCGTTGATTGCATAGTTGTACCTTATTTTCTAATTGGCGACTTGTAACAAAGACGCCTACCTACCATAAGGTATTGGGGTTTAATGAATAAATAGCAACCCGAGAGGTCACCGGATACAAAAAAGCCCGACCGAAGTCAGGCTTAGAAATTGAAATGTCTCTTCTCTCGCTTAGAAGAAGTGGAAAGTCGCATTTAGAGAGAAGTTTTTAACGTCTTTCTCTTTCATACTGAATACGCTGTAACTTGCGCCCATTGAGATAGGACCCATCACGAAGTACTCAGCACCAACGCCATACATCATATCGATTTCGTCTTCTTTAAAATTCGTACCTGTTAGCTCGTAAGAGTGCAAGCCTGCTTTCGCATAAACATGAAGAGGACCGAAATCGATACTTGGCTTTGCCGCAAAGTAGACACCTGAACCTTCAAGCTTACCTGTAAAGTTTCCGTAAGTGATATTGTCGAATTCACCAAAGTTCTGGTAGCCCGCTTCAAGACCAATTAGCGGCAGAATACCTGTACCCACGTGAACGTTGTAAGAAGTCGATGAATCATTCGCTAGATCAGCTTGACCTACACTTGCACCACCGTAGATCCAAGAGTCCGCAGAAGCTGTAGCAGATGCGCCAATCAGAGCTAGCGCTAGTAGTGTCTTTTTCATAGTAAACCTTCTCTAGTTTCAAGGTGCAGGAACCAGTGTGGCAAGTCCCTGCCGTATTCGTCAAAATTATGAACTGTATAGTTATTTATGCAATTTACATACCTAACAAGCATCAATCGCCATTTTTACACGCTTGTCCGATACTGGGTATGGTGTACCAAGCTGTTGAGCAAAGTAGCTCACTCTTAGCTCTTCTATCATCCAACGTACGTCTTTGACGTTATCAGGCACAACCATACCTTTTGGAATTTTGTTCAGTAACTCTTTGTAATCATTAGTGACTGACTCTATCTTGAGCATGTGTAAGCGATCTTTATTCGGGTCGATAGGTAATTTTTCCATACGACGCTCGATCGCCTTCATGTAACGCAAAATATCAGGCAGTCGCTTCCATCCGCATTCAGTCGCAAAACCTTTGAAAATTAAACTTTCGATTTGCGCTTTGATATCAGACAGAGCAAACGCCATCGTAAAGTCAATTTTACCTTTTAACTTCTTGTTAATGTTAAATGCCGTTGTCAGAATTGTCTCAACTTGCTGAGCAATTTCTACCACAGTATCACCTAATTCAGCGCGAACATGCTCTTTGAGCTGTTCAAATTGTTCAGGCTGCCAAACCAATCCGCCCTTCTCTTCAATCAGCTTGTCAACACCACAAGCGATACAGTCATCGATAAGGTCTAGCACTTTGCCGTACGGATTAAAGTACAAACCGAGTTTCGATTTGTTCGGCAAATTAGAATGCAGATACTTAATTGGCGAAGGTACGTTAAGCAAGATCAGTCTACGTTGCCCTGCCTGCATCGCTGAAACCTGTTCGTGCTCGGTTTCATACAGCTTAATCTCAACGCTATCTTTGGTATCAACAATGGCTGGATAGGCTTTCACATCGTAACCACCGCGTTTTTGCTGGTACACTTTTGGCAACTCGCCGAAGCTCCATGTATGCAGCCCTTGCTGCTCAATGTCGTCATCTGCCACTTTAGATAAAGTTTCTTGCACCTTGTCTTTTAAGCTCTCTTTAAGCTCATGCAAATCACGGTTTTCTTTCAGTTTCCGGTTGCGATGATCAACGGCACGGAAAGTCACTTTCAAGTGGTCTGGCACTTGCTCTAAGTTCCAGTCTTCACGCAGAACTTCAACACCCGTCATTCTGCGCAGCTCTTTTTCTAGCGAATCAAGCAGCGGCGCTTCCATTGGTGTCGCACGCGCTAAAAACGCATCCGCGTAATTCGGTGCTGGAACAAAGTTCTTACGAATGGTTTTCGGCAAGGACTTGATTAGGCTCACCACTAACTCATGGCGTAAACCTGGAATCTGCCAGTCAAATCCTGCTTGTTCAACCTGATTCAAAATCGGTAACGGGAGATGCACTGTCACACCATCGTTATCTTCTCCCGGCTCAAATTGATAGCTAAGCTTGAGCTTAAGTCCGCTCTGATGCCAGAAGTTCGGGTAATCGAGGTCGGTGATATGGCTCGCATCACCCTTAAACAGCATCTCTTTTTCAAAGTTAAGCAGTTCCGCATTATCGCGAGATGCCTTTTTCCACCATGTATCAAAGTGCTTGCCAGACACAACTTCTGTACCGACACGCTGATCGTAGAAGTCAAACAACTCATCGTCATCAACAAGAATGTCACGGCGGCGAGATTTGTGTTCAAGCTCTTCAACTTCTTGCAATAGCTTACGGTTTTGCTTGAAGAACGCGTGCTTGGTTTCCCATTCACCTTCAACTAGCGCGCTACGTATAAAGATTTCTCGGCTTACGGTCTGGTCTATGCTGCCGTAGTTCACCAGACGCTTAGGCACAATTGGTACCCCGTAAAGCATCACTTTCTCGTGTGCCATGACCGCAGAGCGCTTTTTCGACCAATGTGGTTCACTGTAGCTACGCTTGATCAGGTGTTTGGCTAAAGGTTCAATCCACTCCGGTTGAATCTTAGCAATGACTCTACCCCACAGCTTTGAGGTTTCCACCAGCTCTGCGGACATAATCCATTTCGGCTGCTTCTTGAAAAGGCCTGAAGCAGGGAAGATATGAAAACGAGCATTGCGAGCGCCTTGATATTCATTCTTCTCAGCATCTTTCATACCAATGTGGGACAGCAGTCCAACAAGGATCGCACTGTGTACCCCTTGATAGCTAGCTGGCTCATCATTCAGTTTGAAGTCCATTTCTCGCATCGCTTGATGAACTTGGAAATAAACATCCTGCCACTCACGCACACGTAAGTAGTTCAAGTAATCTTGTTTGCACTGCTTACGGAACTGGTTACCAGACAGCTTTTTCTGCTGTTTCTGAATGTAATCCCACAAGTTTACAAACGTTAGAAAGTCAGACTCTTCATGGAAGAAGCGGCGATGCTTATCATCCGACGATTGCTGTTTGTCGCTTGGGCGCTCGCGCGGGTCTTGAATAGACAAGGCAGAAGCGATGATCATCAGCTCTTTCAGTGCACCGTATTTTGGCGCTTCAAGCACCATACGAGCTAAGCGCGGGTCAATTGGCAGCTTGGCTAATTGACGACCGACTGAAGTGAGGCGTTTTTTCGGATCTTTGGCTTTTTCGTTGATCGCACCAAGTTCTTCTAACAGTCTTACACCGTCTTGGATGTTGCGTTTATCTGGCGCTTCAACAAATGGGAAGGCTTCAATATCGCCTAAACCGAGTGCAGTCATCTGCAAAATGACCGACGCTAGGTTGGTACGCAGAATCTCTGGATCGGTAAACTCAGGGCGGGAGTTGTAATCGTCTTCCGAGTAAAGACGGATACAGATACCTTCTTCAACACGACCACAACGACCTTTACGCTGGTTTGCGCTCGCTTGAGAAACCGGTTCAATCGGCAGGCGCTGTACCTTAGTTCGGTAACTGTAACGGCTGATACGAGCTGTACCTGGGTCAATGACATACTTGATACCCGGTACCGTTAACGAGGTTTCTGCCACGTTGGTTGCCAATACAATTCGGCGACCCGCATGGGGTTGGAATATCTTGTTCTGCTCACCCGCAGACAATCGCGCGTAAAGCGGTACAATTTCCGTGCTCTTTAGGTTGCGTTTAGCTAACGCATCTGCAGTATCACGAATTTCACGCTCACCGTTCATAAAGATCAGGATATCACCCAGACCTTCATCGCATAGCTCATCAACCGCTTCAAAAATACCGTCTAATTGGTCGCGATCGACATCGTCCTCACCGCGCAGTGGGCGATAACGCGTTTCCACTGGGTAAGTACGCCCCGACACTTCAATAATCGGTGCATTGCTAAAATGCTTCGAGAAACGCTCTGGGTCGATAGTTGCTGACGTGATGATCACTTTTAGATCAGGACGACGCGGTAAAAGCTCTTTCAAATACCCCAAGATAAAATCGATGTTTAAGCTACGTTCGTGTGCTTCATCGATAATGATGGTGTCATATTGATTGAGATAGCGATCGTGTTGGATCTCTGCCAGCAATATACCATCAGTCATCAGTTTAATTTGAGTGTTCTCTGAGATTTGGTCGTTAAAACGAACCTTGTAGCCGACGTACTCGCCAAGCTTGGTTTCCATCTCTTCAGCAATTCGATTCGCCACCGAACGCGCCGCTAAACGACGAGGCTGTGTATGACCAATCAAGCCAAACTTGCCACGACCTAGCTCCGCACAGATCTTAGGTAACTGAGTCGTTTTACCTGACCCCGTTTCACCCGCAACGATAACCACTTGGTTTTGCTCGATCGCTTGCGCAATGTCATCCTTCTTCTGGCTAACAGGCAGAATTTCAGGGTATTCAATCTTAGGGATGTAATTGGTGCGCTGCTCTGCTTCCATCATAGATTTGGCAATATCAAGCGCGATCTCGTCAAACACCGCATTACGTGAGGCTTCTTTTTTAATTTTATTTGCCCCGGAGATACGTTTGCTTAGACGAAATCTATCTTTCAGCATGCACTGGTTTAGCGCTTTGCGAAGAGAAGCAGCAGTGTTAGCCTGAACTTGGCTATCCGCTGCTTTTGAGTTTTCTGGCTGTGACGAAGTCAAAGCGTTTCCTATTCTTATCTTGATCTAAAACGCGCGAATTGTATCACACAAATTCGCGATTGGTTGAGTCTGCAAGCGCTTTATTTATAGCCAACAAAGGCTTATACGAACGGCTTTCAAGCGCTGTTTGATTGAATAAAAGAGCGGCTGCACTGCCGCTCGAATTTGTAGACTTAGAAATCAATTTGAAGGTAGAGGGTATTGTAGTTACTGCCCCCTTTGATACGTCCATATTGGGAAGCACTTTCAAATATCGCACTACGGTGATGGATAGAATACCCCAACCACATGTTATCGAAGTCTCGATTGTTGATAAGATCACCAAGATTCAAATCAAACGAGAAATCTAAGTAATTAAGCAAGTGGCTCGGGGTGTAGCCCTTGGATTTCATCTCTTCGTTTTCGACATAAGTCATGCTGTCGATGTATGACATGCCTTCTGCAACACCAAAACGCCACTTAGTTGGCCAATCAAACGTGTAATACGCCTTAATCGCTGCAATATATTCTGTTGCGCTGGACTGAACCTCTGATGACCAATGATGAACGATACCCGGTGTAAAATAGATATCGAGAGGAATACCAAACAGCTCATCGGTTAATGGATGACCATAAAACACCGAAGTCATCTGGTTGTTGTACGGATCTTTTTCGGCATTAAATGTGATGATGTCACCGATATTCGATGGCGTCGCCCAACCATGTGCAAAGCGAACATACCGTTTATTAGTTAGCTCAGATTTTGGCGCTTTGGCCTTGTCATTAAAGAAACCAAAACCAATATAGAACTCACCTTGATATCTATCTTCGACTGCATCGGAGTGATAAGCACTATGGTCTAGACGTGTCACACTGGTAGCCCCGAGTAGGTAAAGATTAGAATGCACGTGGTAACGTGCTTTTAGACCCACTTTTGCATCAATCCCGGCGCCAATAGTTTGCTTAGTTGTCGCAGAAAATGCGTAATACTCACTGTTAAAATCTGCACCTTTGTAACGTAGCGTCGCGTGTGGCTCTAGCTCCCAATCGCCATATTCATACTTTGCAGATGCGCGTAAGTTGGCATGAAAGCGCAAATCTTTATCGCTCATTAGCTCAGTATCTAGCCACCACTTATCATCTAGCTTATATCTCAGCTGACCACCAAAATCGAACGAGTCACCTTCATTAGCATTTTGTACCGCAGCGGGAATATCGACAAAACGTAGTCTCATAAGAGCATTGAGCTGAAACTGTTCGTCTTCACTTTGATGAAGGTAAGCCCCACCTTCAAGACCGTTTACAAATACATAGTCATTGTTGAAGTACATCATGGGAACAAATGTACTTACTGTATGATCACCATCATGGGTGTCGAACGGAATGGTTGCCGTTCGATATACCGCCGCTATTCCCCAATTTTGTTCACTTATCGCTGTGCTTTCTTCTGCACTCAGTGAAGTTGACATTAAGCTACTGACAGCAAAAGCTAACGCTGGCAGACGTTTACTAGTTATCATTTTTTGCCCAAAAGTGACTAAAGCACTCAAAAACTAACCAATTAAAACAGTTAATACTTATGTTTCTCGGTCATTCGTCGTTAAAATATAAAGATATGATCTCTTAAATCAAAAAATTGTGAAAGCCTCAGAACTAAAAAGATTACTCGAGTCCTTACCAGATAACGCCGATCCAGACATAGTCACTGGAGAGTGCTGGCTACCTGAGCGTCTACTCGATGCTAGTCTCGACGGCGATATGATGTTTCTTTCATTCGATAGCGCGCCTGAAGAGACGCAAGGTGAAGAAGAAGGTAGAGGGTTTGTTGAACATGAAATTGAAATGATTCGCCATCGATTCGAGCAAATTATAGAAGAGCAATCTGATACAAAGACCAAAGCAGATGCCATGCTGGCGTTATTTTTGATGGGACATGAACTTTCCAGTTCAGAAATCATCGAAATCCTAGAAGATCCCGAAGTCCCTGAGCCACCAACTGAGTAGTCAATGAATAGCAGTTTACCTTTCCTAATTGCCGGACCTATCTTACGTAAAACCACTTCTAAAGAGCTTGTTTTTTGGCTCGTTACAAGCGAACCGCTTAGTGGTCATTTTGAACTCAATTTAGAACCGCAGTTAGGGACGCTTTTTTCGCAAGACCTTAGCGAATGCCAGCAACTTGCCATTGGTAAACACTGTTATTTAACTCTTGCCCAGTTCAAAGGCGAGTTCCCGACCAATGTCGCGCTCAGCTATGAGTTTATTACTCAACATGGCGCGCTTACCTCCCTCTATCCTGAGTTACTTTACAGCGATGAACAGAGCGTGACGTTTAAGATATCGACTAAAGCAGACTATATTCTTCACGGGTCGTGTCGTAACCCACATCACCCCAGCAAAGATGCACTGATTCAGATTAACGAGAAGGTGGCGAGTCAGGCTTTAGAAGATCGCCCAGATCTGCTCATGATGAGTGGTGATCAGATCTATGCGGATCATGTTGCAGGGCCAACTCTTGATGCTATTTTACAGACCATCAAATTGCTTGGCCTGCCAGATGAGCAGTTTGAGCAAGCGCCCATCGGTTCGAGCCAAGAATTGTACGCCCACCCTGACTGTTATTATGGTCGAGACAAAATACTGCCTCATCATGTTGACGATGGCACATGGCTAACGAAACTGTTCCCACATCGCAATACCCCTATTTTTAGTTCTCGCGAAGCAGAAAACCACTTAGTGACTTTTTCAGAGTTCTTCGCCATGTATTTGTTGGTCTGGTCTCCCACTCTGTGGTCTTACCTCAATACCAACAACTTACTTGATAACAAGTTTATTCACGGGAATAAGCCCATTCCCCCGCTATTTCAACAACAGTGGCGTGAAGAAAAAGCGGTAATCGATGAATTCGTCGCGGGTTTACCTCAAGTCCAAAGACTGTTTGCTCACATCCCGACTTATATGATTTTTGATGATCATGATGTAACGGACGATTGGAACCTAACCATAGGTTGGGAAAAAGCGGCCTACGGCAATCCGTTCTCTAACCGCATCATTGGCAATGGACTGGCTGCTTATTGGCTCTGCCAAGGCTGGGGAAACGAACCAGACAACTTCAATCAAGAGTTCCTCGCTATCGCTGAGCAGTTCTTAAGCCAACCCGGCGGCCAACAGCAAGACAACTTTATCCAGTACCTCTATACCTTTGAGCGTTGGCACTACACAATTCATAGTTCTCCTAAAGTGGTTGTGCTTGATACCCGCACTCGCCGTTGGCGCTCAGAATCTCGTATGAACAAACCTTCAGGTCTCATGGATTGGGAGGCATTGGTTGAGTTTCAACAAGAACTCATGCATCAAGATAAAGTCGTTATTGTCTCTGCGGCACCTATGTTCGGGGTCAAATTTATCGAGGCTCTACAGAAAGGTGCAACGATGCTTGGTCAGCCATTACTCATTGATGCCGAAAACTGGATGGCTCACCCCGGCAGCGCCAATACACTTTTGAGTATCTTTACTCATACCAAAACGCCAACCAACTTTGTGATCTTATCGGGTGATGTGCATTACTCGTTCGCCTACGACATTAAACTTAGGTTTAGACGCAGTAGCCCAAACATTTTTCAAATCACCTGTAGTGGATTCAAAAATCAGTTTCCCGAACCACTTCTGGGCTTCTGTGACCATGCAGATAGGCTGCTTTATTCTCCGCGGTCGCCGCTTAACTTTTTGACTAAGCGTAAGCGCCTTAAAGTCAAAAAACGCGATCCCAATACGGAAGGCGTGCGTCGCCTAGTCAACACCAGTGCTGTGGGCGAGCTAAAACTGGATGAACATGGCAAACCAAGACGGATTTCGATACTGACTGGCAATGGAGTCGAATGGGAGTTCCCTCCGATAAAAGAAAAGTAAGGTTTTTGTAAAGACCCTTGAGATGTTCTCGGATAAGCACTATTTATAAAAATAGTGTTATCGCAAAGGTTTTCAATATGCTCAATTCAATCACGTCGCTTTTCAAACAGTTACTTGAGGGCCACGACTTAAGTCACAACACCCAGCCTGATGTCAATCTTGCTATCGCTTGCCTACTTTGTGAAGTTGCCGGTGCGGACAATCAAATAGAACAGGTTGAAATTGAAGCGAAACGCCACCTGTTAACGCGTTTACTCGATTTAGATGAAACCGCTGCAACAACCCTGTTGAGCCGGGCAGAAATGCGCAGTAAAGACTCGACTTCTCTCTACGATTTCACCTCCCAACTTCGAGAGTTGAGCCAAGAAACCCGCTTCGCGCTGATCAAAGCAATGTGGGAAGTCGCGAATGCTGATGGTGAGATTGACCCAATAGAAGATTCTGTGATTAGGAAAACCGCAGAACTACTGTATGTTGACCATAGTGAGTTTATACGTGCCAAATTAGCTGTCATTAACGATACAAACGACAATAAAGAAACTTAACTCTCTGAAACAAAGTGTTTTTGTGCGGATTAGTCCGGCAATTTAAATCGACAAGGAACTCTGTGATTGTGTTGGCACAATGCGTAATCATGTTTGTTTATATTGGAGCAAATTCAATATGATACTGATTAAACATGAAGCTACACAAATCAGCGCTTTTACTTACCGCGCTTGCCTTTAATTCTTACGCTGACAACCATTTACCTTCTGGACAAGATTGGATCAATCACGCCACGCTTGGCTTAGCTCCATATTGGATGATGCCAACCGCGCAAGGAGAGCCAGTAGGTAACTTTCCAACATTTCGCTGCGATGACGGCACTCTCCTTGACGTCAATAATGTTTGCCCTGAACTAGACAGAGGTTGGATTCGCCCAAACTTCGATCGTGACTACACGCGGATGAAATCTCGGCAAACTTATGCTTATGGGGTTTTGTTTCACATGAGTGGCGACCCAAAAGCATTAACGCTCGCTAAGCAAGGGGCTTACTACTTAATTAACCATCTACAAGATAAAGAAAATGGTGGATTCATAAGCTTCACCAAACAAGGTGTCCCGGGATTAAACTGGAAACAACGCACATCCCAAGACCAAGCCTATGCTTTGGTCGGCCTTGCAATGTATTACTACCTAACTCAAGACAAAAATGTTGAGCGTGCGCTGATTGAACAGCAAGCCTTTATCTTTGATAAATATCGACTAGCGGATGATCAAGGTCTGGCTTGGGTACTAGAGGATGGTGACGGAGAGAGTGCACGTCAACGAGAGTTAGTCGCTCAACTTGACCAAATCAACGGCTATTTACTGTTAGTCGCTCCCCTACTCCCTGAACCCGCAAAGTCAAAATGGTTGGCAGATCTATCTTGGCTCACTCAGGTATTAGTAAGTCATTATCATTCTGATCAAGAGCAACGCTTCTATGGTGCTATTCATCATAAAGCCGTCATGATGGCCGACGCCAAGCACAATGACTTCGGTCACACCATCAAAGCGTATTGGATGACTTATCTAACAGGGCAAACTCTTGGCAATACCCAATGGAAAGAGTTTGGTTTCAATGGTATGAAGCAGACTTTACAACAAGCAAAAAACACACGTAATTTCAGCTCTGTTGCTTACCTTTTCGACGAACCACTCACAACTCATTGGCAGAGAGAAGATATCATCGCATGGCGAAGCCGACCGTATACCGATGCTTGTTCATCATGGGAATGGGCAGAGCTTGACCAAGCTGCAATGACGGTCTCTATGGTTGATAACTCAATGAACGACGTCCTTGAGTTTACCTTACCTACATACCATGACGCTTGGGTTGATCATAAATATGGTGGTGTTGGGCTCGACCCAAAGAGTACCAAAGCTTTTCATTGGGGTAATGGCTACCATCAATTTGAACATGCTCTGGTCGGCTATTTGTTCGCCCAGCAGGTTAGTCGCCAAGCGGCGCAGCTCTATTACGCAAGGCCTAAAAATAGCACATTAGCCTTCGCACCGTATTATTATCGAGGTGAAGTTAAAAAAGTGACTAGCCTATCAGGCGAGAAAATACAGCAAGTGAGTTTTGAAGAGATTCGACCTTAATGACAAGGCTCGATGTTTATTCATCGGGCCTTGAACAAGAAAATAGAGCGCTAAAGCATGGTCAGGGCAAGTTTGGCAAGGTTATAGGCATCGACATAACCGGAGTGCTGACGTCCTTCCCACTCGATACCTTTGCTCTCTTGTGCTGCTTTATGCCCGATTCGTTTGTCTTTAAGACGATTTTGGATTCGGAATAAGGTCGCCAAGTTAATAAATTCATTGAATGGGGCATCAATGCCTTTATCTAGACACTCTTGCTTTAGTACCAGATCATCGCGACCCCAAGCCGCGTAAATTTTGTTTGTGCCACCAAAGTTTTTCACCATAGATTTCAGGACTTCCTCTAGTGGACGTCCCTGCTTTTCGATCTTACGTGGCGTGATTCCTGTCAACTGAGAACAAAACAGCGAGACTTCATCTGTCTCTGGTTTTACGTAGTACTGTGCCCGCTTAACGATCTCACCTTTTACAAGGTCAATCTCTGCAAGCCCTACTTCAATAATTTCGCCAGTGGTACCGACACCGCCTTCATTCCAACAGCACATTTCTAGATCGAAACAAACAACACGGTTATGGTTCATGGTTCGCCTTTGTTCAAAATAATCTGAAAGCGCAAAATTCTACAATAGAATACGTGAAAACTCGAATTTCAGTACACTGATTGGCGAGTTATTCTGCAATTGAAACGCAGTTTCGACCCGCCTGCTTACTCTTATAAAGCTGAGCATCGGAAGCTTGCATAATATCTTCTTCGTTTTCCAGGCGACGAATCGCAGCGCCAATGCTGAGTGAACATTGGATCATTCTTCCATCGAACTCATATTCTGAGGTTGCGACTGAGCGACCAATTCTGTCTAGGTAGTTAAACAGCTTATAGCGATCGGTGATATGAGAGATGATACAAAACTCATCGCCTCCCATACGAACAAAGACATCACCGGGCTCAAGATGACCTTGAACAATTCTAGCGACATGGCAGAGCATTTCGTCTCCAGCGACGTGTCCGTAGTGATCATTGATGAGCTTAAACTTATCCACGTCAAATCCCACTAGAGCAAAAGACTCTTGCTTGCTTACTTTAGCGGTCAAATAGCGACTGAACGCTCGGCGGTTGTATATCCCGGTTAACGTATCGTGATCAACTAAGAACTGGAGCTCTTCGGTTCGTTCATCAAGCAACACTTCAAGGTGCTCTTTGTCGCGAATTAATAGCAGGACGATATAGCTCGATAGACAAGCGATAACAATCCCGGCCATAAAAATGCCAATCAACACAAAACGATCATTATCAGTGACCTTTCTGTCGAGTTTGAAATCAACAATCCATTCTCGATTTGGTAACACGACGCGTTTGGTAATCTCAATGCCGCTGGTTACATCCCAGTTATTACTTTCATATAGGATCGGATCATCTTCAGCATCAAAGCCCTTATCGGTTACTTTGACCAGCAAGTCTTGTTCAGTCGCCGTGCGTACTACTATCGATTCAAAATATTTGGTTGAACGAATAACACCGATTACCACTCCAACGAGCTCTTTAGCATTTTCCGCACTAAACACTGGGTGATAAACCAGTAATCCTGTTTTTGCTAAGCTTCTATCAAAGCCATCTTGCAGCAAACGAATTTTGTCAGAAACGCTTGGCTGCCCGGTTTCACGAATACCATCAAGCACTAACTGAAAACGCAACCGAGACGAGTAATAGCCGAGCGCATTGAAGTTCGCCTGATTTCGGGGATACACATCGGATGCTGGGTAGATGGGTTCATCGTTACGCATGATGTAACCAAGCGTCTTTGGTCCGTCTTTGGGTACTGTGTAAATCTCATAAAACGGGTAGGTTCGCTTAACCTTTTCAACATGGGCAGCGACTTGATGATGTTCAATGCGCGGCATCCATTGCAGCGCGATAAGCGTTTGAGAAGAGGAAACGATTTGATCGGCAAATACTGGAAAGCGGTGCCAGTCTTCCGGTTGAGTAGCATGGAAAAAATTGGCTCCAGCACCTATGAACTGTAAATCACTCTCCACCACTTGCTGTAAGTTATCCGCTTGTTGCTCTGCAAGTTTATCTACCAAAGAAACCGTGTATTTAAACTGTGATTGATAGACAAAATAGACCGCGTACAAGGTGACCAATAAGGAAAAAATGAACGCAAAGAACGGGTATAAATACTTCTTTTTAGTCAAATATTGCATAAGGCATTTTTATGGAACAGCGCATCAAAATAAGCGCAGTATTCTAGCCCTATCCATTTAGTTACATAAAGAACTATCGGCGATTACATACAAGCCTATTCACGTTCCGTGCTGTGTGCCTCTTTTTGCGAGAGTAATTGAATGAAAACTCATCACTTAAACTTTAAAACACCGGATTAAAACGCTTTTAGTAGCAGAATGGTGACTTGATTATGGTACTATTCGCCCCAATTTATCAGAACAAATAGGCTCAAACTGTCACCTGAGCCAAAGCAGAGATTTACTTCATCTCTCCTTACACTAAAAATTAAGAGAATTGTCATGACGTTCGATTTACAAATGATCCCTCAAACGTTCGATATGCTTCACGCGGGTCTTGCTGCTTCAAGTGTATTGCTGCTACTTATTGCGACTTCTCGCAAGTCAAAAGTCATTGAGAAAGTGGTAGAGAAACCAGTTGAGAAAATCGTTGAAGTAGAAAAGCCCGTCGAAAAGATCGTTGAAGTAGAAAAAGTGGTCGAAGTAGAAAAAGTCATCGAAAAAGTGGTTGAAGTTGAATCAAAACTGGCAACTGCCTCTACCGATTCAGCAATGCAACTGCTATCAATTATGCAGCAAGAAGCGCGTCTAATCGACTTCTTGCAAGAAGACTTAACCTCATTCTCTGACGAAGAAGTGGGGGCAGCTGCTCGTGTTATACACACCGGTGGTCAAAAGGTACTAAGTGACCATGTAACGCTTGAGCATATTCGTAACGAAGACGAAGAAACGCGCATCACTATTGAAGAAGGCTTCAACCCACAGCAAGTTCGCCTAACGGGTAACGTTACAGGTAATGCACCGTTTAACGGTACTCTGATTCACAAAGGTTGGAAAGCAAGATCGATGAATCTACCAAAACTTGCAGAGAACTATGATGCGTCTGTTATTGCTCCAGCAGAGGTTGAGCTGTAATGGAACACCAGAATAACCAACCGCAAAACACAGAATCTAACCCTCCTAAATTTAGCGTCGGTATCGACTTAGGGACCACACATTGCGTGCTGTCCTATGTAGATACTAGCGTTGAAGATGCACGCGTTGAGGTAATGGCTATTCCTCAATTAACGGCACCAGGTACAGTAGAAAACCGCAGCCAACTCGGTTCATTTTTATACCAACCGCACGAACACGAAATGAACCCGGCATCGCGTGTTTTGCCTTGGTCATCTGAGCCAACGGCTCTTGTTGGTGCTATCGCGCGTAATTTAGGTGCTAAAACTCCGATTCGTCTGATTGCCAGTGCGAAATCTTGGCTTTGTCACGGTGGCGTCAACCGTCGCGACGCGTTTCTGCCGGCTGGCAGTCCTGAAGAAGTAGAGAAGGTGTCACCACTGCGTGCCACTGAGCTTTATTTAGAACACCTAAAACAAGCTTGGGATCATTCAAATCCAAATAATCCGCTTGCCAAGCAAGATGTAACCATCACTGTTCCGGCATCATTTGATCCTGCAGCACGCGATCTGACTGCAGAAGCTGCGCGCAATGTAGGCTTTGTTCATTTAACGCTACTTGAAGAGCCACAAGCTGCACTCTACAACTGGATCGATAACAGCAACGACAAATGGCGCGATGAAGTCTCTGTTGGCGATATTGTTCTTGTTGTTGATATCGGTGGTGGTACTACCGACCTTTCTCTTGTCGAGGTGACAGAGGAAGAAGGTAACCTAACACTTAATCGTATTGCAGTCGGTGAACATATCCTATTGGGTGGCGACAATATGGATCTTGCGTTGGCTTATCGCCTTAAGATGAAGCTTGCTCAAGAAGGTAAAGAGCTTCAGCCATGGCAAGTTCAAGCAATGACTCATGCATGTCGTGATGCTAAAGAAGCCCTACTAAACGATAGCGAGCTTCAATCGGTGCCTATCGTTGTACCGAGTCGTGGTTCTAAGCTGCTAGGGGCAACGCTTAAAACAGAGCTTACTCAGCAAGAAGTTCAACAAACTCTTGTTGATGGATTCTTCCCGAAAGTTGCTGTTTGCGAGCATCCTGTTCAGCGCAACCGTGGCGCACTGACTCAAATGGGTCTGCCTTACGCACAAGACGCAGGTATTACTCGCCATATTGCGGCATTCTTAACCAAACAAGCCAACGCGCTTTCTGGTTCTGAAGCACAGCAAGAGTACAACCCATTTGCCAACATGCCAGGCATGCCGGGTGGTGACGCAGCTCAATCTTCTGATTTCATCAAGCCAACGGCGATTTTATTTAACGGTGGCGTACTGAAGTCAACCCTGCTTGCTAATCGTCTTGAAGAAACGCTCAACGAATGGTTGATTGACGCAGATAGCGAAATGGCGAAGCGTTTAACTGGCGTTGATCTCGATCTTGCAGTAGCAAGCGGAGCTTCATACTACGGCAGTGTTCGCCGCGGACAAGGCGTTCGAATTCGAGGCGGTATTGCGTCTAGCTACTACGTAGGAATTGAGAGTGCTATGCCCGCTATCCCAGGTATGGCACCACCGATGGAGGCACTGTGTGTAGCTCCATTTGGCATGGAAGAAGGCTCTAGCGCTGATGTTCCAAGCCAAGAGTTTGGACTTATCATTGGTCAACCGGTTAACTTCCAGTTCTTTGGTTCTACCGTTCGTCGTGACGATATCGCTGGTACTCATCTAGACCATTGGGCTCCTGAAGAGCTAGACGAATTACCTGAGATTCAAGTCACGCTGCCTGTATCTGAAGGGCGCCGTGAAGGTGAAGTCGTTCCGGTGACTCTTGCATCACGCGTCACTGAACTCGGTACTTTGTATCTTGAAGCTATCGCTGCTGACAATGGGCAGAAATGGCATGTTGAGTTTGATGTCCGCGAAGACGTAAACTCGAGCTCAGAACAAGCATAACGATTAACGGCACCTCTGGGTGCCGTTGTTTTAAGTTGTCCGCAAATAAGGTTATCTATGGCATCTCCTCGATTCTTAGTCGGTATTGATTTAGGTACAACCAACACGGTTGTCGCATTCTGTGAAATCACCGACGACCTACAAAACTCTGCCGTTTCCCTATTTGAAATAGACCAGTTAATCGGCCCAGGTGAAGTCGTCCGCAAGCCATTGCTGCCCTCTTTCCGTTATCACCCTGCTGCAGGTCAAGTATCTCCATCAGACTTAATACTGCCATGGGACAATCAACCCGTCGCTGGTGACATTAGCCAAGTGATTGTTGGCGAATGGGCACGAGAGCTCGGTGCTAAAGTGGAAGGTCGCCAAGTTTCTAGTGCCAAAAGCTGGCTCTCACACCAAGCCGTGGATCGAAGCTCCGATATTTTGCCTTGGGCTGGCGCAACGGATGTTGATAAAGTCTCGCCTGTTATCGCTAGCGCAAGCTACCTAAACCACATTCGACTGGCTTGGAACTATCGCAATCCAAGTAATAAGCTTGAAGACCAAGAAGTGGTGGTAACAGTCCCTGCTTCATTCGACGAAACGGCACGCAAACTTACCCTTGAAGCCGCGCAGCTCGCAGGGTTAAACAAAATTGTCCTTCTCGAAGAGCCTCAAGCGGTTTGTTACGACTGGTATGCGCGCCACCAGCAAAGTGCAGCAGAAGAGCTAAAAGACCTGCCGTTAATTCTTGTCTGTGATGTCGGTGGTGGTACAACCGATTTAAGTTTGATTGAAGCTAAATTCGATCAAAGTGAACTCTCTTTGGATCGCATTGGTGTGGGCGATCACTTAATGCTAGGTGGTGATAACCTCGACCTTGCGTTAGCGCATCTGGCAGAGCAACGCTTCAATCAAAGTAAAAAGCTCAACGCAGCCAGCTTAACTAAGCTGATTCAGCAAACACGTAAAGCAAAAGAAAACTTACTTTCGGCCGATGCACCTGAAGAAGTGAAGATCACTATGCTCGGTAGCGGTTCTAAATTGCTAGGCGGCACGAAGAGTATCGGCCTTTCAAAGCAAGAAGTTCATCAAATTGCGTTGGATGGATTCTTCCCACTGTCTGATTTTACAGACACACCAGATAAAAGACGCAGTGCTGTCGTTGAGTTTGGCCTGCCTTACGTGGCCGATCCTGCGGTCAGTAAACACGTAGCCGAGTTTTTGAGCCAACATCAGCAAGTTTCAATGGCGGCGCTCAATCAAGACGATTCCAACAAGCCTGCTATCCCTGTTGGTATACTGCTCAACGGTGGGGTGTTCAATAGTGACCTCGTCACACAGCGTGTTACTCAATTGCTTGGCAACTGGCGCGGTGACGATGTCACGGTGCTCGATAACCCTCATCCAGATTGGTCAGTCGCACTTGGTGCTGTTGCCTTTAGTAAAGCTCGCCGAGGCGCACAACTTAAGATCGGTGGTGGCGCAGCACGTTCTTACTTCTTACATCTTCAAGAAAAGAACAAAATGGGCAAAGCACTCTGCCTGCTATCAAAAGGCACCGAGGAAGGACACGAAATTAGGCTAAGCGGTCGCCGATTCTCGTTAACTTTGGGCGAACCTGTTCGTTTTAATCTTCTAACGACGACACACGACACGCTTTCTAACAACACCGCGATTCAAAATGGCGTCATGGTTGATATTGACCCAGACCTATTCGCGCCGCTACCGCCTTACATCTCGACATTGCAAGGTGAAGGAATCGAACTGCAAGCCAACCAGAAAGAGCAAGTTGAAGTTCAGCTCGCCTGTCAGCTAACCGAAGTCGGCACGCTGAAAATGGAATGTGTCCATGTCGAAGATGACACAAAACGTTGGGAACTAGAATTTGAAGTTCGTAACCAACAAGCAGAAGATCAAGTTGAAGAGAGTCTTCACCCTCGCCTGCCCGAATGTAAAGAGCTGATATCTCGTATCTATAGTGGCAACAAGAAAAGCGCGGATTCTAAAGAAATCAAAACCCTAGCTAAAGAGCTAGAGCGAAAACTTGGCAAGCGTGATGAGTGGGACTTCACGACTTTGCGTCAGCTGTTCGATGCTTTTGCACTCGGACGCAAGCGCCGCCGCCGCTCTGAGCCACACGAAAAAAACTGGCTGCGCTTAGCTGGATTCTCACTGCGCCCTGGTTTTGGCGAAGCTACTGATTCATGGCGTATAGAGCAGGTTTGGGGGCTCTATCAACAGGGAATTCAGTTTAAAAACCATCAAGGTTGGACTGACTGGTGGGTTTTCTGGCGTAGAATTGCCGGAGGTCTCAGCCAAGAACAGCAAGAGACTATCCTCGCCGATATTGCTAAATATCTGCACCCTGGGGCTATGAAAAACCCTCAGTCAGCCAAAGCGGCACAAGATATGGGTTATGAGTCTATGGTTAGACTTGCCGCTTCACTAGAGCATCTTGAAGTTGAAGATAAAGTGCTGCTCGCTTCTTGGTGCTTAAGTAAAGCCATCAACCATAACCAGTTCGAACAAGCGCATTGGTGGGCATTAGGCAGACTTGCCTCACGTACTCCTCTGTATGGCAGTCAGCACAGCGTGATTCCTCGTGAACAAGCAGAGCAATGGCTACCTAAGTTGCTTGAACAAAACTGGCAAAAAGAACCCATGATTGCTTTTGCCGCGGTCATGATCTGTCGAAAAACAGGCGATCGCCTGTTTGATATTTCTGATGACTTTAGAAGCCAAGTTCTTGCTAAGCTAAAACAAAGCAAGGTGCCGGAATCTTGGATTAGCCTGGTAGATGAGGTCAAAGAACTATCAGAAAGCGAATCTAAGCGCGTGTTTGGTGATGCTCTGCCTAGTGGGTTGACTCTTGTAAATCATTAATGCTGGAAAGCATTATAATCCTAAGACAAAAAAGCCCTTCTCATCGAAGGGCATTTTTTAGTGTTAACAAAGCATGTAGACGTGGGTTAAGCCATCATCTCTTCCGTAATCCCCACCCTTAACAGCGCAGCTTTCTCAAAAGCAGTCAGCTCAGAAATATCCCGAATCATTGGTGCATCAGCAAAGCGAGTATCGGTTGGCTCACCTAACTTTTCCTTTAGAGCAGTAATCAGTCCTTCGATGACATTACCGTAGCGCATCGCACTAGATATAAGCACCGGATTTTCCTGCGCATCATCAGAAACCGGCACTTTTTCAGCAACTAAGCCCATAATACCCCTAAGATTCTGGCCAAAATCGCCTTCCAACTGAGCTAAGGCCTGCTTAAGATCGCTTTGCGACATACCATCAAAGCTTGATTTCATTAACTCTCTGTCAAACTTAGCATGAGCGTTTGCGTCAATAGCGTCTTCCGGCTTATCCGCTGTTTTTGCGTGCCACTGAGAGGCTGACATATCAATGAAGCCCTGAATACCTTGCATTACTGTTCCTGCATTTGGCCGACTATGACTTAACGAGTCTACAATCGAGCCTAGTTCGCCAGTATATGATGCATCTTGGTTTGAAACTGTTGACAGTGCAAGCTCCCGGATCATAACTAAGTCTCCCTTATTAAGAGCGTCATTCTGTATCATACTAAAGGAAACAGTCCCGTCGGCGATTGCATCTTGCAGTGCATTAATCGATTCGCTAGACAGTGTAGGGGTTGTACTTGGTGCTATTCTGGTAGCAAGAAAGCTAACTGCATCCAGTGCAGTTTTAACACTGTTATCTTTAGCAGAGCGACCGCCTCCAATCCCAAGATCGTTATCCGCTTCATAGCGAGATTCAATTGAGTTCGCGGGCTTCTCTTCACTTGCCGAAGCAGTCTGTTGAGGCTGTAAGTAATCAATTAATTCATCTTTAAGCTTGCTGATTTGTACGGAAAGTTGATTGATCTTGTCGCTAGCGGCTTGTAGTTCCTCGGATAAGGCATCGTTCAAAAACGTTGAAGCATCTTTAGCCTCACCACTACCTGTTGTCGCCCACTGCTGGAAAGGCTGACCACCCACCATATCGCTTAATATGTTGCTTGCTGCCGTTTTCTGAGTTTCGGTTCCGAACAGTTTGATGGTCTGAAGTGCTGTGACTGTTGAACGTAGAGCGCCATTGTTTGTCGCAAGCTCTCTATGCTGCTGTTTCAGTGACTCTCCATCAAGGCTCGATAAAGTATCTAACTGAGTTAGGCCATTTAGAGACTCTTTTAGAGCTACCTTACCCATTTCTTCACGAGATAGTTGCTGTGTTTGACCTGTCGGGGTCATGCTTGATATAGGCTTATCTTTTGATACAAACAACCCCTTAATGGCGTTTACCGCACCGCTCAACCAGCTAATAACCTTGTCTTTTAGCGACGTTCTCGGACTACTCTCCGTTCTTTCTGCTAACTGCTGAACTTCTTTTGGTGTTGCGATTGAAGTGACGGGTTTATCACCAAGTGCGCCAGTCTGAGCTGACATCTCTGTCTGATGATTTGAAACATTGGCAACCTGTGTTGCGCTTGAGTGAGTTGCATTTAAATGAGTCATACTGCTTTTCTTTATTGTTTAACACGCTAAGCAGTTTAGGAGCTTGCTGCAGGAGAAAATATCAGGATCGGTCGGAAATATATAACTGACAAATACCAGTCAGCTATCTCATTCACTCACACCAAACAATATAAAAACTTCCTGCCGATACTGATAGTTGAGCCAGACGCTTTTTGTTGTACTGCCGTCAGATTTTCAGACCAACATAAGAGTAACGAATGAGTCAACAATACACTCAGGCAATTGAAATACTATGTCAGGAGTTAAACCTAACACTTTCAGGTAACATTGATACCGTTGTCAGCTTCAAGGTAGGAGAGCAGGAATGCCACATTACAGAGCACCCTGCCGGACGGTTACTTATGTTCAGCAATCTTGGTGAGTTAACCTCTGACAATGCGAAACCTCTGCTTGAGATAGGTATGTTCAGCCAAGAAGAGAAAAAGCCCGTTGTTGGCTTTGATAGCAACAGCAATAACGTGATCCTCTGGAACCAGCAATCTCTGGTACAGGCTGACCGTCATAGCCTCTATCAGCAACTTGAGCTTCTTAGCCAATATTACGATCAAGTGCAAAGTGACTTACAAGAGTTGGCTGAACCAGAAGCCAAAGAGAAGTCTAATTTTAGCCAAGCTGCATTTCGAGTGTAATCATCGTTCACTAACAAAGAACCATCGCGAATCTAAGCAAAGTCACTCTGGCTTTGCTTTTTTTGTGTACGTAACCAATAAGAAAATTTACAAAAAAAGGCGCCACAATGTAGCGCCTTGAGGTTAGAACGATTTTAAGTTAAACCGTTGGAGCCGAAGCCCGCCATGCCTGGTTTTCACTATCAGCAATAGAGCGGAACAAGTCACGAAGCTCTTTAAGCAGACCTTCTTGGAAGCTGACATTTTCGTCTGCTTTCTGTTTTTCTGCTTGAGCCTGGGTGGCCTGAACTTCGTCTTCCTTACTTCGTGCCTGAGATTCGGCCTGTGAATAATTGGCAATCGCGTTACCAAACTGACCCAGAGTCTGAACAAAAGCCGTCAGCGCCTGGTTGATACCCGTCATACGATCAAACTTGTGGTTGTTAGTCTGCAAGTATTGATTGCCTTCTGTCAGGTTCTTAGTACCTTCCTCCTTGAGTTTCGTCAACTGAACGCGCTCATGCTCAGGAAGGTCAGTTTTCTTCAATAGTTCATCTACCTGGTTCATACCTTTCTGCTGGGTATTTACCTGCGCGTTTGCTGACATCTCTTTGCCAATTTTCTTGCCAGACTGAAAAGCGCCAAACGCGCCCGCGGCTACAGTTAACCCCGCCATTACGCCCGCAACGATAGCCATACCGATCATTGCCCAAGCGGCACTTCTCTGCTCATCAGCCTGGTTTTTCTGGCTAGTCACTGTCGCATCAACAGCAATTTCACGCTGTTGTACCTGCTGTTGACGGCTAAGTTTGGAAAGAGTGTACAGCAGAACAATCAGAGCCAGACCATCAGCGATAGAGTTGGAACTATCTTCTGCGTCGGCTACCTGTCCAGCATTGTTGGTCATTTTTCCGATCAGACTATTTAGCTCTTGCGTTAGCTTCCTGCCTTCTTCAGTACCATTAAGCATTGTTTTAACAGACTCAACAGCCTGAGTTAAGCGTGGAAGCATATCATCTAGGTTGTTTGATTTATTTGCTTCCCCTGCAGCACTCTGAACGATCGCAGTCACGAGATCATCCATCAAAGGAGCCATCTGAGCCATTAGCTTTTCAGAGACAGGATTACCCGCTAGTACCGTATCAATACGGCCAAGAACAAAGTCTGCAACTGGCTTGATTTTTTCGAGCGAACTTATCAGCAACGAGCCTGAAAGCGTACCAGTAGCCAGAGAACCAACCGAGTTGATATTACTCAATGCAGTAGATAATTCACCAACTAACTTTTCTGCAGCCATCGCCATCTGGCCATTTACCTGACCTGACGGAACCGAAAGCTGATAGTTTTTAAGATCGTTTGCCCAGCTCTGAACCGTTGTTTTCAGTTCTGCCGCTTCCTGCTTCGTGATAGCCCGCGTTTCACCAGCTTCAGTCTTAAAGTTGTCAACCAGATCAAATATCTTTGTATAACCTGCAGTTATATTATTCACTTCATTTGCCATTGCAATTCCCCCTTAGACCGTAGCCGGACGGTTCAATACTGTCTGCATAGTTTCGCCTTTAGCCTGGATCATCTGCATAATAATCTCCATCAGCTCTTGGAAGCCCTGCAGGATGTTCTCAATTTCTTCTTTGAGTTTGTCTATTACCGACTGATCGAGAGTCATTTCAGCCCGAATGTCAGCGAGATCAGCCTGAATGTTAGCAACTTTCGATTGATTCACTCCGTTGGCAATGTCTGCAGCACTTGAGCCAAGATTTGCCGCAGTATCGACGGTTTCTGCAACGGTACGAGTTACCTTGACAGCTGTGGACAGTGTTTTAGCCGCTACATCCACCGCGCCCTTCAATGCATTAACGATATTGCCTATCGCAACACCAGCACTTGCGATAGCTAGTGCTCCCTGTATAGCCATCATGGCATAGCCAAAGGCCTTTACATCGACACCTGCAGCTTCCATCGCTTTTTGAACTTCTGGCATCTGCGTCACCTGACTGATGACCCCCATCAGACCTCCGGCAATCATCAGGGCGCCCGCAGCTGCACCAACACCTGTCGCGATCATAATGGCACCGACAATAATCGAGGCAACTGCACTGATCCAACCGAAGATTTTAGACGCAAGACCAGACTTCTTAGCTTCTTGCGCAGCTTCCTGAGACTCTTTGATCTTCTCAAGGTTTTCAGCCATTTCCTGCTCATGCTTAGCTTTAGCGACTTTCACTTCCTCAATTTTGAGTTTGTTCTGGGCACTTTTCAGTTTGTCAGTCAACGCTGCTAGCTCAACTTCAAAATCATCAGCAGAGCCTGAAATGATCTTTACAGCAATTGCTGTCGTTTCCTGATCTGTTGCTCGCATGGTTCCAGATAAAGCGCTAACAGCTTGCTGAAGTGTTGCGATCTCAGCCAGAGTTAGTGGGGTACTTTTTTCTGTCACCTGTACCTGTGGCACATTCAGCTGAGGCAGAACCTTGTCAGAGCTTGGCAGTTCTGCACCATTTTTCTGAACATTTCCCGCCGCAACATTAGTCTGTCCGGTGGTCTTCTGCTGGTTTTTTTCCAGCTTCGTTTCATCAGGGCCCTGGGTATAACCCGTGCCCTGGGAGCGGTCAATTAGCATAGAATTCATATTCTAGTTACTCCTTTTATTTCTCACCGCTTCCAACATGATGTCTGCACGTTTATGCAAATCTGCATAGTCTGATTTCCCGGCAGACATCTCCTTTGCACTGTAAAATCCACTTTCCGCTTCGGTCAGTTGTTCAAGCTTTAAGTGACACTCGGCCGAATGGAAAGGCGGACGCGGATCGTTAATATCCACCAGTGCCGCATAGCTGTAGGCGTCAATCGCCTCCAGATATTCACCCATTTCCTGACGAGCCGCTCCAAGACCTACAAAAAAACGCGCCTGATAGTGATCTAACATGCAGAGTAATTGGAAAACCTTCGCTGCCTGGTCAGTCTTACCGGATTGAAAGAAGTTGTAGCCCACGGCATAGATGTGCTCAATAGTGTCAGGAGATACATCATGGAGCATCTTAATCGTGCCGCCCTCTTCCAAAAAAGAAAACAAGTCATTAGCATCAAATTGAGATGCATCGGTAGTCGCGTGTTCTGTAGTCATTGTGCTTATCCTTAAATAGCTCGTAGGATTTGTTCTAAAATACTGTGAAATTTCTGAACGAATTTATTCATCGCCTCAACAGTTGAGTTATATTGAGAGCTGAGATCATTCAGTGTGGTTGTTTTGATCTGAACTTCGTCATTCAGCAGTTTGGACTTATCGCTGATTGAGCTTGAGAAGTCAGTTAAATAAGTGGGTTCATCTTTTTTATTCTGGTAGGTCTTGTTCTGAGCATCTACACCCTCTTTTTTAAGAAAGTCCATATGACTTATCTCGCTCACCTGTTTATCAGGAGCTATGCTGTGCAGATATGCGTATTCAGGTGACTTTTTAAATGCCTCTTCTGAACCATAACCAAAGTCACTATGAGAAAATTTGTAGCTAGCAGGGTTGTATCCACTGTTATTACTCTGCTGAGTATGAATTTTCGATTGAACCTCTCCAAAAACCTTCAGGCGAGCGGTGAGATCCTGTAGGTCGTCTTTTACCTCATTACGCTTTTCAAGGCGGTTTACCCGTCGCTCATTCAGTGCTAACAGCACCTGCTCGTCAAAACGGTTGGCGAGACTAGCATCGGTAATCGACAACAGATCCCGGGCGGTCAAAGCGTGTTCAGCCAAGATTTTATTGTCGTCAAGCTCTTTCTGGCTAACGTTGCCAAGCCTAGCTTTTAACTTTTCGAGATTTTCAGTCAGCGTCGTGTAGCGTTGCAAAAGCGTTTTGTCACCGGACATTTCCTGCCCACTCTCGTATTTTTGAAACAGGACCTCTATATCGTTTCCAGCGCTTTCCTTAATCCTTTCGAGCTCCTGTTCCGAAACCTGACTCTGCTTCTTATCCTTCAGTCCACTAACAAGAGTATCAATCTGCAAATCCGTTAACGGCTTTGCAATACCGGCAAAGAAAGTGGAAATAGAGATCTCTATTTTTGGGTCATCTTTCAGCAGCTTAACCATATCCGCAACACCTTTGGTAAGTGTCACTTCTCCTGATAGCTGCCCCTTAACGCGGGCATAGGTGTATATCCCTTCAACCTGCCCGTCAAGATTGCTAAAGAGTTTCTCCAGCTCAGTCATTGACATACTGCCAATACCAGCTCTTACAAACCGGCCGGCTATCGCCTCTGCATCCTCTTTACTGATTAGCAGCGAACTTTGTAGAAGCTCGGTTACTTTGTTTGTAAACTGCTCTTTCGTCAGTAAAAGATTCTCTGACAGCAACTGTGATAGCGGGAAAGATTCTTTTCCCAGTCGCTCAAACATAGCTCGCAGGTACTGAGTGCCCTCAACAGGATTTTCTGAAAGCGGTAACCGAGCTTTGATACCAGCAAAAAAAGTACTGAGCTCTTCTGTTTTGCTTTTCAGGCCAACAGCGTCCAAATCCTGCATCTGCTCAGCTAAGGACAAAGAACCTGAAACCGTCAGCTGAATATTGCGGATAAACTCCGTCGGCATACCCGGCCCAACGCTCTGGTTTAGCAGGTTGGTAAACCAGCTTTCAAACTGAGTTGCTAGAGTAATATTCAGTTGTGTATTCAACTCACTCTGCGCAACCGTGCCCTTCGCATCACCTTCAGTGGGAACTTTAGCTTTAAGGTTATCAATCCACTGAGTCAGAGCACCCTGAAGCGGCATATCAGAAAAAGCCGCCTGCTTCTCAATCAGTGTCTCAATAGCTATCGCGTACTGTTGTGCAATCTCTTCTGCAGCCGCTAAGCCATTGATAGGAGGCAGCCCTTGCAGTTGAGTAAGAAGTGGGGCGATTAGAGTATACTGGTCTTCGGAGAGATTCTTTTTAAGCTTTGCTTCCAGTTCAGCCTGAAAGGAAAGAGGAACCTGAGGGTTGTCTACATCACCAGTGCCACTCGTTGCAACCGCGTTTAAGTCTGTCGTTGTTCGCATATCTGTCATATCAAAAAACCTTAAATCACCATTCCGCGCATCATGGTCGGACGTTTTCTTCTTTTGCCTTTTTCACCCGGTGCCTGTACAGCATTCAACTGCTGACGCCTGCGCATCACCTCTTCTACCAGTTCCTGCTCTGCATGTTTCATAGTTTGTGGAGAGGCACTGATCCCTCCCAGCAGGATTTCACCGGCTACAGGCCCGACCCCAAGCCCTTCCAACAGTTCATTAAATACATCACTACGATCTCCGGCACTTTGGATCGCTAGTTCGGCTTGGTCTATCGTGTCGGTAAAGGGTTGTTTCATCTTGTTTTCCATCATAAAGGCAGTAAAACGTCGCGCGCTGTCAGTAACAGCCGAGACTTTTTACTTTTTTCTATTTTTCAACGACCTATAGTCAGCTAAACGCAGTAAATACCAGTCAGCTTCTGCATCATGGCTGGCGCCACAAGCCGTTAGATAAAATTGCGCAAGCCGTTGGTTACTCATGTTACTACCACGCAACACATCGACATTGCCTCGAATCACCCAGTCTGGTGGGTAGAGCCTAACCGCATGTTCAGCAAGCATGAACAGGCAGGAGAATGGGTTTCGAAGTCCTTGGTTGATGCTGGTTCTTCTAAGCAAAACAATAACGATCTCTCCCTCTTCAACCCGAAATACAAGCTCCATTCCATCAAATTCAATACGGTCACCGAGCTTGATGGCGCTTTTTTGCCAGTAGTAAGGCGCCGTCTCTATCCCTGCGTCTTGCAAAGAGCGAATTAGTTTGTCCATTACATTCCAACCCGACCAAGTGGTTGAATGTTGATTTGCTGTGTCAACTCTTGGAAGGAAAGCACTGGCAACTCGTAATAGTCTGATTCAATCAGCTTCCTGACGTATCGACGTACATCCATCGAGACGACGAGCACTGGCTTATTAGGCATTCTGCTAAGATCCCCCACCGTCTGCTTTACATCGCTGACAAATTGCTGAGTAACCGAAGGATCCAACGCCAAATAGCTGCCTGCTGATGTTTGTCTAATACCATTGCGAATCGTATCTTCAAGGCTTTGATCTAGCAGATAAGCAGGGAGCATGTTTTGCCCACTGGCGTATTTGTAGCAAATGTATCGCTTCAAACTTGAACGAATATATTCAGTGAGCTGAACAACATCTTTTTCTTTTTGTCCCCACTCAACCATCGCTTCGAGAATAACCCTTAGGTTTCGGATAGATATGTCCTCCGAAACCAGACGTTGGAGGATCTCCGTCATTTTTTGCAAAGGTACGATTCGCTGTGCTTCTTTCACCAACTCGCCATAACTGCCTTCCATTTGCTCAAGTAGGTAACGAGTTTCCTGAATCCCAATAAAGTCTTGTGCATAGTCTTTCAACACGTGTGATAAATGGAACGTCAGGATTCGATCCGGAGTTAAGAAACCGACATGGCTTATCTCTAGCTTTTCCCGATGGCTGTTTGCCACCCACCTACTCTTGATCCCTGGTAGGAAATCTTCGTCTTCTTCATAAGGTATCCCGAGCAACTCGAGCTGCTCTGCTCCCTCTGTCACGAGTAATTTGTCTTGTTCTATTCGACCTCTTGCAACTGGTACTTCTTGTAGCTGAATTAAATATTCTCCGTTGCTCATTCCGTCATTGAAGCGCAGGTGGATACCAGGGAAAGGAACGCCCAGGTCGAGGTATAGAGCGCGCCTAACCCGCGCAAGCTCATCGTTAAGTGCCACCGCCTCTAGGTGTACCTGCAAGCTTGAATCGAGGTCAATAAGCAACGGCACAGTCATCGCGAACTCTTCTTGTTCGGTTAACTTACCTTTACTCACTCGAGACTGAGATGGTTTATTTGGCATCGCTGCAGGTGAACCCGCTCCTTGAGCGACAAAGGTAGATAGGTCAGAGGTGTCAGTCTCATTTTGCTTTTTCTGTTGGTAAAAGAGAAACATTCCCCCTCCCCCAACCACTGCGGCTAGAACAAGGAAAGTTATCTTTGGAAAACCAGGTATCAAAGAAAACAGAATCAGAAGAACACCACCAATAAGCAAGGCCCTTGGTTGAGCCGTTACCTGCCCACCAATATCTGAGCCTAAGTCTGATGACTCTTCATGAGACACGCGCGTAACAATGATACCAGCAGTAATAGCGATAAATAGCGCAGGGATCTGTGAAACTAAGCCATCTCCAACCGTTAGAATCGCAAATAATTCCAACGCTTCTGAAGCACTCATACCTTTCTGAGTGACCCCGATCATTACACCACCAAGGATGTTGACTACGATGATGATCAAACCCGCAATTGAATCTCCTTTTACGAACTTCATTGCGCCGTCCATCGATCCATACATCTGGCTCTCTTTCTCAATCAGAGAGCGGCGGTGCCTAGCTTCATTGACATCAATCACCCCAGCGCGCATATCACCATCGATACTCATCTGCTTACCAGGCATAGCATCAAGCGAGAATCTCGCACTAACCTCAGCAACACGTTCAGAACCTTTGGTTATTACCATAAACTGAACTACGGTGATGATTAGGAACACGACAATACCGACAACTAAGTTGCCACCCACCACGAAGTTACCAAAGGTATAGACAATTTGGCCTGCATCACCTTGTAGAAGAATAAGGCGTGTCGTTGTGATAGACAGTGATAAACGGAACAACGTCGTGATTAGGAGAACAGCAGGAAAAGCGGAAAACTCTAGCGGCGTGGTAATGTAAATCGCCAACATAAGTAGCACCACCGCAATACTCATGTTCGCACCGATCAAGACATCTACAAGCCCTGTCGGGAGCGGCAAAATCATCATAAAGACTATCGCTAGCAACATAACTGCTAGCATAATATCTTTACGCTGACCGACCTTATTTAGTATATCAATCAACTTATTCATTGGATTCACTATTTAGTGATAGTAGGTAACGTCTGTGAGCCTGACGTGCCCCATCTTGATTATTCAGTTTCCATCTGGCCTGACTGAGGCAAAACCAAAGTCCCGGCTCATGGTCTTTTGAATCGACCTGTAGTAATTCTTCGCACAACATGGTTGAACGGGTGTATCGCCCTGTCTGGAGACAAGCAACAGCGAGCAGACGTTTTGCTTCCCAATTGTCAGCGTTAAGCTCCAGTAGTGCATCGAGCAAAGAGATCGCGTTCTCTGGTTGTTGGTACTGAATTTGAAGCGCGGCATGCACAAGCAATAGCTCTGATTCTTTTTTACTTATCATTGCACGTTAGACCTGAATCAATAGATTAAGCGCCATGGTTAGATAACGTTGATCTAGTTGGCTGCTCTCTAGCGTTTTTGCTGCTGAAGTTAGTGTTTTAGAATCCTGCTGAACTGCTAACACCTTGATAGTGTCTAAAGTTTGGTCAAACTGTTCACGATACTTTTCTGGCCTCAATAGATCAGATTGCGTTAACTTTGGCTTAGCCAACTTTAAGAGGTATTGGTCAGATGGACGGAGATCATATAAACGTTCTAAGTGTGTTGCTATCGCTTGGCCATCGGGCAACAGTTGAAAACGTTGCGGAAAGTCGTGTTCAGCTTGTTCAGTTGTAAGATGACTAAATGCTTCTATTCCAACATTTAGTGTGCTTATTTTATTCATTGTCCAACCACTTCATTATGAAGTCGAATCAGTAACGCAAAAGCTTGTTCTAAGGACGGTATTGTCACCTCCTCACCATTGATTTGTGCTGAGAATACGAGAGTTTCTTCTCCTAACAATCCCGTACGAACCGAAAACGGCCAGCCATTATCAAAGTTACACAGTGCTAATGCATCTTTAAGCAGGTCGCTCGATTGATGCCATGAGATCCCCCTTGAAAGCATCAAAAATAGGTTGTCCTGATGTCTTTCTATATGGAGAGTTCCACTCAGTTGGAATGTCAACTGCACCCGACCAGTTGATGCAAAATCAACTGTATCTAGACCCATTCCTCGACAAAAATCATCCACTGATGAGTCAATCCAATTCATCTTCCCATGCTTCCTCTTCTTCTTTATCAACAGCTTCATCGAGTGCCGTTTGCACTGCTCGAATTAAGTTTTGTCTTTGCTCATCGTCTGCGAACACGTCTACAGGTATATGTCGAACCAACTTGTGTAACTCGCGGAAGAAACCTATTTTTTGTTCAACCAAGATTAAACCCATTGATTCAGCTAACTTCCAAACCGCTTCAGCACCCACCCATCGTTGTTCAACCAAAGCGATGATGTCAGCCATTAAGTCAGAATCCTGATAAGCCATGACTCATCCTTTGCGGTTGAAACATTTGAAACAGACCGCGTACCTGGTCCTGAAGCGTGTTTAAGGTTTTTAGCTTCTGCATATCAGACATCAGTAGTTGCAGTTTTACCGAGTCAATCGTGCTACCTTGAACACTCAAATCTGCACTCATGCCTTGCAACATGAACTCCACAGCGGTCGATACTTCCTGTGAACCGAATCGCTCGACGACGTCCTGATATGCAGCTCCTAATCCTTGATAGCTATGCACAGTATCCCGATAGAAACCTCGCAACTGATGCAAGCTGCTGAACTCTTGCTCCCGACTAAAATCATCTGCAAATTGCGAAACGCGGATTTCGGTATCGATCTGAGACCAGGAATCCGGACTTTGCTCCATCTTCGTTAAGGCTTGATCTATAACCGCCAGCAGGTGCTTATTGTCTGGGCCTGCTTTGAGGTACTCCTTCGCCGCTTTCAATGCGAGGTATTGGTGGCTTTTTTCTTCTGAAAAACCATTTAGATAAGCTTGCAATTGTGCAATCGTCGAAATATTGCCACCTGCCATCTTGGCAGCAAGGTCTTTAATTTTTTGGTTTTTCTCTAAATCAGGAACTTTCTTTAGATACTCAGAGACCAATTCGTGAACTTCATTAACACGTGAGCCACTATCTTTGACTTTACGTTTGCTAAGGTCTTTTTCTGCTTTTTCTGAGCCGAGTGACGTCAACTCCTCCATCGCATCGAATAGCGACTGAGTAGCATTGTGCACTCTGACCGTTTCTCCTCGATAGGTACCTTTGCTACTAGCAATATCATGACGACCACTATCTTGGCTAACTCTTACGGACGCATCAAATTTCGAATTTGTAGTGACTTGATTGTTGATCGTACTCATTCACTCACGCTCCAATTTTCCCAATTTATAGAGCGATTATATTGAGCACCCTCATTCCAAGCTGTCAAAATCAGACGCGTTTTTTTAGCCCTTTTTTAGTTTTCTAAAAACTCCCGACTAATAGTCACTATAAATAGAACGCCCTAAAACCTATTCTCGCAATCATCAATCATTGTGCATTAATTTTAGTTTGAACCAGTTTTCCTATATTACCGATACTCAGCAATCCGCTATTAAACAAACGCGACTGATCCAGATCCGAGGGCGTGTTACTCAAGTGACTGGTACGATCATCAAAGCTGTAGTTCCAGGGGTACGCGTGGGAGAGCTTTGCGAACTCCGTAATCCTGACCAAACTTTGTCTTTGTTAGCCGAAGTTGTGGGTTTCCAACAACACCACGCACTGCTAACCCCGCTTGGCAACATGTTTGGTATTTCGTCCAACACTGAAGTTAGCCCATTAGGTAAAATGCACGAAGTTGGTGTCGGTGAACATTTGCTAGGTAAGATTCTTGATGGGCTTGGCCGTCCGTTTGATGGCGGGCAAATGCAAGAACCTACCTCTTGGTATCCCGTCTATCAAGATGCACCACCACCGATGCAACGCAAATTGATAGAAAAACCCATTTCACTAGGTGTCCGGTCAATTGATGGCCTACTTACCTGCGGTGAAGGCCAACGGATGGGTATTTTTGCTGCTGCTGGTGGCGGTAAGAGCACCTTACTAGCCAAACTTATTCGTTCTGCTGACGTCGATGTCACTGTACTTGCTCTTATAGGTGAACGTGGACGGGAAGTTCGAGAATTTATAGAACATGACCTTGGTGAAGAAGGTATGGCGCGCTCTGTACTGGTCGTCGCGACATCAGATCGCCCTGCGATGGAGCGTGCAAAAGCTGCTTTCGTGGCGACGTCTATTGCCGAGTATTTTCGCGACCAAGGAAAACGCGTTCTTCTACTCATGGATTCAGTCACTCGTTTTGCCCGCGCTCAACGAGAGATTGGCTTAGCGGCCGGTGAGCCACCTACACGACGTGGATATCCGCCATCAGTTTTTGCAGCATTGCCTAAGTTGATGGAGCGTGCTGGACAATCAGATAAAGGCTCAATTACGGCTCTTTATACTGTGTTAGTCGAGGGTGACGACATGACAGAGCCCGTCGCCGATGAAACACGTTCAATACTCGATGGGCACATTATTCTGTCTAGGAAGCTCGCGGCAACCAACCATTATCCCGCGATTGACGTACTACGCTCTGCAAGTCGCGTAATGAATCAGATAGTTGATGATTCGCACAAAGAGTCTGCGGCTCATATGCGTGAAATGTTAGCAAAATACGAGGAAGTCGAGTTGCTAATTAAGATTGGTGAATACCAACAAGGCACAGACCCTAGAGCAGATATGGCAATTGCTCAAAGCGAAAACATCCGCACTTTTCTTCGTCAGGGTACTCATGAGCCAAGCGACTTAACAGGCGCGGTTGAACAACTTACGGGAATTGCTAACCAATGATTGCCCAGCTTCTGCACATCAAAAAAATTCGTGCTGACAAAGCCGATAAGGCCGTCCAGCAGCAAGAGTACCGAGTTTCCCGCGCCTCCGCGCTCGCGTTAAAAGCAGAACAAACGGTCAAAGAATACCATCACTGGCGCGAGCAAGAAGAAGAACGGCGCTTTGCCAAAGCCAAGCAAAGTACTGTCTTGCTCAAGGAATTGGAAACGTTACGACAAGAAATTGCTCTGTTACGAGAACGCGAAGCCGAGCTCAAGCAAAAATCTGCAGAAACAAAGAAAGCACTTGAAGAAGAACAGCGACTCTTGCAAGACAAGAAAAAAGCCGCCTTACAAGCACACAAAACCACCGAAAAGTTTGTTCAGCTATATGAACAAGAGCGAGCAGAGAAAGAACTGCTAGCACAACATCAAGAAGAACTGGAACAAGAAGAATTTCGCACTGTCGCGGTAATGTAGAGGGAACAATGCAAATTAAGCAAAACATTGACGGTCAGACCCTAAATCCATCTCAAAAAATACACTCTGGAAAAGCTTTAGAGCAGGACCCAAATCGCCTGCAATCTCGCTTCGAAAATGCGATGGCTGACAAAAAACAGACCAAAAGAAAAGCAGAGATTACCAATAGCTCGGTTCCCACTGGTATGGATGAAGCCCATCTCAACTCAAAAAGTGAAAAAGTCTACCATTTGCCTTCTGATATTGAAGTTTCAATTGACTCTACAAACCAATCGATTAAGAACGCTTCAGCGGATGGGATGCAATCGGAGCAAACTCTTAATGAGTTCGAAACTAAAGATGCTCGTATCTTACAATCTCATTTTGAAGAAGTTGTAACCGACAAAAAACAATCAAACAAGAAGAAAACCGTCGATAAAGATTCTGCACAAACGAATGCTGTAGAAAGCCTCCCTGCCGATAAGGGCAAGCTCTCGTCAAATCGAGGAGTGGAGCTCCCACTTGCTCAAAGTAATAGTCAAAGACAAGATTCTGATTTGTCACCAAAGGATAAAAAGCACAAAAATCCAATAGAGGGCAGCTCTGCTTCTTTAGGCAATAGCAAAAGTGAATCAAATCTCTCAGTTCTAGGCCGTGGAGCATCCAGTACTGAAGTAAAAGAGATTACTTTTGAACGACTCGAGACACCTTCAACACCTAAAACAGAAACAACTCAAATTCAGTCCTCTAATGTGATGACTCAGGGGGAACTCATATTAAGGAGCATGACCAATCAAGCTTCTCAGCCAACTCAACACGAGCTGTCTCACCTCGTCAAACAACTTGTAGAGCAGATCCAAGTATCGCTACCGAATGCCACCACATCGAAAGAGGTGCGCTTACTTCTCAATGACGGTCAGCTAAAAGGTGGGGAGATCCAAATTAAGTTAGATAACCAAGGTTATAGTGTGACAATCCGTCAAGATAACGCTCTTTCAGTCATTAACCAGCAGGCACGCCAAGAATTATCCGAAAGGCTTAATCGTCTTAACTTAGATCAACCGATTAGAATCACCGTCACAGAACAAGCAGACCAACAGCATGACCAGCAGCATTCACGTCAACAGCGCAGCATTTATGAAGAATGGCAGCCGGAGGAAAACTGATGAAAATAGCGTTTCCTAAAATCGAAGCCGAAAGCGTTGAACTGATTAATCGCCTTTGCACAAAACAATGTTACTTCCATGGCAATAATGGAGGGAGCTTATCAATCACTATCGCGGAAAAGCCGCAGTTTTCGGGGTATCGACTCACAGCGATAATTGGTAGTCAAACTCTACACATCGACTTGGCATCGGCACAATTACAGCAATGGCTTGGCGATATCCTTAAAGAGACTTCTTTCGACTCACTACCAGATTCGCTTCAGCTCGAGCTATTGGGTGCTCAGTTGGAGCCATATGTGCGTGAGTTAAAACAGCAGTTTGGGCAGCTTCCGGTTCTAAGCAAGTTGGAACCCATTACGATAGAAAGCACTCAAGGTCAAACCTTGATGTTAACTGCCAAGGACAACAACAATACACTTTGCCTTTGGCTGAGCCAAGGCAACAACGTTCTCGTCGAAGCTCTGCCACCTCTATCCTCCAAAATCAATCAGAAAATCACTCTGCCAATCTGGTTGTGCCTTGGCACCACTCAATTATCGGTTAGCGACTTCACTGCACTTGAACAAGGCGATGTTGTCTTTTTTGATCACTGCTATGTTGCTGAACAGCAAGTTGTTTTTCAGCTATCGGGCAAAAATCTATGGCGATGCAAGCTTGAAGACCAAACCATTCAAATACTGGAAAAAGAACCAACTATGAACGATTTACATAACCAAGAGCCGATTACCGATCATCAACAACTTCCAGTTGACCTTACTTTTGATGTTGGCCAGCAGGCGATAACCTTAGAGCAACTTACTCAGCTTCAACCTGGCTATGTTTTTGAGTTAGACCAACCCATAACCAAACCGGTGACATTAAGAGCCAATGGCAAAGTGATAGGTCAATGTGAGCTTGTTAATGTTAACGATAAGCTCGGTGTTCGCTTGTTAGAAATTTTTATCGGCGAGAACGCTTAATATGATTCAGCTGCCAGACGAACTCAATCTCATCGTCAGCCTTGCGCTACTGGCGTTGATTCCTTTCATCGCAATGATGGCCACCTCTTTCGTCAAACTTGCGGTCGTCTTTTCATTGTTGCGAAATGCATTAGGCGTGCAACAAATACCGCCTAACATGGCGTTGTATGGTCTTGCGATCATTTTATCTATTTTTATCATGGCACCCGTTGGCTTCGAAACCTATGACTATGTGAAGGCAAACGAGATTTCTCTAGAGGATTCAGCAAGTGTTGAGGGACTAATTGAAAGTGGGATGCAGCCCTATCGCGAGTTTTTAAAAAAACATATTCGAGAGACAGAAGCCGCATTTTTCACCGATGCTGCGCGAACTTTATGGCCGCAAAAGTACGTCGACCGACTTGAATCTGACAGCTTATTGCTCTTATTGCCTGCATTTACCGTCAGTGAACTCACTCGGGCTTTTGAAATAGGTTTTTTACTTTATCTTCCCTTTATCGCCATCGATTTGATTGTGTCAAACATTCTGTTGGCAATGGGGATGATGATGGTATCCCCTATGACCATTTCGCTGCCTTTTAAACTGCTGCTATTTGTACTACTTGATGGCTGGACCAAGTTAACTCACGGTCTCGTGTTGAGTTACGGTTGACAAGGTATTTAGCTATGAACCCTTCAGAAATCATTCACTTTACGACACAAGCACTAACACTTGTCTTGGTACTATCGCTGCCTCCCATTTTAGTTGCTGCCTTTGTCGGTACTTTGGTCTCACTGATACAAGCGCTGACTCAGGTCCAAGAGCAGACTCTCGGATTTGTCGTTAAGCTGATTGCGGTCATCATTACTCTGTTTGTCACTACCCAATGGTTAGGTGCCGAGCTGCATTCATTTGCCGCGCTTACAATGGATAAGATCCCGCAGATACGATGAACTACGAAGATCTCCATCAAGCTTTATTTGTCTACAGCTTAGCGCTACCTCGAATGATGGCGTGTTTTATCTTTTTGCCTATTTTGAGCAAACAGATGTTAGGTGGCACTATGGTCCGCAATGGTGTCCTGTGCTCACTGGCACTATTTATTTTTCCAATCATAAATCAGCACGCCTTACCTACCGAGATTGACGGGCTGTGGATTATGGTTATCCTTGGCAAAGAGATCTTATTGGGCCTTTTGATCGGCTTTATAGCAGCGATTCCATTTTGGGCAGTGGAAGCTAGTGGTTTCTTGATCGACAACCAACGCGGAGCTGCAATGGCAGGAATGTTTAACCCTACACTAGGGTCACAATCGACGCCAACAGCCGTTCTGTTGACGCAAACGCTCATAACCCTCTTCTTTTCTGGTGGTGGCTATATCGCATTTATGTACGCGATTTTCAAAAGTTATAACTCATGGCCCGTTATTGATTTCTTTCCAACGGTAACCGACGCTTGGGTAACATTCTTTTACGGGCAGTTCCAGCAAATGTTATGGCTTGGAGTCTTAATGTCTGCACCATTAGTATTAGCGATGTTCTTATCAGAGTTTGGGCTTGCACTCATTAGCCGATTTGCTCCTCAGCTCAACGTATTCTTCCTCGCTATGCCAATTAAAAGTGCCGTTGCGAGTGTTTTACTGATTTTTTATCTCGCTTTGATGATGGACCACTATCAAGACCTGTTCCCCAATATCACCTTGTTTGTCGAATTACTAAACCCCATTTGGCTAAGCCACTAGGATTGAGATATGAGCGGTGAAAAAACTGAACAACCCACCCCGAAAAAACTTCGTGACGCGAGACAAAAAGGCCAGGTAGCAAAAAGCCAAGAAATCGTCTCATCCTCATTGATACTGGTGCTCATTGCTGTACTGTTTGCATTTTCAGATTATTACCTTGAACACATTTCCGCCCTGTTGCTACTTCCCAGTGAACTGGCCTATCAAGGCTTTCAAGATGCGTTGCTTGATGTCGCCATCTCGATTGCTAAAGAAATGGCTTATCTCTTGGCTCCAATCATTCTTGTTGCAGCACTCGTTGCAGTTTTCGCCAACATGGGCCAATTTGGTTTTCTGTTTACCGGAGAATCTGTTAAACCTGAAATCAAAAAAGTGAACCCTGTCGAGGGGGCAAAACGGATTTTTTCACTCAAAAGTGTTATCGAATTTATTAAATCGATACTTAAAGTCAGTCTGCTTTCATGCATTATTTGGGTTACCCTTCGCGGCAACCTGAATACATTGTTACAAGTCCCTACCTGTGGACTAAACTGCGTTCCAACCATAGCTGGCGTGTTGATTAAGCAGCTTATGATTATCTCTTCTGTCGGGTTTATTGTGATTGCTGCAGCTGATTTTGCCTACCAAAAATACGATCACACTAAGAAACTGAAAATGACTAAAGACGAAGTTAAGCGCGAATATAAAGAAATGGAAGGTAGTCCAGAAATCAAAAGCAAACGCCGTCAATTACACCAAGAACTTCAAGCATCTAACCAACGTGAAAATGTTAAGCGTTCCAACGTATTAGTAACAAACCCTACCCACATCGCCATCGGTCTCTACTACAAAAAAGGGGAAACCCCTCTTCCAATCATCACTTTGAAAGAAACCGATGCCATGGCAAAACGTATGATTAAAATCGCACAGGAAGAAGGAATTCCGGTAATGCAGAAGGTTCCTCTAGCTCGGGCACTTTACGCCGATGGCCAACTTGATCAATACATCCCCGGAGATCTGATTGAGGCAACAGCAGAGATTCTAAGGTGGGTAGCTTCTTTAGATTCAGTAGAAACCAACCAATAAAAACCGTTAAAACATACAGTTACATATATTAAAAAGGAGCTTGCGCTCCTTTTATTATACCCAGCCTTCTGCTAAATAGAGCAACCTTAATTGGCTTGGTGAACCCATTCTCTCCAGTGCATCAATTTGCTCATCTTTTAAGTTAGGACTCTTATCTAGCATTACGCGGCCATTGGGGGCGTCTAATGGCAATTTATAGGTCAACTTTTTATTGATCTGATCTGCCTTACCTTCGTCTAAGCAACGTACTGCTGGCATCAACCAGTTCCAATCTTCGTTGAGAAGTTTTCTCAGTGCGCCCGTCGCCACTTTCTCTGTTTCGCTAGGTTCATCTTCTTCGCTAAGCTTCAATATAGCGTCGGTGTCTGGGACCAAATGCTCACTAGGTGCCGAGCCGAGCATTTTCTTTAATGCTAACCGAGCATTCTCCATCTCTTTAGCTTCTACTGGAGCGTCCGGGCCCGTCAAGTTTGTGTCCTCTTTTGGCCCTAGATAAACCATAAGAGCTCTTACCGATGCGGCGTCTTGCATACTAAAAGTGAAGTTTCCTTTTGTATTGGCAACCTCAAGCCTTGGCAACACACCTGAGTTGGCCTCCTCAGCCAATGACTCAGTTGCTTCTTTGTTTAGAACATAACTACCAGCCTGCCCCGCAACAAAGCCGCCACCGCTAATAATACCCGACGCCGCAACAGTTCCGATTGCTTCCTTAGCTAAAGGAAGCACACCTGCTGTAGCCACTGGAGTTACGCCAAATGTACCTAGTCCTCCTGTTGCCATTCCTAACGTGGCACCTATCCCTCCTTCAGCAGACAGTTTTGCGTGACCAATGGCAAGCGCTTGCTCCATTGGTAAAGATAAACGTTGGTCTCGTCCTGGCAAGTGCGAAACCTGCTCTAGTTGGTGATGATATGCCTCAGCATCCCCGTTGATAGAAGCCTTGTGCAATTCTCGACCGGTAGCGACAATCAACCCCACCCCCGGTAGTAGCAGGTTAATAGCCGCGTTAACCCCAGGCCCTTTTAGTTTGTCTTTCGCCATCTCGAGCAGCTCAGCACCAAATCCGTCCATCTTACCCGGATATTGGGTCTCTAAGCTCGCTTGAAGTCGAGCATCTTTGCTTATTGCATCAAAATTGTTTTTGAGCTCTTGGTAAGTATTTCCATCAACTTTAACTTCATCTAAAAGACTGACAACCTCTAAGATTTTTCGTTCTGTCAGAGGCTCCCCTCTATACCCTGAAGGGCTAACAAGAGAGTAGGCCAACATAGCTGTGTCGTACTTTTCTTCCTTTATCAGCGCTTGCTTTAAGTCTAAATGGGTTTTTATATTCTCTTGAAAGTACTTGTTGTATTTTTGCTTAAGCACATTTTCGCTAATCGCAGCGTATTTATGCCCTTTATGGAAGGTCGATGGCTCTTTAACCTCACCTTTTTTACTGATTACACGGTCATCTTTGGCAGCCGCAACCGCACGGAACTGGTCTAAATCTGGCACACTAGCTTGGCCAACTTTTACTGGATTCACCATAATATCTTCCTCTATACACGTAGTTGCTGAGCAAAGGCTTGTTGATTTGATTCACTGAGCGGAATATCACGGTCTAACATGGAAAATCGCGCTGACCACTCCGAGCTTTGTTGATTGAATTCATCGAACCACTGGGTGAGATTTGCTGCATCTAGCAATTCTAGAGCTTTTCGACCAAACAGAATGACTTGACGTCCATCTGGTGATATGGCGAGATTCAGACCGCCGCAACCTAACCCATAATAATTTGCTCTTGCCAACAGCTCTAAACCTCGGCTCCTTAAGCTACCCTGCTTTGGCAATGCACCCACACGAGCAGATAACAAAAGTTCATTGTCTTCTGTGGCGATAAAATAGAGCAGTGTGCGATCGTCGACAAGCAACTGACAACGACCATTATTTTCAATATGCAGTGGTGGAAGCTCATTGAGAGAACAGAATTCATCAAGTAAACGTTGTATTGATTTCATTGTTTTTCCTTTTTGTTTCACTGAAATCTATTGAACAACGATTACTTATTGAACGATGTCGTAAATAGCTCTAATTTTGTTACTTTCGTCAATGCGCTGTGATACTTACCACAAAACTATCAAGCTGATTTTTGCAGCAGTTTGTAGGTTATTTATACAAGGAAAATTTTTGAAATGGCGCAGCCGTAACCAATGAACGGGTAACGCAGTAGAAAAGGTATACAAATGCTGATCGTAGAGTCCGGGCAAAATATAACCGCAAAAGGTCAGCAGACCCTAAAAGTTATGAGGGACATGAAATAGCCGAGCCTGCTCCCATTAAATTGATAATGAGAGCAGGCCCGATTAATGACTCATAAATTAATGATGTCGTTTATAAGCATGATTCATCTAGCTTTTTACATTGAGTACCGCCACCTTGATCGGCTCACCAAAGTAGTTGGCTTTGGGCTTAGCTTTTATATCCGCAATCACATCCTTGAGAAGTACTTCACCTTCAGGTGAAGCCTGGCCATCTGGCGTCATAACATTTATTTTGATTGGCGCCTGCCTCAAGCCCATTTCATACTGACGCCTTCTGATTCCGGTCGCCGTACTTGGGATCTCTTTCGTTATATTAAGAGTAAATGTCTTATCCAACTGAAGCACTGTATCATCAGCCACAAGTACCTCTTTCTCAGCAGGCGCCTTACTTATACCCACTATATCTGCACCAAGAGAACCCGTTTTGGGCGGATTAATAACAACAAAAGCTCCATTAGCATAATCTAAGCCGACGCCCGGCTCTCTGGAGGTGCTCATAAATCCAGGGAATTTGTACTCTTCGCCAGGTTTAAGAGCTAGTAGTTCCTGGCCAACATATTGAGAAACACCCCGGTAGACCGGCTCTGTTGTTCCTTCAAATAGTGGGGAATGGATAGCAGCCCTCAACATATTACGTAGTTTAATAGCCTCTTCACGTACATCATCAAGCTTATCAACAGATGGGCCCCCTTTGAGGTTGCGCATTGCCCCCTCAAAACGCAAGTTAAACTCAATGTCGTCTTTAGGTGAACCGTACTGCGATGAATAGCCTGGGTTAAAAGCTTCGGTCGGCTCACCCGTCCAGAAGCGCTGAACTGCTAATAGCATCCCTTTAATCAGTGCATCTTGGGCAGTACGGTTATCCCCTACAGCTCCCAGAACGGCTTGCTGACGGGCCTCCTGAGTGGCCTCCTTTCCAGCCAGTTTAACCAAAGCTGACACGTTACTCTCACCTGAATTATCTAGATTAAGCGCATCGCTATGCAGCAGCATGTTGGTTCTCTTGTCGAGAAGAAACGCCTCCAGCACATAGTTATTTGGGCTGTTTTCGCGTGTATATATGTGTCCCAAAGACTGCTCTTGAGACGACTCCGCGAAGAGAGAAGCAGCGTCATCTAGCAGTTTCTCGTACTCATCCGGAGACTGCTGGCTCAGCCAATCATTCATAGCCTTATCTTTATCGGCATCAAAAAAAGCCGCCGACATATCAGTTCCTGCATGTTCAGGGATAGAGACAGGCCGAGCCTCGCTGCTAGAGTCGAATAGAGCATTCGTCACCGGGTTGTATGCGCCATACATCACCTTTTCAGCAGCCAAACCGGAACGCACCGTAGAAAAACCCTTGTTCGAGAGGTCATCGCGGATAACTTTAAGGTTATCGCTCGATGCGTACTGCGATGGGTAGCCGTCGCCACCAGTGATCTTCCGATCGAACTCAGCCTTTGTCATATGCACCGCGGGTATCGCCGGCAAACGGATCTCCTGGCCTTTGACCCGGACTGTTTTTGCTTCCTGCGCCGGAAGGTTGATGTCTTCGGTGAAAAGGTTCTCGTAAGCCGTTTCCCACTGCTTAGTTTTGCGCATTTCCCAGGCCAGTTTCGCGTCGCCCCTTGTCGTGGCCACCCCTCCTTCCTCTCTTTCCTGCGCATAAGCATCAAACGCGCCCATGATCTCGGTAAAACTGTGATCTCGGCCTTGTATCATCCAGCCTAGCAGCATCGCGCGGAATGACTGTACTTCATTGTCTGGTATATCCAGTAAGCGCACTACCTCATACATATAACTGGTTGTACTTGATGGCCCAGAAAACATAGGCAGACCTTTATCAAGGTTCTGCTTCTTCCAGTTGACCGAAACCTCGTTATCCTGACCGACGGTTTTTACTTCAGAATCACGCACCTCCCAAACAGAAAAACCAGGGGTAGCCTTCTCGCGCTCCGTTAAACCGCTGCTTTCATCACGATACAAGGCAGGTTCAACGTGTTTATACAGCTCGCTCGTATCGTACGTATCATGATTACGGGAAGCGACTATCTGCTGATGTCGTTCATGGCCCATGTTTTCAGTCAAGTTCCAGGTGGCGTATTTCAACCATGCAGTACCGTGAGGCTGGACCGTGACTGGAGGGCCCTTTTTCAGGCTACTTCCGTTGAAAATATCAACACGCGCATTTTCAGGGCTGTTCTTCTCATTCCAGAGCGGTGTGTTAATCGAGTCAGCAATTTTGTCGAAATGAAGCCGGAAGTTCTCCTGAAACATATATCCAGCAGTTGTCAGAACACGGGCATTCACTTTTCCGTTAACCAGCTTGTTCATCTGCTCGCCCCACAACTGATCATCGCTAGTATTCCAACCTGCTAAAAACCCAGCTCCTCCCTCATCACCGAGATGAAGTTTCACGCCTGCATTCTCAAGCTTTTCTGCATTTTCTAAAACACGCCTGAGATACGACTGGGACATATACTCTACCGCGGGCATTGTGAGTAATTTATTGCCAAGGTGATTCATTTCGAAGCTATGGTTGGCCGCTTTGACTTTATCAGCGGCAGTGGAAGCAATATGCATCTGCATAGCAGGCGCTTCTTGCGGAAACTGCTGTTTCACTTTGGTGAGAATGCTGTCTACTACGCTGCCTTCGTATTCGGCGACCCGCATCACCGCTTTATTAAACTCAGCTTCAACCTGCTTGAGTGCAACGGGCTCGTGATTACCTTTCGGTAAAGGGGGAAGATTCTGACCCGTTAGATTTACCGAGACGGACTGAACCTGAGAAAGCTGATTGGCTGCCGTACTCGCCTGCACCTGCACAGGTTGTACAGATACCCCCAATGTATGCTGAGTAACATTATTATATGTATAAACCATATTGATCACTCAGCTTATCGGGAGAGAACTTCAAAGAGCGAATTGCGCAAATTAAGACTGCTTTGCCAGAAAGCCTGAAGATCAGTTGCTGGCAAGGCTTCATCGGAAACTGAAAAGTTAAGCACAATAGTGGCGTTATCTTCAGCAAGAGAAAAAGCGGCTATCCCAACAACGTCAGGATGGCTGTTAAGCTGTAATAACTTGAGCTGAAGACTGTCTGATTCCAGCTGCTCTGAGGGGTGCAACGGAAACATAATCAATGTCCGACTCTGTAGCAGGTTGATTGAGGCGAAATGGCGGCCATCGTCACCAACTAAGTTGCACTGATCATTTAATAGTTGCCACTGACCTTCCGATATATCTAACAGCCACTGGTTAATAATTTCTTCTCTGTTCATAGCATATACCCTCTGTTTTTTATTAGTTTAAGCGCAGCCTCTACACGCCTATATAAGAATCAGTCGCCTTTTTTATCAACTTGAACCTCTTTTGCAGCACGAACATTATGGTGGTCAGCACTTAACATTCATCATGTTAGTGAAGATATAGCGCTACATTGAATGACAAAAAAATTGGCATTATTTGGTTTTGCAGACAAAAAAAAGAGTGGCGACTGCCACTCTCTATTTTGCTCTCAATTCTTAGTGCCAGACTTTGTTACCAAGCAACTGTTGCCGTCAGATTGAATAGGTTTATCCAATCCAATAAATCGTCACACTCAAGCTTGGCGAGAGCAATAATAAAGAGGTTTAGTTACAACGAGCTTTGACGTTCACTGAGTTGCTTTTCCATAGCCTGCTTTAATGCCTGCAACTGACCATCAATACTTGCGTCGATGATGCCGACTTCCGTTTCAAGGATACAGCCTCCGTTTTTTAAACGCGCATCGGCAACCACTTCAACGTATCCTACTTCTGGAAAGTCACTCAATACCGATGAAACCTTTTCTCGAACGTCAATGACTTGTTCTGGATGAACATGCAAAATCACTTGCTTTTGGTTACTGACCAACTGTAAAGCTTCACGCACAACACTGACCGTCGTATCAACGTCATCAAAGGTATCGATGATCTTGCGTACAGCATCAAGCACCACACCGGTCATTTTTTGCTCTACCTGAAGGTAGTAATCATTACATTTGGCTAGGGTCGCAATCATGGTCTGGGCGTTTTCAATTTCCGCCTTTTGTAACCCATCTTGGTAACCACGTTGTTTTTCACTTTCGTAAGCCTGTTGAGCACTCTCGACAATGGTGCCTGCTTTAGCATGGGCAGCTTCAACCAAGTGCTGGGAGTCTAAGTAGCTCAAGTACTCTCGAGCTTTTAGTACCTTCAAACCCGGAGCAAGCTGTAAGTTGTCTGTTTTTATTTCAACAAATGAAACCATTGGGGAATAACCTGCTTTGCGATTTTTTTAGTTAGTCGATATGCCAAATCACGCTGAGTTTCTTCTAACCAAGCAACATTTGATGAGAATGCGAAATCTGACTGTTTGAGCTTAAAACGCCATCGCTGTTGAATATTGTCTGGAGAGTTTTTTAGAATGAAGCTAAACCAAATCAAGCCAAGCTTTAACGCCTGCTCCTGAATGCTCACGCCGTCGAATTGACTAGGTAACTTGTGTTGCCATCCTTCCGGCCAATCAGAAAGTAGCATTGGACCTTGCTGAATACAGAATTGCATCCCTTCAGACCCAAACGCTGTATGTAGATGTTGCTTTGGCTCCTTGAGTATAACTTGACGCATCGATATACAATGCAGCACACCGCCAACCATGACCAATAGTTTCCTAAGGGATTCAGGTGGCAAAAGTGCTACGCTGTTTGTCGGTATGTTAAAAGTCGACTCGGAAATAGGCGTTAATTCCCACTCTTTTAGCACCCAGTTGTTAAGCATTGGTCTATGTCTCCAACCATCTAGGTTTTCTATCCAAGACTGCTTGTCAGTAAGCCAGCTACTGTCCATGTACTGACATGGACAATAGTTGAACTGGTGAACAACCTGACTAAGCGGTGTTTCTGGGTTAGCCACGTTTTACATTCCTACGGCACCAAAGATAAGTTGCTACATTCGTTCCAATCATTAACGCCACCATGAAAAGAAGAATGACAATAAAATTATCTACCGAGTCTTTGGTTAGTTGAACAGACAGGATGCTCTCAAATTGATTCCCCTGAGGAGTGATTCGAACCTCAGCAGACGGCACCATTACGACACTAATACGATCGTAATTAAGACCTTCTATACTGTTGTTCACTAGCAACTTTATTTGCGGAACGTAAGAGTCTAGCGCCACATCGGCAGCATGCTTGATGAACACAGAAGCTGAAGCTGGCGTCGGACGCTCTCCAGGACGTAAATCTTTTTCTTCGAGAACCACGTGCACTCGTGCAACAAGAACACCATCAATCTGAGAAAGTGTCGACGATAATTCCTGAGACTTTGCATAGATAAGACGAGCGCGTTCAGCCAATGGTGATGATATTAGATCATCTTTAGGGAATACTTCTTTTAGTGTTGAAAACTCTTCACGTGGATAGCCTTTGCGCTTAAGCGCATCCACCGCGAACGCAATCTGCGAACTATCCACCATCAATTTTACGGTGTTGTCTTTACCCGGCTCTTTGGTTGCTACGACACCTTCAGATAGCAAAATAGATAACATCTCATTACCTTCTTTCTGGCTTATATTGGTGTAAAGCTCTGTTTGACAACCAGCAAGAAACACAACCATAGCCAAGGCGAATACACGCAATTTATTCATCATTTCTTACTGAGCCTTTAATAGGGTTTCTACATTTTGAGTGGTTTTGCCTACAGTCTTGGCAATCAACTCTTCTTGGAAAGTAATACGCGTTAGCGCCCATTGCATTTCCAGCAGTTTCGCAGGGTTATCTCCTACAGCTTCCATGCTGTCTTGTAATGAACTTTTAGCATTGTCGATATTTGACTTTAGTTCACTGATGTTTTCCAACAGCCCACCTTCAAGACCATTGTTGCTTTCAGGTAATGACATCGCTTGATCGAAACGTTCACTTAGTCCGTCTTCTATTTGGGCGTCTTGCACCTGTTCTAGGCTTGTTTGTACTACTTCAGTGTATTGCGTGTTGATCATATGACCTCCTACGACAAATCTAACTTATGGCTATGGGTGAGCATGTTTTTAACAATGGCATTTTTTGAAATAACTAGACTCAACTCTTGGCGAACCAAATCAACAACGGGTTTCATCTCCGGAACAGCTTTTAGATCCTCCCAAGCATGCCAAAGGGCTTGTTCCTTATGAGCACTCAGTGAATATTTTTCAGATAGCATTTGCCTAAGCTGATCGTTATCGGAAGGAGGTACAGCTCTAAGTTCATTTGCGAAATCCCCAACAAGCTCCTGCTTAAGCGCATCGAGTAAATTCGAGTTTGCTTCGTCTGTCCCTTTTATTGACTTCTCTTTGTTATAGGCATACCACATAGCTTCTTTCTGCGAAGCAAGTTCGGGGAAAGCTTGTTTTAGTTCCGAGATCAAAGCTTGACGAGTAATATTTTGCTGAGTCTTAATATTCTCATACCAAGCTTTAACCATGGAAACGTCACTAGAAGCTTCAACAACAGGCGGATTTACTTCTTTTTTGGCGTTTATTTCTTGCTGGGTTGATTCCCTCATCAATGAACTCATTCGCGCTTCATCTTGGCGCCGATGTACGCTTAACTCATTTCTGCTCTTTAGGTCAGCAGCTTGCAAGCTTGAGTCAATGATCATCCAAAGTTCCTAAGATCATGACAAAAGCTTTCAGCAAACGCTTTACTCTGTGAACTTCCATTCGCTGCTTGTTGCAGCCAAAGCTCTGCCTTACTAGACAAACCCGCTTTACCCGCAGCCAGGGCAGCAAGAGGGATAAGAGATGCATGATCAGAACACAATGAAGCTAGATGCTGCTCAGCTTGTTCATACATGCCCCTATTCATTAAGCTCATCGCCAAAATCATCGCGACCACCTCTTCAGTCCCTTCTTCTTGTTCGAGACATTCGACGATTGATTGAGCTTCTTTATGGCAGTGCATACCTGTAGCCATCAAGGCCACTGCAGCCAAAAGCTGACGCATTTCTCTATCCATTAGTTATACCTTTTGCAAAATGGACTGCATCACATCTTTAATTGCTCTGGTCGTTGTAGAGTTGATGTTGTAGATAACTGACCATTGGTTGATGGTGTGCTGCAACTCAGCTAATTTCGATGGATCGTCTGCATTGGCTGAGAGATTTGCGATAGCGTCGGTCACATTTTTATTCGCCGTTGTAGCCTGACTTGTAAGTTTACTTTTAACTTCGTCGAGATTGACTGTACTAGTACCATTGTAAAAAGATGTCATAGTATTTCTCCTTAACTTTGCTGGGAAACGTACTGTTCAAGGACAGCCTGTGCTGCTATATACGCTTCGTGTTGCTTGGTTAATAATTGATATTGCTGAGGATTACACCCCAGATCTAGCTTTCGTTTGACCGAAGTTTGTGCCTGGAAAAGTGTCTCCTTAAGCTTCTTCACTTCTGCTCCAGTTGGATCGTTATCTAAAATTTGTTCAAGATCTGTCATTGTTATTCTCTTCTGAATATCCGAGTTCAATATTGATGACCTGTCCACCTTTCACCAGTTCAATTCCGTCAGGTGTTACACTTGAAATGCGATAACCTTGAGGAGTTCGGGAACCCACCATATAGCGAACATTGTCTGTCAAAATTACATAAGGCACCTGACCAAAATTCACACTACGAAATGGGAAGTCAACGTTACTTCCTTTGCTAACTTTTGGGATAGATTTCAAAACCAAGTACGGCTTTTCACCATACTGTTCCCTAAACTCTCGAGTTACGCTGTAAAAGCGTGTCGTCTCAATATCATCTAGCTCACCGCGTACTTCCACGCGATCACCACTAGTGACGATTTGGACTTTTTTGAGTAAGGATTCTTTTTCAAGCAACTGCTTCAGCGTATCCATGTACGCTCCTGCCCGCTGCAACTCAACCTTCCACGCGACGAGACCGGGGACATCCCTTTCTAAAATCTGTTCTACTTGACTCCAACGGCTCGCATCATCAATGTATCCTGTTAGCAGCACGGTCCCTGTTTCATCACCGTTCTCAACTTTGACCTGGTGATAACCCAAATTTCGAAGAATAAAGCGAACTCCGCGACGAATCTCTTCCATGGTGCGTAAATCGCTTTTGTAGTTAATCCCTAGTAAGTCAATTCGACGCAATAGTTGTAGTTTTTGAGCACTATCGTCCACATATCCTTCTAGTACCGCTTGGTGAACGTTCGCATTCCATTCAACACGTACATCGTCTAACCCAAGTTCCTTCAAAATATCCCTAACTTGAACAATCGGCTCTGCTTCCGTGGTAATCTCGTTGGCATTGCTATTCACCTGGCTATACCACATACCCGCAAGAATAGCGCTAGGCAGCATACTGCACATCGCTCCAATCAAAAGAGAGCGTTTCCAAGTGGAAGATTTCACCACCTTGTTGGATATATCTTTGGTCACAACTTCTGTTTCACTGCCCAAGATTGCCAAATCATCGTCTGCATGTCCGACAGCAAACTGAACTACCCCAACAGAAACCAAACTACCTCGCTCTAGCTCAACACCGTCTTTAACAACATCAACCTGCTCACCCCGTAGCGAAGCTTCGCTACAGCCTTTCAAGATGACATTCTCTAACGTACACTCAAGCGTCAGATGATGACTCTCAACCCCAGCATCTGAAAGTACAAGGTCAGCACCAAAGTCGTCATTTCCTAATACTAATGTACCTTGAGGTAAAGGGACCTCCACTCCGGAATGCACACCGGATAAGATACGAATTTTCCATTGTTGCATTCTTATCAAGGCTCCTTAGCCGGGCGCATACAGTGTGGCTCTGAATCGCACTGTGTCACTTTAACTCGCCAACCTGCTTGACCGGTTGGCAATTCACATTCTGACAATAGTGAAGACTGATCGCTTTCCAGCAAATACTTTTGGTGACGCTGTGCTTGCTCTAGGGTCGAACAACTGTATAGCTCTACAGCGGATTTGAACTGTGTACTGTTATTGGAGATATTATTTAGCTGTCCAATATGAGGGCGCAGGTCGTGTTCATTGCCAATAAGCACACTGTCGCCAATGCCATCTACTACGATACGTGGTTCAATGATGAACATTCGAACAGTGCGACGTGTTGTGTTGGTGTTGCTTCTGAACAATGCTCCTAAAAATGGAATATCACCAAGGAGTGGTACTTTGCGTAGCTGATGGCTGACTTCATCACGATATACACCACCAATCAGCAAACTCTGTCCTTGCTTCACGGTCGCTAAGGTACTGATTTCGGTCTTTCGTACTGAAGGCAAATCGTCAACACTTCCATCAGGGATCTCAGAACCATCTTCCAAATGCAGGCTTAAGTTAATTTCTGGACGTTCGGCAAAACGATCACCTACGATACGCGGCACAATTCTCAACAAGGTTCCATAAGTCACTTCTTCAAGAGCCGTCGTTTCTTTACCAAGCAGTTTCACGTAGAATGTATTGCTGTTGTTTAGGACAGCCTCTACATTTTCTTGCGTTAATAGTGTCGGTCGGGAAACCACTTGGGCACTCCCTTGAGATTCCAATAGACGAATCTGAGCGAGCAAATAGTTCAAGTTACTCGCATCCAGCAGGGATTTAAAGGTCGCACCGCTACCTAAAGTAACATCGCCACCAGCAACATCACCGGTTGTTTTTATATCGATAATGCTATTGTTACCGACAGATACTCCCGCTCGCCAATCTACACCTAGCTGACTAATGTCATTTGCACTTATATCTACGATTGAAACTGCAACTTCGATTCGTGATTGCGGTTGATCTAACTGGGCAATTAGCTTGCGATATAAGGGAAGCCTTGATTGTGTATCTCGCACAATGATCGCATTTAATCCGGGCTCAGCTTCAACTGTTGCGCCACCGTGAACAGAGGCAGGCTTTGTAATAACTTCTTGACCTTCACTATCTTCTGCGAGGTTTTGTTCCCTTGAGTCAACTACTTGCGTTTGCACACCAGATACCAATCGACGAAGCACTGCTGCTATGCCAGGTACAATAACTTTCTGATCACGGTAAGAGATCTCTCTATCAGTGGCGGAAGCGTATTTTAGCGGGATCAACTCAACATAAAGTTCATCGGTAGAATTTGCTTTCTGTAGCAAACGGCTCTCTAATGCTTCTGCTGTCTGTATAATGAGGTCTACATAACGAGGTGGACCTGCCAGATAAATAAGACCTTTATTCTCTACAGCGCGCCAGCGGTAACGTGAGTCCCAGACCCCGGTCGAAATTAGAGTACTGCGCAAATCCCGTGCTGTTAGTAGTTCAAGTTGCAGAAGCCGTGAACGTGTTTCTGTTGCCTTGTATACGTGCAGAACAGCACCGTCAAAGTACCACATCAGGTTATAAATCTGTGCCAAATAATCTAGGAACTCAGCAGGCTTTTCTGGTGTGAATCTTCCACTGATTTTTTCACTGACCTTTTCACTTACAGCAACTGACACACCATAGTTTGCGCCAAAGTTATTAAGTAGTTCTTTTAGAGAGTCGTTATCAGCAAAATAGCGAAATGGACGTTGTGGCCAATCAAGAGGAGCAGCCAATAAACTTGTCGAACTAGCACATAGCACAATAAAAACTAAGCTGAACTTGGTAAGCAATGCTCTCATGGCAGCCACACTGTATGGTTAATTGCTCGGTTTACACGTTCATGCTCTAGTATTTCACTGTAATATTCACACATATTAACGTGTTGGGAGAGCAGTGAAGGAAAGATCACTGAAGACATTTGGTCAAAGGGAGCCTTACCTTGTAACACTAAACGCTGCTCCTTGTTTAGAGTTAACGTCTCTTGACCATCACGTACTGTTTTTAAAGATAACTGCATACAACGCTTAAGCATCTGTTCACTTTGATAATCTAAGTCTTTGTCAAAGTGGAAAGGCAATTCGGTTTCCCATAAAATCCAAGACGAGTGTTGTTTAACTTCGACGTTGAACTGATCGACTTCAATCTCGTAAATGCCATTTTCATTGGGCGTAAAAGTCCTAACCTCTAGCGTATTTGCTAGAGATTTCATTATTTGATTTAGCATCGTTATGCCTTTATTAAATATGACTCATGTGATTGTAAGCTTGACCAAACTGACCACTTTGAACATCAAAGTAATACAGGTCTACGTCACCTACCGATTGCATGTCTTGGAACCATTGCCACAATTTTGCAACCGCATTTAGATCGCGATATATGTGGTCACAGGCCTCCCAAACTTCCCTAAGCTCAGGGGCAAGTTGTCTTGCCTGTTCACACCAAGTCTGCCAGGCAGTGAAGAACTCCGGAGAAGTCAGTGCAAACTCAGACAAGGCTTTTAGTGTATTAAGGCAAGGTTGCCATTTTTCCATCAAAACGCGATGCGACTCTGCAGCTTTTTTGTGCGTTTCCTCAAGGGTTCGAAGTTGCTCTTTCACCTGTTGTTGTTGAGACTTTATCAGTTCGAGTTGCTGTTCTACGTAAATCGCACTTGCTTCTTGACCCAGAAGTTTTTCCCAATAGCTACCTTGAATCTGCAGTTGATTCGCCAGTTGCTCAATTTCCACCACATCCAATAACACGCCTTGGTCAGATTGGTGATTTACCCATTCGGCAATAGCACAGTGCAGACATAGTGTCAGTGATTTGGGGCTAGCCAGATTATATCGATAACCTACATGTTGATTGATGTATGCCACTCGCTGTTCGTGAGTTGCTAAAGCCTGACTTGCACCTAACCTTGAACCAATTTCCAAAAACAAGCGCATCGCAAATCGATCTAACGGTGCACCAAGCTTCTCATAAGTCTTAACTAGCTGACTTGAGCACAAAGCATCAATCACATCTCTATTCAACAACCTTTGTAGTAGAGATAACTGTTCCGAACTTAAGACACCTTCGCTTAGGAGCTGACGGTGACTGACATTAACAACATTTTTACCCTGCGTTTGTTTAGCGGTCTCTTGGTATCGAGCCCCTCTCTGCAAGACTGTGACCTTCCTTTTTGTCACAGAGTTGTCTGGAAAAAGCGAACGGCGTCGCCAATGCTGCTTTTTCATTTTGTCTTCTTTCTCCGCGCTTCTTTCGTACACTCCTGAACGAAAGAGGTAAAATTAACATTGAGTATTCGTTTCTATGCTGATGATAATATAATGACTCGCGAACCGACACTTGTAATAAAAGTCAGAAAATTTTAGTCATAAGTCATTTCATTCAGCGATAGCTACCATTTCTTCACCTGATCGTACTTTACTCGGTGTCGTACCAAAACGACGGCGATAGCTCTGAGTAAAATAAGACTGGCTGGAAAACCCCGCTTCCATTGCAATATCGACAATACTCATCTTACTTGTTAGCAATAACTTATGCGCAAATAAGAGGCGGCGTTCACTGATCCATGCCCGAGGAGACATTCCATAATGCTCATTAAAAAGCTCTTTGAACGTCGTAAGACTTGCGCCAAACTCCTGAGCATAATCATTTAGTTTCCATTCTTTCAGATAATGCAATTCCATAAATCTACGCAGTCTTTCCGACGTGCGATTCATCTGTTGAGAGAGTAAAGCATAAAGTTGCTCTCCACCTGCACTATGCAATAGCAAGATCAACATTTCTTCGTATTTTAAGCGCATAATTGCACTTGGATAAGATTGCTCTTCCAACGCTTGCATGCCTGAAATAACTTGCTCGAGCAGGATATTTAAGTCAAATGGAAAAAGTCCCATAATGGCCTTATCCGATTTAGGCAATGTCATCAACAAATCGCTATGTTTTTGCAATAGCTGACTCACCAGCTCATTTTCAAATTCTATAATCATCGACTGGTACTCTTCCCCAAGAGCCGAGTATTCAAACAAATAATCGCCCTGAGACAAAAAAACACCACTGCCAGCAAGAATATTAACTGTACAATCTCCAGTCTGTATTTTTAACTGACCGCTACGAATAATAACAATTTGAGAATGATCTGAATGAAGCACCTCATCAAAGCTTTCTCGAGTTGAAAATCTATGAATTTTCTCAAAACAAGCGCCGAATTTGTCCGTGTTTAATTGGCCTGACACATTCATTTCCTAACCTTCGTCATATTCACTCCCTGCTTTTAAAGCGTGAGAGTTCCAAAGCACTATCAATCAGCGATAACACCCTAATAATGCATTAGTAATTTAAGAAGAAAAGAAAAGAGCACAGTAAGTTAGTAACCAACTATACCCCCCCGTATTTAAAGCAAAATGCTCAAAACCCTCGCATTAAAGCAAGGTAAATAAAACTAAATATACGAGTTCCCTGAGTTAGAATTTTGGTATTACAGAGAACGCTAATTTTTGTATTTAATTAGTAATAACTAAAGTTGTAGTTACTGAGTTTTATATTAATAACTTTGATTTATTATTAGAACAGAATGAATATACTTAACACTACATTCTCAAACTTGAGACACTATGTATACAAGCGCCAGTGCGCCCTAGAACATTCATTCCAGTCAAGCCAACCTATTGGAGAGCTGAATTATAATCACAAAAATAGCAGTTTAGGCAATAATCATAGGTGATAAATTTCACTGTCCCGATGAGCTGAAAAGTTCAATGTATATCACCCGTGAAGAGTGAAAACCATGTCATATGACCGTATATTAACTATAAGAGAATCCTATTTTAGTAGGCCCTAATTAAGAAAAGACAAATAAACAGGATCTCATTGTCTCAGTTTTGTTGTTAATTTTTTACTGAACTTAACACTATATCAACACGCATTTCACCAGGTTCAAAATGATATTCAACCAAGCTTTGAGCAACTACGTTTCCTTTATCCAACAACCTTGCTCGTATTTTCATACTTCCATCACCGGCCTGAAGAGGCGAAATCAAAAATGAATACTGAATTGGCAGTTGTATCCCTTTATACTCTTGCGCTGCCGACGTCAAACATTGATTATTAATCACTTGGCACATATCAACTTCTACTCTTGTTGCGACAGGAGAAAAGTAGTCATCTATAGAGATCCAACCGTACACCTGTGCTTGTGATTTCTTACTAAAATCTGAATTTGAGATGGATTGACTGCATCCACTCAAAGCAACCAGAAATATTAGACCGGACCATAAAGGCTTTTTCATTCAAAAAGATCCAAATTTAAATAAACCAGAATAAATTGGCGTAAATTTATACAGCCGCATAGCTAAAATCAACCTCTAAGAGTATATATTTTAAAAAATTGCACGCGTTTAAAAAAGTCAGCCTATTGTTTAATAGTATAAGTGATTGTCAGTTCTTTGTATTTCTCAATAATATCCCCACTCTGTACATACCGAATTTCTGATTGCACTAGAGTAAAATATCCTCAATCAACAAATAAGTTTTTTCTAATAAAGAATTCAATTAATAATAGCACGCATACAATAATTAGAGATTGTTCTTAACTCATTGAAATCACTAGTTGAGTAATGAACTTCGGTGCACAATTGCTGATTACTTCCTATAAAAACAGTTAATTCCGGCCAAAATATAAAAAATCACAACGGATAATGATAAACCAAATCCGCAGTCTCGCTTATGTTCAATGAGAAAAACCAGAATAAGGATCCAACATATGTCAGCGCGCCAAAAAATAGATGAGGTGCTAACCCAATTCGCTCATCAAATAGGCTTGCCTGAACTACGCTTAACTGACAATGAACTCAGCCTTGCATTTGATGACGCAATACGAGTTCACTTTCTATTTCACCCTGAGCAGGAGACACTTCAATTGGAAGCTGAAGTGGTTAACCTAAGCGTGCTGAGTAGCGATCTTTGCCGTTCTTTACTGGCTTTCAATCATCATTGGCCGGAGTACGAACTATTTTTTAGTCTCGACAACAATAGAAACGTTTTGTGTCTACATAAACTTCTAACTAATGAAAAGCTTGAGTACGCATACTTCGAGTCAGCACTTGCTGAACTTATTACACAGTGTGAATCTTGGGAGTCACTATTGACAGCGTTTGAGACTCCAGAGCAAAACCTTTGCTTGCCGAATACTGCTGACTTAAGGGTGTAAGAATACTATGCCAAATGATATTCAACCCACGAGCAACAACGCTCATGTTTATACCGTAAACTCGTCAACAGAGAGTAATAACGTATCAAAGAAAACCTTTTGTGGGTGCTCAGTCTCTTTACTTGGTTCTTCGGAACATCGACAACACAAAGCTCAAGCAAAAATCACACTGAACAAACAACTAAATCAACTAAGTAATATTGCACTTAGCAATGCAGTACTTAGTAATAATAAGCAGTCTGCGATCGACTCGCTCTATAAACGAAAAGTAGAAGTACTCTAAGAACTTTAGGCAGATTTTCAAGCTGGCATGAATGACCAACGTTCTACGCTTTTAACCATAGCCGAAGCATTCTCCATGGCAACGATTTCCGGTATCTCGCTAGCTCATGTTTCTCATACATCGCTAGTGCCATGAACACCTAAATCGTGTTTTATTGATCTGCCTGCAATTCTAATGAAGTTCTTTACCTTCCTCTGATGTCATTCAACCAAAGCTTAACCCTATCTTCTGTCGGTATTTGTAACATTCACTCTTCGCTATACTCAGCGCAAACTCAAGATTGAGAAAGTTAAACTAAGGCAAGATATGACTGACTACGTAGTGTGCGCACTCTATAAATTTGTGCAGCTTGAAAACTATACCGAACTTCAAAAACCTTTGATTGCTCTTATGGATAAGCATCGTATCCGCGGTACTTTATTGCTTGCGAGCGAGGGCATCAACGGGACAGTCGCATCGAGCAGAGAAGGTATCGATGAGCTTCTTGCATGGTTTAAGCAAGACGAGCGCTTAGCTGACATTGTCTATAAAGAGTCTTTCGATACTAAACAGCCATTTAATCGCAGCAAAGTTAAGCTCAAGAAAGAGATCGTAACCTTAGGCGTAGAAGGTATCGACCCACGCCATGTTGTTGGCACTTACGTGAAGCCTCAAGATTGGAATGAACTGATTTCGGATCCTGAAGTGTTTGTCGTCGATACACGTAATGACTACGAAATTGAAATTGGCACTTTCCAAAACGCGGTCAACCCTCAGACAGACACATTTCGAGAGTTTCCTGAGTATGTTGCTAAGAACATGGACCCAAGCAAGCATAAAAAGGTCGCGATGTTCTGTACTGGCGGTATTCGCTGCGAAAAATCCACTGCTTATATGAAACAGCAAGGCTTTGATGATGTTTATCACCTTGAGGGCGGTATTCTCAAATATCTAGAAGAAGTGCCGGAAGAGGAAAGCTTATGGCAAGGCGACTGCTACGTGTTTGACAATCGCGTTGCGGTTAATCATCAGCTTGAAAAAAGCGGTTATGAAATGTGTAAAGCTTGCCGCTTACCTATCACAGAAGAAGACATCAATTCAGCGCAATATGAAGAAGGTGTTAGTTGTCCAAAGTGTGCAGATAAGCATACGGATGAGCAAAAATCACGCTTCCGTGAACGCGAAAAGCAAGTTAAATTAGCCATAGAACGAGGTGATGTTCATGTCGGTGGCGATGCGAAACAGACTATTGCTCAACGTCGACAGGAAAAACTTGATCGCAAAGCGGCGCAAAGAAAAGGTTAAGCTTCCGTTTCTTTGAGATTGAAGGGAGCTTTTGCTCCCTTTTTGATATCGATTTTTTGCTACGGGAGGAAGCTTATCCTAGCGAGTTTTAGCGCAATCACATGGATGTTTGGCACTATCGTTTCGTTTTGCTTGATGGCTATAGGAGCGAGAGAGCTTAGTCAGCAGCTAGACACCTTTCAAATACTCTTTTTTCGTACTGTCATTGCACTGATAATCGTCAGTGTTGTGATTATTGGAGTTAAGAGACGCAGTCTATTACGTACCGAACGCTTCAAGCTGCATTTGGGCCGAAATCTATTTCACTTTGCCGGGCAATACGGCTGGTTTCTAGGTATTGGCTTGCTACCACTTGCCGAAGTGTTCGCTTTGGAGTTTACCGTTCCTTTGTGGACTCTACTGATCGCGTATCTCTTTTTAGGTGAGCGTCTAACCCGCAACAAACTTTGCGCTGCTTTACTGGGCTTTTGTGGCGTGTTGGTAATCGTCAAACCTGGCTTTGATATTATTTCGCCCGCCTCTTTCATCGTACTTATAGCGGCATTTTGCTACGCCGTCGCCCACGCCTCAACTAAGTCTTTAGCAAGTAGCGAACACCCGCTTACCATTCTGTTCTTTATGTGTGCAATCCAACTACCTATCGGTTTTTCCTTCAGTATTGTTAATTGGCACACCCCTCAGGGCATTGAATGGTTGTGGCTGTTGGTGATTGGATTTACCTCCTTGTCTGCCCATTATTGCATGACCAAAGCAATGCAGTGTGCTGAAGTCTCATTTGTTGTCACTATGGACTTTTTACGCTTGCCAATGATCGCCTTAGTCGGCGTTTTACTTTACTCTGAACCCTTCGAGATTAGTCTGTTTCTTGGCGCAGCCTTGATGCTGTTGGGCAATTTGATCGGTATTTCATCTCCCAAACCGTTGCTAAAGAGCCGTAATCAGACCCAATAAAAAACAAAAATAGTAGAACTAAGGATTAGGTTTACGTCACTGGATTAGAGCAAGGAAAGAGACAAATGGATTTATCTGCAAATTTTAGAATGCTGGCGCTCTACAACCAGCGTATGAACCAACAGTTACTTAGCGTTTGTGAGCAGCTTAGCTCACAGCAACTTAACCAAGAAACTCACTCCTTTTTTCCATCCGTGATGGCCCATTGGAACCATATTTTATTTGGTGATTTAATCATGCTGCAACGTTTAATCACCAATCAAATCCATCAATTGACTCCACAGCAAGTTAACGCGCTGCCCATTGCAAAAGCCGTAGACGATACCTTTGTAACAAGCATCGAAGAATTGAAAGCGCTTCGCTCGCTCGTTGACCAGATTTACATCGACATGACGAAGGGTTTTAATGCCGAGACTTGTGCAAAAACGGTGGTTTATATTACCACCGAAGGGGGAGAAATGAGGCGCAATGTCGGTGAGTTTTGCCAACATATCTTCAACCACCAAACCCACCATCGCGGTCAGCTTACCGCAATATTGGCGCAACTTGGCTGGGACTTCGGCTGTACCGACTTACCTGTCATAGTACCAGAAGGCTCCAGCGCATTAGCCTAACCCACAATGTCATAATTTTTCTTCGCTAAAGGACGAACAGAACGACAATGTCTACTTATCTAGCAGGCTTCTCTCTAGGTTTATCACTTATCTTAGCCATTGGCTCGCAAAACGCTTTTGTGTTGAAACAAGGGCTTAGGAATCAGCACGTGTTTGTCATATGCGCAGTATGCGCGATTTCAGATGCTATATTAATCAGTTTTGGGGTTGCGGGATTTGGCGCAATTGTAAAACAGTACCCTCAGATAGAGAGTCTCACCCGTTTGGGAGGGGCGATTTTTCTTGCCGTTTACGCTTTTCTTAGCTTTAAATCGGCATTTACGTCTCACCATGGCATGAGCACAAGTAACGGTAGCGACACCTCACTCCTCAAAGCCGTTTCAATCTGTTTAGCCTTCACTTGGCTAAACCCACATGTCTACCTAGATACGGTTGTTCTACTCGGATCGATATCAACTCAATATCAACCCAATCAGAGTCTATTTGCTTATGGTGCAATCACGGCATCGTTCGTCTTTTTCTTTTCCTTGGGCTTTGGCGCTCGATTCTTAGCCCCACTATTCAATAAACCAAAAGCTTGGAAAGTACTTGAGTTCTTGGTTGGAATCATCATGTCAGCGATAGCTCTGTCATTGATTTTATAGGAAGGTTCACAATGTCTCGATTTTATCTTGTACTCACTGTATTGGGGATTGCTGCTCCATACGCAGCGTTTCTACCTTGGCTTTTCACTAATGGCTTAAACCTGCCACTTTTGTTTGAACAGGCGATAGCCAATCCAATTAGCGTCATGGCATGGCTTGACGTGGTGGTTGCAGCTGTGGCCTTGATCGGTTTTATTCTGGTCGATGGGAAACAGAACCATGTTAAAGGACGCTTTGTGGCGATTGTCGGGACCTTGACTGCCGGTGTTTCATTTGGCTTACCGCTCTATCTCTATTTAAAGCACAAATAAAGGTTAGCTATAAGAATCTCGCAGTGATAACAAAGCATTTATCTCCATGATAAATTCCGTTAAGCTGTTGTTACTTCAATGCCATGGATTGCTCAGTTGTTATTTAGTCGTTCGATACTCTCTGTTTTTGCCGTAACCTGCCTGCTGCTTATCAGTAGTGCAGCGTTGAGCGTGCAAGCCAGTGAGCAAATTTTCGAGCAGATCTCACCGCAACGACTAAGTAGCGAGAATCAGTACCAACTAAGCCCAATTGAATGCCCGAAGTTACAAAACTACAGTGAAGCATCTACCCATCACTGTTGTGGCTCAAGTTGCCTACTGAAACTGACCAACAGCCAATCCATCTCTACAGAACAAATCTCCCTACCGATCCTCGCGCCATTAGGTTTAGAAGCGATTGGTAAAGCCATCACCCGCTCTCGTACTCTGTTTCGTCCTCCTATTGCTTAATTCCTAACTCTAAGTACACCTCTCATTGTGTTGATCGCATTGGGAGTATTAACGCTATTTGATAATCGGAATTTATATAGGAATAAGCGATGAAAAAGCTATTTACTCTTTTCTCTTCATTGATTTTTGCCTTGTCGGTACAGGCTGCGCAGTTTGAAGAAGGAACACACTACAAGGTATTAGACACAGATAAATCGGCAACACCGAAGGTGACTGAGTTTTTCTCATTTTACTGCCCTCACTGCTACAAGTTTGAACCTGTGGTTGAGAACCTAAAAGCCTCTCTGCCTGACAATGCCAAGCTAGAAAAAGTTCACGTTGCCTTTATGGGCGCAAACATGGCTGTGCCAATGGCGAAGTCTTACGCCACCATGGTTGCTTTAGATGCAGAAGAAACTATGGTTCCAGCTATGTTCAAACAAATCCATGAACTACGAAAAGCACCTAAAGATGAGCAAGCGTTACGTCAAATCTTTATTGATAATGGCATTGATGCAGAGAAGTTTGATGCGACTTACAACAGCTTTGTGGTCAACTCTATGCAACGCGGATTCGACAAGCAATTCGCAAACAGCACGCTCACAGGTGTTCCGGGAGTTGTCGTGAACAACAAGTACATCGTCAAGGCGGATCAGATTCGTTCTTATGAAGAGTACAATCAGTTGGTGAATTACCTTCTGACTCTTTAAGCGTTATCTCTAGATAAATCAAAGCCAGAGCACCTTGCTCTGGCTTTTAGTCTCCCCCCAGCAACTTATCACCTCTTAGTTTGACTAGCTTGGATGGCTTTATTGAGCTTTTCCATGAACTTTGGATGACGGTTGAGAAATGATTTGGAGATGTAAACGCCAAACTCTTTCTCTTCCTGTAAGAAAACTTTGTATCTGGGGTCGTTTTTGAACCTGTGATTGTAAACTTCTTCTGCCACCAATACAGCGTTCACTTCTTGCTTATCTAACATACTAATTAACGATGTAATACTCTCGGCCGGATGTGCCAAGTTGAAACCGGTTTTCGTCAGCCAGCGATTTGTATTGGTGTTTAGTAAGCTAGCAACTGTATACCCTGACTTGGGGAGAGAGGAAAATTCTTCACGATGACTGGTCAACACAATCCAAACCCAACGATTGGTCATCACTGACTCAGAGAAAACCGCATATTTGTCACGCTCATCGTTCTGAGAAGCCATAAAGAAACCATCTGAGCGTCCAGTTTTTAGCTCAGCCAATGCACGCCCGTGATTAGAGTTAATTTCAATGGTGTAATCTACGCCGACTGAGTCCAGTATCGACTTCATTTTATCAAACCCAATTCCACTATGACTGCCTGTGCTGTCAACGGTGGTATAGGGTGGAAAATCTGGACAAAAGAAGTGCATTTTATACTGTGCGTGTACGTAGCTACTGCCAAAGCACAGCCAAGCGAATATCCAAGCGTATAAAGTCCTACTAATCATCAAACTAAGCTATTAAGAATCCATACCTTTAATATAGGCTCATCCGAAAGTGTTCACCAATCTAGCGATATGACCTCACTAGCAACTTTTGCTATTGCGGTTATTCGCTACCCATAAGTAAGCACCTAGACCCAAATCGTGATATAGAGACACAAAAGCCAGAGCAAGTTGCTCTGGCTTTTGTGGTTAGCGCACAGGTGCCACTCATTGTTCAGACGCTGCTCGCTCCCAATCGGTCAGCAATTTCATTATCTGCGTCGAATCATCTGGCGTAGCACTCGGTCTATCGAGTGACTTGCGGCCCAGATCCACAGCCTGTCTAATGTTTCTTACCTGATAATAGAACCCATCTCCTTTAGCCGGTACAGTAACTGTTTGCTGCGAGGTTTCATAAACTTCGACACTGTATTGGTTTTCTTCGCTAGGTAGCCAAGGGTTGGTTGTAAGACTGATTGCGCCTTTTGAACCATGAATGGTGAAACCATGCTTTAAGCCGTGATCTTCTGCTGTGTGCATTTGAGCTGTCACATTTTCGCCAAATTTGAAGATGGCGCTAGATTCACAAAGGTTTCCATCTTGCCCTTTGCGCCCAATGGCTTGAATCTCTCTATTTTCGAAGATACTGTCTCCAAAATGATTTTGCAGGACAAGATGCATCAGTGACACAGGATAACAGCCTAAGTTATACAGTGCCCCCTTACTCTCCGGGTTAACAAACTGGCTAATAGCAGCAATATACGAGCCTTGGATACTGCGCACCTCTCCAATTGTACCCTGCTTTAGCGTCTCTAAAATGGATTCAATCAACGGGTGATTCAGATACATTAACCCTTCTGCAAAAAAAACATCATGCTCACGAACCGCATCTAACGCGGCATGAGTTTTTTCCATATCGATAGATAGGGATTTCTCGCACAGTATCGCTTTGCCTTTCTGCGCTGCTTTGATGACATAGTCATGGTGAAGATGGTTCGGCAATGCAATGTAAACCACCTCAACGTCACTATCTTCTATCAACTCGTCCATTGAAAGGTATGTCTTGGCAACAGAGTGCTTGCTGGCAAATTCTGCAAGCGTCTGTGGGTTTCGGCCTGCAACGGCATAAAGCTCGCTTTCACTGTCTCCCGCAATCGCTGCTGCCATCACATCAGAGATAAAGCTTGTTCCTAGAATGCCCCACTTCATTATGCTTCTCCCGCTTTATGGCTGTTAGTTGCACTGACCAACTCTGTCATACCTAGGGCGATAAACGCTTGTGTATGCGGCATAACAAAATGCGCCTCAATCGCTGACTGGTCGTCGTATCGCTCCCACAATATGACACGTCTAGGGTCGTTGACATCAAACGTTGCTGTCGCCTGTTGGCAGCCTGACTCCGACTCCATATCCGAGCAAAACTGTTCAATTGCTTTCCTTGCCACGGCCAGGTCAACATCAGAGTTTACTCTTAGCTCCGCAGTGACAAAAATTGTTGAATCCATTATTCAGTAAACCTTGTTTTCTTCACGTTAAGCTAACCATGTTATTACAGCGCTCAGATTGTTAAACTAGGTCAAAGTTTTTTATTTAGCAACTCAGAGTGTTTAATGGACAAGCTCATCAGTATGAAGGTTTTTTGCCATGTCGCCGAACAAGGCAACTTTCGCCTTACCGCAGACTATTTTTCTATGTCAGCAACTATGGTTGGCAGACACATAAAACATCTTGAAGGGTTACTTAACACACCGCTGATTCATCGCACGACAAGAAAGCAAACCTTAACCGACTCTGGAAGAATTTACCTTAAAGAGTGCCAAAGAATACTGGAAGATATCAGCAATACTGAAAGCCTAATCTACGATTTGCAAAACAAACCTAAAGGCACGGTAAAAATCAACGCACCAGTCACTTTTGGGACTCAAGCGCTCGCTCCGATCTTGTCTGACTTTATCATTCAATACCCAGATATCAGTGTTGATCTAGAGCTAGACAACAGTGTTATCGACCCATACAAAAGTGAAGCTGACTTTATTATTAGAATTGGTCAGCTAAAAGACTCTAGCTTGGTAGCAAGGTATTTAGGAGACTATGAGCTTATCTACTGCGCTTCACCCGATTACCTTGCTAGGCATACCAAAGTTATTCAGCCTGACGACCTGACTCATCACTCTTGCCTTGGTTTCCGCTATCACGATATTTCAGAGACTCCGAGTACGAAAGCGGATTCACGGCAACATATCAAGTTGATGGCGAACAATGGAGAGGTGCTCCGGCAAGCCGCTTTGAAAGGTGTTGGGGTTGTTATGCAGCCTCGCATTTTACTTGAGCAAGATCTGAAGTCTGGCGCACTTGAGCAAGTGCTAGAAAGCTTTCCTCTGCCAACAAAACCGATTCATCTTGTCTATAAAGACAAACAGTTATCGCTAAAAGACCGCACCTTTGCCGACTATCTGTTAAGCGCTTTAAGGCCTTGAAAATACGCTCTCCAATCTGCTTTTACTACAGACAAACAATAGCTAGAAAGTTAGTATGTTCGCTAAAGTGGATAAAGATATTATGGAGAGCCTCACTGTGGCACTAGAAAAGTTCGACGATATTTACCAACGCGCAGCAGAGCGTAAAGGTGGGGAAGCAAACCTAGAGTCATTACTATCTAAGCCATTGCCATTGGATCAGCTGAGACAGATTTCCAATGATCGCTGGCTATCCGCATTCAGTATGAAGGTGTTTCAAAGTGGCATTTCTTGGAAGGTAGTGAGAAACAAATGGCCTAACTTTGAAGAGGTGTTCTTTGCTTTTAAGATTGAACCACTCTTGATGCTTTCTGACGAACAATGGGACAACAAAGCGTCCGATACTCGAATTATTCGCCATCACGCCAAAGTGAAATCCATTCAAGCGAATGCTCAAATGCTCCACGAAGCTTCTCTACAACATGGTTCATTTTCCAACATGGTCACCAATTGGCCAAGTGAAGACATTACTGGGCTTTGGAGTTATCTCAAGAAACATGGTAACCGTCTTGGTGGTAACACAGGCCCGTACAGTTTGCGCCAAATGGGTGTCGATACCTTTATCCTTTCAGGCGATGTCGAAAGCTACCTACGTAACTACAAAATCATTGAAGGGGGCAAAGACACCAAACGCTCTCTTGCAGCAGCCAATAGCGCTTTTTCTCACTGGCAACAAGAAAGCGGACGTTCACTGACAGAAATCAGCCAAACTATCGCTTTTAGCACGGGTGATAACCGCGTATAGGCCCTTAACAGTTATTGAACTGATTGCCACTGCTCGCGAGTGATTTTAAATAAGCAGTGGCGCTCTAACTCGTGACCTTTCGCTAACTTGGGATGGTCAAAGTCTTGTTCTGTGTTGCTCATGCCAATTTTTTCCATCACCCTTTGTGAAGGTAAGTTGGGCAAAGCAGTAAATGAGTAGACCTGCTCTAACTTCAACTCCGTGAAAGCAAACTCCAAGGCGGCTTGAGCCGCTTCTGGCGCGTAGCCCTTGCCCCAATGTTTGCTATCTAGTCGCCAACCAATTTCAACAAATGGTGTGTTGGGTAAACCGCTTTCTTCACTTTGCGCAAGCAGACCCACAAAGCCAATAAACTCTTGGGTACTTTTTAGCTCAACTGCCCAAAAGCCATAGCCATTTTTGTCAATGTAGCTGCGTGCACGGCCTACTTGAGCTCTGCTCTCTTCCTTTGTCATCACCGACGGGAAATAACGCATCACCTGCTCGCTAGCATTTATCTGGCAATAAGGTTCAATATCTGAATCTTTCCATTGTCTTAGCTGAAGTCTTTTAGTTTCTAGCATTGATGTTCCTTCGTCTGTTGGTAAACCCATTAAAATTGCCGTTATTGCTCTAGCTTAACCATTACTTTTTCGCACAATGTTTTCAATAGGATTAGCTCATCAAGATCGAGCTGAATCTTACATTTCATCTCAGTAGGGATAGTAAGGGCTTTAGCTTTAAGCGCTCTGCCCTCTTCGCTGAGTTTGAGCACCCTAACCCTTTCATCTAGTTCGCTTCTTCCTCTCACTACAAAGCCCTTCGCGTCAAGCCGCTTCAATAAAGGGGTTAAAGTGCCAGAATCGAGGTGTAATCTTGCACCTATGTCCTTGACGCTAATCCCATCACTTTCCCACAGCACCATCATGACAAGATACTGGGAGTAAGTGAGCTCTAGTGAGTCTAATAACGGGCGATAGGTTCGAATCACCGCATTGGAAGCGCTGTAGAGCGGGAAGCAAACCTGATTCTCTAACAATAAACTCTCTTCTTCAGTTAGCTGTTTGTCGCTATCGCAGAAACTCATTCCACCACCCTTTTAAATTAAATTGCGCACAATATACTTGCATTCAAACTTTGTTTCGATCTAATATTGCAAACAATTAGATTGCGTACAACTTAAAATAAGGATGCAAACATGACAACACTATACAAAACTCAAGCAACAGCACTAGCAGGCAGAAATGGTTTGGTTAAAACAGACGATGGTTTACTTGAACTCGAGCTTGCTTATCCGAAAGAAATGGGCGGTACTGGCGCTGCAACCAACCCAGAACAACTATTTGCCGCAGGTTACTCAGCCTGTTTTTCAAATGCTATTTTGCATGTGGCCCGCGAAGGTAAAGTGGCTTTAAAAGAAGCACCAGTGACAGCAGAGGTTGGGATTGGTCCGAAAGAACAAGGCGGTTTTGAGCTAACGGTAAGCCTTGCTTCATCAATCGATCTACCACAAGAACAAGCGCTTGAGCTCGTGCGAGTTGCGCACCAAGTGTGCCCTTACTCAAACGCTGTGCGCGGTAACATCGACGTAGAAGTCACGGTAAATGGCCAAGCAATCTAATTATTGTTGATTGGTATAGACGAAAATGCCGACCAAAAAGGGTCGGCATTTGTTGTTTTACAACTCTAGATTACGCTTGGTAGCTTTTACGCAGTTCTTTAGCGGCTAACACCATATTGGCTAATGACGCTTCCGTTTCTGCCCAGTTACGTGTTTTCAGTCCACAATCTGGGTTCACCCATAAGCGCTGCGCAGGAATCTTCTCTGCTGCTTTGTTGAGTAGGCCTTCAATCCATTCTTTAGTTGGAATGTTTGGTGAGTGAATGTCATAGACACCAGGGCCAATCTCATTTGGATAGTTGAAGTCTTCAAATGCTTTAAGCAGTTCCATATTTGAACGCGATGTTTCGATGGTAATCACGTCAGCATCTAGCGCGGCGACAGATTCAATGATCTCATTAAACTCTGAGTAACACATGTGAGTGTGGATTTGAGTTTCTGGTTTAGCACTTGCCGCTGAAATCTTAAATGCATCCACTGCCCATTCTAAGTACTCTTTATGATCGCGCTTCTTAAGTGGCAAGCCTTCACGAATCGCTGGCTCATCAATTTGGATAATATTAATGCCCGCATCTTGTAAGTCTGACACTTCATCACGCAGTGCGAGTGCAAGTTGATCCGCGATTTGCTTGCGAGTGATATCCTCACGTGGGAATGTCCAACAAAGAATCGTCACTGGCCCCGTTAGCATGCCCTTCATCTGTTTCGATGTTAAAGACTGCGCATAGGTAGACCACTCCACCGTCATCGGTTTTTCTCGTTCAATATCTGCAACGACAATGGCAGGCTTAACGCAGCGAGATCCGTAGCTTTGTACCCAACCAAATTTAGTGGTTTGGAAGCCCGCTAAGTTTTCTGCAAAGTATTCCACCATATCGTTACGTTCAGCTTCACCGTGAACCAAGACATCCAGATCCAACGCTTCTTGGCGTTTAACTGCATCTGCAATATGGCCTTTTAACGCTTGATCGTATTCCGTTTGTGACAACTTACCTGTGCGATAAGCGCTGCGCTGAACTCGAATCTCGCTCGTTTGTGGGAAAGAACCAATGGTCGTGGTTGGAAACAGTGGCAGCCCTAGTACTTCACTTTGGTGCGCTGCACGCTCGGCATAGGGAGCACTACGCTCTGCCAAAGACTTAGTAATACTATTTAAACGCGCTTGAACTTGTGGCTTATTGACATGCGTTGCGGTTTTACGTGCTTGGATCGGCGCACTGTAAGTATCGCAAGCAAGAATGGCTTCTTGGCTACCATCTAGCGCTTTACCCAGCAGCGCCACTTCCGTTACTTTCTGCTTAGCAAAAGAAAACCAACTGCGCACTTCTTCCGTCAAAGCAGGTTCTAATTCTAGATTCACCGGACTATGCAGTAGTGAACACGAGCTCGCTACCCATAACTTGTCACCGAGCTTATCTTTAAGCGGTTGCAGTAACGCCAGTTGAGCACTCAAATCTGCGCGCCAAACGTTGCGCCCATTAACCACACCAGCAGACAGCACCCAATGTTCAGGTAGTTTTTCGACAACAGCGTCTAGTTGTTCAGGTGCTGCCGACAAATCAATATGTAAGCCATCGACTGCTAGCTCGACAACTTTATCAAGCGTATCGCTAACCGAATCAAAATACGTAGTAAGCAGAACTTTCACATCACTGCGAATCACTTGATAGGCGAGTTTAAAGGCGTCTTGCCAAGGCTTGTTCAGCTCAAGAGAGAGAATCGGTTCATCAATCTGTACCCACTCGACACCTTGTTTCGCTAACTTAGCTAAGATTGCCTGATAAGCAGTTAATAGACGAGGTAGCAAGGAGAGGCGATCAAATCCCTCTTCGACTTCTTTACCAAGGTACAGATAACTCAGAGGGCCAAGTAATACAGGTTTGACGTTATGACCAGCTTTAACCGCCTCGTTCACTTCTTCAAACAGTTGAGGCCAGCTCACTTCAAACGTATCTTCCTGACTGAACTCCGGCACAATATAATGGTAGTTAGTGTTAAACCACTTCGTCATGTCTGAAGCCGCGTGACCGCTACAACCACATCCTGCCTGAGATTGACCACGTCCCACCTTGAATAAGGTATCAAGGTCTGGGAAACCTTCGCGATGTCGCTTTGGAACGTGCCCTAGTAGCAAGGTGGTAGTAAGCACATGATCATACCAAGCAAAATCACCTGCAGTCACAAACTCTAACCCAGCTTCAGATTGTGTATTCCAGTTTTTGTTGCGTAGCTCAGCGCCCACGGCTTTCAGCTCAGCTTGGTCGATTTCTCCACGCCAGTATTTCTCTAGCGCGAACTTGAGTTCGCGTTTTTCACCAATGCGAGGGTAACCTAGTATATGTGTTGTTGTAGTCATCTTGCCGATCCTTGTCATTCTTAATTTTGCAATTTATTCATTCAGTGCAGAACACCACTTAAGATGTCTGGATGGCTAAACTATCTCGTCTTAAACAGATTTGGACAACTTCCAAATATTCAACTTGTTTATTAGAAAATTTCATAATCGCAAAACACCTGTTTCAATAACTTAATCAACAAAAATAGTTAGCATGATAGACGTCTAGATGTTTACACCCCTATAAAAACAAGGTAGGTTATAAATATTCATGCTGTTCACACATCATCTGAGGGAAATTCATGATTGAGCTCAAGCATCTGAAAACATTGACTACTTTGCGTGATACTGGATCGCTAACCGCGACAGCAACCACACTGCATTTAACCCAGTCAGCCTTGTCACATCAGCTCAAAGATCTGGAAGCAAGAATTGGTGGACAGCTATTTTTGCGTAAAACTCGCCCAGTGAAGTTCACTTCCGAGGGGGAGATCTTTCTAAAATTGGCTGATGATGTGTTGCCTAAAATTGCCAAAGCAGAAAATGAAATTGCGAGCTTGAAAGAGGATGTGAACGGTCGATTGCACATGGCGATTGAATGCCACTCATGTTTCCAGTGGTTAATGCCTGCACTGAAAGAGTATCAGGTGGCTTGGCCTAGCGTAACACTCGACTTCTCGTCCGGTTTTGGATTCGAGCCATTGCCGGCGCTAATGGCTGGAGAGCTTGATTTGGTTATCACTTCAGACATTCAGCCTCGTTCAGAAGTGCACTACGAACCTCTGTTTGATTTTGAAATGCGTTTGGTCACGTCGACTTCTCACCCTTTAGCGAACAAAGAGTGTATTGAGCCGGAAGATCTCGCAGAGCAAACCATGCTTTCGTACCCAGTACAAAAGTCGCGACTCGATGTTGTAAAACACTTCCTGCAACCTGCAGGGATAGAGCCAGCAAAATGGAAACAGGCGGACAATACTTTAATGCTAATTCAGATGGTGTCTGCCGGACTTGGCGTGGCTGCATTGCCCAACTGGGCAATCAGTGAGTTTTCAAGGCAAGGCTTGATTACCAGTATCCCTCTCGGCAATGGTTTATGGCGCCGCCTATTTGCCGCAACACGGAACACAGATAAAAACAAACGCTATTTGCAGGCGTTTTTCAACACCGCGAGAGTTCAGTCTCAAAGCCACTTAGATGGAATAAAAACGGTTTAGAGGATCAAAAAAAGAGGCTAAACGCCTAATGCCAGTCAGTTAAGCTGACTGGCTTTTTTCTTATTAGGGTATTTTTTGCTCTTGGGTTTCACACATCTTGGGTATATTCGGTCTTCTCTTTTTAGTGGTAAAACATGGTGTGGTGTTTCATCGAGTAGATGATTGATGCGTTTCGGGATAGTGCCTGCCGCTTCCAACCAGAATCCATATATCAGATGGATTATCGCGGTTGCGCTTGTGGTAAAACTCAGCTGATTTGGATGGATACCCGGTATCGTCTTAGCCATATTTGCCATTTGATACCGAATGATATTATAGCCAAGCAGTACTCCCCACAACTCTTGCTCTATCATCTCTGGAAGCTTACTTCTTAGCGTGAACTCATTGTTTAGCAAAGAAGATTTGATTTCCCGATAACCGACTTCTATTTCCCAACGATGACTATACAGATCGACTATCTCCGCTGATGGGAAGCGCATTACATCTGTCATCGAGGTTAGGATATTTACCTCTTTTCCCTTAATCTTTTTGGTTAATAACCTAACTTCAACTGTTTCTGGCAGGTCTGGGAACTTCCGCTTTGCTTGTGGGCTAGCATTCAGAGCAACCACTTTGTCATTACGCCCTAACTTCCTGACGACGGTATATTGTGTGTCTTTTCTCATTGGCATCAACCAGTGACGTTCTTTACCGGTTTGGTGCCAACGATTAAGTAAACCCAGAGAGTAGAAGCCCCGGTCAAACATGGTCAGGCTATTATCGGGAGTTGTTTCAATAAGACGTTCTGCCAAAACCATCTCATTCGTCTTATAACTGTCAAACGCACTGGCTATCATCATATGGCTGCTTAGTTCCATCTGGCAGACCATTCGCACTTGGGGAAATGAACCATCGCCATTTTGATTAGAAGGCGCTTTATACCGCTCTCTGTTCTCTGGGGTGTCTGGTGTACGCCAAACGACACCGTCGACACCAAGGAGTTTTAATCCAGACCATGTGGGATGTTCGGCCTGTTGGTGCCACATCTGCTGGCTACGATGAAAAACCTCTTTCACCGCGTCAGCTCCCAACCGTTGGCGAGCCTGAACCACAGCGCTCGGGGCAACTAAAGGCTTCTTGCCTGGCAGCATTAACTGCGCCTTACTCACAATGCTCCAAACGGGCTCTTGTCGATAGAGGGACATTGCGATGACTGTCCATACGGCCATATCTAAAGGAATGCGGCGCTTTCTAACCGTTGCCACACCGGTAGCTTCAAGGCATTGATTAATAAAGTTGGGACAAAGAATATCTGAAAGCTGTCCGAGTTTATCGGTATTAGGTGCGTAGCCGTTAGCCATCGCAAGAGCGGTTGTGAGTTGCAAAAGAAAAGGTCCTAACTATCAAAAGTTAGGACCTTTATAACGTCTGTGGAGGATCGTTCAACCGATCATTTTAGGCTTAACTGAACGGCATTAGCTAAACGCCTCTTTTTGATTTATCTGTTATACGATTTGAACTGATTGGTTAAAGGGTCATATTGATAACCAAGTACATCAAGTTTACCAATCACCGCTTCAACATCCATCTCATACATAGAGACGAGTTCTTCAAAAGAATCACACTCTAAGCGCAACTTTTCATTCACGATTCCCAATAAAATTGCGCTATCTAAGCGTCCTACATTGCTGAGATCCATCACCGCCTCCTTTAACGCCATCGCTCTTACAAGCGTAGACACAAATTGGCGGTTTTGAAGTGAACCAGCTCTAAACTCTAAGCAAATTATAGAGCAAACACGGCCTGATTAGATGTTGCCGCTATCAGCATAAACGCCAAAGCAATACCAAGCTGCAATTTGTTGATTTCTTTAGAGGCTAGCATGTGCCAACACCACACAACAACGGAACTAATCATCAAAGCAAAACCTACTAGCAAAGGCTGCACAACTGCGGCTAAGGCTCCATCGTCTAGGCCATTTGCTTTGAGTAAAATCGCCAAGCACATCAACATAGCAGAGACAACGCCAGAAACGGGAAGAATGCGATGAAAAGCCTGCAGGCGCGTGCGCGCGATGGTAAGTAGTAAATGAGCAAGCAAAGCCCCTAAAAGGGTGATTAACACAAACACACTTACCCCACCAGCCAAAGACGCCTGAGAGCTAATCTCAATACCGACATAGGCTAACGCCAGACCATTTGCTAAATACATCACCCAAATCGGCCCTTGAACTCGTGTTTTTTTCGTCTGTACTTGGGAGTAAAAATAGGCAATAGCGAAGACAATCATCATAGCTTCAATGCGTAGAGACGCTACAGCAAGCCACATAATTGCTAAAGGCGGGAGGACTTTGTGAATGCGGCCTCTTTGCCCAGGGCAGATATCACCTTTGACGAGAATTAAAGTAAGAATGAGCTGCGCACCCAGTAACATAGGTGCGAACACCGTAAGTAATTGCTGAACCATAGTGTCATTGATTTGAATGAATTATAGGGTGCGGATAATAGCAGATTGAGCAATTTTAGCCATTGGCGAAATGTTCCAAAATATCTTGATTGGTGACAATACCGAGATACTCTCCGGAATCATTCACAACTAGCCAAGGTGGCTTAATACCTGACTTAATGATTTCACTCACTTTGGACACCTTAGAGTGGTGTGACACGCTGAATACGTTAGTCCGCATGACTTGATTGAGACGTTTACGACTAATCGATTGGTCTTTGCTCGTTTCCAGCTTAGTGCCTAAAGTGGGTGACAAATGGTAGTTTAACTCCTCCCTACCAACGATTCCGACACACTCTTTTCGGTCGACAATGGGTATTACCTCAAGTCGATATTGCTCAGAGTCGAACAATGATCTTGCTTTATCAAGCGTGTCATCTGGTGCCAACGTCGGGATATGAACTTGAGTCATATTCAAAATCCCAACTTGTCTCGCATGCCCGGCACTAGATAAGAAACTGTCGAGTTTTTCATAGTATCCCCAGGCACTCTCTAGCTCATCAAAAGGCAGTGGTTTAGAAAAATAATACCCTTGGATATAGTCAACACCTAAGCCACAAACTACTTCTAACTCATTGCGAGTTTCGACCCCTTCAGCAACGACTTGAACGTTCAAAGTATGTGCAAGTTGCGTGATCATTTTGACGATGTGAAATTTGTGCGAGCCTTCTTTCAAGTCCTTAACGAACTCGCGGTCAATTTTAAGGATGTCGAAGTTACAATCACTCAAATAGGCGAACGAGCTATAGCCTGTACCAAAATCATCAATCGCCACGCTGACTCCCCTACGCCTGATGTTTCGGATCAAACTTGATTGACGCGATTCACTGTCAAAATAAGCACTTTCGGTCAATTCGATAGTGACGGTTTCTGGGTTTGAAGCATATTGATGAACCAATGAATTCGCACTTTGCAGCACCTCATCGACTTCAAGCTTTGTATTTAAAGAACGATTTATAGTCACTCCCAAATTGGGACCAAAACGCTCTTGAATTTTCTTGAGATCTTGCAAGGCTTTTTTACCCACGCACCAATCTAAGTCTGACACCAAATCCAAATCTTCAGCAATCATCACCATCTCTTGGGTATTGAGAATCTTTCCATTCTGGTCTTTAAATCTGCTTAGCGCCTCAAACTTCACAATGTCCCAATTTTTCACATCGACAATTGGCTGATAATACACTTCGATAGCTTGAGACTTAATTAACTTCTCGGCCCACTCCTCTAGCTCTTTTCGGCGCAATACTTCCTTATGAAGTGCTCCGTGATAAAAGGTAATTTGACCGCGTTGTGCGCTGGACTGCTCTAGCATCGCCTGCACTGAATGGGAGACAAGTTTTTTAGGACTGTGTGTATCATGCCCCAATACTGAGACGCCAACTCGCCCATTTATGATGGCATTGTGGATGGTTTTGCCCGCATCCTGATTGAGAGTCGCAAAAAAACGTCTAATAGTTTGATGAATCATTCTGATTTGAGATGGACCCGCAACCTTATCGCATTCCAAACAAGCAACGAAATGATTACTACCAAGATAACCGACAAACTTGGCGACTTTGTTCTTATTCAGGTGTTCAGAGAGCATCGATTTCAGCTCAAAATCATCGACCTGAGAGAAGTTCGGGTGAAACGCGACCACCATGCTGATATTGGGCTCGGCCGCATCCATCCACTGATTGGCTACTGAACGCGTGAATTGCTTCTCTGTTGGCAATTGCGTAAGTAGTTCCACTCCACCGAGTTCTACATCAGCAATACGATAGAGATTATTTGACAGGTCAAGGTAAACACCAACATAAAATGTCCCTTCGACCAAGTTTATCTTCTGTAATGTTAAATCCTGAGGATACGTTTTGCCTTGGGCACTTTGAATGAGCACAACACCAGACCAGCTGCCCTCTTGTTCGGTTTGTTGCCAAATTTTCTGATAGAACCCGTCACTATGCTTTGTGGAATTAAGCAAGTCCATGGGTTGATTCACCAACTGTTGATTGGAGTAATGGGTATGGGTAAGAAAGTAGTCATTACATGCGACAATTTTGCGTGAACTGTCTGCAAGTACCACCCCATGATGAGGGTTATTAAAAAGTTGTTCAAATAAAGCACTCAGTGTAGAGGTCGTGGCATGAACAAATAACAAAGGAGTAATACTGCCTGTCACTGTGTAGCGATCTAAACCTTGGAAAGTCAATTCGACATAACAACATTGATCATCACTCAGTTGTAAACAACAGCAAAATCGTTCTTTAGAACGAATCCTTCCCGACTGCGCTAACAAGGCAAGTAACTCTGTTTGGTCGTGATAGCTCATGCAAGGTAACAGAGCGTTGCCAGTTAACGATGGAAGCTCCGAGTTTAAAATCTGCCCGCACAGAGCCTCATCTATAGTGAGTTGGTGATGTTCTAAGTCCCACACCCAATCCAGTGACTTTTCGGCACTTGAATCTTCACAGCTCGATGAAAGCTGAGTGGAACCTAACTCCCTATACATAGGATCATCCTTTAGTTTAGTAATCCCTAGTATTAAAGTTAGAACAAGATCCCCTAAGTGACAGAATTATTATTAACCAAATACTCTAGTACAGTTTTCGAGCTCACAATGCCTTTAAATAACCCCTGTTCATCAACTAATACCCAAGGGAATGGCGTTGTTTTTGCCACTAAGCAAGGGATTTCAGATTGTGAGGTTTCCCAAGCGACCTTGGTTTTGACCGGTAACATCAGCCTGTTTGCGGGCTTATGCCAATAGGCATTCTCTTTGTTGGATTCATGATCTGTACCCATGTTAGGCGTTAAGTGAAGATTCATATTGGCTCTATCTATATAGCCAACACACACCTTATCTTCTACCACAGGTAAATAGTCGTTGAATCCATCTGCGAAGTACTGATAAACCAAAGATAGAGGCTCACCTGCATCAACGTGATGGCTATGTTCGACAAGGTGAATTAGAGAATCGGCTTTGACTTCGGTTTCACCTAGAGAAAGCTGACAGTAGTTTGTCACTTGTTGCAGCTCTGATATGGGCAAAGGTTTAGAAAAGTAATAGCCTTGAATGTAATCTACACCTAAATTACTTAGGATCTTGAGCTCTTCTTCAGTCTCCACCCCTTCCGCAACCACTTTAAGCTCTAATCTTTTTGCCAACTGAATAACAGATTGGACTATATGATACTGGCGAGACTGAAAAGTAATACTGCGGATAAAGTCGCGATCTATTTTTAGAATGTCAAAATAACACTCTTTTAGATAACGAAAAGACGCGCTACCTGTACCGAAATCATCTACAGCTATTGCGACACCTGCATCTCTCAAAACAGAGACTATTTGTTTGTTTTTATTAGTACTCTCAAAGTAAGCACTTTCTGTAAACTCAAGCGTGATTGCCTCCGGATTAACCTTGGCGATATCAAGCAACATCGCGGTTCGTTCCAAGATTTGATTCATTTCATTTGATGTTTTTAGGGAACGATTGAGCGATAGTTTTACCTGTGATCCGAAAAGCCTTCGTAACTCTGGCAGCTGTTCAATGGCGATAGACATAACGATATCATCGAGCTGAACCACTTTATCTAAATCCTCTACAACACCGATCAACTCCTGTGTTGACGCTGCATACTCTTCAGCATTTGGAAAACGGCAAAGTGCTTCAAATTTATCAATTCTGTTTTGATTGATATCGACAATCGGCTGAAAATAGACTTCAATTTCCTTATTCTCCAAAGTTCGTAACACGAACTCTTCCAGTGATTTTTTCCTTTCAATTTGATTGTGAATATGACGGTCATAGAAGTTGATGCGACGCGTTTGACCAGAATGAAGTTCGAGAACAGCCTGATACGCATGCGATACAAGCTGGTTGGGATTGGTAGCGTCGACATCAAACACCGATACCCCAGAGGCCCCCTCTTTTAGCGCTGCGGCAACTGAAGCCGGTGCATGTTTAAAGCTGTGGAAGAGCTTTTTGATTGAGCGACCAATAGCGGATACGACTTGAGTCGGTTGCTGGTAACTATAGGCTAGAGCGACGACGAAACAGTCATGGCCAATATAACCTGTACACAGCACCTTGGTATTATCTTTCAAGTATGCCGCAAACTGACGCTTAACCTCTTGACTCAAATCTTGTGAGAAAGCAGCTTGTATCGCTAAAACAACTACCCCCTGACCTTTTTCCAACTGACGGCACACTTCATCCGTCTGTTCTAGAAATGTTTCCTTGCTTGGCAGTTGCGTAAGTAGGTCAATTCCACCCGACTCTATGTCTTCGATTCGATCCAGTTGGCTGGATAAATCGGAAGAAAAGCCAACAAAGTAAGTTTCACCATTACCTGGCCTAACTCTGTGGATGGTCAAATCTTGAGGAAATACCGTCCCATTGGCTCTTCGCGACAATATCGTTCCATTCCAATAGCCATTTAACTCTATTAGTTTCCATAGCTGTTGGTAATAAGCTTTACTGTGCTTACCCGCGTTAAATAACTGAGTTTTTAAACCTACGATTTCGTTTCTAAGATAGCCTGTCAAATTTTCAAAATGATGATTGCAAGCTAATATTCGTGTATCCGAGTCCGTCACTATGATTCCGTGGTGAGGATTTTCAAACACAGAATAGAATACTTCTGCGGCTTCATGGCGCGAAGCAATGTTCAAGCAAGGAGAGATTGTACCTTTTAGCTCAAACGCACTAACGCGATCAATCACTATTTCGACATAGACAAATAAGCTGACTGAGTTTAGCAAACAGCAATGGGTGTACGTTCGTTCTCCCGAGTCCAACGCAGCTTGAAAAGCGTTTTTAACGACCTTTCTTTGCGATTTTGGCAACAAGTCAAACAACGCTTTTGCTGTCAGAGAACTTGATGGCTCTCCTACCAATAAACATTTTGCTTCGTCATCGCATTCAAATACATGAGTTTTAAGATTTAAATACCAATCATAAACCGAGTATTTAGGTTTGCGCCCTTCGACCCGCCTCTCATCGAGCCTTTCTTCTAATACTGTTGTCATGATAACCAACCAACGCCATAACAATAATATGCATATTATAGGTCATTGAGCGGCATATGATCGTTACTCATTTAACACTTTAGTACCACGTATCCTTCCTATCACTGATTAAGGCAAATATTGTCGAAATAACCAGAATCATATTGAGGTAGATAGTCATCGTCCAAGTCGCTATAATTCGCGCTCCCTGGAACAGAGAACAAAATATGTACAGCAATATCACTCCTATTCATGAGCATAAAAAATACTGGGCAGAATGCTATGGCACTGCGCCATTTCTCCCGACAAATCGTAAAGAAATGGATGCTTTAGGATGGGATAGCTGTGACATTATTATTGTTACGGGTGACGCTTATGTTGATCACCCAAGCTTTGGTATGGCGATTATTGGCCGCTTGCTCGAAGCACAAGGGTTTCGTGTTGGGATCATTTCTCAACCAGAATGGAACAACAAAGACACTTTTACCGCCCTCGGCAAACCTAATTTGTTCTTTGGTATTACCGCAGGCAACATGGATTCAATGATCAACCGCTACACCGCGGATAGAAAGTTGCGCCATGATGATGCTTACACACCGAATAACGAAGGGGGCAAACGACCAGATCGTGCAACTTTGGTTTATTCGCAACGTTGTCGCGAAGCCTACAAAGGCATCCCTATTGTCTTGGGTGGTATTGAAGCGAGCTTACGTCGCCTCGCGCATTATGATTACTGGTCAGACAAAGTACGTCGCTCTGTACTATTTGATGCAAAAGCCGACATTCTTCTATTTGGTAACGCCGAGCGAGCGCTTGTTGAAGTTGCCCATCGCCTAGCGGATGGCGAAGAAATTGCCTCCCTAACCAATATTCGTGGTACGGCGGTTAATCTCCCTGCGGCTCCAGAAGGCTACAACGTAATTGATTCTTCTCGCATAGAAAAACCGCGCAAAGAAGCGTTTGTTCCGCCAAACCCTTACGCGGTTGAAGAGCAATGTGACACAAAAGCCAAGGCAGAAGAGACTGAAGCGAAACCTATTACCATTCGCCCGTCACGCCATGATGCAGCGACAACCGCAGTACGCATTCCTCCGTTCGAAAAGCTGAACAACGACCGTATTCTTTACGCGCACGCCAGTCGAATCATGCACCTAGAGACCAACCCATACTCGGGTCGCGCGCTGATTCAACGTCACGGTGATCGCGAACTTTGGGTTAACCAAGCCCCAATCCCATTGTCTACTGAAGAGATGGACTACGTATTTGGTTTGCCTTATGCACGTGTGCCTCACCCTATGTATGGCAAAGCCAAGATACCTGCTTACGACATGATTAAAACCTCGGTTAACATCATGCGTGGCTGTTTTGGGGGCTGTTCATTCTGCTCGATCACTGAACACGAAGGTCGCATCATCCAAAACCGCTCGAAAGAATCGATTTTGACTGAGCTTGAAGAGATTCGTGACAAGGTACCTGGCTTCACCGGCACCATTTCCGACCTTGGCGGCCCAACGGCAAATATGTATCGTCTTGGCTGTAGCGATCCAAAAGCAGAAGCAAACTGTCGACGCCCATCGTGTGTCTTCCCAGGCATCTGTAACAAACTCAATACCGACCACAAGCACACCATCGATCTGTATCGAGAAGCGCGTAAAGTGGATGGCATCAAGAAAGTCATGATCGCATCGGGCGTGCGATACGATTTAGCGATTGAATCTCCAGAGTACGTTAAAGAGTTGGTGACTCATCACGTTGGCGGTTACTTGAAGATTGCTCCAGAGCACACTGAAAAGGGCCCACTGGATCTGATGATGAAGCCGGGCATGGGCACCTATGATCGCTTCAAAGAGATGTTTGAGAAGTACAGTGCTGAGGCGGGTAAAAAGCAGTACTTAATTCCTTACTTTATCTCTGCGCACCCGGGCACTGAAGATGAAGACATGCTGAACTTGGCCCTATGGCTGAAGAAAAATAACTTCGAGTGTGACCAAGTACAGAACTTCTACCCATCACCTATGTGTAATGCTACCTCTATGTATTACTCAGAAACTAACCCTCTAAAACGTGTGAAATACAAGAAGCGTGAAGAGGTGCCTGTGGCTAAAGGTGAACGTCAGCGAAGACTACATAAAGCATTGCTGCGTTACCATGATCCTGCTAACTGGCCACTAATTCGTGAAGCGCTAATCAACATGGGTAAAAAGCACCTTATTGGTGATAAGACAAGCTGCTTAGTCCCTGCTGAAGATGTAGATGCAAAAACACCCGCTCAACGCCGCAAGTCTGGTCGTCATGGCTCACAACGTTTTGCGACCAAGCATACCAAGAGCCAACCTGGTTTTGAAAAAATGCACGGCGATAACAAAGGTAAAGGCAAGAACGGCAACGCTAAAGGCAGTAACGGTGGACAAGCGTCTCGTGGTGGAAAAACCAACGGTAAACCGACCAATAGTCGTAGCGGCAAGCCGACGGGCAATGGTTCAGGCAAGCCACCAGCAGCACGTAAGCCTAAACGCCGTTAACTTATAAAAACTATGAATAAAATCGCAGCTAATCAGCTGCGATTTTTTCTTACTAATAAAAAAGGCCCAACTTATCCCGTTGAGCCTTTGAAGAAAGAAGTGACAATTAAGCGTGTTGAGATTCAAACTCTTGCATAAATTCAACCAAGGCTTGTACCCCTTCAAGTGGTACTGCGTTGTAGATTGAAGCACGCATACCGCCTACTGCGCGGTGCCCTTTCAGAGCAACTAATCCACGCTGCTCAGCCTGTTCTAAGAACAATGCATCCAGTTCAGGTTTTGCAAGCTGAAATGGCACGTTCATTCGCGAGCGGTTTACGTGGTACACGTTGTTAATGTAGAAGTCTGAGCCATCAATCTGGTTGTAGAGTAGTGACGCTTTCTCTTTGTTGATCTTCTCCATTTCCGCAACCCCACCCTGCTCTTTTAACCACTTAAAGACAAGGCCAGAGAGGTACCAAGCAAAGGTTGGCGGCGTATTAAACATAGAGTCTTTCTCTGCCAAAACTTTGTAGTTCATAAAGCTAGGAACTAGATCACTTGCTAGCTCAAGCAAATCGTCACGAACGATCGCGATGCAAAGCCCAGCGGGGCCAATGTTTTTCTGCGCACCCGCATAAATAACGCCATACTTAGACACGTCAATTTCGCGCGATAGAATGTTTGAAGACATATCCGCAACAATAGGTTTATCTGTTTGAGGAAGTTCGCTAATTTCAATGCCGTCGATGGTTTCATTAGGGCAAAAGTGAACATAAGCGGCATCTGAAGCAACTTTCCACTCGCTTGCAGGGACAACGGCCGTTTTTCCTTCACACTCTGTTTTGGCAACAAACGCGTCGACTTCACAGTACTTGCTCGCTTCTTTGACCGCACTTTCAGCCCAATAACCTGCGTCTATGTATGTCGCTTTTTTCGATGAGCCCAATAGGTTCAGTGGCACTGCGGCAAACTGAGCACGTGCTCCGCCTTGGCAGAACAACACTTTGTAGTTGTCTGGGATATTAAGAAGGTCACGGAGATCTTGCTCTGCTTCTTCAGCAACTTGGATGAATTCTTTACTTCGGTGGCTAATTTCCATTACAGAAGTGCCTAAACCATTCCATTCAACGAATTCTTGTTGTGCTTTTTCCATCACTGCTTTAGGTAGGCCCGCTGGACCTGCGCTAAAGTTATAAACCTTGCTCATCTAGTCTTTCCTTGCGCATGCTTTTAAGAGATTACTCGATTAATAGCATGTTTTATTGAGGATAAAAAGCAAGAAAAGAGGTCTTTAGACCTCTTTTCTTGGTTAAGTAAGTAAATATAGTAATTAAGGCTGCATTAGCGCGGGTAAAAGTAGCGCCATTAGAGGGATCTGTTGACCATTGCCAAACACCAAATTACCTTCTTTTAGCTCTGCTTGAATCTGATACCCTTTATCCGTTTCCTGAACCAGTTCCATCGCCATCGCTTCGTCGACACCCTGCTTAATAAATGGGTATTGAGTCACGAGTCCACTGGAGAAGAAAGTATCGAGATCACCCGTTAACGCTGGCAAAATCATCGCCGGGTTTTGCGTCACATTGTCAGTGCCTTGCGGGACAGTGATCTTCCACTTAGATTCAAATTCACTCTCTTCCCCTAGCTTGACCGCCATTTTATTCATAGCAAAGTAGAAACCTTTAGAAAATAGACTTTCTACATAAGGTATCGCTTCTTCAATGTCGGCATCAGTTGGCATCGGATTATTCTGGTAAAGGTTCACCAAGTGTTCAAAAGCGACACTGTCTAAATCACCAAAAGAGAGATCGATAGAGACGCTATCAACGTTGCCGTCTTCCATAACCAGTTTATTCATATCGACGATATGCTGGCTGCTTACGGTCTTTGCCATCTCGTCAAATGAACTTAAGAAGGTGTATTTGCTGTCACTTAAAGAAAACAGTGGTGATTGGTCAACATTCAGGACTGACGCTTCAGCTAGATTTAATGTTTGTTCGCCAATCCAGAAGCTGTTCATCTTCTTGCCTTGACCTTGCCCAGTGAGGCCAGACAACAGCATCTTCTCACCCGAATTAAAATCAATTTCCACCGAAGGAATATCAAGATCATAGGTAACATCACCCAGTACGCTAACGTGCCCTTTCAAAGTAGAAGGAGTGACAGAGACAATTGCGCCATCAGGCCCTTCAGTGACTTGATTCCAATTCGCCAGACTAAGCACGTAATCGGTATTACCGTTAAGCTGAGTGACGGTATTGAGTGTGAGCGGTAAGTCTGGTGCATTATCCATCACGGATTCAGCAGAAAGGCTAAATAGACCATGACTAACGCTACTGCTCACAATCACCTCGGATGGTAAGCCGTCAATGGCAAGCTGCTCTGCTAGTACAGGATCAACAATTGTGTAGCGAGTTTTAACCGTTGAGGAAAGGTATCCACGGTCATATTCAACAATCTCCGCTTGTAGTGAGTCATTAGATAGATGAGCAACACCGTCTTGAATAACAGTCTGTCCTATCTGTCCGACAGCAAGTGGCCAACATAACGCAAGCGAAATAGCACCACCAATGGCGCCAAGTTTTTTCAAATCCATGGTAATAACGTCTTATATTGTGATTTCATTAAGTCTACACCAAAAAACATTGAGTTAAATCAGAGTATTGGCTTTCTCCGTAAATCATACGTAAATCTCGTACTTAGCTCCCAATACTCTTGCGCCGTCCTTGGTAGAGTAGAAATTGTCGATGTTTAAATTGTAGCCTAGTCGTGAACCCATTCTCTGTAATCTGTTTAGATAACAATCCAATAAGCGTAGAACAGCTTAGGCGAGAGTTAAGCCCGCTTTCATCTAAGTTTGACCTTCATACGGCAGATAGCATCGAAGATGCGCACGCTGCGTTAGAGTATTGTTTTGAGCAAAAACAAACCGTTGCCCTAGTCATCGCAAGTCATCATGAGAATTTCAACGGCGCCGACTTTCTGGTTCAACTCGACAGAAATACCCATACCCAAAGCGCACGTAAAGTGCTGATAAGTTGCGGACAAGACATTCAAGCGATTTTGTCTGCGGTTAATGAAGGCCGTTTAGATCACTGTCTAACCAAACCTTTGCAAGACAATCTAGTGCATAAAACAGCGCAAAAAGAGCTCACTACTTTCATCCTCGAACATGACAAAGAGAACTTACTGTCCTATAGCCAAGTGCTCGACCAACACCGATTGCTTCGGGCTCATATTGAGCAAAAAATGCGAAGTTATCGTGAAGGATTTATTTCTGATCATCACAGTCTGTCTGATCAAGAACTTGTTGAGAAAGTCACCTCTGCATTGCTCGATTTTTTTGCCCAAGAAGATGAGACCCAAGCGTGTCGCACCTACTCTCCAGAGCATTTGCTTACCATCGAGGGCGAAGAGAACCAATTTCTTTGGTTTATTACCAAAGGCGAAGTAGCTCTGTATAAGAAAGACGATGTCGGCATGCAACGTGAGGTGGTGAGACATACCCAAGGCAACATTGTCGGTGGCATGTCGTTTGTCACAGGTGAGCCTTCTTTTTCTACTGCAGTAACACTTTCGCAAACTGAGGTTATTAAACTAGACCGCGAAGTCTTCTCCAAAGTCATGCACTCCAATATGACGTTGCTGCCTCTTTTCACTAACTTACTGCTGAGACATTTTAACCGTCGCCTCCAACGCAGCATTAATACCAAGCTAGAGCTGCAGAAAACGCTTGAGTCACTTGAATCGGCTCATCAGCAACTAATTGAGCGAGAGAAAATGGCCATGCTTGGTCAACTCGTCGCTGGGGTTGCCCATGAGCTTAATAACCCAATTGCCGCCATCTTAAGAGGCACAGAGACGCTGACTAACAAAATCCAACAGCTGGTTGATGACCGTTCTATCGAGGAAGTCGGTATGGATGGTATCTCAGTGCTGAAAGATGGCCTCACCCAAAGACCTCGTTCAACGGCGAAAGAACGTGAACTCACTAAGATACTAGATGAACAGATACAAGATCGTCGCGTCGCGAAGAAGTTGGTTAAGCTAGGACTTGAATGTGACACTAAATGGATAGAGCTTGCGACAAACCAGCCGCAGCAAGCCCAGCAAACACTTGAACGCTTAGAGGATTACCATTTAGCGGGCGCCACACTGCGCTCGATTAACGTCTGCGCGGGACGAATTGCCGATATGGTAAAAAGCCTAAAAGGTTATGCGCGACCTGACGACGAAAAACTTCATCTAGTCGATATTCACGAAGGCATTGAAGATACCTTAGTCATTTTTGAAAACCGCCTAAAGTTTCATACGGTTGAACGTCTTTATGAGGACATCCCTCAAATACAGTGCCAACCTATCGCCTTGCAGCAGGTGTGGACCAACTTAATTTCCAATGCCATTGATGCTTTTCCAGCCAAAGGCGAGCTTAAAGTCCATACTCAAAAACTATCCCGCTGTGGACATGATTGGGTGGTGGTCTCTTTTACCGATAATGGTTGCGGTATTACACCTGCCACTCAACAGCAAATGTTTACCCTTAATTTTACCACCAAGAAAGAAGGCAACTTTGGTTTAGGTATCGGCCTTTCCGTGTGTCAACAAATTGTCCACCAGCATGGAGGGCAGATTAAGGTTGATTCTGTGGTTGGTCAATTTACTAAGATGTCAGTTTGGTTACCCTTTTGCCAAGTGCCACCGATCGTCAAGGAGCTCTAAATGAACAAATACCTTATTTTATGTGTCGATGATGAGCGAGAAGTGCTAGACAGCGTAATGCAAGATCTTGATTGTTTTGAAGAGCACTTCATTGTTGAAGCCGCGGAATCCGTCCAAGAAGCCAAGGAACTCATTGCAGAGTCTGAACGCGAAGACGTAAAATTGGCGCTGATTCTGTGCGACCATATTATGCCCGAGCAAACTGGTATTCAGTTTTTGATCGAACTGAATCAAGATGAGTCAACAAAACCCACGAGAAAACTTCTTCTTACCGGACAAGCAGGATTAGAAGACACGGTAGAAGCGGTTAATCATTCAAGCCTAGACTTCTATATTGCGAAACCTTGGCAAGGTGATGAGCTTCGCCAAGTACTAAAAAACCAACTGACCACTTATATGATTGAACACGAGCCGGACTTAATGCCTTGGGCATCGGCTTTAGAAACCGAGCGAGTATTTGAAGCCATGGCTAAAAATCGACTCTATTACGGTGAGTAAATGACCATATGTGGCATATGAATTGCTTAAATCAATAATTAACGACAAAACAATGACATTTTTATAGTGACTATTGCTATGATGCATTATCATGTCGTAACTAATGTCATGGCGCTGATGTCGCTTAAGACCAAGGAAATTAACGAGATATAGGTTTATCGTCCATATGCGTAAAACAATCTTAGCTGCAGCCCTTGTGCTTGCATCTGGTCAAACAATTGCTCAAACCGACCCTAACAGTCCTTCTGTAATGAGCAACTTCAATTATGACTACGTAGAGGCTCGAATCGGTGCTAGCCCAGTCACTTTTGGTGCCGCGATGAGCAAGTCTATTCACCCTAATGCACATGTGATCGGTCGCGTCGATTCTGAATTTGAAGGCGATTACGACGCAGCAGCCGGCTTTGGCTTCCATGCGCCAATCAACAACTGGGCAGATTTCACTGGTGAGATGCTTTTACGTCTGGTCGATACGGGTAATGAAAGCCGTTTCGGCTTGGATCGCGGTACAGAAACGGGAATGGAGCTAAACCTTGGCGTTCGTCAATGGCTTGGTCCTCAGTTAGAGGTTGGTGGTAAAGGTAGCTACATTTCCATCGATAATAAGAAAGAATGGGCAGGCTCAGCATACGCGCGCTTCCATTCAACTGAACTATTCTCTCTGGGTGCTGAAGCTCGTATCAACGACTTCTACGGTGACCAACTGATGTTCACAACTCGTTTTAAATTCTAATCGAGTCCAAGATCGAAAAAACCGAGGTTAATACCTCGGTTTTTTATTGCAAATCCTTTTGCATTTGAGCAGTACGCTTCTTAATTCAACTCCGAAGCGATGAGAGGTTAGTGACAACTCGCCAATAGTTGGCGTTTATGTGGCTCTTGAATGAGCTTCCAATGAATACCTTCGATTGCACCAGCGAATTTCCACAGCAGCTTTACATCTACATCACTGCCATAGGCTTGCTTCACTCTTGAGAAGACTGCAGGTGCGCCAAGTTCTAAAAAGGTATCTACATCCTCTACCCCTGCCTTTTTCACCATACGTTCTAAGGTCAGTTGCATATTAGGCAGATCACGCAGGCGTCTGTTCGCCGATGAACGCTTGAACTCACGCTGCGATACGGAAAAATTTATAGATTGTTCTACTAGCTCACTCAGTCGCTGATGTTGGCTCGAAAAAAGCTGGGTTATGTCGTAATAATTTACCGTCGCTGTGGTCTGTTTTTTAACATGGCGGTATTTCTCACAACCTAGCTGGTTAAGCGTTTCATCTAATGCTTCTCCACCTCTGATGAATATTTTGTCTGCACTTAGTAGTGCGAACATAGCTTCGTCTCTAAACAACCCAGTACCACCAAACATAGATCGTTTTTGAAAGTCGCCAAACTTTTGTACGTATTGAATAAATTGTTGCTCTGTCATATCCATTGATCCTTAATCAAATACCCCGATTAGTTATGATCACCAGATAGCAGCAGTAATAAGCGAAAAATTTAAAACTCAACCAAACTATGGTGTTAGTTATTGTTTAGTTTGATTGATAACAAGTACTAAGAATGATAGTTAACGAAACAAAATAAGTCTGTGCATTTGTCACACCAATGACACTCAATCAATCTCATATCGTGAACGTTATCACAAGTTAATATATTAACTTAATTGCAAACTAGCTGGAATAACGAGATAAAATGCTGCGCGAATTATCAATAACTAATATCAATTGTTTGCTAATATATGCAGTAAGACGTTACACTGTCAGTAGTAGCATAACCCTATAGTGTATATGAACCACTTATCCTTCTATTGGCTGCCAGAGAATGGCGAGCTATTACTCAAAGGTATTGAATCTGAGTTTTCAACCTTGATTGAACACTCAATCAAGTCACATACTATCTCTCTTCCTCCGATTTCTGACGTAGTACTAAAGATTCAACAACTTTGTACCCAAGACACCACTACGGTTTCTGATGTCGCCGATAGCTTACTCGAAGATCCTGGCCTTGCAGCCATCGTCATTCGCGTCGCCAACTCCGTCATTTTTAATCGTCGTAACATCACTTGTACCGATCTCGTCACTGCAGTATCTCGACTCGGCATTCTAAGAGTGCGAGACATAGTCACTGCCCAAGCAATAGAGCAGCTCAAACACTCTGTCAATTTGAGCCAATCGTGTAACCAAGTCTTGGTCCAAAGTGCAACCAATTCACGCGAGCTAGCTGCCACTATGGTGTTGGTCGTACGCGGCTTTAAAGAATCTGGCTCACCAAGTTACAGCCATTTGGAAACCGACAAAGCACTCCTGACAGGCCTACTCGCGGATATTGGCCTGTTCTGTATTGTCAATGAGTATCACAACTATTTAGAACAAGGTAATTACCTCAATGAAGAAATTGCCTTCCAAATTTTCGATCGTCAGTGCTCACACGCAAGTAAGTTGGTGTTAGAGAGCTGGGGATTTGATAACGACTTCCTCGCCGTCGCTTGTAACCAGGTGATTGACAAAACAGATGTGTCAGTAAGTTATCTTGACGTCGCGCGCATCGCCAATCATATCCTGATGTTCCGTCGCCAAGACGAGCAGATCACTGAACATACGGTTGAATTTGACATTACAGGCGCAGATATACTGTACAAACTCAGTAATTTAAGTGATATTGAGTTCAATACACAGATAGATGAACTTATAAGCGCGAGTGGTCTGTAAATCCACGCAGGAAATTCAGGCCCTAGACAGGATGTACCATGTTTTCAGGGATGTTATTTATCTTTGCCCCACTTGTTGTGGGGTATTTCATTTCTATATCCAAAAAAGCTCTACTCGACACGATAAACTCAACCACATCCAATCTCATTTACGTGATTTTGGCTTTGATGGGTTTGAGCTTAGCAGCACTGGATAATCTGGGTCAGAACCTACAGTTGATCCTCAAAACAACTGCTGTGTTTTTTATTTGCTTGAGTTTAGCCAACCTAGCCGTTTTGCCTTTCATTGATAAATGGCTACCAATCAAAACCGATGCCAGCAATACCAAATTGCCATTGTCTGAAATGGCGATGGAGTCAGCCAAGCTGATCCTCGTCGTGGGTGGCGGTCTCATTGTTGGGCTATTGGTGCCCTTTGATCTGAGCTGGGTCGATACCGCCAGTGAATGGATTTTGTTTCTGCTGCTGTTTTTTATTGGTATCCAACTACGCAACAGTGGTCTCACGCTGCGTCAGATTCTGCTCAATAAGCATGGTATGGTGATTGCCATTGTGATCATCGCGAGTTCATTAATCGGTGGCATTATCTCTGCGTTAATCTTAGATATCGATGTATTCCGTGGCTTGGCGATGGCTTCTGGCTTTGGTTGGTATTCATTAGCCGGAATCTTGATGGGTGACGCTTTCGGCCCTGTGTATGGCGGCGCCTCTTTTATGATCGAGCTACTGAGAGAGCTGGTTGCATTGGTACTTATCCCTCTCTTTATCCGTACTAAACCTTGTACGTCTATCGGCTATGCTGGCGCAACCGCGATGGACTTTACCCTACCTGTCATCCAAACCACGGGTGGGGTGCGATGTGTCCCTATTGCCATTGTTAGCGGTTTCATATTGAGCTTACTGGTTCCTGTTTTAATGTTGTTCTTTGTCTCTCTTGCAGGCTAGATCGCAGGAATTGTCATTCAAAAGCTCTATATTATGCGCTTACAAGCCCAATAAATTTAGCGAACGCTAAATTAGATAATTAGAAACTATAAGAATTAGCTTTAAAAGGAATCACTATGAAACGCACTATCGTCGCAATACTGCTAGCCGCAACCTCAACCTTTGCGGCCGCTGCTGACAATGCTTGCCTATCAAAAAAATACGACGCTTACATCGATGCCTCACTGCACTGGTACGAAGATTTGTCGACACTAACTTCAGAGCAATACCCAGAGCTTGAAGAAGTTAGCAAGTGGTTCCTAGAAGGACGCAAAAACCATTTCGAACTAAATCGTGCAGCAGTTCACTACTACCTAGAGCAAGACCCAGCAAAAGTTGCGACTAACCAGGCGGTAGAAGCTTGGCTACAGCTTGAACAGAAAGACATTAAAGTGCTTGCCTCACGCAGCGACGAGCTTGGTCAACTTGCAAAAGTCACTTTTGGTGATCGCCAAGCTAAGCCGCATGAGAAGAATTACGAACTTCGCTCTGCATTTGCAGATCTTCTCAGCCATCCGACTAAGATCGATGCAGCATTAAAACGCTATAACGCATCGATCAAAGAAGTTGAAGCGATTAACTGCAAGTAATCACAAGGCTTGTAGGGGCATTAACTTTTCGACCAACTTCTGCCCGGTAAAATCTAAGATTCGATAATTAAGACGGGACTTTGTTCCCGTTTTCGTTTAGATTGTCCCGCTGCAATAAAAATGATTAGAGCAATGTAGCTGTATGACATCGGAACATAAAACGGCTGACGTGAGTTTCGAGAGTTTACTCCGAATCTTCACCGTCCCAGAAGGACCAGACTCAACGCTAACCAAGATCGAAGAGAAGTTGTCGCGCAACTTGAATAAGTTTTTGCGCGAGCACATCGTGGCAGAAGAAAAACCGCTGCGCGATATCGAAAAAGACTTCTCACATGCGTCGATTCCAGAGCAACCTGAATTCGTATCAGATCATACGCAGCATCTGCTTGATACATTAGTCTCCCATTCCGTTCATACCTCTGCGCCAAGCTTTATTGGTCATATGACTTCGGCACTGCCTTACTTCTTAATGCCGTTGTCGAAAATCATGATCGCGCTAAACCAAAACTTGGTAAAAATAGAGACCTCAAAAGCTTTCACACCTCTTGAACGTCAAGTTTTAGGCATGCTTCATCGCTTAATCTACGGCGAAAGCGACGCCTTTTACAGCCAATGGATGCACAGTGCTAACCACTCGTTAGGCGCATTCTGCTCCGGCGGAACCATCGCCAACATCACCGCGCTTTGGGTTGCTCGAAATAATGCACTAAAAGCCACCGGCGAGTTCAAAGGTGTAGAAAAAGAAGGCTTGTTCAAGGCGATGAAACATTACGGCTATGAAGGATTAGCCGTATTGGTTTCAGAGCGTGGTCACTATTCGCTAAAGAAAGCGGCCGATGTGCTAGGCATTGGTCAAGAAGGCTTAGTGGCAGTCAAAACAGACAATAACAACCGAATTTGCCCGCAATCTTTACAACAGCGTATCACTGAGCTTAAAGCACAAAACATCAAACCATTTGCTGTGATTGGTGTAGCGGGAACGACGGAAACAGGCAGCATCGACCCACTTAAAGAAATCGCTCAGATTTGCCAAAAGGAAGATTGTCACTTCCACGTTGATGCGGCATGGGGTGGTGCGACTTTAATGTCAAACAACTATCGCCACCTACTCGATGGTGTTGAGCTGGCAGACTCTGTCACTATCGATGCGCACAAACAGCTCTACATCCCAATGGGCGCAGGCATGGTGCTGTTCAAACAACCTGACGCGATGAAGTCGATTGAGCATCATGCTCAATATATTCTGCGTAAAGGCTCAAAAGATCTAGGGAGCCATACTCTTGAAGGATCTCGTTCAGGAATGGCTATGCTGGTGTACGCGGCAATGCATATCATTAGTCGCCCGGGCTACGAACTACTCATCGATCAAAGTATCGAGAAGGCGAAGTTCTTCGCTAACCACGTTGAGCAACAACCTGATTTTGAACTGGTTTCCGAACCAGAGCTTTGCCTACTGACTTATCGTTATCTACCTAAAAATATTCGTATCGCACTCGAACGCTCAACAGGCAAGCAGACGCAAGAACTCAACGAATTGCTTAACGAGCTAACTAAGTTTATCCAGAAGCGCCAGCGCGAAACGGGCAAATCTTTTGTCTCGCGTACCCGCTTAAATCCGGAAAAGTGGGATCGTTTGAATACGATTGTCTTCCGCGTGGTGTTGGCTAACCCATTGACTGGCTGCGATATTCTAAGTGCCGTGCTTGAAGAGCAAAGAGAAATTGCTAAGCAAGCCCCCAAGCTAATGGCAAGAATTGAGAACTTAGCAGAGCGTATCCTTGCTGCTTAATCTGAAACTGAAATTTTATTTCTAGAAAAGTGTAATTTCTCTATCAAGACAAGGCTCAAAGATGAAATTTCGCGCCACGGAATTCGTAATTCTGTAGTTTAGACAAAATTTTGTTTGAGGCTTGTCATATAATAGCCAATTGCCTTGTAGAAAAGTTGCCGTAAACCTTTTGCTTAGGTTTATACTGGTTCCATGGCGCTGGATTGCACTTACCTTTTTGGGTAACACTTTGTTCCCCATCACTAATATTCGGGTATATCCAGTGAGTTGTTCTCTATACCCTCGTGAACACTATGAACACATTAGAAAAAATTCAAAAAAACCTAGAAAACTTTAGCAAGTCTGAGCGTAAAGTTGCCGAAGTCATCATGGCATCGCCACAAACTGCTATCCATTCTAGTATTGCTACACTGGCAAAAATGGCTGATGTAAGTGAGCCAACTGTTAACCGCTTCTGTCGTCGTTTGGATACCAAAGGTTTTCCAGACTTTAAACTTCATCTTGCTCAAAGCTTGGCTAACGGTACTCCTTACGTTAACCGAAATGTTGAAGAAGATGATGGCCCTGATGCGTACACGCATAAGATTTTCGAATCTACGATGGCATGTTTGGATGTCGCTAAGAACAGCCTAGATCCAATGCAGGTTAATCGTGCCGTCGATTTGCTCACTCAAGCTAAGCGCATCTCATTTTTTGGTTTAGGTGCTTCATCTGCTGTCGCGAAAGATGCGCAAAACAAGTTCATTCGCTTTAACATCCCAATTACTTGCTTTGAAGACATCGTCATGCAGCGTATGAGCTGTATTAACTGTACTGACAACGATGTGATTGTACTGATTTCTCACACTGGTCGAACTAAGAGCCAAGTCGAGATTGCCAATCTAGCACGTGAGAACGGTGCAACAGTTATCGCGATCACCGCTAAAGATTCACCGCTAGATAAAGCGAGCTCGTTGTCTATCTCACTCGACGTGCCAGAAGATACTGACGTTTATATGCCGATGGCGAGCCGTGTTGTTCAAATGACGGTGATTGACGTTCTAGCAACAGGTTTCACTCTACGCCGAGGGACAGGATTTAGAGAGAACCTGAAGCGTGTTAAAGACGTCTTGAAAGATTCTCGTTACGACAAGCTTTCCCAATTCTAATAAAACGGAGCACTTAGTGCTCCGTTTTTACTTCTTCAACTTGTGAATCAAGCATGCTCAACTGTCTTGATAACTGCCCTGATCTTTTTTGTCACCCAGTGAAACCACTCTCGCATTTGATTCTGCCTTACGACTTTCAGCGGTATTGCAGCTATCTTGACACTGACAAACTTGGCGTAAGATATAGGTTAAGCGTTCTTTGGTCAGTGGCAGTGGATTGCCTTTTATGGCAACTGATTTAAGCGCGTCATCAGCAACTTCTTCAAAAGAAGTCGTACATATGCCGAAACTATCAAGTTTGGGCAATGCCAGTTTCTCTAACATCATATTGACCCACAAGATAGCATCATCACGACAAGCGTTAACCCTTCCAGTTAAGATTTGCGCTACTTTTGAATATCGATGTAGCACGTCCCCTCTTCCTGCCCGTTTTGCTGCTTTGATGTTTTCAGTCATCACAAATGGAGCGAGTCGGCCTGTAATCACACTATGCGGAGCATCAAGCTTACCACCCAAAGCTGAGGCTAGCCCGTGGGCAGCTCCAAGTTTAGCGTTCGTAATAGCCATGCCACCAAGCATGGCGGCAAAAGAAATATCAGCTCTCGCCTTATAGTCATCTTGTAAACAAGCGGGAAGTATCGACTGACTTAGCCTGCGTAATCCCTCTTCACAAATCATGTCGGTTAACGGGTTGGGATCGCCGCACACATACGCTTCCATTAAATGGGTGAACGCATCCATAGCTCCGCGTCCAGACGTTAACTTATCGGTTCCATAAGTTAATGTGGGATCAATGATCGCCACATCGGCAAGCATATCAGGACTGCGCAGACTGACTTTGACTTGGTCTTGTCCCGAACGCAGCACAGCATTGCGAGTAACTTCAGAACCCGTGCTTGCAGTGGTTGGAATAGCAATAAATGGAATTGGCTTAGACTTAAGCGGTACGTTGCGCCCCACTACTTCAACATAATCATAGACATCGCCTTGGTTAGGGATAACTGCAGCCAACGCTTTGCCCATATCGAGAACACTTCCTCCGCCCATCGCGATAACCATGTCAGGTTTAAATTTTCGCCCCACCAAAGCAGTCTCTTCGATCATGGTAATGTTAGGCTCACCACTTATCGCGACGTGTTGATAGCGCATATTTTGCTGTTTAATGTAATGGACGATTGGGGAAGCGCGGTCGGTATTTTTGCCAGTAACAAGAAGGACACTGTAACCATACTGGTTGATAACGGATAACGAGGATTGTAAAGCACCTTCACCGAAAATAATTCGAGTCGAGGTCATAAACTGGAACATACTCAACACACTCCCTGTGACAACCGAATATTAAGCTTGCACGGAATCAAACGAAATAAACATGACATAGTGCAACTTGTCGGCAAAAGCCTTTATTTTTGTAGGGCTTTCTCGACTTGCAGCACAAACTGATAGCATTATTGACAGTGTGAAAGGATACTTTTTGTTCAATAGGAATTACCTATCAGAACAAGAGGCAAATCACCCTTTATTTCCGCCAATGATTCGGGCATAGTTGCACTTAACAAAATACAGGAGAAAGAGAATATGTTCGTAGTTATCTTTGGTCGCCCAGCTTGTCCTTACTGTGTTCGTGCAAAAGAGCACGCTGAAACACTAAAAGCTAAACGCGATGATTTCAACTACCGCTACGTAGACATTCACGCAGAAGGAATTTCTAAAGCGGACCTAGAGAAAACTGTAGGTAAGCCTGTAGAAACTGTTCCTCAGATTTTCATCGATCAAGACCACATCGGTGGTTGTGATGACTTCGAAGCTTACGCAAAAGAGCATCTAGGTCTATTTGACGCGTAATCGCCCAAATTCTATAAGAGCCGCTTATCAATAGGCGGCTTTTTTGTGTCTGAATTTAAACCAATTTACTCATTTCATTGCCTAAGTCAGCTAATAGTAAATTATAAAAATTTTCACTTATCTTTTTGCAATATTCAGATACAATTCGCACACTTAACCTATTCCCCGGCACCAAGACAAGAATTGCCCGTGAACATTGACGTCGTACACTTGCTCGAACAAAACCCTATTCTTCTCATCTTCGTTGTATTAGCGATCGGCCTAGGCATCGGCAAAATTCGCTTTGGCAACTTGCAGTTAGGTAACTCCATCGGCGTGTTAATCACCTCGCTCGTGATGGGCCACCTGGGTTTTAGCTTTAATGCTGAAGCTTTGACTATCGGCTTTATGCTATTTATCTACTGTGTTGGTATCGAAGCAGGCCCAAACTTCTTCGGTATTTTTTTCCGCGATGGTAAACACTACTTCATCTTAAGCTTAGTCGTGCTCTCTACTGCCTTGTGTATTACCTACTATGCGAGTCACTATATGGGCCTCGATTTTGGTTTATCAGCCGGTATGATGGCCGGAGCGTTAACCTCAACGCCCGTACTGGTAGGCGCTCAAGATGCTCTCAATTCAGGACTTGCCACTACGCCACGTAATATGGACTTTAACCAAGTCATCGAAAACTTGTCGGTTGGTTATGCGATGGCCTATTTGATTGGCCTTATCAGTATGATTATGTTCGCCAAGCTTCTGCCAAAACTACAAAAGCAAAACCTATCAGACTCCGCGCAGCAAATCGCGCAAGAGCGAGGACTGGGTAGCTCAGGACAACGCAAAGTTTACTTACCTATCATTCGTGCCTACCGAGTCGGTCAGGAGCTGATCGATTGGATTGATGGCAAAAACTTACGCGAGCTTGGTATTTACCGTCAAACAGGGTGCTATATCGAGCGAATTCGACGCAATGGTATTCTAGCCCACCCAGACGGGGACGCGATTTTGCAACAAGGAGACGAAATCGCACTAGTTGGCTTCCCGGATAGCCACGCACGTCTGGATCCAAGCTTCCGCAACGGTAAAGAGGTTTTCGACCGTAACCTTCTTGACCTGCGTATTGTTGAAGAAGAGATCGTCGTAAAGAGCGACTCAATTGCGGGTAAACGTCTGTCAGATCTTAACCTATCTGAATATGGCTGTTTCTTGAACCGCGTTGTCCGCGCTCAAATCGAAATGCCAATGGATCTGGACATTGTTCTCGCTAAGGGGGACATCCTACAAGTCAGCGGCGAAAAGAGCCGTGTTCATGGTCTTGCTGAAAAAATTGGTTTCATTTCGATACATAGCCAAATGGCAGATTTGCTGGCGTTTTGTAGCTTCTTCATCCTAGGCATTATGTTTGGTTTGATCACCATGACATTCGGTCAAGTCTCCTTTGGACTGGGTAATGCGGTAGGCCTTTTACTTTCCGGCATTACACTGGGCTTTTTACGTGCCAACCACCCGACCTTTGGTTATGTGCCTCAGGGGGCGCTAAACATGGTCAAAGACCTTGGCTTAATGTTCTTTATGGTCGGGATCGGACTGAGTGCAGGTGGCAAAATGTTTGAGCACCTCTCTCAGGTGGGCTTACAGGTGATTGGCCTCTCTTTCGTGATCAGTGTGGTGCCCGTTGTTGTCGCCTACTTAGTCGGAGCCTATCTACTCAAGATGAACCGTGCACTGCTGTTTGGCGCAATTATTGGCGCACGCACCTGCGCACCAGCCATGGACATTGTTAACGACTACGCTAAGTCTACCATTCCTGCATTGGGTTATGCGGGTACTTATGCGATAGCCAATATCCTGATGACGCTTGCTGGTACCGTACTCATTATCTTGAGCTAACCTCTGAATCTCAGCGAATAAAAAAGGCTTCCGATTGGAAGCCTTTTCTGTGTTTGTCATATTGAACTCTGTTAGCTCAGCGGTCTGAGATAAGCTAAGAATCGTTTTTCTGCAAACTTGAAACAAGCAAGAATGATGAAAGTCAGTGCCATATAGAACAGGCCTGCGGTCAAAAACGACTCAAACGGCGCGTAGTAGCGTGAGTTTACTAGGCGAGCAGCACCTGTTAGGTCGACAATGGTAACGATACCCGCTACAGCACTACCGTGAAGCATAAAGATCACTTCGTTACTGTACGCTGGAAGTGCACGGCGCAATGCGCTTGGCAAAATAATGCGTCGATAAGTTTTAAATGTACTCATACCATAGGCTTTCGCTGCTTCCACTTCACCTTTAGGTAGACCGTTGATTGCACCGCGAATAATCTCAGCAGTATAAGCAGAAGTGTTAAGCACGAATGCTACTAGCGCACAGAACCAAGCGTTTTCCCAAAGAGTATCCTTCACTGGGAAGAACTGATCCATACCGTAATAAATCAGATATAACTGCACGAGCAACGGCGTACCACGGAAAAAGTAGATAAATGCCCAGCTCGGTCCGTTAAACAAATAGTTATGACTATTGCGCGCCACACCGAGTGGGATAGCGACAACTAATCCAATAATAAGCGCTAGCCCAACTAGCCATGTGGTGGTCCACAAGCCATCTAGATAAATCGGGAAGCTTTCTAAAATCAGTGAAAAGTCCATTCTTTACCTCGCATGAATACTGAATTTGCGCTCTACCATTTTCAGGAACCCTGTCGAGACACTGGTAAAGAATAAGAAAATAATTGCTACTGCCATGTAGAAGGTAAATGGCATCTTGGTCGAGCCAGCGGCAAGCGAGCTCATACGCACCATATCTTCAAGGCCAATAATTGAAACAAGCGCTGTTGTTTTGAGCAGAACTAGCCAGTTGTTACCAAAGCCTGGCAACGCGTGACGGATCATCTGCGGTAGCAGGATGCGACGAAACGCAAGCACTGGGCTCATGCCGTAGGCTTTAGCGGCTTCCAATTCACCTTTATCGACGGCCATTATTGCACCACGGAAGGTCTCCGCCATGTATGCACCAAAGATAAAACCAATGGTAAGCACACCTGCGACAAATGGGCTGACGTCAATGTAGTCAGGTAAATATGAGGTCCATTCATGGTTTGGATCGCTCGAAGCAAACCATTCATTTAATGCTTCGTTGATGGAGTACAAACTGTTGTTAAGAAGAATTTGTCCACCAAAGAAAATCAACATCATGAGGACTAAGTCGGGGATACCACGAATCACTGTGGTATAAAGCGTCGCGATTGCTCTAGCCCAGCGATATGGGGCCATTTTAGCTAATGCACCTAGCATGCCTAAAATCATCGCTAACAATAGCGATAACAGCGCGACTTCGATGGTCACTACGGCCCCTTTTAATATCGAGGCTTCATATCCTTGTAGATCCAGCATAGGTAAGTTCCTGATCCCTAAACTTTATAAAATTCGACCGTTGGCTACTACTCCTAGGAACAAGAACCAACGGTCGCTTAGCAACGATTACTGACCGTAAACGTCGTAGTTGAAGTACTTAGCAGCGATGTCCTGGTAAACACCTTTCTCACGTAGAGATAGAATAGCTGCGTCTAACTTCTTAGTTAGGTCTTTGTCTTGCTTACGTACAGCGATACCGAAGCCGTCACCGAACCACTTAGGATCAGTTAGCGATGGACCAACGAATTCGTATGCTTCACCACCTGCTTTGTTCAGTACGCCTTCTTCAAGCGCTGACGCATCACCCAATACTGCAGCAACACGGCCGTTAGCAAGATCTAGGTAAGCTTCATCAAAAGAGCCGTAACGAACGATTTCTACTTTGTCACCGTAGTTATCAGTTAGGTACTTGTCGTGAGTTGTTGCTCGTTGTACCGCAATTTTTTGGCCAGCTAGGTTGTCAAAGTCTAAGCCTGCGCCTTTCTTAGCGATAAATTTGTTCGGGATAAGCGCGTATTTGCCAGTGAAATCAACTTTCTTCTTACGTTCTTCAGTAATTGACATTGCAGCAATGATCGCATCGTATTTACGTGCAAGTAGTGAAGGAATGATGCCATCCCAATCCTGAGCAACGATCTTACATTTCACCTGCATTTCAGTACAAAGCGCGTTCGCCATGTCTACATCAAAGCCTTTTAGAGAACCATCAGCCTCTGTCCAGCTAAACGGAGGGTAAGCACCTTCAATACCGAAGCGAACTGTTTTCCATTCTTTCGCTTGCGCTACGCCAGATACCGCAGTCGCTGCCAGTGTTGCTGCTAATAACCACTTTTTCATTTCCATACTCCTGTGATTGTGATTCTTATTTTTAACTTAGTTGTTGGTTGTGTTTGCCGCTAAGCGGCGATTAATAAATTGATGAGATAAACTGCTGCAGACGCTCTGAGTCCGGATTAGTAAAGAGTTTAGCTGGATCACCCTGCTCTTCCACTAAACCTTGGTGTAAGAACATCACATGATTCGATACGTCACGAGCAAAGGCCATTTCGTGAGTCACCACTAACATGGTTCGACCTTCTTCAGCCAAGTCACGCATAACGCCAAGCACTTCACCAACGAGCTCTGGGTCAAGCGCTGATGTAGGTTCATCAAACAACATGACTTCAGGGTCTACCGCTAACGCACGGGCGATAGCAGCGCGTTGCTGCTGACCACCTGATAAGTGACCTGGGTAATAATCTTTGCGCTCGTACAGACCCACTTTCTTTAATAGGATTTCTGCGTTTTCAATCGCTTGAGCTTTAGGTACACCCAATACATGTACAGGTGCCTCGATGACATTTTCGAGCACTGTCATGTGTGACCAGAGGTTGAATCCTTGGAAAACCATAGCAAGACGCGAACGGATGCGTTGAACTTGCTTTTCATTGGCAGGAACCGCCTCACCTTGGCGATTGTTTTTCATTTGAATTAACTCACCGTTAACCCAAATCTCGCCTTCGGTTGGTGTTTCAAGAAGGTTTATACATCTAAGAAAGGTACTTTTACCGGAACCTGATGAACCGATAATAGAAATGACGTCCCCTTTATGAGCTTCTAACGAGATGCCCTTTAAAACTTCATTTTGTCCGAATGTTTTGTGCAGTTCTTTTATGTCCAGCGCTGGTACATCTTTCATGCGCTTTTACTCCCTGTATTTATTATGACCAATTGCATTGTCTAAACGCTCTTGGCTGACTGCTGGGTTCCACCCACATTGCGATACAAACTAGCACTACCCCGCCCAACTTGCAACAAATTATTAACCTACAAATCAGCAATATCTAGCCACTTTATATGACTAATAATGCATTCAACAGTCAAAAAAGCTCCAAAATTCGCATAAAACACTTCCTCAACCAAACAATAAACCAAATCTATTAATTAACAATTTTATAAAAACAAGATCTATCTCAACAAACCATCTCAAGTTTGATATTGGTCGCGATTTAACTCCTTGTTATGCGCTAATAAAACTCACATTATGAAACTAAATTTCAATCAAAACTTATCTTGTCTTGCCGACTCGTCGATGTTGTGTAGTTTTCTTTCACAACCTTTCATAAAGTGATCTAAATCAATCACTCTTAAGGGTTAGCACGTTAAACTCGCGTCAAAGATAAAAGCCTCAATAGTCGTACTTTTTGTCTTTAAATCCTCTATGCTATAGCACATCAAGTGCACGCCACATGAGGTAGACCGGGAATCAAAGGCAGGAAGCTATGCCGGGTTTTTACTGAGTGACCGACACAGAATAATAATCGGGTCACTCTTTGAAGAATCATTAACTTTTTAGAATATGAGGAATCTATGTCAGACGCAGTCAATAAACCGCACTCTGATTCGGATATCGAAAATAAGAGCTATCAAGAGCTGCATCGTCCAGCTTCTGAGTTTGAAAGCCGTTCAGACTATCTAGACCACGAACTACAAATCATGAAGCCACGTCGCTTTGGTTTGAACCTTCCTGGTCGCGACTTCCGTTTCGAGCTTGAAGACCTAGTTCCAGCACTTGCAGGTACTATCGGTATTATCGCGATGTACTCTGCGGTAATGATGTCTTGGGCTGAGGGGCTTACGGCCGCTTGGGACCATATTAACCTAGGTAAAGAATTTGCGATTGAAGTCGCGCGTGTAGAGATGCTTATCCCTGCGCTGCTATTCTGTGTTCTTGCCTCTGGTTTCATTAACCCGAAAGCAAACCTTGCCGGTAACCACGGCCCAATGATCCCTCTTATCGGCACGATCGCTCTAGCCGGTGCTCACCCTCTTGCATTGGCAATCCTAATCGGTATCTTCGGTCTGCTACTTAGCTTCCTTAAAGGCGGTTCTAAGCTAGTTAACTTGACCTCACAAGGAACCGCGGGCGGCTTGCTTATTTTCCTTGGTTTAACCGGTACCATGAGCCAAATTAACTCCATCCAGTCTTGGGCAGTCGGTCTGCAGTCAGACACTGTTGTCGCTGGCAGCATGGGTTATGTTGGCCTTATCGTTCTAGCCGTCACTATTGCACTTTACGCCTACCTAGCGAAAGTGAACAAGCGTTGGCTAGCCATCCCAGTGTGTGCCTTTACTGGTCTCGTGATTGCTCTCGTTCTTGGTGCAGGGTTCGACATCAAATTCGTGACTGAAACAGGTCTACCAAACCTAAACCCTGTTTACTGGTGGGGCAGCACTGAAGAAGGTTGGATGCTAGGTCTACCAAACGTAGAACACTTTATTGCATCTCTTCCATTTGCGATTCTTGCCGTAGCAATGTGGTCTCCTGACTTCTTAGGTCACCGTATCTTCCAAGAGCTGAACTACCCTAAAAAGACTGAAAAAGTACTCATGGACGTTGATGACACAATGACGATGTGTTCAATCCGTCAAATGGTTGGTACAGCAGTCGGTGGTGGTAACATCACGTCATCTTGGGGTACATACATGATCCCAGCAGCGATCGCGAAACGTCCTATCCCAGCGGGTGCTATCCTTCTTGGTCTATTGGTTATGATCATCGCTATCCTAGGTTTCCCGATGGATATCGCAGTATGGCCGCCAGTAATGCGCGTCGCCCTGCTAGTTGGTGTATCGCTTCCTCTACTTGAAGCTGGTATGCAGATGGTGAAAGACTCAAAAGATTCACAAGCAGCAGGTATCTGTATCTTCGGCTCTGCAGTTGTGAACCCAGTTCTTGCTTGGGCACTGACTATGCTACTGGATAACAACGGTCTGATTGGTGATAAAGAGCGTGCATCACGCCTATCATTTGTCGATAAAATCGTGATTCCAGTTGGCGTACTTGTTATCTGTCTAGTGGCAATGCTAGCGGTAGGCATGCTTGAAGGCCAATACGGCATCCCTGCATTCCTATAACCAACACCAAGTTGAGAGTCGACAACGGCTCTCAACTTTTTTTTAATATCTGTATCAATACTAAAAAAAACTTTAGATAAAGGGCGATTTATTGATTTAGTTTAAGGTTTGCAAAATTTTTTTAGTTTATCCTTGAAACCAAGTTAATAGATCACCATATAAAAAGTAGTGACAATATTTATAGTTTTATGTCCTTTCAGTGATCGATTTTAAAGACTATACATATTGTTATTCATAAGAGTGTACCGCCCCATGATTGGGAGTCTGACTCGCTCAACGGATCAGATAGGTACGTGTTTTTTCTACTAAAAAGGTAGGTATGTCATGGCAGAGCAATTTGCTAAAGCTTGGGAAGGTTTTGCTGAAGGTGATTGGCAAAACACAGTTAACGTTCGCGACTTCATTCAGAAGAACTACACTCCGTACGAAGGCGACGAATCTTTCCTAGTTTCTGAAGGTACTGAAGCGACTAATACGCTTTGGGCTAAAGTAATGGAAGGCATCAAGCAGGAGAACTCTACTCACGCACCTGTTGATTTCGATACTTCTGTTATCTCTACCATCACTTCTCATGATGCTGGTTACATCAACAAAGACCTTGAAACTATCGTTGGTCTTCAGACTGAAGCGCCTCTAAAACGTGCAATCATGCCTAACGGCGGTGTACGTATGATCGAAGGTTCTTGTAAAGCTTACGGCCGTACACTAGATCCGCAAGTATCTAAAATCTACTCTGAGTACCGCAAAACGCACAACCAAGGCGTTTTCGATGTGTACTCTCCTGATATCCTAAAATGTCGTAAGTCTGGTGTTCTAACTGGTCTTCCAGATGCATACGGTCGCGGACGTATCATCGGTGACTACCGTCGTGTTGCACTGTACGGTGTAGACTTCCTAATGAAGGACAAAGTTGCTCAGTTCCACTCTACTCAAGAGAAACTAGAAGCTGGCGACGATCTACAGATGACTATGCAGCTGCGTGAAGAGCTTCAAGAGCAGCACCGCGCACTTGGTCAACTAAAAGAAATGGCTGCGTCTTACGGCTTCGACATTTCTGGTCCTGCGACTACAGCTCAAGAAGCTATCCAGTGGACTTACTTCGGTTACCTAGCGGCCGTTAAATCTCAAAACGGCGCAGCAATGTCTCTAGGTCGTACTTCGACTTTCCTTGACGTTTACGTTGAGCGTGACATCGCAGCTGGCATCATCACTGAAGAACAAGCTCAGGAAATGATCGACCACTTCGTAATGAAACTACGTATGGTTCGCTTCCTACGTACTCCTGAGTACGATGAGCTATTCTCTGGCGACCCAATCTGGGCAACAGAATCTATGGGTGGTATGGGTGTTGACGGTCGTACACTAGTAACACGTACTAACTTCCGTTTCCTAAACACGCTTTACACTATGGGTCCTTCTCCAGAGCCAAACATCACTGTTCTTTGGTCTGAGCAACTACCTGACGGCTTCAAGAAGTTCTGTGCGAAAGTATCTATCGATACGTCTTCTATCCAGTACGAAAACGACGACCTAATGCGTCCAGATTTCGACAACGATGACTACGCTATCGCTTGTTGTGTATCGCCAATGGTTATCGGTAAGCACATGCAGTTCTTCGGCGCTCGTGCGAACCTAGCTAAAACTCTACTTTACGTTATCAACGGCGGTGTAGATGAGAAGCTTAAGATCCAAGTTGGTCCTAAGACTGAAGCAATGACTGACGAAGTTCTAGACTTCGACAAAGTTTGGGCTGGTCTAGACAACTTCATGGATTGGCTAGCGAAGCAATACGTGACTGCGCTAAACGCAATCCACTACTCTCACGACAAGTACAGCTACGAAGCAGCGCTTATGGCTCTACACGACCGTGACGTACGTCGTACAATGGCTTGTGGTATCGCTGGTCTATCTGTTGCTGCTGACTCTCTGTCTGCAATCAAGTACGGTACAGTTAAGCCAATCCGTGACGAAGACGGCATCGCGATCGACTTCGACATCTCTGGCGACTACCCGAAATTTGGTAACAACGACGCACGTGTTGATGACATGGCTTGTGAACTTGTGACTATCTTCATGAACAAGATCCGTAAGCTTAAGACTTACCGTGATGCAGTACCTACACAGTCTATCCTGACTATCACTTCAAACGTGGTATACGGTAAGAAGACAGGTACTACGCCAGACGGTCGTAAAGCAGGTGCTCCATTCGCTCCAGGTGCAAACCCAATGCACGGTCGCGATGAGAAAGGTGCGGTAGCATCTCTAACATCTGTAGGTAAACTACCGTTTGCTGACGCGAAAGATGGTATCTCTTACACCTTCTCTATCGTGCCAAATGCACTAGGTAAAGAAGAGAACTCTCAGCGTGCTAACCTTGCTGGTCTTATGGATGGTTACTTCCACCACGAGCAAGGCATTGAAGGTGGTCAACACCTAAACGTGAACGTTCTTAACCGTGAAACTCTAGAAGACGCAGTTAAGCACCCTGAGAACTACCCTCAGCTAACAATCCGTGTATCTGGTTACGCTGTACGCTTTAACTCTCTAACAGTTGAGCAGCAAAAAGACGTAATCGCACGTACATTCACTGAGTCTCTATAATCTCAGATTAACGAATGATTGAAAAAGCCCCGCTTGATGCGGGGCTTTATTTTTTCTATCAATCATTTACTACGTATTCAGAGATACGGTGCACATTTCACTTCACTGGTATACTTATTGCTAACGTTTAATTCAATTAATCCTGTACTATCAGAACTCTAATTGAGCTAAGCAACAAGCCTATGAAGTTAAATCGAACTCTAATTCTGCCTCTACTGCTGGTCTCTACGACGGGCCTAGCTTCAGAAAAATCGACCGTTTCTTTCTCTCTCGACAACGATGGCATTTTCGGTGTCGACCAAGACTACACCAACGGCCTGTTTCTCAGCTATACCACTGGCGCGATTACACCCTACCCAATTTTCGAGCCTCTCAGCCTCTCATTTTGGGGTGGAGCTTCATTGGACAAATTTGAGTTTGTACTTGGCCATAAGATGTATACACCGTCAGACATTGAGTCGACGACACCTATGGTAAATGACAGGCCTTACGCAGGTTTTCTTCATACCGAATTCAACTACATCAGCTTACACCCACAGCAAGCACAACGCTTTAATCTGACTCTGGGTGTTACCGGTGATAAAGCGCTATCAGAAGATGCGCAAAAATTAGTGCATTCCATCACCAAATCCGACGAGCCCAATGGCTGGGCATTTCAGGTCGACGATAGCTTTGCTGGCAGTGTGGGTTACCTTACTCACTTCAACTTATGGCGTCAGCGCTCTATTGCTAACACTGACTGGGAGATCTCTAACGTCTCAGAAATCAACGCGGGTAACTTCCGAAGCGATGTTTCCACTGGCTTTATGTTCCGCTGGGGTTCAGATTTAGGTGGAAATATGGGCGCGGCCAATATCGATAACGAAAATCCGTTTCGAGCCGGCATGCTTGGAGGCTCTCAAGGCGGATGGTTTGTCTTTACAGGTATTGAAGCTCGCTATCGCTTCAACGATATTACCGTTGAAGGAGATCGTTCTGGCGTGAGAGATTACGCAATTCAAAAAGGTGACGATCCAAGCATCTACGACGTAACGTTAGAACACAATCAAGCAACCGCAGTGGCAGGTTTTGCTTGGTACAACCAAAGCTTCGGCGCAACCTTAACCGCTACCGCGAAAACGCCAGACTACAAAGAAGCAAAAGAAAGCATGTATGGCACAGGTGGCATTGCCTTATACGCTTTCTTCTAAAGCCTTAAATTGTGAACTTCTGGCAGTCTTGATTCAAGCTGCCAGACCTTTCTTCAACCACTCCGCTGACACTTCGTAGTTGTTCATTGTTCTGCTCTAACTCTTTCATAGCCGAAGAAATTTGCGTCATATTATCTGCCATGGACTGACTGGTCGTCGCAAGCTCTTTGATTGAAGAAAAAATGACTTCGGTTTGGTGCGATGCTTCATCTGCTTTTTCAGTAATCAGCTTAAGCGCATCCATTGCCTCTTGACCACGAGCCCGCCCTGTTGCCATTGAAGATTCAGATTGACCAATATATTGAATCACTTCAGCACTTTCTTTCTTCATGGTGTCTATAGTGCCGGAAATTTCCGTTACTGCATCGACGGTACGAACGGCTAGGCTGCGAACCTCATCTGCCACCACGGCAAAGCCTCGCCCTTGCTCCCCTGCCCTTGCCGCCTCAATAGCCGCATTCAACGCGAGTAAGTTAGTTTGTTCAGCGATACCATTGATAATCTCCATTACAGAGTCGACCTTCGAAGACGCTTCTTCAAGCAATTGAATGTGTCCTGCAGCAGACGTTAATATCGTCCCGACTTCTTCAAGGGAACCAATCGCAGCGCCAATAACTTTGGCTCCCTCTTCAGCCGCGTCCGTTGAAGAACGCGATATTTCAGAAACAAACTCCAACGAATTGGATACCTCTTGAGTCGTGACACTCACTTCTTCCGTGGCTGATGCCAAGAGCTGAGTCTGCCCTAATACCTCTGATTGATGATGAGCCAACATATCTAGGCCTTGGTTTAATTCAGCGGCATTACCCGATAACGCTTGACTACTGTCTTGGACGCCACGAACTAGCCCACCCAGATTTTCACAGCTTTCGTTAATGCTGCTGGCCAATTGATTAAATTCATCATTAGGGTTTTTGGTCAACGCCATTCGTTGAGATAAGTCACCACTCGATACCCCGTGCAACACCTGTCGAGTTCTCGCTAGCGATTTAGCCAAAGATGTGCTTTGCATAACAAAAATAGCGACAGTAAAGACAGCTAACAATACACAAGCCACCAGCACTGACCACAAGGTTTGCTCTGAAGTGTTTTCGGCTGATGATTGGTACTGCTGAGAAATCGAACCGAGCTCATCAGTAATAGAGGCGATTAATTGTGTCAGCTGTGCTTTAGAAGTCAGCAATTGCTGCTCAACGCTACCTAACTGCTGCGATAATTCACTGACCCTGACAAAGGTAGATTTATATTGTTCGATTTCCTTTTCATATAGCTCCAACATCGCATAAACATTCGACATACTTTCAAAGCTGCCCATAGCGCGATTAAACAATTTCAAATTCTCTTCATTCGGTTGGAGCAAATAATTTTGTTGAGACTTCACCATTGCCTGAAAATCGGAGTTAAGCGTCACCATTCCAGTCTCTTCGATTTTCTTTTCAATCGTATCTGCCAATTGTTTTAGTTCACCAAGTTTTCCTTCATCAATGGTGAAACCAAGTTCTTGTTTCAAATTTAGCCATGGGTTAGCCGCAGACTCAAAATCATTCACATTTCGGGTAAGTTTGTCTGCTTGCTGGGTCAGTTCAAGCTTGGAGAGAAATTCAGCATCTTTATTAACAGCAGCGACTATTGCCGAGATCTCTTGTGTTGCCGTTGAAACTTGGGATCCACTTAAATTATCCAAGTTACTGCTCAGCGTAAGAATCTTACTCTGCGTTTGGTAGATAGACATTGACCCCGTAGATATATCACTACTCAAATGATACTGGTCGCTCATTTGGGTCAATCTTGATGAAGTAAATCCTGCTAAAGCGACAAAGCCTAATGCTAATACAACCAAAAATAGCATCACCTTTTGCTTTTGCGAAAGTGCAAGCATATCCATAAATAATCCCTTAACATCAGTGGTATGCGTTAATACTTGCCTAGCCAACAATTATCTTTTTATTATTAATATTCTTATATTTGCAACAATTTTATAACATACATTTTAGTCCAAGTACGCTTTTTTTTCTTATTTCGCAAAATGTTGTTTCTCGGAATCTCTAACCCTATTTAAACCCCACTTTTTGTAATAAAATAACAGGCAAATTACTAAATACGAGATGAGCACATGTCAACAACTGGTCGTATTCATTCTTTCGAGTCCTGTGGGACAGTAGACGGACCTGGTATTCGTTTTATTGTCTTTTTGCAAGGTTGCTTAATGCGTTGTATGTACTGTCATAATCGCGACACATGGGATACTCACGGTGGTAAGGAAGTGACCGTTGAAGAAATCATTAATGAAGCAAAATCTTATCGTCACTTTATGAATGCTTCAGGTGGTGGTGTGACGTGTTCCGGTGGTGAAGCCATGCTTCAGCCTGAGTTTGTCCGCGACTTTTTCCGCGCAGCCCATGCTGAAGGTATTCACACTTGCCTTGATACCAATGGCTATATTCGTAAACACACTGACGTCATTGACGAAGTGCTTGAAGCGACAGACTTAGTCATGCTTGATCTTAAGCATATGAAAGATGAGATCCACCATGACTTTATCGGCGTCTCGAACAAAAGAACATTAGACTTTGCTCGTTACCTGCATAAGATTGGGCAAAAAACGTGGATTCGCTATGTCGTCGTTCCTGGTTATACGGATGATGAAGAAGCAGCACATATGCTAGGTGACTTCATTAAAGACATGGACAACATTGAAAAGATTGAGCTGCTCCCTTATCACAAGCTTGGTGCTCATAAGTGGGAAGCTCTAGGTATCGAGTATCCACTAGAAGGGACTAACCCACCTTCCAAAGAAACCATGGACAATATCGTATCAATTCTTGAGCAGTATCACTCAAACGTTAAATACTGATACCACTTAACGTCTAATTCGTAAAAAATACCAACCCACTCGGTTGGTATTTTTTTGAGGTTTAAATGGAGTTGAACGAACTACTAGCGCTCTTCATTGCGCTAATTGCCCTGCTCTTTGTATGGCGTGATGTCAAAGAAGTATTCCTACCGAAATTAGTCAATGAACGTACGTTTCAGCACATTACCTTTGCAATCACATTTGCGTTGTTCGTACTCTGGTCAGCAGATGCTGGGGTGAAAGAAGGGTTATCAATCCACTTTCTCGGCATAACGGCACTGACTTTGATGTACGTTTGGCAAAGTGCGTTTGCCCTCTCTACTGTCGTTGCTTTGCTCATGGCTCTGTTTGGTGAATTTACCTTCTATGCAGTTCCAGAGTACCTGCTCTTCTCCTGCTTAATCCCTATCCTTATCAGCTACAGCGTATTCCTCGCCAGTTATCGCTATCTGCCAAGGAACATATTCGTGTTTATTTTCGTTGCGGGGTTTCTCAATGGCGGCCTAACTGGGACTTTTCACTTAGTCATCAACTCAGCTTATTTTCTGATCGTTAGCGATTACGACTGGCAAACGATTTTTGACAATTACCTAGTGTTTACTCCTCTACTTGCTTTCCCTGAAGGGCTCCTTAATGGGATGACAGCAGCGGTATTAACTGTGTTTAAGCCAGAATTACTACGAGTATTTTCCGATCGCGACTACATCTACAATCACTATCACAAATAGTAACGAAATTTGTTGTCCAATCTTTGTGCTTTTCATATTAAATATGTGTTGAGATCATGTTTCAGCCCGCAAAGAACAGATAACCTAAGCACATTAAAAATGTATTAGATTATTTTAGTGAGGCCACCATGGAAATGACTAACGCTCAACGTTTGATCCTTTCGAATCAGTATTACCTAATGTCGCAACTTGACCAAGAAAATGCGGCAAAGTACCAACGCCTACAAACCATTGTAGAGCGTGGCTATGAACTGCAAATGCGTGAGCTCAACAAAGACTTTGGTTGTTTAGTCGAAGCAGAATGCCGAGAAATCATCGACATCATGGAAATGTACCATGCGATGCAAGAGTCAAACAAAATGCTCTCTGAACAAGAACAAGGTGAGGTTGACCAGCGCCGACTAACCTTCCTAGGATTTGATATTGCTTCTGAAGCGCAACTTGTTAACTACGTACGCTTCTTAGTTGATTCTGAAGGTCTATACCCTCAATTCAGTAAGGGCGAACACCACTTCAACGCGCAAATGCCAATGCTAGAAAAATATCGCCGTATGCTAAACACATGGCGTAACTGCCCTCGCCAGTACCACTTGTGTGCTAACGAGTTAAAGCAGATTTTTAACGCGTAATAACGATGTGAATACACAAAAAAAAGGGACCAAGCGGTCCCTTTTTCTTTGCGTCTGTCTTTATGACAACTTAAATGTAGCAACTTTCGCACTTAACTCATCAGCCTGGCTCTTAACTTGGTAAGACTCCTCTGAACTTTGATTGACGCCAACCACCAATTGATCAGCCACATCTTTTATTGACGTAATGTTTTGAGTGATTTCACTGGTCACATGCGTTTGCTCTTCAGCCGCAGTGGCGATTTGAGTTGCCATATCGCTGATTAATGTCACCGCTTGATTTATCTCGCCAAGCGCATTCGCAGCTCGGTCAGCATCTTGTACTGACAACCCTGCCAAACCAGCACTGCTATGCATGATTGAGACTGCTCTGCCAGTTGTTTCTTGCAGCACAGTAATCGTGTTTTTAATCTCTTCTGTCGAAGAATGAGTTCGTTGCGAAAGGACGCGAACTTCGTCCGCTACCACAGCAAAACCTCTTCCTTGCTCACCCGCACGTGCCGCTTCAATCGCAGCATTTAGTGCAAGTAAGTTGGTTTGTTCAGCGATACCTTGAATGGTGGCGAGTACGGTCGAGATCTCTTGACCGTGACGTTCTAGCTCACCAACAATATCACTGGCACTTTGTAGTTCGTTAGCAAGTTTGTTGATTGAACCCTTCGTGTTTTCAACCAACTCATGACCATTTTCCGTACTCGCTGTAGATTCTTGAGCAGCTTGCGCCGTTTGCTCCGCGTGAGACGCAATCTCTTGCGTCGCACTCGCTAATTCAGTAACTGCGGTCGCAACCATAGTAATCTCTTGTTGCTGGTGATGGATTTCATCCACCGCACTCTGAGCTCTACGAGCACTGGACTCTGACTGGTGTGTAAGCTGCGAAGACTGTTCCCTTATATGTCCTATCAGTTGCTGCAAGCTGCCAACAAAAGTATTGAAGTTATGGGCTAATTTGCCTACTTCATCGTGGGACTCGACTTTAATACGCTGAGTTAAGTCACCGCTGCCATTCGCAATCTGCTCTAACGCGTTAGATACATTGTTCAACGGACGGAAAAGCATGTTACAAAGAAGGTTAAACAGAATAGTACAGATAACCACAACAATACCGGTGACAAGTAACTGTCCCCAGACCGCACTAAACAACGGTGAAACTAATGAGTCATAGTCAACAACAATAACAGTGGTTAATCCGCTGTTATCAATAGACTTCGCATAGATAACAGACTCTTTTCCTAGCACATCTACATAGATATCGTGGCCAGAATTTACCGCCTCCTTAATTGAGCTCTCATTTAAACCCAGTTCCAGCAGTGACTTGTTAAGTAACTTCGTATCTTGGTGGGCAAAGACATTTCCTTTGTCGTTAGCAATGAACATGTAGCCTTCACCAGGAAGAATAACTTTCTCCATCCCACTTAAGATATCGGTAATCTCAACGTCCGCACCAAGCACTACTTGCTGCCCATGCAATTCTAGAGCCTTACCCAATGAAACAACGTTTGCGCCTGTTGCTGCGGCAACGGTCGGGTTGTCCATAAAGACTTTGCTAGGTTGTTTGACTGCATTTTTATACCAACCCCACTCTCTCGGGTCATCGTTACCCGGAGGCAAAACTACACCATTGGCATTATCTTGCCCACCATCTGGGTAAGCGAGAAAAATATTGTCGAAGTTTCCTGAGTTTTTAACTTGCTTGAGGTGAGTAACAATATCTTCCTTCTTAGATTCTTGAGATAGCGAAGTGAGTGCTCTCTCTTTTGACAAAATCCAATCGGAAACATACTGATTATATGAGGAGGCCGTACTCTCTAAGCGTTGTTCCACTTCAACATTTAATCTTTCTAGTGAAGCTCGGAATGAAAGTCCCTCAACCAAAAGTCCCCCGATGACTATGGCAACACTCGCCGAAATTGCGAGCTTATTTTTGAGTGATAGTTTTTTTAGCATGCTTTATTCGCTTTTGTTTTATTTATGTATTGAACTTCTATGAGTCGCAACCATTATATTTTGAGGATAGAAATAAATAATGATCCAGCTCGAAAGTTAACAAATTTCTATCGATAGCGATAACAGCACTCCAAAGCATGCTTTGACGACTTCGCTAGCTGATTCGATTTACTACGAAGAGTTTAAAACACATAGGCAACACCAAGGTTTGCTGAAGTCGTAACGCCACTTTCTATTAACGGGCTGTCTTCAATTCCACCTTCAATATTGGTGTATCGCACTCCTCCAGTAACGCGTATTTTAGGTGTGATATGCATATAACCAGAAGCGCCAATGAAAAACTGCCCGTCCCAGTCTGCATCGAATTCGTCGAAGTTAGAGCGCGCCGCTTCTTCAGAGCTCACTCCGTATAAATGATTGTTCAATCGCTCGCTGTTGTATGCAAAGCCCATTGAAGGTGTGATGCCCCAGCCGTTTCTTCGAATCGGTAACCGCCAAACGGCCTCTGCATAAATGCCGCTATGACGATGTAAGATGTCACTGCCTGCCGTCGCTTCAAACAAACCAACTAAAGTGATTACTTGGTAGGTTACCCCACCCAGCACAGTCGCTTGTCGTTCATCCATCAATCTAATATCAGGGTTAGTTGAATCCCCAGGTTTTAACGTACGAGGATCATATGCAGCCCTAAAGATAATGTTTTGCGGTGAACCAAGTGGGTATAAGCGATATCCGGCAGTAAAGCCACGTAAGAATAGATGCTCACCTTCATAGCCAACAAGGGGAATAATGGTTTCATTCGATGGCGTGTCTTTATAGACAGCCGGCGAGTATGAAGCAGCGGCACCAATTGACCACTGGGAAATTTTTGCCATAGCCTGTGGGGCAACCAATAAGATCGCAGCGGGAAGTAACCTTTGCCAGAGTGATTTCAAAACAACACCTAATACATAACTTGAGTGAATAACGGCGCAATTATATGGAACGCCATACATTTACGCAACAACTCATATTCACAGCAATAATTACACCAACCTTAACAACAACTGACTAGTATTACTTAAGCTAGCAAAACGATTAATTTGCATAAGCACACGATCGCACAAGACACTCAATAATAACTGCCACAAATGCCTGATTCTGCACGTTACAACTGAGTGTGGTCTGACAACTAGCTCTTGGTCACAAATTGTAATTAAACACATATTTTTTAAGCAAAATTCTAAAAACCAACTAATCTTAAGTAAGAAAGGATTTGCTTTTCTATGCGGGTTTATTGTCAGTTTGACAGGTTCAGAGGGGAATTCATTATGAGTATTTTCGACCATTTCCAAGCGCGCTACGAAGCCTCAAAGGATGAGGAGTTATCACTGCAAGAGTTTTTAGCTCTATGTAAGGATGACAAAAGCGCTTATGCCAACGCAGCTGAGCGACTATTAATGGCAATTGGCGAGCCAGAGGTCATTGATACAGCGCAAGACCCACAACTGAGTCGTATTTTCTCCAACCGCGTGATTTCTCGATACGACACATTTAAAGACTTCTACGGTATGGAAGATGCCATCGAGCAGATTGTTTCCTACCTCAAACATGCGGCCCAAGGGCTTGAAGAACGCAAGCAGATTCTTTATCTACTTGGTCCGGTAGGTGGCGGTAAATCGTCTTTAGCCGAAAAACTAAAAGCGTTGATGCAACAAGTTCCAATTTATGTGCTTTCCGCTAACGGTGAACGCAGCCCTGTTAATGATCACCCATTCTGTCTGTTTGATGTCAGTGAAGATGGTGAGCTACTTAAACAAGAGTACGGCATAGAAAAACGTTACTTGCGTTCGATTATGTCCCCATGGGCGGCAAAACGACTCCATGAGTTCGGTGGCGACATTTCAAAATTCAAAGTTGTTAAAGTTAGACCTTCCATTCTAGACCAGCTAGCGATTGCTAAAACTGAGCCAGGTGATGAAAACAACCAAGACATTTCGTCGTTGGTTGGTAAAGTCGACATTCGACAACTTGAGCATTTCTCGCAAGACGATCCTGATGCATACAGTTACTCAGGCGCACTATGTCGAGCAAACCAAGGCTTGATGGAATTCGTCGAGATGTTTAAAGCGCCAATCAAGGTGCTTCACCCGCTACTTACTGCAACCCAAGAGGGTAACTACAATGGTACCGAAGGCCTATCAGCCCTACCATTTGATGGCATGATTCTCGCCCACTCGAATGAATCAGAATGGCAAACATTCCGCAACAACAAAAACAACGAGGCATTCCTTGACCGTGTCTACATAGTCAAAGTGCCATACTGTCTACGCGTTGCGGAAGAAGTAAAGATCTACCAAAAACTGCTCGACCATTCAGAACTATCGAAAGCGCCATGTTCACCAAGCACGCTTGAGCTACTTTCACAGTTCAGTATTCTGTCTCGACTTAAAGAGCCAGAGAACTCATCGATCTTCTCCAAGATGAGAGTCTACGATGGTGAAACGCTCAAAGACACAGATCCTAAAGCGAAGAGCTATCAAGAGTATCGTGACTTTGCGGGAGTCGATGAAGGCATGTCAGGTCTTTCAACCCGTTTCGCGTTCAAGATTCTATCGCGCGTATTCAACTTCGATCAGACAGAGGTAGCAGCAAACCCTGTTCACCTGTTCTATGTTATCGAGCAGCAGATCGAACGTGAGCAATTCCCTCAAGAAACAGCAGAGAAGTATCTAGAGTTCTTGAAAGGATATCTAGTGCCACGCTACGTCGAGTTTATCGGTAAAGAGATCCAGACTGCGTACTTAGAGTCCTACTCCGAGTACGGTCAAAATATCTTTGACCGCTATGTAACCTACGCAGATTTCTGGATTCAAGACCAAGAATACCGCGATCCAGAAACTGGTCAGCTATTCGACCGCTCTGCATTAAACAATGAACTAGAAAAAATCGAAAAAACAGCCGGTATAAGCAACCCGAAAGATTTCCGTAATGAAATCGTTAACTTTGTGCTTCGTGCTCGCGCCAACAACAATGGTACGAACCCAGTTTGGACAAGCTACGAAAAACTGCGCACTGTGATTGAGAAGAAAATGTTCTCAAATACAGAAGAGTTGCTACCAGTTATCTCCTTCAACACTAAAACCTCTTCTGAAGATCAGAAGAAACACGATGACTTCGTCGCTCGTATGATGGAAAAAGGCTACACAGAGAAACAAGTACGCTTGCTATCTGAATGGTATCTACGCGTTCGTAAATCTTCGTAATAGCAGTGTTTTAGCCCATGAAATCCCTACCAGAGTATAACGCTCTGGTAGGAGATTGGATGAATAAGTGTCTGTCGACATGTAACGGCAGGTGCATAAGAGATAAGGGGTGACTCATGGCGCAATTTATTGACCGACGACTGAACGGCAAAAATAAAAGTGCGGTAAACCGTCAGCGCTTTTTACGCCGCCATAAAGAGCAGATTAAAGAATCTGTGGCGGATGCGGTAAATCGCCGTTCAATCACCAACACTGAAACCGGTGAAGACGTATCCATTCCGCATAAAGACATCAAAGAGCCCGTCTTTCATCAAGGCAAAGGTGGCTTAAAAGAGCGTGTCCATCCAGGCAATGACCAGTTCATTACCGGAGACAAAATCGAACGACCTAAAGGTGGTGGACAAGGCGGAGGTTCTGGCGAGGGCGAAGCCAGTGCTGACGGCGAAGGCCAAGACGATTTTGTATTCCAGATTTCTAAAGACGAGTACTTAGACATTCTGTTTGAAGATCTTGAGTTGCCTAATTTAGAAAAAAACCAAATCGCCAAAATTACCGAATGGAAAACCCATCGCGCCGGCTATCAAACCGCGGGGGTGCCAGCAAATATCGCGATAGTGAAATCGCTTCAACAGTCACTTGCGCGTCGAACCGCAATGACGGCAGGCAAAAAGCGCATGTTGCGTGAACTCGAAGAAGAGCTCGATCGCGTTAAAATGTCTGAGCCAGCACAAATGCTCGAAGAGAAGCGTCTTCAAGAAGAGATAAAAGCTCTGCGTCGTAAGTTAGATACTGTTCCATTCATTGATACCTTCGATTTACGATTCAAGAACTATGAGCGCCGCCCAGTGCCATCTAGCCAAGCGGTTATGTTCTGTCTTATGGATGTGTCTGGCTCTATGGACCAGGCAACCAAAGACATCGCCAAGCGCTTTTACGTGCTTCTTTACCTATTCCTAACTCGCACCTACGAGAACGTAGAAGTAGTGTTCATTCGTCACCATACCCAAGCAAAAGAAGTCGATGAACATGAGTTTTTCTACTCGCAAGAGACAGGGGGAACCATAGTTTCAAGTGCGCTAAAACTAATGAACGAAATTGTTGCAGACCGCTACCCTGTTGGAGAGTGGAATATCTACGCAGCTCAAGCCTCAGACGGTGATAACTGGGCAGACGATTCACCGCGATGCCGTGAGCTTCTCACCAAAAACTTACTGCCAAACTGCCAATACTACTCATACATCGAAATCACTCGCCGCTCTCATCAAACCTTGTGGCATGAGTACGAAAAGCTTGAGGGAGCATTCCCTAACTTTGCGATGAAAAACATTCGCAGCGTTGAGGATATCTTCCCTGTCTTTAGAGAGCTTTTCAAAAAAGAGACTGCTTAGGGAGGCTGTATGACAACGAAAACGAAAAAGCCAACAAAGAGTAAGGCGCTGCCAGATGGACCTGATTGGACATTCGATCTGCTTGACCAATACCACACTGAAATAAAACGCGTTGCTGATCACTATAAGCTTGATGCTTATCCTAACCAAATTGAAGTCATTACTTCTGAGCAAATGATGGACGCCTATTCAAGTATTGGTATGCCTATCAATTACAATCATTGGTCATTTGGTAAGAAGTTTATTCAAACGGAACAAGGCTACAAACATGGTCAAATGGGTTTGGCGTATGAAATCGTCATCAACTCAAACCCATGTATCGCCTACTTAATGGAAGAGAATACCGTTACGATGCAAGCCTTAGTCATGGCCCATGCTTGCTACGGTCACAACTCATTTTTCAAAGGCAACTACTTATTCCAGACTTGGACCGATGCAAGTTCAATCATTGATTATCTATTGTTTGCTAAAAACTACATTGCGGAGTGTGAGCAAAAATACGGTGTTCAAGAGGTTGAAGATCTACTCGACTCCTGCCATGCGTTAATGAACTTTGGTGTCGACCGCTATAAACGACCAGAAAAGATCTCGATTGCTGAAGAGAAGTCTCGTCAAGAAGAACGTGAAGCTTACCTTCAGTCGCAGGTTAATGACTTATGGCGCACGGTTCCGAAATCCACCGTAGAACCTGAAAGCCAAAAAATACGTTTTCCGACTGAACCACAGGAAAATATCCTCTACTTCATAGAAAAACACGCACCTTTACTTGAATCGTGGCAAAGAGAAATCGTGCGTATCGTACGTAAGATCAGCCAGTACTTCTATCCACAGAAACAGACTCAGGTAATGAACGAAGGTTGGGCAACTTTCTGGCACTACACCATTCTCAATCACTTGTACGATGAAGGCTTAGTAACGGATAGATTCATCTTAGAGTTTCTCCACAGTCATACTGGCGTCGTTGCGCAACCGGCCTACAACAGCCCTTACTTCAGCGGTATTAACCCCTACGCATTAGGCTTTGCCATGTTCCGCGATATTCGACGTATCTGTGAAGAACCAACTGACGAGGACAAAGAATGGTTCCCAGACTTAGCCGGAACAGACTGGCTTGAAGCGGTGCATTTCGCTATGCAGAACTTCAAAGACGAGAGCTTTATCAGCCAGTACTTGTCGCCTAAGCTAATGCGCGACTTCAAACTGTTTGCCATCGTCGACGACGACCGTAAAAACTACATCGAGGTAAGTGCCATTCACGATGATAGTGGCTATCGCGCAATCAGGGAAAAACTTGCGGCGCAATATAACTTGAGTAACTTAGAGCCAAACATCCAAGTGTTTAACGTTGACGTGCGTGGCGATCGCTCGCTCACACTACAATACGTACCACATGACCGTATTCCGCTTGATGAGGGCTACGACGAAGTTCTCAAACACCTTTATCGTTTATGGGGATTTGACGTCATTCTTGAAGAAGTGAAAGACAGCGGTCGCCGAGAGATTCTCGGTACTTGTCCTAAACGAAACGACTATGATGGCAAAATATAAAACTCAACAATGACAAAAGGCCCCGAGGGGCCTTTTTTACGCTCTATCTTATTGTTTAGCGATAATACTTCGAACCACTTCTAGGTCCTCTGGCGTATCGACACCTGCAGCTGGTGCTTCCTTAGCTACTTCAACATGGATCTTTTCCCCATACCAAAGCACACGTAGCTGCTCTAAACACTCTATCTTTTCAAGCGCTGTTGGCTCCCAGTTGATATAGGTGTTTATAAACCCTGCGCGATAAGCATAAATACCGATATGGCGCATCAGTGGTTGTTTAATGATTTTGGCATCGTCCGCGAAGCTGTCACGATCCCAAGGAATCGTTGCGCGGCTAAAATACATCGCATAACCATCTTTATCCGTCAGCACCTTAACCGCATTCGGGTTAAAGACTTCCGCTTCATCACTGATCTCAACTGCCAACGTGGACATAGGTGCTTGGCTATTCGCCAAGTTCTCTGCAACTTGAGTAATGATAGAAGGTGGAATCAAGGGTTCATCCCCCTGAACATTGACGATGATATGATCGTCTGGGATAGCCATTTTCTCAACCACTTCAGCAAGGCGCTCAGTGCCTGATTCATGGTTTGGAGAAGTCATACAAACTTGCCCACCAAAAGCTTCAATCGCTTGCTCTACTCGGCTATCATCAGTTGCAACGATTACCTTATCAGCACCCGCTTGGATTGCCTGTTCATAAACCCATTGAATCATAGGCTTACCACAGATGTCCGCCAGCGGCTTACCAGGTAAACGAGTTGACTGATAACGCGCGGGGATAACAACCGTAAACGACATTATCTGCCCTCGTCCATACTAACTTTGCGCGCTTCAGGTTCTAGAAGCACCGGAATACCTTCTTTGATAGGATATGCAAGACGGTCTAGTTTACACACTAGCTCTTGCTTATCCTTATCGAACGTTAGTTTTCCCTTACATACTGGACATGCAACAATCTCAAGCAGACGATGATCCATACTGTTCCTTAACCTCTTTAATCTTATTTAAGATGCGCGCTTTATCTGCAGCTTCAAACTCGGCACTGACAGGTAAATACCACCAGTTCTCTTTCGCATACTGCGCGCATTTTACCGCGTCTTTTTCTGTCATAATCAAGTGTTCGCCTTTGGCAGCGAGCGCCTCTAAATCAGACAGTTCAAAATCTTTATGATCGGCAAAGCCTTGTTGATAAGAAGGCTTTGCACCTAACTGTTCAAGTGTCTTAAAGAATCGTGGAGGGTGGCCGATCCCCGCCATCGCGACGAGATTATCTTTCAGCTCCGTGACACTCGAACGTTGACCCGTTTTCATGTTGACCGCTTGAGTCGGCTTTAACACCATAGCCGCTTCATTTTGTAACGCTTGACCACCATTGGTAATGATAAAATCTACCTCAGTTAACCTCTTAGTAGACTCGCGTAACGGGCCCAACGGAATCAGGGACTCACTACCAAAACGTCTCACGCCATCAACCACGACAATCTCTATATCACGCTGTAGTGCATAATGTTGAAGACCATCATCGGTAATAACGATATCAACACCTAGCGGTAGCAAAGCCTTTACAGCTTCACTTCTAACTGGTGAAACGGCTACTGGCGCGCTTGTGCGTTTAAAGATGAGCTTAGGCTCATCGCCACAGTGCTTAGTTGACGTTTCATTGTCCACTAAGAGCGGATAATGCGGCGCTTTCGCCCCATAACCACGTGACACCACCCCAGGCTTATAACCAAGTGCTTGGAGTTGCTCAACCAACCAAATGACTACTGGCGTCTTACCATTACCACCAGCGGTAATGTTCCCCACCACGATGACAGGCACGGAAGCACGATAGCTTACGCTTTTACCTGTTTGATACTTGTTACGGCGAGAACGACTGATCAATCCAAACAGAACACTGAGTGGCCACAATAGCGGCCACAATAAATATTTTAGTGGATGATTCTCAAACCAGATCTTTTCAATCAAAGCTAGGCACCGAATTGAATTCGATGAAGCTGAGCGTAAGCGCCATCTTTCTCAATCAACTCACTGTGATTACCACGTTCGACAATCTCACCTTCATCCACAACCAAAATTTCATCGGCATTTTCAATTGTAGAAAGACGGTGTGCAATGACCAATACTGTTTTGTTCTTTTGCAGTTCGTCCAGCGCCGACTGAATTGCCTTTTCCGACTCGGTATCAAGTGCGGATGTCGCCTCATCGAGAATCAGTACAGGTGCATCACGTAATAGTGCGCGTGCAATTGCGATACGCTGACGCTGACCACCAGACAGACTTGCGCCGTTTTCACCAATAACCGTATCTAAGCCATCATCCATCTTCTCAATGAAGTCCATGGCATAAGCTAAACGCGCAGCTTCTTCGATTTGCTCACGACTGTATTGCTCAGTTGCAGCATAAGCAATATTGTTGGCGATTGTGTCGTTAAATAAGTGAACGTTTTGCGATACTAAAGCGAAATGTGAACGTAAATTACTTAAGGTGTAATCACGGATGTCATGCTCATCAAGACATATATTGCCTGCATCTACATCGTAGAAACGGGTAAATAGGTTAGCAATGGTGCTCTTACCCGAACCGGAACGACCCACAAGCGCAATGGTTTTGCCTTTCGGAATTTTAAAGCTGACATTATTCAGTGCTGGCTTTTCTTTACCTTCATAGGTAAAGGTCACTTCTTTCACTTCAATATCACCACGTACTTTCTCAGTTTGGTACTTACCGTTGTCTTGCTCGGTTTCTAGATCCATCAAAGCAAACAAAGTTTGGCTTGCTGCCATGCCACGTTGGAAATCAGAGGTAACATTGGTCAACGCTTTAAGCGGTCGCATTAGAGCAAACATGGCAGAAAACACGACAGTAAAAGTACCTGGTGTAAGTTCCGAACGGATTGAATCGACACTCGCTAAGAACAAAACCACAACCAAGGCGATAGATGCGATCACTTGAATCACCGGGTTAGCAATAGCTTGAGCCGCCACCATTTTCATCGATTGCTGACGCATCTGATTGCTCACTGAATCAAAACGCTCGCTTTCGACATGTTGTCCACCGTAGCTCAAAACCACTTTATGGCCTTTTAGCATCTGCTCTGCAGACGAGGTGACATGCCCCATAGTTTCCTGCATGTTTTTGGAGATTTTACGGAAGCGTTTCGAAACAAAACCGATTCCCCATGCCACGATCGGAGCAACAACAATCAATACCAGTGATAGCTGCCAACTGTTCCAGAACATAAGGATAAGCAAGCCAATAATACTGGCACCTTCACGTACAATACTCACCAATGCTCGACTCGTTGCCCCCGCAACTTGTTCAGAGTCATAGGTAATGCGAGATAGCAGACCACCAGCGGATTCTTTATCAAAGTAAGAAACTGGCATATGCATGAATTGGTTAAAGATAGAGCGTCTCATCTCCATAACCACGTTGCCGGAAACCCAGCTTAAACAGTATGTTGAAACGAACCCACTCAGGCCTCGCACCACCATCATACCGAAAATAATAAAAGGGAGAATTCTTAGGAAGTTAGATTCTGCATCGCCAAAACCTTCATCAAGCAAGGGTTTGACCAACGACATCATGTAAGTGTCAGCAGCAGCATTAATAATGAGAGCAACAACAGCTACAGCAAGGCCCGCTTTGTACTGTCGAATATAAATCCACAGGCGTTGAAAGGTTTGCCACGTGGTTTCGTCTTGATTCAGAGACATAGAGTTGCTTATTTTTCTTTTACAATATTGCGGCTATTCTACTCCGTTACGTAGCATCTGCCTATACCAAGTCTTACCTTTGCGCGTCCTTAGCGCACTAACCTGATAACTTTGCGGATAAACATCGAACAACACTTGACCAGAATGCCCGGTATCCAACCATTTCGCACCTGCTTTTTCGTATCTCTTAACCACCTTTTCATCAGGCAACTTCCATCGTCCGCCCTTAGCCAGAGAAGCAACTGCGACTTCAGGCCTAACCGCTGCAATAAATGCAGGAATTGATGAAGTTTTACTGCCGTGATGGGGAACGATCAAGATATCCGAATCTAGTTTTTCACCCTCCCTAACCAAGATCCATTCCGCGATAGATTCAATATCTCCCGCCAACAGCAGCGTTGTTGAACTCTCTTGGTGTTGGAGTTTAAACACACATGAGTGAGGGTTATAGGCTCTTCTGGTCAATTTGGGTGGCCATAATGACTCAATGATGATGTTTCCCCATTGCCAAGAACGCCCTACTACACACGGTTCAAAAGACTCCCCTGATTGACTAGTCAGTATCTTGCTTGGACTCCACTGCTGCTTAATTGCTTGCAAACCTCCCGAATGATCATTGTCGAAGTGGCTGATAGCCAGATAGTCTAGTCGGGTGATGCCCCTTGAGATCATTAATGGCGTCACAACCTGTTCAGCCATACTAGAGGTTTGCCAAGCGGCACCGGTATCGTAAACAAGTGCCCTATTCTGTTGCTGAACAAGGATAGATAAGCCATGACCAACATCTAGTACCACAATTTGCCACAATGGCGAGTCCCGCCACTCTACTAGGCTTAGGCCTGTACTAAGCATCAGCAAGGTAATGATTCGCCTCGATAGCAAGCGACTTATCGTCAGCGCTGCTAAGATGCAAAGAAGCCATAACTGTGTTTGTCTCGAAACATCAAACCAAGTCCAGAGAGAATATTCCATCGCCCAATTCACTGGCTCTAAACTAAGCTCTAGCAACTCCCAAGGGAATTCAAACCAAGGAAATATAAGGTGGCTAGCAAAGGAGAAAAAGACGAGCGGTATGACTAAAACAGTAAACCAAGGAACAAACACAAGGTTGTAGGCAATAGCTCCCAGGCTCACACCATGAAACAGATACATAACGATGGGAGCCATCAAAACCACCAGAAAAAGCTGAATTTTTACTGCCTGCACAACCAGATTGCCGCGTGTTTTCCCACTGACTTGGTAAAGGAAAATCACCCCAACCGCGACCATCGACATCCAAAGGCTAGGAGAAATAGCAGAAAAAGGATCAAGAAAAAGCAGCAGACTTAAAACAAGCAGCCACTTAAACGAGTTGGGGAGCTGACCTGCAAGCGGCATTAAAATACACAACAGCAAACACATAGTGACCGCTCGCTCCGTTGGGATAGAAAAACCAGCGAGCCACGCATAGCCAATAGCAAAGGCTAAACCCAACAAAACAGGAGCGTGCAAAAATAAGACATGGAGCTTAAGTAGGCTAAATCCAATAAACCAACCGATAGCAAATGCAATTCCGACGTGCAGGCCAGATATCGCAATAAGGTGGCTAAGACCGCTACTTTTAAGCAATTCCCAATGTTGCTGAGTAAGCCCTTCACGCATACCAAACATAAGAGCCATTATCATCGCTTGATGTTCGAGTAACTGTGTTTTCTCTTTAACTGATTCAATCAGCCGCGTTCGAAGCGAAGGCTGACTAGTTATAGAGAAGCTTTTCTTTCTATCGACTGAGCCAGTGCCTACAACTCCTTGGATAAGTGCATGCTGCTCAGCATCGTACCCAACACCATTCATCAAACCATAAATCGGTTTCACCGAGACACTTGCCGTCACTTGGTCACCCGGATTCAAAGAGATTGGACTGGTTAAACGCAGTTTAGGTTGGTGAAAAGTGGTCAAGGCTTCACCATTGATTGATCTGACTACAACAATACCTTGAAAGCCAAAATTTATTGGTTTAAAAAGGCTGTCAACGTCAGCGATTATGGTAATATCCTGACCAGCTTGAAAAAGTGCTTCTGTTTGATATCGCAATAAGTTGCCGTGCATCAGGATGACAACACACGCTAAAGCTAGTCCCAGACAGCCTCTTGCTCTCCTATACTTGGTTGAAACAACCAGTACAGCCAAAGCTAAAGGCAAATAATCTAATTTCGGCATTATCGGCCAATACGGACTAGTTGTGATCAGCAAAGAGAAAGAAATTAGCGTCCAGTAATGTAAGTAGAGAGTCATTTCCCTATGCCAAGAAAATTTATTAAGCGCTTTATGCCTGACCACGAAGTAATTAAACGTCAAAAGGCACTAAAGATTTTTGGCAATGTGCTGTATAACCCAAACCTATGGTGCCTTAACCGTCGCTCCGCATCTGGTGCCTTCGCCGTCGGTTTATTTATGGCTTTCGTTCCCCTTCCAAGCCAGATGATTATGGCCGCTGGGCTCGCTATCGCCTGCGGTGTTAACCTACCACTCTCTGTTGCACTTGTTTGGGTGAGCAACCCTGTCACCATGCCAGTGCTGTTTTACTTTGCGTACAAAGTTGGTGCTTGGGCCATGCATGTTCCTCCTCAGCACTTCCACTTTGAGCTTTCTTGGGAGTTCATTCTGCATCAAATGAGTACTATAGGTCCTCCATTCCTACTCGGTTGCCTAATCTGTGGCGTTTTGTCAGCAATGATCGGGTATTTTGGAATCAGGGCTCTGTGGCGTTATTCTGTAGTACGAAGTTGGCAACAAAGAAAAATCAGAATAGGCAACCTACTCAAGAAGTAAACACCAGCACGCACACTTTCGGCTCAGTTAATATCTGCTTGAAAAGTTATGAAACGAGAGTGTGACATGCGAGGTTAACCACCAGAATTAAACCAAAAAGGGAAAAGCTAAGGCTTTTCCCTTTTTGTTAATCACAATGGTTTGTTTTATAACGGATTAAACTTAGCATCCCGTAGGGCTGAGAGTATTAATTCCCCACTCTCTGCTACTCTGAACTCCCCATATTGAGCAGCATTTAACTCGTCAGCTTTCCCTTCTTGAAAGAAATACGCGTTGGTAGCGAATTTAACTTGCCCCGACCTTAGTCTAAACTGCAACGCGATTTCAGAACTAGGCGAACGCTCTGTCGAGGTCGACACAAACTGCGCGACACGATTGCTATCGAGTTCGATGTTCACAAAGCCATCAACCGCAGCACTGTACCTGTCTCTCATTCCCTTGTCAGCTAATTCACGGATGACATCTTCACCTAGCTCAAAATTGAGTGTCATGTAGTCACCCTGCATCAAAGAACGAGGATCTACTGGGGCTAGCTTGAGTAGAACAACCTGCCCATTCTCCAAAAGCTGCTCTTTTTGATAAATGGACCAATTGATGGCGGTTAACGCTAAAACAAGCGTAACGATATAGATATTTCTTCGCATACTACTACCCCTTTGCTTGGTTTAGCACTTTGTTGAACACTAAGTAGCTAAATAACATGATTAAGGAGACTGACATGAGTACCCCGGATTTAAACAGCAATGTCGTTTCCATCATGTAATAGTATGTCGAGCTATACGCAAGCAAGGCTGTCGCGCCCAACCCCATCATCACTCGGTCGCTGTTTGCGAAGGCAGTGATGAGTATCATCAAACTCGCTCCTATACCGGGAGCCATACAGGTTAATACGGCCACCAGAATAGTGAAGATCCCGCCTAATTTAGCCACAATTGAGTTGAGCCGCACTTGGTGGAAGTGAAATAAGTACCACGCAGTAACAAAAATACTCAAAACATAGGTGATGGGAGCAACCCAGAGCGGAAAAGAAAATGTGGTGTCCGATATTGAAACCAGAGCACTCTCTACTTCCGCTCGAAAGATCTGAATACACATCAGCAATACTATCGATATCACCAACCCGTACTTTATACCTGATACGAGCCGATAAAGTGCCGGAAAACGAAATTCATTAAGTGAGAGCCAAACCATAGGTGCTAGCAAAATGCTACTCAACAAATATGAAAATCCACAAGAAATGAGTAACGCTGACAGAGCTAAGCAGCAACTTAGGGTAGACCAGACTCGATGAATCATACTTCGCATGATGACTGCCAGTCCTGCTTGCAACAGTGCAAACAAGAATAAGATAACCTGCAGTTGATCGAGCGGCATTAGTGCCCAAACAAATAGCACTTGCGCCGAAAAGCTTAACGCGAGGGCAAGGTGTTCCAAAAACTCATTATTGCGTGCTGAAAGTATTCGCTGAGCGGCGACAAACATGATCAAAGCCACTACCGCGGAAGCCACTGCGCTTTGGAAAAATAGAGTAAACGCGCCGAAAAAAATGCCCAGTAAACAGAGTCCGCCTAGCCAGCCAGAGATCGCCAGTAATAGTTTGATAGGCCAAGCAAAACCACTGGGGGCCTCATTAAACATACTTTCAGATACGACGCCCCGATCAATCAGCTGATTTTTTAACTGCTTACTCATGGTCGTCGCTCCTCCCGTTGAACATTATTGAGCCAAACCGCAGCGATTAGCCCAGACCCAATCACAACCACAGTGAGAATTAAGAAATAAGCCAGGTCATCAATTCCTCGCATTCTTTGTGCGACAAAAGTGACCGTAACCAAAACCAGGGACAAGCATCCACCAGCGAGCATAAATAGGTCTAAGTTACGCCTACGATAAAAGTAGTAGACGCTAGCAAGTGAAGCGCCCCAAACTAACATCGGCATAGCAATATCGCTGCCTGAGTCAAGTAAAGAAGACCAAACGATATAGGTAATAATGAGGCCAGATGCTGTCCCGAGTAGATGCAGCATCCATTTTCTCTGCATCCACGCATGTGACGCGCTCAGAAATTGCCACACGCACAAGGCGCCCGTGTTTAACAAAAACAGCGCCCACGAATCACTATCTGAGAAGCTGAACAGCAAAAAGTGATTAGCTGAAAAGGTATTGAGGTAGAGGGCAATCGAGATATTACTTAAAGCAAGCCACAGTACCCACGCAGGGATAAACCGTGCGACCACAACCCAAGGGGTAGTAATCACCAACCAGCTGGTGAAAAGCTGCCAAGTATCGGCACCTGTTTGGTAAGTTTGGCCAAATAAAGCCAGCAAGGCACCTACTAGTAGACACGAAGTAATCATTGCTGCATTGGCAACCAGCTTGTGTTGTTCAGCTTTGATATAGACGACAACAGATACTATTAAGCAAGTTTCGACAAGAGCAAACTTGGCGAATCGACTTAGATCGGCCCAGTTGTAGGCGAAAAAGAAAATCAAAGACAGACTGAAAGCTAAGCTACCTAGCCAAACAAACAATTGATTAAAAAAGTGAACCCAAGCTTGGGGAGCAGGCTTTATTTCAGCGAGCTCCTTCGCTCGTTCAATAGTGTCGGAAGTAACGATTCCACTCTCAACAAGATCAACAAGCTCTTTTCTCATTGATTTGATTCCTTTTGCTCTATTGGCAATGTCTCTTCAGCCAAATACTCAGAGGCACTATCTGGCTGAGTAAACATCAAATTTGAGGCAAACGGATTTGCCTCATTATCACTTAGAGCTTAACACAGCAGCTGGATTCAACTTACTGGCTCTAGAAGCGGGATACCAAGTAGCAAAAAGGCTCAGAGTGATAGCGGTCAAAGAGACAACAATGACATCACTAGGGTTGACTTGAGATGGAAGGAAATCAACAAAATAAATATCACCAGACAAGAATTTATGTCCAATGAGATTTTCTAGCGCACTGATCATAGGGGTAAGATTTAACGCTATCAAAACGCCAAACACGCTACCTGCAACGCTTCCGAGCACACCAGAAAATACCCCTTGCCAAACAAATATCCGTTTGACCAATCCATCTGTCGCGCCCATCGTGCGCAAAATCGCAATCTCAGCGGCACGATCTTTTACCGCCATCATTAGAGTTGATACGATATTAAAGCTCGCCACACCAATCACCAAAACCATCACCAGGTACATAATGGTTCTCACCAGTTGGATATCACGGTAAAGAAAGCCGTATTTCTGTTGCCAGCTACGCAAGTAAACATAGACATCCAGTGTGTTACCTACTTCACGAATAATTTGAGTCGCATTAAGTACTTCGGTAACACGCACGGAGACACCACTCACACCTTGGCCCAGTTTTGCGTAACTCTGCGCATCTTGAAGCGGCACAAGCGCCAAATTATGGTCAATCTGACCATTTAAAGTGAGTAAGCCAGCAACTTTTACGCGCACACGTTTTGGCGCCTGAACTTTTGTCGTCGCACCCGAGGTAGGGATCATCAAAGTCAAAAAATCGCCTTTTTTTACCTTGAGTAGATCCGCAATCCCTTTACCCAGAATTACCTGTTGTTGCCCCGCTTGGAAACCGTCCCATACCTCAGAGTCAATAAAATCACTTAAGTTAGAAACCTTGCTTTCAAGTTGCGAATCAATACCTCGTACTTCAAGGGCTTTGAGCTGCGAGCCTTTCTCAGCTAGGGCAGTAAACTTCACATAGGGAGCCGCTGCTTCAATCTTAGGGTGTTTTTCGGCTTGTAACACGACATTTTGCCACTCAACCAGTGGTCCTCGCACACCTTCAAACTCACCGTGAGAGATAACGGATAGGACGCGGTTATTAAGCTCGCGTTCGAAACCGTTCATCGCAGACAGTCCAATGATGATCATCGCCACGCCCACAGCAATACCTATGGTTGAAGACATTGAAATGAACGAAACCATTTTATTTCGTTGTTTGGCTCGGCTAAATCGCCCGCCAATAAACAGAGACAGGGATGAAAACACTTACGCCCCCTCAATGTTGAGTAGCAAACCGTCTTGCATATGTAGCTGGCGATCCATTTTCGCCGCTAACTCGCCATCATGGGTAACAACCAAAAATGCGGTGTCAGACTCTTGATTAAGCTCGCGCATCAGATCGTAAATCGCTAATGCCGTCTTATGATCCAGGTTACCAGTCGGTTCATCAGCCAAAACGAGAGAGGGATTGTTCACCAATGCTCGTGCAATCGCCACACGTTGACGCTCACCGCCTGAAAGCTCCGCTGGTCGGTGCTCAATTCGGTGACTCAACCCCACTTTATCTAGCAGTGCTTTCGCAGCCGACTTGGCTTGGTTCACTTTGACACCACCAATAAGCAAAGGCATTGCAACATTTTCTATTGCGCTGAAATCTGACAAGAGGTGGTGAAACTGGTAAACAAAGCCTAGGTGCTGATTGCGCAGCTTAGCTTGACGGTTCGAACTCAGTTTCGATAAGTCTTGGCCTAAAAACTCGACATGGCCTTCGGTCGCATCATCCAGAGCACCCAAGATATGCAGCAGCGTACTTTTACCAGAACCGGAGGTACCAATAATCGAGGCTAGTTCGCCCTTCTCGATATCAAAGCTCACACCTTTAAGAACTTGAGTATCAAATGCACCCTCATGATAAGTTTTACACACGTTGTGACATTGAAGAAGACTACTCATATCTTAAAGCCTCGGCTGGTTTTACTGATGATGCGCGGTATGAAGGGAACAAAGTCGCGACAAGGCTTAGCGCAATAGCCAATACCACAACAACAAAAATTTGAGCAGGGTTGATTAATATCGGCAGCTCACCACCCACAGCAAATAGCGCGACGCCTGCACTTTCAAGTAGTGGATTAATATTATTTGCGAGCAAGATACCTAGCCCACCACCAATGATGGCACCTATTACGCCACTACTTGCGCCTTGAACAATGAAGATCGAAAGAATTTGCCTGTCGGTCATACCTTGAGTTTTTAAGATCGCGACTTCAGATTGTTTCTCCATCACCACCATAATCAGCGCAGAAATGATATTGAACGCTGCAATGCCCACGATGAGACCGAGCATTAAGCCCATCATGTTCTTTTCCATTCTTACCGCTTGGAAAAGCTCGCCTCTTTGATCACGCCAATCTTGCCATTGCCAACCATTCGGCAGTGGATTTTGGCTCAGTTCACCAACCACAAATGGGTCATTAAAAAACAAGCGCCACCCTGTCATGGTGTCCGGCTTCAAACGCATCAATTTTCCAGCGTCTGAGATATGCGTGATCATCAGCTGTTTATCAACATCTGAGCCTGTATTGTAGATACCCGCCACAGTAAACAAACGCTGGCTTGGGATTCGACCCAGTGGCGTAAACTGACTCGCACTGGTGACCATCAAGCGGACTTTGTCACCGACCGATACGTCCATTGAACGGGCGAGCGAATGACCAATAAACAACTGGTACTCACCCGCTTGTAAGTTAGATAAGTGACCCGCTATTAAATGACGCTCAATAGGGTCATGTTCTGAAGGCTTAATACCAATCAGTAAGCCGGCGTTAAGTTGACTTGGGCTTTGGATCACGGCTTCACTCTGCACAATTGGCTCTGGATGCCCTGCAGAAGAAAGTTGCGCGATAAATTCAGGAGCACGTTCTGTTTTCTCCGTTTTACCGTCAACTTGAGAAACGATGGCTTGGGGAAGAACGCCAAGAATGCGCCCTTTAAGCTGCGCTTCAAATCCATTCATAACGGAAAGCACAGTCACAAGCGACATTACACCGATCGTAATGCCCGCCGTCGACATATAAGAGACAAAGCGGCTAAACCTATCACCGGAGCGACCTCGTAAGTAGCGCAAACCGATGAAGGTTGAGACTGGATGAAACATAGTAGAAACCAATATTAGGGTTTGATGACCTCAGGGTCTGTTGACTCTGGTAATGGTGCTTACTCTACCGATTAAATCCCTTGGCGTGTAGTGTTTAATTGCCAATTAGTGGTTAAAATATGTAATAAACAAAGGGATAGCTTGATTACTTGTCAGCTATAACGATAATCAAAGTTATCAAGTAAAAGGAATCAAGCATGGCCGATCAAGAATTCTTTACCGTCAACCACACAATGACAGTCAATGTCGAAGCTTTGGCTGAGGGTGTGGTTTTCCCAAGTTATGAAAAATTCGAAGGGGAAATCCCAGCACCTTTCATTGTTGCGAGCGAGTTTAGCAATCTTGATTTATTGAATGACAGCGCGCGTAATGAATTGAAAAATAGTGACTTTAAGCATGTGATTCAACTGCTAGATACGCAAAACTCTAAACTCAATTTACTGTTGACCTTTATGCTATCTCAGCAAGATGACCCATCTATGCGTCATAAAACTCACTCATTTGGCGCCAGTCAATTTACCTACATTTCTGATGCGGCAGTGAGCCTTGATTCCAAAGTTCGTGTAAAATTATTCTTAGAGCACCCCGCCGCAGCAATATATTGTTACGGCCACATATCGCAAGTAGAGGTGACCGAGGACACTCATCTCGTCACCGTGAAATACGATTTACTGCGTGATCTCGATGAAGATCTCCTTATCAAAGCCGCTCTATTCCAACAACAAAAGCTCCTTCGTCAGCGCTCACTTAATCGCGACAAATAAACAGAACTATGTCTAACACATCATTACTTAATCTGGCGTGCTCAGATCGCGCCGGAGACAAAAAGCAGATTGGTAACCTTCAAGGGGCAAGTTTAGCCCTTGCCATTGCTGAACTCGCACAACAGCACGGCTCTCACACTCTGCTCGCCGTTCCTGATCCGCAAACCGCGTTAAAACTACAACAAGAGCTAGAGCAGTTCGCCACTCAAGAAGTCGCCTTGTTCCCCGACTGGGAAACTTTGCCATACGATAGCTTTTCTCCCCATCAGGAGATTATTTCAGACCGAATTTCTCGACTCTATCAGCTGCCAACGCAATCGAGCGGAATCACTATCGTTCCCGTGAATACGTTGTTACAACGCCAGTCCCCGCGCGACTACTTGATGCAGCATACGCTGATGGTAAAAGTCGGTGATCTGTTCTCACTAGAAAAGCTGCGCATTCAACTTGAAAAGTCGGGTTATCGCCACGTCGACCAAGTATTTGGTCCAGGCGAATATGCAAGCCGAGGCTCGATTTTAGATCTCTTCCCTATGGGCTCAAACGATCCATTTCGTATCGACTTCTTTGATGATGAAATAGATACGATACGTACTTTTGATCCTGAGAATCAGCGTTCAATCGAAGATAAACAAGAGATACGTTTACTTCCAGCGCATGAATTTCCAACTTCTGAGAGCGCAATTGAAGACTTCCGTATTCGCTGGCGTCAGCGTTTCGAAGCTCGCCGTGAACCTGAATCCGTTTACATGCAAGTCTCTAAAGGGACTTGGCCAGCAGGTATTGAATACTGGCAGCCACTGTTTTTTGAACAAACGGAGACTTTGTTTGATTACATCCCAGAAAACACGCAACTGTTAACGGTTGGTCAATTAGAGCCCGCGATAGACACCTTCTTAGATGACGTTGACTATCGCTACGATCAACGCAAAGTCGATCCGCTGCGCCCACTGCTGCCGCCTGAAGAGCTATGGCTTAAGAAGGATGAACTGTTTAGCCAGTTTAAACAGTTACCTCAAGTTCAGCTGTATGTTGAGCCAGTAAGTGAAAAACAGGGTCGTTGCAATCCTAATATCTCTTCCTTGCCAGAGCTTGCGGTACAGCACCAAAACAAAGAACCGATGGCCGCTCTGCGCCAATTTAGCGAAACCTTTACCGGTCAGATTGTCTTTTCGGTTGAGTCTGAAGGTCGCCGTGAGGCTTTGCTTGAATTACTCCAGCGAATTAAGTTAAAACCGCAAGAAAGCGGCGACTTACAGCAAGCACTAAGTGGTGGTAACAAGTTCAATCTGATCCTTGGCGCTGCTGAGCACGGTTTCGTATTTGGCGACGAGCAAGTCGCACTCATCTGTGAAAGTGATTTACTTGGCGACCGTGTTATTCAGCGCCGACGCAAAGATCGCAAAGCCACCAATAGCGATGCGGTCATTCGTAACCTTGCCGAACTACAACCGGGACAGCCTGTGGTGCATATCGACCACGGTATCGGTAGGTACATAGGGCTGCAAACCCTAGAAGCTGGTGGTATGACGACAGAGTACGTTACGCTTGAGTACCAAAATGAGGCCAAACTCTACGTGCCTGTCGCTTCTCTCAACCTTATAAGCCGTTATTCTGGTGGCGCAGAAGATAGCGCGCCACTCCATAAGCTTGGCGGTGAAGCTTGGGCTAAAGCAAGACGTAAAGCCGCTGAGAAGGTGCGTGATGTCGCGGCTGAACTTTTGGATGTTTACGCCAAGCGTGAACTTAAGCCGGGTTACAAGTTTGAGTTAGACCGCGGCCAATACGCGACATTCAAAGCGGGCTTCCCATTTGAAGAGACAGATGACCAATCAATGGCGATCAACGCCGTTATGTCTGACATGTGTCAGGCTAAAGCGATGGATCGTTTGGTATGTGGTGATGTTGGCTTTGGTAAAACTGAAGTCGCAATGCGTGCAGCATTCGTTGCTACCGACAATAGTAAGCAAGTCGCAGTTCTTGTTCCAACTACCCTACTTGCCCAGCAGCACTTTGAGAACTTCCGCGATCGCTTTGCTAACTTGCCAATTCGAGTCGAAGTCTTGTCTCGCTTCAAAACAGCCAAAGAGCAGAAGCAGGTACTGCAAGATATTGAAGAAGGTAAAGTTGACTTAGTGGTCGGTACCCACAAGCTTCTATCAAACGACATTAAGTTCAAAGATCTTGGTCTGCTGATTGTTGATGAAGAACATCGTTTTGGCGTACGTCAGAAAGAAAAGATGAAAGCGATGCGCGCCGATGTCGATATTTTAACCCTTACCGCAACGCCTATTCCTCGCACCCTGAATATGGCCATGAGTGGCATGCGTGATCTGTCGATTATCGCGACGCCACCAGCGAGACGTCTCGCAATCAAAACCTTCGTCAGACAGAGCGATGACGCAGTAGTGCGAGAGGCTGTGCTACGTGAGATTATGCGTGGTGGTCAGGTTTACTTCTTACACAATCAAGTTGAAACCATAGAAAAAGTCGCGGCCGATCTGGAGAAGTTGATTCCTGAAGCGCGCGTAACCGTCGCACACGGCCAAATGCGCGAGAGAGAACTCGAACGCATTATGAATGACTTTTACCACCAGCGCTTTAACTTGCTAGTGTGTACCACCATCATTGAAACGGGTATCGATGTACCAACAGCCAACACCATTATTATGGATAGAGCAGATAATCTTGGTTTGGCTCAGCTTCACCAGTTGCGTGGTCGTGTCGGTCGGTCGCATCACCAAGCCTATGCTTACTTAATGACGCCCCATCCAAAAGCTATGACCAAAGATGCGATTAAACGTCTCGATGCGATTGCGTCATTGGAAGATCTCGGTGCGGGCTTTACCTTAGCTACTCACGATTTGGAAATTCGTGGTGCCGGTGAACTACTTGGTGACGAGCAAAGTGGCCAAATTCAGTCGGTTGGCTTTACTCTATATATGGAGATGCTAGAGCAAGCAGTTGAAGCGCTGAAAGAAGGCAAAGAGCCTTCACTCGACGAGCTACTTCGAGAGCAAACTGAAGTCGAAATGCGCTTACCTGCCCTACTGCCGGATGATTACATCCCAGACATCAACACTAGGCTCTCGATGTACAAGCAAATTGCTAGTGTGACAAGTGAAGATGAGTTAGGTGAACTTAAGATTGAGCTGATAGACCGTTTTGGTTTATTGCCTGATGCCACTAAGAACCTGCTCTCAGTAGCTAAGTTGAAACTGCAAGCAGCGGCGCTGAAAGTGAAGAAGATTGAAGCTCACGACAAAGGTGGCTTTATCGAATTCTATCCAGATGCTGACATTAACCCTATGTATTTGGTTAAACTATTGCAATCTCAGCCACAAAAATTCGCAATGGATGGACCCACTAAGTTCAAGTTTACGATACCATTAGTAGATAGACGTAAGCGCATCCAGTTTGTTAGTGACATGTTGGGTGAATTCCAGCAAAATTTATTGCCAAAAGCGTAAAGCCAAAATCAAATGGAGGTGCCTCGCACCTCACTATGGAGTTGTAATGAAGAAACTGATCCCGCTGCTGCTCATGCTTGTTGCAATGCCTTCTATGGCGCAGCGTCAATTCGATATCGAAGTGATCATTTTTAAACGTGCCGTCGATGCCGAGCAAACTGCCGAGTCTTGGCCAACCAACGTCACTCAAGTAGATTTAAAAAGAGCCGGCTCTTTTGCTGATGCTAGTTACCGCGCAAAGAAGGGAGTCGAAATGCTGCCCGCTTCTGAGTATGCCCTGAATGGCGAAGTTAAAAAGCTCAATCAGCATGCGGGTTTTCAAGTATTAATGCACAAAGCGTGGCGCCAAGGTGATCAAGGTCGCTTCGGAGCGCCTATCTTCCACGTCCAAGCAGGTCGCGATTATTCAGGCAAGTTTAATCCTGACGGCTCTATGATTGAGGAAAGCCAAAGCCAAGTCATTGAAGGTATTACCGAAGAAAGCATTCCAAAACCTTTGTATCAGCTTGATGGTAAGCTACAAATCTACGTTGAGCACTATTTGTATGCCGACGTGGAGCTTGATCTTAAAGCACCAAGTGTAAAAGAAGTGACTTTACAAGAGCATCAACCAGAACTGTTGCCAACAGAAGAAGTCGCGGACAATCAAGTAGTTCAAGTCGGCTTAATGGAAGATGTAACACCTACTGTCCATAAGGTTGAGTTCTTGAAAAGCTATCGATTCGACCAAAAACGCCGTATGCGTAGTACGGAAACGCACTTCCTCGATCACCCTTTAATGGGCGTGATCATCCAAGTCCGTCGAGTAAATCAATAATCGAGAGAGCCCTCAAACGAGGGCTTTTTATTTATGAGTCCAGATTATCAAATCATCACCCGAGATTTAGTCCTTAGGCTAATCACCAGTGAAGAAAGTGAGTCTCTACAGGGCTGTGTGATTAACTCACCTAGCCTTCACCGCTGGATTGATTGGTGCAATGCCGATTTCTCTTTAGATGACGCCGAACGATTTATCCTAGCCACCCGCTTAAACTGGGTGAAATCTGAGGCCTATGGCTTTGGTGTATTTTGCCGTTCGAGTGACAAGTTACTTGGCATGGTCGCGATTAATGAGCTCTACCACACCTTTAACATGGCGAGTATTGGTTATTGGATTGCCGATGAACATCAAGGTCAGGGGTTCGGTGTAAAAGCCGTCAATGCTTTAATCGAATTTTGCTTCGCCCAATTTAAATTGACGCGAGTAGAAGTGGTCTGCGATCCAGATAACCTGCCTAGCCAAAAGCTGATAGAGTCTTGTGGTGGTCTGTTGGAAGCTAAAGCTCGCAATCGCTTTATCTTCAACGGTAAACCTAAAACAGGCCTTATATACTCAGTCATACCTGATTAATCTAGCCCAAACCAAAAAAGAGCGCCGAAGCGCTCTTTTTAGTATTCGTTCATTGATTAATGAAGTTTAAGGTTTGGTCTTAGTACTCGGTTGATACGTCCCATTAGGATGATTAAACCTGTCTTGAACACGCCATGAAGCGCCATCTGGTGCAAGCGGTACAAAGAAATATACACAACACGTGCGATACGCCCTTCTACCATCATAGAGCCCTTAGTTAAGTTGCCCATTAAGCTACCCACAGTTGAGAAGCGACTTAATGACACCAAAGAGCCTTTGTCTTTGTAGATATAAGGCTTCATTTCACGGCCATTAAGCTTAGCAACGATATTAGCAAAAGCACGACTCGACATCTGGTGCGCAGCTTGGGCGCGCGGTGGAACAAACGAACCATCCGCTTGAGTACACTGAGCCAAATCACCAATAGCGAAGATATCGTCATCACGCGTGGTTTGCAGTGTGTCTTTGACCACAAGTTGGTTGATGCGGTTGGTTTCTAGGCCAGCAATGTCTTTGATAAAGTCAGGTGCTTTGATACCCGCGGCCCAAACCATTATCTGAGCAGGGATCTTGTCACCATCTTTGGTCACTAAGCCATCTTCATCAGCTTGAGTCACCATTGTCGCAGTACGGACGTTCACCCCTAACTTAGTCAGTTCCTGATGAGCAGCTCCAGAAATGCGCGGTGGAAGCGCAGGCAAAATACGCTCGCCTGCTTCAATTAGGTTGACGTTAAGCTTGCTTGAGTCAAGATCACCAAAACCGTAAGTACGTAGCTCTTTTACCGCATTGTGCAGTTCTGCAGACAGTTCTACACCTGTTGCACCCGCACCAACAATCGCGATATCCACTGTGCCATTACCGTTTTTGGCATGCAGCTTAAGGAACTCGTTGTTCATTTGAGTACGGAAGCGATGCGCTTGTTCCGGGCTATCTAAGAAAATACAGTTGTCGCGAACGCCAGGAGTATTGAAATCGTTAGAAGTAGAGCCAATTGCCATGACTAGAATGTCATACTCAAGCTCGCGGCTAGGCATCAACAGCTCATCGTTATCGTCTTTCAACTCACGCAGTTTAATCACTTTACGCTCGCGATCGATATCTTCTAGGCTGCCCATTTGAAAATCAAAGTGGTGGTTTTTGGCATGTGCGCGGTAGCTAAGTGCATCCACACCCTCATCAAGAGAGCCCGTCGCAACTTCATGCAGAAGGGGTTTCCATAAGTGGCTCGCCTTGCGGTCAACCAAAGTGACTTTAGCACGACCTTTGCGGCCAAGTGTACGACCTAGTTTGGTGACAAGCTCCAGTCCGCCTGCACCGCCGCCTACTACGATAATTCGTGTCACAGCAACTTCCTCAAAAAATAAAATAAAACTGAATCAAGCCGAAAGTCGACTCGATGGAATTCTGTATTTTTGGTCTAGGGGCGATTTTTCTTCGCACACAGTCTAGACATAGAGGGCCAACAAATATGACACGCTTATTGGATAAAAGAGCCGAATCACTCAATGCTACAGGTTTGATGTAGCTCACTATTGGGCAAGTTTTTTACTCGCTCTCAATTTTTTTTGATATTTATCAAAAAATTTGTAGTGAGTTCATTATATAGAGCAAAACATGACACGCAACTAAAGATTCGCGTGATCCCACTAAATTTTGTAAGGATTAGAGTTGATTGAACAATAAAAAAGCGACAGAGCCTACTCTGTCGCCTAGATATTAGAAATCGATAAAAACTAGCGATTAATTTGCGTCTTTAAACGCTTTCATTGTTTGCAGATGTTGCGAGATTTTTTTGAACTTATGAGTCTGAGTTTCATCCCAGATAATGTCGTAGTAGCTCTCTAACTCTGAGACAGTTTTACTGTTGTCGTGGATCTCATCGTCTTTCGACAGAATCACCAGGCAATGTGCTTTGTTCTTGGTTCTAAACTCTGAAACACACTTAGTCGCAATGTCTTCATACTCTTCAGGTCGGTCTATACGTCCCTGCATCGTTAACTCTGGGTGCAAGTTCGGGTTAAAAATAACCTGTTTAATACCGCATAAAAAGCCAATTCTCTCTGACCAATAGCCACCAAGACCGACACCACAAATGATAGGGTTCTTATCACCTGACTGCTCAATCACTTTGTGCACTTCTTTGAGCAAGTGCTGCATATCGTGCTTTGGATGGAGAGTACTGTAGTTAATGAAACGTACGTCATCATCAATAAACTGAAGTTGAAGTACTTTTTCATGGTTGCCTGGGCTGGTCGAATCAAAACCGTGTAAATAGATAATCATTGTAAATCCCTCGATCCTTGTGATTTTAATCTACCATGAAAAATAAGGTTTAAAAGCTCACCGCGTAACTTTAAGCGCCCTGAACTATCAAACAGTGATCTTAACTGCAAATTGTTTCTTGCAGTTTATGCGCTTGGGTCAAATATTGTTCATCTCCCCACAACTGATGGGCTAGCAGGTACCAAAGCATGGCCATCATCATTGCGCGTGGTTGCCAAGCCATTACCCCTTCAACCCAATCATCAACGCCTTCCACTCCTCTTAACTGACAATAACGATAGACGGCTTCTAATGGCTTTTCACCACAAACATCAATGGAAAGTGTCAGGTCTAAGCGCGGATCCGCTATCGCAGCGTACTCCCAATCAATAACCTTGTTGCCAACATCTGTTTTAACCATGTTGTAACCCGCTAAGTCAAAGTGGCACAAGGTTTGACCGACATCCGCTAAGCTCGGCGAGGAACGCCACTGATTGTAAATCGACACAAAAGGTTCAACTTTGTGCTCATCGTCGAGCAGCATCCAATAGTGATCAACACGTGCAGTGAAATTGAAAGGCGCGACAGGAACACGTTGAGTGTCCATATCGTGAATCGAGATCATAGTCTTGAGTAGTGAGTCGAATGGTAGCCCTTGTGTGAGTGACTCCCCTTCAACCCAAGTGACTAACAGCCCTTGGTCATTGATGTGAACGGCTTGCGGAGATAAACCGCTAGGTTCGATTGCTGAGAGTATCTGATACTCTTGGAAGCGAGATATTGAGAAGGCTTTAGTGATGTTGGTTGTTGGCCTCCAGACAAATGATTGCCCATCTGAAGTGACCACTTTCCAACAACGGTTGGTCAGTCCCCCTGTTAGCGTTTGAGCATAGTCAGGGGGGATAGCAAAGAAGTGCTCTAGTGACAATAATGAACGGTCGAGTTGGCATGCTTCACTCCACGACATTCGCGCCATAGTACACTCCTTTTGTTACATAAAGCTCAGCTTATAGGCCTAAAAAGCTTTTTGATTCTTGCTTACGGATCTCAGTCTCATCAGCCCATTCGATTAAGCCAGTTTCTAGATCCATCAGACGCATGGTCATTTTGTAGTATACGTCTTTGTCGCTACCGGCATTCTTGTTAATGCTTGATAGGTTACCGTAAAGCATGTATTGAGCACCAACCATCTTACCAAACTGAATTGCTGTGCTTTGGTTCACTAGCTCATCATTATTTTGGAAGTTTAGCTGTTCGCGTACTGCTTCGACACGATCCATATCTACAAAACGGAACTTACCAGAATTCAGCATCTTAGTGCTGATAGAATCGGTAATTGACTCAGTATCGATATGTTCGCTTGTCTTGTTCTTGATACGTTCAACAAAAACGATCGGACGTGAATCACGCGTGATGGCAGCAACAGAGCCCGACATCATCATGCTGTCGACCATTTCACCGGCAATTTTTTGCAAGTCTGTTGAACCAAAATCAATTGTTGTTGTTTCCACAGCTTGAGCGTCACCATAGCTTACTTGGTTAGAACAGCCACCAAGCACTACAGCCAAACCAAGTAATGCAATTACACTTTTTTTCATTGTCGGTTCCTTAGGATATCCTTTAGTTACTTCTTTAAATTAGTTGTCTAGTTCGCGGATCTGAACGCGGAATTGGCGTCCATTTGGATTGATAGAAATCTCTGAAATAGAAACCTCTTCAGCCCCGCGAAGAATAGCTTGACGCCATGGGCTAAGCTTGTTGTTCACTTCTAGCCCCTGATCGTCATACCAATAGAAACGGTATTGAATGTGTTGGTCGCCTTTGGTTTGATTCGCCAAACGCACTATGCCTCGCGCGCGACCATCTACATCAATCGTTGAAATATCTTCGATGCTCACACGCCCTGCTAGCACGTTATCCCCAAACAGAACCGTTTGAGAGGCACCATCGATACGCAGCCCAGCCGTGTTGCTGTTGCTCGCACATCCCATTAAGGTCAGTGCTGCCGCGATTGAAATAAGCCATTTTTTCATCGTATATTTCCTAGTTGTTTATGCCAAATGGTTGCGTTGTTACCTTGGCGCGAAAGCCAAACAAGAGTTGTACGACCAGACTCAACATTGAATGTATGAGTTTGACCAGCAACCTGTACAGATTGTTCCCCTGGTTCAACCACAGAACTTGCGCTGTAAATCTCACCAGGTAATGTTATCCAACTGCGTGTATCTGGTTGCTCCGTCAGCGTGTTCCACACGTTAAACAGCGCATTACCTAAGTCGTCAGGGTTGTCTTTGGTTGCCTCTCGACGCAATTCCTCTTTAGCCCACACTCGAAGCGCTTGGCGAATGATGATAGATGGCATTCGCTCGGTCAGATTCTGCTTAGCCATCAGATTGACGTCTGTGAGTAAGCTTCCCGACACACTGCTGTCATTAAGTATTACAGGGCTAAATTTTTCCGCTGGTACGTTTTCGTAATAAGGCAGAGAAACAGTATAGAGACCACGGTTACTGCCTCGCGAGATCGGAAGTGTTTGTGTCCACCCGTTCATCGCATCGACCACACCACGCTCATCAATAACAATTACCCGACCTTTGTTAGCATCTAGGTAGCTCGCTTTGCCGTAACGCTTTTCAAGCTTAACCAAGTCTTCGCGCATACCTAAACGTTTAGCAACACGCTTAGTTCCATCAATCACCTGCTGGTTGTCAGGCATCACAGCTAACGCACGACGATAGTCAACATAAGCGCCGTTGAGATCGTTGTCTGCTTCATACAGCAGTGCAGACAAATAGAGTAAGTAACCACTTTGTACTGCTTGCAGCTTTTTGCCGGCATCTGGATAGTTAGCAAGAATACTACCCAAGTTTGGTGAGACACCTTGAGCCTGCATTTGGCTTTGAGCCGATTCAAGCTCACTCTCTCTATCTTTGCGCGCGCGTTCTTGCACTTGATTCGCACGACGCATTTCGATAATCGCACCTTCTAGGTCATTCTTTTTAAGATAGTTAAGACCTAAATAAAGATGTAAGAAACCCAGTTCGTAATCAGCAGGTTGATACGTTTTCAAGTTATCATTAACCGCCAGTGCACTTAAGCTCATTGCTGTTTCTGATACAGAGATCGTTGCTTGATCTTGCTGTACCCTAACCGCTCGGTCACTAGCTTCAAACGCGCCCTTACTTTCTGGGTACTGTTGGTTGAGCAGATAAACTCTGCCTTTTTCCATATTATCGAGAATGTCGCCTGCTATCTCCTCAGGTAACACCTCTTCAGCTTCGTAATAGCGGCCATTCTTAACGGTTTGGTGCAACTCACTGTTTTGCGCACTGTAATGACTAAAAAGATTGCCTACAGATAAATTGGCACAAGCGGAAAGAGCCAAGCTACTTGCTAAAGCAAACATGAGTCGAATGTGTTTATGCACTTTCTACCCCAATTTTTGTATTATTTGACACGAGGACATGTCTCACATTTTAAAAAATTTAACGTTCGACATCAAACTTTTTAGAAAGTTCCATTAATATCAAAAATTTTTAGCTCATTAGCATAGGGCCAAGCGGACGACCACCCACTAAGTGCATATGAATATGATAAACCTCTTGTCCACCATGAGAGTTACAGTTCATGATCAAACGGTAACCATCCTCATCAATACCTTCTTCTTTTGCCAGTTTGCGTGCCACGGTAAACATACGTCCCATGACGAGTTCATCTTCTTCTTCGATGTCATTTACGGTTGGAATCAGTTTATTTGGGATGATCAAAATGTGACTTGGAGCACGCGGATTGATGTCTCGAAATGCGGTAACTAAATCATCTTGATAGACAACATCTGCTGGGATTTCTTTGCGAATGATTTTGCTGAAAATGGTTTCTTCTGCCATGAAGGGCTCCATAGGGACATTTATTGTTGATTAAGTTGAAACGAGTATGCGTCAAGCTTCGCAAAATCACAATAAAAAACGCTGTTCAGTTCACTTATTCGACAATCCGTTATTACCCGCTAGCTAAATTTGTATTGTGCGTCAAAAAATGTGTGTCTCGGTATCAATACAATGGCTTTCTTTTTGTTAATTTTTTAAGACTTTATAATTACAGGGAGAGATCTATGAAGGGCTCAGTGATTAGGCGCATGTACGCTGGGTTTGCATTGATCATTATTATGTTCATCGTTACGACGTTGATGATGATGCGAGGAATGCAACAAATCCACCAAAACTTCGAAGGTGTCTCAAACACCTCGCTGCCACTAGTTTCACAATCAAACCAAACCAGCGTTGCTTTATTGTCTGCCGACAAACTTTTTAAAGACTTTTTGACAACTCAAAGCTTTGAACGCATGGATCAACTTTCAGAGCAATTCGCTCAAATGAAAGAAGCATATAACCAACAGCTATTAGCGTTAGAACAAGTAAGCGTCGGCCAAGCTGAACTAGAGCAATCAATTGTCCAACTCAAAGAGATGGAACTGAGTTACTTCGCTGAAGCGGAACAAGCGATGGGCAATTATCGCGCGATGTTTACCGCGCAAGAGGAAGTACAACAGTCTACTCGACGCTTCCAACGCCTGCATTCTGAATTAAGTGTCGGAATGAAAGAGTATGTTGATGACCAAAGCAGCATTTCAGTTAAAGTGATGGCCAAAAGCTATTTTATCAAACTAAAAGATGCTGAACTCACCACTTCAGATGCTTTAGCAAGCAGTGATACAGAGTTGGTGACTAAAGCGGTAGCGAAGAATAAGAAAGCCGTTACCCATCTTAACTACGCTTACCGCGGATTAACAACGCAAATGCCGGAAATAAAAAAGGCGTTTGACGAATCAGTTCAGCAGTTTACTCGTGATGTCGGTAAGAAAGGAGGCGTATTAGACCAACATAGTGCTTACCTATTGGCTAAAGATGCCCTGTACGCCAATATCGCGAGTCTGACTCAGCAGGTTGATGCGACCATGGCCGTACTTGACTCATTCAGTGAAGTCGCAAAACAAGGCTTAAATGCGTCGCTACAAGAAGCCGGTGATGTATACGAACAGGGGGTGGTTCGCTCAATTGCAATTGGCGCGATCGTTATCTTAATGGCCATAGCGATTGGATATCACATTGCTCACAGCGTGCGTGACCCACTCACTCGCATTCTTGGCACTCTTGAGTCTCTTACTGAAGGCGATATGACCAAGCGTATCGAGATTCGCTACAACAATGAGTTCAGCCGCGTTAGCAACCACATTAACTCGCTTGCAGATAATCTTCATGGCATTTTGGTTAAACTCAATGACGCGTCCGATGATCTGACTCAAACAGCAACAACCAATCAGCAAACTTCTTCGCAAGCGCAATCACAGCTTAGCCAGCAACGTGAGCAAACGGCGAATGTTGCCACCGCAATGACCGAAATGGCGCACTCTGTTCAAGAAGTCGCGCAAAGCGCTCAAAGCTCGCAGCAGATGGTTGAACAGGTTGAAAAAGCCTCAGAGTCCGGTCGCCATATCATGGGGACCAACATCACTACCATCAATCAACTTGAAACGCGCCTCACTCAGTCTGTTGATGCGGTGAAAGAGCTGCAAGCAATGAGTAGCCAAATCGGTAGTATCCTTGACGTTATCCGCAATATTGCCGAACAGACCAACCTATTGGCGCTCAATGCCGCTATCGAAGCAGCTCGTGCGGGTGAACAAGGCCGCGGCTTTGCGGTAGTCGCTGACGAAGTTCGAGTGTTGGCTCAACGCACAACAGAATCAACCTCTGAAATTGAAAATATGATCAGTAATCTTCAAAGCAGCTCAACGTCAGCCAATAAGGTGATTCAAAGCTGTATGGATGATATGGAGCTTTCAGTAGAACAAGCGTCTAACGCCAATAGTGCTATGGAAGAGATCCAAGGACTTATTATGGAGATCAGCCAAATGAGCGGCCATATCTCTCAAGCCGCGGCTGAACAGAGTGAGACGACGGGCGATATTGCTCGTAACATTGAAGAGATCAACCTGATTGCCGACTCTAGCTATCAAGCGATGGCACAAATAGCCCAGACGAGCGACAACCTTTCCTCGCTGGCGAATCAACAAGGTGAGTTGGTCCATAGGTTTAAACTCTAGAAAGTCAGAACAATGTAATTTATTGAGATTGGGCGGCTATTTTTTATAGCCGCCCTTGTTTTTTATATCCCATGTCATTATATGGTTTATAGGCTTGCCCACTTTTCTTTCACTCTCTCGCAAGCCAAACATGAGGAAAAACTATGGCTGTTCATGTTGGCATCATCGATCAAGACCCAATTCGCTTGGTCACTCCGCTTCTTGATAATCGCACCGTAAGCGATCATATCGTCTTCATTGGAGTCCCTGCTCAAGAAGATATGTATTTGCGTCTTCACAGCGTCTTGAGCAAAAGAAACATCACCTCGGAATTTTTTGAAATTCCTAACGTCGCGAATCCATCAAAGATTAAGCAAGCTGTTTCTATTCTTGCAGAAGACCTAAAAGCAAGAGGCGAAGAAGTTAAGCTGAATGCGAGCTGTGGACTTCGCCACCGCCTGTTATCAGTCTACGAGATTTTCCGCACCTATCACTGGCCTATTTTCGTTGTTGAACCTAATAGTGACCGTCTATGTTGGCTTTACCCTGACGGCAAAGAAGATACTCAGGTTCAAGACAGAATTACCATCGATGATTATCTCACCGTGTTCGGTGCTCGTGGTGAATTTAGCGACCAAGAACTCCCTCCTCAACTTGACCAAAAGCTGTATGAGCTTGGCGAACGTTGGGCGAGCAATGCGTTAGAGTTAGGTCCTGGCCTTGCCACACTCAACTATCTAGCGACGACTTGCCGCAAAGAGCAGCGTCTCGATGTTGAACTATCGGAAAAGCAGCAGGGTTATCGCGAGCTAAATATGCTTCTTAGTGATTTGGTTGAAGCTGAAATAGCGACCTATCAAAACGGCGTATTAACCTTCGCCAATGAAGACGCGCGCCGCTTCTCAAACGGTGAATGGCTTGAAACGCTCGTTCACAGCACAGTTCGTCAGATCCAGCAAGATATGCCAACCATTCAAGACCGCTCTCTCAATGTTCAAGTTTACCGTCAGCTTGGGGAGCGCGAAGTGCGTAACGAACTGGATGTTGCTTCAGTCGTTAACAACAAACTTCACATCATCGAGTGTAAGACCAAAGGAATGCGCGATGATGGTGACGATACCTTATATAAGCTTGAATCGCTTCGTGACTTACTTGGTGGCTTGCAAGCTCGTGCCATGCTAGTTAGCTTCCGTCCTCTTCGCCACAATGACATCACTCGCGCTGAAGACTTAGGCTTGGCACTTATAGGCCCAGATGAGCTTAAGGACCTTAAATCGCACTTGGCGACTTGGTTCACTGAAGCAGGCGGACGAGATGAAGCATGCTCTGACTGCTAAGAGTAAACTCTGAACAATAAAAAACCGCCAGTTGGCGGTTTTTTTTAATACGAAAGCGACAGACTCTTTTTAACTGTCATCTTCAGTAAAGTTTGTTGGCAGAGTCGTCTTCATCTGATTCCAAATCTGCGCACTCTCCATACCATAGTGGCGAACGACAATCAGTATTTGGTCACGATTACCGGTTTCACATACTTCAAGCAAGTCTCGGTAGAACTGCAGTGCAAGGTCACGAGCTTGAGGGTTCGAGAAGTAGTAGCTACCAACGCGATCGTACAGTTTCTTCAAACCATTAAAGATCAAACCATAAATTTGGTTACCTGAATGGAATGCTAAGCGTTGGAATAGCATGTAGTCGTAAAAGTTGAACGTTTTCGCAACCAGAACGGCTTGGCGCTTTAACTCATCTTTCTCACCATCGTCTTTGACGTGCTGACGAATTTTTTCAGCATACGGTGACGACTCCATGAAGACATCCCAAGACTCGGCGTTAATCAAAGCCTCACATGAGTTAATAACGCTAGAAATGGTTTTCTCAGAGTTTTCTTTGTTCGCTTTAAACGCATAGCGCATAAAGATAGGGCTGATGTTTGTACGTGCTGCAAGCAAATCTTCAACAATTGAAGTCGCATTATCTGCGTCCAACGTCATTAACGTATCAAGAATATGAAGACCAGATGTTTCCATAAACTGGTTAACACGCGTTGGTTTACCATGTTGAATCGTTAGCCACCCATCACGGGCTAAACGTTGGAGTACTTCTCGTAGAGTGGTACGCGTTACGCCAATTAGTTCAGAGAGCTCACGTTCTGCTGGTAAAATAGAACCAGGTGGGAATCGCCCTTTCCAAATACTTTCAATAATGTATTTCTCTGCGAATCCCGCTGGGCTCTTTGCCTTAATGACCATTTATATCTTATCCAAACTTGTATTTTTATGGGTCTAATAGAACTCATCATACCACTAGTTTTTCTATATCGGAAACCACCACACAGTAAACGTGCGGCAAAACCACAATAGAGCATTAACTCTAACGCTATGCAGATTTTATTGAAACATATTGGGATATGAAATAGGCTTATTTTCATATTTAACAAATCAAAAACATCCCGCAGAGCCCACCACAAGGCATTTCAGCCGCAAAATTTAAGTTTGTAAAATTACATAATTAAACTGTCATTTCCATTCAATATAATTACATATTCTTTCTTATTCTATGCTTTCGTCGTTTTGCTTGCATTAACCATTGTTTTTCACAACTCTCGTGATATGTTTACGCCACTTTGATCGCGTTTTTTAACAAAAGTAAGCGAATAGAATACTCAAACCAATTTTCTCGTTGACTAAATTGCTTTGAAGAGTACAGTGGCGACCAAAGTAAGGAGTGCTTGTCTTTCTCAGGGAGTGACTTGGCAAGACCACATGATCGTGAACGGAATGTTGTTTTTCTAAGTCACTGTTGAATCGGGTTTGTTTTCTACCTACGGGTATATTTCCACTGGTCAGAAATTCTCAGTTTCCGATTAAATGGATACAAGCACGTGCAGTGTCTATTCATAACAACATTAAGAGTATCTAAATCATGCCGATGTCACTCGGAAATGCATTTATTAAGAATTTTCTTGGTAAGGCCCCAGATTGGTACAAAGTTGCCATCATTTCATTTTTAATTATTAACCCAATTGTTTTCTTCTTTGTCGATCCATTCGTTGCAGGTTGGCTGCTAGTCGCAGAGTTTATCTTCACCCTCGCAATGGCACTTAAGTGTTACCCTCTTCAGCCAGGTGGTTTACTCGCCATCGAAGCCATCGCCATCGGCATGACCAGCCCGGAACAAGTTAAACACGAACTTGTCGCAAACATCGAAGTGCTGCTTCTATTAGTGTTTATGGTTGCAGGCATCTACTTCATGAAGCAGTTGCTGCTGTTTATCTTCACCAAGATACTGCTAGGTATTCGCTCTAAGAGCATGCTTTCTCTTGCCTTCTGTTTTGCTGCGGCCTTCCTATCGGCTTTCTTAGATGCATTAACCGTCATTGCGGTTGTTATCAGCGTTGCGGTTGGCTTCTACGCGATTTACCACAAAGTCGCTTCTGGTCAAGGCCCTAACTCCTCGCACGACCATACCCAAGATGACCATTTATCCGAACTTACCCGTGATGACTTAGAAGACTACCGTGCTTTCCTACGTTCACTACTAATGCATGCTGGTGTGGGTACGGCACTCGGTGGTGTTATGACCATGGTTGGTGAACCACAAAACCTCATTATTGCAGACCAAGCGGGTTGGCAGTTTGGTGAGTTTATCATTCGTATGCTACCCGTTACCGCGCCTGTGTTTGTTTGCGGTTTGATTACCTGTGTATTGGTCGAAAAACTAAAAGTCTTTGGCTACGGTGCTCGCCTTCCTGAGAACGTTCGTCAAATCCTAGTAGACTTCGACCGTGAAGAGCGTAAAACACGTACTAAGCAAGACGTTGCTAAGCTTTGGGTTCAAGGTTTCATCGCAGTATGGCTAATCGTTGGTCTAGCGCTTCACCTTGCAGCCGTCGGTCTAATTGGTCTATCTGTTATCATCTTGGCGACAGCGTTTACCGGTGTAATCGAAGAGCACTCAATGGGTAAAGCGTTTGAAGAAGCGCTACCATTTACCGCACTTCTCGCCGTGTTCTTTGCTGTTGTAGCCGTCATCATCGACCAACAGCTATTCAAGCCAGTTATCGACGCTGTTCTACACGTAGAAGACAAAGGTACTCAGCTAGCACTCTTCTATGTGGCAAACGGCGTACTTTCGATGGTTTCCGATAACGTATTCGTCGGCACGGTATACATTAACGAAGTGAAAACGGCACTGATTGAAGGCGTTATCACTCGTGACCAGTTCGACCTACTCGCCGTTGCTATCAACACAGGTACTAACCTACCTTCAGTTGCAACGCCAAATGGTCAAGCTGCATTCCTATTCCTATTGACCTCTGCCCTAGCACCTCTTATTCGCCTATCATACGGTCGCATGGTAATTATGGCGCTGCCTTATACCGTGGTACTGGCTCTTGTTGGTCTTGCTGGCATCGTGTTCTTTGTCGAGCCTATGACCGCTTGGTTCTATGACGCGGGTTGGATTTCAGCCCATGTCGGAGAGTTAACTCCAGCAGTCTCTAGCGGACACTAATCTAATTTATTTAAAAGTTTTAGTTGATACCGAAACTTTTACACGATAAAAAGCTCTGATTACTCAGAGCTTTTTTATTACAGGATATCTGTGTGAACATTCTTTCCACTCTAAAAACATTTTCTCAGGGGCGACTGTCTTGGTTGCTGCTCCTTATCTCAATTGTTTTCTTCGAAGCATGTGCCCTATTTTTCCAACACGTGATGATGCTTTCACCTTGTGTGATGTGTATTTATGAGCGTGTCGCCATGTTTGGTGTTGGCGGCGCTGCATTAATTGGTTTGATCGCTCCGCATAATCCAGCATTTCGTTGGCTTGGCTTTGCTGCTTGGGGTGCAAGCGCCTATCAAGGCCTGATGCTTTCACTAGAGCATGTTGATTACCAATTCAACCCTTCACCTTTTAAGACTTGTGACTTGTTCGTTACCTTCCCAGACTGGGCACCTCTAAATCAGTGGGCACCATGGCTATTTGAAGCGTTCGGTGATTGTGGCAAGGTCGTGTGGCAATTCCTAGGTCTTTCAATGCCACAATGGTTAGTGATCATTTTCTCTGCATACCTAATCGCACTGGTACCTTTTGTCATCTCGCAGTTTGTGAAGAGCAAGTAGCGAGAGGCGAAAGCACGCAACAGAAAGAAGGGCTGACATATTATGTCAGCCCTTTTTGATTTCTGGAGAACTGGAGAACTGGAGAACTGGAGAACTGGAGAACTGGAGAACTGGAGAACTGGAGAACTGGAGAACTGGAGAACTGGAGAACTGGAGAACTGGAGAACTGGAGAACTATAGTTGCCGCGCTATGTTTGAAGAGTCAACTCTAGTTTTCCAAAGGGCGAAGCCCGGGACTAGCTTTCCAGTAGCGAAGCGATCCCGCTTTCCCGAGGGCGCAGCCCGTTCCTAACGGCTTTGCCGTTAGTTCATCTCACGTCCAGGAGCTGGAGCCAATACTTCACGGTTGCCGTTATGACCTGGAGCACTCACAATTCCTTGAGCTTCTAGTTGCTCAACGATACGTGCAGCTCGGTTGTAGCCTATCTTAAAGCGGCGTTGTACCCCTGATACCGAGCCACGGCGAGACTGCACAACATGCTCAACAACTTGGTCAAATAGTGGGTCCATCTCTTCCTCACCTTCCGGCTTCTCACCCGGCAAGAGTGCTTCTGGGCCTTGGTCACCATTGGTGATTTCGTCGATATAGTTTGGTTTACCGCGTGCTTTCCAGTTGTTGACGACTGCATGTACATCATCATCAGAGGCAAATGCGCCATGCACACGAACTGTATGGCTAGAACCCGGTGGGAGATAGAGCATATCACCCATACCCAGTAGCGATTCTGCGCCGCCTTGGTCAAGGATAGTGCGCGAGTCCGTTTTAGTTGATACGGTAAACGCAACACGGGTAGGAATATTCGCTTTAATCAAACCAGTAATAACATCAACAGATGGGCGTTGAGTCGCAAGGATCAAGTGAATACCAGCCGCGCGAGCTTTCTGCGCTAGACGAGCAATCAGCTCCTCGACTTTCTTGCCGACCACCATCATTAAGTCGGCAAACTCGTCGACAATCACAACAATGTAAGGCAACTTCTCAAGCAGAGGAGGATGTTCATCCATGCTGTCACCTGCTTGCCATAATGGGTCGTGTATTGGATGACCAGCCTCAGCCGCCATCTTAAGCTTATCGTTAAAGCCTTTAATGTTACGAACACCCAGAGCAGACATCAGCTTGTAGCGACGTTCCATCTCACCAACACACCAACGCAGTGCATTCGACGCGTCTTTCATGTCAGTAACCACTTCAGAGAGTAGATGTGGGATACCTTCGTACACCGATAGCTCAAGCATTTTCGGGTCAATCATGATGAAACGAACATCTTCTGGTGTTGCCTTGTAGAGCATACTCAAGATCATCACGTTTACACCCACTGACTTACCCGAGCCCGTTGTACCCGCAACAAGCACGTGTGGCATCTTAGACAAATCAGCGACCACAGCTTCACCAGCAATATCTTGGCCAAGGACAACCGTTGTTGGCGATTTGGCTTCTATAAACTGTTGACTGCCGACAACATCTGAGAAGAACACCGTCTGTCTGCTCATGTTTGGCAGCTCAAGTCCGACATAAGGTTTGCCCGGTATGACTTCAACGACACGAACCGCCATAGCTGAGAGTGAGCGAGCTAAATCCATCGATAGACCGGATATACGGCTCACTTTAACGCCAGGTGCGAGATCGAGTTCAAATCTTGTTATTACTGGCCCTGGGAAGATATCAACCACTGTTGCTTTTATCTTATAGTCCGCCAGTTTCGCTTCAACCAAGCGAGCAATATTTTCTAACGCTTCTCGGTCGATAAAGTTTTCGCGCTTTTCAGGGTGGTACAGCAACTCAAGAGTTGGCATTGGCTCAACAGGCTTTGGCAGATTCGCTTCTTGTTGCACCAAGAATGGGTTTTGCTGAGCGACGACTTTGGCTTGCGCTTCTGCAACCATATTGTGTAATGCCGCCGCATCTTCATCCGCAGGTAACGTCGACTCGACCTCCTCGGTCACAATTGCACTTTCTTCAGCAACATCAAATGATGAAATTACTGGTTCTTGATAGTCATCTTCAGGTTCAATATCCGATGAGATCTGTTCCAGTTCAGATGGATTAATCCTTGGTTGGACGATTTCTTCTTCAGTTACCTCTTCAATCCAAGGCAAATCATTAGGGTCAACCTCGGCGACTGATTCTGAAGGAACTGGCTCTGATTGGTTTGATGCAGGTGGCTCGCTGGCAACAACCTCTTCAACTTGCGGCTGAGCAAAAACATCTTCTGGCTGTTGAGGCTGCGCAACTTGAGGAAGCTCATCACCGTTCATCGCGGCGCGTTCTAGATCTTCAATAGTCGCCCCAAGATGCTTACTACGCTCAAAATCTGGCTCAACAGACTCTTCAACCACATTATTAGGGACTTCGCCTGCATAAACGGGCTCAGGGGAAATCTCAGCCACTTCTTCTGCCGTTGGTTGGGCGATTGCGTTGGCCGCTAACGCTGAGGTAGCCGCTGCTTCAGGCATATGAATGTTGTAACGACGTCGTTCTGCGCTGGTTTCTTCTATTTGCTCTACAGATTCGTTAGCTTCAAGCTTTTCTTCACTGAAGACTGGCGTCGTTTCGGTTTCATACTCATAGTTGTTGAGCTCAGCTTCTAGCGTTTCATCTTCGTGTCCGCGTATTTTGTTGATCAGGCTAGTGAACAATCGAATCGCGCCCTCACCCAACCAATCGACAATGGATAACCAAGAGATGCCAGTCAGGAGCGTGAAACCCGCTCCCCATAGAAATAGAAAGACAAGCGTGGAGCCGAGCACATTTAGAGTCGGTAGCGCAAGGCTGGTCAGTACATCGCCAATCACACCACCTGAAGAGAAATACCAGATGTCATCAAAGTTGATATCCGCTAAACCACAACTAGTCAGAATAAGAATTGTTAATCCGAGTAAACGCGTTCCCCAAAGCATAAAGTCGATTGATTCATCTTCATCACGGTTACGCAGCATTGCCCAAGCTGTACCGGTTACCACGAAAGGAATCACATACGCTAATGAGCCAAAGGTAAAAAAGAGTGTATCAGCTAGCCAAGCCCCAACTAGACCACCAGCATTATTGATCTCCCCACCCCAAGCGGTTTGAGACCATGACGGATCGGCAGCGCTAAATGTGAAAAGTGCGACTGAAAGCAAAATTGAGGCAAGAACGATTACGATCAAACTGCATTCTTGAAGGCGCTGAGGACCGCTCAGGCGGGACGGCTGAGACTCTTCTCCCGTCTTAATGATCGTTTCTACTTTATTTTTGGTCTCTTTGAACATAACCAACTTTATCTTTATAAAACACCAATCGATTCAGAAGTCATCCTGATTGGTCGGAAAAAAATAGTCCGAGCAGCTATGCTACTCGGACTATCGATTTAACCATATCAAGGGACAAAACCCAATTGCTTAAAGTCAGAATATGGAAAGCTATTAAGACTTTAAGCCAAACTCATGCTTGAATTAGCGAGTTTTGATGACCAGCTGGTTCGTTTGTTTCACTTCTTCCATAACCACGTAAGTACGTGTGTCGTTTACCCCTGGTAAGCGTAGAAGCGTATCACCCAACAATTTTCGGTAAGCACTCATGTCAGATACACGAGTCTTAAGTAGGTAGTCAAAGTCACCCGATACTAAATGACACTCTTGAATGTCATCAAGTTTCTGAACCGCTGTGTTGAACTGTTCAAACACATCTGGCGCACCACGGTTAAGTGTGATCTCTACGAATACCAAAAGCGAAGCATCTAGGTACTGCGGGTTTAGCAATGCTGTATAGCCCGTAATATAACCTTGACGCTCTAGGCGACGCACACGTTCCAAACACGGAGTTGGAGAAAGACCCACTCGTTTTGAAAGCTCTACATTCGAAATACGACCATCTTTCTGCAACTCATTAAGAATGTTGCGGTCGATGCGATCTAGATCCTTGGACGGCTTTTTATTGTTGTCTGCCATTTTTTATTCCACCTTATTACTTCCTTGCAAAAAAATATACTACAACTTTTTAATATTCAGTATCAAATTTTATCCAATCATATCTATACTAGATATTAATTCGACAGAATTACCCTACACACAGTTAATACAACTAATATAGTTTATACAACCAATATAAAATGAGGAGTCAGGATGATCATTGGCGTACCTAAGGAAATCAAAAACCACGAATACCGTGTTGGCATGATCCCAGCGAGCGTTCGCGAGCTAGTGTCTCAAGGTCACCAAGTTTTTGTTGAAACTAATGCCGGTTCAGGCATCGGTTTTTCAGACGATGATTACATCGCTGTAGGCGCATCCATTCTTCCTACCGCTGCTGACGTTTTTGCGCAAGCAGAAATGATTGTAAAGGTTAAAGAACCTCAAGCTGTCGAGCGAGCTATGCTTCGAGAAGGGCAAATTTTATTTACTTATTTGCACCTAGCACCAGATTTTCCACAAACTGAAGAGCTAATCAAGAGCAAAGCTGTCTGTATAGCATATGAGACTGTAACAGATAATATGGGTCGCTTGCCACTACTTGCTCCAATGTCTGAGGTAGCAGGTCGCATGTCTATTCAAGCAGGTGCACAAACTTTAGAGAAATCTCACGGTGGTCGTGGTCTTCTACTAGGTGGTGTACCAGGCGTTGAACCAGCAAAAGTTGTCGTTGTTGGCGGCGGTGTTGTTGGTGCTAACGCAGCTCGTATGGCTGTTGGTCTTCGCGCAGACGTAACTATCCTTGATCGCAACGTTGATACACTACGTCGTCTTGACGAAGAGTTCCAAGGTCGCGCAAAAGTGGTTTACTCTACAGAAGATGCTATTGAGAAGCATGTTCTAGAAGCTGACCTAGTGATCGGTGCAGTTCTAATCCCAGGCGCTGCAGCACCTAAACTCGTTACAAAAGAGCACATCGCTAAGATGAAGCCAGGTGCAGCAGTCGTAGACGTTGCAATCGACCAAGGTGGCTGTTTTGAAACTTCACACGCAACAACACACGCAGACCCTACTTACATCGTTGATGACGTAGTTCACTACTGTGTTGCTAACATGCCAGGCGCTGTTGCTCGTACTTCTACGTTCGCGCTAAACAACGCTACGCTACCTTACATCGTTAAGCTTGCGAACAAAGGCTACCGTGAAGCACTTCTAGCAGATAACGGCTTCCTAGAAGGTCTAAACGTAATCCACGGTAAAGTAACCTGTAAAGAAGTAGCAGAAAGCTTCGATCTAGAATACGTAGACCCAGCTGACGCTATCGCAATGTTCAACTAATGTTGAATAGTATTAAATAAGAGAAAGCGCTCACTTCGGTGGGCGTTTTTTTGTTTTGGAGAACTGGAGAACTGGAGAACTGGAGAACTGGAGAACTGGAGAACTGGAGAACTGGAGAACTGGAGAACTGGAGAACTGGAGAACTGGAGAACTGGAGAACTGGAGAACTGGAGAACTAATGTTGCCGCGCTATAGTTGAGGAGTCAACTCTAGTTTTCCAAAAGCGAAGCGCTCCCGCTCTCCATAGGGCGTAGTCCGTTCCAAAAACCCACAGGGCGCAGCCCGTTCCTTCTCTTAGAACCAACGCTCCAAAGCATTTTTATCAAGCTGACGAAAAGCGCGGTTAAGGATCTGAGCGAGCTCTTTATAACGAGGGCGGGATTTCATTGGTTCTAGCGCGCAGCCGCTTTCAACTATCTTTTGGTAGATTTCGCGATACCAGCCAGCAAGGGCAGGTGGAAGTTTCGTGTTGGCACGGTTGCCAAGCCACCACATACCCTGAATAGGCATACTGATAGCAAACAGTGCAATGATGACTGCCTGAGGCATAGATTGATAATTGTTGAACGCCATTTGAGTTAAGACACTGATTGCCGCGATCGCTGGCATCACTTTTACACCGAAACGCGTCGCTTTAATGATTCGCTGCTCTGGAAACAGCAAATTAAGCTCTTTACGCATTGGCCAAGTATCCATGTACTTTTGTCCATCTCGTAGACTATGAACTAAACCGGCTTTATTACTCATAGGGCTCTCTCACTCCAGTACAGGGTCCTAAACTAAAATTTAGTTGAAAGATTCAACTAAACGGACAAAAAATTGATGAAAGTTAATATTCTTTCAAATTTTTTTTGTTATCATTGCTTATTATCGTTATCCTTTGCGGACCCACAATCTCATTGTTGCCGTTATTTGCAATTTAAGCAACTCTTGAGACCTTTCTGCAGCGGATGCAAGAGTGGTGATTTGGATCATCACTGTCTTTTATACGGAATTCGAAGTTTTTTTGACCAAGATTAGTACGCAGCTTCTATAGCATCGTCTATTCTTGTGATTAATTTTTATCCTAACTGATTATTACAGGTAGTCACTCATGTCAAAGCTAGTTTTAGTTTTAAACTGCGGTAGTTCTTCTCTTAAATTTGCTGTTGTTGATGCAGAAAACGGTGATGAGCATCTAACAGGTCTTGCAGAATGTCTGCACCTTCCAGAAGCTCGTATCAAGTGGAAACTTGATGGTAAGCACGAAGCTCAACTAGGCGACGGCGCAGCTCACGAAGAAGCTCTAGCGTTCATGGTAGAAACTATTCTTGCTTCTAAGCCAGAGCTTTCTGAGAACCTAGCAGCAATCGGTCACCGTGTTGTACACGGCGGCGAGAAGTTCACTCAGTCTGCACTAATTACTGACGACGTGCTTAAAGGCATCGAAGACTGTGCAACACTTGCACCTCTTCACAACCCTGCTCACATCATCGGCATCAAAGCAGCACAAAAATCTTTCCCAGCACTGAAAAACGTTGCTGTGTTTGACACTGCTTTCCACCAAACAATGCCTGAAGAGTCTTACCTATACGCTCTTCCATACAACCTGTACAAAGAGCACGGTATCCGTCGTTACGGCATGCACGGTACTTCTCACCTATTTATCACTCGTGAAATTGCTAACATCCTTGGCAAACCAGTTGACGAAGTAAACATCATTAACTGTCACCTAGGTAACGGTGCTTCAGTTTGTGCTGTTAAGAACGGTAAGTCAGTAGATACTTCTATGGGTCTAACTCCACTAGAAGGTCTAGTAATGGGTACGCGTTGTGGTGACATCGATCCTGCGATCATCTTCCACCTACACGACACTCTTGGCTACTCTGTTGAGAAAATCAACAACATGCTAACTAAAGAATCTGGTCTAGCTGGCCTTACTGAAGTGACTTCTGACTGTCGTTTCGTTGAAGACAACTACGGTGAAAAAGAAGAAGCAACTCGCGCGATGGACGTATTCTGCCACCGCCTAGCGAAATACGTTGCTGGCTACACTGCATCTCTAGAAGGTCGCCTAGACGCGATCGTATTCACTGGTGGTATCGGAGAAAACTCTGGCCCTATCCGTGAAATGGTTCTAAACCGCCTAGGTATCTTCGGTATCGAAGTTGACGGTGAAGCTAACCTGAAAGCACGTTTCGGCGGCGAAGGTACTATCACGACTGAAAACAGCCGTATCCCAGCAATGGTTATCTCTACTAACGAAGAGCTAGTTATCGCTGAAGACACTGCAGAACTAGCAGGTCTTTAATTGACTTAACCGGCTGACAATCGTCAGCCGGTTTTCTAACTAAGGGGCTTAACTCCTATTCCACACAGTAAGGAATACGCAGTTAAGCTTTTATCCCAATAGCTATAGGTACTCTACGAATGTCTCGTACTATTATGCTTATCCCTGCAAGTGCTGGTGTTGGTCTTACTAGCGTAAGCATGGGTGTTCTTCGCGCAATGGAGCGCAAAGGCGTTAAAGTTTCTTTTTACAAGCCAATCTGTCAGCCACGTTCTGGCGGCGATCAACCTGATCTAACTTCAACTATCGTTGGCGCGAACAGCGATGTGAAGATCGGCCAACCAATGATGATGTCTGTTGCTGAAAGCCTAATCGGTAACGACAACATGGATGAGCTGCTTGAAACAGTGGTTGAGCGTTACAACCAAATCAACAAAGATGCGGACGTTACGCTAATCGAAGGTCTTGTACCAACTCGTAAACACCCATTTGCTAACCAAGTGAACGCAGAAATTGCTGCAACACTTGGCGCAGAGATCGTTCTTGTAGCGACTCCTGGCACAGATAACCCAGCGCAACTTAAAGAACGTATCGAAGTAGCATGTTCTAACTTCGGCGGCACTAAGAACAAAAACATCTCTGGCGTTATCATCAACAAGCTAAACGCTCCTGTTGACGAAGCGGGCCGTACTCGCCCTGACCTATCTGAAATCTTTGACGATGCGGATAGCGCGAAGCAAAACGAAATGAAAGTGATGGAAATCTTCAACACTTCTCCAATTCGTGTACTAGGTTGTGTGCCATGGAGCATCGACCTAATCGCAACGCGTGCAATCGACATGGCTGAGCACCTAAACGCTGATATTATCAACGCTGGTGACATCAACACGCGTCGTATTAAGAGCATCACATTCTGTGCACGTTCTCTGCCAAACATGATTGAGCACTTCAAACCAGGCTCTCTACTTGTAACTTCAGCAGACCGTCCAGACGTAATCGTTGCAGCGGCGCTAGCAGCAATGAACGGTGTTGAAATCGGTGCAGTACTTCTAACTGGCGGTTACGACATTCCAGAAGAAATCGCAGGCCTATGTAAGCCAGCATTTGATTCAGGTCTACCGATCTTCAAAGCTCAAGGTAACACTTGGCAGACGTCTCTAAATCTACAGAGCTTCTCTATCGAAGTACCTGCAGACGATAAAGAGCGTATCGAGTTCATCAACGAGCACGTTGCTGGCAACATCGATGGCAACTGGATCGAGTCTATGACTGAGGGTACTCAGAAGTCTCGTCGCCTAAGCCCACCAGCATTCCGTTACCAGCTAACTGAGTTCGCTCGTAAAGCAGGTAAGCGTATCGTTCTTCCTGAAGGTGACGAGCCACGTACAGTTAAAGCTGCAGCTATCTGTGCTGAGCGCGGCATCGCTGAATGTGTGCTTCTAGGTAACCCAGAAGAGATCAAACGTGTTGCAGCACAGCAAGGCGTTGAGCTAGGTGCTGGCGTAACGATCATCAACTCTGATGAAGTACGTGAAAACTACGTTGCTCGTCTAGTTGAACTACGTGGCGCGAAAGGTATGACTGAAGTTGTTGCTCGTGAGAAGCTACAAGATTCAGTATTCCTAGGCACAATGATGCTTGAGAACGACGAAGTTGACGGCCTAGTTTCTGGTGCTGTTCACACAACTGCGAACACTATCGTTCCTCCGTTCCAGATCATCAAGACTGCACCTGATGCGTCTATCGTATCTTCTGTATTCTTCATGCTACTACCTGACCAAGTATTGGTTTACGGTGACTGTGCGATCAACCCAGATCCAACTGCTGAGCAGCTAGCTGAAATTGCTATCCAATCTGCTGATTCAGCTGCTGCATTCGGTATTGAGCCACGCGTTGCAATGATCTCTTACTCTACGGGTGAGTCTGGTAAAGGTGCTGACGTAGATAAAGTACGTGAAGCAACTAAGCTTGCTCAAGAGAAACGTCCTGATCTTGTTATCGACGGCCCTCTACAGTACGACGCGGCTATCATGGAAAACGTTGCTGCTTCTAAAGCACCAAACTCTCCAGTAGCAGGTAAAGCGACTGTATTCGTATTCCCAGACCTAAACACTGGTAACACGACTTATAAAGCAGTACAACGTTCAGCTGACCTAGTGTCTATCGGTCCAATGCTTCAAGGTATGCGTAAGCCTGTAAACGATCTGTCTCGCGGTGCTCTAGTTGACGACATCGTATACACAGTGGCTCTAACTGCAATCCAAGCAGACCAAGCGGCTCAAGCAGAAGAGAAAGTAGTTAACTAATCTCTCCTATCTGAGTAAATCAAACCCTCGCACCTTGCGAGGGTTTTTTATATCTACGGTTTTCCCTATCTCGCTGATATGTCCACCTTTTCATAACTTATTGCTACACTTTAGGTTCATCGATTGAAAAGGAATTCAAATGGAGCTCAAGCTATTTTCCACTAAAGATACCGTAGAAAAGAGCGTCCTTAAGACCACCAGCTTTTTCCTCGCAATTACTGGCGCTGGCTTCACTATAGTTAACTTTTTTATTTGGGATGTACCAAAGTTTGGCTACATAGACTTTGCTTATACCCTACTTTGCTTGTTTATCTATCTGAGAATTCAATTTGGCCATTACAAACCTTGGTATTCGGCTTTATTGATCTGCGGTTTGAGCCTGATTTTGATCTATAGCTTAGCGGTGGCGAAGGGCTACTCGATACTAGTTTTCTGGACGTTTTGTATGCCGCCCGTCTTCCACATTTTATTAAATCGATATGTCGGTTCAGCGGTCACTTTCGCTTTTTTCCTTATCGTTGTCTCTATATTCCTGTCCTATCCGCCTATCGTTCATTCAACCGCACACACGACGTTTAACTTCGCGATCCCCTATATTTTGATTTGGGCTATCGCCTTTGTGCATGAAGATGTCAGAGCCAAAACACAGCAAAAGCTCAGCGATGCTGCTCTACTTGACCCTTTAACTGGCGCGAGGAATCGACTGTGCATGGAGAATGATTTCTCCCATCATCCTGAGTTTCTGAGTCATCACTACTTACTGCATATTGACCTCGACCATTTTAAACAAGTCAACGACAATTACGGTCACGCATGCGGGGATGAAGTATTGAAGTCGGTGAGTAAAGCGGTGCTTTCACTACCTAATGTTGAATATTTTTACCGCGTAGGTGGTGAGGAGTTTTGCGTTTTGCTGTGCGCAAAGAATGAAGAGCAAGCAATGGAGATGAGCGAATCAATTCGACTCGCGGTAAAGCAACTTAAAATCGACTTCAATCATCAAGAGATTCACGTCTCTTTCAGTGCGGGATTGAGAGCTTTGATCGTGGTGAACGACAGCATTCTACTCGATCAAACAATGGCAGAAACGGATCAAGCCCTATACCGAGCAAAGGCACAGGGCAGAGATCAAATCGTGTTATCAAGCACTACCAAGCAAATTTCGGCCGTGGGGTGAAGTTAAATCTAGCTCAGGACCAAGAGGAACAACTTGTGTCGGGTTAATCCCTGTGTGGCTAAAGTAGTAATGGCGTTTAATGTGGTAGAAATCGGTTGTCTCTTTGATACCGGGTACCTGATACAACTCTTTCATATAACCGTTGAGATTACCGTAATCCGCGATACGTTTCTTATTACATTTAAAATGTCCAACATAAACGGCATCAAAACGGATCAGCGTGGTAAACAAACGCCAATCGGCTTCGGTGATACTGTCACCAGCAAGGTAACGGCTTTTCGCTAGATGAGCATCCAATCTGTCTAGCGACTCAAACAGATGGTTGTAGGCTTCCTCATAGGCATCTTGGGTTGTGGCAAACCCACAGCGGTAGACGCCATTGTTAACATGGGGGTAGACATAAGCGTTCCATTCTTCAATGATTTCACGCTTCTCTTGCGGATAATAATCAGCTGTATTACCCGTGAGTTCATTAAACTCAGAGTTAAACATGCGAATGATTTCAGAAGATTCATTGCTGACGATGGTGTTATGTTTCTTATCCCAAAGTACTGGTACCGTTACGCGACCCGTGTAGTCTGGTTGGGCTTGCGTATAGATTTGGTGCATACGTGTATGACCAAACAGAGGCTCAGGCAGCCCCATTTGCCAACCTTCACCCATCATATCAGGACAAACAACCGTAACGTCGATATGCTCTTCAAGCCCTTTTAGCTTTCTAAAGATCAGAGTGCGATGAGCCCAAGGACAGGCAAGCGAGACATAAAGATGATAACGTCCTGATTCCGGCTGAAACTGAGCATCAGGTTTGTTTTCTACCCAATTTCTAAACCCGGCATCTTCGCGAACGAACTTACCATTGCTCGATTTGGTGTCGTACCACACGTCATGCCAGACGCCTTCAACTAGTTTACCCATTATTGTCTCCCAACCCACATTCTTTGAACAGTTTGAGTATAAATAAATACTCTACACAGGTGGTTAGAGACAGTTGGCTTAGTTGTTCGAATTATTTGAATAGTAGAAAGGCAGCAATACAAAAAAAGCGCGACCCCGTAAGGATGCCGCGCTTAAGCCCGTCACAGGCTGAAATTATACGCTCACGTGCAAGCAAGACACGGCATGAACGTCGTTACCTTCGATAGCTGGCTTAGTTTGCGCACACGCTTCAGTCGCCTGAGGACAACGCGTACGGAACACACAACCTGAAGGAGGACTGATTGGTGATGGAAGGTCGCCCTCTAACATCTCTATGTGCTTGTTGCGCTCAAGCTTTGGATCAGGAATCGGTACTGCAGACATCAGCGCGCGAGTGTACGGGTGCTTAGGATCCGCGAACAGGGCTTCGGCTTCACCAAGCTCAACCGCATTGCCAAGGTACATAACTAACACTCGGTCAGAGATGTGTTTCACTACCGATAAATCGTGGGCGATGAATACTAGTGATAGACCCAGTTCTTTCTGTAACTCTTTAAGTAGGTTTACAACCTGAGCTTGGATTGACACGTCTAGCGCCGATACAGGTTCATCACAGATAATCATCTTAGGCTTAAGAATCAACGCGCGAGCAATACCAATACGCTGACACTGACCACCTGAGAACTCATGAGGGTAACGGTTGATTACGTTTGGTAGTAGACCTACTTTCGCCATCATCTCTTTAACACGAGTTTTCACTTCATCTTTCGAAAGCTCTGGATAGAAAGTTTCCAAAGGTTCAGCAATGATGTCACCTACTGTCATACGCGGGTTTAGCGATGCCAAAGGATCTTGGAAAATCATTTGAATTTCTTTGCGCGTTTCACGGCGCTGGATTTCTTGCATCTTAGTCAGGTCTTGACCAAGCCACATTACGTCACCGTCAGTCGCTTCGACAAGACCAATGATTGCACGCGCGAAAGTCGATTTACCACAGCCAGACTCGCCTACTACACCTAAGGTTTCACCTTCATATAAACGGACGTTAACGCCGTCTACTGCTTTAAGGTTTGCAGGCTTTGACCAAGGCCAAGCAGATTTTGACGCGATACTAAAGTGAACTTTAAGATCTTTAACATCTAGGATTAGGTTCTTATCTACACTCATTTGCTCCAAGCCTCCCATTCAGAAAAACATGCGCGCTGACGACCATCACCAAATGGCGTCAAGATTGGCGCTTCTTGCTTACAACGATCCATTACACGGTGGCAACGCTCTTGGTAAGGGCAGCCTTGTGGTAGACGAAGTAAGTTAGGCGGGTTGCCTGGAATCGTTGGTAGAATTTCACCTTCTGTATCCAGACGAGGAATCGCTTTTAGCAGACCTTCAGCGTATGGGTGGCTTGGGTTGTAGAAGATTTCATCGACCGTACCGTATTCCATTGTACGACCAGCGTACATTACCAGTACTTTGTCACATGAACCTGCGACCACACCAAGGTCATGAGTAATCATGATAATTGCAGTGTTAAATTCCGATTTCAGCTCGTTAAGTAGATCCATGATCTGAGCTTGTACCGTTACGTCTAGCGCCGTTGTCGGCTCATCCGCAATCAACAGTTTTGGACGACACAACAGAGCCATTGCGATCATCACACGCTGACGCATACCGCCTGAAAACTCGTGCGGGTACATAGTGATACGCTTACGCGCTTCTGGAATTTTCACCGCTTCAAGCATGCGTACAGATTCTTCGAACGCTTCCGCTTTACCCATGCCTTTGTGAAGCATAAGTACTTCCATCAACTGATCACTCACCTTCATGTAAGGGTTAAGCGACGTCATTGGGTCTTGGAAGATCATTGCGATCTGTTCTGCACGTACTTTGTTGAGTGCTTTTTCTGGAAGGTTAAGAATTTCATTACCTTCGAATTTTGCGCTACCTGAGATAATACCGTTCTTTGCCAGTAGTCCCATGATAGCGAATACAGTCTGAGATTTACCTGAACCAGATTCACCTACGATACCTAGAGTCTCGCCCTGATTCAGAGAAAAATTTAAATCGTTTACTGCGGTGACGATACCATCTTGAGTGGTAAATTCGACACGCAGATCTTTGACATCTAATAAGCTCATCATTGCTTCCTTAATCTTTTTTATAGATTTTGTAATTTATTGCTTTTTGATTATCTGTCTTTTGGATCCAGCGCATCGCGCAGGCCGTCACCGACATAGTTGAAACAGAAGAGAGTCACAACCATGAATGCTGCAGGGAATGCGAGCTGCCAGATTGCTACTTCCATTGTCTGAGCACCCTCTTGCAGAAGTGCGCCCCAACTTGTCATCGGCTCCTGAACACCAAGACCAAGGAATGATAGGAATGATTCAGTCAAAATCATGCTTGGGATTAGAAGCGTTGAGTAAACCGCTACAATACCCAGTACGTTTGGCACGATGTGACGAGTGATGATTTTCCACTTGCTCACACCACAAACGTGCGCTGCTTCGATAAACTCTTTACTGCGTAAGCTAAGTGTCTGACCACGTACAATACGTGCCATATCTAGCCATGCAATCGCACCGATAGCGACGAAGATAAGAATGATGTTACGACCGAAGAAGGTTACTAGTACGATAACTAGGAACATAAACGGTACTGCGTAAAGGATCTCAAGGATACGCATCATGATTCGGTCTACTTTACCGCCAATGAAGCCAGAAGCTGCACCGTAAAGCGTACCAATCAATACCGCTACAAACGCACCCATCACGCCGACCATCAGAGAGATTCGGCCACCAATTAAGGTACGAACGTAAAGGTCACGACCTAAACTATCAGTACCAAACCAGTGCTCTGCGTTTGGACCAACGTGCATCGCGTACCAGTCAGTATCATCGTAAGTGAATGGCGCAATAGTCGGTAAAACGATTACCGCTAGCGTCATTAAGAATAGGATAAACAAGCTCACCATCGCCGCTTTGTTACGCATAAAGCGGATACGAGCGTCTTGCCATAGACTGCGACCTTCGATCTCTAAGTTTTCAGAGAACTTTTCAATCGCTTCTAGGTTTTCTTTTTTCGTTAACATAACCAAACGTCCCTGTTAGTAGCGAATTTTCGGGTCAATCATTGCAAGTAGGATATCTACAATCGCGTTGAATAGAATGAATAGGAAACCAATCAAGATGGTTACACCCATTACTAGCGAGTAGTCACGGTTAAATGCAGCATTAACGAATAGCTTACCAATACCTGGTAGACCGAAGATAGTTTCGATAACAACTGAACCTGTGATGATACCTACGAACGCAGGGCCCATGTATGAAACAACAGGAAGAAGCGCTGGTTTAAGTGCGTGCTTGATGATGATGTAACGGTAGCTTAGACCTTTCGCACGAGCGGTACGAATAAAGTTACTGTTTAATGTTTCGATCATCGAACCACGAGTGATACGTGCAAAAGTCGCGACGTAGAGTAGTGACATACCGATTACAGGTAACACTAAATATTTGAAGCCACCGTCATGCCAACCGCCTGCTGGGAATAAGTTCCAGTGCAGGGAGAATAGATAGATAAGCGCGGGTGCCAATACAAATGATGGCATCACGACCCCTAACATGGCGGTGGACATTATGGTGTAGTCGACCCAGGTATTTTGCTTCAAGGCAGCAATGGTACCGACCGTGACCCCCATAATGACCGTAAAGACAAACGCGATAAAACCAACTTTAGCCGACACTGGAAGTGCCACCGAGATCAGTTCGTTTACTGAGTAATCAAGGTACTTAAATGAAGGACCAAAATCACCTTGAATAACGTTTGTTAGGTAAGTGGTGTATTGCTCAAATACTGGCTTATCAAGCCCGTATTTGGCTTCGATGTTCGCCATAACTTCTGGCGGTAATGGACGCTCGCTCGAGAATGGGTTACCCGGTGCGAAGCGCATAAGAAAGAAAGATACGGTGATCAAAACCAACATAGTTGGGATCGCCTCAAATATCCTTTTAGCGATGAATTTAAGCATAAACTCACTCTTTCAGTCTGTGACAATTAAAAATTAAGAATCAATCAAATTTCTACGAATTTAGATTGTATAAAGGCACTGCATGTAATTTCTCACATGCAGGCCAATATTTTTATAGTTCTATCAGTTCAAGATTTACTTGATGATGTATAGATCTTTAGAGTAGATCTTCTCTTCTGGGTTGTTTGCTGGGAAGCCTCCAACCTTAGGAGAAAGTAGACGTGATTTCACGTACTGGTAGATAGGTGCGATAGGCATGTCTTTCGCTAGTAGCTTCTCAGCTTCTAGGTACAGCGCTTGACGCTCTTCTTCTGACTGAGCGGCAATCGCTTTAGTCATGATCTCGTCGTAAGCTTTGCTGTCGTAGTGAATACCGCCAGTCGTGTTGTTACTCTTCATTAGAGTTAGGAATGAAGATGCTTCGTTGTAGTCACCACACCAGCCGGCACGTGCCACTTCGAAGTCGCCTGAATCTTTAGTAGATAGGTATGTTTTCCACTCTTGGTTTTCTAGAGTAACGTCTAGGCCAAGTGTCTTCTTCCACATAGAACCTAGTGCTACAGCAACTTTCTTGTGGTTCTCAGATGTGTTGTAAAGAAGGTTAAACTTAAGTGGGTTGTCTGAACCGAAACCTGCTTCTTCAAGAAGACGAGCTGCTTCTGCATCACGCTCAGCTTGAGTCATTTGACCGTAAGCAGGCATTTCTGGATTGAATCCAGCTGTGATTTCAGGCGTTAGGAAGTAAGCTGGTTTTTGGCCTTGCGCTAGGATAGCGTCAGTAACGATGTTACGGTCGATTGCGTAAGAGATCGCCTTACGTACACGAACGTCATCAAATGGCGCTTTCTTAGTATTGAAGATGTAATAGTAAGTACATAGGTTGCCCGTTACCGATACTTCTTCTGGATGCTCTTTCTTAAGACGCTTGAAGTGCTCAACAGGTAGTTCGTAAGAGATATCGATTTCGCCTGCTAAGAAACGGTTCATTTCCGCTACCTGGTTTTCGATAGGTAGGAAAGTTACTTTGTTTAGCTTGGTGTTTGCGTTATCCCAGTACTGCTCGTTACGCTTAAGTACTAGACGCTCGTTAACAACCCAGTTGTCGACAACGAATGCACCGTTACCAACGAAGTTTTCTGGCTTAGTCCACTGGTCACCGAACTTCTCAACTGTCGCTTTATGAACAGGTTTCACTGTTGTGTGACCCATCATCATTACGAAGTAAGGAACAGCTGCGTCTAGTTCAACAACTAGAGTGTGGTCATCAACGGCTTTAACACCTAGCTCGCTCTTGTCTTTCTTGCCTGCGATGATGTCTTTCGCGTTCGCCATCTTGGTGTATTCCATGTACCAAGAGTATGGAGAAGCCGTATTTGGATCAACTGCGCGCTGGAAGCTGTATACGAAATCGCCAGCAGTTACAGGATCGCCGTTAGACCACTTTGCGTCTTTACGTAGGTGGAAGGTAAATGTTTTGTTGTCTGTTGTTTCCCAAGACTCTGCAACACCAGGGATAGTGTTACCGTCAGCATCTTGGTTCACTAGGCCTTCTAGAAGATCACGAATTACGTGAGACTCTGGTACACCTTGAGATTTGTGCGGGTCGATTGTCGCAACTTCAGTACCGTTACCACGAACAATTTCTTGTACGTCAGCAAGTTCTGTTTTCTGAGAGTCTGATTTAGCTTCAGGAGCAGGTGCTGGCTGTGCAGCTTGCTTTTCTTCTGGTTTGTCGCCACAACCAGTTAAAGCTAAAGAAAGGCCCGCGCCTATAAATAGAGCGCGTGTGATTTTGTTCTTATACATGCGTAAAACTCCAAGTTTTTCATTTGCATCCATGACTTCTTTGTACAGTACTAGAACGGACAGTGATTTAGATCTGTTTAGCTCAATTTTTAAGCATAAAAATCTAAAACCGTACAAAGATTGCGGCACACAGTATCAATCATTGAAGTAATTTGCCATAAAAATGTAGCAAAAAATCGTATAATTCCACGGTTACTTCAACAAAATGGTAAAAAACACCAGTAAAGACAAAATAGTCAGTTAATTAACTTATATTTCCCTCAACCAGCAGACTGAAGTGCCAAATTATCTAATAAGACACCATTTTTTAGCATCTTATGCTAGATATTGTGCGGAAAAATTAACAAAAGTAATGTAATCTAGCTAACAGTTAGCTACATTCATCTCCGAAAAAACGGCGTTCTGTGAACTTAGTCACTCAGGTGCACTTAAATAGCGATCTTCTCCCCAAAACAAAGCATGTCTGCAACAAATTTCTATCCAGAAACTCATTGAGACACACTATCTAAATCACCATTCCCACAAGCCTTTAGATTTTTTTAGTGTTAAACATTTGTAAATAACCCCTTATTCGCTCGATATATCAGGTCAATTTGAGCAACTAAACGGGTATCTCCTATGAGAGGATTTCATTCTCTATCTTTAGCTATTTCGGCTATCACACTACTTAGCGGGTGTGGGAGCGAGGAAAGCACTTCTGATAATATCGCTGTAGAAGTACCTTTTTCGTTGAGTAGCATTCCTATGCCGAATGACGGTTATGGCTATGATGCTGACGGGACAATCTCTTTGCCGGGTGAACCTTCTTCACCCAATGCATATTCAACCAACGCTGAATATGACGCTTATTACCAAAATTTCGAGACCAGTTTCGCCGCTGTTGACGGTTGGGGCTTGTGTGTCGAACCGATTGAGATTCCGCTTAGCAGCGTAGGTTCTGAGCAGGTTATTGCTCTAGAACCAACGTCTCTGCAAGGAAACGTTGTGCTCATCGACGGGACAACTAGGCAAGAGGTTCCAAATACCAAACTATCTAGTGATGGTCGCAAACTCATCATCGAATGCGGCGCTGCTCTTCAACCAGGGACGGAGTATTTCATTGCCGTCTCGAACGGCGTAATGACAGTAGAAGGCTTTCATCTACAATCATCGCCAGCCTTTGGACAACTTTTAAGTGCAGACCCCAATGAGCTAGATGAGCAACAACGTAATCTCCAACAGAAGACAAAAAACGCCGTTTCTGCGTATAGTGACTTAGGTAAGCCGAACGAAGTCGTATACGCCTCTACATTCACTACTCAAAATAGTTATTCCGTCATCGACAATATTGTCCAACAAACAATATCTGATCCAACAAATCCACCGACACTTGACCTGACGAATATTGAAGTCACTGAGGTCAACTCTTCTCGTCCAAGTAAAGCTTATGTCATCGTTTCTGGCGCGACACTAGAGACAAACAATTACCTTCCTTTTACACAAAACATCGCCGATAGGGAAAAATGTTTGTTGGACAGTTACGACCCAATAGCAAACTGCCCGTCAATGTACAATTGGACAACAGGTGAAAATGGAGAACACCTAACCCACTCTTTCTTCAGTAATCAAGGAAAAATAGCCAAGTATAATGATTCGACTACCACTATCCCTGTCGATTTTTACTTACCTTACATTTTCGGAACTACAGATTCAAAAGCCGGAGCCAGAAAATTCATTAAAGATACAACCAACCCATCGGTTATCTTTATCCATGGCGTTACTGGTGACAAAGAGTCCGCTTCACTGGTTGCTAAGGAATATGTTACAGACGGAAAGGAATACATATTTACAGCAATAGATATGCCTTATCATGGGGCTAGAATTGTCTGTGATAGTTCGAATTATAGTGATGAAACAACACTAAAATACTGCGATAGCGGAAAACCCATTAGTGCTCGTGCAGACAAGTCTTACTTCATCAATATCACTTCCCCTCTAACACTACGATCTAACCTTCACCAATCTGTTAGTGACTTTATTGGCTTAAGATGGGCGCTTAATTTCGGCAATGATAGAGCTGATAGAGAGGTACATTTAATTGGAGTCTCTCTTGGAGGCATCATGTCCGTAATGACCACTGAGGCAACTTATAAGCCGGAATCACCAATTGCCCAACCAATAGAAGGCTTGGCCTTAGCTACCTCCAGCTACGTTGTACCAGGCCAGGGACTAGTAAACCTTACATTATCTTCTCTCACTCTAGGTTCCGAAATGGAAACCTCAGTGAAGAAGTCAGCTGACGTGCAAAGGGCAATCGCCGAAACTCTATTGCCAAGCATATGTTACGAAGGTGTAAGTAACGAAACTTGTATCACCTCACTTCAAACTCATAGTGCGGAACTAGAAGACAGTATTGAGATGTTGGAGAACGAAATCTATTCAGCCCTAATCCCTATTTTAAAGCAAGGCGTCCAACAAACTATTGATGGTTCGGATCCAGCAGGAAAAGTTTCAAGACAAGTACAAGCTCAGCAACCAACCCTCCTTATTGAAGCTGTTGGTGACTGCGGAGAAACCTGTGAAATCGGAGAGTATATGCCCGACACCGTAGTACCGAATAATGCAGAAAATAATGTCATGACAGGGACGGACCCATTAATCCATGCGCTAGAGCTAAATGACATAACTAGTTCCACAACAGATGCTCCAATCAGAGGAGTAATCAGAGCGACCGTTGGTGGTCATGGAACATTTCTCTTCCCTTACGAGGGACCAATGGATGAAACAGGATTACCGTCTCAAGACCCGAAACATATGGAAGCAGGAAACAATTCACGCATAACTCAACAAGAGGCGGTTCGTAATATGGTCGCAACCAACGCGCGAGCAATTTACCTTGACTCTGACGACCTGATAAACATTGAAGATGAAACCGACGAGGCACAATAATGAAAAAGACAATCCTTAGTCTTAGCGTTGCTACAGCTATTCAGGCACACGCCGCAGGCTTTCAACTTAATGCGCAATCGGCGACGGGTTTAGGTCGTGCATTCGCTGGAGACGCGATTATTGCAGACAACGCTGCCGTGGTATCAAAAAACGCGGCGGCGATGAGTCTAATCGACCAACCGATGATATCAGTGGGTGCAGTGAACATAGCTAGCCAAGTTGAGTTTAGTGATATGCGTTACACAACGCCAAACACAGTCACTCAATCGCTCGATGACACAACTCTCGACAACAATACCTTAGTACCCAACGCGAATATGGTGTTTCCGATAGAAGGAACCCCTTGGACGCTTGGCGCTACCGTACATTCAAACTTTGGTACCGACGTTGAATTTGAACAGGAGTTTGCCGCGCCAATCTTTGGCGGCAAAACTTACTTAAGTAGCATCAATGCGGGCTTTTCCGCTAGCTATCAAATTGATGATGCATGGTCAATCGGTGGCGGTCTCGATATTATCTATGGAGAGGGCGATATCGCGCGTAAGCACAACAACGCGCCACTGCTATCTATTGATGCTGACGGATTTGGTTTGGGATTCAATCTGGGGGTGGCTTATGTCCTCGATGAAAACAACCGCTTTGGTTTATCTTATCGCTACAGCCCCGAACTTAGAGCTGAAGGCCAAGTCTACCAAGCGGGAGAAGGCCAAGGATTAACTGACAGTTTAGACATACCGCTGCCCGATATCATTGAGTTTTCTGGTTATCACCGACTCAATCCTAAATGGGCAGCACACTACAGCTTGCAGTATGTCGCTTGGTCTGAATTTGATAGCTTGACCTCAGAAAGTTACGCAACATCAATTAAAGACTACCAATGGCAAGATGCCGGACACGTTTCAGTTGGTGTTACTCACTATCTGAATCACTCTATCGAGCTAAGAGCGGGCTATATGTATGACTTGTCACCCGTAGATCAAATCAGTTCGCTGTCGATTCCTGATACTGACAGACATTGGTTTACCTTTGGTGGCACTTATAAAGCAACCGAAAACTTAAGCGTCGATTTAGCGTTAGGCTACTTAACAGGTGAACAAACGACGATTAATGAATCACAGGTTCTTGCTAACCCAGAACCTTTCAATGTTGTTTCTACCGTCAACACTAGCGCTTGGTTAGCAGGTCTTCAGCTTAACTACGCTTTCTAAATTTTCCTACGTAAAGAAACGGCCTTCTGACTCGGAAGGCCGTTTATTATCAATCAGTTCCGAATCTCGCGCACAATTCTCAATGTAACAATGACACTTCGTGGAACTGTCATTTAAGCCTGCTACATTTATACATCTAATTACATATATATTAACGTCATAAAGGCTTATTATGGGAATCGCATATCACACATATATTGGTAAGCAGGTAACGCAATTACCTAACCTCCCCTGTCGTGCGGCAGGCAATGTTTCACTCAATACCCCTGTCGGCAACTGTGTCGACAAATTTGGTCGAATATGGTTGGCGGATACAGCACATAATCGCGTACTTGTCTTCGACCGAAAGATGGACAAGTTGTTAGCTAGCTTTGGCAGTGTTGGCAACGGTAGCCAACAGTTCAATATGCCCTTTCGCCTGTTGCCTCACCCGAATAAACCTTGGATTTACGTCAGCGACATTGCCAACAAACGTATCCATATCCTTGAATACAATCAGGCGCTCAGCATCCGTTCAATCAGCAATTTTGGCAGCGGGGCGCCCATCAACTTACAGGGTCCAAACGGATTAGCTTTCTATCAGGGTAAGCTGTGTGTCGCTGATGAGTTTTACGAAGGTGAAAACGGTGAAAGCCGGTTAGTGATTTTCAATGAGGACGGCAAATGGTTAAGAGATATCACAGTCATCCAAGCCAAGGAGCCGGTTCACTTTTTATGGCCTCAAGGGCTGAGTTGCGATCTCGACGGGCATCTATACATCGCCAATACTGGCTTTGCGACTGTAGTTCGCTGTGACTGGGAGGGAAAGCCTGTCCCATTCTCGAATGGTAAAACTTATCTAGATGGTATCGACCTAGCACGCGATGTCTCAATCATTGATAACCGAATTCTTATCCCAGGAGCCAAACAGTATTCAGTCTCTGTTTACGATATTGATGGCCATTTTTCAGGTAACCTAACGGGCTTCTTCTCGCCAATACAAATCACCAAACTTGACCAAAATCGCCTGTTGATTACCGAGCCCATTTTGGCTTCTTTGCAGATTCATCAGATCGACTGGGCAGAATTATCACCTCAACTGCCTATATCGACACTAGTGGTTGATCAATTGGGCGATGAGCGAGATAAAAAAGGACAGTTGCACTTTGTCACCTCAGTGGCTGGCGATACCTCTCCCGTTTCGACAAACAACTCCGAAAGTCGTTACCCTATTATCAGCGAATGGTGGGAAAAGCACTTTGAACAGCAAGATAAGTGGCTCAATTCTATTCACCAAATCGATGTGCCTTCATGGGTCTCAATGACCTTAAGTACCCAGATGGAGTGGACGCAAAAATGGCAACAAACCTGGGTACGAATATTCCTTGGCGATAAGTTTGATGACCCAAATCAACTGCTTTGGCTGGTTGACGCTGGCAACTATCAACTGCAAGCGACAGAAAGCTCTCAACCCGATGCGGCTAGACCGGGCAGCTTGCCTCTTTTACCCGGATCACTTGGCATCTGTTCTTTAACTCCTTCGTCGCCATTGCTCGGACAACTCAACCCAGACATACCCTTACTAGTTGTCAGCAATTACATCAGCGGTATTGTGACGATTTATCAATATGACGAGTTAATTGGCGAGCTAGTACCGTTTAGCTATTTTGGAGGTTTGGGTCATCAAGAGTGGCAGTTATTTAAGCCTCAAGGTGTTGCCGTCGACCCGATAAGCCGCGATATCTATATTGCTGATTCTGGCAATAATCGCATTGGTCGTTGGCGGCTCAACCAACAAGGAATCGCTGGCTTAGTCACTACCTTTGGTGAAAAAGGTCATGGCGATAATGAGTTTTTCACACCAACCGACATCACGATTACACCGGATGGTCAAAAGTACATAACCGATCAAAACAACAATCGCGTGGTGATTTACGATCGTCATGATCAATACGTTGGCAGTTTCGGTCAGCAGGGTTACGGAACGAACAATGACAACTTCCTACTACCGACCAGTATAGACTTTGACCATGGTAAGTTGTTTGTGTCTGATTTGGTTAATCGAGCTATCAAGGTCTTTGACCAACAAGGGCATTTCATTGATAGTTTTAGTGGCTTTGGTGCCGACCCAAGTAAAGGCCAGCTATGGATGCCATACCTGCTTCACGCACATAATCATACCCTCTACCTACCCGACTGCGCTCTTAACCGAGTTAACGTTTATAAGATTAGCTAAGGAGTCAGTGATGACATCAATATTCGATAAAGCCAAAGCGAAACGCTTAAAGCAGACAAGTTCTATCTCTCAGCAAGCAACGGAGGCGAGCGAAAAGCTTGCCAATCAGTATCAATGCGTGACTCAGTATTGTTTAGAGCAACCTTCTTCTCATCAGACACGGGAAAAACTGGAACAGTGGCACAAAGCTCATCAAGAGCACGCCAATCACCACATTATGTCTCCACCTCACGAGAACTAAAAAAGCGAGCCAAATGGCTCGCTTACTCATGCAACTTGTGCAATAGTTTTTCGGTCAGAAATCACTTTGCCATCTTTAATCGTGATAATGCGTTTGGTGCGTTCTGCCAGCGCATTATCGTGCGTCACGATGATCAATGTTCGGCCCTCAGCATGAAGCTGATTAAATAGGGCTTCAATCTCTGCACCAGATTTAGAGTCTAATGCCCCAGTCGGTTCATCGGCGAGAATAATTTGCGGATCATTGACTAAGGCTCTGGCAATCGCCACCCTCTGCTTTTGACCACCCGATAATTGATTGGGCTTGTGATCAAGGCGATCACCCAGTCCAACTTGTTCAAGCAATTTTGCTGCTCGTCTCCGGCGTTCTTTGGCTTTCACGCCCGAATAAACAAGAGGCAACGCCACATTGTCGAGCGCTGTCGCGTATTCGAGCAAGTTAAAGCTCTGAAAGACAAAGCCTATTCTTTGATTGCGAATTCCTGCAAGTTCATTTGCACTTAAACTCGCCACGTTTTGCCCCGCTAACTGATAGTCACCTGCTGTCGGCTTATCTAAACAGCCAAGCATATTCATCAGGGTCGATTTACCCGAGCCAGATGGACCTAAAATAGATAGAAACTCACCTTGATTAATCTTGAGCTCTACGCCATCAAGCGCGCGAACTTCCGCTTCTCCGCTCGAATAGTATTTGCAGATATTATTCAGCTCGACGAGCGCTTGGTGTGACATGTTCTCTTCACTATTGTTCTTACTCACTTTGTAATGCCTCCAACGGACTGACTTTCGCTGCTCGATTCGCTGGCAACCAGGCTGAAGCAACACCAATAATGATTAAGGTCGTGATCACCACCAGCACCACAATCCAAGACAGTTCAGGAACCGGTTTGCCTAGCTGCTCGTAAAACACATTGCCTTCCAAGCTGATTGCACTAAGTGCGGATACCAGCACATAAGTCACGCCAAGACCGAGCACTCCCCCTAGCATCATGGTCATGAGTGACTGCACCAGATAGTGCAAACGGATTGCGGTCGGGGTTGCTCCAACCGCCATTCTCACTCCGATATCACGGGTCGAGCGTTTCACTGTCGCGTACATAACGTTGGCAATGCCTACCCCCGCTACAGCGAGCGTGACAAAGCCAATAATGCCAAGGAAACTCTGTAGACCAATTAGGAACTGCTGCATGCTTTTTTGCTTGAGGAACATATCTTCCACTTGAACGACCTGCTCGTCACTAACACTTGCTCCATGTTTGCGAGCAATCACCTGCCGAATAGATTTTGCAAGCTTGTCCCTATCTGCATTTGCTTTCGGTTCAACATTAATTCCGCCAATTTCGCCATTGGGGTGAAATCGCCGCCAAGTCGCTAATGGTATAAAGCTGGAATGGTTGATTTGATCGCCTTGCTCAACTCGCGCGCTGTTTTTCTCCAAGACGCCCACCACAGTAAATTCTTCCTTACCAATCTTAACCTTCTTCCCTACCGGGTTGGTTTGCAACGTGACCGCTGCAAACCAACTAAAGTCTTCTACGGGATTAAATAGTTCAGCGGCTAACGAGTAACCTAAAACCACGACTTTACGCATCTCTTTTTGATCGAGAGGGTTGAGCCAGCGACCACCAGCTAAAGGTTGCAAATTAGTCAGCGAAGCAAATTCCGTCGTCACCGCTAACGGCTCTTGCCATGATTCTCGATCACCAGCACTAATACGCTCGTTCCATCTTGCAGTGGGTACTACCCCCCTTACCGCAGGTAACGCGCGAACCACGTCCGCATCTTGTGCTTTAAGGGTTAAGAACTTACCTTGATGAAAAGCACCGTAATCGACGGTAGCCATACCACCAGTCAGATAGATTAGATTACCGTTACCATTTTGTGCCGTCCTCAACACCCCCTGACGAATCCCTTCGCCGACAGATAGCATCGCTGCAATACAAAGTGTCGCCCAAGCCACTGCCAAAATTGTCAGACCCAACCTGAGCTTTTCTGCTGCCATCTCTTGAAAGATTTGCCTCATCGGTAACAGCATCATTAAGCCCTCGCGCTCAAAGCGATAACCGGAGTCAAGCGTGACGCTCTCCTCGCGGGAAAGTATGAGGCTAGCAGAGCCAAAACAAGCGTTACCAACAGTGACCAAGCAATTGAATCTGGCGTAATCACCGGTGAGCCAAGCCAATCAGGTAAAGTCATGGTGCTTAACAGAGAAACCATTGCGTAAGAGACAGTTAACCCCAGCCCTGTCCCAACGGCAACTAAGATTAGCCCTTCGAGAATGAACTGACCCAATATCGATTTTTGGGTTGCACCAATCGCCAATCGAACCCCTATCTCGCGCGTTCTTTCAGTCACAGATAAAAACATAATGTTAGCCACGCCTAATGCCCCAACGGCCATCGTCATTGCCCCACTCGAGCCAAGAAAAATTTGAATTCCACGGAAAATCCCTGTAATCAATGCACCGCCTTCACTAAAGTCGAGCAGTTTTATCGCCTCTTTATCATTAGGGTCAAAATGCAGTTGTTTGGCAAAAAAGGACACGATGCTTTGTCTAAATGAAGCACTATCCATACCGTCAGTCGAAGTTAGCAAGAGCATCCAAGGTTTTGCATTCCACAAATCGAGATAAGTCGTTTGCGGGACAAACACCTTGCGGCTATCACCAAATGAAAGGCTTACATCTTCATCTTTAATGACACCAATAACCAAAAAAGGAATGCCGTTGACTTTGACTTGTTCACCAATAGTAATGTTACCCATTTTGGCAATTTGGTCTCCAAGCACCGCAACTCGAGAGTGGTTAGCGATATCACTTGGTGAAATATTACGTGACCCAGGCTCAAGCTGACGCTGAACTAATGCGAAGTAAGAAGGGTCAATGCCGCTGACAAAACTAGACAACTTCTGCCCTTTTATGTTGGTCACGCTGGCGTCCCATTTGGCGTAAACACTTGATGCCTGCTCTGCAAAACCTGACTGTTTGAGCATATCGACTTTGCCTTGCGGTATGGTTATCTGGCGCCTAGCGGGTAATCCGTTCCAAGGTTGACTGGTGCTGGAAGGAAAAGCCAGCTGGACCTTATTGACCATAAACGACAATGATTGAGTTTGATGCCGATAAAATCCTTCACCGAGCGCAATCAGCACAACCACGGAAATTACCCCCCAAGCAATGGCGATAATCGCTAACATGCTTTTGAGCCGATGCGCTAATAAGGTCTGCCAAGTTTGCTGTAACAAACTACTCATGAATCAAAAGCCCTAGAAATCAGAGCGATAGTGTCATCATCCAATTTTCCTGCCGTGTGCAGTAAACCTATTCTCTGACGCCAGTAGTTATACAAGTTCGTTTTTAGGCTGTTTTTCGCAGCAAACATACTGTTGTGCGCGTTAATGACTTCCGACACTTCGAGAAGACCCGCATCATAGAGCTTCTCTTTACTGCGTAGCACCTTAGCTCGTGATTCAACTAGTTCATCCGCCATCAATACCTGACTCCAGTTGATATCAACCTGAGTAAAACGTTGGATGATGCGTTTCTGGATATCTATTTCTACTCGACGCAAATCTTGTTTGGCACTTAAAATATTAAGCGATGCTTCATCAACTTTAGCGCGCGTCGCCCCATTAAGATCAATCGGCACACTGAGTGTAATCCCGGCATTGAATTCACCGCTTGAGCGTCTATCGTCATCGCTATAGCCTAGCTTGCCTTTAACCGTCGGGTAATACCCCCCTTGAGCAGAGTCTTTAGCAAATTCACGCGCTTTCACATTCTGCATGGCAACCAGTAACTCTGGGCTACTGTCTTTGGCTAGCTTGAGCCACTGTTCTTGAGAATCGACTAACATTGGTGGCTGAACAAGCGAGTCTGTTCGGACTTGGTCTACCTCTTCAGGCATCTGATTGATCAGTGCGGCAAGTTCTGCTTTTTTACTTTGCAGCTGAGCTTGAGCCTTGAGAATGGCGGCTTTTTCCGAAACTTGAGTGGCTCTAATTTCTTCCACATCAATGGATTTCACTTTGCCCGCTTTGTATCGTTTCTCGATGATCTTGAGTAATTTAGCCCCTTCTTCTAGTTTGTTTTGCGCCAACACAAGGTCACCCTGAGCACTGGCCATATCGAGATAACTAGAAAGGAGTTTTTGCGCAAGCTCATTGTGTGTTTGAGACAGCTCTAATTGGGCTTTTAGTAAATTTGCTTCGGCTCGGTCTAAATCTGACCACAAGCGGCTATCCCAAATCGTTTGGGAAAGGTTGGCGCCATAGCTGTTGGTATTGTGTGTCGTTTCGTTCCAATTAGCAGAAGCATCGGCACTTAATGAAGGCAGCAGCGAACTACGGCTGGATGAAATGCCCGTTTCACCTAGCTGAACACCTATCTTGGCTTTTTCGTAATTAGGATCGCTCTGCTTTGCTTGTTGCCACGCCTGCTCAATAGATATAGCGTAACTCGGCAAACTGAGGGTTGTTGCCAGTAACACAACACTGATTTTAGATAGGCGCAACTTAGCCATGGGCAGCCCCCATCATCATGCTGTTATCAATGATCTCTTCATCCAGTTCAACGCCATCGAGCACTTCTACATTAATGCCGTCTGAAAGACCTAATTTCACTTTCTGTTTATGGAAACCTTGCTCCGAATTATCAGGAATCAGAACATTGGGCGTCTCGCCCTCAAACTGAAGTACACGCTCTGGTAGAGTCAGTACGTTTTCCGACTTTTTAAGCGTGATTTGTGCGGTTGAAGAGAACCCTGAACGCAGCATAATATCTTGAGGAATTTTCAGTTCACCGACTTCTACCCCGAAGCCATTATCGAAACTCTTGGCCGTAGTCGAACCCGGAGAATTAAGGTTTTCTGACTGGATCGCCACCTTAGTCAGCACACCTTCGATTTCAACTTCAGGGTATGGAGCTACCGTAAGAATCACAGGCATACCCGGTGACAGCTGAGCCGCATCATGCTCACTGACACTGCCTTTAAAAATCAGGCTTTTCATGTCTGCCAGTGACATCATCTCGGTCGCAGCTTGGCTAGATTCGGTGGAAATAATTGGCTCACCGACTTCAACTTTTCGATTCAGCACAGTGCCGTCAATCGGTGCATAGATGGTAGAGGTTAAACGAGCATTACCTATTGAAGCCTCACCACTTCGGATCAGCTCAAGGTTTTGGCGTTTCTGTAACACATTGGCTTTAGCTGACTTAACGACCGAACGCGCAGTAACATATTCATCGTAATTACGTGGAATAATGTCTTGCTTAACCAAGCTCTCTAAGTTGGCGAGTTTTTGCTTCGCCGACTCCAGATCCGCTTCGCTACGCATTAATTCCGTTGAGGCATCCGTCAGGGCTTTAGGCGTTGGGTTTGGGCGCACTTTGATCAGAGGTTGGCCCTGTTTTACTTTCTCACCCACTTGCGCATAGATTTCTCCAACAATCCCATCAATTTGTGACTTTATCGATACTGAGTGCGCCGGAACAATTTTACCTACCGCAACCGCCTGTTTCTCAATGGTTCCTTTTGCGACCGCCAACATAGGAAAAGCTTGTGGTTCAGAAGAAGATTGCAGATAAAAATACGCGCCGCCACCAAGCAATGCGACACCGACAGCAGATAAAAGCCAACGTTTAGCCATGATTTACATCCAGTTATTATTTTTGTAGCCATCTGACTACCGTAATATTATAAAGTTCCGGTAATAGTACCGTATGTAAAATAATTTATTATAAAGTTTCAGTGATCTTATCGTATGTAAAACGAAGTTATACATATGAAGTTTGTATGAGTTTGTCGTGCTAAATTGACAATAAAAAACGGCCAATTGAAATTGGCCGTTTTTTGCTAAGCTAATGGGTCTATAAGGTGGCGCTTTTTACCATGCCAGCTTCAGCGTGTCCCGGAATATTGCAGGCAAATTCCACCTTATTGTCACCATGGAAATGCCAAAGTAACTGTTTGGCTTTTCCAGGTTCTACGGTCACTGTGCTGCCAGAATCATGAGCATGACCCGCCATCGTTTTCATCATCTCGCGGTGTTTGAGCTGCTCTTTTGCAGAACCAATTGAAAACTCATGATCTATCTTGCCTGTATTCATCACCACAAACTGGACCACATCATTAGGCTCAATCTTGACCTCTTTCTTAAAACGAATAGTCATATCATCGCTTAGAACAACGTGGACGACCTTGTCGGGTTTAGCACCTGTCGCAGGCATACCAACGTCTGACATGCCTTCCATATTCATCATGTTTGAATGATCCATGTTGGAGTGATCCATTGCCATCATCTGACCATGATCCGTATCTCCATGATTCATCATCGAATGGTCCATCTGAGCGAAAGCGTATGAACTAACCAAGGCTGTTGTGATCAATGCGAATGTCTTTTTCATCTTTTATATCCTTACGATTAGGTTGTAGGCAGCAACAATGACATTGCCACCTACAATTGAAGTTATTGGTTTGGAACTTGTTGATTTGAAGCCGGTTGTTTGTCATTAGATGGCTTTGAAAGCTCTCTTTGCTTCCAAAGCTTGAAGATTGCAGGCAGTACCAGCAGAGTCAGCAGTAGCGCTGATGCCATGCCGCCAATCATCGGCGCTGCGATACGTTGCATGACTTCAGAGCCGGTTCCATCGCCGTACATAATTGGCACCAAGCCTATGATGACTGTTAGTACCGTCATCATCACCGGACGAACCCTAAGTCCGGCACCTTCACGAATTGCGTCCGTCAAATCCCCTTTGTGTAGCGACTGCAGGTTTTGCGCGGCGTCGAGTTTACGTTGGTGCCAAGCTTGATTGAGGTAAACCAGCATGATGACGCCTATCTCTACCGCCACCCCAGCAAGAGCAATAAAGCCCACACCGACCGCGATAGAAAAGTTGTACCCTAGGTAGTGCATCAGCCATAGTCCACCTACCATCGCCAGTGGCAGAGTACACATGATGACCAACACTTCTCCTACTTGGCGGAAGCTGAAGTAGAGCAGCAACATAATGATGGCAATGGTGATTGGCACTACTACGCTCAAGCGCTGCTTAGCACGTTCCATATATTCATATTGACCGGACCAAGTGAGCGAGTAACCCGCAGGTAGCTGGAGCTGCTCACCGACGATGGCCTGTGCTTCGTTAACGTAAGAACCTAAATCTCGACCATCAATATCAACAAACACCCAGCCGTTTGGACGAGCATTCTCGGTTTTGATCATAGGAGGGCCATCTTCATAACGAATGTCAGCCACATCCGCCAACGCAATACGCGCGCCATTAGATGTCACTAGTGGGAGGTTTTGCAGTTTCACCACCGAATCACGGTAGTCTTGCGGGTAACGAACATTGATTGGGTAACGCTCTAACCCTTCAATTGTCTCGCCGACATTCACTCCGCCAATCGCCGTCGAGATAACTTGCTGGACATCCTGAATATTGAGTCCATAACGAGCAGCTGAACGACGCTTAATATCAATCGTCACGTAACGTCCACCAGCGACACGTTCAGCGTAGACTGACGCCGTTCCATTGATTTGATTTAGAAGCGGTTCAAGCTCGCCACCGATTTGCTCTATCACCTTAAGGTCAGGCCCGGCGATCTTGATGCCTATCGGTGTCTTAATCCCCGTCGCCAACATGTCGATACGCGTTTTGATCGGCATGACCCATGCGTTGGTTAAACCAGGGAATTGAACCAGTTGATCAAACTCTTTACGTAATGACTCCGTTGTTATCCCTTCGCGCCATTGCGCTTTGGGTTTAAGTTGAATCACAGTCTCGATCATGGTCAGCGGCGCCGGGTCAGTGGCAGTTTCTGCCCGACCAATCTTGCCCCATACCGTCTCAACCTCAGGTACAGACTTAATTAACTTGTTGGTCTGTTGTAATAGCTCACGCGCTTTACCAATGGAGATCCCCGGATAGGTGGTCGGCATATACATTAAGTCACCTTCATCTAGAGGCGGAATGAATTCACTGCCGAGTTTGCTCATTGGATAGTAAGCAGAGGCAAGCAGACCTAATGCCAATACAATCATGGCTTTAGGATAAGTTAAGCTTAAGTTGAGTAGCGGACGATAAAGCGCAATGAGCGCCTTATTTACTGGGTTTTTGCTCTCTGGCAGCACTTTGCCACGAATGAAATAGCCCATCAGCACGGGCACTAGCGTAATCGCTAAACCTGCAGAAGCCGCCATCGCATAGGTTTTGGTGAACGCAAGTGGTGAGAACATCTTGCCTTCTTGACCTTCTAGCGCAAACACGGGAACAAAGCTCAAGGTAATGATCAGCAGTGAGAAGAACAGCGGCGCACCCACCTCTTGCGCAGCCTTACCTATCACTTCCCATCGGTTGTTATCATTGAGAGGCGTACGCTCGATGTGTTTATGGACATTTTCGATCATCACGATCGCCCCATCGACCATTGCGCCAATCGCAATCGCAATACCGCCCAACGACATGATGTTGGCGTTAATACCCTGCCAATGCATCACAATGAAGGCTGACAAAATCCCCACAGGTAAGCTCAGCGCAATCACCAACGACGAGCGGATATGGAACAGGAACAGGGCGCATACAATCGCAACGACGATGAATTCCTCTGCCAGTTTTTTCCATAAATTCTCTACCGCCGAATCAATCAATGTCGAGCGATCATAGGTCGCTTTAATCTCAACACCAGAAGGCAGACTTCGCTGCAATTCTGCGAGTTTGGCTTTGACGTTAGTGATCACTTCACTGGCGTTTTCACCAAATCGCATCACGATCACGCCGCCAACCGCTTCACCCTCGCCATTAAACTCAGAGATACCCCGGCGCATTTGAGGGCCTAGGTTAATATCTGCGATATCACCGAGTAGCAGAGGCGTTCCTTTGTCTGTCACTTTAAGTGGTAAGGATTGAATATCTTCAACACTCGATAGGTAACCTGTAGTACGTACCATGTGTTCCGCTTCCGCCGCTTCGATGACTGAAGCACCTGTTTCTTGGTTGCCTTGCTGAATCGCCTTATTGACTTGTTGCAACGTCAGGTTGTAAGCGCGCAGTTTGGCCGGGTCAATTTGTACTTGATACTGTTTGACCATACCGCCAACAGTCGCAACCTCAGACACACCATCAACTGTTTGCAGCTCATACTTCAAAAACCAGTCTTGCAGCGAACGTAGCTCAGCCAGATCGTGTTGACCTGTTTTGTCTTGCAGCACATAGCTGTATACCCAACCTACCCCTGTGGCATCTGGCCCTAGTGTGGGTTTCGCCCCGGAAGGAAGATTAGGCGCTACCTGACTGAGATACTCCAGCACTCGTGAACGCGCCCAATACATATCGGTATCATCGTTAAAAATGATATAGACGTATGAGTCGCCAAAGAATGAATAACCCCGCACTGTTTCTGCACCGGGAACAGCAAGCATGGCCGTTGTCAGTGGGTAGGTGACTTGATCCTCCACCACCTGAGGCGCCTGACCGGGATAGCTGGTTTTTATGATCACCTGAACATCGGAAAGATCGGGTATAGCGTCCACTGGGGTGTTCTTCAGGCTATAAAGACCACCCAAGGTTAAAGCTAAAGTCGCAATCAGTACTAAGAAACGATTACTGATCGACCATCGAATAATCGCACTAATCATACTGGCTCCTCACTCACCGTGATTTGCTTAAGTAGGTAATCCGCCCCTTGCTTTTCAACTAGAAATCGAACTTTCTGACCTTCCTCAAACCCGGATAAATCCACTTCATCACCCACCGAGAAGTTCATCTCTCCCGCCTGCCAATCCCATTCCGCGACGGGTAAATGTTGTAAGGTAATCATGCCGAAGTCCGCCATCAACATGGTGATATCTCCGCTTACCCACACCTCATTGGCGACAACACTGTCACCGACTCGATAATCAACAATTTGATACTGACCTTCCGGCGTTTTTTGCATCTCAAATTCTATAGCTTGGCCTGATTTCAGCTCTTGCATGTTTAGCTGTTCAGCTACAGTAAAGTTCATCACCATACCCGGCCACTGCCACTCAGGAACGGCTTGGTGATTGATGGTTAGCATTCGATGCCCTGCCATCACATCGGTAATTTCACCTTGAGCCCAAACAGTCTCAGCAGGTGTCTCAGTGCCATTAATTCGCGACAGGTCGGCAGATTGACTCGATTCTGAATCCAACATAAAGTGCGCCGACGTCACGACACTTTCCCCTAGGGTGAGTCCTCCAAGTACCTCGACACTTTCGCCTGCTTCTCGACCCACATTGATGCGCGCAGAACGATACTTTCCGTTGCCTTCTGCAAGTACTACGCGGGTCATACCTCCTGAACGAATTACGGCAGATTTAGGGACAGTTAATACCGACTCTTGGGTAACGGGCTGCAGCGCAATATTGGCAAACATATTCGGTTTGAGTTCACCATTGGGGTTAGGGAACTTCAGACGTACCCGCAAAGTACGCGTACTCGGATCAAGAATGGGATAGACATAGTCCACTTCTCCTTGCCACTGACCATCGGGTATCGCATCAAGTGTCATCGTAGCGATGCTGCCTGCTTGCATCCAATGGGCTTGGCGCTCAAAGACTTCCGCATCGACCCAGACTTCTTCCAGCGGGCCAGCACTGATCACCGCTTGCGCTGGCGATAAGTACCCCCCTTCGCGAATATTCAAGCTCGCGATAACGCCATCCGCCGGAGCTTTAATCTCGATAGATTGAGACGCTTTACCTCGCTTCTTGATTGCTTTAATTTGCGTGCGATCGACCCCTAAGGTCACCAAGCGCTCGGTCGCCCCTGTCACCAAACCACTTCGACCGGTTCGATAAGCGTTGAGTAACTCTTCTTGCGCTTTAATTAGCTCTGGAGAGTAGAGCGTAAATAACACTTCACCCTTCGCGACTTTTTCTCCTACCGCATTGATATTGAGTTTTTCTACCCAGCCAGCAACACGCACATTGGTTTGCCATAAACGACTTTCATCAAATGCAACGTAACCAACGGTTTCAATCCTTGGTGACAAGCGCTGCTTCTCAACTGCCGCGGTTTTCACTCCTAGGTTATTTTCTACCGATGGGTCTATCGTCACTGTGCCCGGCTTGTTGGCGTCTGAAGCTAGATTCTCGGCATAGACAGGGATAAGATCCATCCCCATCGGCGATTTACCCGGTTTATCGCGTTGGTAATTTGGGTCCATCGGTGCCACCCAATACAAAGGCTCGTTTGAGTCTTTACTTGGAGCCACAGCATCCGCCATTTTCATCAAAGAGTGACTAGGCAAAATCTGGCTCACACCAAAGCCAATACCACCACCGATCAATAGTGCGATCGTCGCTACCTTAAATGTTTTCATCATTATTCCTTATTGTTCTACTGAGTGATTTCAGGTAGCGAGACCTGAAACTCGAAAGCGCTAAATAGCGTCGCTAAGTTACTCTTGACGATGTTTAGATCGGTCAATAAGCGTTGCTGTTCTAATTGCAAAGCAAGGTCATCTCTCGTGGCGCTTATCACGTCGCTAAACTGCGCGGTGTTATTTTGATAACCCCGCTCGACGGCGAGAATTCTTGCTCGCGCTTGAGGTAGTAAGGTGGTTTGGTAGCGTTCAAGTCGTTGATTTAAATTGCGCTCATCAACCAGCAACGCGTTCACTTTGGCATTCATCTGTGCTAGCAAAGTGTCTTTCTGAGACTTAGTCGCCCCAACTTGATACTGCGCGGCGGCTAGGTTTCTATCTTGTCGATTGCCCGTAAACAGCGGAACATCGACAGTCAAATAGGCGCTGACAAGATCAGAGGCAGGTTCACCCATCATGTTGTTTGCCTGTCGATAGGCATACATCACTTCAACACCAACTTGAGGTGTATAAGCTTGTTCGGCGATATTGACCTGAGTTTCATTCACAGCTATCGAAGCATCGATCATCTGCACCATTGGATGTCGTTTAAGTAACTCGAAGTGGTCAGTTTGGTTTGCGCTGCTATCTAGCTTATTAGCCAGTCTGTGCCAATCTAACTGATTGCTCGCTCGCAAATCACCGTGTTGATTGAGCCAGCCAATGCCTAGCCACTCAGAGAATTGAGAGATCAATCGAGTTTGCATTTGGCTGTTGGCTTGCAGTTGCTCATCAAGCTTGCTGACTTGAAGCTGGGCATTGAGTAAGTCTTGAGATTCACTCTTACCAATTGAATAGTTGGTTTGAATAAAGCCCTGTAGCTCGACGAGTAACTGTTTGTTTTCTTGCAGAATCTGCTCAGCTTGTTGCAAATAACCCAGCTCTAACCACAGCTGAGTCATCGCATTAGCAACCTCTAGTTCACGCGATTGCAATTGCAGTGTCACGCCATCTGCTTGTTGGTTCGCTTTCTTACGTTGCAGTTCGAGTGTCGAGCCCCGTTCAAACTGCTGCATCAAACCGACTGAGATGTTGGTCATTGGGTCTTCATCAAACTTAAAGCTTTCGGTTGGCAAACCGCCAAACCCCACTTTCAGTTTTGGGTCCATTAAGGTTGAATTAGCAATACCCGTTTCTCTCATTGCGAGTGATTGGGCGTAGAGCTGCTTACGATTGGTGTCATTGTTTAACGCAGTATCAATCATCTGCGCCAGTAAATCGCGATGTGGCTGAGTTGCTATATCGGCCTTAGCCAATGCAGCAATCGGGGCAAACCACAACGCTGCACTTAGCGTAAGTGCCAGACAGGTTGGTTTAGTCTTCACGTAGTAATCCGTTTCTATGTGCCTAAAAAGGCATAAAGGCGCCTCTTCACGAACAAATCGCAAAGAGATGAAGTAATAGAAAACGAGTTACGCTATTGGGGGGCGATACAGGGAGGACGTTTGGTTGATCGGCACGCTTCTATCGTCACGGACAATAAGAGCAAGGTGACTAGAAGTCGAGTTGACTGGCTGATAGTGATTGAGCAAGGCAAAGACTGTCATACACATCACGTCGCAGCACATGTGCTGACTAGGCTCGGACTCACATTCCTCCATCATCATCGGGGAATGTTCTTCTAGATTAGATTTCATCGGCATATTGCATGCACTTTGAGAATGATGCATTGAGCTTGCGTCCATCATTTCAAAGCTCATTAAAGGCGCACTACTAGATAAGGTCGAAAACAGCATCGAAAGCATGCTGATCGCAACAATCCAGATTTTTTGGCTGACTCTGAACGTCATAACGCACCTAATAATGAACAATCTCATTCATGCTAAACCTTACCCTAAGGGGAGGGTCAATCACTCTTTACCTATCCAATGACAAAAACTTAGACCCTAAGCCAAAACTCTGCGGCTTAAACCGCTTGTAATGAAACAAAAACGTCATATTGAGGTCCCAAACTACTTATTAAGTAAATTGTCATCTAAATTTGTAGGTAGGAATAATCAAGGTGCACATTATGGGTAAGCTTGTCGCATTACTACTGTTGTTGAGTTACTCATCGTTTTGCAGCGCAGAGGTCGTTAACAAATCCGTTAACCTTGTGGTCGGCGATTGGGAGCCCTACACCAGCAGCCAAGACAACTCTAATTATAAAATCTCAGAGACGCTAGTCCGCGCCGCTTTTGCCACACAGGGTTATCAAGTCAAAATTGAGTATCACCCTTGGAGTCGCGCTTATCGCTACGCCCAAACAGACAAATACGACGGGACTTTCCCTTGGTTTAAAAACAGTGAAAGGGAAGCATTATTCCTATTCTCATCACCATTATTTGTGCAGAAGATCGTGTTCTTTTATCACAGCAATAGCCAATTTGACTGGCAAGACATAGCCGACCTCAACCAATATCAAATCGGTGCGACTCAAGAATATGAAGTAACCCGCTTAATGCGATCTAACGGGGTAAAGCTCGAAATCTCAAACTCTGATGACGTCAATTTCATTAAGCTTGGCAAGCATAGAATTGACGCCTACCCCGCAGGGCTAGAACGTGGCTACTATATGCTTGGCAATTTACTTCCAGCCATGCAAATCAATCAGCTCAAGGTGCACCCCAAACCGATTATCGAAAATGATATGTATGTGATGTTCTCAAAGCAAAACCTCAGCCGCAGCCAAGAACTCAAAGAGGCGCTTCGTTTAGGGATTGAGCAGTTAATAAAATCGGGGGAGTATCAGAAAATCATTGATGTAGAGAAGCAAATTAGAACAGAGTCCTCAGTGCAGAATTAGTCTTTGTCATATTTCTGTCGTAATCTTGGCGTAAAAGACATTGTTTAATATAAAACAATAAAGGCTATCCTTTTGAAATCGCTATTTTCTGCCACATTACTTTCACTGATTATTTCCTCACCTCTTCATGCTAAAGGCATGCAGCTTGAAGTGTCTGACCCCATATTAAATAAAGAGTTTCCTTCCGCTTCAGGCGCGGTATTTAGCAATAACAAAGTCTATGCGATTGGGGATGATTCTCCCTACCTCTTTGAATTGGACGCTGATCTAACCATTCAAGACAAGCAGCTCATCAAACACTACCCTATCGCCAAAAACGGTCGCATCGCAAAGAAGGTTAAGCCTGATTTTGAAGCCATGGATGAAGTGGATTTTTATGGTAAACCTGCGTTCGTGATCTTAGGTTCCGGAAGCAAAGCGCATAAACGTGAATGGGCATTTTTGTTCACCCAAGATCAACAGACCAAGATTGAGCGATCATTAAGACCTCTTTACCAGCAGCTCTATAAGCAGAGTGGTTTTAGCGGTAAGCAAAAGCTCAACATTGAAGGGCTTGCAAGTACCGATAAGTACGTTTTCGTACTCAATCGCGGTAACTCAGGCACTAATGTCATTTTCCGTCTACGTCTCGATGAGTTTGTCCAATATCTAGAAGGTCAAACCGATAGCGTCAACGAGATTACTGTTACCCATGTTCAGCTCCCTATCTATCAGGGTTACGAAGCGACATTATCAGGTGCAGAATATTGGCCTGAGGCTGAGCAACTTGTTTTTACCGCTTCAATAGAAGCCACGGGGGATGCTTACAACGACGGAGATATTTGGGGTAGCTTTGTTGGCACAGTGCCTGTAAATCAACTCGGCGTTCATGGCAGCAAACTAGACCTGACCGAAGCAACCATACCGGTAATGAAAAATGGTCAGCGAGTTATCACAAAAGTGGAAACCGTTGCTATCACTGAAAGTAGTAGCGATAAAATCAAAGGTGTATTGCTGAGTGACAATGATGATGGAACGAGCGAGCTATTTCACTTTGAGTTAACTCACTAGGAGTGATTCTACAAACAAAGCCCCTAAGCAGCCATGATGCTTAAGGGGCTCTTTTTTGAAAATCTTACTTATCTAACTGATTGAAGATATTAAGAATAACTTGCTCGACGTAAAGCAGAACCATAGCCTGGCCAGACGGCTCACGATATGCACCTGTCAATGCAATGATGTTACCTGTTTTGTGGTCAAACGCTGAGAACTGACCGTTCACGCCAATCATGGTAGAGAACTTGCGCCCACCAAACTCAACGGTGCGCCATTGGTTTTTGTAGAAAGCCGTTGGCATTAATAGATGTTCGTAAGAAATACGACCCCAAGCTTGTTTTACTTCAGCATCGCCATTCTTAACTTGCTCGATGTACTTTTTAGGCAGAACTTGCTCACCTTTAAAGTTTTTACCATCGTTGACCATTAACAAGCTACCGATAGCAAAGTCGCGTGTGGTCATGTTCGCAGAACCAGATGCCATCGACTCTTTATTCACACTAGTATACATCGCCATATCGCTGGTAAAGCCACCTTTCTTCCATAGGTACTTTTCGTAAAACTCAGCAAGTGTCATGCCACTTGCACGTGAAATTGCCAGGCCTAACATTTCCGTATTGATATCACGATATTCATAGCCAAAGCCAGGTGGGTTTTCTGGTTTGGCTTGCTTAACGAAAACTTTTGATAGGTACTCGCTAAAAGAATTTATCTCACCATTCGCATCTGGGCGTGGGATTAGCTTGCCATCTTTCTCTACATGGCCGTTATACCCCATAGCTGACGGCATGGAACTATCCCATGAACCATCTGCACCAGCAGCGTAATTTGACCAGTGGTACCCGTCTCGGCTCTTAGGTAGCTTCACGACACCCGCAGTCATATCAGCATAGTAATGAAGAGGAATGTTCGCCCACTCGCTACCTTTCAGTTCAGGTGCATACTTACCGATAGGGTCATTCATACTGAGCAAGCCTTCTTCTTCAGCAATAAATGCAGCCATGCTCGAAAAAGACTTAGTCGAAGACATAATATGGTTCAGCGTATCTTTATTGGTACCATTCCAATAGTCTTCTGCGATCACTTCACCTTTTTTATTCATGATGACGTAGTTTTGGATACTGGCACGATCACGCATCACATCGTACAACGAGATTTTATGTCCCGGAATCACATCATCCAACATTACTTTAGCTGGATCAAAGCTGTTTAACACCTTGATAGGCATCGCTTTATTTGGGTTATTCTCTACCTGAGCCCAGTGATGATAAAGATGCGCATCTGCCATGGTAAACTGGACAAAACGCTTCTCTTCCCAGTTCTCAACACCCGCTCCGTAATGGTTAAGGTTTGCTTCCATTTTTGCATTGGGCTCATGGTATGTCACAGCCTGTACTGGAACAGTGATACCGACGCTAGATAGTAGGGTTAGTGCAAGTAGTGTCTTCTTCATGTGAAAGTTCCTTTATTAAGTTGTCCTAATCTTACTTGCGAGCATCGAATAGTTTAAATTAGTTACTATTCGATTTTCGAATACTAAATGAATCAATGATAAATTGACCGACTCTGCCCATATCTCTGTTCGCTGCCCATACCAAGTCTAAGCCTGAGTACATCTTAGTTTGATTGAACTCTGGCTTTATGGAAACAAGTGACCCTAACTCGATACGTTCGTGGCACCAATCTGATGGTAATATTCCCCACCCCATACCGAGTTCAATAAGATGACTGCATTGAACCAAGTTATCTGCTTGCCAAGTATCTTGCGAAAAAATAGAAGTTTTACTTAACACGGGATGACTGCTGAGTGAGCGGCCGATGATTTGCCGCGCAGCGAGTAACTCTTCATTGGAGACTTCTGATAAATCAGCCAGTGGATAGTCAGGACTACATACGCACTGCCATTCATATTGATGAATGGTGATAAAATTGAGGTACTGAGGGTAAGCATCAGCACCAAAGTGTACACCGAGGTCAATCTCATGATTGAGTAGCGCTTGCTGCAAGGCTATGTGGTCGAGAAGCTGAATTTGTACTTCGGTGTTAGGAAACTTTTCTTCTAATCCAATCAAGACAGAGTCTAAACAAGATAGCGGTGCCATAGGGTCAACACCGATAACTATCTTGGTTTCGACCTCATTGTAAACCGCTTGAGCAAAGCTGTTCATCTTATCTGCCTGACGGAGTAAAAGTTTGGCCTGTTGATAAAGTCTTTCACCCGCCTTGGTTAAAGTGGGCTTACGGGTTTGACGATCAAATAAACTAAGGCCTAACTCATCTTCTAAGTTACTTACCCCAATACTGACTGAACTCTGGCTTTTATTGAGCTTTCTCGCCGCGGCTGAAAAAGAGCCTGCTTCTACCGTAGTAACAAAAGCGATGGTTTGTTCCAAATTGATCATTCTATCTCTCACCATAACGCATTGATTGAAAATATTATTTATAACAATAATGCTAATGTCCCCCTATCTGCAATAAAGCTACAATGGCAAACATCGGAGGTTTGAATGAAACTACGAATAGAAAAGTTAGGTAAGCAGATAGCAAAACGCCGCTAATAAAAGCGGCGTTTTAGATGGGTGGAAGCCCCAGCCACATCCCGGCACACAAGTCACACGCTGCGGCTGCTTCCTTCCGGACCTGACCGAGTTCACGAGCTATTGTTGCGGGAGGACCAGGGCCTCCATAGATTCTGTTTCCTTAGCATCGCTAAGGAGTGAGAGGATTATCAAACATCCGATGGGGTATTTCAAGTCTAACACCGAATAAAACGCCTCTTTTCGTTTCAACTGCTTAGTCAGTAACCATTAATTGAGATAATGGACGTTTTTACCCTCATTGATGTCTTCGTTAGCGCACTGTTTTGACTGCTGTTTATGCTGATACATGGCTTCGTCGGCTTCGTTAAGCACTTCTTGCAGGCTCATAAAGGTGCGCCGCGGTAACGAAATACCGATAGCAACGGAAATATCGAAAGAGAGTTTGTACGCTTGCGAGGAGAAAGGAACCACCTTGAGCTTTTCTAGCATGGTACACACACTTTGTTTCTCAACCTTGCCGACCAAAATAAACTCATCGCCACCGATTCGATAGCAGCGCCCTTTCCATACTCGCTCAATATGTTCGGCGACACTTTTCAGCACTAAATCCCCTACCTCATGACCATAGGTGTCGTTGATGTGCTTAAAATGGTTCACATCAAGATAGATGACCGTCATATCGGCACTAACACCACTGCTAAATCGTTGATGCATGGCACGGCGGTTCTTTAAGCGTGTTAAAGGGTCAGTATTTGACTGACTGTGCAGGTACATTGAGACGATCAGCATAAAGCCAATCACCATTACGAACAGAATATGGCTTTTTCGTGAGAATGCCTGTTCAGCTTGCAGTGTCGCGCGCCAATTGGGTTGATAATCATACCGTTCGACAGTAGATGCGATATCAAGCATTTTTATCGCTCGGCTAAATAGAGGGGCGAGCTCGGCACCGACTTCGTTTTTAACAAATCCAATCGCGACATCTGAGCGGTAAAAACTGCCAATCAGCTGATCCTCTTCGAGCGGGAGTAAATCTTTCGATTCGCGTAACTTTTTATTGAAGCTTGCCCGGCTGGTTGCCATGTAGTCGATATCACCGTTTAGCAGCGCGGTATAAAGTTGCTGGGAGGTCGAGAATGACTTGAGCTCTTTATTAGGTAAGAGCTGAGAAAGCAGATCTGCAAAAAAGTCATCTTTTAACACACCGATTTGCTCAACAATCAGCTCTGATACATTGCTGTAAACATTATCCTTGTACCCTTCACGTTTAATCATTACCACTTCAGGGAAGTAGTACGGGTCACTAAACTCGGCAATCTGTTTTCTTGGCTCCGAAACAATCAGTGGGGCAATAATATCAATCCGCTTGGCAACAAAATCTTGGTACATGCTCTCCCAAGTTTCATCGGCATTACTTACCACTTGGCAGTTAAGCATCAATATTTGACAAGACTGCATGACCACATCGGCGCTTATCCCCGTCACCTGACCATCTTTATGGTAAACCGTGTATTGACCAACATTCTCTAGCTTAACTTTGTAGGTTCGATTGAGATTCAAATTGCTATCAATAACAGACTGACGTAAAGCTTGTTGACGTAGTTCAAACTGATATTGCTTCACCGACTCCCTTAAGCGCTTCTGAATTTCCGCGGTATGGATGTATGCTTCGATAGTCGCAAGTAAGTCCCTATGCACATCCTTGGGCGCAATGATTGAAACAGGTTTAATCGACAATTGATTGTTAAGCAGTTGAGCATCGTAACCCGCCAGCAACATCGGTTTTAACTGATTGATCGCATCCACGATGCCATCAACCTTATTCTGTTCAAGGAGTGCTTTAGCGTGATCATGCCCAGTGTATTCAATCTGGGCGATATCTGGATAGTTGACGGAAATGAGCTCACCGTAGATCGTGCCTTGCGGAATACCAATAACCTTTGCAGAAGCCAAAGTGGCGTTTTGTAAGCTATATAGGTAAGTGAACTCAATATTGGTTGGGCTTGAGAAATCAAAATACTCAGCACGCTCTGGGGTAAAAGTCACGTTAGCAGCAAAATCTGCATTCCCTAACTTAACAGCTTCAAGAATGTCATTGAAGCTTGGGTAATAGACGTATTCAATCTCAATCCCAAAGCGTTCAGAAACCGAATCAAAAAGGGTGCGCGTAACAAAATCATCGGCCTCAATCCCTACTTTATAGGCAACATTACTCATCGCCACGGGCGCGCTGAAAATAGTAATGATGAGAAGAGTCGTTCGCCAGATAAGGCCCATTTCGCCCAAAATCCCTTTTGAATAGTTATAATAGGTCAGCAAACTGCCCTATTGGTGTAAGCCTTTCCTTGACTGACTAGAGCAGATTTTCGGCAATTTTGACACAACAAGTTACATATGCCAAGCCTGCATGTTCAATCATAAAAATGGATTTATTATATATCTTGATTTTCTTCTACACTGCGCAGAATGTAGTCTGTCATCCAAGCTGTACCTAGTAGGCAAATCCATACCACAAACACCGGATTCGGTACTTCGATATTGGGTGAAACAACCAAGGCGGCAAAGCCAACCGTTGGCAGTGTCCAGCAAAGCAGCTTACTCCAACGAAAGGTTTTCAGCTGAGACAAGCTCTCCATCGAAGCCATGATACCCGTGATACATAAAGCAATTAATGCAGCATAAGAGAGGTCAGCGATCCAGAGCGGAAGAATCAATCCAAGCGCCCACCAGCTATGATTATTTGATGGTTTCCAATGTGAAGCCGCCCACCAGATTACCGCAACCGATAGGGTTTGAACGAGAGTGACAATCGGCTCTCCTGCTAGCTTATCTCCGGCTTGCGTGACCATAATACCTATCAGTAAGGTCGCGACGATTAAGAAGCTAGTGAGTACCACACCGAGACTACTGCGTCTTGAAAAAGCCACCATTAACAAAGGAAATAAGACCCACAGGCTAACTGAAAGTGTGATAGGTTGATGAGGAAGGGTTAAACCATAGGTTGTCATCGCGGCCATTAATACCAAGCCAACAAGACCGCCTTGAGGGAAAATCCACAATGCAGGGATTACCAAGGCTAAGACCGGAATATCGCCTTCACTAATGCTGATAGCTCTAGCACAAACTACAGCTAACAGAGTTGTCACTAAGAACTGAAATGTAGAAAATACCATGCCCTCTCCTTATCCATTCCTTGGAAATCTGTACTAGGACACAATCATTATGGACCAGTTTTTAATGCAAATCTTTGCAGTAATTCACCAAATTCCCTTAGGAAAAGTCAGTACTTACGGTGAGATCGCAAAAATGGCGGGTTATCCCGGTTACGCACGCCACGTAGGAAAAGCGTTGGGAAACTTGCCTGCTGACAGTAAATTGCCTTGGTTTCGTGTGATTAATAGTCAGGGTAAGATCTCACTTAAAGGGCAAGATTTAGTACGCCAACGTGAAGCGCTGCTCTCAGAGGGGATCGAAGTTAGCAACGATGGAAAGGTGAAGTTAAAAAAATATAGATGGCAGCCGTAACGCTACCACCTTATCTATTGAGGTTTGCTTACCTAGTGACGCACTCCAACAAGACGCAAATCCACCTCACTGGTCTTGTCAGCATCCGTGATCACTGGGTAAATGGTATCAGTGATAAAGCGCAGCTTACCATTCACTTCGATACGAGCACTGACGCTATAACGATGGCGTGGGTCAATCTTTGAGGTATGGTAAGCCAAATCAAACTCAAACGGCGATTGCGCGCCATTGGTCTCAAAGCGGTGTTTAGCGATAACCTTAGCAGGAGCATCAGCCAAAGAGACATCTTGCAAAGTCACGGTAATCAATGAACCTTTTGGCAATGCAATTCGCTCTCGGTAAGAGACGGTTCCTGTCACGCTTTCGACTTTATTTTGTGATTGAGTTGTCTCGGCAGATTGGCAGCCCACAAGTACCAAACCTAGTACTGCTGTAGCGACTAGCGCGAATATTTTCTTCATTGAATACTCTCTTAACTTATTAGATTTTCGAGAATTATAAGTAGCCTCTATTAGCTTGTCATTGCAATTCGATGATTATTGACAAGACTTTAACTATGTTGAGTTTTGCCTGACATAGAAATCAAACAACTGTTTTATTTGTCACTAAACTGGGTAAAATACCACCTAGATACAAAGAATATAAGGTAGAGAAAATGAGTAAACCTCTAAGTGAATTGCTAGACTTGCTCCAACTTGAAAAGCTAGAAGAGGGCCTGTTTCGAGGTCAAAGTGAAAACTTAGGGCTTCCTCAAGTCTATGGCGGTCAAGTGATTGGCCAAGCCTTATCCGCAGCGCGTTATACGGTTGATGCAGACCGTACTGTTCACTCGTTCCATAGTTACTTCCTCTACCCTGGTGATCCTGAGAAACCGATTATCTATGACGTAGAAAATCTACGTGATGGGCGCAGTTTTAGTACGCGCCGTGTTAAAGCCATTCAAAATGGTCGCCCGATTTTCTACTTAACCGCGTCTTACCACGGTGAAGCTCCGGGGTTTGAGCACCAAAACACCATGCCGGATATTCCGGGACCTGAAAACTATGCCTCAGAGTCAGAGTTAGCGGAACGTATTGCTGACTTTTTACCAGAAAAACTAAAGAAGACCTTCTGTGGTGAAAAGCCAATTGAAATGCGTCCCGTCACTGTCGTTAACCCTCTAAAACCAGAGAAAGTCGAAGCAAAACAGTATCTGTGGATTAGAGCAAACGGCGAAATGCCAGATAATCAATTGATCCATCAGTACTTGCTCGGCTATGCCTCTGATTGGGGTTTCTTAGTGACGGCTCTTCACCCTCACGGCGTCTCTTTAATGACTCCGAAATTCCAAGTCGCCACTATCGATCATTCGATCTGGTTCCACCGCCCATTCAAGATGGACGAGTGGTTGTTGTACGTCATTGAAAGTCCAACCGCGAGCAATACACGTGGTCTAGTGCGTGGTGAGATTTACAATCGCAATGGTGATTTGGTCGCCTCTGCGGTACAAGAAGGCGTCATGCGCTTTACTGAGTAGACTCTCCACCTTTCAAGAACAGCCTCCTAACGGAGGCTTTTTTAATGTGTATGTCCATGTGACCGTTCAATGCTAAAGCCACTAAAGCTAGAATCTACACTACCTTTGAAGCAATTAATCACCCAAGGGAATGCGTCGGTAACGTAATAACCGTACTGACCATTCACCGTCATGCCGTTACATTCATCGAGGTCTCCCAACCCTGCTGAGTACTCCCAGTCGCCTCGGAACTGCCCGTCATAATTGCTGCTCGCAACGTTGCCACCTACAACGGGAGCCGTATAGCTTCCCACATCAACACGAGCCCCCGTTTTCAAGCGGTAGCTTGAGGTCGCTTTACGAACCTGACTGGTTGAACTATCTAGGAAACAACTGCCATAAATTGGGAACCCATCAGCAGCAAAGCCTATTACTGGAGAGGCCTCTCCCCCCGCACAATCTTGGACGAACATGGCAACGGGATTGCCGTGGTAGTGATACTCCCCGGTAGGCTGGACATGTGCATTGTGAATATCGGTACCAAAGCCGTTTAGAGACGACATCGGATCGTAGCGCCACGGATTATTGATTTCACTTTGACCACAGCCCGTACGTTCATCCCCCACACCGTAGCAAGCAGCCGCCAACAGATCGACCTTAACGCCGTTAAGTAGAACTGCTTCTGACGTCCCTAAGCTTAACGCAGTAGTAGAACCTACAAAGCTAGGTGAAGCGGTAAACTCATAGTAGGTCGATTGCTCGGAGACGTTGGTGGCAAATGAAGCCGTCACATCATTGAAGTCATGGTTCGGAATCGCATTCGACTGAATAATGCACTTACTACCGCTCGACGTTATCTGCGTTTGACCGGTGTAAATGAGTGAGCGTTGGATGTCATTCACGGTAGAAAAGAAGGTACCCAGATATTGTTGGCAATCACCTGAAAGATTTGCAAATAAAAGGTTAGTGATGTTATTGCCTGATACCGAAGGCGTTGATGTGGTGCTGCTTGAGTCATCTCCGCCATTGCAGCCACTAAGTAGTGTCGCTGCAATGGTTAAACTCAAGACATGAGTTGATGGTAATACTGACATTTTATTCATCCTTGTTATGTGTATTTACTGTCAGATTAGTCACACTTAACAAGTTTCAAAATGAGCTTTACTTGGCTTTACCCTGCCATACACTCCTTTACGTATGGCATATTGGAAGAGCTGTGGTGTATTTAAGAGGTTCCATGGCAAAGGTAGAGGTCACGTTAGAAATACCTTCGACGGAATTCACCAGTTTTTTATAAAAATGATCAAAGCACTGCATATCTTTAACCAGCACTTTCATCATGTAATCGTACTCCCCTGCCATGCGGTAGAACTCCATCACTTCGGGGAATTCTGACGCAGTGGATACAAACTGGCTATACCACTCGTGAGAATGGTCGCTCGTCTTAACTAACACAAACGCAGTGAATGACAGATCGAGTTTTTCTGGGTTAAGCAAGGCGACTCGTTTTTGAATCACGCCCGCTTCCTCAAGCTTTTTTAGCCGCTTCCAACATGGTGTCGTGGTTAGATTAACCGCTTCCGCGAGGTCGTTGAGAGACAAGGTCGCATCGTTTTGCAATAGGTCGAGCATCTTGCGATCAATTTTATCAATATCCATATCCACACACTTCTCAAAATAGAAAAATTTTCTCCATATTAAGCAAAAGACAATAAAATTGGCAAAGCTTTTCTCTCTACAAATAGGTAAATTAACCTCATACCGAATTGAAGGAGAACCTCTATGTGTACTGATCATAACTGGATTAACAATGCAGTTCGTAAAATCGAAGCCGATTACCAACGCAGCGCAGATACTCATTTAATCAAGCTTGATCTTCCAAGTATTGAAGGGATCGACGTCTATCTGAAAGATGAAAGCACGCACCCAACAGGTTCTCTAAAACACCGCTTAGCGCGCTCGCTGTTCCTGTATGCCATTTGTAATGGTTGGGTAGGGCCGGAGACAACCATCATCGAATCTTCTTCGGGAAGCACTGCCGTCTCAGAAGCCTACTTTGCTCGCTTGCTTGGTCTGCCTTTTATTGCTGTGATGCCAAAATCTACAGCATGTAAGAAAATCGAGCAGATCGAATTTTACGGTGGTCAGGCTCACCTTGTAGATCGCTCAGATCAGATTTATGCAGAGTCACACCGCCTAGCAAAAGAGTTAAATGGCCACTATATGGATCAGTTTACCTACGCCGAGCGAGCAACCGACTGGCGCGGTAACAACAATATTGCCAACTCAATTTTCAGTCAGATGGAAATGGAAGATCACTCAGTACCCGCTTGGATCGTGATGAGTCCAGGTACTGGTGGTACCTCAGCAACTATTGGTCGTTTCATTCGTTACCAACAACACGACACCAAATTGTGCGTAGTCGATCCTGAAAACTCAGTATTCCACGACTACTTCAAAACCGGCGATAAAAATCTCACCGGCAACAATGGAAGCAAAATTGAGGGCATAGGTCGCCCACGCGTAGAGCCAAGCTTTATTCCTGGCGTAGTGGATGAGATGCGCACCATTCCAGACGCAGCATCTGTCGCAACGGCGCACTGGCTAGAGAAAATTTTAGGTCGTAAGGTGGGCGCTTCTACCGGAACAAACCTTTACGGCGTTCTACAAATTGCTAGCGAAATGAAAGCGCGTGGAGAAAAAGGCTCTATCGTTACTCTGCTATGTGATAGCGGTGAGCGTTACTTAGATACTTACTACAACGCAGAATGGGTTAAAGAGAATATTGGTGATACGCAGCCATACTCTATCAAACTAGAACAGTTTGAAACGACAGGCCAGATTAGCTAACTTCAGCCATGCCTCTATATCCTTTGGCTAGATATACAAAAACCGCTACTCATTGAGTAGCGGTTTTTTAAATCTAGGGTATGTGGACCTAACGATTACTTTTTGTTTTGACGCGCTTCGAATGCCGCTAATTGCTCTGGTGTCGCTTTCGGTTGATGGTTTTGCTTCCACTCATCGTAAGTCATGCCGTAAACGCGTTCGCGAGCGTCATCAATGTCTAAATCAAGACCTTGCGTTTCCGCCTCAGCTTTGTACCACTTACTGAAACAGTTACGACAGAAACCTGCCAAAATCATCAGATCGATATTTTGCACATCTTTGTTGTCATCCAGATGTGTAAGCAGACGACGAAATACCGCTGCGTCTAGTTTATCTTGCTCTTCTTGGGATAGATTTTTGTATTTAAATTCAGCCACTTTACTTACCTTCTCATCGTTTCTTCGTTGTTTTTGTTCTAGGATTGTATCAGTCTAATTGGAGTAACCTCAATACAAAAACGCCCGAGCAAAAAGCTCAGGCGTTTTTCAATTTCAATGCTGATTAAGCTTGGATACCAACAATTAACCAAGGTGCGTTTGGTGCAGTTAGATCGCGCTCTAAGTGCCATACGTCGGTAATATCTTCTTCGATACCTTCAACTGCGTCACGGTAACGTCCGCTGAACTGAAGGCTTAGCTGAGCTTTGCTCGCATCGTAATCCGCACGTACAATCTCGGCATCAACATACATCACATCAGTGTGCTGCTCACCTTCAAGCTTAGCGCGCTCTGAGATAAGGTCTTGATACAAGCTTGGCGAAACGTATTCTTCAATCGTTTCAAGTTGGTTGTGGTTCCAAGCACCTTGCAAAATACGGTAGTGCTCACGAGAACCATTAACGAAAGCCGCTTGGTCGAAACCCGGTGGGTAGTTATGTGGTACATCTGTTTGTGCACCAAAACCGAAACCACCCGTTTGAGCACCGCTATTTTGTGGCTGTTCAAAGTTGTGAACATTAGGTTGCTCAAACTTAGGCGCTGAAGAACCACCAAAAGCCGGTTGTTGGCGATTCTGATTCATGCTGCCCTGCTTAGCGCCAAGCATGCCACGCATTAGTTTAAAGATAACAAATGCAATCAGACCCATGATAAGAATATCCATAAACTGGATACCTTCAAATGCACCACCAAAGAAGGCAGCAAGTAGACCACCTGCTAGTAAACCACCTAGCAAGCCGCCCATCAGACCTTTTTTGCTTGAGCTTTGTGTTTTACCCGCTTGGTCTTTACCAATAGAGTTTGTGTTTTGCTGTTGCTGCTTAGGCGCTGGCGCCGTTTTGAAGCTCTTGCCGAACGATTTACCGCCGCCAAACTTCTTCGCTTCTGCTACTGGCGTAATCGCAACGGATACCATCAGTAGAGCAACAAGGGAAAAGAGTCGTTTCATATTCTTCCTTTGAGGTTCCTGTCAAGGTTATAAACTTATACTTATTACACTATATTAACTCTAGCAGCCCCATATTCAAATCAAAACGTCTCCGACACATGTATCAGAATATTGCAAATTACCCATGCGGTTGTTGACGATATGGGTAGAGGCTCATTAGAATATTGAACATTGTTCATTTTAGATTACTCACCATGGCCCGAAGAAACGATCATACGCGAGAAGAACTTATCGCGCTTACGCTAAACACTGTTAAAGAATTTTTGGCAAGCAACACTTATCATGAGTTGAGCTTGCGAAAGGTAGCGACAATGATCGGCTATGTTCCAAGTACTCTAGTCAATGTCTTTGGCAGCTATAACCTATTGCTACTCCACGCTGTGGCTCAAACCCTAGATGAGCTTTCGGAAGAAGCAAAAGAAGTGGTTTCTCAGTGCCAAGATCCTAAATCAGCGCTGTATGAACTCGCCTACTGTTATCATGATTTTGCTCAGCGTCACCCACATCGCTGGCAGCTAATCTTTGAGCACAACATGAATGGTGAGACGCTGCCAGAATGGCAAGCCCAGCGTATTGATTCCATGACAGGTATGCTTGAACAACTATTGCAATTGATTGGACCTGAACGCAGTCAAGCAGAAGTGCTTCAAGCAAGTCGTGTATTATGGTCTGGCGTTCACGGTATTACGCTGTTAAGTGTCGACGATAAATTCTTTGCTGCTGAACCGATTGATGGAAAAGAGCTGATCGAAAACCTACTCTCTAATTATTTGAGCAACTGGTGATCTGCGAATGTCGAATAGCCAAACTTCCCTGTTAGGACAGAAGCGCTTTCTGCCTTACTTCGTTACTCAGTTTTTTGGTGCCTTTAACGATAATATTTTCAAAAATGTATTATTGCTATTCGTTGCATTTGCAGGTGCTGGAGCACTGCCTATTTCCAGCAACTTATTTATCAACCTAGCGGCAGGGCTGTTCATTCTTCCCTTTTTCCTTTTCTCTGCCTCCGCTGGTGTTCTTGCTGATAAATACGAAAAGTCTTGGTTTATTCGTAAAGTGAAGCTCGCTGAAATTGGCATTATGTGCTTGGGCGCGATCGGCTTTATTACTGAAAGCTACGTGATCTTGCTGATATTGCTGTTTCTTATGGGCACACAATCGGCATTTTTTGGCCCAGTGAAGTATGCTCTTCTTCCTCAGCAGTTAAAGCCTAACGAGTTGGTTCCAGGCAATGCACTAGTCGAAACCGGTACTTTCCTCGCGATCTTGTTAGGTACGCTTGGCGCCGGTGTGATTGCGTCAGCAGAAAACGCCAAGTATGTTGCAGCTGCTTGTGTAGTACTGTTTTCCGTGTTTGGTTACATCTCTAGCCGTTCTATTCCTGAAGCACCCGCCTGTGCGCCGGATCTTAAATTCAAATGGCAACCTGTTAAGCAAACTAAGAAAACCATCGCTATTGCTAAAGCGGATAAAACTATCTTTCGCGCACTGATGGCAATCAGTTGGTTTTGGTTCTTAGGTGCAGCTTACCTGACTCAGTTCCCGAATTTCACTAAGCTCTACCTTAACGGTAGCGAAAGCGCGGTATCTTTCTTACTCGCGCTATTTTCTGTCGGTATTGCGGTTGGTTCATTAGCTTGTGACAAGCTGTCTAACCATAGAATTGAAGTCGGTATTGTGCCGCTAGGTAGCTTAGGGATCACCATTTTTGGTGCGCTGATGGCAACGTCCGTTCCTCAGCAGTTACCCGAGTTTGCAAGCTTTAGCGAGTTTGTCATGCACAAACCTTTGTGGTCCGTGTTTTCTTACCTGCTGTTACTTGGGGCTTCAGGTGGTATCTTTATTGTTCCCTTGTATGCTCTCATGCAGCAAAGAGCAAAAGTCACTGAGCGAGCGCAGGTTATCGCTGCACTAAACATCTATAACTCGCTATTTATGGTTGGAAGCGCAGTGTTAGGCATTGTTTGCCTAACCATTATTGAGCTAACCATTCCGCAGCTTTTCTTACTGCTAGCAGTACTTAACCTTTTAGTGGCGGGCTACTTGTTTATACAAGTGCCTATTTTCGTGGTGCGTTTTTTAATGTGGGTTATCACTCATACCATGTATCGAGTCAACCATAAGAATACGCAAAACTTACCAGAGAAAAGTGGCGCTTTACTCGTTTGCAACCACGTGAGTTATATGGATGCCTTGCTGCTCAGCGCGGTGTGTCCAAGGCTGATCCGTTTTGTGATGGAAGAAGAGTACGCCAACTTGCCGCCACTAAAACGATTCTTACAACGTGCTGGAGTTATCCCTATTTCGGCCAGCAACCGTCGCTCAATCGTCAAAGCATTTAATGATGTTGAACAAGCGCTGTCTGAAGGCCATATCGTGTGTATTTTCCCTGAAGGACGCCTCACTTCCGACGGTGAGATGAATGAGTTCATGCGCGGGATGGATATCATTATTAAGCGCAGTCCTGTGCCTGTCATTCCAATTGCACTTAAAGGACTTTGGGGGAGTTACTTCAGTCGTCACAAAGGTTCTGCATGCAAAGGGTTACCAACACGTTTTTGGTCGAAAATTGAAATTGAAGTCGGCGAACCGGTTGACCCAGCAAATGCTTCGACTTCCGTTATGCATGATAAAGTAGCGACATTACGAGGCGATTGGCGTTAAACCCAATAATGAAGTTTCGAACGTGCGTTAAGTTTTTCTTAACGCATGTTCAATTCATTCAACTCTCTTTATCGTTTTGGGTTCGCTAAAATAGTGCTTTCCTATTTGATCTCCCCCTACCTCAATAAAAATAATGAATGACTTCAACAAGCAACTCCCTTTTTGGCTTGCACTCACGATTTGCTTAACTCCATTTATCACCTCCCCTACCGCTTTGGTGATTGGATTTCTACTCGCTTCGCTTGGTTTAGTTCCAAAAAAGTTCAACCTCGCAAAGCTCACCAAAAAGCTACTGGCCTACTCAATCGTTGGCTTAGGGTTTGGGATCCAATTCGAACAAGCGTTAGCCGTAACCTCTGATGGCATTGGGCTCATCATCGCGACCATTGTTGGCACGCTGGTTATTGGATGGTGGCTTGCGAGAGCGATAGGGTTAAACAAGCAGACTGGATATCTTATTTCTTCAGGAACGGCTATCTGTGGAGGTAGTGCGATTGCCGCGGTGTCTCCAGCTATCAAAGCCAACGACGAGCAAATTGGCTTATCTCTCGCAACAGTTTTTGTGCTTAACTCTATCGCGTTATTTGTTTTCCCCGTGATTGGACATGCACTTAACCTCGATCAACACACTTTTGGTACATGGGCCGCGATTGCGATCCATGACACCTCTTCAGTGGTGGGAGCCGCTTCAGCCTATGGTGAAGAAGCATTAACCACGGCAACGACACTTAAATTAGCGCGTGCGTTATGGATCATTCCTGTCGCCTTTGTCAGTGCATTCCTATTTCGCAGTGAGTCGAAAAAAATCACCATCCCTTACTTTATCTTGTTTTACTGCGTCGCTATTGCTGTGAGCGACTTGTTGCCGCAATTTGAAGTCATTTATCAAGGCATATTCGATATTGCCAAGCGAGCGCTTGTCGTTTGTTTGTTCTTGATTGGATGCGGAATTTCAGTGGAAAAGCTTAAGTCTTCAGGCCCGAAACCTTTGATGTTTGGTGTTACTCTGTGGGTTCTAATCTCAACCACATCTTTAGCTTGGTTGTTATTAGCCTAAGCGGCCGATGTCTTTCGCAGCTTGAGCTCGTTTTTTCTGTTTAAAGCTAAATACGATCCCTAACACGAGCAAGAATGCTGAAAGCTCGGCTAACGCTCGTGTTAGACCCTCACTTTGAACGGCAACAATGATCTGTAAGATCACCGCAATAACCAAAATCGCTCTCATATCCTTATACCCTAACTCATAATTTTCTTGAGATATTATGAGTTAGGGTTATAAGAAAGCTAAATTCAGATTTGGACTATGAAATTGCTAAATTAACTAAGTTGCTTTTTCTATTACAACTGCCCTTCAATCCAATTAATAAAGGTGCGAATTTTCGGCCGATCTTCGGTTCCCAAAGGGCAAAGCAAGTCATAACTCTTGCTCGTAGGCATACTTGGGTATGGAGTGACCAGCTCACCAGATTCAATCAAATCTTTGACAAAGTGGTATTTGCCCATACCAACACCAAGATTATGAAGCGCACTGATAAAACCCATCTCTCGGTGGCTTACGCAGTAAAACTGATTAAAAATATCAATATCGAGTTGCATATAGTCACGCCACCGCTGCCACACATCTGAACCTACTGCATGAATAAAATTAATTCGTTTCAGCGATTCTAAACCATCTTCATACAGGCGATGTTTCTTCGCATACTGCGGCGTACAGACAGGAATGTACTCATCGCCGAACAAACGTTTTCTGTACACATCTTTCATACTGGCAGAGTCATAATATATCGCCACTTCAATATTATTCTTGTGGAAATCTTCCTGCTCTTGGTAGCCCCAAATATTAAGATTGAATTTGGGATACTTGTTTTTAAAATCAGACAATCTTGGCAGCAACCATCCATTTGCAAAGCCTGTCGAGGTTGCAATGTTTAGCTCCCCCACCATGTCTGTTGACTTTATCTCTTCAATTTCAGAGAAAATCCCATGCAAATTTTTTGACAAGGTGCTGTGGAATCTAGCCCCTTCTTCAGTCAGTTCAAGCTGGCGAGTTCCTCTGACAAACAAGTTAAAGCCTAACTCTTTTTCTAACACTTTAATTCTATGACTAACGGCTCCTTGTGTAAGATGAAGCTGTTTCCCGGTAATGGTAAAGCTTAACGTTTTCGCCGCCATGTCAAAGGTATGAAGGTTTCTAAGCAGCAGCTGTTGGTTTGCCATATTGCGCCTATGGATTAAAATTTTTAATTCATCCTACTACCTGATTCGTTTGTTCGCATCATGAAATAAGTCATAAAATAGTCCCAAATCTATTAAGTGTGACCTAGCGCTAAGAGTGACTCTCACTGTGCCAGCTCATCAAAAAATCAATAATCAAAATCTAGGGGCATAAATGAACATACTCGGATACATGCAAAAAGTCGGTAAGGCACTGATGGTGCCAGTCGCGACCTTACCTGCAGCCGCAATACTAATGGGGATTGGCTACTGGCTCGATCCTGTCGGCTGGGGCTCAGAAAACATTCTCGCCGCTTTTCTGATTAAATCAGGCGCAGCTATCATTGATAACATGGCAGTGCTGTTTGCTGTCGGTGTTGCCTTTGGTTTAAGTAAAGACAAAAACGGTTCGGCTGCACTATCGGGCTTTGTTATGTTCTTGGTCGTGACAACTCTACTGGCACCGGGCTCTGTGGCTCAGTTGATTGGTGTCAACGCAGATGAAGTACCCGCTGCATTTGGTAAAATCAGTAACCAGTTTATTGGTATTATTATCGGTATTATCTCTGCTGAGATTTACAACCGTTATTCAAGCGTTGAACTCCCTCAAGCTCTCGCTTTCTTTAGTGGTAAACGCTTAGTCCCAATTCTAACTTCTCTTGCTGGTATGGCACTCTCTTTTGCGTTGCTTTACATCTGGCCTGCGGTATATGACGCGCTGATCCAATTTGGTATTAAACTGGAAAGCATGGGCGCGGTAGGTGCTGGTCTATTTGGCTTCTTCAACCGCCTATTCCTGTCTATCGGTATGCACCATGCACTTTACCCAGTGTTCTGGTTTGACGTCGTCGGCATCAACGATATCCCTAACTTCTTGGGCGGTGCTCAGTCGATCGCTAACGGTACAGGTATTCCTGGTCAAACAGGTATGTACCAAGCAGGCTTCTTCCCAATCATGATGTTTGGCCTTCCGGCTGCTGCTCTGGCTATGTACCACTGCTCTGATGCTAAAAACAAGAACCAAGTGTTTGCGATCATGCTTGCCGCAGCAATGGCATCTTTCTTTACAGGTATCACAGAACCACTAGAGTTCAGCTTTATGTTCCTTGCACCTGTGTTGTTCCTAATCCACGCAGTGCTAACTGGTTTGTCTTTGTACATCGCTGCGACAATGGAATGGATGGCAGGATTCGGCTTCTCGGCAGGTTTTGTTGATTTCGTTCTATCGAGCCAGAACCCGCTAGCAACCAACTGGTACATGCTAATTCTTCAAGGCTTGGTATTCTTCTGCCTATACTACGCCATCTTCCGTTTCGCTATCGTTAAGTTTAACCTTAAGACACCGGGTCGCAGCGAAGATATGGCTAGTGAGTCAAATGAAGACATCGCAGGTCTTGCGAAAGAGTACATTCAGGCTATTGGTGGTGCTGAAAATATCCTTGAAGTGGACAACTGTATTACTCGTCTACGCCTAACAGTAAAAGATTCCGCTGTCGCAGACAGTGAAAAACTTAAGAAGCTTGGTGCGGCAGGGGTAGTTCCTGTTGGCAAAGGCGGTCTGCAAGTTATCGTTGGCCTTGGCAAAGTGGACAAAGTTGCAGAGCAGATGAAAACCATCCTTGCTAGCTAATCCAAGGTTTACTGCAAACTAGTTTATAAAGAATTGCGGTGATTTCACCTTCACCGCATCCCCCTGAAGTGCATTTTCGCTTAGTCACCGAGTCTGCACTTCTTTTTGGTTATTGAGCGAGTTGCTCCAACAACCACAGCTTTACCTTCTGTCTTGAGATTTTAATCCCACCCTGTAACAGTTCATCCGGCATAGCATAGTAGGCAACAGGCCATTTGAGTTTGGTTAATGACCCTTTTAGATGCTCTGTTATTGCTAACTCATCAATCTCATCTGCTACCTTGATAATGGCAATAGGTCTGTGACCAAATTCGCTATCTGGTATCGGTACAATGACCGACTGGCTGATAAAAGGAATCAGATTCAGCGCTTGTTCTATCTCTTCACAGTGGATGTTTTCACCGCCGGAGATAAACAGATTGTCTGCACGGCCGATGATCTTTAGCTCTCGCCCGACCATCTCGCCCAAATCTTTACTATCGAACCAACCCTGTTCAGTAATTGGCAATAGCTCCCCTTGTACATAGTAACCAGAGGCTAACGTCTCACCGCCAATATAAATTCTTTGCCCTTCCAGACGAAGCTGACGCTTTGGTAACAACTCACCAGCAGTGTATTCGGCGTCAATACGTTTTGCTGTCACGGTTGACGCAGCTTCGGTCATTCCATAACCGAGCCATGTTTCAATACCTAGCTTTTCAGCTTGTTGACTGAGCGCCAAAGGTACATGACTGCCACCGAGTAAGACATGGCTGAGTGACAACTTCACTTCATTGTCGAGAAGCCGCTTAAGTTGAGTCGAAACTAAAGAAGCGTGAGTGACGCCCTGAATATCCTCTGCCAGTTCCCCTTTGCCCATTTTCAAGCTAGCACCACTATGCAGCCAGCGATAGATAATCGCCAGCCCGGAGACATGGTACATAGGGAGGCTCAGTAACCAAGTGTCTGCCTGCTTAAACGCAAAGCGCTGCAGTAATCCTTGAGCCGAAGCCAAATGTTGCTTTGAGGTATGAGCAACCGCTTTAGGAGCGCTTGTTGAACCTGACGTAAATACGATCGAAGCAAGCGCCTCGCTGCTAAACTTGCTCTGATTAAGCTCAGTCATCGAAGGCTTCAGCACAATATTTTGCAAGCTACGCAAGTCTGGAACGTCTGTTGATAGCCACACTTTTGCCTGCTTGGGCTCGGAATATAATGTCGCGAGTTTATGGTTAAACTCTGCTTTTGTTTGAGGCATGGTTATCGCACAGACTGCTTCTAGCTCCAAGCAGGCGAGATAAACCAAAATCAGTTCAACACTGTTTTTACCAACACATGTAAGCACACTTCCAGCGCCAACACCTTGACTTGCCAACGAAGCTGCCATTTGGTCAACTGAACTTTCAAGCTCAGCCCAAGTGTAACTTTGGTTGAGGGTATGGAGAGCATATAAAGATGGGCTCGATTGAGCCCATTGACGTAGAGGAGATAACTGACTCATTACGACTGCCAGATTAAAGCCTGATCAGACAAGCTTGCGACAGGCAGTTCACAACCCGGCCATGGAACTTCTAACTGCTGAGCAAACAGCCCCACGGTATCCAGTCCCGGTACTTCTTCTGGAAGTTGCCAGTGCGCTAACCTTGCTAGCTGAGTTAGACCAAGGCTAGATTCAATGCTAGAACTGACTACTGCTTTAATGCCCAGTGATTTGGCTTTATCAATCAATTCAATACAGCGCTCAATCGAACCTATCAGAGTCGGCTTTATCACAATCGCTTTCGCACCATTGAGGTCTTCTAGCTTGAAGTCATCTTTGCGGATCGCATGTTGCAGCGTTTCATCCCAAGCAATCGCAATGCCTGTATCAATCGCAAAAGAAAAGCTGTCTCCCGGTGCTTGGCATGGCTCTTCGATAAAGGCGATGCGGCCACGCAACGAAGGGGCAATCTTCTTGGCAAATTGCTGTGCTTTTTCAGCTGTCCAAGCTCGATTAGCGTCCAAACGAAGTGTTAAATCTGGAATCGACTCTAAGAAAAGGCTGACCAACATCCCATCACGAATCGGCTCATACAGACCGACCTTAATCTTGGCCACTTTCTCACCCGTCATGGCATTCAGCTTAGGCAGGAGTTCGTCTGGATCACCAGAACATAGCGGTGCAGCTTGAAAGCAGCCTTGTTCTGGCAGCTGTTTGTTAAGCTCTAATTCCGCCATTGATAAGCCAAAGGCGACCGATGGGTAGAGCTCATCAAAGTTGAACGCTTGCCCTTGTTGCCACAAAGCCAGTTGTTCGACCAATTGCGAGTAGACATCGTCCATCGTCTCCATGCTAAAACCAGGCAAAGGCGCAATCTCACCTCGACCAAGCTCACCATCAAGAGTTAGCTCAACGACAAATCCTTCTCTCTGCTTGAGCTTTTGTTCACGCAGTATCACGCCACTGTCCATCGGCAATTCATAGCGATACAGTTTGGCTGATCTCATAGCAATATCCCTTTCTTTGTTGATATAAATGTAGCTTGTATTGGATATTTCACCCATTTGTACGTTGATATATAAGCTGTAGCCTCAAGAACAAGGAGAGGGCGCGGAATATAGAAGCCTATATGAGCATCCTCGACACGGTTATTGAGGCTAAAGCGACGATATCAAGAACAAATTAAGGGTTGCGTGGAAATTTATTAAAGTCAGGACGACGCTTCTCATTAAACGCATTACGACCTTCCTGACCTTCTTCAGTCATGTAGAACATCATAGTTGCATTACCTGCTAGCTCCTGAAGACCTGCTTGACCATCACAGTCTGCATTCAGCGCCGCTTTCAAGCAACGAAGTGCCATTGGGCTGTGTTGTAGGGTTTCACGACACCAGCGAACCGTTTCTTTCTCTAAATCTTCTACTGCGACAACTGTGTTAACTAGCCCCATATCAAGTGCTTCTTGCGCGTCGTAGAAACGACATAGGAACCAAATTTCTCGAGCTTTCTTCTGGCCGACGATACGAGCCATGTATGACGCGCCCCAACCGCCATCAAATGAGCCTACTTTAGGGCCAGTTTGACCAAATTGAGCATTTTCTGCAGCAATCGTTAAGTCACACATCATGTGTAGTACGTGACCGCCACCCACTGCCCAACCTGCAACCGATGCGATCACTGGCTTTGGACACGTACGAATTTGACGTTGGAAATCAAGAACGTTTAAGTGGTGAGTACCTGAATCATCTTGGTAGCCGCCGTAGTCGCCACGAATCTTCTGGTCACCGCCAGAACAGAATGCCTTCTCACCTAAGCCGGTAAGGATAATAACGCCAACCCCTTCATCGTAACGTGCGTCTGCCAGAGCATTGATCATCTCTTTAACGGTTTGAGGACGAAAAGCGTTACGTACTTGAGGACGAGCGATAGTGATCTTAGCGATACCATCTTCGGATTTGTGGTACTGAATATCTTCATATTCACCTGTGCAGTCATTCCAGTTAACTGGAGCGTATAGTTCTTCTTCTGAGATACCGACTGTTTTTGCCATGGTGATTCCTAGTTTGTTTACTTATTGGCTCAGCATACTAACCAATGGTGTTCAGCTGAGTTTTAACAATATTTGCGAAAGCTTGTGGCTGCTCAATATGAACATTGTGCCCCGCTTTCGCAACTTGGCTAAAAGACAAACCGCTTCGTTTGGCCAACTGACTAAACTTATTGTCTTTTTCGCCACATATATAATGAGTTTTGATCCCTGAATGCTTCAGGGCATCGAGTAAATAGTCTTGTTTCGCAAGCGATGTAGCCTCGAGCATGTTCGCTACCGATGGGCCTAGATTAGCACTGCGTTTATCTATCAGTTTTTGTCTTTGCGCATGATTTAGCGAACTAAATACTGGCTGTTGATACCAGTCGCTTAATACCTGCTCAATAGGCTCGTTGCAAAATCGATTTGCCCATTGGCTATCGTTTTGCCACCTTTGCTGCTTATCAGAATCGTTTTGCAAACCAAAGTTGCCACCCTCAACAATAAGCGACTGAATATTCAGGGCAGAAAAGTAGCCACTAGCTACACCAGACATCGCAATACGACCGCCCATTGAGTAGCCAACCAATACTATAGGCTGATGTGGCGTCACATGGGTAAGAAGAGTGTCAGATATTTGATCGCAGCAGTGCTTAAAATTGCAACAATTTTCTAATGCGCTGTGTCCATGTCCCGGAAGATCAATGGAAATAACAGAGTAGTGAGATAAGTAAGATTGCGTTTCTTTCCAGTCCAAACCAGAACCCAGCAAGCCATGTAAAAATACGATCACTGTGCTTGTTGGATTGAGGTTTGAGCTAGCGTGACTATAAAGCATGAATTTGTTGGATAAACTCTTTCAATTGAGAAGACGCTTGCTCTGGAGGTGTTTGCACTTCAACCAGCAATGCTCCCTCACCATGACGTAAGTGGTCATTTACCATATGCGTGTAGTGAGCTAAGGTTTCTGGCTTGCTGTAACTCAGTTTGAACTGCTTGGCGGCACATTCAAAATCATAGCCATGTGGCATTTGATAGAGTGACTGCTTTTGCTGCTCTGGTACAGGCAGTAAATCAAAGATTGCACCGCCATCATTGTTAGTCACAACCACCACAACAGGTGTTTTTTCGTGAGTAAGCAGCGCAAGTGAATTGATATCGTAAAGCAGCGATGTATCCCCAATATACACTAGGGTCGGTTGTTGGTTGGCTCGCACTACACCTGATGCCGTCGCAATTAGCCCATCTATGCCAGAAGCGCCGCGATTGCTATAGACAGCATAATCATCAAGACCACTAAACATGTCGACTAAACGTACAAACAAGCTATTGCCTAGAAAGATCTGTGCCTGCTTGGCAACTAGGTTAACGCTTAACGCAAGTTCAATCTCATCGAGTGAGGAATCGGCATTGAGATGGAGCGCAGCTAGGTTTGCAACCTGCTGAGACACTTCCGTCAGCTCATTCGCCCAACCAGATTCCGTGTTACAGAGTACTGGAATTGACTCAATACAGACCTGTAGCCAAGATTTAATATCAGCAACATGATGAGTTTGCATCAAATGCGATTGGTTGTTTCTATCGGCACTTGGCGCAAGGTAATGATACTGCGCGTTACGCTGCTCAACCTGATCAACAAGCCACTGGTTTAAGCGCTTCGACACGATTCTTGAACCGATCTGCAATACCAATTCACATTGATTAAGTAGTTCCGAGCGTTCGCCATTTTGGAGCCATAGATCGTAATGAGCCCAAGCGGAAGTCACCCCCGATTGAGGATCGCTCAATAGCGGCCAACCTAACTTTTCGGCTAACTGCTTTGCTAATCGCGCTTCACTTAAGGTAACGCTACCAAGAACAATCGCGCCTTTTTTATCAGCGAAATCACTAAAGTGGATCTGTTGTTCAATACCAGCTGACAACTGGCGAGTATAGGTGGTATTGCTCTGCCACCAGCTCGAAACCGTTTCTATATAATCTTGATAAATTGATTTGTCTTGAGCGCTATACAAGGGCTCAGGAAAAGGACAGTTGATATGCACTGCGCAGCCTACCTTCGCTTGACTGTGCATGACGTTATCAACGGAAGTAAGTAACCACTTCAGAGGTGTTGTCAAAGAGGGACTTGGCAACTCAAGCGATGCAGTGACATGCGACGAGAATATCCCCGATTGATTAATCGCTTGGTTAGCTCCGCATCCAACCAACTCGACCGGTCTATCTGCCGTTAACACCACCAGTTTTTCACCAGTGAGCTTCGCCTCTGCAATCGCTGGCAACAAGTTCGCGACAGCTGTACCGGAAGTTACCACCACAGCAACAGGTTTTCGGCTTGCTTTCGCTAATCCAAGCGCAAGAAAGCCCAAACCACGCTCATCAAAATGGGTATGCAAAGTCAGATTAGGATTTTCATCGGCTTCTAAGGTCAATGGAGTTGAACGTGAGCCTGGAGCAACGCAAACCTCACTGACCCCAAAGCGCGATAGCTCTTCCAAAATAGTCTGACACCAAATGCGATTTACCACCGCCTGCTCGATTGAGTATGGACTACCACTCATCTATGAAGCTACTCCCAATGGAGGATTGTCAGAAATTAAAGACAGTAACGTCGACATTTTTTTATCGAGCTCCAGCCATTCATTTTCAGCAATAGAACCAGGAACAATTCCAGCTCCAGCAAAAAGCTGAACTTGATCGTTGAGTACTAGCGCACTGCGTATAGCGACGCAAAACTCCGCCCTTTGATGACTAATAAAGCCCATTGAACCTGCATACCAGCCCCGAGCAAACGGTTCATGCTCTTGAATGAACGCCATGGATTCTTCACGTGGTAATCCGGCAACGGCAGCAGTTGGCTGCAAAGCGCTAAGCAATTGCACCCCGTTAACCCCTTTATTGAGATGAGCATGAATACTGCGTTTTAAGTGCTGCACTTTACGTAAGCGAACTAACCTTGCTTCTTGCTCTACTTCAACATGCTCAGAATGTGGAGTTAGGCGCTCAATAATATCGTCGACCACATACTGATTTTCATTAAGGTTCTTAATGTCATTCGACAACCAGTTCGCCAGCTCCATATCTTGACTGGCATTAGTGCCGCGCCCAATGGTGCCTGCAAGCGCTTCAGTATAAAGCTCCTGACCTTGACGCGCGTACAAACGCTCTGGGGTCGAGCCTAAAAAGCTGTGTTTCTTATCTAGTGAGAGTAGAAAGTGAAAACTGTGATGGTTTTGCAGATAGCTAGCCTTCAGTAGCTGAGATGCGCACAGCGGTCTATCGAGATTCACCTCGGTTTTACGCGCAAGAACCACTTTCTTGAATTCATCATTTTTGATGCCAGTCAGTACCTTATCTACCAACTGTGACCACTGCTCTTTTTCAGGCGTATGCTGGATCGTTTCTATATGCGAAGAGACTGGCAATATAGGGGAAACCTCAAGCTGCAGCTTATATAAGCTCGCCAAAGTGCGATGTTTTTCGGCGTTAAGATTCACCGCGAGTGACCATTGCTGATCAAAACGGATCAGTTCAATTTGCGGTAAGAAGAAAAAAGAGGACATACAACGGTGATTCTTACCTGTATGACCATCAAAGGAACGACCTCCCCAAATGCGCTGATCGTCGGCGAGAATAGTATAGGCAGGCGCAGGTTCGACAAACGTATGCAGCTGTCCTAGTGCAACAACCTCTTCTCTAGTATCACGAGATTGCCAGTAAAACTTTGGAAATAGCGGCTGCGCTTCCAGCCAATCTATAAATGCAAAGTCAGGTTTTTCCTCAAGAACTTGAACCAGACGGTTTACACCATCTTCTGCTTCCTTTACGCGTTCAATCAGTTCAGCTACGGCTTGATGAAAGTATGACAAATCAGCCTCGTATGCATGGGGGTTATTATTTTATTATATGTCGCTACTCTATTTATAGACCCTACTCAAATCAAGGTTGAAACCAATGTTTTGCAAAATCCTGTGATAACGGGCGTGCTACAAGGCATTAAATGTTGTTATCTAATCAGATTTTTATTCTAAAGAACCTCTTTTTCAGGTACTTTAATAAAGAAATTCAATAATATTTAGGTTTTAATCAATGCAAAATATCGGGATGTCGTCAAAACTCGACAATGTCTGCTATGACATTAGGGGTCCTGTACTCAAACATGCTAAGCGCATGGAGGAAGAGGGGCATAAAATACTGAAATTGAACATCGGTAACCCTGCCCCATTTGGCTTCGACGCCCCAGACGAAATTTTGGTTGATGTAATCCGTAATCTGCCAACTTCGCAAGGTTACTGTGATTCAAAAGGTATCTACTCTGCCCGTAAAGCGGTGGTTCAACATTACCAACGTAAAGGTATACGCTCTCTTGATGTCGAAGACGTCTACGTAGGTAACGGTGCATCAGAGCTTATCGTTATGGCAATGCAGGCTTTGCTAAACAATGGTGACGAAATGCTCGTCCCTGCGCCTGACTACCCACTCTGGACCGCATCTGTTGCTTTATCCGGTGGTAAAGCCATTCACTATATGTGTGATGAAGAAGCGGATTGGTATCCAGACCTAGACGACATTAAAAGCAAGATAACGCCAAAAACTCGCGGCATTGTTCTGATCAACCCAAACAACCCAACAGGTGCGGTTTACAGTCGTGACTTCTTACTAGAAGTCATTGAGATTGCCCGCCAGCACAAGCTGATCATTTTTGCCGACGAAATTTACGACAAGGTTCTCTATGATGGTGCGACACACACATCGGTAGCGACCTTAACAGAAGATGTGCTAGTCGTGACTTTTAACGGTTTATCAAAAGCTTATCGTGTTTGTGGTTTCCGTGGCGGTTGGATGTTCCTTACAGGACCTAAGCATCAAGCTCAAGGGTACATCAATGGTCTCGATATGCTTTCATCGATGCGCCTGTGTGCCAATGTGCCGATGCAACATGCTATCCAAACCGCATTAGGTGGCTATCAGAGTATTAACGAACTGATCCTGCCTGGTGGGCGTTTGCTAGAGCAGCGAGACAAAGCTTTTGAGCTAATCAATCAAATTCCTGGCGTCTCTTGCATTAAGCCAAAAGGTGCCATGTACCTTTTCCCGAAAATCGACACCAAGATGTACAACATCAAAGACGATCAAAAGATGGTGCTCGACTTCTTGATTCAAGAGAAAGTACTGCTGGTCCAAGGAACAGGCTTCAACTGGCCGAAACCGGATCACTTCCGCATTGTGACCTTGCCGCATGTCGAAGATTTGGAAATGGCGATAGGTCGTTTTGAACGCTTCTTATCAACTTATAGTCAGTAGTAATTAGCGCTGAACTTTCATATGCTTAAAGGACACTCATCGAGTGTCCTTTTTCGTTTAGGGAGGAACAAATGCCAAACAGTAATCCAAAGGAAAGTCACTTTTTTGCTCACCTAGCGCGTATGAAGCTGATTCAGCGTTGGCCTTTGATGCGTTCAGTCTCGACGGAAAACATCTCAGAGCATAGTTTGCAGGTCGCGTTTGTTGCCCACGCGCTAGCCGTGATCAAAAACAAAAAGTTTGGTGGAACGTTAAATCCGGAGCGAATCGCTATCCTTGGTATGTATCACGACACCAGTGAAGTGCTTACTGGGGATTTACCGACCCCCGTCAAATACTACAACCCAGAGATAGCCAAAGAATACAAAAAGATCGAAGCTGCGGCAGAGCAAAAACTGCTCTCTATGCTGCCTGAAGAGTTTCGCGATGATTTCGCGCCCTTTCTAGTCTCTCAGTCTGCCCATACCGAAGATGCCGCCATAGTGAAGCAAGCAGACACCATCTGTGCCTACTTGAAGTGTCTAGAGGAACTCAGTGCAGGAAACCATGAATATGCGTTAGCCAAGAAGCGTCTTGATATCACTTTGCAAGAGCGCCGCACACCAGAGATGGACTATTTCCTCCATACCTTTGCGCCTAGCTTTGAGCTATCATTAGATGAAATCAGCTAGTATGTAGATGCTCTTTATGGAAAGCATCTAACAAGTAGTCGATGAACACCTTCTTACGCTTTGGTATTAACTGTCGGTCGGCATAAACCAAGCTAACACTGACTTCCGGCATCGAGTATTGAGGCAGGAGATGTTTTAATTTGCCACTGTTAAAATGCTCTAAACAGATAAACTCTGGAAGCACTGCGATACCTAATCCGTCAATGCAGGCATTAAGGCAAGATGTAATGGTATTCACTCTTAATTGATACGGTAAGTCGATCAAATAAGAGAATCCATCTTCTAAACTGAGTTGCCACTTTGGTAAACGTGCACCTTTGTTAAACACCTCAATCACTCGATGAGGCTCAGTGAGATCGAGATGGCTATCAATCTGACCAAATTTCCCTAGATACTCTGGGCTAGCAACCAAAACCCGCTTTGATGATGTCAGATACCTTGAAATAAGACTCGAGTCTTCTAGCTCACCGATTTGCGCATAAAGATCAATGCCCTCAGATATAATATCTACTTCACGATTCGTCAGCTCCAGATTTAACGTTACATGAGGATAATCGGCCAAGAACTGGTGAATGTATTTACTTAACACTTGTTGACCAAGCTCGACGGGAAAGACGACATTGAGCGGTCCTCTGATTAAGTCTTGGTTAGCACTCACTTCCAGCTCTGCCTGATTGAGAAGCTCCAGCATCTGTTGGCTAGATTGATAAAAGCGTTCCCCTTCCGGCGTTAACATTAGGCTACGTGTGGAGCGAGTGATCAATCTCACACCTAAGTGTTGTTCTAACTCCCCTAACTTTCGACTGACCGTGGATTTAGTCATATTCAATGCCTCTGCCGCGTGGGTGAAACTTCCACACTCAACCACTTGTGCAAAAACGGTTATAGCGTTTAAGTCCATTGAATTTCCTCTCTCTTAATTAGAACAATTTGTGCAACAGTGTTTTCATTTTTTCCTATCTTATCAACCAATCCAATTCCTTTACAATTTGTTACATCCTTATTCCCCCAACGAGAATCACTATGACCGAAAACCATAACGCCCCAGCCATGCCTCGCAAACGCAACAAAGCCCCATTAATTGCCACCGCAATTATGCTGTCACTAGGCTTGCTGGGTGGTGGTTACTGGCTCACTTATGGTCAATACTTCGAGTCTACCGATAATGCCTATTTGCAAGGTGATATCACCAGTATCAGTCCTAAAGTTTCAGGCTATATCGCTAAGTCTTACATCACTGATAACCAAGCGGTAAAACAGGGTGACCTACTAGTACAAATAGATGACCGCGATTATCAAGCGGCTCTAGAGCAAGCTAAAGCACACCTAACCGTCACCGAAGCGAGTGAGCACAACCTCGTTGCTCAGCAAAAACTGCAACGCAGCCAAATTCACCAAGCTGAGAGCCAAGTTGAGTCAGCGCAAGCAGAGTACGATCGCGCCGTTCAGCAAGTGGCACGCTCACGCAGCCTGTTAAAACGCAACTACGCTTCTCAAGATGAAGTAGACAGCATGCTCGCTCAGCAAAAAGTTACAATGGCACAACTTGACGAAGCGAAAGCTAGCCTAGATGCAGCAAACGAACAATTGAATGTCATTGCCAGTGAAATTGAACAAGCACGTGCTTCAGTAACAGAAGCGCAAGCAGGGCTAAAACAAGCTCAGTTAAACTTGGATTACACCAAAGTTTACGCACCAACGGATGGCATCATAGGCAAACGAAGCGTTCGCGAAGGTCTGTTAGTTCAGGCGGGCGCACCATTGATGAGCCTAGTACCAAATAACGCAGTGTGGATCGAAGCCAACTTCAAGGAGACTCAACTGAGCGGCATTCATAAAGGGCAAAAAGTCGAAGTCGAGCTGGATGCTTTTCCTGGCAAGCATCTAGAAGGCGTTGTTGATAGCTTCTCTCCCGCCACTGGTGCGAAGTTCGCTCTACTGCCACCTGAAAATGCGACAGGCAACTTCACCAAAATCGTTCAACGTGTCCCCGTCAAAATCACGATTCCTGATGCTAAAGAGCTAAAAGGCCGCTTGCTTCCAGGTTTGTCTGTTATCGCGACCATTGATACGCGAGGCTAGTCATGGCAGATGCTGCAATTAGTCCCAATGTTGAAGAGCAACAAGTGCCGACGCGCCACTGGATCGCCCTGTTTGGTGGTCTCATTGGCGCATTTATGGCAATTCTTGATATTCAAATCACCAACTCTTCGCTAAAAGATATTCAAGGAGCACTTTCTGCGACATTGGATGAGAGTTCTTGGATCTCAACCTCTTATCTCGTGGCAGAAATGATCGCCATTCCGCTCAGCGGTTGGCTATCAAAAGCACTGGGAAAACGCCGATATCTCACTTGGACAACCGCGATCTTTACCCTTTCGTCACTGTTATGTTCTTTCTCATGGAATATGACCTCAATGATCGTGTTCCGCGCGATGCAAGGCTTTAGCGGTGGCGCTCTGATCCCTCTTGCCTTTTCATTGGTCGTGCAGCTTTTGCCTCTCAATAAACGGGCGGTAGGTATGGCACTGTTTGGTGTCACTGCCACTTTTGCACCCTCTATCGGCCCAACGTTTGGTGGCTGGTTGACGGAAAATCTCTCTTGGCACTACATCTTCTATATCAACATTCCGCCCGCTTTCTTAGTGATCGCAATGATTCGCTATGGTTTGGATGATGAGCCTCTAGAGCTAGCAACACTCAAAAATGCAGACTGGTTTGGTATAGCAACTATGGCACTGGGCTTAGGTTGCCTAGAAGTCGTACTTGAAGAAGGCAATCGCGAGGAGTGGTTCAGCTCTAGCTTTATCATCACCTTGGCGATCATATCCGCCGTGAGCTTAGTCTATTTTGTGATTAATGAACTGCAGCACAAAAAACCATTAGTTAACTTACGATTGCTACGTGATGGACAGTTTGCGATGTCTTGTATCGCTTATCTGATTCTTGGTATGGCGCTATTAGGTTCGATCTATGTGCTGCCGATGTACCTCACCCAGATTCAGCAATACAACGCGATGGAGATCGGTGAAGTGTTGATGTGGATGGGCTTTCCGCAGCTGCTGATTTTTCCGCTCGTACCAAAGTTAACCCAAATCATTAAGCCCAAATACTTAGTGACATTTGGCTTTGCCATGTTTGGCTTAAGTTGTTACGTCAACACTCATATGACCGTTGATTTTGGTGGTCAGCAACTGATTTTATCCATGGTACTGCGTGCCATTGGTAGCCCATTTATCATGGTCCCGTTATCTTTAGTCGCGATGAAGAACATCGCCAAGCATGAGACGCCTGATGCTTCCACCCTCACTAACGTTATGCGCAATTTGGGTGGTGCTTTCAGTATCGCGGTGATTGCTACTTTGCTTGATAACAAAACGCGCGAACATTTGGCTCATATCAAAGAGTCGCTACCCACTGTCAGTCAGTTAGGCTGGCAAACTCTGCAACAACAACAGAGCTTCTTTATTCAAGCAGGCAGTGATAGCGCAACAGCGTTGCAGCAAGCTCAAGCCAGTTTGGTTGCTACAATGCAAAGAGATGCGGCGATTATGGCTTATAACGATGTGTTTCTGATGATGACTGGCTTTCTCGCTGTCGCAGCAATGCTGATTCTGACGATGCGCGACTGATCTTGCAGTCACTAGCGTATACGTGTACGGTAAGAAGAAACAGGGGAGCGTAGCCTATGACGTTTAAAATCAGCGATTTATGGCATGAACGCCACGATGATGAGCATAAAATCCGTCGTGATGACCACCGCAGTCCATATCAAAGGGATCGGGCGCGCATCCTGCACTCTGCCGCTTTTCGCCGCTTACAAGCAAAAACCCAAGTACATGGTAATAGCTTCGACGACTTTCACCGGACTCGCTTAACTCACTCATTAGAGGCCGCTCAATTGGGCACAGGTATAGTCGCCCAGTTGAAAAAGAAACAACCGGAGTTTAGAGACTTATTACCCAGTGACAGCCTGATCGATTCGTTATGCCTTGCTCATGACATTGGTCACCCACCCTATGGTCACGGCGGCGAAGTGGCACTCAATTATATGATGCGGGAACATGGCGGCTTTGAAGGCAATGCCCAAACCTTTCGCATCGTGACCAAGCTGGAACCTTACACCGAACAATTTGGTATGAATCTGGCGCGCCGTACTTTGCTTGGCTTAATCAAATACCCTGCGATGATTAGCCAGACTCGCGCCGCAAAGGTTCCAGACAGTGTTTCCCACCAGCGTAAGCTAAAAGCGAAAGATTGGTCGCCGGCAAAAGGGCTGTACGACTGCGATAAAACCTTGTTTGACTGGGTTGTCGAGCCTTTAAGTGAACAAGATAAATTGCTATTCAGCCAGATGCGTGAAGAGAAAGTCAGTGACATCCAGCATAGCAAAACTCGCTATAAATCGATTGATTGTTCAATCATGGAACTCGCGGACGATATTGCTTACGGTGTGCATGATCTTGAAGATGCGATTGTTCTGGGAATGGTTAATCGCCACCAGTGGATTGAAGGTGCTTCTAGCCACTTGTCGGAATGCGGTGATCCTTGGTTTGAAAAACACATTGCCTCAATTACCGAGATGCTTTTTGCCGGAACTCATTACCAGCGCAAAGATGCGATTGGTGGCATGGTTAACGCGCTGCTGACTAGTATTTCCATCAAACCAATTGATGCCCCGTTCCAAAGCGAACTGTTGGCTTTCAATGCCGTATTAGAACCTTCGATGGCAAAAGCACTCGATGTATTGAAGAAGTTTGTCAGTGACTATGTAATACAAGTGCCTCACGTTCAAGTGGTGGAATACAAGGGTCAGCAGATCATTATGGATATTTTCGAGGCACTCAGCGCTGACCCAGAGCGATTATTGCCCATCAATGTACGCCAGAAGTGGTTAGACAAAGAGAGTGAGAGTGCGGGCTTTCGAGTCATTGCTGATTACATATCTTCGATGACAGATGGACACGCACAAAGGCTCCACCAGCAACTGTTTTCCTCTCACTAAACATAAAGGGCAGCGTTATCGCTGCCCTCTTGATTCATACCAGCGAGTTAACTCACCGAACTAATAAATTCGCCCAGCTTTTCTCTTAGTTTTTGCTTCTCTTCATCACTGATGAAACTGGCGGCAATCGCATTGCGGGTAAACTTCGCTAGCTCTTGATTGGTCATTGAGTGTGCTTCGGCGACAGCCAAGAAATTATCTGTCATATAACCTCCAAAGTAAGCAGGGTCATCAGAATTGATCGTCACGCAAATACCACGCCTTAGCAGCTCAACAATATTGTGCTCATGCATATCTTCAAACACCTTGAGCTTAGTATTAGATAGTGGGCATACCGTTAGTGGCATATGGCTTTGTGCTAAAGCGTGCAATAAATTTTCGTCATCAGAGCATCTCACACCATGATCAATACGGCTTACCTTCAATAGCTCTAAGCTATCATAGATATTACTTACAGGACCTTCTTCCCCTGCATGAGCCACCGTTAAGAATCCTTCTTCTATCGCTTTAGCAAATACGCGGGCAAACTTCTCTGGCGGATGACCAAGCTCCGAAGAATCCAAACCGACACCAACAATCTTGCTTTTATGCTCAAGGGCTTGGAATAAGGTATCAAAGGCACTTTCTTCGTCTAAGTGGCGTAGGAAACACATGATGATCTGGCTAGTAATACCAAGTTGCTCACGGCCATCTTCTAGTGCGCGGTGAATACCGCTGATCACGGTCTCAAACGCAATCCCTCTCTCAGTGTGAGTTTGCGGGTCAAAGAATATCTCAGTATGGATGACATTATCTTGCTGACAACGTAACAAGTAAGCCCAAGTCAGATCATAGAAATCTTGCTCATGAATAAGAACATTTGCACCTTGATAATAGATGTCTAAAAAGGACTGAAGGTTAGTAAACTGATACGCGGCCTTCACTTCCTCTGGGGTAGTAAAAGGTAACGCGATATTATTGCGCTGAGCGAGTTCAAACATCATTTCTGGCTCAAGGGAGCCTTCTATATGCAAATGCAGCTCAACTTTTGGAAGTTGTTGGATAAATTGGGTTTGGTTCATGCTTGTCTCTCCATTCATATCAACCGAGATACCCAAAATAGTTGGAGTTGCAGCTAGGCGACCAATAAATTCAGCCCTATGAGCATAGAAGTTCTATGTGATTCGGGCGGCCGGCGTTCCGGTGAATTTATGCAGTCAACAACGCTGCAGCTTCAAATATGAAGGGTAAACAAGCACTTTTCTCTAAATTAGCTTTCTGACATACAAAGAGAAAAGCGCCATGCACTTAACTCTTCGTAATCTGAAATTTGAGGTTTCAGGTAGAGACTCCCACACCTTATCAGCGGGATTATACGAAGCTTCGCCTAGTAGTAACTAAACGATTGCGCGGCATTGTACTTGGATAAAGTACTCATTGACAACATCGCACTTGGATCAAGTGTAGTCGCTTTGTTGGGTTTTGCCGCTTATTCCCAATTCGCCTGTTCAATCCGCGCGATAGTTTTTTTCAAACACGCCCGGTGGCATTTGCTGAATTTGAAACTCGATCATTTGGTTGAAGGCATCGATTAAAGGTAGGAAATCTGTCTCTGGTTCCAGTAGCGATAGAATGTGGTAGCCTGCCTCGACTGTCGAGAGGCTATTATCGCTTGGCGCTTTGCGAATACGGTAATTACCTTGCAAGTCATCAGGTAAGTGAATTAACGGCAGAGCGTGTAAATTGGTTGATAGCTGCCACATCTTATAGGCTTTTTTCCAAGTGCCATCTAACAGGATCACCCTTACCTTTTGCTCGGCAGATAACTTTTCGGCGACTTGTGTATGGCTCACAGAGCCTTCTCCCGGATAGAGCACAAAGTGATGATAGGACTCGTCGTACAGCAATTGGTTGAGCTTATCATGAACAGAAAAGTCTTCCCCTTCAAAGCAATAGCTATTGGCGAGTGACAGCTTGAGTATTCGCGCCGTTCCCATTGGTCTGTTTGTTTCACTGTGGTGTTGTAGGATGACCAACTCGACATTCGATGTTAGGCTTTGTATCCACTCACAGATACAAGCTTTGAGTGACTTTCCACATTGAGAACAGTATCGGGACATAGTGTGCGCTTATTACTTCTGTTAATTGCTATCAGCTTAGTTTGCCTAGGCCTTCAGTTCGAACCTTTCGCTTCCCAAGTTAACTGGCAACGCTATTTTATTCTTGAAGGTCAGTGGTGGCGAATCCTAACAGGAAACTTCACTCATACCAACTTTGCCCATCTAGGGATGAATCTCGCCGGTCTTTGGGTGATCAGTTTTATCTTCAAGCCGTCCCCCAAGGCACTCCTTTTTTGCCTGATTATCGTTAGTCTAGCCATAGGCGGGCTGAACTTCCTAAGTAGCATGAATGGTTATGTCGGTCTCTCTGGCGTTCTGCATGGGTTATTCGCTTATTTTGCCCTTCAGGAAGCTTTAAACAACAGAAAAAGTAGCTGGCTGTTGGTCGTTGGCGTACTAGCAAAAGTTGGCTGGGAGATGACAATGGGTGCATCAGCTTCGACAAGTGAGATAATCAATGCACGCGTGGCAGTGGAATCTCACCTATTTGGTGCTCTATCCGGTCTTATCTTGGCGATGACGGTTTTTCTGCTAACAAAAAAAGGCGTACTTTCTTCAACCAAGTCATAATTTGGTTGATGTTCACCGCTAAAGGGCTCAGAATGGCGCCCTTTTTCGTGGCGACACCTTTTGTTGATGTCTTGCCCGATCACACACCACTTACAGAGAACAATATATGGGTTTTACCTCTTTAGGCCTTTCTGCCCCAATCCTCAAAGCTATTGAAGAACAAGGCTATGACAAACCGTCTCCAATTCAGGAGCAAGCAATTCCTGCCGTACTAGCAGGTAAAGATGTTATGGCAGCAGCGCAGACGGGTACAGGTAAAACCGCAGGCTTCACACTACCGATCCTTGAACGTTTGGACAATGGTCTACGCGTGAAAGGCAATCATATTCGCGCCTTAGTATTGACCCCAACACGCGAGCTTGCCGCACAGGTCCAGGAAAACGTATTTAAATACAGTCGCCACCAAAAACTGACCTCTCAAGTTGTGTTTGGTGGGGTTAAAGTTAATCCGCAAATGATGAAGCTGCGTAAAGGCTGTGACGTGTTAGTGGCCACTCCGGGTCGCCTACTCGACCTCTACCAACAGAATGCGATTAAGTTCGACCAACTTGAAGTCTTGGTACTCGATGAAGCCGACCGCATGTTGGATATGGGCTTTATTCGTGACATCCGTAAGATTCTCAACTTGCTGCCTGCGAAGCGCCAAAACTTGTTGTTCTCTGCGACTTTCTCACCTGAGATCCGCGAGCTAGCAAAAGGCTTGGTCAACAACCCAGTAGAAGTCTCAGTGAGCAAAGAGAACTCAACAGCAGTAACCATCGAGCAAAGCATCTACCCAGCAGACAAACGCAAGAAAGCGCCAATGCTAGCCAAGCTTATTCAAGATGGTAATTGGCAACAAACGCTAGTTTTTTGCCGCACTAAGCATGGTGCGAACCGCTTAGCTTTCTTCCTCAATAAAGAAGGCATTACAGCAGCGCCAATTCACGGCAACAAAAGCCAAGGCGCACGTACTCGCGCGTTAGCAGATTTTAAATCAGGCGATATTCGCGTGTTAGTTGCGACTGATATTGCCGCACGTGGTATCGATATTCCTCAGCTTCCTCAGGTGGTCAACTTCGAACTGCCGCACGTCTCTGAAGACTATGTCCACCGCATTGGTCGCACTGGCCGTGCAGGTGAAGTCGGTAAGGCATATTCATTGGTTGAAGCTGCCGAAGCGAGTGAGCTATTTGGTATTGAGCGCCTAATTCAGCAAGTGCTACCTCGACTAGAGCTAGAAGGCTTCAAACCGGTCAACGAGCTGCCTGAGTCAAAGCTAGATACTCGCCCAATTAAGCCAAAGAAACCTAAGAAGCCGAAAAAACCTAAGCAACCAAAAGCCGAACATCAGGACGGTCAGCGCTCTGGTGATAACGCTCGCGGTAATAAGCCAGCCAGCAAGAACAAACGTCACTTTGGTCACAGTAAGCCAAAGGGCGAGAGCAAAAATGGCAACAGCCAACGCGGAGAAGGTAAAGCGAAACCTCGTTCAGGCAACGCGAATAACAAGCCTCGCCGTCCTGCTAATCGCAAGCCTACAGGCGCGCAGCCCAAAGCTTAGTAACAACGAATAAACTAGCCCCACATTCCGTGGGGCTAGTTTTATCGAATACATAGTACCTACATATCATGTTGTTACTTGCCATTCCAATAGCTTCAATTTGATATGCCTTGAACTGATGAAATAATTGAAGATCATCAAAACCTCAATAAAAAGTATTTAATTAGGTTACAATTAACCAGTAAAGTGGTCTTGTGAAGAAAATAATCACCCCTAATTATTATGAAAAAATATGAAGAACTAGTTCAAGATATAGTAAGCAAAGTTTGCCAAGGTGTTATTTCTGTAAAGCTACCTTCAGAGAGGGAATTGGCGGACAAATATGAGCTATCTCGATTTTCAGTACGAAAAGCACTTGCTAAACTTGAAGCCATCGGTATTGTAAAATCAAAAGTAGGTTCTGGTTACTTCGTTAATACATCTATAATTGGCTCACCACTTATATATAATTCCGTGACTGAGAATAAATTTGGTGAAATTTCTTATAAGAAAATAAAGCTGAATAAAAGGTTACCAACCCCACATGAAATTCAAGTATTTTCAATTGAAGATGATGAATATCTTTGGCATATAAAAAGGTTACGGTTAATTCAAGGAAAAGTAACTCAAGTCGAAGAAACTCGCCTACCCGTCCGCATTTTCCCTAAAATTGATGAAGCTGTTATTGAAAGCTCTTTGCAAAAGCATGTCCTCTCGCTAGGACTGGAGATCGACAGCTACTTAACCACTTACCGAGCCATCAACTTATCTAAGGAAGACGCCGATTTACTTGGTTGCAAACGTTCAAAATCGGCAATGAATATCACCAATCGTGGATTCTTAAAGTCAGGTGAAGTATTCGTCGTCAGCGATATCATCGATATCGATTATCAGTGCACATACCACACAAAATTTAACTCTGAGAGCTTGAGTTACCGAGATCAAAACGACCGCGAGTAGCGGTCGTTTCTTATCTGTCTTACACAATTTTATCTTACGGCGTATGAATCGAACCATCTGGTAAACGGCTTTGTGTCCATTCATGTGGTCGATAAGTCACTGGAAATTCTTTCGCCATTTCTAGATTCATCTCAACACCAATGCCAGGGCGTTCCGAAGCATACAAGTAACCGTTGTCCGGTTCAGCAGCATTAGGAAAAACTGCTTGGGTATTTGGCTGGTATTCAACATGTTCTTGAATTGCGGCATTGTGCAAGTGAACATTAAGGTGTGTATTTACCGCGGCGCCAATGGGTGTCATATCTGGCGGACAGTGCCATGCAATACGTACCCCAAAGCTCTGGCATAAATGGCCAAGTTTCAGAGCTGGGGTGATCCCCCCTATTTGCGAAACATGGCAGCGAATGAAGTCTACCCGACGGTTAATAATCAACGCTTTCCATTCTTCTGGGTTGTTAAATAGCTCCCCTAACGCCAATGAAACACTAGACTGACTGCGAATGTTATCCAACCACTCAGTTTGGTTTGGTGGCAGAATATCTTCAATGAAATATGGTTTGTATTTTTCGACCTCTTTGGCAAATTGAACAGCTTGGTTAGGGAACAATCTTTCATGCACGTCATGCAGAATATGGAATGCATTTCCGTATTTGCTACGTAACTGCCTAAACATTGCCAACGTGTTATCAACATACTGATCTTGGTCATAGTATGAGCCAGATGTTGGAACTTGCGCTGTATGAATATTTTCAGGGACGCCACCATAAAAACCCAATTGGCAACGAATATGTTTGTAGCCCTGATCTAGATATTTATCGATCTGCTCGTATAACCCTTCCATCGTATCGCTAGTAGCATGCGTATATACTTGAATAGCATCGCGAGACTTACCACCGAACAATTGATGTAGCGGCATACCAGCTTGCTTAGCTTTAATATCCCAAAGTGCCATATCAACACCTGAAATAGCATTATTGATAACAGGTCCATTACGCCAATAAGAATTAACCATCATCATTTGCCATAGGTCTTCAATATTATTAGCATCCTTTCCAATTAGTAATGGCTTGATATATTCATCAACCATTGTCTTAACGGCTAAAGGTCGCTGTTGAAAAGTCGCACAACCATAACCAGTCAGTCCTGACTGAGTTTCGACAATTACCGTTATTAGGTTATGTCTGTCAGGTTTGGTAATCACACACTCAATATTTGAAATGATATTTTTGTTCACTTTGAACTATCTCTAGATAACAGGATTTATTTTATCTAACAGTGAAAAAATGCAGATTTCAAGGGGTAAATTATACTTAAAAATGACTGGTTCGTTCCTGATTTACTTTCGCAAACAAAAACGAACCAATTGCCCCAAAATAGCCAAAAATAATTTTTCAGCTGTTTTAATGTGAGTTTTATCACTTTTTTGTCGATTGGCTTAAAATCCTCAACCGCTAAGATGATTGCAATAAACGAGCAGACAAGCACATAGGAAAGTATGATGCAATTGACAGAAACCAACATGGCTATTGGCGATAATGCCCCAAACAAAGCAGACAGCTTTAGCATGAAACTACAAGAATTGGTCGCCGCACTTGGTGGTGAAGAGAACATCGCAAACATTACCCACTGTATGACTCGCCTACGCTTTAAGCTGGTCGATGAGTCCAAAGCAGATAAAGTCAAACTTGAAGCTATCCAAGGGGTGAAAGGCGTTGTTCTCGCACAGGGACAAACTCAAGTCATCATAGGTGTCGATGTTGAGAAATGGTATCTAGCTCTTTCCGGGGCAAGTGCCGCCCCCATAGACGCCGATATTGAACAAGAGAAAGGCAAGCTGTTTCAAAACGCCATGCGCATAGTGGCTGGAATCTTTGGCCCTGTGGTTCCTGCTATCGCAGGTGCGGGGATGTTAATGGGACTGCTATCGGGGCTTATTGCAACCAATGTCATTTCTGAATCTTCTGACACGGTGTTTTTCTTCAGGTCCATCTCCGTTGCCGTCTTCTTTTTCTTACCTATGCTGGTCTCTTTCTCGGCAGCGAAGGTGTTTAAGGTCAACGAGTATATAGCGCTTGCTGTTGCTGCTGCTATGATGTCACCAAAGCTACTTGAAAAAGCCACGCTGCTAACAGAAGCTGGGGGCAAAGCAGAGCTTAATGTGTTCGGCATGCTGCCTATTGAACTACTTAACTACGGCGGCGCTATTGTCCCGGCTATTCTAGCAGTTTGGGTTCTATCAAAAATAACCCCGTTGGTCGACAAGCTTGTACCTGCTTCTGCTAAGCCTGTATTTACGCCGCTACTTGCCTTTACCGTGACTTCAACTCTTGTTTTATCAGTCGTTGCTCCAGCAGGCATGTGGCTTAGTAATGGTGCTGGCTGGGTTGTGAGTTCCCTACTGGAAGTCTCACCTACGCTTACTGGCTTTGTATTTGGCTTAACTCGACCAATTACTATTGTATTCGGCATTCACCACAGCATGACACCAATCAGCTTGAACAATTTCGCGTTGTACGGCAAAGATTTACTCATGCCAATCATGTGTCTTGGCAACCTCGCTATTGCTGGAGCCACTATGGCTATCTGGTACAAACAACGCAAAACAGCAACGAAAGAGCAATCTTCGATCACGGCTGGCTCGGGTATCACTGCGATTCTCGGTATTACAGAACCCGCTCTATTCGGTGTTTTAACCAAATACACAAAAGCTCTGTTCATGGCGAGTTTGGCAGCGGGTATCTTTGGCGCAATCTCAGTGACGATTGATACTCACCTAACCAGCTATATTCTATCGTCTGTATTTAGCTTACCGGCTTACCTAGCAGGTGGTACCCAAAACTTCATTCAAGCGATTATTGGTGTATGTGGTGTTTTCGCCTTATCTTTCGCTTTAACTATGATGTTCGTTCGCTTAGACAATAAGTAATCGCTTCAAGTCACCATCAGGTCTGCTCCCCCAACACAAGCAGGCCTGATGCGCTTTATAAGAATTTATACTATGAAGACAATCTCAATCATTGGCGAATGTATGATTGAACTCAATGGCAAACCATTTAGTCATATGCAACAAACGTTCGGTGGCGACACACTCAATGCCGCCATTTATCTTTGCCGAAGCCATCAAGGCTTGAGGCCCGCTCCAAAAGTACAATATGTCACTGCGCTAGGAAGTGACCCGCTGAGCAAAGAAATGAAAGCTCGATGGGAGCAGGAAGGTATCGACACTAACTTGGTGCTAACAGACAACAATCGCTCTCCTGGACTCTATCTGATTCAACTGGATGACAAGGGTGAAAGAACATTCCTGTATTGGCGTGAACAGTCTGCTGCAAAATACCTACTTCAGCACCAAGACTTTTCTTATGTTCGACAATCACTTAAGTTAGCTGATATGGTAATGATAAGCGGTATTAGCTTAGCCATATTGCCAACTCAAGATAGGCAGCAAATGATCCAACTGCTGAATGAGCTCAGAGCGTCTGGAACTGAAGTGGTGTTTGACAGTAACTACCGCCCTTCATTGTGGTCAAGTGAGAAACACTCAACCGTTAAGTCTGTATACCAATCGATGTACCAAGCCACAGATCTCGCTTTAGTCACCTTTGATGATGAACAACTCATCTGGGGTGATCAAACGCCACTAGACACTATTACTCGCATACAGTCTCTTGGTGTCAAAACTGTAGTAATAAAACTTGGGCCTAAAGGCTGTTTAGTCTCAGATCACAGCACTTTTGAACCTTATCATGTTGAAACGACTTTAATTGAAAACGTTGTCGATACTACCTCTGCCGGAGACTCATTTAACGGTGGCTTCCTTGCTACTTATCTCGAAGATGGAGATGTTAGACGTGCGTGCCACAATGGCAATCAACTTGCTGGAGAAGTCATTCAGCATAAAGGCGCTATCATTTCTAAATCACATACGAATACCGCAAAGCAAAACTTTAGATAGGAAAAAACAATGTCTAACTTAAACGAGCAGCTAAAAGCACTCAAAGTCATCCCAGTCATCGCTGTCGATAACGCAGAGGATATTTTGCCTTTAGGTAAGGTGTTAGTTGAAAATGGTTTACCAGCCGCTGAAATTACCTTCCGCTCCGATGCTGCGGTTGAAGCAATTCGATTACTAAGAGAAGCGCAACCTGAGATGTTAATTGGCGCAGGCACAGTGTTAAATAAAGAGCAAGCACTGGCAGCACAACAAGCCGGCGCTACCTTTATTGTCTCGCCGGGCTTTAACCCAAATACCGTTCGCGCATGCCAAGAGATCGGTATTGATATCGTACCTGGCGTCAACAATCCAAGTACTATTGAAGCCGCTCTCGAAATGGGCTTAACTACATTAAAGTTTTTCCCTGCTGAAGCATCAGGTGGTATCAATATGGTTAAAGCACTGCTTGCTCCTTACGGGGACGTTCATATTATGCCGACAGGTGGCATCAACCCTTCCAACATCAAAGATTATCTCGCTGTTCCTCGCGTCTTAGCATGCGGTGGGACTTGGATGGTTGATAAAAAGCTTATCGCTGAAGGTCGATGGGATGAGCTTGCCAAGCTCACACGTGAAGCAGTTGAACTAGTGAAATAACTATCCTGTTATTGCTTCAGCTCGGAAAAACCAAAAGCGCCCACCAAAATAGGTGGGCGCTTTAGTATTCAGTATGCAGTGAATTAGACAATCGGACGTTGGCCGCGATCAATCAGCTTCATTAATACATTGTCTGCCGCTTCACCTGCTAATCCAGCAAGCTTTGAGGTCAGTTTCTTTTTCTCTACGTAGTGAATCGCAAGTACGGTTTTGTCTTTACACGCTTCAACTACAAGATCATCTGAAGTTTTGATCTCATCAACCAAGCCTAGACCGTGAGCTTGGGTACCAAACCAGTGCTCACCTGTTGCCACTTTATCCAACTCAAGGTCAGGACGACGTTCACGAATAAAGTCTTTAAACAGGCCATGTGTTTCTTCTAGCTCTTGTTTGAACTTGTCACGCGCTTTGTCCGTGTTCTCACCAAACATGGTTAAAGTACGCTTATATTCACCCGCTGTGAGCTGCTCATACTCAATATCATACTTTTTCAGCACTTTATTGAAGTTTGGTAGCTGGGCAATCACACCGATGGAGCCAACAATGGCAAAGGGTGCTGACACAATTTTGTCTGCAATACATGCCATCATATAACCACCACTTGCCGCGACTTTATCTACCGCAATAGTCAGGGGCAGATTGGCTGCTTTAATACGATCTAGCTGTGATGATGCAAGGCCATAACCATGCACCATGCCACCACCAGACTCTAAACGCAGTAGCACTTCATCACCTTCACGAGCCACAGCTAAGATTGCCGTCACCTCTTCACGTAATGAAGCGACTTCTTTAGCATCAATACTGCCTTTAAAGTCGAGAACAAACAGGTGAGGTTCACGTTTACTATCAAGATCGCCCTCTTTTGAGGCTTTCTTGATCTCTTTCTCGCGAGATTTGTTTTTCTCTTTCTCTTGTTTCTTTTCTGCTTTATCACGCGCTTTAATAAACGCTTCATCATGCAGATGGTGCTCTAACTGCTCAACGGTCTGCTTGTGTTGATCCGTTAAGTTAGTAATTTCCAACTCACCTTTCGCGCCACCGCTTTTACCACCAACGGCTTTAGCAACCACTAAAATCGCTACAATCGCGACCACAACAGTCACAATCTTGGCTAAAAACAGCCCATAGTCCAACAAAAATTCCAATGTGAGCATCCTCTATTGTGCGAATTAGTGTATTGTAACCACCATCTTACGGAATCATAAAGTAAATCATTACAATAAGGATACACATCGTGGAATATGCTGTTTCTTCAGATGCCTTGAAAGGTAAAGTCATACTGGTGACTGGCGCAGGTGCTGGCATTGGTAAGCAAGCTGCTCTCTCTTATGCTGAGCACGGTGCAACAGTGATTTTACTTGGTCGTACAGTGAAAAAACTGGAACAGACTTACGACGAAATTGAAGCGGCGGGATACCCTCAGCCAGCAATTATCCCACTCGATATGAAAGGCGCGACTAAGCAAAACTACCTTGATATGGTTGATACCATTGAAGGTCAATGTGGTCGCTTAGATGGCGTTTTACACAACGCAAGCCTACTTGGTGTGATTAGTCCATTCGATCAAATCGGTGAAGATACTTATGACGATATTATGCAGGTCAACGTCAAGGCTCAGTTCCTGATGACTCAAGCATTGCTGCCTCTACTGCATAAATCTGAAGACGCGCGTATTGTCTTTACTTCATCAACGGTTGGTCACAGTGGTCGTGCCTTCTGGGGTACTTATGCTATGTCGAAATTTGCCACTGAAGGCATGATGCAGATCCTTGCTGATGAGCTTAGCGATACCACAATCCGCGTCAATGCGATTAACCCTGGCGCAACTCGTACAGGTATGCGTGCTAAAGCTTACCCTGCTGAAGATGCAGACTTGCTCAAAACACCACAGGATATTATGCCTCTCTACCTTTACCTGATGGCACCAGAAGGTAAAGCAGTCAATGGCGAGTGTATCGATGCTCAGCCTAAAAAATAGCTCCTAATTTCTAGGTGACAAACCCCAATAAAATTCAACGCCTTGTGTTTTCAAAATAGAAACACAAGGCGTTTTTTTATCCATTCGATCTTTCATCCCCTTGCCGATAATTAATAATAATTTATACTGTATATATATACAGGTATTTTGTTATGTATGAATTAATCGAACATCTTAAGCAAAAACAATGGCTTTGGTCGGGTTCTCAAACACCTGACAGCGGAGACTACTACTCAACTGGGCATGATCTTTTGGATCAAAAGCTTGAAGGCGGCTTTCCTAAGCATGGGGTTGTCGAACTGCAAGGTGCCTCCAGTATTGGTGAATTACGCCTACTTTTGCCGCACCTAAAAAACACCAGCCAAGAGAGGTTATCTGTTTTCATTCAACCTCCTGGTTACCTGTGTGCTGAGCAGCTTAATAATGAAGGTTTAGATAACAATAAAGTCCTACTCATCTACCCACAAAATGATAAAGAGGCACTTTGGGCTGCCGAACAATGTTTACGCAGCGGTGCATGCAGCAATGTATTGCTTTGGCATCCCGAATTAGAAGTTCATCAAGCAAGACGCCTACAGGTTGCCAGCGAACATGGAAACTGCCTGCACTTTATCTTTAAAATGGCCAAAAAAAGTCTGTTTTCACTGCCTGTCAGTTTAAGTATGACACTCCTTCCACACGCGTTGGGAGTAGAAATTACCATCACCAAACGTAAAGGTGGTTGGCCTCAAGGCAGCTTTGTGATTGATATGAGTGCAGCTTGGCCTAGCCTTACGTTGCAACCTAAACCGCCTGTAATTATCCCTTTCCCAATTCGTCAGCAAGGGTAGTTATGCAAAGCTGGATCTACCTACACTTTCCAACTCTACAACTTGATGCACTTTTCTCAGAGCAGGCATCTTTACCACTGGCGATTGTTGAATCTAAGCGCTTTAAGATCGTCCAATGTAATGAGATCGCCCGTCAACAAGGGGTACAAACGGGCATGGGGTTAGGCAGCGCTAGTGCGATGTGTCACCAGCTTCAAGTTCACCCTTATGATGAAAAGGTTGAGCAGCAAACTCTGCTTGATATTGCCCAGTGGCTATATATGGTCACCTCAGATATTTGTCTGTTGCCACCGCAAGGCGTGTTACTCAAAGCCACCAATATGTTGTCACTCTACGGTGGGCTAGAACCCTATTGGCAACGCGTTTCACAGCATTTAACGCAACTTCAGCTTAACTACTCTTATTCGAGCGGCTTCTCTCCTTTCTCGGCTATCGCCTTAGGAAAAGCCAATGCTGCGCTACTGACTCTAGAGAAAGAGCAACTTATCAAGATCATCAAGCCTTTTCCTCTTACGGCAACCGAGCTTGATAACAAGACGGTGGAAAAGCTCCAGCGGGTTGGCATCACAACACTAAGCGACTTGCTCGATATCCCAATCAAAGATCTCGCTCGCCGCTTTGATATTGATTTGGTCAACTATGTTGGCAAATTGATGGGACAGTTTAAGCACCCTATTGATTTCTACCACCCACCAGAGCACTTCGAAAACTATCAAGAGTTGCTCTTTGATATTGAAAACATTCAGTGGCTAGAAAAACCGCTCGCTAAACTACTCACCAAGCTAGAATGGTTTCTGACACTACGTAACCAAGTTGGCTATGAGTTAGAGCTGATCTTACATCAAAGAGACAAAGACGATGCGTCGGTGACATTTTACTCTGCCAGTGGCGATTACCTTGCCACTCGTTGGATGACGTTCTGCCAGTTAACAATGGAATCATTAAAGCTCGATGCTCCCGTGCAGGGGCTGACGCTGCGTTTGATTCGCAGTGGAGAGCTTGAGTCCACCAGCGCAGACCTATTTAAAGGCTTTCAAGGCGAGCAAACTGAGTTAGAGCTAATTGGCTTACTACAGGCAAAATTGGGCAAAGATAAGGTGCGTAAAGTGGCGCATAGTCACGACCCTCGTCCAGAAAAAGCCACCTTTCTCTGTGACCCTACCCTGCCTATTCCAACCAAGGCAGCAAGCCAAAGACTGCGACCGAATATTGTTTTGCCTGCGCCAGAACCTTTACAAGAGAAAGTCTCCATCATGCAAGGCCCTGAACGCTTCGTAACAGGCTGGTGGGACGGTGATGATATGACCCGCGATTACTTTGTCGCTCGTAGTGAGCAAGGGCGCTGGTTATGGGTATTTCGTAATCAAGACAAGCACTGGTTTGTCCATGGATTGTTTTGTTAGTCCGGAGCGAATGTGATGTCTTACGCTGAGCTTTTTTGTCAAAGTAACTTCTCTTTTCTCACTGGCGCCTCACATGCTGAAGAGCTGATCTTGCAAGCAGATTTTCTGCGTTATCACTCCTTAGCGATCACAGATGAATGCTCAGTTGCTGGTGTGGTACGTGCTTACACGGCAAGCAAGAAGCATGAGCTTAATATTGAGCTTATTGTCGGCAGTATGTTCTGGCTTAACCAAGAGTGTCAGGTCGTGTTGTTGTGCCCAAACCGAGAGGCTTACGCTGAGCTCTGCCGTATCATCACCAATGCGAGAAGGCGTTCCGAGAAAGGCAGCTATCAACTTTCTGAATGGGACTTAATGTCTGCCAAGCACTGCCTCATTCTCTGGTTACCCAGTCATACATCCAGTGACCATAAATGGGGAAACTGGCTTGCTCAGCATCATCAACACCGACTGTGGCTAGGTATTCAGCGTCACCTCAAATCTGATGATAAGCGATACCTTGAGCACTGTGAGCAACTCGCTCAAGAGATACAACTACCGATTAGCGCCTGCGGTGGCGTGCTCATGCATACTGCAACCCGTTTGCCTCTACAGCATACGCTGACCGCTATTCAGTCCGGTTGTAGCGTTAATGAATTAGGCGAACAGCGACTAACCAATACAGAGAGAAGCCTGCGTAGTCAGGAAAAACTCGCCAAGCTATTTAAACTTGAATGGCTGCAAGAGAGCGTAAAAATCGCCGAGCGCTGCGAATTTAGCTTAGGCCATCTGCAATACGAATACCCTAGCGAGCTGGTTCCCGATGGCTATACTCCAATGAGCTACCTCACCGCTTTGGTCGAATATGGCAAGAAACTGCGCTTTCCTGAAGGCGTTCCAAGCGATATTCAGGCAACAATAGACAAAGAACTTAAGCTGATTGATGAGCTTAACTACCCGTTTTATTTTCTCACCATCCACGACATTGTGATGTTCGCTAAACGTCGCCGAATCCTCTACCAAGGGCGCGGTTCTGCGGCCAACTCCGTGGTGTGTTATTGCCTTGAAATCACCTCTGTAGACCCTAGACAAATTTCAGTGCTATTCGAGCGATTTATCAGTGCCGAACGCGATGAGCCGCCCGATATTGATGTCGATTTTGAGCATGAACGCCGTGAAGAAGTCATCCAGTACATTTACCAAAAGTATGGTCGAGAGCGTGCGGCTCTAGCAGCAACCGTGATCTCTTATCGCTTCAAAAGCGCGGTGCGTGATGTGGGCAAAGCGCTAGGCATTGAAGAGAGTCAGCTCGATTACTTTATTAAAAATGTTAATCGCCGTGACCGAGCACTTGGTTGGCAAGCTCAAATCGTCGAACTCGGGCTACAGCCTGATTCTCTCAAAGGCGAACAGTTCATTAATCTAGTTAACGAGATTCTTGGCTTTCCGCGTCACCTTTCACAGCATGTCGGCGGTTTTATCATTGCTGCAGGGCCTTTGTATGAGCTAGTTCCAGTTGAAAATGCGTCAATGCCCGATCGCACCGTCATTCAATGGGATAAGGACGATCTCGAATCTCTCAAACTGCTTAAAGTCGATGTACTGGCTTTAGGCATGCTCACGGCTATTCGTAAATGCTTTGATTTAGTGCAGCGTCTGCATAACCAAACACTAACGATTGCTGAGATTACTCGCCGCCAAGATGACGAGCAGGTGTATAAGATGATCCAACGTGCAGACACGGTCGGCGTGTTTCAAATAGAGTCACGAGCGCAGATGAGCATGCTGCCACGCTTAAAACCCGCCACTTACTATGACTTAGTGATTCAAATCGCCATTGTCCGCCCAGGCCCGATTCAGGGGGACATGGTGCACCCATTTCTGAAGCGGAGAAATGGAGAAGAAGCGGTCGATTACCCTTCCGAAGAGGTTCGTGCCGTGCTAGAGCGCACCCTTGGCGTACCTATTTTCCAAGAACAAGTGATCAAGATAGCCATGGTTGCTGCCGGTTTTAGTGGCGGTGAAGCGGATCAACTGCGCCGAGCGATGGCAGCTTGGAAAAAGAGTGGCGACCTAGTCAAATTTAAAACCAAGCTGGTAGAAGGTATGCTCAGCCGTGGCTATCAACTGGAGTTTGCTGAACGCATCTTTGACCAAATCTTAGGCTTTGGTGAATATGGCTTTCCAGAAAGTCATTCCGCTTCCTTTGCCGTGCTCGCGTATTGCTCCGCCTGGCTCAAACACTATTACCCTGAAGCCTTTTATACTTCACTGCTCAATAGCCTACCGATGGGTTTTTATAGCGCCTCACAGCTTGTACAGGATGCGCGGCGACATAAGGTCATCGTGTTACCTGTTTGCGTTAATGCTTCCATGTACGACCACCAAGTTGTCCATCAGCAAGGTAAATTGGCGATCCGATTGGGTTTAAGACAAGTGAAAGGACTCAGTCAGCAGAGCGCACAACAACTATTACACGCCAGAGACAAAGGCCAATTTACCCATGCAGGGCAAATCAAACATATCGGTTTATCCAAGCGAGATGTCGAATTGCTCGCCTCAGCCAATGCCATGCATTCACTTAGCCACAATCGTTATCAGACCCGCTGGGCAATGATGGATTCGCTTTCGGACTTACCTCTGTTTCAAGACATCGAAGAGCCTGAAAGCCAAGTTATTGCCACTCCCTCAGAGAGCCAAACATTACTTGAAGATTATGCTGCCACTGGATTGTCACTCGCTAAACACCCTGTCACTTTGCTCGATGACGCCGGTGAGTTGGGGCGATTTACGCGAATGAAAGATTTGGTGCAAAAAGATCACCAATCTTTAGTCACTGTGACTGGCGTTGTGACTGGAAAACAAGCGCCGGGGACGGCTGCTGGCGTGACATTTTTCACGCTAGAAGATGATACTGGCAACATCAACGTCGTGGTGTGGAAAGCAACGGCTCGGGCGCAAAAGGAAGCTTATCTCACAGCCAAGATCTTGCAAGTCAAAGGGATTTTGGAAAAAGAAGGCGAGGTTCATCATGTGATTGCAGGAAGGCTGATTGATATGACAGATAAACTGCAAGGGCTCAGAAGTAAATCTCGCGACTTTCACTAGAGCGATAAAAGCAAAAAGGGAGCGAAGGCTCCCTTTTGAATTAACGCTGACAAGTTACAACTCGTCTTCAGCTTCCATACTTCTTTTCTTGTATTCCCTGTACAGTAACATGCATAAGGTCATAACAACCTTAGACGTAAACCATATCATGAATAGAAACAACCTTAAGATTCTGATGAACAGTTGTATTTAATCGTTCTAGTCATTTCGCACTGCAAAATAACTTGGTTACTATAACAGCAATGCAATGAATAAGCATCAGCAATAAGTGTTAACAAGTATTATCAGGATAATATATCTCTTAATCGATCCTGAGCGACCTCTACAAGCAAGTCTGGCTGGAATTTCGAGATAAAGCGATCACAGCCTACCTTCTCTACCATAGCCTCATTAAAGCTGCCACTCAGTGACGTATTGAGAGTGATATAGAGGTCTTTCATTCTAGGGTCTGAGCGCACTTCATGCGTCAACTTATAACCATCCATTTCTGGCATTTCGGCATCGGTGATCATAAGTAGCAACTCTTCGACCACATTCTTCCCTTCATCACTCCAAGACTTAAGCAAATTCAAAGCTTCAAGCCCATCTCGACACTCAATGATGTTAAGCCCCAACTGAGAAAGCGTGCCCTTCACCTGAGAGCGGGCTGTTGAAGAATCATCAACAATAAGGACATTACGTCCTACCATCTCATTGACTAAGTTGTTGTCTAAAACGCCTTCAGAAATTGAAATATCGTAATCAATAATCTGTGCGAGTACCTTCTCTACATCAATAATTTCGACAATTTCAGAGCCTTTGCCGTCTTTAATTTGCGTAATTGCAGTGAGATAGTTCGCTCTTCCTGCTGTTTTCGGCGGCGGCTGGATCTCTGTCCACGCAGTATTGATGATGTTTCGAACCTGACCCACAAGAAAACCCTGAACGGTACGATTGTACTCAGTGATGATTAGGTTCTCTTCTTGGTTATCTAGGCGAGATGGCGGAAAACCGATTGCAGCACGTAAATCAATCACAGGAACAGAAACGCCACGTAAAGAGGCAACACCAGTGATATGGTGGTGAGAGCCTGGCATTTTAGTCAGTGGTGGAACTTTAATGACCTCACGCACTTTAAATACGTTGATGGCGAAGACCTGTCGGCTATTCAAACTAAACAGCAACAACTCTAAACGGTTTTCACCGACAAGGTTAGTTCGCTGATCGACGGTATTTAATACTCCAGACATACTGCTTCCCAACAAATGTGTATATAACAAAAGTAGTCTATAGCAAGACTAAGATAAAAATAAACCCATATATCATTCAAGATTATATGGGTTTACTAGAAAGATAAAGGAGAGCGACAGCTCAGAAAACACTATCCTTCAATTACTTTCATCAATAGCAGGCCGTCATACAAGGCTTGCTTAATCAAAGCAGCACCAGGCATAGTGGCTTGTTTGTAGAAACGCGACTCCACCAGCTCTAAGTCTTGATGGTAAACGGGTAAGCACTGCTCTTCGATACAAGTCTGAATAGCTGGATAGAGCACCTCTTTGGCCTGATTAATCGCACCGCCGATCAACACCTTCTCAGGGTTAAACAGGTTAATCACAATCGCAATGGCCGAGCCAAGATAACCACCCAGCTTTTCAATTACGTTAACCGCTAATGGATCGCCATTCGCCGCCGCTTCACAAATATCTTCTACCGAAATTTCTTCAATTTCAGCCAATGATGACGCCTCTCCTTGAGCAATTCGTTCAGCGACCTCATTTCGAATCGCTTGCGAACTGGCGACGGTTTCCAAACAACCTCGGTTACCACAGTGGCACTGCTTACCATTCGGATCGATTTGGATATGCCCGAGTTCACCAATATTGCCGTGGCGACCTTGCAGAACGCGGCCATCAAGAATAATACCTGCACCTAAACCATGGTGGATGGAAATAAGTACCGAGTTTTCGTTTTCTTGTGAATGCCCAAATAGGCGCTCTGCTAATGCCCAAGCGCGCGTATCGTTAGCAATAAAGACCGGAAGACCTGTCGCTTTGTAGATCTCAGGGCCAAGGGGTAGATTCTCTACATTGTAGTGAGGCATTTGCAATACAACCCCACTTTCTGAGTTAACCAAGCCAGGCAGCGTAATCGCAATACTGGTCACGCGGTCAAGTTGCTCTGAGTAGGTTTGAAAAAACTCATCGATTTCATGCAATAGGCGGGCTAATACATCATCTTGGTCGACTTCATGGATATCAATCTTGGTATCAATCAGTACATCACCACCAAGTTCGTGCAGTGCAATCGTCAGATATCCGCGCCCCAGACGCATCGACAAAAACTGCCAACCTTCGTTATTCACTTGCAGACCGACAGCAGGACGGCCACGGCTGGTCGCTTCCTGAACCGTCGTTTCATGAATAAGGTGTGCCTCAATCAGCTCTCGGGTAATTTTGGTGATACTTGCAGGCGCAAGCTCACTCTGTTTCGAGAGATCGATACGAGAAATTGGGCCTTTTTGATCAATGAGTTTATATACACGGCCAGCATTGACCTGCTTGATATGATCAATATGGCCAGGTTGAGCCATGTACATGGAGTGCTCCGAATATCAACAACCTGGTAATTTTTTTACTTTGCGAAGTAATTGTGAAGAGCTTTGATAGATTGCCGTGACAAGTGTCACGTATAAACATGTTTGTTTGTGTACCTAATCAAATAGCGAAGGATTTATCACAAATCCATTCCTATTTTTTTGCATTAATAAATATGTCTTCCATCACCTTTTCAAAGGCGCACATAAGAATGTCATCTGAATTATCAGCACAGATGCTACGCCAGTATATACTTAATGCTAATGCATTTAGGAATGGAAACCGAATCATAGCCGCTCCCAATTTTATCTGGCGGCAATATCAATCAAGGAGATCCGAATGACCTCAATCCAAAGAAGAACAAAAATTGTCTCTACTCTTGGACCTTCTACCGATAAACCTGGTGTACTTGAAGCAATTCTCGAAGCTGGCGTCAACGTGGTAAGAATGAACTTCTCTCACGGAACCGCTGATGATCATAGAGAACGTGCTACGAGAGTTCGCAACATCGCCGCAAAATTAGGCACTCATGTCGCCATTCTTGGCGATCTTCAAGGCCCGAAAATCCGCGTATCTACGTTCAAAGAGGGTAAAGTTCAGCTTAGCATTGGCGATATTTTCACCCTAGATAATAAACTCGAAGCCGGTCAAGGCGATAAAGATGCCGTCGGGCTCGACTATAAAGAACTACCTAACGATGTCTCTGCGGGCGATATATTACTACTCGATGATGGCCGCGTTCAGCTTCAGGTCATGGGCGTTAACGAGTCGCAAGTAAGAACTAAGGTGATTATTGGCGGGCCTTTGTCGAACAACAAAGGAATCAATAAAAAAGGCGGCGGCTTGTCCGCAGAAGCCCTGACCGAAAAAGATAAGAATGATATTAAGCTCGCGGCTGAAATCAAAGTCGATTATCTGGCCGTCTCTTTCCCACGCAATGGCGAAGACATGAAATACGCACGCAGATTAGCTACAGATGCCGGGCTGCAAACGCGATTGGTTGCAAAAGTAGAACGCGCAGAGACCGTAGAAAGCCAAGAGAATATTGACGACATTATTCTTGCCTCAGACTCTGTGATGGTTGCGCGTGGCGACTTGGGGGTAGAAATTGGTGACCCAGAACTTATCGGGGTGCAAAAACAGCTGATTCGCCGCGCTCGCGCCCTCAATCGAACTGTCATTACCGCAACTCAGATGATGGAGTCGATGATGGAAAACCCAATGCCGACCCGTGCAGAGGTTATGGATGTAGCCAACGCGGTATTGGACGGCACCGATGCGGTGATGCTTTCTGGCGAAACCGCAGCAGGCAAATACCCATTGGAAACAGTACGTTCTATGGCAGAAGTCTGCTTGGGCGCAGAGAAGATGTCGGCCGTTAACCGCTCGGGCTACCGAATGGATTCCGTGTTTGAAACAGGCGAAGAAACCATAGCCATGTCGACCATGTTTGCCGCTAACCACATGCGTGGAGTTAAAGGGATCGTTACTCTCACTGAATCAGGCCGTACAGCGCTAATGATGTCGCGTTTGAGTTCAGGACTACCTATCTTTGCCTTATCTCGCAATGAGAGCACACTGAACCTCTCAGCGCTTTATAGAGGTGTTTTCCCTGTGTTCTTTGATGATAAGTCAGATATTGGGCTAGAAACTGCCGAAGCGGCTGTTGCAACCCTAAAACAGAAAGGACTTCTGGATGACGGCGATCTAGTGATCATCACCCAAGGGGACGTGATGGACGTCGTCGGCTCGACTAACTGTATGCGAATTCTTGCCGCATAAGTTAAAGCCTCAAGACAACAAAGGGAGCATTGTGCTCCCTTTAGCATTTTAGGGAGAAAGTGGATTTAGCAATACACTGAGAGAAAGTTTCGACAAAACGAAAACCAGCATCGAGCCCCATTTGATAATCGTGGAGTAAATCCTCTCTCTCACTCATCAAGGAGCTAGAACGCAGAGGTTGGTCCGGTTTGATCTGAACAATAAAGCAATCATCTGGCGGTGAGTGCAAAAAGTCTTGAGTCAATGAATAAGTCTGATAATGCACCATCAGCATGTCTGCTAAACCGGAATCAAACTTATCTCCCAGCAAATGACTCAGACGATAAATATCATCAGCACCAAACAACCAGCGCCCGCCATTTAGGGCTTCTAGGTGTGTTTGTTCGGTTTTTTCCTGCCGAGATTTCTGTACTTGGTCACTAAAAAACAAACTCCAGTCTTGCTTCCACCGAGTTAACTTTTCTTGCCAGTGATCTTGGATCACATTGAATGAATCACGTAACCACTCGACAGGAGGCTCTTGATTCACCTCAACCGTATCCGTCGCCAAATCCTCTCCCTCGGTACGAATCACGACAATACAACGGGCTTCTTTACGCCATGCCTCCTGAACTGGAATCGAAGCAGAAACACCACCGTCTACATACTCCCCGTGGTCAAACTGAACGGGTTGATCGTACAGGCGGGGAATCGCACAGGTGGCGATCAGTACTTTTTTCCAGTCATCTTGCAGCATAGGGAGGTAATGGTCAGATAGCCTATTAGTATCTGTAACTGCAGCATAAGCCTGACGATTAGCAAGCACTTTCTTACCCATATCAATATCAAGTCGATAGGGATAATCGCAAATTTTATCGAGCGCCCAGTCCAGTCCCATGTATTTTTTATGTCGTATATAACGAAACAGATGGAAAAACTCTGGATCAGTGGTGAGGTCGAGAATGAAGGACTGCCCTATTCCTCTTTGGCGACAGAGAAACGCACACAAATTAAGCGCGCCTGCCGAAGTACCATAGAAAGAATGAAACGGATCGAAATTAGAGAGAAGGAATGCATCAAGCACACCAGACGTAAAAATCCCTCTTTGGCCGCCCCCTTGAGCAACCAATGCATTTTTACCGCCGGTGTACTTTTTTAGTCGTTGAGCATCAAGTTGTACAGCAGCGTTGGTAATAACACCGCAATTCTTCATTGATAGGCTACGCAGTAGTAATCGCTGTAATGCCAAAACCTAGTAAAACAGCGAAGATAACAGCCGTAATCACTAGCGCAAATTTTAGATTGTGTTCCATAGACACCTCCTTATTGTGTAACAAAGTAATAACATCCTTGTGAGATATCTTCAATTAATACCTATTTTCCGTGCGGAATTATGGCGTTAGCGTCACAATTAGTAGCATATGGTTATCAAATAAAGGATATAAAATGAACGCATCGAAGCATATATCTTTAACGTTAGCTTTATCGGCCATTAGCACTACGGCAGTTGCCGAGGTTTATCTCACTCCTTGGGTTGGATACACAGCTGGCGGCAGCGTTGAAACCCAAAATCAACAAGAGCTCGACCTGAAAGGTTCTGAGAGTTTGGCACTGTCAGTTGAAACCGACTTTGATACTGGGCGACTTGGCTTATTCTACTCTACGCAAAGCACAGACGTAGAAAACACCAATGCGAGTAGCACCATCCATTACTTACACTTTCAGAGTAGTGTCTATTACCCCATCGAAGATAAGTTTTCTTCTTACTTAGGAATTGGTTTGGGAGGATCGTATATCGATGCAGATTGGGTCGATAAGGAGCTAGGATTTTCAGCCAGTATCTTTGGCGGTTTTGAATACAAGTTTTCCGATACGGTCGCGCTGAATACTCAGCTACGTTGGTTGGGAACGGTCGTTGACAATGACACCAGCGGGGTATGTAATTTGCCAACGACTGGCGAGGGTTCGTGTGTCATCAAGTTCAAAACCGATTGGATGAATCAGTTTTCAGCAAACCTAGGTTTAACCGTCCGTTTTTGAGTCTCCTCTGCTCAGACCGTTAAACCTACGCCTGTTTTAGTACTTAGAACGAGTATTTCACACCAAGTGCGCCACCAATTTGTAGCTCAGGGCCGCCATATAGGTTTAGCTCGGGGTGTACTTGACCGTACATATTCCAGCCTTTGCTCAAGTTCCAATTCAGCCCTAGAGGGACGCGAGCACCAAACTCTTTACCATCCCACTCACTCCACGCACCAGCGCCAACATACCAAGTTACCGGCGTATTGGCCTCAAAAGAGCCACGTTTAAGAATATAATCAAATGCGCCGCCATCATTGCCGGCAATAAAGCGGTACTGATTATCAAGTTCGACAACAACACTAAGCCCTTGGTCCAATGCCATTCCTACCGACAAGTCTGTTGATTTAGGCTCTTCTGCCGCGACAGCAACACCACTTGCTACCGCTAAAACGCCAACCAAACCAGAGATTCCATATTTCTTCATGCTAATGCCATCTAATACAAATAAAACAGCGTGCAATTGTCCGTATTTGTAGGGAAAAGATGTCAGAGAAAGGTGAGGATGAGGAAAAATAGAGAGCTGGAGAACTGGAGAACTGGAGAACTGGAGAACTGGAGAACTGGAGAACTGGAGAACTGGAGAACTGGAGAACTGGAGAACTGGAGAACTAAAGTTGCTCCACTGAAGTTAAGTGGTCAACTCTCATTTTCCAGAAGGGCAAAGCCCGATCTCGCTTTCCAGCAGCGTAGCGATCCGGCTTTCCCGAAGGGCGCAGCCCGTTCCATAAGCGAAGCGCTCCCGTTCCAAAAACAAAAAGGAGGCCGAAGCCTCCTTTATCAAATTAGATGAGTCAGTGGGAATTAACCGTGGTTACGGATCCACTCATCCATTTCTGTTTTCAGGTTGTCAGACTTAGTACCGAAGATAGCCTGAACACCACCTGCTACAACTACTACGCCTGCTGCGCCTAGCTGTTTTAGCTTGTCTTGGTTAACAGCTTCTGTATCAGCAACCGCGACACGTAGACGAGTGATACATGCGTCTAGGCCTGTGATGTTTGCTTTGCCGCCGAATGCTGCAACAAGCTCACCTGCCATGTCTGAACCAGCAGCAACAACTGCTTCTTCAGATTCGTCTTCACGACCAGGAGTCTTAAGATCCATTGCCTTGATTACAGCGCGGAATACTACGTAGTAGATTGCTGCGTAAACAAGACCAGTCACAACCATTAGGCCGATTTTCTGAGAGTTACCAGAAAGAACTAGGAAGTCGATTAGACCGTGTGAGAATGAAGTACCGTGTACAAAACCTAGAGTGTTAGCAACAACGTATGCAGAACCCGCTAGAAGAGCGTGGATACCGTATAGTACAGGAGCTACGAATAGGAATGAGAACTCGATTGGCTCAGTGATACCTGTTAGGAATGAAGTCAGTGCAGCAGAAGCCATGATACCCATTACTTTCGCGCGGTTCTCTGGTTTAGCAGAGTGAGCAATAGCGATAGCAGCAGCTGGTAGACCGAACATCTTAAACATGTAACCACCCGCTAGCTGACCGAAGCCATTACCAGCAGCACGAGATGCTTCATCAGCAACTAGGTAACAAGTAAGTACGCCGTTTTGAGTTTCGCCTGCAGCGTTAACACAAGTACCTGCTTCGAAGAAGAATGGTACGTTCCATACGTGGTGTAGACCGAATGGAATTAGAGAACGCTCAACGATACCGTAGATACCGAATGCAACTTGTGGGTTCTGGTGAGCAGCCCAATCAGAGAAAGATGCAATCGCGCCGCCAATTGGTGGCCAAACGATAGAAAGAACGATACCAAGACCAATAGCAGTGAAACCAGTGATGATTGGCACAGCACGCTTACCAGCGAAGAAGCCAAGGTATTCTGGAAGTTGGATTTTGAAGAAACGGTTGAATGCCCAAGCAGCCACACCACCGACAAGGATACCACCTAGTACACCTGTATCGATTTTTTCAACGCCCATAACACCAGCCATAACGCCTAGTGTTGCAGTCATGATGCCGTAACCAACGATAGCAGCAAGACCTGCTACACCGTCGTTGTTAGTAAAGCCAAGTGCAACACCCACAGCAAATAGCAGTGCCATTTGACCGAATACTGAACCACCCGCTTGTTCCATTAGGTTCGAAACGATCTCTGGAATGAAGCTTAGGTCGGCAGCACCGACACCTAGTAAAATACCTGCAACTGGTAGAACCGATACTGGTAGCATCAGAGCTTTACCAACTTTTTGCAGGTTAGCAAAAAGATTCTTAAACATGTTTATGCTCCTGAAAAGTTATAAGAATTATTGGGCTCTAACGGCACACCCCCGTAGCCTTAAATGTTAGCACCCAGAAAAAATGTAACCACTTATGTCACTATATTTTCTGCCTCTAAATATATCTTGTTGGTGATCAATCTTTCTACCGAGTTACGAAATTTAGTTTCAAACTAATAGCTAGATCACAATCAAAAACGAAGTGTGAAATGCATTTCAAGCCTACAACCAGCTGTTTTTATTGATAATATTAAATCTATCGATTAATTTTGATGGGTAAATAAAATAGATGCAGTTGTTATTTTATGTAACAAAATTACATAGGCACTTTTTATAGCTCTCAACTTCAACATTTTTAGTAAACAACGCCCAGAAAGCGTTTGCCTGTGATGCTGATTACAAAAAAAAGGAGCCGAAGCTCCTTTTTTATCCAAAACTCATTTTCTATCTCAAAAAAAGATTTCTGAAGTTTTCGCTGGTCTTTTCTCCAACTTCGCCCAAAGAACGTCCTTTAAGCTGCGCAATATAGGCGGCAACCTCGACAACATACGCAGGTTGGTTCTGTTTCCCGCGGTGAGGCACTGGTGCAAGGTAAGGCGAGTCAGTTTCAATAAGCAATCTTTCAAGCGGCAGTGCTTTCACTACCTCTTTCAGTTCAGTTGCTTGTCTAAAGGTGACAATCCCTGAAATTGAAATATAGAACCCTAGATCCATTGCCGCTTCAGCAAACGCTAAGTCCTCTGTAAAACAATGAATCACGCCACCGCACTGTTCAGCATTACCATTTTTTAGAATATCTAGCGTATCTTGTCGCGCATTGCGCGTGTGGATAATCAGTGGCTTGTTCAACTTAACTGCCAAATCGACTTGTTGCTCAAACCTCAATTTTTGCAGTTCCGCCGTTTCTGGCTGGTAGTGGTAATCGAGGCCTGTCTCGCCTACCGCCACTACTTTCGGATTTGATGCGTACTCATGTAAGCGGTCGAGAGCAAAGTCACTCTCCACATCAAGAGGATGGACACCACACGAAGCGTAAATGTTGTCATAAGGTTCGATCATTTCCAGCATGTTAGGAAAAGAATCTAGAGTCACGCCGACCGAGAGCAACTCCGTGACATTGGCCGCTTTGGCTTTAGCAACCACATCTTCTATACCTTGATGAAGCTCTTGATAGTCTAATTTGTCTAGATGACAGTGAGAATCTACAAACATGTTTCCCCGTTAAATTTGAAAAGCCAATCTAAAATCAGAAGCTCTGCATTTAGCCCTGTGTGTGTTCTCAATTGTTCGGAGAGCTTTAACAACTCCTGAGCTTGAACATACAAAGATTGGTAACCAACAACCTCAGCTAACTGATCAGCGCCAGGTGTAAAGAATGGCATCGCCAAGCCGTAGTGCACTTTCTGCGCATCAGTGAGTAAGTACCATAACCAACTTAAATATTCAGTCGGCTCTGACGCTAACTCTTTAGCAAGCTTAGTCACATCCGCTTGATTCTGACAATGTGCGATAAGCTGCGACTCGATTGAAAGATACTGCGATACTTTATCTTGATTAACGAAATCAAGCGTGGCTAACGGCGCATTACCATTTATATGAGAAGCGTAAGCAGGCACTGGCTTATTTGCTTGGTCACTTAACCAACTAGCCACCGATGAGGACTCGGGCGCAGTAAGGTGCCATTGTTGGCATCGGCTAGTAATCGTTGGCAACAAAGCGTTGTTACGGTGGGTAACCAGTAGGAACATACAAGTTGCCGAAGGTTCCTCAAGCGTTTTCAGCAAGGCGTTTACAGCCGATTCGTTCATGGCTTCCGCTGGTTCAATGACAAATAGCCTTAACCCGGAAAGCTGTGAAGACTCCTGAGCGATTCGATTGCACTGGCGGATCTGTTCGACTGTAATAGCCTTACCCTGCTTCTCTGGTTTAACAACATGGAAATCTGGGTGACTTTCAGACTCCATCAGTTGACAACCGTGGCAAAAGCCACACGCTTCAGCGAGATAGTTCTGACACATCACCGCTCGGCTAAAATGTTCGACTAAGCGCTCAGAACCCATCCCTTCATCAGAAATCAATAAAGCGGCATTGGAAAACCGATCAGCTTGAAGGTTTGATTGCCACTCTTTCCATAATGGAGAGAGCCATGGGTATAGCTCATTCATGCTATGCGCTCACCCAATTGGTCACGACAGCCGAGATATCTGCAGCAACCTGCTCAATATTTTGCTCTGCGTTGACCACAACGACGGAGTCATCACTCTCTGCAAGTTCAAGGTAACGCGCACGTGTACGATCGAAAAAGCTCATGTCCATTTTCTCTATACGATCCAATTCTCCGCGGCCACGAGCACGTTCTAGGCCAACTCGCGGGTCAAGATCAAGATAGATCGTTAGATCAGGCTTAAATTCACCTAAGGTCGTCTGCTTAAGCGCAGTCATGGTTTCTCGCGGGATCTGGCGTCCGCCGCCTTGATAAGCTTGCGAAGACATGTCGTGGCGATCACCAACTACCCAGCTACCAGAAGCAAGTGCAGGTTTAATCACGTTCTCAACTAATTGAACTCGTGCTGCATACATCAATAGCAGCTCTGTCATATCTTGCAGCTCTTCGCCTTCGTGCTCTTGTTTAACCAAAGTACGTAGTTGTTCAGCTAAGGCGGTTCCACCCGGCTCACGTGTGTTTTGGATGCGTTCAACACCGGCATTTGTTAGCGTTTCGAGTACTGCCTTAATCGCTGTACTTTTGCCTGCGCCTTCTAGGCCTTCAATGACGATAAATTTGCCGTTTTTCATTTCTTACTTCTTAATTGCTTTAAATATGCACGAACTGCTCGGTTGTGTTCAGCCAATGTTTTAGAAAATACATGTCCACCATTACCACTTGCGACAAAGTAAAGGTAATTACTGTCTTCTGGGTTAAGAGCAGCTTGAATTGAAGCTTCCCCTGGCATAGCGATAGGTGTTGGTGGCAAGCCGAAAATCGTATAGGTATTGTATGGTGTTGGCGTACGAAGATCTTTCTTACGAATATTCCCATCGTACTTATCCCCCATTCCGTAAATGACGGTTGGGTCGGTTTGTAAACGCATCCGCTTGTTTAAACGATTGACGAATACTGCCGCAACACGCTCACGTTCAGACTCTACTGCGGTTTCTTTCTCAATGATGGAAGCTAAGATAAGCGCTTCATAAGAAGATTTTAGTGGCAGTTTCTCTTGGCGAGTTGCCCAATGCTCATCAAGCACCATTTGCAGTTTGTCAGCGGCGCGCTTCAAAATATCAAGATCAGATGCACCGAAGGTGTAATGATAGGTTTCGGCAAGCAATAACCCTTCTAACTTTTCGTGTGGTACGCCGAGTTTTTCTGCGATCTGAGCTTCGCTTAATCCGTCTAACTCATGCTCCAAGTAAGGTGCATTGTTGATGATTTGCTGCCACTCTTTAAACGTAGAACCTTCGACGAAAGTTATCGAAAACTGGTGCTCCTTACCCTGTTTAAATTGCTCTAGTGTCGATTTCAGAGTCGAACCTGAGTCCAGTAAATAGGTTCCGGCGCGTAATTGTGTCAGCTCAGGGTGGAATCGACGAACAAGCTTAACCACATCACTACCAGTGATCATTTTAGACTCGGTAAGCTGTTCGAGGACGCGATTAAAGCTCGTTCCGGAAGCGATGGTAAATATCTGTGACTGCTCGATTTGAAGAGGTTGGTTTACATACTGCTCTACTTGTTTAGCGACATACACATAGCCGCCCGCTGCCAATGCAGCCACTAACAACAAAAAGAGCGTGATTTTTTTAATCACGAGTCGATCATCTCCTGAATTCGTTTAGTTGTTTTTCCAATATCAAACTGGTGTGAATCAATAGCACAAATCGGCACTACGCCTAAGATAGAGTTTGTCATAAACACTTCATCAGCGTTAAGCAAATCAGAGAGTTTATACTCCCCTATGTGAGTTTCAATCCCCTCTGCCTGCGCCCATTCCAATACAACGCGTCGTATAACTCCGCTGACACCTGCTTTATCTAAGCTAGGGGTGAACAGTGTTGACCCCTTTACCCAAAACAAGTTTGCCATGGTGGTTTCAATCACGTTGTCATCAATATCAAGCGCGATCCCGTCAGCAAACGAATGCTGCTCTAACTCAGCTTTAAGCAACACTTGCTCAAGACGGTTGTTATGTTTGTGTCCCGCCAGTAAAGGGCTATGACCAAGTCGTCGCTCGCAGACACCCAGTTTTAAGCCTTGCTCACTCCATTGTTCATAGTGAGCAGGATAAATAAAGTCGCTAATAGTAACATTTGGTGAGGCTACATGAGTAGGGCTATATCCTCTTCCTCCCTCACCTCGGCTGATATGCAGTTTTAACCCCGCTTTTCGGTCGTTGCGAACTGCCTGAGCTAGCCAACTTTCGACTTGAGTCCAATCAGGACGAGAGATGAATAGTGCGTCCAAACAAGCGTTCATGCGGTCAATATGCTTTGACCAATGAGCAATGTGCCCTTCTCGCGTCAGCATAGTGGTGAAGCAGCCGTCACCATATTGAAACGAACGATCTGTCACCGAGATTGACTCACAACAGACACCATTGACTATGAACATGCGAATTCCTTTTTATCACCATTGCTTGAGCGCCGAGTTTTGAGAGACCATTAAATAACAAAACGGCTTAATGCCAAAGCATTAAGCCGTTTATTTAGTCTAATTCAGGCGCTTGTTTAGATTTTTTTAAATACTAGTGAGCCGTTAGTGCCACCGAAGCCGAATGAGTTACAGATTGCGTAATCCATTGAAACTTCTTTAGCAGTATGCGGAACTAAATCGATATCTAAACCTTCTTCAGGGTTGTCTAGGTTGATTGTTGGTGGAACCATTTGGTCAACCAAAGACATCACCGTGATGATCGCTTCTACAGAACCTGCAGCACCAAGCAAGTGACCAGTCATAGACTTAGTTGAAGACACTTTAACTTGCTTAGAACCTTCTTCACCTAGCGCACGTTTAACGCCTTTAATTTCAGCGACATCACCGGCTGGTGTAGAAGTACCGTGAGCATTCACATAGCCTACTTGAGTGCCAGTGATACCTGCATCACGCATTGCCGCTTCCATCGCTAGTGCACCGCCTGAACCGTCTTCACTTGGAGACGTCATATGGTAAGCATCGCCAGACATACCGAAACCGACAAGCTCAGCGTAAATTTTTGCACCGCGAGCTTTTGCGTGTTCGTATTCTTCAAGAACCATCATGCCCGCGCCATCACCAAGAACAAAACCATCGCGGTCTTTATCCCATGGACGAGAAGCTTTTTGTGGTTCGTCGTTACGAGTAGAAAGTGCTTTCGCGGCACCAAAGCCTGCCATACCTAGAGGTGTAGATGCTTTCTCTGCACCACCTGCAACCATAGCTTCTGCATCACCGTATGCAATCATACGAGCCGCATGGCCGATGTTATGTAGACCTGTTGTACACGCCGTCGAGATCGCGATGTTTGGACCGCGAAGACCACGCATAATAGATAAGTTACCTGCAACCATGTTTACGATGGTTGATGGTACGAAGAATGGGCTCACTTTACGTGGACCTTTCTCAACAAGCGCTGTGTGGCCTGCTTCGATAAGGTCTAGGCCACCAATGCCTGAACCGATTGCAACGCCAACACGAGGAGCGTTTTCTTCGTTAATTTGTAAACCAGAGTCATCTAGAGCTTGGATACCAGCTGCAATGCCGTATTGGATAAATAGATCCATTTTACGTGCATCTTTTTTAGACATGTATTCAGTACAGTCAAAATCTTTTACTAGACCCGCAAAGCGAGTAGAAAAGTTTTCAGCATCAAAGTGCTCGATATTCACGATACCGCTTTGACCTGCTAGCAGGGCTTTCCAAGATGATTCTACGGTGTTGCCTACCGGTGACAACATACCCATGCCAGTGACAACAACACGACGCTTGGACACGATATTATTCTCCGGAATTGAAATGATTCTATGGAAGGATAGAAGGGTTAAAGAGAACACAGGCGGCCAGAAGGCCGCCTGGGAGAGATATTACTGAGCGCTGTTTACGTAGTCGATTGCAGCTTGAACAGTAGTGATTTTCTCAGCTTCTTCGTCTGGAATCTCAGTGTCAAATTCTTCTTCTAGAGCCATTACTAGTTCAACAGTGTCTAGAGAATCAGCACCTAGGTCGTCAACGAATGAAGCTTCGTTCTTAACTTCAGCTTCGTCTACACCTAGCTGTTCAACAATGATTTTCTTTACGCGTTCTTCGATGTTGCTCATTTTTTCTTTTCCTTTACAGATTTCGCCTAATGCGATGATTCAGTAGTTTATTCGAACTACCAAAAGTTGCAAGAGGGACCTTGCTGGTCAAACCACAATTTTAGCGATTTTAACCGAAATTCAATACATTTTTGACTTAAATCATGCACAAATCTTGCGCACGTTCATATCAAGAATCTCAAACTATAGGCCATTTTAATGACAATAAATAGCCAAGTTGGTGACATTAAGTGCAAATTCACTCTACCCGCAGAAATTTGAATGAAATTTAATGAAAAAGTTCACTAATTCTGCAAGGTAAGCGATTTACACCATGTACATGCCGCCATTTACATGCAAAGTTTCGCCAGTAATGTATGCCGCTTCAGGAGAAGCAAGGAATACCACTGCCGATGCAATTTCACGTGGATCACCTAAACGACCTGCAGGAACTGCAGAAAGAGTCGATGCACGTTGCTCTTCGTTTAACGCTTTAGTCATGTCTGTTTCGATAAAGCCAGGTGCAACAGTGTTAACTGTTACGCCACGTGAAGCAACTTCACGTGCCATAGATTTAGTGAAACCAATAACACCCGCTTTTGCTGCTGCGTAGTTAGCTTGACCTGCGTTACCCATAGTACCGACAACAGAACCTACGTTGATGATACGACCAGCGCGTTTCTTCATCATACCGCGAAGTACAGCTTTAGACATACGGAAGATAGGTGTTAGGTTGGTATCAATGATGTCATCCCACTCTGAATCTTTCATACGCATCAGAAGGTTATCACGAGTGATGCCTGCGTTATTTACTAGGATATCAATTGCACCAAACTCATCGTTGATTGTTTTTAGTGTCGCTTCAATTGACTCAACGTCAGTAACGTTAAGTGCTAGACCTTTACCATTTTCACCAAGGTACTCGCTGATTGCAGCCGCGCCGCCTTCAGAAGTCGCAGTACCGATTACTGTCGCGCCACGCTCAACCAATAGTTCAGCAATTGCACGACCAATACCACGGCTTGCGCCAGTGACTAGAGCAATCTTACCTTCTAGGTTCATCATGTTCTTTATTCCTATGTCCTTTAATTACTTAGCAGCTTCTAGAGATGCAGTATCATTCACTGCAGCGCCACTTAGTGTCTTAACAATTCGTTTTGTTAGGCCAGATAGAACCTTACCAGGGCCAAGCTCTAGTAACTTCTCTACGCCTTGCTCGCTCATCAGTTGCACGCTCTCAGTCCAACGAACTGGGCTGTAAAGCTGACGAACAAGCGCATCTTTGATTTTCGCAGGATCGGTTTCCGCAGCTACGTCAACGTTATTGATAACAGGGAACTGAGGTGCGTTGAATTCGATTTCTTCTAGTGCCACTGCTAGCTTGTCTGCTGCAGGTTTCATCAGTGCACAGTGAGAAGGTACAGAAACAGGAAGTGGAAGCGCGCGCTTAGCACCGGCTTCTTTACATAGTGCGCCCGCACGTTCTACTGCATCTTTACTACCGGCAATCACAACTTGGCCAGGCGAGTTGAAGTTTACTGGTGAAACCACTTCGCCTTGCGCTGCTTCTTCACAAGCTTTTGCGATAGCATCATCATCAAGACCGATGATCGCATACATTGCGCCTGTTCCAGCCGGAACCGCTTCTTGCATTAGTTGACCACGTAGTTCAACCAGTTTGATCGCTTGCTTAAAGTCAATCACGCCAGCACATACTAATGCAGAGTATTCACCTAGACTGTGACCCGCTAAATTAGCTGGTTGCTCTAGGCCTTGCTCTTGCCATACGCGCCAGATCGCTACAGAAGATGCTAGCAATGCAGGTTGAGTACGGTGTGTTTGGTTTAGATCTTCTGCAGGACCATTCTGAACTAGAGCCCATAGGTCGTAGCCTAGTGCTTCCGATGCTTCTGCAAATGTTTGATTAACGACTTCAAATTGTTCGCCAAGTTCAGCAAGCATACCCACAGCTTGTGAGCCCTGACCTGGAAATACGATAGCAAACTTGCTCATTTTCTTTTCCTTAAAACCGTTTCTTTATTTAAAAGAAGAAAGAAAAGATGCCTATCAAGGCATCTTAATTTTGAATTCTATAGCTTAGAACTTAACGAGAGCTGAGCCCCAAGTAAAGCCACCACCAAATGCCTCAAGCAGCAGTGTTTGACCACGCTTAATTCGCCCATCACGCACCGCTTCATCCAGTGCTGTTGGTACGGTTGCCGCAGAAGTATTGCCATGACGGTCCAATGTAACGACCACTTGTTCCATCGGCATTGAAAGCTTCTTAGCAGTTGCGGAAATAATACGTAGGTTTGCTTGATGAGGAACTAGCCAGTCTAACTCTGACTTGTCCATATCATTCTCTTTAAGTGTCTCTTTAACTAGGCGAGAAAGCTGAGTAACGGCAACTTTAAATACTTCGTTACCGGCCATATGCAGCCAGCTATTGATATCTTCGCTATGCTCAGATTCGCTTTGTACTTTCTCATGGCGATCTGGGAATTTGAGGCTTAATAGCTCACCAAAGCGGCCATCAGAGTTAATCGTGGTTGATAAGATACCAGGCTCTTCACTCGCACCAACGACAACGGCACCCGCAGCATCCCCGAAGAGAATAATCGTTGAACGATCGTTAGGGTCACAGGTTTTAGACAAAGCGTCAGCACCGATCACTAGGATGTTCTTACAGTGACCTGTTTTGATGTACTGATCGGCAACCGACAAGGCATATACAAACCCTGAACATGCCGCCGCCATATCAAACGCAGGACAATGCTTAATGCCCAGAAGCGCTTGAACCTGACATGCCGCTGATGGGAATGCGTGAGAACCACTAGTCGTCGCTACAAGAATCATGTCGATATCGTCTTTATCGATACCTGCCATCTCGATAGCATTCTTCGCCGCTTGGTAGCCCATGTCTGCAACTGTTTCGTTTTCAGCTGCAATGCGACGCTCTTTAATACCAGTACGAGTTACAATCCACTCATCACTTGTATCTACCATTTTCTCTAAGTCTGCGTTTGAACGCACCTGAGATGGCAGGTAGCTGCCAGTACCTAAAATTTTGCTATACATGAAGACTAATAATGCCTCTCGAGTAAAACCGCTTCCAAACGATCGCTAATACGGCTTGGTACTTGTCGTTTGACCTCATGTAGTGCCTCACCAATTGCATTGATGACTGCCTCTACATCAGCACTTCCGTGGCTTTTTATGACAATGCCGCGCAATCCTAGCAAACTTGCGCCGTTATACTGGTCGGGGTTCAATGTTTTTAGTTCATTAAATAGTCCGGAAAACAATTTTCTTGCAATCCAACCCTTTATAGATGAGGTCATCATACTCGATTTCAACTTATCGATAAAAAGTTGTGCTGTGCCTTCACATGCTTTTAGACAAACATTGCCCACAAAACCATCACAAACAACGACGTCTGCGGCATCATGGAGTAATTGATTACCTTCAATATAGCCAACAAAGTTCACCGAACGAGTATTTTCCAACATTTCTGCACAGCGCTTGACGAGGTCATTACCTTTTATTTCTTCAGCGCCTATGTTGAGAATGGCTACTCGGGGTGGCTTACCTACATACTGCTCTACAAGTGCACTACCCATAACGGCAAATTGAAACAACGAATCCGCATCACTTGATACATTGGCCCCTAAGTCCAACATCCAAGTTCGACCACCGGAAGCTGTCGGTAAGGCAGAGATAAGCGCAGGGCGTTCGATACCCGGTAACAGCTTCAACTTAAATCGCGATAAGGCCATCAAAGCACCCGTATTTCCACAGCTAACACATGCATCGGCTTGACTGTCGGCGACAAGATCAATAGCCATGCCCATAGAGCTGCCTTGATTGTTACGGAGTGCGAGGGAAGGTTTTTCTGTGTTGGAAATCACTCGGTCTGCGTGCTCAATACTCAAACGAGCATCTGGCTGGTAACCAAGAGAAGATAATTGAGATGTGATCGCGTTTTGATCACCAATAAGGATCACTTTTAGCTCTGGGAAATGCGACAGTGCCTGCACGGCGGCAGGCACTGTGACGCGAGGACCGAAATCCCCGCCCATTGCATCAAGTGCAACGGTTATATTTTGCAAAGGTCAACCTTACTTGTTGATAACCTTTTTGCCACGGTAGTAACCTTCAGCAGTTACGTTGTGACGCAGGTGAGTTTCACCTGAAGTTGCGTCTACAGAAAGTGCAGCTGTAGTTAGGGCATCGTGTGAACGACGCATACCACGCATTGAACGAGATTTCTTGCTCTTTTGTACGGCCATTGACCCTACTCCTATGTAAGTATTAAAGAATTACTTCTTTAAGCTTTTTAAAACGTCAAATGGATTCGGCTTCTTTTCTTCTTCCACAATTTCTTCTGGAAGTTCACCAAACACCATATTATCTGAATCAACGCTACAGTCCGCTTCATCGTGCATTGCTATTTGAGGCAAGTTTAGAATGAACTCGTCTTCAACTAACTGTATTAGGTCTAACTCACCGTACTCGTTCAGATCTACCAAATCGTACTCTTCCGGTGCTTCCTCTTCAGTCTTCTCACCTTTGTAAGGTGTATAAGTGAATTGGACCTCGCACTCATGTGCGAAAACCTCATTACAGCGCTGACACTCTAAGTCGACTTCGATGTTAGCTTTACCAGAGATAACAACGAGTCGCTGCTCATCTAAGTCAAATGACAGTGACACTTGGGCGTCGCGTTTAACGCCTTCAACTGATTCATCTAAGCGCTTAAAGAGACTAACTTGAATAATACCTTCAACATCTAGTCGCTTCTGAGCAGCGCGTGACGGATCAATCGTACGCGGTATTTTTACCTTTTGCATAGGGCGCGAATTCTATCTTCCAAATCGTTTATAGTCAAAGAAAAAGGGCAAAAAAATGTACTTTTTTTCCTTATCAGCTTGAGAGCTAGTATAGAAGACATAATATGAATTAAGCTCTCACCAACTCTTGTTTTGATTGTAAAGAAAAATGCCGAATTACCAACTAGTTTTAGCCTCTACATCGCCATATCGTAAACAACTGCTCAATAAACTAGCGATAGAATTTGTGACAGCTTCTCCCGATTTCGATGAAACTCCACTAGAGAATGAAGCGCCTATCGAATTAGTAAGAAGACTCGCCAAAGGCAAAGCAGAGTCTTGTTCAGTGAGTCAGCCAAGTTTAGTTATCGGTAGCGATCAGGTTTGCGTAATTAACGGCAACATCATCGGCAAACCGCATACACGCGAAAAGGCGATTGAGCAGCTACTTGACCAAAGCGGTCAGTCTATTCAGTTTTATACCGGCTTAGCTCTGCACAATACTCATACCGGGCTCACCGACATAAAAGTCGATACCTTCACGGTCCACTTTAGAGCTCTAAGCAAAAAGCAGATCGAAAACTATGTAGATAAAGAGCAGCCTTTTTACTGTGCGGGAAGCTTTAAAAGTGAAGGCTTGGGTATTGCTCTATTTGAACGATTGGAAGGTAAAGACCCAAACACCTTAGTTGGACTGCCACTGATTGATTTGATTGCTATGCTCGCAGCACAAGGGGTAGAGGTGCTTTAGCGGGATGCGGGAGAACTGGAGAACTGGAGAACTGGAGAACTGGAGAACTGGAGAACTGGAGAACTAAAACTGCTCCACTTCTATTGTGGGGGCAACTCTAGTTTTCCAGCAGCGTAGCGATCTAGCTTTCCCTAGAGCGGAGCTCTCCGATCTCGCCTCTCGCAACGAAGTGTTCCATAGGGCAACGCCCGTTCCATTAGCGAAGCGAACCATAGGACGAAGTCCGTTCCCATTCCTATAGCTTACGCAGCCCCGCTAGCGCTTTCTCTAACTTCGGCTCCATTGGCGCGTTAACTTCCATCCACTCATCATTTGATGGGTGTTGGAACTTAATGTTAGCCGCATGAAGGAATAAGCGGTCTAAGCCAACTTTGCCCGTATAGGCGTCAAAACGTCGGTCACCATAGCGATCATCCCATGCAATTGGGTGACCCGTGTATTGGGTATGAACGCGAATTTGGTGCGTACGACCGGTAATCGGACTCGCCTGAATCAGCGTTGCATTGGCAAACTTCTCAATGATCTTAAATCTTGTTTCCGAAGCTTTACCATTAGGATTTACTCGCACAATACTGTTCACTTCGTTCTTAAGTAATGGCGCATTGACCTTTTTGCAGCTTGCTTTCCATTCGCCCATCACCAAAGCAAAATAGTACTTCTGTACCGTCTTTTCACGAAACTGTGCTTGCAAGTGACGCAGTGCCGAACGCTTCTTTGCCACCAGTAAAATGCCTGATGTGTCTCGGTCAATGCGATGCACTAATTCTAGGAACCTTGCTTGAGGGCGCAGTGCACGAAGTGCTTCAATCGCACCAAACTTTAATCCACTACCACCGTGAACAGCCGTTCCTGAAGGTTTGTTAAGGATTAACATATGATCGTCTTCATAGATGATCATATTTTCAAGCTCTGCGACCTTATTTAGCTTAGTGCTCGGCGCGACTTCTTCAGGCTTCTCTTCAATAGTAACCGGTGGAATTCGGACAAGATCACCAGCCTGCAGCTTATATTCCGCTTTTACGCGCTTTTTGTTCACTCGCACTTCGCCTTTACGCAAAATACGGTAAACCATGCTTTTAGGGATACTTTTCAATTGGTTGCGTAAGAAGTTATCAATACGCTGCCCTGCCATGTCGTCGTCAATGTCGACGAATTGGACTTTTGTTCTAATTTCACTCATGAAGTTATTCTAACACTCTAAGTTGCGCAGATTCACATTTTCTTCGCAACAAAATGGAAAATTGCTCGATAAGAGTGGATTCAAATTCTGCTACGAATAAAAATCCATCAGTTTTATTACAATTTTCAAAAATATCTCTAATTAAACAAATAAAACAGTCACTTACAAAAAATAAAATCAGCTTTTTTAGCGTTTTATTATAAAGCAGATTGCTGAGTTTAGTGGGTACTGCTATAGTTCACACCTGCAATATATGATTTGGTTGCATTTTATACAAACCACCTCATATTTGAGCAATAAATTGAGTAGCCCGTTAATTTACCAAAATGCAGCACACGGCGTAAGACATTTTCGGGATTAACAAACTTGTCACCCTACTCGTCGCTCATCATGTTGAGTGTTTACCGCCGCCGATGCGGCGCACAAGCTGAACGAGAAAAGTTTGTGAGACTGAAGTGCCCCAGAGCATCCCTCCAGCCGGGAGGCTGCACCGATTAAGCCATGGGATCAGGCACCTTGAAAGCGATCGCAGTGACAAGAAAAACAAAAGAATGACAACGAGATTTATCAATGAAAAGAATGTTAATTAACGCAACTCAAAAAGAAGAGTTGCGTGTTGCTTTGGTTGATGGTCAGCGCTTATATGATTTGGATATCGAAAGCCCTGGACATGAATCTAAAAAAGCAAATATCTACAAAGGACGTATCACACGCATCGAACCAAGCCTAGAAGCGGCTTTTGTTGACTACGGTGCAGAAAGACACGGTTTCCTCCCTCTTAAAGAAATTGCCCGCGAATACTTTCCTGAAGGTTACACCTACCAAGGCCGTCCTAGCATTAAAGAAGTGCTAACTGAAGGCCAAGAAGTAATCGTACAAGTTGAGAAAGAAGAACGTGGTAGTAAGGGCGCAGCTCTAACTACGTTTATTTCTCTTGCGGGTAGTTACCTTGTTCTTATGCCTAACAACCCTCGTGCCGGTGGTATTTCTCGCCGTATCGAAGGCGACGAGCGTACTCAACTTAAGGCAGCTCTAAGCACATTAGAACTACCTCAAGGTATGGGTTTGATCGTACGTACTGCAGGTGTTGGTAAAAGTGCTGAAGAGCTAGAGTGGGATTTAAACGTACTTCTGAACCACTGGGGCGCAATCAAGCAAGCTTCTGACTCAAACGCTGCACCTTTCTTGATTCACCAAGAAAGTAACGTGATTGTTCGTGCAATTCGTGACTACCTACGTCGCGATATTGGCGAAATCCTTATCGACAGCAATACAATTTACGAGCGCGCACTAGACCATATCCGCCTAGTTCGTCCTGATTTTGTAAGCCGTGTTAAGAAATACGATGGTGAAGTGCCGCTGTTTAGCCACTACCAGATTGAAAGTCAGATCGAATCTGCGTTCCAACGCGAAGTTCGTCTGCCTTCTGGTGGTTCTATCGTTATTGACCCAACAGAAGCCCTGACTTCTATCGATATCAACTCTGCCCGTGCAACTAAGGGTGGCGATATCGAGGAAACCGCTTTAAACACTAACCTAGAAGCAGCAGAAGAAATTGCACGTCAACTTCGCCTGCGTGACTTAGGTGGTCTTGTGGTTATCGACTTCATCGATATGACGCCAGTTCGTCACCAACGTGAAGTTGAAAACCGCTTACGTGATTCTGTTCGTATGGATCGCGCTAGAGTACAAATTGGTCGAATTTCTCGTTTTGGCCTTTTAGAAATGTCTCGTCAGCGTCTAAGTCCATCACTGGCAGAAGCAAGTCACCACATCTGTCCGCGTTGTAGTGGTACGGGTGTTGTTCGTGACAACGAATCTCTGGCACTTTCTGTACTTCGCCTAATCGAAGAAGAAGCGCTAAAAGACAACACAGCTCAAGTTCTTGCAGTTGTGCCTGTCCCTATTGCTTCTTACCTACTTAACGAAAAGCGTCGTTCAATCAATCACATTGAGCGTATCCAAGAAGTTAAGATCACGGTTGTGCCAAACTCAGACATGGAAACACCGCATTTCGATGTAATTCGTGTCCGTGAAGGTGAAGAGTTTGACCTACTTTCTTACCTACTTCCTAAAAAGCTTGATGCGATGAAGGAAGCTGAAGGTAAAGAGGTAGCGGTTGAAACTGAAGCCAAACCTAAGAAGATTGAAGAGCCAGCTCTAAAAGGCTTTGCGTCTCCAAGCAACTCTGCTCCAGCGCCGGCTAAACCAGCGCCGAAAGCACCAGAGAAGAAGAAAGAATCACAAGAACCTCAAGAAGGTCTTGTAAGTCGCTTCTTCAAAGCTCTAGGTGGCTTCCTATTTGGTTCTGCCAAAGAAGAAGAGAAGCAAGAAGAGCAAAAACCTAAAGAGCGTAAAGAAGGTAACCGTAACAACCGCAATCGTCGCAACCGTAACGATAACCGCCGTCGTGGCAATCGTGACAACCGCAACGATAACCGTGAAGACAAACGCGATAACAAGCGTAAGAACACACGTGATGAAGCGGCAACGGAAGCGAAACCTAACGAACGTAAGCAGCAGAATCGCAAACCTAAGCAAGATCGCCGTAATAAGCGTGACGAAGCTAAACCGAGTAAGGTAGCTGAAGAAGGTCTTAAGTTAGCGGCTGACGCTCAGCAAGGCGACAAACCTGAAGCACGCAAAGAGCGCGCAGAAGAGAAAGCGGCAAAAGTTAAAGAGCGCCGTCAACGTCGCAAGCTGTCTAAGCAGGTTCGAGTTAAAGACCAAGCTGCAAAAGCTCAAGCGGATGAAGAAGCGAAGCAAGTTGCAGTAGAAGCTAAAGCAGACGCGGTTGAAGAAAAAGCACTGAATACTGAAGCGGATAACGCTGAAGAACAGCCGAAGCAACGCCGCAACCGTCGTTCTCCACGTCACCTACGTGCAAGTGGTCAACGTCGCCGTCGTGGTCGTGATCGTCGCCCTAACCCATTCCGTCTACGTAAAGGTGGTGTTGCATCTCCTGAAATGGCGATGGGTAAAGTGATGCCAAGTTACGGTATTACTAAACCAGCACCGAAGCAGCAATCAAAAGCTGACAAGGTAGAAGCGCCTGTAGAGACGACAGTGACTTCATTGGGTGGTTTTGCATGTCCAGAAATGGCGATGGGTAAAGTGATTGTCCGTCGTGAGCAGCCTATCATTGAAGAGCCTGTACAAGAAACTGTAGCGGCAACTCAACCTGAACAGGTAGAAGTACCACAAGCGGCAGTTGTCTCAGAACCTGTTGCAGCGGTAGCTGAAACCGTTGAGCAACCAGTTCAAGCTGAAGTTAAAGTTGAAGCAACTGACGTTAAGCAGCCGACTGAAGAAGTAAAAGCTGAAACTTCAGACATTGTTGTTGCGCCAAGCTTTAAAGGTCACGCGTCTGCCGCTATGGCAAAAGCGCCTGGTAGCACAGAGATGAAAGAGATCACTGTAATAGCAGCTCCGTTTAAAGCGCAGCGTTACGAGTCGCGCGGCGCTGGTAGCCAAGTCGCTCGCAACCAAGCTGGTGCAGCAATGACTAAACCTCAGTTTTAGCCATTCGCTTTTCGAATAAAAACAGCCTCCTCGTGAGGCTGTTTTTTTATGTCTATTTAAAACAATTAAGTAAACACACCGTTATCACGCTGCTAGTTATATTGAGAGCAATTATTTGTCACAAATATTAGTCAATACCTGTATCAATCTTGAACTTAATCACACTTTTCGGTAGCATGCGCCGACTCGATCTGAATTGTTGAATTTGGTCTTTCTGCTCTTTTACATTGCATTTTTGCCCGGTGGGGACTAAATACAATTCAGAATACTTTTAAACACTTAGCCAAACTGAGCAAATATGTTTGAATTTCCCCAATTTTCTAAACACTCTGTGAAGAACGATGTGTTGTCAGGTTTGACCGTTGCACTCGCTCTTGTCCCTGAAGCCGTCGCTTTTGCCTTCGTTGCTGGCGTTGACCCTATGGTTGGTCTTTACGCTGCATTTATTGTAGGTTTGATTACCTCAATCTTCGGTGGTCGCCCTGGTATGATTTCAGGTGCGACGGGTGCCATGGCTGTTGTTATGGTGTCACTGGTTGCTTCACATGGCGTACAGTACCTGTTTGCCGCAATTATGCTGGCGGGTATCCTCCAGATAGCTGCAGGCATATTCAAACTGGGTAAATTCATCCGTATCGTGCCTCATCCAGTTATGATTGGCTTCGTTAACGGCTTAGCGATCGTTATTTTCCTCGCTCAGTTAGGCCAATTTAAGGCACCGGACTTAACTGGCGCATTAACATGGCTACCAGCAGACCAAATGATGCTAATGCTTGGTCTCGTTGCTTTAACCATGGCAATCATTCACTTTTTACCTAAGTTCACCACTGCTGTACCGTCATCTCTTGTGGCTATCGTAACTGTCACTGCGCTAGTGGTTGGTTTAGATCTAGAAACTCGTACAGTAGTTGACTTCCTACGCACTATGTCAGGTGACGAAGCAGCAACACTTGCGGGTTCATTACCGACGTTCTCTATCCCTACCGTTCCACTAACACTAGAAACGCTACAGATCATTCTTCCGTACGCGATTATTCTTGCTGCAATCGGTTTAATTGAGTCTCTATTGACTCTAACGGTGCTTGATGAAATGACTAACACTCGTGGTCAATCGAACCGCGAATGTATCGGTCAGGGTATGGCAAACATGACGTGTTCTGTGTTTGGCGCTATGGGTGGTTGTGCGATGATTGGTCAGTCGATGATCAACGTAAACTCAGGTGGTCGTGGTCGTCTATCTGGTATCGTTGCTGCTGTGGCACTACTGATGTTTATCTTGTTTGCTTCATCGCTGATAGAAATGATCCCTCTGGCAGCACTAGTGGGCGTCATGTTCATGGTCGTGATTGGTACCTTTGAGTGGGCAACATTCAAATTGGCTCGCCGCGTACCAAAACAAGATTTCTTCGTTATTGTTCTAGTAACAGTAGTGACAGTTCTTACTGACCTTGCGATTGCGGTATTCGTTGGTGTTATCGCCTCTGCACTTATGTTTGCATGGCAACACGCTAAGCACATCTACGCTGATACCAGCATCAATGAAGAAGGCTCAAAAGAGTACAAAATTCACGGTCCTGTTTTCTTCGGCTCAGTGGCTAACTTCCTAGAGATCTTCGACGCACACGAAGACCCAAGCGATGTGATTGTCGATTTCGCTGACTCTCGTGTGACTGACCACTCAGCCATTGAAGCAATCGAAACGCTTGCTGAGCGCTACTCAGCTCAAGGTAAGACACTTCACTTGCGTCACCTAAGCCCAGACTGTCGTAAACTACTCGACAAAGCAGGCAGCTTAGTAGAAATTAACGTTAAAGAAGATCCAAGCTACAAGGTAGCGACCGACGTTCTGGCGGGTTAATTAAACCGAATATAAAACGGGCTTCCAATTGGAAGCCCGTTTTTGTTTTCTAGAGAAGCTTATTTAGTTTTTCACCAAACAGCTCTAATCGCCAGCTTTGCATCACATCAGGTAGCTTGGCGGGATCTCTGTCCTTTTTCCACACCCAACTCATTAGCTGATTAAGCTGCTTCTTAGAGGCTAGAAACTCAGTAGCTAATCCACTAGCCTGCGAAACGCGTTTTACTTCATCTTTCAACACTTTGAATTTCTGTTTGTAACCCGGCATATCCATAAGGCGTTCAATCTTCTCTGGATACTCGTCGACGGGTGTCTTCTTGGCCGATTTTACAATTGAGATAATACGTGCGCTGTGACGCTGTACCGAGCGGTAATCCATCCCTTCTTGTTCCATCTGGCTATGGTTTTGAATACCCAGACGCGCCACAGTGAGTAGGTCGTTTTCTTTAAAGATAAAGTTAAGTGCTAGATCTCGACGCAATGCTTCTTTCAAACGCCATGTAGCCAAAGGCTTAAGAATTGAAAGCTCTTTTGGTTTAAGTTGCCAAGCGCCCTTCACATCAAGATACGCCATCTCTAGGTTGACAGTTTTAATGCGTTTGGAAGCGAGTAAATCACTCTCTTGCTGCGCGGCATCCCACCAGCCAGCTTGAGTAATTTTCTCAAATAACTGCTCATACAAAGGCTGTAAGTAATAAACATCTGCGGCTGCATATTCTAGCTGTTTGTCTGTGAGTGGGCGCGCCAACCAATCGGTACGAGACTCACTCTTATCTAGCTCAACACCTAAATAGCTTTCGACTAAAGCGGCAAAACCTGTCGATAAACCATGGCCAAGGAAAGCAGCCATAAGTTGGGTGTCGACCATAGGATATGGCAAGCACTCAAAGCTGTTATGGAACACTTCCAAGTCTTCACCGCAGGCATGAAGCACCTTAAGTACAGACGTATCTTTAAGCAGCTCAACAAACGGAGCCATGTCTTCTATTACCGTTGGATCGATAAGAGAAAGGTTCTGTCCATCAAAGAGCTGGATAAGGCCAAGCTGTGGATAGTATGTACGGGTACGGACAAACTCTGTATCCAACATAACAACATCAGCTTGTCGTGCACTTTGACAAACGGTATCGAGCTGCGCCGTTTGAGTAATAATCTGATAATTCACTAACTTCTCACCATGAGCGATTTCTTGCGGCCATAAAAAATGCCGACTGGATATAGTCGGCATTCTACCATCAAACATTTAACTGTGCTTAACTCTCATCGAGTTACTTTGACTTAGCTAGGTTTGCGTCATTTTCTTCACGCAATACACGGCGTAGGATCTTGCCTACATTGGTCTTTGGTAAGTCATCTTTAAACTCAACGATTTTTGGCACCTTGTAGCCTGTTAAATGTTCGCGACAGTGAGCAATAATCTCTTCTTTAGTTAAGCTAGGATCGCGCTTAACCACATAGATCTTAACCAGTTCACCCGACACTTCATGTGGCTGACCGATGGCTGCGACCTCTAGCACTTTACCATGAAGCGCGACAACATCTTCTATCTCGTTTGGATAGACGTTGAAGCCAGAGACAAGAATCATATCTTTCTTACGATCAACAATGTGGATCAAGCCTTCATCGTCAAACTTAACAATATCACCCGTCGATAACCAACCTTCGGCATTGATCACCTCTTTGGTCGCTTCTGGGCGCTGCCAATAACCTTGCATAACTTGAGGTCCACGAACCTGAAGTTCACCGACTTCAGTATTTGCCACTGGATTACCCTCGTCATCAACAATACGAACTTCGGTAGAAGGAACCGGCAAGCCAATTGCTCCCGTGTAGTCAGTAAGATCGTACGGGTTACCTGTAACTAATGGAGAACATTCTGTTAGCCCGTAACCTTCAAGTAAGTGAATCCCTGTGGTCTTTTTCCACTGTTCTGCGACTGCACGCTGCACAGCCATACCACCGCCCACAGAAAGTTTGAGTTTGCTGAAGTCGAGCTCTTGGAAATCTTCGTTGTTCACAAGTGCATTAAACAGGGTATTAACGCCGGTAATTGCCGTAAACGGGTATTTCTGTAGCTCTTTAATAAAGCCAGGAATATCACGAGGGTTAGTGATCAGCAGGTTCTGCCCACCCATCTCAATAAACAGCAAACAGTTTACCGTCAGTGCAAACACATGATAGAGCGGTAATGCAGTAACAACCAGTTCACGACCTTCAGATAAAACAGGGCCATAAGCGCCTTTTGCTTGTAAAACGTTAGCAATCATATTGCGATGAGTCAGAATCGCACCTTTTGCGACCCCTGTTGTGCCACCGGTGTACTGCAAGAAGGCGATATCATCACCAGACATGAAAGGCTTCACATACTGTAGACGACGACCATTGTGAAGTGCCTTACGCATGGAGATTGCGCCAGGTAGGTCATACTTAGGCACCATGCCTTTAACATACTTAACGACGAAGTCGACCAAAGTACCTTTTGCACGAGGTAACATCTGCCCGAGACTGGTTAACACCACATGTTTAACAGGCGTGTTATCAACAACTTGTTCAAGCGTATTGGCAAAATTCGATACGATAACAATCGCTTTTGCGCCGGAGTCATTTAGCTGATGCTCTAGCTCACGCGGGGTGTATAGCGGATTCACGTTGACCGCAATTAACCCTGCACGTAGCACACCAAACAAGGCAACTGGATATTGCAGCAGATTAGGCATCATCAAAGCGACACGATCACCCTTTTGTAACTTCAGTTCATTTTGCAAGTAAGCTGCAAACGCTCGGCTACGCTCTTCCAGTTTGCGAAATGTCATCACCGAGCCCATGTTCATAAAAGCAGGCTGGTCGGCATACTTTTGAACTGACTGTTCAAACATTTCCACTAATGATGGGTATTGATCTGGGTCGATATGCTCTGGCACATCTTCTGGATAGCGTGATAACCAAGGTTTATCCACGGTAAAACTCCTCGAAATTAACTGGCTGTCATCTGAGTGAAAAGCTCTATTTTCAACGTCGTCTATTACAGCACAGGCGAAGCCCTTGAGCACGAAAGTCTCAAACACTTGTTTAAATTTTGTTAACTAAACCAAAAATTAGGTTAGATACTCTAGAAGGAGCTTGCAGATGACAGTGATGACCTCCTTCGATCATCTCAAAATGAGTGGAATCTGAAGCATCAAGCTGAAAAGACTGCAAATAAGAAAAGCCTTCGTTGCCTAGAATGACAAGTTGTGGGCAAGTCACTTGTAGGCGAAAAGACTCGGCGTGTTCAAATGACATTCGATAAAGAGACTGGCTTTGCAGCTTTACATCGTGCCGCCATATCCAGCCAGACTGATGAGCTTCAAGCCCACGCAGTATAATTGGAGCAATTAGTTCAGACTGTATCTGATTTACCTTTGCTCGCCTCTCTATCGCTTCTTGTTCAGACAACATAACGCGAGTTGGCTTTCTACGAATTCTTTGACGACTCAGCACGCCTTCTCTTAAACGAGAAACCGTATCTTGCGCTTTTTCAGCCAAAGGTCCGTATCCTTCTATCTGAACCAAGCCACTGACTTGTTCAGGAAAGGCGGCACTATAGCAACTTGCAATCAAAGCACCAAGAGAATGCCCTACTAGTACCAGTCTGTTTGGTGATAAGTTAGCCAAAAACTGATAAACATCGTCAATATAGTCGTGAAAAGGATAGAAATTACTGGCTTCCTTGTGGCTAGAAAGGCCGTGACCCGGTAAATCGATTGCGCATAAGTGCCAATCCGGTTTAAGAGTGTGGAGAGAGGCCATCACGGATTCAAAACTCGCCGCGTTGTCTAACCAGCCATGTAAAAAAACGACCGAAAGTTCGGCCGTTTCACTGTATCCATATTCGATGGTTGCGATATGTCCATTAAGGATCTCGCGTTTTCGTTCGTCGCGCATTACTTCACTTCTTGAATCACTTTGCCCTGTCTGGTTCCATAACGAACATCGCTACAGTAGAGACCGCGACAAGGATAGAGGTAGCTGTCGAAATCATGGACTATGATACGCTCTTCAATACGCCACAAATGAAAGCCACTCGCCTTCATCACTGGGAAGTCATAAGAATAGTCACCAACTTTACCTTGTTCTCGGCCTTGGCTTTTTCCAAGTAACGAGATAAGACGCCCCTCAGACAAGGTTACCGGATCAGCAAAACCATCAACATAGGCGACAAAACGGCCTTGTGGCTCTTGGTTGATATCTGGTTTACCCACAGAATTTATCGGCAGATTAACCACTTCAATACGAGTTTGATCTTTAAGGTTCTTTACATCAGCGATCAATCCGCCCAGTCTTACCTCAGCGTTAGCTTGAGCCTCCGGTTGCCACTCTTGATAACTGGTAACAACATCTGGGTTTTCGGTTTTGAGGTTTTCAGGTAGAGAGCTACAAGCGGAAAGCAAAACTACGGCAGCCAGCGCACACAAAAAACGAAAAGGTCGTTGAGTCATAACGTCACACAAAGTCTTAATTTAGATATAGATATCGACACCCAGCAGCTGTGAAAGTTCCTCGCGCTTAGCTTGGTTCATCACGTCCATATATTCTTCCATCGCTTTACGGCTGCGGCCTTCAGGAAGATCATATTGGACTTGCGCTTTATGAATCTCGGATTCATTGACATGACGGATAGAGTGCGCCACCGCGTTAGCCACCTTAGTGGGTTGGCTAACCGCAGCTTTATCGCCAGATTTTTTAACCTCGTTCTTCTTATTGGCTTTGTTGGCCCTATTTGGTCCGGGAACCGAAGGAGGTAATCCGTTGATTGATACCATACTTTCCGCTTATGCCTTATTTGTCCTGTCTAAACTACTCTCTACCTGGCAGTTTTTTCCAAGCAACCGTATCACGCAGATAAACTGGGCTTGCCTCTTCCGCATCAACCGTATTGCCTTTCACTAGTTCAAACTTCGCCAGTTGAACAATGTCTTCCGCGTCGGGGAATAAAACATCACTCTTCTCTGTGGTAAATTTTACACCAGCAAGTTGTTCTGTATACGCATCCCAACCTGTACCTGCCGTCAACCATTGCTGGTCATCCGCGGCACTGTTGTCCGAAACTAATTGAGGGGGAGTGACACATTCAGCATCTACAGCATGCCAAGTGCCATCTTCTTGACGAGTAAAACGTCCCCAGTAAACCTCGCTCATACGTGCGTCAATCGCTGTTGCCACATGGCTTACACCTTGTTTTCGGTATACACCTTGTGCCATTGCTTCCAACGTAGAAACACCGATCATTGGTAAATCTGCACCGAACGCTAAACCTTGTGCAATACCAATGCCAATTCGAACACCCGTAAAGCTGCCCGGGCCGCGACCAAATGCGAGCGCGTCCAACTCAGTAAGGTTAACCCCAGCTTCTTTTAGTACTTCATCCACCATCGGGAGTACTTTTTTGGTGTGGTCTCTAGGTGCAACTTCACTGCGCACGTAAACTTTATCGTCAACTAAAAGAGCAACAGAACAGTTCTCGGTTGCTGTATCTAGAGCAAGGATCTTTACACTCATTGATATCTCTGGTTATTCGTTTGTATTGGTTGTCGGCTTGTGGGCACAAACGGCTCAAGCGAGTCGTTAGCATGTCACATACCATCATTGATTATGTTCGAGAAAATCCTGCACCAAAGCTAAATCTCGGGTACGAGGTATCGGTGGTAAACTCGCAAGGAAAACGCCACCGTATTCACGGGTCACTAGCCGATTATCACAGATAATTAGCGCCCCTTTATCGTTCTTATCTCGAATAAGTCGCCCTACCCCCTGCTTCAAAGTGATGACCGCATCCGGAATTTGTACCTGAGAAAACGGGTCACCGCCTTTAAGCTGACAATCTTCGATTCGCGCCTTTAACAGCGGGTCATCGGGGGCAGTAAACGGTAATTTGTCGATGATAACACAGCTCAGTGCGTCACCTCTAACATCTATCCCTTCCCAAAACGCGCCTGTCGCAACGAGCAAGGCATTACCTAGTTCCATAAACTCAGCGAGGGTTTTCTGTTTGCTGGTCTCCCCTTGCATCAATACAGGAACAGTTAAGCGTTCTCTGAATCTTTCTCCCAGCTCTTTCATCATGCTGTGAGACGTGCAAAGGAAGAAACATCGGCCTTGGTTTTGCTCAATCACTGGCGTTAGCATATTGACCAGTTTATCCGCCATACCTGGGCTATTGGGCTCTGGGAGGTATCTTGGTACACATAAACGCGCTTGAGTTTGATAGTCAAAAGGGCTTGGCAGTGACATTTGCGCCTGAGGTTTCAAACCTAAACGGGACGTGAAATGACCGAAGTCATCATTTACAGCAAGCGTCGCCGAAGTAAATATCCAAGCTCCCTGCTTCAACTCAATTTGTTCATGGAACTTATCGGCAACCGTAAGCGGCGTAATGTGCAAGGTGAAATGGCGCGGTGTAGTTTCGTACCAGTAGGAATATCCTGTAATGGAGACATCACATACCCTATCCAGTCGCGCCTTTATGGTATTTGCTCTTTCAAACGCACTATCAAGTAATTGGCTTCTACCCAGAGCGAGTTTGACGACCTCAATAACAAAGTCGAGTGCGTCTTCTAAACGTCGCAGCTCACGGCCAATAGATGGAGAAGTGACCGCCTCACGCCAGTTGCCACGAAAACCTGGCTCTCCTAATACGATTCTCAAATCCATTGCGGTTTGATATAGCTTTTCTCCCGCTTTTTGCAATTGACGCATGTCTTTTACTTCGGTTCGGTAAGCAATCTCAATATCTTTGCATAACTCTTGAATCTGGCGGCTAGACAGCGACTGACCAAAATATTGGCTGGCGATATCCGGGAGCTGGTGCGCTTCGTCGAAAACAAACACTTCAGCTTCAGGAATCAACTCACCAAAGCCGGTTTCTTTAATCGCTAGATCGGCTAGAAACAAGTGGTGGTTGACCACAACTACATCAGCATCCATCGCCTTTTTTCTCGCTTTAAGTACAAAGCACTCTTGGTAACTCGGGCATTCTTTACCTAGGCAATTGTCGTTGGTTGAGGTAATGGTTGGAATAACCGGACTGTCTTCAGCGATGGCATCACAATCACCAAGATCGCCAGTTTTGGTTTCTGACGACCAACTGCGCACCTTTACCAATTGACTAAGCAAAGTTGGATCCGCACTTTGGTTGTGGCTTTCAACCATCTGACGACTCAAGCGGTCTAAACAAAGGTAGTTTGCCCGACCTTTCAACAATGCAACCTGACCGTAAAAACCTAACGCATTAGTCATTAACGGCAAATCACGGTGAAACAGTTGTTCTTGGAGGTTTTTCGAGCCCGTGCTGATAATGGTTTTCTTACCACTTAACAGAGCTGGCACCAAATAGGCGAAAGTTTTACCTGTCCCTGTTCCGGCTTCAACGACCACCTGACTTTGGCTTTTGATTGCACTTGCCACCGCTTCAGCCATATCGAGCTGAGCTTGACGCGGTTGAAAGCCAGGTATTGCTTTACCTAGCGCTCCCTCAGAGGAGAAGGTCTTTGAAATCATGCACAACAGAGAGTTAATAAAGGGGGAGAGATTATGGCAGTTTTTGCACCAAGGCGCGAATGAGATTTTCGCGCCTAAGCAGCCTCAGAGATTAGCGTTTATTGAGGTAACGGTTTAACCAAGCAGGACCAGAAAATCCGTCTTGTTGGTCATCCATCATGGCACGTGCGGCTTCACTTGGGGAGGCACGGTTTTCCCACATTTCATCTAAGATTTCTTCGTCTAGTTCTTTGCCACCAGTTAAGGCGCTTACTCGTTCAGAATACAATTTACGGGCTAGTAGCTCTTTATCCATACATACCACCTAAAAGACACGCTAAGAGAACAAACACTCTTCAAATAACCTCAGCCAATCGGTTAACTCAGATTAATTGTTGAAACCAACTCGATATTAGTTTAATTGTAGCTTCAATACTGCGGGTGACCTCACCGTTCGGATGCCCGTAAAAAATTCACAATACAAAAAAAATAATTCACGGAAGTTTGAACCTAATGGAAAAGAAAACACTACTGACACACTGCACTGACGCCCCAGGTCTTATTTCAAAGATCACCAACATTTGTTACAAACACCAACTCAATATTATTCACAACAACGAGTTTGTAGATAACACTAGCGGTCACTTCTTTATGCGTACTGAGCTTGAAGGTTACTTCAATGATCAGACCTTTTTAGCCGACCTCGACCAAGCTTTGCCAGAGGGTGCTAAGCGTAAATTGATAGGTTCAAATCGCAAGCGAGTCGTCATTCTTGTCACCAAAGAAGCCCACTGCTTGGGTGATATCTTAATGAAGAATTACGACGGAAGCTTGGATGTTGAAATCGCTGCTGTCGTGGGTAACTACGATACTTTGCAGAGCCTAACTGAGAAATTTGATATCCCTTATCACTACGTTTCTCATGAAGGGTTGAATCGTGAAGAGCACGAGAAAAAGATGCTGGAAGTTATCGACCAGTACCAAGCAGATTACTTAGTTCTTGCTAAATACATGCGTGTACTGACTCCTTCTTTTGTCGAAAAGTACCACCACAAGATTATTAATATTCACCATAGTTTCTTGCCTGCTTTCATTGGTGCTAAACCATACCAGCAAGCTTATGAGCGCGGCGTAAAAATCATTGGCGCCACAGCGCACTTTGTAACTAACGATCTCGATGAAGGTCCAATCATCAAGCAAGACGTTATTCCAGTGGATCACAACTTTAGCGCGCAAGATATGGCGCAAGCGGGTCGTGACGTTGAAAAGAACGTATTGAGCAAAGCCCTCAACAAAGTACTCAATGATCACGTCTTTGTTTACGGCAATAAGACCGTAATCCTTTAAGACGCACAGATACGAAAAAGGTCTCTTCGAAAAGAGACCTTTTTTTATGATAATCAGATCGTAAATTACAGCTTAACTGCGAGCTCTACACCCTGCTTAATCGCACGCACCGCATCCAATTCACCTGCGTAATCAGCACCACCTATCACATGGAGTTTATCGCCTAATAGGTGCCATTGATTTTCAAATGGTCGAACCGATTCCTGACCCGCACAAATGATAACCGTATCGGCATCTAGCAATTGTTGCTTGTCATCGACACTGATATGTAAGCCTTGCTGATCTATTTTGTCATAGCTCACGCCGCCTAGTAAGTTCACGCCACGTTTCTCTAAAGTACGTTTATGAATCCAGCCCGTTGTTTTACCCGGCCCTTTACCTACGCGACCTTTGCGGCGCTGGAGTACCCAAACGGTTTTATCACTCATTGAGTCAGGATAAGGGAATAGTCCCCCTGGGTGAGAGATCTCTTTATCAATACCCCACTCATGCAACCAATCATCCAAATTGTGTCCAGCAGGTTCAGTCAACATGGTCGCCACATCAACACCGATACCACCAGCACCAACAATCGCAACCTTGTTACCAACGTAAGTCTTCTCTTTGATAAGCGTTTGGTAGTCGACCACTTTTTCTGGCGTTTCGATACCATCAATATTGACTTTACGAGGCTCTACCCCTGATGCCATCACCACTTCATCATATTCAGCAAGAAGGTCGTAATTAGCATCGGTTTCAAGGTGAAGCTTCACCCCTGTCTCATCAATTCTATTGGCAAAGTAGCGAATCGTTTCTCTGAACTCTTCTTTACCCGGAATTTGCATTGCTAAACGGAACTGTCCACCAATCCTGTCATTACGCTCAAACAGGTCAACATGATGCCCTCTTTCAGCTAATGTTGTCGCACACGCCAATCCAGCTGGTCCTGCACCAACAACGGCAATGTTCTTTTTCACATCGGTCGGTGTCACCGTTAGTTCTGTTTCTCGACAGGCAAGTGGATTCACCAAGCAACCAGCTCGCTTGCCTTTAAACACATTGTCTAGACACGCTTGGTTACAACCGATACACGTATTAATCATTTGAGAGCGATTCTGCTCAGCTTTGATTACAAAGTGTGGATCAGCGAGGAACGGTCGTGCCATCGAAACCATATCAGCATGGCCACTGGCGAGAATATTTTCGGCTTCTTCTGGAGTATTAATACGGTTACAGGTCACGATAGGCACATTGACATGAGGGCGTACCTTTTCTGTTACCCAAGTAAATGCCCCGCGAGGCACCTGAGTCGCGATGGTTGGAATCCGAGCTTCATGCCAACCAATACCCGTGTTGATAATCGTCACACCTGCATTTTCTAGCTCTTTTGCCAGCATAACCACTTCATCAAAAGTACTGCCTTCTTCAACCAGATCCAGCATTGAAAGGCGGAAAATGATGATGAACTCTTTTCCTGCTGCTTGGCGTATCGCTTTCACCACCTCAAGAGGGAAACGAATGCGATTTTCATAACTGCCGCCCCATTCGTCATAACGTGTATTGGTACGCTTACAGATAAACTGGTTCAGCAAATAACCTTCTGAGCCCATGACTTCAACGCCATCGTAACCTGCTTGCTGCGCAAGGGCCGCACTGTTGGCAAAGGCATCAATGGTCTTTTTGATTTGGCGAGTACTCATTTCACTTGGGGCGAAGCGAGCAATTGGGGCCTTAATCGAAGACGCGCTTTGGGCAAAAGGATGCATCGCGTATCGGCCCGCATGAAGTAACTGAAGCGCGATTTTACCACCATGTTGATGCACGGCTTCAGTAACGACTTTATGTGCTTTTGCATGTTTCGCTTTACTAAATTCAGCACTAAACGGGTGTAATCTACCACGTAGATTCGGTGAAAATCCGCCTGTTACAATGAGCCCTACTCCACCTTTTGCACGTTCTGCGTAAAAGGCTGCGAGCTTACCCAGCCCTTCTTTATGTTCTTCTAATCCGGTGTGCATAGAACCCATTAACACTCGATTGCGTAGTTGGGTAAATCCTAGATCCAGTGGCTGAAGTAAATTCGGGTACATGGTAGACATCACTTTACTCTTTTATTGTTGTGGTCTGACCACAATATGAAGAGCTTAAATAAAAATCAAACACCTGTTTACATTTTTGTAACACCGATCAATCTTCTGGTTGTTTGGGTATACTAGTTTAAGTAGGATGGAACTTATCTGAACTTAAATGCTCATAGAGCGGATAAGCCTTAATCTGCGGTTTCCGTAGCGGAGAAAAAATGAAAAAAATATTTAAATTCGTTGGCCTGTTTTTTAAAGGGATTTGGAAGCTCATCACTTTCATTCGTCTTGCCCTCGTCAACCTGATCTTTTTAGCGAGTATCGGCGTCATCTATTTCATCTACACCAGTGCAGATACACCAACGCCAACAGTGCCAAAAGAGTCGGCACTGATTCTGAATATTTCAGGGCCTATCGTCGAACAGCCAACCTATGTAAACCCTATGGATTCATTAACGGGATCTTTCTTTGGTCAAAGCCTGCCTAAAGAAAACGTCTTGTTCGACATTGTAGACACCATTCGTCACGCCAAAGATGACTCACAAGTGAGTGGTATTGTCCTAGCACTGCGTGATATGCCAGAAACAAACCTGACTAAGCTACGTTACATTGCGAAAGCATTGAATGAGTTTAAAGCCTCAGGCAAACCTATTTATGCCGTGGGCGATATGTACAACCAAAGCCAGTACTACCTTGCAAGCTACGCAGATAAAATCTACCTCGCTCCAGACGGCGCAGTGATGCTCAAAGGCTACAGTGCTTATACTCTGTACTATAAAACCTTGCTAGAAAATCTGGACGTGAATACGCATGTCTTCCGAGTCGGTACTTACAAATCTGCTATCGAGCCGTTTGTCCGCGACGACATGTCTAAAGAAGCCAAAGCGTCAGCCTCGCGTTGGCTTGGACAGCTTTGGGGAGCCTATGTAGATGACGTTGCAACAAATCGTCAGCTCTCTGCTGATGCGCTTACTCCAGATATGGATGAGTTCCTAGCTCTACTCAAAGAAAACCAAGGCGACCTTGCTGCTCTGTCACTCAACGTCGGCTTAGTTGACGAGCTCGCAACACGCCAGCAAGTTCGTAAACGGCTAATCGATGTCTTCGGTAGCAATGGAGAAGACAGCTACAACTACGTTGATTATTACGAGTATCAATCAACCATGAGCCCAAGCTTTGACTTAGCAGCGGACGACATTGCTGTGGTAGTGGCAAGTGGTTCTATTATGGATGGTTCTCAGCCACGCGGTACGGTTGGTGGTGATACGGTAGCAGCCCTTCTGCGCCAAGCGCGCAACGATGACAAAGTTAAAGCCGTAGTGCTTCGTGTAGACAGCCCTGGAGGCAGTGCATTTGCCTCCGAAGTGATTCGTAATGAAGTAGACGCGCTCAAAGAAGCAGGGAAACCTGTGGTAGTTTCTATGTCGAGCTTAGCGGCCTCTGGTGGTTACTGGATCTCGATGAGTGCTGACAGCATTGTTGCACAGCCAACCACGCTAACCGGCTCCATTGGTATCTTTAGTGTTATTACTACCTTTGAAAAAGGCCTTAACAAGCTAGGTATCTACACTGACGGAGTTGGCACATCACCATTCTCTGACGTTGGTGTTACCACCGGGCTTTCAAAAGGTGCTTCGCAAGCCTTCCAAATGGGCATCGAGCATGGCTACAACCGATTTGTCGGCTTAGTGAGTCAATCGCGCGAAATCCCTCTCGATAAAGTAGATGGTGTTGCTCAAGGTCGAGTTTGGACAGGACAAGATGCATTAGAACTTGGCTTAATAGATAAAATTGGCGACTTTGATGATGCCGTGGCATTAGCCGCTAAAATGGCAGAGGTCGAGAACTACAACTTGTACTGGGTTGAAGAACCACTTTCACCTGCGCAACAAATTGTACAAGACTTTATGAACCAAGTCAGTGCATCATTAGGTATCGACGCAACAGCGTTACTGCCCGCAGCATTGCAACCTGTTGCGACACAAGTGATTCAAGATGCCAATATGCTGCAAAGCTACAACGACCCTAAAGGTCAGTATGCTTTCTGTTTAAACTGTCAGGTTCAGTAAAACCTTAGACTGAGCTATTAAAGCGCACCTATTGGCAACACTAGGTGCGCTTTTTAGATCAACCGCTCGCTTTTTCTAATGATGCAACAAATCACATAGTATACAATGCGCATATCATTATTAATCTTAACGAACGCAAGCCATGGATGTGCGCAATAGCGATATGGAGGCAATCTGCCATGTATTCAGACGCTACGTCGAATATATGGGGGTTGATCAGACCGTATCTTACTCTCGAGTTGACACTCATCTTCACCAAGTCAAAACCGTATCCACCAACTATTCTTGGCATCTCGCTTATTGGGGAGATGAACTGTACAAAAATCTCCATTCGCGGCTCAAACCCGGGATAAACATGTGGAACAGTCAAAGAGTGCAGAATTTTAGTGGCTCGTGTAAAGCAAGTCACAATCGAGTGGATATTGTCACCAAGAACGGTTTTGATTATGACATTCTTTCAATTTCTCTTCCTACGACCCCCCAACCATGTGATTTGGTCGGCCAGACGATTGCTATCAGATCTAAGATTAACCAACTTGCTTTGGAGTGCTGGAGCGACAAAGAGATTCAGATTCCTATCGATAATCTATCGACATCAAACTCAGTGCTTGCTGAACCAAAAGAGTATGTATTTGGTGAAATTACTTTGACTCAAGACGAGCTCACCAGCGTAGGTTACTTTCTTGAAATGAAAACCTGTTATGAAGTCTCAGTCATTAGAGGTTGTACCGAAGCGAAAGAAGCGCACCGCCTTAACACTATCCGATACAAACTTGGCTGCGAAAACCAGCCCGATTCCTTCTTTTTTAACAAACTGGTAGAGCTAGGAGTAACCGTCGCATGTCTGGACAGTTTCATCATATCTCGCTAACCGTGAGCGACTTGATCGTGAGCCAAAAGTTCTACGCATTGTTTGGTTATCAGCTTGAGCGCAATTTCCAAGATGAACAAGTCACTATTCACATGTTGGAAAACCAAGGCTCAAGAATTGAGCTTTTTCATTTTAATGGGGAAGCCTTTACCCCAACACCCGAGCCACTCATGACTTTAAGAAGAATGGGGATTACTCATTTTGCTTTACGAGTGAGCGGACTTGAAACCTTTCATAGAAAATTATCGGAAGTCACCAACATCACTACTATATACAACGCTAGGCTAGGTAGTTTCCGTTACTTTTTCTGTTCAGATCCCGATGGAAATCAAATCGAAGTTATAGAGGAGTAAAACAGAATGTCACTCACTTGGAAACAGCGCAGCAGTACTGTACTTGGAAATGCTATGGAGTTCTACGATATCGCGGTATTCGCATCGATATCGATCTACATTTCCCAGTTGTTTGCCACTCAAGGTATTGAGCATTCAGAATTTGTAGTTTGGGGAGTGTTTGCCCTACGTTTCTTGGTTAGACCGTTTGGTGGCATTATCATTGGTCGCTACGCTGATAAGTACGGACGTAAAAGAGCATTAGTATTCTGTAACCTACTCACTGGTATCGCAACCGTGGCCATGGCATTCGTCCCTGTCGAAATTGTTGGACAATATGTGGTTGTGGTTTTTCTGTTCTTCCAGATGATTCAATCATTTAGCTTTGGTGGCGAGTACCCTACTCTGATTAACTACCTACTGTATGATGCAAAGAAAACAGAGCGATCACGAGTGAGTAGCTTAATAGTGGCGAGCTCAATCGTCGGCGTTATCATCTCACTCTTGATTGTCGCGGGATTAGAGAGTGTGTTAAGCGCAAAAGAGATGAGCGAATGGGGCTGGAGAGTGCCATTGCTGGTTGGAGTAGCAAACATCATAGTTAGCCTCTATCTGCGCCTTTCTTTGCCTGAGCTGCCTAAAGCACACGCTGTAGCAAGTAAATCTAGCCGCGCAATCATTGCCAAAGTATTTTGCATCTCAATTCTTGGTGCGGTGGTCTTCTATGTACAAAACTTAGCGAGTGGAATTCTAGGTAAAGCAATGAACATCGACAACCTTGCACTCATCAACTCTTCAATCCTCGTAGTCATGCTATTTGCCTTTGCGGTGTTTGTTGATAAACGCTATTCGCCGACAAAAGCATTTAAGACCGGTGCGCTGCTAATGTTGTTTTCTGCCGTTCCACTGTTTGCTCTGCTTGGTTCGAATCAATTTGTCTGGCAAGCATTAGCGGTGTTAGGAATCAGCAGTTTATCGGCTATCATACTCGGTAACTTGGCGGCTCTTTTATGGCAGCAGTCTGACAACCAAACCACGAGCTTAGGTATTGGCTACAATATCGCGCTGTCTATTTTTGGAGGACTCACACCATTGATCGTCACAGAAGCGATGTTATTTAGCCCTGCCTATGTAGGTATTTACGTCGCGATAGCCACAATACCAGGATTAACCGTGTTATATCGTTTCAATACCCAAAGGCTTCAGAAACCAGTAGAAGCATAGCAACGCTGACACACTATTGTTTAATCAACTTATTAGACTCATCGGTCTTATCCGTGAGCCTTGGTGTGTCTGACGATTATTCTTTTCATCCAGACAAAGAGTGACCAACTCTGGTCAGACCTAGATTAGTTTCGCAACGACTACAATACTGAGTATCAAGATAGGGGGATTCCTGTGCGGGAGCCCCCTTTTTATTGGCTTGGATTAATATATAATCCCACGCTCTGTTCCCCCTACAATTAACTGGTTTCAAAGCAATGGCAAGAAAACATATTTATATCGCCTACACTGGCGGTACCATTGGTATGCAAAAATCCCATGATCACGGTTATGTCCCAGTAGCTGGCTTCATGGAAAAACAACTAGCAAGTATGCCAGAGTTCCACCGTCCAGAAATGCCTGAGTTTACCATTCATGAGTATGACCCACTTATCGACTCATCGGATATGACACCAGCAGATTGGCAGCAAATTGCTGACGACATCCGCGCTAACTATGATAAGTACGATGGTTTTGTCATCTTGCATGGCACCGATACCATGGCGTATACCGCCTCTGCACTTTCGTTCATGCTCGAAAACCTTGGCAAGCCTGTTATCGTCACTGGCTCGCAGATTCCTCTGGCAGAACTTCGTTCTGATGGTCAAGCAAACCTGCTTAACGCGCTGCACATTGCTGCTAACTACCCGATCAATGAAGTGACCTTGTTCTTCAACAATAAGCTTATGCGTGGCAACCGCAGCACTAAATCTCATGCTGATGGTTTTAACGCCTTTACGTCACCAAACCTTCCACCACTGCTTGAAGCGGGTATCAACATCCAAATTAGTAGTGAGATTGAGGTGGGTGCTAAGCCTGAAGGTGAGTTCAAAGTTCATGACATCACACCGCAGCCAATCGGTGTCATTACTATGTACCCTGGCATTTCGCACGAAGTAATCCGCAATACGCTACTGCAACCTGTTAATGCCATGATTCTCTTAACGTTTGGGGTAGGTAACGCACCGCAGAACCCTGAGCTGTTAGGACACCTGAAGGATGCGTCTGAACGTGGCGTTATCGTCGTCAACCTCACTCAATGTTTGGCGGGTAAGGTTAACATGGGTGGTTATGCAACAGGCTGTGCTCTTGCAGAAGCAGGGGTTATCAGCGGCTACGACATGACACCAGAAGCCGCGCTTGCAAAACTTCACTTCCTACTCAGCCAAGGGCTTAGCTACGAGCAAGTTAAAGTTAAGATGCAGCAAGTTCTGCGCGGTGAAATGAGTATTTAGGTACCAAGTTCTATAAAAAAACCGGCGACTATGCCGGTTTTTTTGTAGTTAGGTCAACTCGATACTAGAAAGGAAATACCGTATTCATATTGGATGACATTAAATCTCTTAGCTTCAAGAGCCCTTCCTCTAAACGTTCATCAGTACTGACCGACATCAGTGATAAACGTATATGGTTTGTCCCCTCTCCACTCGCGTCAAAGTAACTTCCACTGCTAACAATAACACCACGATTTTTGGCTTCCATCATAAACCTTTCCTGTGGCCACGATTTTGGCAAAGGGACCCATAGATGATACCCCGCCGCCGAGCTATCAACGTCAGTCAAAATTTCTCGTGCTATTTTTTGCCGCCTCTGGGCAACGCTTCTTTGAGTTGCAGCGATTTCGAACGCCTCGCCAGATTCGATCATATTTGTGGCAGCAATATAATTAATCGGAGAAGATAACCAGATGTTTGCGCGTATATGAGCATTGATCAACGCCACCTGTCTATCGGGCACTTTGACATACCCACAACGCATTGCGGGACTAATTGCTTTGGAAAGTCCCGAAATATGAAAGGCATAATCTGGTGCAAAGTTACTCACTGCTGGCAAAGTCATTTGATCCAAAAAACAATAAATATCATCTTCTATAAGCCAAACTTCATTGTCTTTGACTACTTTAGCAATCTCTTTTCGGCGAGACTCTGGCATTGTTATCCCTGTCGGGTTTTGGTGAGAAGGAACGACAATAACAGCCTTGATATCATGCTGAAGAATTGAATTCTCTAGTTCCGTAGGCGACATCCCTGCTTCATCCATAGGTATGGCGACCACTTGTCTTCCAGACAAACTGGCTATCGCTAAAATCCCCGGATAAGTAAGCGCCTCAACAGCAATTGCATCACCAGGTTTCGTTAGTGCGTTTATTAGCAAAGATAAGGCATGCTGCGCCCCATTAGTGAGCAGAGTATTTTTCGTGTTTCCACCCTCAAGCCCAAAGTATTTCGCCCATTCAACACCTGCTCGCCTATGTTCTTCATGTCCCGAGTGCTCCGTATAACCAATCAAATCAGCAGACAGCGTTTGACTCGCCACTTCTAGCGCCTTCTTTAGTTGTGGAACATTTTTGTATAGACAAGGCTGAAGAATCGAAAAGTTGTAATCCTTCTCATCTTCTGGCGGTTGAATCGCTTGATTTAGCGTTACATCACCACACACAAATGTGCCTCTTCCTACAAAAGACTCCACTCTTCCTTTTTCAGCAAGCAACTTGTAAGCCTTCGCTACTGTCGCTGGCGTGGTATCAAGTTCATCAGCAAGAGTACGATGCGGTGGCAATTTAAAGTTAACTGGATATTCACCTCGGTCAATTCTTAGCTCAATTGCCTCGGCTATCTGATTAAACTTATTCTCACTCACCTTGAATTCCTCTCTGTCTCACGGTTAAGAACATTATGACCTAGTTTAATTGGTATTGAAATTCAATTAACATTTTAAAACAAAAATATTGACATATGTCATTACAAGCAATTACATTAGCCAAATAAATAATAACAACGTCAAACTAGGCATACGGAAAATGTTACATTTACAAAAAGAGCCCCAAGAAACGCTCGAAATACAGGAAATCTACATCCCATACGACTCTGCTCAGAGGTTAAAAAGCGCATTTTCACATCTACGAATGAGTGATGATAGTGCATGGTTAAATTCTAAAGAGTGGTTAGGAAGTACTGTTAAACACAGCCTCCCCAATAATATTGTGGAGACCATTGAAGATTTCACCCGCTCAGAACAACAGTCAGCGTTAATCATTCGAGGGCTTCCTGTCGATGCTGACCTGTGTTCAACTCCTTACCAAGGCTACCTACCTCCAAGTAAAACGCCTTTAGCAAGTGCCTGTCATATTGGCATATATCAATTGGCCAAAATCGAACCTATTGCTTATAAGACCGAAAACAATGGATTTCTATTTAGGCATGTTGTTCCTTCCATTCATTCTAGGAACGAAAAGTCTTCTCACGGTTCAACACATACTTTTGGCCATCATGTAGACAATCCAGACCTCCCCTTATTGAGTGAAAACATAAGTCAGAAAAGTGGTTGTCCTGAATACCTATCACTTATGGCCCTTCGCACAGATCTAAGAGTTCGCTCTAACTTCGTGCTGTTAGACGACATCCTGAGCAACCTAAGTCAAGGAGTCATTGAGGCACTGAGCTTACCTCAATTCCAGATAGCTCGACCTGATTCATTTGGACAAGACATTCGCACTGTATTGCCTCTCCTCACTTACGATAAGTCTGGGATCGCACTTTGCCGTTACGACAAGGAAAATACAACGCCGCTCAATGAACAAGCTGCTGCTGCATTGGTGATGCTAGATGCACAGCTGAAAGAGACTAGCTTGCAAAATTCAATTACTTATCAGCCAGGAGACCTACTGATTATTAAGAATCAAAGATTGCTTCATAGCAGAGAAGGATTCTCTCCACGTGACGACGGTACCGATCGCTGGCTAATGCGTCTGTTTGGTATGAAGTCACTATCACGACTAGTGCAAGCCTACCCTGACGTAAAACACATAGGAAAAGACTAAAAAGGAAAATTATCATGGAAATAAAAAATGTAGCGTTTGTTGGCTTAGGTGTTATGGGTTACCCAATGGCCGGGCATATTTCTAAAGCCGGATTTAACACTCGCGTTTTTAACCGTACGGAAACCAAAGCGAGAAAATGGGCGACTGAATATTCTGGTGAATTTGCCATTACACCCGCTGCGGCTGCGAAAGGCTGCGATGTGGTTGCAATCTGTGTAGGGAATGACGACGACGTTCGAAGTGTAGTCTTTGGGAAAGATGGCGTACTAGTCAGCATGGAAGCTGGGGCAGTGCTGATTGACCATACAACCACTTCTGCTGAGTTAGCCCTTGAACTCGCAGACGCCTGCTCGGCTAAAGGAGTACAGTTCATTGACGCTCCTGTTTCAGGTGGTCAAGCAGGTGCAGAGAACGGTGCGCTGACCATTATGTGCGGAGGAGATTCAAATACGTTCAAAAGCCTATCTCCCTTACTTAATACATACGGCAAACAATCTGTGTTGCTAGGAGAAAATGGGCAAGGTCAGCGTTGCAAAATGGTGAATCAAGTTTGTATCGCTGGGATATTGCAAGGCTTAAGCGAAGCACTTCAACTTGCTCAATCGTCAGATTTAGACGTAAAGCAAGTCGTCAATGTACTCAAGCATGGCGCTGCAGGTTCTTGGCAAATGGAAAACCGCGCAGTCACCATGTCTAATAATGAATTCGACTTTGGCTTTGCCATTGACTGGATGCGCAAAGATTTAGGCATCTGCCTAAACGAAGCAAAGAAAAACGATCTTCGCCTCCCAATGACTAAAGAGGTGGACGGTATGTATCAAACACTTCAAGAGCAAGGGTTTGGTCGAATGGATACATCCGTTTTAATACAAGCATACCAAAAACAATAAGGAGCAAAATACTATGGAATGGCTAGGTAATGATATTACCCTTTGGGTTTTAATTGCTCTGATGATTTCAGCGTTTGCTGCTGGTTTCATTGACAGTGTCGCGGGAGGTGGTGGTCTTATATTAGTTCCATCTTTTATATTGGCGGGGTTACCGCCTCAGATCGCTTTAGGCCAAGAGAAGATTGTCAGCACTCTAGGCACTATAGCTGCGATACGTAATTTCATGCGAAATAAGTGCGTCGTTTGGACCGCTGTTGCAACGGGTATCCCCGCAGGGCTTGCTGGGGCTTACTTCGGTGCTGAGGCTATTTTATATTTCGAGCCAGAGACTATTGGTAAAATCATTTTGGGAATGCTGCCTATTGGTATCGTTTTATCGTTTATTCCCAAGAAAAACAACGCTTCATCTGAAGAGAAACCAATCAATAAGCATGTTATTTTGTTCGGCGTTCCTTCGGCTGTTTTTGTCATTGGTTTTTACGATGGCTTCTTCGGACCAGGGACCGGAAGCTTTTTAATCCTTGCGCTACATTACCTTTTAAGGTTTGACTTAGTCTCTGCATCAGCAACATCAAAGTTGTTCAACTTTGCCTCCAATATTGGTGCGCTGATTGCGTTTATGCTGGCAGGTAACGTCCTCTATGCGTTGGCATTGCCTTTGGTTGCAATGAACTTACTAGGAAATCACTTTGGAAGCGCTTCTGCAATGAAATATGGTGCAAAGCTTATCCAACGAACAATCTCACTCTCGTTGACGCTTCTCATGTGCTCACTTGGCTATAAATTTTTAGTCGCGTAATCCATGTATAAGGTTCGCGTCAAACTAAGCGGCCCATCGGCCGCTTATAATTTGAAACTAGTTTGAAGATGCCTGCAGCGTCACACCAGTATAAGCACTGTAAGCATCAAGCATGACATGGTAAGTGCCTGGCGCAGCTTGGTCGAAGCGACAAGTCTCACTGTTGCCATTGCGATAAGGTCGACAATCCCAATTTGACTTCGATGCAGGAGAGCCGTACTTAACATAGAGGTCAACATCACCGCTGCCTCCTTGAGTTGTAAAGGTTAAGCTCTTTTGAGTGGCAAGTTCGAAGGTGTAACTTTGCTGACTTGAGCGTGCTCCAGACAACCCTGTTTTCGGCACGCCATCTTTTAGTACATTGTCAACGGGAGGCTCAATATCGGTGGCATTCGCTAGTTCCACCACATACGACAGTCCAAGCTTTGTAAACTTCACCGCGTGACCACCCGTTGGGTCAGAGTTCTCTAATGTATCTTGAGAAGTATGAATCTTAGGGTTGTAATCATTGAACTTAGATTCAAAAGGCATTGCCGCAGAGTAACCCGCATTATGCCAAGAGGCATGATCTGAACATGCGTAACCACATCGATCATATCCATAAGTCAAATCTGGAATATAGGTATCAATTAAGCTAGCTAAGAACTGAGTCAGGTTACTGTCGGTGTAGTCTGTAATAAAGACAATGTCTTCTGCAGATCCTTTGTAGTTAGTCATATCCAACTGCAATACAGAGACGACATTTTTGCCCTGAGCTTTATAGTGATTTGCAATATCTTGCGAGCCTCTTAAACCAACCTCTTCTGCCGCATATGCCATAAAGGCAACGGAACGTTTGGGCTTGAAGTTGTTCTCAGCTAACACTCGAATAATTTCACTCACACTAGCGATCCCCGAAGCATCATCATCCGCCCCTGGAGCAATTGTGTGTTCATCGGTGTGCGAGCCAATTGTAGAATCTAGATGTCCACCAACGATCACCCACTCATCTGGCTTTTCACTACCTTCGATAGTTAGAACAACCGATTTTTGGTTGTATCCTGAGTGAGCAACTTGCTCTACGTTTGCCTTTGTCATCGACGAAGACAAATTACGCCATTCATTGGCTATCCAATCTGAGGCTTGCGCTCCTGATGTTGTAGTGTAAAAACGGTTATTGAAGCTTGTTAAAGAGCGGATTGTGTTAGTAAGTTGCGATGCACTGACCAATGGTATCCAAGTATTAAGGGTCGACTGCTGAGAAGGCTTGGGTAATATGAACTGAGCCCTGCTTTGTGGCATTGCGCTCGCGGCCATGGCGCTTTGCGCTGAAGCATGAACCATATAGCCGCCACATCGGTGATGCTCTTCATGCATGTTATGCGAAAGCTCAGCCAGTTGAGCAGTCTCAACTTGACCAACCCACACGTCACCACTGCTCGCAATTGAGTGAGGCAGAATAGATTCTGCTTGCGCTTTCGCGACGGTACTAGCAGCATCGGCACCAATAGAAATCCAAACTTTATCTTCTGCATAAACATTTAAGCATGCCGTAGTTAATGCCATCGCCAACAGCGTTTTTGTATATTTCATTATCCTCTCCAAAGGGGTTTTAAGCCCTAAAAAGTTAGAATAATTATTCAAACATTGAGAAATATTGCTTTTTCATCAGTTTGTAGAGAAAAGTTGTCACCGTTTTATCAATAGATAAGTTGAATAATTAACATGAAATAGATACAAAAAAGGCGACTCATTGAGCCGCCTTTCATTACTAACTTTGGCTATTAGCCGATGTGCGTTGCGCCGCCCATGTACTTCTGTAGTACAGCAGGGATTGCGATACGACCATCTGCCTCTTGATTGTTTTCTAGAATAGCAACCATTGTACGACCTACTGCTAGACCTGAACCGTTTAGTGTGTGCACTAGCTCTGGCTTCTTCTCGCCCTTGCGACGGAAACGCGCTTGCATACGGCGAGCTTGGAAGTCCCACATGTTTGAACACGATGAGATCTCACGGTAAGTCTCTTGAGCCGGAACCCAAACTTCTAGGTCGTAAGTCTTACGCGCGCCGAAGCCCATGTCACCCGTACATAGAACCACTTTACGGTAAGGAAGCTCTAGAAGTTGCAGAACTTTCTCAGCGTGACCAGTTAGCTCTTCAAGTGCATCCATTGAATCTTCTGGCTTAGTGATTTGTACAAGCTCAACTTTGTCGAACTGGTGCATACGAATCAGACCACGAGTATCACGACCGTAAGAGCCCGCTTCAGAACGGAAACATGGCGTATGCGCCGTCATCTTCAGTGGCAAGTCTGCTTCATCAGAAATAGTGTCACGAACCATGTTCGTCACTGGCACTTCAGCAGTAGGGATTAGAGACAGTTTACGTGGCTCTTCATCGTTTACTTTCTCTTCTAGCGGCTCAGTGTGGAACAGGTCTTTACCAAACTTAGGTAGCTGACCAGTACCAAATAGGCTGTCAGAGTTCACCAGGTATGGCATGTACATTTCTGTGTAGCCATGCTCATCTGTGTGAAGATCAAGCATAAACTGAGCGATTGCACGGTGTAGACGCGCAAACTGACCTTTCATCACGATAAAACGAGCACCAGTGATTTTTGTCGCGCTAGCAAAATCTAGACCACCGCCAAGCTCACCTAGATCAACGTGATCTTTCAGTTCAAAATCGTAAGTTTTTGGCTCACCCCAACGAGAGATTTCAACATTGTCATCTTCGTCTTTGCCTGCTGGCACATCGTCAGCTGGTAGGTTAGGAACAGAAAGAGTGATCTCTTCAAGTTTAGCCATTACTTCATCAAGTTCAGCTTTTTTAGCGTCAAGATCGCTACCTAGAGTACCGATTTGCTTCTTGATCTCTTCAGCGCCTTCTTTGTCGCCAGCCGCCATTTTTTTGCCGATTTGCTTGGAGATGGAGTTACGCGTGGATTGTAAATTTTCAACTTCTACTTGAATCGACTTACGTTGCTCTTCAAGTGTACGGATTGTCTCTACGTCTAGCTTAAAGCCACGACGCGCTAGTTTTGCAGCTGTATCATCCAGCTCTGTACGAAGTAATTTAGAATCCAGCATTGTTAATCCTATGCTTTTTTAGTAGTGAAATCGCGCTTAAGCATCGTGCTCAAGCGCCAAAAATAGTTCCCAAAATAGTTGGAGTTGCAGCGCGGCAACAAACCAATTCAGCCCTATGAGCATAGGATCTCTATGTGATTAGGGTGAATTGATGCAGTTAACAAAGCTGCGGCTTCAAGTATGAAGGGATAATTGGATAAATGTATCTAAAATGGAAGCTTATTCATAGCGCTTTTGTGGGCTTTTTGCGTCTAAACTAGCCAAGTAATCTAACTTTTCGCCAATTTTGGTTTCTAAGCCGCGGTTGGTCGGATAATAGTAGCGCGTTGCTGCCATTTCAGGTGGTAGGTAACGCTCTCCCGCCGCATACGCGCCTGGCTCATCATGGGCATAACGATATTCGGCACCATAGCCAAGATCTTTCATCAAATTGGTAGGCGCATTGCGAAGGTGTGGCGGAACTTCATATTCAGGCTCATTGTGCGCGTCGCGAAGTGCTTGCTTCCAAGCCGTGTAGACCGCATTACTCTTTGGTGCACAGGCAAGGTACACAATCGCTTGTGCAATCGCTCGTTCACCTTCCGCAGGCCCAACACGAGTAAAGCAATCCCAAGCCGATAGTGCTACCTGCATCGCTCTTGGATCTGCATTACCAATATCTTCTGATGCAATCGCCAGCAAGCGACGGGCAATATAAAGCGGGTCACAACCTGCAGCAATCATCCTCGCTGACCAGTAAAGCGCAGCGTCAGGATTTGACCCGCGGATAGATTTATGCACCGCGGAAATCAAGTCGTACCAAATGTCGCCTTTATTATCAAAACGCGAGACTTTTTCCCCGGCAACTTCAGCCAATAGCTGCAAAGTGATTTCTTTGTCGCCTTGGTCATCTTCTTGAGCCATATCGTATAACAGCTCAAGATAGTTAAGAGACATTCGCGCATCACCATTAACCAGCTCCGCTAGTCTGTCGAGAACGTTATCGGCAAATTTCGCCGATATCTTGCCTAAGCCACGATTTGAGTCGGAAATCGCTTGCTGCAAAGCCAAATGAATATCTTCTGTCGATAGGGAGGTAAGCTTATACACCCTAGCGCGAGACAACAGTGCGTTGTTTAACTCGAAGGAAGGGTTTTCAGTTGTCGCGCCGATAAAGGTTACCGTGCCATCTTCAATGTGGGGAAGGAATGCATCTTGTTGGGACTTGTTAAAACGGTGTACCTCGTCTACAAACAAAATAGTCCGACGACCACCCAATTTGTTTTCGCGCGCTTTTTCAATTGCTGCCCGAATCTCTTTAACCCCAGACGTCACAGCAGAGACTCGCTCCACTTCTGCATTGGCGTAGTTAGCAGCCACTTCCGCCAGCGTGGTTTTTCCTGTGCCAGGTGGCCCCCAAAGGATCATTGAGTGAATATGGCCCGCTTCTAGCGCTCGTCTAAGTGGCTTCCCCTCTCCCAGAATATGTTGCTGACCTATGTATTGATCTAGCGTTTCTGGGCGCATTCTTGCGGCAAGGGGACGAAAATCTTCATCCCCAGAAAAGTCCAATGAGTAGTTACTCACATTTAATTCCTTTGGTCATCGACCTCAACACCTTCTGGCACAACGAAAGTAAATCTTTCTGGTTTTGGCTTACTAAGAACAATGTTGTTGAAGACAAAGTTACTTTGCTGACCATCTTGCTCTACAACACTAAAACCTTGTACCGCGCCCTTGGCATCAATCTTCAGCTTGAATTGACCTTGATTAGAGTCCACTGCGCTTGGCGTTAGCGTGAATGTATCGCCGTTCTGTTCAACGTTGTAGTTATCCCAGTCGCTGGCACGATTACGAGTCAGCAGAACAAAAGGCGTTTGCTCGGTTGCTTGTTCTTGCCAGTAAATGCTCACTTGCTCGATAAACGGGCTGTAGTACCACAAAGATTTACCGTCTGAAACAAGGACATTTTCGTCAGGCGTTGTTGTTGTCCAACGAAACAAACTTGGGCGAGCAATTTCAACATTGCCCTCACCTTCCATTACGACGTCACCTTCTGGGCTAATTAGCTGCTGAGAAAAGTCAGCGCTAAAACCTTCATTTTTCTGTAATCGTTGGCTCAATTCGTCTTTTGGCGCTGCCATCACTGAAAAACTCATCAGTAGTAATGCGGCAAATTTTTTCATTAAAACTCTTCCTAGTTGTGCGCGTTTAGCTTTGTTATATCGCAATTGAATAACGAGTTTGACCGAATAAAGTTAACTTGGTTCGATTTAAGAATTCAATAACTTAACAGCCGCAGCACTGTTTGAACTTCTTACCACTGCCACACGGGCAAATATCGTTACGGCCAATGTCTTTGTACGGGTTAACGCTTTGAGATTTAGCCCCCATCATTGCTTCGTCTGCCGCTTGCGCGACTTCAGATATCATCAAGTCAATTTGCGGAGACATCTCTTCAAGCGCTGGTGGTGTTTCTATACCTGACGCTTTCATCTGTTCGTGAGTTTGTTCTTCATCAATGGCTAGCATTAACGTAGTCAGCAGAGCTTGAAGCATCCGCAGTGTACCATCGCCAAGGTTCACCTCTGCCCACTGCTCTTCAACCGTAGGCCAAAGCGTCATAAACCCTTCTGCAAAATCGGCTAACTGGTCTCGCTGGCTCGACTCATCCAACAAAGCGAGAAGCGAGTACTCATTACGTTTTAAATAGCTATATTGCTGGTTAATATGGGTTTCGACATCTGCTCGTGCTTTATCAGCCTGCTCTGCAAACACAGACGGCAGCCATGTTTCAGGTGCTAAAGGCTGAGTTGCGAGGTTTGCGGCCAGCGTAAGACCTTCAATAAACAGTGGTGATTCTTCAGTAATTGAGCCTTCGAGTGTCAGTAATTGATACTTCATTATCTTAATCTAGTTTTAACCATAGTTTGGGCGCATTATACCCCTAAGCAAGGCTTGGGGTCACTTCGATACTTTACTCCCTGATTTGATAACCTCTCCTTGTGGTAATTCGACACTCTTCCCGTCACGGCTAGCTATTTGATTTAGTAACTAGCCCTTTTTCTTACTAGCACTTATTTCTCTTTGAGAATTTGCTCATTAGGTGCATCATTCGCCAATGAAACATTTCCTTACATCCTATTGATAGGTTGCGGTCATCAATATGAAAAGATCTAGAATACGCGGTTTCACGCTGATTGAACTGGTTGTCGTGATTGTGATTTTGGGCGTGCTGGCTGTAACAGCGGCACCAAGATTCCTCAATTATCAGCGTGATGCCCATGTTGCCCGTGCCGATGCTGCGTTTGGCGCTTTTGCGAACTCCGTACAACTCTATCAAGCTAAATGGTTAACTCAGGGTGAACCAGAAACACCTGTTAGCTATGGCTCTGGCACTATTTACCCTTCCACTCCGGGCTACCCAATGTCAGTCGGTAGTGCGCCCATTGACCCAACGGTAGGGCCGGTTCGTGGTAGTGACTGTGTTGCAATGTGGAATGCACTAATGCAAGTCGACCTAACCATTCGTCCGTTAACTGGCACCATACTCCCATCAGATACCGATATCGTCTCTTGGTATACCACCAGCAACCAATGCACTTACTATTACACCACTGGCTATAGTAATGGTGAGGAAATGCCTCTATTGCTTTATTCTCCACTAACTGGTGTTATCGAAAAAACCACCGGCAGAAATAATGCGCCGAGTAATTAGACTTCTGAGTACTAAATCTCTAAAATCACGCCTCTTAATTTGAAGACTGATGTTGTGAGAAGAGCGTTATGCGACTAGTGTTGGGCCCAATGGAGGGCGTGTTAGATCATTTGATGCGCGAAATCTTAACAGATATCAATGACTACGATTTATGTGTTACTGAGTTTGTTCGCGTTGTTGATCAGCTACTCCCAGATCATGTTTTCCATCGCTTATGTCCCGAACTAGAACAAGGCTCACAAACTAAGTCTGGTGTACCTGTTCATGTTCAATTGCTCGGACAAGATCCAAACTGGATGGCAGAAAATGCCATTAAAGCGGCGCAATTAGGCGCAAAAGGGATCGACCTAAACTTTGGTTGTCCTGCTAAGTTAGTCAACAAGAGCAAAGGTGGCGCGGCACTATTGCAACACCCTGAACTGATTCACAACGTCGTAAAAGCTTGTCGTAACGCTGTCCCGTCACACACTCCCGTGACTGCAAAAATCCGCCTAGGATGGGACAACCCTGAAGATTGTTTTGAGATTGTTGATGCTATCCAATCTGCGGGCGCCAACGAATTAACAGTGCATGCTCGAACCAAAACCGGTGGTTACAAAGCGAGTGAAATCAAATGGGAATACATCAATCAAATTCGTGAGCGCTTTTCGATTCCGTTGATCGCCAATGGCGAGATTTGGAATTACCAAGATGGTCAAGCTTGTATGGAGACGACGGGTGTCGATTCACTCATGGTATGTCGCGGCGCGTTCAATGTGCCGAATCTAGGGAACGTGGTAAAACACAACCATACTGTGATGCCTTGGTCTGAAGTTGTTGAGCTACTATTGGTTTACTCACAATATGAGATGAAAGGTGATAAAGGGCTCTACTACCCGAACCGCGTTAAGCAATGGTTTTCTTACCTGCGCCACCAATACCCACAAGCCGATGCCCTGTTTAGAGAGATTCGCACTTTTAATAAGGCAGCTCCGATTGTTGAACACATCACTCGCTATCGTGACGAGCTAGCCGCTTAAAACACCAGCTTGTTTTTACCACTGGTTTTCGCCTGGTACAGCTTTTCATCCGCAGCTTTGAACAATTTATCAAAGCTGCTTTGTACATCTCCCTGAATCACTTCGACACCACCAGATACAGTAAAGCCACCTTCTACAGCCTGATGAGACTGAAAACAAATGGCGTGATGAACTCGGTTGATGCTCTTCTTCAGCGCCTCGATGTTGTTACCAGATAAATAGATAACAAACTCTTCTCCACCAATTCGCGCAGCGGCATCACTATCCCGGATACTGAGTGAAATAGTCTCTGCCATATAGGTGATCACACGATCCCCGACATCGTGCCCATAGGTATCATTGATGGCCTTAAAGTCGTCAATATCGAGCACGGATAAAACCGCATACGAGGCATTGGAGCCACCCTGCAGAAAATCTTCTAAGCCACGGCGGTTAAGTAAACCCGTCATTGGGTCTTTAGCAGCAAGCTCCTTAAAGTAGCCGTGCTCGACTCGTGTATTAATGAAGAATAGAACGATGACCGAGAAAACGTAGATAAATAGAGTGACGATTAAACTATAACGTTCAAATGAAAAAAAGTTGCCAATTTCTTTCGGTAAATCAAGCAAGTAGTACAGTGAGTGCTCGCCAACGACTCCATCAATATCAATCGTTTCTAGCCGTAGTGCATTCTGAGGTGGCGCTAATCTCGCACTATCAATAATACTAAGATTTCCCGCCAGTGTTCCTTGGCTATCAAGCAACTCATCATAAGCGATATCAACAGACAGCATCCCTTGATGAACACCTTTATTGAACACAGGCATGGTCATACTCATCACTAAATCGCTCGTCGTGGCAATGGGGGCTGGGCCCGTGAGCGTCACCAAGTCTCGGTTATGAGCCGTTTGATGCCAGAAAGGACGCGCTTTAATGGTCTGGAGTAGCTCTAACGTAATGCTCTTTGCGTAGGTGTCTGGGGAGGACATGATATAGCCCTGTTTATCGATGTAGTGAATCCCCAACAAATAGGAGTCGATATCATGCAAGAAAGAAAGTACGGGCGCTAATGAGACCTGACCTGAGACTCTTTGGTAGTCGGCGCTTGACGGATCGCACAACGACACATCGCCCACCAACATGTAGTTGATATCTACCGCTGGTATTTCTTGATGACGCCCATCAGAGAGCAAAGCAGCATCGATCGGCCACATCTGACATAAATCACCTTTGATTTGTCGATTATGCTCGACTAACAGAATATAGTTGGATTTTGAGTAGTTGGAAAAACTGTAATCAAGAGCCGAAATAACTTTCGCCGCTCTGGATAAAGCAGCATTAATTCGCTCATACTCGTCATTAATGTCTCGATTTACTGAGTCGTAGTAGTTTTTGATCGTAAGTGCCAAAACGATCAAAGCGATGACCAAGGGCATCAAGAAGACAAACTTTAAACTGAAATGCCTGTTAACTTGCATTCCCTTACCACTCATATTAGAAATTTTAAATTAAAAAGCCCATCAATACTGTATAACAGCAGATAGGCTTAGTAGACAAATTAACGCTAATTGTGTCACAAATCAGCATCATAAGTTGGTTAATGACTGTCAGTAAATACCTAATTTAGTAACAAACTGTCGTCAGCCAGTTCTTCTCCTCGCACTTTGGTGAACATCTCAAGTAGATCAGGTACCTGCATATTGGCGCGCTGTTCACCCGCCACATCCAGCACAATCTCACCCTGATGGAGCATCACAGTGCGATCACCACACGCTAACGCATCCTTCATTGAGTGCGTCACCATCATCACCGTCAAGTTAAACTCGGCAACAATTTTCTTCGTTAAATCAATAATAAACGCAGCCATGCGAGGGTCTAGTGCGGCGGTATGCTCATCGAGCAACAGCAGTTTACTATCGGATAAGGTCGCCATAACTAGACTCACTGCTTGTCGTTGACCACCAGAAAGGAGACCAATACTGTCACCTAAACGATCTTCTAGCCCTAGCCCTAAAATGCTGATCCGCTCTTGAAACAACTTGCGACGCTTGGTTGATAGCGACAAGCTCCAGCCACGTTTTTTGCCACGCATATAGGCAAGTGCCATGTTCTCTTCAATAGTGAGATCACCACATGTGCCTGCTAGTGGATCTTGGAAAACCCGAGCGCATTGCTGAGCTCGCTGGTCAACAGTACGCTTGGTCACATCTAAATCATCAATAATGACGCTGCCGCCAACCATTGGGGTTTCTCCCGTCACCGCGCCAAGCAGTGTGGATTTACCGGCACCATTTGAGCCAATCACGGTTAAAAACTGGTGCTCTGGCACCTCTAAGCTCACGCCGCGTAAGGCTCGATTTTCTAAGATAGTGCCCGGATTAAAAGTCACCTGAATATCTTCTAAACGAATCATGCTACTTCTCCTGACTCTTTATCCTGCTTGATTGCTCTTTGACCATCAGCAGGAGGGCTAAGCTTTTTTGATTTGAGGTTTCCTTTAATCTTTGGTGCGATAAGGGCTGCCGCTACCAAGACTGCGGTAACTAAGTTTAAATCCGACGCTTGTAAGCCAAACATTCCAGTACTCAACGCGAAGGCCACCGCTAAGCGGTAGAGAACTGAGCCAACAATAACCGCAACGACTGCAACCCATATTTTTCTGCCAGGTATCAAAGTTTGCCCAAGAATCACTGCGGCTAGGCCAACAACGATAGTACCTACCCCAGACGTGACATCGGCGAAACTATTGGTTTGAGCAAACAAGGCACCCGCAAAACCCACAAAACCGTTTGATAGCGCTAAACCAAAGTAAGTATAAAACGCTGTACTCGCCCCTTGAGCCGAAACCATACGTGCATTGACACCTGTCGCTCTAAGCCCGAGGCCAAAATCACTGTTTAACAACCGCACCACTAGCCAGCCCGATATCAAAACCAAGATTCCGACAATCAAAGGGCGAATCAGCATAGGATCACCGATGGCTTCAAACGGGGTCAAAATGGTCTCTTCCCCAAGTAAAGCAACGTTAGGCCTACCCATAATTCTGATGTTAATTGAGAAGGCTGCGATCATAGTTAAGATAGAAGCAAGTAAATGTAGAATACCGCAACGAACCGCTAAGAACGCGGTGACCCACCCCGTTGCGGCCCCTGCTAAAATAGCCATAAGGGTCGCGAGCCAAGGGTTAATCCCCGCCACTATCGCCGTCGCAGCCACAGCCGCCCCCATAGGAAAGCTACCGTCAACACTTAAGTCTGGAAAATCAAGTACGCGAAAGGTGAGATAAACGCCCAGAGCAACAAGGCCATATAGCAAGCCAATTTCTAGAGCGCCAAAAAATGCAAAAGCAGACATACCAACTCCCTTTTCTGCTAGAGATCAAGACGCCTCAAGCATGTGTTGAATACACTTGAGGCTGAGGTTTATTTCACGCTTGTTGCACGATCTAGAACAGATTGAGGAATAGAAATACCTAGTTTAGTTGCTGCGCTCTTATTGACCACAAGATCAGAACCCTTAGCGACTTTTACGTCCAGTGAACCTGGGTTCGAACCTTCTATAATAGCAGCGACATAATCTGCGGTTTGCACACCCACTTGGTAGTAATCAAAGCCTAAGCTTGCAATGGCACCTTTATCAACATAAGAAGTCGCACCACCAAGCACTGGGGTTTTCGCTTGGTTCGCCGCAACAATCATACCTTCGATTGCACTCGCGACTGTGTTATCCGTTGGCGCATAAAGAACATCTGATTTTGCAGCAATGGCTTGAGTCGCCGATTGTACATCAGCACTTTTCAACGCCGTTGCTTCAATCACTTCAATACCCTGCGCAGATGCACTTTGTTTAAGTAACTCGACCAGTGTGACTGCGTTCGCTTCACCTGGGTTAAACACCACGCCGATAGACTTGGTGTCTGGCAAAATTTCTTTGATCAGCTCGACATGCTGGCTCACTGGAGAGAGGTCAGAAAGCCCGGTAACGTTTTTGCCCGGTTGCTCTAGTTGTTTAACTAGTTTCGCGCCTACAGGGTCAGTTACCGCTGTAAAGACAACCGGAATAGAGCGCGTTGCAGAAACCAATGCTTGCGCAGTTGGCGTAGCAATACCAACTAAGACATCAGGTTTCTCTCCAACATATTGGCGGGCAATCTGCACTGCAATCGCTGGATTTCCTTGCGCAGTTTTATAATCAAACTCAAGGTTCTTACCCTGCTCGTAACCTTTAGCTTTTAAGCCATCGATTAGACCTTGGCGTGTGGCATCCAAAGCTGGGTGCTCAACGATCTGTGACACGGCAACTTTCGCTGTTTTCGCCATAATGCTAGCGGATGAGAGTAATGTGACACCTGCAAGAGCGGCTGTTGCAATGACTTTTGCTGCTTTCATCTTAACTCCTTGATGTAATACCAACGTCCTTGTTCGCTCAAACATCTATCTCTAAGCCTGCTAGGCATTAACCCAGTCAGCCGTTTTCTTAGAAGCTATAACGTGAGCCCATTCATTGAACTTGGTATAAGCAATAATGTTGTGTGAGGGTATATTTAGTATTGTTGTTATTGCACAAATTATGTGCACATCAATATTATTACCAACATGCTGTTCAAAAGAAAAGCAACTTTTAACATTAAAGCAACAAAAGGAGAGACGCGTTGTCGTTTACTGTTTCACAGCATGAATCAATAAGTTGCGCGGAGTTGTCTCTCTAGAGCAAAACTCAGATAAAGTCACCGTGTAGCCTTGTTCTTGCAGATACAGCGCCTTATCTAGCACCAGCCAGAGTTCCAACACGCGGCGAAAAGGTTGCTGTACCAAACTGATACGCTCCATCTGCCAGTATCTTTTTAAGCCCAACTTTTCGTAGTAGCCAAAATCTACTTCGGGCAAATTGATTCCCTTCTGGTCACAGGCCCAGCGACAAAAAGCTTCAAACCCTTCTGCCAACTGAGACTTTTTAATACTAGGAACAGGTTGATACCTGTCAGTTTGCGTGATTTCGCGCGTCAATAGGTCGAAGCCGAGACGAAAAGTCATCTCTTCTATACGATGGCGTTTGACACGCTCACCACCCGTCACCGTTTCCTGTAGAGGGATTCTTAGCTCTTGGCGCGTTAGAGTTAGTATCGAAGCTCGACCAAGCTCAGATAATGCTTGGTAGGTGTCACAGTTTACCAAGTGATAGCAACATGGCGACAAGGTCACCGCAGGAAGTTGCTTTCGCGTTGCGTGGTTGATCAGTGAAACATGCAAATCACCGCATGCATGCAAGGCAACCGCATGTTGATTACTGTTGAATGCCGCTTCGGCTTGCTCACTCAGCGCATCACCTTGAATGAATTGCATCGCGAGACCTTGTTTGTCTGCCTCACGTTGGCCAGACTCGCACAACGCTTGCTGATATTCAAAACTAGTGACTTTTTGCTGAGTTTGGCTAGCAAGAATTCGCCCTAGAAACCCCTTGCCTGAGCACCACTCAAGCCACTCACCACCATGATGGTTGTTGATAGCCGCTTCTCCCATCGAGAGAATTTGCGCTAACTTCCGCCCGGGAACGCCACTTTCAACCCCTCGCGCTAACTCAAGACCTTTGCTGTCAATTTGTGGCAATGTTGTCCAGCCACTAATCTGCTCAAGACAAGGTAGGTAGCATGACATATCGTTAAGCAATGAAGCGTTGTCTTGCTTATAGGAGGTAATTTGCTCTGGGGAAAGACTCTCTAACCAGCCGCACAACGCGGAACTTTGACTAAGCCAAGGCAAAGATTGTTGGTCAGATAGAAAAAATGGTTCGAAGCGCCAGTAGGCTTGATGCTCAATCAAGAACTGATTGAGTAATTGGAATTGGTTTAACATGGCTTCCCCCTGAATGGGTATTTTAGAGGGAAGCCAATCGAGATGCTAGCGTACCGGTAGATCGATGTCTTTAAACATCTCTTCAATTTCGGCGTTTGATTTAAGTGATAAAGCTTGCTCTACCACAGGTCGAGTCAAGTGAGGGGCAAATCGCTCCATAAAGTCAAACATGTAAGAACGCAAGAAAGTACCGCGTCTAAAGCCAATGCTTGTTGTACTCGCACCAAAGATATGGCTTGCATCTATCGCGACTAAATCAGTGTCTTGTTCTTGGTCAATCGCCATACTCGCAATGACACCAACACCAATTCCCATGCGCACGTAGGTTTTAATCACGTCAGCGTCAGTGGCAGTAAACACCACTCGCGGCGTTAGGCCATATTTATTAAAGGCAGTATCAAGCTCAGAGCGGCCAGTAAAGCCAAAAACGTAGGTGACAAGCGGGTAGCTGGCTAAATCTTGAATCGTGACCTTCTCTTTTTGCGCCAATGGGTGTGACTTAGGTACAACGATTGAACGATTCCAGTGGTAACAAGGCAACATAATGGCGTCTTGATACAAGTGCAGCGCTTCTGTCGCGATAGCAAAGTTTGCCGTCCCTTTCGCAATGGCCTCAGACATTTGCGAGGGCGTACCTTGGTGCATGTGCAGCGATACTTTTGGATAGCGCGCAGTAAAGCCTTTAATCACATCTGGTAAGGCGTAACGAGCTTGAGTGTGAGTGGTCGAAATATTGAGAGTGCCCATCTCTGGGTGAGTATGCTCACCTGCAACCGCTTTAATGCTTTCTACACGAGCTAAGATCTCTTGGGAGATACGAATAATATCTTGCCCTGCACTGGTCACTTGGGTTAAATGTTTACCACTACGTTCAAAGATTTGAATACCAAGTTCATCTTCCAATAAACGTACTTGTTTACTGATACCCGGTTGCGAGGTATATAAGCTCTCTGCGGTTGCTGATACATTTAGGTTATGATTAACAACCTCAACAATATACTTCAATTGTTGTAATTTCATTCTCGACCTCGCAATCCCTTATCGACGCCCCATAGTGAGCAAATATAGTTTATAATATTTAGTTATAACGCCAATAGGTTTAAATTGATAGTCCAATCGCGATTAAGGTAAGGAAATACAGGCTGTTTTTGCGCTTGATTGCCCATTTTGCAATCAATTACTCAGAATGAGCTTTTCAATCCGAGTTTTCATTAATAAAATTTATCAATTGGGCGATAATACAAAACAGGTGCAGTAGCTTAGCGGAATCGTGTATGCTTATCTGCTAGCCATTAAAAAACATAAGATACGGAATTTATGAATATTGGTTTAATCATAGCTTTAGTTGCCATCTTACTCGTCTTGATCCTTGGCTATAACATTATGCTCCAGTATAAAGTTAAAGCTGAAACAGCACGAAAACAGGAAAGTTCACGCTACTTACAGATCATAGATGCGACCGAAGAACTCATTGGGCATGCACATCATATGCCTTACAGTAAAGAGCTACTGATGTGTCTCAATACCCGTATTCTAGACGCACTGCAGAGTATGCACGAACTCGACCCGAAAAATAAGCAATTAGAACAACGAGTTGAACACGTAAAGCAACAGATCAAGCAGCTTGAAGAGAATTTCAAAGGTGGCGAAAGCGCGACCTTTAAAGTTCCTTCAAGTGATAAGCAAGCAATTGTTATGCTCAAGTTAGTTAAGCGCTTGCGCGATACTATTCGCAGCGAACACAACAAAGGTCGCTTCGAAACTCAAGCGTATGTTGCTGAGAATGCTCGACTAGAAACCATTCAGATTCGCATCAATATTGAGAACGTCATTAAGCGTTCCAATGATGCTATCGTTCGTGGTCAGCCTGGTACCGCTATTCAGTTGCTGAAAAAAGGTCTTGATGCGTTAAGTACCAAGAATGATAGTTACTCAACACAAGCTCGCGAGAAGCTACAGACCATGTACGATGAGCTTGAAACAAAACGTCAAAGTCGCAATGCTGAAGAGCTTCATCAAATTGAAGAAGATCAACGCAAAGACGATATGGATGCGCTCTTTGGCGAAAAGAAAAAGTGGTAATATAATCCCACTCAACCTATCAAAAAAGGTCGCAATTGCGGCCTTTTGTTTTTAAATAAGCTGTAAAACACGATGATTGAACTAGAACAATATCAAAGCTTACTGGAACCGATTAATGGTTTCCTACAGTGCTCAACGCCAGATAAATGGGTAGAAGAAGCTCGCAAGCCTGAAAACCTTAAAGTCGTTTTGATTGACCATTTGCTGTGTGAGCTTAAGGCTGGTCAGTCGGCCATGTACCTGATTCGCAAGTACGCAGTAGATAAACAAAGCGCGCATAGTCTGCTTGATTGGTTTAAACCCTATGAAGACTTTGCTTATCGTAAGACGGGCAGCCTAGAAACGCTCAAAGGTAAGAGCAATATCTCTAAAGCGATAATGGCGAAATCTGACTCGCCATATAGCCAAGATCTGATCGATAAAATGGTTTTGTTGATTAAAGAAGAGCTCCACCACTTCTATCAGGTGCTCGAAATCATGGACAACAGAAATATCGCCTATGAGCCAGTTCAAGCTAGCCGTTATGCCAAAGGCTTGATCGCTAAGATGGCTACTCACGAGCCACAAACCCTGATTGATAAGCTTATTATCGGCGCCTACATAGAAGCTCGTTCATGCGAACGCTTTGCCAAGCTGGCACCACATATGGATGAAGACATCGCTAAGTTCTACGTATCCCTATTACGCTCAGAGGCTAGGCACTATCAAGACTATCTCACACTCGCTGAAGATATAGCAGGAAAAGATATCACTGAGCGCGTTGACTACTTCGGTAAACTAGAAGCAGAGTTAATTTCTTCACCTGATAGCGACTTTAAGTTTCATAGCGGAGTTCCGGTATCACAACCTGACAAAGCACCTCACCAACCTAAAAAGAGTGATTAAAGTTGCTACCTCAATTGATTTGCAAATTGGGGATAAAAAAGCCAGCGAGCGCTGGCTTTAGAAAGGGACTTACGCGAGAGTCGCGTTAATGTCAGCTAAGACCGCCGCTGGATCGGCAGCTTGAGTAATCGGGCGGCCAATAACTAAGTAGTCAGACCCTGCTTGAATCGCATCAACTGGCGTCATAATTCGTTTTTGGTCACCAACCGCTGCGCCTGCCGGGCGAATGCCAGGTGTCACCAGTTTAAACTCTTTACCTAGCTCGTTCTTAAGCATTGAAGACTCTTGTGCTGAACAAACCACACCATCTAGACCTGAGTTTTTGGTCAGGTTTGCTAGGCGAATAACCTGCTCTTGTGGCGCAATGTTTAAGCCAATGCCTGCTAAATCACTTTGTTCCATACTAGTTAGCACTGTCACACCAATGAGCAGCGGACGATCTTTACCATACGGTTCTAGGATCTCGCGAGATGCTGTCATCATGCGCTCGCCACCACTGGCATGTACGTTTACCATCCACACACCAAGCTCTGCCGCAGCGCGAACCGCTTTAGAACAAGTATTTGGGATATCGTGGAACTTAAGATCTAAGAACACTGAAAAGCCGCGCTTGTGCAATTCTTTGACGAAATCAGGACCAAATAGCGTAAACATCTCTTTACCTACTTTTAGTCGGCATGAGCTTGGGTCAATTCTATCTACAAAAGCGAGTGCATCAGCTTGGTTATCGTAATCAAGTGCAACTATTACTTTTTGGTCGATCATTTCATCTCCTAACTTACTTTAAACAAATCGAAAAAAAGCAGCGGGATCACCGCTGCCATTTTGTGATGGGATTACCCCATAAAAACTATTCACCATCCAATCCTCGGATTGGCTTGATCGTCCCCCACCCTTTACATGAAGGGCAGTGCCAATACATGGAATGGGTCGAGAAACCGCATTTACGACATCGATAGTGAGGCTTAACCTTAAGCTGTTCCCCAACCAGTTTCTGTAGTGTACCAAGACTGGCCTTAGCTCTACCCTCTTCAGCCTCAGCTAAATGGTAGTCCATCAGGCGATAAAAGCCCTTCATGGTTGGGTTTTTAACCAGCTGACGAGTCAACAGCTCCTGAGCAGCACCGGCACCATCATGTTGTGCGACAAGTTGTGCGAGCATCAACTCAGCAGATACTCCTGCTTTGTTAACAATGCACTGGCGTAAGAAATTAAGTAACTCGTCTTCTTGACCCAAGTGATGGTAACACTCTGCTAAGGTAGGTAATACCTCACTGACAAAATCACTGTCTTGCTCTAACACCATCTCCATATACTTAATGGTATTGTGGTAATCTTCGTCATCTAAATACAACTTACCTAGAGCAATACTTGCACGGACACACTTTGGATCTTCAGACAGTGCTCGCTTAAAATTCTGCATCGCGACCGCATGATTGCCGTCTGCTTTTTCTTGCATCGCCAGCTCACACCAAAAGTGACCAATACTGGTTCGCATCCTTTTGCGCCCCATCTTGACCAACAAAGACGCATAATGAATGGCTTTGTTCCACTCACGTGTCTGCTGATAAATCGCGACAAGTTGTTGTAAAGCCGCTTCACGATGATCAGGTTCTTCAACCAACTGCTCAAAGATTTTTTCCGCGCGGTCAAGGAAACCTGACGCCATATAATCTTTTGCTAGCTGCTGAAGCGCGATGTTTTTCTGGTCAATCGTCAAACCAGATCGGGAAATTAAGTTTTGGTGGATACGAATGGCGCGATCAACTTCACCTCTAGAACGGAATAAGTTGCCTAGCGCTAAGTGGGTATCGATCGTTTCATTATCAACTTGAAGAAGTTCGATAAAGTGATCAACGGCCTTGTCAGATTGATCTGACAAAAGAAGGTTCAAACCCGTCACATACTGACGTGATATTTGGTTTGATTGTTTCTGCTTGTCTTGCTGGGCACTTCGATTACCCATATACCAACCGTAAGCGGCGGCAATTGGCAATAACAAGAAGAGAATTTCTAACATCAAGTAACAGCCTACCTAATACTACTTTAAGCTTTACCTTGGCTTGCTTCACTCACTGACGGAGATAACTTGTTAAGCTGCTTCTTCAGTTTACGCACCTGCAACTTAGATTTAAGGTGCAAGCTGCCGAAAATGATCCATGCTACTGCGAAGCCACCAATAAACACGCCACCAAGCAACGTAGACAGGTGGAAGTCACCTTGAGCAATTAGATAATTGAAATTAACGACTGCCTGATTTTGAGAGCCTAATGCCAATGCAATTAAGAATAGGGCCAGTACAAGAACGATTTTTATAATTTTCATAGTCCATCACCTAAGATAAGTTCTGCCGTTACGATTATGCAGTAAAAGCTACAAACAAACCATGGTTATCTCGGTTATTCCAATGATAAAAAAGCGGCATACGCTATGTATGCCGCTTTTTTATCAGTCTTTTACAAATATCTAACCGATATTCACTCGCTCACGTAACTCTTTACCTGGCTTGAAGTGAGGAACGAATTTTCCTTCTAGCTCCACTCGGTCGCCTGTTTTAGGGTTACGGCCAACACGAGGCTCGCGGAAGTGTAAAGAGAAGCTACCAAAGCCACGAATCTCGATTCTGTCACCACTTTCTAGTGTCGACGCCATATGCTCTAAGATATCTTTTACAGCATCTTCTATCTCTTTCGCTGAAAGGTGCGTCTGCTCTGCGCACAGTCTTTCAATCAATTCAGACTTAGTCATAGTTGCCCTCGTAGAGTAATTTATCACTTATTATAGTAAGTAATACCAGTTCCAACAAACACTTGCTTTCAATTTTAGACAATAATTGAGCAATATGTGTAATGAAAAATTGCTTTTTTTAGAACACTTTGAAGAGATTGGTATTACTACTAGTGATCTATCGAACATAAAAAAGGAGCCTTTCGGCTCCTTTTTCTTAAAAGCGATTTAATTATTCGCCTTTAGCTGCTTTGAAAGCGTCAGCCATAGCGTTACCGAATGAAGCATCGTCTGCTTTGTTCAGTGAAGCCATTGCTTCTTGCTCTTCAGCTTCGTCTTTAGCTTTGATAGATAGGTTGATTACGCGGTTCTTACGGTCTACACCTGTGAACTTAGCTTCAACACTGTCACCAGCGCTTAGGATTAGAGAAGCGTCTTCTACGCGGTCACGAGAAACTTCAGAAGCGCGGATGTAACCTTCTACGCCTTCTTCAAGCTCGATAGTTGCACCTTTAGCGTCAACAGCAACAACAGTACCGTTAACTAGAGTGCCTTTCTTCTTCTCAGCAACGTAAGCGTTGAATGGGTCGTTTTCCATTTGCTTAACGCCTAGAGAGATACGCTCACGCTCAGCGTCTACTGCTAGTACTACTGCAGAGATTTCGTCGCCTTTCTTGTACTCACGTACCGCTTCTTCACCAGCAACATTCCAAGAAATGTCAGATAGGTGAACTAGACCGTCGATGCCGCCTTCTAGACCGATGAAGATACCGAAGTCAGTGATAGACTTGATCTTACCAGTAACTTTGTCGCCTTTAGCTTGCGCTTCAGCGAAAGATTGCCATGGGTTAGCTTTACACTGTTTTAGGCCTAGAGAGATACGACGACGCTCTTCGTCGATTTCAAGAACCATAACCTCAACTTCGTCGCCAACATTAACAACTTTAGATGGGTGGATGTTCTTGTTAGTCCAATCCATTTCAGAAACGTGTACTAGACCTTCAACGCCTTCTTCGATTTCAACGAAACAGCCGTAGTCAGTTAGGTTAGTAACGCGACCAGATAGTTTGTGACCTTCTGGGTAACGCTTAGCGATTGCTACCCATGGATCTTCGCCTAGCTGCTTAAGACCTAGTGATACGCGAGTACGCTCACGGTCGAACTTAAGAACTTTAACTTGGATCTCGTCACCAACGTTAACGATCTCAGAAGGGTGCTTAACGCGCTTCCAAGCCATGTCAGTGATGTGTAGTAGGCCGTCAACGCCACCTAGGTCTACGAATGCACCGTAGTCAGTAAGGTTCTTAACGATACCTTTAACTTCTGCGCCTTCTTGTAGAGTTTCTAGAAGCTCATCACGCTCAACGCTGTTCTCAGACTCGATTACTGCACGACGAGAAACAACTACGTTGTTACGCTTCTGGTCAAGTTTGATAACTTTGAACTCTAGCTCTTTGTTTTCTAGGTGAGCAGTGTCGCGGATAGGACGCACGTCTACTAGTGAACCTGGAAGGAAAGCACGGATACCGTTTAGTTCAACAGTGAAACCGCCTTTAACTTTACCGTTGATGATACCAACAACAGTTTCAGCTTCTTCGTAAGCCTTCTCAAGTACGATCCAAGCTTCGTGACGCTTCGCTTTCTCACGAGAAAGTTGAGTCTCACCGAAACCGTCTTCTACAGCGTCTAGAGCTACGTCTACTTCAGAACCAACTTCAACTTCAAGTTCGCCAGCAGCGTTCTTGAACTGTTCAGCAGGGATTGCAGACTCAGACTTTAGACCAGCGTCAACAAGAACGAAACCGTTCTCGATAGCTACTACAGTACCTTTAACGATAGTACCTTGTTGGAATTCAGTCTCGTTTAGAAACTCTTCAAAGAGTTGAGCAAAAGATTCAGTCATTTATTTAATCTTCAATAAATTAAACGTCCACGGGTGTCCTACCGCGTGGGGTTATTAAATTCGCCAGTCATCATCCTTGCGACCAACGCTCTTACCTAGCCGCCTAAGCGACTAGCTTCGATTCGATATATTGTAGTGCTTTTTCTACCACTTCGTCGATACTCATCGTAGTAGAATCTAGCAAAAGCGCATCCTCAGCAGGGCGTAATGGAGCCACTGGGCGGTTACGATCTCGGTCGTCACGCTCTTGGATCTCGCGCAAAAGGTCGTCAAATCTAACATCTAACCCTTTGCCTTGCAACTGTTTAAGGCGGCGCTGAGCGCGTTCTTCAGCGCTTGCGTCTAAGAAAATTTTCGCTTCAGCCTCAGGGAAAACAACCGTGCCCATGTCACGACCGTCAGCAATCAAGCCCTGCCCTTCGGCAAATGCTCGTTGGCGACGCAACAAAGCCTCACGCACTCGCGGTAGTGCTGCAACTTTTGATGCTGCCATACCCGTTTCTTCTTTGCGTAGCTCTCCGGAGACGTCTTCGCCTTCAAGGATCACTTTAACTAGGTCACCTTCAGCGACAAATTGAACATCAAGGTGAGTGGCGAGCGGAACAAGTGCATCTTCAGACTCTAAGTCCACGCCATGGTGGATTGCAGCAAGTGCAAGTACGCGATAGATCGCGCCAGAGTCTAATAGGTGGAAGCCTAGCTTGTTCGCTATAAGCATACAAAGAGTGCCTTTACCCGCACCACTCGGTCCATCAACGGTCACAACCGGTGTATGAGACGACATGTTTTACTCCGTGTTGGTTGCAGATCAACGCTCAAAGCGTAGACCTTAATTCGGCGACAAATTATAGAGGGAAACGCTATTTGGTTCTAGGCGGGAATGACAGTAATTGGAAAAAAGAGCGCTGATGCGCTCTATCGTAACTAAATAGCAAATTACAGTTGGATCCGAGATTGATTTTTGGCAACAATTGCAGCGCCAATTCCTTTCACTTCGGTTAAAGACTCTGCACTGGCAAACTCACCATGTTGCTTTCGATGCTCGACGATCGCTTGAGCTTTCTTTATGCCAATTCCATTGAGTAAATCTGCCAACTCCTGCGCACTAGCGGTGTTTATGTTCACCGTAATTTCAATGCCGTCATACTTGGGATCAGATTTAACATCGTTGGCAATAGAGAAAGGCGCAGCACATATCAGTGCCGCAATGAGAATTATCTGTTTTAGCATATTGGCTTCCTAGTTTATTGGGGGACTTGCTCAGCATACGTTTAAACGCCAACCTGCCAATCAGAGACCACTAAAAACAAAACGGACTGCAGAAGCAGTCCGTTTTAAGATATGTATCAATTACACAAACTGTGCTTATTGAGTCACAACGTAGTACTCGATATCAATTGTTTTACGCAAGATATTGATTAGGCCAGATAGGTCTTGTTGAGCATTAACCTGCGTCAATTGAGAGCCGATTTGCTGGTTGTATTGAGGGTCAAAATCCGACGCAACTTTTGTCAGTTCAACCACAACGATATCACCATTCAGATCTTTCGCTTGAGCAAAGCCAACTTTGCCTTCTTCTGGTTTTGTCATCGAGAACACAACATCAGCAAGTGGTGAGCTGCGGTCAAGTGTTTCTACTTCACCAAAAGCCAAACCATTTTCACTAAGTAGCTCTTGCTTACCTTGCTTTAATTCTTCAACCAGATTTTGTGCTAGTTCAATAGCCGTTTGCTCGCCCTTAACATTCGCCAGTGCTTTAACCACATCACTACGAACATCTTCTAAAGGAAGTACTGTTTCATCGCGGCTATCTTCAACACGAACTACCACGATATGCTCAGGAGCCACTTCAATCGCTTCTGAGTTTAGGCCGTCTTCTTTCACTTCAGGGCTAACAATCGCTTGCAATACAGCAGGCGTTTTCAGCAGTTCCGGAGCATCACGCTCTGAGATAAAGTCAGTAGTTTGAATCTTCGCGCTGATAGCTTTAGCTGCATCATCCAGCGAATCTGGGTATTCAAACGCCACTTTCTCTAGCTCGCTTTGCAGCTCGTAGTACTGATCGATCGCTTGCTGATCTTTAAGCTCTTGCTTAATTTCCGCAGCAACTTCTTGATATGGCTTAGCTACAGAATCTTTTAGCTCATCAAGCTTGATAATGTGGTAACCGAACTCAGACTTAACTAAACCTGTTGTTTCACCCACTTTAGTTAAAGCAAACGCCGCTTCTTCAAATGTTGGGTCCATCACGTCACGTTCAATCCAACCTAAAGAACCACCTTCAGAGGCACTACCAAAGTCATCCGATTTCTCTTCCGCTAGCGTAGCGAAGTCAGCACCAGCATTAAGCTCATCAAGAATTGCTTGAGCTTTCGCTTCATCATTACCTTCAACTAGGATATGGCTTACACGACGTTGCTCTTCCGAAGAGTACTTATCTAGGTGCTCTTGGTAGTATTGCTTAGCTTGCTCATCTGAGATTTCAATCGAATCTTTAAGCTGCTGAGCTGACAACTCAATGTAGGCTACTTTCACTTGTTCTGGACGCGTATAACGCTCAGGGTTCTGTTTGTAGTAGTCGTTAATCTCTTCTTCAGACAATTCTGCTTTCGCTGCGAAATCTGCAAGAGATAGCGTTACTTTTTTGATATCGCGAGTTTGAGTCAGAAGCTTGCTTTGCGCTTCAACTTCACCCGGTAGAGAAAAGTCACTGCCCTGAATTGCTGTCAGTAGCTGATTACGAACTAGGTCACGACGTAGGTACTCAGCAAAACTCTCTGCCGAAAAGCCTGCACGACGAAGAGCGGTTTGATAGATGTCTTGGTCGAACTTACCGTCAACTTGGAACTGAGGCATTTCTAGAATCAGCGTACGCACTTGCGTATCACTTACACGTAGACCTAAAGATTCTGCGTGTTGTTCTAGAAGCAAGTCATTCACCATGCGGTCAAGAACAGATTTACGGAAAGATTCTACATAGCTTGGGTCAGCCAGTAGGTTTGAGAAGTAATCGCCCAATTGCGCTTGCATACGATTACGTTCGTTTTGGTAAGCTTGTTCAAACTCACCACGACCAATTTCCACATTGCCTACTTTCGCTGCAGAGTTGTTTGAACCGCCCACAATGTAGCTGCCCACACCTGCAAATACGAAAGATAGGATGATAAGTCCTAGGATAATTTTAACCGCGATGCTGTTAACGCCTTCGCGTAATCGGTCCATCATACTTAAACTACTCTCCGCTTATGCACCGTACTTAAGCCCAACAGCTGTGCACGATACACTTCATTAAAATAAAAATTGAATAGCGCGATAATACCAGAAAAAGAAATGCGCATCAGTATGATGCGCATAATTTAAAAAGGTTCGAAAAAATCCGCCTAACTGGCGATTTTTTGATTAGTTACAAGAGTCTTTCAGAGCTTTACCAGCTTTGAACGCAGGAACTTTAGCTTCTGCGATTTGGATCTCTTCACCAGTCTTAGGGTTACGACCTGTGCGCGCTGCACGAGTACGTACGCTGAATGTACCAAAGCCAACTAGAGCAACTTGGTCACCAGACTGTAGAGTGTCACCTACTGCTTCGATGAATGCGTCTAGAGCACGACCAGCAGACGCTTTTGATAGATCTGCATTTTCTGCGATTTTTTCTACTAATTGTGTTTTATTCACTGTGATTCCCCTTTGTGCCACCTGATTTTATTTTTGTCGGTAGCTTTACGTTCCATTTCATTTCAAATTAGCGACAAACCCTTATATTACAAGGCTTGAAGCTATAGTCGCTAAAGTTAGCGCCCAAAAAAAACGCTGACAAGCCTTTTTATGCTTATCAGCGTAATCTTTTACTTATTTTTGCTGCACATCACTATTTTACGGCTGCAAACTCGACACCTGACGGCTCTTTTTCTAATGCAACTTTCAATACTTCATCGATCCATTGCACCGGAATAACCTTCAGATCTGCAATAACATTATCAGGAATCTCTTCCAGATCACGTTCATTGTCTTTCGGAATAAGTACCGTTTTGATGCCACCACGGTGTGCTGCAAGCAGTTTTTCTTTCAAGCCACCGATCGGAAGAACTTCACCACGCAGGGTAATTTCACCCGTCATCGCCACTTCGGCTTTTACAGGGTTACCCGTTAAGCTTGAAACAAGGGCAGTACACATCGCAATACCTGCACTTGGACCATCTTTTGGCGTTGCACCCTCAGGCACGTGGACGTGAATATCGCGTTTTTCATAGAAATCTGAGTTAATGCCCAGTTTCTCGGCGCGCGAACGTACCACTGTCATTGCCGCTTGAATCGACTCTTGCATCACATCGCCTAGAGAACCGGTTTGCGTTAGCTTACCTTTGCCCGGCATTGCTTCGGTTTCAATCGTCAGTAGGTCACCGCCTACTTCCGTCCAAGCAAGACCTGTAACTTGGCCAATGCGGTTGCTGTCGTCAGCTTTGCCGTAATCAAATCGCTGCACACCCAAGTATTCTTTCAGGTTGTCCATCGTCACTGTCACGCTCTTCAGTTCTTTATCTAGCAGGATGTTCTTCACTGCTTTACGACAGATCTTAGAAATCTCACGCTCTAGGCTACGTACACCTGCTTCTCGCGTGTAGTAACGGATAATGCCGATAATTGCCGAATCTTCGATCTCAATCTCGCCAAGTTTAAGACCATTGCGCTTAATTTGCTTCTCAACTAAGTGACGCTTAGCGATATTCAGCTTTTCATCTTCTGTATAGCCAGATAGACGAATCACTTCCATACGGTCTAGTAGTGGGCCTGGGATGTTCATTGAGTTCGACGTCGCGACAAACATAACGTCAGACAGATCGTAATCCACTTCTAGATAGTGATCGTTAAACGCGTTGTTCTGCTCTGGATCGAGCACTTCCAGTAATGCTGACGATGGATCGCCACGCATATCTGAAGACATCTTATCGATTTCATCCAGCAGGAATAGTGGGTTTTTCACACCGACTTTCGACATTTTCTGGATAAGCTTACCTGGCATTGAACCAATGTAAGTACGGCGGTGACCACGGATTTCCGCTTCGTCACGTACGCCACCCAATGCCATACGCGTGTATTGACGACCTGTCGCTGCCGCAATAGAGCGACCAAGAGAGGTTTTACCTACACCAGGAGGACCAACAAGACATAGGATCGGACCTTTGAGCTTGTTGATACGGTTTTGAACCGCTAAGTACTCAAGGATACGTTCTTTAACGCGCTCAAGGCCGTAGTGGTCTTCGTTAAGAACCTCTTCAGCTTTAGCTAGATTTTTCTTAACTTTAGAACGTTTAGCCCAAGGCACACCAAGCATCCAGTCGATATAGCCACGTACAACCGTCGCTTCTGCCGACATAGGAGACATCATTTTCAGCTTTTGTAGTTCTTGTTCTGTCTTCTCACGCGCTTCTTGCGGCATTTTAGAATCGAGGATCTTCTGCTTCAGAGTTTCAAACTCATCGACGCCGTCTTCGCTTTCACCCAGCTCTTTCTGAATTGCCTTCATTTGCTCATTCAGATAGTACTCACGCTGAGATTTTTCCATCTGCTTTTTAACGCGAGTACGGATGCGCTTTTCAACTTGAAGCAAGTCAATTTCAGATTCCATCTGTCCCATTAGGAACTCAAGACGCTCTGTTACGTCTAGAATCTCAAGCACATTCTGCTTTTCTGCCAATTTAAGCGGCATATGCGCGGCAATGGTATCAGCGAGACGAGCAGCTTCATCAATTCCGTTTAGCGAAGTCAGAACTTCTGGCGGAATCTTCTTGTTGAGCTTAATGAAGCCTTCAAATTGGTTGATAGCGCTGCGCACGATAACTTCTTGCTCACGCTCATCTAACTCAGAAGTGGTTAGATACTCTGCATCAGCAAAGAAAAATTCATTTTCAATAAAGTGGTTAATTTTCGCGCGCTGCTGACCTTCTACCAGCACTTTAACTGTGCCGTCAGGAAGTTTCAGTAGTTGCAGGATTGTCGCTACGGTACCAACTTCAAATAAGTCCGATTGAGTTGGCTCATCAGTATCCGCTTCTTTTTGGGCTACCAACAATACTTGCTTGTTGTTGTCCATTGCCGCTTCTAGACAAGCAATAGATTTTTCACGTCCAACAAACAATGGAATAACCATATGCGGGTAAACGACTACATCTCGTAGAGGTAGTACGGGGATCTCGATACGTTCGGAACGTTCCAAGTTCATATTATTCTCTCTTCCGCTTTGTCCTATGAGCAGTATATGGGGGCTAATTGGTTGGATTCAATGAAAGAATAAAAAAAAGGGAGTAATTGATTACCCCCTTTCTACGTACATTAATTTATGTGAATCAGATTATGATTCTGCACCTGCTGCTTGGTTGTCAGAGTTGCTGTAAATAAGCAGTGGATCAGATTCACCCTTAATTACTGACTCGTCGATAACAACTTTGCTCACGTCATCCATTGATGGCAGTTCATACATGGTTTCAAGTAGAACGCCTTCAAGAATTGAGCGTAGACCACGAGCACCTGTTTTACGCTCCATCGCTTTCTTAGCAATTGCGCGTAGTGCATCTTCACGGAACTCTAGCTCAGAATCTTCAAGCTCAAACAACGCTGCATACTGCTTAGTTAGCGCGTTCTTAGGCTCACATAAGATTTGAATCAGTGCGTCTTCATCAAGTTCAGTTAGCGTCGTTGTAACTGGTAGACGACCAATGAACTCTGGAATCAGGCCGTACTTAACAAGATCTTCTGGCTCAACTTGAGAGAACAGCTCACCGATAGTGCGTGTTTCGTCTTTAGAGCGAATATCTGCACCAAAGCCGATACCCGTGCCTGTCGCAACACGTTGTTCAATCACTTTATCTAGGCCAGCAAATGCACCACCACAAATAAATAGAATCTTAGAAGTATCTACTTGTAGGAATTCTTGCTGTGGATGCTTACGACCACCTTGTGGCGGTACTGAAGCAACCGTACCTTCAATCAATTTCAGCAACGCTTGCTGAACGCCTTCACCTGACACATCGCGTGTAATAGATGGGTTCTCAGCTTTACGAGAAATCTTATCGATTTCATCGATGTATACTATGCCGCGCTCTGCTTTCGCTACGTCGTAGTCACATTTCTGAAGAAGCTTTTGAATGATGTTTTCAACGTCTTCACCCACGTAACCCGCTTCAGTTAGCGTTGTCGCATCAGCCATTGTAAATGGAACGTCTAGGAAACGAGCTAGCGTCTCTGCTAATAGCGTCTTACCACTACCAGTAGGACCAATGAGTAGAATGTTACTCTTACCAAGCTCAACACCTTCACTGGTGGTGTCCCCATTACGTAAACGCTTATAGTGGTTATAAACGGCTACTGCTAACACTTTCTTAGCGTAATCTTGGCCAATCACATAGTCGTCAAGGTGCTCACGAATCTCTCTTGGCACTGGTAGTGCTTCAGATTGTTTTTTCGGTAGAACATCTTTGATTTCTTCACGGATGATGTCGTTACATAGATCGACACATTCATCACAAATGTAGACTGACGGACCAGCGATTAACTTGCGAACTTCGTGCTGGCTCTTGCCGCAGAAAGAGCAGTAAAGAAGCTTACTACTACCGCTCTCTTTGCTTTTATCTGTCATTCGCTAACCTCTTATTAGCTTTCACTGTCTTGCTTTGAGTTTATATCAATTTTGACCAAATTTCGCCTGCATCTTTTGGCGATATGGTATTACTCTTTGTGATGAGTCAAAACTGAGTCAACCAAACCGTACTCTACCGCTTGATCTGACGACATAAAGTTGTCGCGGTCTGTATCACGCTCGATCACTTCTAGAGGCTGACCTGTGTGCTCTGCAAGCAACTTGTTTAGCTTCTGCTTAATAGTCAGAATTTCTTGCGCATGGATCTGAATATCCGATGCTTGACCTTGGAAGCCACCTAGCGGTTGGTGAATCATCACACGAGAGTTTGGCAATACATGACGCTTACCAGGAGCACCACCAGCAAGGAGGAATGCACCCATAGAGCAAGCTTGTCCCATACATACTGTGCTTACGTTTGGTTTGATGTACTGCATTGTGTCATAAATAGACATACCTGCAGTCACGCTACCTCCCGGTGAGTTGATGTAGAGGAAGATATCTTTATCAGGATTTTCTGACTCTAGGAATAGCAGCTGAGCAACAACTAGGTTAGCCATTTGGTCTTCCACTTGGCCTGTCAGAAAGATGATACGTTCCTTAAGTAAACGAGAGTAAATATCGTAAGAACGCTCACCTCGGGAAGTCTGTTCAACCACCATTGGTACTAGCGCGTTTAGGATTGGCGACATTGCATTTTTTTCTTGGTAGCTCATATTCTTATGTCCCTAAAATAAATGGCCCGGATGATACTTATCATACGGACCATTGTTAGCAGAATAGTTAACGCTAAGTCAACCTTGTAAGCACTTTATTGCTTATTACGCTGCTGGCTGCTGGTTCATTAGCTCGTTGAAGCTAACTTCTGTTTCAGAAACCTGAGCTTTAGCGATGATTGCATCAATAGCTTGCTCTTCTAGAGCAACGTTGCGCATGTTGTTCATCATCTGCTCGTTTTGCTCGTAGTAAGCAACAACTTCTGTTGGATCTTCGTATGCAGTAGCCATTTCTTCGATAAGTGCTTTCACTTTCTCATCGTCAGCTTTTAGCTCTTCAGACTTGATTACTTCACCTAGTAGAAGACCTACTACTACGCGACGCTTAGCTTGCTCTTCGAAAAGCTCACGTGGAAGCTGCTCAGCTGCTTCTGGGTTGCCACCGAAACGTTGTGCAGCTTGCTGACGTAGAGTACCGATTTCTTGATCGATTAGTGCAGCAGGTACGTCGATTTCGTTTTCTTTAACTAGACCGTCAAGCGCTTGCTCTTTGATACGGTTCTTAACAGCTTGCTTAAGCTCACGCTCCATGTTCTTACGAACTTCAGCTTTAAGAGCGTCAACGCCACCTTCAGCAACACCGAACTTAGAAACGAACTCGTCGTTTAGTTCTGGAAGCTCACGCGCTTCAACTTTGTTTACTTTGATAGAGAATTTCGCAGCTTTACCTTTTAGGTTCTCAGCGTGGTAATCTTCTGGGAAAGTTACGTCGATTTCGAATTCCATACCAGCAGTCTTGCCTGCGATACCGTCTTCAAAACCAGGGATCATACGACCTGCGCCCATTTCTAGAGGGAAGTTCTCAGCTTTACCGCCTTCGAACTCTTCACCGTCGATAGAACCAACGAAATCGATAGTAGCGCGCTTGCCTTCTTCAGCAGCTTCTTCTACTTCAACCCAACCAGCTTGTTGCTTACGTAGAGTTTCAATCATCTCTTCAACGTCAGCGTCTTGAACTTCAGTTGTTGGTTTTTCAACAGTGATGTTCTCTAGGCCTTTTAGTTCAACTTCTGGGTAAACTTCAAAAGTTGCGTTGAATACTAGGTCTTCACCTTCTTTAGTCTCAACTGGAGCGAAAGTTGGTGCGCCTGCTGGGTTGATTTTCTCTTTAACGATCGCTTCGATGAAGTGACGTTGCATTACTTCACCCATTACGTCTTGACGTACTGCTTTGCCGTACATCTTCGCAACCATTTTTAGAGGCACTTTGCCTTTACGGAAACCATCGAAACGACGGTTTTTTGCGATGTTGCGTAGTTCAGCTGTTACAGCATCTTCGATGTTTGCAGCAGGAACAGTAATGTTTAGACGGCGCTCTAGGCCCTCTAGCGTTTCAACAGTAACTTGCATTATTCATTAACCTCAAAACTGGCTCAGATAACTGAGCGTATGTGCCCTAATCAACAGGAAAAGGACCCATCCTTGTTTGTACTCTATGAGTACTCTTGTAAATCGAGTATCGATAACCGAGCAATTCAATTATCGGACTAATTAGCGATATCCTTTCGAGCTAGTTGTTTAGAATCTAGTCCGGTAAAGGTATCTCCGATTAGCCTCAGGATAAAAATTTAGACGCAGCATTCTACCGAGCAGATCGGTAGCTGTCGAGCCGATCCCCACGATCACTGCGGGATTACCCTAAAAACTCACTTAACTGCTAAAAAAAACATCAATAAAGCAGTCTTTGTTTCCAGAAATGGGGACATTAATGCCTTTTTCAAGAGAAACTAATGTTTTTTTTCATTTAAAGATCAAAACAAGATCTAAGTCCGGTTTTATCCCTCAGTTTGTCGCGCAGAGTACACACATTTGTAACAAAAACCTTTACGCTATGGATGTTTAAGGAAGTTTCACAGGGAAAGTGATGTTAACGTTCAGGCGCAGCAAGTTTTATCTGCTCATACTCTACCTGTTCACCGTTCTTGTCGGTTCGAGCTGGATATGGAATTCAAGCGAAAGCCGCCAATTTTCGAGACACAAAGAGCAGCTTGAACGTTTTGCAGAATTTATTTCAAGCAAGCTCGATAAGTACGCTCACCTTCCTCAGCTGATAGCCAAAGATAAAGAGCTGATCGCAGCGCTACAACACCCACACAATAGCGCTCAAATAGAGCTTACCAATCGCTACCTTGAGCAAGTCAACGAAACCATTCAGTCGACAGATGCGTACTTGTTAGACGAGTTCGGCAACACCATCGCTTCAAGCAACTGGAACCTCGAGCGTTCATTTCTTGGTCGGAACTATGCTTGGCGCCCTTATTTTTCTAATGCGATTCAAGGTAAACCTAGTCAGTATTTCGCGTTAGGCTCCAGTTCGAAGCAGAGAGGGTATTACTTTTCTTACCCGGTGACTTATGCGGCGGAGATCATTGGCGTTATCGTTATCAAAATGGATCTCACCGCTATCGAAGCGAACTGGCAAAACAGAACTAACACCTTTGTCGCCACCGACAGCTACAACGTAATTTTCATGTCGAGCAATGATGATTGGCTATTTAAAAGCCTGACGACATTATCAGAGGCGCAGCGACAAGCCATTCTGAACAGTCGCCAGTATTTAGATTCACCCATACGCTCTTTTGGCCTAGATGGCGAGTTGAACCTACCCCATACCGAGCTTAGCAACCCGCTCGCTTCTGGTTTCGAGAACTCATACTTAGTTTCATCACGCCCACTCACCAAGCACGATTTGACATTGCGTGTACTCACTCCAAAAGCGACCTTACTTTGGTCAACACTGAGTTTCTCTTTGGTTGTGACCCTGCTGTTTGTCATCGCTTATCTTTCACTACAGCTCACTTATCAACGTCACCTGAAGAAACGCCAGTTCGAGCAGTTGCAATCAGAAGCAAAGCAAAAGTTGGAGTTCTTGGTTATGGAGAGGACTTCAGAACTGCAAGCCGAAATCCATGAGCGCAGCAAAACTGAGTACGCTCTACGCCAGACCCAAGATGAACTAATTCAAGCCGCTAAACTCGCTGTACTCGGTCAGATGTCAGCTAGCATTAGCCATGAGCTAAACAATCCACTCGCAGCAATTCGTAGCTTTGCGGACAATGGTCGACGCTTTTTAGAGAGAGATAAGTATGACCGTGTTGAAGATAACTTGTCGCGCATCTCAGCTTTAACTGAACGCATGGCCAAAATTAGCAATCAGCTACGTTCATTTGCACGTAAAAGTGACAGTAACGAGACCAGCCAGCTAGATGTTGTGCCGCTGATCATCGCCGCTAAAGAGTTACTGGCACCACAATTTAAATCTAAACAAGTTGCGCTTGAGATTCAGCTCGAACAACCTTTGCCAGAAGTGGAGCTGAACCCCATTCAATTCGAGCAAGTGCTTATCAATCTGATGACCAATGCGATGCAAGCCGTCGAAGACCAAACACAGCGTCAGGTCGCCATTTCTACCTCCGTAGGCGGTAAAGAGCTGTCCATATTTGTCGATGACAATGGTCCGGGAATTGACAGTAACAAGCAGCAGTCACTGTTCGAGCCTTTTTATACCACCAAGAAAAACGGACTAGGTCTGGGGTTGTCGATTTCGCAGCAGATCACCCAAGCTATGGGTGGCACACTCCAGGTTTCGACGTCCCCAATGGGCGGGGCGCGATTCGCTATCTCTCTGCCAATTAAGGAATAACGAGGAATGCAGATGTACGATGTAATCTTCATTGATGACGAAAGTGATATTCGCCTTGCGATAGAGCAGAGTTTTGAACTAGAAGAAATTCCAGCGCGCTTTTTTGCAAGTGCCGAAGAAGCGCTGCTCGCGATCAAGCAAGACGGCTTGCCAAAAGTAGTGATTACGGATATCTGTTTACCCGGACTTTCCGGCGAAAATATTCTATCGAGTATTTTGCACCAGGACCCTGATATTCCGGTGATACTCATCACCGGGCACGGCGATATTTCTATGGCAGTGAACGCCCTGAGAAACGGAGCCTATGACTTTATCGAGAAGCCGTTTCCAATCGATCGGCTGATCGATACAACGCGCCGAGCATTGGAGAAACGTGACTTAACGATAGAGAACCAAGAGCTCAAACGTAGCCTGAAAGCGAGTCAAACCCTTGGTCCTAGGATTATTGGTGATACGCCCTCTATTCAAGCGCTGCGCGATACCATAGTTCATATCTCTGACACCAATGCGGACATACTGCTGTTTGGAGAAACGGGAACCGGTAAAGAACTCTTCGCTCGTTCTATTCATGAGCAGAGCCCACGTAGAGATAACAACTTCGTCGCCATCAACTGTGGTGCGGTGCCAGAGAATTTGATTGAAAGTGAACTCTATGGTCACGAAAAAGGCGCCTTTACAGGGGCCGATGTTAAACGCGTGGGTAAATTTGAACATGCTCAAGGGGGAACACTGTTCTTAGACGAAGTCGAGTCTATGCCTCTGCAGGCGCAAATTCGTTTGTTACGCGTACTACAAGAGCGCGTTATTGAGAGAGTTGGCTCCAATGAGCTTATCCCGATTGATATTCGCGTCATCGCTGCCACCAAGGTCGATTTAAAACAAGCTGCCGAACAAGGGACATTTCGTGAAGATCTCTACTACCGACTCAATGTTGTCACTCTCGATTTACCACCGTTGCGACAACGTAAAGAGGATATCCCTACTCTATTTCACCACTTTCTACTGGTTGCTGCTTCGCGCTACGGTAAGTCAGCGCCAGCAATTGAATCACAGCAAATTCATCAACTCATGAGCCATGACTGGCCGGGCAATGTACGGGAGCTAAGAAACGCAGCCGAACGGTTTGTGCTTCTTGGTAGACTGTCTCAGTTTGGTTCTGATAGCGCTGAAAATACCAACCGAGAGTTAGGCTTAGCCCAACAAGTTGCCGAGTTTGAGAAAAGCCTCATTGAACAAGCACTCAACCAGAATGAAGGCAGCATTAAGAAGACGATGGATCATTTGCAACTTGCCCGCAAAACCCTGTACGACAAAATGCAAAAATATGGCTTGGATAAGAGTAACTATAAAGGTGATTAGGGTCTATTCATCTTTAGTTCATCTTTGACCGCCTATATTGGACTCATCAAACGGAAGTGATGAATGGAGTTGTCTTGTTATACCAATCGGGATAAATAGGGGCTCAGATAATTGCGCAGGAAAAATCGCTTAGAGCGAGGCATAGATTGCAGCTAGCTAGTTTCTCTACCTACAAAATCTATAACGCAGCTATCAGCGATTTTAACCAGCAAGAATGACCAGATATTTATTCTGGTTGGTATCAACTCCACTGTCCATAAATAGAAATGTCCTAAAAACAAAAGCCCCAGATAACTGCCTATCTGGGGCTTTTTATGTTCATTACGTTACTTGGTTATTATCTCTGGTCCCATCAGAGTGGTCGGAAGCCATGTCGAAACCCAAGGCACGTATGTCACGATAATGAGGAAGAGGAACATCACCGCTACCCAAGGCAGTGCGGCTTTAACCACTTGCATCATCGACATCTTGGCTACCCCAGCGGTTACAAATAGGTTGAGCCCGACCGGAGGAGTAATCATACCTATCTCCATGTTCACCACCATCATGATACCTAGGTGGATTGGGTCGATACCGAGCGCGATAGCGATCGGGAACACTAACGGTGCAACGATAATCAACAGACCCGATGGCTCCATGAACTGACCGCCAATCAGTAGTAGAACGTTAACCACAATCAAGAAGGTAATCGGGCCAAGACCTGCTGATAGCATAGACTCGGTGATCATTTGTGGAATGCGTTCTTCCGTTAGTACATGCTTTAGAATCAGAGCGTTAGCAATGATAAACAGCAACATAATGGTCAGTTTACCTGCTTCATACAAGGTATGCTTTGTGTCTTTGTGGATGAACGCTTGGAAGATTTTCACTAATGCAGGTTTGGTGTTTTTCTTATCGGCAAACGGCCCCATATCTTTGTAGATAAAGTTGGCGATAAGGAAAGAGTACACAGCTGCTACTGCTGCCGCTTCTGTTGGTGTAAAGATACCGCCATAGATACCACCGAGGATGATAACCACCAGCAATAGACCCCAGCTCGCATCTTTTGCCGCTGCAAACATTTCTCCCCAACCAACGAATGGCTGTTTAGGTAGGTTCTTCACCCGCGCTGCAATGTAAATGGCAATCATCAACATCACACCTGCAAGAAGACCAGGAATCACACCACCAAGGAACATACGCCCTACAGACACATCCGTCGCCGCGGCGTAGACAACCATTACGATTGAAGGCGGGATCAAGATACCCAATGTACCAGCGTTACAAATAACCCCAGCCGCAAAATCCTTTGAATAGCCATTTTTGATCATACCAGCGATAACGATACTACCGATTGCTACTACCGTTGCAGGTGATGAACCAGATAGCGCGGCGAACATCATACACGCCACAACAGAAGCCATGGCTAAACCGCCGCGGAACCACCCCACCATTGCGATAGCGAAACGAATAATACGTTTTGCTACCCCACCGGTAGACATAAAGCTTGAAGCGAGAATGAAAAACGGGATTGCCAATAAGGTGTAGTGTCCAGCAAAGGCATTAAATAGAGTTTGAGCGACAGAGGCTAACGACGCATCTGAATGCATCATCAAAAAGACAATACTTGATAGGCCCAGTGAAATTGCGATTGGCACGCCAACAAGCATAAAACCAATCACCATGACGAATAAGAATAAGATTTCCATGGTTTAGCTTTCCTTGTTCTGGTTATTGTTGTTCTTCGGCTCCATCGCTTCACCAGCATCCTTGAGCTCTTCTTTTAGCGCTTCTAACTCTTCTTCCGCTTCATGACCAGCAATTAAGCGGTCCAATTTACCTGAGATGATTTGCAGCGTAATTTGAGCAAAACGGAATGTGAGTAGCGCCATGCCAATCGGCAGCGCCATATAAGGAATAAAGCGCGGCATTTTTTCGTAGCGCTCGCCTTCATTAAGCCAATCAGCAAGGAATTGCAGCATTTCTGGCATTGGAATATCGTCTGTTTCGTACCAAGCGCGCTCGGTTGCAAACGGATACCAGTAGTTCCATGAACCAATCAACAGCAGAATTGAGAAAGCCAAACAACATGCCGCAGCAATCAAGGCATAGATTTTACGTAGTTGCTCTGGAGCAAGGTTAATCACCACATCGACACCGATGTGAAAATGCTTTTTAACGCCGTACGAAGCGCCGACAAGAACCATCCAAGCAAACATGAACACGGTAAGTTCCAGTGCCCATAAAATGTTGTCGTTAAAGACATATCTAAATACAACGTTGGCGAACGTGAGCAAGGTCATTGCTCCCAAAAAGAACGCAATCAATGTCTCTTCAATTGCGTCTGTCACCTTCCCAATTCTGGCAAAAATTGACTGTTCCATAAGTTACTTCACTATATCGCAGGTAAAGAAAGGCCCTCCTCCCGACAAGAGGGCCAATGTTTTTCTAGGTTTTAGTTATTATTTGTTTGAAGCTAGAGCCGCTTCAATGAGGTCAGAGCCGATGTCTTTTTCAAACTTCTTCCAAACTGGTTGAAGCGCAGTCACCCACTGCTGACGTTGCTCTGGTGTTAGCGTACGAACTTCACCACCAGCTTCGATGATGTTGTTTTTGTTCGCTAGGTTAACTCGTGAAGACTCAGAGTTACGCGTTTCAGTCACTTCTTGGATGATCTTGTTTAGCTGCTTACGCTGGTCATCCGGTAGGCCTTTCCAGAAGTCTTTAGACGTCACGACTAGGTAATCGAGAATACCGTGGTTCGTTTCAGTAATACCGTCTTGAACCTCGAAGAACTTCTTACCGTAGATGTTTGACCAAGTGTTCTCTTGACCATCGATAACTTTAGTCTGTAAGCCACCGTACACTTCTTTAAACGACATTTTCTGTGGGTTAGCACCTAGCTGTTCAAATTGAGCAACCAGTACGTCAGAGGCTTGAACACGGAACTTAAGACCTTTTGCGTCATCAGGAGAGATAAGCGGCTTGTTCGCTGACATCTGCTTCATACCATTGTGCCAGAACGCTAGACCTTGCAGACCACGGCGGCGCATTGCATTCTTCAGCTTTTCACCAGCCTGAGAGTTTTGGAAACGGTCAACCGCTTCTACGTCTTCAAATAGGAATGGCAGGTCGAAAATACGGTACTTTTTCGTGAACTTTTCAAACTTTGATAGAGAAGGGGCAGCAAGTTGCACGTCACCGTTGAGCAGTGCTTCTAGAACCTTGTTATCATCATAAAGAGTCGAGTTAGGGAAAACCTGCATACACACTTTTCCGTTCATCTCTTCATTAACACGTTTTTCCAGTAATGAAGCCGCGATACCTTTCGGGTGTTTATCTGTATTCGTTACGTGACTGAACTTAATCACTGTCTCGCCCGGATCACAGTTCGCCGCAGCGTTAAAACTGGTCACAGCAAGAATCGATGCAGATAGTAGGGTCAATGGCTTAAACATTATTATTCTCCTTGTTAAATGAACAACCCCATCACTGGGAGTTGATACCTTAATAAGGGCAATAACCGCGCCAAATTGAATTACTTATTATTATTTCTTATTTTTCAAATAGTTAAGATTATTGATAAATCGATGACGTTATCGAGATCACATTAAGATTTTTAAAATGGGGGGAATTCCACCCATCACAAATTTCAATACGGGTGAATTTACACATATTTAACAAGCATGCAAAAATAGAAAAACAAATGGCAGCTATAGTAGCTGCCATTTTCGTTACTAGAGATGAGATGAGCAGTAAGGAGACATGACTGCCCACTTCGACTCACTCTGCATGAAACTCACTTCATGCTATGCTACTAAGCTTAGTCGACTTCACCCAAAGTTACTAATAAACATATCAATTAAATCACCCATTAGTGAAATTCGATACGTTGCTCGGTCGCCGCATCAAAAAATACCGCTTTGGATAGATCAAAGTGTAAAGACGCAACTTGACCCGCTGTTACATCAAACTCAGGCGAGAGACGGCATGCCACTTCCTGCTCGTTCACCTTGATCATCGCGATAGTATCTGGCCCGGTTGGTTCAAGCACCTCTAAGGTTAAATCTAACTGAGTCGTCGCATCAGATTCTTGGTTTTCACTGTCAGTAATGTGCTCAGGGCGAAGACCAATCACCACTTCTTTGCCATCTTGCTCTCGCATTGAAGCAGGTAAATTAATGTGGTGTTCTTGCCCATTACTGCCCTTAACCTTAATAACCGGCTTATCTTCGCCATCGAGATCCACCATGGTCTTAATAAAGTTCATCGAAGGAGACCCCATAAAGCCAGCCACAAACATGTTGTTGGGCTTATTGTAGATTTCTTGCGGTGTACCCAGTTGCTGCAGTTCACCATCTTTCATTACCGCGATTCTGTCCGCCAGAGTCATCGCTTCAATCTGATCGTGAGTCACGTAGACAATGGTGGTGTTGAGCTGCTGATGCAGACGTTTGATTTGATGACGCATTTCAACACGCAGTTTCGCATCAAGGTTGGATAGTGGTTCATCAAACAAATAGAGCTTAGGTCGACGAGCTAAAGCGCGCCCCATCGCCACACGTTGGCGCTGACCACCGGATAGCTGCGAAGGTTTTCTATCTAGCAGGTGATCAATTTGCAGCATTGCCGCAACGCGCTCTACTTCTGCATCAATATCCTGCTTTGGCATTTTACGTATCTTGAGGCCAAACTCGATATTGCCACGCACCGTCATATTGGGATACAGCGCGTAAGACTGGAATACCATCGCGATATCACGGTCTTTCGGTTCAACTTCAGACACGTCATTGCCATCAATCACAATTTCACCTGAGCTGATGTTCTCTAGCCCCGCAATGGTGTTCATCAAAGTTGATTTACCACAGCCCGACGGCCCAACTAAGATCAGGAACTCTCCTGAGTCGATATTGATGTCGATGCCTTTCAGCGTCTCTTGGTCCGCCTTTGGATAGGTTTTACGGATTTGTTTAAGTTCTAGTGTTGCCATAATAATTATCCTTTTACCGATCCAGCCGTTAGGCCGCGAACGAAGTATTTCCCTGCTAATACGTAAACTAAGAGTGTCGGCAGTGCGGCAATGATCGCGGCTGCCATGTCAACGTTGTACTCTTTCACCCCAGTACTGGTGTTGACCAAGTTGTTGAGTGCCACCGTAATCGGCTGAGTCTCTGAACCTGAATAAACGACGCCGAATAAGAAATCATTCCAGATTGCGGTGAACTGCCAAATGACGGTCACCATGATTATCGGCGTCGATATTGGCAGTAAAATCTTAAAGAAGATGGTAAAGAAACCGGCACCATCAAGCTTGGCTGCTTTAACTAACTCATCCGGAATACTGATGTAGAAGTTACGGAAAAAGAGCGTAGTAAATGCCATACCGTAGATAACATGAACAATCACCAGTCCAGCAGTAGTATTCGCCAAGCCAAGCTTACCTAATACCGTTGCCATTGGTAAAAGAACAACTTGGAACGGAATGAAGCAGCCAAAAAGTAGCAAACTAAAGAACAGGTTCGAGCCACGGAATTGCCATTTGGTCACAACGTAACCATTGAACGCGCCGAGCAAGGTAGAGATGGCTACTGCAGGTATCACCATTTGGAACGAATTCCAAAAATACCCTTTCACCCCTTCACACTTCACACCGGTACAAGCGCTGTCCCAAGCTTTAAGCCAAGCATCGAACACCCACTCGGTTGGTAAGCTCATTAAGTTACCGGCTTTAATATCTGGCAAAGTTTTAAAAGAGGTAATCACCATCACGAACAGCGGCATCAAGTAAACCACACAGAAAAATGCCAGCGTTGAGTAGATAAACAGTCGAGAGAAATTGATTCCTTGCATCATGACTTTTTCTCCCTAAGTTCTGAATAGAGGTAAGGCACCAAAATCGCGAGTATTCCCGCTAACATCATCATCGCACTGGCTGCACCTAAACCAATTTGACCACGTGTGAATGAGTGCGCGTACATAAACAGCGCAGGAAGGTCGGAAGAGTACCCTGGCCCGCCAGCTGTCATTGCTGTGACCAAGTCAAAGCTCTTAATCGCAATGTGGGAGGTAATAATCACGGCGCTAAAAAACACCGGTCTTAGACACGGCATAATGATACGCCAATAGATGGTTGGTAAGTTCGCACCGTCAATCTGCGCAGCTTTGATAATCGAAGAATCTATACCACGCAGACCTGCAAGGAACATTGCCATGACGAAACCTGAAGATTGCCATACAGCCGCAATCACTAAGGTGTAGACCGCCATATCGGAATTCACTAGCCAATCAAATTTAAAGTCAGTAAAACCCCAATCTTGCATCAGTTTTTCGATACCAAGACCTGGGTTAAGAATCCATTTCCACGCCGTACCTGTAACAATGAATGACAAGGCCATTGGGTATAAATAGATGGTACGAATTGCCCCTTCTTGACGGATATTTTGGTCAAGAAGGATCGCTAGCCCAACACCAAGTCCAATCGCCACTAGCATGAACAGCAGGCCAAAAACACCTAGGTTGGTAATAGAAGTGATCCAACGGTCGTTATCCATCAGTTTTTCGTATTGAGAGAAGCCAACAAAATTAAAACTAGGGAGAAAACGGGAGTTGGTCATTGAGAGTGCCGCTGTCCAGAAAATATAACCATAGATACAAACCACAGTTACAAGAACGGTCGGGGCAAGAACGATTTTCGGCAGCCAATGTTGAAGTCGGTCGGCCAAACTGACCTTAGTTGTCGACTTCTTTTCATACCGATTTACAACATGCTCCATAACGAGTCCTTACGTCATAACGCGCCGATCAATATCCTGATCGGAAATAGAGGAAAGGGCGAACAGGCTCCCCACAAGCCTGAACGCCCTTTGGGGGTGTGATTTAACTACGAGAAGTTAGATCGCAGCTTTAACCGCTTTCGCTAGCTTTTGTGCTGCCTGTTGTGGATCCGCTTTGTCGTCATTGAAGAAGTTAGTAACGACGTCATAGATCGCGCCTTGAGCGTAGCTTGTAGTCGATAGACCATGCGCCATACTTGGCACTAGGTCACCTGACTTAGCACTCGCTTTGAAGGTCGCCATTGAGTCCAATGCACATTGGTCAAACTTCGACATGTCCATATCTAAACGTACTGGAATTGAACCTTTGTTTAGGTTGAACACTTCTTGGAAGTCTTTGGTTAGGATGGTGCGCGCTAGATCTTGCTGCGCTTTTTGGTTTGCTTTATCGCTCAGTTCAAAGAACGCAAAGCTATCAATGTTGAACGTGAACTGGCCGTTAGTACCTGGTGCTGGTGCACAGATGTAGTCTTTACCTGGGACTTTACCCGCAGCGGTAAACTCACCTTTCGCCCAGTCACCCATGATTTGCATTGCCGCTTCACCGTTGATGACCATTGAAGTGGCTACGTTCCAGTCACGGCCCGGAGAGTTGGCGTCAATGTAGTCGCGAATTTTCTTAAACTTAGTGAACACTTCAACCATTTTGTCGCCAGACAGTGTATCCATATCCAATTCAACAAATGCCTTGTTGTAATCTTCACTGCCTAGAACGTCTAGTGCTACTGCTTCAAATACCGTTGCGTCTTGCCATGGCTGACCACCGTGCGCTAAAGGCACGTAACCTGCTGCTTTAATTTTGTCTGCGGCTACGAAGAACTCATCAAGGGTTGTTGGTAGTTCTACGCCCGACTTCTTAAGTACTTCTGGGTTTGCCCAAATCCAGTTTACACGGTGAACGTTAACAGGAACCGCTACATACTCGCCGTCAAACTTCATCACTTTAGTTACAACGGAAGGAAGGATTTCATCCCATTTCTCTTGCTGACCCGTGCTGTCTAGTGACGTTAGGAAGCCAAGACCGCCCCACTCTTGAATATCATGACCTTTGATCTGCGCTGCAGACGGTGGGTTACCTGATACGGCACGCGTTTTCAGTACAGTCATTGCCGACTCACCGCCGCCACCAGCAACCGCGAAATCTTTCCAAGTATGGTTTTGCTGCTCTAGCATATCTTTAAGTACAGCGGCAGACTTTGCTTCGCCACCCGCTGTCCACCAGTGAAGAACTTCAACTTCACCAGCGTTAGCAAAATTAGCAGCAGAAAGTAGAGAGAGGGTAAGTAGGGTTTTATTAAGTTTCATTATTATCTTCCATGTATTGGATTAGACATTCAGGCCAACTGCTTAATGACCCCAAGCGTTCTTGCTTGTACATAAGGGAGTCTATCCAATTAGAATTTTTTGATTGAAACAAACCGTAAAACCAATGTAACAACAATGTTACATTACACCTCAAGACTCGGTGGGATAAAGACTTGCGCTCTTAAGCCTCTATTTGGCAAGTTGTCAATAATGAGATCTCCGCCATGTCCATGGAGGATATTGCGGCAAATTCCTAAGCCTAAACCATGCCCATCTTCATCATTTGCCAAGCGATAATAAGGCTCAAACACGGCTTCTAGCTTTTCTTCAGGAATACCAGGGCCATGATCACAGATGACCACTGTTATCCATTCATCATCAACCATGACGTTCACTTCAGCACGTTGACCATACTTGACCGCATTCTCAATCAAATTGCTTAGCACACGTTTCATCGCAAGTGGCTTAGCGACAATCGGATCCATCTCTTTTGGCTTAAACTCGACTTGGGTTTGATACTGGTTATAAGGTTCCGCGACGCTTTGTATCATTTCACTTAAATCAATATAGGCGTTGTTTTCATGCAGATCGGTATCACGGACACATTGCAGAGCCCCTTTCACCATCATCTCTAACTCATCAAGGTCACGATTGAACTTCTCGCGTTTGGTATCACTTTCCAGAAGCTCAGCGCGCAGCCTCAAACGTGTGATAGGCGTTTTTAAATCATGTGAAATGGCCGAGAAAAGATGTTCACGATCGGCAACATAGCGTCGGATTCGTTGCTGCATACGATTAAATGCTCGGGTGGCAGTGATAAGCTCACTTGCCCCCTCTTCTTGCAGCGGCGCCTGTTCAATATCCATACTCATTTCATTGGCGGCCTTGGCTAATCGCTTAAGTGGCTTGACTTGGCGGCGAACCAATAGATAGGTCAGAGCAAGCAAAATCGTAGTCGAGAAAATCAGAAACAGAATCTGCTCACGGCCAATTAAGGTGTCATCTAGCGTAACGTAAGGCGCTGGCAGCAGAGCCGCTATGTAAACCCACTCATGCGAGGCAAGCTCGATCTGCACCACTAAGATTGGCGGGTCGATAGGATTTAACGTCAGGGTATGGTGCGCCCATGATTTTGGTAGATCATGCAGATAGATATCGTTTTTCAGTAAACGTAGGTTATCTGGATGGGAGAAATCGACAGAGATACTTTCTGCTTTGCGCAGTTTGTTTTGCAATACCCCTTCAATCGCCTCAATTGATGCCAGTTTCAACGGCGTATCTTCGATTGGTTCTACAATGAGTTGCTCTTTATTGAAAGAAACGAAAAAGCGTGTTCCGCCCATATTACGGATTTGGTCCAGCACGATATGGCGGTAGCGAACAGGCAGAGATTGAAAAAAGGTCACTGTAGACGCGAACATGTTGGCCATGCTTTCTGAAGCGTCCCGAATCCCTGCCAGCTCTTTGTGTTTCGATTCCGTATACCAGATGCTGGTAGCAACTCCTTGCGCGAGAATGACTGCCAGTAAGGTTAAGCCTAATGTTCGGCTGACTAATGAGTTGGGCTTAAACTGTCGAAACCAGTTCCAAACTCTAGCTCTCATAGCTCACCGGTACTGCCAACAAATAGCCATTACCACGCATCGTTTTAATATAATGAGGGAACTTGGCACTATCACCCAGTCGCTGTCTTAATCGACTGAGCTGAACATCTATCCCACGTTCAAATGGGAGCGCTTCACGCCCACGAGTCGCAAAAGAGATGGTATCGCGATCTAACACTTCATTAGGACGCTTGAGAAACAGCATCAACAAAGCGAAATCACTCCCTGATAGATCATGCGATTGGTGGGTTTCCAAGTGAGTAATTCGGTGCGCTAACGGATCAAGCTGCCAGTCACCAAACACTATCGACTTAGCATTGGCGCTAGCTGGGATCTCTTCCGTTACATTGACGCGGCGCAAAACCGCTTTGATACGTGCGTTAAGGTGTCGAGGGTTAAATGGCTTGGCGATATAGTCATCTGCACCGATCTCTAGACCAATAATCTGGTCAGTATCATCAGACACCGCAGTGAGCATAATAATAGGCACAGACGAGTGACGGCGCACTTGCTGGCACAGGGTAAACCCATCATCTCCAGGTAGCATCACATCGAGTAAAATCAGGTCTGGATAGCCTTGCTGCTCTATATAGGCTTTCATTTGCTCACCATCATTAACGGCCGAAACCTGATAGCTTTGCTTGGTCAGATACTCTTCCAATAACTCACAAATTTCTTGATCGTCATCGACAACGAGAATTTTAGCTGACATACCCTTACCTATTACTGCTCTGTATTGATAGAGCGAGTGTAATCACTTCTTATAGTCGTAATGAATGAAGATTCCAAAGAATTTGAACCTCTTGCGGACACACATCACATCTTATTAACAAAATAACAATTAACCATCATTCAAAGGCGCTCGAGGTTATATAGCCGAAAGATTGATCTAGTTGAACAACATGAAATCAAGCAGAGCAGTCAAGCGAGGTCAAAAGGATTTGGACGTTGCGCTAGAGTGAGGGCACCTTGGAAATGCGTAAACATAAATAAGCATTCATTCACAAACCAAGGCATGCCTCTGGGCTTATTTCTATAACAAGGTAAAAACGCTCACAATACCGATCAAAGAAAATAAGCAAGTACGGCCTATTAGGCCAAAGTTGGAAGGTTGAATCATTTCTTGGTGCTGCATAGGCTAGTCTCTCTTTTGTTACATAGTCATTACAATATGATGAAATTTAGAGACTTTCTCAATGCATACTTAGATTAAATTTTTATGACAACGATTAGCTTTATTTCCAAATTAATCAATAACCCTGAGTTTAACGCACACAATCTGGCTTTGGTCACTCTACGGGCAAGTCATTTCAACTATTATCAATACATCATAATTATAAATTCGACGTTAGGAGGCCATTTATGCGATCGCTCATAAAACGCTTTTCACTTCACCATATCTTTACCGCCCTAGCTGGCATTCCCTTAATCTTAGCTATGCTAATGGCCGTAGAGCTCGCCGTTTTTCAAAAGACCACCGTAGAACAGGCCAATCGCGATCAGGAGATCATCAAGTTGACACTGCTCTACGATAACTTGGCACATAACCTTGCCGTAGAACGAGGGTTAACGGCTGGGGTGCTTGGAAGTAAAGGCGCACAAGAGCAAGTCGCTAAGCTCAAAGAGCAGCGCAAAAATGCCGATCAGCACATCGCGGCATTTAACGCATTTAAACCTGAATATATCTCTTCAGAACTGGCGAATAATTTGAAACAGTCTTTGGCTACTCAGCTTGCGGATATCAATCAAATCCGCAACCAAGTTGACCAACTTTCACCTCAGCGCTCTCCATTCGCTTACTACTCCAATCTTAATCAGCTCGCGATCGACAATGCTGTTCTGCTGGTTTCTGGCGTGAGTAACTCTGAGATTATCAGACTAGGTAACTCTTTAACCTCAGTGATGGTTATTAAAGAAAGGGCCGGACAAGTTCGCGGCGCACTTAACGGGGCTTTTGCTCGTAAAAACTCCTCGCTTGGTCAGTACACCGCAATAGAGAATTATCTCAAGTCCGGTGAATACGCAGAAAGACTAGCGAGCCTAGCCATGCCAAGTGAGTTCTTAAACCAACTCGATAGAGCAAAAAACAGCCCAACTTGGAAACAGGTTGTTGATATTCAGAACCAATACTTAGGTCAGAAAGATCAACTAAAAAACCTACAAGGTCCTTCTGCTTTAGATTGGTTCGGTTTAGCCACGGAGAGAATCAAGCTGGTTAATAAAATACGTAATCAGCTAGCGACCACAATGACTGATGTAGTTTCAACTCAAGCAAGCTCTGCGCAGTGGTCACTCAGTATGATGATCGCTGCGATTGTCTGTTTAGGTGCTATTTTGGTCGGTGGACTGGTTACCAGCCTTTCAAGTATTAAGCACCGAGTAGGTGAACTCACTAGCAACTTAGCGAGTATGTCCAAATCTAACGACCTTAGCATGGTGCTGAGAGATGAAGGAAAAAATGAACTGTCGCAAATATCATCAAGTGTGAATGGCTTGGTTTCCAGCATTAAACGGTTGTTGATTAACGTCACCGAAACCAATGAGCACAGCCATCAGCGACTCGATCAAATGGTTCAAGGGGCCAATGACCTTGGAGACAGCAGTCGAGCAACCTCTGACAAATGTGGCAACATCGCTGCCGCCATGACTCAGCTCTCTCAATCAAGTCTAGAGATCGCCTCTTCTTCTGAGCGCGCATTAGAAGAAACGGAGCAAATGACCAATAAGGTGCTCACGTGTCAAAAGCAAAGCCAAGATTCTTATGAGATTGTGAAGGCCTTGGTCAATCAAATAGAGCAAACCCAAGAGTGTATGTCGCAGTTAGAGCAAGACGCACAAAGTGTCAGTAAAATTGTTGAAACGATTAATGGTATTTCCGAGCAAACCAACTTATTAGCATTGAACGCTGCCATTGAGGCTGCTCGCGCTGGTGAACATGGCCGCGGCTTTGCCGTTGTCTCTTCTGAAGTTAGAGATCTCGCTCAGCGCAGTAAAGAAGCAACCGAACACATCTCTCAGTTGCTTTCAAACATCACCAATAATACGCAAACTGCGGTGAGTAATATGGATAAAAGCCGAGAAGCGACCGACTCAACGTTCAACTCAGTTTCTGAAGTCACCAATAGCGTCTCTCAACTTGAAGTATTGATTGAAACGGTTAATGAACACATTACCAGTATCGCCAACTCTACGGTCGAGCAGTCTAAAGCCAGCGAAGCGGTCGACCAAGATGTCGATGTCCTCTCTGATATTGCGCAAAATACAGGGCAACTTGCCGATAGCATGAACCAAATTGTCACAAGCTATCGTCATGAAGTGAGTGAAGTGAGTGACCAATTAGAGAAGTTTAAGCTGGCATAATCGTTCAAAACAAAAACGCCAATCGGTTCACAAAGTACCGGTTGGCGTTTTATCTCTATTTAGAGAGTTAAACTCTAATCAAATATAAATTGAACCGCATCAACGTAGTTGCCTGTGGCCCATACGTTCATATCTTCAATTTCCTTACCTTCAGGTACATCGAACTTGCCTGTTTTCTTCGCGTAGGCATAGTGTTTAGAGCCATAAAATAGCACCGTACCATCGTGGTAGATAAAGGTAAGCGCGACAACATGATCGCCGCCCCAATAGAAGGTGCCATACGTCACTTCAACAGATGCCACTCGTTCCAGATCAACGGGAATTCCTAGCACGCCACCGTGACCACCTACCATCTCGTCTTCATCAGCCCCTAGGGCGTCGATCATCCAACTAGAGCGAACGAATAGTTCGTCATCTAGATTGAGTTCAGTAGCCTGTCCAGTTGGAAAACCATAAATTTTAGAACTTTCACTTTCTTCAGCAATATACGAACTTGAGCGATAGGTATTGTGCGTTAACCAGCTAGGCTCATACTTATCTGGCAGTGTTCCATCTTGGTTAATATTGCTCAGATAGAATGCATGTTGGTTCCAAATACGGGTCGCATTCTTCCATGGCTTATCGTCGTCGTCGGAGTTGTAAACATAAACACCATGATTGGTCGAGTATCTTTCGTCATAGTCATTCGCAACAATAACCAGCTCAGCATCATTGTCTCCGGCGAGGTCGGCCACCACAGGGAACTCCCACAAACTACCAGTTGAGTTTGCTATTTCAGCAAGCGCTAAACCACTACGACCATCAAGGATTCGTACTTTAGACTGGTCCTGAACAAGCACTTCGTCGATACCGTTGCCAGTGAAATCAAATGCCGAAACACCAATCTTGCCACTGGTCGAGTCATCATTTGGTACTGTCCATACAAGTTCACCATGACGGTTGTACATATCGACGGCATTGTAGCCGGCATAAACAATCCCAAGCGTTTCATTGCCCGCGGATTCGGTCAGCTCAAACTGTAGCGCTTCCACTAACCAACCTTTTGACCAAACATTGACTGCACTGATCGTTTTGCCTTTAGGCAATTGGAAATGCTCAGTTTTTTGCCAGAATGCGGCTCTCTTCGACCCAAACATTGTTGATGAGCCATCTGCATAGTAGAACTCAAGTGCCAATAGATGCTTTCCACCCCAGAAGTATTTACCGGAGGTAATGGCCACTTCCGTGACTTTACTGAGGTCGATCGGCGTATTGACGTGACCACCATCGCCACCGACCAAGTTGCCCTCATTAGTTCCAATTGCGTCAATGGCTAAACCTGAGTTCACGTATAGAAGCTGCTCGTCTTCAACGGCGAGTTTTGCACTTTTACGATGTTTAAATCCAAAGGTGTCTGACTGAGAGATTGCGGATGTATTGGGTTTACCCAAAAAGTTAGATACAGCCTGAACACCACCGCCTGGATTGCTTACATTGGTCACACTCCATTTAACAGAGCCGTCGTGCTCCAATACCGAGAATGAGCTTCTATCCGGCTCACTTGCCGTTCTTGGAATTGAAACGATCAATTCTGGACTCGCATCATCATCTAAATTTGCCACCGATGAGAACCAAGCACGATAAGGTGTTGGGTAAGACCAAACTTCGGCGCCATTCGCATCATATAATGACGTATCGGCGAAAACTTCTTGGATTCCATCGCCATCAGCATCTACTGGGATAGGGGCAGGACTCCAAGCGTATGAGAATTTTAATAAGCCTGTTTGGTAATTATATACGCCGTCAGCACCTAATATTTCCGCACTACCATCATTATCAATATCTGCAATAGCAAATTGACCAGCAGGATAGCCTGTCGAAATAATTTCTATCTGTTTTTTCTGGTGACCTTGATGATCAAGAATAGTGATGTAATTCGAGTCAATCGCGCCAGAAACAATCTCAATTTTTCCATCACCATCGAGATCAGCGGCAGCAACAGAATAACGAGGGTCAGCGAAAATTGACCCCTCACGATAATCCCACAATTCAGCCCCATCTTTACCACTTAACGCTCGAACTATGCCATTCTGGCTATAATTGGAGCCAGAAAATGTCGTAACAATAATATCGGCAATGTCTCTGTTATTAATTTTCCCATCACCGTTATCATCATTTAATTGAACGATCACTGGTGAAGACATAACTTGGTTATATTGCGGCATAAAGTCACTTTCTTGCCACGACCACGTTAGTTCTGGTTCTACTTCTGCATCTTTTGCAACAACACGCATTGAGCGCGGAGCGGAAAAGTCGATGATCTTGCCATTGTATGCAGTAACAGACTCAAGCTCTTGATTAGGCGTAAAGCCCTGAAAAACGGCAAGTCTATTGTATGACAGGTTGTCCCAGTCGCTGAGCATGACTGCTGTACCTGGAGCTGCATAAACATCAATATCATGCTGATATATGAATGCTGGTAACGAGTAACCTGAACGTTCACCAACCTTTAAACAATACTTTTCACCTGTTTCTAAACTAACAATACACCCTTCTCCTTCCGCAGCTTTTGCGAAAGCGGATGTTGCATTTAATGACACTAGCACAGTCGCCAATGAAATCAGTTTGCGCTCCATACGGTTTTTCCCTCTAGTTATTGGAGCGCTAAATATCTTCTTACAAATTGATAAGTTCAATAACTTATAAAGAAATCAACTGTTCAATAATGAGATATCTCATTATTAAAACAAATCTCAATAAGTCACGAGATTAATTAGGGACAAAAAAGTCTCTAATACGTGAAATTATAAACTTTAGAACTATTAAAAATAGAAAGAGGCGATTAGCGAAGCGAGAGGGTAATTCTGACAAAGTCACCATCTTCAAACTCGATATGGTGATCAAACAGAGATGAAGAATATATTGTGCGGAGGAAAGAGTGCTTCTCTCCGTGAGTGCCACGAAACAGCATCGAAATATTCGCGACTAAGCGATTACGATTATTGAAATGGGCATTGAGATCAGCAGAAAGCACACAAAGCAAGCACCCTTTGCTGTTGTGTTGTAAGTCGACAGCTTCAGGGCTTGAGACAAGCACTGTGGTGTTGAGCTCTTTTTCGAGCGTATTAACCAACAGCAAAAAGCTATCAAGGTGTGGCAGTTCATCCCCTTCTATGGGTGTCAGCAAATTGCCCAACATGGCTTCCATGTCCAGTCGCTGAGAACGCGCATGACTGACCAGCGATTTCACCTTCTTTTTGAAAGGCTTATATTTCTTGCTGTTGGCGGCTTTGTTTAGCCATGCAGAAAGAATATCGTTGATTTGAGAGCGAGATTTGCTACCTAAAACGATCGCAGTATGGTTAGTACGCAAATGGAGTAAAGCATGAAGAGCGAGCTCCGCCAGTAACGGCTCGAATTCAGGTTTAATTTTGGTATGGATACTGCGCATGTTCTCTGAGCGTAAGGTGCCAAGCTTGAGCTTAGTCTATTAGAATTTGTTAAAGGAACGACATGCTACCGAAAAGCCTTACGTAAGTACAGTATTCAATCGATGTCTGAGCAACTATTCACCAAACTTCAAGATTAAGCGTGAAGCGGAGTCTGAAGGCGTTTCTGCACAATACGCTTTGCCTTTTGGATCTGTGTGACTTTCGGGTGCATCGGGTCTTGCTTTATCAAGTTCTCGATAACAATCCCTACACTCACAGGAAATTGCTCTTTAAGCAACTCGATATTGCTGCTATCAGACACCTTAAACTTCAGCATGGCGTTAATAAAATGAGAGTGATGGTTGATAAAATAAGGCGCCTCTTTGGCCTTTATCGCTAAAGCATCAATCACACGACCTAACGACGCCTTTTCTGTCGCTTGCTGCATTGCTTGCGCCTTAACACTCAATATTGCTTCGGCTTTATCAAGCACAATGCAGCTAATCGTCATCGCAATATCTTTCTTGCTTGAATTGAGTAGCCTTAGCTCATTCAACCAAGTTCTGGCTAAGTCTAAGCAGCCAATATGAAGTGCTACTGCAAGTAGAGCAAACTTGCGATGTTCTAGCTTAGTTTGGTTGTACAGCAACTCAAGACGCTTTGGCGAGCAAACAGGATTCAATCCATTGACTTGCAGTAAGAGCTGATACAGGCCTTTTGAAAACTTATGGCTATCGATTAACTCATTCTCTTGAATAGCCAAAATTGCCTTTAGAGACGTTTTCAATGTCGCCGGATTCATTTTGTTGCGTGTTTTGATGGCAATAAGTGCTTCGAGAAACAGTCTCAGTTCCTCAATAAACACCAACTCTTCGTCATCTAGCACCGAGTCATAGTCAATTTTGGCGAGAAACATCGACGCTTTTCGATAGTCCGAGAGCATAATACATAGCATCACGCACTTAAGTGTTAGATGCACAATATGTGGGTAGCGGATTGAAAGCTTGATCATTACCCTAACCGCTTTGTCTAAATCACAATCAAGCAATGAATGACGAGCGGTGATCTGCGAAACCAAAGGGTCATCAGGATAGCCAAGAAGCTCATATTCGTGAGCTAAGGTTAGCGCTTCCACCTCATTTCCCAGTTCATTATGAAGCGAAATCTGTTTTACAAGTGGCCAACGATGCTTTACTTGTTTGCTTAGCTGCTTAAGAACAAGTAAAGCTGAGTCATATTTATTCTGTTTTACGTAACAATCAACAACGACTTTGTGAAAGTCTAGCCACTCAATCCCCTTACGCTTTGACTGTCGGTTGCAAATTTCAATCACGTCATCATATAAACCAATTTCGAGCTTCTTATGCACAGTCGCCAAAATCGAGCGTTTAATTAAGCTGCTAGCAATAAGGTGCTTAAACTGATTGTAGTTAAAAGGGTGACCAAGAATATTGTCCGGCTCTAACTCCTCTGCCCCTCGGCTTTGTTCATCATCGCCACTGTTGGCAATCACAACAAATGAGCAGTCACGCGAGTAAGCTCGGCTTTGCTGATACAAGTAGTGATATTTAGGGCCGACTATTTTTTTCTTACTCGCGTAAGAACAGATGATCAGATCAAAGCGATGCTGGTTAACAAGCTGCTTAAAGGTCATGACATTTTGTGCCTTGTGCAACTTATCTTCTGCACCACCCATTTTTTTCAGCATGTTTTTTATCGACGAGGACAACATACTGTTCTCTTCCACGATAAGTATTCGCTTGTCACTTAAATCTTTTTTGTCCGCCATCTAACTACATCTGTCATCTAATTTTCGATTGGAAGCTAAAAGGCTGACATATTAAAGCCTATCACTAGCCGCAGAATTAGATACATGAGCCTAAACGCTGTTACAAATTAATCATTATAAAAATCCATTTTATGCTTATATATCAAACAATTACTGACAAAAACAAACCTTTATAAACATTCACAAAACCAAACCTAAAACAGCAGACATTCATTAAAGAGATGTACATTGAACGATACTTGAGCAAACAACTGAAAAATAAGAGCATTCACGTATCAACATTGACTCGATATCAAGCGCTGAAAATGGCGGTAATCGACTACCTAATGACGTGAGAAAGACAAGTTGGAAAGCACCAAAACGAAAAAACCCGACAACTCTATGAGCTATCGGGTTTCTAGAATAAATGGCACGCCCTGTAGGATTCGAACCTACGACCACATCCTTAGAAGGGACGTGCTCTATCCAGCTGAGCTAAGGGCGCGCTACAGGGAAAGGATTATACGAGTTCGAATTCTTAAAACAAGGGCTTTTAGTAACATTATGATCTGACTGACTAAAAAAAGGTCACAGAATTCTATTTTGATTAAAAACACCACAAAGCAAACGTTTGCTTATAGATGTTCGTCAAATAATTTGCGACAATGCGCTGCAAATAATTCGCCATTCTTATTAAAGGAAAGTCATGACCGCTCAAAATATTGATGGAACTCTAATTTCCCAAACTGTTCGCTCAGAAGTTGCTGCCCGCGTAAAAGCTCGTAAAGAAGCTGGCTTGCGTGCTCCTGGCCTAGCAGTGGTTCTTGTCGGCGAAGATCCGGCTTCTCAAGTTTATGTCGGCAGTAAGCGTCGTGCATGTGAAGAAGTTGGCTTTGTCTCAAAATCTTTTGACCTTCCTGCAACGACGACAGAAGAAGAGCTACTGGCTCTTATTGATGAGCTAAACGGTGACGCTGAGATCGACGGGATTCTTGTTCAGCTACCGCTTCCTGCTGGTATTGATGCGACACATGTCCTTGAGCGTATTCACCCTGAAAAAGACGTCGATGGTTTCCACCCATACAACGTAGGTCGTTTGGCTCAACGTATTCCTAAACTCCGCTCTTGTACGCCTAAAGGCATTATCACTCTACTAGAGCGCTACAACATCAACCTACGTGGTATGCATGCGGTTGTTGTAGGTGCGTCAAACATTGTCGGCCGCCCTATGACGCTTGAGCTACTATTGGCAGGCTGCACGACCACAACCTGTCACCGATTCACTAAAGACTTAGAAGGTCATGTTCGCCAAGCTGACTTAGTTGTGGTTGCAGTAGGTAAACCAAACTTTATTCCTGGCAATTGGATCAAAGAAGGTGCAGTAGTGGTCGATGTGGGTATTAACCGCTTAGATTCAGGCAAGCTAGTTGGTGATGTTGATTATGACAACGCAAAAGAGCGCGCAAGCTTTATTACCCCAGTACCAGGCGGTGTGGGACCAATGACGGTAGCAAGCCTAATTGAGAACACCATGCTTGCTTGTGAGCAGTTTCATACTAAGAAGTAGTACTAAGACGCCATAAATAATCAAAGGGCAGATATCGAGTGATATCTGCCCTTTTTGTTTTGGGTAACTGGATAACTAAAGTTGTTCCGCTGTGGTTAATAAGTCCCGTCTAGTTTTCCATAGGGCGAAGCCCGTTCCCGAAGGACGAAGTCCGCCCTCGCCTCTTAAAGGCTAAGAATCACACCAGCAATTGATGCGCTCATTAGGTTTGCCATGACACCTGCCGCAATGGCGCGGAAGCCGTATTTGGAAATGAATGGACGCTTTTCAGGCACTAGGCTTCCTAAGCCACCGATGAGCATAGCCATAGTTGAGATGTTAGCAAAGCCGCACAGTGCAAAGGTTACGATAGCTTGTGAGTGCTCACTTAGTTGTGCTTTGACATCCATTAATTGGATAAAGGCGACAAACTCGTTCACAACAATTTTATTACCGATTAACGAACCTGCAGTGATTGCTTCATTCCAAGGAATGCCGAGTAGCCACGCCACTGGCGCGAACAGGTAGCCAAGGATTAGCTCAAAACTCAGCTCTACTCCAACTAGACTGCCAACCCACCCTAGCATGCCGTTAAGCATCGCTATCACACTGATAAAGGCAAGTAAGGTTGCGCCAACAGCGACGGCAATGCGTAAACCAGACATTGCGCCGTCAGCCATGGCTTCAACGACGTTGGTCGCTTTCGGCATCTCGGCATTATCAAGCTCAGTGCTTGGGCTGATGGTTTCCGTTTCAGGTACTAAGATCTTTGCCATCAGTAAACCTGCCGGAGCCGACATAAACGCCGCGGCAATCAGGTAGTTGAGATCCACACCTAGCGACGCGTAACCAACTAAGGTGCCACCAGCGACGGAAGCAAGACCACCACACATAACAGCGAAAAACTGCGAGTCCGTCATCTGTTTTAAGTACGGTTTTACCACTAGCGGTGCTTCAATCATGCCGACAAAAATGTTTGCTGTTGCAGACAAAGACTCAGCACGACCAATACCCAATAGCTTTTGCAGCCCACCACCAATGAGGTTGATCACTTTTGGCATAAGCCCAATGTGGTACAAGCCAGAAATCAGCGCCGAGAAAAAGATGATGATGCCAAGAACGTTGATTGCAAACGTAAAGCCACCTGTTGCCAAGCCGCCAAACAAGAAAGCGATACCTTCTTGACCATAGTTAATAAGGTTGGAGACGGCGCCTGTCACGCTGTTCAGCGCTTCTTTGCCTGCTGGTACGTACAACACCAATAGCGCAAAGGTAATTTGCAATGCAAACGCGAGCGATACTGTTCTAAAATTAATTTTCTTTCTATTTGTAGAGAGCAGCCAAGCGGTAAATAGAATGGCTACAACACCAAGAATTGAGTTCATAACATGAATCCGACAGAAGGGGGAACAAGAATGGCGTCGGAGTCTAGCCATCTAAAAATGAGATGCAAGTCACAGTTGTTAACTGGATGTATTCTGCATAGCTTAAAAAACCACCACACAGATAACTCATTGATAGTTAAGCATATAAACGTTTGCTTATTACTATATTTTCCAAATGGAAATTATGTTTATGGAGTACGAAAAAGTATTCTTGCCAAGATGCCGCAGTCAGGGCCTTTGAATATAGGGCGCTAGTTTCTTATCCCAATGGCACGGGTTGCCAATTTTCTGCTTTATAAAATCGATCACGGCTACCGTCTTCTTAGGTAAGAAACGACGACTTGGATAGACTGCGTAAAATGGCATGCTCTGCGAAGCGTTCCAATCGGGAAACAGCTGGATAAGTTGCCCGGTTTTAAACTCATCACCAATAAGATAAGTCGCTAGATAAGCGATGCCCCACCCTGCAACCGCGGCATCACGTACCGCTTCTGCTAAGTCGACCGAATAATTCCCAGAGACTTTAATACTCAACTGTTCTTGAGGGCTGCTAAATGACCATCGTGTATAATCCCTTTCCCAGCTTCGATAAATCAGGCAATTATGCTCCGTCAGTTCACTTGGGTGACTTGGGGTTTGATGCTTAACTAAATAATCAGGAGAGGCTGCCACAACAAACTGCGAGTCCGCTAAGCGCTGAGCCACATAGCCTTCTGGAAGATGTTCATTGTTGGTAATCCACAGATCCAACCCCTCTTCTAGCATATCTACTTTGTAGTCGAACAAATGCACTTCAACCTGAAGATTAGGATATTGCTGGCGCAGTTCATCAATTGCAGGAATGATGTGCAAAGTACCAAAAGATTGCGACAAACCAATTTTCACTAGCCCTGCTACCTCATCACGCTGGCTTTCAACCTCTAGCTGAGCCTCCCCAACTATCGAAACCAACTGAGCACAATGTTTATAAAATTTTTGCCCAGCCTCGGTAGGCGTAAAGCTTCGCGTGGTACGTTGTACAAGCTTTACACCCAGCGATGATTCAAGCTGAGCTAATTGCTTACTCACATGAGATACCGAGACACCTAAGCTTTTAGCAGCCAAGGTAAAATTCTTATGTTTGAGCAAAGCGGCAAACACTACCATTTGCGCAGCACGTTCTGAAAGCACAGGATCTCCAAAAGAAAAAGGAGCTCAAGAGAGCTCCTTTTGATTAAATTGTTTGTCTACAACGTAATTCTATCAGCGAGATGACTGACAGCTAAAGCGAAGTAGTAAGAGCGATTCCACTTCATCAGTACATTGTAGTTGTTGTAAACCAGATAGACTCGCCCGTTGGCATTGTCTGGCGCGGTCAACCATGCATCCACATCCACTTGTGGCAGTGAACTGCCATCGTATCTAGTGATGCCAAGTTGATTCCATTCCGCTAGGGTTTTCTCTTTACCTTCAACACGGCCTTCTAGGTCCATGTCAAAACCTTGCGGTAGCTTAACCTGACGTCCCCAAGTGAACTTGTCATTCCAACCAGATTGACTCAGATAATTAGCGGCTGAAGCAAATACATCCGCTTCTGTATTCCAAATGTCTTTCTTACCATCACCGCTTCCGTCAGCAGCATAAGAAAGGAACGAGCTTGGCATAAACTGACATTGCCCCATCGCCCCGGCCCAAGAGCCTTTAAAGTCGCCGACTGAGATATGTCCTTCTTGCAAGATTTGCAGCGCGGCCATGGTTTCTTTGCGGAAAAAGGCTTCTCGGCGACCGTCGTAAGCGAGCGTCGATAGTGCATCGATCACTGGGTAGTTACCAGTGAACTTACCAAAGTTACTCTCAACTCCCCAAAGCGCTACAATAAAACGTGGCTGTACACCGTATTCTTCACCAATTCGGCTTAACTCAGCATAGTGCTCTTTGTATAGCGCTTTCGCTTGTTTTACCTTCCAATCAGGGACTGCACGAGGAATGTACTCATCCAGTGTTAACTTCTTTTCCGGTTGGTTCTTATCCGCTTTTACAGCACGAGGCTTATGAGTCACATTGTCAAAAGCCTGATTGATAATTTGCTCCGAAATACCATTGGTTCGAGCTTCTTGTTTTAAGCCTTCAACATATTGCTCAAAACTGACCTCATTCGCATAAATAGAGGTAGAGAGTGTTAATCCTAGAACGACTGACAGTAGTTTTTTCACATTGCCCTCCTTGAGCAATAGAAACCAACAATCTAATTATTATTTACTCTTCAGATTGCTGACGAGCTTGTTTTTGCTCTTTATATTCATCGAGTAGGTTTTTTGGTGGCGGTGGCAACTGCAAGAAAAAGCCATCATCTATTAAAGACTGTTTTACTTTCTCGACATCAACTTGTGCCAGTGTGCGCCCTTCCATTTTGACCACCATAACCATAATAGGTTTGCCAAACATCTGCATTAAAGTGTCAGGAACTTGTGAAAAATCATCCTTTTTCGGGATATATAAGTAAGCGCCTTCTTTTTTAGAACTTTTGTAAATTGCACAAAGCATTGGAAGCCTTTTGTCCGTTTAATCGTTGGAACGTCAATGTTTCGCTATTTTTTCAAGCAAAACACTCAATTGAGCGCAAGATAACTTGCTGTGCTTATTCTGGGAATATAACATGACACCCCTAGTCTCAGGCAACGCCCTTAAGAGGTTGTAAGTAAAAGATGTCACAGACCCCAGACCTAAAAGGCAGCAGCTTTACTTTGTCAGTTTTGCACCTTTCTGACAACAATATTGATAAAACTATTCATTTCCTACAAGAAAAGGTAGAACAAGCGCCGGCATTTTTTGCTCATGCACCTGTTGTCATCAATATTTCAAAAGTCGATGGTGACATTGACTTTATGAGACTGAAAGAAGGTATTTCCCAAGCTGGTATGATTCCGGTAGGCGTCACAGGATGCAAAGACAAGCGAACACAAAACTTAGCTTCTGAAGCAAAGTTTGCCGTGATGTCGGCAAGTAAATCGCCAGCTCAAGCTCCTGCGAAAATGGCACCAACCAAAATCATTCGTACTCCGGTGCGTTCTGGGCAGCAGATATATGCCAAGGACAGCGATCTTGTGGTACTCAATCATGTTAGCGAGGGAGCTGAGGTCATTGCAGATGGATCTATTCATATCCACGGTACTCTACGCGGCCGCGCGATAGCAGGGGCGAGTGGAAACACTGGCGCAGTCATAATCTGCAATAAGCTCAATGCCGAACTTATGTCGATCGCAGGACACTACTGGCTCACTGAGCAGTTCGCCGACGAGTTCTGGCAGCAAAAAGTTATGTTCAGCTTGCAAAACGACTCACTTAAGTTCGAGTTGTTAACGATTTAATCTTATAAGGAACACATAATGGCACGCGTTATTGTTGTCACTTCAGGTAAAGGTGGTGTGGGTAAAACCACTTCAAGCGCCGCAATCGCTTCAGGCCTTGCTGTAAAAGGAAAGAAAACGGCAGTTATCGATTTCGATATTGGTTTGCGTAACCTAGATCTTATCATGGGCTGTGAACGCCGCGTGGTTTACGACTTCGTCAACGTAATCAACGGCGAAGCGACATTGAACCAAGCGATGATCAAAGACAAGCGCACAGAGAACCTATTCATTCTCCCTGCCTCTCAAACTCGCGATAAAGATGCACTGACGAAAGAAGGCGTTCGTCGCATCTTAGATGAATTAGACGAAATGGGCTTTGACTTTATTATCTGCGATTCTCCAGCAGGCATCGAGCAAGGTGCATTAATGGCGCTATACTTTGCAGATGAAGCGATAGTTACCACTAACCCTGAAGTTTCTTCTGTACGCGACTCTGACCGCATTCTGGGCATCTTAGACTCTAAGTCTCGCCGAGCAGAAGAAGGTTTAGAACCAGTGAAGCAGCACCTACTGCTAACGCGCTACAACCCAGCGCGAGTGAACCAAGGTGAGATGCTAAGCGTCGAAGACGTTGAAGAGATTCTACATATCTCTCTACTGGGTGTTATCCCTGAGAGCCAAGCGGTACTGAATGCTTCGAACAAAGGCGTGCCAGTCATTTTTGACGAGCAGTCTGACGCAGGTATGGCATACAACGACACCGTTGAGCGCCTGCTAGGTCAGCAAGTGGATTTCCGCTTCCTGACTGAACAGAAGAAAGGAATCTTTAAACGACTATTCGGAGGCTAAATGTCATTACTTGAGTTTTTCCGTCCCCAGAAAAAAAGCTCTGCAAATTTAGCCAAAGAGCGTCTACAGATTATTGTTGCCGAGCGCCGTAGCCAAGGTGACCCTGCACCGTCTTACTTACCACAGCTAAAAGAAGATATTCTTAAGGTGATCAGTAAGTACGTCGCTGTCGACCCTTCTATGGTTGATTTGTCATTCGAGCACAAAGATGACGACATCTCGGTACTAGAGCTCAACGTTAAGTTACCAGAAGACGAGAGCTAGAGAGCTAGAGAGCTAGAGAGCTAGAGAGCTAGAGAGCTAGAGAGCTAGAGAGCTAGAGAGCTAGAGAGCTAGAGAGCTAGAGAGCTAGAGAGCTAGAGAGCTAGAGAGCTAGAGAGCTAGAGAGCTAGAGAGCTAGAGAGCTAGAGAGCTAGAGAGCTAGAGAAGTTTCGAGGGTTGATGTGAGAGCATCAACCCTTTTTATTTGTGAACGCTTCGCTTATGGATGCGGGGTGCGGGAACGGACTTCGTCCTACGGAGAACTGGAGAACTGGAAAACTGGAAAAAATTTGCGGGGTTAGAAGCAACTAGCAACTCTTGTTCATTAAATTATTTTGTCATCCTCAAGAGCGAGGCACGAGCGAATTGGGGATCTCTTGAACCCAAAGAGATTACCTACTCACACCTTCGTCGTTCTATGGAATGACAGAGAACTGGAGAAAGTTTGCTAGGTTAGAACCAACTGACAACTCTTGTTCACTAAATTATTTTGTCATCCTCAAGAGTGAGGCACGAGCGAGTTGGGGATCTCTTGAAGCAAGTCGAATACCCAAAGAGATTCCCTACTCACTTCTTCGTCGTTCTATCAAATGACAGAGAGCTGGATAACTATTTATAGATTCAACACTCGTTTTCTAGCAGGGCGAAGCCCGATCCCGCTTTCCAAAAGCGCAGCGTTCCAGATTCCCGAGGACGAAGTCCGTTCCCTTTCTTACACCTTGAATTGATTAACAAGATGTTTCAGAGATTCAGCCTTCTGCTCTAGAGTTTGAGCAGAGCTCGCGGCCAAGTTAGCTTGTTCATTGGCAGCAACAGACACTTCAGACACGCTTTCAACGTTCTTTGAGACTTCCCCGCTGGCTACTGATTGCTGTTCGGCAGCCGCCGCAATACTATCGATCATATTAGCCACGGTTTGCGCCCCATCGACAATCTCATCAAGGCTGACCCCAGCTCTTTTGACTAACTCTAGTCCTTCAGTGACTTGTGTCGCCCCTACCTCCATGCGTTCAACCGCAAGTGAGGTTTCGTTTTGAATCGCTTCAATCGATTGTCCGATCTCTTTCGTTGCTGATGTGGTTCTATCTGCCAATGCACGAACTTCATCTGCAACTACAGCAAAACCTCGCCCAGCTTCACCAGCTCGTGCAGCTTCTATTGCCGCATTAAGTGCCAACAAATTCGTTTGCTCAGCAATTTCATTAATCACGCTGATAATTTCGCCAATTTCAGAACCGCGTTTTCCTAGTTCTGCAACGCTATTCGAAGACGCTGTAACCGCCTCATTGATGGCGTTCATTCCCTCAATGGTATTTTGAACAACTTCACCACCTGAGTTAGCGGTAACACCTGCAGCTTGTGCATTTGCCGTGGCTTCTGAAGATTTCGTCGCCACCTCTTGAATGCTGTGGCTCATCTGTTCAATAGATGATGAAATATGAGCAATCTTCTCAGATTGAACCCCTAACTCATGTGACATGTTCGTATTGGCCTGCGTGATCGACATTGTGCCGTCAACTACCTCGTCCGTAGTGCGCAATACTTCGAGAATCGCCCCATTGGTTTTTTTCACAGCCTGATTGTAGCTAGCGGCCATCGCGCCTAATTCATCTTTAGAATCGATATCGATAGTATTGGTTAAATCCCCCTCGGCTAAACGCTCAAGACCGGTTGCTACTTGTCTAACCGGGACAGTTATCGCTTTAAGCACCACCCAAGCAATTACAGAACCTAAACCAATCGCTATCAACGTACCAAGCATTAAAGTCGTTTCTGTTGTTTTAGCAGCCGACTCGGCCGCCGCTTGACGCTCATCCATCAAGCCATCTTCCATTGCAACAAACTCAGCAATTTGGCTACGAAATTGATCGAAATAGACCTTGCCTCGCGCTTCACCGACAAGCTTTGCCATATCATTCATCGTTTTGGCGTCACCAATCTCTCGTCTCAAATTGATGATGGGGGTAACAACCTCAGCTTGCCATTCACTGATGGTCTCGTTCATCTCTTCTAACAGCTTAACTTGCTGAGGGTTATCGCTGACGGTTTGTTTAAGTTTAAACATCAGTTGCTTAAACTTTCCACTGCCTTGGTTATACGGGGTGAGAAAATCATCTCTGCCCGCGAGCAGATAACCGCGCATTCCGGTTTCCATATCAACAGCGGCCGCAAGAACGTCTTGGGCAGAAGCCATCACTTTATAGGTATGGTTGACCCAATCTGTAGATTCACTGAGTTGGGAAAACGAACTAAGCAGCTCTTCTGTTTCTGACTTTTCTAAATAACCTTGCTCATTCAAGGTGACAAGGGAGAAAACACTGTTATCAAACTTATCTTTATTGTTTTTTTGTCGCTGCTCTAAGAGCTGAACCTCACGCTCCGTAAACAAAGCAATTTGTCCGCGAAACTTATCGAAATAGACTTTTCCGCGCGCCTCCCCGACGAGGTCTGACACATCATCCATGGTTTTAGCGTGCCCAATCTCACGCCTAAGTTCGATGATAGGTTCAGTGACATTGACTCGCCAATCATTGATCGTTTGTTCAATATCCTCTAAACGCTTGACCTGAACTGGGTTGTCATTAACCGTGCTCTTAAGCTCAGCCACCAGCTTAGTGAATCTCTGTTGACCATTCAGGTAAGGAGCTAAAAAGTCCTCCTTACCTGCGAGAAGAAACCCACGCATACCTGTTTCCATATCCACAGCAGCCGCTTCAATCCTCATCGCCTGCTGAATAACATTGTGAGTATGGTCAACCATGGCATTAGTTTGGACCTGGGAACGTGAACTTGTGATTGCAACAAAGGCCAAAAACACGAGGAGAATGAGCGGAGCCCCTGTACCTAGCGCGATTTTGAACCTTAAGGGAATATTATTAAAATTCATGGTTCTATCCTTGACGAGTAATCTTCTTCCATATGGAGCGTTACTTAACTATAGGTATAGACATAAATAAAAAGTTTATCGAACAATTAACCCTAACCAAGTAGACGAAAAAAGCCCCAGTCTTTCGACTGGGGCTTTGGTCTTTTCCCGATAGATAAGTGTCGTGCTAGCGAAAACTTATCTCATGCTGAATCTTACTTATTATGCTTCAGCTTTTGCTTTCTTAGCTTTTGGTGCTGCTTTCGCTGCTTCTTGGTCTGCTTTCTTCTTGATAACTGTAGTACCTTCGAAAGTTTCACCTTCAACGAACGCTTTACCGTAGTAAGAAGCAAGTAGAACTTCTTTCAGCTCAGTGATTAGAGGGTAACGTGGGTTAGCACCTGTACACTGGTCATCGAACGCTTCAACAGCTAGCTCGTCTAGTTTCGCTACGAAATCAGCTTCCGAAACACCCGCCGCTTGGATAGACATTGGAATGTCTAGGTTACCTTTAAGCTCATCCAACCATGCTAGTAGACGTTCAATCTTCTGAGCAGTGCGGTCACCAGCTTGGCTTAGGCCTAGGTGGTCAGCAACTTCAGCGTAACGACGACGTGCTTGTGGGCGGTCGTATTGAGAGAACGCAGTTTGCTTAGTTGGGTTATCGTTCGCGTTGTAACGAACAACGTTAGAGATTAGTAGTGCGTTCGCCAGACCGTGTGGTAGGTGGAACTCAGCACCAATCTTGTGAGCCATAGAGTGACAAACACCTAGGAATGCGTTCGCAAATGCCACACCAGCGATAGTTGCTGCGTTGTGTACTTTTTCACGAGCGATTGGGTCGTTTGCACCGTTCGCGTAGCTTGATGGTAGGTATTCCTTAAGCATCTTAAGCGCTTGTAGAGCTTGACCATCTGAGTATTCGTTCGCTAGAACAGATACGTAAGCTTCTAGAGCGTGAGTTACTGCATCGTAACCACCGAACGCTGTTAGAGACTTAGGCATGTTCATTACTAGGTTCGCATCTACGATAGCCATGTTTGGCGTGATTTCGTAGTCAGCTAGTGGGTACTTAGCACCAGTCTTGTCGTCGGTAACAACAGCGAATGGAGTAACTTCTGAACCCGTACCTGAAGTGGTAGTGATACAAACAAGCTCAGCTTTTTTACCCATTTTAGGGAACTTGTAGATACGTTTGCGGATATCCATGAAGCGCATTGCTAGTTCAGCGAAGTGCGTTTCTGGGTGCTCGTACATTACCCACATGATCTTAGCCGCATCCATTGGAGAACCGCCACCTAGCGCTAGGATAACGTCTGGCTGGAAGCTCTTCATTGCTTCAGCACCTTTCTCAACAACAGATAGAGTTGGATCCGCTTCTACGTCGAAGAATACTTGAACTTCGATGCCTTGAGCTTTCAGTAGTTTCACTACTTCATCAGCGTAACCGTTGTTGAATAGGAAACGGTCAGTAACTAGGAATGCGCGTTTCTTACCTTCTAGGTCGCCAAGAGCGATTGGAAGGCTACCACGACGGAAGTAGATAGACTTAGGTAGTTTGTGCCACAACATGTTTTCAGCTCGCTTCGCTACAGTTTTCTTGTTGATAAGGTGCTTAGGACCTACGTTCTCAGAGATAGAGTTACCACCCCATGAACCACAACCTAGAGTTAGCGAAGGTGCAACGTTGAAGTTGTAAAGGTCACCGATACCACCGTGAGTCGTTGGGATGTTTACAAGAATACGTGCAGTTTTTAGCTTGTCACCGAAGTAACGGATGCGGTCTGCGTTTGTGTCTTGGTTTGTGTATAGGCCAGATGTGTGACCGATACCGCCGATTTCAACCATAGTTACCGCTTGAGCTACTGCGTCTTCGAAGTCGTCAGCGCGGAATAGACCTAGCGTTGGAGATAGCTTCTCGTGAGCGAATGCGTCATCGTAAGAAACTTTACCTAGACCTTCACCAACAAGAACTTTAGTGTCTGCAGGAACTTTAACACCTGCTAGCTCAGCGATTGCTGCTGCTGGTTGACCAACGATTTTAGCGTTAAGTGCGCCGTCGATAAGAAGGACTTTACGTACTTTATCTGCGTCAGCTTTGCTAAGTACAACGGCTTTGTGAGTTGCAAAACGCTCTTTCACTTCGTCGTATACTTCGTCAACTACGATTGCAGCCTGCTCAGAAGCACATACTACGCCGTTATCGAAAGTCTTAGACATTAGGATAGAAGCTACTGCTCGTTTAACGTCAGCAGTTTCGTCGATTACTACAGGAACGTTACCTGCACCAACACCGATTGCTGGCTTACCAGAAGAGTAAGCAGCCTTAACCATACCTGGACCACCAGTTGCAAGGATAAGAGCGATGTCGTCGTGCTTCATTAGACCGTTAGAAAGCTCTACAGATGGCTGATCAATCCAACCGATGATGTCTTTTGGAGCACCCGCTGCTACTGCTGCATCTAGAACCAGTTTCGCTGCATCGTTGGTTGAGTTTTTCGCACGTGGGTGTGGCGAGAAGATGATGCCGTTACGAGTTTTTAGTGAGATTAGTGATTTAAAAATTGCAGTAGATGTTGGGTTAGTTGTTGGTACGATACCACAGATGATACCTACAGGTTCTGCGATAGTCATTGTACCTAGGTTGTCGTCTTCTTCTAAGATGCCACAAGTTTTTTCATCTTTGTATTTGTTGTAGATGAACTCTGACGCGAAGTGGTTTTTGATAACCTTGTCTTCAACAATACCCATGCCAGACTCTTCAACCGCTTGTTGTGCTAGCGGGATACGAGCGTGGTTAGCTGCTAAAGATGCTGCACGGAAGATTGCGTCTACTTTCTCTTGAGAGAAGGTTGCAAACTCTGCTTGTGCCGCTTTAACGCGAGCAACCATTGCATCTAGTTCAGCCATATTAGTTACAGGCATAGTGAATCTCCTAAATTGATAAATATTAAAAACTTTTTAGTAAGGCCACTGTGATTGTTAGAACAGAGTTCTTAGTAAATCGCTTTCAGGACTGAGTATATTATTTCAGGTTATGAAAAAAATTGACCCAGATCAGTTCTGAAAAACTATTTACCCACTTAGTGGTACAAGAATCTCAATTTTTCGTTTAAATCCATATTTATCATAGACTTAAATCACAAAATATCATTGAGCATTTTTGCATCAATTGAACAACTAAACTTGCAATCTGACCATATTTTGTAAAAAAGTTTCATTTTCTGACCACAGACTTACATGTAATCCATAAACTTTGTGCTACTGAGAGTATATCCAAAGCGAACTATCTCTCTATAATCGGACTTATTTTTTACTGAAAATGTGCGAATGTTAACGTTTATGTAAAACGCTCATTTTTTCAACCACATTCTACGTAACAAAGTATGTCATTAGTATTTACGTTTTTTTCAATAATAAGATTTTCTCAGTAATGGCATCGTTTTAACTTTAGTTTTTTTCATTCGTTCATGGGCAAATTTTCAACTATATTCCGCATGTAATCCGTTTCCTCTTTTACTTGTGTAGGCACACCGAATGCAAACGTTCGAAATCGCAATCTTTTTGCAGTTTTTTCTTGGCTTAGTCGCAGCAGTTAACCCTGTTGGTATCATGCCTGTGTTCGTTTCTTTAACCGGTCATATGACTCAAGAAGAGAAAAACAAAACGGCAGTGACCGCCAACTTAGCAGTGGCTATTATTTTGGTTGTCTCTTTAATGGCAGGCCAAATGCTGCTCGACATGTTTAGCATCTCGTTAGACTCGTTTCGTGTGGCAGGCGGGTTGCTGCTGCTAAGTATCGCCTTCTCGATGATGAGTGGTAAGCTCGGTGAAGATAAACAGAACAAACAAGAAAAGTCGGAATACGTCAGTCGCGAACAGATTGGTGTTGTGCCATTAGCGATGCCCCTTATGGCAGGCCCCGGTGCAATCAGCTCAACGATTGTTTATGGCTCGCGTTATCCAGGTATGTTTGATACCGTTGGAATCATAGTCACCATCGTACTGTTCGCACTATGCACGTGGCTTCTGTTTCGCTCTGCACCACTTATCGTGCGCTTCCTAGGTCAAACCGGTATTAACGTCATCACGCGTATTATGGGTCTTATTCTGGGCGCTCTAGGCATTGAGTTTATTGCTAACGGCCTACGCAATCTCTTCCCTGGGTTAGCCTAATCAAATTAATCGAGTATGATAGAGCGACCTAAATCAATATCGCTCTATCATGCCGAGACACTCTTTAAAGCATCACCTTTACGTTATTATCTTTGGTACCCACACTAAAGCTGGGCGAGCATTTGATCTCGCGCTTATTGTGGCGATTTTGTCTTCTTTGATCGTACTGGTCTTAGAGTCCATTCCGTCTGTTAAAGCAAGCTGGGGTACACAACTTAGATACGTTGAGTACACCTTTACTGCTTTGTTCACACTGGAGTACTTGTTAAGACTCTACTGCTCTCCAAAGCCAGCCGCTTATGCGAAAAGCTTTTACGGTGTGATTGATTTACTGGCCATTCTCCCCACCTATTTAGCCTTCTTCTTCCCGGCGGCTTCGTTTATGGGTGTGATCCGAGCGTTGAGGATAATGCGCATCTTCCGCATCTTAAAACTGGTGCGTTATCTACAAGACTCGAATATCTTGCTTAGATCTCTGCTGATGGCAAAGCGTAAGATTTTTATCTTCTTTACCACAGTTGCCATTTTGGTCACTATTTTTGGTGCACTGATTTATGTAATTGAAGGACCAAAAAACGGCTTTACCAGTATTCCACAAAGCATCTACTGGGCGATCGTGACCATTACCACGGTCGGATATGGTGATTTAGTGCCGCAAACCGCTCTGGGTAAAGCCATCGCCTCGATGACGATGCTGTTGGGTTACTCAATACTGGCGGTACCTACTGGTATTATTACGGCTGAACTAAACCAAGAGATGAGCTCACACAAGACACTGGTTAAATGTCCGAACTGTATGCAAACGGGACATGATAGTGACGCCCTACACTGTAAGCACTGTGGTAGCGAATTAGCTGACCCTGATCTGCGTGTGGTGCCTGTTGAAAAGTCAACTTAGTTTTGAATAGCGTATCGCTGGTCTAAGTATCTGACGGTTAACCAACCGAAGATCAGCGCGCTAAACCATGACGATACGGCAAGCCAACTTAACCAAGTGCTTATAACAAGCCCGCTCGCCAGTAGCATACCTATGCAGTACGTCACCCTCGACACTCTTAGGCTATGACTATTCGCAGCCCACACAGCCGCTAATATGGTTGCACATGCTGACAGACCAACACCGATTACATCAGAAATGAAGACGACATCTGTCCACCAGCCGACATAACAAACCCCACCACTGCCAAACTCTTCTGGGCAGAACAGTATCGCGGCCCATGAGATTAACTCGCCAACCAACATATGGGTAACGATCCATGCTGCGATCGCCGCAACGACAGCAAGAAAGATACGTGGGATACTCATTGATTACCTTAATAAAAAAGACCCTACTAAAAGAGTAGGGTCTTGATTGATAAAGGCAAATCTAATTGAGGTTAAGCTATTTCATTCAAGATAATACGTAGCGTACGACGTAACGGCTCAGCTGCGCCCCACAGCAGTTGGTCACCAACCGTAAACGCGTTTAGGAAATCATCTCCCATTGCCATCTTACGTAGACGACCTACTGGAATTGACAAGGTACCTGTTACTTTCGCAGGCGTTAGCTCTTGCGCTGTGATATCGCGATCATTCGGGATCACTTTAACCCAGTCGTTGTGCGTTGCGATCATCTCTTCGATCTCGTCCATAGGCACATTTTGCTTCAGCTTGATAGTCAGAGCTTGAGAGTGACAACGCATCGCGCCAATACGAACACAGGTTCCATCAATTGGCACTGGTGCATCACTGAAACCAAGAATCTTGTTCGCTTCAACTCCTGCTTTCCACTCTTCTTTGCTTTGACCATTGTCGCGCTTAACATCAATCCAAGGGATCAGAGAGCCTGCTAGTGGCACACCGAACTTATCTGTTGGGAAAGAGCCGCCGCGCATGGTGTCAGCGACTTTCTTGTCGATATCTAGAATTGAACTTGAAGGATTAGCTAGCTCAGAGCTGACGGAATCATTGATCACACCCATTTGCGATATCAACTCACGCATGTTTTGAGCGCCCGCACCCGAAGCCGCTTGGTAAGTCATCGCGCTTGTCCACTCAACCAGACCTTTCTCAAATAGGCCACCTAAACCCATCAGCATCAAACTCACTGTACAGTTACCACCAACAAAGGTATTTGTACCACCGTGGATACCTTGTTGGATCTGGCTTAGGTTGACAGGGTCTAATGTAATAATCGAATCTTGCGCCATACGTAAAGTTGATGCGGCATCAATCCAGTAGCCTTTCCAACCTGCTTGGCGTAGTGCTGGGTAGACTTTTTCCGTGTAGCTACCACCTTGACAAGTGATCACTGCATCTAGCTGTTTTAGGCTCTCAATATCGAAAGCATCTTGAAGTAGGCCTGCCTCTTTACCTAAGTTAGGTGCAGGAATACCGATCTGAGATGTGCTGTAAAAAACTGGCTCAATAAGGTCAAAATCTTTCTCTTCAACCATTCGCTGCATTAGCACAGAACCCACCATGCCACGCCAACCGACTAAACCTACTCTCATTCTCAACTCTCCGTGTATTCAATTTTAAAAAGGGAATAGCTCAATATTCAATTTTCGCAGCAAAATCTCAAGAGAAAATTGCATCAAATCTGTAACTTTTATTTCTTATTTCCTTAATGCCGACCAGAAGCCTTGTTTTGTAGACTTTTTCACCACTTGTTATTTACCTCTACAAAAACACGCCACAGACAAAACAACAACGAAAAGTTCGTGCCACACAATATTTACAATTAGAAACAACTATCACGATAAGATTTAACGTTTAACCACATTTTTAACTAGCAATAATTTAATCAACAGACACAACTCACACGAAAGCGACAATTTATCGAAATATTATTCTATCTAATGTAGAGTGCCCTACGTCCTTAAAAAGGGGTTAACACTCCTTCGTAAGCAGAACTGTTCCCCTGTTTACATTTGCTAATAAACAATTAAGAGGCTCCGTATGACACAACATACTCCCCGTCTGCCAAGCTTGATGCAGGTTGTTGTCTCCCTTGGGTTATTCTTGCTAATGGCGTTTTCGTTCACCGCCAAACTTGATTTACCCATTCAGCTAGCTCTATACATTGGCTGGTTCATTATCATCGTTTTAGGTATCCGTTTAGGTCACAAATACAAAGAGTTAGAAAAAGCAGCTCTGAACGGAATTTCTAACGGACTAGGTGCCGTACTCATTTTACTTGCCGTTGGTGCTTTGGTCGGTACCTGGATCTCAGGTGGTATTGTTCCAACTATCATCTACTATGGTCTGAAAGCTATCCATCCTTCAATTTTCCTTTTAGCCACGATGATCATCTGTTCCCTAACCGCTCTGGCGACAGGCACATCATGGGGCGCTGCGGGTACTGCTGGTATCGCGATGATGGGTATCGGTCAAGGTCTTGGTGTTCCTGCTCCAATTACCGCAGGTGCAGTGCTATCAGGCTGTTACTTCGGCGATAAGATGTCTCCGCTGTCAGACTCAGTTATCTTGGCTTCATCAATGTCTAACGTTGAAGTAGTTGAGCACATTAAAGGCATGCTGCCAGTTGCCCTGATCAGTTACATTATTACCGGAATCATGTTTACTGCGTTTGGCTTCCACTACGCGGGTAATGTTGATATGTCTCAGGTGCAATCTGTTATCCAAGCGATGGAGCAACAGTTCTACATTACACCTTACTCTTTTGTGCCTGTGGTTATCGTGCTTGGTTTACTCGCGATGCGCATGCCTTCTTTCCCGGTCATCAGCTTTGGCTCACTGCTGGGTATTATCTGGGCAGTGATGATTCAAGACGTAGACTTCCTACAAGCATTCAATACCGCTTGGGCACCTTTTGAGATTGAATCAGGCGTTGGTTTCATAGATTCGATTCTTAACCGTGGTGGCATGTCATCAATGCTTGGTTCAGTGGCGGTTATCGTATTTGGTTTAGGTTTCGGCGGCCTACTAGATAAAGTCGGTGTACTAGAAACGATTGCTAAACTGTTTGAGCGTCGCGTTCAAAGCGCTGGTTCTCTAGCAACTAGCACCATTGGTACTGCATTTATGGGTAACGTATTTGGCTCAGCGATGTACGTATCTCTTATCCTAACGCCTAAGATCTGTGCTAAGAACTACGACCGTTTGGGTTACAAACGCAAGAACCTGTCACGTAATGCAGAGTTTGGTGGCACATTGACTTCAGGTATGGTGCCATGGAGTGACAACGGTATCTACATGGCGAGTATTCTTGGTGTCGCAACCCTCTCTTACGCGCCGTTTATGTGGTTGAGCTTCGTATGTATCATCGTCACCATAATCACTTCTTACATGGGTTGGTTTGTTGATAAGTGTGAACCGACGGCGACCGTAGAAGTTGCTGACGAAGAAACAGAGTTAGCTAAGCAAACAGCTTAAACCCACTCAACAAATAGCAAAAGCGCCTCAACTGAGGCGCTTTTTTATTGCTTATCTAATCGACCTTCTTGGCCGCGCTCCGTTTACCTAACAGGTAACCTAAGCCTAACGGCGCGAAGAAAATAGCAACGATAAACAACACAAAGTAGATGATAGTGCTCTTAATCAATACCACGAGCTTATCCATCGCAAGAGCAACAACGTCTTGCGAAACTTTATCAATATCTCGGGCAAACTTTTCTCTTTCGGCACTAATGATTAAAGCAATTTCAGCCCGTTCACGGGCGACCATCTGCTCCAACGCCTGACGCTCAGAACTTAATTGCTCCAACCTATCTGCAGTACGATTGTCAATCTCTTGCACCAGCGGCTTAAGTTGAATCGACATTTGACGAGCAAGGTCTTCCATATACTGAGGGTTGTTGTTAACGAAATCTTGGAACGACTCAGACGTGAGCTGAATACTCTTAAGCGTTTCTGTCAGTTGTTCACCACTAACGCTACTGTTCATCGCGATAAGCTGCGCCTTCCAAGTCATGAGTTTAGGCGTCTGCTCAGAGACTAAACTTAATCGGTCAGACACATCCCCTAACGCTTCTGGCATAGTCCCGAGGGTTGAAACCGCTTCATCTTCACTAATTTCATGCGCTTGTAACCAAGCTCGATAAGCCGGAGTACGGATGAAAGAGAGATCTTCAAATGGATGAGCGCGAGCGAAATCCGTCACAAACTGCTTCGTCGATTTATAGTGCGTCCCTTTAAATAATGATTTCGCCAGTTTATCGATTTCATTGGTTAACTGATTGGATACTTGCTGAGCATGTGGTGTGCTAAATAGCTCTTTACCCGCACCCGATGCGAAAAACTGATTCATCTGCTCGGTAAACACCCAAGCATCGACCAGAGCGGCAGTTGGATTGACTTGGTAAGTCGATTGCTGGATACCCTCTTCCGCATTTATTTTCCATAGTAAGACGTAGGATTGGTGCACTTTATCCTGTGAGTCATAACTGGCAGAGATAGCATCTGCGGCTTGCTCGACTTGAGAAAAAAACTGTTGGGTATACTCACGCGTCAGCAAACGCATGTTCAGCTCTTGTTGGGTTAGCGGCGTAGTTTGGCTATCAAACTTAACCTCGAGTAATGAACAGCCACCACTCAACAAAATAGCAGTTAGAAGCCAAATTTTAGCAAAACGGCTCATTTGAATTTTCAACCTCAAATAGACATAAAATACGCGCGATATTCTATACCTTAAAAGTCAGAATACAGTTAACTATTGATAGTATTACGCTCTTTTAAGAAAACTCTGGCTTCTTCAATAGCGCGATCTAGGCGAACTTTCAGCTCTTCAACCGTGCTTGCCTCGACGTTTTTGGTATCTTTGAGCGCGACTTCAACTTTACCCGCTGCTTCACGTAACTTAGTCGCACCTAGGTTGCCTCCTACCCCTTTTAAACTATGGGCTTTTCGTTGTGCTTCTTCAGGAGATTCGTTAACTAGTTGAACGATTTTATCCGCATCTCCGGTGTGATCTTCAATAAAGACTTCAAGCAACATACACACCGATTCCATATCGTTGTTTAACGACTCAAGCATCTTGTCGAAATCAATTTCACTTTCGTTCGCTTCCGATATTGGCGGTATAGGTTCCGCTTGAGCGTTCGGACTCTCGATAACGGGCTCAATAGGCGCTTGCGGTGCAGTCACGACACTGTTGGCAACTGGTGACGGACTTGCTGCACTTTCTTCAGGTTCAGGTGTTGATGGTTTTGTCTCTTTTTCGTCCTGTAGAGTTGGAATTCGAGTTGGTTTGGTTTCACTGGCACGCAGGAGTGATAAATAACCGCCCAGAATAACCAAGGTCAGTAAGACCCCGAGAATAACATGTCGAATAAGCAGTTGATCAAACTCCCCACGTAGCACACTGATCTGATTCAGCACATCGTGAGTTTGCAGTTTCTCTACAATATATCGACCTTGCGCGTAGCCACCTAAGACAGAAGAGACTTGTGCCAATACCTGTTGTAGGTCTTGGCGCTCTTTAGCCGATAATTGATTAGATTGAGAGTATATATTGTCGAGGTCTCGATAAACTTGGGGGCTAGAGGCGCTATCACCAAACACGGCTTCAAGCATGTTGGTACTAAGGCGGAAGTAAACCACTTCTGTGCTCTGTCCCTGATAGCGCTCACGCATGGTACCAATCTGGTCGACCAAGCTCAGGAGATCAAGGTTGTTATCTAGATAGACTTGGGACTGCTCGATAAAGCGATCAGTGGTAAACAATAATCGGTTAATGTCTGGCAATAACCAACTGCTTTGATAGTGGGCATCAAGCTGAAGACGCAGGGCGTAGATAAGCTGCAAGTTAAGAGATTGAGAATCCGCCATGTTTTCTCTATATGGCGAATCAAAAGAAAAAGCATCACGCAATTCTTGGATGCTCGTGCCTAATTCATAGACCTGTTCTTTAGTAGATTCGATTGAACGGTAACTGCTCGCGATTACAGCAATACTCACAACCCATACTGCTAACAATATCCAGCCAATTTTAAGCGCTTTCCCATCCATGCTCTTGCCTGTAGATAAATCCCTAGTAATACAAGAATATACACTATCAAGCAGAAGTGGAGGACTAACTAGCAAAATGTTGCAGTCAGTCCTATTCTAGAGAGGCTATTTATTACGTGTTAACTGGTCACGTAGATTTGGTGGTGTGCCTTTGATCGTTAACGTATCGGTTTCTGGATCGTAAAAAATACGCTCACCAAGCAATAAACTATCAAAACTTACATTCAGGCCACCGCCCGCACCTACATACTTAGTCAGCTTGCGTACGGCAGTGCGATCACCAGGGAAACTCTCTTCTAGTTCGTAGCCTTGTTCTTGAGTGTAATCCAAGAAGCTAGTGCCATCTTGAGAAGGAGGCAGTTCACCGGACAGTTCACGAACTTGAACTTCATCACCTGATTTTATTTGCTCATTGCAGTAATCAGCGACTTGCTTTTTGTAGCTGATAGCTTCGTCTTTCTCTAACTTAGAGTCGGCACAGAAATCTTCAACCGCTTGCATCAACACTTGGTTTTGTACTTTGGTGTCTAAACCGACTTCTGCTTGTAAGAAATCGAGGAAAAAGTCAGCCACTTTACGACCGACACGACCTTTGATGTAAGCTAAGTAGCGATTTGACTCTTTGTCAGTCTCGAAGCTGGTTAAGTCGATTCGCGCTGCGATGTCCATCTTGCTTAAGTCAAGATAGTCCGTTGCGCTGATCTCTAGACCTTCTGTCACCTTAAGGCTTTGATTTGATGGAATGATCGCCACAAAAAGATAATCTGTTGCCAGTGACTGATATTCAGCAAAAACTAAGATACCTTCGTCAGCAAACGGGTATTTTGATAATTCATCTTTAAGGCGGTTAGCACTTAACTGTGAGAAATCGTAAAAGTTTTGATTTCCTTGACGAAGATCTTGCAACCAGTTGTTAAATTCGCTGTCAGACTTAAAAGAACCAAAGCCTTTACCGGCTTTCGAGTTGAACACACGATGAAGCTCGGCAACTAGGTCTTCGGTCGAAGTATCATTAGATAGAGACTCTGAACGAAAGTTAACAACTAGTTCATCTGCGTCGTTTTTCTGTAATTGATGTAGGATAACGTTTGAAAGATGAAGGCTCATGATGAAATTTATCGCCGCGTAGGTTTCAGTTGCGTGGCATTGTAGGTTATCATAAGCCGCTTTACTATCATCATTAGAGTCTTTATGCCGATTACATCTAAATACAGCGACGAACAAGTAGAACAAATCCTTACTGAAGTAGCTGCGGTACTTGAAAAACATGCAGCGGGTCCAGAGCTTGCGTTAATGATTGCTGGAAATATCGCTACCAATGTCTTAAATCAAGATGTTGCTGCTTCACAACGCAAAGCAATTGCTGAAAAATTTGCAGAAGCGCTTGTTTCTTCAATTGAAGATAAAAAACACTAAAAATAATAACGGACAATAGAACACTTACATGGTCGATAACGGAAATACATACGGTGAACGCGTATCGCGTTTAGTGGGATGGGGACACTGGTTCGCCTTTTTCAACATCATCGCTGCAATGCTGATCGGTACCCGTTATATCTCTCAGTCTCCGTGGCCAGAGACCCTACTTGGTCAATTCTACTTGATGATTTCTTGGGTCGGTCATTTTGGCTTCCTGGTTTTCGCCTTATACCTATTGGTTCTATTTCCACTCACGTTTGTTATACCGTCACGAAAACTGTTCCGTTTAGTGGCGGTTTGTTTTGCGACTGTAGGATTGACGATCCTACTTATCGACACGCAAGCCTACCAAACCATTAATTTGCACCTAACGCCCGTAGTTTGGGAAGTGTTGTTTAGTGATGAAAGTTCGACAATCAGCGTTGATCTGCAGCACTTGTTTATTGTCTTACCGCTGATATTTTTACTCCAACTCGCGTTGTCTGAGTGGGTATGGCGTAAACAACGTAAACTGTCACACAAACATGTTGGTCGCCCATTATCGGCGCTGTTTTTTGTTAGCTTTATTGCTAGCCACCTTATTTATGTGTGGGCGGATGCTTATTTCTACAATCCGATCACCGCTCAGCGCGCCAATTTCCCACTTTCCTACCCAATGACCGCTAAGTCATTTATGGAAAGACATGGCTTATTAGATCGCGAAGAATACCTCAAACGCCTTGAGCAAAGCCAAGATAGCATTGAGTTGGTAAGCTACCCGCTCGAAACCATCGAGTTTAATCGCCGTGCTAATCCGCTCAATATCCTAGTCGTAAGTGTTAATAATCTGCGCTCGGATATGCTGACCGAACAGGCCATGCCGGCAACTTACGAATTTGCGCAGAACAACCTGAACTTCACCAACCACTACAGTTCAAGCAACGACTCATTTGGTGTATTTGGCTTGTTTTATGGTTTACCAAGCAGCTACTCAAGTAGCATTAAAGCTCAAGGTTCAAAGCCAATCCTTATCGATACCTTGCTTGAAAAACAGTACCAATTTGGTCTGTTTAGTGCAGATAACTTCGACGAGCCTCTATACGGTGAAACCGTTTTCCGCGGCATGAACTTTAATGGTATCGCGTTTAACGATGCTAAATCGGCTGATAACCAAGCAATAGATGCGTGGTCTGATTGGGTACAGCAGCAAGGTAAGAAACCTTGGTTTAGTTATATTGAACTGACAACCGTAGATAATTTCAGCGCCTACAACGACAGTGACCAACAGCTACCGACTGGTGAGAAGCTAAAAGCGGGATACAAAAACTCGGTTGGTCAAGCAGACACTGAGCTAAGCAATTTGCTTGAGCAAGTAAACGCGCTAGAGCTTGATGAGTCGACAGTAATTGTCATTACCTCTAACCACGCCACTGAGTTTAATGAAACCAAAACTAACAGCTGGGGTTCAAACACCAACTACAGCCAGTACCAGCTAAAAGTTCCTATGGTTATTCATTGGCCTGGCAAGCTTGCAGGTGAATACAAGCACAGAACCAGCCACCTAGATATGTCAGTGACCCTACTCCAAGATTTGCTTGGGGTTTCATCTAACCCAACAGACTTTAGCAGCGGTCGTAATCTATTCGATGAGCGCAAACGTCGTTGGATTCTAGCGGGTGATTCTCGTGAACTTGCTTTGATTACGGCGAAAAACACCACGGTGATTGATAAATTTGGCAATTACAAACTGTACGATTCCAATTACCAACGCTTAAAAGATGAAAATCCGACACTACCTGTGTTGATGCAAGGTTTGACTGAGCTGCAGCGTTTTTACGCAAAAAGTAACTAAATCATAGCCTTATAGGATTGACCCTCTAATCATTTAAGTTTAGATTAAAGGCATCGGACTGTAGCGCAGCTTGGTAGCGCACCGTCATGGGGTGTCGGGGGTCGCAAGTTCAAATCTTGTCAGTCCGACCATTACACCTAGAGCCTGTTGTTTTTATAAGCAACAGGCTTTTCTTTTGCCTAGTAATTCGCTTCTAGTAGCAATTGACGCCCTCCCCATTCCTCATAAAGGCTTGCTAGCAAATGGCTGTTTTCACTCTGCCAAACGTTATAAAAGCATAATAAATCGTCGTCTATTCAAGTTTTTACCGCCAAACGCTCATTATTAAAGCAAACAGTAAAATTAGGGGTTTACAACTTTTCTCAACCTCTATATTATTCGCTTCAACAACGGAGAGATGGCTGAGTGGTTGAAAGCACCGGTCTTGAAAACCGGCATACGTTAATAGCGTATCTAGGGTTCAAATCCCTATCTCTCCGCCACATTCAAAACCCTAGTCGAAAGACTGGGGTTTTCTCGTTTTTAAGCAAGAAAACGCGATAGGGATTTATTAAATCCCTAGTTGGGCGCAACCCCGGCACTTCGCCACATTCTGTAAAAAAGCCGCTAAGCAATTAGCGGCTTTTTTCGTTTTAAATCATTCTAAAGATAATCGATATCTTCATGCTCTCCCTGAACATAACTGCCAAGGTGAGTTGAAAAGCGTTTAGCCTCAATCAACTCGATAAGCTTATCTTTGAGTTCTGCCGGATACATTCTTTTACTTGCGAGTTCAGTGAGTGGTAGCCACTCGACATCCTGAATGTATTCCTCATCGTTCAAGCCCGATAGATTATCGAGACTTGGAACACCGCTATAAGATTCGATCAAATAGAAGAACTCAGCGTGGTAGCGCTGTTTATGCGTTTCGAGAAACTCCCTTACGCAGATAAGCTCGCCAACTTGAACATCTATGCCCGCCTCTTCTTTAAACTCACGAACCACACAGGCTTTCGAGCTTTGATCGCTTGGCTCCATACCACCACCGGGTGGAATCCAATACTCACCGGTAAAGTCTTTCACTTTAACAAGTAGCATTGCACCGTCTTTAATCAATATCCCTGCAGCGCGAATTCTGTGTTCCATGATAGATCCTTTAACTTACGTATACGTTCAGCGCAGCGCGAATAAGCTGCATATGGATTGGGACAAGCGCTTGATGTTCTGTACAATACCCACCTCCAACCACACACGCTATCGGTAACTGTTTTTTCCGAGCCAGTTGAAACATAAACACATCTCGCGTGTAGATAGCGTCACTAGAGATGCTCAAATACCCTAGCTCGTCATCTTCATGAATATCAACGCCTGCGTCATATAGAATGAGATCGGGCTGATGTAGATTAACAGCCATTTCAACCACCGAGGTGAATGCCTCAAGAAACTCAGCATCCCCCGTATCCCTGCCTAACGGTACATCGAGATCAGAATCTGGCTTACGCGCAGGGAAGTTCTTTTCACAGTGGAAAGAGAGCGTAACTATCGCGTCCTCTTCTTCACACAGTGTTGCCGTGCCATCTCCATGATGTACATCACTGTCAACAATCAAAACCTTATCTATCCCTTCAAAAGTCAGTGCCCTTTTGGCCGCCAACACCAGATCGTTAACTAAACAGAAGCCACTACCAAAATCTCTGTGCGCATGGTGATATCCACCGCTTAAATGGATAGCGACACCATGCTTAACAGCCTGATGAACCGTTTCGCAGGTTCCACCAGCAGACGTCAGCGTCCGAGTAATCAGTGTCTCGCTCCATGGAAACCCTATACGACGCATCTTTGGCGCAGGTAGTTCACCTGACGTAAGAAGTTGTATGTAGTCAGGACAATGAACTTGACTCACTTCCACCTGATCAACTGGGGCTGGCTGCACATATTGAAAAGCCTGCTGCCATACCGGGTTTACAGCTCGCTGCTGTTCTATTGCTTCAAACAGCAGTCGATATTTATTGATTGGATAGCGATGCCCGTCAGGCAGCGGCAGCTCAGAATAGAGAGAGTGGTAAATCAGAGGAATCATAACAACACAAAGTCCATAAGGTTGGATTCATGGTATCAGCTTGATTTGCGGTTGCAAAACAAGTTAAATGATAATGGTTACCAATACCATGTAGAGGGCTAATTTTGAATACTCGATACTACTTGTTACTAGGGGTTGCGGCTGGAACTTTATCTGCCCTGTTTTTGTTTCTAGCGATGTTATTAAGCAGTTGGTTTTTGATAAAAATGGTTCTTTCCTAGCCGTATAGAACGTCCTAGATTGTAAGAATTTTACGTTCTATGAAAACTTTCAGCATAGTGAAAGCATTCAAAGCAAGAGGCTTTTTTAAGCGCAAAGCATTTGAATGTAACGTGATATACCTTATAGAAAATCATGAAATGAAAGCGATTTCATTGAATTCATCACCGGTGAGAAAAATAGATATCCAATTGTTTTTAATATTAATAAACGACTCATAATTCTAGAGTGTAGTTTCATGACAGTCTCCTCCTAGGCGTGGTGTGAAGCGCTCAAACCTTTTCATCCATTTCATTTTTTAAGATTCCCAATAGAACAAAAACACAATGTCATATAGGGAATTATCATGAAAAAACTTAAGCTATTGCCTATTTCAATTGCAGTGGCAGCTTCGCTTGCTTCCGTCACCTCTTTTGCTACTGAAACTGAACTACAGGCTCTCGAACAACGCATCCAAGAACTGGAAAGCCGGATGCAGACCGATTACGTCAATGACCAGCAACCTGCCGTGCTATCACCTGATATTGAGGTTCCTCTTGGAGTGGTCTTCTCTGGCTATGCTCGCTATGGCGCACATTACCAATCCGGAGACCAGAAATATGTTCAGGTCGATGGTTCATTTAATGGCTCGTCAGCGATTGGTCGTTTAGGCAACGAAGGCAATGGCGGAGAGTTCCAGTTGGCAAAGGTCTTTCAAAGTGACAACGGCGCTATCTGGGATGTTGTAGTGATGTTCGACCATTGGGGCGATGAGGTAAACATCAAAAAAGCCTACGCAGGTGCAACCAATGTATTTGAAAGCCAGCCCAACGCTTATGTATGGGCAGGGCGTGACTTCCACCAGCGTCCACAACAAGGCATTAATGATTACTTCTGGATGATGCACGATGGCCAAGGAGGGGGGATCAACAACCTAGAACTTGGCTCGGTCAAACTTGATTTTGGCGTAGTCGGTGCCGTTGACAGCTGTAGCCCAACGATAGAACCAGGTGCTAATCCTTCAATCAATTGTACTGGTGGTGCGGGTACTGGCGACAGTGGCGCTTACGCTTTCACTTCTAAACTGCATGGTATCAATCTTGGCTTCGCCGACCTTGAGCTGTACGCTAACTACGGATTTGATTCAGAAGCGATTGATGATGCAAAGAGCATTAATGCGTACCAACTAGGAGCGGTTTTCTCTCGCCCAAATAACAATGGCTCTAACCGACTGGTACTAAGATACTCTGATAACGCGGATAATGGTGTTTTCTGGAAAACCGATAATCTGACGACGCTCTATGCGAGCTTTGAAGGTAATTCTACTCTTGGTGAAAGTGCCGCTGTTGAGTACTTGCTTGCCTACCACGATTATTCAGTCGATGGCTCTTCAAAGGTCGAAGATGAGCGAACCAACTACAGTGCCATCGTTCGCCCTATGTACTTCTGGAATGATGTCCACTCGACTTGGTTGGAAGCAGGTTATCAAGTAGTAGACTACGCCAGAGCCTCTGATGACAACTCTGGTTGGAAAGTGACGCTTTCACAAAACATCGCCTTTGATTGGGGATCTGGTGCACGTCCAATGCTCCGCTTCTACGCAACAGCAGGTGAAGTCGACAATAAAGCAACCGCAACAACAACCGCTAAGCAAGATACCTTTAGCCTAGGCGCCATGTGGGAAGCCTGGTGGTAATCAGCACAATACTGTCCAACTATTTCGCTAGCAATCTAACAATATTCCGCTAGCCGCTTCAACTTAACTCCAAACCATTTGAGCCGCTTTTTAGCGGCTCTTTTTTTGTCGGTAGCAAAACCTAGATTCAATCATCTCAGCAATACATTTGTGCATCAAATAACCATTTCATGAAACAGTTTCATGAGGTAGATAGAAACTGCATACCGCTTCATCCTTTGAACAATAAGGCTTTTCAGGGCTTATTTGAGTGTGATTTTTCTCACATAGGCTTTAACTAAGATCTTTAATACTAAGCCTCATGAAAGCGGTTTCGAAAACGTTCATGCGTTTAGGTGAAAAGCAGTTGTAGAGGTAAGTTGTGGCAACCATAAAAGATGTTTCTGAGTATGCAGGCGTTTCTCAAGCGACAGTATCTCGCGTCATCAATGGCACGAGTCGAGTAAGCCATGACAAAAAGCTCAAGGTTGAGAAAGCCATTCAAGTTCTGGGTTACCGCCCAAACTCAATTGCTCAGGCACTCGCATCTAGCCGCACTGGCAGCATTGGCATCATAGTCCCTGAGCTCGGTGGTCCGTTTTATTCTGGCATCCTGCATAGTATTGAAAAAAGGCTACGCCGTTTTGGCTATCACGTAATCGTCACTGCTGGCTCAAATACCGAACAGGGCCAACGTGAGTCGGTGGAATTTCTACTTGGGCGTAGAGTCGATGCAATGATTTTGCACACTCAGCACCTCTCAGATGACTACCTCACAGAGCTTGAAGCAAAAGGAGTGGCTTTGGTTTTGGTCAATCGTTTCGTACCAGAACTAGCGCAGAACTGTATCGAAATTGATAACGAATTAGGGGGCCAACTGGCAACCGAATATTTGTTGCGAATGGGGCATCGCGACATTGCATGTATTACCGGCCCTCTGGACAAATCAGATGCACGGGGGCGTCTGCAGGGTTACCGCAAAGCGATTGAAGAAGCGGGACTCCTGTTCGACGAAGCACTGATTTCAGAGGCCGGTTTTACCGAAGAGTCTGGAATAAGCGCAATGCGTAAGCTGCTCAAGCGTGAACGCCCTTTTACAGCCGTTTTTGCCAGTAATGATCATATGGCTTTCGGCGCTTTTGAGGTATTGAAAGAGCACAAAATTCAGGTCCCAGAACAGGTGTCACTGATTGGCTTCGATGACATTTTGTTCGCTCGTTATATTTCGCCGCCTCTTACAACCGTGAATTTTCCCATTGAGCAAATGAGTGCCGAAGCGGTTCAACTGGTTATTCAAATACTCAACAAAAACAAGCGAGATGTGAGCTTCAAACTGTCACCTACCCTAGTGCCTCGAAGCTCAGTAAAACAACTCTAAATAAAGTCATTTAAGGACAAGAAGATGAAACTAAAAACTTTGACGCTTGCCACTGTCACCGCACTTGGACTTGCTACGACAGTCAACGCCGCCGACTCAAATATTCGCTTTGACGGCTTCCCAGATTTCGATAGCAGTCTCAAGGTTCTACTGCCTGACTTCGAAAAGGAGACAGGAATCAAGGTCGATTATCTGATGAACAATCATGGCGACCACCACACCAAACTGACCACTAACCTTGCGACAGGCTCAGGTGCAGGCGATGTTATTGTCGTTGATGTTGAAAAAATTGGCCCTTTTGTCGCTTCTGGCGGTTTAGTTAACCTATCTGAAAACTATGGTGCCGATAAGTTTGCCGAGAGTTTTGCTCCTTATGCTTGGGCGCAAGGTAAAGGTGCCGACGGTGATGTTTATGGTATGCCTGTCGACCTAGGCCCTGGGGTAATGTACTACCGCAGTGATGTGTTTGCTAAAGCGGGCATTGATGTAAACCAAGCGATCAAAGACTGGGATTCTTACATCAAAGCGGGTGAAGAGCTGAAGAAAAAAGACGTTTACCTGATTGCCTCTGCGGCCGACGTTGCCCAAGCGATTATCTTCACCACTGTGCCTGAGGGAGAAGGGCTCTACTTCGATACAGACGGTAACCCTGTGGTCACCTCTGAACGCTTTGTACATGCATTCGAAGTGGCAAAAGAGATCCGTGAAAAAGGCTTAGATGCGCGAATCTTAGCGTGGTCAAACGAATGGTATGAAGGTTTCCGCAATGGCACCTTTGCCACTCAATTATCTGGTGCATGGCTGCTTGGTCACCTCAATAACTGGATCGCACCTGAAACCGCAGGTAACTGGGGCGTTTCTCACCTACCAGATGGTATCTATGGTAGCTGGGGTGGCTCTTTCCTCTCAATTCCAACTCAGTCAAAACACCAAGATGAAGCGTGGAAACTGATTGAATACATGACAACGCGTCGTGATATTCAACTTAAGCACTTTGAAACCATTGCGGCATTCCCAGCCAACACCCAAACCTACGATGACGCTTTGTTCCAAGAGGAAGTCGAATTCCTCGGTGGTCAAAAAGCCCGTTTGCTGTTTGCTGATGTGGCGAAAAACATCAAGCCTGTCGCTCCGGCTAAAGGTGACCATGTTGCTCGCTCGATAATCTTAGAAAATGCTCTGATGGAAGTGCTTGATGAAGGTAAAGACATCAAAACTGCACTCAAAGAAGCAGAACGCATGATTAAGCGTCGTACACGCAATCTTTAATTGGTTACATATTTGGTAAGAAAGGAAGGCGTACTGCGCCTTCCTGACTAGAGGTCGTTACTATGAATCATGCAGCGAGCAAGGTTATGGAAACATCACAACGCGAAAGCCTTTTTTCTCGCCTGAGTTTGAAAGCGCTTACACCGTATGGATTCCTACTGCCGTTTTTGATTATTTTCTCGGTATTTGGGATTTTCCCACTGCTTTTTTCTATCTATCTCTCTTTTCATGAGTGGAACCCGGTCGAAGGCCTTGGCGCTATGGACTATGTGGGGCTAGAGAACTACCACATTGCCCTAACCGACCCTTGGTTGTGGCGCTCATTAAAAAACACACTCTGGCTTGCGATTACGTCAGGTGTGGCACAGCACTTAGTCGCTCTGCCCGTTGCCTACATTTTGGTCTCGATGGGGGATCGTCTTCGCCACTGGTTAACATCCGCGTACTTTCTTCCTTTCATTACCTCGACGGTTGCGGCATCGCTGATCTTTTTCAACATGTATTCGCCCAACTCAGGAATCATTAACCAAAGCTTGATGGCATTAGCGGATAGCTCTTTGTTTGGCTGGGCATTTGCTTGGGTAAATGACTACCAACCAATCCGTTGGCTTGATGACGCCACCATGGTGAAACCGTCTATCGCAATTATGGTGTTCTGGAAATACACCGGCTTCAACATTGTGCTCTACACAACCGGTTTGATGACAATTCCAAAAGATATTCTTGAAGCCGCCCGTATGGATGGTGCTAACGCTTGGCGTCGATTCTGGAGCATTTCATTACCTATGATTCGTCCATTTATCTTCTTTGCAGTCACCATGACCATCATCGGCAACCTGCAGCTGTTTGAAGAACCGTTCGTGTTAACACGTGGCACGGGTGGTACCGGCCAATCTGGCTTAACCATCTCAATGTACTTATACAAAGTGGGTTGGGAATGGCTTGAAATGGGCACCGCTTCAGCGATCTCTTGGCTGCTGTTTATGTTGATTGCTGGCTGTACCGCAATTCAATTCTTCTTCTTCGGTAAAAAAGGTCTGGGAGAGCAATAAGATGACGACAAACTCGATAACTTCTCCTCGCTGGCGACCAAGTGATCGTAGCCTAGAGATATTTACCAAGCTGCTGATGGCATTACTTGCTGTAGTCCTGATCGTTTCTGCGATTATGACCGTGTTCCCTTTCCTGTGGTCTGCACTGCTATCCACGCGTGATAGAACGGAGATCTTTGGCTCTGGGATCAGCTTCGCTATCGGCGACAGCTTAGCGGTTAACTACGCCAAGCTATTGGAAATCATGCCATTCTGGCAAGCGATGTTTAACTCAATCTACATCGCGTTTTTGGGCACCACGATTTCATTACTGTTTTGTAGCATGGGTGGCTATGCGTTTGCTGTCTACAAGTTCAAAGGCAAAACCTTGCTGTTTGGTATGTTGGTCGGCTCGATGATGATCCCACCAGTGCTCAGTTTGATCCCCTACTTCATGATCGTCAAATTCCTTGGCTTGCTCGATAACCATCTAGCTGTGTGGCTGCCGTTTACCACTACACCATTTGGTATTTTCCTGATGCGACAGCATGTCGTTGCGTCAGTACCTAAGGAGTTGTTAGAAGCGGCTAAGCTCGATGGCGCAGGCGAGTTTAGAACCTACTGGAGTGTTGTCCTACCACTGATGAAACCCGCTCTAGCAACACTTGCTATCGTTCAATTCGTTTTCTTCTGGAACATGTTTATGCAGCCTCTGGTTGTACTCACTACTCCAGAAAACTATGTCATTACCCAAGCGCTACGCAGCGTCCAAGGTATCCCAAATACCCCTTGGGGAGCGGTCATGCTAGGTACAACCATTTCGATTCTTCCACTGGTTGTTACTTATCTATTCGCGTCGAAACAAATGATTAGCGGCCTGACGTCAGGCGCTGTTAAAGGCTAAAAAGGTTTAAATAACAATGAATAAATTCCAACTTCCTACTGATTCTAAATTACGCAGCCCAGAGTTCTTGTTTGGCGTCGCCACGTCTTCTTATCAGATTGAGGGTGGTGCTCAACTTGGTGGACGAAGCCCATCTATCTGGGACACCTTCTGCAATAAGCCAGGTGCAGTAGATAACGCAGACAACGGCGATGTTGCCTGTGACCATTTCCATCTTTGGAAACAAGACATTGAGATGATTCAAGGGCTAGGTGTCGACGCATACCGACTGTCTATGGCATGGCCCCGCATCATTCCTCAAGACGGTGTAGTCAATCAAGAAGGGCTAAAGTTCTATGAACAGATCATCGATGAATGTCACGCGCGGGGTTTAAAAGTCTTTGTCACACTTTATCACTGGGACCTTCCTCAGTACCTTGAAGATAAAGGGGGCTGGCTGAACCGAGAAACCGCTTACAAATTTGAGCAGTACGCTAACATAGTCAGTGAGTACTTCGGCGATAAAATCGACTCCTACGCCACGCTTAACGAACCGTTTTGCTCTTCGTATCTAGGTTATCGTTGGGGAATCCATGCGCCGGGTATAAAGGGCGAACGCGAGGGCTTTTTGTCGGCTCACCACCTAATGCTAGCTCATGGCTTAGCGATTCCTCACATGCGTAAGAATGCCCCTAACGCCATGCATGGTTGTGTGTTCAATGCCACACCAGCGTACCCTTTAAATGATAGCGATGTGGCTGCTGCCGAGTATTCAGATGCAGAAGGTTTCCACTGGTTTATGGACCCAGTGCTGAAAGGTGAATATCCGCAGTTAGTTCTTGAGCGTCAATCTCACAATATGCCGATGATCTTAGAGGGCGATCTCGACATTATCCGCACCGACTTGGACTTTATCGGTATTAACTTCTACACCCGCTGCGTGGTTCGCTTTGATGAAAATGGTGATATCAAAGACGTGCCTCAGCCAGAAAATGAACATACCTTTATCGGCTGGGAGATCTACCCACAAGCACTCACTGATCTACTACTCCGTCTTAACGACCGTTACGACAACCTGCCGCCACTTTACATCACTGAAAATGGGGCTGCAGGAGAAGACGATTGTATCAATGGTGAAGTGAATGACACCCAACGTGTTAACTATTTCCAAGCACACTTAGAAGCGGTGGATAGCGCTATTAAATCTGGTGTCAACGTACAAGGCTACTTCGCATGGAGCCTAATGGATAACTTCGAGTGGGCATTTGGTTACAAGCAGCGTTTCGGTATCGTGCACGTTGAGTATGAAACCCAAAAACGTACGCTAAAACAGAGCGCCATTGCTTACCGTAACATGCTACTTGAGCGCCGAGAGGAGAATTTGTAATGGCTAAAGTTGAATTCAAAAACATCAAGAAATCTTACGACGATGTCGAGGTAGTGAAACACTTCGATTTCACCGTCAACGATGGTGAGTTTGTGGTTTTCCTCGGTCCATCTGGTTGCGGCAAGTCAACCACGCTGCGCATGCTGGCTGGCCTAGAAAGCATCACTGCTGGCGAGATACTTGTTGGCGATAAGCTGATGAATAAAATCGATGCTAAAGATAGAGACTTAGCGATGGTATTCCAGAGCTATGCACTTTACCCACATATGACGGTATACGAAAACATCGCATTTGCCCTCAAGCTCAAAGGCATGGCAAAAAGCCAGATTGATGTTGAAGTGCGTAAAGCAGCAAAAATGTTGGAACTAGAGCCACTTCTCGATCGCAAACCTAAAGAGCTTTCTGGTGGACAGCGTCAGCGAGTTGCAATGGGGCGAGCTATGGTCCGTACACCAAAAGTGTTCTTGTTTGATGAGCCGCTTTCAAACTTAGATGCCAAGCTGCGCGGTACCATGCGCGAAGAGATCAAGCAGCTTCATCGAGAACTACAAACTACCACTATCTACGTCACCCATGACCAAATAGAAGCCATGACACTGGCTGATCGTATTGTCATTCTCAAAGATGGCTATGTCGCACAAGTTGGTACACCAACACAAGTATTCCAGCAACCTGCTAATAAGTTTGTTGCTCAGTTCATTGGTAACCCATCGATGAACATGCTTGACGCACAATTAGTTGGCGATGAAGGCAATTGGCAGATAGAGCTTGGTGATGTGCGCATCCCGCTTCCACAGCGTTTCCACGCGCATGCCTCTAAAAATCTATCACTTCACTTCGGTGTTAGACCAACGGATATCCACCTGCGTGCCGAACAGGTGGACCATGATCGGGTTCTGCCGTTACCGGTCAAGATCAAGGACAAAGAACTGCTGGGCGCAAGCATACTGCTAAAAACGGAAATAGCGGGGCAGCCACTGATGGTAGAAACACAAGCGGCGGAAGTTGATGTCAATGAACTGACTCTGTATCTCGATTTAGATGCGGTTCACCTGTTTGATGCCTTGAGTGAAAATTCACTGGCCACCTTCTAAAAGCGTGAGTAAGCCGATGCTCACTTAAGCATCGGCTTATTAATAGACCTCTCACTTCCCTATCAGCTGTATTGAGCTCTGACTGGGTGTTTTCTATATTCAGTATTTGGCTTGCTTTGTTGTTGGTTCGATGAAATCAAAAAAGAAGAATAAATCCCCCTCGATCTATGATGTCGCCAAACTTGCTGGTGTCTCACCCAGTACTGTTTCCCGCTTTCTCAATCGGACAACTTACGTCTCTGATGAAAAAAGCTACAACATTGAGCAAGCAATAAAAACGCTGAGCTATAAGCCTAACTACACCATGAATCAGGGCAGCAACACACGCTCCATGACCATTGGCGTTCTGGTACAAAACCCCGAAAGCCCTCATACAAGCCGTATTCTGAATGACATGGAGAAAGTCCTCAATGCACAAGGCTATTCTCTGGTTATCGCGACCGGACACTGGAAAAACAAACTTGAATCTCATGCTCTAGACTACTTGTCCAAAAGTAATGTCGATGGCGTCATCATTGTCACAGGTAGTCTCACCGAGAAACAAATCCTTGAATATGCAGAAAACATCCCTGTTGTCGCTGTTGGCTATGATGTGATTGGCGAACGGGTGCGCTGCGTTAACATCGATAATGTACTTGGTGGTTACATGGCGACCTTACACCTACTTCAACAAGGTCACTTAAACATTGCCCATATTAAAGGTTTGCTCAACCAACCCGACGCGGTCGCACGCTTTGTTGGCTACAAGAAAGCGTTGCAAGAGGCAGGAATCAAGGTTCAGCCAAAACTGATTAAACAAGGCGATTTCAGCAGTGAATGTGGCTATCAACTGACTAAGGAATTGATTGATTCTAAGAGTCACTTCAGTGCCATTTTCGCTGCCAATGACCAAACGGCCTATGGGGCGATCAAAGCCCTGCATGACCACGGCTATCGAGTACCAGAAGATATCTCAGTGGTAGGCTTTGATGATCTCCCGACCTCATTTTACTTTACCCCTGCGCTCACCACGATGCGTCAACCCGTAGAAGAAGTCGGCGTTGTCTGTGCAGAGTCAATTCTTAACTTGTTAAGTGGTAACAGACATCAAGTTCGCCTGCCACCTATCGAGCTTATTATCAGGCAATCGACCAAGTCCCTTTACCGTTAGCTTTCTGATATTCTTCAATAAACACTCTGAGAATATCTAAAGGACTTGCGATGAAAACTGTTGTAATCACCGGAGCGAACCGTGGTATAGGATTAAGCTTAGCGAAAAACTATCTTGCTCTAGGCTGGCAAGTCCACGCCACCTATCGCTCAGAAAGTAGTTCGCTGGAGCTTCTGGAACTGGAAGGTAACAACCTAACCTGCCACCCATTAGATATAACGGATTATCAAGGACTGAGTGAATTTGCCAATGCATTACCCGCTATCGATTTGCTGATCAACAACGCAGGCTACTACGGACCAAAAGGTTATGGCTTTGGTAATACCGATGTTGATGAGTGGCGAAAAGTCTTTGAAATCAACACCATTGCGCCGTTGAAACTGGTAGAGGCTTTATACCCTAACCTGCAAAAAGGACAGCTAAAGAAAATTGCTTGCCTCTCGTCTAAAGTCGGCAGCATGACTGAGAATACTTCAGGTGGTGGCTACATTTACCGCTCATCAAAAGCAGCCCTCAACTCTGTAGTTAAAAGCTTAAGCAACGATCTGACAGCTGAAGGTTTTACCGTGTTAGCACTTCACCCTGGCTGGGTACAAACTGAAATGGGCGGGCCTAATGCGTTGATTGATACCGACACTTCCGCAAAGGGTTTAATCAAAGTGATTGAACAAACAGATCAAGCCTGTTCTGGTGAGTTTATTAACTACAACGGTGATCGTTTACCTTGGTAATCAACACGTGGACCACTTACTGGTTTAATAAAAACTCCCAAAAACACTAAGTATCAAATAAACTACTTTTGAAGACAAATTTGATACTTTTTGTTGATTAAAATTGCTGTTCTTTCCTTAATCTGAATTGGCTTAACGCTATTAGATAAACAGATTAAAAATAAGGAAAGTCACAATGAAGACGATCAAACAACAACTTGGTTTCACACTACTATCTATTGCTGGCATCGCTTTTTCTGGCGTAGCTAGTGCACTTCAAATCTATAGTGATGACATTCAAGAAGGCCATCCGATGGCTAAGACCTTTGAATATTCAGGTTGGGGATGCACAGGAGATAACTTATCGCCTCAACTGAGTTGGAAGGATATCCCGGAAGGTACAAAAAGCTTTGCAATTACTGCCTACGATCCTGATGCGCCAACAGAAAGCGGCTTTTGGCATTGGATTGCATTAGATGTTCCAGCCAAAACAACTCAACTGCCAAGAGGCGTAAACATCACTGAGCTTGGTGGTCGCGAAGTTCGTATAGATTATGGTTCTGCTGGATTTGGAGGTGCATGTCCTCCTGTTGCAGACGGTATGCACCGTTACCAATTTACAGTGTGGGCTCTGCCAAAAGCAAAACTCGGACTCGATAAAAACACACCAGCTGCTGTCGTTGGGTTTACCCTTAATAGTATTGCATTAGACAAAGCAACCTTGACCGCAACATACACACGTTAAACAGTCAGGAGAAGTGATGAATCACGTATATCAAATTGCAACATTTAGAGCTCAGCATTCACAAAAACTGCGCAATGTGACGATTCATTCTCCGAGCATCATCCAAATAATTTCTGGCAGTAAACGTTTGTTCCAGAGCGGTGGAAACATCGCACTTACTCACTCGAAACTGCTACTTTGCAGTCGTTCATCGCGCTTTAGTTTCGAGAACTCCCCGGAAAAAGGCGCGTTCCTTTCTCGGGTGTTCAGCTTTCACCAAGCGCCAGAAGAAAGCCAAATATTGCTCAGTCAGGAAAATTCAGCAGGACAAAATAGGCAATGGACTAACAGCGACAAAGCTCTTGAGCAGACTTTGAACATCCTCTTTTCACTCAATCTGTCGCCCATGAGCACAGAGACCCAACGTCTTTGGTTAGCCCCTCTGTATCAACAACTAGCTGAGCGCGGCGCTCTGCATCATCTTTTTGTCAGCCACCATACTTCCTTTAGCGAACAACTTACCCGCTACCTCTCACTTTCACCTAGTAAAGCTCACCCTTTAGAAGAGGTGGCGGCTCATTTTGCAGTTAGTCGAGCTACTTTCATTCGCCGACTCAAGAAAGAAGATGTCCGATATAGAGAGGTTCTTAGTGATGTACGGCTTAGTCATGCACTCAGTTTGATGCAAGACCAATCATTAAGTGTGCTTCAATTAGCGTATATGTGTGGCTATAAGTCTGAGCAACGCTTCAGCCAGCGTTTTAGGTCTAAGTTCGGTTTAACACCAATAGAGTATATGCGAACAATTCGAGGACATGCAGAACCATCAGAGGTAACTGACGGAGCATTGGTATGACAAAAGCGCGCTCAGTGTTGATATCAGTTATTTTGCTTACTCTCGTGGCTTGTCAAACAGACAGCCCAAGCCACCTTTTTGATGACTACTTAACTCGCGTTGCAAGAGTGCAAGACGCACCCAAAGTAAATAAAGATACAGTGAGCTACGCTCAGTTGCCCCGAAAGCGCGATTTATACGTTGACGTGCCTTCTGTCTCTATCGGCCTGCTCGACAGTTACCAACTAAGGCAGTGTGGTTTGTTTAATCTGATAGCGGAGAAGAACTCTGTTTTAGGAAAAGTTGCCGACGAGTTTCGTAATTATGACTACCAAACAGCGTTATTGGATGGCCTCTCTCAGTGCATAAACAGTAACGGCCTAGAACCAGATCTAGTAATGAAACTTGTCGAGATTCAACAACAAAAGCAGTCTCAGTTTGAGGTGCATCACTGGAACCTAATATTTGCTAGTGATGCGATGCAAAAGCAGCTCAGCGGAACTCAGTGGCTAGAACCCAACCTTGGCCAAACAGTGGTTGAAATCAATCAAGCGTTAGCAACTTTGAATCGCGCTTCTGACAGCGTAAGTAACCAAGTGATTGACGTTCAAGAGGTTCTTGAGAAAAAGGTTATTGTGGGCAATCTAAGTTACTCTCTCGCGATGGCAACGAGCAAACTAAACCACGTCACCCAGCAACTCACAGAATATGACCACAATATAATCTGCGCTCAAAATCGCGATACCACTAAGTTCAAATATCTAAACAATGTCTTTGAACAGCAATTTGTGGGTAAGGTTCAACCCTATATGGCTCAGCTCGACGGCTATTATCAGACCCTGTCATCAAACCTAAATCTGTTTGACCCCAAGCCAAACATTCATAGGTATGTGTATCCACTAAAGAATCACCATATGGAGTTTCGTCAAGCTATACGTCGTCACGTCGATTATTGGCAACAGCTGTTTAAACGCTGTGGGCGCAAAGTAGGTTGATACCAAGCAGTATAAATATCTGAGCAGCTATTTATTCCGATTGTTATAAGACTTTTTAGATGTCGACTTGGCGGAAGATTTCTTACGATAGCCACCTTTTTTGCGCTTGTATGCCGGGCGCTCTACTTTAGGTAGGTGACGTAAAGACTCAGGAACCTCTCCGCTACGGACTTGATGCATTAAACCATCAATTCGCTGCTGTAGAGCCTGCATAAAAGGCTGGTAGGCTTGGTTACGCTCTGCCATACCCTGCAACTGGTGCTCCCAGTTTGCTGTCATATCTGGAAAGGTCGATTCAGATGGCAGTGCATGTATCAAGCCTCTTCCAGCAGGTGTACTGAGAATAGACTTGCCTTGGCGCTGCAAAAGCTGACGCTTAAACAGAGTATCAAGGATGCCTGCGCGCGTCGCTTCAGTCCCTAAGCCATCGGTCTCTTTGAGTATTTTTTTCAGCTCTTTGTCTTCCACAAAACGGGCTATACCCGTCATTGCCTGAAGTAATGTCGCTTCAGTAAAATGCTTCGGCGGCTCTGTCTTGCGGTCTTTAATCTCGCCTTCTCGGCAGGTTAGAACGCTCCCTTCAGGTAAAGGAGGAACCGCATCAACACTCGCGTCTTCATCATCAACTTTACCCATCAGTTCTTTCCAGCCTGCCGATACAAGCTGACGCCCCTTGGCAATGAAGGTTCCACCTGCGATATCAAATACCAGCTTGGCTTCTGCATACACTGCTGCCGGATAGAACTGCATCAAATATTGGCGCGCAATCTGCTGATAAATCTTCATCTCATTGCCAGACAGCCCATTCACCGACGCTTTTTTCGGTGTCGGGATGATCGCATGGTGAGCATCGACTTTTTTATCATTCCATGCTTTGGATTTAAGGCTCAGATTCGCCCCTGATACTGCACTGCCAAGTTCTTTGGCATTATTGCTGATCGCATCACAAACACTACTCGCTTGGGAATAATGTTCCAGCGGTAAATAGCGGCAATCAGAACGCGGATAAGTAATCAGCTTGTGCTTTTCATACAGAGACTGACAAGTATCAAGTACCTGCTGCGCACTCATACCAAATCGCTTTGCAGCATCAATTTGCAGAGCAGATAACGAATAGGGCAGTAGCGCCGATTGCTTGGTTTGCTTTTGCTCCGATTCAACGACTTTTGCTGGTTGGTTAGCGATTCGATTAGCGACATTTTCCACCAGCTTACGATTGAGGACTCTCCCCTCTTCGTCTTGCCAAGGTTTACACGCATCACTCGGCTTCCAACGAGCGCGTATATCAAACGCGCTTGAGCCATCTTGATACGGAATAAGAGCGTGAAGAGTAAAATAATCACGAGGGATAAAGTTCTCTATCTCTTCATCACGGCGTACCACTAAGCCAAGCACTGGAGTTTGCACTCGACCGACTGACAAAACGCCTTGATAGCCCGCCTTTTGGCCTAGTAGCGTATAGGCACGAGACATGTTCATGCCATACAACCAGTCTGCTCTAGAGCGCGCTAAGGCAGAAACCGACAGCGGCACGAAGTCACGGTTGCTGCGCATTTGGCTTAAAGCACGCTTAACCGCTGGCAAGTTCAAGTCGCTAATCAGCAAACGCTGCGTCGTTTCTTTTTTCGTTTTGCTTACCTTGCAGTAATCGAGCACTTCATCCACCAGCAGTTGCCCTTCCCTATCAGGGTCTCCGGCGTGAACGATATGATTCGCTTCCTTTAGAAGCTTTCGTACTACTGTAAGCTGCTTACTCGCCGACTTTCTTGGCCTTAGCTGCCATTGCTCAGGGACAATAGGTAAATCAGCCAGATTCCATTTCTTATAGCGCTCATCGTAGGCATCAGGCTCAACTTGCTCAAGTAAGTGCCCAATACACCAAGTCACTACGTCGCCATTACCACAACGAATAAAACCCTGATCATTTTTCTTCGGTCCAGGGAGTGCAGCGGCAATTGCGCGGCCAAGGCTTGGTTTTTCAGCGATAAAGAGACGAGACATAAGATAGGGTCTGTTGGCCTTTTGCGGTTAAATTTTGTTCGAGATAAAAGCGTTTTAGTCGCGGCGAGAGGTTTGTCGCCTAGTCACTCTAAGCAAAACACCTCTCAACAAAGAGTAAAACGCTTTTAGCCGAACCCTTCGGGCAGCGTTTGTGGTTCCTTTCTGCTGCAAAAATCAGCTCAAAAGGTCAACAGACCCTAGAGTCAGACAGATACAATAAGGGCCACATTATCGAATGTGGCCCTTAGAAATCAAGAAAAACTGTAAATTTAAACAGTACTTCTAATGAAGAAAGATTACTCTTCGCTTGTTCCTGCGCGCTCTGCTGCTTCTTTAACTAGAGGCTGCAGTTCACCTTTTTGGAACATTTCGATGATAATGTCACAACCACCGATCAGCTCACCTTCAACCCATAGTTGAGGGAAAGTTGGCCACTGTGCGTATGCTGGTAGCTCTGCACGGATATCAGGGTTTTGTAGAATATCTACGTAAGCGAATTTTTCACCACAAGCCATAAGAGCTTGAGCTGCTTGAGAAGAGAAACCGCAGCTAGGTAGTTTAGGCGAACCTTTCATGTAAAGAAGGATCGAGTTTTCTGCGATCTGCTGTTTGATTTTATCGATAGTTTCCATTGCTTCCTCTTAATGGAGTTACGGCAAATATTCTGCACATTCTAAACCATTAGCACAGAATAAAAAGCCTAATATGAGTAAGGTTATAATCGACTTCGTGCTTTTTTGAGATTAACTGTCATTATCTAATAAAGAATTTTCATATAGAAATTTACAGCCTGAGCTTTTAATAAAGTAAAAACTTGCTAAACTAGAGCGCAAGTCAGCAAAATGACCATGGTTGGCACTGCGAGCCATGAATTATAAATAACACTGGAAGCAATCGAGAGGGGCAACCCTTTCATATAAATGGAGAATCGAGCAATGGCATTTGAACTACCAGCTCTTCCTTACGCGAAAGACGCACTAGAACCACATATCTCAGCTGAAACTCTAGATTTCCACCACGGTAAGCACCACAACACTTACGTTGTTAAGCTAAACGGTCTTATTCCTGGCACTGAGTTTGAAGGCAAATCTCTAGAAGAAATCATCAAGACTTCTACTGGTGGTGTATTCAACAACGCTGCACAAATCTGGAACCACACATTCTACTGGCACTGTCTAGCGCCAAACGCGGGTGGCGAGCCAACAGGTGCAGTAGCTGACGCTATCAACGCTGCATTCGGTTCTTTCGAAGAGTTCAAAGCGAAATTCACAGACTCAGCGATCAACAACTTCGGTTCTTCTTGGACTTGGCTTGTTAAGAAAGCAGACGGTTCTCTAGAGATCGTTAACACGTCTAACGCAGCAACACCTCTAACAGAAGAAGGTACAACTCCACTTCTTACTGTTGACCTATGGGAACACGCTTACTACATCGATTTCCGTAACGTTCGTCCAGACTACATGAATGCATTCTGGGCACTAGTTAACTGGGACTTCGTTGCAGAAAACCTAGCAAAATAATCCTCCTCCCTAGGATTTAAATTTAGTCATTTTAAAAGCCAGCACTTTGCTGGCTTTTTTTCATTTCAAGCTATGATTTACCTAAAGTTTCTCGCTACTAAGTCGCTATAAAAGCAACGAACGAGGAACATCATGCAAATTCACACTTTAGACAAAGCAGCCATCATCAGCGAGCTTCAGTTTGGCACGGGTATTAACCATGCCGTACATGAAGGACGCAGAGCTGACTTCGCGCTCATTTTGTCGATGTTTTCTGACGATGTTCGTGACAATACCCCGCTTGAAAAGGTCGATGAAATAGATACGAGCGAACAAGCACTGCGTAAAAAGTTTGAGTTGCAAGCGCCGCAACAGCTTCGCTCCGATCAAAGCTCTTACCAAGTATCGGCAACACAAGCTTCCCTATTTCATAGTTCAGGGCTCCCCAGTACCAAACTGAGCCATTACCTTACCCCTGACGCGTTAACTTACCTGCCAGAAGACACACACAATCTTCCTGAAGAGGTGTATCACAACTTGTCTGGACACCAACGTCGTGCAATGGGAGAGAAAGAGCCAAAAGAGTTGATGCCAATCGATCTTTATAATCAGCTCATAAAAGCTCAGCGCACCTTCCAGATCCAAGCCCAAGCTTAAAGGATCGTTTTTGATCACACTTTTCGTGTCTCATTTTTCGGACTTGCTTAACAATAGGCCTGCATAATGTGAATAGCGCCAAATAATCGAACATTGTCATACTGAGCGAAGAGTTATTTGACGTTATTCACAACTAAAACACAGCTAATCTACCATGCTATGTGGACATCTTTTAGAGCATGCATTGCTTATGGGGGTAAGCCAATGGATATAAAAAATGCTGTAATTTTAGTGACATCAGCCGGTTCTCAGATCGGAAGTACGCTCGCTTATCACTTTGCCTCGCTTGGTGCGACGCTGGTTTTGTGTGACAGAAAAACACCTCAACTCGCGCAAACCTATCAACTGTGCCGAGAGATATCAGACAGCGTCTATCAATGCCCTATAGATGATCACTCACTCAGTTCTATCCAATACTTATTCACATTCATGGATCAAACGATCAAGCGGTCCCCCGACGTTTTGATCAACACGCTCACCGCAGAAGCGATGCCGAATATTTTTGATCATCAAGGCAGTGACTTGTTTACCCAAAGGCTCTCTTTGATGGCTGCGACACTGTTTAGCTTTGGTCAAGCAACCGCAGAAAGAATGCGTGAAGAACAGAAAAACGGTGTAATTGTTAATGTAATTTCTAATCCTGACTATCAGGATATGTCAGGCTTCGACAATGCAACGTCGATGGTGGCAGGGTTTACCCAAAGTTGGGCTAAAGAACTCACCCCTTTCAACATTCGCGTTGGAGGCGTTGTCCCTGCTATTGAACACGATAACTCGCACTGGGCAGAAGTGCAGGATGAGTTGATTCGTAATACGGAATATATCGTCTCTAATGATTACTTTAGTGGCAGAGTGATGGCGGCGTAACAGACACCGCCATTCGACTCTCACATTCAAAGTGATTTCAACACATTCTCTGAAGCTTCTTCTATAAGATCCAATACCAGTTCAAATCCTGCATCCCCGCCATAGTATGGGTCGGGGATTTCTTCATATTCAGAATTGGAATAGTCGAGAAACAGTTTTACTTTGTGCTGCAAATGCTGAGGACATTGTTGAATTAAATCGGCAAAGTTGTCTCTATCTGCTGCCAAAATCAAATCAAAATCTTCGAAATCACCACTAACCACTTTACGCGAACGAATCCCTTTAAAAGAGTACCCCCTGTGCTCACCTGCTGCTTTTGCTCTTGAATCTGGTGGGTTTCCTTGGTGGTAACCAATTGTTCCTGCCGAATCCACCTCCACAGGAATACCGAGTTGCTGAGATTTTGATCTAAGAATGGCTTCTCCGGTAGGAGAGCGGCAGATATTTCCCATACACACAACCAATAGCTTCTTCATTTCCTATTCACTCTCTATTTACAGGTGCTTTCCCATGAAAATCATAGGTTTTTGCACTACTTTGATTGAGCTATCATAGACACAGATTTATTGAATAAAAAAGGATTTACCATGACCTCTGAAACCAACAAAGAAGTGCGTCACAAAGAGCGACAACAAAAAGTGAAAGAGCAAGTCGATGCTCGAATTGCCGCTGCGCAAGAAGAGAAGGGCCTATTCCTAGTAATCACTGGTAACGGTAAAGGCAAATCTACTTCTGGCTTTGGCACGGTTGCACGCGCTGTTGGACATGGTTTGAAATGTTCGGTGGCTCAATTTATTAAAGGCACCTGGGACAACGGTGAACGTAATCTGCTGGAGAAACTTGGGGTTGAGTTCCAAGTCATGGGAACTGGCTTTACTTGGGAAACCCAAAGTAAAGCACAAGATACCGAAGCGGCGCAAAAAGTGTGGCAAGAGTGTAAACGTATGCTGCAAGACGAATCGATTGATGTCGTACTGTTTGATGAGATGACCTATATGGTCAACTATGGATACATCGAATTAGATGAACTGGTCGAAGCGCTAAACAACCGTCCTAAAATGCAATCAGTCATCATCACGGGTCGCGGCGCTCATCGCACCTTGACCGAGTTGGCTGACACTGTCTCCGAAGTTCGTAACGTCAAGCACGCTTTTGAGTCGGGTGTGAAAGCTCTAAAAGGTGTTGATTGGTAATCCAGTTTTAGCCACTAGAGGCTTACTATTCTAGTGGCTACACCGATACTACTGACCTATGATTTTGATGTTTTGTTTGTGGGGGTAGTGTCCATCCGGCCACTTATGCGTCGGATAGTGATAATCTTTAGATTCCATTAAGGCCACCACCCCAGGTAGCTTATCTGTGAGCTCTGCTCTTGTCTTAAGGCTCAGTTCATCGGAATACAGATCGGCTTTTGAACCCAAATAACTTGCCGTACTCAAGTAGAAAAACTCAACCGTTTTACATGCACTATCACACGTTGGATCATCATACTGATAGTAGCCGTGCTCATCGGCAATTTTCCACTGTTTGTAGAGTACACTGTTGGTTCGCTTTTGATCGCTAAACAGTTTGGGATACAAAGATTGCCAGCCCGCATTGACGATTAGATGATGGATTTCTTCTTGCGAGGCATCACGGCGATCGCTTGGATTGGTCTCATCGGCTGAAAGATCTTGACCAACGCGCCCTTCAATATCCATTGCATCGAAAGCCTCTTCACTAAATCCGCTTTTACTCATGACCAAAACTGCTTGATTTCGGCGTAAGTGATCCAGTAGAGCGGGTTCATCGATAACCCCATCCTGATCATTATCTAACCATTGCGCAGTTACGCTTGCCGCATAAGCGAGCTTCTCTGAATTGACTTTCTGCGTTGCACATAGAGTGACTGCATCAAATACGATCGCTTTATGAGTAAAAAAGGCTGCTGGGCACCCATCGACGTGTGCAGATGTGGTATCAAACTCGCCTGCCGATGCAGTAGACGTCAACGCTGCTGTCATCAGTAGTGATGAATATATTAATGCTTTCATGCTCCCTCCTCTATTGAAAGTACACCTTATCAATGGCGAAAATCATTGACTGTATGAATGTGTCGTAACTTTGTCCAAGTGAGACTGACAGAGGAAAAACAGAGTTAAAAAAAACGCGCCATAAATGGCGCGTTTAAAGTTGTCATTGGAAAGACGTTTAGTTAAACAGCCCTTTGATTAAGCTATTAACCGCTTCTTTGGTCTTCTCATCTTTGATTTTTTCACCAAGTTTCTCATCGAGTTTCTTCAATCCACGATCGATCTCTTTCTCGGCTTTTTGCTTAAGTACATCATCAAAGATGAGTTTGAACTTAGGTTGTGCCCAAGAACCCGAGATATTGATTGGAATTGTCACATCTTTCAGTTCATCAATGTCCTTGCCACCTTGACCTTTCAGTGAACCAACGATAGAGGTGCTGACCGTGAAATCGACTGTTTCGTTGAGGTAATTGGCACTGCCGTTACCACGGATGCGTAATAGTGGTGACTGCATATGAAGATCATTAGTAGACACATTGCCTTTGTTCAGCTTCAAGGTTGCTTTCATTGCACTAAAGTCCGTTTTCTGGACTTCATCACCACCTTCTAGCTTCTCACCTTTGATCTTGGAGTAATTCTCACGAATTAACTGAGCAACGTTAATGCCGTTCACTGCGCCATCTTCAAAGTTAATGACTATTGTACCGACTAGATTCTTCTTAATGCCTGTTGGGGTTAAGCTGCTACCTTTAACGTCGACATCAATATTGCCCGTGCCTTCAAGCATATCGTTGTTTGCCACATCAATCAGCAGAGGCTGTACTTTTACACCTTTGATACGTTTTTTCGCGGTGTAGCTTGCTGGTGACTTACGCGCATCTAATCGAGCCGTAGCGCTGATAGAGCCCTGATATAGGTTTGATGTAAATGAAGTCAGTTCTGCCACTCCTCGGTTAACTGAGAAACTCGCCTTTACGTTCTGCATTTTGGCGTTGTTAGCTTTGAACTTGTCGATAGTAATCTGACCTTTCACATCCAACGTTTTCAGCGCAGAGAGATCAGGTTCCACTTCTTGAGCAGGTTTCTGTGGCGAAGTTTGTTCAGGCTTTTGCTGCGGTGCTTCTGAAGCTGGATCTGTGTCAGATGGCGCTTGCGCCGGAGCCGCTTTGCCCAATCCTAAAAACTCGTCCAAATCTATATTCGGGCTATGCAAAGCAAATCGAACTTTAGGAATATCACCTAGCGTCACATCAGCTTTACCATCAAACGCCAATGCATTTGCGGTTAGCTTTTCTAGCACAAAGCTCAGGTGGTTCTTAGTCAGGTCAAACGTCAAGTCAGATGCCATATCTACCTTCATAGGTGACTGAGGTAGTGAGTCTCCTTTGAACGTGGCATTTAGAACCATTTGGTTCATCAGTACTTTGCTGATCGCTTGATCGACTTGCAAAGACGCCGAACCCTTCATATCGATATCCAGACCAGCTGCATTACCCACAACGGCATAGCTCAGCGCATTGGCTTTATCGAACTCAAACGTTTCTAGCCCAATTTTAGCGCTATCGATTTTTGTTGCAGGATCGCTAAATGTCGCATCAAGGTTAATGTTGCGTAGCGCGTACTCTTTAAAGCCCTTTGCTAGCTTAAACTCAGCATCACCTTTGGCGGTAAATTTCTGCTGATTCGCTTCACCTTTGGCGGCAAAGTCCGCTTTAGTCCAAGTATCAACAGCAAACTGAGACAGATTCAATGAAACGTCATACAGCTTGGTAAATGACCCTGCTTGTTTATCTTGAATTTCGACCGACGCATTAGAGACAGTGACTCCAGCCAAGTTGATTGTCCAAGCCGAAGCGCCGCCACTACTTTGAGGCGCATCTTCTGTTACTGGCTGCGAACTGCTTTCTGAAGTTGCTGGCGCAGTTGTCGTCTCAGCTTGAGCCGCTTGCGCTTGAGTTAGCGCGTCGATGTTCTTACTACCATCAGGTAAGGTTTCCAGCGAGAAAGCTGCGCCATCAAGCGTGATGTTACCAATTTCAAGCTGTTGGCTGAACAGTGGCATCACGGAGACATCCACACCGACCGTATCCACCTTGAACATGTTCAGTTGTTCAAAGCCTTTCGGGTTACGAAGCTCGGTTTGACCTAGCTCGAAACCAATCGACGGGAAAAATTGCCAACTGATATCACCATCGATAACAAGATCAAGACCAGTATGGGTTTTCGCTTGTTCAACGATAAGTGGTTTAAATTGGTTTGGGTTAACTAAAGTAACCAGTGCAATTAAAGCACCGAGAATAACAACCACTGGGATTGCTATGATTAGGAACAGTTTCTTCATCAGCATTATCCTTGCTTGGTGAGCACGCCTCTTCTGCTAAGGGTTAGCTCCAAGTATAAATGATCAGGTAAATATTTATGGCGACCATAAAAAGAAAGTGGCACTAAAAGTGCCACTTATCTCATAAAAAATAAAGTCTTAAGCGTCTTTTCAACGTTAAGCTTTCAAAAGTTTTGCAATATGGGCTTTTAATACATCGATCGCGATGCGGTTTTTACCACCACGTGGAACAATAATGTCTGCGTATTGCTTTGAAGGCTCGATAAACTGCATAAACATAGGACGAACCGTTTCTTGGTACTGCTTCAGAACAGAGTCCATAGTACGGCCGCGCTCTTCAACATCACGTTTAACACGACGAAGCAGACAGATATCCAGTGGCGTGTCCATAAATACCGTCGCATGCATTAAGTCACGCAGACGTGGGTCAGTAAGCAGCAAAATACCTTCAAGAATAATGACTTTCTTCGGTGTCATTGTCGTTGTGTTGTCAGTTCGGGTGTGTTCTGTGTAGCTGTACTCAGGTACTTCTACCGCTTGTCCCTTAACTAACTGCTCTAGATGTTCACACAATAGATCATGGTCTAGTGCGCTTGGGTGGTCGTAGTTGGTTTTTACACGCTCGTCCATACTAAGATGGCCTTGATCGTTGTAGTAGCAATCTTCCGTAATCACACCAATTTGATGATCGCCCACTTTTTCACGTAGTTCATTGTAAATAGTGCTCGCGATTAAACTTTTTCCAGAAGCAGACGCGCCAGCAATACCTACGATGACGCATTGATTATTATCAGACATTATTCTTGCACCCGATGATTTAGATTGGTGTCATATGCTAATACTAGCAGTGCCTTTCGAAGTGAGACCTGCGTATTAGTATAAATTTAGATAAACCGCCTGATTATAGGGAGTTCAGCGATCGGTTGCCAGTCGCGATTGCCTTGATTTACTTAAATGGAATAAAAGATTTCAGCGCAATCGATTACACAGAATAAGAATAAAAAAGAGCGCTCATTAGGCGCTCTAATTGCAGTGCATAAAGGTGGTTATTCGACCATGGTAAACATGATCGAGTCTGGCTTAGCTTTCCCGTGCCAATACAACCTGGAGCTGACCGCTTCCGCCAAAGCAAGATATTGCTGAGCGTGTTCTGATTCTGGTCTCGCAGCAACCGTTGGAATGCCTTTATCGATATCTTCACGCATCTGAATATGAAGTGGAACTTGAGCCAAAAGGTCAAGGCCATATTCAGTAGCCATTTTCTCAGCACCACCCGCGCCAAAGATATGTTCTTTTTCACCACAATGACTGCAGATGTGATAGCTCATGTTTTCAACAAGACCAACGACAGGCACATCAACCTTGTTAAACATTGCCGCACCTTTACGTGCATCGGCTAAAGCCAAGTCTTGAGGCGTTGTCACGATGACCGCTCCGGTAACCGGAACTTGCTGAGCTAGCGTCAGTTGAATATCACCCGTGCCCGGTGGCATATCAATCACTAGGTAATCCAGTTCAGGCCACTCGGTTTCATTCAGCAGTTGAGCGAGCGCCTTAGCTGCCATCGGTCCACGCCAAATTGCCGCTTCATCTTTCGACACAAGGTAGCCGATAGAATGGGTATAAATCCCATGGGCCGCTATAGGCTGCATCCATTTGTTATCGCGAACTTCAGGTTGTGCATTGGTTTGGCCAAGCATCAGTGGCACTGAAGGACCATAAATATCGGCGTCCAATAACCCTACTTTAGCTCCGGACTTTGACAAGGCCAGTGCTAAGTTAACCGAGGTTGTCGACTTGCCGACCCCACCTTTTGCTGACGTCACCGCAATAACGTTCTTAACCCCTTTAACTGTTGCAGAAACATGGGTTTCGAGAGGTTTCGGCGCAACTACAATTTTGTACGAAAATGAAGCAACCTCACCTTTGCTTTGGGAAGCCTCAATCCAGTCAGCCAAATCCTGAGTTAACGTATTGGCTGCAAAAGGAATTTCAATAGTAAACTGATTGGCTTCAACTGAAACAAAGTTTGCCGTAAACGCCCAATCTGGGGCGAGGCTTGGGTGCTCAAATTGATTTAACCAATCACAGAAATCTTGCTTTGAAGTGAACTGACGCATAGGTCCTCCTTATGCATCTAATCGTAACACTCCACCAGCCGATACTGAACCCTGAAAAAACTAAGGTATTCCAGTCGTTCCGTCTTGGAGTCACTAGTCTGATGAGGTAGTATTACTCTCTATTTTTTATACATCATTAGAAGCGAATATTAAGTATGGCGACTGATCCAAGAAAACTACTGGTCACTTGTGCCCTTCCGTACGCTAACGGTTCGATTCACCTAGGTCATATGCTTGAGCATATTCAAGCTGATATCTGGGTTCGCTACCAACGCCTACGTGGCAACACTGTAAACTTCATCTGTGCTGACGATGCTCACGGCACGCCAATCATGCTAAAAGCACAACAGATGGGAATTACGCCAGAAGAGATGATCGCTGCAGTAAGTGAAGAGCACCAAAAAGACTTCGCTGGCTTCGATATTAGCTTCGATAACTACCACAGCACGCACTCTGAAGAGAACCGCGAGCTGGCTTCGCACATCTACCTTGAACTTAAGAAAAATGGCTTCATTTCTAGCCGTACAATTTCTCAGCTGTTTGACCCTGAGAAAGAGATGTTCCTACCGGATCGTTTCGTAAAAGGTACGTGTCCTAAGTGTAAGTCAGAAGATCAATACGGCGACAACTGTGATAGCTGTGGTGAAACGTACAGCCCAACTGAACTGATTGAACCTAAATCAGCAGTCTCTGGCGCGACGCCAGTAATGAAAGATTCTGAGCACTTCTTCTTCGATCTACCTCAGTTTGAAAGCATGCTTCAAGAGTGGACACGCTCTGGCTCACTTCAAGCTGAAACGGCAAACAAGATGCAAGAGTGGTTTGAGTCAGGCCTTCAGCAGTGGGATATCTCTCGTGATGCGCCTTACTTCGGCTTCGAGATCCCAGGTGAAAAAGACAAATTCTTCTACGTATGGCTAGACGCACCTGTTGGTTACATGGCTTCATTCAAGAACCTATGTAACAAAACTGAAGGTCTAGATTTCGACGAATACTGGAAGAAAGACAGTACCACTGAGCTTTACCACTTCATTGGTAAAGACATTGTTTACTTCCACTCACTATTCTGGCCTGCAATGCTAGAAGGTGCTGGATTCCGTAAGCCAAACAACGTATTCGTCCACGGCTACGTAACCGTAAACGGCGCGAAGATGTCTAAGTCGAAAGGCACATTCATCAAGGCAGCGACTTACCTAGATCACCTAGATCCAGAATGTCTACGCTACTACTACGCGGCAAAACTAAACAGCCGTATCGATGACCTAGACCTTAACCTTGAAGACTTCACTCAGCGCGTAAACGCTGACGTGGTAAACAAGATTGTTAACCTAGCCTCTCGTAACGCTGGCTTCATCACTAAGCGTTTTGAAGGCAAGCTATCTGCAGAATTCGCAGAGCCTGAACTTTACAACGAGTTCGCTGCTGCCGCTGATCGTATCGCAGAGCTTTTTGAGACTCGTGAGTTTGGTCGTGCAATCCGTGAGATCACTGCACTAGCAGACAAAGCGAACCAATACGTTGATGAGAAAGCACCGTGGGTTGTAGCAAAAGAAGAAGGTAAAGACCAAGAACTGCAAGATATCTGTTCTGTGGGTATTAACCTATTCCGCGTTCTGATGACTTACCTAAAACCAGTGATGCCAGAGCTTGCTGCGCGTACTGAAGCATTCTTAAACGAAGAGCTGACTTGGGAAGGCATTGCTGCGCCACTAACTGATCACGAAATCACTAAGTTCAAAGCGTTATTCAACCGTATCGATCCGAAGAAGGTTGAAGCTATGGTTGAAGCATCTAAAGAAGATGCAGCAGCAGAAGTTGCAGCGAAAGAAAAAGCTGAAGCTGAAAAGAACAAAGCGAGCCAAACGGAGTTAGATAAAGATCCAATCGCAGACGAGATTGAGTTTGACGCTTTCGCAGCCGTTGATATGCGTATCGCACGTATCATCTCTTGTGAAGAAGTGCCAAAAGCAAACAAGCTGCTTAAGTTCCAACTCGACATCGGTGGCGAAACTCGTCAGGTATTCTCTGGCATTAAGTCAGCGTACAAACCTGAAGAGCTAGAAGGCAAGCTAACGGTAATGGTAGCAAACCTTAAGCCGCGTAAGATGAAGTTTGGTATGTCTGAAGGCATGATCCTAGCAGCTGGCCCGGGTGGTAGCGACCTATGGATTCTTGAGCCGCACGAAGGCGCACAGCCAGGTATGCGTGTAATGTAAAAAGCATTACGCTTATCGAAAGCCCCGCTGATTCAGCGGGGCTTTTTTGTGTTCTTCTTCACACTTTCAGTGCTATCTTGCACCAGTTAAGTTCATATGCGTGAACACTAAAAACATAAACCATTGAATTGTATATGGATTATTTTTGGCATCAAACCTGCTCTACCACTTTATAGGTAATCCATAACAAGGAGTTGGTTATGTTTGTGCTCATTTCAATCATCATTTCATTCGTCGTGCTAGCGACTTTATTCTACTTTTCCAAAAAGCGTCATTCAGGTTTAGAAAGAAAGTTTGAGATTTTAATCCTGCTGCGCCAGTTACTGCTACTGAGTCGTCAACACAGGGCAATCACCCATCAGGCGTTGACCAATCACCACTTTGACATGCACCAGAGTCAGCTAGAAGAAAGCTATGACGCTATGATGGAACGTTCGAATGAACTCATTGCCAGCGCTCAGTTTGAAAACAAGCCTATGTACCGGATTCTGCAATTGAAGCTGAAAAAGCTACACAAGGAATGGGATCAGCGGACCGTGGCTCGTAATCAGGTGATTCATGGTAAAACCATCAGACACTGTATGTTCTTAATGGATGAAATTGCCATTGCTTGGTTGATCGAGTCAGGGCGAGAAGATATCAGCGATGAGTACCATATGAATTGGCAGCAGGTACTCGATAGCATGGAGGTACTTACCCAACTAAGAATTTCGATTCAGGACCTCCACTATCCGGAAGGTATGCTGAGAGTTAAATACTATTGCGATAAAACTAGGCGCAAGCTTAATCAGCTATCACTCATCAGTCCGCTGTCTATTGCTTCGCCAATAAGCTCAAAGGCAATGCATTCACTTTCAGAAATTAATGCTAGCGACGACATTTTAATGACGAATGAAGAGCTTTATCAGCTCACGACAGATATTTCACTGATCATTTCGCAAGTCTACGATCAGATGCTGTCAGATATGACAGAAAGCTTGTATCAGCCGTTACCTAAAGTCGCCCTAGCATAAAGAAAATCATCAGTTGAAATGGGCACTCTCTAAGTGCCCTTAACTAAACTGTTGAGCCTATAGACATGTCATTTGCTCAAGGACGTTTTATTTCTATCACCGATAGCGCTTATTTGCTAAAGTCGCGTTCGACAATATCCGGTCAACCTTGACCCTAGTTAAAAAGAGCAGATCCAGTGACTAACAATGAAATCTTGCGTCGTATCCAGCATTCGCTAAATCTAAAAAACAGCCAAATTATTAAAGCTTTTGAGCAAGCAGACTTCGCAGTTGCTCCAAACCAAGTGAATGACTGGCTGAAAGCCGACTCTGACAAGTCAGTCTCTAAAATGAAAGATAAGGAACTGGCGCTTTTTCTCAATGGTTTTATCAACCTGAAACGCGGCAAAAAGGACGGTGAACAGCCTAAGCCAGAACAGAAGCTAACCAACAACATGATCTTCATGAAATTACGAATTGCGTTGAACATGAAAGCTGAAGATGTTTTGGATGTGCTTGAAGTCGTTGGTATTAGCCTGAGTAAGTATGAAATCGGTGCTTACTTCCGTAAACCAAACAATAAGAACTACAAGGCGTGTGAAGACCAAATGCTCTGTGATTTCTTAAATGGCGTACAGTTCACCAACCGTCCTGATTCTGAAGAGTTTATCGCCTAGCTATAAATGCTAAGCGCACAAAAAAACCTCAATCTTATGATTGAGGTTTTTAGTATCTAAGGCCGTTCTTTTAAAGAAGGCGAATTGTTAAAGCATTTTACGTGCTGCTTCAACTACCACTTTAATAGAGCGTGCTTCTGTCTCTTTTAGCGTAGAGTGGTCTGGAATCTCTTTCTGTGTACGGTTGATAATAACACCTGCTACACAGCCAGCTTTAAGACCTGAGCTCGCACACATAGTCAGTAGCGTTGCAGACTCCATTTCGAAGTTTAGAACGCCCATGTCTTGCCACTCTTGCATAGAACCTTGGAAACGCTTAACAACACGACCAGAGAAGGTATCGTAACGCTCTTGACCTGGGTAGAAAGTGTCACTTGATGCCGTAACACCCATGTGAACGGTTGCACCAGACTCTTCTACTGCCGCTTTCATAGCTGTTGCCACTTCAAAGTCTGCCACAGCTGGGAACTCCATTGGAGCAAAGTGCAGGCTCGCGCCATCTAGACGAACCGAACCCGTCGATACGATCATATCACCGACATTTACGTGTGGTTGAATCGCACCTGTAGTACCAACGCGTAGGAAAGTACGAACACCAAGCTGCGCCAGTTCTTCTACTGCAATTGAAGTAGAAGGGCCGCCGATACCTGTTGAACAAACAACAACTGGCTTGCCGTCTAGTTCAGCACGGTAAAGCGTGTATTCGCGGTGACTTGCTAGGAATACTGGGTTTTCCATTTCTTCTGCAATCTTTTGTACACGCGCAGGGTCACCTGGAATGATCGCTAGTGTTGCGCCAGCAAGATCAGATTCAGTAACACCAAGGTGGAATACAGCTTGAGACATAGGGGGCTCCTTATTGTGGCGTAGTTGGGTTGTACATTAAACAACCGATACGCTCTATAAAATTCATCGGGTACAGGACATACTCTAGCGAACTCCTTGAAGCATTAGAGTGATCACCTTCACAACAACAACCGCAACAAACATCACCATTGCACATAAAAACGGTTTACATCACACTTTTACGCAATATAAACTCATTAGTTGCATAAAAAACAGCCCCTACATCAACAATGCAGGGGCTTTTTACTGGGTAGATTTATCTAATCTTGCTTTGACTTAAATTTCAGCAGTCTTAATGCATTGAGAGTCACAATGGCAGTCGCCCCACTGTCAGCCAACACCGCAACCCAAAGTCCAGTAATACCTAACAAACTCGTTACCAAGAACACGCCTTTCAAGCCAAGCGCGAGAGCAATATTCTGGCGAATGTTGTTCAAGGTAGCCCGCGAAAGCTCTATCATTCCAGCAAGTTCAATCAGGCGATTGTGGGTAATCGCTGCATCAGCGGTTTCTAACGCGACGTCAGTACCACCTCCCATCGCAATACCAATGCTTGAGGCTTTCATTGCAGGCGCATCATTGATGCCATCACCGACCATGGCCACATTACCGTTTGCAGAAAGTTGCTCGACATAGCTGACTTTATCTTGGGGAAGCAGACTCGCCTTATAGTCGATGCCAATCATAGAACTGATGGCTAGCGCGCTGCGCGGATTATCTCCAGTGAGCATAATCGAGTGAATACCCAACTCATTAAGCGCTTTCACTGCTTTGGCAGAATCGTCACGCAGAGTATCTTGCCACGCGACCAGACCGATCGCTTTATGCTTCGCTTCGATAGCAACGACAACCGTCTTTCCTTGACCTTCGAGTTGCTCAATAGTCTCAACCAAAGCACTAGGTAACGTGATATCCACTTTACTTGGTGCGCTCACCTGATACTCAACACCTGATACCACACCGCGCACACCACTCCCAACCAGAGCTTGCTTGTCTTCTGCCTCAACAATCTCTAACTCAAGTTGTTTGGCTTTGTTCACTAGCGATACCGCCAGTGGATGGCTTGAACCTACTTCAATGGCGGCAACTTTTTCCAATAGCGACTGCTCTGTCCAGCCCTCTAACGCAATAATGTCAGTGACTTCAGGTTTGCCTTTGGTTAGCGTTCCTGTTTTATCAAAAGCTATGGTTTCAACGCGGCCTAGCTGCTCTAACGCTGCGCCACCTTTAATCAGAGCTCCTCGACGAGCGGCAGCGGCTAAGCCAGAAGTGATCGCGGCTGGCGTAGAAATCACTAGTGCACAAGGACAAGCAATCAGAAGCAGTGCCAGGCCACGATAAACCCAAGTTTCCCAAGGCTGAGCAAACAACAATGGCGGCGTAATGATCACCAGTAGTGACACCAGCATCATCAAAGGCGTATACCAGCGGCTAAATTTATCCAGAAAACGTTCTAATGGCGCTTTACGAGATTCTGCTTCTTCGATCAAATGGAGAATACGATCGATGGCATTCTCGCCCTGCTTTGAAGTAATGGTGAATCTCACCACTTTATCGACCGCCACGGCGCCTGCCATGACTGAGTCACCTTGATAACGTTCAACAGGTATCGACTCACCTGTGAGGGCACTTTCATCAAAGCTCGCTACATCACCGATAAGCTTACCGTCAGCCGGTAATCTTGCGCCCGGTGAAACTTCAATGACATCACCAGGGTGTAGCTCACTTGCCGAGACTTCAACGCGCTGACCGTCAACGATTTTAATCGCATTTTCAGGAACCAACTCCATTAATGCTTGGACACCACTACGGGCACGTGAAGCAGCAAAGGCTTCTAATCGTTCACCAATGAGGAACAATAGCAACACCATTGCGGCCTCTACGGTTTCTCCCAAATAGAGCGCCCCAAGTGCTGCAACACTCATCAAGGTTTCTATCGCAAAAGGCGTCCCTGAACGCGCAAGGCTGATGGCTTTTTTACCTATGGGGTATAGTCCCGCCAAGCAGGTAATGACAAACATCCATTCACTAATTTGTGGAAGTGCTGGTTTAATCGCAGCGGCGATCGCCATAGCAGAAGCAATAGCGATAATCTGCGCATTCTGTTGAAGCACAGACTTCCAACCTGTGGATACTTGTTTTGAAGACTTTGAATTAGGGCTAGTAAAGGTAAATCCAGTATCAAGAATTGTTTGTTCGACTAACTGGGCAACACCAACATTATCAGAAGTGATTATGAGTTTTTCGGTTGCAAAAAGGACTTTAGCCTCAACAATGCCATCGACTCGATTAACGGCTGTTTCCACCTTTCGAGCACAGGCTGGGCAATCCATTCCCTCAATTTTCCAACTTTGGGTGTAACGCGCAGAGGAACTGGGCTCGCCCTCTTCGTCAGCAGGGTCTGCACCACTACTGCAACTATTTGAGCTACAACAACTCGACTCGGCACTGGCAACCTCTGCCATTTTAATGGTTGAGATTTTAGGGCTAGCGCAAGAGCCTGATTGAGAAGGGTTAGCCGCGACTTTGTCTGAGCGGCATGCTTGATGTTTAGTGCACATATGTTTATCTCCATTCACTGTACACTATGAGTGTAAACCTTGGAGCCTACTCCAAGGTCAAACTTTTTCTGCCGTTTGTTGCGAAATTTCTGTTGTTGAAGCGACGTCATCAATCAATACCGCATCATGACTACAGAAAGGCTGGCTGTTTACGCTGGTAATCGAAGGATCTGAGGCTTCATGCTCAAGGCAACTTGAACGCATCAAGTCCGAAATATGCTTACGCAGCACAACAATCGCAATCAAACCGAATACCACGGTACCAATTGCCTGACCGTAAAGCACCCCAAGAGCGCCAAACCAAAACGCCCCTAAATGAACAAAGGGTAAAGTGCCTAATGTTGCTTTGCCTAAGTTCAGTGCCGTTGAGTACAGCGGCTTACCTAGATTGTTGAACGAGGTATTGGCAACGAAATGCGCACCGTTGAAAATAAAGCTCACCGCGACATAGGTACAAAACGCCGCAACGATTACTTGTGCATCACCGTTTAGGCTGAACATACGAATAATCAAATCTTGAGCGAAGTAGAGAATGATACAAACAACGATGGTGTAAAGAGTTGTGACAATTAAAGAGTTATTGAGTGTCTCTTTAACTCGATCCATACGCTCTGCGCCGTAGTTCTGACCGATGATCGGCCCAACTGCCCCTGAAAGTGCAAAAATTACCGCAAAACAGACTGGTGTGAGTCGACCTATCACTGCAAACCCAGCAACATAGTTCTCACCGAATTGGGCAATAGCTGAGGTAACAATCGCATTACCAATTGGCGTTGCAATATTGGTGATAATTGCGGGTATCGCAATGGCGATAATAATCTTCAGGTTGCTTAACCACACTGCGTAGTTAAATCTCGCGGCGAGTTTGTGTACACGGATAAGTGGGTAGATTGAGAAAAACAGCACAGTAAAGCGAGCAAATACAGACGCAAGTGCTGCACCTTCTACATTCCAACCAAAACCGAAGATGAATATTGGATCTAGAATCGCATTAACAATGCCACCAGCCAGTGTTGCCCACATCGAACGCTTTGCATCGCCCGCGGCACGTAACCCCGCCCCCGCAGCCATAGCGACTGCGATAACAGGGCCGCTAGGTAAGATTATTCTTAAGTAGGCTTCTGCTCTCTCAGCGGCGACACCATGCGCACCGATGGCTTGAAGCAGCTCTGGAATATAGGCAAACATCACCGCCGCGACTATTACACTGATCGTCACCGCAGTGAACATAATACTTGTACTCAGTTCACGCGCATGTTGCTGTTGCTTGGCACCAATGGCTTTAGATACCAGCGCCCCCATTGCAATAGAAGTACCGATCGAGATGGAGGTTGAAAAGAAAACTAACGTTCCTGCAAAGCCTACCGCAGCGGCGAGTTCCACTTGCCCCAGCATACTGATAAACAACATGTCGATAAGGTCGACCACAAATAGTGCCATTAGACCAACCGACCCTGCCCCCGACATAACCAAAATATGTCGCATGGTTGATCCTTCAACAAATTTGGCACTTTGTTCAGACATTCAGCTCTCCTGTTAGGCTTTGCGCTTAGCAACAAAAAAGAAGAGGTGCTCATTTGCACCTCTTACCTGTTTAGCAAATCAATATGTCACACCGGATGCTTAAAGCAATCTTCGATATTTTTACCAATAGCACGCAAAACATCTCTACGTGTGATGATTCCTACTAGCTTACCGGAGTCAATCACAGGATAAACTTTTGGTCGGCCTACTTTCATCATCTCTGCAAGTTCAATAATCGAGGTCTCTGAGGTAACTGACAGCACTTCTGGATGCATACAGTCCGAGACGATATGGGTGTCTTGGCAGTAATAGCTGACCTTGAGGAGTTTATCGAGCAAGTCCTGACCAGAGAGGAAACCAATCACTTCCTTTTTGTCGTTGAGAACCGGACCACCCAAATATTTTGAGTTCATAACCTTATCTAAAGCGGCACTGAGCGACATCTCCGGCGTAAAGGTTACCGCTTGCAATGTCATATAGTCTTTTACTTTCAATGATTCCATCTGTGTCTCCTTAACGTGCAAGCTACGCTGCATATATTGTAATTGTTGTCTAATTTCTTGATTTTACTAAATGGAAAACAACAATTTTTACAATAGGTGCTGACTATCACGTTTCACAAACCCTCACTAATCGCATTGAGCCTTAGCATCACGATTCGCTAACCAACTACTAAACAATGAAACACTAAAAGGCACACAATACGTCAGACAAGCCTTGAGCCAGTTTACGCTTGAGGTTCCAAAAATGGCGTCATATTGATTGATGATATTGAGCAAGGTTCCCACCACCAAGGCAATGATGATGGCTCTTTTAAACACGATGTAATTCATCTTTCATCCTTTAGTGACATGCGTTCCAAGATTAACTGTCTAAACTATAAGTAGTTGCATCATAAAATACGCGGGGGATAAGACGTGAACTCTACTTTTTCAGCTCAGATCGCCAATAACCCAGATATGATGCACGTGGTGTTTGAATCACTCCCAGAACCGACATTTCTTATCGACAAGTCAGGTACCTATGTTGAAGCTTGGGGTGGAAGGGATAAAAAACGTCATCATGATCCTGCCGCAGTGGTCGGTCTCAATCAGTACCAAGTGCTTCCAGCAGACAAAGCTATTTGGTTTAGCCAAATTATTGTTGACGTCATTGACAGCCAAACCGCCTCCGAACTTGAATACAGTTTAGACCCAAAAGATTTACGCTGCTTTGATGGCGTTGAAGGTCCTCAACAAGTGCAACACTTTAGTGCGCTTGTGATCCCATTGCCGAATACTTCATTAGTGCTATGGACAGTCAGAAACATCACTGAATATAAAAGGGCTTTGGATAAACTGGCTATCCAGCAGCTAGAGCTCGAAAGACTGACTTACATCGACCATCTCACCCAAATGTATAACCGTTACGCGTTAGACGTACTTTTGCCTGAGGCGATTGAACTGGCAAAGCTAAAGCTAATTGGTTCAGCTGTATTGATGATCGATATTGACTGTTTTAAGCAATACAACGACAGTTATGGTCATTTGAAAGGTGATAAAGCACTTGAAGCACTAAGCCGTGCAATTCGGGCTTGGGCAAAAAATGATGATCTCTGCTTCCGTTACGGAGGGGATGAGTTTTTGGTGTTTATGCCCAACGTGGCGGAGTGCGAAAGTATCGATCGTGCAGAGTTACTGCAAGAGGTGGTAAAACAACTGGCAATCCCTCACCCTTCCTCTTCCGTCGGCTCGCAATTTTCAATCACAATAGGCATTCGCCACTGTCACTTAGTTCCACAAGATATGGACGCAGAAAGATTTATCTCGATAGCGGACAAAGCACTCTTCTACGCCAAAGGGCGTCAGCGTGGCTCAATTCACCAACTAACAGACAATGAAAAAAGCTCCTGTTGATAGGAGCTTTTGATTTGAACTTGTTTAAGATTTCTGTTGCCAACGCTCAGCGGCCTTCGCATCTGAATCTCTCGAATCTACCCAACGAGTCGATTCTGTCGTTCGCTCTTTCTTCCAAAATGGCGCTTTGGTCTTTAGGTAATCCATCACGAATTCACACGCTTCAAACGCCGCACCTCGGTGAGCACTTGAAACACCAACAAAGACTATCTGGTCGCCAATATCTAAGTCGCCGACACGGTGAATGACTCGAATATTGAGAAGCGGCCAACGCTGCTCCGCTTCATTACAGATTTCACCAAGTGCTTTCTCTGTCATGCCTGGGTAGTGTTCAAGAGATAAACCAGTAACGTTATCACCAAGGTTCATATCACGTACTTTACCAGTAAACGTGACGACAGCGCCTGCGGACGTACCTTGCGCGAGAGCTTCATACTCACTGCCAACAGAAAAGTCTTCAAATTGAACTGAAACGCGATTGTCCATGACTAGCCCCCTGTTACCGGCGGGAAAAACGCAACTTCGTCACCTGACTGAATTGGGTGCTCTAGAGGAACAATAGATTGGTTCACCGCAGCGAGTAATTTTCCTGGCTCTAAAGCGAGATCCCACTTACCGTCTTGCTCTACTAGATGGCTACGAACCTCTTCCACAGTGGCGAAGTCGCCTTCAAGCTGAAGTTCGTCCATCCCGACCAATTCACGAGTTTGAGCGAAAAATAGAACCTTAATCATGACTCCACCTTAAAGTGTCCAGATTTACCACCGGTTTTTTCTAGTAAACGAATTTGGCCAATCACCATATCTTTCTGTACTGCTTTACACATATCGTAAATGGTTAACGCAGCAACAGAAGCGGCAGTCAGGGCTTCCATTTCAACCCCAGTTTTACCCGCTAGCTTACATACAGACTCGATACGAACCATATTTTCAGCTTCGATTGCCTCTAGCTGTACTTCAACTTTAGATAGCAGTAGCGGATGACAAAGTGGAATTAAGTCCCACGTTTTCTTCGCTGCTTGAATACCAGCAATACGCGCGGTCGCAAACACGTCACCTTTATGGTGAGAGCCAGAGACAATCAATTGCAATGTCTCAGATGCCATATGCACAAAAGCTTCAGCGCGAGCTTCGCGCACCGTCTCTGCTTTGGCCGAGACATCTACCATGTTTGCTTCACCAGAAGCGTTGATATGAGTGAATTCGCTCATTAGCTGCTCCTAAGATTAAACCGCTAGATGAGGCATAAAGTTACATGGGCGGTGACTTGCATCAAGTTGTTGCTTGATGATCTTTGTCCAACCAGTACGGCACGCGCCCGTAGAACCCGGCATCGCAAAAATTACAGTATGGTTAGCAAAACCCGCGATTGCGCGAGATTGAATGGTAGAAGTACCAATCTCTTCATAAGAGACCATGCGGAATAGTTCACCAAAGCCTTCGACTTCTTTGTCAAATAGAGGTTTTAGCGCTTCAGGCGTACTGTCGCGAGAAGTAAAACCTGTACCGCCAGTAATCATTACAGCTTGTACATTTTCATCCGCAATCCACTGAGAGACGATAGCGCGAATCTTGTACATATCATCAATAACAATCTTCTTATCGACTATGTTATGACCCGCTTCTTTAGCATTCTCAACTAAGTAGCCACCTGAAGTATCGTTTTCTTCAGTGCGCGTGTCAGAAACGGTTAGAACTGCGATATTTGCTGGTTGAAATTTGCTTTCTGCGTGACCCATTTGTTCACCTATAGTTTTGTCAAAGTCAGTTCATGCTCACTCATACGTGAACACGAAGTTTGATTAATGATGTGTATCAGCCGCCGATCGAGGCCAAGTGCGGAGTCATGCCTGAATTTCCATCATGGAGGAAATGGCTCACCGACTTGGTTTGCAGCTGCTGTTGAATTCGTTCGATTAGTTCTGGTTCTTGAGCATCTTGTTGAAGTAAATCGCGTAACTCTACGCCATGATCACCAAACAGACATAAGTGAAGCTTACCTTTAGCGGATACACGCAAGCGGTTACAGCTTTCACAAAAGTCTTTTTCATACGGCATGATCAAACCGATCTCACCTTGGTAATCAGGATGGACAAAAACCTGAGCAGGACCGTCGTTTTTATCTCGCACTTTGAGTAGCCAGCCATTGGCGATCAACTGATTGCGAATCGCGACACCGGAAACATGGTGACGTTGGAACAGTTCATCCATTTCTCCGGTTTGCATCAGCTCGATAAAGCGAAGTTGGATTGGACGGTCTTTAATCCAGTTTAGAAAGGCGGGTAACTCGTGCGCATTCAGATCCTTCATCAATACAACGTTGACTTTGACCTGATCGTAACCCACTTCAAACGCGCGGTCGATGCCCGCCATCACTTGGGTAAACTTATTTTCACCTGTGATTTGATGGAACATGCGTGGGTCTAAGCTATCCACACTGACATTAATATGTGTCAGCCCCGCCTCTTTCCAATCGGCGACTTGTTTTTCCATCCGGTAGCCGTTGGTTGTCGTCGCGACTTTACGAATACCCTGTGTTGAAGCAACGGTATGAATAATATCGTTGAAATCTTTGCGTAGGCTCGGCTCACCGCCAGTAATACGTACTTTTGAGGTACCGCAATCAGCAAACGCTCTAACGACACGTTTTATCTCTGGTAGAGCTAAAAAAGACGAGTTTTTTTGCCCGGAAGGCTTATAGCCATCAGGCAGACAATATGTGCATTTGAAGTTACAGACATCTGTAACGGAAAGTCGCAAGTAATAAAACTTGCGATGGAATCTATCTTCGAATTGTTGCGCCACGGAACACCTTTCCAAACACGGGAGGCATAATCATTTCCAAGTATGCCCTTGTGACAACATGTCACTGGCTCAATAGGCTTATCACTCTGGACTTAGCTTATAGAGCTCGGAGTTATGGCAACTACCTATCATTTTCGGTAGTGCTGATAAATAAAATACTTAATAATTGTGTGTGATTCTACCCTCAAATTGAAAAAATCGTGCTTGGAGCCCAATTTACCCAATATTGAGTATTGGTTGTTAATGCAATAATCTAAATTGTAGTTGGTTATGAATAAAAAGAAGCTCAGCATGACAATTTACGCTAGCAATAAAGTGGTCGCTGTCGGTGGAGGCCACGGCCTTGGACGTATGCTTGCGGCACTCAAAGATTTTGGCTCAAATGCAACGGGGATTGTTGCTACCACAGATAACGGCGGCTCAACAGGTCGCATTCGCAATTGCCAAGGCGGCATTGCATGGGGAGATACACGCAACTGTATCAATCAGCTTATCACTGACCCTTCCATCAGTTCGATGATGTTTGAATACCGATTCAAAGGTGCTGGAGAACTTGATGGGCATAATCTGGGTAACTTGATGCTCACCGCCCTCGACAACCTGTCAGTTCGCCCTCTAGATGCCACAAACCTAATTCGCAATATGCTTAAGGTCGATGTCAATATCATCCCGATGTCAGAACACCCTTCAGATCTAAAAGCGCTTGCGCCAGATGGACGTTGGGTTACAGGAGAGACCAGTGTTGATGAGATGCCCGAAAAGTTGATTCGACTCGATCTTGAACCCGAAGTCCCAGCCACGAAAGAAGGTGTACAAGCTATTGAGGAAGCTGACGCGATTATTCTCGGTCCGGGCAGTTTTCTGACCAGTATTATGCCGCCACTGCTGCTCCCAGAGATCGGTCGGGCGATTGCCAATAACCGCAAAGCTAAACTAGTGTTTGTCGAGAACCTTTCACCTGAGTATGGCCCCGCTGGGCAAATGACATTGCAAGAAAAATTGGAATGGTGTGAGCGCTCTTGCCAAGGTCGCAAAATAGACGTGGTTCTAGGTGAAACACCTCATCCAGAGCTTGAAGAATGGAATTGTGTCACAACACCGCTAGCCTCACCCAATCGCGACTGGCGTCACGACAGGGCCAAGCTGCAACAAGCGATTGAGTGGTTACTGGTTGAATAGTTGCTGATATCTCTGCTGGGTTTCACTCAGTAGAGATAACATTTGCTGTTTATTGCTTTCTGATTCAAGAGAAGTACCAGACTTAGCACTAGAGTCCACCTCTGCAGAATACGCGCGCAGTGCTTCTGCGCCAAAACTGGCTGCACTGCTTTTTAATGCGTGACTGATCTCTTTCAAGTATTGCTCTTGCTCTTGGCCTTCGATTTGCGAGAGCTTATCGATATACATTTGCAACTCGTTTAAAAATATCTCAAGCAAAACAGGGACATTTTCAGCACCAATTTCACTAGCGAGTCGGTCGATTTTACTTTGATCTAAAATGTCCACTATTGTACTTCCTTGGCATTCCACGCTTGTAGTTTTCTGTATATGGTTGATGGACTTACATCCAAATAGCCTGCGGCTTTCGGTATGTTACCATCACACGCTTTTATTGCCTGTTCAATGGCATTTTTCTCAGTAAGCCACAAAGGGAATATATCTTGTACTGAGACTGTTTCGTTTTGCGGTCTAGTCACTCGAATCTCATTTTTTGATGGTTGATTGAGCGGCGGTGGCAGCATGGCTAAATCAATCTCACGGCCATTGTTTAACACCACCACATTACGTAAGACATTTTGCAACTGACGCACATTGCCCGGCCATTCGTAGCGCGAGAAACGGTCAACGACCTCAGCGGCCAAACGAACAAAATCTTTACCCTCTTCCTTCGACATGAAACCCAGCAGTGAGTAGGCAATTTCAATAATATCGTCACCGCGCTCACGCAAAGGTGGCAAATGAAGAGGAATAACATACAAACGATAGTACAAATCTTCGCGGAAGCGCCCTTCTTCGACTTCTTTCCAAGGATCTTTATTGGTTGCGCAAACAAAACGTACATCCACGCTCTTCATCTTCGACGAACCAACTTTCTGGAAGGTACCGGTTTGAATAAAACGTAACAGCTTAGTCTGCAAATCTAAGTCCATTTCACACAGCTCATCAAGGAAAAGCGTACCACCATCAGCAAGCTCCGCCGCGCCTTGTCGATCCGTCGCAGCACCGGTAAATGCGCCTTTAACGTGACCAAATAGTTCACTTTCAATCAGATCTTTTGGGATGGCAGCACAGTTGATGGCAATAAACGGTTTGTCACCACGTTTACTGGTCGCGTGAATTGCTTCAGCACACACTTCTTTACCCGTTCCACTTTCACCAGTGATAAAGATACTGGCTTTACTCGTCGCCGCCAAGTCAATGGTTCTGTATACCGCCTGCATCGTTTGACTACTGCCGATAAAACCTTGATATCCTTGACTTCCCGGATTATCACCATCGTTTTTCAGCTTGTTCGCTTTACGCAGAGCGTTGTTAACCGTTACACGGAGTCGATCAGCTTCACAGGGTTTAATTAGGAAGTCTTGCGCGCCATGACGCATTGCTTCTACGGCGGTATCAATCGAACCATGCGCAGTCATAAAAATAACGGGCACATCCGGGTTCTTTTCTTTCACCGCGTGCAAGACATCCATACCTGTCATATCAGGTAATCGTAGATCGAGCAGGATAAGGTCAGGGGTTCGGAAATTGAGGCTATCAATGGCATCACGGCCAGTGCCGACGATATTGATATCAATTTGAAGTGGTGTGAGATAAGAACGATACAACGCCGCTACAGAGGCGGTATCTTCAACCATCAACAAATACTTTGAGTTTTTTGCTTGTGTATTATATTGCATAACCTAGCCAAGGTCTTCTTCGCATTTATATAAATAATCGCATTGCGCTTTGCATTATGCAATTTAAAACACGAAATAGACCTGAATAGGGTGATGAATAACGCATTTTGAGGCCAGTTTAATTTGGCACGCTATATGCTAAATCTGTTATGACCCTCATGGGTCACCTAGCCAACTGACGTTGTTAGTGAACTTAGTATTCACAAATTACAGCCAGTAGAACCAAGTTTCTACTGGCTATTTTTTCGTCTTAAATTCGTGTTAGCTGTTAACAATAAACTGCTTGCGAAGCTTATCTATCTCATCCCTCTTCTGCGCTGCAAGTTCAAACTCTAAGTCTTGGGCATGTTGATACATCTGCGCTTCTAGTTTGCTAATCTCTTTATCAAGTTGTTGAGGCGTCATCACATCATAGCTCTGCGAAGGCTCAGCCACTTTAGACAATGGTACAGTCTTGCTAACGCGCTGCTTCTTACTCTTGGTAATGTCACCTAGCTCCATAATGTCTTTAACATTACGTTTTAGTGCTTGAGGCTCGATGCCCATCTTCTCGTTGTAAGCTTGCTGTTTTTCACGACGACGGTTGGTCTCTCCCATCGCTTTGTCCATTGATTTAGTAATGCTGTCAGCGTAAAGAATCGCTTTACCCGCCACATTACGTGCTGCACGGCCAATCGTCTGGATAAGCGATCGCTCTGAACGCAAGAAACCTTCTTTATCAGCATCCAAAATCGCCACTAAGGAGACTTCTGGCATATCTAAGCCTTCACGGAGTAAGTTGATTCCCACCAACACATCAAACTCTCCAAGACGCAAGTCGCGAATGATTTCGACCCTTTCGACCGTATCAATATCAGAGTGAAGATAGCGAACCTTAACATCGTGCTCAGTGAGATACTCGGTTAAGTCTTCCGCCATCCTCTTAGTTAAAGTAGTCACCAGAACTCGCTCATCTTTAGCAGCGCGGATACGAATTTCTGACAGCAGATCATCCACCTGAGTTGCCACTGGGCGCACTTCAAGTTGAGGGTCGAGCAAGCCTGTAGGACGAACAACTTGATCCGCAATTTCACCATCCGACTTCTCTAGCTCATAGTTTCCTGGCGTTGCAGAGACAAATATTGTCTGAGGCGAAATGGATTCAAACTCTTCAAACTTCATTGGTCGATTGTCGAGTGCGGAAGGTAGACGGAAACCAAACTCCACCAGCGTCTCTTTACGCGAGCGGTCACCTTTGTACATGGCACCAATCTGAGGCACGGTAACGTGGGATTCATCAATGATCAGCAAACCATCGTGAGGCAAGTAATCAAACAAGGTTGGTGGCGGCTCGCCCTCGCTACGGCCACTTAGATAACGTGAGTAGTTTTCGATACCTGAACAAAATCCCAGCTCGTTCATCATCTCAATATCAAACTGAGTACGCTGCGAAATACGCTGCTCTTCAAGTAGTTTGTTGTTATCAAGTAAGTGTTTCTTGCGCCCTTCAAGCTCCACTTTAATTTTCTCTATCGCAGAAAGAATTCGCTCTCTTGGCGTGACATAGTGGGTTTTGGGATAAATCGTGTAACGTGCCAAGTCACGCTGTTTGACTGCTCCTGTCAGCGGATCAAACACACTAATACAATCAATCTCATCATCGAACATCTCGATACGCACTGCGTCTTGATCGGATTCAGCCGGAAAAATATCAATCACTTCGCCACGCACGCGGAACTGACCACGCTCGAATGCGACGTCATTACGGCTATATTGCAGCTCAGCTAGGCGGCGCAGAATATCGCGCTGATCCATCACATCACCACGGCGGATATGTAGCATCATTTGCAGATAAGATTCAGGATCACCCAAACCATAAATCGCCGACACAGAAGCGACAATAATCGCATCTTTACGTTCTAACAGGGCTTTGGTCGCAGAGAGACGCATCTGCTCAATATGCGCGTTAACGGAGGCATCTTTCTCAATAAAGGTATCAGTCGTGGGCACATAAGCTTCAGGCTGGTAGTAATCGTAGTAAGAAACAAAGTATTCAACGGCATTATTAGGGAAGAAAGATTTCATCTCACCATAAAGCTGAGCCGCTAGCGTTTTATTCGGAGCAAGTAGAATAGCTGGACGCTGAGCGCTGGCAATTACGTTGGCAAGTGTAAAAGTTTTTCCTGAACCAGTTACGCCAAGTAAAGTTTGGTGGGCTAAACCTGAATCAAGACCATCAAGCAGTTGCTCAATCGCGGTAGGCTGATCGCCAGAGGGCTTATAATCAGACACTAAATCAAAAACTTTACTCATACTTCATCTCTGTCTAGTCATACGTTGTAGACTCTATTGTGGCTGTATATATATACAGACTCAAGCGATAACGGAAAAATTAATCTCTGTTTTGCATAAAGTGGCATTTTGCCGCTAGATCATTACCTTTAATCCTGATATTATCTTTCGCCCTGCTAGAGATCCACCTCGAAAACAGACCAAAACAAGCCCACAGCTTATCCACATTTTTATCTTATTTTTAGTTTAATCCACACAATTCGAATATCGTCGAGTCGATAACTTCGTGATCATTTTCACGCCTAAACCGCTATATAACAACACTTTACTGGCCAGAATCCCCCACCCCTGCTCAATGAGAATGACTGCTATTTTTACAATTCCCTGACTTACTCAAATTTCACACACATAGTTATCCACAATTTTGGTGGATAAGTAAATCTACCCCTTATTCGGTAAGGGCTTCAGGAAAGTAAAGTATTTTTTATGTGTTTTTTTTCGTTACAATCGCACTCTTCGTGTTGACACTACTCTAGCTGATCGCTAATATTCGCCTCGCTCAAAGCAATTCCCCCTTAGTTCAGTTGGTAGAACGGCGGACTGTTAATCCGTATGTCGCAGGTTCGAGTCCCGCAGGGGGAGCCAAATTTAGAAAAAGCCGTGTCGTAAGACGCGGCTTTTTCGTATCTAATGCTCCTGGTTTGTGCCAAACCAATGTCTCAGCCGAAGCGTCGGACCGTCCTAGCCGGCCGCGTTGAGTCCCGCCAGAGGGGAGCCAAATTCAGAAAAAAGCTCAATCGAAAGGTTGAGCTTTTTTCGTTTTCAACTGCGACTTGCTTGTTCCAAGCTAATGTCTCAGAGCTGGCCGCCCGCGTTGAGTCCCGACAGCACAACACCAAATTTAGAAAAAGCCGTGTCGTAAGACGCAGCTTTTTCGTATCTATTGCTCCCGGTTTGTGCCAAACAATGCTTCAGACCTGGCCGCCCGCTCTGAACAAACTGAATACACGAAAGCACCCAAAACAGATAAAGCCCGAACATATGTTCGGGCTTTATCTGTTTGCTGAGAATTATTTCCCAGTCTAACGCCTAGCCAGACGTGTTTTTATTATCTTGGTGCAACAGTCGTTCATTTTTGTGTTTGTATAAACATCACCAGTAAAAATGCATTTTAAATATGACCTGTAAAGGTGACTAATTACTAATCAGTCAGTCTCATTGCGTGCACTAATAATATTTCAGTCAGCAATAAGTTCAATTATAATCATCCTCGATATTAATTAAAAAAATAAAAAAATATCAAAACTAAAACAATTCCTTTTTAAAACAGAAACATAAGCTTAAAACCACATAAGTTTTAGTTTAACTAAATACAGGGACACTTGGATGAATTTTATTAAATTCTCCCCTCTACACATCAGGCTAATATGCAACGCTATGGGTTTGATGTGTTTCTTTCTGCTTGCTTTTCATACACACGCGAGTCAACACGACATATATAAAATTGGAGTTATGGTAGGACATACCTCAAAAAACAGCTCCAAGTCCAACACAGAAAAGATATGCATCCTTAAAAGTACAACAGATACGTTAACTAATACGTCTAGAGATATTTCTGTAATATTTGTAGAAAACAACCGTTCAGCAAGTGGTAGTGCGCAGGCTGCCTTAGAGTTGATAGATAAAGATGTGGATATAGCCGTTCTTCCACTGCTATCAAAAGAAGCTGAAGCGGCTACAGCCTTTCTGACTGAAGCTAAGATTCCATATATCACTTCCGCAACAGCAATGGAGGTCATTAAAGACACGAGTTTAGGTCTGTCTATAATGCCATCAAACTTATATCAGGCAGAAGTTCTAGCATCTTATTACTTGGCTCAGAGCAACATGAATACTCTGCATATCGTCAATGCTCAAGCGAACCGATATTCAACAGAGGTATCAAAAGAGTTCTTACGCTTAGTGCTGACACAAAATCCCGAAATAGATGTACAAGTTCATCAGTTTACCTTTGAGTCTCAAAAAGAGATTGCTCAGAAAATAGACTCTGGAGATGTTATTTTCGCTCCACTCTTTAATCCACACATTGCCTCTTTCTATCATGAACTGGCGGTGACCGACAAAGAAAGCCTAACTATTTTAGGGCCCGACTCCATTGGCGGAAGGAAAGAGTTTTACGACATCATTGAGCAAGTTTCGCCGAACATAAGCGTAAAGTTCCTAAAGAACTGGGATGGAGAAGTTAAAGGCCCCAACGAAAAACTGTTTAATTCCTATGCCAATACTTACTGTCCATTCGAATATACGTCATTTCTCAGTGCCTACTCTTTTGATCTAATCCAACTCGTCGAGAGCCAAATTGACCAGCTCTCGACACTGCAAGATAAAAAACAGGCAATAAGTGTGCTTAAAAGTTCGAAATACAAAACCGCGATGGATGGTAAATCCATTGATATTAGCAACACAGGCCACAATAAAAAGCCAATGTACCTTTATCAGGTTACTAGCCAAGGCAATCAAAAAGTAACCACACTTTATGTCAATGAGAGCTCAGATGATTAATAGACGATTCACGGTTTCTCAATTGCTGGCAGTCGTTGGGACTCTAATCTTAGTCAGCCAACTATGGCTGATAATCAGCAGTTTACAACTAGCAAAAAAGCAAGCGCCTAATCACGATTTAGCCGGCGCATTAATCGTTGCTTGGACAAAAACAGATTCATTTTTAGATGATGTTTATACATTCAATATTCCTGGTATTAAATCCAGCCTCAAAAACTTCCTAACCGCTTATGAGAAATCAAACATCAATGCAAAGATGTGTATACAGGTCGCTGTGAGTAGCTTTTCTGTTGATGACCGGGACGTTTCTGAGCACTGTACCAAAGGCACCTCAATCGCTGAGCTTACTTCGAACGCCTCTCAGATAACCCTTCACTCAGGCTCCGTTCCGATCACTGTCGCAAGCAAACAGCTTGCTGCCGTTAGCTACTACTTGAGTCAAGGTGAAGGTTTGACGTACAGAGGAGTCAGCAGCTCAGTTATCACATCCATAGTATTTGCTGAAATGCTGCTAATTGGTTCATTGGTTTGGGTGGCAAAATGTTTGCTCAGTCAAGGTAACAACAACCGCCCAAAAGAGACTGCTCCTCCCCTAGACACACCGAGTGAAAAGCAGAATCTAAACAACATACTGAAGATAATTAACAGTAACAAACGGGCTTTCGCAATTAACGAAGACATTACGTTAGTTAACTACAAGCATCCTTACTCTGAGGTGATCTACAAATCGGGTCTATCAACCAAAATTAAATGTTCACTCACCGATCTTGAGCAGTCGTTTCCAATTCCTTTGGTTCGGCTAAACCGCTCGACTCTGGTCAAGAAAGAGCTTTTTGAGAGCGATGAAAATATCGATATCAAAACCAATAAAGATGGCCACACTGTGAGCATTTGGATCAAAGGTAAGGAACATGAACTTAAAGTAAGTAGTCACTATCAAGACAACCTAATGCATTTAATTTCAAGAGGAACCTAAACTTGAAAACAACCTTAATTACTTGCGCGACGAGTGGAATGGGCAGCGCTATTGCTCAATCAATGTCTGGAAAGCTCATTCTTACTGGAAGAAATCAAGAAAAACTAGGCGCACTAAGTTCTGGTCTAAAGACCCCTTGTGAAGCGGTGCCTCTGGATTTCACTTGTGACGAGAGCATTAAGCAAGCGGCTTTCGCAATCTCAACTCATGAGAAGCTCGACCAGATCGTGTTTATCATCCCCAGAATCCCTCCCTCTTCAGAGCTATTTCCTGACAACGAGACTTGGCAAACCCTATACCAAAACTTCTTTATCCGCCCATTAAGTTTAATAAAATATCTGGTGGAAAATGATCGCCTTAATCATGGCGCTAAGATCGTACTGATATCGGGTTTAAGTAGCAAAAGCGCACTTACAAACTATAGTACCAATAACTGTCTTCGCTCCGCTTGGCTAGGGCAAGCTAAAACCATGGCGCTCGTCCTCGGAGAAAAAGGAGTATCAGTCAATACGCTCTCACTAGGCGGAGTTATGACTGAAAGCTATACCAATAAGATGCACAACAAAGCGCAACAAAACGGTGTCAGTTTTGACCAGCAAATAACACAAGAAGTCAGCAATATTCCGCTAAAGAAATACGCATCTGTTCAAGACGTCGTTGACGCTGTTAACGCTTTACTTGGCCCACTAAGCAATCATATGACAGGACAGAATATTCTATTGGATGGCGGGTTCTTCAAAGGTTATTAGGGTCTGTCACATTTTCGACATTGTTTGCTGCTAGTGTCGCGAGAAATTGCCGTATCAGAATAAGGGAACCTAACCATGTCCAAACCTTTGTACGTATTCGATCTAGACGAGACCTTAATCAATGCCGATTGTGCGATGATTTGGAATGAGTTTATGGTTGACAAGGGTATCGCGACTGAGCCGAACTTCATCGAAGAAGACCAACGTTTAATGAGTTTGTATGCCGAAGGCAAGTTAGATATGCAAGACTACTTAACCTTTTCTATGGCACCGTTAGCTGACATACCTGTTGAACAGGTTAATCTGTTGGTAGAAGAATGTGTAAAAACTCGTATTCTAGATAAACAGTTTCCTCAGTCTAAAACCTTAATCGAGCAACTATCTCGTGATGGTATTGATATGCTGATTATCTCTGCCAGTGTGACTTTCTTAGTTGAAGCGGTGGGACGTCACTTAGGCATTCACACCGCACTTGGTATCGATCTCGTTTCAGAGGCCGATCATTACACCGCCAAGATACGAGGTGTACCAAGTTATCGTGAAGGTAAAGTCACTCGCTTAAAACAGTGGTTAAAAGAACATTCTGAGTCGTATTCTGAACTGCATTTTTTCACTGACTCAATCAATGACTTGCCGCTGTGCCAATACGCGGATCACGCTTATTTGGTCAATCCATGCCCTCGTTTGAAAGCACACGCGAACCAACCAAATTGGACCATACTTAATTGGGGTTAACGCCAAGGTTTTGCTTGAACACATCACAATGGAATAACCCAAATTCAAAGAGCAACCTAGTGTTGCTCTTTTCTCTCTCCTCAGCCAAACATTCACTAGGCAAAATCTAAATGCCGGTTTTCCTTTACTAAGTAGTATTTATTCAACTTTTTTAGCACAATCTCGTATAATTTTTATTCAACAATATAAAACCTTATCTTTCCTTGGTTGTTATTGAACAAGCAAAGCAGGATAATGTCGGGATCGGAATTTCTAAATTATATAACTATGACCGAATATCTTTTGTTGTTGGTCGGCACTGTGCTGGTCAACAACTTTGTACTGGTGAAGTTTCTGGGCTTATGTCCATTTATGGGTGTTTCTAAAAAACTAGAAACCGCTATTGGAATGGGGTTAGCGACAACGTTCGTTTTGACCTTAGCCTCCGTGTGCGCGTATCTCGTAGAGAACTACATTTTAGATCCACTCAACCTGCAATACTTGCGCACCATGAGTTTTATTCTGGTGATCGCGGTTGTGGTTCAATTTACAGAGATGGTGGTACATAAAACTAGCCCGACTCTGTATCGCTTATTGGGTATTTTCCTTCCCCTGATCACCACTAACTGTGCGGTTCTGGGTGTTGCACTGCTAAACATTAACGAAAACCATAACTTTATCGAATCGATCATTTATGGTTTCGGCGCAGCGGTTGGCTTTTCATTGGTGCTGGTGTTATTTGCCTCTATGCGCGAACGCCTTGCCGCTGCTGACGTCCCTATGCCATTTAAAGGCGCATCAATTGCGATGATTACCGCTGGATTAATGTCTCTCGCATTCATGGGCTTTACTGGTTTGGTGAAGCTGTAATGAGCTCAATAGTAATCGCAATTATCGCCATCGCGGTTCTCGCCGCTATTTTCGGTGCGATCCTTGGTTTCGCTTCGATTCGCTTTAAAGTAGAAGCGGATCCTATCGTTGATCAAATCGACAGTATTCTACCGCAAACCCAATGTGGTCAATGTGGTTATCCAGGATGCCGACCATACGCTGAGGCTATCGCCAATGGTGATGAAATCAACAAATGTCCTCCGGGTGGTCAGGCAACAATAGAAAAGCTTGCGGACCTAATGGGAGTCGAAGCAACCGACTCGGCACACGACCTTGAAAACGCAGTAAAAACCGTCGCCTATATCCACGAAGATATGTGCATTGGTTGTACTAAGTGTATTCAAGCCTGTCCAGTAGACGCCATTGTGGGTGGGACAAAAGCACTTCATACCGTGATTAAGGACGAATGTACTGGGTGTGATTTATGTGTTGCTCCTTGCCCAACAGACTGTATTGAAATGATTCCTGTAGAAACCACTACAGCGAGCTGGAAGTGGCAGATGGACGCCATTCCTGTTGTTGATATTACCGATTCTGCCGTCAAGCAGAACAGCGGGAGTTAAGGACTGGTATGCTGTCATTAATCGAACAAATCAAAACTGGCGCCTTGTGGACTTTCCCTGGTGGCGTTCACCCTGCTGAAAACAAATCTCAGTCGGTCAGTCATGCGCTTTCACGCGTGGCTATTGCCGAAGAAATTGTCCTGCCGGTCAAACAACACATTGGTAAGCCTGGCACTATTACGGTTGAAGTTGGCGAGCAAGTACTTAAAGGTCAGTCACTGACTAAGTACGACACTAGCTTTATGCTACCTGTGCATGCGCCAACTTCAGGCACTGTGGTTGCTATTGAACCAAGAACCACTGCTCACCCTTCTGGTTTAAGTGAAACCTGTATTGTTATTAAGCCTGATATGGCAGACAGCTGGATCGAACGCGATGGCTGGTCTAATTATGCTGAGCGCACTCCTGACGAGCTGATTGAAAAGATTCGTCAAGCAGGTGTATCTGGTATGGGTGGCGCAGGCTTCCCAACAGCGAAGAAAATTCAATCGGGTCTGGCAAGAACAGAGATTCTGATCATCAACGCTGCAGAATGTGAGCCCTACATTACTGCCGATGATATGTTAATGCGTGAACATGCCGAAGAGATCATTCAAGGGATAGAGATCGTTGAGCATATCCTCAAGCCGAAACTAACGGTTATTGGCATTGAAGATAACAAACCTGAAGCAGTCAAAGCGCTACAACAAGCCGCCGAGCACAAAGACATTGTCATCCGTGTTATCCCGACCAAATACCCTTCAGGTGGTGAGAAGCAGCTGATCAAAATCCTGACCAACAAAGAAGTGCCGAACGGCGGTATTCCTGCAGATATCGGGATATTGGTGCAAAACGTTGGCTCATTGCATGCGATTAAACGAGCAGTTTGCGATGGCGAACCACTGGTAGAACGCATCGTAACTTTAACCGGTGATACCTTTAAGCAGCCAAGAAACGTTTGGGCGCTACTTGGCACGCCAGTGCAAGCTCTGTTGGATGAATTTAGTTACAAAGCAGATAAGAAATTACCGCGCCTAATTATGGGTGGTCCTATGATGGGCTTCACTCTGCCTCATGCGCAGGTGCCAATCACCAAAACGTCCAACTGTATTCTGGCTCCCACTCGCAAAGAGATTTCACCAAATCAATATGAAATGGCGTGTATCCGCTGCGGTCAGTGTGCCGAAGCCTGCCCTGCCTCTCTTCTCCCTCAGCAACTGGTTTGGCATGCCAAAGCAGAAGAGCTTGATAAATGTGAAGAGCTGAACATTAAAGATTGTATCGAGTGTGGTGCTTGTGCCTTCGTTTGTCCGAGTGAAATCCCACTGGTTCAATACTATCGCCAGGCAAAAGCTGAGATCCGTACTCGTAAAGAAGAAGCAGAAGCGGCAGAGCGCGCGAAGATTCGTTTTGAAGAGAAGAAAGCGCGTCTAGAGCGAGATAAAGCCGCTCGCGAAAATCGCTTCAAGAAAGCCGCAGATGACCGCCGTAAAGAGATGAAATCTTCTGGTGGCGATGATGCGATTGCAGCCGCCATTGCACGAGTTAAGGCACAAAAAGCCCAGCCTGCCACAGAAGAGAAAGCCGTTAAACCTGCTGTTGCAGCGGCAATTGCAAAAGCGAAAGCAAAACAGGCTGAAGCGATGCAAAGCGGCCAAGCTGAACCTGATAACAGTGAAATGGCCAAGCTGCGTGAAGAGCGTAAACGTCAAGCGAGAGAGCGCAAAGCAGAGAAAGCCCAGCAATCTGAACACACGTCAACAGACGACAAAAAAGATGCCGTCGCTGCTGCGATAGCGCGAGCTAAAGCGAAGAAAGCACAAACAGAAGAAACTGACCAAGCGCCACCAGTTGAAGATAAGAAAGCTGCTGTTGCTGCCGCTATTGCGCGAGCGAAAGCACGTAAAGCCGAGCAACAAACTCAATCTGAACCTGTTGAGCCTGCGCCTGCTGCAGAAGCAACTGACGAAGATCCGAAGAAAGCCGCCGTTGCTGCCGCTATTGCACGAGCGAAAGCGCGCAAAGCCGAGCAGCAAGCTCAATCTGAAACTACTGAACAAGCTCCTGCTGCAGAAGCAACTGAAGAAGATCCGAAGAAAGCCGCCGTTGCCGCTGCTATTGCCCGAGCAAAAGCGCGTAAAGCTGAGCAGCAAGAGCAATCTGAGCCTGTTGAACAAGCACCTGCTACAGAGATAACTGAGGAAGATCCTAAGAAAGCCGCCGTTGCTGCCGCTATTGCACGAGCAAAAGCACGCAAAGCCAAGCAGCAAGAGCAATCTGAGCCTGTTGAGCAAGCGCCTGCTGCAGAAGCAACTGAAGAAGATCCGAAGAAAGCTGCAGTTGCCGCTGCTATTGCCCGAGCAAAAGCACGTAAAGCCGAGCAGCAAGCTCAATCTGAGCCTGTGGAGCAAGCACCTACTGCAGAAGTAGCTGAGGAAGATCCTAAGAAAGCTGCCGTTGCTGCCGCTATTGCTCGCGCTAAAGCACGTAAAGCCAAGCAGCAAGAGCAATCTGAGCCTGTTGAACAAGCGCCCGCTGCAGAAGAAACTGACGACGATCCGAAGAAAGCTGCCGTTGCCGCCGCTATTGCACGAGCAAAAGCACGCAAAGCCGAGCAGCAAGCTCAATCTGAGCCTGTGGAGCAAGCGCCTACTACAGAGGCAACCGAGGAAGATCCTAAGAAAGCTGCTGTTGCCGCCGCTATTGCACGCGCGAAAGCACGTAAAGCCGAAAAAGAACAACAAAAACAATTTGAGGAGAAAGAGTAGTGGCCTTCTTTATTGCCAGCTCACCCCATGCGCATAGTCGCAGAAGCACTCCTGATCTAATGAAATGGGTAGCGCTTTGCGCTTTGCCAGGATTGGCAGCACAAACCTATTTCTTTGGCTGGGGTACAATAATCCAGCTTATTCTTGCGATTGTGATCGGTCTGGGTTTAGAAGCCTTGGTCATGCTGGCCAGAAAACGTCACCCGATGTCAGCACTACGCGATAACAGTGCCTTAGTCACTGCTTGGTTGCTTGCTATTGCGATTCCTCCGCTGTCACCTTGGTGGATCATTGCCATCGGGCTTATTTTCGCGATTGTGATTGCCAAGCATCTCTATGGTGGTATTGGTCAAAACCTATTTAACCCAGCGATGGTCGCTTATGTGGTATTGCTGATCTCTTTCCCAGTACAGATGACAAGCTGGATCTCTCCCAATGAACTGCAAGCAACGGCGATTTCGAGTGGAGATGCTTTTTCGCTGATCTTTACCGGATTTAACCTAGAGGGGCTTTCTCTCCAGCAAATCCGCACCGGCATTGATGGCATCACCATGGCAACACCTTTGGATGCCTTTAAGACCGCGTTGACGACGGGCAACACAGCTAGTGAAGCTTTAACCCAGCCACAATTTGGTAGCCTAGCCGGTATCGGCTGGGAGTGGGTCAACCTTGCTTATCTTGTTGGTGGTCTCATTCTGATCAAAGTACGAGTGATCAATTGGCATATTCCGGTGAGCTTTTTGCTGAGCCTGACGCTAATCAGCAGCCTATTCATGATTTTGACTCCAGGAACGACGGCGTCACCGCTTATTCATCTTCTGTCTGGTGCAACCATGCTGGGTGCCTTCTTTATAGCCACTGACCCAGTCTCGGCTTCAACGACAGTTAAAGGGCGATTGGTGTTTGGCGCATTTATTGGGGCAATGGTATTTATCATCCGCAGTTGGGGCGGCTTCCCTGATGGTGTGGCCTTTGCGGTATTGCTGGGTAATATGTGTGTACCTCTTATCGATTACTACACCAAACCAAGAACGTACGGTCACTAAGGTTTCATCATGTTAAATGCGATTAGAAAAAATGGTGTGGTTCTAGCGGTGTTTGCCTGTGCTTCGACAGGTGTAGTAGCGCTGACCAACTATTTAACTAAAGATCAGATTCAGCTGCAGGAACAAAAGCAGCTGCTTTCGGTGCTCAATCAAGTGATTCCTCACGAAATGCACGATAACGATCTTTATCAAGCTTGTACCTTAGTCAGTGACCCAGCACTTGGCACCGACTCACCGATGCCTGTTTATATGGCAACCATCAATAATGAACCATCGGCTTTAGCCATCGAAGCGATTGCACCGGACGGCTATAATGGTGCTATCAAGATTATTGTCGGTATCCAGCAAGATGGAACCATTACCGGAACGCGGGTCTTAAGCCATCAGGAAACACCGGGATTAGGTGATAAGATAGATTTACGTATTACCGACTGGATCCTCGGTTTTGCAGGTAAAACTGTCAGCGAAGATAATCTATCCGATTGGAAAGTGCGTAAAGATGGTGGTCAGTTTGATCAATTCACAGGGGCAACCATTACTCCTCGCGCTGTGGTAAAAGCGGTAAAAAATACTGTTGAGTACGTTAATACCCATCGCGAAAAAATATTAGCACAGCCACTAAACTGTGGAGGCAACCATGAGTGAGCATAAGACCTTAATTAAGAACGGCATGTGGGACAACAACCCTGCTCTAGTTCAATTACTAGGCTTGTGTCCATTACTTGCAGTGTCATCGACCGTTACCAATGCACTTGGGTTGGGAATTGCTACCCTACTCGTTCTGGTCGGCTCAAATGTGACCGTCTCATTGGTGCGTGACTATGTACCGAAAGAAGTACGTATCCCTGTATTCGTCATGATCATCGCCGCACTGGTTACCTGCGTTCAATTGTTGATGAATGCCTACGCGTACGGCCTGTACCTTTCTCTAGGTATCTTTATTCCTTTGATCGTAACTAACTGTATCATCATTGGTCGCGCCGAAGCCTTTGCGTCTAAGAACGACCTACTTCCTGCTGCACAAGACGGCTTTTGGATGGGACTCGGAATGACCAGCGTACTGGTCGTCTTAGGAGCAATGCGTGAGGTTATTGGGAACGGAACGCTATTTGACGGTGCTGACCTATTACTCGGTGAATGGGCAACCTCGTTACGAATCGAGGTGTTTCAGTTCGACAACAGCTTCCTTCTCGCCCTGCTTCCACCAGGTGCTTTCATCGGCGTCGGATTGCTCATTGCCGCGAAAAATGTCATAGATAAACAATTAGAAGCTCGCCAGCCGAAACAACAAAAACAAGCCATTGAGCGAGCTCGGGTGACCAATCAATAACAACAGTTTGAGCGTATCGCATCAAACGGAGCACTGGAAAGCAGCCTCAAATGAACAAAGATAAACGACGATTAATACTGGAGCGACTGAGGGAAAATAACCCAAACCCTCAAACCGAATTAAATTGGAGTACACCTTTCGAATTACTGATTGCGGTACTTCTCTCAGCTCAAGCCACTGACGTAAGCGTGAACAAAGCGACAGACAAGCTCTATCCTGTCGCTAACACCCCACAAGGTCTTTTTGACTTAGGGGTTGATGGTGTCAAAGAGTATATTAAAACTATCGGTCTATTTAACTCAAAAGCTGAGAACGTCATTAAGACCTGTAAGATCATACTCGAACAACACAATGGCGAAGTCCCTGAAAACCGTGAAGCTCTCGAAGCATTACCCGGCGTTGGACGTAAAACCGCAAACGTGGTGCTAAATACCGCTTTTGGCTGGCCAACTATCGCTGTGGATACGCATATCTACCGCGTTTCAAATCGTACTAAGTTTGCAATGGGTAAGAATGTCGACCAAGTAGAAGAGAAACTGCTTAAGGTCGTACCTAAAGAGTTTAAGTTAGATGTACACCACTGGCTAATCCTACATGGTCGCTATACGTGTGTTGCGCGTAAACCTCGCTGTGGCAGCTGCATCATTGAAGACCTTTGCGAATACAAAGAAAAAGTTTATCCAGAAAATTAGGAGAGCACGACAATGTCAAATGGACGTATCCTGCACACCATGCTTCGCGTCGGTGATCTAGACAAATCAATTCAATTTTATACTGATGTGATGGGCATGCAGCTACTTCGTACTAACGAAAACAAAGAGTATGAATACACTCTGGCTTTTCTTGGTTATGGTGATGAGTCTCAAGGTGCAGTCATTGAGCTAACGTATAACTGGGGTACAAAAGAGTATGACTTAGGCAGTGCCTTTGGTCATATCGCTATTGGAGTTGATGATATCTACACAACTTGCGACGCAATCAAAGCTGCGGGTGGTAATGTGACTCGTGAGCCAGGCCCAGTTAAAGGCGGCACAACTCATATTGCGTTCGTTAAAGACCCTGATGGCTACATGTTAGAACTTATTCAGAACAAGCAAGCATCCGCGGGCTTAGAAGGCTAGGGTCTGTTGACCCTAATTATCACTTCAAGTGATGTTGAAAATGGGACAGTATCACACTGTCCTATTTTTTTAGCTTTACTTGATAATAATTATCATTTAATCTCAAGCCTATTCGCGGTTAGGAGATTAGAACAATGGGCATCCAAGAGTGGGAGAAACATACCTTACTAGCAGACATGGCAATGAACGATGAAGATCACCTAAGAGGTATCCTTCATTATCAGCAAGCGCTTACGCTAAGTGAACGCATTGGAGACACTGAAGAGATCGATGTCGAAGATCGTCTGATGATTTCTGTGATTTCTTGCCACAATATGGCGATGTTTTGGCGCAACGTCGGTGATGTAAAGTATGAACTAAAATATCTCCAACTCGCTTCTGAGAAAGTTTTGACGCTAGTACCACAATGTCCGAATACAGACTGCGACGCGTTTATCGACTCTATGGGCTGCTGTAAGAAGGCTCTGATTGAGTTTATGAAAAGACATCCCAATCCCAAGATTGCCCAGTTGGTACAAGATATCGATACCGCGACCAACTGTAACCTCATTGCTAAATTCCGTTTGAACTAAGCACGCCAAACGGAATAAAAAAAGGTCAGAGAGTATCTGGCCTTTCTCATATCCGATAGAAATTAAATTTGCGTTCTACCGAGCGAAATAACCACTCGTCGGTTTTTATCTCTGCCAATTGGTGAAGCATTGTCATCGATTGGACGTCGACGACCATAGCCTTGGACCTGAATTCGGTCGTCAGGTAAACCAAGAGATTTAAAGTACTCTTCTAGAACTTCAGCGCGGCGCTCAGAAAGACTTTGACTGACACTTTTACCATCTTCTGCATCGGTATAGGTCGACACCAAGACCAGATCGATGTCTTGATTATGCTTAATATACTCGGCTATTTGTGCCAATCGCTTCTGCGACTGTTTATTGAGCTCAACACTAGTACGATCATAGTGAAGAATCGTAAAGGCAATATCTTCAAAGCTGTATGGAAGCAGGTTGGCAACACAGTCGCTAAACACATTATACGATTGTTGGAACAGCACTGAAGAAAGTGCGACTTCTACACGTTGATCACGACTTCGCCACTCTTGATAGCTGAACGTTGGATAACGACCTTTCTCCAGCTCACCCAAAATGTTCCAAGCGGTTTGACCACCAACATAGCCATCAAACTGTTGGAAGAAGCGGATGGTGGTCAATCTATCAGCACTGTCGCCAGGTCTCCAAGCGGGTGGCATGGAGATCAAGCTTACATCGCGAGTCTGTCCCATTGGGCGCTTCATCTTAAGCTCAAAATCGAGGTTGATTTTTTTGCTCGCATACGACGAAAAAACCGCATCGCCATAATTCGGAATAGGATGAACAAGACGGCATTCTAGTGGCGTATTGGCAACCATTTGCCACATGGACTGCTGAGGTTTGGCCACATAGTGTTTCTCCAACGCTAACGCATTGGGAGTAAACGCTGTTATTGCCATTGCAATACTAGGAGCCAACCACTTCTTCATAGAATACTTCATCTCTTAACTCTATTTGGGCCGCTATTTTTGCCACCCGATTACCTTCACAAATATCAATGCAAAAATCCCGCCAACTGATTTGTATAGGACAAATTACCAATGATTCATTTTCAATCAGCATTAACGGTTTTTCTCGCTTAAAGAATCTGCAATAATGCCTGCCCTGTCACATAATTTTAAGCACACATGACTATTGAAAACGAAGCATTGACGCTAAAAAAACGATTTCGCGGCTACTTTCCTGTCGTTATTGACGTAGAAACTGCCGGGTTCAACGCTAAGACCGATGCGCTACTCGAAATCTGCGCCGTTACTTTAAAAATGGACGAAAACGGCGATCTTGTCCCTGCCTCAACCATTCACTTTCATGTCGAGCCATTTGAAGGCGCTAACTTAGAAAAAGAAGCTCTCGAATTTAACGGTATTCGAGACCCGTTTAGCCCACTTCGTGGCGCAGTGACAGAATCTGAAGCTCTCAAAGAGATTTATAAGTTGGTGCGCAAAGAGCAAAAAGCCGCAGATTGTAGCCGTGCAATTATGGTAGCTCACAATGCAAATTTCGATCACAGCTTCGTGATGGAAGCGAGCGAGCGTAGCAAGCTTAAACGCGTCCCTTTTCATCCCTTCGCAACGTTTGATACTGCAACGTTAAGTGGTTTGGCCTATGGTCAAACAGTACTGGCTAAAGCATGCAAGACCGCTGGGATGGAGTTTGACAATAAAGAAGCCCACTCTGCTCTATATGATACCCAAAAAACGGCAGAGCTCTTCTGCGGTATCGTCAACAAATGGAAAGCCCTAGGTGGTTGGCCGTTGATTGATGCTACTGAAGAAGAAATAAAAGAATAAATGTAAACACAACACACGAGTAAATTATGAACCCTGTTGTCATTTCTGTATGTGTCATGCTTGCCTTAGCACTGATGCGCGTGAATGTCGTCGTTGCACTGACATTTAGCGCAATTGTAGGTGGTTTGGTTTCTGGCATGGAACTTAATCAAGCGGTTGCAGCCTTCGAAAGCGGACTTGGAGGCGGTGCTACTATCGCACTTAGCTACGCCATGCTTGGTACTTTCGCTGTTGCTATCTCTCGCTCTGGAATTACCGACCTTTTAGCAAATAGCGTTATCAAACGTATCCACGGCAAAGAGAATGCATCAGCTTCTACTGGTCTAAAATACGCAGTGCTGATCGCTTTAGTGCTTGTCACTATGTCGTCGCAAAACGTTATTCCTGTCCATATTGCTTTTATCCCGATTCTTATTCCGCCACTGTTGGGCGTGTTTGCCAAGCTTAACCTAGACCGACGTATGATTGCGTGTGTACTCACGTTCGGTTTGGTGACACCTTATATGGTTCTACCAATTGGCTTCGGTGGTATTTTCCTCAACAACATTCTGCTAAAAAACCTGCACGAGAACGGTTTAGACAACGTAGTGGCTAGCCAAGTACCAGTCGCGATGCTACTGCCGGCTGCAGGTATGATTTTTGGTCTGCTTACAGCGATTTTCTTTAGCTACCGTAAACCTCGTCAGTACCAAGAAACGGAACTGACTCATGTAGAAGAAAACCCGAAATCAATCAACAAGAAGAACATTCTTGTTGCAGCAGCAGGTATTGTCGCCGCATTGAGCGTACAGCTTTCTACTGGCTCGATGATCATCGGTGGCTTAGCAGGCTTTATGGTATTTACTTTTGGTGGCGTTATTGCGTGGAAAGAGACGCACGATGTCTTCACCAAGGGTGTCCACATGATGGCGATGATTGGCTTTATTATGATCGCAGCAGCGGGTTTTGCCGCGGTAATGAAGCAAACAGGTGGCGTTGAGTCGCTAGTTGAAGCACTATCGACAAGCATTGGTGACAACAAACCGTTAGCGGCTCTGCTAATGCTGGTTGTTGGTCTACTGGTAACTATGGGTATTGGTTCTTCATTTTCGACCATTCCAATCCTTGCAACCATCTATGTGCCTCTAGCGGCAGCGTTTGGTTTCTCGCCAATGGCAACCATCGCGTTAGTTGGTACAGCAGCAGCACTTGGTGATGCTGGCTCTCCAGCTTCAGACTCAACGCTAGGCCCAACATCAGGTCTAAACGCTGATGGTCAACACGAGCACATTTGGGAAACGGTAGTACCTACCTTTATCCACTACAATATTCCATTGATTGTATTTGGCTGGATTGCCGCTATGGTGCTGTAATTCATCTTCTCCACCTTGTGGTGGATAGGTATAAAAAAAGCTGACATCGTGTCAGCTTTTTTTGTGGGTTCTATCAGCGCTTTACTGTTCTGTTTGTTCAGCAACTGCCGCAATAACAGGGACCATATCTTCTAGTAAAGCTTCTTCTACCGGTTTACCCGCTGAGTCAGTGACGTTAATTGAAGTACGGTTACCAAGGTCACCAAGTAGGAAAGTATAAGTTCCCGACTCAAGTCCAATTGGTTTAACGCCAATTTTAGTCCAGAACTCGTCGTCTGGTGCCGCGTACTTGGCTTTCACTGTACCTTGAGACTGATTACGCTCTTCGATAGTAAAGCCCATTTCAGGAAGTAGCGTTGGCAGACGTAACCAAAGTACATTGTATGGTGTACGAGCAATAATAACTGGGAAGCCACTGCGGTCAGAGCCCATAGAAATAGGGATCTGCTTCACTAACTCTTGAGCTTTACGCGCCGCTTCTTCGCGAAGGTCTTGGTCATAGCGTGCAGTCACTAAGTTAGTCATCAACGCGTTATAACGCTCTTTGTTAGTCGCGGTAACAGGCACCTGTTTACCACCTTCACGCCAATCGATCAGGGAAATCTTGAAACCATGACGACCACCAACCAAGATACGTTCGATGGCATAACGTGAACCGATTTCAACCTCTTCGTCTTCTCCCGTCCATGTCACCCAATCCGTTTCTAGGCGTGTGTCTGTCTGTTCACGAATCGTAATTCCCTGCTCTTGAAGCATCTTCAATGCAGTTTGCCAAACTTTATTCAGTTCATCTTCACGAAGTAACCAAAGCGTTGTTTCACCTTGTTTGCGTTCAGCACGCGCGCCAGGTATAAGCTCTAGAATTTGCTGAGGGGAACGAATATCCACCTCGGTGCCAACTCCACCAGTAAAGTTCCCCTGTGGGATATCATAGTTGGTGTAGAACTGAGGCGTCGCGCCCTCGGCTAGCTGCCACTCTTTCAAAGGTGGTGTGTTTAAATATTCGAAGTCATCCTTCGCCTGACGACGCTGCGCTGCACTGCCTGAGCAAGCACTTAAAACAAAAACAGCTAGTGAACTGACGACTAGCTGGTGAGACAATTTCATTGAAACTCCTGATACGTACATGCCGGAGTGGTTTCACTCCGGCAATCCATCTTTAAATTTAGTAAATGCAAGCTTCCGTCATTGCTTGAGCCACAATTGGACGAGCATTTTCAGATAGCTCTGTCAGTGGTAAACGCAGACCACCGTGATCAATTAGGCCTAGTTTGTGCGCAGCCCATTTCACTGGGATTGGGCTTGATTCAACGAACAGGTTTTTATGCAGCGGCATCAAACGCTGATTGATGATTTCCGCTTCTTCGTACTTACCTTCGCTCGCAAGTCTGAACATTTTCGCCATATCTTCAGCGGCAATATTGTTGGTAACAGAAATAACACCATTACCACCTTGCTTAACAAAATCTAGACCTGAAGAATCATCGCCACTTAGTAAGATAAAATCTTCGCCACAAAGTTCACGATGAATTGCAATTCTGCTTAAATCACCTGTCGCATCTTTAAGTGCAACAATGCTATCAATCTCTGCAAGGCGAGCTACTGTTTCTGGCAGTAAGTCTACCGCAGTTCGGCCCGGTACGTTGTACAAAATTTGTGGTACATCGCTCTCTTCTGCGATCGCTTTGTAATGTTGGAACAAACCTTCTTGAGTCGGTTTGTTGTAGTAAGGAGTCACGCTCAAACAACCTGCAATGCCAGAATTGTTTAATAGGCGGCTGAACGTCACCGATTCATGAGTCGCATTTGCTCCTGTTCCTGCAATAACAGGAATACGGCCTTCTGCAAACTCAACCGTCTTCATTACCACCTTGACATGCTCTTCAATCGTCAGCGTCGCCGATTCACCAGTGGTACCCACTGCAACGATGCCATCACTGCCCGCTGCTACATGATACTCCACCAGTTTCTTCAGGCTCACGTAGTCTACTTCGCCATCCTGATTAAACGGTGTAATTAACGCTACTATACTTCCTGAAAACATGTCTTTCTCCCTAATTTAGATACTAATCGCATGGTACTGTAAGGCGATTGATGAAGACAAGCACTTAAAGCCGCTTAAATCACCTAAATGAATGAATATTTATCAGATGTTAGAACTTTGGCAACTTACTCCTTTCATTTCAGTCCGTGTCAGTATCAAGTTAGGAATTAACCGAGTGCGACGAGTTAGACTAAAATACGTTCAAAGCTAGATAGAAAAGCGCACAGAGGCCATTTTTCTGCCAAGCAACTGTGCTAAGCTATCTCATTAATAAACCTAATTTTGATAGAAGTGACCTTATGACTCAACATCTGGTGATTACTGCGGTAGGAACAGATCGCCCAGGCGTATGCAATCAAGTTGTACACCTGGTCACTCAGTCTGGATGCAATATTGTTGACAGTCGTATCGCCCTATTTGGCAATGAATTTACCCTTATCATGTTACTCACGGGCAACAACGCGGCAGTGACTCGCGTTGAAACCACTTTGCCACTTCTTGGTCAAGAGCATGATCTGATCACCATTATGAAGCGTACTTCTACTCACGCTCATCTTGATAATACCTACACCTTAGAAGTGTTTGTCGAGTCAGATGACAGACCCGGGCTGACTGAAAAGTTCACCAATTTTTTCGCTGAGAAGAACATTGGGCTTTCGTCACTCAGTGCGCAAACCATTGATAAAGAAAAAATCGGCTCAGATAACGACCAATTTCATATCGCGATTACTGCTTCAGTAGACTCTGGTTGCAATCTGATGCAGCTGCAAGAAGACTTCGATACTCTTTGTCAAAAGCTAAACGTACAAGGCTCGCTAAATTTCTTAAAAAACAGCCAATAAAAAGGAATCTCAATGAACACGCTCACAGCCGGTGCACCAGCGCCTGCCTTCTCTTTACTTGACCAAAATGGCGAAACTATCTCTCTCGGTGATTTCAAAGGTAAAAAAGTACTGTTTTACTTTTACCCTAAAGCCATGACTCCGGGATGTACTGTTCAAGCACAAGGCCTACGCGATGTTAAAGCTGAGCTTGACGCTCACAACGTTGTGGTTTTAGGTGTTAGCATCGACCCTGTAAAACGCTTAGGAAAGTTTATTGAACGCGATGAACTTAACTTCACGCTTCTTTCTGATGAAGACCATGCAGTTGCCGACCAGTTTGGCGTGTGGGGCGAGAAGAAGTTTATGGGTAAGGTTTACGATGGTCTGCACCGTATTAGCTTCCTGATCAACGAAGAAGGCGTCATTGAGCATGTCTTCAATAAGTTCAAGACAAAGACACACCATGAGGTGGTGTTAGATTACTTGAACGAAAACAAGTAAATTACTTGATATAAAAAACGCCAGCATCGCTGGCGTTTTTGCTTCTTGGGAGCATTAGACTTGCTAGACAATAAACTTGTTTAAGATGGCGTCTTGCTCACGAACATTTTCTGTTTGAACCTGCATTGCCATGTTCGCTTCTTCTGCTGAATCAGCGACTTGAGTGGATAGATCTTTAATCTTCACCGTATTGCTGTTGATCTCTTCAGCAACCAAGCTCTGCTCTTCAGCTGCAGATGCGATCTGCATGTTCATGTCACTGATACGTTGAATCGCTTCACGAATGCGCTGCAATGCACCATCGGCCGCTTGCGCTTTATCTACCGCATCCACTGCAGTGTTTTTACTTTCATTCATCGCGGCAGATACCGAACTCGCACCTGCTTGGAGCTGTTCGATCATGCTACGAATTTCTGTCGTTGATTCTTGAGTGCGCTGCGCTAGGGTGCGAACTTCATCTGCTACTACCGCAAATCCGCGTCCTGATTCACCGGCACGAGCTGCCTCAATTGCCGCATTCAGTGCCAATAGGTTGGTCTGGTCAGCAATGTCATTAATCACTTTCAAGATGGTCTCAATGTTTGCAGTTGCCGACTCAAGGCCTTGAACCTCTTCGACAGCTTGGTCAATACGAGAGGAGAGCATATCTATCGAGTTAGTAGTATCACTCACTACTGACGAGCCATCTTGAGTCGCATCATCAGCCTCTTTTGCCGCAGCAGCTGCACCTTGCGCATTATTTGCTACTTCGGTCGCCGTTACCGCCATCTCGTTCATCGCGGTCGCTAATTGCTCTAGCTCTTCAAGTTGACTACGCATTGCCCCAGCAGAGTGCTGCGCGCCGACGACGGTCATCTCAGTGCCACGTAAGATTTCTGCACCAATCGCTTTCGATTGTTGAATCTGTTTCTGCAAAGTTTCAGTAAAGGTGTTAAATCCTTCCGCTAACTGGGCGAACTCTTGATCAGTATTGGTATCCAAACGCTTAGTTAGATCGCCTTGACCTGATGCAACATCCTGAATAGCATCGTTTAGAGTCGCAAGTGGTTTCATCAGTGCTTTGATTAGGAAGCTTAAGACAACCACACTTAATATCACGCCAATCACGACGTAAAGGATTGAGCTGTTACGCATGTCGTCTACGGCAGCAAAAGCGATGTCTTCGTCAACCACAGCACCAATGTACCAGTTCTCTGAAGGGACTTTAGTAAAGTGAACAAGTAAGCGTTGACCATCTTGCTCAAACTTCTGGTTGCCTTCCTGAACTTTTGCTTGCGGCAGGTATTTGGTTAGGTTCTCACCATTATTTTCCGCTTGTGGGTGAGCAATCGTCGTACCGTCTGCGGTAACAATGAATAGGTAACCGGCATCAAGGAGGTTCACGCTGTTGACAAGGTCAGCCAAACCACCCAATTCCATGTCGTAGAACATGCCAGCCATAAACTGACCATTCTCTTTCACTGGCGTACCAATAGAAATGATCACTTTCTTCGACGAGACATCTACATATGGGTCAGTAACAACTAACTTACCTTGTGCTTTCGCATCTTTAAACCAAGGGCGTACACGAGGGTCATAGTCAGGACCAGCTTCCCAGCCATCATCATTTTCGACAACGAAGCCATCTGCCTCGTAACCAAAGCCCACTGCGAGGAAACTTCCCTTTAGCTCTGGTTTTTCAAGAATCTGTTTCACAAGCTGTCGATTCTGAGGATCGAGCTCAAGAACCTCTGTCGTAGATTGAGCCAGAGATTTTTTACTCTCCATCTCTGACACCACTGTATTTTTCACCCCTTTTACCATCTCTGTGAGACTAGTATCGACGAGTGCCTCGACTTCCTGCTTTACCGTGCTTAGCTGTTGAATCGACAACAGGGTTACAGTTACCAGCAATAGCGCTGATGAAGCCGCAACGATCTTTTGGCTAAATTTCATATTTTCCCTCAATTAGTCAGCAAGCTTTTTGTTATTGTAATTAGTATAGTTATCGTCCCGGATAACGTTTACTTAAGAAATTTCTTACAATTCTCTGCTTAAGTAAATTCCAATACTGGCAAAAATGCCAACTAGCGCACAAACAAAAAGCCCTAAAGGGTCAACTTTAGGGCTTTTTATGTAATCGTTTGCAGTTGCCAAAACTATCTATGTCGGGACTTCATCATCGTGGCTTGGAAGAGCATTCCAAACCGCCTTAACTAAAGTTGCGAGTGGAATAGCAAAGAACACACCCCAGAATCCCCATAGACCGCCGAATACGAGGACCGCAACAATAATTGCCACAGGGTGGAGGTTTACCGCCTCTGAGAATAAAACGGGAACCAGAACGTTACCATCAAGAGCCTGAATGATGCCATAAGCAATTAGCAGCCAATAAAACTGTGGCGTTAAGCCCCATTGGAACAGGCCTACAATTGCCACAGGCACAGTTACCGCCGCAGCACCAATATAAGGGATCAATACAGAGAATCCGACTGCAACAGCCAGTAGTACTGAGTAGCGAAGGTCAAGGATGGCAAAGGTGACATAACTGACACCACCGACAATGAGAATCTCCATTACCTTACCGCGAATATAGTTGGAGATTTGCTCGTTCATCTCATCCCAAACTTTAGTTGCCAAACGACGGTTGCGCGGTAAAACACCACTGGTCATATCCAACATTTCGTCTTTATCTTTGAGTAAGAAAAAGACTAAAAGTGGCACTAAAATCAAATAAACCGCCAAGGTGGCCAAGCTTACCAGTGACGCAAGTGAGCCCTTCACAACAGTCTCGCCCATCACAATCACTTGGTTTTTGGCATTTGTGACAAGTGACTCTACGATTTGAAAGTTTTCTAGTTCTGGGTAACGGTGTGGCAACTCGGCGATAAAGGCTTGCAACCCGCCGTACATGGTTGGGATATCATTGATTAAGTTACCAACCTGCTCCCAGATCGTCGGCACCAAACCGAAAATGGCGACTAGCATTAGGCTACTAAAGCCGAGGATAACAAGAATAACCGCCAGTGTTCTTGGAATACCTAAGCGAGAAAGCTGCACCACAGGCCACTCAAGCAGATAAGCAAGCACGATTGCCACCAGCAACGGTGCAATTAAATTGCCGAAGAAGTAGATCGTAATAAAGCCGAAAAGAAGAATCGCAACAAGACTTACGGCGTGTGGATCAGAAAAACGTCGCTTATACCAGCGACTTACCATTTCAAACATTCAACATACTTCCTTTGGTTTTGTAGCTCGACTGACTTGCATTCGATAATAACCATCCTTCTCTTCACAGATTAGTTCAAATAAGTGTTTTTGAAGATACTGAGTAATATCTGCGAAAGAACTTGAATCAGAAACTAGCAGTAGAGTTTGCTCTCCAGCAACCAAATCTTTTGTGTGACGCTTAGCAAGTAACAGTGCCATAGGGCAACGTTCTTGGCGTAAATCCAAAATATTCGGTTCCATTCTTTCGCTCGATGCTTATTATTACGGGTAGGTATTGTATAGTGTTTTTTTGCAGGCGTCAGTGCAAATAATGGCGGCAAGCTCACGACTGTTACCTAACAGTGAATGGTTGTATTTACATTCACTGAATGAATCACTTAACGAATTGGAAACCATCTCTGCGATATGGTGTCCAAGCGTATACCCGTCTTGCTAATATAAGCTTAGCAAGGATGAAAAAATCAACGGAGTATTACCTGTCCAATATGTTTAAACATACGCGCTCACTCGTTTGTCTTTGTCTTGCCACCGCTTTAAGCACTCCGGCTCCAACGCTAGCAGACAACCTCAATCTTCCCGATATCGGCACGGCGGCTAGCGGCACTTTGACTATCGCTCAAGAGCTGCAATACGGCGATGCCTATATGCGTATGCTTCGTAGCAGTTCGCCAATCATTAATGACCCGGTACTGAATGAATATGTTGATAGCTTAGGCCATCGCCTTGTCGCCAATGCGTCAGATGTGAAAACGCCGTTTACCTTCTTTATGATTCGCGACCGTAATATCAACGCATTTGCGTTTTTCGGTGGTTATGTCGCGCTTCATTCCGGTCTGTTTCTTTACGCTCAAAGTGAAAGTGAACTGGCTTCTGTTGTCGCACACGAAATTGCTCACGTAACCCAACGCCACTTAGCGCGAAGTATGGAAGAGCAAGCAAGACGTTCCCCTGCTACGTTAGCCGCTTTAGCGGGTTCTTTACTATTAGCGATCGCATCACCGCAAGCCGGTATGGCGGCAATTACTGCAACCACCGCGGGTAATATGCAGGGGCAAATCAACTATACTCGCAGCAACGAAAAAGAGGCTGACCGATTTGGCATCAGCACCATGGCGAAAGCGGGCTTTGATGTAAATGCCATGCCAAGATTTTTTGGCCGCCTAGCCGATGAGTTCCGCTACGCGAGTAAGCCACCGCCAATGCTGCTGACCCACCCACTACCTGAAGATCGTATTACCGACAGCCGTGCCCGCGCGCAAAACTACCCTGCTCGTCGAGTCGACCCTTCGTTAAATTACCACCTTGCCCGCGCTAGAGTAGTGGCTCGCTATACGGGTATCGAAGGTAAAGCTGCCCTCGATTGGATGAATCGTAAAGAGAAAAGAGCACCAGAGAATATCAAGCCGTCTCTTCAATATGGTAAAGCCTTAGTTTACTTAGACAATAATCAACTCGAAGAAGCGCACACCATTTTACAAAGCCTATTAAAGCTTGATGCTTATAACCGTTTTTATCTGGATGCGATGTCTGATCTCTACATCGCAATGAAACAACCAGAAAAAGCAGAACAAATGCTTGAGCGCTCTTTAAAATCGGCACCTAACAATGCGGTACTGACGATCAACTACGCTAACGTTTTGATGGAGCAAGATAAAAACGAAGAAGCGATAAAAGTACTGCAGCGTTACACCCATGATAATCCAAAAGATGTGAATGGCTGGCACTTACTATCTGAAGCCAATATTCACCTAGGTGTCAGTGACGAAGACTTAGCCGCACGCGCTGAAATCCTCGCGCTAAAAGCAAATTGGAACAAAGCCATTCAGTATTACACCCAAGCTAGCCAAATCGCTGAGCTAGGAAGCTTGAAGCAAGCAAGATATGATGCCCGCATTGACCAGCTCATGGTTCAAAGGGATCGTTTCTTTGCTCTACAATAATAAATGGAGAAAACTCTATGTCAGTCGTGATTTATCACAACCCTCGATGCTCTAAAAGCCGTCAAACACTGGCTCTGTTAGAAGAAAAAAACATTCAGCCAGAAATCGTTAAATATCTAGAGACACCACCGAGTATCGATGAACTGAAAACACTGATGGTTCAACTAGGTGTTTCAGAAGTCCGCGATATGATGCGCACCAAAGAAGATATCTACAAAGAACTGGAACTCAAGTCTGCCGATGATGAGACCTTGTTTAAAGCCATGGTTGAAAACCCAAAACTGATTGAGCGCCCGATTGTTGTTGCGAATGGTAAGGCGAAGCACGGTCGACCACCGGAGCAAGT